>AP014683.1:0-2400000 GCA_000828975.1 Burkholderiales bacterium GJ-E10 | reverse complement strand
CGTGGTTTGCCCGGGAATTGCGCGCAGCGGGGCATGACGTGATCGCGACGCTGCAAGGTGGCTGCGATGGATATGTCGGTGTTCGCGCCCAGCGGATCGCCTTGCTGCGCGAGGCTGGTGTGGCGCTTGTCGAGCAATGCAGCTTCGGCGACGACCGGTTCCTGGAACGGATCAGGGACGGAGTGGACGCGATTTGTCACCATGGTGCTCAGGTCGCGAATTACAAGAGCCTCGATTTTGATGTGGTCGGCGCTGTGGCGGATAACACCCGGAACGTGCGAAGGGTGATCGAAGCCGCGACGCAGCGAGGCGTGAGCGCGATTGTTTATACCGGCAGCGTATTCGAGCAGGATGAGGGGCTGGGTCCCGAACCGCGGCGCGCGTTTTCTCCGTATGGATTGTCGAAGGGGCTGAGTTGGCAGGTGTTCCGCTACTGGGGGGAGCAACTCGGAGCACCGATCCACAAGTTTTTGATTCCCAACCCGTTTGGCCCATATGAGGAGCCGCGGTTTTGCGCGTATCTCATGGGACGGTGGTCGAAGGGCGAGGTGGCGCAGGTTGGGACGCCGGCCTATATTCGGGACAACATCCATGTGTCGCTTTTGGCGGCGAGTTACCGTGACTTTGTCGGACGTGCTGCGAACAGCGCGACGCCCTTGCGGTATGGACCGTCGGGCTATATCGAATCTCAGGGACAGTTTGCATTGCGCTTCGCGCGCGAAGTCGGACTGCGAATTGGGCTCAAAGCGGAGTTGTCTTTCGCCACGCAGACGGAGTTCCTCGAGCCGGAGATGCGCGTGAACGTAGATCGTCCGTCTTGGGCCGCACTCGGGTGGAATGAGTCTCTCGCATGGGATGAACTGGCCGGTTACTACCGCGCGACGTATTTGGCCCACTGAAATGGCGATTGAAGTCGATTGCATTGTTATCGGCGCCGGTGTCGTCGGCTTGGCGGTTGCCCGGGCCTTGAAAAAGGCCGGACGGGAGGTCGTCCTGCTAGAGAAGGAGAGCCACTTTGGCACGGAGACGAGTTCGCGCAATTCCGAGGTCATTCACGCCGGAATCTACTACCCGCCCGGTTCGCTCAAGGCGACGCTTTGTGTGCGGGGAAAGCAATCGCTCTATCGGTACTGCCAGGAGCGAGATGTCCCATTCGCGCGTCCCGGAAAGATCATTGTCGCGTCTTCCGACGGGGAAGTGCCGATCCTGGAGAAATACCTTGAGACGGCGCGAGCGAACGGCGTGGACGACCTTCAATGGATCGATGCTGCGCAGTTGCGGGAGCGAGAGCCGGTCGTGAGAGCCGTTCGCGGCCTCTGGTCGCCGGGGACGGGAATCATTGATAGTCATGCCTACATGCAGGCACTGCTCGATGATTTCGAAATGGCGGGTGGGGAGTACGTGCGGGCGTCTCCGGTACGTGGGGGTCGGGTGGCGCGAGGGGGGATCGAGTTGCTGTTGGCGGATTCCGAAGGTTCCGAGGTCAAGGCCCGGACCGTGGTCAACAGTGGTGGGTTGCATGCTCCCGATATCGCTGCGGCGATTGAGGGAGTTCCTCGAGATCGGGTGCCGCTTGCCCGGTACGCCATAGGCCACTATTACGTCCTGGCCCGCAAAGCCCCGTTCCGGCATCTGGTTTATCCGGTAGCCGGTAGAGGCGGGCTCGGGGTGCATGTGACGCTCGATCTCTCGGGCGCGGCACGGTTCGGACCCGACGTGCGGTGGCGCGATCGGATCGACTACGCATTTGACGACAGCCGCCGGGGCGAGTTCGTCGAGGCGATCCGCGCTTACTATCCGGACATCGAGTCCTCCGACCTGATCCCCGGATATACCGGAATCCGGCCGAAGATATCCGGCCCGGAAAGTCCAAATTGTGATTTCGTCATCCAGGATGGGGCCGAGTACGGGGCAGAGGGGCTCATCAACCTGTTCGGAATCGAATCGCCAGGGTTGACGGCTTCGTTGGCAATCGCGGAGTACGTCTGCGCGCTCGCGGGACGATAGCTCCACCGATCTGCGCGATGCGCGTTCCGGGGAATTTGTTGGATCTCATGCGTGCAAGCGCTTCGACAGCATCGATCACGGTGGTATATCAACCGCCGCCGGACAGGTTGCTCGCGCAACTGCACGCGATTGTGCCGCAGGTCGATTTGTGCATATTGGTCAACAACGGTGACGCCAAAGTCCTGGACGACATCGTGTCCCGGATACCGGATTCCGGGACGATCCGCGTGCTTCACCTTGGGACCAATCTTGGCGTGGCGGCCGCGCTCAATCGCGGCCTGGAGGTGGCGGCGCGGGCGGGCGCGGAGTGGGCACTACTGCTGGATCAGGACAGCATTCCCGGAGAGCGATTCGTCGCGTCTCTTCTAGGGGAAGCGCTGGAACAGAAGCAGAATTCCGCCCCGTTAGCGGCCATCGGTCCGCGCATCGTCATGCCGCGGGACGGCACCGATCTGCCATTCATCCGTCTTGGCTGGCTGCGCAATCAGCATCTTCGCGGCGCACCGGGGTCGACGGTCGATTGCGATTTCCTGATCACCTCGGGATGTCTGGTGCGGCTGGATGCGTTTTCGCGCATCGGCGGCTTCGACGAAGGGTTGTTCATCGATAGCGTCGACCTCGAATGGTCGTTCCGTGCCAAGAGCCTGGGATATCGCCTGCTGGGTTCCTTCGGCACGGTGCTCGATCATGAGATCGGGGCGAGCAGCACGATCGTGGCCGGGGTCCTGCGCGTCGTCATTCATCCTCCCCTACGCCTGTATTTCATGACGCGAAACCGGATTCTCCTGTATCGGCGGGATTACGTTCCGGCGAAGTGGAAACTCAAGGATAGTTGCCGGATGGTCATGAAGTTTTTTGCGATGACCTTGTTTGTTGCCCCCCGGCTGCAGTATGCAAGGATGTCGTGGCGGGGGGTTCGGGACGGATTGTTGGGGAGAGGCGGTCCGGCGCCACGGAAATGACTGAAGTTCCGTGGCAGGGGCGACTCATTCCGGTTGACGGGTTACAGCGCAGCCTCGGGCGCCGGTGAGGCGATCGATCTCCGCGCCATCCTTCGTGTAGATGGGCGAGAAATGGCTGCGGAATTTTCCATCCTGGTCCGGGATATGTACTCCCGGTGCGAGAACGAGATAGCAGAATCCCCCGGATCGAAGCTTCTGCCAGAGGCGTGTCGGGGGGAGCGTGGCGTAGTCGCGATAGCGCCAGGGACCGAATATGTCGCCCCATATGGGATGGGGCGCATAGTAGATCGATCCGTCGAGTCCGATCTGGTATGCCTTGCCGATCAGGTGGTGCCGCAGGTATGAGAGAACCTCGTATCCGGGTACGACCTTTCGCAATATCCGTTCCCGGTCTTGTGGCGTCGCGGGAATATGACGCCAGTTGTTCCGCGAATAGGCGAGAACATTTGCAGCCAGGAGGAGAACCAGAACGCTTCCGCCGATTGTCTTTGCGGTGCGCCAAGGGAAATTCGAGGGCAGCGCGACCCGCAGGCGCGTCAGCGCGCGCCAGAGCGCGATACCTGCTCCTCCCCAGGTCATGGCGGAAAGAAGTGCCCATGCGGGGTATGCCGGCATGGCGTACCGGGAGTAGTGGGAGGTCAATATCCAGGTCGCGAAGAAATAGCTGCTGTAGACGACGACAATGCGAAAAAATCGGAGATTCCGGGCGTCGTGGAACAGCGGAGCCGCCACGGCAGGCCACAGGTACCATGCGGGCCAGTCCGCGACGCGTTTCATGTCCTGGAATTGCGCCTGAAGGTCGGCGGCGTTCCAGTCGGTAAAGCCGAACACCTTTCCGCCGATCGGATCGAAGGGGTCACCGGTCTGGATCGCGTTCCGCAGATACCAGTAGGCGCATGGAACCAGGAAGGCCACGACAGCGCCGGCGAATCGTGGCGCACGCGGTGCGATCACGAAAAGGGAAGCCGTAAACAAGGGCACAAAGACGAGCGCCTGGTACTTGGTGCCTGCCGCAACGCCGAGAAGAAATGCCGAAAGCCATACCCAATGCTTGCGCTGCGGGTTCTCGCTCCAGAGGTAAAAGGCAACCGCCGCAGCGGTGACGAATAGTGCGACGCCCCCATCGATATAGGCGTCGTTCAGGGCTCCACGGGTGGAAAACACCCACATCGCGGAGGCCAACCAACCAAGCCATGGCTTGTATTGGCGCTTGGCGAAGAAAAATACCAGGATGGCGACAAGCCATCCGCTCGCGGCATGCAACAGGTGGGGCAGTACGTCATCGCCGACGAGCAGCGCCGCGGAATAGAGTAGTTCGTAGTTCGACGGGAACCAGGGGTATCGCAACCACGTCTGAATGCCGAGGGTTCCCGTGGTGGCCCACTGCTGCGCACGCGGCAGGTGGTACATCAATTCGTCCCAGTCTTGCGGGGGGCGGAGTGGTCCGAGGAAGTTGGAGAAAATGATGAGCGCGAGCGCAACGGCGCTCCATTTCTGCGCGTAGGTTCGCGCCTTCCACGACGCAATCGCCGTTTGGATTGCCGAATGCGCTGCGGCAGGGGATCGGACGAGCGCGGCGACCAGCCCGGCCGCAAGTACTCCCCATACGACCGGAGTGCGGAGCACGCCCGAAATGGCGAGAACCTGGAATGCGCAAATCAGGAGGCCGAGACCCACGACGCAGGCGAACGTGTTCTCGAGCCCTCCGTCGACGGTCCCGTCGGCATTGACCCTGCGAAGAATCGGCTTGGCAATCCCCCAGCTTGCCACCAGAAACGCCGATAGCTCCGCATAGTGGATCGCGATGAACGCGACTTTTTTCATAAGGCGGCTGCCTATCGTTGTCTTTGACCGGGCTCCCGAAACGGTCCGGCGGTCGGAATCTGCAGGTACGCCAGCCGGCGCAACTCGTTCCGTCCTCGCGTGACGGTGTCGAGGATCAGCCCGCATGCCAGGGAGAGGAGGGCAGAGAGTCCCAGACCGACAACCAGCACGGCAGTGGGCAGTCTCGGAACGAGACCGGTGGCAAAGTAGGTCACGAACAGCGGGATCGATAGCGCAACCGAGGAAGCGCCAAGAACTGCGGCAATCGCACCGAAATAGATCAACGGCCGTTCCATCCGGAACAGCTTGAGGATGGTCAGCAAAATCCGGAATCCATCGCGGTACGTGCTGATGAGCACGATCCCGCTTCTTGATGTGCCGTTGGTCGAGGAATTTGATGGAGTTCCGGCTACCGGTTCCGGCGCTTTGTAGGGAGTGGCGGAAGCGGGAACGGGAAGAAGGCGTGGCCGGCGGGCGGGTGCTGGCGCGCGATGGCGGATCAGTTGCGATCGGCGAGTCGGTAGCCGTCGGCGGTGCGCTGAAGTCGACCGGCGGCGGTCAGTGCGGCGAGGCGCTCGTAGAGGGAGGCGTTGCGTACGCGGCATTGGGCGCGCAGAGCGTGGATGCTCATTGGGTTAGCGGCGGCCAGCAGCGCGGCGGTGATGCGTTCGTCGAGGCCGGCGGGCGGTGGCGGCGGATCGGACGACGGTTGTACGGGTCGCAAGGCCAGTGCATCGCCGTCGGCCCGCAGCTCGAGCTGGATGCCGGGCGGCGACGACGCGGCGCGATGTTCGATCGTCAGGCTGAGCGCATCGTTTGCGCGGCGCAGGTACAGGTTCGAGTCGCCCCAGGCGTGGAACTCGGAGGAGCCGCGCAGCGCCTGGCCGGCGCGCATGGCGCCGGCGGATTTGCGTGCATGGTGCACCAGCAGCACGGAAGCGGCGTAGCGGCGCTGCAACTCGCGCAGGTAGGCGAGCAGAGGGGCTACCTCGCCGCTGGCGTTCTCGTCGATGCGATGCAGGCGCACGAAGGGGTCGAGGATCAGCAGGCGCGGTTGCAGTTCGGCGACGGTGCGCTCGAGGGCCGCGCGATCGGCCGGCAGGTCGAGTCGCAGGATGGGCGCGGTGATCACCTGCACGTCCAACTCGGCCAGCCGACAGCCGGCGGCGGCGCAGATGCCATCGAGCCGCTGGCGCACGACGTGCGAGGCATCCTCGGCCGCGTATAGCAGCACCCTGCCGGGATTGGGCACGGCGAAGCGCCGCAGGCAAGGGCGACCCGAGGCGACCGCCACGGCCAAGTCGAGCGCGAGGAAGCTCTTGCAGCACTTGGGCTCGCCGCCGACGATGCCCACCGCCTGCTCGGCCCAGAGTTCGCTGACCAGCCAGCGCTGCGCGTCGGGCCGCTGGGCCAAGCGCCAGGCCGGCTCGACCGGCAGCGTCGCGGTGCTCACCGCCGGCGCGCCGCCATCTTGAGCTGCGCCGGGGCCGGCGCTGCGAAGGTCTCGAAGAACAGCTGCTCGTCGATCTGTCGCGCTTCGCGCTGCGCGGCCAGGGCGAGCAGTTCGCTTCCCATGTTCATCAGCGCGCGCAGATTGCCCTGGGCGTGGTCGCAGAGCGTGGCGACGAGTTCGGGCGTCATCAGCTTGGGCGCGCCGGCCTTGGTGAGCGCGTGCTGCAGCAGTTCGCGCAGATCCTCGGGGCTGGCGCGATCGAGCGCCAGACGCACCCGCATGCGCGATCCCAGCGGTAGCAGCTCCTCGCTGCGGAAGCGCTCGATCAGACGCTGGTCGCCCGCCAGCACCACGGTGAGCAGCAGGTGCGAGTCGAGCCGCGCCGAGGCGAGCAGCCGCAGCTCGTTGAGGACGGCGAGCTGCATCTCCTGGCCCTCGTCGACGATCAGCACCGGGCGGCACTGCGAGGCGTCGATGTGGCCCTGCCAGCTGGCGCGCAGCACCTTGGCGCCGCCCCAGCGGTTGTGGGGGTGAAGCTGCACGCCGAAGAGCTCGCCCAACTCGCGGTAGAAGTCGGCCATCCCGGCCTGCGGCCGGCTGAGCACACCGACCTGCACGTCGCGCAGCGCCGACAGGCGCTCGGTGAGCACCCGCAGCGCCACCGATTTGCCCACCCCCGGCAAACCGGTGACGAGCGCGAAGCCGCCCTCGCCGACGAGCTGCTCGACCCGCCAGCAGAACGACTCCAGGCGCGCGCCGACGTGCAGCGCCTCGACCGGCACATCGGGGGCGAACGGATTCCACTTCAGGCCGTAGAGCGACAGCAGCTTCTTGTTCATGGTTCGTTCCCTTCCGGTGCCGGTGGTTCGTCCTTGGTCAGGTAGGCCGGCGGCAGGCCCGTGGCAGCCTGCTTGGCCATCAGACTCTGCAGCAGCGGGGCCATCGCGCCGGTGGGCGGTCGAGGCGCGTCCGCCGCCGCCGCGAGCGGCTCGAGCGGCCGGCGCACGCCCCGGGCGTTGGCCTGCTTGTCCTGCGGGTACAGGCGGCACAGGACTTGGCCGCTGCGTTCATCGAGCAGGTGCACCCGGGCGAGGTCCCAGGCGGCGTAGCGCACGTGCAGCTCGCGCAGGTGCCGGTAGCGGTTGGGAACCTCGAAGCGCCGGGCTTCGACCACCAGCGTGCCGTCGCTCTGGCGCTGGGTGCGCTTCTCGGTGCGGGTGAAGGCCAGCCGCAGCGCGTCGCTATCCGGGCTGGGCCGCAGCACATCGGGGCCGGCGAGGAAACGCGCCAGCGGCGTTGCGCCGATCTCGGAGTGCACGGTGCGGTTGTAGTCGTACTCGCACCAGGCCTGGGTCGCTTCGTTCAAGGTGGCGAGCGTCAGGTCGGTCACGCCCTCGAGCATCGCCATCAGTCTTCCTTCGACGTTCGCCCACAGGTTCTCGATCTTGCCGTTCATGTATGGCGAGTACGCCAGCGTCGTCTCGTGCGCGATGCCCAGCCGAGCGAGCCCCTCGGTGATCTCGGCGGCGAGCATCGCCGCACCGTTGTCGCTCATGGCCGCGCGCGGCAGCCCGCGCTTCTGGATTGCCTGCGACAGACCGTGGGCCACGCACTCGGCGTTCTCCCGCAGGTACCACTGCAGGTGGCAGCCCAGCCGCGAGCAATCGTCGAGCACGCCGAAGAGCACTGGCGTGGCCCATCGACCGGCGGCGGTCAACACCGGTCGCGAACCGACGTGGCAGTCCCAGTGCCACAGCGAGCCGACGTAGTGGGCCTCGTAGCTGCGCACCTCGCGCGCGGCCAGCCGGGCCTCGGCTCGTTGAGCGCCCGCCGTATCGCGGCTGCTGAGCCGCTGGCGCTTGCGCCAACCCTGCGCCTGGAACAGCCGCCGGACGCTCGAGTACGATGGCATAGACCCCAGCGCCGGGTCGCGCTCGATGAGCGCCCGCAGGTTGTCGGTGTGAAGCTGCACCGACCAGCTCGGGTGCGCGGCGTACTGCGCCTGCAGCGCTTGCCGGATCGCCGAGCCCACCTTCTGGACCCCGGCATCGGCGCGCACCTTGCGCCGCAGGACTCCGACCGGGTCGCGCCGCTCGCGCCGCGCCCGCAACAGCCAGCGTTCGATGGTCGAGAGCGCAAAGCGCGCCGGCTCGCCCGTGACCGGGTGCCGCCAAGTGCGCTCAGCCAACTTCCTGAGCTCGGCGCGCAGTTCGCCCTTCGGCGGCGGGGCCGCCAACAGTTGCCCGATCACCGAGAAGCGCAGATGCGCCCAACGTTCGTGGACTGAAGCGTGTTTCGATGCGCTCATGCTGGTTCCGATCGGTTGCAGCGGGGATGCGCGCACCATAGCCACGCCCGCCGGATCGCGCCACGCGCATCCTCTGCGGGCCGGCACCTGCGCCTCAGGTAGCTTGCACGGCGGCGCTCCCGGTCGTGGTCGGGGAGAGCCAGCGCAGGGCCGCCAGCAATCGATCCCGGGCGTCTCCGGCAAAGCGATCCAGCAGCGCGGCCGGCAGCTCCGTGGTGGCAACCGGCGGCATCAGCGTGCCCGCGGCCGCGCGCCAGAACGGCGTGTCGATCAGCTCCTCGGTCCACCACCGGCGCCAGCGCAGAATCGTGCGGCGGCTCGCGCCGACGAGCTCCTCGAGCACCCGGAGCCGCGCCGGGGTCGGCCCGCAACGCAGCGCCGCGATCAGCACCACCACCGCGCTCACGTAGACCTTGGGTCCGAGAAACCGAACCGAGGGCGGCGTGGCGCGCTTGCGGCAGCCGTCGCGCGCGCAGCACAGGCTCAGCCGCCGGTCATACTCGGCGCGCGACCCGCGGGGCACCCCGCGCGGCTTGCGCGGGTAGCGCGCCGAGTGCAGCCTCGCGCCGCAGCGCGGACAGCCCGCCGCGCGCTGCTCGGCGGCCAGATCTTCGTCTATGTGTCGCAATGTGGCGTGCAGTCGGCCATCGGCCAACAAGGCGGTATCCATCGCTTCCCTCCGGTCTTGGTAAAGTTGACCCACTATGCCAAAGACCGGTCGCAACGAACCCTGCCCCTGCGGCAGCGGCAAGAAGTACAAGCACTGCTGCCTGGAAAAGGACCGGGCCGCCGAACTCGCTGCCCTCGCGGCCAAGCGCGACGAATCGCAGGCCCAGCAGGCGCAATACCGCGCCCAGATCGGGGATTACTCGGCCTCGATGCCGGAATCCGACGACGACACCTTCACCGACGAATCCAACGCCGTCGTCGACCTGGTCCAGGCCGGCAAGCTCGATGAGGCCGAAAGCGCCGCCCGCGAACTCCTGGTGCGCTACCCCGAGGTCCATGACGGCTACGACCGCCTCGGAATGGTCTTCGAGGCCCGCGGCCAGAAGCGCGACGCCGCCGACTGCTACCGCAAGGTGGTCGACTTCATTCGAACTCATCCCGATCAGTACGAATCCGGGTTCGAAGAAGTGTTCCTCGAACTCATCGCCAAACTGGATCCGACGCCCGGCGCCGGCTGACCGCAACCACAACGCGCAGGCGCATCGCCCCGGCGCCTTGGCGATCACCGCGTTGCCCACCGACGGCCGGTCCCCGGTTCGTCGCAAGCGACCGGACCGGCCGTCCCTGGACAACGCTCGCCGCACCGCGTGCGTCCGCCAACCGGCCGGCGATCACCCGCACCAGCCCACCGATTCCTGCCACGCTACGCGATGGAATCCGGCACCCAAACCTCAACAACCGTGATCAAATCCGCCAGCGACCAGCATCAATTTGCTCGCGCCGGCTCACTGAGTTTGCTTTCACTGCCGACAGGGCGCTCCTTGTAAGGGGTTGCGACCTCGGTCGTCGGCATTCGAAGTTCCAGCGCATGGACGGTGAGTTCCGTTTCGATTTCGAAGCCGGAGGAAAGCGCTGGGAATGATTTGACGAATCGCCTTGAGAAAACGCGATATCCCGAAAGCATGTCGATGACGGTGCGCCCGAACAACTTTCCGACAAATGCCGTAAGCAGCCAGTTGCCAAATCGGTGCCCGGGGCGGTAGGCCGCCGTGTCTTGGGTGATTCGGCGACCGACCACCATGTCGAAGTTGCCTTGTCGCTGAAGATCCAGCATTTCCGTGGCGCTCGCGGCATCGTAGGTGTTGTCGCCATCGACCAGGACGTAGAGATCGGCCTCGATGTCGGCGAACATGCGCTGGATCACGTTGCCCTTGCCTTGCAGAAATACCCGATGGACGATGGCGCCGGCACGCTCCGCGACCTCGATGGTTTTGTCGTGGGAGTTGTTGTCGAAGACGTAGATGTGCGCATCGGGAAGCACCGCGCGAAAATCGCGCACCACGTCTCCGATCGCGACCTCTTCGTTGTAGCAGGGGATCAGGACGGCGATCTCGGGGCGTGTCCGCTTGCTGTCTTCGCAATTGAAAAAAAGAGGAATCCCCTCATTTTCTCTCGGGGTATCTTCAGGCAGTGTTTGGTTCATGGATTCGGTGTGGCAGGAATGAACGCCGCGGTGCGCTGCCGCGGCTACACCGCTGACCTGGCATGGCTGCCGGGAGTGGAGGGGAAGTTCGGGAGGGGCGGGGAACGGCACTCGGCCTGCAATTCCGCGGTGAGTTCCCGCAAGCCGATGACCTCGATACCCTGCGCTTTCGGATAGCGATCGGCTCCGGCGTACACGATGAAACACCGCGCAGGTTCGAGATCTTCGTAGGCATGGTGGAATCCCCTCGTGAGCGTGGGCGCCAGACCGCGTTTGATTTCTACCCCCCACCGCTTGCCATCGGGCATTTCGAGCACCAGGTCGATTTCGGCGCCGGCAGCGGTGCGATAGAAGCCGGCGTTTGCACCCTCCGGCGCTGCGGCCAGGAGGTTTTCCAGGACGAAACCTTCCCAGCTCCCACCGGCGACCGGGTGACCCAGCACCGCGTCGCGGTCGTCGAGCCCGAGCAGCGCATGGACGACGCCGCTGTCGCGTACATAGATCTTCGGCGATTTGACGAGGCGCTTGCCGACGTTGACGTGGAAGGGAGGAAGGCGGCGCACGAGCAACAGATCGACGAGCAGATCGAGGTAGCGGGCGACGGTCTTGCCATCGATTCCGAGGCTGCCCGCGATCTGCGCCGCGTTCAGGATTCCGCCTTGGCCATGGGCGAGCATGGTCCAGAGCCGCCGCAAGGTTTCCGCAGGCACGCGCGGTCCGAGTTGCGGGATGTCGCGCTCCAGGTAGGTCCGGATGAAGTTTTTGCGCCAGATCGCGCTTGCTTGATCGGTATCGGCGAGGAAGCTATCCGGAAACCCTCCCCGAATCCAGAGGCGCTCGTGCGCATCGCCGTCGGCTTCGAGCACGTTGAACGGTCCGAGTTCTACGTAGGCGATGCGGCCCGCAAGGGATTCCCTCGATTGATGGAGCAGGTCGATCGACGCCGAGCCGAGCAGCAGGAACCTGCCCGCTTTGCGGCCGCGCTTGCGTCCCTGGTCGATGAGTCCGCGCAGCGTCTGGAATAGTTCCGGGGCGCGCTGGACCTCATCCAGGATGACCAGTCTGTCTTCATGGCCGGACAAGTAGAGGGCGGCGTCATGCAGCTTTTCGCGGTCCGCCGGATTTTCGAGGTCGAGATAGACGCTGGGTCGATCCGCCGCAATTTGTTCGGCCAGGGTGGTTTTGCCGGTTTGGCGAGGCCCGAGGAGGGCTACCGCCGGGAACTGCTCGAGGCGGGAAAGAATGACCTCGGCTTTTTGGCGTGGGATCATCCTTGCAATTATGGCAAATAATGCCACATTTGCAACCTATGGTGGTTGCTGGCGGCACGTAGGCCGGTCAGGCCGGCCCCCTGGATGGCCATGATTGCGCGCTCTTGGTTTTTCGCGGTGATGATGTGTATTATCCGAATAAACAACGATAGATATGTGCAATGCCCGATATTCGCCGTATCCTGGATGTGCGCGCGCTGCTGGAGAAGAAGTCATTTTTCTTGTTCGGTCCGCGCGCCACCGGGAAATCCACCCTGATCCGCCAGCAACTGGCCGATGACGCCTGCATCATCGACCTGCTGGATTCGCGCAACTATCTGCGGCTTTCCGCGACGCCGTCCGACCTGGAGGCGATGATCGCTGCCACCAACAAGGCGATCGTCGTGATCGATGAGGTGCAGCGGGTGCCGGAACTCCTGAACGAGGTACACCGCCTGATCGAGACGAAGCGGTTACGCTTCCTGCTCACCGGCAGCAGTGCCCGCAAGCTTCGGCGTGGCCAATCCAACCTGCTGGCGGGTCGGGCATGGGAGGCGCGCCTCTTCCCGTTCATTTTTCGGGAGATTCCCGGCTTCGATCTGGACCGATACCTGCTGTACGGCGGCCTGCCCATGGTGTGGCTGGGCGAGGATCCTGCGGAAGAACTCGACGCGTATGCCCATACCTATCTGACGGAAGAGATCCTGGCGGAAGGTCTGGTTCGGCGGTTGCCGCCGTTTTCCCGTTTCCTGCGCAGCATGGCGCTTTCCAATGGCGAGATGCTGAACTTCGCCAAACTCGCTGCTGACTGCCAGGTGCCCCCTTCCACCGTTTCGGAATACGTGGCGATCCTGGAGGACACCCTGGTTGGCAAGCTTCTTCCGGCCTGGACGGGATCGAAGAAACGCAAGGCCATTCGCACGGCCAAGTTCTATTTTTTCGATTGCGGCGTTACCCACTTCTTGTCCGGAACGCGTAGTCTGGACCGCAACTCCGATCTGTACGGAAAGAGCTTCGAGCAGTTCATCGGTGGCGAAATTCGCGCGTGGCTGAGTTACCAGCGCATCAAGGAACCGCTTGCGTACTGGCGCTCGGCGCACGGCGATGAAGTCGATTTCGTGATCGGCGAGGACGTTGCCGTCGAGGTGAAGGCCAGTGCTCGGGTGAGTTGGCGCGATTTCAAGGGGCTGGACCGCTTGGCGGAAGAGGGGGTGTTCAAACACTACCTGTTGGTGAGCCAGGATCCGACGGAGATGCGCGACGGAGCGCGGCAGGCTTTGCCGTGGCAAAGCTTTCTCGATGGCTTGTGGAACCGGCGCTGGTTGTGACGTCCGGCCCGGTCGGGCGGCATCGATGAACGCCGCGGTGCGCCGCCGCGGCTACACCGCCGACCTGGCATGGCTGCCCGAGCAGGGCTACCGCCGGGAACTGCTTAAGGCGGGAAAGAATGACCTCGGTTTTTTGGCGTGGAATCATCCTTGCAATTATGGCAAGTAATGCCACATTTGCAGCCTATGGTGGTTGCTGGCGGCACGTAGGCCGGTCAGGGGTCCCGGCTCCTGCGCTTCAGGGCGCGATTCCGAGTTCTTTCCGCAGGTCGTCCACCAGGCGCGGATCCATCGGAATCCGCTGGTCCTGGGCATCGCGTTCGATCTGCCGCAGCAGGGCCTCGACGGATTCCCGTCCGTCGGCATCCTGCACGGCCTGACGCGGCGTGCGGTTGCCGAGCGCCGGGATGTCCTCGTCGAGCCACGCTTCATAGTGGCGCCGCATGGAGGCCTGCAGCATCGCCTGCACTTCGGGCTGGGCATGGAGTTGTGCCGATTCCGCTTCCCGTTGCCGGGCGCGGGCGCGGCCGGTGGGCGTATCGGCTTGCGCCATCATTTCCTGCAGGGACTGCACCTCGGATGGCTGCGCTTGCGCGCCGGGCAGCTTCGTTTCGATGATCGCGCGCAGCGCCGCGGCGCGCGCGGCCGAATTCACCTCCGCGGTGATGTGGCCGTTGCCGTCGATGGTGATGTTTCCCATCGTGGTGTTGGGCAGGCTCGGCGCCGCCGCGTTTCCGGCGTGCAGCCAGGGGAACTCGGCGCGCAGCAGCCGGTCTTGCGCGTTGCGTTCCACGCCGGCGTCGAACGATTCGTCGTCCATCCCTTGGGCGAGATCGCGCAGCGCGGCAAGGGCCGCTTCGGCATCCGCGGTATCGAATCGCAAGGTGTGGAATTCGATCGGGTCGCCGTCGGTGTTGCGCATTTCCGGCACCTGCGGATTCAGCAGTTCGTCGGCGATGCCGAGAAACGTTTCGCGCAATTCCATGCTCCGGTCGCGCCGGCGTTGCGCGTCGGTCGGGTCGCCCGGGCCGACGGGCGGGGCGGCGATTGCGCGGCGCAGCTCGATCAGCTCGGGCTTGTAGCGCGGCGGGATCATCACCGGCGTGCAGGCTTCCATCAGCGCCGTGCCCTCGATCGGCACGATCTTCGCGTACAGGATGTCGCCGGGGCGGGAAGCCTGGCTGCCGGAGCGTTCGAGCACCTCGATTTCCGTTCCGGACAGGATGTCGCGCAGGCGGAATCCCTGGCCGGGGTCGCAGCGCAGCACTTCGTGGAAGGAGAACGATGCTGCCATGCACGCTTCGATGTAGCCGCGTGCGGTGGCGCCGAGGCGTTTGCCCTTGCGCTGCAGATAGGTATGGGCGGCGGTGGCGGCATGTTCGCGTTCCGGCACCGACGTGTCTTCCGGGTCGGGCCGCCATTCGTAGACGAACCAGGACAGGAAGACCGGAACGTAGGGCGAGTCTTCGTCGAACGGGATGAAGAGCGGTCCGTCGGATTCGTCGCCGTCGTTTTCGTTGTCGTCGTCGAACTCATATTGGGGCCAGAGCAGGAATTCGTTCCAGGCCTCCTCGAGGCCGAGATCGCCGAAGCGATGCAGCGCTTCATTGACGAGCTCGTTGTTGAGCGGGTCGATCTCGCGGCGCAGGCGGCGCCAGAGGATGTCGCGTTCGCCCGGTTGTTGGGCTTGCGCGAGACAGCAGTGCTTGAATTTGCGCCCGCTGCCGCAGGGGCAGGGATCGTTGCGTCCGGGTTTCATGGCGGCGGATTGTACGGCGGCGCAGGAAGACGGCGTGAACGCCGGCGCGTTCCTGGCGTTCGACGAACCGCAGCGTGTCGAAGCTCAGTCGCCGGCGTCCTGGCGCACGGCGGGAAGTTGTCTGAGCAATTCCGGTAGTGCTGTCTGCGCGGTCTCCCACACCACGTCAAGGTTGACGTCGAAATAGCCGTGAGCGATGCGGTTGCGCATGCCACGGATGTTGCGCCACGGCACTTCCGCGTGATTCTGTGCAAACTCGGCGTAGCCGTCCATCACCTTCGTGGCGGCCTCGCCGATGATGATGAGGCTCATGATGACGGCTTGCTGGGTGCGCTTGTCTTCAAGGAAATCTTCCTTGGTCAAGCCGTCCACGAAGCTGCAGGCGTCGGTCGCCGCGCGCTGCATGTGGTCGAGGTAGTCGGTAAGACGGTTTTCGCTCATACCGGTCGCGCCTCCGCGAGCACCTTGGCCCGGAACTTCGGCGGCAGATCCAATGGGGTCAGGAGGTCGACATGGATGCCGAGCAACGATTCCAGCTCGTCTTGCAGTCCGCCCAAGTCGAACAGTGTCGCACCGGGCAACGCATCGACCAGCAGATCAATGTCGCTGCCTTCGCGGTCGGTTCCATGCAGCACGGAACCAAAGACGCGCGGGTTCGCCGTGCGGAATCGGCTCACTGCTTCGCGAATCGCGCTTCGCTTCATGTCGAGCACAACGGACGGTCGCATGGGCACCCCTTTTTATCGAACCTCTTTGCAATGGTAATGGGATCTCTACCCCCCTGCGTACTCCGGGCCTGTGGGGCGGTTCCTCGCTGCCGGGATCGCCGGTCGATGGCGGCGACGCGCTTGGTTCAGCGTGGCAGCCCGAGTCCGTTGCGCAGGTCCGTCAGGAGTTGTCCGTCCCACGGCAGCCCCTGGTCCTGGGCATCGTGTTCGATCTGCTGCAGCAGGGCTTCGACGGCTTCGCGGCCGTCGGCAACCTCGGGTTGGGCCTGGAGTTGCACGGATTCGGCTTCGCGCCCTTGCGCCCTCGCGCGTCCGGCAGGCGTGTTGGCCCGCTCCCGCATTTCCGGCAGGGAGCGCACTTCGGACGGTCGTACTTGCGCGTCCGGCAGTTTCTTTTCGATGACGGCGCGCAGGCCGGCTGCGCGTCGGTCCCGGCGCCCCGGTAAATTTGCGAAAACGGATGACAGCATATATGCTGTCATCATGGGTGCAGTCGTCATAGATACCAATGTGTTTGTTGCCGGCTTGCGCTCAGAAGGCGGGGCCTCACGCGAGATACTGCGCCGGGCGCTGAATGGCGACCTGCAGCCGTTGTTCGGCAACGCGTTGTGGTTGGAATACCAGGATTTACTGGGACGGCCAGTCTGGGGGGAAGCGACGACGCATGCGGAACGGAGACAGGTGCTGGCAGCCCTGGCAAGACAAGGGCGATGGGTCACGGTGTACTACGGATGGCGCCCCAATTTGCCTGACGAAGCAGACAATCACTTGATCGAGCTTGCGCTGGCGGGAAGCGCCGTGGCGGTTATCACCCACAACGTGCGCGATTTGCGCGGGGGGGAATTGAGGCTTGGCGATCTGCGCGTCCTGACACCTGCGCAATGTCTGGAGGAATGGCAATGAGTACATTGACAATCAGGCTCCCCGATGACACGGCCGAGCGGCTGAAATCACTGGCGAGGAGCCGTGGTCTGAGCATGAACAAATTGGTTGAAGAATTGAGTGCGCAGGCACTGGCGGCCTGGGATACCGAAAACCATTTCCGTACCATGGCCGCTACGGGCGATGTACGCCAAGCGCTTGCGATTCTGGACAGACTCGACGCGGAAGCGAGACCGTAACCGTTCCGGTCACCGGATTGGCCCTCGAGCGGATGGACCTGTTGTACTACGACCGCGACACGCACCAGCAGGAGGTCGACCTGCTGATCGAGTCCGCCGATACGTCGTTGCCGGTGGAAATCAAAAAGACCGCAAGCCCGGCCTTGCAGGCGACGCGTTCGTTCGCGGCGATCGCCAAGCTGGGGATGCGCGTCGGTCCCGGCGCCGTGCTCTGTTGCTAAATATTCTTGCTAATTTTCGTGCATTATAGAAAAATGCAAGGATAATGGACCTCCCGATCTTCCCCCGCCTCGCTTCGGAGCGTCTGCGCGCGCTCGCCGCGCAGTTTCCGGCGGTATTGGTCCTTGGCGCGCGCCAGGTCGGCAAAACCACGCTCGCCCGCTCCACCTTTCCCAAGCACGCCTACGTCGACCTGGAATCGCCGCGCATCCGGGAGCGCTACGCCGAGGATGCCGCGTTCCAGATTCGAGCCCACGCGGAAGCCTCCGGCCTGATCCTCGACGAAGTGCAGGCGGTCCCCGCGGTTTTCCCGGCCCTGCGCGGCATCATCGACGAACGCCGTGACCGCAAGGGCACCTTCATTCTCACGGGCTCCGCGCAGCCCGCCCTGGTGCGCGGCGCGTCCGAATCCTTGGCCGGGCGGATCGGCGTGCTCGAACTCGATCCGCTGACGCCGCTCGAGGCGGCGCAGGGGGGGCGTCCGGTCCCCTGGCAGCGGCTCTGGCTGGCCGGGGGGTTTCCCGACGCGGTCCGCGGCGACTTTCGCGAGTGGCACGAGGCATATCTGCGCACCTACGTGGAGCGGGATCTGCCGCAACTCGGGATCGACGCCGAACCGGTGTTCCTGCGGCGCCTGCTGACCATGCTCGCGCACCTGCAAGGCGGCTTGCTCAACGTGGCGAATCTCGCCGCGTCGCTGGGAACCGGCCACGGCCGGGTGAGCCGCACGCTCGACGCGCTCGAACAGACGTTTCTGCTGCGCCGGCTGCCGCCCTATTTCCGCAATGTCGGCAAGCGGTTGACCAAATCGCCCAAGGTGTACCTGCGCGACACCGGTCTGCTGCACCATCTGCTCAACATCGGTTCGCCGGAAGAACTGGATTCCCACCCGGTGCGCGGCGCCAGTTGGGAGACCTTCGTGCTGGAGGACATCCAGCGCCGGGAGCGGTTGCGACGGCCGTTCACCCAGACGTTCTTCTGGCGAACCGCCGCGGGCGCGGAGGTCGACCTGCTGCTGCAGCGGGGCGACGACATGTGTGCCATCGAAGTCAAGGCCGGGAGTGCAACGATGCGGCAGGCTCGGCATCTGGCCGACGCGCTTCCGGATGTCGGCGCGCATCACGCCTGGATCGTGGATTCCGGTTCGGGAGAAGACGCCCTGAACGCGGCGGTGCGCCGCCGCGGCTACACCGCCGATCTGGCGTGGCTACCGTGAGGCCCATCACGTTGTGATCCCGCTGGAGCGCGGCGGCGTGGGTCTCGAGCAGGGGCAGGCGGCCCGGCAAGGGGGTAACGATGGTCCTGAACTCCCCGCAGCCTTGGATATGGTTGCTTCCAGCGGGGATTTTTTTATTTCTTCGATTGCCGGCGTTACGCATTTCTTGTCCGGAACGCGTACTCTGGACCGCAATTCCGATCTGTACAAGACTGCAGCAAAGCCATTATCTCCGGCAAGGAGATCGCTTCGGTTCCGTGGCGCATCGGGTAGCGTTCCTTGCCGGGGTATACGACGTAGCGCCGCGCAATCCCGAGGGTCTCGCGGGCGGTCGGGAATCCCTCGTCGAGCGTCGGATCTGCAAGGTTTGCCGGTCGATTGCCCCGGTCCCTTCACGGAGTTCCTCTTGCCCGCAGCCGCGCCGGTACGCGGGTCCAGGAGATCACGTCGACGCCGCTGCGCAGGTAGTTGTCGGCGTCCGTGCCGCCATGGATCAGCCACGGCAGGCATGCTTCCGCGCCCGCAAACCGTCCGCTCTTGCGGCCGGACTGGATATAGTCCGGCGTCACGGTTGCGCCGGATTTGATTTCCACCGTTTGGAGTCCGTCCGCCTGCTCAAAAAGGAGGTCGGCCTCGTTGCCGCCGTTGTCGCGCCAGAAGTACAGATCGGCCGGCTGCCCGGCGTGAGCGCGCGCCTTCAGGAACTCGCCGACGATCATCGTCTCGAAGAGAGCGCCGCGCAGGGGGTGTGTCGCCAGTTGCGTTGCGGAACGGATACCCAGAAGCCAGCACGCAAGTCCGGTATCGACGAAATAGAGCTTGGGCGTTTTTACCAGCCGTTTTCCGAAATTGCGGTGGTAGGGCGGCAGGAGGAAGACGATGTAGCTCGCCTCCAGGACCGACAGCCACGCCCGCGCCGTACTGTGGGTGATGCCGGTCTCGCTCGCGAGATTGGAGAGGTTGAGCAGTTGCCCCGTTCGGCCTGCACAAAGGCGCAGGAATCGTTGAAAGCGCGATAAATCCTGAACGCCGAGCAGTTGGCGTACGTCGCGCTCGACATAGGTCGCGACGTAGTTCGGAAACCAATCTGCCACGGGGATGCCTTGCGCATGGATCGCCGGATATCCCCCAGCGCCGATCATCTGGTCCGGCGACGCCGACAATTCCGGCAGTTCTCCATAGGAGAGCGGCAGCAGTTGCGCCATGGCGACGCGCCCGGACAGAGACTGCGTGACGCCGGCCAGGAGGTCGAACTGCTGCGAACCCGTGAGGATGAAGCGCCCCGGCGTGCGCACGGCGTCCACGATGCCTTGCAGGTGCGAGAAGAGGTCCGGCCATCGCTGCGCTTCGTCGAAGATTGCGCCGTCGGAAAATCGCGCCAGAAAGCCGCGGGCATCCGTTTCGGCGAAGGCGCGTTCGGCCGGATCTTCCAGGCTGACATACGGCTTGTCGGCGAACATCCGGCGCGCCAGCGTCGTTTTCCCAGACTGGCGCGGCCCGGTGATGGCCACGATCGGGAAATACCGGGACAGGCGGCGCAGCGTGGGTTCGAGGTCGCGGCGGAACATGGCAGGATCTTACAAATTGACGATTCGATCGTCAATTTGTCGCCCATCCCCGCCTGCCAGCACGCTCCACGTGCCGCCCCCTCACCCTGCCCTCCCCCGCACGCGGGAGAGGGGACCCGCGGGGCACAAGGGCAAGTCCACTGGACACTAGACGCGGAGGGGGCCCTCCCGGACCAGTTCGCGGAATCCGAAGGCTCGGATGTGCTCGGCGAGCGGGAAGGATTTCTCTCCCGGGTGGACGACGCGCAGTTCGCGCAATTGCAGGGACTCGATCGCGATGTGCATGGAGCGTGCGGTTCGCGGCCGGTCGGTGAACTGGATTTCGTACCCGATCGGCTCGCCGCCTTGCACGATCAGCAGGTCGACTTCGGCGCCGCCGTGGGTGGCCCAGAAGTAGGTTTCTTCCTGCGTGGCCGCATGCAACCGGATGATCTGCTCCAGGGCGAATCCCTCCCAGGACGCGCCCAACTTGGGGTGCCGGTAGAGCGCGTCGCGGTCGGAAATGCCCATCAGGGTGTGGAACAGGCCGCTGTCCCGGAAGTAGAGCTTGGGCGATTTGATCTGCCGCTTGGCGATGTTGGCATGCCAGGGGGCAAGCAGGCGGATCATGAACGTGCCGGCGAGGATGTCGAGGTAGCGGCGCACGGTGGTATCGGCGATGCCGAAGGATCGGGCGAGTTCGGAAAAGTTGAGCACCTGCCCGTGATAATGCGCCAGCATCATCCAGAAACGGCGCAGGGTCGTGGGCGGGACGTTGATGCCCAATTGCGGCAGGTCGCGTTCCAGGAACGTCGTCACGTAATCCTTGCGCCATAGGTGACTGGCTGCCTCGCTGCCGGCGAGAAACGACTTCGGGAATCCGCCGCGCAGCCAGAGCGCTTCGCTCGCCGCGGTGCCGACTTCGTCGAGCAGGAACGGCGTCAGTTCGATGTGGCCGATGCGACCGGCAAGCGTTTCTGACGACTGGCGGATCAGATCACGCGATGCGCTGCCCAGAACCAGCAGTCGCAATGGGTTGTCGGGGCGGTCGACAAGCACCCGGAGCACCGGGAACAGGTCGGGGAATCGCTGGATTTCGTCGATGACGACCAGCCCCTGCAATTCCTGCAGCGCGAGCCGGGGGGATGCAAGGGCCGCCAGGTCGCCGGGATCCTCCAGGTCGAACCGGGTTGTCGGCCCCGAAAACCGGTCGGCGAACATGCGTGCCAGTGTTGTCTTGCCGCACTGTCGCGGCCCGAGCAATGCGACGACCGGGTGGACCTCAAACTGTATTCGGATCTGGTTGAGATAGATCTCGCGGTCCATTTTGCGGGAAAGTTCGGCGTACCATGCTGAGATTTCTCGAATTATGCGCTGTGCACAGGCGAACGGCAAACCATCCGTTGTTCCAGGGCGGCCACGTCCGCTCCGAGCGCCGCGCGGATGTCCTGCGCGGTGGCCGGGATGATTCCGCGCTCGGTCACCAGCGCCGTCACCAGCCGCGCCGGGGTCACGTCGAAGCCGTAGTTGGCGGCTGGGGCGCCTTCGGGCGTCAGCAGCACGCGGCGCAGCGCGCCGTCGGCGTCGCGCCCGGTGATGTGCGTGACCTCGTCGGCACCGCGCTCTTCGATCGGGATCTCCCGGACGCCGTCGGCAATCGTCCAGTCGATGGTCGGCGAGGGCAGGGCGACGTAGAACGGCACGCCGTTGTCGTGTGCGGCGAGCGCCTTGAGGTAGGTGCCGATCTTGTTGCAGACGTCGCCGTGCGCGCTGACGCGGTCGCAGCCGACGATCGCCAGGTCGACCCGGCCGTGCTGCATGAGATGGCCTCCGGCGTTGTCCGCGATCACCGTGAAGGGGATGCCGTGCTGCTGCAGTTCCCAGGCCGTGAGGCTTGCCCCCTGGTTGCGCGGCCGGGTTTCGTCGACCCACACGTGCAGCGGGATGCCGGCATCGTGTGCGGCATACACCGGGGCCAGGGCGGTGCCCCAGTCGACGGTGGCGAGCCAGCCGGCATTGCAGTGCGTGAGCACCTGCACCGGGCGGTGGGTGCGATGCCAGACGGCCTCGATCAAGGTTTGGCCATGGACGCCGATCGCCCGGTTGATCGCCACGTCTTCGTCGGCGATCGCGGCGGCTTCGCGCCATGCGGACTCGGCGCGCTCGGGTGCCGGCAGGGGAGCCAGCAGGCGTTCCATCCGCGCCACCGCCCAGCGCAGGTTGACCGCGGTGGGCCGGGCGGTCGCGAGCGCCCGGCAGGCGTCGGCGATCGCGCCGTCGCCCGGGTCGGCCTGCGCCGCCAGCGCGACGCCGTAGGCGCCGGCGACGCCGATCAGCGGCGCGCCGCGCACCTGCATCGTGCGGATCGCCGTTTCGACGGCCTGCCAGCGGTCGAGCGCGACGGTCCGGAATTCGTGGGGCAGGCGGGTCTGGTCGATGATCCGGACGCCTCGCCGCGCTTCGTCGGGCCAGATCGTCCGGTGGTCCTTGCCATTCACTCGCATGATGATCAGATCACCCGGTCGTTGCCGCCGTCGATCGGCACCTGGGCGCCGGTCGTCTTGGCGAACAGCGGTCCGCACATTTCGGCGACCATTTCGGCAACGTCGCCGCTGGTGACCTCGACGTGCAGGACGTTGTTGCGCTTGTACTCGTCGACGCTCAGCCCGTAGTGCCGGGCGCGCTCGGCGAGCACGGCGTCGGTCCAGATGCCGGTGTCGAACACCGCGTTGGGGTGCACCGTATTCACGCGGATGCCATCGTCGCCCCATTCGAGGGCGGCGACCCGCGCGAGCTGGGTCAGCGCCGCCTTGGCTGCCGAATACGCCGCGGCGCCCGGGCCGGGCGCGGGGACGTTTTTCGAGCCGACGATCACCACCCGCCCGTTGCACGGCGCCCGCTCGAGCAGTGGGTGCGCCTCGCGCAGCAGGGCGAGGTTGGCGTCGAGATTGACCGCGAGCACGTTGCGCCATTCGTCGTCGGGCAATGCGGCGATCTTGCGGCCGCCCGGGAAGATGCCGGCGTTGCACACCAGCATGTCGACGCCGCCGTACGTGGTGGCGGCCCGCTCCAGGGCAGCGCGCCGCTGCGCGGTGTCGGTGACGTCGCAGGCGATGCCCAGAAAGTCGGGCCGCCGATGCAAGGTTTCGATTGCCGGATTGCGGTCCAGTCCGACGACTGCGGCGCCGCGCGCCAGCAGCGCCGCGACGCAGGCCGCGCCGATCCCCGAGGCGGCGCCGGTCACCAGGGCGATCTCGCCGGCGAAGGGAGCCGGCTTGCCCGCCTTGCGGAGCTTGGCTTGCTCGAGGTCCCAGTATTCGACGTCGAAGAGATCCTGCTCGGGCAGCGCGCGATAGCCGCCCAGCGCCGTGGCGCGCAGGATGACGTCGATGGTGTGGTCGTAGATCTCGGCGACGATCGTCGCATCCTTGGCCGATCGCCCGGCGGCGAGCAGGCCGAGTTCCGGATCGAGTACGACCCGCGGCGCGGGGTCGAGCATCGTCTTGCGTTCCTTGGCTCTCGGTTCGTGCCGTGCGAAATACGCGCGATAGGCGCCGACATAGCCGGCCACGTCGCGGCCGATCATCGGCACGCGCTTCGTCCGGATCACATGGTCGGGGGTGGCCGGGCCTTGCCCGGCGATCGCGGCGACGTCGGGGCGCTGCGCGAATGCCATTCCGCGCGCGCGCAGCGACTCGTTCGGGCCGCGCATCAAAAGCAGGGGGAACCCGGCGGCCTGCGAGAGGGCCTGCCGCAGCGTCGCCTGCTCCAGACCGGGCCGGGGTCCGGGACCGGCTTCGGCCCCGGGTTCGGCTTCCTTCGGCGACGGCGGCGGGCTGGCGGGCAGGACGACATCCCAGGCGCCATGCCGGGCGAGGTAGCGCTCGGCGTCGCCGACGAGTTCGATCATGCGCTCGTAGGATTCGCGCGCCGTGCCGCCGAACGAGAAGAGTCCGTGGTCGCACAGCGCCATGCCGATGGTCTGCGGCCCCGCTTCGGCCTGGAAGCGCTCCGCCGCCAGGCGTGCCAGATCGAAGCCCGGCATGACGTAGGGCACGACCACCACCCGGTCGCCGTAGCATTCGCGGATCCGCGCTTCGCCCTCGGCGGTGTTGCTGATGGCGATGAATGCGTCGGCGTGGGTATGGTCGACGAACGGGTAGGGCAGGATCGCGTGCAGGATTGCCTCGACCGACGGTGCCGGCGCGGTCGCGCGCGTCATCCGGGTGGCCAGTTCGTTGACCATCTGCGGGTCCGACAGTGCGGGCAGTCTCGCCAGGCGCCGCAGGGGCTCCATGCGCACCGGCGAAAAACCTGCGGCCTCGATCGTCTCGAGATCCCAGCCGCTGCCCTTGACGTAGAGGATTTCCTCCCGGTCGCCGAGCAGGCTGGTTTCCATGCGCTTGACGGAGGTGTTGCCTCCGCCGTGCAGCACCAGGGTCTTGTCCGCGCCCAGCAGGCGCGAGGTGTACACGCGCAGCGCGAGATCGTCCCCGAGGTCGGGGCAGGCGGCATCGTTCCAGCGGCTTTCCATGGTCGATCGCCCTCCCTCAGTCGCCTTCGAACTCGCACAGGGCGAACATCTTGTGACCGGATTTCTCCAGTCGCGCGGCGCCGCCCAGGTCGGGGAGGTTGATGACGAAGCCGCATTCGACGATCCGGCCGCCGAGGTCCTCGATCAGCTGGATCGACGCCAGCGCGGTGCCGCCGGTCGCGATGAGGTCGTCGACGAGCAGGATCCGCTCGCCGTGGGCGACCGCGTCGACGTGCATCTCGATGCGGTCGGTGCCGTATTCCAGTTCGTAGTCGTGTCCGACCGTCGCCGCCGGGAGTTTTCCCTTCTTGCGGATCGGCACGAAGCCGGTGCCGAGCTGGTAGGCCAGGGCGGCGCCGATGATGAAGCCGCGCGACTCGATGCCGGCCACCTTGTCGATCTTCCGGTCGGCGTAGCGGTTCGCCATCTCGTGGATCGTGACGCGGAAGCCCACCGGATCCTTGAGCAGCGTGGTGATGTCGCGAAACATCACGCCGGGCTTGGGATAGTGGGGAACGGTGCGGATGCGGGATTTGATCGGCATGGGCGGTTCGGAAAGAGGAACGCGGTACGTCTTCGAGCGGAGCACGATGCGCTTGCGGAGGTCCGCAAGGCTACTCTTTTCGGGGCGCGTCGTGTCCGGCAGCCGCCGGCAGCGCCGCCCAAAGCGGCACGGCCTCGATCCCGGCCTCCAGGCGGAAGCGATGCGCGCCGGGATATACGACATACAGCGCATCGAGTTTCAAGTCGTCGATCGCGATCCGCATGGAGCGGGTGACCGCCGGGGCATCGGCGCGCTTGAATTCGATGCCGATGCGTCGCGTTCCCTGGAGTAGCAGCAGGTCGAGTTCGGCGCCCTGGTGCGTGGCCCAGAAATACGCTTCGTCGGGGCGTGCCAAGCGCAATATCTGTTCGAGCGCGAACCCTTCCCAGCTCGCGCCGCAGCGCGGGTGTGCGAGCAGTTCGGGAAGCGTCGGCACGTCCATCAGCGCGTGCAGCAAGCCGGAGTCGCGAACGTAGATCTTCGGCGCCTTGACCTGGCGTTTGCCGAGATTCTCGTGCCAGGGCTGCAACTGCCGCACCATCAGCGTCCGCGTCAGCGTGTCCAGATAACGGCGTACGGTCGGTTCCGATACGCCCAGCGAGCGCGCCGGATCGGCGGCCGACCAGATCTGGCCGTGAACGTGGGCGAGCATGCGCCAGAATCGCATCATGGCCGGCGCGGCGATATCGATCCCGAACTGCGGCAAATCGACTTCCACATGGCTGGCGATGGCATTGCGGCGCCATGCCATGCTGTCGCCGTCGGTTGGGGCGAGGTAGGAGCGGGGAAAACCGCCGCGCAGCCACAATCGCCCGGCGTGGTGTTCCCGGAACCCGGAGGCCGTCAGGCCAACTTCCGCCAGATCGAAGCCGCCGACCTCGATCGTCTCGACGCGGCCCAGCAGGGATTCTCCCGCCTGCCGCAGCAGCGCCGGCGCGGCGCTGCCCAGAAGGAGATACTGGCCCGGCGCGTCGGAGCGGTCGATGAGTACCCGCAGCACGGGGAACAGATTCGGCCGCCGCTGCACCTCGTCGATGACGACGAGTCCTTCGAGGCGGGAGAGCGTGTCGACGGGGTGCTCCAGGCGATGCTCGTCGAGCGGGTTTTCGAGGTCGAAGTAATTGGGCGCCCGGGGATCCACGATCGTTCGTGCCAGCGTCGTCTTGCCGCATTGGCGCGGACCGGTCAGCACGACGGCGCGCGACCGGGCGAGCGCGTCGCGCACGGTGCGTTCGAGGGCCGGACGGGGGATCATGGGCGGATCATATCGTGCAAACGATCCATGGAAACCATGATTTTCGAACATGGCATGTTCCTTTTTCATGGTCAATCGGACTCCGGCTGGAAGCCCGGCCCTTCCGGGCGGCGGGGGCTGCTAAGATTCCTGTCGGCGGGCCCCCTCGCATCGCGGTGCTGTGAACCTGGTCAGGTCGGGAACGAAGCAGCCATAGCAGATTTCCGCGAGTGCCGAGGATCAGGCTCGCCTTCGGTTTCCGCGGGAGGGATGTCCTTCGTATGTCGTATCAGGCGCTCGCTCGCAAGTGGCGTCCGCGCGAGTTTTCCGCCCTCGTCGGGCAGGATCACGTCGTGCGGGCGCTCACCCACGCGCTGGAGACGGGGCGTCTGCATCACGCCTACCTGTTCACCGGCACGCGCGGCGTCGGCAAGACGACGATCGCGCGCATTCTCGCCAAGGCCCTGAATTGCATCGGTCCCGACGGGCAGGGGGGCGTGACGGCGGCGCCCTGCAACGTCTGTCCGGCCTGCACGGCGATCGACGCCGGGCGTTTCGTCGACTACATCGAGATGGATGCGGCCAGCAACCGCGGCGTCGAGGAGATGACGCAGCTGCTCGAGCGCGCGGCATACGCGCCGACCAATGCGCGCTACAAGATCTACACGATCGACGAAGTGCACATGCTGACCAACCACGCCTTCAACGCGATGTTGAAGACGCTGGAGGAGCCGCCCGAGTACGTCAAGTTCATCCTCGCGACCACCGATCCGCAGAAGATTCCCGTCACGGTCCTGAGCCGCTGCCTGCAGTTCAGCCTGAAGCAGGTGCCGCCGGCGGCGATCGTCGAGCGCCTCCAGCACGTGCTGGGCAACGAAGGTCTGGGCGCGACCGAGCCGGCGCCCTTGCGCGCCCTCGCCCATGCGGCGCGCGGCAGCATGCGCGATGCGCTGTCGCTGCTTGATCAGGCGATCGCCTACGCCGGGGGGGTGCCGACGGCGGACACCGTGCGCCAGATGCTGGGCGCGATCGATTCCTCGATCCTGGTGCAGCTGCTCGATGCGGTCGCCGACGGCCGGACCGAGCGGGTCCTGCACCTTGCCGACGAGATGGCGGAGCGGGGCCTGTCGTTTTCGCAGGCGCTGCGCGACCTGGCGGGGTTCCTGCACCGGATCGCGCTGACCCAGGCCGTCGGATCCGCGGCGGAAGACGAGCCCGATGCCGCGGAGCTGGATCGTCTCGCCGGGAAGCTGGCGAAGGAACCGGTGCAGCTCTACTACCAGATCGCGCTTCATGGCCGCAACGATCTCGCCATGGCGCCGGACGAGTACGCCGGATTCACGATGACCTTGCTGCGGATGATGGTGTTCGCGCCCGAGGTGGTGCCCGCCGCAGCGGGAAAATCGGCGGCGTTGCGCGCGAGCGGTCCGTTGCGTACCGCAGCGGAGGCGCGCCGCGGGGACGGCAGCGGTGCCAGGGCATTGCCCGGACATTCCCCTTCTCCTGCAGCGCCAGGAGCGGGCAGGGGTGCGGGCGTTGACGACGTTCCGGCGCCGCCCCCCCCCTCTCCCGCGGCGGCGGGAGAGGGCGGGGGTGAGGGCGCGGAAAAGAGACCCGCCGGGGGCGACGGCGCCTGGCCGGAACTCGCCGCCTCGCTTCGGTTGAGCGGCCTTGCCCGCGAAATGGCCTTGCGCAGCGAACTGGTTTCCCGCGAAGGCGACCATTTCCACCTGCGCGTGCCGGTCAAGGCGCTGGCCGACGGGGGCAACGTCGAGCGGGTGCGCAAGGCGCTGTCCGATCGTCTGGGCCGCGCGGTGCGCCTGACCACCGAGACCGGCGCGACCAATGGATCCACCGCGCAGGCGCGCAGCGACCAGGCGCGCGCCGCGGCGCTGCAGGAGGCGCGGGCGTCGATCGAGGGCGATCCGGTCGTGCGAGAATTGCGGGAACGGTTCGGCGCGACGGTGGACCCGTCGTCGATCCGGCCGGTTTCGGGGTGACGGCGCCCGGGTTTTCCGCGCGGGTTTCTTGCGCGCACCCTCACCCCCGCCCTCTCCCGCACGCGGGAGAGGGCGACTTTGCGATGGAATCCATATGATCAAAAATCAGTTGGCCGGCCTGATGCAGCAGGCGCAGAAGATGCAGGACGGCATGAAGCGCATGAACGAGGAACTGGCGCAGGTCGAGGTCGAAGGACAGGCCGGCGCCGGGCTCGTCAAGGTCACGCTCACCTGCAAGCACCAGGCGCGCCGGGTGGTCATCGACCCCAGCCTCATCGGCGACGACAAGGACATGCTGGAAGACCTCGTCTGCGCGGCGTTCAACGATGCCGCGCGCCGGGTCGAAGAGACGGTGCAGAGCCGGATGGCCACCGTCACCGCCGGCATGCCGATGCCGCCGGGATTCAAGATGCCGTTCTTTTGATCGCGCACGCAGCCTGGACGTTCTGACACGTTGCCGATCGCAGAACCGTTGCATGTCGCAGTTGCGGGATCGGCTCGCGCAGGATCGGCCCGCGCCGTAGCCGATGAGGTTCCCTCGTGAAACTGGGCCCTACGCTCGAAGCGTTGATCGAGTCGCTCAAGCGCCTGCCGGGCATCGGCCCGCGCTCGGCGCAGCGCATCGCGTTCCATCTGCTGCAGCAGGATCGCGACGGCGCGCTGCTGCTCGGACGGGCGCTGCTCGACGCCGTCGAAAGGGTGGGGCGCTGCGCGCGCTGCAACACGCTCACCGAGTTGGAGATCTGTGAAACCTGCGCCGACCCGCAGCGGGACCCGGGGTTGCTGTGCGTGGTGGAGTCGCCGGCGGATCAACTCGTGATCGAGCAGTCCCTCGCCTACCGGGGGCTCTACTTCGTGCTGTTCGGCCGGCTCTCGCCGCTGGACGGCGTCGGCCCCCGGGAGATCGAGCTCGACCGGTTGGTCGCACGCGCCGGCGACGGCGTGGTGCGCGAGGTGATCGTTGCGACGTCGTTCACGCCGGAGGGCGACGCGACCGCGCATTTCATCTCCGAAGCCGTCCGCGCCCGCGATGCCGAGGCCAAGGTCACCCGGCTGGCGCGCGGCGTGCCGGCGGGCGCGGAACTCGAGTACACCGACGTCAATACGATTGCGCAGGCGATGCTGGATCGCCGGGCGCAGTAGCCCGGCTGGCATAATCCCCCCTTGCGGCGGTTTGCCGCGCCCATCCGTTACGAGTCCTCCGCCATGTTCTCCCGCTCCCTCACCCTTGACCGTGCCGACCCCGAACTCTGGGATGCGATCCAGGCCGAAAACCGCCGGCAGGAAGATCACATCGAGCTGATCGCCTCCGAGAACTACACCAGCCCCGCCGTCATGCAGGCGCAGGGCTCGCAGCTCACCAACAAGTACGCCGAGGGCTATCCAGGCCGGCGCTACTACGGCGGCTGCGAATACGTCGACATCGCCGAGCGGCTGGCGATCGACCGCGTCAAGGAACTGTTCGGCGCGCAGGCGGCCAACGTGCAGCCCAACTCCGGGTCGCAGGCCAACCAGGCGGCGTTTCTCGCCACCCTCAAGCCCGGCGACACGGTGCTGGGCATGTCGCTGGCGATGGGCGGCCACCTCACCCACGGCTCGCCGGTGAACATGAGCGGCAAGTGGTTCCATGTCGTGAGCTATGGCCTGAACGCGCAGGAAGAGATCGACTACGAAGAAGTCGAGCGCCTGGCGCGCGAGCACAACCCGCGCCTGATCCTGGCGGGCGCCTCGGCCTATTCGCTGCGCATCGATTTCGAGCGCTTTGCGCGCATCGCGCGCGAGGTCGATGCCGTGTTCATGGTCGACATGGCGCATTACGCCGGCCTGATCGCGGCGGGGGTGTACCCCAACCCGGTGCCGCACGCCGACATCGTCACCTCGACCACGCACAAGAGCCTGCGCGGGCCCCGCGGCGGCTTCATCCTGATGCGCGAGGAGTACGAGAAGGCGATCAACTCGGCGGTGTTTCCCGGGCTGCAGGGCGGGCCGCTGATGCACGTCATCGCCGGCAAGGCGGTGGCGTTTCGCGAGGCGCTGACGCCGGAGTTCAAGACGTACCAGGAGCAGGTCCTGCGCAACGCCCAGGCGATGGCGCAGACCCTCGCCGAGCGCGGCCTGCGCATCGTTTCCGGCCGCACCGAGAGTCATGTGATGCTGGTGGACCTGCGTGCCAAGGGCATCACGGGCAAGGCCGCCGAAGCCGCGCTGGGGCGCGCGCACATCACGGTCAACAAGAACGCGATCCCCAACGACCCGGAAAAGCCCATGGTCACGAGCGGCATCCGCATCGGCGCGCCCGCGATGACCACGCGCGGTTTCGGAACGGCGGAAGCGGTGCGCACCGCCAACCTGATCGCCGACGTGCTCGACCGGCCGGACGACGAACAGAACATCGCCGCCGTGCGCGACCAGGTCGGCGAGTTGACGCGGCGTTTCCCGGTGTACGGGCAGTAATCCCATGACTGCGGGGATTCGGCCCCGCTCGCGCCCGGTGCGAGATCGGGCGCCGACGAGGCGGCAGGGCCGGGCTCCCGCATCGCGGGCTTCGGAACGGCGCGCATGAAGTGCCCGTTCTGCTCCCATCCCGACACGCAGGTGGTTGACTCGCGCGCGTCCGACGAGGGCGCCGCGATCCGCCGCCGCCGGCGCTGCCTCGCCTGCGAAAAGCGCTTCACCACCTACGAGCGCGTCGAACTGGCGCTTCCGACCATCGTCAAGCGCGGCGGCAGCCGCGCCGACTACGATCGCGCCAAGCTTCGTGCCTCGATGCTGCTCGCGCTGCGCAAGCGACCGGTCGCGCGCGAGGCGGTGGAGGAGGCGATCAACCGCATCGAGGAGCGCCTGCTCGGCACCGGGCAGCGCGAGATCCGCAGTGAAAAGCTGGGCGAGCTGGTCATGCGCGAACTGCGCCGCCTCGACAAGGTGGCCTACATCCGGTTCGCGTCGGTCTATCGAAGTTTCGAGGACGTCGAGGCGTTCACCGAGGTGGTCAAGGAAGTCCGTCCGCGGCGGCGCGGCGCTTAGGGAGAACGCGACACGTGTACTCGGAAGCCGATGATCGCCTCATGCGCCGCGCGCTCGAACTCGGGGCGCGCGCCCAGGGGCGCGTGACGCCCAATCCGCACGTCGGCTGCGTGATCGCCCGGGGCGAGGAGATCCTGGGGGAGGGCTGCACGCAGCCGCCGGGCCGCAATCATGCCGAGGTCGAGGCCCTTCAGGACGCGCGTCGCCGCGGCAACGACGTGCGTGGTGCCACGGCCTACGTCACCCTGGAACCGTGTTCCCATTTCGGCCGTACGCCGCCCTGTGCGATGGCGCTCATCGAGGCCGGCATCGGGTGCGTCGTCGCCGCGGTGGAGGATCCCAATCCCCGCGTGGCGGGCCGCGGACTCGCCATGCTGCGCGAGGCCGGTGTCGACGTGCGTTGCGGCCTGCTGCGGCAGGACGCCGCCGATGCCAACGCCGGATTCTTTTCGCGCATGACCCGGGGCCGGCCCCGGGTACGGGTCAAGATCGCGGCAAGCCTGGACGGGCGTACTGCCCTGGAGAACGGCGAATCCAAGTGGATCACCGGCGAGGCGGCGCGGGCCGACGGCCACGCCTGGCGCGCGCGCGCCTGCGCGATTCTGACGGGGATCGGCACGGTGCGCGCCGACGATCCCCTGCTTACCGCACGTGGGGACGCGGTGTCGCGTCAGCCTTTGAAGGTCGTCGCCGACAGCGCGTGCGCGATCGACCCCGGCGCGCGCCTGTTCGATGGCAACCCCGTGCTGATCGCCTGCGCCCGCGGCGACGCGGTCAAGGAGGCCGTGCTGGCGCGCAAGAACGCGGAGGTCTTCGTGTGTCCGGGACCCGACGGGCGGGTCGATCTCGGCGCGCTGCTGGCGGAACTGGGGCGGCGGGGCGTGAACGACCTGCATGCCGAGGCCGGGCCGGCGCTTTCCGGGGAACTGGTGCGCGGTGGATGGGCCGATGAACTGCTGATGTATCTGGCGCCGATGCTGATCGGCCCTGGCCAACCGATGTGCCGGTTGCCGAAGCTGGAGAGCCTGTCGCTGGCGCGGTCGCTGCAGATCCGGGAGGCGACGATGATCGGCTCCGACCTGCGGATCCTGGCGCGGGTGCAATAATTCACCATGTTCACTGGTCTTGTTCAATCCATCGGCCGCATCGTGTCGGTCCAGCCGCGGTCCGACGCGCGGGATGCCGGCGTCCGCATCGAGGTCGACGCCGGAGGGCTTGCGCCGCGCCCGATCGCCTTGGGCGACAGCATCGCGGTGAGCGGCGTCTGTCTCACCGTCGTCGATCTGCGGGGTGGCATCTTCGCGGCCGACGTGTCGCGGGAAACCCTGTCGAAGACCATCGGGCTCGACGCGCCGGGCGCGGTGAATCTGGAAACCGCGTTGGCGCTGGGCGACAAGCTGGGAGGGCACCTCATGGCCGGCCACGTCGATGGCGTGGGGGAGGTCGTGCGCATGGCGCCGGCCGGCGAATCGACGGAACTCGCCGTGCGCATTCCGGCGGATCTTGCGATCTACATGGCGCCCAAAGGGTCGGTTGCCGTCAACGGTGTGAGTCTCACGATCAACCGGGTTACGGACCGGGTTACGGATCGGGACGGCGGCTGCGAGATTTCGATCAATTTGATCCCGCATACCATCGCGGCGACGACCTTCGCGCTCCTGGTGCCGGGCGCGAGGGTTAATATCGAGGCGGATCTGCTGGCCCGCTACGTCGTGCGGGCGCGCGATTGCGATCCGATTCGTTGAATTTTGCCGTTTCCCCGCTCCTGGAGGGGAGATGGGAAGGGGTGAGGGGCGGGTGTTGAGCGATCATCGAGGCACGGAAGAGGCGGGTTTTTCCACGCGGCACGCGGCGGCATCGACCGAAGGCGCGGCCATTTCGTCGACCTGGGAGATCGTCGAGGAGATCCGCAACGGGCGGATCGTCGTGCTGGTCGACGATGAGGACCGCGAGAACGAGGGTGACCTGATTTTCGCGTCGGACTTCGTCACGCCGGAAAAGATCAATTTCCTTGCCAAGTACGGACGCGGCCTGGTCTGCATGGCGATTACCGACGAGCAGGCGACACGTCTGCGGCTCGCGCCGATGGCCGGCGACAACCGCAGCATGCACGGCACGGCGTTTACCGTCGCGATCGAGGCGGCCGAGGGCGTGAGCACCGGCATTTCGGCCGCGGATCGCGCCCACACGATCCGCGTCGCGTCGCGGCCGGACGCGCGCCCGGAACAGATCGTCTCGCCGGGCCACGTGTTCCCGCTGGTGAGCAAGCCCGGCGGCGTCCTGGTGCGGGCCGGCCATACCGAGGCCTGCTGCGATCTGGCGCGGCTCGCCGGTCTGACCCCGTCGGCGGTGCTGTGCGAGATCATGAACGAAGACGGCAGCATGGCGCGGTTGCCGGATCTGCGGCGCTTCGCGGCGCAGCACGGCTTGAAGCTCGGCACCATTGCGGACCTGATCCACTATCGCGCGGCCCACGAGAGCATGATCGAGCGGCTGACGCAGCGTCCGGTGCAGACCTGCGCCGGCGCTTTCGACATGGTGGTCTACCGCGACCAGCCGACCGGGTCGCTGCACATCGCGCTCGTGCGCGGCACGCCGGACGCCCGGACCGACACCCTGGTGCGCGTGCATGAACCGTTGTCGGTGCTCGATACCCTGGGGATCGGCGATGCGGAGCACTCCTGGCCGCTCGCGCAGGCGCTGGCGGCGATCGCCCGCGCCGATTGCGGCGTGGCCGTGCTGCTCAACTGCGGCGAGTCCGCGGCGGATCTGCAGGAGCGCCTGCTGCGCGGCAGCGCACCGGGCGGCACCGAGTCCCATGGGGATCGCCATGACCTGCGCACCTACGGCGTGGGCGCACAGATCCTGCTCGATTTGGGCGTGCGGCGGATGAAGCTGCTCGCCAAGCCGCGCAAGATGCCTTCGATGGCCGGCTTCGGCCTCATCACAACCGGATACTTGGAGAGCGAATCGCCATGACAGTAGATACGATTGCCCCGGACCTGGACGGTACGCAACTGCGCATCGGCATCGTCTGGTCTCGGTTCAACACTTGGGCGGGCGAGTCGCTGCTTGCCTCCTGCCTGCGCGAGCTGGCCGACTTGGGCGTGGATGAGGACGACGTCACCATCATTTCGGTCCCCGGCGCGCTGGAGATCCCGATCGCCCTCGCGGCCCTGGCCGCACGGGACCAGTTCGACGCGCTGATCGCCCTGGGCTGCGTGATCCGCGGCGACACCTACCATTTCGAGATCGTCGCCGAGCAGTCGGCGGCCGGTGTCGCCCAGGTTGCCCTGGCGCAGGGCCTGCCGGTGGCCAACGGCATCCTCACCACCAACGACGAGGATCAGGCGCGCGAACGCGTCGTGGAGAAGGGGGCGGACGCCGCCCGCACGGCGGTGGAAATGGCCAACCTGCTCCTGGCGCTGGACGACGATGGCGGCGACGACGAATCCGATGCCTGATCCAGTGGCGTCGACCGTCCGTACGGGCAAGCCGCGCGGCGCCGCGAATGCGGGCGCACGCCACCATGCCCGCGCGCTGGCGGTGCAGGGCTTGTACGGGTGGCTGCTGAACGGCGGCGACGCCGCGGCGATCGGGACGCGTCTCCTCACCGAGGAGCAGATCGCCAAGATCGATGTGCCGTATTTCCGGGAGATCTTCGGTGGGACGGTGGCGGCGGCGGAGGAACTGCGCGGCGAGTTGGCCGGCCTGATCGACCGTCCGATCGCGGAATTGAGTCCGGTCGAACACGCCGTGCTGCTGCTCGGGGCGTACGAACTCAAGCATCGGCTGGAAATTCCCTACCGCGTGGCGATCAACGAGGCGATCGAGGTGGCCAAGCGCTACGGCGGCACCGATGGCCACCGCTACGTCAACGGCGTCCTCGACAAACTGGCGGCGCGGTTGCGGAGCGGAGAAGTCTCCGCGCAGTGATGCGCGGGGCCGGCCCACCGCGGGTCCGCGTGCGCTTCCTCATCGCTGTGCCATGTCCCTCGACGAATTCGGCCTGATCGCCCGCTATTTCACCCGCCCGGTGCCCGAACGCCAGGGCGTGGGCGACGATTGCGCGCTGATGGATGTCGGCGGGGTGACGCTTGCGCTCACCACCGACATGCTGGTCGAAGGCGTGCATTTCTTTCCTGGCGCCGAACCGGATGCCCTCGGCCACAAGTGCCTTGCCGTCAATCTCTCCGATCTCGCCGCGGCGGGCGCCCGCCCGCGCAGCTTCCTGCTCGGCCTGGCCCTGCCTGCCGCCGACCCGGCATGGCTGGAGGCGTTTTCGCGCGGTCTGTTCGCGCTGGCGCAGGAGCATGGCTGCCATCTCGTCGGCGGCGATACGGTCCGCACCGCCACGCGCGGCGGGCCGTTGACGGTGGCGATCACCGCCATCGGCGAGGTCGATCCGGGAATGGTCCGAGGCCGCGCCGGCGCCCGCCCGGGTGATGATGTCTGGGTTTCGGGGTGGCTGGGCGAAGCCGCGCTTGCGCTGGCGGTCCGGCGCGGCGAACTGCCGCTCGAGGCGCTCGGCGCGGAGGCGGAAACCTGTTTCCGGCGGATGGACCGGCCGCAGCCGCGCGTCGCCCTGGGGCGGGAATTGCTCGGGCTGGCGACGGCGGCGGCGGACGTGTCCGACGGTCTGGTCGGTGATCTGGGACACATCCTCGAGCGGTCGGGCGTCGGCGCGGACGTGGTCTGGGAGGACGTGCCGCGCGCGCCCGCGTTCGCGGGGCTGGGCACGGTGCGGCAGCAGCATTGCATCCTGGCCGGCGGCGACGACTACGAACTCGTGTTCACCGCCGCCCCGGAAAACCGGGATGCCGTGCTTGCCGCGGCGGCGCGCAGCGGCGTGCCGGTGTCCCGCATCGGCCGGGTCGACCTGGCGCATGGTTTGCGCTTGCACAACGCCGCGGGCGATCCGATCGGGGATACACTGAAGGCGTTCAATCAGTTTCCGACTTGATTGGGCGGAACAGGAGGCGCCATGAGCACGTCCACCGGAGAAGAACGGAAATCCCCTTCGCCCTCCCGCCCCCCGCTTTCCCATCCCGCGCATTGGATCGCCACCGGCCTGGGCAGCGGGCTGCTGCGTCCCGGCCCTGGCACCTGGGGCACGGCGCTTGCCTGGGCGCTCTTCGTCGTGATCGCGCCCCACGGTGCGCCGGACCTGGCGACCGGACTGCTGGTGGTGGCGGTGGCGCTGATGCTCGGCACCTGGGCGGCCCAGCACACCGGCGAAATGCTGGGCGAGGCCGATTCGGGGACCATCGTCGTCGACGAAATCGTCGCGTTCTGGCTGGTTCTCGTGCTGCTGCCCGCGGGAGATCACCCCTGGGGGCTGCAGGCGGTCGCGTTCGTGCTCTTCCGGATCTTCGACATCACCAAGCCGCCGCCGATTCGCAACATCGACCGGCACTGGAAAGGCGGCGTCGGCGTGATGGCCGACGACCTCGTCGCGGCTTTGTATACGCTGCTGGTCATCGCCATCGGCCTGCGCCTGTTGCGGTGATGGAATCGGGCGCGCACCTGCTGGTGCTGGCGCGCGAACTCGGCGCGCGGCTTGCCGCGGAGGGATTGGTCCTGGCCACCGCGGAATCCTGCACGGCGGGGGGCGTTTCGTATGCGGTGACCCAGGTACCCGGGTCGAGCGCATGGTTCGATCGCGGGTTCGTCGTCTATTCCAACGAGGCCAAGCAGCGCATGCTGGGCGTGGCGCAGGCCTACCTGCGCGACTACGGTGCGGTGAGCGAGCCGGTGGCGCGGGCGATGGCGCTGGGGGCGTTGGCGCAGAGCCATGCCCACACGGCCGTCGCCGTGACCGGAATCGCCGGTCCCGACGGCGGCAGCCCGGGAAAGCCGGTCGGAACCGTGTGCTTCGCGTGGGCGCTGCGGCGCGACCCGACCGTCCCCCCCTGGGTGCGGACGGCGACGCGGCATTTCGATGGCGACCGGGCGGCGGTGCGGACGCAGTCGATCGCGGAGGCGATGGCCGGCCTTATCGGCTGCCTCGGCGACCGTCCCGGGAGCGGTTGATCTCGTCGCGCGTCTGCCGGGCCGCCTGTGCCGCGGCGTCGGCGTAGTCGTCGCCGGAACTCGCATACAGGATCGCCCGCGAGGAATTGATCAGCAGGCCGAATCCGTCGGTGTCGCAGCCCGCCCGCACGGTGGCGGGAATGTCGCCGCCCTGGGCGCCCACGCCCGGAACGAGCAGCGGCAGCGACGGTGCGAGTTCGCGCACGCGCGCCAACTCCCGGGGGAAGGTCGCCCCGACGACCAGGCCGATCTGTCCCGGCCGGTGCCAGGCGTCGGCGGCCAGCCGCGCGAGGCGCTCGAAGAGATGCTCGCCGCCGACGTCGAGCATCTGCAGATCGTTGCCGCCGGGATTGCTCGTGCGGCAGAGCAGGAAGGCCGCGCGCCCCGCATACGCCAGGAACGGCTCGATCGTGTCGTGGCCCATGAAGGGCGAGAGCGTCACGGCATCGGCGCCATATCGCTCGAAGGCTTCGCGCGCGTATTGCTCGGCGGTCGAGCCGATGTCGCCGCGCTTGGCGTCGAGGACGACGGGAATGCCCGGGTGCCGCGCACGCAGGTGCGCCATCAGTTCTTCGAGCTGGTCCTCGGCGCGTTGCGAGGCGAAGTAGGCGATCTGCGGCTTGAATGCGCAGGCATAGGGTGCGGTGGCGTCGGCGACGGCGCAGCAGAACCGGAGAATCGCATCCTTGCGGCCGCGCAGCGACGGCGCGAATCGTTGCGGGTCGGGGTCGAGGCCGACGCAGAGCAGGGAGTCCGCGTCGCGCCAGCGCGCGGCGAGCAGGTTTGAAAAGTCTCGTGTTGGCAGCAACGGTGTTCCTTCAAACGCGGGCCTTCGCCCCCACGTGCATGCGGATCAGCCGCAGCAGTTCCTCTTCCTGGTACGGCTTTCCGAGGTACTCGTCGGCGCCCAGTTCAAAGGCCATGCGGCGGTGCTTTTCCGCCGTGCGCGAGGTGATCATGATGACGGGAATGTCGTGGGTGGCTGCGTTGGCGCGGATTGCGCGGGTGAGATCGTAGCCGTCCATGCGCGGCATCTCGATGTCCGCCAGGATGCAGTCCGGGCGCTGCGTTTCGATCGTGCGCAGCGCATCGATGCCGTCCTTGGCGAGGATCGTATGGTAGCCGTTGCGTTCCAGCAGGCGCTGGGTGACGCGCCGCACGGTGAGCGAGTCGTCGACGATGAGGATGTGCGCGGTGTGCGTGCGGGCGCCGCGCACGGGGATGGGCGATTCGTCGCGCGCCGCGCCTTCCGGTGCCGTGCGCTCGAGGCCCGATTCCGGTGCGATGGAATCCAGATCGAAGTCCGCCACGATTTCCGGCGGCTCGGGGGCCCGCGCGATCAGTTGCACCGGGTTGCAGATCAGTACGACCTGTCCGTCCCCCAGCACGGTCGCGCCGAGCACGCCGGCCAGCCGCGCGACCTGCGGCCCGACGTTCTTCACCACCACTTCGCGCGGCGCGGAAAATTCGTCGGCGCTGATGGCCAGCCGGTCGTCGCCCAGGCGCAGCAGCGCCAGCGCGTGCGTATCGGTGTCGGGCGGGGTCGGGTCGCGTCCCACGAGTTGGGCAAGCGGGCGCAGCACCACTTCGCCGATGCCCTCGAACGCGATCGCACCGCGCTGGATCGCGGGCAGCAGTTCCTCGGCGGCGACGTGCTGGTCCTGCTCCACCATCGCGGCAGGGATGGCGAAGCGCTGGTCGCCGATGCGCGCGAGCACCACCTGCATGACCGACAGGCTCATCGGCAGGTAGAGCGTGAACCGGGTGCCGCGCCCCGCTTCGGAGGACACCGCGATCCGTCCGCCCAGGCCGGCAACCTGCGCCCGCACCGCGTCCATGCCGACCCCGCGCCCCGCCAGCTCGGTCACTTCGTCCGCCGTGCTGAATCCGGGCGCAAAAATGAGTTCGATCAGCTCGCGTTCGTCGGGGATGCGGCCGGCGGGGATGCGGCCCGACGATTCGCCGCGTGCGCGGATGCGTTCCCAATCCAGCCCGCGGCCGTCGTCGGCAAAGACGACGACGACTTCGTTGCTCTCCTGATGCACGGACACCCGCAGCTCGCCGGTGTCGGGCTTCCCCGCCGCCGCCCGGTCCGCCGGGGATTCCAGGCCGTGCACGATCGCGTTGCGCACGAGGTGCTCGAACGGGCCGGCCATGTGTTCGAGCACGCTGCGGTCGACCTCGGTGTTTTCGCCTGCCAGGTCGAGCCGCACGCGCTTGCCCAGTTCCCGCGCCGATTGCCGCGCCACGCGAAAGAGGCGGTCGGCGACGTTCGCGAAGGGCACCATGCGCATGTGCAGCAGGTTCTGCTGCAGATCGCGCGTCAGGCGGGACTGCGCGGAGATGTCGTTGTCCGCCAGTTGCAGCGCGCGCGACATGCCGCTCTGCACCAGCGCGACGTCCTCGACCGACTCGGCGAGCTGGCGCGTCAGCTCCTGCAGGCGCGAATAGCGGTCGAATTCGAGTGGATCGAAATTCTCGGCATGCCGGGTTTCGTTCGATTGCGCCTGGATCTGTGCGTCCGCCTGTACTTCGATTTCGCGCAACTGGGTGCGCAGGCGCAGGATGTTGTCGGCGAGGTCGCCCAATCCGCCGCGCAGCTGGCCCAGTTCGGTTTCGAGCTTGGTCCGGGTGATCGAGATTTCGCCAGCATGATCGACCAGGCGATCGAGGATGTCGGCACGCACGCGCAGGTGCGCGGCCGGAGCCTTGTCCTCCTTGGGGGCGATGGCCGTCGCCGCGCCCACGGGGGTGCTCGCCGCCGTGCCCGCTGCCGTGACCGCCGTTGGGTTCGTCGCCGGGGCCGCCCCGTTCGTGTCGGCTGCGGCTGCCGTCGTCTCGGGCGCGGGGGCGTGCTGCAGGGCTTCGAACAGCGCGGCGGCATGATCGAAGCGGCCGTGCAGGTCGTCGGCCAGCGCTCCCGGCGCTTCGCCGGTGCCGATCGCCGATTCGATCCGGGCTTCCATCGCATGGACGACTTCGCCCAGGCGCATCGCGCCGGCCATGCGCGCGCTTCCCTTGAGCGTGTGCAGGGCGCGCATCAGCTCGCGGGCCGTTTCCGCGGGACCGCCGTCGCTCAGGCTGCCGACGCCTTCCTCGAGGCGTCGCAGGTCTGCCGAGATGGCGGGGAACAGGTCCTGGGCTTCGGCAAGGAAGATCGGGGCGAGATCGGCGTCGATCTCGTCGAGGGTCGGCGGGGTGGCCGGCTCTGCCGGTGCGGCCGGGACCTCGGGCGCCGCTTCCGCGGGCGGCTCCGCCGCCGGTTCGGGCCGGGGCTCGGCTACCGCGGCTGGCGCCGACTCGGGCAGCGACGGCGCCGGAAATTCCCGCACGATCGCCAGCAGGGTTTGCAGCGCGGCCGCGCTCGCAGGATCCGGATCCGGGTGGACCCCTCCGGCGAACTGGTGCAGCATCGCCTTCATCTGCCCGATGCCGTCGGACAGCGTCCCGAACTGCGCGTCGGTGGGGCGGAAGGGGACGACGCCGGTCGTCGCGCGCGCGAAGACCCATTGCAGCACGGCGTCGATCGGCTCCGCCAGCGCGCACACCGGTTCGACCCCGACCGTGCCGGCGATCCCGGCAAGGGTGTGGGCCCGGCGCACGAGGGGCTCGAAATCCGCCTGCGCGTCATCCCCCTGGCGCGCACGCCAGCGGGCAATGCCGTCTTCGAGCGCGCGGATGCACTCGTCGGATTCCTGCAGGAAGATCGCATACAGTCCGCGGCTGACGGCGACCGGGCCGATGCGCAGGGTGTCGTCGGCGGGTGGGGTCTCGATGCCGGACTCCGGCGGGGGTGCAGGCGACAGGGCATCGTCCGCCGGCACCTCCTGCAATTCCGGCGCGGGGGCGGGCGCAACGAGCGGAGGGTGCGCCGCTTCGGGCAACTCGAAGGGGCGGCCGCTGCGTACCGCGTCGGCGGCCGCAATCCAGGCCGGCCCGTCCTCGATGCGCGCCTGCGGATCGTGGCGCAGCGCGGCGATCCACGCGCCCATCCGGACGGCGCTCGCCGCGGTGAGCTCGATCAGGTCCGGCGACGCCGGCTGCTCCTGGGACAGCACGACGTTGAAACATTGTTCGAGCGCCCACGCGAATTCGCCGAAGTCGTGCAGCCCGACCATGCGGCTCGAGCCCTTGAGCGTATGGAAGGCACGTCGCGTCATCGTGAGTGCATCCCGGTCGCCGGAATCGCCGCGCAGCCGCTCGATCTGCTCTTCGATGGCCTGGAGTTGTTCGTCGGCTTCGGCAAGGAAGATCTCGAAGAGCTCCTGGTCGGCTGCCGCCGCGCTTTCCGGCAGCGGCGCACTCGGCGCATGCACGGGGGCTTCCCGCCCGGCTGCCAGCCATTCCGCACTCGATTGCTCCTCGCCGTCGGCGTCATGGCCGGCAGCACCCGCTCCGCCATCGGTCGCATCCGCGACCGCCGCGCGCGCAGGGCCCGGCACACCCGCGCCGACGGGTGCACGGGTTGTGGACGTCGCGGCCGCGGCGACCGCATCGTCCTCTTCTTCCGGCGGTGCGGCGGGCGTTTCCCGTGCGGTTGCGATGTCCGCGTGCAGCATGCCGGTCTGCGGGTCGTAACGGAACATGGCGCGCGGTGCGGCCGGATCCTGCGCCAGCATGTCGACGAAAAACCCGATCGCGCCGAGATTCTGGGCGATGCGCGCAAATTCCTGCCGGTCGGCATCGACCGCCGGATCGCGAAAGCGGCGCACCGCCGCGGTGATGTCGTGCAACGCCGCCACCGCGTCTTCATGGCCGAGCACGGCGAAGACGCCGGCCATTTGTTCGAACGACGCGTCGAGGTCGACCAGCGGGTCGCGCTGCGCCGGATCGCGGAAGAACGTGTCGAGGCGCAGTTCCGCTTCGCGCAGCATGGCGCGCATTTCGGCGATGACGGTCTCGAGCGATGCGCGCTCCTGCGCGCTCTGCGCCAGCTCGGTCAGCCAGGGTTCGGCGGGATCGAGGGGCAGCCCCTGGGCTGCCCGTTCGATGCGGCCGATCATCGCGGCGGCCCGGCGTTCGAACTGGGGATCGCTGTGCGGATAGGTGTCGACGCCGAGTTCCAGGAGCAGCAGCGCAGTGGCGATTTCCATCGCGACCGCTTCGCGCGCCGCGGCGCCGAGCGATGCCTGGCGCGGCGCCACGGTCTGCATGCATTCGATCAGGCTCGCGGCGGCGTCGGCGCCGAGGCGGTGCGCGGCTTGGGCCGCCCGCGCGAACGGGTCGGCGGCTTCCGGGTCGGAGCGGGGTGCCGCGGCGGAGCTTGCCTTCGCCGGGCCCGCATTGCCGGGTTGCGCGGGACCGGTCTGACCCCATAGCGCCTTGCACTGTCCGATCGCACTTTTCAGTTCGTGCAGCGCTTCGGTGTCGATCGTGGTGAGCGTTGCGCGCTCGAAATCGTCCGGCACCAGCGTATCGAGGTCGAAGAGCGCGCGGATCTCCCCCACCCGCGCGACCCGGCGGTCGGCGCGGGCGGCATGGAAGATCGCGTCGGTCATCAGGCGGTCGGCGATCGCGAAGTTGCCTTCCAGCTGACGCAGGATCTGCTGATTGATGCGGGCGAGCAGGCGCTTGCAGTCCCCGTCCGCCGGCAGGCCGGAGACTTCCAGCGCATCGAACAGCCCGCGCACGATCCACCAGAAGGTCCGCGACGAGCGCCGCTGCGGCATGCCCTCGAGGTCGGCGACGGCGTCGCGCATCTGCGACCGCGCCAGGGTGTTTTCCGGATCACGGAGGAAGCGCAGCAACCCTTCCTCGTAGCGTACCCTGCGCACCCGCAGTTCGTCGGTGCTGAGCGGGCGCACGCTGATCTGTTCCGGCGGCGGGTTTCGGCCGAAGTCCGGAAAGAGCAGGTCGGCCGGGTGGATCCGCGGCGCGCCCAGCAGCACGAGGATTTCCCGGTAGTAGGGGTAGAGGCGGATCGGCGGCTCGTCGCGGCCGCGGATCAGCCCGTCGAGATAGTTGCGGACGGCGGCGAACGTCGCTTCGAGCGACCGCACCGCCGAGGGCAGGCATTCCCGCGGATTCGATTCCCATAGCGCGACCAGGCGTTCGGACGCTTCGATGACCTGCGTCACGCCGCGCAGATCGAGCATCTGCAGCGCGCCGTTGACCTGATGCAGGTGGTCGCGCGCGGCCCGCAGCGGGGCAGGGTCGGTCTTGGCGACCAGGAACGCCCGGACCTGTTGCGCGGCCTCGGTGAGCGAACCGCGGATTTCGCCGCGCACCCACTCGAGCGGCGTGGCGTCGGCCGCGGCCGGCGGTGCCACGGTCGACGGACGGATGGATTCGGTCATGGCGCGCTGCATGGGGTCACGCGACGCGGAAGCGCGCGACCGAGGACTTGAGGTCGCGCGCGAGGTTGGTCAGCTGTCCGACCGAGTCGGCGGTGTGCCGCGTGCCGTCGGTCGTCTGTTCGGTGATGGCCAGGATGTGCGCGATCACCTGCGAGATGTCGTCGGCCGATTTCGCCTGATCCGCCGTCGCATGCGCGATGCGCTCGATGAGTTCGGTGAGCTGCCGCGACACCCGTCCGATCTCCGCCAGCGTGGTGCCGGCGGCGTCGGAAAGCCGCGTGCCCTCGACCACGCCCTGGGTGCTCTTCTCCATCGCCATGATGGCGTCCTGGGTGTCTCCCTGGATCGCGCGGATCAGCGCGCCGATCTGCTTCGCCGCTTCCGCGGAGCGGTCGGCGAGCCGCTGCACCTCCTCGGCCACGACCGAGAACCCGCGCCCGGCCTCGCCGGCCGATGCGGCCTGGATCGCCGCGTTGAGCGCGAGGACGTTGGTCTGTTCGGTGATGTCCGAAATGAGCTCGACGATCTCCCCGATCTCCTGCGAGGACTCGCCCAGCCGCTTGATGCGTTTGGACGTTTCCTGAATCTGCTCGCGGATCTCGTTCATGCTCGAAATCTGGTTGTACACCGCGCGCTGGCCGCGTTCGGCGGCATCGAGCGAGGCGCGCGCCACATCCGCCGAATCGCCGGCGCTGGTCGACACCTCGGCGATGCGCTGGGTCATGTCCAGCACCCGTTCGCCGGTTTCCCGGATCTCGTTGCGCTGCATCTCCGTGGCGGCGAGCAGGCGCGTCGCGATGTCGCGCGACTCCGCCGACGCGGTGCTCACCTGCTCGGCGGTCGCATTGATCCGGCCGACGAGGTCGCGCAGTTCTTCCACCGTGTAGTTGACCGAGTCGGCGATCGCACCGGTGATTTCCTCGGTCACGGTCGCGGTGACGGTGAGATCGCCGTCGGCGACTTCCTGCAGTTCGTTCATTAGGCGCAGGATGGCGGCCTGGTTACGCTCGTTCTGCGCCTTTGCCTCGGCTTCCAGCCGTTGCGCTTCGAGCCGCCCGGCTTCCGATTCCTCGGCACGGCGGCGGAGGTCACGCAGCAGGACGCGCACGATCCATGCCGCGATTGCCAGCGCTGCCACGGTCAGCAGCGCAGCAGGGCCGTAATAACGCCCGTTGCGCTGTTCCTGCGCGACGATGCGCTTGCCGAGGTCCACGGCCTCCAGGCGCAGCGGCTCGGCTTCGCCGACGATCAGGATCTGGGCGTTGCGCGCCTGCTGCACGGCGTCCGGAAATCGCGGCGCAGGCGTCGGCAGGCCGTTGTTCAGCGCATTGCGCACGGCGACGCCGTAATCGACCAGGATCGGGCGATTGGCGATGATCGCGCTCGCCGCGCCATAGGTGGTTTGCCAGCGGTCCATCAAGGTCTTCAGGAACAGCGCGACCTTGGCGGTGGCCGGATCCATGCCGTTGGCGGGGTCGCCCGCCCGCAGCAGACGCAGGTCGGTGTTGACCTGATCGCGGCTTTCCGTAAGCTCGTCGATCGCGTCGGGCTCGCCCGCCACCGCCAGCGGCGCATCTTTCGCGAGACGCTGGGTGTACATGAGCACGTCGCCGAGCAGGGCGATCTGCCGGGCATCCGAGGCGGCGTTGCGCACCCCCATCCATACGAACCCGGCGGCGATCAGGAGGCAGAGCGGCCCCGCGACGGCAAGTGCCTGCACCTTGCGCCGGGCCGTGCCCCGTTGCGCGGTGGCGTCCTGCGTCTTGGTTTGCGGACTCGCCGGCGTAGCGGCGTGCCGGTCTTCGTCGGACTGCGCGGCGCTCGCGGACGTATCGACGATGGTTGCATCGACCGCGGTGGGCGGATCGATGCGTAGCGTTGCGGCGATGTCATCCGTGCGGCCTTTCCTGCCCCGGAGAAAACCGAAATCGAGCGCCACAATGTTCCCCTCGTATCAAATACCGATGTTGACGAACGCGTCCCAATCCATCAGCCGTTGCAGATCGATCTCGACCAGGCGCATCCCGTCGGCGTCGCGCCAAGCGGCAATTTCCCACGGCCGGGCGTCGTCGTGCAGATCCTCCCGGCCCGTCAGGTCGTTGCCGCCGCGCAGGCCGAACGCGCGGGTGGCCAGCAGCCCGACGTTGTATCGCAGGCCGGGATTGAGAACGACGAGCTGTCCCGCCTGGTCGGCCGCGAGCGGCGCTCCGCCGCCGAGATGCTGCAGGTCGATCACGCCGATCAGCCGCCCGCGCACGTTGGTGAGGCCGCGGAACCACGGCCGGGTCCAGGGTACGGGCGTGACGGCCGGAGCGGCGACGATCTCTCCGGCGCCGAGCATGTCGAGCAGGAAGGCGTCGGCGCCGATGCGGATCGCCAGCTTCCGATGCTCGTCCGCCGAGGAGGGGGTCTGCGTCTGCGACACCGCGTCCGCTCCGATCACCCCAGGGCCGCGATCTTGCCGAGCAGCTCCTCGGCCTTCACCGGCTTGGTCACATAGTCGCGCGCGCCCTGCCGCAGGCCCCAGATCCGGTCGGTCTGCTGGTTCTTGCTCGTGCACATGATGATCGGGATGTTCTGCGTCGCAGGATCCTTCGCGAGGTTGCGCGTGAACTGGAACCCGTTGAGGCCGGGCATCACCACGTCCATCAGGATCAGGTCCGGCATGAACGTCGAAATGCGGGCCATCGCATCCTCGGCGTTTTCCGCCGTCGTGACCGCATAGCCGTGCTTGGTGAGCAGCTCGTTGAGGAAATACCGTTCGGTGGGCGAGTCGTCCACGACCAGGATTTTCTGGATCGTCATGTTCGAGGCTCCTGCGAAATTCTGCGCGGGTTGCGGGGGCGGAACGGGCGGGATGCGGGGCGGAGGTCAGCCATCCGCCGCCGGTCCGGAAGGGGTCGCGTGCCGGCCCACGACCGCCAGCAGGCTTTCCTTGGTGAACGGCTTGGTCAGGTATTCCACCGACCCGACCATGCGCCCGCGTGCCCGGTCGAACAGCCCATCCTTCGAGGAGAGCATGACGACGGGCGTGTCGTGGTAGCGCGGGCTGCGCTTGATGAGCGCGCAGGTCTGATAGCCGTCCAGCCGCGGCATGAGGATGTCGCAAAAGACGATGTCGGGATCATGGTCGTGGATCTTCGACAGCGCCTCGAATCCGTTCTGCGCCAGGATGACCTGGCACCCGGCTTGCGTAAGAAAGATCTCGGCGCTGCGGCGGATGGTGTTCGAGTCGTCGATCACCATCACCTTCCGGCCGCGGATGTCGACGGGTTCCATGTCGCAGGCGGTGTGCGGGACCGATCAGATCTCGATCATCTCGAAATCTTCCTTGCGCGCCCCGCATTCGGGGCAGACCCAGTTCGGCGGAATCTCCTCCCAGGGCGTACCTGCCGCGATCCCCTCGTCGGGGAGGCCGGCAGCCTCGTCGTAGATCCATCCACAAATCAGACACATCCAGGTGCGCGTTACGACGGTCGTGGTCATGCTTCGGTTCGGTCCAAGAAAAATTGCGGTCGGATGTCCGGCCGGGAGCGGGTGGAGTTTCGCTACCATACCCGTACTGGAATGGCGATCATAGCCCGAGGAAGCGCCCGAATTGGGGGCAACAATGGGTATCTGAACACATGATGCAGGCGATGGCGAGGCCTGTCGTGGCCGCGGGAGGCGCTGGAACGGGGGGCGAAGGCCTCTTTCGAAGCGATGTCTCCTGCGTTGGGAAAACGTTTAATACGGGGAAATGAGAACGATGTCTTCGGCACCGGCGATGCAAGGCCAATCCGACGCGAACGCGGAACTGTTCGCCCGCGCGCAGCGCAGCATCCCGGGGGGCGTCAATTCTCCGGTTCGGGCGTTCCGCTCGGTGGGCGGCACGCCCCGATTCATCCGAAGAGGGGAAGGCGCGTATTTTTGGGATGCCGCCGGACGCCGCTACGTCGATCTGATCTGCTCCTGGGGACCGATGATCGCCGGCCACGGCCATCCCGCCGTGCTCGAGGCGATCGCCCGCGCGGCGCGCGACGGCCTGTCGTTCGGCGCCCCGACCGAGGCGGAAGTGGCGTTTGCCGAGCGCATCATCCGGATGGTGCCGGCGATGGAGCAGGTGCGGCTGGTTTCCTCGGGCACCGAGGCGACGATGAGCGCGATCCGTCTCGCCCGGGGGTTCACCGGCCGCCACAAGCTGATCAAGTTCGAGGGTTGCTATCACGGCCATGCCGACAGCCTGCTGGTCAAGGCGGGTTCGGGTGCGCTGACGTTCGGCAACCCCAGCTCTTCGGGCGTGCCGCCGGAGACGGCGCAGCACACGCTGGTGCTCGACTACAACGACAGCCAGCAGGTCGAGGACGCATTCGCGCGCCTGGGTTCGGAGATCGCCTGCGTGATCGTCGAACCGGTGGCGGGCAACATGAATCTGATCCCGGGTACGCCGGAGTTCCTGCAGACCCTGCGCCGCTGCTGCACGCAGCATGGCGCGGTGCTGATCTTCGACGAGGTGATGAGCGGATTCCGGGTGGCGTTGGGCGGCGCGCAGGCGCTCTACGGCATCGCGCCGGACCTCACGACCCTGGGCAAGGTGATCGGCGGCGGCATGCCGATCGGCGCGTTCGGCGGACGGCGCGACATCATGGAGAAGCTGGCGCCGCTGGGCGCGGTCTATCAGGCTGGCACGCTGTCGGGGAACCCGGTGGCGGTGGCCTGCGGCGAGGCCACGCTCGACGTGATCGAGCAGCCCGGGGTGTTCGATGCGCTGGCGGCGCGGACCCGCGCGCTGGCCGATGGGCTGGCGCAGGCCGCGCGCGAGGCGGGACAGGATTTCTGCGCCCGGAGCGTGGGCACGATGTTCGGGCTCTATGCGAGCGCGACGGTGCCGGAGACCTTCGCGCAGGTGATGGCCTGCGACAAGGACCGCTTCAATCGCTTCTTCCACGCCATGCTCGACCGCGGCGTGTACCTGGCCCCGTCGGCGTACGAGGCGGGGTTCACCTCGATCCGGCACGACGACGCGGTGATCGCCGAGGTGGTGGCGGCGGCGCGGGGGGCGTTCGCGGCGATCTGATTCGCCACGATTTGCCGCCGTTGCGCATCGTTTCCGCACCCCAACCCCCTCCCCGAGGGAGGATCGAACCCCCTCTCCCGCGGAGGCGAGGGAAATCGTCGAAGAGGATTCCGCCGGCCGCTGCCATCCCCCTCTCCCGCGGAGGCGGGAGAGGGGGGGGTGAGGGTGGTGTCAGTACCCCAACGCCCGCGTCGCAACGGCCCCGGGCGTTGGCGGTCTCAGCCCAGTTGTTGCGTGAAGTGGAACAGCTGCTCGGTCCGCGCGCCGGAGCGGCAGAACGCGAGCACCGGCGTGGCGGCGGTCTTGAGATGCTGCGCCATCGCCTCGACCTGTTCCCGCGTGTAGCGCATCGGCACCACCGGCAGATAGACGTAGGCGATGCCATGCTCCCGCGCGGCCTCTTCGAGCTCCTTGCTCGTCGGCTGATTGGGGCCGCCTTCGCCGTCCGGGCGGTTGTTGATCAGAGTCTTGAAGCCGTGGGCGGCGATCGCCGGCAGATCGCCGGGGTGGATCTGCGCCGCCGTGGCGACGGTTTGGGTCAACCATTTGTAGTGCAGTGTCATGGGGCGGATTTTACCGGGAGGCCGCGCGCCACCGCCTTCCCCCGATGGCGTATCCGGCAGGCCGAGGCCGGCGCGGGTCGGCCGGCGCAAAAATCCACTCCCATGTCGTGGGGATTCCGGCCTTTCGGGCCGGACTTGAAAACGGGCGTTCGCCCCATATAATTAGCACTCCCGGTTGTCGAGTGCTAACGCCGTTTCGGCGTGGGCTTCGGCGCCGGGCTGCGAACAACGTCATTTCGGACCTTTGAATGGCCCGCGGCATCGGCGCCGTGGGCGGGTTCGGGAACCTTGTCAGGAGAAACCATGAAAATTCGTCCTCTGCACGATCGCGTGATCGTCAAGCGTCTGGATAACGAACGAAAGACGGCGTCGGGCATCGTGATCCCCGAAACCGCGGCGGAAAAGCCCGACCAAGGCGAGGTGCTCGCCGTCGGTCCGGGCAAGCTCGACGATGCCGGCAAGCGGGTGCCGGTGGATGTCAAGGTGGGTGACCGGGTGCTGTTCGGCAAGTACGCCGGCCAGACCGTCAAGGTCGACGGCGACGAGCTCCTCGTGATGCGCGAGGAAGACATCATGGGCGTGATTGCTTAATTCATATTCGGAGTCATTCATGGCAGCCAAACAAGTCTATTTCGGCGAAGACGCCCGCCACCGCATGGTGCGCGGCATCAATGTCCTGGCCAACGCGGTCAAGGTCACCCTGGGCCCGAAGGGCCGCAACGTCGTGCTCGAGCGCAGCTTCGGCGCCCCGACGGTCACCAAGGACGGCGTCTCCGTCGCCAAGGAAATCGAGCTGAAGGACAAGTTCGAGAACATGGGCGCGCAACTGGTCAAGGAAGTCGCGTCCAAGACCTCCGACAATGCCGGCGACGGCACCACCACCGCGACCGTGCTGGCCCAGGCCATCGTGGTCGAGGGCATGAAGTACGTCGCAGCCGGCATGAACCCGATGGATCTCAAGCGCGGCATCGACAAGGCCGTCACCGCCGCCATCGAGGAGCTGAAGAAGGTCAGCAAGCCCTGCACGACCAGCAGGGAAATCGCCCAGGTCGGCGCCATCTCGGCCAACGCCGACGCCGACATCGGCCAGATCATCGCCGACGCGATGGACAAGGTCGGCAAGGAAGGCGTGATCACCGTCGAGGACGGCAAGTCGCTCAACAACGAACTCGACGTCGTCGAGGGCATGCAGTTCGACCGCGGCTACCTCTCGCCCTACTTCATCAACAACGCCGACAAGCAGATCGCCGTGCTCGAGAGCCCCTTCGTGCTGCTGCACGACAAGAAGGTGTCGAACATCCGCGACCTGCTGCCGGTGCTCGAGCAGGTGGCCAAGGCCGGCCGTCCGCTGCTGATCATCGCCGAGGACATCGAAGGCGAGGCGCTCGCCACCCTGGTGGTGAATAACATCCGCGGCATCCTCAAGACCTGTGCCGTCAAGGCGCCGGGCTTCGGCGACCGCCGCAAGGCCATGCTCGAAGACATCGCCATCCTCACGGGCGGCACGGTCATCGCCGAGGAAACCGGCATGAGCCTGGAGAAGGCCACGCTGAAGGATCTGGGCCAAGCCAAGCGCATCGAGATCGGCAAGGAAGACACGACGATCATCGACGGCCACGGCGATGCCAAGAACATCGAGGCCCGCGTCAAGGCGATCCGCGCCCAGATCGAGGAAGCCACCAGCGACTACGACCGCGAGAAGCTCCAGGAGCGCGTCGCCAAGCTGGCCGGCGGCGTGGCGGTGATCCGCGTCGGTGCCGCGACCGAAGTCGAAATGAAGGAAAAGAAGGCCCGCGTCGAAGACGCGCTGCACGCGACCCGTGCCGCGGTGGAAGAAGGCGTGGTGGCGGGCGGCGGCGTCGCGCTGGTGCGCGCCAAGCAGGCCATCGTCAACCTCCACGGCGACAACCCCGATCAGACCGCCGGCGTCAAGATCGTGCTGCGCGCGATCGAGGAGCCGCTGCGTCAGATCGTCGCCAATGCCGGCGAGGAGCCCAGCGTCGTCGTCAACAAGGTTGCGGAAGGCAAGGGGAACTTCGGCTTCAACGCCCAGACCCACGCCTACGGCGACCTCGTCGAGATGGGCGTGCTCGATCCGACCAAGGTCACGCGCACCGCGCTGCTGAATGCGGCATCGGTCGCCGGCCTGGTGCTGACCACCGATGCGGCGGTTGCCGAACTGGTCGAGGACAAGCCCAAGGGCGGCCCGGCCGGCGACATGGGCGGGATGGGTGGCATGGGCGGCATGGATATGGGGATGTAAAGCGGGGGATGTAGACCCCGATGGAAGCGCGGGGATGGAAATGGAACGAAATTTCCATCCCGGCGTCAAAAAAACGCGGCCTTCGGGCCGCGTTTTTTTGTTTGGCGAGGCGCCGGATTGCCCGCTTCCGCGCTGTCGGAGGCGGTCCGGGCCACAGGTTGTGCAAAGCAACGGACTTGTCACAAAACGCAACAATGCGGGATGGCGGCGTTTTGCTGAAAATTTGCCAACTTTTCCGTAAGCGCGGCTTCTGCTTTGATCTACGTCAATTCGAAATTCGAATCGATCTCATTTGTCCTATTCATCCCGTATCATTTGCGCAACAAATCCCAAAAATTAGGCCCCATTTCCGTGCGAATTTGCCGCGGTTTGGCGACAATTGCGGGGAAGCATTTTGGGCCGCGCGCCGGGTTGTCTGACTAGGCAAGTTTTTAGGCAGGCGCCAGGCAGATGTCAGGCCGAAGTCAGGCAGACGTCGGGCGCGGAAGAACCAGTTGCTGATGCCGGTCCGTTCGAGGTGGTGTGCACTTGGCCGGGCCGACAAACTTTCTGAGGAGAAAAAACGCATGAAAGCAATGGTGAAAGTTTCGGTTGCCGCGGTTGCGCTGGCCTTCGGGGCCGCTGCGTACGCTGACGGCGTCACGATGTACGGCAACATCGACGTGGGCGTGATGAGCGCCAGCAAGTCCTGCAAGACGATGACGGCGGGCGGCGCCTGCACCGGCACCGGTTCCGTGGTCGGCCTGCAAGGTTCGCAGATGCAGGCCAACGACTTCGGCCTGAAGGGCAACGAGAGCCTGGGCAACGGCCTGACGGCCGGTTTCGACCTGGAAGGCGGCTTCAACATCGCCAACGGATCGCTGGGCGTTGCCGGCGGGAACAGCACCGCCGTCTACCCGAGCGCGGGCGGCTCGAGCCTTGGCTCGTATGCCGGCAGCATCTTCTCCCGTACCGCCGACGTCAGCCTGAGCGGCAACTGGGGTACGGTCGCCGCGGGGAATCAGGTGGATCCGGCGCTGATCGCCTCGGCCTCGACCGAGCCGCGTGGCCTGACCTACTCCCTGAGCCTGTTGGACGCCTGGGTCATGACCTCGGCATTCAGCAACAGCACGGGTTCGAACTTCGCCAACACCCTCGCCACCGGCAGCGTGTTCGACAACAACTCGCTGAGCTACAGCTATAGCGCCAACGGCCTCTATGTCGGCGCCCTGTACGGCTTCGGCGGCATCGCGGGTTCGTCCTCCGCGGCGCAGCAGACCTCCATCGGCGCGTCGTACACCTACGACAACTTCGCCGTGTCGGGCAGCTTCGCGAAGAACAAGCAGGTCGGCCTGAATGCCGGCTCCGCCGTCGACGGTTCGCAGGTCGCCGACTTCGGTCTGGGCTACACCTATGGCGCGTGGGCGATCCGTGCGCAGTACGGCGAGTTCAAGGACTACGGCCTTGCGAACGCCGCCGGCACCGGTGGCAACCTCGTGGACGACTTCAAGGTCTGGGGTATCGGCGTGGACTACAACACCAACGCCGCCAACAAGCTGAACCTGTCGTTCTACGACGGCAAGAACAGCAGCGCTGCCACCGACAACAAGACCCAGGAAATCGCGTTGATGGACAACTACTCGCTGTCCAAGCGCACCTCGGTCTACGGCCAGATCGCGTCGCTCAAGCTGGATGCCAACGCCGGTGTGATCGGTTCGGCGATGGGCGGCCTGTTCACCCCGGTCGGCGCCATCGGCGTCTCGTCCGTGAACGGCAGTTCGTCCGAGCGCACGACCTACATCGGCGTCGGCATGACCCACTCGTTCTAAATCCGGCCTCGCCGGAAATCCGGGGTCTCGCACCCCGGTCAAAAAGCCCCGCCTCGGCGGGGCTTTTTGCATCGTAAATCCCGCTCCGCTTTGAAACTCCGCGATTCCGGGCGGAGGGAGTCGACCCGCCTGAAGGCTCTTGCTGGAAATTGGTCCTACGCGGCGGGGCGCCGCCGGCCCTTCGGCGCCGCCCTGCCCAAGGAGTCTGGGGGCAGGTCAGGATTTCCGTTCCGTGAGCAGCCACTCGTGCGCAGCCTGAACCCGTACGCCGGGTGCCGCCTCGCTGGCGCGGTCAGCGATATGGTTCGCCGTATCGCGATCGAGGACGAGCAGGCGCTGTACCGCGCGGGGATGCTCCTGCGCCGCATCGCTCAGGGCACGGAGTTCCCTTGCCAGGGATTCGGGTTCCGCCGGATTCGCGCAGACCTGAATCAGTTCTGTCGCAGCGCCAGGGAACCTCGCCACGAAGTCCACCTCGAAGCCGTTCTCCGTCCTCGCATACCCGATATCGGCCTTGCGGCGTTCCAGTTCGTTGAATATGGCGGTCTCCAGCGCATGTCCCAGGTTGGCGCGACCGCTCGCATCAAAGGCGCCGATCAAACCCGGATCCACAGGGTATAGCTTGCGGGGATTCGAGTTGCGCTGGCGTTCCGATTCGGTGGCAAGGGGCATCGCGCTGATCAGGAATGCATCGAAAAGGTGACCCAGCAGGGCATGTACGGCATCTTTCGCCACACCGTGGCCTTGCGCCTTCAGGTCGCCATGCAACCGGTGGACGCTGAAGCGTCCGGCGGGGTTGCGCAGGCACTGGCGCACCAGCCAACGCAGGGCGGCAACCTGGGAGATGGCGTGGCGTTCCACGATGTCGCGGAACAAGACCGCGTCGACATAACTCTGCAGCAGCTCGATGCGGGTTTCGGCCCGCAACTCCTGCGCCTCCGGAAATCCCCCTTCGGTCAGGAATTCACGGAAGCGTTTTTCGATCCGGGAGCGTTGGGCCGGCTTCCACCGGATGGGCTCGGAGTCGGGCTCTTCGTTGCGATGACGCAGAAATTCCCGAAAACCAAAGGGGCGGATCACGGTGGCGAGACCGCGGCCGCGCAACGAGGTGTGTACCTCGCGGGAAAGCATCCGCGCCGAGGAACCGGAAACGACGATCTCGATCTTTTCGGAATCCAGCACCCGCCGAACGAATCGTTCCCATTCGGGTACGAGCTGGATCTCGTCGAGAAACCAGGATACGTGGCCGTGCTCGCGAAGGCGTGGGAAACGCCGGTAGTATTCTTCCAGCAGGAAACCAAGTTGTTCGACGCCGATGCCCGCGAGACGATCATCGTCGAAGCTGAGGTACAGCGAACATTCTGCCGGCCGTACGGCACGTCGATCCTGCATCAACTGGTGAAGGTAGGTCGTTTTCCCGGCGCGGCGCATGCCGATGACCGCGTGCGCCTTGCCGGGGATGGATGGCAAGCGCGCATCGCGTCGCGTAGCGGCAAACGGCACCGCGCCGTCACCCGAAACGGCAACGCTCAGTTTTTCTGCAAGAACGGGATGCAGGCTCATGATGGATTCGGTTCGTCTTTGTGTCCTTCTGTGAGGGTCACAATACACGAAAAGCATCCCTTTCCGAGGTCCAGGTATCCCGGCGGGGCCGAGGCGACAACAAAACAGCACTGTTGCGCCACCGCATTCCCAATTTTTGATTTGCGGATAGACTAGGCGCCATGAATCTGACGAACCAGTTCCTGATCGCCATGCCCGGCATGGATGATCCCAACTTCGATCACACGGTCATCTACGTGTGCGAGCACAGCGACCGCGGTGCGATGGGGGTCGTGATCAACCGGCCGACCGATCTCACGCTGGAGCGGCTGTTCGACAAGATCGACCTCCATCTCGAAATCGCGCCCTGGCGCGATGAACCGGTGCTCTACGGCGGCCCGGTGCAGACCGAGCGCGGCTTCGTGCTGCACGCTCCGGCCGGCGACTACGATTCGACGCTGGCGGTCGCCGAAGGCATCGGCCTCACCACCTCCAAGGACGTTCTCGAAGCGGTCGCCGAGGGCAGCGGTCCGGAGCGGATGCTCGTCACCCTGGGCTATTCCGGCTGGGGTGCTGGCCAGCTCGAAAAGGAACTGGCCAACAACGGCTGGCTCACGGTGGCGGCGGACCCGCACGTCATCTTCGACACCCCGCCCCAGGAGCGCTTCGACGCCGCGCTCAAGCTGCTTGGCGTCGAGCCGATGTGCCTGGCCGGACAGGCCGGCCACGCCTGACAACGGAGGCAGGGCGCGTTTCGTGGCTGACGTCGCGCTCGCGTTCGACTACGGCCTGCGCCGCATCGGCGTCGCGCTCGGCAACGGCGTGACCCGCGGTGCCCGGCCGCTGCGGATCCTCGAACGCAATCCGGTCGCGGCGTCCTGGGACGCGATTGCCGGTCTGATCGCCGAATGGCGCCCGGAGCTGCTGGTCGTCGGCATTCCCCGCCATCCCGACGGTACGGCGCATGAAATGACCGAGCGCTGCGAGCGCTTTGCGCGCCAGCTCGAAGGTCGCTTCCGCTTGCCGGTGAAACAGGTCGATGAGCGGTACACTTCCGCCGTGCTGGAGGGAGGCGGACCGCGGGACGACGAAGCCGCGGCGCTGATACTCCAACAATGGTTTGATGAGACCCCTCACCCCGACCCTCTCCCGCAAGCGGGAGAGGGGGAAGCATAGAAACATGCTGGATCTCGACGCCGAATCGATCTACTTCGAGCTGCTGCGCCGCGTGCGCGAGCGCATCGGAGACGCTTCGCTGCTGCTCGTCGGGGTGCACACCGGCGGTGTGTGGCTGGCGGAACGCCTGCGTACCGATCTGGGCATCGACGCGGAGATCGGCCTGCTCGACGTTTCGTTCTACCGCGACGACTTCCACAGCGCCGGCCTGAGCCACGGCGTGCGGCCCTCGCAAATCCCGTTCGACGTCAACGGCGCGACCATTCTGCTCGTCGACGACGTACTCAATACGGGGCGCACGGTGCGTGCCGCGATGAATGAACTCTTCGACTACGGCCGGCCGGCGCGCATCGAACTTGCGGTGCTCATCGATCGCGGCGGGCGGGAACTGCCGATCTCGACGCCGCTCGTCGGCCGCACCCTCGAGGTGCCGGCGGACGTGAGCGTGGTGCTGTCGCGCGATGCCAACAGCCGCCTGCACCTGACGCTGGAGCAGCGCGAGGCGGAGGATGCCGCGTCCGCCCCCAAGGAAGGTACGTAATCGCGTGGACACCATCCTGCGCAATCCGCAGCTTGACGCCGACGGCGATCTGCATCACCTGCTTTCCATCGAAGAACTCCCGCGGGAGATCATCGAGCGCATCCTGGCCACGGCCGACGGATTCATCGGCGTCGGAACGCGCGAGGTGAAGAGCGTGCCGCTGCTGCGCGGCCGCTCGGTGTTCAACCTGTTCTTCGAGAATTCCACCCGTACGCGCACGACGTTCGAGATCGCCGCCAAGCGGCTGAGCGCCGACGTCTACAACCTCAATATCGCGGCATCGAGCACGTCGAAGGGCGAATCGCTGCTCGACACCATCGACAACCTCACGGCGATGCAGGCCGACATCTTCGTCGTGCGCCATTCGCAGGGGGGCGCGCCCTATCTCATCGCGCGCCATCTGGCGCCGCACGTGCACGTGGTCAACGCGGGTGACGGGCGCCATGCCCACCCGACGCAGGCACTGCTCGACCTCTACACGATCCGGCATTACAAGGGACGGTTCGAGGAGCTCAACGTCGCGATCGTCGGCGACGTGCTGCACTCGCGCGTGGCGCGCTCCGACATCCACGGCTTGTTGGCCATGGGCGTGCGCGAGTTGCGCGTCGTGGGACCGCTCACGCTGCTGCCGACCGGCCTGGAGGGTCTGGGTGTGCAGGTGCATACCCGGCTCGAGGACGGAATCCGCGGCGCCGACGTCATCATCATGTTGCGCCTGCAGAACGAGCGCATGCGCGGCGCGCTGCTGCCCAGCGCCCAGGAGTATTTCCGCAACTACGGCCTCACGCCGCACACCTTGCGCCATGCCAAGCCCGATTGCATCGTCATGCATCCGGGGCCGATGAACCGGGGCATCGAGATCGACTCCGCCGTCGCCGACGGACCGCACAGCGTCATTCTGCCGCAGGTGAGCTTCGGCATCGCGGTGCGGATGGCGGTGCTGTCGATGGTTGCGTCGTCGCAACGAAAAGCATCATGAGTTCGTCGATCACGATCGAACACGGCCGCGTCGTCGATCCCGCCAGCGGCTTCGACGCCGTCTCCGACGTCCATCTTGTCGACGGCCGCGTCGCCGCCATCGGTGCCGCGCCGCACGGGTTCACGCCCGAGCGGCGGATCGATGCCACCGGTTGCGTCGTCGTTCCCGGCCTGGTCGATCTCTGCGCCCGCATGCGCGAGCCCGGGGCCGAGGGCGCCCTGCGCGGCGAAATGCGCGCCGCCCTCGCCGGCGGCGTCACCGGGGTGGTGTGTCCGCCCGACACCGATCCGCCGCTCGATGAGCCGGGTCTCGTCCGCATGCTGCGCCAGCGTTCGCGCGAGGCCGCGGGCGCGCGTCTGTATCCGCTGGGCGCGCTCACCGCGGGACTCGGGGGCGCGACGCTGGCCGAAATGCATACCTTGGCCGAGGTGGGCTGCGTCGCCTTCGCGCAGACCGGCGCGCTGCCGGAAAACCACGGCACCCTGCTGCAGGCGCTGCGGTATGCCCGCACCTTCGATCTCGCGGTCTGGCTTGCCCCGGTGGATGCGACCTTGCTGGGTGACGGGGTCGCGGGCGAGGGGGCATTCGCCGCGCGTCTGGGCTTGCCCGGCGTCTGTGTCGCCGCCGAAACGGTCGCGCTGCACACCATCTTCGAATTGCAGCGCATGAGCGGCGCGCGCGTCCACATCTGCCGCCTGTCGTCCGCGCAGGGCGTGGAACTGGTGCGCGCGGCCAAGCGCGAAGGCCTGCCCGTGACCGCCGACGTGTCGGTCCATCACGTGCACTGCATCGACCGGGACATCGGCTACTTCGACACCCGGTTCCGCCTCGATCCGCCCCTGCGCTCGGCCGAGGACCAGGAGGCGATCCGCGGCGGGCTGGCCGACGGCACGATCGACGCGATCTGCTCCGATCATGCGCCGGTGTCCGTCGACAGCAAGTTGTTGCCCTTCGGCGAAGCCGCTCCCGGTGCCACCGGTCTGGAAACACTGTTGCCGCTGGTGCTGCGCTGGGGGCAATCCGAACGTCTGCCGCTGCAGCGGACCTTGGCGGCGGTGACCTGCGCCCCGGCGCGCATCTTGCGCGAAGACACCGGCGTGCTGGAGGCCGGCCGCAAGGCGGACATCGTCGTCTTCGACCCCGACGCCGAATGGACGGTGGGCGCCGATACCTTGCTGAGCAGCGGCAAGAACTCGCCGTTTTCCGGCCAGTCCCTGCGGGGCCGCGTGCGATATACGGTGGTGGGCGGAGACGTGCGGTTCGAGCGGGGGGAAAACGCCCCCTCTCCCGCGTGAGCGGGAGCAGACATGTGCCCGATGTCGATGCGTTCGATTGGGGGAGAAGACCCCCTCTCCCGCGTGAGCGGGAGAGGGCGGGGGTGAGGGTGGTGGCGCGGCTGCTGCGCGTTCCGCTGGCAACGATCCTCCTCGTCCTGCATCTCATCTGGGGAATGCTGGCGGGTCTGCTCCTGTTCCCGGTGCTGTCCCGGCCGGCGCGGGATGCGATGGTGTTGCAATGGTCGCGCGTGCTGCTGCGCATCGTCGGCGTGCGTGTCCAGGCCCGCGGCTCTCCGCCGGCGCCGGACGGTGAACCGACGGGGGCGCTACTCGTCCTGAACCACGTTTCCTGGCTCGACGTGTTCGTCGTGGCGGCCCTTTGCCCGGCGCGCTTCGTGGCCAAGGCGGACATCGCGCGCTGGCCCGCGCTCGGACGGTTCGCCAAGGCGGTGGGCACGCTGTTCGTCGAGCGCGGGCGGCGCCAGGCGGTTGCCGAGGTCAACCGCGCGGTGGCGGAGCGGCTGACGGCCGGGCAGCACATCGGAATTTTTCCGGAGGGGACGACGACCGACGGCTCGCAACTGCTGCACTTCCATGCAAACCTCCTGCAGGCGGCGATCGATGCCGGTGCGCCCCTGGTCCCGGTGGCGCTGCGCTACCACCAGGGCGGCATGCGCTCGGACGCCGCCGCATACGTCGGCGAGATGAACTTGGCGCAGTCGATCTGGCGCATCCTGCGGGCACCGCGCCTTGGGGCGGAACTCCACTGGCTGCCGGCGATCGCGACGCCGGGGCAGGATCGCCGCGCGCTGGCCCATGCAGCCCATGCCGCGATCGGCGAAGCCCTGGCGCTCACTCTCCCGCGTTCGGCTGTCGAACCTGCGGACACGGAACCTGAATCACCTCCCGCGACGGCCAGCGCAACGCCGTGAGCTGACGGCCCCACAGGCAGCCGGTATCGATTCCGATCGCATCGTCGCGGGCCAGCATCAGGCCGAGCGTCGACCAGTGGCCGAACACCACGGTGGTGCCACGACTGCGTCGCGCGGGGTGATCGAACCAGGCGATGCGCCCCTCGGGGGCACGGTCCGGCGACGCTTTCGTCTTGAAGTCCATGGCGCCGTCCGGCGTGAGGAAGCGCAGGCGCGTGAGGGCGTTGAGAACGCAGCGCGACCGGTCGGCCCCGGTGAGGGCATCGTCCCAGCGCGCCGGTTGGTTGCCGTACATGGTTGCAAGGAAGGTCCGGTAGTTCGGGGCGCGCAACTGCGCTTCGACCTCGTGCGCCAGGGCGAGCGTTTGCGCGCGGTCCCATTGCGGCAGCACTCCGGCATGGACGAAGAGCGCGCCTTCTTCGGCGTGGGCCAGCGGGCGGGCGCGCAGCCAATCCAGCAATTCCTGCGCATCCGGCGCATCGAGGATGTCCTGCAGCGTGTCGTCGTGATGCAGCGGGCGGATGCCTGCGGCTACGGCCAGCAGGTGCAGATCGTGATTGCCGAGCAGCGCCACCGCACGATCGCCGAGATCGCGGACGCGCCGCAGCGTGCCGAGCGAGTCCGGACCGCGATTGACGAGGTCGCCGACGAAAACCAGGCGGGCATCGCCGGGAATGCGGGGAAGCAGAAGCTCGAGGCTGCCGCGGCAGCCCTGCAGGTCGCCGATGGCGTAGAGGGTCATGGCTTGCGCCCCCTCACCATGAACACCCGCTCTCCTCGTCTCAATGGATCACGCATTTCCATCGCACCTTTTACGCCAAGGCGGCGTCGAGGTGCAGGATTTCCAGATCCGGCAACGCCGTCAGTGCGCCATCGTTCGTGACGAACAGGGCGCATCCCGCGTGGCGGGCCGCCGCGAGATGTACGGCGTCGGGCAGGCGAACCGGCAACCGGGCGCGCAGGGCGGCAGCGGACTCCCAGATCGTTTGCGTGATCGGCACGAGCGTGATCGGCTGGCGATCGGCGAGCATCTGCTTGTACAGCAGCACTTGTTGCGCCTCCTGGTCGCGGAGCGGCTTCACCAGCACCTCGGCCAGGGTGATTTCGCCGGTTACTCCGGTCACCGCGCCGGTCGCGGCCGCGTTCATCAGCGGCTCCAGAACCGGCCGATAGCGCTCGACGCCTTCGACGACGTAGATGAAGCAGTTGGTGTCGAAATAGACCCGGCTGCCGCGATGGCGCTGCAGGAGGTCGTCGATTCCGCGCGCCGTTTCCACACGTTACACCGGCTGTTCCGTCGGCTCTGCGGGGCGATCCCATTCGTCGCGCAATGCCGCGATATGGCGGTCGATGTCCGCCGCATCCGACCCACCGGCCTTGCGTCCGGCTCCCCAGAACTGCATCGGATGGGTGCCGCGCAAGCGCGCCGTCCGCTGCGGACTGACGACGAAGGCATCGCCGACGACCCGGATGTCAAGCAGTTCATCCGTCTGCAGGCCGAGCTGCCGCGCGACCTCGCTCGGAACGGTCATCTGGGATTTTTCTCGCAGACGGGTTGTGGTCATTGCAAACGGAAGTTGGAAAGTGGGAGTGAAGTTGGATTTTACGTCATCCCGGTGCGCGAAATCAAGGTCCTTTCCATGGGCTATCCCCATCGCCCACCACGGCGGATGGGGCGATCGCCGGCGCCAGAAGCGCCTCGATGTCCTCCGCGGTCAGCGCCCGCGCCAGCCCCGCTTCGTCGCCGAACATCGCCTCGGCGAGCTGGGCCTTGCGCGCCTGCAGGGCGCGCATCCGCTCTTCGATCGTGCCGGCGCAGAGCAGGCGGTAGATGAAGACCGGCTTGTCCTGGCCGATGCGGTGCGCGCGGTCGCTCGCCTGCGCCTCCACTGCCGGGTTCCACCACGGATCGTAGTGGATGACCGTATCGGCGCTGGTGAGGTTGAGGCCCGTTCCGCCGGCCTTGAGACTCAGCAGGAAGAGCGGCACGTCGCCGCGCTGGAACCGCTCGACCTGGGCGGCGCGGTCGCGCGTCTCGCCGGTGAGCAGTGCGTAATCCTGGTCCCGCTGCTGCCCCCGTTCGCGCAGCGCCTCCTCGATGAGTTCGAGCATCGAGGTGAACTGCGAAAAGAGCAGCACCCGCCGCCCGTCGGCGAGCAGGTTGTCGAGCATTTCGAGCAGCGATTCGAGCTTCGCCGACTCGCTTGCCGCGCCGGCGGCGGCGAGACCGGTCAGCCGCGGGTCGCAGCAGACCTGCCGCAGCTTGAGCAGGGCATCGAGGACGAGGATCTGGCTGCGCTCGATCCCCTGTTCCGCCAAGGCGCTCCGGACCCGTTCGTGCATGCTGGCCCGCACCGCCTCATAAAGATCGCGCTGGGTGCCCTGTAGTTCGACGTAGCGCTCGATTTCGGTGCGGGGCGGCAGCTCGGGCGCCACTTCGTCCTTGCGCCGGCGCAGCACGAACGGCCGGATGCGGGTTGCCAGGTGCGCGCGCCGGTCTTCGTCGCCGCGCTTTTCGATCGGGTTGCGATACAGGCGGGTGAAGCTGGCCTGATCGCCCAGCAAACCGGGCGTGAGCCAGTCGAACTGGGCCCAGAGCTCGCCCAGATGGTTTTCCAGCGGCGTACCGGTGATCGCGAGCCGGTGCGTGACCTGGAGGTTGCGGATCGCTCCGGCGGCTTGGGTGCGCGGATTCTTGACCGCTTGCGCCTCATCGACGACGAGGATGTGGAAGCGGTGCTCGCACAGCAGATCGGCATCCCGCGCCAGCAGCGCGAAGCTGGTGACGACGAGGTCGGATTCGTCGATCCGCGAGAATTCGCGGTGGCGGTCGGTGCCGTGCAACTGCAGGCAGCGCAGGTCGGGCGCAAAGCGCGCGGTTTCCGCCATCCAGTTGTGCACGAGGGAGGTGGGGGCGATGACCAGCGCGGGGGCGGTCAGGCGGCCCGCTTCCTTTTCCGCGCAGATGTGGGCGATCGTCTGCAGGGTCTTGCCCAGGCCCATGTCGTCGGCGAGCAGGCCGCCCAGTTCATATTGCCGCAGGAACTGCAGCCAGTTCAGGCCCGCCTGCTGGTATGGGCGGAGCTGCGCGCGCAGCATGGCAGGGACCGGGGCGGCTTCGAGCGCGGAAAAATTGGCCAGGCGGTGGGCAAAATCCCGAAGATCGGGCGGACCCGACCAGGTCAGCACGCCGCGGTCGGTGAGCGTCGCCACGCGCGCCAGGTCCATGCGCGCAACCGGCAGCATGCGTGCCGCGCGTCGCTGGCGCCAGCCGAACCGGCCGGCGGCAGAAGAGTCCTTGCCGGTGGTGCGGTGCTGGCCGTGACGGTCGCCGATTTCGATCAGCGTGTCGAGCAGCGGCGCCACGCGTTCGCGCGGCAGGCGCACCACGCGCCGCGCGTCGATCCGGACCTGCAGCGTATCGCTCTCGGGATCGTCGAGCGCCGACTCGAGCAGCGGCAGCAAGGGAAACCGGCGCTCGCCGACCCGGATGCCGAGTTCGAGATCGAACCAGTCGGGGCTCTTCTGGTTGTGGACATTCACGTCGAGTTCGTCCGCCGACACCAGTTGCCAGGGAAAATCCTCGCCGATCTTGACGTCCCATCCCTGTTTTCGCCATGTCGCGATTGGACCGTCGATCAGGCGCGCGGCGTCTTCGTCGTCGATTTCGAAGGCGGAATCGACGGTGCGGCGCTTGGGCGGCGGCGTGGGGTGCGACCACGGGCGGGCGCCGTATGCATGCAGCTGGGTGATGACACGCTCGACCTGGCGCACGTCCGGTGCGATGTCGACGGTCTCGCCCTCGATCACCATGCGGCTGGGCGCACGCTGCAGGGGAACGCGGATGCCGTCGATGCGCAGCGACACGAACACCGCCGCCGGTGGGGGCGGTGCGCCGGGAAGGTCATCCTCGCGGCGCCGCAGGCGCGCGGCGCCGAGACGGACGCAGACCGTGCCCGCACCGTGCGCGATTCGCGGCGCCGGTTCGTCGGAGGGCGCGGATTCCATCGGATCGGAGTCCGCCGGTCCGGCCCAGGGGCGCGCGAAGTCGGGCGTGTCGGCGGTGGCGATCGCGGCACGCAGTTGCGGTTGCCAATGCAGGAGCGCCGCGGCGGCGTGTTCGCAGAGATGGCCGATGGCGCAGGAGCAGTGGGATTCGATCTCCACCAGGGAGCCGGCGTTCTTGCGCGACAGCCGCACCCCGACCTGATAGCGGTGGTGTTCGGCATCGAGCAACTGGGCGCGCAGTTCCATGGCGTTGCTCGACACCGCGTCGAACTCGATGGCTGTTACGGTGTTGGCCTGCGCGAGGGCGTCACCCGATTGCAGGGCGCCGACGTGGAAAAAGCGCGCAAGATCCTGCGGCGTGGGCAGGAAGGGAGCGATGTCGGTACTTCGAGCGGCGCGCATGCCAGGAAAAAAAACAAAGGAAAACTATTCATTATGCCGGGAATTCACCGGCCATGCATGGCAGCGCCTTGGTGCTCCTTCTCACTCCTCGGGCGCTCCGGCCTGCGGGGGCGGGGAAACTCCGCACTGCAGGAGCCGCCCCCGCAGCGCCGGATCGGCCAGCGCGTGCGCGAGCGAGGGATGCCGCGCGCTGGTGAGCGCGTCGGGACACGCATCCTGCGGCATCGCCGCCCCGTCCTTGCCCAGCAGCACGCGCAGCGGCACGCCGGCCGCCTGCGCAGCCCGCAGATCGTCACACTTGTCGCCGAACAGCGCGGAACGCGACAGATCCAGGTTCAGGTCGCGCGCCGCGGCGAGCAGCATTCCCGGCGCGGGCTTGCGGCAGTCGCAATCGCGGCGCAGCGTTCCGTCGCCCGCATCGGGGTGGTGCGGGCAGTGGTACACGCCCGCGAGCGGCGCGCCCGCCTCGGCGAAGCGCGCGCGCATCCAGTCCGCCAGCGTGTGGAAATCGTTCTCGGTGTAGTAGCCGCGGGCGATCCCGGACTGGTTGGTGACGACCACCAGCGCATACCCCATGCGAGCCAGATCCGCCGCCGCGTCGAGCACGCCCGGCACGAAAGCGAAGTCTTCCTGCCGGTAGACGTAGCCGTGGTCGACGTTGATGACGCCGTCCCGGTCGAGGAATGCGGCGGGGCGGCGCCCCGGCGGCTCGCGTGCGAGATCCGGGCGTCCTGCACCGGTTTCGGCCCGGGGGCGCAGTCGGCCCTGCGGGCCGACTGCGTTGTGCTGCTCGGCGCCGGGGCGCACGGCCGAACTCACTGCGCGTCCCCGGTGGGGACGCTGCGTTCGGACATGCGGCCGTGAGTCAGAAGTGGAGGCGCGCAGTCGCGCGCCGCCCCGGCTCCTGCGCTGCGCACCGCGCCCCCCGATGGGGCCGGAACCGGTGCAGGACACCCGGATCTCGCGGCAAACGTTGGTGGCCCTTCAAGAGAGGAAGCGCCCTCCTGCCGGGTCGCGGGGTTCGCAATCGAAGGCGGTTTGTCTTTGCCCGGCGAGTTGGTGGCTGCGAGCGGTGGCTGTGCCCGGCCGGGGCCGGCATAAGACGCGGTGGCGAGCAGCACAAGGCCGCGGGCGCGGCGCGCGCAAGCGCGCCCACCCTTCTGACTCACGGCCGCATGTTTGAGCGCAGCGGCCGCAGGCCGCGCAGCGAGTTCGGCCGTGCGCTCGCGGACTGCGCAGCGCAGCGCAGTCGCCCCGTCGGGGCGACCACCGCGTAGCCGGCCCCGGCCGGGCACAGCCACCGCTCGCTGGATCGGTACAGGGTGCGGTGCAAACGCCATTGCCGAAATTGCCCACCAATGGCGATCCTTCCTCTCGCGCCACGATTTCCAGTGCATTAGCAATTCTTCAGCAGCCATCGGACATAGGCCGCGACACCCTGTTCGACGGTCATCATCGGTGCATCGAATCCGGCCGCGCGCAGCCGCGTCGTGTCGGCCTGCGTGTACGCCTGGTACTTCCCTTGCAGCGCATCCGGGAAAGCGATGTACTCGATCGTCCCCTGGCTCGCGGCCTGCGCCAGGGTGAGCGGGCCCTGGCCGTTGGCTTCGCGCAGCGCGTTGATCACCGCCAGCGCCACGTCGTTGAAACTCTGGGCGCGGCCGGTGCCGAGGTTGAACACCCCGCTCGTCGGGTGATCGAGGAAATGCAGGTTGGCCGCGACGACGTCGTCGATGTGGATGAAGTCGCGCCGCTGCTCGCCATTGGCGAACCCGTGACTGCCTTCGAAGAGCTTGACCTTGCCCTCGCGCCGGAACTGGTGGAAATGGTGGAAGGCCACCGACGCCATGCGTTCCTTGTGGTTTTCCCGCGGGCCGTAGACGTTGAAGTAGCGCAGGCCGGTGACGGGCGGCAGTCCGTGCGGATTCGCTTCGAGCCGACGGCGCACGACGTTGTCAAACAGCAGCTTCGAATAGCCGTAGACGTTGAGCGGACGCTCCGCGCCCCGCACTTCCTCGAACGTCGGCCCCAGGCCGTAGACCGCCGCCGACGACGCGTAGAGGAGGGCGGTGCCCTTGTCCACGCACCAGTCGAGCAGATCGACGGAGTAGCGGAAATTGTTCTCCATCATGTAGCGCCCGTCGCGCTCCATGGTGTCGGAACAGGCACCTTCGTGGAATACCGCCGTGGCGCGCGGCAAGGCATCCTGGCGCAGGCGGTCGATGAAGTCTGCCTTGTCCAGGTAGTCGGCGATCTCGAATTCCGCCAGGTTCCGGAACTTGTCGGCGCGGGTGCTGAGATTGTCCACCGCCAGGATGTCGGCTTCGCCGCGTTCGTTGAGGGCCCGCAGGATGTTGGCGCCGATGAATCCGGCCGCGCCGGTGACGATGATCATGGTGTCGTCTCCTGAGTGGTCTGTCCGGTTCCGAACAGTTCTTCATGGCTCACCGTTGCCGTGCCGAGCTTGCCGACGACGATGCCGCCCGCCCGGTTGGCCGTACGCATGGCTTCCGGCAGGCCGCGATCCAGCGCCAGCATCGCGCCGAGCACGGCGATCACGGTGTCCCCCGCGCCGCTCACGTCGAACACCTCGCGTGCCCGCGCCGGCACGCTCTCGATGCCGCGTTCGGTGAAGAGCGTCATGCCTTCCTCGCTGCGCGTGAGCAGCAGCGCGTCGAGGCCCAGATCCTGCCGCAGCCGCTGTGCCCGCTCGGCGAGATCCGCCTCGTCGCGCCAGCGCCCGATCACCTCCCGCAGTTCGGCGCGATTGGGGGTGATCACGGTTGCGCCGGCGTAGCGCGCATAGTCGTCGCCCTTGGGGTCGACGAGCACCGGCCGATGCGCGGCGCGCGCCAGGTCGATCATGCGCCGGATGTGCGTAAGCCCACCCTTGCCGTAGTCGGAAAGGATCACCAGATCGTACTCCGGCAGCAGGCGCGCGTATTCCTCGAGGTGGGCGTTGAGCACTTCGGCTTCAGGCTGGCTTTCGAAGTCGAGGCGGGCAAGCTGCTGCCGGCGCACCACGATGCGCAGCTTCACGGTCGTGGACAATGTCTTGTCGATGTGCAGATGGTCGCGCACCGCGTCGCGCTGCAGCAGCGCCGCGATCGCCCGGCCGGCCTCGTCGTTGCCGACCACGCTCAGCAAGCCCGCCTGCGCACCGATGGCCGTGATATTGCGGGCGACGTTGGCCGCGCCGCCCAGGCGTTCCTCGGCCTGCCCGACGCGCACCACCGGCACGGGGGCTTCCGGCGAGATGCGCTCGGCATCGCCGAACCAGTAGCGGTCGAGCATGACGTCGCCCACCACCAGGATGCGGGCGCGGCGCAGTTCGGATTTCTCCATGGGTCGGGTGTTCCCCCTCCCGCGGGCGGAAGAGGGCGAGCATGAGGGTGGGAAATGTGCGCTAGTGTATCGAGCCGGCGATCTCTTGGACAAACCGTCGGACGTGCACGCGCCAGTCCGGTAACGCCAGGCCGAAGGTCTTCTGGATCCGCGTGTTGTCCAGGCGCGAATTCAATGGCCGGGCGGCCGGCGCGGGAAACGCGCTTGCCGCGACGGGAAGGATCGCCTCCGGCGCGACGCGCAGCGGCACGCCGCAGGCACGGGCGGTTTCGAGCAGGACCGCCGCATACCCGTGCCAGGTGGTTTCACCGGACGGAACGAGGTGGTAGGTGCCGGAGGGAAATCGCCCGGCGTCCCGATGGATCGCCAGCGCCGTCACGTCCGCGAGCAGTTCGGCGCTCGTCGGAACGCCCCAGGTGTCGGCCACGACCTTCAGGGAGTCGAGCGTCGTCGCCCGCTCCAGGATCGTGCGCGCGAAGTTTTTCCCCCGTGCCGCGTAGACCCAGCTCGTGCGGAAGATCGCATGGCGGCAACCGCTGGCGCGGATGGCCGCTTCGCCGGCCAGTTTGGTGCGGCCGTAGGTGTTGAGCGGCGCCGTGGCGTCGTCTTCGCGATGGGGCGCGGCTCCCTGGCCGTCGAAGACGTAATCGGTCGAGTAATGCACCAGCAGCGCTCCGGACCCGGCGGCCGCTTGCGCCATTTCCGCCACCGCGTCGGCGTTGACCCGCTGCGCACGCTCGGGCTCGGATTCGGCGCGATCCACGGCCGTATAGGCGGCGGCGTTGACGATCACGTCCGGCGCCTCCCGTTCCAGGATCGGTCGCAGCGGCTTCTCGAGATCGCCGTTGCCGCGGTCGAGCGCGGTCAGGGTTCCCAGGGGGGCGAGCGCGCGCTGCAATTCCCAGCCGACCTGGCCGTTGGCGCCGAAGAGCAGGATTTTCATGGGGAGAGGGCGTTGAAACCGGTCATGCACGCGGATGCGTGCATCCGCTAGTATTGCGCATTTCCGATGAGTGATCTCGCGTTCGAATCCAAGATCGTCCCGCGCGCAGCCTTGGCGGCCCGCGTGGGCGCGTTGCCGCGGCCCGTCGTGCTCACCAACGGCGTGTTCGACATCCTGCATCGCGGGCACGTGACGTACCTGGCCCGTGCCCGCGCCCTCGGGGCGAGCCTCGTCGTCGCGGTCAATTCCGACGATTCGGTGCGCAGCCTGGGCAAGGGGTCCGACCGGCCGCTCAACGGCGAGGCCGACCGGGCCGCCGTCCTCGCCGCGCTGGAGGCGGTCGACCTGGTGACGATCTTCGGGGAATCGGTGCCGCTGCCGGTGCTGGAGATCGTGCGGCCGGAGATCTACGTCAAGGGCGGCGATTACGACATCGACGCGACGCCCGAAGCGCGCCTCGCCCGCAGTTGGGGAGCGCGCACCGTCGCCATTGCGTTCGAGCACGAGCGCTCGACGACGGCGCTGCTGAAGAAGATCCGGGCGGCGGGAGAATAGGGATGATCGCGGGGATGATCGCGGCGGGGACCCGGCCCCGCGCGCGATCGGAGCGATATCGGGCGCGGAGGAGCGCGTGGGGCCGGATTCCCGCCGCATGGAAAGGAATGCAATGATTTTCGTCACCGGCGGCGCCGGTTTCATCGGTTCAAACTTCGTCGTCGACTGGCTGCATCCGGAGCGGGCGGCGGTCGACGAGCCCGTGCTGGTGCTGGACGCGCTCACGTATGCCGGCAACCTCGCCAACCTTGCGTCCGTGCGCGCCCATCCCGGCCTGCAGTTCGTGCGGCAGGACATCTGCGATAGCGCGGCGGTGCTCGCGCTGCTGCGCCGGGACCGGCCGCGCGCTGTGGTGCATTTCGCGGCCGAAAGCCACGTCGACCGTTCGATCCTCGGCCCGGGCGAATTCGTGCGCACCAACATCGAGGGAACCTTCGCCCTGCTCGAAGCCGCGCGCGCATACCACGGCGAGTTGAGCGGCGCGGCGCGCGATGCCTTTCGCTTCCTGCATGTGTCCACCGACGAGGTCTACGGCTCGCTGGAGGAACACGATCCGGCGTTTACCGAGACCACGCCCTACGCGCCCAACAGTCCGTACGCCGCATCGAAGGCGGCGTCCGACCATCTGGTACGGGCGTACTTCCATACCTACGGCCTGCCCGTGCTCACGACCAATTGCAGCAACAACTACGGGCCGTTCCAGTTTCCGGAAAAGCTCATTCCGCTGATGATCGCCAATGCGCTGCAGGGCAAGCCTCTGCCGGTATACGGCGACGGGCAGAACGTGCGGGATTGGCTCTACGTCGGCGACCACTGCAGCGGCATCCGCCGGGTACTGGAAGATGGCCGCCTGGGCGAGACCTACAACATCGGCGGGCGCAACGAAGTACGCAACATCGAGGTCGTGCGACGGATCTGCGCCGCGCTCGACGAACTGCGGCCCGACGGTGCCGGTTCGTACGCGCGGCACATCACCTATGTGAAGGACCGGCCGGGCCACGATCGGCGTTATGCGATCGATTGCACGAAGATCGAGCGCGAACTGGGGTGGAAGCCGGCGGAATCGTTCGACACCGGCCTGCGCAAGACGATCGCGTGGTTTCTCGACCACCCCGATTGGGTCGCCGAGGTCACGTCCGGGAAGTACCGGGAGTGGGTGGCGCTGCAATACGGCGGCGTGGCAGAGGGGGCGGATCGATGAGCCCGGTTTCGCGCCGAAAAGGCATCCTCCTTGCCGGCGGTTCCGGCACCCGGCTCTATCCGGTCACGCAGGCGGTGTCCAAGCAGCTGCTGCCGGTGTACGACAAGCCGATGGTCTACTACCCGCTGAGCACGCTGATGCTCGCGGGGATTCGCGACATCCTGGTCATTTCGACCCCGGCGGATACGCCGCGCTTCGAGCAGCTGCTGGGCGACGGCGCGCGCTGGGGGCTGAACCTGTCGTATCAGGTGCAGCCGAGCCCGGATGGGTTGGCGCAGGCCTTCATCCTCGGTCGCCGATTCGTGGGCACGGACGATACCGCGCTCGTGCTGGGCGACAACATCTTCTATGGCCACGATCTGGTCGCACAATTGCAGCGCGCCAACGCGCGGGCGAGCGGCGCCACGGTCTTCGCATATCACGTGACGGATCCCGAGCGTTACGGCGTGGTGGCGTTCGACGCGCAGTTCCGCGCCCTGTCGATCGAGGAGAAGCCTGCGCAGCCGCGTTCGAACTACGCGGTGACCGGACTCTATTTCTACGACAATCAGGTGCTGGATATCGCGGCGGCGCTCCAGCCGTCGCCACGGGGCGAGCTCGAGATCACCGACGTCAACCGCGCCTATCTGGAGCAGGGCCGCCTGCAGGTGGAAATCATGGGCCGCGGCATGGCCTGGCTCGACACCGGCACGCACGAGTCGCTGCTCGATGCGGCGCAGTTCATCCAGACGATCGAGACGCGGCAGGGGCTCAAGATCGCCTGTCCCGAGGAGATCGCCTTCCGCCAGGGCTGGATCGATGCGCAGGAACTCGAACGCCTGGCCGCGCCGATGGCGAAGAACGGATACGGGCAGTATCTGCAGCGCATCTTGCGCGAACCCGTGCGGTAGGGCAGAACATCCCTTCTCCCGCCTGTGGGAGAGGGTCAGGGTGAGGGTAAATGCAAGTAACGCCAACCGAATTGCCGGAAGTCCTGCTCATCGATCCGAAGGTCTTCGGAGACGATCGCGGCTTCTTTCTGGAAAGCTGGAACGCCCGGCGGTTTCGCGAAGCCACCGGTGTCGATGCCGACTTCGTGCAGGACAACCATTCGCGCTCCGCGAGGAATGTCCTGCGCGGCATCCACTACCAGCTCGTCAAGCCGCAGGGGAAGCTCGTGCGCGTGGTGCAGGGCGCCGTATTCGACGTGGCGGTCGATCTGCGCCGCGATTCGCCGCGATTCGGGAAATGGGTCGGGTTCGAACTGAGTGCAGAGAACAAGCGGCAACTGTGGATCCCGCCGGGCTTCGGCCACGGGTTTCTGGTGTGCAGCGAGTCGGCCGACTTCCTGTACAAGACCACCGAATACTGGATGCCGGAGCATGAGCGCTCCCTGGTCTGGAACGACCCGACGGTCGGCGTCCGGTGGCCATTGCACGGCGCGGCGCCGATCCTCGCCGCGAAGGACGCCGCCGCGCCGACGCTGGCGCGGGCGGACGTGTTCAACGACTGATGTCAAATTCATCGGATTCATATCCCTTCTCCCCCTTGGGAGAGACGGTCGGGGCGAGGGGATGTGAACACCGGTATTCGTTCCACACCCTCACCCCAACCCTCTCCCGCAAGCGGGAGAGGGGGTTGGCCAGCGATCATGCGTAAGAAAAAAGCCATTCCCGCCGTGGGCTTCGTGTCCCTCGGTTGCCCCAAGGCGCTCGTCGATTCCGAGCGCATCCTCACCCGCCTGCGCGCGGAGGGCTACCGCATCCAGGGTTCCTACGAGGAAGCCGACCTCGTCGTCGTCAACACCTGCGGCTTTATCGACAGCGCGGTGCAGGAGTCGCTCGATGCGATCGGCGAGGCGCTCTCCGAAAACGGCAAGGTGATCGTCACCGGCTGCCTCGGTGGACGCACCGACGCCGGGGGCGACAACCTCGTGCGCAGCCTGCACCCCAAGGTGCTGGCGGTGACCGGGCCGCACGAGACCGATGCGGTGTTGCAGGCGGTGCACGAGCACCTGCCGCAGCCCCACGATCCGCGCGTCGATCTTGTGCCGCCGGCGGGACTGAAGCTCACGCCCCGCCACTATGCGTACCTGAAGATTTCCGAGGGCTGCAATCACCGCTGCAGCTTCTGCATCATTCCGTCCCTGCGCGGCGATCTGGTTTCGCGGCCGATCGGCGAAGTGCTGCACGAGGCCGAGGCGCTGGTCCGCCAGGGCGTGCGCGAACTGCTGGTGATTTCCCAGGATACGAGCGCCTACGGCGTCGACCTGCGCTATCGCACCGGCTTCGTCGACGGTCGCCCGGTGCGGACGCGGATGACCGAACTGGTGCGCGAGCTGGCCGCGCTCGGCGCCTGGGTGCGGTTGCATTACGTCTACCCCTATCCCCACGTCGACGAGGTGATTCCGCTGATGGCGGAAGGCAAGGTGCTGCCGTACCTCGACGTCCCCTTCCAGCACGCCCATCCGCGCGTGCTCAAGGCGATGAAGCGGCCGGCGGCGGGCGAGGCCAATCTGGAACGGATCCGCGGCTGGCGGGCGATCTGTCCCGATCTGACGATCCGCAGCACCTTCATCGCCGGATTCCCCGGCGAAACCGAGGCGGAGTTCGAGTCGATGCTCGAATTCCTGCGCGAAGCCCAGCTCGATCGCGTCGGCTGTTTCGCCTATTCCCCGGTGGAGGGTGCCGCCGCAAACGCTCTGCCCGGGGCGCTGCCGGAAGAGGTCCGGGAGGATCGCCGTGCGCGGCTGATGGCGGCGCAGGAGGAAATTTCGCGCGCCCGCCTGGCGCGCAAAGTGGGCACGGTCCTGCGCGTCCTGGTCGACGACGTGTCGGAGGAGGGGGCGGTGGCGCGTTCGAGCGCCGATGCGCCCGAGATCGACGGCGTCGTCTATCTCGCGCCCGACCCGCGGCTACGCGCGGGCGAGTTCGCGGACGTCATGGTGGAATCCGCCGACGTGCATGATCTGTTCGGACGCGTTACCACCGGTCCGCAAAGAGATTGAGGATCCCGTCCAGCCCCGCATGCTGGATCGCCACGTCCGCCTGGCTCCGCACCAGCGGCTTGGCCCGGTAGGCCACCGACAGTCCTGCCAGGCGCATCATTTGCAGATCGTTGGCGCCGTCGCCGACGGCGATCGCCTGCCGGGTGTCGCAGCCGATCTCCGCGCAGAGGCGTTGCAAGGCCGCTGCTTTGCCGGCGGCGTCGACGATTGCGCCGCCGTTTTCCGGCGGTCCGGATACCTGACCGGTCAGACGTCCGTCGCGAATCTCGATGTGATTGGCGCAGGCCACGTCGATGCCCAGCGCACGCTGCACATGGCCGGTGAACTGCACGAACCCGCCCGACACCAGCAGCGTTTTCCAGCCGTTGGCGCGTGCGGTCGCGATCAGTTCCGGCGCCCCCGGCGAGAAGCGCAGGCGGTCGGCGATCACCCGGTCGATCAGCGCCGCATCGGCACCGGCGAGCAGGGCCGCGCGGCGGCGCAGGCTTTCGGAGAAGTCGGGGATTTCGCCGCGCATCGCGGCTTCGGTGATCGCAGCGACTTCGGCGCCCTTGCCGGCGTAGCGGGCGATCTCATCCATGCACTCGATGGTGATGACCGTCGAATCCATGTCCATCGCCAGCGCGCGGAAATCCCGCTGCACAAATGCCTCATCCACGAATGCCGCATCGCAGGCATGTTCCTGCGCGAGGGCGGCGATGGCGGCGCGAATCGTTCCGCCACCGTCGTCGTCGGCAACTTCGGATAGCCGCGCGGCGCCGGGCTTGCGACGGATGGATCGGGCGGCACAGGCCCGCTGCAGGGCTTCGACGGCGATGTCGGTGAGGTCGGGGGACTGGAGTACGAGGTCCATTTATCGCTTTCGCTTCGGTTCGGGTGGCGGCGGAGCCGATGCCGCGGTCAATGCCTGGAAGACCGCCCGCAGCTGCTGCAGGCGCTCTTCGATCTTCTCGGCCGCCGGCTCGATGCGCAGCCGGTCCTGTCCGGCGAAGCGCACGCGGCGGTCGCGCTGCACCAGCGCGATGATGTTCGCCGGGTCGATCGCGGGCTGCGGCACGAATTGCAGGACGATCGCGCCGGGTGCGGCGTCGATGCGCTGGATGCCCAGGCGCTCGGCGTCGAGCCGCAGGCGGTGCGTGTCGAGCAGCGCGCGCGCCGGCGGCGGCAGCCGGCCGTAGCGGTCGACGATCTCCTCCTGCATCGCGGCGAGCGCGTCGGCGTCGGAGGCCGATGCCAGCCTCTTGTAGAACGACAGGCGTTGATGCACGTCGGGGACATAGTCGCCGGGCAGCAGGGCCGGCACGTGCAGGTTGATCTCCGCGGTCGCGGCGAGCGGCCGCAGCAGGTCCGGCTCCTTGCCCGAACGCAGCCCCCGGACCGCGGCATTGAGCATCTGCGAATAAAGGTCGAAGCCGATCTCCTGCACATTCCCGGATTGGGAATCGCCCAGCACCTCGCCGGCGCCGCGGATCTCCATGTCGTGCATCGCGAGGTAGAAGCCGCTGCCGAGCTCCTCGAGGCTCTGGATCGCTTCGAGGCGTTTTTCGGCGTTCTTGGTGATCGCGCCCTCCTCGATCAGCAGGTAGGCGTACGCCTGGTGGTGCGAGCGTCCCACCCGGCCGCGCAGCTGGTGCAGCTGTGCCAGGCCGAAGCGGTCGGCACGATGGATGACGATGGTGTTGGCCGTCGGGACGTCGATCCCGGTTTCGATGATCGTCGTGCAGAGCAGCAGGTTGAAGCGCTGCTGGTAGAAGTCGTGCATCACGCGCTCGAGGTCGCGCTCGGGCATCTGGCCGTGCGCGACCCCGATTCGGGCCTCCGGCAGCAACTCGGCCAGGCGGGCGCGCTGGTTCTCGATCGTCTCGACCTCGTTGTGCAGGAAGTAGATCTGGCCGCCCCGTTTGAGTTCGCGCAGGCAGGCCTCGCGAATCAGCCCGGGACTGTTCTGGCGCACGAAGGTCTTGACGGCGAGGCGGCGCTGCGGCGCGGTGGCGATGACCGAGAATTCTCGGATCCCCTCGAGCGACATCGCCAGCGTGCGCGGGATGGGCGTGGCGGTGAGGGTCAGTACGTCGACCTCCGCACGCAGGGTCTTGAGCCGTTCCTTCTGCCGCACGCCGAAGCGGTGTTCCTCGTCGATGATCACCAGACCGAGATTGGCGAAGCGCATTTCCGCCGAGAGCAGTTTGTGCGTGCCGATGGCGATGTCGATGGTGCCGTTGCGCAGCCCATCGATTGCCTGTGCGGTTTCCTTCGGCGAGCGGAACCGCGATAGTTCGCGGATCCGCACCGGCCAGTTGGCGAAGCGGTCGCGGAACGTCTGGGCATGCTGCTCGGCGAGCAGGGTGGTCGGGCACAGCACGGCGACCTGTTTGCCGCCCGACACGGCGGCAAAGGCCGCGCGCAGGGCGACCTCGGTTTTGCCGAATCCGACGTCGCCGCAGACCAGGCGGTCCATCGGACTGCCGGCGCGCATGTCGCGCAGCACGGCATCGATCGCCGCCTGTTGGTCCGGCGTCTCCTCGAAGCCGAAGCCCTCGGCAAAGCGCTGGGTGTCGGCTTCCGAAAACGCGAAGGCGTGACCCTTGCGCGCCGCGCGCAGCGCATAGAGGTTGAGGAGTTCGGCGGCGGTGTCGTGGATCTGCTGCGCCGCCTTGCGCCGGGCGCGTTCCCAATCCCCCGAACCCAGGGTGTGCAGCGGCGCGCTTTCCGGGTCGGCGCCGCTGTAGCGGCTGATGCAGTGCAGTTGCGCCACCGGAACGTAGAGCTTGGCGCCCTTGGCATATTCGAGGTGCAGGAATTCCGCCGGTCCCTCGCCCAGATCCATCGTCTCGAGACCGAGGTAGCGGCCGATGCCATGTTCCGAGTGCACGACCGGGTCGCCGATGCGCAGTTCGGCGAGATCGCGCACCATGGCCTCGACGTTGGAGGCGCGCTCGCGTCCCCGCCCGCGCTGGCGGTTCGGGTTGCTGGCGTAGAGCTCCGCTTCGGTGACGATGGCAAACGGCGTGGCAAACGGCGTGGCGGACGGTGCGTCGATTCCGGGAACGCAGAACCCTTGATGCAAGGGCGAGACCGTGAGCGTCGCCGACGGCGCGCGGTCGGCGCCCGACAACGCGAAGAATTCCGCCACGCTCGCGCAGTCCCGGACGGCGAAGTCATGATCGCGGAACAGTTGCGCGACGGTCTCGCGCCGGCCGGGCGAATCGGCCGAGATCAGGACGCGGCCCGGGAACGCCTGGCACCAGAGGCGCAGGCGATGCAGGGGATCGGCGGCCTTGCGGTCGACGGTGAGATCGGGGAGCGCGGCGAATACGCGCCTTTCACCCGGACCCTCTTCGCCCGCAGGGGCGGGCGCGACGGCAAGCTGCGCGTAGGGCTTGAGCGCGACGAAGAAATCGTCCGTCCCCAGGTACAAGCGATCCGGATCGAGGCAGGGCCGCTGCGCGTCGCGCGACAGGAATCGATGCCGTTCCGACGTGTCGGCCCGGAATTGCCGACAGGCCGCCGCGACGTCCCCGTGCAGGGCGATCCGCGCGGCGGCCGGCAAGTAGTCGAACAGGGTCGCGCAGCGCGCGAAGAAGAGCGGCAGGTAGTATTCGATCCCCGCCGAGGCGATGCCGTTGCCGGCATCGCGATACACCGGTGAGCGGCTCGGGTCGCCTTCGAAGGTTTCGCGCCAGCGGCCGCGGAATGCGGTGCGCGCGGCTTCGTCGAAGGGGAACTCGCGCCCCGGCAGCAGCCGGATCTCGGGTACCGGATAGAGGCTGCGCTGGGTGTCGGGGTCGAACGCGCGGATCGAATCGATGAGCGTGTCGGCGAGATCGATCCGGTACGGCACCGCCGAGCCGGTCGGATAGAGGTCGATCAGGCCCCCGCGCACCGCGAACTCGCCCGGCGCAACGACCTGCGAGACGGACTGGTAGCCGGCGAGCACCATCTGGTCGCGCAGCTTGTCGGCGTCGAGATCCTCCCCTTGGCGGAAGAAAAAACTGCGGCCGGCGAGAAATTCCGGCGGGACCAGGCGTGCGAGCGCCGTGGTCGCCGCGGTGACGAGGACGTCGATGCCCTCGCCGTGGGAAAGACGGTACAAGGTCTGTAGCCGTTCCGAAACCAGGTCGGGGTGCGGCGAAATCGTGTCGTAGGGCAGCGTTTCCCAGTCGGGAAAGGCGCAGACCGACAGGGTCGGCGCGAACACGCGCAACTCCTCGGCAAGCCGCTGCGCGTCGAGCGCGTCGGCGCAGACGAGCACGGTGGACCGGCCCTCCGATTTCCCTTCGATCGCGAACCGGGCCAGCAGCAGGGCATCGCCGGATCCCGGCGGCCGGGGGATGGTGTAACGCTGGCCGGTTCGCAGCGTCGTCCATTGCGGTGGAATCTGCGGCGGAAGCGGCGGGACGGCGCCGGACTCTGGAGAATGTTGCATCGCCGGTATTATAGGAACCGGAGACAAGATATCAGGCTGCGCGCCCGGCGCAGACACCCGCACCTCCGCCCTCTTCCGCGAGCGGGGGTGTGCATTTCCGCTTCCTCCATCGGGCGGAGCGGATTGGGGTGGGGGGGCGCATTTTTTTGAAGGGTTGCATTGAATCAGATCGTCGGTTTGATCCCCGCCGCCGGGACCGGCGTGCGCATGCGCGCGGATCGCCCCAAGCAATATCTTTCCCTCGGACCGCGAACGCTGCTCGAATGGTCCGTGGACGCGCTTGCCGCGGATGCGCGGGTGCAGGGCATTCTCGTCGTGGTGGCGCCGGGGGATACGCATGCGCAGGCACTCGACCTGCCGCAACATTGTGAAGTGCTCGCCGCAGGGGGGGCGACGCGCGCCGAGACGGTTCGCAACGGCGTGCATGCGCTTGCCGAAGCGGTTCCCAATCCCGAGCGGACCTGGGTGCTGGTGCACGATGCCGCGCGTCCGTGCCTGGGCGCGGGCGACCTCGCCGCATTGATCGACGGCGCGCTCGACGAGGATGGCGGCCTGCTGGCGGCGCCGCTTGCCGATACCGTCAAGCGCGAGCAGGAGGGGCGCGTTGCCGAGACGGTGGATCGCACCGGACTCTGGCGCGCGTTGACGCCGCAGATGTTCCGGCTCGACGTGCTGCGCCGGGCGCTCGACGGCGTGGCGGGCAGCGTGACCGGCGGCAGCGGCCCCGGCGGCGCCGCCGCGCGCGGCTTCGCCGCGATCACCGATGAGTCGGCGGCGGTGGAAGCGCTGGGCCGTCGCCCGCGCCTGATCGCCGGTTCGGCCGGCAACATGAAGGTGACGGAGCAGGGCGACCTCGCGCTGGCGGAAGCCGTCCTCAAACGACAGGGGCGGTGGTGATGCGGATCCGGGTGGGGCAAGGTTTCGACGTGCATGCGCTGGTGGCAGGGCGCAAGCTGATCCTGGCGGGCGTCGCCATCGAATATCCGCTGGGCCTGGCGGGCCATTCGGATGCCGACGTGCTGGCCCATGCGGTCATCGATGCGCTGCTCGGCGCCGCCGGACTGGGCGACATCGGGGCGATGTTCCCGGATACCGACGAACGCTATCGCGGCGCGGACAGCATGCGCCTGCTCGATGCGGCGTGGGCGCGGGTGCGGGCGGAGGGATGGCGCCTGGGAAATCTCGACTGCACGGTGGTCGCGCAGCAGCCGAAGATCGCCCCCTATGTCGATGCGATGCGCACCGCGCTGGCGGCGGCGCTGGGCGTGGAGAAGGGCGCCGTCAGCGTCAAGGGCAAGACCACCGAGAAGCTGGGCTTCACCGGCCGCGGCGAGGGGATCGCGGCGATGGTTTCGGCGCTGCTGGCGGCGGATTGACCGGGCCCATGCTGCAAGCGATCGACCTGCAGTGCATTCGCGGCGAACGCCGCCTGTTCGAAAGGCTGTCCTTCGAACTGCGGCCGGGCGAGGGCTTGCACATTGCCGGAGAGAACGGCGCGGGCAAGACCACGCTGCTGCGGGTGCTGTGCGGCCTGCTGCAGCCGACCGAGGGCGAGGTGCGCTGGGACGGCAAGCCGATCCTGCGTGCGCGCGAAGAATTCGGCGCCGATCTGGCCTTCGTCGGCCACTTGAACGGCGTGAAGGACGACCTGACCGCCCTGGAGAACATCCGTCTGGAGGCGGCGATCCGGGGGGCGGCAGCGCAGGCCGGCGATGCCGGCACGACTGTCGATGCCGCCGAGGAGGCGCTTGCCCGCATGGGGCTGGGCGCGTTCGGCGAAGTCCTGGCGCGGCACCTGTCGCAAGGGCAGAAGCGCCGCGTGGCGCTGGCCCGGCTCTGCGGCGCGGCGTCGGCGCGGATCTGGATCCTCGACGAGCCGTTCAACGCCCTCGACGCGGCGGCGGTGGCGACCTTGAACGATCTCATCTCGGCGCAGCTCGCGCGCGGCGGCATCGTGGTCCTGACCGCGCATCTGCCGGTGGGCCTTTCGGAGCACATCCGGCGGCTGGAATTGCGCGCACCCGAGCCGGACGAGGTGGATGCGGAGGCCTTGGCATGATCGCATCGTTGGTCGCGGTGATCCGGCGCGACCTGCTGCTCGCGCTGCGCCAGCGCGGAGACGTGCTCAACGTGCTGCTCTTCTTCTTCGTGGTCGTGACCATGGTTCCGCTGGGCGTGGGGCCGGACGTCAACGTGTTGCGCATGATCGGGCCGGGCACGGTCTGGGTCGCGGCGCTGCTGGCGTCGATCGTGTCGCTGGCGCGGCTCTTCGCACAGGACCACGCCGACGGATCGCTCGAGCAGATGCTGCTTTCGGGGCAGCCGGCGGCGGTGTTCGTGGTCGGCAAGATCGTGGCGCACTGGCTCGTCACCGGTGCCCCCATCACCATCGCGGCGGCGCCGATCGCGCTGATGTTCGATCTCGGCGGTGCGCCCACCGCCACGCTGGTGGCGAGCCTCGCGCTGGGGACGCCGACCTTGAGCCTGCTCGGTGCCGTGGGGGCCGCGCTCACCCTGGGTCTGCGCGGCGGCGGGGTGCTCGTGACCTTGCTGGTGCTGCCACTCACCGTGCCGGTGCTGATCTTCGGCGCGGGGGCGGTGGAGTCGGTGGCGAGCGGCGTGCCGGCGGCGGCGAACCTGCTGTTGCTGGGCGGCATTTCCCTGGGCGCAGCCGCGCTTGCACCGTGGGCGATCGTCGCAGCGTTGCGGATTTCTTTGGAATAATCGCGATATGGCTTCCCTGTTTCGTTTCGCCGCTCCCTCCGAGTTCTATCGTCTCGCCGGCAAGGCCGTTCCGGTGTTCGGGGCGCTCGCCGCGATTCTGACGGCAGTCGGACTCTATCTGGGCTTCTTCGTCGCGCCGACCGATGCCCAGCAGGGCGAGGTCTACCGCATCATGTTTATCCACGTGCCCGCCGCGTGGATGGCGATGTTCGTGTATCTGGTGATGGCGTTCTGGGCGGGAGTCGGGCTGGTGTTCAACACGCGGCTGTCCTCCATCATGGCGAGCGCCCTGGCGCCTACCGGCGCGCTCATGGCGTTCCTGTCGTTGTGGACGGGTGCTCTGTGGGGCCGGCCGACCTGGGGCACGTACTGGGACTGGGATGCGCGCATGACGTCGACCCTGATCCTGCTGTTCCTGTACATGGGGTTCATGGCCCTGCACAGCGCGATCGACGATGTGCGCCGCGCCGACCGGGCCGCCGGCGTGCTCGCGTTGGTCGGGGTGGTGAATGTGCCCATCATCTACTTTTCGGTGCGGTGGTGGAACACGCTGCACCAGGGCGCGTCGATCACCCTGGGAAAGGCGCCGACGATCGCCGCGCCGATGCTCTGGTCGATGCTGGTGATGGCGCTGGCGTTCTGGATGTACGCCATCGCGGTGGCGCTCACGCGCGCGCGCGCGCTGGTGCTCGAGCGCGAACGTGGCGCGGAGTGGGTGCGGCAGGTTTCGGCAGGGAGGGCTTCCGCATGAAGTGGGCCAGCATGCACGCGTTTTTTGCCATGGGCGGCTATGCGCGCTTCGTGTGGGGGTCTTACGGCGTCGTCGCCGTGGCGCTGCTGATCGAGGTAGTCAACGTGCGGGCGCGCCTCGCGCGGGCGCGCAAGCGGGGTGCCGCGGCGCGGCGGAAGTAACAACGGATTCCCGATCCCCCGCCTCCGCTCACTGGGCCGTACTGGACCCCGTCAGCTTGTCCTGCTCAAGCTTGCGCGTCTGGTCCAGGTACCAGTCCTTCACCCGCAGGCTCGCAAGATAGTCGACCAGCACGCGCCGGTCCGCTTCCGGCATGGAGGCGTAGGACGGCATCTGGAATTTCTTCTTGAGACGCGACTTCAGGATGCGCTGCGGATCGGGCGCCGACAGGTAGTCATACAGCCACTGCCTGCTGCGCAGCGAGCCGATCCCGTCGAGCATCGGCGCCGGCACGAACTGGAACATGTTGTGCGTGGTCCACAGGCTGTGGCAATCCTTGCACGAGTACTGATCGATCAGTTCGCTGGCGCGCACGGCGACCGCGTGGGAGGCCGTGCTGTAGTACGGGATCTCTTCGTCGCGCTTGGTCGGCGGGTGCGCCAGCTTCCAGGCGACCCCGGCAGCGACGAACAGCGCCATGCCGCCCCACAGGGCTTTCTCTCCGGATCGCACGCGGGCCGCCCTTTACGCCCGGCGCTTCTGCGCTTCGGCGGCGGCCTTCATCGCCAGGTGCCGCTCGCGGCTTTCCATCTGCTTCTTCATGACCTCCCGGGACTTCGCATATTCCTCGGGCGTCATCTTGTCCTGGTCCTCTTCGTCGAAGATCACATACTTGATGTCTTCGTCGAACTGCTCGTTTTTGAATCCCCAGCGCATCCAGAAGATGGCGGCGATGATGATCAGGCCACCCGCAACCAGCCAGACGTAGATCGTCCAGCCGTCGGGCAGGTTTTGGAAAAACTGGGCAATACCGCTCATGGCAATCCTCCGGCCGCATCCGGCTCCCGGGACGGGCGCCGCGCGGGAAACAAGTGCGCAATGGTATCCCAAACTGCCTCGGACTTCGGGACCGCCCGGGTCAGGTCGCCGCGCAGCCGGTCCGGCGCCTCGGCCCGACGCGTTGTCTTGCCGTGGCGCACCAAAAAAGGGCGATCGCTTGCGCGCTGCCGACGCGGCCAATTCGAATGCATTCTCATCGCCGCCGAAATCTGTTGCGCTGGCGATACGGCACCGATCACCCTCGGAAAAAAACTTTGCGCCCCGGTTTTTTCTCCGCCACAATCCGCCGACTATCAGAAGAAAGCCCATGTCGCCGTATCGGGTGAATCGATGCCCGCGGCGATGCGGTTGCAAGCGAGGAGGAGAACCCAAACACGGTATTGGCGGCGCGTGCCGGCGCCGGTGCGTACGCGCTTTGCGCTTGACAGCGGGAGACCGCTCTTCCTATGATCGCGCCTGCTTTTCCGCAGTGAAAATGAAAAAAGGAAAAATTCCGCACTGTGGAGGTCCGACACATAGGGAGATGCACGACGCGGCAACCGGTTCTGCGAGTTCGTTCAGTGAGTTGTGGTTTCTGGCTTTCGGTCCGGAGTTCCATGGCGCTTCTCGCGCCGGTCCGGAAGGGAATTTTTGAAGTACTAGCCTCTAGGGGGGAGCATGGAAGAAAGGTCGATAACGAGTAAAGCCTTCTGGTCCATCATCGTTGGCGGGATGCTGACCGGCATGGGCAACGGCAGCGTGTTCGGCGCGGCGATGATGTGCATGCTGGGACGCGGCGGTTTTGGGAACTGGGGTGGTATCGGCGGGATGGCCTACGATCCGTCGACGTTCACCGGATTCATCGATTGGGCCATGCTCGTATTCGGTTTTGCCTTCGTCGGAATTCTGGTCGTCGGCCTGACGAAGCACGACATGCTCGAGCGCGCCAACAAGCGCAACGAAGCGCACGCCGGCGCGCACTGAGCGGCAACGGCTTTGTTTCACGACCATCCATCCACGGATTTCGAATCAACGAGGTAACCAACCATGGCAACCATTGCCGGATTGCTGGGAATCCTGCTCGCGTTCTCGAGCATGCTGCTTTCCTACTACATCCTGACGCCGAAGAACCACCAGGAACAGAAGCGCGGTTGAAATTTTCGAGACATGACCTCGAGTAACGAAGGGGAATACCATGTTTAAGTATCTATTTGCACGTAATGAGGACATTCCAAACGGGGCGGCGGCCATCTACTGGGGCTTTTCCGCCATTCTGTGGTTTGTCATCGGGACCGGTCTCGGCTCGTTCAATGCCGCCAAGCTCGGTTTCCCGGATTTCGTCACCGGCAACATGTACTTCGCGTTTGGCCACATGCGCCAGGTGCACGTCCATGCGGTGATTTTCGGCTGGATCTCGATGGCCTTCGGCATGGCGATGATGTACATCACGCCCGCTCTGGGCAACACCAAGCTGTGGTCCGAGAAGCTGGGCCTGTGGAACGCCCTGTCCTGGAACGTCGGCCTTTCGCTGGGCCTGACGGTGCTGTGGTCCGGAATCACCTCGGGCCGGGAGTACTCCGACTTCCCGTGGTTCATCGACCTCTACATCGCGTTCGGGATGGTGCTGCCGCTGTGCATCAACGTCTGGATGACGGTCATTCAGCGCCGCACGCAGGGGATCTACACGACGAACTGGTTCTTCGCCGCCGCCGTGTTCATGGTCACCATCGTGTTCCTGGTCGGTAACACCCCCGAGTTCTTCCACCTGACCGGTCTGACCGAGGGTTACATGACCTGGTGGTTCGCGCACAACGTGCTCGGCCTCTGGATCACCCCGGTCGCCGCCGCGATCGCGTACTACACGGTGCCGAAAGTCACGGGCAACCCGCTGTACTCGCACCGCATCGGCCACCTGCACTTCTGGTCGGTCGTGGTGTTCTACTCGACCCCCGCCGCGCACCACCTGATGTCCGCCCCGCTGCCGGAGTGGCTCAAGTCCTTCGCCTCGGTGGAAGGCGTGCTGATCCTGGTGCCTGCAATCGCGTTCGTGTCCAACCTCATGCTCACCATGCAGGGCAAGTGGCACATGTTCGTGGAAAACCTGGAAATCCGCTTCACGATCACGGGCGTACTGATGGCCATCCCGCTGAACATGCAAGGCGGCTTCCAGCAGACCCGCGCGATCAACTGGTACATCCACGGCACCGGCTGGATCGTGGCCCACGCGCACCTCGCGCTGCTCGGCTTCTCGACCTTCCTGGAAGTCGCCGCGGTGTACTTCGGTCTGCAGAACATCATGCGCCGCAAGCTGTACTCGCTGACCCTGGGCAACGTGCACTACTGGATGCTGCTCATCGGCTTCACGACCTACTGGGTTTCGATGACGATCGCCGGCCTCATCCAGGGCGCTGCCAAGATCTACGAAGTGCCGTACATCGACACCGTGATCGCCGAGCACCCGTACATGATCGCCCGCTGGATCGGTGGCACGATGGTGTTCACCGGCAACATCCTGTGGCTGATCAACATGTGGCTGACTGCGCGTGAGGGCACGGTGATTCCGGCCGGCCGCATGCCGCAAGAGCTTGCCTACGAGCGATAAGACACCCAGAAACACGAAGGGGGAGAGCCAATATGGCGTTTCGTGAATATAAGATCGGTGCGCGAATGTTCGGCGTCGCGCTGTCCAGCTCCATGTTCATCACCTTGGTCATGCCCACGATGGACATGCGCCAGGCGATTGCGACGGACATGGCGCTTCATAAGCAGTTGTCCGCGGGTTGGGAGACCGGCTTCAACCTGCAGGATCCGTTCCTGCAGGGCGATAACAAGCCGCTGACGGTCACGGTTCATGCCGATCCGAAGACCGGAGCCGCGATCAACCCGCCGATGACGGTGTACGTGTACCGTCCCGGCGTGCGCATGCCGAACGGGGTCGATCACCCCGTGACGCTCGGCGAAAACGGCGGCATGCTGTCGGTGCAGCTGGGCCACGTCAAGGAAGCGAATGCCGCGCAAGGCGCGGTGTTCACGATCGGACACGGCGACGTGAACGGGCAGCAGTACGCCTACATCCAGGATCTCACCGCCATCAAGGGGTGGACTCCCGAGGACGTGCTGAGCAAGGCCAAGGACGAGGACATTGCCCACATCGGTGCGGGCAAGACGCTCTTCGTCCGCGAGCAGTGCTGGTGGTGCCACACCCTGCTTCCGGAAGAGACGCAGGATTGGCAATACTTCGGCGCGCCGCCGGCCCTGGGCGACTTCAACGGCGAGTCGCCGACGGCCTTCGGTTCCGACCGTAAGGCGCCCGACCTGCTGCACGTTGCCGCGCGCAACAGCTCGCGCGAGTGGCTGATGATGCACTTCTTCAACCCGCGCCTGGTGCAGCCGCACTCCATCATGCCCCGCTACGACTATCTGTGGGGCTCGGTGGACGCCAACGGCAACAAGATCGACTACGACGCGTGGCGGAAGGCATATCTGGACTACCACGAGGGCCGCAGCCCGCTGCCGCCGGACGTTCCGATGTATGCGAAGGATTCGGAGATCCGCTCGCTCATCGACTTCGTCCTGAGCCTGAAGTAACCGGTCGTCCGGAAACAAATAACAGGGAGAATCAGTATGGCTAGTTTTCTCGTTACGATGAGCGACGATGGCCTGAATGCCAAGGCCAAGGCGCTCTGGGAGCGTGAGGCCCTCGGCGGCCTGACGGAAGACAACAACCGTGTGCCGAAGCCCATCGTCGCGCTGCTGGTGTTGACCATCATGACGGCGTTCGCGATCACCTTCCCCCTCTGGGGGCAGCGCCCGAACGCGGCGATCTACGCGGGCTACGTCGCCGCGATGGATACGCCGCAGATCGAGGCGATGAAGGACGACAAGGCTGCCATGGCCGCGATCGTCCAGATGACCAAGAACGACGACGGCGGCAAGTGGCAGGCGCTGCGCGAACGCCATCCGCTGACCATGGACGATCTCCGCGCCATCGCGCCGCAGATCAAGGCCCTGGAAGCGGCCGGGGACAACCTGCAGGAGTACAACGTCGTCGGCGATCACGTGACGATGGCGAACTTCGAAGGCAACCTCATCACCGACAACCATGGCGTTACGCGGCACCTGCACATCCAGCCGTGGTGGGATAAGGGCTACTTCATCGATCTGTTCTTCATCGCGTTCTTCTTCACCGGGACGACGATCGCGATCAAGCGCCTGCCGCCGAGTTCCTGGCAGCCGCGCCACCTCGGACACTGAGATCGGTGTCTGCGTCGACATATATGAGGAGGAAACGGAAATGATCGATATCGACAACCCCCCGCTCGTGCTGTTCTGCATCGTGATGATTGTCCTGATTGCCCCGCAGTTCTATGCGCTGGTCATCGACAAGTGGGACAAGAACACCCCGCAGATCAAGAACTGAAGCGAATCCCGGGAAGCAGAGAGAAAGGACGAAAGGTATGCTGTTCGAACCTGATACCACGACTGGCCAGGTGTTCGCGATGTACGGAGTATGGTTCGCGTTCATCCTCGCAATTCTCGCGATTCTGTTCGGCAAGAACCGCGGGTAAAACGCACCGATTCCCGGCAGGGCGGCTCCCAATCGGGGCGCCTGCCGGGTCAGAACGCAAAAGTTACGAAATTTTCGAAATAGGGGGAGTCAATGCGACTTGGTAAACGCTGGACTCGGTTCGCGCCGATGTCTCTGGTGATCGCCGGCGCCTTGCTGACTGCGGGCACGGCCTATGCCGATCAACCGCCGGTCACGGCCGACATCGCCGCGGGTAGCAATCTTTTCCATAACGGCAAGCCGGGTGTTTCGCCCTGCCAGAGCTGCCATGGACCGCACGGAATGGGTATCGACGCGATGCAGACGCCGCGGAATCAAAACCTCGGCTACGCATATACCGTCAAGCAGCTGGTGAATTTCCGTTCCGGCGCGCGTCAGGACCTGACCCTGGGCGTCATGGGTGTGTTCGCCAAGCAGATGACGGATCAGGACATTCGCAACGTCGCCGCCTACCTGAACACGATCCCGGACGACTGGAAGGACCTGTCGGATCTGGACGCGCTCAAGGCGGGCGGAACCGCAGTCGGGGTGGCGTACAAGGGGATGGAAATCGTGCGCTACGGCAAGCCCAGCCGCGGCATCACGGCCTGCCAGACCTGCCACCAGTATGACGGCCGGGGCGCCGGCCCGATCTATCCGCGGATCGCCGAGCAGAAGTACGTGTACCTCGTCAACATGCTGCATCACTGGCGTGCCAAGGAGCGTACCAACGACCCGCTGGGCCAGATGCGTGCCGTTGCGAGCCACCTGACCGACGACGACATCATCAACGTTGCGACCTTCCTGTCGCACGCGCGGATTACCGCGATCGGCGATACGTATATCCCGCCGAACGATTCCGTGCTGGCGAACGTGGACGTCAAGCGCTGAGCAGAACACCGCTTCCGCGTTGCGGTAGAATGAAAGGCCGCGCCGACCCGGCGCGGCCTTTTTTATTGGGTTTCGGGAACTTCCGGAGTGGTGGAAGTTCGTATTCGGGTCGCCGTTGCAGGCAGGTTCTCCAGGCTGGAATACCATGTGGAAGAAGTGGAAAGGGCTCCGCACCGGAGAAAAAATTCTCTTCGGCATCGTGATTTTTCTCGGATTCGTCGTAGTCCAGAATTTCGCCTCGCTCGAGTGGATCGGCTACCACTCCCCCAAGCCGCTATACCCCATCCTGACCCATTTTGACTTTTCGCCGGACGGGAAAAAGGGTTCCGTGCTGTTCCGTACCGACTGGTGTACCGAGTGCCACCGCGCGATCGGCAACGGTACCAGCTCGGTGCTCGATCTCGACGGAGAGGGGTCGCGCCGCTCGGAGAAGTGGATCGAAGCGTTTCTGGCCGACCCGGCGAAGAATTACGGCGCCCCGACCTTCGATCATGGCCCGACCCAGGATGCCGCATGGGTTGCGAAGCTGCCGGCCCAGGATCGGCATTACCTCGCGGTATTTCTCTCCGAGCTGACCGCCGACCGCGGTGCGCCGGATGCGAAATTGCCGCCGCAGGGAAAATCGAGTTTCATCGACGACATGCTGCGGGTTTGGGCGCCCGAGAGCTGGCGCATTGGATTCAGCGACATCCGGAACAAGGAAAGGGAGCAACGCAACAATGGGCAATGAGCTGACCCGGCAGGAGCGGGAGGATTTCACGTGGTACACGCTGTTGTTCGTGTTCGCGTGCATCGTGTACAGCATCATCGGATTCAGTTGGGGCGCGTTCATGGGCGGCATGAAGTCGTTTCGGGACTTCGTCGACTACTCCGCCTACGGACAGAAGATCGTGCTCGCGCATACGCACGTCAACCTGCTCGGCTGGGTGGAGATGGCGATCTTCGGCGCGCTCTACTACGTCGTGCCCAAGCTCACCAACGGCCGCATCTACAGCGTGAAGCTGGTCAAGGTGCACTTCTGGATGCATAACATCGGGCTGGTTGGGCTCGTGGTGTTCTTCACGCTGGCGGGAATGGCGCCGCTGATCACCGCGGCCAACGATCCGGACGTGTCGTCGAAGGTCTATCACCGCATGATGGCGCTGACCGGGCCGTTCGGGACGCTTGTGCTGCTCGCCAACATCATCTGGGGCTACAACCTTCTGCGCACCGCGATGGGCTGGCGGGAGCGGATGGCGAAGTAGGGATCGCACCCGGATATTCCAGGGATCTCCCGGCATGTACCAAAAGACGTCCCACGCCCTCGATTTCACGATCGAAGGGATGCGCAGCCAGCAGTTCAGCGAAGCGGTCTTCGCGTTTCTGCTCGTCGGCATCATCACCTTCACCGTCATCATCGCCATTTTCTGGTTCAGCAAGAATCGGCCGGAAAAGCCGAAGTTGGGCGAGAAGATCATGTTTCTGGCGATCATCGTCGGCGTACTGCTGGCGGTGGTGTTCGGCGCCCTGCAGATGTTGGGCGGAATCCTTTTCTGAGCAGGAAGGAGGCTCCCATGGACCCGATGGATTGCAACCAAGCCGTGGGGAGTTCCGGATGCGCGGCCGTGGCCGAAGGCACTCCTCGAGGGACCGCAACGGCCGCCTGGCGCCGGTTTGCGATCGGCGTCGCGGTCGCTGCTGGGGCCGCCGTGGCGCTAACGGCGTGCAGTAATAACGGGAGCTACGGAGGCCTCTTCCGGGGCCTTGCCGTCGGAACCCATGCGCCGGCGGTACAGACCAAGACGCTGGCGGACGTCGGAGGGGACCTTTCCAAGGTGACCACCTACCGGGAGCCGGATCCGCGCATGTACCAGTACTCGGTGGCCAAAGCGCTGACGATGCACAAGCCCATCCTGCTGGTCTTTGCGACCCCGGGCCACTGCACGGAATGCGACGAGCAGTTGCAGGTCGCCAAGGCACTGCTCGACAAATACGGCAATCAGGTCATCTTCATCCACATGGATCAGTACATGAACCCGCAGGCGTACAAGGCGTTCCGGGTGATGGGGGATCCATGGACCTTCGCCATCGACAAGAACGGCATCGTCCGGGAAACCGAGGCCGGCAAGATGCTCTATGGCGAAATGCAGGACGCGATCAAGAAAATCCTGCCCGACGCCAATTCCGGGAAGATGGGCTAAGCGCGCAAACCCGGAAGTCCCCGAGCCAAGCCGAGTCCATCTTCCGTCTGCGGGCGAGGACAGAATCCGCAAGCGACGCCTGCCCGTCTCCCCCTCTCCCGCGGCGGCGGGAGAGGGCGGGGGTGAGGGTCGAGAAACGAGGAAAGAACCGACATCGTGGCAAAACCCGCAAAATTCGACCTCCAGCCGGACGAGAAGGGCCTGCTTTGGGACATCCTGCTCTACGTCCCCACCGTATTCTTCCTGCTTTACTTCGGCGGAATCGAGTGGTTCCGGCATGAGCACAACATCACCTATGTGCTGGTGTTTCTCGGCACGTTCTTCTTCCTGGCCGGCGTCAACCGGATGTTGCGGATCCGGATGATGGCGCTGCCGTCGTCGCCCGTGCACATCGAGGTGAACTCCGACGAGGAGATCGTCGTCGTCGAGTTGCGCAGCGGGATGCGTATCGACCTCGTCAAGACGATCAAGCTCTATGGCGATTACGCGGGCAAGTCGTTCGGCGTGACCGGACTCGATCGCCAGGGAAACCGCATGCAGTATGTTTTTGCGCGCGGGCAGTTCGAGGACGATGCGCAATACCGGGCGGCGCAGGATGCGATCAAGCGCCTGGAGAAGCCCGCCGCGCAAGCGTGAACGCCCCCTCTCCCGCGGGTGCGGGAGAGGGCGGGGGTGAGGGTGCGAAGAGGATCCCCGGCTTTTGCCTCGCTACTTCTTTCCTCTCCGTCGCTTCGCGACGTCCCACGCCATGAATCCGATCAGGGTCGCAACGGCTCCGCAGAGCCCGATCTGCACGAACAGTTCGGTGCGCGGACTTACCAGCCCACCCACGAGCATGTGTGCGACGAACGACATGAGGATCATCGAGCTCGTCGCGACGAAGCAGTAGATCAGCAGTTCCTTGATCGGCATCGCGGACCTACTTCTTCGAGGACGGGACGGCCGCGGACCCGGTAGCGGATCCCGCTGGCGATTTCGCCGCGGCTTCCGTTGACGCCGGCGCGCTCGCGGAGCTCGTCGGCGCTTTGGCGGGTGCGGGCGAAGCGGGCGTCGGTGCCCGCGGCGCATGCGCTGCCACCAGGCGCAGCACCACGCCGCCTTCTTGCAGCGCCACCGTCGTGCTGTTGGCGCCGCCCAGCATCGCGAAGTCCTGCGACAAGGGCCGGTTCTGCGGCGTTCGCGGATCGAAGATCACATAGTCGAGCCCGTGAAGATTGGCCGCAAAGGTGCGGAGATCCCGCGGGGTCGGCGGCAGCGGCAGGGTGCTGCAACCGCAGGCGATCATCGTGCGGCCCGGCCATTGGCTGGCGACCTTCACGCTCGCTTTGGCGCGGTCGATCGCCGTCATGACCCCCGGGCGTCTCTCCTTCTCCCGCTTGGCCTGTTCTGCCTGCACGGCGTCGCTCAGTGCGGAGATCAATTGATCGTGCGGGGACAGCGTCTGCAAGCCGAGCCGCTCGTTGGAGTAGTGTCCCCGGTCGATCACCAGAAACGCGGTGGACAGTACGAGCAATGCCGCGAACGCCATGCCGCGCTGCGACGCGAAACCGCTGGCCAAGCCTTGCGCGTGCCCGAGATGGACGCGCAGCAGTTGCGGAAACCCCCAATAAAGGATGAGCACGAACGCGACCAGGGAAAAGGTCGAATCCCCGGTCAGCAATCCGATTCCGGCGGCAAGGACGAGCGTTGCGGCAAACCGGTCTTCGCGCAGCGAGCGGCGCATGCCGAACACGACGACGCCAAGCGCGGCGGCCACCAGGACACCGAGCAGCCAGGGCATCGCGCCCATCGACAGATTCTCCCGCGGGAACGCGAAGATATCCGCACCCAAGCCGCGCACGGGGTTGGCGAACCAATGCTGCAGCGGCCAGCCCCACGCCAGCGCAAGTCCCAGCAGCATCGCAACGACGAGGCCGATCAGGACGTGGGTGCGCTCCCGCCCCGGAATCACGCCCGGAGCCTGCGGCTCCGGCGGCGGATTGCGCACCCAGGACCACAGCAGCACGAGCGGATAGGCCAAGCCGGCTGGATGCAGCGTGATCGCCGCGATGCTGAACAGCAGTTGGGCGAAAAAGAAGCCGCCGAACCGCAGGCGGTGGGTGCGATAGGACTCATCGGCCCAGGCGCCGGCGAGGAACGTGACAAGGAGGTATGGCCCGACGGCGATGCGGTCGATGGCATTGATGGCCAACGGCGACAGCAGCAGCAGCCCGGAGGCCAGCAGCGGCGTCTCGGTGTCTCCTTGGGCGCGTCGCCGCAGGAACAGCAACAGAACCGCCGCCACGAGGTAGAGCAGGGTGGCGAGTTTGGCCGCGATCAGGCTGCCGGAGAACAGGATTCCCGCCGGCAGCAGGAACAGCGCCCGGAAGTCGGGAACCGAGAGCGTGACGACGGGCGCCGCGACGTGATCGGATGCGGACCAGAGCACGAGCACTGCCCGCGCCGTGGCCTCGTCCAGACCATAGGGAGTGCGATCGAGCAGGGCGACCACGCCCAGGCCCCAGAGGACCAGGATGGCGAGTGCCCAGAAGCCGTTGGGAATGCGGGGTTTCATGCGAGGGGCCGGGCTGCGGAGAAAACGCATATGGTAGCGCGGGGTGGGCCGCTTCCGCGGCTCACAACCGGCCGGCGTTCATCGGACGACCGATGGATGGTCGCGCTGTACGGTCAATGAACCAGCTTGATGATCACCCCGAGCGCTGCGGTCTGGGCAATCATCAATCCGGCGACCCACTTGATGATTTCCGCCTTGAAATCCACGAACTCCGTCCGAATGGTTGCGAATTCGCCACGAACTTCCGCCCGGAACTCCGCCATGTTGCCCTCGGTGGCGGAGCGAAGCGACGCGACATCCGCGTGGGCGGTGGAGCGAAGATCCGCGAAACCGGCTTCGGTAGTGGAGCGAAGTGCTGCGATATCGGCCTGGGTGGTGGAGCGAAGATCTGCGATATCGGCCTGGGCGGTGGCACGAAGATCTGCGATATCGGCCTGGGTGGTGGCGCGAAGATCTGCGATATCGGCCTGGGTGGCGGCGCGAAGTTCTGTGATCGCAGAGCGCAGTTCCGCCAGATCGCCCTTGGTCGCCAGCGGCTCGGTGCGGGTGCGAAAGCAGCGGTCGATTTCGTGCGCCACCGATTCCGTGGCCGCCCGCGCCTTGTCCTCCGGAACCCCGGCGGAGCGCAAGGCGGTGAACATTTCCATTTCCATGGTCAACGAGTTCCGCAAGGTCGGCTCGAATGCGAACGACGGGTCGATTCTGGCACCGTTCCGGCCGCTCCGCACTGCCACCCCCGGGAGTGCGGTCGCAATGTTTCGCGCACTCCCCCTAAGGGTGTCGCACAACTGCAACAATTAACACTCTTTAAGTTGCAATTAGAAAAGGTTCTCTCTTAGGATTCGGGAGGCGATGGACGCGGGGAGAGAGCGTCCGTTCCGTTTGCACCATCGGCAGGAAACGCGTTGCGGTCGTAAGGGGGTGGGACCGTAGCCGGAGCACGATTTCAAGCAACAAATCACCCTTCCATCCACCAGGAGGAGCTTCATGACTCTGATTCGCTATGCCCGTTGGCTGGCGGCCGGTCTCCTTGCCGGCGCGGCCTACCTCGGGCTGACCGCGCCTGCGCAGGCGATTCCGCTGTTCGCGCGCCAGACGGGGCACAACTGTGCCGCTTGTCACATCAGCTATCCCGAGCTGACCGCGTATGGCCGTGAATTCAAACTCAACGGTTACACCTTCGGCGAAGCCCAGCCGATCCCGCTGGCGTTCGCCATGATGGGCGAGTACGACACGATGCCGAGCGTCAAGTCCGGCGCCGGTGCGTCCTCGGCCGGACTGAATCACGCCCAGTTCGTTCAGTACAGCGTGTTCTTCGGCGGCCGGATCACCGACAACCTGGGCGTGTTCGGCCAGATGTCGGGCAGCGGCGCCGGAATGCCGGGAACCAGCAGTTTCAGCCCGACGGTCGACAACACGGAAGCGCGTTATGTTCATCGCTTCACCAACTCGGGTTCGCTGGAGCCGGAGGCGGTCCTGGGCGTGTACGTCAACAACGACTACACGATGCAGGACGTGTGGAACGCGGTTCCCGCATGGCGGTTCCCGTGGTTCCCCTACAGCAACTATCCGTCGCCGCTGGTGGGGCCGGGCATCCCCGGAACGTTCCTCGATAACTTCAGCGTTCCCGGAGCGACTGTTGGCATCGGTACGTATCTGTGGTGGCACAAGACCATCTATGCCGAATTCGCCCTGCGCCGCAACACCAACGGTGCTTTGAGCGAGTTCAACTGGGGAAATGGCGCCAATCCGGGCGGTCTTGCGACTACCGCCTCGACGAACCCCAACAATGTTGGCGGTTTCCAAGGAGAGGCTGTCGACAACTACGCGCCGTACTACCGCATCGCATATAGCCACGACTGGGGCTACAACTCGGTCGAAGCCGGCTTGTTCGGCACTGATGCGCGGACCTGCGTAATCCAGGTCACCGGCAGCAACGCGGCTTTTGGCAGTTCGACCTGCTCCACCGGGGCGACGCCGAACGCGTTCAACTACTACCGCGACATCGGCATCGACAGCCAGTACCAGTACAACAAAGGTGAGCCCTGGGTGTACACGGCTTCGGGTTCGTACATCATCGAGCACAGCAATCAGATTGCGAACGGCTTTGGTGACAGCACGCTCAAGGAGTTCAACGTTCGCGGCACGGCCTACTACAACCGGCAGTACGGTTTGACCGTGGGTTGGACGGACTTCACGGGCCAGAGCAGCGGCGGTGCGTATCAGTTCAATGATGCCACCGGTACCCCTGTGGCGGGCAGCGGAAATCCGGCGACCACGTACTGGACGCTGGAAGCGAACTATCTGCCGATGCAGGATTTGCGGTTCAGCCTCATGTACCAGGCGTTCACCAAGCTTGATGGCTACACGTCGGGCATCCCGGGTTATGCAGGAAACACCAACCCGTCCGACTTCAACCGTCTGACCGGCGCAATCTGGTGGGTGTTCTAACCGTGGCCCGCGCAGGAGAACCAAACATGGAGACGAAGATGACGCGGAACTTGCCGCGAGTGGCCAGCCTCCTCACCGGGATCGCGCTGGCGGTGACCTCGACGTTCGCCGTGGTGGCGAACGCCAACGAACTGGATGACGCCAACACCAAGGCCCTGGCCCAGGAGCTCGCGCCGGCGCGCGCACAGCATCTGGCCGTGACCTGGTGTTCCGCCTGCCACGGCCCCGGGGGGCGATCGGTGAACCCGATTTTCCCGAATCTGGCCGGACAGCAGAAGGACTACATCGTCAACCAGCTGATCAACTTCCACAACCTCAACCAGTGGGAAACGTGGCAGGCCAAGGACGTCACCCACGAGGGCTACGTCGAGATGTGGTTCAAGGACATCACCGGCTGGCGCAAGCCCTACACGGGATACGTGCATTCGAACGACTACAAGTCCGAGCGCACCCCGCGTAACGAAGAGAAGGCCTGGGACTTCATGAAGGGCGTGGCCCGCGATCTGGATCAACCGACCATGAACGCGCTGGCCGAGTTCTTCTCGAAGCAGACTCCGGCCGCTCCGGCCACCGGGGAAGTCAACGGCAACGTTGCCCACGGCCAGGCGCTGTTCCTGAACGGCGATGCCGCCAAGGGCCTGCTGCCCTGCCAGATGTGCCACGGCCCGACCGCCGGCGGACAGGGGTCCATCCCCCGTCTGGCCAGCCAGCATGCCGACTACGTCTATCAGCAGCTGCTCGCGATTCGTTCGGGACAGCGGCAGATCGACCAGATGGCGGCCCTGGTTGCCAACCTGAGCAATCAGGACTTCAAGGATGTGGCGGCCTACGTCCAGTCCCTGAAGTAATCGCAGAAAATCCGCCTGCGCCGCAACCCGGCGCAGGCGGGTCGAATGAAAAAAGGGAGCCTACCGGCTCCCTTTTTTCATGGGCGTGCCCCGCAGGATGCGCCTTTGCGGCGACGCCTTACCGCAGGTGCAGCTTCGGGAAGATGTAGTACCAGGTGATCAGGCCCGCGACGATGTTGAAGATGAGCGCATAGATGCCCATCTCGATCCAGAACTTTACCCAGTTGAATTCGCCGGGCTTCTTCTGCTTGCCGGTCGAGCGGGTGATGGTGACGTCCGCACGCGTTCCCGCTCCGGGATTCCCCGAAGGGGTAGTACTTCTCTTGGCGCCCTGCTTTGTGGGGTGCACAATGCCTCCCAATGATTGATACGGGTCAGGATTGGTGCGTCTGTCATGAAATTTTACCCTGGCACGACACGGTAAGGTTGTTGCGGCGCAGTATCCTGAACGCGAAATGTGAAACGGCCGAGGAAGGAACCATGTCGAACAACACCAACAACAGCACGACCGCTCCGCCGCCCCCGGGTCCGGACGTCGAACGCCGCACCGCGGTGGTGGCCACTGCCATCGTCGGCGGGGCGGGAGTCGCTGCGCTTGCGGTGCCCTATGTCGCGTCCTGGGGGCCGACCGACGGCGCCAAGGCGGCCGGCGCGCCCGTCGACGTCGACATTTCCGGGATTCCGCCCGGGACGATGCGCATCGTCAAGTGGCGGGGCAAGCCGGTATGGATCCTGCACCGCACCCCGGAGATGATCCGGGTTCTGCACCAGGACACCGCCGCGCTCGCCGATCCGGATTCCAAGCGCCAGAACTACCCCACGCCGCCATACGTGATGAAGGATCCGGCGCTGCGCTCGATCCGGCCGGACTTCCTGGTCGTGATCGGCATCTGCACGCACCTGGGCTGCTCGCCCAACGGACCGTTCCCCGCCGGCGTGAAGGCGGCGTTGGGGCCGTGGCCGGGATTCCTGTGCCCTTGCCATGGCTCCACGTTCGATCTGGCCGGGCGGGTGTTCAAGAACAAGCCCGCGGCGGACAACCTCGCGGTGCCCCCCTACCGGTTCCTCGACGAGCACACGATCCGCATCGGCGAAGCGCCGGTGCACGCCTAGCCAGGGAGCATCGACACCATGGGTCTGCATACCCCCCGCTACAAAGGCCTGCTCGGCTGGGTCGACGCGCGCATGCCGTCGATCATGGACATCTTCGAGACGCATGTTGCCGGCTACTACGCGCCGAAGAACTTCAACTTCTGGTACTTCTTCGGCTCGATCGCTGCCGTGGTGCTGGTCATCCAGCTCGTCAGCGGCGCGTTTCTGGCGATGCACTACAAGCCCGATTCGCGCCTGGCGTTCTGGTCGGTCGAACTGATCATGCGCGAGGTCCAGGGCGGCTGGCTGATCCGCTACATGCACTCGGTCGGCGCCTCGTTCTTCTTCATCGTCATCTACTTCCACATCTTTCGCGCGATGCTCTACGGCAGCTACCGCACGCCGCGCGAAATCGTGTGGATCGCCGGCTGCGTGCTGTTCCTGGCCCTGATGGCGGAGTCGTTCTTCGGCTACCTGCTGCCCTGGGGGCAGATGAGCTTCTGGGGCGCACAGGTGATCATCAACCTGTTCAGTTCCATCCCGGTGATCGGGCCGGATCTCTCGACCTGGATCCGGGGCGACTTCGTCATCGGCGACGCGACGCTCAATCGGTTCTTCGCGCTGCACACGATGGTGATGCCCACGGTGATGATCGGACTCATCGTGGCGCACGTCATGGCGCTGCACGACGTCGGATCGAACAACCCGGATGGCATCGAGATCAAAGAGCACCTCGGCGACGATGGCAAGCCGCTCGACGGCATTCCGTTCCATCCTTACTACACGGTGCATGACATCTACGGCATCGCATTCTTCTTCATCATCTATTTCGCGGTGGTGTTCTTCGCGCCGGAAATGGGCGGGGTTTTCCTGGAAGGCAACAATTTCATTCCCGCCGATCCCATGCAGACGCCGCTGCACATCGCGCCGCTGTGGTATTTCACGCCGTTCTACACCATCCTGCGGGCCACGACCGCCGACTTCCTTCCCTGGCTGGGCGGTGCCGTGCTGGCGCTGGGTGCGCTCACCTACTTCACGGTTCGCGGCTGGCGCGTACGCCTGTTCGTCGCGGCGCTCACGGCGCTGGCGTTCGCGTTCGCGACCGTTCACAAGGTGCAGCTCGACGCCAAGCTCTGGGGCGTGATCCTGATGGCCGTGTCGGTGACGATCCTCTTCGCGCTGCCCTGGCTCGACCGCTCGCCGGTCAAGTCGATGCGCTATCGCCCGACTTGGCACCGCGTGCTGCTCTTCGTGTTCATCGCCGCATTCCTCGTGCTGGGGTATTTCGGCATGCAGGAACCGAACCCGATGCGCAACCTCATCTCGCAGTTCTGCATGGCGATCTACTTCGGCTTCTTTGCGCTGATGCCCTGGTGGAGCCGGATGGGGACATTCAAGCCGGCTCCGGACCGCGTACGGTTCACCGCCCACTGATTCCGGAGGAACGACGATATGACTCGCATGCGTAGTGTCCGGTCCGCGGCGCTTCCCGCGACCTTTTCCGCGATTTGCTCCGGACTCCTGGCGGCGACCCTGTTCACGCTGGGCGCCGATGCGGCGGCCGCGGAAGTGCACCTCGACCGCTGGCCCAGCGAACGCGCGAACGATCCGGCCGCCCTGCAGCACGGTGCGCGGCTGTTCGTGACCAACTGCCTCAACTGCCACAGCGCCCGGCTGATGCGCTGGAATAAGCTCGAGGAGATCGGCCTCGATGCCACCCAGATCAAGAGCCAGCTCATCTACGGCAACCAGCGCATCGGCGACATGATGACGATCGCGATGCTCCCGCGCGACGCTACCAAGTGGTTCGGCAAGGCTCCGCCGGATCTCTCGACGATCATCCGCGCCAACAGCACCGTCGAACACAACGGCGCGGACTACGTCTACACCCTGCTGCGCAGCTTCTACCGCGACCGGTCCACGTCCACGGGCTGGAACAACGCGGTGTTTCACAACATCGCGATGCCCAACGTGTTCTGGCAGATGCAAGGGCCGCGGATCGCCACCATCGTGCGCGTCGAGCGCAACGAACATGCCGGGGAAAGTCCGGCCAAACTCAAGCCCGGCCAGACGGCGATGCCCTGGGTGCGCGTGCGCAGCGTCTACGACGCGCAGGGCGATGTCCAGTCGACGGAAACCGGCCTGTCGACCGGCGAGGAAAGCAAGTCCGCCCGGTTCCAGCCTCTGGAGCCCGCGCGCGCGGAAGCCACCGACAACAACATCGCCGACATCGTCGCCTTTCTCAACTGGATGTCGGAGCCTAAAAAGACGGAACGCATCCACGTCGGCTTCTGGGCCATGGGCTACCTTGTTGTTTTTTTCCTGATTGCGCGCTGGCTCAATAACGTGTTTTGGCGCGACGTGAAATAGGGTTTGCTGCGGTACAGCATCGCCACGCCGCCTCCCTGCGTGGCGATGTTTCTCCTCCGGGCCGCGATGGCGATTCGTCCGCGGGCCTCGGGCGCCTCCTTTTGCTGCAATGCGCCATACGCCGCAGGGCTTGGCGTCCCGCTGTTGCGTCTGCGTCACACCCCAACGAGACTACTCCCGCCCGAGAATTCCGTGCATAATCCGCCACGCCTTCACCGAATGTGTAACGAAACGAGTCTCAGGTAAATAAAAAATCGGAGGCTTTGACATAGATCAGAGCCCCATAGAACTCGAAGCTGTTGCGCATGTGGTGTACCACACGCCGTTGAAGGCAAATTTCACCGGGCACGCTCGAGCCCGAACCGACGTCTTCTGGCCAGGAAGGCGGCGGAGGCGGCTCGACAACGGTGACAATTTATCCGGAGGAACGCAAAGTCAAATGAAGACGCGGAATCTACGCGATTGGACCAATCGCGGCGGGATGGGCTACGCCTTTTTTGCGCGGGTTGTTGCAGGACTGGGGCGTTCCCTCGCCGCGCTCGGGGTGGTTCTGGGACTGGGCTTGATCGCCAACACTGCGTTTGCCGGCGACAAGGTGGAGCAGCCGATCGAGTTCCCGCATGACATTCATGCGGGCAAGATGGGCATCAATTGCATGTACTGCCACACCTATGCCCGGCGCAGCCGGGTGTCGGGGATTCCTCCGCTGCGCAAGTGCATCAATTGCCACACCTACATCCCGTCGGTGCGCAACAAGCCGCGGATCAAGAAACTCTTCCAGTACTGGGAGGAGAAGAAGCCGATTCCGTTCATGAAGGTCCACGACCTTCCGGACTTCGTGCGTTTCCCGCACATGCGCCATATCCAGCGCTTCTACTTTGAACTGCACCGCCCGGTGAAAGAGGTCTGCAGCTATTGCCACGGCGACGTCGAGAACATGACGGTGGACCAGAAGGTCAAGCCGCTGAGCATGGGCTGGTGCATTTCCTGCCATCAGAAGAATCATCCGCTGCCCAAGGATCCCAAGATCCTGAACGGCATGCGCATGATCTACCCGCGGATGGAGATGTCCACGCATCCCGAGCAAGTCGTCGAGTCGATGACCGGGCACGGCCCCAACGATTGCTGGCAGTGCCACAAGTGACGGAAGGACCAGTCATGGAAAACGAAAAGCATAACCCCGCAGCGGCGCCGCAAGGCGACGCACCGCTGCTCCCGCTGCAGCGGCGGGACTTCCTGAAGGTGCTGGGCTGGGGCGGTGCGACCGCATCCCTCGGCGCATGCGGCTTCACCGACGTCGAGTCGGGCAAGAGCCATATCTATTCCTACGTCAATCCGCGGGATTTCAACATCCCCGGCGATGCGGTCTACTACGCCTCGACCTGCACCCAGTGCAGCGGGCGTTGCGGGATCCAGGGTCGCATCCGCGACGGACGCGTGCTCAAGCTCGAAGGCAACCCCGAGTCGGCCGTCTCCGGCGGCAAGCTCTGCGGGCTGGGCCAGGCGGGCGTGCAGCACCACTACAACCCGGATCGTCTGCACACCCCCATGCTGCGCAAGGGCGGTACGCTGCAGACGGTGACCCTGACCGAGGCGATCGCCGCGTTGCGCGAGCACGCCGCCTCGACGCAGGACGGCCGTTTCGGCTTCCTGACCGGGCCGGTGAGCGGGCACCTCAAGGTGCTGGTCGACAACACCGTGGAAGCGTTCGGCGGCAACGGCGCCTACGTCTACGATGCGCTGGCGACCAACACCAACCGCAGCGCCTCCAAGCAGGTGCTGGGGACCGAGGTGCCGCGCTACGCGCTCGACCAGGCGACGCTCGTCGTTTCGTTTGGTTCGGACTTCCTCGACACGGGCGTCTCGCCGGTCTATTACTCCGGTCGCTGGTCGCACTTCCGCCGCGCCAACGAAGGCAAGCCGCGCGGCACGCTGGTCCAGATCGAGCCGCGAATGACGCTCACCGGCGCCAATGCCGACCGCTGGATCCCGATTCGCCCGGGCACGGAGGGTGTACTGGCGTTGGGATTCGCCAACGCGCTGCTTGCCGGGATGAAGGACAAATCCAAGGTTCCGGCGCAGATCGTCACCGTCGCGGCGGCGTACGACAAGGCGCGCGTACTCAACGAGACCGGCATCCAGGGCGAATGGTTCGATCGCGTCGTCAAGCTGATGCAGAACCGCAACCCGGCGGTGGCGCTGTCGGGTCCGTCGGCGGAAGGCCATGCCCACGGCTACTCCAACGCGCAGGCGATCCTCGCGCTCAACTGGGTGCTGGGCGCGATGGGCAACACCGTGCTCATGCCCTCGGAGCAACCCTTCCCGCAGCTCGCGCCCAACGGCGGCAGCACCGCCGCCCTGCGTTCCTTCACCCAGGATCTCGCGGCCGGCAAGTTCGACACCGTCTTCGTCTACGACGCCAACCCGGTGTTCACGGCGCCGGCGTTCCTGAAGTTCAAGGATGCCTTCGCCAAGGCGGGCTTCAAGGTCGTCTTCACGCAGTATCTCGACGAGACCGCCCGGCAGGCCGATCTCGTGCTGCCGATCGATTCCGCGATGGAGGACTGGGGCACGCACGTGCCGCTCGTCCAGCCGGAAGGGGAACTGCAGTTCACGATGCAGCAGCCGCTGATGAACCGGCTCTATCCGGATGGCACGCGTTCGATCGGCGACTACCTGCTGGAGACGCTCAAGCAGCGCCGCGCCGACGACTACAAGGGTTTCCCGGACTACTACGCCTACATCCATACGGCGGTGATCGCCAACCGCAAGGCCTTCCAGGACTACAAGATGGCCTATGCCCAGTTGCCCGACAGCGACTGGCATTTCTGGACCAACGCCCTGAGCCACGGCGTCCTGCATCTGCCGGACGCCAAGGCCGAGAAGGCGCCGACCGAGCCGGCCGCCCTGGAAATCGATCTGGCATCGACGACCGGTGCGCAGGACAGCGCCTATCCGTTCCATCTCGCGCCGATGGCCGGCCGGTTCCGCGACGGCCGCCACGCCAGCCTGCCGTGGATCCAGGAAACCGCCGACTCGCTCACCACCATCGTCTGGGGTTCCTGGGCCGAACTTCACCCGAGCACGGCCAACCGCCTGGGGCTCTCCGACGGCGACGTCATCGAGATCGCCTCGGCCAACGGTTCCGTCCGCGTGCCGGTGTACCGCTTCCCGGGCATTCATCCCGACGTCATCGGCGTGCCCCTGGGGCAGGGACACGAGAGCTTCGGCCGCTATGCCAGCGGCCGCGGCGTGAATCCCTTCCAGATGCTCGATCCGGTGTTCGATGCCAAGACCGGCGAGCTGGCGATGTTCGCGACCCGCGTCAAGGTCACCAAGACCGGCGACCGCGCGCGCATCGTCAAGGATGAAGGTTGGAAGGCCGGGGATCTGTCGATCCGCGGCAATATCGAAACGGTCAAGACGCTGCCGGCGTCGATCGCCAAGCTCGATTCGGAGGTGTAAGCCATGAGCTGGGAAATAATGACGGATGACTGGGCGAAGTTTCGGACCGAGCACCCCCGCGTCGGTTCGAATCCCGACCTCAAGTGGGCGATGGCGATCGACCTCGACGCTTGCACGGGCTGCAACGCCTGCGTGGTGGCCTGCTACGCCGAGAACAACCTCCCCGTCGTCGGCGAGGACAAGTTCTACGCCGGCCAGCAGATGCACTGGATGCGCATCGAACGCTATTGGGAACCCGGCGACGAAACCGTTCCCGAGCGCGGCGCGCAGTATCTGCCGATGATGTGCCAGCAGTGCGAGGCCGCGCCCTGCGAGACGGTGTGTCCGGTGGGCGCGACCAACCACACCAACGACGGCCTGAATTCTCAGGTCTACAACCGTTGCATCGGATCGCGGTACTGCTCGGCCAACTGCCCCTACAAGGTGCGGTACTTCAACTTCTACGACTACCCGCACCAGGAGCACGCCTGGCCGGATCCGCTGCCCATGCAGCTCAACCCGGACCTCGAAGTGCGAACCAAGGGCGTGATGGAGAAGTGCACGTTCTGCGTCCAGCGCCTGGTGGATTGCAAGGACCGGGTGGGCGGAGAAGGGCGCGAAATCCGCGACGGCGACGTGCAGACCGCCTGCCAGCAGTCTTGCCCGACCAACGCGATCAGCTTCGGCAACCTGTCCGATCCGTATTCCCGCGTCGCCACGCAATGGCGGCTGCAGCGGGTGGAGATGGACAAGGACCGGCAGCTCAAGGATCTCGATCCGAGTTCGCACCCCGGGCTGCGCGGCTATCGCGTGCTCGAGGAACTGCGGCCGTACCCCTCGGTGATGTATCTCCAGCGTGTCCGCGATGAAGAGGCTTGAGCCGGGGACGCTCGATTCACCGAAGCGTGCCTCGAAACGATTGACCCAAGGAAACCTGATCCGGCGTACGCCATACAACGGAACCATGGAGTCGGAAACCAATGAGTAACGTCATTCAAAAAGCACAGGATATTCGCGACGACATCGGCTGGGCGAAGATCAATCGCGACGTCCTGGCGAGTCTGGAGCGGCCACGCGCCACGTACTGGCTGCTCTTCGTGTTCGCCTTCGCGCTGTTCGTGGTGGGGCTGTCCTGCGAGGCATATCAGTACAACCGCGGCATGGGCGTGTCCGGCATGGACAACCCCAATGTCTGGAGTCTGTACATCGCCACGTTCATCTTCTGGATCGGCATGGGGCACTCGGGAACGCTGCTCTCGGCGCTGCTGCACATCATCCATGCTGATTGGCGCAAGCCCGTGTACCGATACGCGGAGGCGATGACGACGTTCTCGCTGATCACGGCGGCGTGTTTCGTGTTCATGCACCTCGGGCGTCTGTGGGAGGTCTACTATGCCCTCCCGTATCCGAACGAACGCTGGGTGTGGCCGAACTTCCAGTCGCCGCTGGCGTGGGATTGCATGGCGATCCTGACCTACCTGACCTCGTCCGTGCTGTTCCTGGTCGTGGGATCGATTCCCGACATGGCGATCTGCCGCGACGCGGCGACGGGCTGGCGCAAGACCTTCTACGGATGGGCGGCGCTGGGCTGGAAGGGCACCGATCGGCAGTGGCGCAACTTCCGCGTCACCTACCTGGCGATGGCCTGTTTCCTGATGCCGCTGGCGGTTTCGGTGCACTCCATCGTGTCCAGCGACTTCGCGATGTCGCAGCAGCCGGGATGGCACATCACCTCGTTCCCGCCCTACTTCGTGGCCGGCGCGCTTTATTCGGGTTGCGCGGTGATCATCACGCTGTTCATCATGCTGCGCCATGTGTTCCGGTTCGAGGAATACATGACGATGCCGATTCTGGACAAACTCTCGCGCCTGACTTTCGCGATCGCGATGGTCTGGACCTACCTCAACCTTTGCGAGTACACCTCGGTGTGGTACAGCAATGATCCGGTATCGAAGGAAACCCTGATCATGCGCGCCACGGGTCCGTTCGCATTGGAGTGGTGGGGAATGAACATCCTCGGGTCCGTGCTGCCGCTGGTCCTGTTGTTCAAGAAGGTGCGCACGCATATCCCGACGATGCTCGTGCTCTCCCTGATCTTCAACCTGGCGATGTGGGACGAGCGCTGGATGATCGTCACGCCGACCTTCGTGCATGGCTACTACCCCTGGACCTGGGACCACAAGTTCTTCCCGTCCATGATCCAGTGGGGCATCCTGTTGGGAAGCTTCGGGCTCTTCGGCATGCTGTTCATGCTGTTCGTCAAGATCTTCCCGAGCGTCTCGATGTATGAAGTCAAGGAAATGGTGCACGCCACGCGGCACGAGAAACTGCATGCGCATGAGAGGGAAGCATGATCACCAAACGCATAATGGGTCTTTTCTCCGACTTCGAAGGAGCAACGGCCGCGCTGCTCGAGCTGCGCAATGCCAACATGCCGTACCTGAACTGGGATGACGTGACGATCAAGTCGCCGATCGAGCACCCCGAGGTCGAAAAGGTGCTGGGTCCGCGCCCCGAGCCGGTGCGCTGGTTCAGCCTGTTCGGCGCCCTGGGCGGCGCGAGCCTGGCCTTTCTGGGCTACTCGACCGCGCAGGGGAACTTCTTCGCCCAGTTGAAGGGCGGCAAGCCCATCATCCCGATTCCCGCCGACTTCATCCTCACCTACGAGGGGCTGATCATGGGCGGCGTGTACATCACGGTGCTGGGCTTTCTCATCTCCGCCGGCCTGCCGCGGAAGATGGAGGGTGAGCTCTATCACGTGAAGGTGTCGGAGGACCAGGTCGCGGTGATGGTCAAGTCGGACCAGTACTGCATCGAGGAAGTCCGCAAGATCTTCGAGAAGCACAACGTGCTGTCGGTACAAGAAGAGGTTCTGAAATGATGTCGCAACGTTTCCATTCCGAAGCCGCGGCGCCTGGCCTGGGTTCCCGCAAGCGCGCAGTCCGGCGCGCGGGCGCGGTGGTTGGCGCCGCGCTCGGCATCGCCGCGCTCGCGCTGCCAGGCACCTCCTTCGCGTGGCCGTGGTCGCGCGACATGGGCCACTACATCGCGATCAAGCCGCAGCAGGATCCGATGGCGTTCCCGACCCGCTCGGTGCCGGTGCCGTCGACCCCGACCGTGGAGATGCAGGACCGGGACGAGGCGACCGCGTTGAAGGATCCGATTCCGCGGACCGCGGAGTCGGCCGAAAAGGGCCATCAGCTGTTCCTGATCTACTGCCAGCCTTGTCACGGCACGTCCGGAACCGGTAACGGCACGGTCGGGGAAAAGCTGCTCGTGCGTCCGTTCGACCTCACCAGCAAGGCGGCGTACGACATCCCCGACGGATTCATCTTCGGCTACCTGACCTATGGCGGCGCGATCATGCCGGTGTACGGCAACGACCTGACGCCGACCGAGCGCTGGCACGTGATCAACTACCTGCGCCGGGTGCTCGAGAAGCAGTGGCATCCCAAACCGACGGAGACCGCATCCAAATGAGCCAAATGATTCCGTTCACGAGCTGGTCGGTGCTCACCGCCGACTTTCTCATTCTGCTGCATCTGACGCTCGGCGGTGTGACACTGACGGCGCTGCTTACCGTGGTCAGCGCCAAGTGGCGGTACTCGATCCAGAAGATCGCCACGTCGCTGTTCGGGCTGTATCCGCTGGTGTTCGTGATCCTGCTCATCCTGATGCTGTTCCGCCATGGCGTGTTCCCGTGGATGAACGGCCCGCTGAAGAACGGTTTCCCGAGCGGCTACTTCTATTGGCTGGCGGTCGCGCCCTGGCCGCGTCCGCTCAACGGTTGGCACAACGAATATTTCCTGATGGCACGGGAAATCGGTGGACTGGCCTTTGTCGGATGGCTGTGGAGCCGCTTCCTGCGCCTGCTTGCCGTGAGCGAGCGGTCGCAGGAGGATTGGGATCGATTCAAGATCACGGCGTACTGGATTCCGGTCGTTCACGTGCTGTACGGCACGATGCTCGGCTGGGACTGGGAAATGACGATGGTGCCGCGCTGGGAGAGCTCGATCTACGGCATGGCGCACTTCATCAGCAACTTCGGCATGACCTTGGCCACGATCGTCGTGATGTGTTACATCCTCGACCGGAAAAAGCACCTCTTCATAAAGGGGGTGTCGAACAGCGTTTTCAATTATCTCGCGCAGATGATGCTGGGCTTCACGATCCTGTGGACCTACACGTTCTACGCCGGCTACATGATCTACTGGTACGGCAACATCCCGGAGGAGCGCAACCGCTACGACTGGATGGCGACGGGCGATTACGACTGGTTCTTCTGGACGGTGATCGCGTTCCGGTTCATCATCCCGTTCACCATGCTGGTGCTGACCTATGTCCGGCATAGCCCGGTGTCGATCTACCGGATCGGGATCATCATGATCATCGGAACCTGGCTGGAGCGGTACATGTGGGTGGCGGCCTCGGTTCCGACCGATGCCTTCCATCGTGCGGTAATGCCGTTCACGCGGCCGTTCGATTGGGTGGTGACGATCCTGTCGTTCGGGATCGCCTGGTTCCTGCTCCGCCGGAACCTGATCCGCAACGGCGTGATGAAGGCCGACGCGCCTGGCGCGGCGGTCAGCGCGGCATAGGGCGTGTTGCAAGGGTTCCGTCCGCCCGGTCTCCGGGGGGACGGAACAAAAACCGAGCGCTCCGGTCAAATTTTTAGGGCCGCGGAAGAATTACGATGAGCGCAAGGAGCTTTGGGAGGGGTGCCGCTTCTCGGGCCGAACAACAAGAGCGGGCAACGGGCGTGTCGGCATTTGCCGGGGCGGTTTGTTTTCAACGAGACAGGAAAGCGAAACGAACATGATCGAACTCACCTTGGGCGCGCTGCTGCTGGCCGGAATGATCTATTTCGTGGCGAAGAAGTAAAACTCTCTACAGCCAAGAGAATAAAAAAACGGGCGGAAGACGGCTGATGCCGTTTCCGCCCGTTTTTTTGCCATCGCCTCGTCTACGGAGGTGCGCCCTCCATGCGCAGTCGGCTACTGCTGCGCGCTGCGCACCGTCTTGGCGATGTTGTAGAAGTAAATGACGAAGCCGACCGCCATCGTCGTTGCCGCGCAGGCGATCACCGGTCCGTAGTAGCGCTGCACCGCCGGGATCTGCTCCGGAGCCCGGTGCAGCAGACTGCCTTCCCAGAATCCGAAGGCAAGCAGCGCAATATAGAAGGAGTACGCGCCGACAGCCGTCCACCAGAAGGTCAGATTGACGAGCCGTTGGGAGTAAATGGGGCGATTCACGAACTGCGGCAACAGGTGATAGGTGGCGCCCATGGCCAGCATCACGACGCCGCCGACCAGGTTCATGTGTGCGTGTGCCAGCGGATCGATCATGTGCCCCGGGCCGCCGTACGGACTACCGATGGAATCGAGCCAGTGCCGGATCGGCGGCATCACCTGCAGCATGCCGTGGATGGTGCCGATGGCGAAGGAGGCGGCCGAAAGAAGAAGAAACTTGGTTAGGGGATTGCGCTGCGAGGACACCGACGGAAACTCCGATAGGACGGGGGAATAGAAAAAAGGCCCGTATCCGGGCCTTTTTTCCTTGCGAACATGCGAATCCGCGATTACTGACCGCCGTTCTTGCGTTGGGCTGCGAGGTCGATCCCGTAGCCCGAAGCGGTAGCGGAAATGATCATGCCAACCACGAAAATCCCGATTGGCACCAACAGTTCGATCGGCATCTGTACCCCCCTCTATGTATTTACACAAATAGGATAGCAGGCTGCTGCAAAACTGTCGCGCGGATTCGGCAAAAAAACCGCTCGCCGGCTTTCAACAGCCTCGAAGCGTGGTTACGGACGCTTGGAGAAGCCGCTGCACCAGCCGTGGTGCGGAACGACCTTGTTGAACAGGTCGCAACGGGCCTTGTCGGCGCCCGGCTTGGTGAAGTGCAGGCAACGCTGGCAGAACTGTTCGGTCGTGTGCTTCGGATACTTCTTCTGGTTGGCGCGGGTCGTGTCGAGCACGAAGCCCATGGCGATGGCCATCGGGTCGGACTCGGTCAGGTCGGGCACTTCGGCCATGGCGACGCGCGGCAGAACGGCGGCAGCGCCGGCGAGGGGAACAAGTTTGAGAATAAATTCGCGACGGTTGGTCATTCCAGGTCTCCTATGAGATGAACAATGGGTGCTTTCTTCCCAATGTAACTGACCGCTCGGGGGCGGCTTGCTGGCTTAACGGGTGAGTTCTCCAATCCGACGACACGAATTCAAGACTTGTTGTGCCGCCTTCTTGCGATGCCCCTCTGCGCCAAACCGAAAGGATTATAACCACGGGGATTGAGGGAATAACCCTCTTCGTAGAAAAACAACGCAATTCCGCCCTTATGTGGGGCGTTGTGTGAGATTGATTCTCATTTGAGAATTAATCGTAATAAGAATAGGACTCCGAAGAGAATCGGTTGGTGCGCCATATATATCGTAAGCGGCCAGCGTCCTAGGAAGGCGGGTAGGCGGCCGATGCCTCCGGAAGCATGGGCGCAGCGCAAGACCGGGGAAATGACGAAGGCGTGGCGTCGCCACAGCGCGCCGGCGGCCATGCCGAGCAGCACCACGCCGAGCCACGGCAGGATGGGCACGAAGTCCTCGGTCGCGGGTTTGTGGGCCGCGAAACCGATCCAGCTCCAGGCGTTGGTATCGAAGGGCGCGAAGTGAACGAACAGTCCGATCGCCAGGGCGGCGGCACCGGCCGCTGCGAGCGCGGCGATGGTTCCGGTGTCGCGGATGGGGGGCGTCCGCCACGCCGCAACGACGACCAGCAGTTCGGCAGCGGCGACGAAGTGGAGAATGCCGAACCAGATGAACCGGGGGCCGAACAGGGGCCGCGTCGCGATCGAGACGATCGCGGCGCAGGCGGCAATCTGTGCCCAGCGGCGCCAGAAGCGCCGGTCGGCGCGGGGCGCGACCGGCGCTTGCGTGCCGGCGGCGACGCCGCCGCGCAGGACCATGGAGATGCCCACCAGGAAGAGGAACTGCGTGACGATCGCCGACCGCCAGGCGATCCAGCGCGGATCGGCAAGCATGGCGACGTGCAGCCAGCCGAAATAGTCGAGGTCGTAGCAGAAGTGGAAGGCGACCATCTGCAGGATCGCCAAGCCGCGCGCCACGTCGACGACGACGAGGCGCGGCGGCTTCGAGGGGGGGGAAGGGCGCGGCACGCGGGGAGTGTAGTGCCACGGTGCCGCAGGCGGGAGAGGGCCGCGACGGTGGCGGCGGGGGTGGCCGGAATTCCCATCCGGTATACTGCGGATTTCCCAGCGACGCGCGGCATGACCAAGTACGTGTTCGTCACCGGCGGCGTGGTTTCTTCCCTGGGCAAGGGAATTGCCGCCGCATCTCTCGGCGCGATCCTCGAATCGCGCGGTCTCAAAGTCACCCTGGTAAAGCTCGATCCCTACATCAATGTCGATCCGGGAACGATGAGCCCGTTCCAGCACGGCGAAGTCTTCGTCACCGACGACGGCGCCGAAACGGACCTCGACCTGGGGCACTACGAGCGCTTCGTTTCCGCGCGGATGCGCCGGGTGAACAACTTCACCACCGGGCAGATCTACGACACCGTGATCCGCAAGGAGCGGCGCGGCGAGTATCTCGGCAAGACGGTGCAGGTGATCCCGCACATCACCAATGAAATCCAGGAGTTCATCGAGCGCGGAGCCCGGGGCGGGGATGGCCGCAGCGGCGATCAGGTCGACGTGGCGATCATCGAGGTGGGTGGCACGGTGGGCGACATCGAATCGCTGCCGTTCCTGGAGGCGGCGCGTCAGATGAGCCTGCGCCTGGGCTCGGGCGGCGCCTGTTTCGTCCACCTCACCCTCGTTCCCTTCATTCCGGCGGCGGGCGAGCTCAAGACCAAGCCCACCCAGCACAGCGTGCAGAAGCTGCGCGAGATCGGCATTTCGCCGGATGTGCTGCTGTGCCGTGCCGACCGTCCGATTCCCGACGAGGAACGGTCGAAGATCTCGCTGTTTTCGAACATTCCGCTCGACGCCGTGATCTCGGTCTGGGACGCGGATTCGATCTACAAGATCCCGGCGATGCTGCATCGCCAGGGGCTGGACGAGATCGTCTGCTTCCGCCTTGGGCTGGTCGCTCCGCCTGCGGACCTGGCGGCCTGGTCGCGCATGGTCGACGCGCTCGAGCATCCGGAGGGCGAGGTACGCATCGGCATGATCGGCAAGTACGTCGAGCTGTCGGATTCGTACAAGTCGCTCAACGAGGCGCTGATCCATGCCGGCATCCACACCCGCACCCGCGTGCGGATCGAATATGTCGATTCCGAGCTGATCGAACAGCAGGGGCTGCCCGATCTGTCGCACCTCGATGCGATCCTCGTCCCCGGCGGTTTCGGGCGGCGCGGCGCCGAAGGCAAGATCCAGGCGATCCGTCATGCGCGCGAGCAGGGCGTTCCCTATCTCGGCATCTGCTTCGGCATGCAGTTGGCGACGATCGAATTCGCGCGCAACGTCTGCGGGCTGGCAGGTGCCAACAGCACCGAATTCGAACCCGACGCGGCGCATCCGATCGTGGGTCTCATCACCGAATGGATGGACCGGTCCGGCCGCGTCGAGCAGCGCAGCGAACGCTCGGATCTGGGCGGCACCATGCGCCTGGGCGCGCAGCGCTGCCCGGTCGAGCCGGGGACGCTCGCCTATCGGATCTATGGTCCGGAAGTCAACGAGCGGCACCGCCATCGGTACGAGGTCAACAACCGGTACGTCGCACAGATGGAAGAGCACGGCCTGCGGATCTCCGCGCGTACGCCCACCGAGCATCTGCCCGAGATCATGGAGCTTCCCGCCCATCCGTTCTTTCTCGGCGTGCAATTCCATCCGGAATTCACCTCGACGCCGCGCAACGGACACCCGCTGTTCACCGCGTTCGTGCAGGCCGCGGCGGCGTATCGCGACCGGCGCAAGGGCGGGGCGAATCCCGAAGGCCGCGCGGGCGACTGGAACGTGGCCACGGCATGAAACTCTGCGGATTCGAGGTCGGTCTCGACCGGCCGTTCTTCGTGATCGCCGGCCCCTGCGTCGTCGAGTCCGAGGACATGGCGCTGCGGATCGCCGCGCACCTGCGGACGGTGTGTGATGAACTGGGCATCCCATGGATCTTCAAGGCGAGCTACGACAAGGCCAATCGCAGTTCGGGTGCGTCGTTCCGGGGCCTCGGCATGGAAGAGGGCCTGCGGATTCTCGGCAAGGTGCGCAGCGAGATCGGCGTGCCGGTGATCACCGATGTGCATGCCGAAGACGAAATCGAGGCGGTCGCTTCGGTCGTCGACGTGCTCCAGACGCCGGCGTTCCTGTGCCGGCAGACCGATTTCATCCAGGCCTGTGCGCGCAGCGGCCGGCCGGTGAACATCAAGAAGGGGCAGTTCCTCGCACCCGGGGACATGGGCAACGTCGCCGACAAGGCGCGCGCCGCGGCGCGCGATGCCGGCTTGAGCGAAGACCGATTTCTGGTGTGCGAGCGCGGCGCCTCGTTCGGCTACAACAACCTCGTGAGCGACATGCGCTCCCTGGCGATCATGCGTTCCACGGGCTGTCCGGTCGTCTTCGACGCCACGCATTCGGTGCAACTGCCGGGCGGACAGGGCCATGCCAGCGGGGGGCAGCGCGAGTTCGTTCCGGTTCTTGCGCGCGCGGCCGTCGCAGCCGGAGTTTCGGGCGTGTTCCTCGAAACCCATCCGGATCCGCAAAACGCCAAATCCGACGGCCCCAATGCGGTGCCGCTCGCACGGGTGCGCGATCTGCTTGCGATCCTGCGGCGGATCGACGAAGCGGTCAAGGCGCAGCCGTTGCTGGAAGACGATTTTTCATAGCGTTTCGAATGGATTGTGTCTCCTCCCGGAGCGGGGGGAGAATTTCACGAAGAAAGAGAGAAAGGTACGTATGAGTTCCATCGTAGACATCGTCGGACGGGAAATCCTGGACTCCCGGGGCAACCCCACGGTCGAGTGCGATGTTTTGCTGGAGAGCGGCGTGATGGGCCGCGCGGCGGTCCCCAGCGGTGCATCCACGGGGTCGCGCGAGGCGGTCGAACTGCGGGACGGCGACAAGTCGCGCTACCAGGGCAAGGGCGTGCAGACCGCGGTCGAAAACCTCAACACCGAAATTTCCGAGGCGGTCATGGGCCTCGAGGCGTCCGAACAGGCATTCCTCGATCGGGTCCTGATCGACCTCGACGGCACGGAAAACAAGGCGCGTCTGGGCGCCAATGCCATGCTGGCCGTCTCGCTGGCGGTGGCCAAGGCGGCGGCCGAGGAGTCGGGTCTGCCGCTCTACCGCTATCTGGGCGGCGTGGGCGCGATGCACATGCCGGTGCCGATGATGAACATCGTCAATGGTGGCGCGCACGCGAACAACAATCTCGACATGCAGGAGTTCATGATCGTGCCCCTGGGGGCGCCGAGCTTCTCGGAGGCCCTGCGCTACGGGGCCGAGGTGTTCCATGCGCTCAAGAAGATCCTTGGCGATCGCGGCATGAGCACCGCCGTGGGCGATGAGGGCGGATTCGCGCCCAGCGTGAAGAACCACGAGGAAGCGATCCAGCTCATCCTGGCGGCGATCGACGCCGCGGGCTTCGAAGCGGGCACCCAGGTGGCACTGGCGGTCGATTGCGCCGCGTCGGAGTTCTACCGCGACGGCCGCTACCATCTCGGCGCCGAAGGGCTGACGCTCACGGCGCAGCAGTTCACCGACGTGCTGGGCGAGTGGTGCGACCGCTACCCCATCATCTCCGTCGAAGACGGCATGGCCGAAGACGACTGGGACGGCTGGGAGCACTTGACGCAGAAGCTGGGCGGCAAGATCCAGCTGGTGGGCGACGACATCTTCGTCACCAACACCAAGATCCTGCGGGAAGGCATCCGGCGCGGCATCGGCAACTCGATCCTTATCAAGGTCAATCAGATCGGTACGCTGACCGAAACGATGGCCGCGATCGAAATGGCCAAGACGGCGGGGTATACCGCGGTCATCAGCCACCGCTCGGGCGAAACCGAAGACTCGACCATCGCCGACATCGCCGTCGCCACCAACGCGCTGCAGATCAAGACCGGGTCGCTGTCGCGTTCGGACCGCATCGCGAAGTACAACCAGTTGCTGCGGATCGAGGAAGATCTGGGCGAGGTCGCGCGCTTCCCCGGCCGGGCCGCGTTTTACAACGTGCTGGTTTGATCGCGGGCGGGCGTGAAGCGGCTTGCAATCGTACTGGCCGCTTTGTCGCTCGCCATCCAGTGGCCGCTCTGGTTCGGCCACGGTGGCTGGCTGCGGGTGTGGACCCTGCAGCGCACGCTGCAGGCTCAGGACCGGAAGAATGCCGATCTGCGGGCGGGCAACGCCGCCCTGTCGGCGGAGATCGCGAGCCTGCACGGCGGTTCGGAGGCGATCGAGGAGCGCGCGCGCCACGATCTGCACATGATCAAGCCGGGGGAGGTCTATTTCCAGTTCGCATCGCCGGCGCAACGGGAATCCGGTAGCGCCGGGGGCGCCCTCCCTCACCTCGAGCCGCGCCCCTCGGCGCGTCCTTAACCGATCCGCTGCAATTGCGACCGGAACATCTCGGCGTACTCCACGTAGGCCGTCGCGCTCGCCTCGAGATCGGCGATCTCCTCGGGCCGCAGTTCGCGCAGCACGCGCCCCGGCGCACCGATCACCAGGCTGTCGTCGGGAACGCGCTTGCCTTCGGTGAGGAGGGCCGCGGCGCCGACCAGGCAGTGACGGCCCACGACGCTGTTGTTGAGCAGCACCGCCTGAATGCCGACGAGCGAACCGTCGCCGACCGTGCAGCCGTGCAGCATCACCATGTGGCCGATGGTCACCCGGTTTCCCAGCACGACCGGCGACCCCATTTCGGTATGCAGCACGCTGCCGTCCTGGATGTTGGTCTCCTCGCCGACCACGACCGGTTCGCGGTCGCCGCGCAGGACCACGCCGGGCCAGATGCTGGAGTACGCGCCGATGACGACGTCGCCGATGACGACGGCGCTTTCATGGATGTACGCGGTTGGGTGGATCTGGGGGATCCGATCGCCGAGACGGTAGATGGCCATACCTTCTATCATAGCGGGGTGACACAATTTTTTACGATCCATCCGCAGAATCCGCAGCGCCGCCTGTTGCGCAGCGCGGCGCAGACGCTCGCGCAGGGCGGAATCGTGGCTGCGCCCACCGATTCCTGCTACGCGCTGATCTGTCAGCTCGACGACAAGGCGGCGGTCGACCGGATCCGGCGTCTGCGCGGCATCGACGAGCGCCACCATTTGAGCCTGCTGTGTCGCGATCTTTCCGAGATCGCGACCTATGCGAAGGTGGACAATGCCGCCTACCGCCTGCTGCGCCTGGCAACCCCCGGTCCCTACACCTTCATCCTGGAAGCGACGCGCGAGGTGCCGCGGCGGCTGTCGCATCCGTCGCGCAAGACGATCGGCATCCGCGTGCCGGATCATCCGGTGATGCGCGATCTGCTGGCGGAATTCGGCCAGCCGGTGATGGGCACGACCCTGCAGCTGGCCGGCGACGACCTGCCGCTGAACGACGGCGAGGCCATCGCGGAGCGCCTGCGGGGGCAGATCGAGCTTGCGCTCGACGCCGGGAATTGCGGCGTCCAGCCGACGACCATCATCGATCTCACCGGCGGCGAGCCGCAGGTGGTGCGGGCAGGGCGGGGGGATCTGGAACGGCTGGGCTTGGGCTGATCGGGCGTGCGCGCCCGCGCGGCCCGGCTGCACCAGTTTGTCGCCCCAGTTCCCGTAGAATGGCGTGATGTTCGCTGATCGAGTCCTCTCCGGAATGCGCCCCACGGGCGCCCTGCACATCGGGCACTACCACGGCGCGCTCAAGAACTGGGTGCGCATGCAGGACGAGAACCCCTGCTTTTTCTTTGCCGCCGATTGGCACGCGCTCACGACCCACTACGACACCCCGGAGGTGATTGAGGAGAGCGTCTGGGAGATGCTGGTCGACTGGTTTGCCGCCGGGGTCGATCCCGCCAAGGCGACCGTGTTCATCCAGTCGCGCGTCCCCGAGCATGCCGAATTGTTCCTGCTGCTGGCGATGTCGACTCCGCTCGGCTGGCTGGAGCGCGTCCCGACCTACAAGGACCAGATGGAACGGCTGCGCGATCGCGACCTTGCCACCTACGGATTTCTCGGCTATCCGCTGATGCAGGCGGCCGATATCCTGATCTACCGCGCCAACCTCGTTCCGGTGGGGGAGGACCAGATCCCCCACATCGAAATGACGCGCGAAGTCGCGCGCCGTTTCAACCATCTTTTCGGGCGCGAACCCGGCTTCGAGGAAAAGGCCGCCGCCGCCGTGAAGAATCTGGGCGGCAAGCGCAGCAAGCTGTATCTGGAACTGCGTGCGCGCTATCAGGAGCAAGGCGACGACGAGGCGCTGGAGCGCGGTCGTGCGCTTCTGGCGGAGTCGCAAAGCCTGTCGCACGGCGACCGCGAGCGGCTCTTCGGGTACCTCGAGGGGGCGCGCCGCGTGATCCTGATCGAGCCCGACCATGCGCTGACCGAGGCGCCGCGCCTTCCCGGGCTCGATGGCCAGAAGATGAGCAAGAGCTACGGCAACACCATCTCGATGCGCGAAGAACCCAAGGCGCTCACCGACAAGGTCCGCAAGATGATGACGGATCCGGCGCGCGTGCGCCGCACCGACCCCGGCGAGCCCGAGCGTTGCCCGGTATGGGACCTGCACCGGATCTACTCTTCGTCGGACGTGCAGGATTGGGTGGTGAAGGGCTGCCGCAGTGCGGGGATCGGTTGTCTCGACTGCAAGCAACCGGTGATCGACGCCATGCTTGCCGAGCAGGAACCGTGGCGCCAGCGTGCGCAGCCCTACCTGGACGACCCGTCCTTGCTGCGATCGATCGTCGCCGACGGCTGCGACCGGGCGCGGGCGGCGGCGCAGGAAACCATGCGCGACGTTCGCGAGGCGATGGGGCTCGGTTATAGTTAGAACCCTCGCGTCTCGCAGGTGGGCGGACATCGGGTCCGCGTGCTCCTCCGCGCCCGGACTCGCCATGCGCGAGGTGCGCGGCCCGGACATCCGCCCGCAACCGTGCCGCCGGAACGCCAGAACGCCAGAAATCTATGACTGCTATCACCGGAAGTTTGGTCGCCATCGTCACGCCCATGCGGGAAGACGGATCCCTCGACTGGGATTCCTACCGCAAGCTGATCGACTGGCACATCGACGAAGGCACCAACGCGATCGTCGCCGTCGGCACCACCGGTGAATCCGCGACCGTCGATCCGGAAGAACATGTGGAACTGATCCGCGTCGCCGTCGAGACCGCGGCGGGGCGGGTCAAGGTCATCGCGGGCACCGGCGCCAACTCCACCCAGGAAGCCATCGAACTCACCCGCGAGGCCCGGCGCGTCGGCGCGGACGCCTCGCTGCAGGTCGTTCCCTACTACAACCGCCCGACGCAGGAGGGCTTGTATCGCCATTTCCGCGCCGTCGCGGAGGCCGTCGACCTGCCGGTGATCCTCTACAACGTGCCGTCGCGTACGGGCACCGACCTTTCCGTCGACACCACCATGCGTCTCGCGCAGGTGCCGGGCATCGTGGGCATCAAGGATGCCAGCGGCGATCTGGCGCGCGTCGTGGAGATGCGGCGGGTTCTGCAGCATCGTGTCGCGCGCAACGGAAGCCGCGAGTTTGCGCTATACAGCGGCAACGACGATACCGGTCTCGCCTATCTGCTCCTGGGCGGCGACGGCGTGATTTCCGTCACGGCCAACGTGGCGCCGCGCCCGATGGCCGAGATGTGCGCGGCGGCGCTGCGCGGCGACGTCGCGACGGCGCGCGCGATCAACGAACATCTGATGCCGCTGCACGTACGCCTGTTCGTCGAACCGAACCCGGTGCCGGCGAAATGGGCGCTGGCGCGCATGGGGCGGATTCCCGCCGGCATCCGCCTGCCGCTGGTGCCGCTGTCGGCGTCGGGGCAGGAGATCGTTGCGCAGGCGATGCGCGATGCCGGGATCGGCAGCGCGGCGTGAATGTCCGGCGTGGATATTGTGTGACGGACCGTCGCCGGATATGGATCGAAACGTAAACAGCAAAAGGACCATCGTGCTCCCAAGGCGAAGCCTGCAACGTACCCTCCGCGCCGCGCGACCGCTCGCTGCGGCGGTATCCCTCGCGATGCTGGGCGCGTGTTCGACGCCGTCCTGGTTCCATTTCGGCTCGCAGGATCAGAATGACGGCACCTACGATTACCACCATGCGAAGCCCGATCTCGAACCGCTGGAAGTTCCTCCCGATCTGAGCCCGGTCGCAGCCGATGCCCGCTATTCGGTTCCGGCTGCGGCCCGTTCGCCGGCAAGCCAGGGCCAGACTGCGGCGGCCGGCGGGACGGCGGCCACGGCGGTCGCGGGAGCCGGGTCCGCGGCGGCGGTGCCGCCGGCCAGGATGCATGCGCGCATCGTCCGGGATGGGCGCGATCAGTGGCTCGATGTCGATGCGCCGCCCGCCGCCGTGTACGCCGCCATCAAGGATCTCTGGATCTCGATGGGCTACAAGATCGCGGTTGACCAGCCTGCCGTGGGCTTGATCGAGACCGATTGGGCGGAATCGCGCCCGATGCTCCATGAGGACATCCTGCGCGACAGCCTGCACAAGGTGTTCGGCGCCTACGATTCGAACGGAACGCGCCAGAAGTACCGCGCGCTGGTGCAATCCGTCGGCAAGCATACGGAAGTCACCGTCTCCGAACACGCGATGGAGGAGGTCTTCACGTCCCAGTTCCGCGATCAGACGGCCTGGCAGTACAAGCATCCCGATCCGCAACTGGCGGCCGCAATGCTCCAGCGGATCGCGCTGAAGTTCGCGGTTGCCCCGGCGCCGGTCGCGGTTGCCGCGGCGCCGGCGGCGGCCGCACCGGTCGCGGCGCCGGCCGTTCCCACGGTGCACGTGCAATCCGATGTCCATACCGTGATCGTCGACGGCATCACGACCCTGCAGGTCCAGGAGTCGATCGACGACGTCTGGCAGCGTGTGGCGGCGGCGATCGACCGCGTCGACTTCACGGTGACGGGGCGCGACCCGGCGCACTGGATCTATCACATCCGGTACCTGGATCCGAGCTACGAGGCGGCGCAGCGCGCCAAACAGAACTGGTGGAACCGGGTGTTCAACTCCGATGCCCAGATTCCCGCGCAGCACTTCCAGATCGTCCTGCATTCCGACGGCACCATCACGACCATCGAGGTGCAGGATCCCGACGGCAAGCCGGACGGCAGCCTGGCGGCGCAGCACGTGCTCGGTCGCCTGCGCGACGCCATGTAGGGGGGTGCCGACCCGCACGGTCTGCCGGGCTGGCTGCGGGGGGCGGAAAACGAAAAAAGGCCGGGAAATTTCCCGGCCTTTTTTCGTGGCGCCTGGCGCTGCGCTTACTGCTTCTTGTCGTTGGCGGCAGGGGCTGCGGCACCGTTGGCGGGCGCGGCCGGAGCAGCGGCCGGAGCAGCGGCCGGAGCCGGTGCGGCAGCCGGGGCAGCCGGAGCGGCCGCGGGGGCCGGCGTCTGCGCGGGCGCTGCCGGCGGTTCCGATTTTTCGCAGGCAGCCAAAGCGGCGATGCTCAGCGTGGCGGCGATGAGAATTTTTTTCATGGTGCGTTCCTTTTGTTCGATAGGGGGGATGCGATTGCCGCGATTTTCCACCGCCCAGCGGGCGCGCGCGCTCCCGGCGACGCGGGACGGGTGACGACCTTCATCGGACGCGGATCTTCCGCAGCGCAGCAATTGTAGGGGATTCCTAGGGCGATTCCTGTGTCCTGCCGCAAATCTGCTAGGAAAATAAATGCAACCAACCGTTGCAATACCATGCATACAGCAGCGTTTCCAGGGATTGTTGCTGCACTGCGGTAGCGTGGTTTTGGGAATGCGTCCGTCGCACTCCCGGATCCGGGAGCGTGGGAACGATCCGCGGTGGCGCACCGGACTCCGCGAGCGATTCGGGGGATAGTCGCCCCTGTTCGGCCAGCGTTCGCAGGCGACGCCGGTCCGCTGCCGGAAGTCCGGACACCTCCTGCAGTTCGCCGTTGATCGCGAAATCGAGGCCGGAATAGAGCATGCGGGTGCGCAGATCGGCAACGATTCCATCCCGACGGATGCGCCGGGCGAAGCGGGACGGCGACATCGGCGGCCGCGGTGGATCGAAAAATACCTGGGGTTTGGGTTCGGTACCGTGCTCGAGCAGGGTCTGGCGCAACTGTCGGGCGGTGGGCATGGTGTTGCGCAGCGCGGCGCGCGCGGCTCGCACCAGTTCCTCCGGCAGGCGCGCGGGGCTGGCGGCGCGCCGTCGCAGGGTATCGGACAGGTGCCCGGGTAGCGGCGCCGTGCGGCCCTGCCGCTCCGCCCAGGCGTCCGCCAGTTCCTGGCGCGTCGGGACGCGAAACCCGATGGAGATCGTGATGCTCTCGCCCTGTGCGACGCCGTCGTGGGCGACCCCCGGCGGCAGGTAGAGCAGGTCCCCCGGTTCGAGCACCCATTCCTGTTCGGCACGGAAGTTCGCCAGCAGCCGCAGCGGCATTCCTTCGCGCAGCCGTGGATCGAAACGCTCGGCGATGCGCCAGCGCCGCCGGCCTTGTGCCTGGAGCAGGAATACGTCGTATTGGTCGACATGCGGACCCACGCCGCCGCCATCGGTGGCGTAGCTGATCATCACATCGTCGAAGCGCGCCCGCGGCAGGAAGCGGAAACGCGCGGCGAGGCCCGCCACCGCGGGGAGGTGGAGATCGACGCCTTGTACGAGCACCGTCCAGTCCTTGCGCCGGATTCCGGGGAGTGCGCGCGCGGAAAACGGCCCGCGGCGCAGGCGCCAGCGGTCGGCCCCGTGCTCGACGAGCCGCGACTCCACATCCTCGTCCTGCGCCAGTGCGAAGAGATCGTCGCGGGTGACCGGACTGGCGAACCCCGGAATCGCCTGTCGGACGAGCAGCGGCGTGCGGTGCCAGGTTCGGCGCAGGAATTGCGCGACCGGAATCGCTCCCAGGCGGAGAAGCGGTGGTGGCAGGGGGTCGAAAAAGCACTGTCGGTCAGGCATGTGTCGTGTCCTTCGCGCCGGCCCGGGTATCCGCATGCGCAGCGGATCGATTTCCCCCTCTCCCGCGGAGGCGGGAGAGGGGGAGGGCGGCGGCAGCACCACGGGGCTCCGGCGCGTTCACTCCCGATCTCCCGCTCCGGCTTCTTCGCGCAGCGCATAGAGCAGGTCCAGCGCCTCGCGCGGCGTGAGTCGGTCAGGATCGATCTCCCGTAGCCGCGTGCGCAGGGGGTCGGCCATCATCGGTGCCTTCGGCATCTCCGGTTCCGGCGCTGCAGGCACGGGAACCTCCGCGGCAGCAAACAGATCCGGTTGCCGCGCATCGAACGCCGCCGTCGCCGCGGCGTTCGCCTCCAGCCGGGCGAGCAGCTCGCGGGCATGGCCGATCACGGCCTGGGGCACGCCGGCCAGGGCGGCGACCGCGAGCCCGTGGCTCTGGCTTGCCGGCCCTTCCCGTACCTGGTGCAGGAAAACGAGCTTGCCGCGCGTCTGCGTCGCCGCGACATGCACGTTCGCCACGCCGGGCAATTGCGCTGCGAGCGCGGTGATTTCGAAGTAATGGGTGGCGAACAGCGTCAGGCAGTCATTGGTCTGGACCAGGGCGCGCGCGATCGCGCCGGCCAGCGCCATGCCGTCGAAGGTCGAGGTGCCGCGGCCGATCTCGTCCATGAGCACGAGGCTGTGATGACCGGCGCCGTGCAGGATGGCCGCCGCTTCGGTCATCTCGACGAGAAAGGTCGACGCGCCGCGCGCAAGATCGTCGGCCGCGCCGATCCGGGTGAAGATCCGGTCCACCGGTCCGATCTCCGCCCGTGCGGCGGGAACATAGCTGCCGCAGTGCGCCAGCAGGGCGATGAGCGCCACCGAGCGCATGTAGGTGGATTTCCCGCCCATGTTCGGGCCGGTGATGATGAGCATGCGCCGGGTGTCGTCGAGGCGGCAGTCGTTGGGGGTATACGTCTCGAGGGTCTGTTCGACGACCGCATGGCGCGCGCCTTCGACATCCATGCCGCGCTGCGGCCGCAGCGTCGGCCGGACCCAGCCCGCCGCCCCGGCATGCACCGCCAGCGCGCTCAACATGTCCATCGTCGCAACGGCGTCGGCGGTGCGCAGCAAGGGCCCGATCTCCGGCTCCAGATCGTGGAGCAGCGCGTCGAACAGTTCCCTTTCGCGCGCGCGCGCGCGTTCCTGCGCGGAGAGTGCACGGTCCTCGAAGGACTTGAGTTCCGGCGTGATGTAGCGCTCGGCGTTCTTCAGGGTCTGGCGGCGGCGGTAATCCTCGGGAACCTTGTCTGCCTGACCGTTGGTGACCTCGATGTAGTAGCCATGAACGCGGTTGTATTCCACCCGCAGGTTGGGAATCCCGGTGCGTGCGCGTTCGCGCACTTCGAGGTCGACGAGGAAGGCGCCGGCGTTGTCGCGCAGCGCGCGCAGTTCGTCGAGTTCCGCGTCGAAGCCCGTACGCATCACATCGCCGTCGCGCGGGCTGTATGCCGGCTCCTCCGCCAGCGCCTCGGCGAGCCGTCGCACCAGCGTCTCCGCCAGCGCGAGCGGGCCCGCGATCGCGCCGTCCGGCGCACCGGCGACATCGAGCGCCTCGGCGAGCGCCGCCGCCCGAACGAGCGCCGGCGCGCAGGCCCGCAGGGCGGCGAGTTCCTTCGGGCGCACCGAGCGCAGCGCAATGCGGCTGGCGATGCGATCGAGATCGGGCACCGCCGAGAGCGCGTCCAGCATGGGCTGCGCGGCGTCGGCGCGCAGCAGGGCGGCGATCGTTTCCTGGCGCGTCCGCACCGCCCCGGAATCGCGCAGCGGATGGTGCAGGCAGTGGCGCAGGCGCCGGCTGCCCATCCCGGTTGCACAGCGGTCGAGGGTGGAAAAAAGCGTCGGCGCCGCCGGGTCGCGAATCGCCTCGGTGATCTCGAGATTGCGCCGCGTGACCGGATCGATGCCGATGTAGTCGGAGTGGGATTCGACCCGTACGGTGACGAGATGGGCCAGACGCTCCCCGGCCTGCCGCCCCTGGGTATGCCGGGCGTAATCGAGGAGGCCCGCGCAAGCGGCCAGGGCCAACGGCCGGCGGTCGAGGTCGAAGGCCTGAAGGCTCGCCACGCCGAGCGCCTCGCGCAGCAGTTGGTCGCCGCGGGTGGCGTCGAAGTGCCAGTCCGGGGCGTTGCGGACGGGAACCGCGGCGCGGATGCGCGCCGCCTGTCCCTCCGCCACGACGATTTCGGCCGGCGCGATGCGTGCCAGTTCGGAGTCGAGTTCCGCGGCCGTCGTCTCGAGCACGCGCAGGTCCCCGCTGGCCAGCACCAGCCATGCGACCGCCACCGCCGCGTCGCCGGCCGCGCCCCGGCCCGCGCCCGACGCCGGGCCGAAGGCGATCCCTGCCAGCGCTGCGTCGCGCTTGTTCGGCAGCAGATCCTGGTCGGTCAGCGTTCCCGGGGTGACCACCCGGACGACCTTGCGTTCCACCGGGCCGCGGGCCGTCGCCGGATCCCCCACCTGCTCGCAGATCGCGACCGACTCGCCCAGTTGCACCAGCCGGGCAAGGTATTGATCGACGCTCACGGCCGGCACCCCGGCCATCTTCACCGGCGCGCCGCCCGACTGCCCGCGCGCGGTCAGCGTCAGGCCGAGCAGGCGCGCGGCCTTTTCGGCGTCGTCGTAGAACAGCTCATAGAAGTCCCCCATCCGGTAAAAGACGAGTTCTTCGGGGTATTGCGCCTTGATCCGGTGAAACTGCTGCATCACCGGGGTGTGTTGTTTCGTGTCCAATGTGCTGATCGTGAATCCGGCTGCGGTTGGAAACCCCCATCCGCCCGGATGGCGGCAGGTGCCGGTCCCGGGTGGGGCGGAACTGCGCGACCGCCTCCGCGACGGGGGCGCCATGGGCTGGGGTGCGGCAAGCGGGCGACGGGCGGGCACGACGGATGCGCGACGATCGCCATGCGCCGGACGTGCATGCCGGACGTGCCACAAGCCACCAAGCACAGTAAAATACCTTGTTTTGTTTTACTTAGGTCAAAGTCCGGTCGCGCTCGGGAGGTAGGATCCCCCGGCCGTTGTTTTTTCCGGGGCCGTTTTGGCCCTGCATTGCTGGAACATATGTCGTCCATATCATCGATGCCGGCCGCAGAGGCCTCTTCTCCGGCGGAAATCTCGCCGGACCTTTCATCCGAAACCGGTTCTCTTCCCCTCGCCCCGATTCCGGTCGGCGAGCCGCTGCCGCACCGCAAGGTCATGCGCCGCTGGCTCATCCCGCTGGCGGAGCGCACGACGGCATACGCCATCGTGTTGCTGGCTTTCGACTATCTCGTCCTGTTTTCCCTGCTCGGCGGGACGGTTCTCGCACACTCCTGGCCGATCAAGCTGCTGTTCGGCATGATTGCGGGGTTCTGGATCGGCCGGCTGTTCATCATCGGGCACGACGCCTGCCATCAAAGCCTGACGCCGCATCGCCGGCTCAACAAGGTGCTGGGGCGCATCGCCTTCCTGCCGTCGATCACGCCCTACAGCCTGTGGGATATCGGGCACAACGTCGTGCATCACGGGTACACCAATCTCAAGGGCTTCGACTTCGTCTGGGCGCCGCTCACGCGCGAGGAGTTCGAGGCTCTCCCGCCCATGCGGCGGGTGCTCGACCGGATCTATCGCAGCGGCTGGGCGCCGGGCCTGTACTACATGTTCGAGATCTGGTGGCTGCGCATGTTCTTCCCGAGCAAGACGTACATGGGCACGCGCCGTCCGATCTTCTTCTGGGACAACGTGCTGGTGAGCGCCTTCGGGCTGGTCTGGGCTGCCGTGCTGGCCTGGGCCGCGCATGCGACCGGCCAGGCCATCGCGCCCGTGCTGGTGTTCGGCTGGGTCGTGCCGTTCTTCTTCTGGAATTCGATGATCGGGTTCGTGGTGTACGTCCACCATACCCACGTCAAGGTCAACTGGTACGACGACCGCACCGCCTGGGCGCGCGCGCAGCCGTTCATCTCGACGACCGTGCATCTGACGTTCCCGTTGCGGTTCGGCGCGGTGCTGCACCACATCATGGAGCACACCGCGCATCACCTGGACATGAGCATCCCGCTCTACCGGCTGAAGAACGCCCAGAAGATGCTCGAAGACCTGCTGCCCCAGCGCATCGTCATCCAGCCCTTCTCCTGGCGCTGGTATTTCGAGACCGCGCGCAACTGCAAGCTCTACGACTTCTCGCGGCATTGCTGGACCACATACTCCGGCAAGGCAACGAGCGAACCCGCCGCGGCGTAATCTTCCCGCGCGCACCTACGCAGGCGAGCGGCGGCTGTGCGCCGCCGCTCGCAGCTACGAGCGGAATCGGGAAAAGCAAGCCGTCTTGCTATGGTTGCGCCGCTTCGTTGCGCCGCTGCGCGGCCCATAGCACCGCCGCCAGCCCCAGCAGACACAGCAGCGACCACGCCGGAATCGTCAGTCCCAGGAAGCGCCACGTAACCTCGGTGCAGTCCGCATAGCCCTGGAAAATGCGCGGCAAGGCCCGCCCCAAGGGGAGGTTGGCGACGAGATACTGCAGGCTCGGCCCGCAGGAGGCGAACTTGGGCGGATGGGTCTGCAGCCAGACGTGCCACACTCCCACGCCCGCGCCCGCCACCGCGAACGCGATCCCGACCCACGCGGCAATCCGCGCCGCGATGCGGGGTGCGGATTGCGGCAGCGCCGCCGCCAGCAGGGCGGCCGCGGCAACGACCACGTAGGCATAGCGCTGCAGGATGCACAACGGGCAGGGCTCGAGCCCCTTCACTTCCTGCAGGTAGATCGCGAATCCGATCAGGGCCGCGGCCGCGATGGCGACGGCGCCGTACAGCACGCGCGGCCGGACCGCGCGGCGCATTGGGCATTTCATCGGGCAACTCATCGGTGGCTCACAGCCGGTGGTTCACAGCCGCGGCGCCGTCTCGGCGCCGCTCACGAGTTGCAGCAATTGCGGCGCGATCTTGGGGTTGCCGCAGACGACGTTGCCGCTCTCCAGGTACCCCGCGCCGCCCTGATCGTCGGTGACCAGGCCGCCCGCCTCGATCACGAGCAGGATTCCCGCCGCGATGTCCCACGGCGACAGCCGGAACTCCCAGAATCCGTCATAGCGGCCCGCGGCGACGCAGGCGAGATCGAGCGCGGCCGATCCCGGACGCCGGATCCCTGCGGTGGCGGCGGTGACGCGGCGGAAGATCGCGAGGTAGCGGTCGAGGAATTCCAGGTCTCGGAAGGGGAATCCGGTGCCGATCAGGGCCTCGGCCATCTGGCTGCGCCGGGATACGCGGATGCGGCGGTCGTTCAGGAATGCGCCGCGGCCGCGGGTGGCCGTGTAGAGGTCGTTGCGCGACGGGTCGTAGATCACCGCCTGGGTGATCTGTCCGTCCTGCATGCAGGCGATCGACACGGCATATTGCGGGAACCCGTGGATGAAGTTGGTCGTACCGTCGAGCGGGTCGATGATCCAGGTGTAGTCGGCCTTGGATCCTTGCGGATGGCTTCGTCCCGATTCCTCGGCGAGGAAGCCGTGGTCGGGGTACGCCTGGGAGATCGTCTCGATGATCGCCTGTTCCGCAGCACGGTCGACCTCCGTGACAAAATCGGCGTGGCCTTTCGCGCTGACCTTCAGCAGGTCGACGTCCAGGCTGGCGCGGTTGATGATGGCGCCGGCCTTGCGGGCGGCTTTGATGGCGGTATTCAGTAGCGGATGCATGGGGAGGGGGGCACGGCCGTGCGGCACGTGCGGTCGGTGGACGCAAATCGCGATTTTACGGGTGTTCGGTGTCGGGTTTCTCGCAATTTCGATTCGTATTGGTCGCGCCCGCGCATGCGGGCAATATCGGCGCCTGCGCAAGGGCGATCCGTACCATGGGGTTTTCCCGGCTCGTCGTGGTGCAGCCGCGCACCGCGGGCTTTCGCGAAGACCCGGAGGCGCTGGCTTTCGCGACCTCGGCGGCGGACGTGCTGGCCGGGGCGCGGCGCTGCGACTCGCTGGCCGAGGCGCTCGAGGGGGTGCAGCGGGCATACGCCATGAGCGGGTATGCGCGCGGCTTCGGACCGGAACCGGTCGAGGTCCGGGAGGCGGCGCGGGAAGCCGCGCAGGCGGCGTGCCGGGATGGGGCGGAGATCGCGTTCGTGTTCGGCACCGAACGCACGGGCCTGACCAACGAGGACGTGCAGCGTTGCCACGCGGTCTGTGCGATTCCGGCGGATCCGCTGCGCGCGTCGCTCAATCTCGCGCAGGCGGCGCAGATCGCCGCCTACGAAAGCCGCCGCGAATTGTTGCAGCAGGCGGGCGCGCCCCTGGCGCCGCTGCCGCGCTGCGACGTTTCGCAAACCGCGCCGCGCGAGGAAGAGCCCGCGGCGGGTGTCGAGCAGACCGAGGCGATGTTCGGGCATCTCGAACGGGCCTTGATCGCGGTCGGATATCTGGACCCGGCACAGCCGAAGAACCTGATGGCACGGATGCGGCGCCTGCTGCTGCGGGCGCGGCCGACCCGCAGCGAGGTGGACATCCTCCGGGGGATCGCGGCGGCGATGGAGCGCCCCAAGGCGGAGCGGGTGGGGTCGAAGCGGAATCGCTGAGGGGGTTTTTCTGCCGGGTTCCTGCTGCGGGGCCGATCTCCGATGCCAACGGACGTCGGCTACCTGGGCGCCAACACCCCGTCCACGACCTGCAGGCTTCCACCCCGCGCCGGTTCCGTATCGTGGTCCCAGTCGGGCAGCACCCAGCGCACGGCTTCGCGGCCATCGAGCGGGAAAGCATCGCGGCCGGGCAGGTGGGTGTGACCGTGGATCATCTGCACGGCGCCGGCTTCGCGCATGGCCTGGGCGATCGCCTCCGGTGTCACGTCCATGATCTCCGCGGCGAGGCGCTGCTTTTCCTGTTCGCTCTGGGCGCGGGCCTGGCCGATGAGCGCGCGGCGCTCGGCGAGCGGGCGGGCGAGGAACGCGGCCTGGAATCGGGGGTCGCGGGCCTGCAGCCGGAATTGCTGGTAGGCGGTGTCGCGCGTGCAGTAGGCGTCGCCGTGGGACAGCAGCGTCGGGACCCCGCCGACCTGCTCGACCACGGGATCGGGCAGCAGCCGGACGCGGGCTGCGTCGGCGAAGCGTGCACCCAGCAGCACGTCGCGGTTGCCGTGCATCACGGAAACCGCGACGCCGCGATCCGCGAGCCGCCGCAGCGCGACGACGACCGTGCGCGCGACATCGTCGTCGGGCGTCTGCGCGTCCAGGCTGTCGTCGCCGGGCCAGTATTCGAACAGGTCGCCGAGGATGACGAGTTCCGCATGCCGAGCCGCGGTCTCGTCAAGGAAGGCGAGGGCGCGCGCGAGCGTGTGGGGCCGTTGCGCGCAAAGATGCAGGTCCGAAATGAATACCGGGTCGCGCAGCACGCCTTCTCCTTACGCCGCGACTTCCGCGCGCTCGATGACGACGTCTTCGGACGGCACGTTTTCATGGAACCCGCTGCGGCCGGTCCGCACGGCCTTGATCTGATCGACGATGTCGGTGCCGTCGACGACCTTGCCGAACACGCAATAGCCCCAGCCTTGCGCGGTAGGCGCCGTGTGGTTGAGGAAGTCGTTGTCGGCGACGTTGATGAAGAACTGCGCGGTTGCGGAGTGCGGGTCCGAGGTGCGGGCCATCGCGATCGTGTACTTGTCGTTGCGCAGGCCATTGGCGGCTTCGTTGTCGATCGGCGCGCGGGTGGGCTTTTGCCGCATTCCGGGCTCGAACCCGCCGCCCTGGATCATGAATCCGTCGATCACGCGATGGAACACGGTATTGTCGTAGTGGCCCGATCGGACGTACTCGAGGAAGTTCTCGGTGGTCTTGGGAGCGCGCTCCGCGTCGAGTTCGATGCCGATCGTGCCGTGGTTGGTGTGCAGGATGACCTTGGACATGGGGATTCTCTCCGGTTGGTTGGGTGGAACGATCACTGATTGCCGAGATGCGCGTCCTCGATCACCACCGGCGTCGACGGCAGGTTCTGGAACGCCTCGTCTTGCGCTGTGGTCGGGACCGCGGCGATCCGGTCGACCACGCCCAGGCCCGAAATCACGCGGCCGAATACGGTGTAGCCGTAGCCGTCCTGGCCAGGGTAGTCGAGAAAGCCGTTGTCGACGATGTTGATGAAGAACTGCGCCGTGGCCGAGTTCGGATCGCTGGTGCGCGCCATGGCGATGGTGCCGCGCAGGTTCTTGAGGCCGTTGTTGCTTTCGATGGGAATCGGATCGCGGGTCGGCTTTTCGGTCAGATCCTTCGTGTAGCCCCCGCCCTGGATCATGAAGCCGGGAATCACGCGATGGAAGATCGTGCCGCGGTAGAACCCGTCGCGGACATAGTGCACGAAATTCGCCACGGTCCGGGGTGCGCGCTGCGGGTCGAGCGCGAGCACGATCTTGCCGACGTTGGTGTCGAGCGTCACGATCACCGGCTTGGCGGGTCCCGCGGCGGCCGCGGGGCGAAGGGGCAGCGCTGCGCAGGCGGCGACGGCAAGGAGGGCGAGGGCGCTACGAACTCGTTTCACGGGGGATTCTCCTGATGTGCCCCTCCCGCTCGCGGGATGGGGCCGGGGTGGTTGCGGGATACGGTGCGGAATACGGCGCTCAGCGAGCCTTCGTCAGCTCGGTCGAGAGGCTGCGGGCCATCGCGAGTTTCTTGCGGAGCGCCGCGTCGGCCGGCGCAAGCTTGACGCCGCTCGCATACGAGGCGACCGCCATGGCGATGTACAGGTCGCCCAGGTTCTCGCGGGCGGTCACGTAATTCGGTTGCGCACCGATCGAGCGGCGGAGGTCCTGCTCCGCCAGTTCGAGATGGCCCTGGACGGCGTGGATCACCGCCAGATCGTTGTAGGGCTCGGGCAATTCCGGGAAGTCCTGGATGAGCGACTCGAACCCGGCCGCGGCCTCCGGCAGGCGGTTCAGGTCTTCGAGGATCACCGCGCGCTGGAAGCGCACGGAGAGATTCCGATGGTGGGTGGCGAGAAATGCGTCGGCGAGCTTCAATGCCCCCGTCCGATCACCCTTGCGCAAGGCAGCGGCAATGGCCTTCATCGCGGTAGCGGTCGGGTTGTCGTTCGCCGGCTTCGCGGCGAGCGTAGGGGCGATCGTCGGCGCCGCCTGGGCGTTTGCCGATTGGGCATGCGCGGCGGGCGCGGTGACGGCCACGGCGGCGATCAGCGCCACGGCGACCCGGTTTGAAAATCGAGCGTCGGAAAAGCGAGGGTTCGGTGACAAGGCGGAATCCGGTGCAGGGATCAATGGACAGTAGGGCGCTGATATACTGGAATTCGTCATTCTAAGGAATCTCCGAAACGCGGGTTCGTGACGGACAGCCCGTCCGCCTGCCGGACAGCCGGTCTGCCTGCCTGCTTGCGCAGGAATTGCTCCGGAATTGCTCCGGAAGGCGTTCCGGTCGTGTGCGCACCCGGTCGCCGCCTGGGCGGGGCCGCATGGCGATTCCCTGCCGACCTCCATGACGATCCGAATCTACAGCACCCTTTCCCGCCGCGTCGAAGACCTCGTTCCGCTCGAACCGGGGCATGTACGCATGTACGTATGCGGCATGACCACCTACGACCTCTGCCACCTCGGACATGCGCGTCTGATGGTGGCGTTCGACGTCGTGCAGCGATGGCTGCGCGCCCGCGGTCTGCACGTGACCTACGTCCGCAACATCACCGACGTCGATGACAAGATCATCCGCCGCGCCCAGGAGCGCGGGGAGCCGATTTCGGCGGTGACGGAGCGCAACATCCGCGCGATGCACGAGGACCTGGATGCGCTGGGCATCCAGCGGCCCGACATCGAACCCCGCGCCACCGAATACATCCCGCAGATGCTCGACCTCATCGGCATGCTCGAGGGCAAGGGGCTGGCGTATCTCGCGGAGGACGGCGACGTCGATTTCGCGGTCCGCAAGTTTCCGGGCTATGGCAAGCTTTCGGGTCGCTCGATCGACGAGTTGCGCGCCGGTGAGCGCATCGAGATCCGCCAAGCCAAGCACGATCCGCTCGATTTCGCGCTCTGGAAGCACGCCAAGGACGACGAACCGCACTGGCCGTCGCCCTGGGGGCCGGGGCGGCCGGGCTGGCATATCGAATGCTCCGCGATGTCCGCCGCGACGCTCGGGCACACCTTCGACATTCACGGTGGCGGTCCGGATCTGATCTTTCCGCATCACGAAAACGAGATCGCGCAAAGCGAAGGGGCCTTCGGCGAGCCGTTGGCCAATCTCTGGATGCACTGCGGCGCGCTGCGCGTGGGGGAAGAGAAGATGTCCAAGTCCTTGGGCAATTTCCTCACCATCCGCGACGCGCTGGCCCGCTACCAGCCGGAAGTCCTGCGTTTCTTCCTGGTCCGGACCCACTACCGCGGACAGATTTCGTTCACCCCGGATCTGCTGGCGGACGCGCGCGCCGGACTCGCCCGGCTCTATACCGCCTTGCGGGGCTTTGTGCGCGTCCCGGTCGCGGTGGACTGGCAGGAGCCGCATGCGCAGCGTTTCGCGGCCGCCATGGATGACGACTTCAATACGGCCGCAGCGGTGGCCGAATTGTTCGATCTGGCGGGCGAGGTCAATCGGGGCAAGTCGCCGGCGGCGGCAGCGCAGTTGCGCGCATTGGCCGGCGTGCTGGGTCTGCTGCAGGACGACGCCGACGCGTTCCTGCAATCCGCGCCCGGCGGGACGGAGGTTGCCGGCGACGGCGCCGACGGCGAGCGAATCGCGGAACGGATCGCGGCGCGCGCAGCCGCCAAGAAGGCGCGCGACTTTGCGACTGCAGACCGCATCCGCGCCGAACTGGCGGCCGATGGCATCGTGCTGGAAGACGGACCGGGCGGCACCACATGGCGGCGGAGCTAGGGTCGCCCCCTCTCCCGCAATATTGGACATCCGCCAAGCGCCGTCTGCGCGGGGCGGATCCGACCCTGGGCGCGATCATCGCCGCCCACCCGCGCGTGGCGCTGGTGAGCCGGGGCGACGGTTTTCTCACGCTTGCGCGCTCGATCGTCGGACAGCAGATTTCGGTGAAGGCCGCCGACTCCGTATGGCAGCGCCTGTGCGCGCGTTGTCCCGAACTGGGTGCAGCGGACGCAGCGGCATCGCTGCTGCGCCGGCGTGCGACGACCTTGCGGGCCTGCGGCCTGTCGGAACGCAAGGTCGAATACCTGCGCGATCTCGCCCGCCATTTTTCGGGTGGACGCATCGACGTTGCGGAGATGGCCGGCTGGGACGACGAGACGGTCGTTCGCCGCCTGACGGAAATCCGCGGCATCGGCCGCTGGACAGCCGAGATGTTTTTGATCTTTAATCTTCTGCGCCCCGACGTGCTGCCGCTGGACGACCTCGGCCTGCTCAAGGCCGTCGGGATGCACTATTTTCCTGGGGAGACGACCGCCGATCTCCTGCGCGGTTCCGGACGGGAAAAGGTTGCACAACTGGGCCGACGCTGGGCGCCCTACCGCAGCGTCGCGACCTGGTACCTTTGGCGCAGCCTGGACCCGGTTCCGGTCGAATATTGAAAGACGAAGCCATGCCGCCCGCCAAGACCGCATTTCTGGATTTCGAACAGCCGATCGCCGACCTCGAATCGAAGATCGAGGAGTTGCGATTCGTCCAGGATGATTCCGCCGTCGACATTTCCGATGAAATCGCCCGCCTGCAGGAAAAGAGCCGGGGACTGCTGCAGGAGATCTACGCCAAGCTCACGCCCTGGCAGATTTCGCAGCTCGCGCGCCATCCGCAGCGGCCTTATACCCTCGATTACGTCAACCGGATCTTCACCGATTTCCATGAGCTGCACGGCGATCGCGCGTTTGCCGACGATCCCTCCATCGTCGGCGGCCTGGCCCGGTTCAACGGTCAGCCGGTGATGGTGATCGGCCAGCAGAAGGGACGCGACACGAAGGAGCGCGCGATGCGCAACTTCGGCATGCCCAAGCCCGAGGGGTACCGCAAGGCGCTGCGGCTGATGAAGATGGCGGAGAAATTCCGCCTGCCGCTATTCACGTTCGTCGACACGCCGGGCGCATATCCCGGCATCGACGCCGAGGAACGGGGCCAGTCCGAGGCGATCGGCCACAATCTGTTCGTGCTGTCGCAACTGCAGGTGCCGATCATCTCGACGATCATCGGCGAGGGCGGTTCGGGCGGCGCGCTGGCGATCGCCGTGGCTGACATGGTGCTCATGCTGCAGTACTCGACCTATTCGGTGATTTCCCCCGAGGGCTGCGCGTCGATCCTGTGGAAGAGCGCGGAGCGCGCATCCGACGCGGCCGAGGCGCTCGGCCTCACCGCCAACCGCCTCAAGTCCCTCGGCCTGATCGACCGCATCGTCGCCGAGCCGGTGGGTGCGGCGCATCGCGATCCCGACGAGATGGCGGTCCTGCTCAAGCGTGCTCTGGCCGATGCCCTGCGCCAGTTCCAGGGCGTCAAGACCAAGGATCTGCTCGCGGCCCGGCACGCCCGCCTGATGAGCTATGGCAAGTTCAAGGAAGCCCCCAGCGAAGCCTGAGCCAGTCCCGGTGCGCCTTCCGGAGTGTGCGGAAGATCGCATGCTGTTGCGCGCGCTGCAGCGCGCCGTGGAAGACGCGGGGCTCCTTGCCTTCTCGCACCGGGCTGTTCCGCTGCCTGGGCGTCGATGTGGCGGAGGGGGTTCCCCCTCTCCCGCGGCGGCGGGAGAGGGCGGGGGTGAGGATGTATGTGGCGGCCTGGTCATCGCCTACAGCGGCGGCCCCGACTCCACCGCGCTGCTCGATCTCGCATGCCGTCTGCGCGACCGCGGCCACCCGGCCTTCCGGTCCCTGCTTGCGGTACACGTCCATCACGGACTGCAGGACGCCGCCGATGCCTGGGCGGCGCATTGTCTCGAGCAGTGCGCCGCCCGCGGCGTGGAATGTGTCGTGCGTCGGGTTGCGGTGGCGCGCGCGCGAGGTGTCGAAGCCGGTGCCCGCGATGCCCGATATCGCACTCTGATTGCCGTGGCGCGCGAACGGGGCGCGGCGTTCGTGCTCACCGCACACCATGCGGACGACCGCCTGGAAACCTTTCTCCTCCAATGGCTGCGCGGGGCCGGACCGGCAGGACTGGCGGGAATCGCCGCAGTCCGCGGCGCGGCGGACCGGGACGGCGGGCTCCCGGCCGTGCGGATCTTGCGGCCCTTCCTGGACACGGCGCGCAGCGTCTTGGCGGATCATGTTGCGCGGCATGCGCTGGCAACGGTGGACGACCCCAGCAATGCCGACACGCGGTTGGCGCGCAATGCGATCCGCACCGAGGTGCTGCCGCAACTGGCGGCGATCCGCGGCGGCTATCGCAAATCGGCGGCGCGCTCGATCGACTTGATCGCCGACGCGGCGGAGTTGATGCAGGAACTCGGGGCGGAGTTGCTCCCATGGTGCACCGACGGTGCACCGGCGGACATGCTGCGCATCGACCGGCTCGCCGCGCTGAGCCCTGCGCGGCGAGCCTTGGCGCTGCGGGCGTGGCTGGCTCGCGCCGGCGTCGAGGCACCATCGCGGGCCCGACTGCGGGAGGCGCTGGCGCAGGCGATCGAGGGTGCGCCGGACGGGCGCATGCGGATCCGGTTCGGCCGGCAGGAGTTGCGCCGTCATCGCGGCCTGTTGTGCCTGCGCGTGCCCGATGGCGGTGCGCGGGGGCGGGAGCGCCTGCAGTGGCGGGGCGAGCCGGAACTGCCGGTCCCGTCCTGGGGTGGCGTGCTGCGGTTCGTGCCGACCGACGGCGGCGGGCTTGATGCGGGGTTCGATGCCGATTGGCTGCGCGCGCGGCCGCTCGATCTGCGTAGCCGCAGAGGCGGCGAACGGCTCAAGCCGCACCCCGCCCGTCCATCGAAGCATCTCAAGCACTGGTATCAGGAACGCGGCGTGCCGGAGTTCGACCGCGCCGTGCTGCCCTTGCTCTGGCGCGACGACCGGCTGATCTACGCCGCCGGTCTCGGTGCCGACGTGCGTTTCGTCGAATCGGGGGCGGGGCGAATCCGCATCGAATGGGTGGGCGCGGTAGACCTGTTGACCGGTCTCGCCGGGGACGTCGTCCCGCGGTTGCCGGCGTAGCCTCGGCACGGTTCTCCGCGCAGTTGTCCGCGCAGTTGTCCGTATAATTGCGGGTTTTCATTCGCTTTTTCCCGAATTTCATGGCGCTCATCGTCCACAAGTACGGCGGCACCTCCGTTGGCAGCACGGAGCGCATCAAGAACGTCGCCCGCCGCATCGCCAAGTGGAGCCGAGCCGGCCATCAGATCGTCGTCGTGGTTTCCGCGATGAGCGGCGAGACCAACCGCCTGATCGGTCTGGCGAAGGAACTCCAGGCCGAGCCCGATCCCCGGGAACTCGACGTCATCGCCTCGACCGGCGAGCAGGTGACGATCGGCCTGCTGGCCATGGCGCTCAAGAGCATCGGCATCCCCGCGCGCAGCTACACCGGTGCTCAGGTCCGCGTGCTCACCGACAGCGCATTCACCAAGGCGCGCATCGTCGCGATCGACGAGGCGCGGATCCGTGCCGATCTCGATGCGGGTCAGGTGGTCGTCGTGGCAGGGTTTCAGGGGCAAGACGAACACGGCAACATCACCACGCTCGGCCGCGGCGGTTCCGACACCTCCGCGGTGGCGCTGGCAGCGGCGCTGCGGGCGAACGAGTGCCTGATCTACACCGACGTGGACGGGGTCTACACCACCGATCCGCGCATCGTTCCGGAGGCGCAGCGACTGCGCACGGTGACGTTCGAGGAGATGCTGGAAATGGCGAGCCTCGGCTCGAAGGTCCTGCAGATCCGCTCGGTGGAGTTCGCCGGCAAATACCGCGTGCGGCTGCGCGTGCTCTCCAGCCTCACCGACGCCGACATGCCGCTCGAAGAAGAGGCGGATTCGGGAACATTGATCACGTTCGAGGAAGATACCCAGATGGAACAGGCCGCCATTTCCGGAATCGCGTTCACGCGCGACGAGGCGAAGATCACGCTCGCCGGCGTGCCCGACCGGCCCGGTATCGCGTATCAGATCCTCGGTCCGGTCGCCGACGCCAACATCGACGTCGACATGATCATCCAGAACACCGGCGCCGACGGTCTGACCGATTTCTCGTTCACGGTCCACCGCAACGAGTACGCCAAGGCCATGGAACTGCTGAACGGCCCGCTCAAGGCGCATATCGGCGCGCGGGCGGTGCTCGGCGACACGCGCATCTGCAAGGTGTCGGTGGTCGGCATCGGCATGCGTTCGCACGTGGGCATCGCCAGCCTGATGTTCCGCACGCTGTCGGAAGAGGGCATCAACATCCAGATGATCTCGACGAGCGAAATCAAGATTTCCTGCGTCGTCGAGGACAAGTACATGGAGCTTGCCGTGCGTGCCCTGCACAAGGCGTTCGGGCTGGAGCAGAGCACGGGCGCGTAGTTGGCCGCGCGCGCATCCGTGGCGGGTTGCTGTCGTGGCTGCTGCCGGGTTCGGGCCGCATCGTGTGCGGTCTCGGGTTTGACCCGATTTCGGGCAGGCTCTACACTGCCGGGTTCGCACGGGAGACGCTTCTCGCAGGACCCCGCCGAAATTCGGAGACGTGGCCGAGAGGTCGAAGGCACTCCCCTGCTAAGGGAGCATGCGGGCAAAAACTCGCATCGAGGGTTCGAATCCCTCCGTCTCCGCCAGTCGCTAAAAAATCAATAAAAACAGGGCGTTATTGCTTCATCGTGCGCGGGGATTCCGCGTGAATCCGTAGCTCGTGTCTGGGGCCGTCTGGACGGATTTTTCGGGCAAGTGTGCTCGTCTTGTGCCAGAAGGTTGTTTCCCAGCCTCGATCAATCCGGTGGAGTTGGCGCACGTCATCGAGGTTTTTGCAACGCGGTTGTGACGACGGTGATGCGTGACCGCGTCACGCGTCCGCGATATGGCCGGATGTGGGGATCGACGGCCTCTCGCGTATCCAATCGCCGCTCCCAGAGGAAAGCAGTAAGCGGTCCGTCAACCACGTTCTTCCCCTCTGATCGCTGCCGGCGTACATCTTGGCTCTTTCACCCCGAAGGAGAGAGAGATGGACGAGGCGCAGGGTTGGACGAAGTGGGAGCGGCATGTGACGGCCGCCCGAGAAGAAGGCAAACCGCTTTCCCGGTACGCGAGGGAACACGGCATCGGACCGTGGAACCTGTACAAGGCGCAGCGGCGGATGCGCAAGCGCACAGACGGAACGCTGCGCACCGACATGGTTGGGGTTCCGGAATCCGGCCCCGCTCGTTTCGCGAAGGTGCGCATTGCACCCCTGGCGCCCATGCCGCTGCGGGCGCAACTTCCGAACGGCGTGCGCATCGAACTGGCAGTCGACGATTCCGTGGCCGACGTGATCCGCATCCTGGCGCAACTGCCATGTTCCGCTTGAACGAGGATCTGGCGGTGTTCGTGCACCGCGACGCGATCGATTTCCGCACGGGCATCAATGGGCTTGCTGCGCTCGTGGAGCACGCGCTGGGACTCGATCCGTTCGCGCCCGCCGTGTACGTGTTCTCGAACCGGCGTCGCAACCGGGTGAAGATCCTCGGATGGCACAAGAACGGCTTCTGGCTGCTCGTGAAGCGGCTGGAAGCCGATCGGTTCGTGTGGCCCCGTGTCGATCAGCACGTCATCGAACTCTCGGTCGAGCAGTTGCACTGGTTGCTCGATGGCTACGATCTCGCCGCCATGCGCGGCCATCGCACTCTCGCATTCCATCGCGCGAGTTGATGAACCTATCATGCGCATTGCTTGTCTAATTCGGCGATGCGCATGCCCTCCCACAACGAAGACGAACTCAACGCCCTGCGTGAAGCACTGCGCATCGCGCATGACGAGATCACGAGAGCGGACAAGGAGCGCGCCGCGCTTCGCAATGAAGTCCGCCTGCTCAAGGCCGAACGCGATCTTCTCAAGGAACGTCTGAACGCCCGCATCCGGGAACTCTTCGCTGCCAAGAGCGAAGCGCGCGGAACCGACCAGCGGGACTTCTTCTTCAACGAGGCCGAAGCGCTGGCGCCCGATGCGGCGACTCCCGACGCCGCCGAGGACGAAGAGGAATTCGAGGTCAAGGGTCACAAGCGCGCCAAGCGCGGCAGGAAACCCCTGGATCCGAACCTGCCCCGAGAGACGGTGCGCATCGAACTTCCCGAATCCGATCGCGTCTGCCCGCACGACGGCGCTGCGCTCGTCGAGATCGGCGTGGAATCTTCCGAGCAGTACCACGTCATTCCGGAGCAGGTGCGCGTGCTGCGCACGGAGCGTGTCAAGTACGCCTGTCCGTGCTGCAACCAGGGCATGCGCACCGCGGCGCTTCCTCCTCGAATCATCCCCAAGGGCGTGCTCAGCGAAGCAACCCTGGCCTGGGTGATCACCTCCAAGTACCAGGATGCGCTGCCGCTCTACCGCCAGGCGGCGCTGCTTGCCCGCTTCGGCGGCGAGATCTCGCGCAACACGCTCGCCGCCAACGTGATCGCCTGCGGCGAGGCCGTGCAGCCGATCATCAACCTGATCCGCGATGCGCTGTTCGATCAGAACGTCGTCTACGGCGACGAGACCGAGGTGCAGGTTCTCAAGGAGCCGGGGCGCGCCGCGCAGCGCAAAAGCTACATGTGGATCCAGGCAACCGCTTCCGGTCCGCCGATCCGGCTCTTGTCCTATTCGCCTACGCGAAGCGGTGCCTTTGCCAGGGATCTGTATGCCGGAATCCAGCCCGGAACCGTCTTGCTCACTGACGGATATGACGGCTACGACGCGATGGCCACCGCGTACCAGCTCGTGCATCACGGGTGCTGGGTCCACGCGCGCCGCGGTTTCGTCAAAGCCCTGGATGCGCTGCCCAAGCAGGCGCGTACGCCGGAGCAGCCCGCCGCCAGGATGATCGATGCGATCGCCGAACTCTATCGCCTCGAAGCCGCCGCCACCGAAAAGAAATTCTCGGTCGAGGAGCGTCTGCAAATGCGCCGCGAGCAGAGCAGCCTGATCGTTCAACGGATCGAATCGCTGCTGCTCGCGAACCTGCACGCGGTCCTGCCAGGCTCCGAACTGGGCAAGGCTCTGCACTATCTCGCCGGCCAATGGCCCAAGCTCGTCCGGTTCCTCGATCGCGGCGACGTCGGTCTGGACAACAACCCTTGTGAAAACGCCTTCCGCCCCTTCGTGATCGGCCGCAAGAACTGGCTCTTCGCCGACACCGTCGCCGGTGCCAAGGCCAGCGCCAACCTCTACTCGCTCATCGAAACGGCGAAGGCCAACAACGTCGAGCCCTACGACTACCTGCGCAAACTCTTCGCGCGACTGCCTGCGGCAAAGACCGTCGATGACTACGAGGCGCTCCTGCCCTGGCGCATCGCTTCGTCGAAATCCTGATCCCGGCATTACCACGGTCCGCTACTCCGTTATAGGGGCGGGGGTCATTGAGCGTTTACGGAAAGCAGACGTGGTTCTTGGCCGGCACGCACAGACGTTGCTCCGATTGAAAGTCGCATAAAAAATATTCTTTGGGCCGATCTGTGATGCGAATATGGCGTTGTCGTCGTTGCGCTTGATTGGATTGTGTTATATTGTTAAATCATGGTTGGAAATTCAAGATACCAGGTAATCAAGCGACTGCAGGCGGATCTTCCTCGGGGAGCGCCGTTCGATCTGACCACTCTGGCACCGATCGGGGTGTCGCCCCAGCTTGCCGCGAGCTATGTCGAGGGTGGCTGGCTCGTCCGGCTGGCGCAAGGTGTGTACGCCTTTCCCAACGACGATTTTGGTGCCTACGGCGCCCTGAAATTCCTGCAGCAGCGCGTGCACGGCTTGCACGTAGGGGGCAAGAGTGCACTGGCTTTGCAGGGGGTGCGGCATAACCTGGGCAGCCGCGACATGCTGGTGTTGTGGGGGAATACGCGGTTTGCGCTACCGGCGTGGTTCACATCGCGATTCTCGTCCCGCTATGTCCACGCGCGCCTATTCGATTGGCAGGACCCCGCGCTGGCCGAGAAGAGCTTGGTCACGCCTCCGGGTTTGCCGGACGGCCTGCGCGTGTCGGCTTCCGAACGCGCTGTGCTGGAGATGCTTTACGAAGCCGGAACCAAACAGAGTCTGGAAGAGGCGCGCAACATCTTCGATGGATTTCGTTCGCCGCGAAAGGAAGTGCTGGGGCGGTTGCTGTCGTGTTGCACGAGCGTGAAGACCGTGCGCCTCTTCCTTACTTGGGCACGTGAGACCGAGGTGGTGGATGTCGATGATCTGCTGGCGCGACATCCTCTGCGCACCGGCAGCGAAAGGCGCTGGATGAGCCGCCTCGCTGATGGCACCTTGCTGAGCCTGAATCCTCATGGATAAGCACTACGCGGATACGGTACGTCTGTTGCTGGCTGTCGCGCCTGAGGTGTTCGCCAATGACATCTTCGCGATGAAAGGCGGGACGGCGATCAACCTGTTCGTGCAGGATATGCCCCGTCTGTCGGTGGACATCGACGTGGTATACCGCCCCTGGCAGGTACGGCGCGAGGATGCGTTGAATGCGATCAACGGCGAGTTGGCCGCAATCGCACGGCGCGTCGCGCCGCTCGGCGTACAGACGCGCCTCGTCCGCAGCAGGGATTTCGGCGACACCAAGTTGACCGTGGAGCGTGACGAAAGCCAGGTCAAGATCGAAGTGAACGTGGTCTTCCGCGGCACGGTATTGCCGGTCGAACGAAAACCGTTGAACCCAAAAACCAGCGATCTCTTCAGCGTCGAGTTTGAGGCGCCGATTCTTGCGCGTGACGAACTGTATGCTAGCAAGCTGGTGGCTGCCCTGGATCGGCAGCATCCGCGCGACCTGTTCGACGTGTGGCAGCTCTATCAATCGGGCGGCCTCAGCAATGGCATGGTCGAGTGTTTCGTACTCTATCTGGCTGGACACAATCGGCCTCCGCACGAGGTGCTGTTCGGCAATGACAAAGACATCGTCCAAGAGTACGAGCGCGCTTTCGTCGGCATGACCGAAGTGGACTGTCCGTTGCAGACGCTGCTGGAGACCCGTGTCCGGTTGCGGCAGGAGGTGTTGCGACGGTTGACCGCAGGCCAGAAGCGTTTCCTGAGTGGATTGGTGCGCATGGAGCCCGACTGGGCGCTGTTGCAATGCCGGCATGCTGCCGAATTGCCGGCGTTGCGTTGGAAGCTCGCGAATCTGGCATCCTTCCGCAATCGGCGTCCGGCAGATTTTCTTGCGCAAGTAGAAGCGCTCGATGCAGGCCTTGCTCAAACCTGACACTGTCCAAAGCCGATCCCTATTTTTCTGGGAGCGTCTTCGCCTGCGGATATCGAGGGTTCTCTCCGTCTCCGCCAGCAAGCGAGCTGGCTGTTGAAAAGCGCCACGAGCAGGGCGGAGTTGCGGCCGAGACCGGACCTCTGGTCCCGCGAACCGGGGGCCCCGCTTGAGGAGCGAGCGGATCTACCTGTCAAAACCGTCCGCGAGACGGTTTTTTTATCGGCAGCGGATCTGCCGGAACCCGGTTGACAGGCCGCACCAGCGGGAAAACGCCCCGGGGCCGGTTGGCCGGCCCCGGGACACTGGGCACAAGAGGGCGCTTAGACTGCTTGAGACCCGTAGTGCTCGACGTCGGTCCTTTCCGGCGCGTAGTTGCGCAGCGCCCGCAGGGCCAGGGCGATGCCGCTGGCGGCAAGGGTCCATTCCAGTCCGGTCACGATGGTCTGCGCGCGGAGGATCGATTCCTCGAATGCGACGAAGGCGGCAGGCACCAGTACGATGGGAGCGGCCATCACGATGATCGAGAGGACTTCCAGGAAGCTCGGCTTTTGGGTCGTCATGTTGATCTCCAATCGGTTGGGTTCGGTACTTCGGTTCGCGATGCGAACTTGCTATGGCGGCACTGTGCGCCCGGGCCGTGAACGGCCTCTGAATGGGCGATTCAGAAAGCGTTCAGCCGTCGAAACCGGTTGTCGCCGCTTGTGGGTTGCGCGTCCGTCGCTGCTGGTGTCCGGGCGACGATTCCTCGATGGGCTGCGACTGCGCATTGGCAAGAAACCGGGTGAACCGGTAGGCTGTATCCGGGAACCCGGATACTGCGGAAACGTCCATGCTGAAATCGTCCGAGCGGATCGTCGAATCCGTACTGTTCGGCAGTCGATGGCTGCTGGCTCCGTTCTTCGTCGGCCTGATCGCTGCCATCGGCCTGCTGCTGTTCAAGTTCGGCAAGGTGCTGTTCGGTCTGATCGCGCATGCCGCTACCCTCGGCAGCAACGACGTCGTCGTCGGCGTCCTGAATCTGGTCGACGTGACGCTGATGGCGAACCTGCTGATCATCGTGATCCTTGCCGGCTATGAAAGCTCGGTATCGCGGTTCGAAGAGGCCGCGCATGACGAACGATTGGGGTGGATGGGCCAGGTCGCCTTCTCGGATCTGAAGCTCAAGGTGATCGGTTCGATCATCGCGATCTCCGTGGTCGAACTCCTGCGCATTTTTCTGACGCTGAACGGTGCGGACCTCGCGCTGCTCAAGTGGCGCCTGCTGATCCATCTGACCATCGTCGTGTCCGGCCTGCTGTTTGCCGCGATGGAACGATTGGGAAGCCGCTCGGAGCACTAAAATCCCGGGACGCGCTGCCGGCAACGGGTTGTCGGGATTGCGGTGCCGGCGGGTGCGATTCCGGACTGAACGGGATCCGCGACCGTCATTCCCTCGACGATCGATACGGAAGGAAAGAATGAGCGATTTTCCCGCGTGTCCGCAATGCGGTTCCGGATTCACCTATGAGGACGGAAGCCTGTATGTCTGCCCCGAGTGCGGGCATGAATGGGACAAGAGCGGCCCGTCGGCCGCGGGTCCGGATGCCGGCGGCGATGCGCCGCGCGAGGTTCGCGATGCGGTCGGCAATCTCCTGCAGGACGGCGATACGGTGACCGTGATCAAGGACCTGAAGGTCAAGGGATCGTCGCTGGTCGTCAAGGTCGGCACGAAGGTGAAGAACATCCGCCTCATCGAGGGCGATCACGACATCGACTGCAAGATCGACGGGATCGGGGCGATGCAGCTCAAATCCCAGTTCGTGAAAAAGGCCTGACGGGGTCCGGCGCCGTCGCACCGCGTCCGCGCGGCGCCTTCCGGCGCATGAGCCACCCGGGAGCAGGGGGCATCCCCCGGCGTCCTGTGGTTTTCCTTGACATGGCAAGCTTTCGGCGGAATCATATTCGAAACGAAACGATTCCGTTTCCTTGTGCTTTCCCTGTGCAGCCCATGAGCGAACCGGCCTCAACCGAGCCTTGCCAGAAGAAATGTTCCGGCGGACGCCCCTGCCGCGAAGACGCGGAGGCGCGGCATCTGCGCATGCTCGACGTCGCGCAGGAGATTTTTCTCACCCAGGGCTATGCCGAGACGACGCTCGACCGCGTCGCCTGCGAGGCGGGGGTCGCGAAGAAGACGCTCTATGAGCATTTCGGCGACAAGGCAGGATTGTTCGCCGCCGTCATGCAGCGCCTGCGCCGGGAGTGGACCGCTGTTCTGCACGACATCGCCATCGAACCGGCGGATCTGCAGGGGGCGTTGCAGCGCGTGGCGGAACACCTGCTCGAGGTCGGAACGCGCAGCGACATGCTGGCGCTGCACCGGCTGTTGCTGGTCGAAGCGCGCCGATTTCCGGAGTTGGTCAACGGCGCCTGCACCGAGGACGGTGCGCGCGCCGACATGGCACCGCTGGCGGAGGTTTTCCGGCGCGTCGTTCGGGACGGTTTGCTCGATCTGGACGACGTCGACCTTGCGGCGGAGCAGTTCGTCTATCTGGTGCTGGGCGGAGTGCGGGCGCGCATGCTGCGTGGCGTCTGTGTCCGACCCGATGCGGACGCCCGCGCCCGCATTGCCCGGCAGGCGGTGCAGATTTTTTTGCAGGGCAGCGTGCGCAACAGGGCGGCTCCCGATTCGAGGATGCGTTGATGGCGTCGATGGGTTTGGATGGGATGGTTGCGGGGCGGCGCGGGGGGGCGATGCGTCGCGCGGCGGCATGGGTGGCGGTTGCGGCCGCATTTGCCGGTCTGGCCGGCTGCGCGGTCGGCCCGGACTATCACCGGCCGGCGGTGGCGGTTCCCGACCATTTCAAGGAGGGCGTCATATGGCAGCGTGCCCGGCCGGGTACGGATCTGGCGCTGCGTGACGACTGGTGGCGGAGTTATCGCGACCCGGTACTCGACGGTCTCGTCGTGCGGGCGCTGAAGGCCAACCAGTCGATTGCCGCGGCGGCGGCGTCGTACCGCGTGGCGCAGGCGACTGTCCGCGCCAGCGCCGCGGCGTTCTATCCGACGATCGGTGCCAGCGCCGGCCAGGTGCGCGGCGGCTTCGGACCGGGATCACCCCTCATCGGGATCCTGAGCGGCCCCAGCGGTGCCACGGCGGGGGGATCCAATCCATTCGGCGGGGGAGGCGGCGGCGCCGCCTTCTACAACCTTGCGTCGGTGATGCTGACCGCGAGCTGGGAGCCGGATCTCTGGGGAGCCGTGCGCCGGACCGTCGAGGCGGCGCGCGCCAGCGCCCAGGCCAGCGATGCCCAGCTTGCCGGCGTGCGCTTGTCGATCGCGGCGAGCGTGGCGTCGGACTATTTTGCGCTGCGCCAGGCCGATGCCGACATCGCGGTGCTGCAAGGCGAGCGCGACACGGATGCGCGCATCGTGCGGATGACGCAGGCGGCGGTCCGCGTCGGCGCATCGTCGCAGGACACGCTGCGCGCGGCACAGGACACGCTCGATGCCGCCGTCGCCGCGCTGCAGAGCGCCCAGTTGGCGCGCGAGCAGGATGAACACGCCATCGCGGTGCTGCTGGGTCTGGCGCCGGCGGCGTTTTCGCTGGCCCCCGATCCCGGATATGCCTTCGCCGTGCCGGCGATTCCGCCGGTGCTGCCGGGACCGTTGCTGGAGCGGCGCTACGACGTCGTCAGCGCCGAACGCACCGCTGCGGCGGCCAATGCGCGGATCGGGGTCGCCAAGGCTGCGTACTTCCCGAACCTCACGCTGAACGCCGACGGCGGTTTCGAAAGTGGTTCCTTCGCGCACATCCTGTCGATTGCCAACCGGGTCTGGACGATCGGGCCGAGCCTCGCCGTGACGCTCTTCAACGGCGGGGCGCGCGATGCCGCGATGGACTCGGCACGCGCCAGCTACGACCAGGCGGTTGCGAACTACCGCAATACCGTCGTCACGGCGTTCCAGAGCGTCGAGGATTCGCTCTCGTCGATGCGTCATCTGGGTGTCCAGGCGACCGCCCAGGCGCGCATCCTGCGTCGCAACGAGCGCCTCTATGCCAGCGCGCGCGCGCAGCGGCAGGTCGGCGCGACGAGCGAGCAGGATCTGCTGTCGGCGCGGGTCACGCTGCTGCAGGCGCGGCAGAACCGCATCGACGCGCGCGCGGCCTGGTGCGAAAGCAGTGTCACGCTGATCAAGAACTTGGGCGGCGGGTGGCAGGCGGATGCGGCGGGCGCATCGCCGGCGCCGGTCGTCGCCGCAACGCAATCCGGGAGTCATCCATGAAATGGTTCGTTTCGTTGGTCGTAGCCCTCGGCCTGCTCGCAGGCTGCAGCAAACACGCGCCGCCGCCCGCGCGTCCGCCGCAGATGGTCTACACCGTCCAGGTCACGCGGCAGGGTGCCGCGCTCGAGCGGCAATTCGTCGGACGCGTGTCGGCATATCAGAGTGCGAATGTCGTCGCGCGCGTATCCGGCGTGCTCCTCGATCGGACGTATCGGGAAGGCCGGCCGGTTCGTCGCGGGCAGTTGCTGTTCCGGATCGATCCGGCGTACTACAAGGCGCAGCTCGACAACGACCTGGCGGTGCTCGCCGAAGACCGTGCGACGCTGGCCAACGCCAACGTCACGGCGCGGCGCGACCATGCGCTGCTGCCGATCGGTTCGGTGTCGCAGCAGACCGTCGACAATGCCGATGCCGCGGCGCGCAGTGCGGCAGCCAAGGTGCAGGCCGACGAGGCGCTGGTCGAGGCCGCGCGCGTGAATCTGGGCTATGCGGATGTTCGCGCGCCGATCTCGGGCATCGCCGGGCAGCAGCAGGTGACCACCGGGGCCATCGTCGGCAGCGGAACCAGCGACACCGGCGCCGGCAGCACGCTGCTGACGACCATCGAGCAGATCGACCGGGTGTACGTGAACTTCACCATCAGCGCCGCGGATCTGGTCGCCCTGCGCCATGCGCAGGAGCGCGGCGAGCTGGCGCTGGACGGACAGGGCAAGGCCAAGGTGGCGATCGCGCTGCCGGATGAGTCGCCCTATCCGCAGGTCGGCACGCTCGATTTTTCCGGGGTGCGGGTCAATGCCGCCACCGGAGCGGTGGACATGCGCGCGATCGTGCGCAACCCGGCGCGGATGCTGTTGCCGGGCATGTACGTGCGGCTGCGGGTCGATCTCGGCCGCCAGGACGGCGTGTACCTGGTGCCGCAACGGGCGTTGTTGCGCGACGCGTCCGGGGCCTATGTCCTGGTGGTGGGTGCCGACGGGAAGGTGCTGCGCAAGGCGGTCGTCGTCGGCGATAGCGTGGGTAGCGACTGGGTGATCCGGCGGGGCCTGACCGACGGCGACCGGGTGATCGTCTCCGGGGTGATGTGGGTTCGCCCCGGACAGCATGTCGTCGCGACTGCGTGGCAGCCCAAGGTGCCCGACGCCTCGGGCACGAAACACTAGTCCTCCGGGATCTGCAGGAGTCCAGCGGTGCCAAGTTTCTTTATCCAGCGTCCCATCTTCGCCTGGGTGATCGCCATTCTGATCATCCTGTTCGGTGCCATCTCCCTGCGGACGATGGGCGTCGACTCGTATCCGAACATCGCGCCGCCGCAGGTGACGGTCACCGCCAACTACCCGGGGGCGAGCGCCGCAACCATGGAGGCGACGGTCACCCAGGTCATCGAGCAGCAGCTCACCGGAATCGACAACCTGCTGTACTTCAGCTCGACCTCGGGCTCCAACGGCCAGACGGTCATCACCCTGACCTTCGCCACCGGCACCAATCCCGACATCGCCCAGGTCCAGGTGCAGAACAAGGTCAACCTGGCCGCGCCGCTGCTGCCCGCCCAGGTCATCCAGGAGGGCATCACGGTCGCGAAGGCGACGCCCGACATCCTGCTGTTCATCGGCTTGCAGTCGAACAATCCGGCGATCGACGACAAGCGGCTCGCCGACATCATGGCATCGGAGATCCAGCCGGAGATCGCGCGCGTCAACGGCGTCGGCAACACATTCCTGCTGGGCTCCGAGTACGCAGTGCGCATCTGGCTCGACCCGGACAAGCTGCAGGCCTACGGACTGTCGACGACCCAGGTGCTCAACGCGGTCAATGCGCAGGACGGGCAATTCGCGGCCGGTGCCATCGGCTCGGACCCGGCGGTGAAGGGCCAGGAGTTCACGGCGACGGTCTCCGGAGACACGCTGTTCTCGTCGCTCGACCAGTTCCGCAACGTCATCCTGCGGGCCGATCGCAACGGCACGACGGTCCGGTTGCGCGATGTCGCGCGCATTTCGTTCGGCGCCCAGAGCTACGGCACGGCGACGAATTTCGACGGCAAGGCGGCGGGCGGCATGGGCGTATTCCTGTCGCCGGGGGCGAACGCGCTGTCGGTCGCATCGGCGGTGAAAGCCGAGATGGCGACCCTCGCGCGCAGCCTGCCCGAGGGGGTGAAATGGTCGGTGCCGTATGACACGACGCCGTTCATCACCGCATCGATGAAGGAGGTCCTGTTCACGCTCGCTGAGGCGATCGTGCTGGTGTTCCTGGTGATGCTGGTGTTTCTGCAGAACCTGCGCGCGACCCTGATCCCGACCCTGGTGATCCCGGTCGCGCTGCTTGGCACCTTCATCGGGCTGTCGCTCTTGCACTACACGATCAACCAGCTCACGCTGTTCGGCATGGTGCTGGCCATCGGCATCGTCGTCGACGATGCGATCGTCGTCATCGAGAACGTCGAGCGCATCATGACCGCGGAGCGCCTCGATCCCAAGGAGGCGACGCGCAAGGCGATGCGCCAGATCACCGGGGCAATCATCGCGATCACCCTCGTGCTGACGGCAGTGTTCGTACCGTCCGCGCTGCAACCCGGTGCCACCGGGATCATCTATGCGCAGTTCGCATTGACCATCGCGATTTCGATGGCATTTTCGGCGTTTCTGGCCCTGTCGTTCACGCCGGCGCTATGCGGGGCGCTGCTCAAGCCCGAGCACCACGAGGGGCGCAATGTGGTGTTCCGCTGGTTCGACCGCGCCTACAACGGTGCGGCGCATGGCTATGAGGGACACGTCGGCCGGGCGGTTCGGCACGCCCCGCGCTGGATGGTGCTGTTCGCGCTGGTGACCGTGCTGGCGGGATTCCTGTACACGCGGATGCCGACCAGCTTCGTGCCGGACGAAGATCAGGGTTTCGTGCTCGTGCTGGTCAATCTGCCGCCCGGGGCGACCTTGCAGCGCACCGATCAGGTCCTGGCGGAGATGCGGCATGCGCTGCTGCACAGCCCCGTCGCGAAGGATATCGCGGGCGTGTTCCAGCCGGAGGGATTCAGCTTCGTCGGTTCGAGCGAAAACGTCGGCATGGCGTTCATCAAGCTCAAGGACTGGGATGCGCGCGCCGAAACGGCGATGCAGTTGATCCCGCGGATCAACGGGATCCTGATGACGATCCCGGACGCCCGCATGTTCGCGGTCAATCTGCCGACGATCCGCGGGCTGAGCCGGTTCGGCGGGATCGACCTGTATCTGCTGGCACGCACCGGGCAGTCGCACCAGCAGCTCAACGGGGCGGCGCAAACCCTGGTCGCCGACGCCGCCAAGAATCCGATGCTCTATCAGGTTCGTGAGAATGCGCTCCCGCCCGCGCCGCAGCTCGACATCGCGCTCGACCGCCAGCAGGCGGCATCGATGGGCTTGTCGCTCGCCGACGTCTACGCCACCATCGAAGCCGAGATGGCGCCGTTCTATGTCAACCAGATGGCCTATGGCGGGCGGATCAAACGGGTATTCATCCAGGACGATGCGAAGTATCGGATGGGGCTCGATGCGCTGCGGCATCTCTACACGCCGGCGGGCGGTGCGACCGCGGCCGCGGCGACGGGAGGGGTGTCCGGTACCGCGCCGGTCGATCCGTCGGCAGCCAATACCGCGATCAGCCCGTACGACATGGTTCCGCTGTCCAGCGTGATCAAGGCCAACTGGGGCGTCGGCCCGATTCTGCTGCAGCGCTACAACGGCTATCCGGCGGTCGAGGTCGTCGGCAACCCCCGGCCCGGCTATACCACCGGCCAGGCGATGCAGGCCGTGCAGAACATCGTCGACCAGGCACTGCCGCCGGGCTATGGCGCGGACTGGACCGGTCAGTCGTATCAGGAACTGTTGAGCGGAAGTTCGACGTCGGCGCTGCTGGGGCTGTCGATTCTGGTCGTATTCCTGTGTCTGGCGGCGTTGTACGAGAGCTGGTCGATTCCCGTCGCAGTCCTGCTGGTCGTCCCGATGGGGCTGCTGGGCATGCTCACGTTCTGCCTGCTGCGCGATTTCCCGAACGACATCTATTTCAAGATCGGGCTCGTGACGGTGATCGGTCTCGCGGCCAAGAACGCCATCCTGATCGTCGAGTTCGCGGTGCAGCGGCAGGCGGAGGGCATATCGCTGCTCGATGCCGTCGTTCACGCGGCGCGGCTGCGCTTGCGTCCGATCCTGATGACCTCGTTCGCGTTCATCCTCGGTGTGCTGCCCCTGGTGCTGTCGACCGGCGCCGGGGCCGTGGCGCGGCATGAGATCGGCACCGGCGTCATCGGCGGGATGCTGTTCGCCACCGTGTTCGGCCTGCTGCTGATTCCGGTGTTCTATGTGACCGTACGCCGACTGGTGGGTGACCGGACTTGAGGTTGGTACACACCGCCGATTGGCAGATCGGCAAGCGCTATGGACAATTCGATGCCGACGAGGCGGCGCTGCTTGCGGAGGAACGGTTCGGCGCCGTCGCGCGCATCGCCGACCTGGCCGGCCGCGAAGATGCCGACATGGTGCTGGTGGCCGGGGACGTGTTCGATGCCCAAGGCGTTTCCGATCGCACGGTGTTTCGGCTCTTCCAGAGCATGGAAGGCTTTCACGGTCCTTGGGTCCTGATTCCGGGAAATCACGACGCGAGCCTGGCCGAATCGGTCTGGACGCGCGCCGAACGCCTCGGCGCGATTCCGCCCCACGTGCATGTCTGCCTGCGCTCGGAGCCGCTGGTGCTCGATGGTCCCGCGGTGGCGATCCTGCCGGCTCCTCTGACGCAACGGCATACCTACACCGACTGTACCGATTGGTTCGACGCTGCCGTGACGCCGGTGGGGATGCCGCGCATCGGAATCGCGCACGGCAGCGTGCAGGGAATCCTGGCGCCGGAGATCGATTCGACCAACCCGATCGCGCTCGACCGGGCGGCCTCGGCGCGGCTCGACTATCTGGCGCTGGGCGACTGGCACGGCACCCGGCAGATCGACCCGCGCACCTGGTACAGCGGAACTCCGGAAACGGATCGCTTCCGCAACAACGATTCGGGACAGGCGCTGGTGGTCGAGATCGCCCACCCCGGCGCGCTGCCCCACGTCCGGCCGGTGGCAACCGGAAGATATCGTTGGCGGATGCTGGAGCGTGAATTGCGGGTGGCCGGCGATCTCGATGCGTTGACGCGCGAGTTCGAGGGGCTGGGACCCGACGATGTCGTGGCGCTCGCCGTGCGTGGTCAGATCGATCTGGCGGGCCGGTTGGCGTTGGATCGGGCGCTGGGCGCTGCGCGCGCCCGCACGCGTAGCCTGATCGCCGATCTCGACGCCCTGCGCTTGCATCCCACGCCGGCGGACATCCAGGCCTTGCACGCGGAGGGCTATCTCGGCGACGTGATCGACGCGCTGCGCGCCGAAGAGCAGACCGGCGACGCCGAGCGCGCACGCGACGCGCTTGCGTTGCTCGCGGCGCTGCTCGACGAGGTCCGCCCGCCGGTGGGAGCGGCGCGGTGAACATCACGCGCCTGCGCATCGAGCAGTTGCGGAAATTCCGCGCGCCGATCGAGATCGGCGATTTCGACGAGGGGCTCAACCTGTTCGTTGGGCCGAACGAAGCCGGCAAGAGCACGATCGCCGCGGCGATCCGCGCCGCGTTTTTCGAGCGCCACCGCTCGGGCAGCGTCGAGGCCTTGCGGCCCTGGGGAGATCCCTCCGCGTCGCCGTCGATCGAAATCGATTTCACCCTGGGTGGTCACACCGCGCGGCTGCGCAAGCGGTTCCTGCACCAGAAGCGCTGCGAGCTCGACATCGACGGCCGCACGCTCGACGGCGCGGACGCAGAGGATCATCTCGCGGCGATGCTGGGGTTTGGATTCCCCGGCCGCGGCGAGAGCAATGCGAAGCACTGGGGCATTCCCGGACTGCTCTGGATCGAGCAGGGAATGGCACAGGAGATCGGCGAGCCGGTGGCCAACGCCGCGGATCATCTGAACCGCGCGCTCGGCGATGCCCTGGGCGCCGTTGCCGGTGGCGTCGGCGATGCGGTGCGCGAGCGGGTCGCCGCGGAGCGCAACGCTTTGCTCACCGCGTCCCGCGGCGAACCGCGGGGCGATTACGCGCAGGCGCTGGCGCGGGCGGATGCGCTGCGGCGGGAAATCCAGGCGATCGAGGCGACCCTGGATTCCTATCGCGGCAAGGTGGATCGGATTGCCGCGCTGCGTGCCGAGTACGAGCGCGAGGCGGCGGAGCAGCCCTGGGTGGCGATGCGCGCCCAGGAGCGAAAGACGATCGCCGAACTGGAATCGGTGCAGCGCATCGAGCGCGAATTGCGCACCGAGCAGGACACCGCGCAACAACTCGAGCGGCGCCATGCCCTGTTGCGCGAGCGCCTGGAAGTGTTCGCGCAGGAAGAGCGGGAATTCGCAGCGCGTGCCGCGGCGTGCGAGGCTGCGCGCGCCGCGCAGGAGTCCGCGCTGGCGGCAGTGGCGTCCTGGCAGGCGCGCCGCGAACAGGCGCAGTCCCGGGTCGATGCGGCGGCTGCGGCGCTGGCCCTCGCGCGCCGGGAGGACCAGCGGCGTGCCTCGGCGGGCCGCGTCGAGGAACTGCGCGCCCAGCGTGTCCAGGGCGAGGAGGTGCTGCGCGCGGCCGAAGCCGAGCAGGCGGCGCTGCTGGTGGCGCGGCGGCATGCCGCCGAGACCGAGGTGCGCGAGGAGGATTGGCGATCGCTGCGCGATCGGCATGCGCGGCTGCGCGAGATCGAGATCCGGCTGACGGCGGCGGCGACGCGGGTGCGCTACGACATCGAGTCCGGCCGCAGCATCCAGGTCGGCGACACCGAGTGCCGCGGGGCGGGAGAGCGCTTGATCGTCGCCCCGATCGTGGTGACGGTGCCGGGTGTGGGCCGCATCGAAATCGCGCCCGGCGGAGCCGACCTCGCGGAGCTGCGGTCCGAACTCGATGCGTTGCGGGCGCATCAGGATGCGGCGTTGCGTGCGCTCGGCCTCGCGTCGTGGGAGGATGCCGAGGTCCGTCAGCGGCAATACCGCGAGCATCTGGCGGAATGCGCGATGCGCGAGGCGACGCTGCGCGCACTGGCGCCGAAGGGAATCGACGTCCTGCGCGCCGCCCTGGCGGAAGCGGCAATCCGCATCGGGCAGGAGGAGGCGATCCTCGCCGCGTTGCCGCCCCCGGCCGATGCGGCGGCAGATCGACCCTCGGCCGCCCAGGCGGAATCCGACGAGGCAGGCGCGCGGACCGAGCGCGACGCCGTTGCCGCGCAATGGAACCAGGCGGGGCTGGCCGCCGCCAACGCCCAGGCTGCACTCGATGCGGCCGAGCGGGAACGCCGGGTCTTGCGGTCGCGGCTCGACGCTCCGGATCGCGCCGAGCGCTTGCGCAAGGCACAGGACGAATGGCATGACGTCAACGCCGAGCGTGCCGCGCTCGCCCGCAAGATCGAAACGCTGCGACAGGCGATCGATGCGGCACGGCCGGAACTGCTCGCCCAGGATGCCGCTCGGTACCGGGCCAGCGCCGAAACGGCCGAACGGGCGCAGGGCGAGCGCCGGCTCCAGATCGCCGCGCTGGAGTCCGAGTTGGCGGCGCTGGGTGCGCAGGGGCTGGACGAACGGCACGCCGATCTCGTGCGCGAGCACGAACAGGTCTCCCGGCATGCCGCGGCGCTGCGCCGCCGCGCCGCCGCCCTCGATCACCTGCTCGAACTGCTGGATGCCCGGCGCACCGCGTTCACGCAGCGCCTGCGTGCGCCGCTGCAGCGCCATCTCGACCGCTACGTGCGGATGCTCTTCCCGCAGGCCGTGCTCGAGCTGGGTGACGACTTTGCGCCGCGTCTCCTGATTCGCCCGGGAACGGCGCCCGAGGCGGGGTCCGCCGACTTTGCGCTACTGAGTTTCGGCGCGCGCGAACAGATGGGAGTGATCAGCCGGCTGGCGTACGCCGACCTGCTCAAGGAGGCGGGACGGCCCACCTTGATCATGCTCGACGACGCGCTGGTGCACAGCGATGCGACGCGCCTGGAGCGGATGAAGCGGGTGCTGTTCGACGCGGCGACGCGCCACCAGATCCTGCTGTTTTCCTGTCATCCGGAAAACTGGCGGGATCTCGGCGTGCGGCAGAGGTCGCTGGAAGACTTCGGGACGATCCCTGCGGCGGGCGGCGCTGCTATGCCGCGTCCGTGACCGGGAGCGGGGCAGATCCCGGTCCGCGGATGCGCTCCCCTCGGGGGATCGCATCCCGTTCTTTTCTTCGGCGGGTTACTTCGCGCGCCGGCGGGCCGCCGCCTTCGGGTCGACGGCGTCCTTGAATCCGGCACCGGCGAGGAACTTCGGCACCTTGCGGGCGGGGATCTTGACCGCTTCGCCGGTGGCCGGGTTGCGGCCCTTGCGCGCGCCGCGGGATGTCTGCTTGAACGTGCCGAACCCGACGATGCCGACCGTTCCACCCTTCTTGACCACGCCGACGATCGTGTCGGTGACGGTCTTCAGGATCCGTTCCGCCTGCGCGCGCGACAGATCGTGTTCTTGGGCGATTTTTTCAGCGAGCTCGAGACGATTCATGACAGGCATCCTTTCGATGAAAACGCGGAGTGTACGCGAAGCGATTCGACATCAAATCATTGGGCGGCGGCCCGCGATTTGCGGTCATGCGCCGCTGCACCGGCCGACCCCTTGTCGAAATACCGGAGCAGATCGGAATTCGGCGACAGCATGAGCGTGGGCGTCGAGTCGGCGAGCGAACCCTGGTAGGTGCGCAGCGCCCGGTAGAACTTGTAGAACGCCGGGTCCTTGCCGTACGCCTGCGCGTAGATGTTCGTCGCCTGGGCATCGGCGTCGCCGTGGATGGCCAGCGCCTGTTTCTGCGCTTCGGAGAGGATCACCGTGCGTTCGCGGTCGGCCTTGGCCTCGATTTCCTGCTGCCATTGAATCCCCTGCGCGCGCAGTTCCTTCGCCATCCGGTTGCGCTCCGACTTCATCCGGTCGTAGATCGCCTGGCTGGTTTCGGGTGGGAGGTCGGCGCGGCGCAGCCGCACGTCGGTCACCGTCACGCCGAGTGACAGCGACCGCGCCGCCGACTCGGTCAGGATCGCCGTCGTTGCCCTGACCCGGTCGGGGGTGAGCAGGGATGTGAGGGGCACCTGGCCGAGGGAGCGCCGCGTCGCCGAGCTGATGATCTGCGAGAGCTGCGCCTGGCCCTGCGCGATGGTCTGCACCGACTGGTAGTAGAGCAGCGGATCGGTGATCCGGTAGCGCGCATACACCTGCACCAGCAGGCGTTTCTGGTCGCCGAGGATGACCTGTTCGAGGGGCGGCTCGAGGTGCAGCAGGCGCGCGTCGTAGTACACGACGGAGTCGATCAGCGGCATCTTCCAGTGCAGGCCGGGGCTGTGTACCGCGCGCACCGGCTTGCCCAGGCGCACCACCAGCGCCTCCTCGGTCTGGTTCACCGTATAGAGCGAGAGGAAGGCCAGCGCGCCGATGCCGGCCGCCGCCCACAACGCCGCGCGCTTGATCGGGGGTGGCGTCATTGTCCGCCTCCCGAACCGCTTCCCGAACTGCTGCCCGCTGCCGGTGCGGCTTGTGCCGCGCCGCCGCCGGGCAGCCGGCTGGGTGCCACCGGCATGTACGGAACGACGCTCCCCAGCCCCTTGCCGGAGGTGTCGATGATGACTTTTCCCGACTTCTTCAACAGTTGATCCATGCTGTCCAGATACATGCGCCAAGCCGTCACATCCTTGGCCTGTTTGTAGGCCTTGTACACCGCGAGGAAGCGCTGCGCTTCCCCCTGGGCCGTGTTCACGACCTGGGACTGGTAGGCCTCGGCGTCCTGCACGATCCGCACCGCCTGCCCTCGCGCCTGCGGCAGGATCGAGTTGGCGTACGCCTCGGCGTTGTTGCGCGAGCGGACCTGGTCGGCCTTGGCACGCTGCACGTCGTTGAACGCGTCGATGACTGCGCTGGGAGGGTCGACGCGCTGGAGCTGCACCTGCAGGATGAGGATGCCGGCGTGATAGCCGTCGAGGATCTGCTGGGTGAGGTCCTGCGCCTTCTGCGCAATTTCCATGCGCTTGTCCGACAGCGCCGCCTGGATGGGGTACTGGCTGATGATCTGGTGCATGGCGCTTTGCGCCGCCAGGCTCACCGTCTGGACCGGATCCTGGATATTGAAAAGGTAGTCCTTCGCGCTCTTGATCCGCCAGAAGATGGTGTAGTTGGCGAGCACCACGTTTTCGTCGCCGGTGAGCATCTGGTAGGCGACGTCGGTCTGCGAGAGCCCGACGGCCGGCGCTCCGCCGATCGACGGAAGCGGGATGATGATCGTCGGGGTGCCGGCGGGGGCCGTGTTCATGACCCCCAGGATCAGCTGGTGGACCTGGGTGACTGCCGGTTCGAGCACCGTTTCGACCGGGAAGGGAAGGTGGTAGTGCAGGCCCGGCCCCGTGGTCTCGACCCATTTCCCGAAACGCAGGACGACACCCTGCTGGTTCGGATTGACGCGATAGACGCCGGAGACGACCCATGCGGCGATGAGGATGCCGACCACGAGATGGCGGCCTTTGCCGGCCCAACCGAGGGATTCCAGGACGGACTGGAATCCGGCAGAGATGCTGCGGAACACGAGGACGATCCGGGGCGTCGGCGCCTCGGTATCGGGTGGCGTCGGTACCGGGGTTTCGGGATCGGGGGCGCTTGCTTGCATCAGGATCGTTCCGGGTTCGAGGGGAGGTTACGGGCGAACCGCTTTCCAGACAAAAAACAGGATCATGCCAAGAAACAGCAGCACCGGGACCGCGATGCCGGCCATGATCGCCATATCCATCCGGGAGAGTTTTTTCGGTAGGGCGATCGGGGGGGGCGCGGCGGGCTCCGACGTGTCGGGGGCAAAGTCCGCGCTCGCCCTCGTTTCCGCACCCTCACCCCCGCCCTCTCCCGCGTGCGGGAGAGGGGGTCGCTCGCCGCTTGGCAACTCGGCCCCAGCTTCGTTCCCTCCTCTCTCCCCATCGGGGGGAAAGGGCAGGGTTGAGTGGCTCGCGGATCTCGGCCAGGCACTCCCCCCTCTCCCCCCATCGGGGGGAGAGGGCAGGGTGAGGGGGGCGCCGCGCAGCGGCGTTTCCTGCTCCTGCGGCGGAGGAGCCGATTCCTTCTGCGCCGGCACGGCGCGCGCGGGGGCAGGGGCGCCGCCCGGCTCGCGCCGCAGCAGCCGCGCCTGCCCCAGCACGTAGACCGCGCCCAGCACCGGCGCGGCGACCACCAGCCCCCAGGAACTGGTGTTGAGCGCGGCGGCATAGGCCGGGTCGGAAACCGCGGTGCGCCCGGCGATCCATCCCAGCAATCCGCCGCCCGCGCGGATGAGGAAGGGGTAGGCATCGAGCAGCCGCGAGATGAGGACGCTCGATACGAGGAGCACGGGAATGCTGCCGAGCAGGCCCAGGATCAGGAACCACAGATGACCCTCCGCGGCGGCGGCGACTGCGATGACGTTGTCCAGGCTCATCACCAGATCCGCGCTCACGATGATGGCGATGGCCTTGCCGAGTCCGGCCGCCGCGCTGCGGGCCTTGGAGGCCTGCCGGGCATCCTCGTCGTCCGCGAGCAGCGAGATGCCGATCCACAACAGCGCCAGGGCGCCGACGAGCTTCAGGTAGGGAACTCGCAACACCACGGTGGCGACGAGCGTGAGGATCACGCGGAAGAAGATTGCCGCGAAGGTGCCGAGCACCATCGCCCGGCGACGGACATCCGACGGCAGGTGGGCGCAGGCCATCGCGATGACCAGTGCGTTGTCGCCGCTCAGCAGCAGATCGATCAGGGTGATCTGCAGGATGGGCGCGATGTAGTCGAAGCTCGATAAAAAGTCCACGCTGCCTGTCCGACGAACGTTGCCGCTCCCGCGGATGTCCGGTCCGCGTGCGATCGGAGCGAGATCGGGCGCGGAGGAGCGCGCGGACCGGACATCCGCGGGAGCGACTCCGCCCAAACCTCGGATGGTAACAGCCTACAATCCGCCCCCATGTCCGCCGGCTTCATCCACCTCCGCGTTCACTCCGAATTTTCGATCGTCGACGGTCTGACCCGGATCGACGATCTCGTCCGCGCCGCCGCGGCGGACGGGCAGGGGGCCGTCGCCCTGACCGACAGCGCGAACCTGTTCGGCGCGGTGCGGTTCTACAGTGCCGCGCGCAAGGCGGGCGTCAAGCCCATCCTGGGGTGCGACGCCTGGGTCGAGAACCCTGTCGACCGGGACCAGCCGCACCGTCTGCTGCTGCTGGTGCAGGATCGCGAGGGCTATCTGCGCCTGTGCCGCCTCATTTCCCGCGCGTGGTTGGAGAACCAGCACCTGAACCGCGCGATGATGCGGCCGGAATGGTTCGAAAGCGAGGGGACGGGCGGCCTGATCGCGCTGTCGGGTGCTGCGGCGGGCGAGGTCGGCGCGGCGCTGTGTTCCGGGCAAGCCGAGGCGGCGGAGGCGGCGGCGCAACGCCTTGCCGCACAGTTTCCCGGGCGGTTCTACCTGGAGGTGCAGCGTGCCGGCCGCCCGCACGACGAACCCTGCTGCCGCGCCACGGCGGCGCTTGCCGTGCGCATGGGCCTGCCGCTCGTCGCCACCCACCCGGTTCAGTTTCTCCGCGCCGAGGACTTTCGCGCCCACGAGGCGCGGGTGTGCATCGCCGAGGGCCGGACCCTCGCGGACCCGCGCCGCCCGCGCAATTTCACCGCCGAGCAGGTGTTCCTGTCGGTGGCGCAGATGCGCGAGCGGTTCGCCGATCTGCCCGCGGCGCTCGACAATGCGGTGGAGATCGCGCGCCGCTGCAATCTGCAACTGCAACTGGGCAAGCCGCGCCTGCCCGATTACCCGACGCCGCCCGGCGTGTCCCTGGATCAGCATTGCCGGGATCTTTCCCAGGCCGGTCTGGCGCGGCGCCTCGAGGCGCTCTACCCGGATGCGGCGCTGCGCGAGGTCAAACGGCCCGAGTACGAATCCCGCCTGGAGATGGAGCTCACGACCATCGCCAAGATGGGGTTTTCGGGCTACTTCCTCATCGTCGCGGACTTCATCAACTGGGCCAAGGGAAATGGCGTTCCGGTCGGCCCCGGACGCGGCTCGGGCGCCGGCTCGCTCGTCGCTTATGCCCTGAGCATCACCGATCTCGACCCGTTGCGCTACGACCTGCTCTTCGAGCGGTTTCTCAATCCCGAGCGGGTTTCGATGCCCGACTTCGATATCGACTTCTGCCAGGACGGGCGCGACCGGGTCATCGACTACGTCAAACGCAAGTACGGTGCCGATGCGGTGTCGCAGATCGCCACCTTCGGCACGCTGGGCGCCAAGGCGGTGGTGCGCGACGCCGGCCGCGTCCTCGACATGCCATACAGCAAGTGCGATTTCCTCTCCAAGCTGATTCCGCACAATCCGGCGGATCCCTGGACGCTCGAACGCGCGCTGCGCGAAGAGCCTGCGTTCGCCGAGGCGGTGGGCGGCGACGAGGAGGCCGGGGAAATCGTGGAACTGGCCCGGCCGCTGGAAGGCCTGGTGCGCAACGTCGGCATGCACGCCGGCGGGGTGCTCATCGCGCCTGGCCGGCTCACCGACTTCTGTCCGCTCTATTGCGCCCAGGGCACGGACGCGGTGGTGAGCCAGTTCGACAAGGACGACGTCGAGAAGGCGGGCCTGGTCAAGTTCGACTTCCTGGGACTGACCACGCTCACCATTCTGGCGCTCGCCGTGCGCTATGTGCACGAGCTCGATCCGGCGAGCACCTTTTCGCTCGACACGATCCCGCTCGACGATCCGGCCGTGTTCGAACTGTTTCGCGTCGGGAATACCACCGCGATCTTCCAGTTCGAGTCGCGCGGCATGCGCGACCTTCTGAAGCGCGCCAAGCCGGATCGTTTCGACGATCTCATCGCCTTGAACGCCCTGTTCCGGCCCGGCCCGATGGACCTGATCCCGGAGTTCTGCGATCGCAAGCACGGCAAGCGCGCGCATTACCTGGACCCGCGGCTCGAACCGATCCTGGGCTCGACCTACGGCATCATGGTGTACCAGGAGCAGGTGATGCAGATCGCGCAGGCGATCGGCGGCTACTCGCTGGGCGCCGCCGACCTGCTGCGCCGCGCGATGGGCAAGAAGAAGCCCGAGGAGATGGCCGAGCACCGGACGATCTTCTGCGAAGGCGCGGCGAAGAACGGCGTGCCGGAAAAAGCCGCGACCGAACTCTTCGATCTGATGGAGAAGTTCGCCGGGTATGGTTTCAACAAGTCGCACGCCGCGGCGTATTCCTACGTCGCATACCAGACGGCCTACTGCAAGGTGCATCACCCGGCGGCGTTTTTCGCCGCCAACTTGTCGACGGTGATGGACGACACCGACAAGGTGCAGGATCTCGTCGCGGATGCGCGCACCGGCGGCCTGACGATCCTTCCCCCGGACGTCAACCTCGGTGCGTACCGGTTCGTTCCGGTGGATACCGCGACCATCCGCTACGGCCTGGGCGCGATCAAGGGGACGGGGCAGGCGGCGATCGAATCGATCGTCGCATTGCGGGAGGCTGGAGCGTTCACGAGCCTCGCGGATTTCTGCGCGCGCGTCGACAAGCAGCGGGTCAACCGGCGGGTGATCGAGGCGCTGATCCGCGCGGGCGCGTTCGACTGCCTCGACGAGGATCGTGCCCGCCTGCTGGCCGCCTTGGGCCCGAGCTTGGAGGCGGCCGAGCACGCGCTGGCGCACGCCGGGCAGGAGAGCCTCTTCGGCGATCCGGCGCCGGGTGCGACCGGCGCCGCCGCGCCGGCCATCGACGTCGCATATACGCCCTGGAGCGAACGCGAGCGGCTCGCCAACGAACGAACCGCGCTCGGGTTCTGTTTCAGCGGCCACCTTTTCACCGAGTTCGAGGAGGAAGCCCGGCGCATCGCGCCCACCCGTCTCGTCGACCTCAAGCAGGCGCGGGAGAGTGTGCGGATCAGCGGCATCGTCGTCTCGGTGCGCAGCCAGAACACGCGGCGCGGGCGCATGTGCGTGCTCCTGCTCGACGACGCCAGCGCGCAGTTGGAAGTGACCGTATTTTCCGAACTTTTCGACCGTCGGCGCGCGGTTTGCAAGGAAGACCAACTTGTCTTCGTCATCGGACGCGCCCGCTATGACGAGTTCTCGCAGCGCCTCGCCTTGAGCGCCGACGACGTGCTCGATCTCGCGGGTGCCCGCGCCCAGGCGCAGGCGACGCTGATCGCGCCGATCGGCGCGCAGGTCGACGTCGCGGCGCTGGAGCGCGTGCTGGGCGCGTATCGCGCGACCCCAGGAGGCGATGCGATGGATGCCGAGGCCGGTCCGGGCTGCCGGGTGGTCCTGCCCTATGCCAACGGCCGCGCGTCGGCCGATCTCCATCTGCCGGACGCGTGGCGCGTGCGCGGCGAGCAGCGCCTGATCGAAGATCTTCGGAGCCAGGCAGGGGTGGAGGCGCGGTTCGGATGTTGACTGAAATGTGATGGATTGGGGTTTGGTCGTTGACATCAACGCATCAGGTGAATTATGCTTTGATGCATCATGCGTACGACCCTCACCCTGGACCAGGACGTGGCCGCGGCACTAGAACGCCTGCGCAAGCGGGGGGACGCCAAATACCGGGATCTCGTCAATGACGCCTTGCGCCGCGGTCTGCAGCAGATGTTGTCGGCCAGAGAACCCGCGCCGCCGGTTTATTGCACGCCGGTGTCGGACGCCGGGCGCTGCCTCGTCGGAAATCTGGACGACACCGCGGAGGTGCTGGCACGCGCGGAAGGTGAGGATTTCAATTCGTGATCCTGGTCGACACGAACCTGCTTCTCTATGCGCGGCTACGTTCGTTTCCGCAACACCCCAGGGCGCACGCGTGGCTCGACGCGCGCTTGAACGGCGACGCCCCCGTCGCGTTGCCGTGGGAAGTTCTGCTCGGGTTTCTGCGCATCGTCACGAACCGGCGGGTCCTGGAACACCCGCTATCCACCGAAGCTGCCTGGCGGCAGGTTACCGAGTGGCTCGCCTGTCGCCCGGTGTGGGTGCCCGGTCCCGGAGAACGCCACGCGGCAATCGTCGGCGATCTCCTGCTGCGTACGCAGGCGGCGGCGAACCTCGTGCCCGATGCGCACCTGGCCGCGCTGGCGATCGAGCACGGTTTGCAACTTTGCTCCACGGATGGAGATTTCGCGCGGTTTCCGGGTTTGCGCTGGGAGAATCCGCTGCTGGAGGCATGAACCGCTCGGTGGCGGCGGGGTCGCGTATTGACGATTTCCAAGGAAAAAAGAAAATTTTCGACTTGATGCGGGTCGTCCGGGATCTGCGCCAGCCGGAGCCGCGCGGGAAAATCGCCATCGAGGCCGCGGCCGCATGGCTCGCGGCACTGGCAGCCTGATTGTCAGAGGATCGGATGACGAATACGAGAGGAGCCGGGGAATCCGGGAAAGGCGCCTGGCGCGACATGCTCGTCGCCGCCTGCCTGTTCTGGACGCCCGCGACGAATCTGGTGGTGCATCACGGCAGCGGGATCGGCTTCTTCCTGCTCCTCGCCCTGTCGCTGTACACCGCGTACCAGCGACGCCATGACCGCGCATATTTCGCGCCGCTGCGACGGTATCCAACATTCACGGCCGCGATGGTGGTTCTGCTCACCGTGGTGGTGGCGCAGGAAGCGGTGCAGCACGCATGGCGACCGCGCGAATTCGACGCGCCGTTGCGGTTCGTGCTGGCGCTGCCGATCTTTCTGCTGCTCTGCGATGTGCGGGTGCGCTACCTCAAGGCGATCGGCTGGGGTTGCGCGGCGGGCGCCGTGGCGGCGGTGATCTGGGCGGTCATCGATCGGCCGGCCGGAGGGTGGACCGATACGGTCCGATTGGGAAACTACTACACCAACCCGATCCCGTTCGGCGACACGGCCCTGCTGCTGGGTTTCCTGTCGGTGGCGACCCTGGGCTGGGACGGCGGGCGCGGCCGGATGGGTTCGTGGATCGCCAAGGGGGCTGCCCTGATCGCCGGCGCCTATGTGTCGTATCTCTCGGGGGCGCGCGGCGGCTGGATCGCCATCCCGGTCTTTGTCGCGCTGCTGGCGTTCGAATACCGATGGCTTGCCGATTGGAAGCGCCTGGCCGTCGGCGCGCTGATCGTGGTGGTGGCGATGACCGCGGCCCTTTCGACGGAGCGGGTGCGGTCGCGGATCGCGGCGGCCCGATCCGACATGGTGCTGTTTCAGCACGGCAGCAAGGACACCTCGCTCGGATTACGACTGCAACTTTGGCGGGCGTCCGTCCTGTTGTTTCGAGCCCATCCGGTCTGGGGAGTGGGAAAAGGCAAGCTCACCGATGCGTTTGGCGCCCTGGCCAAGCGCGGAGAAGTGGATCCCGCGATCGTGAATGCCCGGGCGCATAGCGATTTCTTCTCGGCGATCGCCGAGGCCGGGACGGTGGGCGCCGCCGCATTGCTGCTTTTCTATGCCGGTACGGTCACGGCATTCTGGCGAAGCCGGCGGTCGGATGACGGGGTGATCCGCACGGCGTCCTGGGCGGGGCTCGTCGCGACCCTGAGCACCGTGATCTTCGGGTTGACCATCGATGTTCTGGTGCCGATCATGCAAGTCACCTTGCTGGCGCTGTTGTACGCAGGCCTTCTTGCCATGATCGAGGCGCGGACGCGGGAATTGGCGATGTCCGTGGTTGTTCAGGGCAATTGCGAAGGGCCTGACAACGGCGATGAGAGATGATGACTCGGTGATCTCGGATCATGGCTTCGTGCCGGTGCAATTGGAGTCGCCGGGTCGGGCTCCAAGGATTCAGCCGGTTGGAGCGAGTTCGGTGGTCGCATGGTCTTGCCACCCCGGTGCAAGAATGCGAACCAACGCGGCGACATGGGTGTCTACGTCGGGTGCATAGCGCAGAAGGTCGATCGGACGGGCGATTCGGCCATTCCCGCCGCGCGCCTGGTCGACGGCGAGGTCGATCGCGCGTGCGAAATCTCCTGGCTTCTTCCGCGAGAATGCGATCTTCGCATCGTCCGCCACCGCTTCCGCCGATCCGACGTTGTCCGCGATGACCAGCGGCGTTCCACAGAGAACCGATTCCACCGCGACCAGGCCAAAGGGCTCGTAGATCGAGGCGACGACGGTGAAATCGACGGCGGCAAAAAACCGTTCGATGTCCTTCTGGTAGCCGACGTAGCGGATCGTCGCGCACTCGCGCGGAATCGGCCGGCCGGCGACGGCGAGGCAGATCGGCAAACGGGTCTCGGCGAAGAACGGCTCGAGCAGGCCGTAGCCTTTCCGTTCGTGGCCAGTCGAGGAAAACCCGAAGACGATGCGGTCTTCCGGGAGGCCGAGTTGCCGGCGTGCCGCCAGCCGTTCGGCCGGATCGAGCGGGCGGAACCGTGCTGTGTCGACGGGGGGGTACAAGACGTGGATCTTTGCGTCGGGAATGCCGTAAAAGCGCCGCAGTTCCCCGGCCACCAAGTGCGAGTGCGCGACGATCGCGCGTGCATTCGCGTAGGTTTTCTGTTCCAGTGCGATCTGCCAGAGGTCGCGATGGCGTGCCCGCTGCGCCATGCTTTCGAGAAAACCCGGGTGGGTTCCGCCGCACAGTGAGACATCGGCATAGGGCGAATGATTGATCGCGAAGAGGCAACCGGGGTGGTGGCCGCGCAGACGGCGCCCCAGCATCCAGTTGAACGCGAGATTGCGCAGCGGGCGCGGCGCCCAGCGCACGTCGAGCGCTTGGGCGTCGATCCAGCCGGATTCGACCAGTTCGCAGTCGATCTCGCGCGCGAACAGTTTCGGCCGGATCCCCAACCGGTGCAAACCGCTGACCACGTCGCGCGTGTAGCGCTCTGCGCCGCCGGCATTCTTAAAAGCCTGGGCTGTGATGGCGATGTCGATATTGGCCATACGGCGAATTCTACGGGACCGGCATTTCGGTACTATCTCGCATTTTTAGGCATGCGCCGGAAGGATGAGCGGCACCGGGAATGGAGCAACCGAAATTTGATGCGGAAGCGGATCGCCCGTTGGTGTCGATCCTGCTGGTTGCCTACAACCAGGAGCAGCTCATCGCCGATGCGGTGCGCAGCGTACTTGCCCAGACTTGGGAGCCGACCGAGATCCTGATCTCCGACGATGCGTCGACGGATGGCACCTATGCCGTGATCGAATCGACGGTGCGTGACTACCGCGGGCCGCACCGCGTAATCGTTCGCCGCAATGAATCGAACGAGGGCATCAGCGCGCACCTGTCGCGGCTCGCCGGAATGGCACGAGGCGAGTTGCTCTTCGTGGCGGCAGGGGACGACATTTCCGCTCCCGAACGTTGCGAAGAGGTGGTTCGGTTCTGGGTCGAGCGCGGACGGCAATGCGATCTGATCACAACCGATCTGATCGACATGGACAGCGCCGGGGCCTTGCATGGACGGATCGTACCCGACGACCTTGCGGCCTATCGCGGTCTGCCGGACTGGGCAGCGAAGCGACCCTTTGTCATCGGGGCAGCGCATGCCTGGTCGCGACGATTGTTTGATCGGTTCGGTCCCATGATGCCGGGTGCGGCGGCGGAGGATCAAATCATGACATTTCGGGCAATCGTGTCCGGCGGAGCAGGAAATCTTCGGAAGCCCCTGGTTTACTACCGCCGGGGCGGCTTGTCGGGAAAGCGGACTTCCTTCTCCGTGGCCGAAATGCAGTCCCGGTTTCAACGCGGAAACCGGTTTGCGCTCGCGGAAATCGGGCAATTGCAGCGCGACGCGGCGGTTGCCGGCCTTGGCGAGCCGATGCGGTCGGCGCTGGCGGGGCAGCAAGCCCGCGAGCAATTCATCGGCGCGATGTTTGCCGCGTCGGACTTGCGCGAACGGCTTTCGCTCGCATTCCGGCAGCGGGGGGTAAAGGCCGGGCTCCGGTTGCGAATGGTACTAATTACGGAATTTCCCCAGGTGTATGCGCCCGTGCTGTTCATCAAACGGATGCTCCGGAACCGGTAGTTGGGGCTTTCGCCGGGGATGACGGATTCAGGGAAAGCGCAATCCGGCGGCCTGCCCGGATTCCCGGTTTTTCAATGACGACATGGGCAATCAACGCGGAAGTGATCAGCGTGAGCGCGGCAAGAAGCACGAGCGCCCAATAGGCCGATGCCGAGCCGAGCGCGAAGGTGCGAAGACTGTGCGGACGGAGGAAGGCATAAAGAACCAATCCTTGCAGCAGGTAAATCCCGTAGCTGATTTCGCCGAGCCGTTTCGACGCGCGCCAGTTCAGGAGGCCAAAAACGGAGCATCCGGAACTGCATAGGAAGAAAATGGCGGCAAGCAGCAAAATCGGGATCGCGGAGTATGCACTCGGCATCCTTGCGAGAACGCCGAGCAGCAGGATCGTAATGCCCGATGCAACGAGATTCACATGCCGTTGCGGACCGATGCAAAATCCGGTTGTGCGGAGGGACGAACAGAGCATTCCCGAAAAAAACGCCGCATAGGCGGAAGAATTGAGGGTGGGGTGGCGAAAGAGCATCAGGATCGCGATCGCGAATCCGGTGGTCGCATAGGGCAGATGAACGTTTCGGCGAGCGAAAAAGACCGCCGAGATCGGCAGTACGAGAAGGTAGAAGAGCCACTCGTAGTGAAGGGTCCATGTCACGCCGGCAAGAATCACCCAGGAATTCGGGTAGCCGTTCAATGAACCGGGTCCGTAATATCCCAGTAGTGATAAATGTGTGAACTCGTGCACAACCGCGGACACGGGTTCCCTGAGGTGAAGTCCGGTTTGCCGGAGTACGAGCGCCAGCATTGCGACCGTGACCAGGTAGTACATCGGCCCGATACGGAATATTCGGCCGATATACAGCGATCGCCAGTCGATCTTCCCCTCTTTCGCAATCGCCTTTCCCCAGAACAGGTATCCGGTGATCATGAAAAACAGGATCACGGCGGATTGCCCCAGTTGGGTGTAAAAGACCGACGGCGGAATTTCCCATACGCCATTCGTGAGATAGCGATGGTAGATCGTGGCGTGGTGAAAGAATACAGCGAGGGCCAGAAATCCTCGCAAGCCGTCGATCGTGGAGGCGCGATCGGTTTGCGCATGCCAGGAGGCGTCCGCCGCCCGAAAAAGCGGGCTGGCGGCAACGCCGAGCAAAATTACGGATACGACGAGATATCCAATGGGGGTGTAGACCGTCAACGCAAACATCCGCTATGGAATCGTCAATCGATGAGGACGGCCCGCTTTCTTGGAAGAACGCATCAACGCGATCTTGCGGGCGCCGGGTCCCATGCCTCGAAATCCTCCAGAGGAAAGTTACCGGTGAGGCCGTACACGACGCGTTTCAACCGGCCAAGCAGGGTCGCACGGGGAAATGAGCCGACCTGATATCCGCTGCCGTCCCTCGAGAGATAGCGACGCCGGAACTCGGATTCGGTAAGTCCCCATTTCATGACGAACGCCCGGTCGCCCTTGTTTTTCCGGATCCGTCCGGTGCTGCGGCACGCGAAGTGGTAGATGCGGCTGGCGTCGACGATACGGAATTGCCGGAAACCTACGATCCAGAGCTTGATGAGGAGGTCGATATCGCTGGCCATTCCGGGACTGAACTCCAGGCTGTATCCGCCTACGATCTGCCACCATCGCTTGGCGATGACGGTCGGTTGCGCGGTGGCGCCGCTTGTGTCGCCTTGGGTGTCGGTGGCATGAACGCGCAGAAGTTCCTGCTCATCGAATTCGGACGGACTGCGACCGCAGTCGTGAACCAGGACGATTCGGTTGCCCGTGTTCGTCGGTTCGATCAGCCGCGAGGACAGCAAGATCAGGTCGGTGGATGACTTTTCGATCGCGTCGACAAGTGCGGCGTCCCAGCCTGGGCAGCACACCATGTCGTCATTCATGAAGACGATCCAGTCGCGGCCGGCGATTCCAGCCAACTGGTTGACGGCCATGCAGACGCCGAGATTTCTCGCGGAATGCGTGTGGCGGATACCCTGCTCCTCAAGCCATCGCAGTGTTCCGTCGTGGCCTTCGTTCACATGCACCAGGATCTCGTGGTCGTGGGCGGAGTGCTGCCGGATGCTGGAAATCGCGAGCTTGAGATAGTCCAGGTTGTTCCAGGTCGGGATCAGGATGCTGAACACGATAGTCCTCTGAGTGCAGTCCGGCTAACGGCATGGGAAATTCACGGGTGCGTCCCGCTTGGACCGCTTTGCAGCAGGAGTTCTGCCAAGGCGGCTGCCGACTCGACTTCCACCTCGGCTAGGCATTTCCGGTTGGCATCGGGGGCGACGATCGGGTGGACACAATACCACCGGCAATCGAAGCAACTGCGATCCGGATGGCTGGCAACGGCGAAGTGCCTGGCTGGTGGGTAGTTGGAGTAGCTCGTGAAGTCCGCGCCGGATACCATCGCCAAGGTTGGCGTGCCGGTCAGGTAGCCGATGTGCATCGGTGCGCTTTCGCTGGTGAGGAGAAGACGCGCGTTGCCGATCAGATCGAAGAGGTCGTCAAGGCTGTGCCGGCCCGCCAGACACTGCGCTCCGAACTCGGCCAATTGTGCAGCGATCCGCGCGCACAGCGCCGCATCTTCGGTGTCGCCGACGACAATCGGCTGCAGAGCGTGGTTGCGCGAGAGGGCGGAGCCCAGCGCGGCAAAACGTTCGGCGGGCCAGTTTCGGATCGGTGAACTGGTTGCCGGTGCGATCACCAGGATCCTGCTGTCCCGCCCCTGCCAGGTATGTCGCCGCAAGCCGGATTGCCGTCCGGCGTCGGTGCGGTCGCAGGCGTTGCCGTCGCCGAAGCGCGACGATGCGAGGGCGATCGTGTGTCGGAGCAGCCGATCGAATCGTACCGACATGTGAACCTTGCCGGTCACGTCCGGAAGCAGATCGGTGTACGCGCGCCGCTCGATTTGGGCGTGACAGCGTTCCAGGGCGCTCGCTGCATATCCGATACGGATCGGTGCAGCGCTGGCCAGGGCGAATGCATCGCCGATGCTGGTGCGCGAAATGTCGGCGTCGATCCAGATGTCGAACGCCTCTCGGCGCACGCCGGACAGCAGGTCATGGCGGACACGTGCGCGCTTGCGCGCAGCGTGGTGGTCGAACACGACGATGCGGTCGGCGAGCCCGGTCATTCGCGCGATTTCGGCAGTACGCGCCTCGGTGTAGACGACGATCTCGGTGTCCTGCGCAGGCAAGCCGTTGCGCAGGGCTTCGAGCGCCGGGGAAAACAGGACCCAGTCGCCGATCCCGCCGCGCTTGAGCAGGCCGATCTTGATGCCGCGGCGCTTCTGGTGGCGCGCTGGGCGCGGGAGCGTGGCATTGATCGCCAGGATGCGCAGCATTCGCCGCAGGCACTCCAGGTGATAAATCGGCGAGTTCTTGAGTCGTTTCCGGAAGTGCATCATTGCCGTGGCGCGGAGGTCCGATCCTGCAGCGCCCGGAGCTTCGCATACTTGAGGAAGCTGCTGCCGCAGCCGATCAGGATGTGGATCAGGCCCGGGACGCCGTCGAGGAAGCCGAGTCGCAGCACATAGAACTTGAAGAACCGCAACGTCGGGGAAAGCAGCAACTGCGCCGCGCCGGCCTGCTTGCCGCGCGCATGGGCGGCTTGCGCCGCCAGGGTCGTGTAGCGGTTCTGCTTTTCCAGATAGTGTTCCAGGGTCTCCGCCGAGTCATGGACCAGATCGCCGTGCAGGCGTCCGACCGCGCCGTCGGCGACCACCTTTTCGTGGACCGCGTCGTCCGACCACCGCGCGTGGCGGCGGTCGAAGAGCCGCAGACTCCAGTCCGGATAGCCTTCGCCATGGCGCAGGTAGCGCCCCAGGAAGCGGTTGCAGCGGGGAAATGCATAGGCGCTGAAGGCCGGCGCGGCGAGTGCCGCGCGAATGGCGCCCTGCAGACGCTTGCTCACCCGTTCGTCAGCATCGATGCAGAGCACCCAGTCGTTTCCTGCCTGCTCCACGGCAAATTGCTTCTGCGGCCCGAATCCCCGCCAGTGGGTTTGGATCACGCGGGCGCCGTGGCGCTGGGCGATCGTCACGGTTTCGTCAGTGCTGCCGCTATCGACGACCAGAACCTCGTCGCAGAATGAAACCGCGTCGAGGCACGCTTCCAGTTGGGATGCGGCGTTGCGGGTGATGAGGACGGCGGATATCGGCGGCATGCCGCGCCTTCACCCCTGCCCCGCGCTTCCCTGCGGGAGCGGGGGACACGAATGGTCGATCACCCCGGAAGCCGGATTCGCCGGTGTCCGGCCTTCCCGGGCGTTTGGCGATTCCAGAACCAGGTGCCGGCTGGGGTTTTCGTCCCAGGCGCGGAGATCTTCGAGCGGGAATCCCTTTGCACCATGGAACATCCGCTTCATCCGGCCTTGCGCGCTGGGCACGGGCACGGCCGGTAGCGCGTCGGACGGGACGGTGGCGGACCGCCGCAGATAGTCCCGCTGGAACTCCCGCCAGGTGATGCCCCATTTCATCAGGAATTCGCGGTTTCCCCGGTTGCGGCGCACGCGGCCGGTGCTGCGGCAGGCAAAGTGGTAGAGGAGGCTGCCGCCGACGATGTGGAAATCGCGGCACCCGGCGATCCAGAGTTTCATCAGGAAGTCGTCATCGCTGCTCATGCCGGGGCCGAACTCGATGCTGTATCCGCCCACCAGGTGCCAGAGTTCCCGCCGCACGAGCGTCGGCTGGCTGGCGACGCCGCTGCGGTCGGCTTCGCGCAGGGAGGCGGCGTAGGCCAGTAATCCCGCCTCGTCGAAGGATTCCGGTCCCGTTCCAAAATCGCGGCACAGGACGTTGGCGTTCGTGCCTTCGTTGGGCTCGATGACGAGTGCGGAAAGAAAGCAGAGCGGGGTCGCGAGCCGCGATGTCGCGGCCAGCAGGGCGGTGTCCCAGCCCGGCGTGCAGACCATGTCGTCGTTGAGATAGAGCAGCCAGTCGCGGGTGGCCAGACGGCTCAACTGGTTGAGCGCGAAGCAGATGCCGACGTTCCCGGTGCTGCGGGTATGGCGCAGTCCTTGGCTGCGCACCCACTCCAGCGTGCCGTCCGAACCGTCGTTGACGTGGATGAGGATCTCGTGATCGAACGCCGAGTGCCGGCGGATGCTTTCGACGCACAGTTGCAGGAACGGCAGATTGTTCCAGGTGGGGATGAGGATGCTGAACATGGGGGAGGTCGAGTCCGCCGGCTGGCTGCCCGCGCGGTGGGATTTTGGCAGATCGCTCGGAAGCGCGGAATGTCGGGAAATCCCGGGGGGGACGTTCCGCCTCCGCGCGCTACCGGGAATGGGGGCTTCCGGCGCCTCCCATGGCCCGGCCGCGCCGGCGGAACAGCCGGTTGGGAAACAGAAACGCCGCCACGTACGCGGCGATGACGCCGAGAAACAGCAGGAAACTGACCCGGTCCGGGACTCCGGAGCGCCAGAGCAAGATGCCGGTCAGGCCCAGCAGCGCATTGCCGCCCAGCAGGATCGCCAGCGTTTGCCGTTCGGTGAATCCGCGCCGCAGCAGTAGGTGGTGGATGTGCCCGCGGTCGGGCACGGTCGGGTCGCGCCGGCGCAGCGCGCGGCGGATCGTGACGGTGAACGTGTCCAGCAGGATGACGCCAAGAACCCAGGGCATGACGATGGGCGGAACGTGGGCCGCAGGCCGCTGCGTCAGGGCCACGGAGAACCAGGCGACGAAGAAACCGAGAACCAGGCTACCGGTGTCGCCGAGAAAGGTTCGGCGCTGGGCGCTGCGCCACGGATGCGGCAGGTTGAACACCAGGAAGCCGGCGATGGCGCCGAGCAGCACCGTGAGCAGCTTGACGGCGTCGAGATCGCCGAGGAATGCGGCGAGGCATGCAAAGAAGCCGAGATTGGAAAACGCGACTCCGCCTGCCAGGCCGTCGAGCCCGTCGAGCATGTTGAGGCCGTTGATCACCGCCACCGTGGCGAAGAGGGTGAGCGGAATGCCCCAGTTGCGCAGTTCGACCGGGCCGTGCCCGAACAGGTTTCCGAGATTGGTCAGGAACAGGTTGGCCCAGGAGGTCATCAGCAGGGCGGCGAGCGCCTGCACGGCGAGTTTCGTCCGCGCGGACACCTCCCCCATGTCGTCGAGGAGTCCGACTGCGGCAAGCGCGGCGACGGCGACGAGCGCAATCGCGTAATGGGACAGGACGGAGGCGGAGAACAGCAGCACCACCGAGAATCCGAGGGTCAGGGACAGCCCGCCGATCCGCGGTACCGCCCCCCCATGCCGCTTGCGCCCCCCGTCGTGATCGACCAGTCCGAAGCGGAGTGCGGGCCGACGCAGCCAGACGATCAGCCCGGCGGTCAGCAGGCAGGAGAGAAGCGCTTCGATGAGGAACGTCATTGCGGAGCGTGTCGTTGAACCCGTACGAAAGTACGGTAGTTTAGGCAATCCGCAGCGCGGGCGGTGCTGCGACGATTAGCGCTGCATCAGAAAATCGGTGCGAAACGGCGGCCCGATTCCGCCATCTCGCGCCGACGCGGGTCATGCCGCCTCGGGCGCCCGGGCAGCGGAGAACTGGATCCGGTGCAGATTGGCGTAGAGCCCGTTATGGGCCAGCAGCTCCGCATGCGTGCCGACTTCGGCGATCCGGCCGTGTTCCATCGCTACGATACGGTCGGCATGTTCGATGGTCGACAGCCGGTGGGCGACGACGAAGGTCGTGCGGCCGCGCATCAGGCGTTCGAGCGACATCTGGATCGTTCGCTCGGATTCCGAGTCCAGCGCGGAGGTCGCCTCGTCGAGCAGCAGGATGGGCGCATCCTTGAGCAGGGCACGCGCGATCGAGAGACGCTGGCGCTGCCCGCCCGAGAGCTTGACGGCGTTTTCGCCGATGCGGGTTTCGAATCCATTGGGCAGGGATTCGATCAGCGGCAGCAGATAGGCCGCTTCCGCGGCGGCGCGGATCCGTTCCAGATCGATCTCGCCTTCGGGGATGCCGGCGCCGTAGGCGATGTTGGCGCGGATCGTATCGTCGAAGAGCACCACGTCCTGGGAAACCAGGGCGATCTGGCGGCGCAGGCTCTCGAGCGTCAGGTCTACGATCGGGATGCCGTCGAGCAGGATATCTCCCTCGGTGGGACGCAGGAAGCGCGGCAGCAGGTTGAGGAGCGTCGTCTTGCCGGCGCCGGAGTGGCCGACCAGCGCGATCGTCTCGCCGGCGCGGACGGAGAGATTGACGTGGTGCAGCGCCGCCGCCGCGGCACCGGGATATTCGAAGGAGACGTCGCGGAACGTGATCGCACCGGCGGCGCGCGCCAGTTCGCGCGTGCCGGTTTCCGTTTCCTGGGCCGAATCGATCATCCCGAACACGCTTTCCGCCGCGGCCGCCATGCGCGCGGTGGCGCTGTTGATCGACGACAGGCGTCGCAGCGGCTGTAGCACCATCAGCGCGGCCGTCAGAAACTCGATGAACTGGTTGCCGGTGAGTTGCCCGTGGCGGGCCTGCCACATCGCGATGGTGATGACGATGGCAATGCCGGTCGCGGCGACGATCTGGGTTGCGGGAGTCGATGCGCCGACCGCGATCTGCATCTTGATCGCGAACCGGCGCAGCCGTTGGTTGATGGCCTCGAACCGGTGCGTTTCATAGGCCTGGCCGCCGTAGACCTTGACGATGCGCCCGGCGTCGTGCGCCTCCTGCACGGCGCGCGTCATTTCGCCCAGCATGGCCTGGCTTTCGCGGTTCAGCCGATGCAGCCGTTTGCCGATCGAGCGCAGCACCGTGGCGATGGTCGGGCCGACGACCACGGTGAGGAGCGTGAGCCGCCAGTTATCGAAGAGCAGCAGCCCCAGCAGCGCGATGGTCGTGAACGACTCGCGCACGGCGGTGAGCAGCACCTCGGCGGTGAGCGAGAGGGCATTGCTCGCTTCGTTGAGGAACTTGGAGATGACGATTCCGGACGGCGTGTTCTCGATGGTGGCCTGCGGCCAGTGGAGCAGGCGCTGGAACATTTCGCCGCGTAGACCGACCAGGACGTTCTGGGACGCCACGTTCACGAGGTAGGAACTCGAGAAGTTCGCCACGCCGCGCACGACGAACACGCCGATGAAGGCGAGGGGCATCCAGTAGCCAAACCGCGGATCGTTGCGGATGATGCCGTGCCCGAGCAGCATCGCGGTGAGTTTGGCGATCAGCCCCTGGCAGGATGCGTCGATGGCCATCGTGACGGTTGCCAGCCCGAGGATGGGGCGGTGCGCCCACACCAGGGCGACCATACGGCGCAGGTTCGGGTCGGCGAGACGGGGGAAGGGGCCGGAGCGCGGTACGGCGGTTGCAGGGGGCATCAGGGAATGGACGTTCCGTTCAGTGCGTTGAACCGCTGCTCCGGGCCGCAACCCGCGGGGCCTCGGCCCGCGCGACGTCGACCCGCGCTCCCAGCGCGTTCGGGTCGAATGGCGGGGCGGACATGGCGGTATTCTGGCAGATTGCGCGGATCGGCGGCATGCGAGGGAAACCGGTGCCGCGGTTGCCGGGCTTCCACCATCGGAATTGGGAGGAATGACGCATTGCGTTCTCTACTCGTTCGCCTGCCGAACCACCTCGGTGACGCCTGCATGACGCTGCCGGCGCTCGATCTCCTGGCGGAGCACGGCGCATCCTTGACCCTTTTCGGGCGGCCCTGGACTGCCGAGTTGTTTGCCGGCTACGCCTGGCCGGTGCTGCCCTGGGCGGCGCAGCGCGGGGCGCGGATTGCGGCCTTGCGGGCCTGGCGCTTTGCCGAGACCGGACGGGGGGAGGCGCTGCTGTTCCCGAATTCGTTTTCCTCGGCCTGGGAGTTCCGCCGCGCGGGCATGCGCGCGGCGGGGTACCGCACCGACGGGCGGGGCTGGCTGCTGGCCGCGCCGGTGGCGGTGCCGGCGCAGTGGCATGGCGACATGCATACCAGTGCGTATTACCTGCACCTCGCCCGGACGCGGCTGGGCTTGTCCGGCGACGTGCCGGAGACGGCGGCGCCGGTGTTGCGCGTTCCCGATGCGGCGTCGGCCCGCGCGTGCGCGGCCCTCGATCGCGCGGGGGTGGCGGATGCCTATGTCGTGCTGTGCCCGACGGTGCGGGGGCAGCATCACGGGAAGGTCAAGGCATGGGACGGTTTCGGACGGTTGGCCGGCGCATTGCGCGCCGCCGGCGAGACGCCCGTGGTGTGTCCGGGGCCGGGCGAAGAGGCGGGTGCACGCGCCGCTTGCCCGGATGCGGTGTTCGTCGAACCGCTGGATCTCGGCGCCTTTGCCGCGCTGCTGGCGGGGAGCCGTCTGGTCGTGGCCAACGACAGCGGTCCGGGACACCTGGCGGGGGCGGTCGGCGCCCGCCTCGTCGGCGTGTTCGGCGTCACCGATCCGGCCAAGACCCGGCCGATCGGGGCGCGGGTGCGATTGGTGGGCGGCTCGACGGGTTGGCCGGGGTACGAGGAGGTCGCGGCAGCGGTGAGCGAGGAGCTGGATACGAGGATTTCCGCACGCTAGTGGAGTGCTTCATTCTGTTTGGAGCAAGAGTGCTTCGCGCGTGTTGGGGCATGTCGTCCGTGCGCGCCGGATCTCGCGGCAAACGTCGCGGCATGGCAAGCAGGCGGTCAGATCAGCACCACGTCGTACTGCTCCTGGTGGTACATCGTCTCGACTTGCATCGAAATCGGCTTGCCGATGAAATCCGACAGCATCGCCAGCGACTGCGACTCCTCCTCGAGGAACAGGTCGATCACCTTCTGGGAAGCGAGGATCCGGAACTCCTTGGCATCGCCGAACTGGCGCGCCTCGCGCAGGATCTCCCGCAGGATGTCGTAGCAGACCGTGCGCGCGGTCTTCAACTCGCCCCGCCCGCCGCAGACCGGACAGGGCTCGCACAGCACGTGGGCGAGCGATTCGCGCGTGCGCTTGCGCGTCATCTCGACGAGTCCCAGTTCGGTGAACTCGCTCACCGTCATGCGCGTGCGGTCGCGACCCAGGGCGCGCCGGAATTCGGAGAGCACGGCGTCGCGATGCTCCGCCGAGGACATGTCGATGAAATCCACCACGATGATGCCGCCGAGGTTGCGTAGCCGCAGCTGGCGGGCGATCGCGTGCGCCGCTTCGAGATTGGTCTTGAAGATCGTGTCGTCGAAGTTGCGGGTGCCGACGAACCCGCCGGTGTTGACGTCGATCGTCGTCATCGCCTCGGTCTGGTCGATCACCAGATAGCCGCCGCTTTTGAGGTCGACACGCCGCGCCAGCGCCTTTTCGATCTCCTCGTCGATCGAATGCAGGTCGAAGAGCGGTCGCTCCCCGGTGTAATGGAAGAGCCGGCACGCGACGCCCGGGACGAACTGCTCGGCAAACGTCCGCAGCGCGACGTAATTCTCGCGGGAGTCGATCTGGACGCTCGTCGTCTGCTCCCAGACGAGGTCGCGCAACACGCGCTGCGCGAGCGAAAGCTCCCGGTACAGCAGCGCCGGCGGTGCGACCGTCCCGCTGTCGGCGTGGATCTGTCCCCAGCGCTTGCGCAGGTACTCGATGTCGGTTCGCAGGTCGTCTTCGCTGGCGTCCTCTGCGCTCGTGCGGATGATGAACCCGCCCGTCTCCTCGATCGGGATGAGGCGCGCCAGACGCTCGCGCAATTGCGCCCGTTCGGCTTCGTCCTCGATGCGCTGCGACACGCCGATGTGCGGGTCCTGCGGCAGATAGACGAGGTTGCGCCCGGCCAGGCTGATCTGGGTGGAGAGCCGCGCGCCCTTGGTTCCGATCGGATCCTTGATCACCTGGACGAGGAGCCGGTCGCCTTCGTGGACGATCCGCTCGATCGGCGGGCGCTCGTTTGTGTACTGCCGGGTTTCCCAGATGTCGGCGATGTGCAGGAACGCGGCGCGTTCCAGGCCGATGTCGACGAATGCCGACTGCATGCCCGGAAGCACCCGGGCAACCTTTCCGACATAGACGTTGCCGACGATGCCGCAGTTGGCGGTCCGCTCGATGTGCAGTTCCTGCACGGCACCGGCAAGGAGCACCGCTACACGGGTTTCTTGCGGCGTGATGTTGACGAGGATGTCTTCGCTGGACATGTTGCCAAGTTACCACACGTAAGGGAAATGCAATATTTCTTGGGGAACCGTAATGTTCCTGAAACGTGCGCTTCGTACCTTCCGCGTTTCCATCGACAACGAGGAAGAGGGAAATGAAAGTACGCAAGCACAAGGGCAGGCACTGGACGTCGATCGGGGCCTGCGCGCTGGCAGGGACCGTGGCCTTTGCGGCGCCGGCCTATGCCGACGACACCCAGGTTCCGTCGTCCCAAGCCCAGGACCAGACTCCGCAAGGCCAGGGTACGCAGCAGTTGGAGAGCATCGTCGTGCAGGGTGAGAAGACCGGCACCGCATCGTACGAGGCGCCCACCCAGGGCACCCTCGATGCCGGCGAGCCCCAGTCGGTCATCGGCCAGCACTATATCGAGAACAACGTCGCGCCGGCGGAGAACTACACCGACATCATCAACATCGCGCCCAGCGTTTCGGAAGTCACGCCGAACGGCCCGGGCAATGCCGAAGCGCTGCAGATGTCGATTCGCGGCTTCCAGGACGGCCAGTTCAACGTCACGTTCGACGGCATCCCGTTCCAGGACTCCAACGACTTCACGCACCACTCGACCTCGTATTTCACCACCGACACCGTTGGCAACATCCTCGTCGACCGCGGCCCGGGCACGGCATCCCAGCTCGGCTATGCGACCTTCGGCGGTACGGTTGCGGTGCAATCCAAGGACCCCTTGGACAAGGCGAATCTCAACGCCTCGGCGATGTTCGGAACCTGGAACACCAACGACCTGAGTACCGAGTTCGACACCGGCACGATGAAGAACGGCGGCCGCGCCATGATCACGCTGACCGACATCAACACGGCCGGCGCGATGACCAACAACGCCCAACGGCGCAAGAACGCGTTCATCAAGTACATCCAGCCGATCAACCAGGATACGACCGTCACGGCGGTGGCGATGTACGACACCGTGCATCAGAACGTGTCGCAGTTCGGCACGACGCTGGCCCAGATGGCGGCATACGGGCCCCACTACAGCCTGAGCACCAATCCGTCGAGCGACAGCTACTACGGCTACAACTTCGACAACATCCATACGGATTTCGAATATGTCGGCCTGCATACCCAGGCCGACGGCGTGCAGATCGACAACAAGGTCTACACCTACGCCTATTACCACTCGATGAACAACACCAACGACCCGAGCCTCGCGCAAGGTTCGTTGGGGGTGTACGACGGACTGCCCACGAGCAGCCCGATCTACAACGACGTCGCAGGCCAGAGCGGCGCAATGGACTACCGCTCCTGGGGTGACGTGTTCAAGGCGGAGGGAACCGTCGGCAAGGGAACCTTGCGCGGCGGCCTCTGGGTCGACTATCAGTGGAATTTCCGCTTCCTCCAGGATGTGAACTGGACCTTGGGCGGCGTACCGGACCTGCAGGGGCCGGACGGTCCCAACGGCGTGCAGCGCAACCTGCGCGACGACATGACGACGATCGACCCGTTCGTCGAATATGAATATCACCCGACCGACGCCTGGACGATCACCCCGGGCATGCGGTACATGTCGTTCAACCGCAACGTCAGCGGCGCCGTACTGCCGAGCACCGGCGGCCCGGGCAGCTTGAGCAAGACCTACGACGGCGTGCAGCCGTCGATCTACGCCAACTACCGCATTGCTCCCGACGCCAGCGCCTATGCACAGTGGGCGCGCGGCTTCCTGGCGCCGAAGGATGCCAGCGTGTTCTACGACGTCAAGAATCAGGGTACCGGTGTGACCGTCGCCGATCCGGGGGCGGAAACGACGAACAACCTGCAGGCGGGCAGCACCTGGAAGACCAACAAGTTCACCCTTTCCGGCGACATCTACTACATCCGGGCCAACAACTTCGCGCAACTGAATGGCGCGGGGACGAAGGTCAACCAGTTCGGCAATACGGTGTTCAAGGGCGTGGAGCTCGAAGGCACGTACGTGCTCGGCTACGGGTTCAGCTTCTATGGCAACTACAGCTACAACAAGCAGAACTATGCCGATGGCACGCCGGTGCAATTCGCGCCCAACAACATGTACACCGCCGGTCTGATCTATGACAAGCGCGGCTGGTATGGATCGGTGATCGCCAAGCACATCGGCTCGACCTACCAGGGCGGCAACAATGGTCCGTTGCCGGGCGGCGTGTATCAGATTCCGGGATACACGATCACCAACCTGGCGCTGGGCTACACGATCCCGAATCCGACGGCCGGCGTCAAGGACGTGAAGCTCCGGTTCCTGGTTTCGGATCTGTCGAACAACGAGTCGATCTACTACGTATACGGCGCAACGCTGAGCGGCACGGACATGTTCATGACCTTGCCGGGCCGTTCGTACATGCTGGGCGGGTCGGTGGACTTCTGATCGGGTTCCGCAGAGGGCCTCGGGCCCTCCGATCGGAACAAGGCGGGAAGGGGGAAGCTCCTTCCCGCCTTGCGCATTTCTACAGCCCTTTCGGCAGCAGTGCGCCGCCGATCCCTTGCAAGGGTCCCAGCGGGTTGTGGACAAATTGCTCGTTGTCGATCCTGGGACGGCCGCTGCCCAGCGCATAGACGGCGGTATCGCCGATGAACAGGATCATTGCGCGGAACGTCCACCCGGTGGTGATCGTATGCTGGCGGAACGCGAACAGGTCCAGCCAGAAATTGCCGACCCGCTTCGTCTTCAACTGGCGCACGGATATCCAATATGCGCTGCAGCGTTTTCCCGACGCCAGGCAATCGGCGATTCCGGGGTCCAGTTTTCCCGCCGGAACGGCAGACGCGGCCGGAAAGCGCGCCAGCAGATCGGTGTAGGTCAGAATCGTGATCGAAGGGTTCGTCGCCGGGTCGATGTGCATCGCGCGCAGGTCGGCGCGGGTCGTCTTGTAGGGGACGATCCGGTTGATCGCGGCCATGGCTTGGTCGTAGTTCGCCCAGGGCAGCGGCATCTGTTTCGCTCCCTTCGGCAGCATGGAACTGCAGGAGCACAGCAGGATGAGGGCCGATGCCGCGATGAACCGGGTCGTGAGCCGTTCCGCGGGTTGCATGAAGAATCCCTTTCCGGTCCCGGCGCCGTGATTCCGGTTACAGCACGGGGATCCCGGCCGATGCCAGCAGCGCCGCCGTATCCGCCAACGGCAGGCCCATCACGCCCGAATAACTGCCTTCGATCCGTTCGATGAAGATCGCGGCGACCCCCTGGATGGCATAGCTGCCGGCCTTGTCATAGGGTTCCCGGGTCGCGCAGTAGCGTTCGATTTCCTGCGGCTCGATCGCGCGCATCGTCACCTGGGTCACACAGACGCGGGTTTCGGTCATGACGAATCCGCTGCGGATGCGCGACAGCGCCACCGCGGTGCGGACCTCATGGGTGCGCCCGGACAGGCGCGCGAGCGTGCGTGCGGCCTCTTGCGGGTCGCTCGGCTTGCCCAGGACGTCGCCGTCCAGGATCACCGTCGTGTCCGCCCCCAGCACCGGCCATAGCGGCAGGCCGCGCAGACTCAGGACCTTCGCGCCAAGTTCCGCCTTGTCCCGGGCGATCCGCAGGACGTAGTCGGCGGGGGCCTCGCCCTCGTGCTGCGTTTCGTCGACTTCCGGGCCGCGCGGCGGGTGGGAGCGCAGGGGCAGTACGGTGAACGGCGCGCCGATCTGGTCCAGCAATTCCTTGCGCCGCGGACTCATGGAGGCGAGATAGAAGCGCGGAGGGGTCATATTGCTACCGCGAAGGTGGGATGGTCATTATGCGCGGTGATAGGGATGCGAAGCAAGGATGGACCATGCCCGATAGAGCTGCTCGACCAGCAGCACCCGCGCCAGCGCGTGGGGCAAGGTCAGGCTCGAGAGGCGCAGGCGCAGCGCGGCCTGGCGTTTGAATTCCGCGTCCAGACCATCGGCGCCGCCGATCACGAATACCGGATCGCGCGCCGTGTCGCGCCACGTTCCGAGTGCTGACGCGAATTGATCGGTGGTCCAATCGACCCCGGTTTCATCCATTGCGACCAGATGGGCGCCCGGTGCGATGCATGCGCGCAGGCGGGCGGCTTCCAGGGATTGCACACGCGCGGCTTCGGCGCCGGTGCGCGCTTCAGGCTTGATGGCGCGCACCTCGACGCGGAAGTCGCGGGGAAATCGATCCAGATAATCGCGTACGGCGGCTTCGGCCCACCCGGGCAGTTTCTGGCCGACCGCGGCGACCAGGATCTTCACGCGCGCGAGGCCGCTTTCTTCGCGGCGCGCTTCGCCGCCGGTCTGGCCGTGGCGGTCTTGGTCGCGGTCTTCTTCGCCGTGGTCTTCCTTGCCGCCGTCTTCCTGGCGGCGGTGCTCTTGGCCGCGCTCGCCGCCGTTCCTGCAGCGGAAGTCGCCGTCGACGATTTCCGGGCCGCGGATTTGCGGGGCGTCGGCGCAGCGTTGGCCGGCTCCTTTTCCGATTCCGCCGCGGACGCTCGGGTGGGCGCGCCTTTGCCCGGTGCTGCCGGTGCCTCCTCCGCGCGCTTCATCCGCACCGGCTTTCCGCCCCAGATCTCCTCCAGGCCGTAGTACGCCCGTACCGCCGGTTGCATGACGTGCACCACGGCATCGCCCAGATCGACGAGCACCCATTCGCCGGTGTCCTGGCCTTCGACGCTGACGACTTCGCCGCCGGCTTCCTTGACCTTCTCCACGACGCGTGCGGCCAGCGCACGGGTCTGACGGTTGGATGTCCCGCTGGCGAGGATGACGCGGTCGAAGAGGTCGGAGAGCGCGGTGGTGTTGAAGACGGCGATGTCCTGCGCTTTGACGTCTTCCAGGGCGTCGACGACCACGCGCTGCAGTTTTTTGATGTCCATGGCTGGGAAACTCAATCGGAAAGGGGCGGGGGGGCGATGCGGACGCCGGTCATTGGTCGGATGGCTGGTTTTTCAGCGCGGCAGCGCCTGGGCGGAATACAGGCCGTGGGCGCGAATGTACGCCAGTACGTCGGGCGGCAGGCAGCGCGCGAGGGCGGTGGCCGACGGGTCCTCCGCGAGGGCTTGCCGGAGCTGCGTCGCCGAACAATCGATCGGGCGCATGGCAAATTCGACGACGGTCCCGTTCGGGGCGTTTCGCAGGTCGGCGGGCGTGCCACGCCGTGCGGCGATCCAGTCCCGTACCGTCGGCGGGAGTGCCGACGCGGCGAGCCCCGCCCGCTGCGCGAAGGCGAGATGCGCGCATTGCGTGAGCTCTTCCCAGCGGTGCCAGGTATCGAGCTGCCGCAATTGGTCGAAGCCGAGAATCCAGACGAGGGGGCGGTCCGCGCCGATCTGTGCACGCCAATCGCGCAGGGTTTCGATGGTGTAGCTCGGACCGGGGCGCGCGATTTCGCAATCGTCGACCCGCCAGCCGGCGTGTCCCGAGAGGGCGCGCTCGACCATGCGCATGCGGTCGGCGGCGGGGGTGACGCGGTCCTTTTGCCAGGGTCGGCCGGCCGGTACGAACACCACTTCCGCCAGGCCGAGCGCGGCCTGGGCGTCCTGCGCCAGTTGCAGGTGCCCGGCGTGGACCGGATCGAATGAGCCGCCCAGCAGCCCGATCGGGGGCAGGCGGTTCATCGGAACGCCGACATGGACAGATCGGTCATGCAAGCCAATCGCGCGCCGGCAGGAAGTCGGTGTAGAGCCGTGCTTCCTCGCTTCCCGCTTCCGGTGCCCACTCGTACCGCCATTGCACCTGGGGCGGCATCGACATCAGGATCGATTCCGCGCGGCCGCCGGATTGCAGCCCGAACAGGGTGCCGCGGTCGTAGACCAGGTTGAATTCGACATAGCGCCCCCGGCGCAAGGCCTGGAATTCCCGCTGGCGCTCGCCGTAGGGGTGATCCTTGCGGCGCTCGACGATCGGAACGTAGGCCGGGAGGAAATGATCTCCGACCGACCGCAGCAGGGCGAAGCTGCGGTCGGCGCCGAGTTCGCGGAAGTCGTCGAAGAAGATTCCGCCCACGCCGCGCGCTTCGCCGCGGTGTTTGAGGAAAAAGTATTCGTCGCACCAGCGCTTGAAGCGCGGGTGGTAGTCCGGGCCGAAGGGCGCAAGCGCGTCGCGGCAGCAGGCGTGGAAATGCCGCGCGTCCTCTTCGAACCCGTAGTAGGGGGTGAGGTCCATGCCGCCGCCGAACCACCAGCTTCCGGGCCCTTGCGCGCCCGCCGCGGCGCCCGGCGCCGGCTGCGCGCGGAACAGGCGGACGTTCATGTGCACGGTCGGCACATAGGGATTGCGCGGGTGGAGCACCATCGAGACGCCCGCCGCATCGAAGCCGCAGCCGGCAACCTCCGGATGCGCCGCGCTCGCCGAGGGCGGAAGGCGGTCGCCCGAGACGTGGGAGAACCCGATTCCCGCCCGCTCGAACAGCGTACTTCCTTCGAGGATGCAGGTCAGGCCGTCGCCGCGGAGCGGTTCGCCGGGCGCCTTTTTCCATTCGCTGCGGGCGAAGCGGCCGCCGTCGAGGCGTTCGAGTTCTTCGACGATGCGCCGCTGGAGATCCAGCAGGTATTCGCGCACCGGCTCGATGGCAATGGTTTCTTGCATGGTGTTTTCATCTCCCCCTAACTCGGCCGGCCCTCCCGGCGGAGGAGCGGCGATTGCTTCGGCGTCTCGCTGCGTTCCGCGGGGCCGCGGCGGCGCGCCGAACCGGCCGTTCCCCCGGAGGGGCCGGCGATTCCTTCGATCAGTAGTCTTTCAGCGCGCGATTCCCGATATCGCTGCGATACTGCATGCCCGCAAAACGTACCGCCGACACCGCCTCGTACGCCCGGCGGCGGGCAAGGCGGAGGGTTTCACCGAGGGCGGTGACGCAGAGCACCCGGCCACCGCTGGTGACGAGCTGGTCGCCGACCTGCTGGGTGCCGGCGTGGAACACCATGCAATCGTCCGTGTTCGCCGGCAGGGCTTCGATCGCATCCCCACGCCGGGGACGGTCCGGGTAGTCCTGCGCGGCGACGACGACGCCGAGCGCAGCACGCCGGTCCCAGGCGATCTCGATCTGATCGAGCCGGCCGTCGATCGCGGCGTCCAGCACTTCGGCCAGATCGGATTTCATGCGCATCAGGATCGGTTGCGTCTCGGGATCGCCCAGGCGACAGTTGAATTCCAGCACGCGCGGCTGCCCGTCGGCTCCGATCATCAGTCCGGCGTAGAGGAACCCGGTGTACCGGATCCCTTCGGCGGCAAGGCCGGCGATGGTCGGGTCGATGATTTCGCGCATCACGCGGGCATGCACCTCGGGCGTGACCACCGGCGCGGGGGAATAGGCCCCCATGCCGCCGGTGTTGGGTCCTTCGTCGCCATCGAGCAGGCGCTTGTGGTCCTGCGAACTCGCCAGTGCCGCGACATGGGTGCCATCACAGAGCACGATGAAACTCGCTTCTTCGCCAGGCAGGAACTCCTCGATCACGACCCGTGCGCCGGCGGCACCGACCATCTCGCCGCCCAGCATGGCGTCGATCGCCGCGTGCGCTTCGTCGACCGTCTGAGCGACCACGACGCCCTTGCCCGCCGCGAGTCCGTCGGCCTTGACGACGATGGGTGCGCCGCGTTCGCGCACGTAGTCGTGCGCGTCCTGCGCGTCCTCGAACGTGCGGTAGGCGGCGGTGGGAATGCCGTGGCGCGCCATGAACGCCTTGGCGAAATCCTTCGAGGATTCGAGTTGCGCGGCGGCCCGGGTCGGACCGAAGATCCGCAGCCCTGCGGCGCGGAAGGCGTCGACGACGCCGGCTGCCAGGGGCGCTTCGGGGCCGACCACCGTGAAGTCGACCTGCTCGGCCCTGGCGAAGGCAATGAGTTCTTCGTGTCCCGCAAGCGGAACGTTCTGCAGATGCCGGTCGCGCCCCGTGCCGCCGTTGCCGGGCGCGACATGGACCCGACGCATGCCGGGGGCTTGCGCAAGCTTCCACGCCAGGGCGTGCTCGCGGCCGCCCGAACCGATGACCAGGGTCTTCATTCGTCGAGCGCCGCCGACGTATACACGTGCTGCACGTCGTCCAGGTCTTCGAGCACCTCGATCAGGCGGCGCATCTTTTCCGCGTCTTCGCCATGCAGGGCGATCTCGTTGAGCGCCTTCATGGTGATGTCGGCGATCTCGGCGTGGAGTCCGGCGCCTTCCAGCGCGTGCTTGACCGCTTCGAAGTCGGCGGGTGCGCTGATGACCTCGATCGACCCGTCGTCGTTGGTGACGACGTCCTCCGCGCCCGCCTCGAGCGCCGCTTCCATGACCTTGTCCTCGCTGGTTCCGGGCGCGAACAGGAAGTGGCCGCAGTGCCGGAACTGGAACTCGACCGACCCTTCGGTGCCGAGGTTGCCGCCGTGCTTGGAGAGTGCATGGCGCACTTCCGCGACCGTACGGGTGCGGTTGTCGGTCATCGCGTCGATGATGAGCGCGGCGCCGCCGATGCCGTAGCCCTCGTAGCGGACCTCTTCATAGTTGGCGCCGTCGAGCTTGCCGCTGCCCCGCGCGATCGCCTTGTTGACGGTGTCCTTGGGGACGTTCGCCGCCGACGCCTTGTCCAGCGCCAGGCGCAGGCGGGAGTTCATCGTCGGGTCGCCGCCCTGACGCGCGGCGACGGTGATCTCCCGGATGATCTTGGTCCAGATCTGGCCGCGCTTGGCGTCCTGCCGGCCTTTGCGATGCTGGATGTTGGCCCATTTGGAATGCCCGGCCATGGAAGTCCTAACCTGTCGAGTGCGGAAGAATCTGCGGGGCGGAAATACTAGCACCGTCGGGATGGTCCGTCCGTACGGGGGTTCGCAGCCGGCGGCGATGACCCGCCCGGTATGATGCCGGGCAGCCGGACAGCCGGCTGTGGGTGGTTCCGGACGCCGATGTTCGCGTTTTCCTCGATGACGGATTTTTCCATGACGGATGAAGAGGCCCGCGGCCGGCGGGTACGGTGGATCCTGGCACTGGTGGTCTTCAGCATCCTCGCGGTGCGGCTGGTCACCCTCGGCACCTATGCGCTGATGGACACCACGGAGGCGCGGTACGGCGAGATCGCCCGCGTGATGCTGGTCACCGGCAACTACATCACGCCGCAGGAGATCCCGGGCGTGCCGTTCTGGGCCAAGCCGCCCTTGTATGTCTGGCTGAGCGCGATCTCGATCCGGCTGCTGGGCGTCAATGAGTTCGCCCTGCGCCTGCCGTCCTTCCTCTGCTCGCTGGGCATCCTCGCCCTGTGCTTCCTCTGGACGCGCACCCTGTTCGAGGACGATCGCCGGACGGGTGCCGCGGAGGACACCGCCGCGCGGATCGCGCCGTGGCTGGCAACCGCGCTGCTGTCGACCTCGGTCCTTTTCTTCGTGTCCGCTGGCGCCGTGATGACCGATCCGAGTCTGGATCTGTCGATCACCGCGATGTGGCTGGCATTCCACCAGGCGGTGGTTCGCGGCGACGCGCTGCCCGAGCGGCGGCGACGCGCCTGGGGATACGCCTTTTTCATTGCGGCGGGGTTCGGCATGCTCGCCAAGGGCCCCGTCATCCTGATGTACGTGGGCGGCCCGATCGCGCTCTGGGCGCTCTGGCAGCGCAAGATCGCCTACACCTGGAAGGCGATGCCCTGGGTCCCGGGGATGGCCCTCGGCCTGGCGATCTGTGTTCCCTGGTATGTGCTGGCCGAGATCCGCACCCCCGGCTATCTCCGCTACTTCCTGATCGGCGAGCACATCATGCGGTTTCTCAAGCCGGGGTGGAAGGGCGATCTCTATGGTCACCCGCATATCGAACCCCTGGGTTCGATATGGCTCGAACTGGCGGGCTCGCTCGGGGTCGCCACCCTGTTGTCGGTGGCCGGTGCGATCGCGGCGCTGCGGGCGCGGCTGCAGGGGGCGGCGGATGCGCGCGTCGATGGGGCTCGCGCGTTCCTGCTGCTCTGCGCCTTGTTTCCCGTGGCGTTCTTCACGTTTGCCGCCAACATCATCTGGACCTACGTTCTGCATTCGCTGGGGCCGATCGCGGTCCTGGTCGGGGCGTGGGGCGCGCGGGCGATGGGCCGTGCGGCGATCTGGCGGGCCTCCGTTTGGACGACGATCGGCGCGGCGTGGCTGGTGCTCGTGGTGGCGATCTTCACCTGGGTTCCGCACCATGTGCTGCGGCATACGGCGGTCGCGCTGGTGGCGCGCTGGCGCGCGCAGGCACGCACCGAGCCCGGTCCGCTGCGCTATTGGGGGCGCAAGGCGCCGGCATCGCTGCGGTATTACTCGCGCGGCGCGGTGGCGGCGGAGCCGAACCTTGCACTCGCCTTGCACGGCGCGGACGGTGCGCACGCCGTGTATCTGGTGACGAACCCCGGCGAAAAGGGCCTGGTGGAGCAGGCTGCGCGCAGTGCGCCCGGCCGGCCTGCCGTACGCCTGCTGGGAGAGAACGTCGATATGGCGTTGTGGGAGATCGGGGGCTAGTCGGTCAGGGTGCGAGCGCCTTGTCGACGATTTCCCGCGTGTCGCGCGACAGGGCGCCGTGGCGGCTGACTTCCCGCAGCGCGTCGTGCATGCGGTCCCGCCGTTCCGGGGCGTAGCGGCGCCAACGATCGAGCGCGCGCGCTACGCGAGCGGCCACGATCGGATTGAGGCGGTCGAGCCGAAGCACCTGTTCCGTCCAGAACGCGTAGCCCGAGCCGTCGGCGCGATGGAATTCCGCCGGATTGTTGTTGACGAACCCAAGCACCAGGGCATAGACGCTGTTCGGATTCTTCTCGGAATAGGCATCGTGCCGGAGCAGGCGGCGGACCCGTTCCAGCACGGGGCGTTCGTTGGGCTGTGCCGGCGCGGTGGCCTGCAGCGCAAGCCACTTGTTCATCAGCAGCGGTTCGCCTCGCCATGCCCGTTCGACTTCGGCCAGCACTGCTTCCTTGAACGGCGCCGGGCTGTGCAGGATCGCCACCAGCGCTCCATGGCGCTCGGTGAGGTTGTCGGCGCGGTCGAGTTGCGCGCGAGCGAGATCGAATGCTTCCGAATCCCCGGCACTGGTCAGATACGCGAGGGCGAGGTTCTTGAGCGCCCGCCGCCCCGATGCGGCCGGGTCCGGCCGATAGGGTTCGGACCGATGATGCGCATGGTAGGTCGACCGCCAGGATGCGGCCAGGGCGGCGCCGAGGTTGCGCCGCAGGGCATCGCGGGCTTCATGGATGGCCTGCGGATCGACGACAGGCCGCTGTTCCGCCAGTACGATTTCGCTCGGAAGCTGCAGGCTGCGCTCGCGGAATGCCGCCGATACCGTATCGTCGGCAAGGGTGGCTTCGAACAGCCGCAGCAGGCTTCGGGCGAGCGGGATCGCATCGCCCGATTCGGCGGCATTGGTCGCGTCGACCAGCGCGGCGAGTGCGATCTTCTGTCCTGCCTCCCACCGATTGAATCCGTCCGAATCATGCGCGGCGAGCACCGCAAGCTCTTCCTCGGAGTACCGGTGCTCGAGGATCACCGGCGCCGAGAAGTCCCGCAGAAGGGAGGGAACCGTTCCTGGCGGCACGTCGTGCAAGCGCAGGGACTGGGATCCCCGGTCCAGGGCGACGATTCGCGTGCGCCCGTGGGCGGCCGCTTCCTCGGCCGTTTCGCCATCGAAACGGACCGGAAGATCGGTGCCGTCGGGTCCCACCAGGCCGATGGCAAAGGGAATCACCAGGGGTTGTTTTTCCGGTTGACCGGGTGTGGGCGGCGTGCTCTGGGTGATGGAAAGGTCGAGGGTGCCGGTACCGGCGTCATGGCGGCGTTCCACGAACACGCGCGGCGTTCCCGCCTGGGCATACCAGCGGAGGAACTGGTGCAGATCGCGGCCCGAGGCTTCGGCCATGGCGGCGACGAACTGGTCGCAAGTCGCCGCCTGACCGTCATACCGATCGAAATATCGCCGCAGGCCGCGACGGAAGGTCTCCGGCCCCAACAAGGTCTGCAGCATGCGGACGACCTCGGCGCCCTTCTCGTACACCGTTGCGGTATAGAAATTGCTGATTTCGACGTACGAGTCGGGACGGATCGGATGCGCCATCGGTCCGGCATCCTCGGGGAACTGCGTGGCACGCAGCATGCGTACGTCGTCGATCCGCACGATCGCGCGAGCCGATGCCGGGTCGGTGCCTTCGGCGACCGCCTCCTCGGCGAGGCGGTCGCGCGTGAACTCCTGATCGCGGAAGACGGTGAGGCCCTCCTTGAGACTCAATTGGAACCAGTCGCGGCAGGTAACCCGGTTGCCGGACCAGTTGTGAAAGTATTCATGGCCGATGATCGATTCGATCGCCGCATAGTCCGTGTCCGTGGCGACGTCGGGGCTGGCCAGCACGTACTTCGTGTTGAAGATGTTGAGGCCCTTGTTCTCCATCGCCCCCATGTTGAAGTCGGCCGCGGCGACCACCATGTAGCGGTCGAGGTCGAGCTCGCAGCCGAAGCGTCGTTCGTCCCAGGCGATGGCGCGTCGGAGGCTCGCCATGGCGTGCTCCAGGCGGGGGAGGTTTGCCGCATCTGCCCAGACCTGCAGCAGCGCCTCGCGGCCGCTTTGGGTGTGGAAGGTCTCGTCGCGGCTGGATAACGTTCCGGCGACGATGGCGAAGAGATAACAAGGCTTGGGGTGCGGATCCTCCCACAGCGCGAAGTGCCGTCCGCCATCGAGTTCCCCCGCGGCGATCCGATTGCCATTGGACAGGAGCACGGGAAAACGGGCGCGGTCGGCGCGCAGCAGGACCCGATACCGCGCAAGGACGTCGGGGCGGTCCGGAATCCAGGTGATGCGCCGCATGCCCTCCGCTTCGCACTGCGTGAACAGCGCTTCGTTGGAGACGTACAGCCCCATCAGGGTCGTGTTCTCCCGCGGCCGGATGCGATTGCGGATGCGCAGCGTGAAGGCGGGGGCATCCGGCGCCGGCAGCGATAGCGCGGTCGCATCGATGCGGTATTCCTCCGGTGCCAGCGCGCGCCCGTCGAGTTCGATGCCAAGCAGTTGGAGTTGCTCGCCATCGAGCCGGAGTTCGGTCTCCACGGCGTCCGGGTTGCGGCGCAGGCGCATGACCGACAGCACTTCCGTGCTGTCGGGGTCCAGATCGAATTCGAGTTCGATCCGGTCGAGAAGAAAGGGGGGGGGCCGATATCCGGACCGGAGAACGCGCTGGGGCGCAGGCGGTTGCATAGGCGGCGATTCTACTGTTTTGCAGTCGCGCGTCCGCTGGCATTTCGCTCGGATTGCCCGGGACGTCCGCGCAATGTCGTCGGTCGTCCGGGCTTGCGGCGCGCCTTGGCGGCTAGGGCATCGGCATCGTCATCGTGGCCGGCGGTTCCATCGCATCGAGGGGGCGAACCGTCGCTGCGACCGGAATGCGATGCTGCACGCCCGACGCGTCCACGACAAGGAGGGTGAGCGGCACCGTGTCGCCGACGTGGAGCGGTCTCTTCAGGCCCATCAGCATCAGGTGATAGCGGTGCTCGAGGGAAACTTCGACCCCGGCGGGCAACGGGAGGCGTGGAATGGCGCGCATCGTCATCTCCCCATTCGCCATGCGCATGGCGTGGATTTTCGCCATGGCGGCAACCGGCGAGGTTGCGCCGACGAGCGCAGCATTGTCGCGGCTGACGATGCGGAGGAATACGCCGGCGTCGGTCTGTCCCGCCACGGGCGCCCGGACCCAGGCGTCGCGCACCGTCACGGGGAACTCCGCCGCGCGGGCGGCGGATTGGAAACCCGGCGGCAGGCCGGCCGCCGCGAGAATCGCGAGCGTCGAGGCCGTGGTCAACCACATGCGACGATCCATGGGGAACTCCTTGTCGTTGGGCTTGTTCATGGTATTGAGAATCGTTTTTCTGGGTGTTAGGGCCGAGTGCCGCGCATAAGGGACTTAGAAACGTACCTCATTCGTATTTGCAAACTGAAATGCTGTTGCCAATACGCCTGATTTCGATCTGGGAACCGGAGTTGTTGACCATTGTCAAATTGCTCAGAGGTGTTCACCTCAAAATGAGTGCGTACGCGATTGAGGAGAACGATTCGCGACGTTCCAATTCGGAAACGGTCATTTTATCGACAGGAGACTGACAAATGGACACGCATTGGTGGATGGGCATCTTCATTCTCTTTACCTTCGTCGTTCCGGCGCTGTGCATTCTCGGCGACGACGCCGTTTGGGTGCGCGGCAAGAAGGGCCAGGAACAGTAAGGCTCCGCGGTTCCGCAGCAAAAACGCCTCCGAGGAACCTCGGGGGCGTTTTTGCTTCCAGGATCCTTTTTCGTGCAATCCATCGCGCGGTACGCTTTGAGTTTTCCCCGAACGGAGCAGGAAGCCCGCCATGCCCAATATCCAGATCCAGATGCTGGAAGGCCGCAGTCGCGACGAACGCCAGCGCCTCGCCAAGGCGATCACCGAGACGACATGCAAGGTGCTCGACGTCCCGCCGGCAGCGGTGGACATCATCATCACCGAAGTCAAACGCGAGAACTGGGTTACCGCCGGTCGGGCCTGGGACGAGTAGGCTTCGCGTCGGGCGGTTTTCTACTACGGGGCTTCGGAAGACCGCTGCTGCGCGACCGCAGCGAAATCGCCGGCATCATGGCGTTCCGGTAGCTGATCGGTTGCCGGTCCCCAGGTGCGGTTGACCATCCGGCCGCGCCGTACGGCGGGGCGGCGAGCGATTTCCTCGGCCCATCGGATGACGTGCCGGTATTCCTGCACCGACAGGAATTCCCCGGCGTCGTAGAGCTGGCCCAGCACCAGCGCGCCGTACCACGGCCAGGTCGCGATATCGGCAATGGTGTAGTCCTCTCCCGCAAGGTAGCGGCTTTCCCCAAGCCGGCGGTCGAGCACGTCCAACTGCCGCTTGGCCTCCATTGCAAAACGATCGATCGCGTATGCGATCTTCGTCGGCGCGTAGGAATAGAAGTGTCCGAATCCGCCGCCCAGATACGGTGCGGCGCCAACCTGCCAGAAGAGCCACGACAGGCATTCCGCCCGACCGGGCCCGCCAGGCAGGAACGCGCCGAATTTTTCCGCGAGATGAAGCAGGATGGCGCCGGACTCGAAGACGCGCACCGGCTCGGCCGCGCTGCGGTCCAGCAGTGCCGGAATCTTCGAATTCGGGTTGACGGCGACGAAGCCGCTGCCGAACTGGTCGCCCTCGCCGATGCGGATCAGCCAGGCGTCGTACTCCGCGCCGACGTGTCCGAGTGCGAGGAGTTCTTCCAGCAGGATGGTGACCTTCACTCCGTTGGGCGTGGCCATCGAATAGAGCTGCAACGGATGCCGGCCGACCGGCAGTTCGCGATCGTGCGTCGGACCCGCCACGGGCCGATTGGTGCTGGCGAACTTGCCGCCGTTGGGCTTGTCCCATGTCCAGACGCGCGGGGGAGTGTAATCGGCAGGATCGTTCATGATTTCAGCCTCCAGCTCTTTCACGGTGCCATCACCGGCCCCCAGGCAGGGCGGCGGACCGGGTTTACGGGAACGGTTGCGGGTCCGGCGAAGGCGGGGAATCCGCCTCCATGCTTGCGATGACGCCGAGCGCCTGGATTGCCGCCGCCTGCTGCGGCGTTTCGCCCGACGATCGCAGTAGGGCGACCGCGGCGGTTTCGGCGGCGCCGATCTGCTGCAAGGTCCGGTTCGCCTGCGCGTAGGTCTGTCGTCCGGCGGCCAGGTCGATGAGCGTGTGCCTGCGTGCCGCGGTCGCCAGCCGGGCAACGGAAATCACGCTTGGTTCGCCGCCGAAATACGTGGCGAGGAACCGGTCCTTGATCGGCTTGCACGTGCTGCGCCAGGCGTGCCAGTACGCGTCGATCGCCGCGCGTTCCGGCGGCGTGGGAGTGGCGTCGTCGGCCAGCATCGAGAGCGGAATGTCGTCGAGTTCCGCCGGGCTGAGGGGGATTTTCCCCACGATCGGCTGCAATGCCGGACGGGAATGGAAGTCGCAGGCGGCATTCATGGCCGCGAGATCGGACTGATAGCGTTGTTGCGGAGTGGTCGCGCAAGCGCCCAGTGCCGCAGCGGCGATCAGGACCGCGGCGGTCGCCGCGGTTTGCCGATGTCGCCATGGCGGGGCGCCGTGTTCCGGGGTATGCCGACCTCGTGCCGTATCGCGCATTTGTGGTTGACCGTACCCCATGAAGGTGGCAGGGTATTTGGGTGTTTATCGAGGGATCCGATTGTCAGAGATGAATCAAAAATAGATCTTGATTCTCGTTTTGATAAAACGCCCCGACCCCCAGTCTATCCGATTCAACGAAGCCGAGAATGAAGCGGAACTGGCGTCCCATCGTCTTTACCGCCACCGCCGCGTGGAGCGTGTACGCGGCATTCGTGGTCGTATCGACCGCGTTCATCCTGCGTATCCTCCAGCGCGGTTTCGAGGGCATCACGCCATCCCAGCTGGTCGTCAGCATCGTGGGCGTCTATCTGCTGATGATCATCCTTTCCGGGTGGCTGCTGGACCTCAATCTGCAACGGCGGCAAATCGTACGCGAGTTGCGCATCTCGGAAATCGTCTTCCAGTCGCAGGAGCCGATGCTCGTGACCGACGCGACTGGCACCATTCTCCGGATCAATGAGGCGTTTACGCGCGAGACCGGATACGGTGTCGACGACGTCATCGGGAAGAATCCACGCGTCATGCAGTCGGGGCGGCATACCAGCGACTTCTATCTGCAGATGTGGGAGAGCATTCGCGCATCCGGACAATGGCAAGGCGAGATCTGGGACAAACGCAAGGACGGATCGATCTATCCCAAATGGCTGTCGATCGCCGGCGTATTCGGGGCGGATGGTCGTGTCACCCACTACGTGGGCGGCTTCACCGATCTTTCCGAGCGCAAGGAGGCGGCGGCAAAAATCGCGCAACTCGCCTACTACGATGCCTTGACGGGCCTCCCCAATCGGCATCTCTTCATGGACCGCCTGCGGCACGCGCTGTCGGCCAACGCGCGCAATCAGCAATACGGCGCGTTGCTGTATATCGATCTGGACAAGTTCAAGATCGTCAACGATACGCTCGGCCACGAGGAAGGGGACCGGCTTCTGCGCGAGGCGGGCCGCCGCCTGCAGGAAGCCGTGCGCGAAGGGGACACGGTTGCGCGCCTGGGCGGAGACGAGTTCGTGATCGTGCTGGAGAATCTGGGGGCGATCCACGAGGACGCAGCGTTCATGGCAAGAGCGGTGTGCGAGAAACTGATCGCGAGGATGTCGGAGCCGTACTGGCTCGCAAACCAGGAATTCTCATGTCCGGCGAGCATCCGCATCACTCTTTGGCATGGCGAGTTTCCCGGTGGTGCGAGCGAATTGCTCAAGCAGGCCGACGTCGCAATGTACGAGGCGAAGCGGGCCGGTCGCAATACGGTGCGATTCTTCGATCCCGCGATTCAGAGCGCGATCGAGAACCAGGCGCGGCTGGAGAATCGATTGCGTACCGCCCTGCAACGGAGGCAGTTCCAGCTGTATTTTCAACTGCAGGTGCAGGGGGACGGCGCAGTGCGGGGCGCGGAGGCGCTATTGCGCTGGAATGACCCGGAACGCGGTGCCGTTTCTCCAGCGGAATTCATCCCGGTGGCCGAAGAGACCGGGGTGATCGTCTCCATCGGCCGGTGGGTGTTGCAGAGCGCCTGCGAACAACTGCGTCGCTGGCAGGGGATTCCGGCAATGCGGAATCTGCGGCTCTCGGTCAACATCAGCGCCAAGCAGTTCGCGAGCGATTCGTTCGTGTCCGATCTTGTCGAGCTGGTGCGGGCAAGCGAAGTGAATCCCGCCTTGCTGGAACTGGAACTGACGGAAACGGTGTTGCTCGAAAACGTCGACGACGCCATCGAAAAGATGATGGCATTGCGGAAATTGGGTATTACGTTTGCATTGGACGACTTCGGTACCGGATACTCGTCGCTTTCCTATTTGCGGAAGCTCCCGCTGGACGTGGTGAAAATCGATCGAAGTTTCGTTCTGGATCTCGGCGCCAACGAAAACAGCAAGACGATCGTGCGGACGATCATCCAAATGGCGCAGAATCTGGGTCTGCGCGTGATCGCCGAGGGGGTGGAGACCGAAGCGCAGCAGCGGATCCTCTCCGGGTTGGGTTGCGACGTATATCAAGGCTACCGGTTCGGGAGACCTGCCGCGATCGAGGAATTCGAAAACCATCTCATGCATGCAACCATTGTCCGGAACGAAGCCGTCCCCATTTTCCAGCTAGCGGTCTGATCGTCATGGCGTACTCGCGATGCGGCGGAACGGATGTTCCCAATCGTAAGGAATCGGCCTCGTGCTGAAGCTCGACGTCGAATCCGTATACGGGGCGCTTGCGGTATCGGATCTCGCTGCCGCCCCGGAGGCGCTTCTGCAGCAGGCGGCGCGGGAGTTCGTGCCGTATTTCTATGCCAGTTTCGCCGCGACGCCTGAGGGCGGCCCGATCCTGGGGCGTCTGTTGCCCGAGGAGTTCACGCATCTCCAGGCCCGCCAGACCGAGCATTTCACGATGCTCTTCGATCCCCATCTGACGCCGCAGCGTCATCTGGCCGCCGCGCAGCAGGCGGGGAGCGTCCATGCGCTGATCGGCGTCGACCTGCTGATGGTGTCGGAGGCGTACACGCTCTACCAGCAATTCCTGCAGGACGAATTGCTGCCGAAGATCGAGCCGTCCCGCCGGGATGCGTTCATGCGGGCGATCATACGGAGGATCCTGACGGATCTGCGGGGGCAGGCACTCAGTTATCGGCGGATCGATGCCGAGGTCTCCCGCGCGATTGCGGAAATCGATCAATTGATCCATGCCACCGGCAATTTCTCGGATCTGATCCGCGGCGTGATGGCCGTCATTGGCAACCTCGAAGGAAATTCTTCCGGCTTCTTTGCACGGGTCGATCAATCCGGCGACCTGCGGATCGAGGCGTCGCAAGGAATGGCCGGACATCGATACCATCAGGGGATGATGCGCGGCGAGATTCCGCGGATCAGCATCAATGCCAACCGGGAAGCCGGCCGGGGCCCGGGCGGCACGGCGTGGCGCAGCGGCAAGATGGTGGTTTCGGATGCGTGGGCGCTGGAGCCGCGCAATGATCCCTGGAAAAAACTGGGGGTCGAATTGGGGTTCCGCGCCAGCGCGGCGATCCCGCTCCTCGATGGCGACGGAGAGTCCATCGCATTGCTCAGCTGGTACAGCCCATGGCCCGGATACTTTTCGACGCCGCGGATGAGCAGTTTCTTCAATTACGTGCAGACCGCCCTCAGCCACGCGGTAAGCCGGCTCAATACGGCGCCGGTCGTCGCGCTTTCCCTGCGCCAGGCGTATCGCGGATGGATCGCGGAGGGGCGCGTCGCCCTCTTCTATCAACCGATCGTCGATTTGCGCACCGGCACCGTCACCAAGGTCGAGGCGCTGGCGCGGCTGATCGACGACGGCGGAGGGATGGTGATGCCGGACCAGTTTCTGCCGGCATGCGGGTCGGAGGAACTGTTCACGTTGCTGCAGGTCGGCCTGCAGCGCGCCGGGGAAGATCGCGCGGCCTGGGCGCAGGCGGGGCTGGACATGTCGGTCGCGTTGAACTTTCCCGCCGAAGGGGTCGGCGACGCGCGCTATGAGCGCGCCGTTTTCGACGCCATCGAGCGGTTTGGTTTCGGGGACGGCCGGCTGACCCTCGAGATCCTGGAGAGTCGCGAAGGCAGCGACCCCATCGGGCGGCAGCAGGCGTTCTTGCAGCGGCTGCGCGACGCCGGGGTCGCCATCGCCGAGGACGATCTGGGTTCCGGGCATAGTTCCCTGCTGCGGCTGGACCGGTATGCGTTCGACGAAGTCAAGATGGACCAGGCATTGGTGCGCGGGTCGGTGAGCCGTCCCCAACGCGCCCTCGAGTTCATGCTGTACCTCGCCCGCCTGAGCCACTCCTTCGGGATGCGCCTGACGGTGGAGGGACTGGAGCACCGCGGATTGATCGAGGCCGCCTGCATTCTCGGTGCCGATCAGGGGCAGGGATTCGGCATTGCGAAGCCGATGCCGATGAGTGCGATTCCGGGCTGGATCCGGCAGTTCCGCCACGATCTCAAGCCGGATTTTCCGGAGACGACGCTGGGAGCGATGGCGACCTACATGCTCTGGGATCTCGAGGTCGACACCCGCCGCGCGGACGGCAGCGGCGCCGCGGTGGACCGCAGGCAGGGCGTGAAGACGTTCCTTGCCCATCGCGGCCTGGAGCGGTCGGAGCTGGCCGGGCTGATCGACGAGCACTTTGCCTCGGGCGCCGCTGCGCGGGCGAGGGCCCGCGTCGGCATCATCGACGGGTTCACGCAGGTATGGCTGGATGAGATCGCCGCAAACGCATCGGGTTGACGTCCGCCGGCGGACTTGTGCTGACGGCGAGCCAAGCGGATGATCCGGTCCGGAACCGTGGCGGAGGAATCATCACGTGAAACGGAATGCCAGCTTTCGACTTGCGGGCCTGGCCGGCCTGATCATGACCGCCTTGGCCGGTTCGGTGGCGCAGGCGGATTCGGCATATGACAACGGCTACACCTACCAGACCTTGCCGCCACCGCCGCCGATCCCGACGGAGGACAACTACCCTCCGCCGCCGCCGCTGCCCGATCCCGGATACGACGAGTCCTACTACCCGTCGATCACATCGATGGACCAGGTACCGGCGACCCCAGGCGATGCCGTGCCGGAATTCGGGGATGGGGGATACGGCTACGTACCGGCGGCCATGCCGGTTGTGAGCGTGTATCTGCAGCCGGCGCTGGTGGAGCCTGTGCCGATCGCGATTCCGTGGGCGCCGCCTCCGATGCTGGTGGAGGTGCCGCCGCCCATGCCGTTCTATGGCGCCATATGGACCGGCGGCTACTGGGCTTGGCAGGGCCAGTGGGTCTGGGCGGCGGGGCGTTGGATGGCCCCACCGATGGCGGGATACTTCTGGACGCAGCCGTACTACGAAAACCGCAATGGCATGGTGATCTTCATTCCGGGCTACTGGCGCGGTCCGGGGGCGGTTTTCATGCCGCCTCCCCTTGGCGCCGTGGTTCCCGTGGTCCATATCGCGCCGGGCGTGATCGTCGGGCTCCGGCCCATTGGCCCCAACGGTTGTTTCGTTCCGGCGCCGCCCGGGTCGCGCCCCGGTTTGATCGTTGCGGCGCCGATCGGTACGGCGCCGGCCGTGGTCATTGGTGCGCCGCCCATCATCCGGGCCGGCATGCGCGTCGCGTTCGCGGGGGATGGACGGGTACGCATCACCGCACCGGCGGGAGTCGTCAAAAGCGGGCGCCCGGTGTCGCTTCTGGCACCCGCCGAGGCCCGCCTCGCGGCGGCCCAGCATCCGGTCGTGCGCATGCTGGCGCCGCCGCCCGCGGTGCGAACCCCGATGCGCGGATTTTCCCTGCGCGAAGGGCCGCCGCGGTTGCCGCCGGCACGACTCGTGCGCCCGCAGGTGACTCGCCCGGGGTGGTTGCAGCGCGCGCCGCAGCAACCGATGCGAAGTCCGGGCGGGGCCGGGACCGCGCCGCCGTCGCAGGGGTTCCCGCCGCAGCGGTTCCGGTCCGAGGGCGTGCCGGCGCGGCGCATGCAACCCGGCGCGGTCCCGTCGGCTCCGCCGCGGGTGCGGGAGCAACAACGGCGGTTTGCGCCGCCGCGCAACACCGCGCCGCGGCCGGTGGCGCGGCCGCCCGAGCGGGAGGGCGGGCATCCCGCGGTTGGGGAGCGGCGTCCGTAAAGTCTGCCAGTACTCTTTGCACCCAAAACCGGAATCGAACCCGCGTCCGTCCCGCGCCGACCAAAAATGCACCCATTTGCACGCATTCCCGGGTGGCATGGGCTGGCGGGCGGCGAATGGCACTCCCTTATCGCCGCATTATATGCGGTGAATAACTTGCGCCTGCGGAGAAAGGACCCCATAATCTCCGCATGAACAGCGGCGATTACAGGTACATCTGGCAGGCCAGCGACTGGCCGAACTGGCGCTTCGACCTAGTAGTGCTGGCCGGGCCGATGGCCGAGGTCAGTCGTGCCCAGGGGCTCTTGATGGGGCGCTTGGCCGACGTCGGCATGGCGCTGCGCGATCAGGCGAGCCTCGCGGCGCTCACCGAGGACGTGGTCAAGACCAGCGAGATCGAAGGCGAGCTGCTCAACGTCGAATCAGTGCGTTCGAGCATCGCGCGCCGATTGGGTGTGGACATCGGCGCCCTGGCCCCGGTGGATCGGCACGTCGAAGGCGTGGTCGAGATGGTGCTCGATGCCACCGCCAACTGCGCGGCGTCGGCCACGCGGGAACGACTGTTCGGCTGGCATGCCGCGCTGTTTCCCACCGGCTACTCAGGCCTTTCCAAGATCAAGGTCGGCGGCTGGCGAGACGATGCCAGCGGTCCGATGCAGGTGGTGTCCGGTCCCATCGGCCGCCAGCGCGTGCATTTCGAGGCGCCGCCCGCCGATCGTCTGGAAGCGGAAACCAGCCGGTTCCTGAACTGGCTCAATGGCGCATCAAGCGAACCGCTGCTGCTCAAAGCTGGTCTTGGCCACCTATGGTTCGCCACCCTGCACCCGTTCGACGACGGCAACGGTCGCATCGCCCGGGCCATCGGCGACCTGCTGTTGGCGCGCGCCGACGGCAGCCCGCAACGCTTCTACAGCCTGTCGGCGCAGATTCAGCGGGAGCGTAAGGCCTACTACGACATCCTGGAGCGGACCCAGAAGCGCTCCATGGACGTCACAGAGTGGCTCGCCTGGTTCCTCGACGCGCTCCATCGCGCTGTCGATCAGGCGCAACATACGCTGGACGCCGTTCTGGCCAAGGCGCGTTTCTGGCAGCGCTGGGCGGCCACACCCTTGAACGCGCGACAGGTGAAGCTGCTCAACCGGCTACTCGACAGGTTCGAAGGCAAGCTCACCAGCAGCAAGTGGGCGGCCATCGCCAAGTGCTCGCCGGACACCGCCCTGCGCGACATCAACGACCTGCTGGCGCGCGGCGTGCTACGGAAATCAGATGCGGGCGGGCGCAGCACCAGCTACGAGTTGAACGAGCCGCCGGCAGTGTGAGTGCTCCTCGGAATGACTTGGCTGCCCGGCCGAACAGCTGGGAACGGCCACTTCGAGTGATGGGGGAAGTCCGCAGTCCTCCGCAGGAGCCCGCATGAGTACGCGGGAACTGGCGCGATCAGGCAAGAAAAGACCCCAACCGAGAACGGTTGGGGCTTCGGTATTGGTGGAGGCGGCGGGAATCGAACCCGCGTCCGCGAATGATCCGCAGACGGTTCTACGTGCGTAGCCGGACTATTTTTGTCTCATCGCGCGCTTAGCCGTCCGACGGGCCGACGCGCGACCAGCCACTGGGTTCTCGATGCGTGCGCCGTGACTTCACGCGCATCCAGCCATTGAATCTGGCGCTGCTGCCAGTTGCCCGGCCTAGCCCAATGGCAGGCTAGTGCAGCGTCTCACCGGGGTTAGGCGGCGAGAGCGAAACGCTCGTCGTTGGCGTTTGTAGTGTTCCAGCGGATTTACGAGGTGACTGGGCCTCGGCACGCACCGCACTGTTTCACGACCCGCGTCGAAGCCAGGTCGCCCCCAGAGAAGATGCTCGACGATTGTATCCCGGTCCGCTCCGAAAGGGGCGTTGCCGGACCTGCGATTGGAGGGATGTCGGCGGGAAAAGTTCCGGGATGCCGGCGCCGGGAGGGCGGGGAATGCGTCAGGCCGCCGGAAGGACCAGTCGGAGCACGTCGGTGGGTTCCTGGATGATGTGGTCGGCCCGCCAGTCGGCGATGTCGTCCATTTCCACCGAGTAGCCGTAGGCGGCGGCGAGCGTTCCGACGCCGGCTGCGCGTCCGGCGTCGATGTCGCGGCGGTCGTCGCCGACGTAGACCGCGGCCGCTGCCTCGCAGCCGCAGCGTTCCAGGGCGTAGTGGATCGGGTCGGGGTGGGGCTTGGCGCGGGCGGCGGTGTCGCCGCTCACGATGCAGGCGGCGCGCGTGTCGAGGTCGAGCAGGCGTACCAGCGGGTCGGTCAGCCGGGAAATCTTGTTGGTGACGATGCCCCAGCGCAGCCCGGCGGCTTCGATGCCGGCGAGCGTTTCGGTCACGCCGGGGAAGAGGCGCGAGTGGCGGCAGAGGCCGGCTTCATAGCGGTCGACGAACTCGGCGCGGAGCGCCTCGAACTCGGGATGCTCGGGTCCGAATCCGAACGTACGCTCGATCAGCCCGCGGGCGCCGCGGCTGATGTAGGGGCGCAGTTCCGCCAGCGGACGCGGCGCCATGCCGCGTTCGGTAAGGCAGGCGTTGATGGCGTCGACGAGGTCGGGCGCCGTATCGGCGAGCGTGCCGTCGAGATCGAAGAGGACGAGTTGGATCGAGGAAGGCGGAGGGGTCATCGCGTTGGCACCTGGGGTGAAGCCGGGGGAGGGACTCGGAATCGGCGCGGGCGTCCTTGGCCCCGCACGCCATGCCGGGTTCCCGGGGGCGCGCGGGGCCGTCAGGATTGCCGCGGCCGCTGGAAGGCCATCAGATAGTTGACGTCCGTCTCGCTCACAAGGGAAAAGCGCTTCGTCACCGGGTTGTAGCGCATGCCCATGCAGTCGCGCAGATCGAGGCCGCCCGCTCGCGCGCCGCGCGCCAGTTCGCTCGGACGCAGGAAGCGGGCATATTCGTGCGTGCCCTGCGGCAGCAGGCGCAGCACGTATTCGGCGCCGACGATCGCCAGCAGGAACGATTTCAGGTTGCGGTTGATCGTCGAGAACAGCACCCAGCCGCCGGGGCGGACGAGTTGCGCGCACGCGCCGATCGTGCTCGCCGGGTCGGGAACGTGTTCGAGCATCTCCATGCAGGTGACCACGTCGAACGCGCCGGGCTTCTCCCGCGCCAGGTCTTCCGTCGCCACGGCGCGGTACTCCACCGGAGCGCCGCTCTCCAGGGCGTGCAGGCGGGCCACCTGCAGGGACTTTCCGGCGAGGTCGATGCCGAGCACCTGCGCGCCCTTGCCGGCCATCGCTTCGGCCAGGATGCCGCCGCCGCAGCCCACGTCGACCACCGTCGACCCGCGCAGGCCAACGTGCCGTTCGATCCATGCCAGCCGCACCGGGTTGAGTTCGTGCAGGGGGCGGAACGCGCCATGCGGATCCCACCAGCGGCTGGCGAGGTCGCTGAATTTCTTCAGTTCGGCGGGGTCGGCGTTCACGCCGTCCGGGGAGGGGGTCATTGCTGTCGTAACCATTGGAGAGCCTGATTTTGCCACGGGGCGGCGGCGAGAACTGCATCCTCGGCGGCGTGCGCAACCGTCAGCGTCCGCTCGGCGAGGACGGCGCGGCCCGCGACCCAGGCATGGGTGACCGCTTCGCGCCCGACGCTGTATGCAATCTGCGAGAGGACGTCGTAGCACGGTTGATGTTCCGGGGCGGAGAGGTCGAGCGCGATCAGGTCGGCATCCTTCCCGGGCTCGATGGATCCGATGCGATCGTCCAGCCCGAGTGCGCGCGCGCCCGCGAGCGTCGCGCACTCGATCGCCCGGGCCGCCGGCAGGGCGGTGGCGTCCTCGCCGGCACCCTTGGCCAGCAGGGCGGCAAGCCGGGTTTCCCCCAGCACGTCGAGGCGGTTGTTGCTCGCCGCCCCATCGGTGCCGATCGCCACGTTGATGCCGTGGCGCAGCATGGCGGCGACCGGCGCGATGCCGCTGGCGAGTTTGAGGTTGGAAGCCGGGCAATGCGCAACGTGGGCGCCGCGCTCGGCGAGCAGGGCGAGTTCGTCGTCGGTGCAGTGGACCGCGTGCACCGCCAACAGGCGTTCGCCCACCAGCCCGAGCCGGTCGAGGCGGGCGAGAGGCCGGCAGCCGTGCTGGGCGAGCGACTGGGCGATCTCCTCTTGCGTCTCATGGACATGCAGGTGGACGGGCAGGTCGAGTTCCTCAGCCAGGATCGCGATCCGTTCGAAGGTGGCATCGCGCACCGAATAGGGCGCGTGCGGCGCTAGGGTGAAGTGGACCAGCGCATCGTCGCCCAGCGCGTCGCGCGCCGCCAGCCCCTTGCGCAGGTATTCATCGGCGTCGGCGGCGTAGCGGGTCGGGAATTCGATCGCGATGATCCCGACGACGGCGCGCATGCCGACGCTGCGCAGGGCCTGGGCCGCGTCGCCGGGGAAGAAGTACATGTCGTTGCAGCAGGTGACCCCGCCTCGCAGCATCTCGACGGCTGCGAGGCGCGTGCCGTCGTGGACGAATTCGGCGCCGGCCAGTTCGCGTTCCAGCGGCCAGATGCGTTCCTGCAGCCAGCGTTGCAGGGGAAGGTCGTCTCCCGCGCCGCGCAGCAGGGACATGGCGGCATGGGCATGGGCGTTGACCAGGCCCGGCAGCAGCGCGTGGTGCCGGGTCAGTGCCACGCGCGGCGCGTCGGGAAAACGGTGACGCGCCTCGGCGATCGGGCAGACCGCGGCGATGCGGCCGCCGGCGATCGCCACCGCATGGTGTTCCAGAGCCGCGCCGCGCGGGGCCACGGGAACCACCCAGCGGGCTTCGAGGACGGTGTCGGCGGATTGCATGGTGGCAGGACTGTAGCAAGAGCGTGGAGCGAACGGAACCGGGGCGAGGGTGCGGGCGGGGCGCCGGGGTGGACGGAGTCCGGTCCGGGCGATCCGCCGGGCGGGGTGGCGCTCCGGGATGCGCCGGCGCCGCAGGCGCCAGCGCATCGAAACGATGCACTGGTAAAATGGCGGGTCGCACTTTCTCGGCGTACATCGCCTCCGGACCCGCCCGCCCATGGACTCTTTCGCCAAGGAAACGCTCCCGGTCTCCCTCGAAGAGGAGATGCGCCGCTCGTATCTCGATTATGCGATGAGCGTGATCATCGGGCGCGCCCTGCCGGATGTCCGCGATGGGCTCAAGCCCGTGCACCGGCGAGTGCTGTTTGCGATGCACGAAGCCAACAACGTCTGGAACCGGGCGTACGTCAAGTGCGCCCGCGTGGTCGGTGAAGTGCTCGGGAAGTACCATCCGCACGGCGACACCGCGACCTACGACGCGCTGGTGCGGATGGCGCAGGACTTCTCCCTGCGGTTCCCGCTCATCGACGGCCAGGGCAACTTCGGCTCGATCGACGGCGACAACGCGGCCGCGTACCGGTATACGGAGTGCCGGCTCGACAAGCTCGCCTCCGAGCTCCTGCTCGACATCGACAAGGAGACGGTCGATTTCGTCCCCAATTACGACGGCAAGGAGCGCGAGCCCACCGTCCTGCCGGCGCGGATTCCGAACCTGCTCATCAACGGTTCGGGCGGCATCGCCGTGGGCATGGCGACCAACATCCCGCCGCACAACCTCGCCGAGGTGATCGACGGCTGCCTGCTGCTGCTGCGCGATCCCGACGTCGACATCGAAGCGCTGATCGAGGCGATCCCGGCGCCGGATTTCCCGACTGCCGGCATCGTCTACGGACTGGACGGCGTGCGCGAGGGATATCGCACCGGCCGGGGCCGCGTGGTGATGCGCGCCAAGACGCATTTCGAGGAGCTCGACAAGGGGGCGCGCAGCGCCATCATTATCGACGAGCTGCCCTATCAGGTGAACAAGCGGGCGCTGCTCGAACGCATCGCCGAGATGGTCAACGAGAAGCGCATCGAAGGCATCTCCGACATCCGCGACGAATCGGACAAGTCGGGCATGCGGGCGGTGATCGAGCTGAAACGCGGCGAAGTTCCCGAGGTGGTGCTCAACAACCTGTTCAAGCTCACCCAGCTCCAGGACACCTTCGGCATGAACCTCGTCGCGCTCGTCGACGGCCAGCCGAAACTGCTCAACCTCAAGCAGATGCTCGAGTGCTTCCTCTCGCACCGGCGCGAGGTCGTGACGCGACGCACGGTGTTCGAGCTGCGCGAAGCGCGCCGCCGCGGCCATATCCTCGAGGGTCTGGCCGTTGCGCTGGCGAGCATCGACGACTTCATCGCAATCATCAAGGCGGCGCCGACCCCGCCGGTGGCCAAGGCCGAGTTGATGGCACGCAGCTGGGATTCGCCGCTGGTGCGCGAGATGCTCGAGCGCGCGCAGCGGGATTCGACGACCGGGGCGGCGGCGTTTCGCCCCGAGAGCCTGGCGCCGGAGCTGGGCCTGCAGGCCGATGGCCGCTACCGGCTGTCGGAGGAGCAGGCCGAGCAGATCCTGCAGATGCGCCTGCAGCGCCTGACCGGCCTCGAGCAGGACAAGATCGTGGGCGAATACCGGGACGTCATGGCGCTGATCGGCGATCTGCTCGACATCCTGGCGCGTCCCGAGCGGATCACGTCGATCATTCATGACGAACTGATCGCGGTCCGCAGCGAATACGGCACCGGCGCCGCCGCGGCGCGGCGATCGGAGATCGTCCGTACCGCCGAGGAACTCGCGACCGAGGATCTGATCGCGCCGCAGGACATGGTGGTGACGCTCTCGCATTCCGGCTACATCAAGAGCCAGCCGTTGGCCGACTACCGTGCGCAGAAGCGGGGCGGACGCGGCAAGCAGGCGGCCGTGGCCAAAGAGGACGACTGGATCGACCAGCTCTTCATCGCCAACACGCACGACACCATCCTGTGCTTCTCCGATCGCGGGCGTCTGTACTGGCTGAAGGTCTGGGAAGTGCCGCAGGGCTCCCGTGCGTCGCGCGGCAAGCCGATCGTCAACATGTTCCCGCTCGCCGAGGGCGAGAAGATCACCGTGATCCTGGCGGTGAAATCCTTCGATGCGCAGCACTTCGTCTTCATGGCCACCGCTCTGGGGACCGTGAAGAAGACGTCGCTCGACGAGTTCTCCAACCCCCGGAAGGCGGGCATCATCGCCGTCGACCTCGACGAAGGCGACTACCTCATCGGCGCGGCGATCACCGACGGTCGGCACGACGTGATGCTGTTCTCCGACGCCGGCAAGGCGGTGCGCTTCGACGAGAACGACGTTCGGCCGATGGGACGCCAGGCGCGCGGCGTGCGCGGCATGCAGCTGGAGGACGGGCAGCGGGTCATCGCTATGCTGGTTGCCGAGGATGAGGCGCAGAGCGTGCTCACGGCGACCGAAAACGGCTACGGCAAGCGCACCCCGATCGCCGAGTACACGCGCCACGGCCGCGGCACCAAGGGGATGATCGCGATCGCGACGTCCGAGCGCAACGGCAGGGTGGTCGCCGCGACCCTCGTCCATGAACAGGACGAAATCATGCTCATCACCACCGGTGGCGTGCTGATCCGCACGAGAATCGCCGAGATCCGCAGCATGGGCCGCGCGACCCAGGGTGTGACGCTGATCGCACTCGATCCGGGCACGACGCTTTCCGGGCTGCAGCGGGTGGTCGAGTCCGATGCGGAATCGAATGGGGAGTGACGGGATGGCGGCGGACGTGGGGGATGGCGCGCGCAGCGGTCCGGCGGGCGCGGCGCAGGAAGACGCCGCCGACGAGTGGCGGACGCAGCGTCTGCAGGAGTTGCGCGACGCGATCGACGAGGCCGATGCGCGGCTCGTCGAATTGCTCAACGAGCGGATGCGGCACGTCGTCGAGGTCGGCCGGCTGAAAAATGGCACCGGCGCCCCCATCTACCAACCGGATCGGGAGGCGCAGGTTCTGCAGCGCGTCGCGCGCGCCAACCGCGCTCATGGCGGTCCGCTGCCCGATGCGGCGGTGACGGCGATCTTCCGCGAGGTCATGTCGGCGGGCCGGGCCCTGCAGCGGCCGTTGCGGGTCGCGTACCTCGGCCCCGAAGGGACGTTCTGCGAACTGGCGATGCTCAAGCAGTTCGGCAGCGGGGTGCAGGCGCATTCCTGCGGTTCGATCGACGAGGCGTTTCACGCGGCGGAGTCGGGGGAGACCGACTATGCCGTCGTTCCGGTGGAGAATTCCACCGAGGGCGGGGTGTCGCGATCGCTCGATCTGCTCGTGAACACGCCGCTCTTCATCATTGCCGAAGTGTCCGTGCCGGTGCAGTTGCACCTCCTTGCCCGCACGGCCGATATCGGTGCGGTCCGCCGGATCTATGGAATTCCGATCGCGATGGCGCAATGCCTCGCCTGGCTCGACCGCCATGTGCCGGGCATCGAACGCGTTCCGGTGGCGAGCAATGGCGAGGCGGCCCGGCGGGCGTCGGAGGATCCCAGCGCGGCAGCGGTGGCCGGTGAGCAGGCTGCTGCACGCTACGGTCTGCAGACCGTGGCGGCGTTCATTCAGGACGAGGCCGGCAACCGTACGCGCTTCGTGGTGCTGGGGCGGCAGGCGGGGGGCCTTCCGCCGCGTGCTGGGGCCGCGGAGGAGATTTCGTACAAGACGTCGTTGATCCTTTCCGTGGCCAATCGCGCCGGCGCGGTCCACGAGATGCTGTCGCCGCTGGCGCGCCACGGCGTCTCGATGACGCGGCTCGAGTCGCGTCCTGCACGCACGGGCGCCTGGGAATACCTCTTCTTCGTGGACATCGAAGGACATGCCAACCAAGCCCCGGTGGCGGCGGCGCTGGACGACCTGCGCCGTACCTGCGCGTTTTTCCGCTGCCTGGGCTCGTATCCGAGAGCCGAATGATGACGAACTTGCTTGGCGCGCTGGAATCCGTTCGCGCGATCGCGCCCTATGTGCCGGGAAAGCCGATCGAGGAACTGGCGCGGGAATTCGGCCTGCGGCCGCAGGACATCGTCAAGCTCGCGTCGAACGAGAACCCGCTCGGCATGCCGCCGGACGCGCGGCTGGCTGCCGTGGAGAGCCTCGCCGAGGGCGCGCGCTATCCCGACGGCAACGCGTTCGCGTTGCGCAACGCGCTGGCGCAGCGGCTGGGTGTTCCCGCGGACTGGATCACCGTCGGCAGCGGCAGCAACGACCTGCTCGAGATGGCAGCGGCGGCAATGCTCGCCCCGGGACGCAGTTGCGTCTATTCGCAGTATTCCTTCGCCGTGTACCCGCTCGCGACGCAGGTGCGCGGCGCACGCGGCATCGTCGTGCCGGCGCGCGAGTACGGCCACGACCTCGACGCCATGGCGGCGGCGATCAAGGCCGACACGGCGCTGGTGTATGTCGCCAATCCCAACAATCCGACCGGCACGTTCCTCGATCCGGCGCAGGTGGAGTCGTTCCTGGAGCGCGTTCCGGGCCACGTCGGCGTCGTGCTCGACGAGGCATACAACGAATACCTGCCGCCGTCCCTGCGCTTCGACGCGACGCAGTGGGTGCGGCGGTTCCCGAACCTGCTCATCACGCGCACCTTCTCCAAGGCCTATGGCCTGGCGGGGCTGCGGGTGGGCTATGGCGTGGCGCAACCCGAATGGACCGGCCTGCTCAATCGCGTACGTATGCCGTTCAACGTTTCCGCGCCGGCGCAGGCGGCAGCCTGCGCGGCGATCGCGGACGATGATTTCCTGCAGCGCAGCTATGACCTCAATCGCACCGGGTTGTCGGCGCTGGGCGCGGGCCTGCACGAGATGGGCCTCGAATTCGTGCCGAGCCATGCCAACTTCCTGCTGGTGCGGGTCGGACCGAAGGCGGCGCAGGTCTACCGCGCGTTGCTCGCCGCCGGCGTGATCGTGCGGCCGGTGGCCAACTACGATCTGCCGGATTGCCTGCGGGTTTCGGTGGGTCTGCCGCAGGAGAACGCGCGCTTTCTCGCGGCGCTGCGGGCCGCGCTGGCGGCGCTTGCCGCGACATGAAGCTCGCATTGCTGGGCTGCGGACTGTTGGGCGGCTCGGCCGCGGCGGCATGGCGCAGGGCCGGTGCGGCGGCGACCGTAACCGGTTTCGATCGGGATGCGGACGCGGTGCGGCGCGGGGTCGCGCTGGGAATGATCGATACCGCGGCGGGTAGTCTCGCCGAGGCGGTCGCGGGCGCCGACTGCGTGCTGCTCGCGACGCCGGTGGGGGCGATGCCGGCGCTGCTGGACGCGCTGGCGCCGCATCTGCGCGACGGTGCCATCGTGAGCGATGTCGGCAGCACCAAGGAAGGGATCGTCGATGCGGCCCGGGCGGCGCTGGGGGCGAAGTTCGCGCGCTTCGTGCCGGCGCATCCGATCGCCGGCGCCGAGTCCCACGGCATCGAGAACGCGACTTCGGAACTCTTCGACGGGCGATGGGTGATCGTCACGCCGACGGCGGAAACCGCGATCGATGCGCTGCGGCGGATCGAGGCCGCATGGACCGCCTGCGGCGCCGCCGTCGAACGCATGGATGCCCGGGAGCACGACCGGATTTTTGCCGCGGTGAGCCATTTGCCGCATCTGGCGGCGTTCGCGTTGATGCGGGCGGTCGCGGCGGGGGCGGACGGCGCGCGCTGCCTGCAGTTCGCCGGTGGCGGGTTCCGCGATTTCACCCGCATCGCCGCGAGCGACCCGACGATGTGGCGCGACGTCGCGCTGGCCAACCGGGAGGCGCTGGGGCGCGAACTGGCTGCGTACCGGACCGAGCTGGATGCGCTGCAAGCCGCCCTCGATCACGCCGACGGGGCGGCATTGCAACGAATGTTCGAAGACGCGAGCCGGGTGCGGCGCGGCATGCGGTTCGGCGCCTTCGGGCGAAACGAAGTCGAGGATGGGCGTGACGAGTGATCATGGAAAGTAGCCCTGCGGCGGTGCGGACCGTCGAGCCGATCGCCCGTGCGGCGGGCGAGGTACGGCTTCCGGGTTCGAAGAGCATTTCCAATCGCGCGCTGCTGCTGGCGGCGCTGGCACAGGGTGCGACGGAACTTTCCGGCGTGCTCGACGCCGATGACACGCGGGTCATGATCGCGGCGCTGCGGACCTTGGGTGTGGCGGTCGAGGTCGACGGCGACCGGGTGCGCGTGGCGGGTTGCGGCGGCGATTTTCCGAACCGCGAGGCGGACCTGTTCCTGGGCAATGCGGGCACGGCGATGCGTCCCCTGGCGGCGGTGCTGGCGTTTGCCGGCGGGCGCTACCGGCTCGACGGGGTCGCTCGCATGCGCGAGCGGCCGATCGGCGATCTGGTCGACGCGGTGAACGGCATGGGGGCGCGGGTGCGGTACGCGGGGACTCCGGGATATCCGCCCCTGCAGGTCGAACCGGCGGATCGCGGGAAGCTGGTGCCGCGGGTGCGGGTACGCGGGGCCGTGTCGAGCCAGTTCGTCACCGGCCTGCTGCTCGCGGCGCCGGGCTATGCGCGCGCCACGGCCTGGCGAAGCCTGACCATCGAGATCGACGGCAACCTGATCTCGCAGCCCTACGTGGCGATGACCATCGCGATGATGCGGCAGTTCGGCGCGGACGTGCGCGCACCGCTGCCGGGCACGTACGTGGTCGGCCCGGATGCCTACTGCGCGCCGACCGGCCGTTATGCGGTGGAGGGCGATGCGTCGGGCGCCTCGTATTTTCTCGCGCTGGGGGCGATCGCAGGCGGTCCGGTACGCGTGCGTGGCGTCGGTCGGGACAGTCTGCAGGGCGACGTGGCATTCACGACGGTGCTGGAGAAGATGGGCGCGCGGGTGGCGATCGGCGACGACTGGATCGAGACCGCGGGCGGAGGAACCGGCGTCGATGGCCGGTTCGTCCTTCAGCCCGTCGACTGGGACTGCTCGGAGATTCCGGATGCCGCGATGACCGTCGCGGTGCTGGCGCTTTTCGCCCGCGGCACGACCCGGCTGCGGGGGATCGGCTCCTGGCGGGTCAAGGAGACGGATCGCATCCACGCGATGGCCACCGAGCTGACCAAGCTCGGGGCGGAGGTGGAGTTCGGCGACGACTGGATCGCGGTGACGGCGCCGGAGCAGGTCCGCGAGGCGTGGATCGACACCTATGACGACCACCGCATGGCGATGTGCCTTTCGCTGGCGGCGGCGGCGGGCGTGCCGGTGCACGTGCGGGATCCCGGCTGCGTGGCGAAGACCTACCCGGACTATTTCGACCGGCTCGACGCGTTGACACGGACCGCCGCGGGTGCGGTCGCCGGATTTTCGTCGCCCGGGTTGCAGAGGGCGGGAGCGGAAGAACCCTCTCTCCCGCCGGGGCGGGAGAGGGCGGGGGTGAGGGTGGCCGCTCCGAGTGTCCCCGTCATCGCCATCGACGGCCCCACCGCCTCGGGCAAGGGCGCGGTCGCCCAGCGCGTCGCCCAGGAACTGGGGTTCGCCTGCCTGGACAGCGGCGCGCTCTACCGCATCGTCGGCCTGCTGGCGCTCGAGCAGGGCGTCGGGCTCGACGACGGGCCGGCGCTCGCGGCCGTCGCGGATGCGCTCACCGCGGCGGAGGATCCCGCGATGCGCCTGCGCTTTGCCGACGGCCGGATCACGCTGGGCGCGCGCGACATCACCGAGGCCATCCGCCGCGAAGAGGTCGGGCGGGCGGCGTCGCGGATCGCCACGGCCGGCGAGTTGCGCACGGCGCTGCTGGCGCTGCAGCGGGCACAGCGCCGACCGCCGGGCCTGGTGGCCGACGGGCGCGACATGGGAACCGTGGTGTTCCCCGACGCCTCCTTGAAAGTCTTCCTGATCGCCGATGTCCGGGTACGCGCGGAGCGGCGTTATAAGCAGTTGATCGAAAAGGGCTATCCCGGTACACTCGAGACCCTTCTGCAGGATCTGGAGGAACGGGACGCGCGTGACCGTACGCGCGACCACGCTCCGCTCGTTGCTGCGGAAGGAGCGAAGATTCTGGACAGCACCGCGATGACGATCGACGCGGTCGTCGCGCAAGTGCTCGGCTGGTACCGGGCAGGCTGATTCCCGATTCTCCGCACACGGGTGCGCGGGGGCGTTCCTCGCGCGGTCTTTCACTCCGCCCGGGCGCAAGGCCTTGGCGAGCAAGAGAGTTTTCATGTCCATCGCTACCAGTACATCCCAACACGCTCCGGAATCGTTTGCCGCCCTGTTCGAAGAAAGCCTCGCGCGCCATGAAATGCGCGCCGGCGAAGTGGTCACGGCCGAGGTTCTGCGCGTCGACCTGAATTTCGTCGTCGTCAACGCCGGGCTGAAGTCCGAGGCGTACATCCCGATCGAAGAATTCCGCAACGATCAGGGCGAGGTCGACGCCAAGCCTGGCGATTTCGTTTCCGTCGCCATCGAGGCCCTCGAAAACGGCTACGGCGACACCATCCTGTCGCGCGACAAGGCGAAGCGGCTGGCGGCGTGGCTGTTCCTGGAAAAGGCGCTGGAGAGCGGGGACCTGGTCAGCGGCACGATCAGCGGCAAGGTCAAGGGCGGTCTCACCGTGATGATCAACGGCATCCGCGCATTCCTGCCCGGCTCGCTGGTCGACACGCGTCCGGTGAAGGACACCTCGCCCTACGAGGGCAAGACGCTCGAGTTCAGGGTCATCAAGCTCGACCGCAAGCGCAACAACGTCGTGGTTTCGCGCCGTGCCGTCGTCGAGGCGAGCATGGGCGAGGAGCGCGCCCGCCTGCTGGAGACCCTCAAGGAAGGGGCCATCATCAAGGGTATCGTCAAGAACATCACGGACTACGGCGCGTTCGTCGACCTGGGTGGCATCGACGGCCTGCTGCACATCACCGACCTGGCCTGGCGCCGTGTGCGCCATCCGAGCGAGGTGGTGAGCGTGGGCCAGGAGCTCACGGCCAAGGTCCTGAAGTTCGATCAGGAGAAGAACCGCGTTTCGCTCGGTCTCAAGCAACTGGGCGAGGATCCGTGGATCGGTCTGGCGCGGCGCTATCCGCAGAACACGCGTCTCTTCGGCAAGGTCACCAACATCACCGACTACGGCTGCTTCGTCGAACTCGAGCCGGGCATCGAAGGTCTGGTGCACGTCTCCGAGATGGACTGGACCAACAAGAACGTCGATCCGCGCAAGATCGTGCAGCTGGGCGACGAAACCGAAGTCATGGTCCTGGAAATCGACGAGGAGCGCCGCCGCATCTCGCTGGGCATGAAGCAGTGCCGGGCCAATCCGTGGGACGAATTCGCGATCTCGCACAAGAAGGGCGACAAGGTCTCGGGCGCGATCAAGTCGATCACCGACTTCGGCGTGTTCATCGGCCTGCCGGGCGGCATCGACGGCCTGGTGCACCTGTCCGACCTTTCCTGGAACGAGCCGGGCGAGGAAGCCGTGCGCCGGTTCAAGAAGGGTGAAGAGCTGGAGGCGGTCATCCTGGCGATCGACGTCGAGCGGGAACGCATCTCGCTGGGTGTGAAGCAGTTGAGCGGCGATCCCTTCACCAACTTCACGCACATGCACGACAAGGGTTCGCTCGTGGCCGGCACGGTCAAGAGCGTCGATGCCAAGGGTGCCGTGATCACGCTGGATGGCGAGATCGAAGGCTATCTGCGGGCTTCGGAAATCGCCGCCGATCGGGTCGAGGACGCGCGGAACCACTTGAAGGAAGGCGAATCGGTTCAGGCGATGATCATCAACATCGATCGCAAGAACCGTTCGATCAACCTCTCGATCAAGGCCAAGGACAACGCGGAAGCCGCCGAAGCGATGGCGCGGATGCATGCCGAGGGCGCGAGCGGGACGACCAACCTGGGCGCGCTGCTCAAGGCCAAGCTCGAAAGCAAGTGATCGTGGATGGCTCCCGAAGGAACCGGCGGTTCCTTCGGGGCCGGCAGTTTTGAACTCGCAGGGTGGATGCCGCACGCTCGATGACCAAGTCCGAATTGATCCTTCGCCTGTCTTCCCGCTATCCGCACCTCACGGCGCGCGATGCGGACGAGGCGGTGACCCTGATCCTGGGCGCGCTCGAGACGGCGCTGGCCGACGGCGGGCGGGTCGAGATTCGCGGGTTCGGCAGCTTTTCCCTCAATTACCGCCCGGAGCGTGTCGGGCGCAATCCGAAGTCGGGCGAGCAGGTGCACGTCCCGGCGAAATACGTTCCGCACTTCAAGGCTGGCAAGGAGTTGCGCGAACGGGTCGATGGCACGGTTTGACGACATGGACTTGCTTGCCTGGATCGGACGGCTGATTTTCTTCCTGGCGGTGCTCTGGATCGCCCTGGAGAACCCCGCCACGGTACCGCTGCGGCTGAGCGCCACGCTGTCGTGGCCGAGCGTTCCCCTGCTGGCGGTGATCCTGGGGAGTTTCATCATCGGCGTGCTGGCCGGAACGATCGCGATGCTGCCCAAGCTCTTCCGGCTGCATCGCCGTTTGCGGCAGGCCACCGACCGCAAGTCCGCGCGGCCGAATGCCGAAGCGTCGCTGATGCATGCGGCCCGGCAGGGCGGCGCGGTGGGCGACGTGGATTTCGACGCGTCCAAGCATTCCTGACGGCGCAGGCCGTCCGCCCCCATGGACTTCCAGGTCTGGTATTTCATTGCATTGCCGGCGCTGTTCCTGGCCGGCTGGATCGCCCGCGGATACGAGGCGCGGGTTCGCGCGGCGGATCAGGGCGGTGCGCCGAAGGCGTTGTTCCGCGGCCTGAATTTCCTGCTCAACGATCAGCCGGACCGCGCGATCGACGCGTTCATCGAGGTCGCGAAGCTCGATCCCGAAACCATCGAACTGCACTATGCGCTGGGCAACCTGTTCCGGCGGCGCGGAGAGTTCGATCGCGCGGTGCGGGTTCACAATTACCTGCTGGGCCGGGCCGACCTGCCGGCGACGGAGCGCTCCAAGGCGCTGGCCGAACTTGCCCAGGACTACCTCAAGGGCGGCATGCTCGACCGCTCCGAGGCCGGATTCCAGCAACTCGTGGAAGATCCCGCGCACCGCTTCGATGCCTTGCGCGCCTTGCTGCGCATCCATGCGACGGGACGCGACTGGGTGCGGGCGATCGACAGCGCGCGCCAGCTCGAGCGCGAGGGCGGGGAGACCCATCGCGTCGCGATCGCCCATTTCCATTGCGAACTCGCCGAGCGTGCGGTTGCGGCAGGGGATCTGGCCGCCGCGCATCGCCTGCTCGAAGAGGCGCTCGTTGCCGATCGCGGTTCCGTGCGGGCCAGCATCCTGGCCGGCGACATCGCGCAACGGGAGGGCGATTCCGCCGGCGCGATCGAACACTGGCTGCACATTGCCAGTGATGCGCCGGAGTATCTCGCGCTGATCGCGGAACGGTTGAGTGCGGCCCTCGACGGCGCCGGCCGTCGGTCCGAAGCCCTCAACCTGTTGCGCCGGGTGCTGCTGGACCATCCTTCGATCGATCTGCTCGACATCGTCGTGCGGCGCACGCAGGAGTGGGAGGGCAATGCCGCCGGGGAGGCGATGCTGCGCGAAGAGCTCAATCGCCATCCATCTCTGCTGGGCTTCGAGCGCCTGCTGGCGATGCGCGCGGCGTCGGCGCCGGGCAAGGACCGGGAACTGGAATTGCTGCGGGGACTCATCCAGGCGCAGGCGCGCAACCTGTCGCGCTACCGCTGCGGCACCTGCGGCTTTCGGACGCGATCGTTTCCGTGGCAGTGTCCGGGATGCCTGAGCTGGGACAGCTATCCCCCCAAACGAATCGAAGAACTGGAGGCGGGAGCATGACCGGACGCAACGCCATTCCCACCGTCGAAGGGACGATCGGCAATACCCCGCTGGTCCGGCTGCAGCGCATCGACGCCGCGCAATGGCGTGCGGGCGGGAACGTGCTGCTGGCGAAGCTCGAGGGTAACAACCCCGGCGGATCGGTCAAGGATCGCCCGGCCTACTCGATGATCCGGCGCGCCGAGGAACGCGGAGAGATCCGTCCCGGCGACCGGTTGATCGAAGCCACGAGCGGCAATACCGGCATCGCCCTGGCGATGATCGCGGCGATGAAGGGTTATCGCATGACCTTGATCATGCCGGACAACCTGTCTCTCGAACGGCGCGCCTCGATGCTGGCGTACGGCGCCGAACTGATCCTGACCCCTGCGGCGCAGGGGGGTATGGAATACGCGCGCGACCTGGCGATGGACATGCAGGCGCGCGGCGAGGGGAAGGTGCTCGATCAGTTTGCCAACGCGGACAACCCGCGCGCGCATTTCGAGGGCACGGGCCCCGAAATCTGGCGCGATACGGCGGGCGCCGTGACGCACTTCGTCTCGAGCATGGGAACCACCGGCACCATCATGGGGGTGTCCCGGTTCCTCAAGGAGCGCAATCCCGGAGTCATCGTCGTGGGTGCACAGCCTGCCGAAGGCTCGCAGATCCCGGGAATCCGGAAATGGTCGGAAGCCTACCTGCCGAAGATCTTCGATTCGACTCGCGTCGACCGCATCGAATCCGTGACGCAGGGCGATGCCGAGCAGATGGCCCGCCGCATGGCGGCAGAGGAAGGCATCCATGCCGGCATCTCGTCCGGCGGCGCGCTGTGCATCGCCTTGCGGCTGGCGCGGGAGGTCGAGAACGCGACCATCGTGTTCGTCGTCTGCGACCGCGGGGACCGCTATCTGTCGACCGGGGTCTTCAACCGCTGATCCGCGGTCTGCATGTCCGCGTTTTGCATACGGTGGTGCCCTATCACTCGATTCGGGTGTCCCGCGCATCGGGAGTATTGATCCTCATCAACCGTTTTTGGGTGCAAAATTCCCAAGACGGACCGATCGAAATCAATCTCTGGGAGGATGCCATGGGTGTTCCGTCCGAGGTGGTGAACGTCATCGATGCGATGCACCTGACCGATTCGGAGTCCTATCAGCGGACCTTCGAGCCGGACCAGGCGGGCCGGTTGCAGCCCGGCTATTACCTCGTTTTGTGGAAGGATGAAATCGAGGTTTCGCGGTTCGACGCGCAGGCCGACTATGTCGGCCCATTCCCGACGCGTCGCGTGGCGGAGGACGTGCTGGCGTTTTTCTGTCGCTGAGCGCGTTTCCGGTTTTCCCGGCACGCCCCTTTTTCGGGGGGCGAGCGGGGGGTGGTCCGTCATGATCGTCTCATTTCCCATCCGACAGCAGACGCGCCGCGAGCGCCGCCAGGCGGTCGAGGTCGCCGCTCGATTCGAGGCGCAGGCGCGCGGGGGAGGACGGTGCCGCGGCTTCGCCGGCCTTGCCGGGATCGCTCGCAGCGATATGCAGGCGCCGGGCGAGTTCCCGCGCGATCGCGGGTCCGGTTTCGATGATCGCGACTCCCGGGGCAACGGCCTCGATCGCACGGCGCAGGAACGGGTAGTGCGTGCACCCGAGCACGAGCGTATCCGCGCCCTCCTGCAATAGCGGCGCCACCGACGCCCGGATCGTTTCGTGTGCGGCCGGGGTGTCGATCTCGCCGGACTCAACCAGTTCCACCCAGCCCTGCGCGGCATGTTCGACGAAGCGTACTGCGGGCGCCTCGGCGCGCGTCCGGCGCAGCAGTTCGGCGTAGCGCCGGCTGGCCAGCGTCGCCGCCGTCGCCAGCACCCCGACCACGCCGCTGCGGGTCGCAGCAGCGCCGGGTTTGAGGCCGGGTTCGACCCCGACCACTGGAACCGGCGCCCAGGCGCGCACCGCGTCGATGGCGTTGGCCGTCGCCGTGTTGCATGCGATGACGAGCGCGCGCACGTCGTGCTCGAGCAGGCGGGCGCAGCAGAGCCGGGTGCGATCGAGGATTTCCCCATCGCTGCGCGACCCGTAGGGAACGAACGCCGTGTCGGCGAAATAGACGATTTCCTGTCCGGGCAACGAGGCACGGATCGCGGCGACGACCGACAGGCCGCCTGCGCCGGAGTCGAATACGCCGATGGTCATGCGATGAACTCTTCGGAAAACAGGGAAAACGCCTCAATCGCAGCCGTGTGCGGCGATCATCGCCTGCCACTGACGCGGCCCGCTTTCGTGCACCGAGGCGCCCGCCGCATCGACTGCCACTGTGACCGGCATGTCCTGCACCGTGAATTCGTAGACGGCTTCCATGCCGAGGTCCGGAAAGGCCAGCACGCGCGCGTTGCGGATGGCGCGCGCGACGAGATAGGCCGCGCCGCCCACGGCGATGCAGTATGCGGCGCGGTGCCGGCGGATCGATTCGATCGCGGCGGGGCCGCGTTCCGCCTTGCCGATCATCGCCACCAGGCCGGTCTGCGCGAGCATGGTGTCAGTGAACTTGTCCATGCGCGTGGCGGTGGTGGGGCCGGCGGGGCCTACGGCCTCGCCAGGCACCGGGTCGACAGGCCCCACGTAATAGATGACCCGTCCGCGGAAATCGACCGGCAGCGGCTCGCCCCGCGCGAGCATGTCGCAGATCCGGGCGTGCGCGGCATCGCGGCCGGTCAGCAGGCGTCCTGAAAGCAGCAGGGTCTGGCCCGGCTTCCACGACGCGACCTCGTCGCGTGTCAGCGTGTCGAGATCGACGCGCCGGGCGTGTTCCGCATCCGGCTGCCAATGCACGTCGGGCCACTCCGACAGGGCAGGGGGGGCGAGCTGTGCCGGTCCGGAGCCGTCGAGGGTGAAATGCACGTGGCGGGTGGCGGCGCAATTGGGAATGAGGCCGACGGGCTTCCCGGCCGCATGCGTGGGATAGGTGCAGATCTTCACGTCGAGCACGGTGGTCAGGCCGCCCAGCCCCTGGGCGCCGATGCCCAGGGCGTTGACGCGCGCATGAATTTCGACGCGCAGGGCCTCGATCTCGGTGCGTGGCCCGCGCGCGCGCAACTCCGCCATGTCGATTTCCTGCATCAGCGCCTGTTTGGCAAGCAGCATCGCCCTTTCCGCCGTACCGCCGATGCCGATCCCGAGCATGCCGGGCGGACACCATCCGGCTCCCAGGGATGGGACCGTGTTCACCACCCAGTCCGCAACCGAATCGCTCGGATTGAGCATGGCGAGACGGGACTTGTTTTCGGAGCCGCCGCCCTTTGCGGCCACCGTCACCTCGACGCGGTTGCCGGGAACCAGTTCGACATGGATCACTGCGGGCGTGTTGTCGCCGGTATTGCGGCGCGGCCCGATCGGCGGATCGACGACGGATGCGCGCAGCGGATTATCGCGATTCCGATAGGCGCGACGCACGCCCTCGTTGATGGCGGGATCGAGGCCATCGTCGAGTCCTTCCCAGCGGACGTCCATGCCGATCCGAAGGAATACGTTGACGATTCCGGTGTCCTGGCAGATCGGGCGGCGTCCCTCCGCGCACATGCGTGAATTGGTCAGGATCTGGGCGATCGCGTCCCGCGCGGCAGGGCTTTTCTCGGCCTCGTAGGCGCGGGTGAGGCTGCGGATGTAGTCGAGGGGATGGTAGTAGCTGATGAACTGCAGCGCATCGGCGATGCTCTGCACCAGATCGGCTCGGCGGATCGTGCGGACGGCGGTCATGTCGTGTCGGCCGGCTTTCGGAAACGGGGTGGAAGGATTCTGGTCGCGCCGATAGTTTCCCACGACTTGCCGCTAGGGCGCGCGCTCCCAGATGCGCCAGATCTCCTGGGGCCGCGGCCGCCGCCGTCCTTCCCAGACGGGATGCCACGCGGCGCCAAGGCTCACGAACGGAGGGAGATCGACCGCCCCGCTTCCATGCGGGACGTATTGCAACGCGAAACGGCAATCCGCCGGCGATTCGCCGTCGCGGCGGAAGGCGATTCCGCCGTAATAGGCAACGATGGCGCGTTCGGCCAATGGGACATGAACCGCGTCGACGCAGCCGCGCCCGGTCCATCCGTGGGTGCGCAACTCGGTGGTGAGTCCGACCGAAAACCCGCGGTATCCGAAGATGTAGTCGACCGCGGGAAGGTACAGCAGATTGGCCGTCGTCCAGGCGGCGACGACTCCTGCCGCGGCCAGCATGGGGCCGCGCCACAGGACGTGCGGCCGGCGCACCACACGCCAGAAGATCAGGTAGATCCAGAGGAGCGCCACGAGCGCCGCCGGTGCCAGGGCCGACAACTTCGCCTCGGCGCGGAAACCGGGGGCAAGCCGCGCCACCGAACTTGCCATCGCGTGCGGAACGCCCAGCTCCATCGCTGCGTAATACGCCCAGAGAAAGAGCAGGGCAAAGGAGAAGAAGGCGATCGCCAGCCAGTCGATCGCGTTGTCGAGGGCACGCCGCAGCGTCGTCGCGCCGAATGCGGCGAGGACGACCAGCGGCGGGATCAGATCGACCAGGGCGCGTTCGTCGAGCGGCGAGGACACCATCATCGCCGCCGCAATCGACACGAGCAGCAGGAGCGGTCGTTCGAGGTGCGGCGCACGCAGGCTCCAGCGCCAGGCATAGACGGCCCAGGCGGCCAGGGGCCACAGCGGCCACAGGAACCAGACCCCCGTGCGCAGCAGCCAGGCCCCGGCGTGGGCGGCGGAGCGCGGCGAGGCGAGCGGCAGGGCATCCGGGGCGAAGTTTGCGTGTTCCCACGCCGCGAAAAAGAAGGCGGCTTGGCGAGGGAAGAAATGGAATCCGAGCATCGGCCATGCGGCGGCGATGCCTGCGCCCACCGCGAGCACGATGAGTGCGAGGCCGATTCGCGCGGAAGCCGGAGGATACGTCCTCGCGCCGGGTTCCCCGGCTTCCGCGGCACCCAGGACATCGGTCGTGCCCGGTCGGGTCGCTTCTTCACGGGTCGGGGCGGACTCGCCGCCTAGGAATACCAGGACGCAGCCCAGCAGCAGCCCGCTGGCCAGGATCGGTCCCTGGATGAGCGCCGCGGCTCCGACCGTCGCGCCGGCCAGCGCGGCGGCAAGGCCGCGATGCCATTCGATGGCGCTCAGCGCCAGCAGGGCGACCGAGACGGCTGCCATGGCTGCGGCGTCGGCGTGGGTCTGGTGAAGCCGCAGGATGACGCCGATCGTTCCGATCGCGAGCAGCAGGGCGATGTCCGCTACCAGACGGGAATAGTCCCGCCGGCTGGCGTCGCCGCCGAACGCACCGGCGACCGGCAGGGCCTCGTCGCGTCGTGCCAGGCGGGCGACGGCCTGCCACAGGGCGACGATCGCAAGGGGATACCAGAAGAGATTGGCCGCCGCCGCCGCGTTGGTTTCCCCGAAACGCCCGCCGAACCAGCGGATCAGCGCGGCGCCGAACCAATAGGGAAGCGGTCCGTCGCGGACGGCAGGAACGCCGGCGATGTCCGGAAACAGCCAGTGTTCGGCGGCACCGTGCGCCATGCTCCACATGCGCGCGAAGCCCGTGGCGTCCTGGGGCCAGAGTTCATGTCCGAACAGGCCGGGAACGATGAACGCCGCGAGCAGGGAAACCAATGCCCAGCGCGGCATCGCGGCCGCGGCTTGCGCGGTGATCCGCGCGGGAGATCGGCGCGGAATGTCGATCAATGGAGAACACCCTGGCGCGGGCGCAGGAGCCCGCGCGGTCGGTCACATCCGGCGCGGGTCAGCGCTGCTTCTTGGCTTTGGCTGCGCTCGCTTCCGCCGCCGCCGCATTGATTTCCTTGGACTTGGCGGCGAACTTCTGGCGGAACTTCTCGACCCGGCCGGCCTCGACGACCCGCGTCTGGGCACCGGTGTAGAACGGATGCGAGGCCGAGGAGGTGTCGAGCTTCACCAGCGGGTATTCCTTGCCGTCCAGGGTGATTTTTTCCCGGGTCGGCGCGGTCGAGCGGGTGATGAAACGGAAGTCGCAGGTCATGTCCTGGAACACGACTTCGCGGTATTCGGGGTGGATGCCTTCTTTCATGATGGGCTCATGGATCCAATGGAACCGGCGATTCTAACACCGAATCGGTGCGCCAACGCACGGGCGTCGCCCGACGGACATCCGTCGAGCGACGCTGCGGCAGATCAGCCTCCCCTGCGCATCATGTCGAAGAACTCGGCATTGGTCTTCGTCTGCTTCATCTTGTCGAGCAGGAATTCCATCGCCTCGATCTCGTCCATGCCGTAGAGGAGCTTGCGCAGGATCCAGACCTTCTGGAGCACCTCCGGCTTGAGCAGCAGTTCCTCGCGCCGGGTGCCGGAGCGGTTGACGTTGATCGACGGGTAGACCCGCTTCTCGGCGAGCCGGCGCTCGAGGTGGATTTCCATGTTGCCGGTGCCCTTGAACTCTTCGTAGATCACGTCGTCCATTCGCGATCCGGTGTCGATCAGCGCGGTGGCGATGATGGTGAGCGATCCGCCTTCTTCGATGTTGCGCGCCGCACCGAAGAAACGCTTGGGCCGCTGCAGGGCGTTGGCGTCGACGCCGCCGGTGAGGACCTTGCCCGACGCCGGCACGACGGTGTTGTAGGCGCGCGCGAGACGGGTGATGGAGTCGAGCAGGATCACCACGTCCTTCTTCGATTCGACCAAGCGCTTGGCCTTCTCGATCACCATCTCGGCCACCTGCACGTGCCGGGCCGCCGGTTCGTCGAAGGTCGAGGAAACGACTTCGCCGCGCACGGAGCGCTGCATTTCCGTGACTTCCTCCGGGCGCTCGTCGATCAGCAGCACGATCATCACCACGTCCGGGTGGTTGGTCGTGATTGCGTGCGCGAGGTGCTGCAGCATCACCGTCTTGCCGGACTTGGGGCTGGCGACGAGCAGGCCGCGTTGACCCTTGCCGATCGGGGCGATGATGTCGACCAGCCGGCCGGTGATGTTCTCGTCGCCGCGCATGTCGCGCTCGAGGGTGAGCGGCTTGTTCGGGAAGAGCGGCGTCAGGTTTTCAAACAGGATGCGGTGTTTGGTCGACTCGGGCGGCTGGCCGTTGACCCGGTCCACCTTCACCAGGGCGAAATAGCGCTCCCCGTCCTTGGGGGTCCGCACCTCGCCTTCAATGGAATCGCCGGTGTGCAGGTTGAAGCGCCGGATCTGCGACGGCGAGATGTAGATGTCGTCGGTGTTGGCGAGATACGACGTCTCGGGCGACCGCAGGAAGCCGAAGCCGTCCGGCAGCACCTCGAGCGTGCCGTCGCCGAAGATCTGTTCGCCGGCTTTGGCCTTGCGCTTGAGGATCGCAAACATCAACTCCTGCTTGCGCATGCGGTTGGCGTTGTCGATTTCCAGGGTGGCCGCCATCTCGATCAGTTGCGAGACGTGCAGGGCTTTGAGTTCGGAAAGTTGCATGGGCGATGCCGGTTCGAACGTGAGTACGGAAACGGGGGATGAAATGGAAAGAATCGGGGCGCGCGGAAGATCCGGTCGGACAAACCGCGAAGCCGGAGGCCTCCGTGTGCCGAGGTGTCCGCGCGGGAAGCGCGCAATGCGTGAACGGGACTAGCGCAGACGCCGGTGGGGCGGAAAACCCGCAACCCACCGGAAGAATATCAGATATTGCCGTCGATGAACGTCGTGAGCAGCGGTTTCGACAGCGAGCCGACCCGCGTTCCGGCAACCGCGCCGTTCTTGAAGATCATCAGCGTCGGAATGCCGCGGATGCCGTATTTGGCCGGCACGGCCTGGTTTTCATCGACGTTGATCTTCGCAACCGCCAGCCGCCCTTCGTACTCCTTGGCCACTTCGGCCACGATCGGGGCGATCATTCGGCACGGGCCGCACCATTCCGCCCAGAAGTCCACGAGGACGGGCACCGGAGACTTGAGCACGTCCTGTTCGAAGCTTGCATCGGTGATAGCTTTTACGTCGCTCATTGGAGATTCCCTAGAATCGATAGGAAGGAAAAAAGTATACCGACGAACCTTCCCGAGAAGGTTCCGGCGGGGGCGGCTACGCCATACGGGCAGTCGACGTCGATCCGGTCTTTCGGTTTCCCCCTTTCGGTTTCCTTGATGGGGGGCGGGAGAGTCGGGCGGATGTCAGGCATCGTTTTGCAAGGGATCGATCATGCAGGAACTGCTGGTTCCGCCGGATGAGCGCTGGTGGCCTGGGGTGGCGGACCTGCTGCGCCGCTTCGCCGAGCCCGACCGGCGTGACCTGCGCCGCGTCACGGTGATCGTCCCGCGCATGGCGCATGCGGCGGCGCTGCGCGCGGCCTTGGTCGATGCGTGGCCGGGAGCTGCGTTCGTCGGCCCGCGGACGACGACGCTCGAGGATTTTGCCGGGATCGAGCGCCTTGCGCGGTGGCGGCAGCGGGCGGAGCTGTTCGATGCCCTGCGCGGCAGCAGCTGGGTGCGCGATACCTTCGGTGCTCAGCCGGGCGTGCTGTGGGCATTGGCGCGTGACGTCGCGGCCCTGAGCGACGAACTCACCTTGGCGGCGAGCGGGGCCGTCGATGCGTTCGAGGGCCGCTGGACCGCGGCGGTGCAGCGGCATTTCTCGCGGCGCGCGGCGCGGCTCGGCGCCACGCAGGCGCAGTTCGTCCTGGCGCTGTGGCGCGCCGGACTGACGCCGGGGAGCGGCCCGGCACGCGGCGCCGCGCGGCTGCGGGAACGGCTGGAAGCCCGGGCGGGCGACGTCCGCGGTCCGTTCGTATGGCTGGTGCCGCAGGGCGCGGCGCCGTGGCAGCGTGCGGTGTGCGAGGCCATGGTGACGCGGTCCGGACAGCCGGCGATCCTGGTTGCTGCGGATCGGCTCGCGCTGGTGCGGCGCCACGGCTGGGTCGGCGCGGCATGGCCCGAGGTGCTCGACGAGGATGCCGGCGCGGCCGCCGAATTCGCGCCGCTCGCGGAGCGTGCCGCCGCGTTGTCTCGCGTATCTCCCGGAACATCCTCGGCGGCGCCCGGATTTTTCGTCTACAAGACTTCGACCCTGGAAGAAGAAGCCACGGCTGCTGCCCGCTGGACCCTGGACCGGTTGCAGCAGGGGGCGGGGCGCATCGCGCTGGTGGCGCTCGATCGGTTGACGGCACGCCGCGTGCGTGCGCTGCTCGAACGCGCGCAGGTGCCGGTGCGCGACGAGTCGGGATGGAAGCTCTCGACGACGAGTGCCTGCGCGGTCGTGATCCACTGGCTCGATCTGGCGGCGCCGGAGGCGGTGCCGCAGGATCGGCTGGATTGGCTGCAGTCGCCGTTTGCGGCGGACGCGCACGATCGGTTCGAGTTCTGGATCGCACGCGCGCGGAGCGGCCGGGACGCCTTCGGCAAGGAACATCTGCGCAGCCTGCGGGCTGCACTGGACGACATGGGCGTGACGGCGGCCCTGGCCGCCGATCCGGTGGGCGTGGCGGTGCTCGACGCGCTGGAGCGGCTGCAGGAGGAATGGCGCGATTTCGATCTGCGGCTGCGTCCGGCGGAATTCCGCGCGTTCCTGGCAGCGTATTTCGAAGAGATCGCGGCGGAGGTGGACACGAAGAGCCCGGTGCTGATGACCTCGCTGGCGGGGACGCGTCTGCGATGCTTCGACGCGGCGCTGTTGATCGGAGCCGATGCCGACCATCTGCCGGGGACTTCGCCCCCCGGCATCCTGATGGCGCCCGCTGTCCGGCGCGATCTGGGCCTGCCGGGCATGGAGGCGACGCGGCGGGAACAGACCCTCGATCTGGCCTGCCTGCTGGCGACCACTCCCGCCGTCGCGGCGACCTGGCGGTTCCGCCGCGGCGATGAACCGGCGGCGCTATCGCCCTTGATCGACCGCCTGGACCGGCTGCTGCGGTGCTTGCCGGACGCCGCGCCGCGCATCGGCGCCTTTGCGCTCGAATGGAGCCCCGTCGCGGCCCGGCCGTCGCTGCCGCGCGCGCCGCGCGCGGCTTTGCCGCGGCGGATCTCCGCCGGCGCGGCGCAGGATCTCGTCGACTGTCCCTACCGGTTCTTCGCCCTGCGCGCGATCGGTCTGGCGGAGCGCGAACGCGTGCGGGCGACGCCGGACAAGCGCGATCTCGGATCCCTCATGCACGAGGTGCTGTACGAGTTTCATCGCGCACGCGCAGCGCGCACGGAAGCCGTCCGGGGTTCTGTCCTGACCCCGGCTGCCGATCGTGCGGCGCTCCATGCCGTGGTCGATGCGCGGTTCGCGCCCCGACTGGCGGAGATGCCCGCGCTGATCGCCTACCGGGAGCGCATCCGGTCCTGGATTCCGGGGTACGTCGCCTGGTTGCACAAGGACGAATCCGACGGCTGGCGCTGGCGGCACGGGGAATCGTCGCTGCGGCGGACCTTCGCGTTCGGCGAGGGCGACGCGGATTCGGGGTCGGTCGAGTTGCTGGGGCGGATCGACCGCATCGACGCCGGGCGCGGCGGCGCGGTGCGGGTCATCGACTACAAGACGCGCAGCCCCGGCGCTTCGCGCAAGGCGCAGAAGGATTTGGGCGAGGACGTACAACTGGCGTTCTATGGCCTGCTGCTCGATGCCCAGGGCCCGGCGCAGGCCGCCTACCTGCATCTGGAGCGGCCGGACGATCCCGCCGTGCCGGAGCACGGCGTGGTGCGTACGGTCGACGTGGAGCCGGCGGCCTATGCCGAGCAGATCGCGGTTCTGCGCGCGCGCCTGCGCACGGACCTCGCGCGCATCGCGGCGGGTGCGCCCCTGCCGGCGAACGGTGCCGAGTCGGTCTGCCGGCGCTGCGAATTGCGGAGCCTGTGCCGCCACGGGTTTTCTTCTCCTGCGACCACGGGCGCAACCCGATGAGCGAATACACCGTCGACGGCGCGGCCGTCCCCCACGAACGGTTCATCGCCCGCGCCCTCGACCCGGCGCGCAGTTGCGTGGTCGAGGCCTGCGCCGGCAGCGGCAAGACCTGGCTGCTCGTCGGCCGCATCCTGCGCGCGCTGCTCGCCGGCGCGGCGCCGGGGCAGATCCTGGCGATCACCTTCACCCGTCGCGCGGCACAGGAGATGCGGGGGCGGCTGCTCGCCGATCTCGGCACGCTCGCATGCGGAACCGACGACGAGGCACTGGCGATGCTGCGGCTGCGCGGCCTGTCGCCGGATGAGGCGGCGCGCGTCCTCCCGGCGGCGCGCGGCCTCTATGAGCGGGTGACGGTGGCCGAAAACCCGATCGCGATCGAGACCTTTCACGGCTGGTTCGGCCGGCTGCTCCGTGCCGCGCCGATCGAGACCGGGCCGGGCGTGTACGAGCAGACCCTGGTCGATCGCATCGAACCCTGGATGGACGAGGCGTGGGCGGATTTCTGCGCGTTGCTGCTGCGTCCCGATTCGGCCGACCGGCTGCGGGACTATGAAGAACTCGTGCGCTGGACCGGCGATGCCGCGGCGGAAACCCTGCTGCGCAACTTCGTTCGGCACCGCGCCGACTGGTGGTGCTTTCGCGGATCGGATTCCGATGACGAGGCGATCGCGCGTTCGAGCGCACCCATGCGCGCCCGCCTGCGGGAACTGCTGGGAGCGGACGACCGGTCGCCGGCCGCGGCGTTGCAGGCTCCGCAATTGCGTGCCGACCTGATCGCGATGTGCGAGACGTGGCGCGCGATCCCGGATCCGGGCGTCTATCTGCGCAATGCCATCGCCGGCGCGGAGGCCTGGCTGGCGGCGCAGGATGTGCGCGGCGGCGAGGCGTCGGACGCGGCATGTCTCGCCGCGTTCCTGGACATCATCCTGACGCAGAACGGTACGCCGCGCACGGTGCTCGATCCGGACCGGATCGAAAAGAAGTGCAAACAGGTGCCGGAAGGACCGGCGGCGTACCGCGCACGGCACCAATCGATCGTCGCCGCAGCCGAGGCGCTGCGCGATGCGCAGATGGAATGGGAGGCTTTGCGGATCAACGAATGCGGCCTGCGCTGCGGTGCGCACCTCCTTGCCGGATTCCAGGAGCGCAAGCGCCGTGCCGGCGCGGTCGATTTCACCGACCTGGAATGGATCGCGCACCAACTGCTCGTCGATCCGGACTGCGCCGCCTACACCCAGTCCTGGCTCGACGCCCGGTACCGCCATCTGCTGGTCGACGAATTCCAGGACACCAATCCCTTGCAGTGGCAGATCCTGCAGTCGTGGCTGGCCGCGTACGACGGCGACGCGGACCGCCCCAGCGTATTTCTCGTCGGCGATCCCAAGCAATCGATCTACCGCTTCCGGGGTGCGGAGCCGCGCGTCTTCGACGTCGCACGCGCGTGCCTGGCCCGCGATTTCGGCGCAGCAGCCCTGCGCACCAACGTGACGCGGCGCAATGCGCCGGAGCTCGTCGCACTCTTCAATCAGGTGTTTTCCGGCGCCAATCCGCTCTACCAGGGACAACGCACGCTGGCCTCGACATCGGGAGGATTCGCCGTGCTGCCCCGCATCGCACCGCAGACCGGGCGCGGCGCGGGGGGCGCTGCGGGGTCTGCGATGGAGGGGGCAGCGGGCGACGGCGCGGCGCGCCCGCGCGACGCGCTCACCCAGGCACGCGCCGAGGAAATCCGCGACGAGCGCTATCGCGAAGGCCTGCAGTTGGCCGCGGCCATTGCGGCATGGCGGGCGTGCACGACGGTGCCGGAGGGGGCGGCGGAGCGCCCCGCACGCTGGTCCGATGTGCTGGTGCTGGTCCGCCGACGGACGTACGCGGGGGAACTCGAACGCGCGTTCCGCGATGCCGGAATTCCATTTCTGAGCGCGCGCCGCGGCAGCCTGCTGCAGCAGCTCGAAGTCGAGGACCTCATTGCCTTGCTCGAATTCCTCGCCGCGCCCGACGATGACCTGCAACTCGCGCGCGCACTGCGCAGCCCGGTGTTCGACTGCGATGAGGAGGATCTGCGGGCATTGGCCGACACCGGCGAACATCCGGCCCCGCATGCGCCCGGAGCGACGTCGGGCGCGGAACTGCCGGATTGCTGGTGGTCCCGTCTTTCGACGCGCACCGCCGCGAGTCCGGCGCTTGGCCGCGCCCGCGACCTGTTGTCGCGCTGGCTGCCGCTTGCGGGGGTGTTGCCCGTGCACGACCTGCTCGATCGTGTGATCCACGAGTCGGACCTGCGCGCGCGCTATGCCGCGGCGGCGCCGGTCACCGCCGGCGCACAGATCCAGGCCAACATCGACGCGCTGCTCGAACTCGCGCTGACCCTGGATGCCGGCCGCTTTCCCAGTCTGGCGCGCTTCCTCGGCGAACTGCGCGATCTGCGCGATGCCGACGATTCCAATGCCGACGAGGGCATCGCCGCCGACGAGGACGCCGTGCACCTGATGACGGTGCATGCGGCGAAGGGGCTCGAGGCGCCGATCGTCGTCCTGCCGGACACGCATCTGCCCGATGCGCAGGAGGACCGCAACGACGTGCTCGTCGCATGGCTGCCGGATCGTCCGGCACCCGACCACGTTTCGCTGATCGCCAGGCTGTCGCGGATGGGAACGTCGCGCCTGCCCTGGATCGAACAGGACCGCGCCCAGCGCCGCCAGGAGGATTGGAACCTCCTCTATGTCGCGATGACGCGCGCGCAGCAGGTGCTGCTCGTCTCCGGCGTCGATTCCCCGCGCGCGGGTTCCGGCACCTGGTACGAGCGCATCGCCGCGCACGCACCGCCGCAGGCCGGTGCGGAACCGGAACTCCCGCGTCCGGTCGATCGCCTCCCCGGCGCCGGTGCCGATCCGCGCGCCGCAGCCGCAGGTCCGCGTTTCCGCGATTTCCGGCCCGCGCGGGTTCCGGTTCCGGCGCTGGTTCCGGGGCCGGTCGGCAGCCGCAACGCGGCGGAACAGACGGAGGCGCAGCGGATCGGCATCGCCTGGCACGCGCTCCTGGAGCGCGCGGGCGGGCAGGAGACCGGTACGGTATCGGCGGAGCGCGTGGCACGCGAGTTTGCGATTTCGCCGTCCGACGCCCAGGCGGCGATCGCGGCGGCCGAACGGGTGCGCAATGCGCCGGATCTGGCGCAGTTCTTCACACCCGCCGGGACGGGGCCGGTGATCGCCGCGGATGCCGAACTGGAACTCGTGGCGCGCGACGGCTCGCTGCTGCGCATCGACCGCCTGGTCGAATTCGACGACGCGATCTGGATCCTGGATTTCAAGTGGAGTCTGAACGCCGCGTCGCTGCCCGGGTATCGCGCGCAACTCCAGCGCTATGCGCAGGCACTGGCCGATGCCGGCCTGGGCGAGGGACCGGAGGGCGCGGCGCAGGCGCAACGCAAGCCGATCCGGATGCTCCTGGTCGGGTCCGACGGAGCCACCGCGGCGGTTGCGCGCGATTGATCAGACCGGCGGATTCGGAATGCCCGCCGGGTGGAACGACTCGCCGCCGCGGTTTGCCAACTCCTCGTATTGCCGATATTTCTCGGTGACGACCTGCTGGGCCTGCGCCAGCAGCATCGCCGCGGTATCCGGATCGGACTTGGCGAGCGCGCTGTAGCGCAGTTCGTTGTAGGCATAGTCGCGCAGCGCAATCGTCGGCCGCGGCGAGTCGAGGCGAAACGGCCGCTCGCCGACCTTGCGCATTGCAGGATTGAAGCGAAAGAGCGGCCAGTTGCCGCTGGCGGCGGCCAGATCCTGCTGCCGCAGGCCTTGGCGCAGGTCGTAGCCGTGCGCAATGCAGTGGCTGTAGGCGAGGATCAGGGACGGACCGGGATAGGCTTCCGCTTCGCGGAAGGCCAGCAGGGTGTGCTGCGGATTTGCGCCCATCGCCACCTGCGCGACGTACACGTTGCCGTAGGCGATCGCCTGCAAACCGAGGTCCTTGCGCGCGACCCGCTTGCCGGCGGCGGCGAATCGCGCCACGGCGCCCAGCGGCGTCGCTTTCGAGGACTGCCCTCCGGTGTTGGAATAGACCTCCGTGTCCAGGACCAGCACGTTGACGTTGCTGCCGGTCGCCAGCACATGATCGAGTCCGCCGTACCCGATGTCGTACGCCCAGCCGTCGCCGCCCACCAGCCATATGCTGCGGCGGACCAGATGATCGACGACCGACAGCAGATCGCGCGCGGCTTCGTCGTCGACGGTCGCGAGCTGCCGTTTCAAGGCCTCGACGCGGCTGCGCTGGGCCCGCAGTTCGGATTCGCGTTCCTGCGGCGCGTCGAGGATCGCGCGAACCGATTCTTCGCCGAGCTTCGGCGCCAGCCGTCGCAGCAGCCGCCGGGCCAGCTCCACGTGCTTGTCGGCGGCGAGGCGGAATCCCAGGCCGAACTCGGCGTTGTCTTCGAAGAGCGAATTCGACCACGCCGGTCCCCGGCCGGCGGCATCCTTGGTCCAAGGTGTCACCGGCAGGTTGCCGCCGTAGATCGATGAGCAGCCGGTGGCGTTGGCGATCTGCAGCCGGTCGCCGAAGAGTTGCGAGAGCAGGCGCAGGTAGGGCGTTTCGCCGCAGCCCGCACAGGCGCCGGGAAACTCGAACAGCGGCTGCAGGAACTGCACCCCGCGCACGTTGGCGAAGTCGACGCACGCGCGGTCGTTCACGGGCAGCGTTTCGAAGAACGCGATGTCGGCCCGCGCCGATTCCAGGATGGGCGCCTTGTCGCCGAGATTGATCGCCCGCACCGCCGCATCGGCGGGGCTGCGCGCCGGGCACGCCTCATAGCAGAGGCCGCAGCCGGTGCAGTCCTCGACATAGACCGCGAGCGAAAAGCGCACCTCCGGGTTGCCGCGCGAATTGACGGGTGCCGACGGAAATCCGGGCGGCGCGCCGGCGAGGCGGTGTTCGTTGAAATACCTGGTGCGGATGACGCCGTGGGGGCAGACGAATCCGCATTGGCCGCACTGGATGCAGAGCGCCGGATCCCAGCGTGCGACGATGTCGGAGACGTTGCGCTTCTCGAACGCGGCGGTGCCGGACGGCCAGGTGCCGTCGGCGGGCAGCTGGCTGACGCGGATGTCGTCGCCGCTGCCGAGCCCGCGCATCATCCGGGCGGTCACTTCGCGCACGAACGCGGGCGCGCTGTCGGGAACGATCGCCGGCCGCTCGAACGGGCTCGTCACCGCATCGGGCACGCGCACCGCGAAGAGATGCGCCAGCGCGCGATCGACCGCCTGATGGTTGCGCCGCACCACGTCGGCGCCCTTGGCGCCATAGCTCCGCTCGATCGATGCCTTGATGCGCCGGATCGCTTCGTCGCGTGGCAGCACCCCCGAGATGGCGAAAAAGCAGGTCTGCAGCACGGTGTTGATGCGGCCGCCCAGGCCCGCTTCGCGCGCCACCTTCGATGCGTCGATCACATGGAAGCGGAGCTTGCGGTCGAGGATCCGCTGCTGCACCGACCGCGGCAGGCGGTCCCACACCACATCCGGGCCGTGGGGCGTGTTGAGCAGGAAGACGCCGCCTTCGGCGGCGCGCTCCAGCACGTCGATGCGATCGAGAAATTCCGCCTGGTGGCAGGCGATGAAGCCGGCGGATTCGACCAGATACGGCGAATGGATCGGTCGCTTGCCGAACCGCAGGTGCGAGACCGTCTGCGCCCCCGATTTGTGCGAGTCGTAGACGAAGTAGCCCTGGGCGTACATGTCCGGGCTCTCGGCGATGATCCGCACGCTGTTCTCGTTGGCCCCGACGGTACCGTCGGCGCCCAGGCCGAAAAACAGGGCGCGCGTGACGTCGTCGGCCTCGATCGAGAAATTCGGGTCGATCGGCAGGCTGGTGTGCGACACGTCGTCGTCGATGCCGACGGTGAAGCTGTTCCGGGGGGCGGGCCGGCACAATTCGTCGAACACCGCCTTGGCTTGCGCCGGGTTGAAGTTCTTCGATCCCAGACCGTAGCGTCCGCCGACGATCCGCGGCATCGTCTTGCGCGTCCCCGCGGCGACCGCCTGGGCGAGCGTCGTCACCACGTCGAGATAGAGCGGCTCTCCCGTGGCGCCCGGTTCCTTGGTCTGTTCGAGCACCGCCAGCGCGCGGCAGGATTCGGGCAGCGCCGCAAGAAAGGCATCGGCGGCGAACGGACGGTAGAGCCGGATCTGCAGCACGCCGACGCGCTCGCCGCGGCCGCGCAGGAACGCCGCGGTTTCCCGCGCGGTTTCGGCGCCCGAGCCCATCAGGACGACGACGCGTTCGGCATCGGCGGGGCCGTCGTATTCGAACAGCCGATACGCGCGGCCGGTGAGATCGGCGAACCGGTCCATCGCCGCCTGCACGATCGCCGGGACGCGCGCGTAGTACGGATTGACCGTTTCGCGCGCCTGGAAGAAGGTGTCCGGGTTGTGCGCGGTTCCACGGATGAACGGGTGTTCCGGATTGAGGGCGCGGTCGCGGTGCGCGCGCACCAGATCCTGCCGGATCATCGCGCGGATCTGCGCATCGGAGAGCACGACGATCTTGTTGTATTCGTGCGAGGTCCGGAATCCGTCGAAGAAGTGCAGGAACGGGACGCGCGACTCGAGCGTGGCCGCCTGCGCGATCAGCGCCGTGTCGTGGGCCTCCTGAACCGATCCGGAAGAGAGCAGCGCGAAGCCCGTCGAACGCACCGCCATCACGTCGGAGTGATCACCGAAGATCGACAGCGCCTGCGTCGCCACGGCCCGCGCGGCCACGTGAAAGACGGTCGGCGTCAGTTCTCCGGCGATCTTGAACATGTTGGGGATCATCAGCAGCAGGCCCTGGGACGCGGTGAAGGTCGTCGTGAGCGCGCCGGACTGCAGCGCGCCATGCACGGCGCCGGCGGCACCGCCCTCGCTCTGCATTTCCTGGACCACCGGAATGCCGCCCCAGATGTTGGTCAACTTCTGCGCCGTCCACTCGTCGGCGAGTTCGGCCATCGGCGACGACGGCGTGATGGGGTAGATCGCGCAGACTTCGTTGACGCGATAGGCGACGTGCGCGACCGCCGCATTGCCGGTCATGGTGGCGGTCGTCGGCATGCTGTTCCCGTCAGCCATGTCCGGTTTTCTCCGGGACCATCTCGATCGCATGGCACGGACACGCCTCGAAGCAGACCGCGCAGCCCGTACAGCGTTCGTAGCGGAAGCGGTACCGCAGGCCGGTCCCCAGCTTGTCGATCGCCTGTTCGGGGCAGGCCGCGTAGCACTGGTCGCATTCGAAGCAGTTGCCGCAGGAGTAGCAGCGCTGCGCCTCATAGAGCGCGTCCGGCTCGTGCAGGCCGCCGACGACCTCCGCGAAGTCGGTCGCACGTTCCGCCGGCGGACGCACCGCCTGCTCGCGGCGTTCGGCGTCGCTGTAGATCGGCAGGTGCAGCATCGCGAAGGACACCACGGGATGCTTGGGAGGCGGCGACCCGCTGCGACCGCGCAGCCAGGCATCGATATGTCGCGCTGCCTTTTTGCCGTGGCCTACCGAAACGGTGACGGTCCGTTCCTCGGCGATCATGTCGCCGCCCGCAAAGATTCCGGGACAGCCGGTCATCATGTCGGGCCCGACCCGGACAGCCCCGTCGGCGCCGAACTCGATCCCCGGTACGTTGCGCAGGAAGCCGCTGTCGGTTTCCTGGCCTACCGCCAGGACGATCGCGTCGGCCTGCAGGGTTTCGAATCGTCCGGTCGGACGCGGGCGACCCTCGGCGTCGAGTTCCATCATTTCGACGGTGAGTTCGGACCCGACCGCTTCCTTGATGGTGGTCAGCCACCGGATCCGGATTCCCTCCTCGACCGCCTCATCGGCCTCGAATGCATGGGCCGGCATGTGCGCCCGGTCGCGCCGGTAGACGATGAGCGTTTCCTCTGCCCCCAGGCGTTTTGCGGTGCGCGCCGCGTCCATGGCCGTGTTGCCGCCGCCATACACGACGACCCGGCGGCCGAGGACCGGAGGCTCGCCGGCGGTGACGTCGTGCAGCAAGGAGACCGCGTCGAGCACGCGCGCCGCGTCGCGCGCCGGGATGTCGATGTGCTTGCCGACCCCCGCGCCGATCGCCAGGAAGACGGCGTCGAAGCCGCCCGCCTCGCGCTCGGCGACCAGATCCTCGACCCGATGTTCGGACACGATCCGCACGCCCATCGCCTCGATCTGGCGGACCTCCTTGAGCAGGTCTCCGCGCGGCAGCCGATATGCCGGGATGCCGAAGTGCATCATGCCGCCGGGCAGGCGGCCGGCATCCCGAATCTCGACACCATGACCGAGGCGCGCCAGGTGGTATGCGGCGGAAAGCCCGCTCGGGCCGGCGCCGACCACCAGCACGCGCTTTCCCGATGGTGGCGCGACGGCGGGCAGCGTCCATCCCGCGCTCGCGGCGAGATCGCCGAGGAACCGCTCTACTGCGTGGATCGAGACCGCGCCGTCGACTTCGCGGCGGTTGCAGTTCGTTTCGCAGGGGTGGTAGCAGACCCGGCCGTGGACGGCCGGCAGCGGATTGTTCTGAACCAGCGCATGCCAGGCGTCGCGGTAGCGCCCCGTTCGCGCGTGGGCCAGCCAGGCCTGGATGTTTTCGCCCGAGGGGCAGGCATGGTTGCACGGGGGGAGAAGATCGACGTAGACCGGCCGGCGTTCCCGTACCGGTCCGGTGCCCGGCTCGGCGACGAGGTCGACCGGCAGTGTGAAGTCGGCGTGTTCTGCGGCCATGGCGGAAATCCTCGCGGCACCTCCGGGCGGAACAGGATACTCAGTGTACCCGCCCTCGCGTGCGCTGCAAGCCGGGGTCCCCCGTAGCGGAACGGATTATCGGCGGACTCCCGGTCGCCGGTGTCGGGCCGCCGCCGATTCTTCGCAACGAAGCGGCCTTCGACCTGACCGTCATCATGGCTTGCTGCTTCCTTGGCGGAAGCCCTCGTAGGCAAACGCCCCGGCGATCTTTTCGCAGTCGCGCTCGCTGACGCCTGCGGCACGCGCCGTGGCGTACCAGGATGCACGGACCTGCGCCTCCATCGCATTGACGATGCCGCGCGCGTCGTCGTCGTCCAGGAGAAACCGCGCGCGCTGGCTCAGCAGGTTCTCGGCACTGGCAAGGCGTCCGGCGTCGCCGCAGGCCATGGCGAGGTCCCGCCGTTCGATGCTGATCGGCACCGCTGGTGTCAGGTCATACGCCGGAGAGAGCTTCCAGGCTGCGTCCTTGGCGATGACGGCATGGTTCCGTGGATGATCGTCAACGTTGGAGATCAGCGCGTTGAAGCACATCCGCCGGAAGAGCTCCCGGGTGTTCGCCTCCGGGTTGTCGCACACGCGCCGCAGCTCTTCGGCGAGCAGCACGTAGGACCATTTGTCGCGGGACTGGTAAGTGTCCTCGGCCCTTAGCAGCGTGAGCGCGCTCACCATGCGCGCCCGCAGGTATCCGCCCTCGACCTTTTCCCGGTCGAAGCGCTTGACGAGCAGAACGTCCCGCCCGCCGACAACCTCGACGCGACTCTCCGCCGTCGTCAAACCGCAGGCGCGACCAAGCAGCAACATGGCGTGCTCGACGCGCGCGCTGTTCCAGTCATCGTCGGGACGGTTGAACTTCGCGATCCAGAGCCCGGCCTCGTCTTCGACGACAGCCTTCGGACGCGCGCCGCCCATTGCCGTGCCGATCAGCATCAGGTTCTCGACCTGCTGCGCAGCGTCAGCGTTCGCCGCAGCCGCCGGGGCCTCTTCGTCGGCAACGATCGTGTCGGCGATCGCCTGAAGGTTTGCGAGGTCCAGCGTTTGGTTGAACGTGCGCTTTGGAGCGGGTGGGGCCTGATTGAGGCCAAAGCCCAGCGCGCCCGCCCGGTCGTCCGGCGAGTACAGGATGTACTCCATTTCACCGGGCTGCGCCTTGCCCAAGTGCCGCTGAATGACACGTCGCCCCCAGTAGTCCGGGCTCGCGTCGCGCAGTGCGCCAAAGAGGCCCCCGAACGTCGCCGTGCTGTAAGTGCGGGGGGCGAGCTTCAACTCGATCGGATCGAGCGCGACCGCGTTCGGGCGTTCCATGTAGGTGCGCCCGTAGACAAACCGCCCCTCCGGCACGTCACGGCGGTCTCGCCCCAGAACGAAGCGGCCAGCCGTGACCGGCTCGACCTCGCCTGGGAGCGTGATGTAGACGAAGCATTCCGACGGAGCTTCAGAAGTCATTGCTCAGCTCCGTCTTTGGTCTGGCCCGTACGCGCTCGCGGGCAAGAGCCAGGGTCTGGCCCTCGTCGTCGCGCTCAGGGGCTGCAACGTCAGACATCTGGCCGAGGAGGTCGAGCGCCCACAGCATCGCCGCATAGACCGCGATGCCCGTTGAGGGCTTGCCCTTCTCGGCGTCGGCGACAGCGCGCTTCCCGGTGCCGATCTTCTCGGCCATCTCGGCGATCGTCAGGTTGCGCCGAAGCCGCGCCGTGCGCAGGTTCGCCCCCAGCCGCTTTAGCGTCTGTTCGACGGGGTAAGGTGGCGCGGTCAGCAGCTTGTTGCGGGCGGTCATGGGTTCATCGAGGCTAGGGTCTGGTTCTCTTTGACCAGTACCACGCCCCGTCCGGTCGGGTCAAGAATATTCGCTTTCAAGAGCAGTTTACAGCATTCAATCAGCTCTTAAGAGCGTTTCTTTATCGAGGTGTGCTAGAATCAGCTCGCTGATCGCCTCCGGGCGGTCGGCCTCAGAGGCGATGGCGATGTGCAACAGGTAGAGAGCACATTGAGGACTGCGTACATACCTGTGTACATAACCGGGTCAAGGAAGAGATGTCGAGCGAACGAATCACCGATGAAGTCAAGCGGAGAAGGACGTTTGCCATCATTTCCCACCCCGATGCCGGAAAGACCACCCTCACCGAAAAGCTGCTGTTGTTCGGTGGCGCGATCCAGATGGCGGGGACGGTCAAGGCGCGCAAGACCGGCCGCTACGCCGTGTCCGACTGGATGGCGGTGGAGCAGCAACGCGGCATTTCGGTCACCAGTTCGGTGATGCAGTTCGCCTACGACGGGCACGTGATCAACCTGCTCGACACGCCGGGCCACCAGGATTTCTCCGAGGACACCTACCGTGTTCTGACGGCGGTGGATGCCGCGCTCATGGTCATCGACGCGAGCAAGGGTGTCGAGGACCAGACCATCCGGCTGCTGGAGGTGTGCCGGCTGCGCAACACGCCGATCATCACCTTCATCAACAAGCTCGACCGCGATGCGCGCGACCCCGTCGAACTGCTCGACGAGATCGAGCGCGTGCTCAAGATCCGCTGCGCGCCGATCACCTGGCCGGTCGGAATGGGCAAGTCCTTCCGGGGCGTGTTCCACCTCCTGCGCGATCAGATGCACCGGTTCCGGCCGGGTGAAGGCCATCACGATGCCGCGGTCGAGCCGGTGAATGGCGTCGATGATCCGGCGCTCGACGCGCAATATCCCATGGAGGTCGGCACCCTGCGCAAGGAAGTCGAATTGGTGCGCGGGGCGATGGAACCCTTCGATCACGCCGACTATCTTGCCGGGCGGCAGAGCCCCGTCTTCTTCGGCTCGGCGATCAACAACTTCGGCGTGCGCGAACTGCTCGACGCGGTGGTGGCGTGGGCGCCGCCGCCGGGACCGCGCGACGGAGGCACGCGGCAGGTCGAGGCGAGCGAGCCGACGTTCTCCGGTTTCGTCTTCAAGATCCAGGCCAACATGGATCCGCGCCACCGCGACCGGATCGCGTTCCTGCGCATCTGTTCGGGACGGCTGACGCCGGACACCCGCGTCACCCAGGTGCGAACCGGGCGCCAGTTCAAGATTCCGCACCCGCTCACCTTCATGGCCAACGAGCGCACCGCGCTGGCGGAGGCCGTGGCGGGCGACGTGATCGGCATCCACAACCACGGCCAGTTCCACATCGGCGACACGCTCACCGAAGGGGAACCGCTGGCGTTTCGCGGCATTCCCTACTTTGCGCCCGAGCTGTTCATGCGCGCGCGACTGCAGGATCCGATGCGGGCGAAGCAGCTCAACAACGCGCTCAAGGAACTGGGAGAGGAGGGCGCCATCCAGGTGTTCCTGCAGGCCCATGGCGGCTTGCCGGTGCTGGGCGCGGTGGGACAGCTGCAGTTCGAGATCGTCAGCCATCGGCTCCAGGCGGAATACGGTGTGGCGGTGTCGTTCGAGCCGGTCGGCGTCCATGCCGCCCGTTGGGTGCGCGCGCCGGATCGCAAGACCTTGCGCGAATTCGAATCCGCCAATCCTGCCCGGATTGCCGCCGACGTCGACGGCAATCCGGTGTTCCTGGCGGAGTCCCGCGTCATTCTCCAACTGGCCGGCGAGCGCTGGCCCAAGATCGAGATGCGCAACACCCGGGAACACGGCGAACGGCTGCACGTCGGCGATTGATTGCCGTCAATGCGGCCCATGGAAATCGGGGGCGCGATGCGCGTACTGTCGGGAACCCGACGCGCGGAGATCGCCCATGCGTTCCTTTCCTTTGTCGAAGGTCTACACCCTGCTGGAACCGGGGCCGGTCGTACTGTTGACGACCGCGCACAAAGGCCGGCCGAACGTGATGACCCTTTCCTGGCAGACGATGGTCGAGTTCGAGCCGCCCCTGGTGGCCTGCGTCGTGAGCGAGGCAAACTTCAGTTTTGCGGCATTGCGGGCCACCCGGGAATGCGTCATCGCGCTGCCGTCGGCAGCGCTGGCATCGAAGGTCGTGCGGATCGGGAATTCGAGCGGGCGCGATCTCGACAAGTTCGACGCGTTCGGCCTCACGCCGCGGCCGGCGCGGCGCGTGCAGCCGCCGCTGATCGAAGAGTGTTTCGCCAACCTCGAGTGCAGGGCGGTCGATACCCGGATGGTCAACCGGTACGATCTCTTCATCCTCGAAGTGGTGCAGGCGTGGCGCGATCCGACACAGGTCGATCCCAAGACCATCCACCATCAAGGCTACGGTGTATTCGCCGTCGACGGCAGGCGGATCCGGTTGCCGTCGCGGATGCGGTGACCGGAATTCGCGCGGTCACGATGATTCTTCGGTTGCCGGAGCGCGGATGGTCTGGTCGATTCCCCCTTGGCGGAGACCGGGTGTAGCAGAACGTCCGCGCCCGGAAGTTCCCGGTCGAGCCGGACCGTGGATCGCACGCCGGATCGCGCGTGCCGATCCCAGGATCTCCCAGGAAATCGTTCCGCGAATCGCCGAAATGGTCGTCGCCGCCTCGGTCCAGGAACGGATCACGGGCTTGACCTCCGGCTGGCGATTCCCGAGCGAAATGCCTCGAATGATCCGAAGGATCCGCCCAAGGCGCCACGACCGGGATTCCCAATATCGATCGAGGGCCGACTGCGGGGTCGATGTCGCCGGAGCGCCGAGCGCGGTCCGGCATGCTGCGAGCAGGTCGCGATTCTCCTGTTCGAGCAGCGATACACGATGCTGAAGACGTGCGACCTCGTCGCGTGTCGCTGCGAGCTGTTCCCGGGAACCCGAGAGCTCGTGCTGCAATGCACCCTGGCGGCGGTCGAGGCCGATGGCGAGCACGCACGCCGGACGCAGCGGCTTCGGAATGTGGTTCAGGTACGCGGAAATGTTCCGCGCCATGCTTTGGTGCGGATCGATGGTCTGGATCATGCTCCCCGGCGTATGCCGGTACCAGAACAGCGCCCGCGGAACGAGCTGCAGGTTCATGCCGGCGAGTGACGCCTTGGCGAAAAACTCCCAGTCTTCGTGACCAACCCCGTGCGCCTCGCTGAATCCGCCCAGGCGGGTGAAGCTGGCGGTCTTGATCAGCGCGCTCGCCGGACCAAAAAGGTTGTGGAACAGTCCCACCGACGGTACGTTTCCGAGCATGATCCAACGCTCGGGCGACCCCTGGTCCGGTGCCGGCCGATCCTCCCCGAAGTGGCGATCGCAGAACGAATTCACGATGTCGCAGTTCGTGAAGGTGGCAACGTCGACCAGTGTCGCAATTTGATCCGGCTTCGCGATGTCGTCGTCGTCGAGGAAGAACAGATACTCGCCGGTTGCATGCCGTGCAGCGGTGTTGCGGGCCGCCCCGAGATACCGGTTCCGCTCGTGGCGGATCAGCCTGCCGCCGCAGGCTTCGAGTTCGGCGGCAATCCGGTCCAGCTGTGTCGTGCTGTCGGGGGCATTGCTCGCATCGTCCACGACGATGATTTCGATGTTTGGGTAGGTCTGATCCTGGATCGACTGGATCGCCTGCGAGAGGAGCCTGTGACGGTTGAAGCTGACGATGCACGCCGACACGAGGGGCTTGCGATCCCGCGCCGCCATGGGGTCGCCGTGCCCATCGGAATGCTCGACCACGCCCGCGATGATCCGCCGGAATAGTTCGCTCCACTCCCGGTCCGCTTCCGCAGAATCACCTGCCATCGGTGCGCGCAAGAATGTTGCGGGACGCGGCCAATCTTGTCCCCGGATCCAATCGTCGACGTCTGCATCGGCGGCGATCACGGCATCGGATCGCTTGATGACCGCACGCTCGATTTCATCGGCGATCAGATGCTCGATTCCATCGAGGAATCGGCTCTCGGACGACAATGCGGTCGCCGTCAACGCCGTCGCCACGGTGCAGAAGGCGGTGGTACGAAAGTCGGTTCCCTGGCGCTTCGCCAGCAGCGAGTAATACAAGGGCGACTGGTGTGCGCCTGCGAAAATCAAATCGAAATGACGTCCGGATAGCCACTGGTACGTGCGATAGGAGGCACGCATCGTGCGCGTCCCGGAAATTGCCGGAACGGCCAAGGTGGTTTCCGAAAGAGGGGGGTCTCCCGGCTCCTCGCCCTCGTAATGTCGGACTGTTTCCGATTCGCCGGCGATCAGCGTAATCACGCGGTGACCTTGCGCGACAGCAGCGGACCGGAGGGTTGCAAGGGCGATCGAATGCGGACCGTGTGTCGGGGCCAGGGGATCTTCGATGAGGCAGATACGCAGGTTTCGCATGGATCGAATGCGCCTCTTGTCGGCAATCCTGGACCGGAAACGAGTTGCCCCGCCATCCCGGCCGTTGGGATCTTTCTTCCCGCAGCCAAGCGTGTTTCGGGGTGAAGATCATCTCAATTGCGGAGTGAACTTCGGTGTGTGTTGCACCCGTGTGTTGGTTATCGCCATGATGAGCCGTTGCGCCGACTCCTGTATGCGGAATCTGATCGTTTCTTGATCGTGCGCGGCATTTCTGGTGCGCGTACCGCGGCGCGGTGCAGGTCCACAGCTCGGGTAGGCTGAGTTGGACGTTGCCCGGCGTGCCGCAGCGGATCGCCGACTTTCCCGGGGATGGGGTGCTGCCTTCCGAAATGATCGTCCCCGCGATTCAGGGCGATGGCGGGCGCTGATCGTTCGCGCTCTGGATGACCTCCGGTAGCGCGGAGTCAGACAAACGTGCTTGAGCCGAGCTTTCTGAGAGTGTCGACTTTCTTTACGAATTTGCCCGCCAAAATCAGCACGAAAGTCTATTTGTTTGATTAAAAAGGAAATAATAAATGTGGCATGATCATTGCTTCTTATGTGGTTAGCGAATTTGAGCAAAAAGGAAGTGCCATGGGTAAGACGAAATGGGCGGCTTTGATTGGCGGAGTGCTCGCAGTTGGCGGCATGCAAGCCGCTCGTGCAGGGTTGGTCGATCCCAATTTTGCGGTCTGCGGCAATTCGTCCATATCCACGAATTGCGGAAGCGATCCGAATCAGGTCAGCAGTTCGGGTAGCGTATACGCAGGCGTGATCGGCAGTGGCGGCAACGGCCCGCTGAATTCGTTTCTCCTCTTCGTCGCGGCGCCGGATCAGAGCGCAACCGTCGCAGTGGGCGGGGCGAGCTTCGGGTCGGGATCAACCGTCTTTTCCGGAACGAACGCGGGATCGTCGGTGACCGTGGCTGCGGCGACCAACCAATGGTATGGGCAGACCACGACGGTACAGTCCAACGGGTACCTTGGGCAATTTACATCGGGTTCCCCCGATCTCTATTCCTTTGCCGGCTTGCTGTACGGCAACGCGTCCATGAATTGGGCCAACTTTTCGACGGGATCGGGGAGTGGCACCGGTACCGCGGAGTCGAACCTGCTCGGATGGACGCCCGCGTCCTTTTCGATCTACGAATATACGGTTACCGTGAGCGGTGTTACGGGCAACCTCGACACCAGCAACATTTATAAGCTCGCGTATACATCCATCCCGCTGGGCGGCTACGTCGCGGCTTGGGGACTGGAGGCATATCCGGTCCCCAAAAAGGGGACTACTCACGTCTACGACAGCCCGTTTACGACCGCTGCGTGGGTAAGTGGGGGGATCTCGGTTCCGGAGCCTGCAACGTTCTCTCTCATGGGTTTGGGCGTTGCTGGGTTGGTCGTCGCGGCCGTTCGGCGCCGACGCCGCGCATGACGGGCCTGTTCCTACTCTAGGAATCCGATTCGCGCTGCCGAGGACGTAGCCCAGGGACCAAACCGGGCACACGGCAGCGCACTGACCTGCCCCCTATAGCGGTTCTGCATCGGCTCCCGGGCTGGATGAGGAGGTGCCGGATGCGGTGCTTCTGCGTCCAGGCAATGAATACACAGGGGGTGGCGGGTCAGGAAGACCAGACGGAGTCACCCTGTACTATCCCGGTACTCGCCACGCCTCCCGGCTCTCCGGAGCCGGAAAAAGTTCGTGTAAGCCATTGATTTCATTGGTTGGACGTGCAGGACTTGAACCTGCGACCAACGGATTAAACGTACGAACAATCGCGTATTTCTCGGTGTTGACGGACATTCCAAAAATTGCGGTAACAGCATGATTTCCAAGGAGAACAGGCGATTTTGCCTACACGAGTCCGTTGATTGATGTTTCGGGACATTCCCTAAATTGCCTACGCAACGTGCTAGGGGGCGAAAATGGGGAAGCGGGGCGAAACGGGATTCACGGCGGGGCGGGTGGCGGAATTCACCTGTCCGGCAAACATGCGGCAGGCGTTTTTCTGGGACGCCAAGACTTCCGGCCGGGGGCTGCGGGTTACGCCAAAGGGCGCGAAGTCCTACATCTTCGAGCTGCGCATCGCCCACGTCCGGCCGCTGGATGCCGCCGGATTACCCCATGTCACCCTGCACGGGCTGCGCCGCACGTTCGCATCCCTGGCCGAATGGGTGGAAATGCCGCGGCATCGTGGCGCAAATCATGGGGCACCAGCCGAGCGCGACGGCGGAATGGCACTACATCAATCGCCCCCTCGAACTGCTGGCCGTATGGCATACGAAGTACGAGGCGTGGATTCCGGAACAGGCCGGAATCGCGTTCGAGGCCACCGGCGACGCCCCGAGCCTGCGGGCGGTATCCGCGTAACGGCGTTCCCCATCGTTGATCGCAGTCGCGCCACACGCGCGACTGGACGCCGGCCGGGGCCGTCGCCCTGAACCCAGAGCGCGACTCCATCGTTGTCCAGGCCGGAATCAGGGTTCATAAACAGGTTCACGTTGTATGACCGAGGCGACAACTACCTTGACGCGCGCCGCCGGGAAAATTTGACCGCCCGGCGGGAACTTGAATCAACGCACGGGAATGTGTAGCATACACAAATGACGAGCGCCGACCTGATGCGCGAACTCAAGGCCGCCGGTTGGCGGTTGGACCGGGTACGCGGTTCCCATCACATTTTTGTGCATCACTCGGAACCCGGCATTGTCGTAGTACCGCACCCCCGGAAAGACCTGGGGACCGGCTTGGTACGCACCATCCGGCAACAGGCCGGAATCTCCAAGAGGTAATTGCCATGCGCTACCCCGTCGCCATCGAACCTGGAACCGATACCGAAGCCTTCGGCGTCGTCATTCCTGACCTGCCCGGCTGTTTTTCGGCGGGCGACACGATGGAAGAAGCCCTGACCAACGCCGAAGAGGCGATTGCCGCATGGATGGAAACGGCATTGGATGAAGGGATGGAAATTCCCCCGCCGTCGGATATCGAGGCGCTGCGCAAGGCGCACAAGGAATTCAAGGGCTGGGTATGGGCGCTGGTGAAGGTGGACCCCGCCGCGATGGATGACACGCCCGAGCGGGTGAATATCAGCCTGCCGCGCCGCGTGCTGCATCGACTGGACGCGCAGGCAAAAGCCGCCGGCGAGACGCGCTCCGGCTTCATCGCGCGCATGTCACTGGAACATCGCAACGAGGCGAGCGCGTAACCGCTTTGCCGCGCCTAGCCCGACGGGGCGAAAAGGCCGTTCCCTTGCGGCCCTGGTGCGGCATCCCGAAGCTGTGCCTACACGAGCCCGGATAGCAGAAAGACGCGGTCGGCTATCGCGCGGTAAGTCATTGATTTTATTGGTGGGCCGTGCAGGACTTGAACCTGCGACCAACGGATTAAAAGTCCGCTGCTCTACCGACTGAGCTAACGACCCGCGGGCGGATGAAGTGGCGCGCTATGGGCGTCGCGTGGGTCCACGACTCCGACGCCAGAAAAGCCCGCGATTATCGCGGGACTGGGCTGCGGAGTCAAATCGCAATCGCAATCGCGGCTGCAGCGGGCGCGGTTTCCCGCGCCCGACCGATCACGAGTGCTCCGGGTGCTTCTTTCGCGGGCTGGTGTGATGCCCGGACGGCCGGCGTTCCGCCGGCAGCGCCGCAAGCCGCTGCTGCGCAAGCTTCGCGAAATCCGTTCCCGGGAAGTCATGCACGATCCGCCGCAGGGTGACGCGGGCGCTGCGCACTTCGCCCATGGCCGTTTCGCTGGCAGCCATGTTCAGGAGCGCTTCCGGAACGTGCGGCGAGTCGGGGAATCGCGAGACGAGCGTGCGTTGCGCCGCGACTGCAGCGGAATATTCCTTGAGCGCGAAATACGAACTGCCGAGCCAAAATTGCGCCGCCGCTCCGTACGCCGACGCCGGGTAGCGCGCGGTGAAGCTGCGGAACGCCTGGGCCGCGGCATGGTAGTCGCCGCTGCGGAACTCGCTCACCGCGGCTTCATAGTCCTGCTCCTCGTGGCGGTCGACCTGCACGGTCTTGCCATCGACGTTGACGGTCAGCGGCTCGAGCTTGTGCAGGCGCTGATCGAGGTCGTTGTAGAAGTCGTGCTGATTCTTTTGCAGGATGGCGAGCTGGTGGGCGAGATCTTCGGTTTTGCCCCGCAGGTGATCCATCGTTTCGGTCGACTGGTCGTGCTGGCTCGCGGTTTCCGCGAGCCCGTTCTGCACCGCCTGAACCCGTTTTTCGAGGTCCGTTACCTGCCGGGAGAGGGCATTCAGGCGGTCGTTCTGCGCGGCGACCGTGTCCCGCAGTTGCAGGATCGCGCGGCGCGCGTCATTGTCGGCGAAGATGTCGGCATGGGCGGGAACGCTCCATGCCAAGGCCGCCGCCACCAGGGCGCCGGCGAGGCCGCGCTGGACGGTGGCGGGGACGTTCCCTGTGATCGAGGCCATGGCGTTGGGCATGTTGGAACGGTCAATTGGTGTAGACGATGTCCGCCCGGCGGTTTTCCGCCCAGCACTTCTCTTCGTGGCACAGGGCGCGCGGATGTTCCTTGCCGTAGCTCACCGATTCGATCCGGCTTGCCGGCACGCCCAGCAGTTCCAGGCGGCTGCGCACGGCGTCGGCCCGGCGCTGGCCCAGCGCCAGGTTGTATTCCGCGGTTCCCCGTTCGTCGGTGTTGCCCTCGATGCGGACGGTGCGGGTCGGATTGTCGACCAGGAAACGCGCGTGGGCCGAGACGATCGCGATCTCGTTGTCGGGAATCACCGACTTGTTGAATTCGAAATAGATGCTCTGGTGCGAGAGGATGTTGTGCGGATCGGTGAGCGGATTGAGCCCCGCGCCGGCTGCATTGGCGCCGCCGTTCAGGCCGCTGGTTCCGGAGCCGCTGACGGACGTCGGCGTGGCCGTCGCACCGGCGCCTGCGCCGGCGGGCTGCTGATCGAGGCTGGTACTGCTGCAGCCGGCGAGAACCAGGGCAATGGCGCCCGCGAGGGCGGTGAGGCGCAGGGTTTTCATGCGAACGCTCCGTTGGATGTGAGGGGGTGGAAAATCGATTGGAAAAGGTGCATGGTTCGCGGCCGCAATGCCTCGGGGGGTTCTAGGGAGTGAACGGTCCCCAGCTCGGCTCGCGGTAGTCGCCCTTCGGCCCGGACAGCAGCACATGCACGGTGCCATCGATGGACGCCAGGGCGAGCAGTCCGCGCCCGCCGACCTCCAGCGAGGTCGCGTAGATCAGCATGCGACCGTTGGGGGCGAAGGACGGGCTTTCATCGTTGACGGTGTTGGTGATGGTGAGCTCCTGGTTGCTGGCCAGATCGAGCGTCTCCACCTGGAACAGGCCGTCGCGGCGGGAGACGTAGGCGAGCGTCTTGCCGTCCGGGCTGATGCGCGGGCTGACGTTGTAGTCGCCGATGAAGGTCATGCGCTCGGCATCGCCGCCGCCCGCGGGCATGCGGTAGGTCTGCGGGCCGCCGCTCCGGTCCGAGGTGAAATACATCCACGCCCCGTCCGCGGAGAAGATGGCCTCGGTGTTGATGCCGGGTTCGCGGGTCATCGCCTTCAAGTGGCGTCCGTGGAGATCCATGGTGTAGATCTCGGAGTTGCCGTCCTTGGTCAAGGTGACCGCGAGTCGCTTGCCGTCCCGCGTGAACGCGGGCGCGCTGTTCGTGCCGGGATACCCGGCCACCAGGCGCCGCCGGCCGGTCAGGAGGTTCTGGACGTACACCACCGCGTGGTTGTGCTCCAGCGCGACGTAGGCGAGATGCTGGCCATCCGGCGACCAGGTCGGCGAAAGGATGAAGCCCGGGGAGTGCAGGACGGTCTGCGCGTCGGCGCCGTCGGCGTCGGCAACCTGCAGGTCATAGCGGTTGCGGCTGAACTGCACGACGTAGGCGATGCGGGTGGAAAACACGCCCGGATATCCCGTGACCGCCTGATAGATCCGGTCGGCGATCTTGTGGGCGATGTGCCGCTGGTCGCGCTGCGTGCCCGCACCGGCCATGGTGAATTCCATGCCGTCGACCTGGTAGCCCTTGACCGTATCGTAGAGACGGTAGCGGACCTGGATCCGGTTGTCGGGGAGATGCTGGACCGAACCGACGGCCAGGGTGCTGGCGCCGCGCGATTTCCAGTCCGCGAACTGGATCGGGGCGGCTTCCTCGATCGCATCCGGTCCGGCATCGACGATCTGGAACATGCCGGAGCGGTTGAGGTCGGCCCGGACGATGGCGGCGAGGTCCTGCTGCAGCGGCGTGTCGACGTGGAAGTTCGCCACGGCGATGGGGTACTGCTGCGCGCCGACGCCGGTGACTTCGACCGTCATCTGGGCACGGGCCGGGGCGGCGGAAAGCAGGGCGGCAAGCGCCAGCGTCAAGCCGGCGGCGAGAAAGGAGCGGATGGATCGCATCGGAAGGGGCGTGCGTTGGAAGGAAACGGGAGGCATGGCGACGGATTCTATTCGTGTCCGGGTGACAGGGTTATTGTCCAGGGAAATACGACGCCGGTTCGGTGGTCGGGTTCCTCAGTGCGCGTCTTTGGGATAGAGCTTCACGTCGACGGTCCGGGGCAGGTCCTGCCCATCCTTGCGCGGGAAGGGATTCACCGCCAGGATCGCCCGCAGCGCCGCCTCGTCGAACCCGGGCAGTCCGCTGGGCTTGATCAGCAGCGGGTCGCCGACCTGCTGCCCGGTAGGCAGGACGTGGACCTCGTACTCGGCGTAGACGGTGTCGGCGACGTCGGGCGGGACCGCGAAAAACAGGTGTGCCTTGATCGCCGCACCGATGAGGTTGGCGTCGGCCCGGCTCATGCCGCTCGACGCGACCGTGGCGCGGCGGGGCGCCGCCGTCGCCGCCTGGCTGGCGAGGCGGTTGAGCTCCTGCATTTCCTGTTGCTGTTGCTGTGCGGCGGCTTTCTCCAGCCGGGCGCGCTCGGCTGCGGCCTTCGCCTTGGCGGCAGCTTCGGCCTTGGCCCGGGCCTCGGCCGCCTTGTGCCGGTGATGGCGGTGATTTTCGCGCGTCTTCTTGGGCGGCGGCTTGGGGGTGGTCGGCGCCGTCTTCTTTTCGACGATGTCCGCTTTCGACGGCAGGCGCTCTTCCTTGGGCGGAGGCGGGGGCGGTGCCGGCGGCGGCACGACCTTCGGCGGCGTCGGAGCCTGGACGGCATGGTGGGGCACCGGCATCGGCGGCAGATTCCAGAGCGTCGCCGTCACCGGCGCGCTCGCGCCGGTGTGCCAGCGCATCGCGATCCACAGCGCGGCGACCAGCGCGCCGTGCATGACCAGCGCCGCCAGGAAGGAGGGCAGGGTATCGCGGTTTCGGTGCGGGGCTTGCCGCGGAACCCGGTCGGCGGCAATTGCGGTCATCGGGTCGGTCTCACCGACAGGCCGACGCGTTTGACGTCGGCCTTGTAGAGCGCGTCCATGACGTGGATGATCGCCTCGTAGCGGACCCGCTTGTCGCCCGAGATCACCACCGGGACGTTGGGGTCGCTCTGCTGGCGCTGCCGCACCAGCGCGACGAATTCATCCAGTTGCACCGGCCGGGGGGCCGCGTACCCGCCGGCGGTGCGGTCGCGCAGCAGCAGGCTGCCGTCGGCCTTGACGGCGACCTCGATGGGCCGATCCGGTGCGCGGTTGGCCTTGCCGAGGGAGGGTAGCTGCACCAGGCTCGGATTGACGAACGGCGCCGAGACCATGAGGATCACGACCAGCACCAGCATCACGTCGATGTACGGCACGACGTTGATGTCGGCCATCATGCGGCGCCGGCTTCCGCTGCTGCGGCGGGCGAGTACGGCCATGGCGCTTACCGCTGCCGTTGCAGGATGTTCGAGAACTCTTCGATGAAGGTCTCGAACCGGTTGGCCAGACGGTCGATGTCGTGCGCGAACCGGTTGTAGGCCAGCACCGCCGGAATCGCCGCGAACAGGCCGATCGCGGTGGCGATGAGCGCTTCGGCGATGCCCGGCGCGACGCTTGCCAGCGTGGCCTGCTGCAGGCTCGACAGGTTGGTGAACGCGTGCATGATGCCCCACACGGTTCCGAACAGGCCGATGTACGGACTGACCGAACCGGCCGAGGCGAGGAAGGCCAGGCGCGATTCGAGCGTGTCCATTTCGCGCTGGTAGCCTGCCCGCATGGCGCGGCGGGCGCCGTCGAGCAGTGCCTGGCGATCCTGGTCGCCGCCCGGGCCGCTGCGCAGCTTGAGGTATTCCGCCATGCCGGCTTCGAAGATGCGTTCGAGCGCCCCGGTCTGGTTGTGGGGGTTGGACGCGGCGCTGAACAGCTGGCGCAGGTCGCTGCCGGCCCAGAACTTGCGCTCGAAGGATTCGGTTTCCCGCCGCGCCCGGCGGATTGCCAGGGTCTTGCTGAAGATCGACGTCCAGGAGGCGAGCGAGATCGCCAGCAGCAGCGCCATCACGCACTGCACCACAAACGTGGCGTGGGCGACCAGGGCAAAGATGGAAAGGTCGGCAGAGATGTTCATGCGAGTTCGGTTTCGGAAGCGGCCGGAAGGCCGGTTTGCAGAAGGTTCGTCAAGGGTTGGGGCAACCGGGTCGGGCGCAGGGTGGCGGCGTCGACGCACACGACCTTGACCTCGGCCCGGCACAGGGGTTCCGTGCCGCGTCGGGCATGCTGCACGAATGTGATCGCACTGCGGTGCAGGGCGGAAATGCGGGCATCGATCACCAGGTCGTCATCCAGGCGGGCCGGGCGCAGGTACTCGACGCGAACGGCGGCAACCACGAACAGAATCCCGTCGCGCTGCGCGAGTTCGGTCTGATGAAACCCGAGCGCGCGCAGCCACTCGGTGCGGCAGCGCTCGAAGAACCGGAGAAAGTTGGCATGGTAGACCACTCCGCCGGCATCGGTGTCTTCGTAGTAGACCCGGATCGGGAGGCGGAAGCAGGGATCGGTATTTTCCACGGTGCGGAAGTGTACTGCGAGCTTCGTGTACGCTTCTGAAACGGGTTGTTACCCATTTTCTCCAGAAAAACCGTATCCGACATTGAAACGCGCTTTCGGCTTCCTTCCGGCGATCGCCCTGGTCCTCCTGGCCCTGACGGTCCAGGGCTGCGGCCCGGTCCCCGACTCCCCGTACCCGGAATCGCTGCTGCGCGCCAAGGTGCTCTTCACATCCTTCGGCTCGCGCCCGAAGTATCTCGACCCGGTCAGCAGCTACAGCAACGACGAAACGCCCTGGACGTACTCGATCTACGAGCCGCCGTTGCAGTATGACTACCTCAAGCGGCCGTTCACGCTGGAGGAGCGTACGGTCCGTGGGTTGCCGACGGTCCGGTACCTGGACGCGGCGGGTCGGACCTTGCCTGCCGACGCGCCGGTCGATCGCATCGCCACCAGCGTGTACACCCTGCGGTTGATCCCGGGAATCCGGTATCAACCGCATCCGGCGTTCGCCCGCGATGCGCAGGGTCGCTACGTGTATCAGGATCTCCGTCCGGCGCAGATCGCATGGCGCCATTCGATTGCGGATTTTCCGCTCGATGGCGCGCATGGCGTGGCGACCGCGACGCGCGAACTCACCGCGGACGACTACGTCTACGAGATCAAGCGCCTGGCCAGCCCGTACGTCCATACGCCCTCGCCGATCTACGGCATCATGGCGCCGCTCATCGTCGGCATGAAGGCGTTCGGCGACCGGCTTCGCGCCGAGCGCGCCGCGGCGCTGGCCGGAACGAGCCCCCGCGATCGCGATCTGCCCTGGCGCGACCTGCGCACGGTGCCCTTGCCCGGCGCCCGCGCGCTCGACCGCTACACGTTGGAAATCCGGATCCACGGCGTCTACCCGCAGTTCCGGTACTGGCTGGCGATGACCTTCTTCTCGCCGATTCCCTGGGAAGCCGACCGCTTCTATGCCCAGCGCGGGATGGCGGACAACGGCCTCACGCTCAACTTCTGGCCGGTCGGCACCGGGCCGTTCATGCTGGTTTCCCAAAGCGCGAACCGCTACGTCATGCGGCGCAACCCGAACTTCCACGGGCAGCGGTATCCGAGCGTGGGGATGCCCGGCGATGCCGCCAAAGGTCTGCTCGCCGATGCCGGGAAATCGCTGCCGTTCGTTGATGAAGTCATTTCTTCGGTCGAAAAGGAGCAGGAACCCGCGCTCGACAAGTTCCTCCAGGGCTATTACGACGTGCCCTACGTCGAGCGGCTCAGCACCGGGTTCGTCCTGGAGAAGGAGTTGCTCGACAACACCGGACGCGCGGCCTTGCTGCGCGCGCGCGGCGTACAGATCATCGGCCACGTCGGGCCGAGCATTTCCTATATCGGTTTCAACTGGCTCGACCCGGTGGTGGGCGGTGGCGACACCCCCGCGCAGCGGGAGCGCAATCGCAAGCTGCGGCAGGCGATCTCGATCGCCCACGACTGGGAGGAGTACCGCACCGTGTTCTTCGACACGATCGGCGCGTCGAAGACGGCGATGGGACCGATTCCGCCCGGGGTGTTCGGCTATCGCGGTGGCGAGGCGGGGATCGATCCGGTGACCCATGTGTGGGCGGACGGCCACGCCGAACGGCGATCGATCGCGGAAGCGCGCCGCTTGCTTGCCGAAGCCGGGTATCCGGACGGCCGCGATGCGAAGACCGGCAAGCCGCTCGTCCTGACCTACGACACCACCGGCACCACGCCGGCAGCGCAGGCCGGTCTCGATTGGGAAATCAAGCAGTTCGCGAAGCTCGGTGTCCAGCTGGAAATCCGGGCCGAGGACTACAACCGGTTCCAGGAGCGCGTCCTGAAAGGCGAGGCGCAGATCTTTTCCTGGGGCTGGTACGCCGACTATCCGGACCCCGAAAACTTCCTCTTCCTGCTCTATGGCCCGCAGGGCAAGGCGAAGTTCCAGGGCGAGAATGCGGCCAATTATGAGAATCCCGAATACGACCGCCTGTACCAGACCATGCGGGTGCTGCCCGATGGCCCCGCGCGGCAGGCGGTGATCGATCGGATGGTCCAGATTGTCCAGCGCGACAGCCCCTGGATGTGGGGGTACTTTCCGGCGATCTCGGCCGCATACCAGCCGTGGGTGCACAACGCCAATCCGAGCATCATGGTGCGCGATCAGATCAAGTACCTGGATGTGGACCCGGCGATGCGCTGGGAACGGATCCGCGAATGGAACCGGCCGCACTGGTGGCCGCTCGCAGCGATCCTGGCCGTATTGTCCCTGGCGATGATTCCCTTGTGGCAGGTCTGGCGCGCGCGCGAGCGGCGCGACGCACGCACGGCGATCATCTGGGAAGTGCCGCCCGCCGGTGGATCCTCCTTCCCCTCGCAGGAAGCGGGCGGCGGACTTCCTCCCCCCTTGCTCCCCGACGGGGAGGGGCGCGGTGGTGAGGGGGAACGGCCATCATGATCGCCTATCTCCTGCGTCGCATCGCCTACGCGCTCGCCGTGCTGTTCGGCGTCCATCTGGTGACATTCACCCTGTTCTTCGCGGTGAACACGCCCGAAGACCAGGCGCGGCTGCAACTGGGCCGACGCGTGACGGCCGAAGCGATCCATCGCTGGGAGGCCGAGCACGGCTACGACCGGCCGCTTTATTTCAACGCCGCTGCGCCGGGGTTCGGCAAGTTCACCGACACCGTGTTCTTCGCCACCACCCGGGACATGGCGGAACTGAAATTCGGCCACACCAACGAGGGGCTGGACATTTCCTACGAGATGCGCCGGCGGTTCCTGCCGTCGTTCCTGATCGGCATCCAGGTGTTCCTGCTCGCCGTCATCCTGCCGGTGGTGTTCGCTTTGGGGATGGTGCTCTTCCGGGCTACGCGGCTCGACGCCGCGGGCGTGGCATTCCTCGTCGTGCTGATGTCGATCTCCACGCTCTTTTACATCATCTTCGGGCAGTACCTCATCGGCAAGCTCATGCAGCTCACCCCGGTATCGGGTTTCGCCCGCGCCCGCCCCGAGGCGTTCCTGATCCTGCCGATATTCGTGCTCGTGCTGGGCTCGCTCGGGCCGCAGGCGCGGCTGTTCCGCACGATCTACCTCGAAGAGCTGGGAAAGGACTACGTGCGCACCGCGCGCGCCAAGGGCCTCTCCGAGTGGACGGTGCTGCTGCGCCATGTCCTGCGCAATTCGCTCATCCCCATCGTAACCAATGCCGGCGCGATGTTGCCGATCGTGTTCACCGGAACGATCATCACCGAATCGTTCTTCGCCATTCCCGGTCTGGGTGCGTTCACCATCGATGGCATCACGCAGCAGGATTTCGGCATCGTCCGCGCGATGGTGTTCGTGGGTTCCGTCGTCACCATCGGGTCCTACCTGCTGGTGGACATCGTCTATACCTTCGTCGACCCGCGGGTCCGCCTCGAATGACTACGCCCATGGAACCCGTATTTCTCTGGACCGACGTCGCGATGTTCCTGCTGGTTGCCGCGCTGCTCGCGTACGGGCGCATCGTGGCGCGCACCCCCCATCTCGCGGCGACGTGGCGGCAGGCCTTCCTGCGGCCTGCCGGCGCGGTGTCCGCGACGGTGCTGCTCCTCTTCGCCACGGTGGGCATGCTCGACAGCCTGCACTACCGCCTCGCCCTGTCCAGCGCGCCGGGCGAGGCCCCCGCCTGGTCGGCGCGGACCGATTCCGCCCTCGATGCCTTGCTCGCGCACCTCCGCGACAGCCAGGAGGTCAGCTATTCGCGCCCGCTGGCGATTTACGGCTTCGCCAAGCAGGTGACGCTGCTTCCCGACGGAAAGACGATTCGCCGATATCCGCGCCTGAAACACGCCGGCCTCGGCATCGATGACGCCGGACACGGCTGGGCGGCCGACGTGGCCAAGCGGGCGCTGCTCGGCGCGGCGGCAGGGCTCACGGCGTTCGTGGCAATGTTCGCGGCAAGCTTCGCGCTGGTCCATCGGTCGACACCGGAAACGGCTCCCGACGGACGCCCGGCGCCCTGTGCGCGCGGAGCGGGTTCGGGCGCGGAGGAGGGAGGGGCGCCGGGTGTCCGTCGGGCGCATGGCGCCGAACTGCTCCGCATTCTCCACGGCCGAACCCGCTACCCCGTACGCGCCGTCCTCCTCACGCTCCTGATCGCCTGCGTTCTGGCCGGCATCGTCGCCGGCATGGCCACCAACTACCACGTGCTCGGAACCGACCGCACCGGTCGGGACCTCCTCTACGTGGTGCTCAAAAGCATCCGCACCGCGCTCGTCATCGGCACCATGACGACGATCTTCACGCTGCCGCTCGCGGTCGGGCTGGGGCTGCTTGCCGGGTATTTCCGCGGCTGGATCGACGAGGCGATCCAATACCTCTACACGGTGGTCAATTCCATCCCCTACGTGCTGCTGATCGCCGCCTCGGTGCTGATGCTGATGGTATTCATCGACAAGCACCCGGACTGGTTTCCGACGATGGCCAACCGCACCGACGCGCGCCTCTTCTTTCTGTGCGTGATCCTGGGATTGGGATCCTGGACCGACCTGTGCCGACTGGTGCGCGGCGAGGTACTCAAGCTGCGCGAACTCGACTTCATCCAGGCCGCGCAGGCATTCGGCGTGCCCGCCCTGCGCATCCTGCGCGTGCACCTGTTGCCGAATATCATGCACATGGTGCTGATCAACGTCGTGATCCGGTTCTCGGATCTGGTCCTTGCGGAGGCGACGCTCTCCTATGTCGGGATCGGCGTGGATCCCTCGATGGCGAGCTTCGGCACGATGATCAACACTGCGCGCCTCGAACTCGCCCGCGAGCCGGTGATTTGGTGGACGCTCGTCACGGCGTTCACATTCATGGTCACCCTGGTCCTTTCTGCCAACTATTTCGCCGATGCGGTGCGCGATGCGTTCGATCCGCGCGCCGCACGGAGGTGACCGATGCTCGACGTGACCGGCCTGCGTACCGAGATCGCCACCGGCACTGCCGTCGTCGTTGCCGTAGACGGGGCGACGTTTGCCATCGCCAAGGGGGAGACCTTTGCGCTCGTCGGCGAATCGGGCTGCGGCAAATCGGTGACTGCGCTCTCGGTGATGCGGCTGCTGCCCGACAATGCGCGGGTGGGGGCGGGGGCGATCGAACTCGACGGTGCCGACATCGTTTCCCTGCCCGAAGCGGATATGCGCGATCTGCGCGGCGGGCGGGTCGGCATCGTGTTCCAGGAGCCCGCGACCAGCCTCGACCCGGTGATGACCGTCGGCGCCCAGGTGGTCGAAACGATCGAACGCCACACGACCCTGCGCGGCGCGGCGGCACGGGAACGGGCGGTGGACTGGCTGCGGCGGGTCGGCGTGCCCGAACCGGAACGGCGCTTCCATAACTATCCGTTCGAGCTTTCGGGTGGACAGAAGCAGCGCGTGATGATCGCGGCCGCGCTCGCGGCGGAACCGGAACTCCTGATCGCCGACGAGCCGACGACCGCGCTCGACGTCACCATCCAGGCGCAGATCCTCGATCTGCTGCGGGAGCTGCAGGCCGAAAACGGCATGGCGCTGCTGCTCATCACCCACGATCTGGCGATCGTGTCGCAGATGGCGCACCGGGTTGCACTGATGTACGCCGGGCAGGTTGTCGAGACGGCGCCCGCGTCGGCGTTCTTTTCCCGCCCGTTGCACCCTTACGCGCGCGGGCTGTTCGGTGCGTTGCCCGACATGGCGAAGCGCGGCCTGGCGCTCGAGGCGATTCCGGGAACGGTTCCTCCCCTGGATCGGCCGTTCACCACTTGCCGTTTCGCGGATCGCTGTTTCGCCGTCCGACCCGAGTGCCGGATGGGCGAGCCGGAGTTGATCCGCATCGGAGACGGCCATGAAGTGCGCTGCGTGTTGTATCGGACGGATGTACGACAGACGGTTGGTGCAGGGTCTGGTGACATGGCGATATCCGATGCCGTCGCGCCGCCGGTCCCCCTCTCCCGCGCGGCGGGAGAGGGCGGGGGTGAGGGTGTGCGCAACGGCAACCGCGCTTCCCTCCTGGAAGTCGCCGACTACCGCGTCCACTTCCCCACCCGCACGACCGGGCGCTGGGGCACCACCCACGGCATCGCCAAGGCGGTGGACGGGGTCTCGTTCCGTCTGGAAGCCGGTCGCACGCTGGCCCTGGTCGGCGAGTCCGGTTGCGGCAAGACCACCACCGGCAAGGCGATTCTGCAACTGCTGCGGCGCAAGGCGCAGATCAGCGGCCAAGCGCTGCTGGATGGTGAAGACCTTGGTGCGATGCAGGGCGACGCGCTGCGCCGCGCCCGGCGCGCTCTTCAGATCGTTTTCCAGGATCCCAACGCATCGCTCAACCCCCGGATGCGCGTCGCGGAGATCCTGGAGGAAGGCCTGCTGGCGCTGCGACCCGAGATCGATGCGGCGGATCGTCGCGTCCGCACCGAGGCGTTGATGGATACCGTCGGCCTGCGGCCCGACGCGCGCCTTCGTTACCCGCACGAATTCTCGGGCGGCCAGCGCCAGCGCATCGCGATCGCGCGGGCGCTGGCGGTGGAGCCTCGGCTCATCATCTGCGATGAGCCGACGTCGGCGCTCGACGTGTCGGTGCAGGCGCAGATCCTCAATCTGTTGCGCCGCTTGCAGCAGGAGCGGGGCATCGCCTATCTGTTCATCACCCACAACTTCGGCGTCGTGGAGTATCTTGCGGACGAGGTGGCGGTGATGACCGCGGGCCGCATCGTCGAAACCGGTCCGGCGCGGGAGTTGATCGAACACCCGCAGGATCCGTACACTCGGCGTCTATTGGCCTCCGTGCCCAGGGTTCGAAGGCCTTTTTGAGCCGGCCGTTTTGAGCCGGCCGTTTTGATCCGGCGTCTTATTGCCCAACGTACTTTCACGACAAGAACAAACGTCGATGCTGGATTCCCCGGAATCGGATCCCGCCGATTTGGTCGACAACGATCGATATCTTGAAGCGGCCGCATCGTTTGGCGACAAACGATCCCTGGTCGCGGCGCAGCCGATCTATTCCACCAACGGCATCAAGCTGCTCGACACCGGCGCCCGGATCGATACCCGGATTCTGGACCGGCTGTTCGGACACAAGCTCGCGGAGCCGCTCGATCGCAGCGTGGCGAGCGAGGAGGCGGTCCGCCCCAGGGACATTGCCGCTCGTGCGCGCGAACTGGTGGCTGGGGTTCCACTGCTGGCATACCTCGAGGCCGGTCTGGGGGCCGGTTCGGCGAGGCTGTGGTCCGCCTGGGAACACTGCCCGCTACCGCCGGCGATCGCGATCCGGCTCACGGTGGCCCGGGAAACCGCGGCCGACCTGTACGAGCATTCGCTGCGCTGTACGTTCGTGGCCGCGTTCATCGGACTGGGGGGCCGCTTTTCCGATCGGGATCTGCAACTGCTCGTCACCGCCGGACTGCTCCATGACATGGGCATGATGCACGCCGACCCCGCGCAGTACGAAGGCGGAAAACCGCTCGATCCGATGGCGCGGCGCGCGTTGCTCGCCCACCCGTTGACGGCGCAGTTGATCGCCCAGCGCGAGCCGCTGCTCAGTCCCGCCGTGGCGTCGGCGATCGCCGAGCATCACGAGCGGGTCGACGGCAGCGGGTACCCGAAGGCCTTGCACGGCGACGCGATCGGCAAGCTCGGGCGCGCCTTGGCATTGGCTGAGGTCGCGACCGGCGTTGTCGATCGCCATCCCGAAGAAGCCTGCGGCCTGCTCGCGCCGTTGCTGCGGTTCAACCGCCGCAGTTTCGATGGCAGCTTGTGCGATGCGCTGCTTGCCGCGTTGCCGAGGACGGTGCCCGGGGAGGCTGCCGCGGCGGCCGGCAACGCCGCGTTCGATGCTGCGGTCGCGCGGATCGATTCGTGGAAGCGGATTTCGGAGTCGATGCAAGAGGACGACCAGGATGCCGCCTCGGCATTCATCGATGTGCGGATCGACCGCCTGTGTCGATGGCTCGCCGATGCGGGGGTGGACGACCCGCAGGCGGTGATCCAGGCTGCCCAGGACGAGCCGGCGTTGTGCTGGGAGATCGCCGCGCTCGCGCGCGAGGCGGGCTGGCATCTGCGTCAGATCGCCTACGAAGTCTCGGAGCGCTGGCCGCAGCTGCCGTCGAGCCGCGTTGGCGAATGGATCACCCTGATCCGGGAATCGACGCTGGTATAGGACGGTTCCACGAGATGGATCCGCCTTTCGGATGCGGATTCGTCGATGGAAAGATCCTTTCCGATATTGCGAAATCTCCGGTTGACCGAATTGCAGGTCGCCGATCCCCATGCGCCACGATGTGGCGCCCAACCCGTTGATTTCCGATGAATCCGGCAATCCGCGAGGGAGTTGGCACGGGTCTTGATACTTCTTCCTGCAAACCACCGGTAACGCCGGATGGAATTCACGGGGGAGATCCGCGATGACCGAAACCTTTTACGAGGTTCTGCGGCGGCAAGGAATCAGCCGCCGCAGCTTTCTGAAATTCTGTTCGCTGACCGCGGCATCGATGGGCCTGGGGGCGGAATTCGTGCCCCTCCTCGCCCATGCGATGGAGACCAAACCGCGCACCCCGGTGCTGTGGCTCCACGGTCTGGAATGCACCTGCTGCTCGGAGTCGTTCATCCGGTCCGCGCATCCGCTGGTGAAGGACGTGGTGCTCTCGATGCTCTCGCTCGATTACGACGACACGCTGATGGCGGCGGCGGGCCACCAGGCGGAAGCGATCATCACCGACATCAAGCAGAAGTACAAAGGCAACTACATCGTGGCGGTGGAGGGCAACCCGCCGCTCAACGAGGACGGCATGTACTGCATCGTCGGTGGGCGTCCCTTCGTCGAGGTGCTGCGCGAAACCTGCGCCGACGCCAAGGCGGTCATCACCTGGGGCACGTGCGCGTCCTGGGGCTGCGTGCAGGCCGCCAAGCCCAATCCGACCCGCGCGACGCCGGTCGACAAGGTCATCTTCGACAAGCCGATCATCAAGGTGCCCGGTTGCCCGCCGATCGCCGAGGTCATGACCGGGGTCGTCTCGTATCTGCTGACCTTCGACCGCTTTCCGGAGCTCGATCGTCAGGGTCGCCCCAAGATGTTCTACGGCCAGCGGATCCACGACAAGTGCTATCGGCGGGGCCATTTCGACGCCGGCGAGTTCGTCGAGGCGTGGGACGACGAAGGCGCCCGCCAGGGATACTGCCTGTACAAGATGGGCTGCAAGGGGCCGACGACGTACAACGCGTGCTCGACGGTCCGCTGGAACGGCGGGGTCTCGTTTCCGATTCAATCGGGCCACCCCTGCCTGGGTTGTTCCGAGGAGGACTTCTGGGACAAGGGCGGCTTCTACAATCGGGTCACCAACATCAACCAGTTCGGTATCGAAGCCAACGCGGACAAGGTCGGCGAAACGGCGGCCGCGGTGACCGGAGCGGTCGTCGCCGTGCATGCGGCGGCGTCGGTGGGCCGACGGATCGCGGGGAAGTCCGGCGATTCTGCCGGGCGGGATGACGGGCAGCGGGGAGGAAATTGAACATGGGCGCTTATGAAACGCAGGGGTTTCGTCTCGACAACTCCGGCAAGCGCGTGGTCGTCGATCCCGTATGCCGGATCGAAGGCCATCTGCGCGTCGAGGTGAATCTCGATCAGGACAACGTGATCCGCAATGCCGTGTCGACCGGCACGATGTGGCGCGGCATCGAGGTGATCCTGAAGGGGCGGGACCCGCGCGACGCGTGGGCCTTCACCGAACGGATCTGCGGCGTATGTACCGGCACCCATGCACTGACCTCGGTACGGGCGGTCGAGGACGCGCTGGCGATCCGGATTCCGGAGAACGCCAACACGATTCGCAACATCATGCAGCTCACGCTCTATGTGCACGATCATCTGGTGCACTTCTATCATCTGCACGCGCTCGACTGGGTCGACGTGGTGTCCGCGCTGTCGGCCGACCCCAAGCGGACCTCGGAGCTGGCGCAGAGCATCTCCGATTGGCCGATGTCGTCGCCCGGATATTTTCGCGACGTGCAGAACCGCTTGAGGAAATTCGTTGAAAGCGGCCAACTGGGTCCCTTCTCCAACGCCTACTGGGGAAGTCCGGCCTACAAGCTGCCGCCCGAAGCGAACCTCATGGCGGTGACGCACTACCTGGAGGCGCTCGATTTCCAGCGCGAGATCGTCAAGATCCATACGGTCTTCGGGGGCAAGAACCCGCATCCGAACTGGCTGGTCGGCGGCGTGCCCTGTGCGATCAACCTCGACGAATCGGGCGCGGTGGGGGCGGTGAACATGGAGCGACTGAACCTCGTTCACGACATCATCCACCGTGCCCACGAATTCACGGCCAAGGTGTACATCCCGGATCTGATCGCGATCGCGTCGTACTACAAGGACTGGCGCTATGGCGGCGGGCTTGCCGGCAACAGCTTCCTCTCCTATGGCGACATCCCCGATCGCGCCAACGACTATTCTCCCGGCAATCTGCTGCTGCCGCGCGGGGCGGTGATCGGCGGGAAGCTGGACGAGATCCACGAGGTCGACCTCAAGGATCCGCAGCAGATCCAGGAATACGTCGTCCACTCCTGGTACACCTATCCCGACGAGACCGTGGGCCTGCACCCCTTCGACGGCATCACCGAACCGCACTACGCGCCCGAGGGGCCCAACTTCCGGGGCACGCGCACGCGGATCGAACAGGTCGACGAAGGCGCGAAGTATTCGTGGATCAAGGCGCCGCGCTGGCGTGGGCATGCGATGGAGGTCGGTCCGCTGTCACGCATGGTGCTTGCCTACCTGCAGCCGAAGCGCTATCCCTTCGTCAAGGACACGGTCGACTCCGTACTCTCGAAACTCGAGTTGCCGGTTTCGGCTCTGTTCTCGACGCTGGGCCGCACTGCCGCGCGGGGAATCGAGAGCCTCTATTGCTCCAATCTGCTGACCCAGGAATTCGACAAGCTGATGACCAGCCTGAAGAATGGCAATACGGCGACGGCCAACGACGAGAAGTGGGATCCGGCAACCTGGCCCAAGGTGTGCAAGGGCTCCGGCTTCACCGAAGCACCGCGCGGTGCTCTCGGGCACTGGATCCACATCCGCGACGAGCGGATCGAAAACTACCAGTGCGTCGTGCCGACGACCTGGAATGGCGGGCCGCGCGATCCGAAGGGACAGATCGGTGCGTTCGAGGCAGCACTGTTGAATACGCCGGTGGCGAAGGCGGATCAGCCGCTGGAAATCCTGCGCACCCTGCACAGCTTCGATCCGTGCCTCGCGTGCTCGACTCACGTCATGAGTCCGGACGGCCAGTCGATGTCCGAGGTTCGGGTGCGTTGAGCCCGGACGGACCACGACGAAAACGGCAAGGAAGGGGGGACACGTCATGGCGACGGCAATTTCGGCGGACGACGATCCGCGCACGGCAGCGGGACGCACCATCCTGGTCTACGAGGCGCCGGTCCGGCTGTGGCACTGGGTGAACGCCTTGTGCATCACCGTGCTGGCGGTGACCGGTTATCTCATCGCCAGCCCCTTGCCCAGCCTCCACGGCGAGGCTTCGGCGCACTTCGAGATGGGGTATATCCGGTTTGCCCATTTCGCGGCGGCGCAGATCTTCGTCGTCGGGTTTCTCTTCCGGGTCTATTGGGCATTTGCTGGCAACGAGCACGCCCGGCAGCTTTTCGTGCTTCCGGTATGGCGGGCGGCGTGGTGGCGGGACATGATCGGCGAACTGCGCTGGTACCTGTTCCTGGAAAAAAGGCCGAAGAAATTCATCGGCCACAATCCGCTCGCGCACTTCTTCATGTTCGTGTTCGTGACGATCGGATCGACCTTCATGATTTGCACCGGATTCGCACTGTATGGAGAAGGCGAGGGGGCGATGAGCTGGCAGTCCCACCTGTTCGGGTGGGTCATCCCGCTGTTCGGCGGCAGTCAGGCGGTGCACAGCTGGCACCATCTGGGTATGTGGGGGATCGTCTGCTTCGTGATGCTGCATGTCTATGCCGGGGTGCGCGAGGACATCATGAGCCGGCAGTCGCTGATCGGCTCGATGTTCAGCGGCCTGCGCACCTTCCGGGACTGATGCCATGGATCCGGACGACCCGCGGGCCGAGGTGCTGATTCTGGGGATCGGCAACCTGCTCTGGGCGGACGAAGGCTTCGGGGTCCGCTGCGTCGAGGCCTTGTCCGCGCGCTGGGACCTGCCCCCGACGGTACGGGTGCTCGACGGCGGCACCCAGGGTCTCTACCTGCTGCCCCACGTGCAGTCCGCGAGGCGCCTGATCGTATTCGACGCCGTCGATTACGGGCTGGCGCCGGGCACCATCCGCGTGGTGGCGGACGACGACGTGCCGCGCTTCCTCGGCGCCAAGAAGATGAGCTTGCATCAGACCGGATTCCAGGAGGTGCTCGCATCCGCGGCGCTCATCGGTGCGATGCCGGAACGGTTGATGCTGTTCGGGGTGCAGCCGGAGGAACTCGAGGACTTCGGCGGCAGCTTGCGGCCTTGCGTGCTTGCGCGCGTCGCCGAGGCCGTCGCATGGGTGGTCGACCTCCTGATCGACTGGGGCCATGCGCCGACGCTTCGGGATGCACCGCGGGAAGACGGGTCCCCGCTGTCGCTGCGTGCGTACGAATCGGGTCGCCCGTCCGCCGAGGCGGCATGCCGGGTCGGCGACGCGCGGGTTCTGCGGGCATGGGGAGTGTCCTGCTGATGTGCATGGCGATTCCGATGCAGGTGCTGCGCATGGAGGGACCCGTCGCGGTGTGCCGCAGCCGCAATGGCATCGAACGGGTCGACACGCTGCTGACCGGGCCGGTCCCGGTGGGGGGATGGGTGTTGGGGTTCCTCGGGTCGGCGCGCGAGATCGTCGACGCGGAGCGCGCCCTCGCGGTCGACCGGGCCCTGGACGCCCTGGCGGCCGTGCAATCCGGCGGTCCGGCGGCTCGTGCTGCGATCGATGATGCATTTGCCGATCTGATCGGGCGGGAACCGCAGTGGCCCGCCGTGCTCCGGAGGACGACATGAAGCCGTTTCCCGTTCCTGTCCTGGGCGATGCATCGCTCGCGTCGGCCGAAGGCCCGCAGGTTTCATTCGCGCCGGGTCGGATGGAGACCTTCCAGCGTCCGCCACGGAGCACGCCGAAGTCGGAGGCCGCGCAGCGCGAAGCAGTCCGGCTGCTGTCGTCCCTGCTCGATCGGATGCGGGCTGAGCCGTTCGTGGCGTGGGATGGGACCGGTGGCGGGGCTGTCGCGCCGTTCCTTTCGCTCCTGCACGCGTCGAGAGAAGTGGTTGACGAGGTCAACGATCTGCTGGGACAAGGTGAGGTGTCCTGTCGGATCGATGGTCCGCGGCCGGTACACATCCAGGAGACGTCCTTCCCGTCGGTGTGGCGCGTCCAGGTGCTGGCGCCGGATGGCGCGTTGGTCGATGACCGGGTCGAGACGGGAGCTTTTCCGGCTGCCGCCGGCATCCCGGCGTCGCCATTCCGCGGAGCGGTCGAGCCCGGTCCCGAGCGCGAGGGTCTGATGAATTCCCCCGCCCTGATCCGGGAAATCCTGCACCGGGCCGAGCGTTGGCGGCCGGGCGATCCCGCGCACGTCGTCAATTTGACCCTGCTCCCGGTCACGCCCCAGGACTTGCAGTATCTTGGCGACACCTTGGGCAGAGGGCCGATCGGGATCCTGTCGCGCGGGTACGGCAGTTGCCGGATCGGATCGACCCGCTTGGGAAACGTGTGGTGGGTGCAACACTTTCACAACATGGGACAGATGATTCTGAATACCATCGAGATCGTCGATTTGCCCATCGCCGCGCAAGCCGCGGTGCAGGATTACGAAGACAGTTGCGAGCGACTCGGAGAGTGGCTCGCCGCCGTGGAGGATTGACGTGAGCGCAGGATTCGAGCGAACCGCGGTCGACGAACCGCCCCCGGCCGACACCCGGATGGAGTGCGGCATCTGCTGGTACATCTACGATCCCGATCGGGGAGACGCCGAGGGCGGTGTTGCGCCGGGCACCGCGTTTGCGGATCTGCCCGAACATTGGGCCTGCCCTTGTTGCGATGCACCGCGGGAGCGGTTCCTGCGCTCCGTGTAGGCGAGGATCGCCGCGGGTGGGGCATGGACCATGCATGAAATGTCGCTGGCGCATGGCGTGCTGCAGATCCTCGAAGACGCAGCCGCCCGCGAGGGATTCAGCCGGGTCAAGACCGTATGGCTGGAGATCGGTGCGCTGGCCGCGGTCGAGCCCGACTCGCTTTCCTTCTGCTTCGATGTCGTCACGCGAGGCAGTCTTGCCGAAGGCGCCCGGCTCGAAATGCTGCGCACGCCCGGAACGGCGTGGTGTATGCCTTGCAGTCGAAGCGTGCCGCTGGCGGAGAGCGCCGGCGCCTGTCCGGTGTGTGGGAGTTACCAGGTGCAAGTGACGGGAGGTACGGAAATGCGGGTGCGGGAACTCGAGGTGGAGTGAAGGGAGCGGCGATGTGCAATACCTGCGGTTGCGGCGGCGAGGATGCCCGGATCGAAGGATCTTCGCACCGGCACGATCATTCCCATGACCCGGATCGCGGCCACGATCACCACGACCACGGCCATGATCACGACCGTGATCACGACCATGGCCACGAGCATTCACACGCCCCCGGGCATCCGGGCGACGACGGCCGCTCCCGCTTGGTGCGGCTCGAACAGGACCTCCTTGCCAAGAACGACCGCTTCGCGGGGGCGAACCGGACGCGCCTCGCGGACCGGGGGATCTTTGCGCTCAACCTCGTCTCGAGTCCCGGATCCGGAAAGACCACGCTCCTCGTGCGGACGATCGAGGCGTTGTGGCCCCGGGTTCCGATCGCCGTCATCGAAGGCGATCAGCAGACCCACCGCGATGCCGAGCGCATCCGCGCGACCGGCGCCCCGGCGGTGCAGATCAATACCGGCAAGGGTTGTCACCTCGACGCACATATGGTGGGCCACGCGATGGACCGTCTCGCCGGGGAGTCGGCGCTGCCCGAAGGCGGCGTCCTGATGATCGAGAACGTCGGCAACCTGGTGTGTCCGGCGGCCTTCGATCTCGGTGAGGCCCACAAGGTTGCGGTCCTTTCGGTGACCGAAGGCGAGGACAAGCCGGTCAAGTATCCCGACATGTTCCGGGCGGCGAGCCTGATGCTGCTGAACAAGTGCGATCTGCTTCCCCATCTGCGCTTCGACGTCGACGCGGCGATCGGATATGCGCGGCGCGTGAATCCGGCGATCGAGGTCATCCGCGTGTCGGCCGAGTCCGGGGATGGAATGGTATCGTGGTGTGCCTGGGTGGAGGCGGGCGTTGCCGCGGCGCGCGCGGCGCAGGCGGAGACGATGGCGGGACTGCGCCAGCGTATTGCCGACCTCGAACGGCAGATCCGGGAGTCGGCGGAACCGGGGTCCCGGAAGAGCCACGATCGGCCCATGCAATAAGTGGATTCGGGGAGTCGAAGGTGATCGAAGGGCGCCGCATCCATGTGCGCGGCCTGGTCCAGGGGGTCGGGTTTCGTCCCTTCGTCTGGCATGTCGCCACGGAACTGGAGCTATCGGGGTGGGTGCGCAACGACGCATCCGGGGTCGAGATCGCGGCAGAGGGGGATCCGGCGCGGATTCGGGAACTGGTGGCGCGGCTGCACCGCGAAGCCCCGTCCCACGTGCGTATCGACGCAATCCGTGTCGATGCGGTTCCGGCCCGGGGCGAACGCGGCTTCGTGATCGTGGCGAGCGCGGCCGCCGACGCGCCGGACACGGCGCGTATCGACAGCCCGCCGGGCGGGGCGCGCATTGCCATCGGACCGGATACGGGGGTATGTGCGCAGTGCCTCGAAGAGCTGTTTGACCCGGCGTCGCGGCGCTGGCGCCACCCGTTCATCACCTGCACCCATTGCGGCCCGCGTTTCACGTTGACGCACGGTCTGCCGTATGACCGCGGCCGGACCAGCATGGCAGCGTTTCCGATGTGCGCGGCGTGCGCGCGGGAATACGCCGATCCGCGCGACCGGCGCTTCCATGCCGAACCGGTGTGCTGCCCGGATTGCGGGCCGCGCCTGCGCCTCCACGACGGGAAGGGGAACGTGCGGGTCGGCGATCCGATCGCGAATATCCTGGCCTCCTTGCGCGGTGGCGCCATCGTTGCGATCAAGGGTCTGGGAGGGTTCCATCTGGCGTGCGATGCGCGCAATCCGCAGGCCGTCGCGCGCTTGCGCGCCCGCAAGGAGCGGGAGCGCAAGCCCTTCGCGGTGATGGGGGCCAGCGTCGCGTCGTTTCGCGACGTCGCGCAGATCGACGACGAGGAACGTGCGCTGCTGGAGTCCGACGAACGCCCGGTCGTTCTGTGTCGAACCCCGGGCGGCGCAACGGGTTCCCCCTCTCCCGCGGACGCGGGAGAGGGCGGGGGTGAGGGTGTGAAAAATGGAATCGCCGATGGCATCGCTCCGGGCTTGCAAACCCTCGGCCTGATGCTGCCCTCGACGCCGATTCAATGGCTTTTGTTCCACGAGGCGGCGGGGCGGCCCGCAGGCACGGGGTGGTTGCACATGCCGCAGGATCTCCTGCTCGTGATGACCAGCGCCAATCTCGGTGGGGAGCCCCTGGTCGCGGACAACGATGAGGCCGCGGAACGTTTGGCCGGCGACCCGCCGATCGCCGACGCGATCCTCGATCATGACCGCGGGATCGTGATCCGTTGTGATGACAGCGTGCGGTCGGCCCGCGGGTTCGTGCGGCGTGCCCGCGGATTCGTGCCGCAGCCGATTCGGCTGCCGCGCTCCGGCCCGTCCGTGCTCGCCTTCGGCGGCTGGTACAAGAACACGGTGTGCGCCACGCGCGGAGACGAAGCCTATGTCTCCCAACACATCGGCGATCTGGACAATGCCGCGACGGTCCGGGTTCTGGAGCGCACGGTGGAACATCTGCTGGGGATTCTGGACGTCGCGCCGACGGCGGTTGCCTGCGATCTGCATCCCGACTTCCCATCGAGCCTTCTGGCCGCGGGATTCGCCGAGCGGAACGGGATCGCCTTGATTCCGGTGCAGCATCACCATGCGCACATCGCCGCCGTGCTCGCCGAACACGGCCGGGAGGAGGAAGACGCGCTGGGGCTCGCCGTCGACGGCGTTGGCCTGGGGACCGACGGCGGCGCCTGGGGAGGCGAGCTGCTGCAGCTGCGCGGCGCGCGCTGCGACCGGATCGGTCACCTTGCACCGCTCGGGCTGCCCGGCGCCGATCGGGCCGCGCGCGAGCCGTGGCGCATGGCGGCCGCCGCATTGCACCGCATCGGGCGCGGTGGCGAGATCGTCTGCCGCTTTGCCGCGCAACCCGGTGCACATGCGATTGCCGACATGCTCGCGCGCGGACTGCACTGTCCTCCGACGAGCAGCCTGGGTCGTGTGTTCGATGCGGCGGCGGCCTTGCTGGGCGTGTGCGAAAACACGGCGTATGAGGGAGAGGCGGCGATGCGGCTGGAGGGGCTGGCGTACCGCTTCACCGCCGCCTCGATCCCGGATGCGGGAGCGGGCGACTTCTGGCACATCCATCCGGACGGCACGCTCGATCTGTTGCCGCTGCTGGCGTTTCTGGCGGATTGCCGCGACCCGGCTCGCGGGGCCGCGGTGTTCCATGCGGCGCTGGCGCGGGCCCTGGCCGACTGGGTCATCCGGGCCGCGGAGCGCACCGGCATCACGCTCGTCGCCGGGGGCGGAGGCTGCCTGCTCAATTCCCTGCTCGGCGCGGCGTTGCGCGAGCATCTGCAGGAAGGGGGATTGTCGTTTCTGGAAGCCCGGCAGCTGCCTCCCAATGATGGCGGGGTGAGCCTGGGGCAGGCGTGGGTCGCGATGCAAACCGTGGGGAGATGATCGATGTGCCTGGCAATACCGGTGCGCGTGGTGGATCTTCCGTCGCCCGATACGGCGACGGTCGATCTCGGCGGGGTGCGCAAGGAGATTTCGTTGGCCTTGGTGGAGGGGGTCGCGGTCGACGACTACGTCATCGTCCATGTCGGCTATGCCCTGCAGAAGCTCGATACGGACGAGGCGCTGCGTACGCTCGCGCTTTTTCGTTCCTTGGACGACCCTGCGGTCGCGGAGGATCCGCAGTGAAGTTCATCGACGAATTCCGCGACGGCGCGCTCGCCGGAACGGTGGCGGCCGCGATCGAACGCGACGTGCAGGCTGGACGCGAATATCGCCTGATGGAGTTCTGCGGCGGCCATACGCATGCCATCTCGCGCTACGGCCTCCTGGACCTGCTGCCGCCCGGCGTGCGCATGATTCACGGCCCGGGATGTCCGGTGTGCGTGCTGCCGATCGGCCGCATCGATCAGGCGATCCGCCTCGCGCTGGCGCACCGCGTCATCCTCTGCAGCTATGGCGACGCGTTGCGCGTACCGGCGTCGGATGGACTGTCGCTGCTCAAGGCCAAGGCCCGGGGCGCGGATATCCGCATGGTCTACTCGACGATGGACGCGGTGGCCATCGCGCGTGACAACCCCGATCGCGAGGTGGTGTTCTTCGGCATCGGCTTCGAGACCACGACGCCGCCGACCGCCGTGGCGGTGCGGACAGCGCGGGCGCAAGGCTTGTCGAATTTCCGCGTGCTGTGCAATCACGTGCTGACGCCTGCCGCGATGCACGCGATCCTCGCTGCGCCGGGGGGCGTCCGCCTCGACGGCTTCGTCGGCCCGGCGCACGTGTCGACCGTCATCGGGTCGGCGCCGTATGAACCGTTCCCCCGCGACTATGGCAAACCGGTCGTGATCGCGGGGTTCGAGCCGCTCGACGTGCTGCGCGCGATCCACATGCTGGTTCGGCAGATCAACGAAGGCCGGGCGGCGGTGGAAAACGAGTTCACGCGCGCCGTCACGCCCGACGGCAACCGCAAGGCGCAGGAACTGGTGGCCGAGGTGTTTGCCGTGCGCCCCGATTTCGAATGGCGGGGCCTCGGCACGGTGCCGCAGAGCGCACTGCGCCTTCGCCCCGCGTATGCGGATTTCGATGCCGAACTGCGCTTCGACGTTCCCTACGTGGCCGTCCCGGACCATAAGGCGTGCGAATGCGCGGCGATCCTGCGCGGCGAAAAGCGCCCCCAGGACTGCCGGATCTTCGGCTCCGTGTGCACGCCGGAGAATCCGGTGGGTTCGTGCATGGTCTCGTCCGAGGGCGCCTGCGCCGCGCATTTCACCTATGGCCGTTTCCGGGAGGCGGCATGAACGCAAGCGTGAACGCGAAGCCCGACTACGTGCGCCCGCTGGATCTGCGCGGCGGTCGCGTCGACATGGCGCACGGGGCCGGGGGCAGGGCGATGGCCCAGCTCATCCGCGAGGTGTTCGCGCGCGGCCTCGACAACGAATTCCTCGACGGCAACGACGGCGCGCGCCTTCCTTGGCGGGCGCCGCCCGCCGGTGCGCGCCTGGTGATGTCGACCGATTCCCACGTTGTGTCGCCGCTGTTCTTTCCGGGCGGCGACATCGGCTGCCTGGCGGTGCATGGCACGATCAACGATGTCGCAATGATGGGCGCGCAGCCGCGCTATCTTGCTGCCGGGTTCATCCTCGAGGAGGGATTCCCGCTGGCGGATCTGGTGCGCATCGTCGGATCCATGGCGCGCGCCGCGCGCGATGCGGGCGTGCCGGTGGTGACGGGCGACACGAAGGTCGTCGAGGCGGGCAAGGCCGACGGCGTGTTCATCACGACGACGGGCGTCGGCGATCTTGCCGAGGGAATCGACTGCGCCGGCGCCAACGCACGTCCCGGCGATGTGGTGCTGCTCTCGGGGTCGATCGGCGAGCACGGCATGGCGATCCTGTCGCAGCGGGAGAACCTCGCCTTCGATTCGCCGATCGTCTCCGATACCGCGGCGCTGCACGGCCTGGTGCGCGAGCTGCTCGCCGCCGTGCCGGAAGTGCGCGTCCTGCGCGATGCGACGCGCGGCGGGGTGGCGACGACGCTCAACGAAATCGCCGCCCAGTCGGGCGTCGGCTTTCACCTCGATGAGGCGATGATCCCGGTGCAGCGGGCGGTTGCCGCGGCATGCGAGTTTCTCGGCTTCGATCCCCTCTACGTCGCCAACGAAGGTAAGCTCCTCGCCGTGGTGCCATCCGCCAGAGCCGATGACGCGCTGGCGGCGTTGCGCGCGCATCCGTTGGGAAAGAATGCCGCGCGCATCGGTGTCGCGGTCGCCGACGATCGCCGTTTCGTGCAGATGACGACGCGCTTCGGCGGTCGGCGCATCGTCGACTGGCTGACGGGCGAACAATTGCCGAGAATCTGTTGAGAGGGTGAAGTGCGCTGATGCCGGCCGATCTTCCCGCAGTACTGGTGGTCGATGACGAGGTGCGTTCGCAGGAGGCGCTGCGTCGCACCCTGGAAGAGGACTTCGCGGTGTTCACTGCCGGGTCCGCGGCCGATGCCCAGGCGATCATGGAGCGCGAGTTCGTCCAGATCGTGCTGAGCGATCAGCGCATGCCCGGCGCTTCGGGCATCGAGTTTCTCAAGCAGGTGCGGATGCGCTGGCCGGACACCGTCCGGATCGTGATCTCGGGGTACACGGACGCGCAGGACATCATCGCCGGAGTCAACGAAGCCGGGATCTGGCAGTACCTGCTCAAGCCGTGGCAACCCGATCACCTCTTGCATACCCTGCGTTCGGCTGCCGAATTGTGGCGGTTGCAACAGGACAATCAGCGCCTGGCGCTGGAACTGCGCACCAGTCCGCATGCGCTGAAGGCCGCCGTGCGCGAACGTCGCGTCCAGGCCAAGGCGATCGCCGCGTTCGAGCGCATCGTGCGCGGCCCCGGCAGCCCGCTCGATGCCGTGTGTTCTCTGGCCGAACGGGTCGCCGCGTTCGATCTGCCGATTCTGATCACGGGCGAATCCGGCACCGGCAAGGAATTGCTGGCACGCGCGGTGCATTATGCGAGTCCGCGCGCGGAGCGCGCCTTCGTCGTCGAAAACTGCGCCGCGCTGCCCGATTCCCTCCTCGAGGCGGAACTGTTCGGCCACAAGCGCGGCGCCTTCACCGGCGCCGTCGAAGACCGGATCGGACTGTTCCAGCAGGCCGATGGGGGAACGATCTTCCTCGATGAGATTGGTGATACCTCGCCCGCATTCCAGGTGAAGCTTCTGCGTGCCCTGCAGGAAGGCGAAGTCCGACCCGTCGGAAGCCCCCGGCCCATCTCGGTCGACGTACGGGTGATCGCCACGACGAACCGGGACATGGAGGAGGAGGTCCGACAGGGCCGGTTTCGCGAGGACCTCTACTGGCGACTGGCCGGAATCTCCCTGCGCGTGCCGCCGTTGCGCGAGCGGCCGGCGGACATCGTCCCGATCGCCGAAAGCCTGCTTGCGCAGGCGCAGACCGAGTTCGGTGTGTCGGTTCGGGGGTTTTCGCCGGAAGCGCTGCAGTGCATGGGCACATACCGGTGGCCCGGCAACGTGCGCGAACTCCACAACGAAGTGAAACGGATGCTGGTCCTGGCCGACGGCGAGTTGCTGGGTGCCGATCTGTTCAGTCCGCGGGTGGTGCTGGCCGCCGGCGAGGCCGCCGAGGAGCGCGAACTCTCGCTGCTGGCGGGGCTCGACGGCGGACTCAAGGAGCGCATGGAGCAGTTGGAGGCGCGAGTCCTCAAGGAAGCGCTGGTGCGACATCGCTGGAACAAGACGCGCGCCGCCGACGAACTCGGCCTGTCGCGCGTGGGCTTGCGGTCGAAGCTGTCTCGATACGGATTGGAGTCGCCATGAACGTTCTCTGGTTTCAAAGCGGCGGTTGCGGTGGGTGCACGCTGTCCTGGCTCGGAAGCGAGCCAGGTTCGCTTCCCGCGGTGCTGGCCGATGAAGGCGTACGGCTGCTCTGGCATCCCAGCCTGTCCGAGCAGACCGGGTCGCAGGCGCGCGACGTGCTCGAGGCCTGCGCCCGGGGTGTGCAAGGCTTCGATGTGCTTTGCGTCGAAGGGGCGATGCTGCGCGGGCCGCGCGGCAGCGGCCGGTTCCACGTCGTTGCGGGAACCGGCATCCCGGCGATCGAGTGGGTGCGCCGGCTTTCCGAGCGGGCGCGACACGTGGTTGCTGTCGGATCCTGCGCGGCCTTCGGCGGTGTAACCTCGGCCGGCTCCAACCCGACCGATGCCTGCGGCCTCCAGTACGACGGCGTGGCGCGCGGCGGGCTGCTCGGTGCGCAATACCGTGGCGCGGCCGGTCTGCCGGTGATCAACGTCGCGGGCTGCCCGACGCATCCCGACTGGGTCACCGAAACCTTGATCGCGCTGGCGCGCGGAACCTTGCGCGGATCGGATCTCGACGAGTACGGGCGGCCGCGCTTCTATGCCGACCACCTGGTCCATCACGGCTGCCCGCGCAACGAGTTCTACGAATTCAAGGCGAGTGCGGAGCGGCCGACGGACCAGGGCTGCCTGATGGAAAACCTCGGGTGCAAGGGAACCCAGGCCCATGCGGATTGCAATCTGCGGGCATGGAACGGCGGCGGCTCCTGTCTGCGCGGCGGCTATGCCTGCATTCGCTGCACCGAACCGGGGTTCGAGGATCCGGGACATCCCTTCGCGCAGACGCCGAAGGTCGCCGGCATTCCCATCGGGCTTCCCGTGGACATGCCGAAGGCCTGGTTCGTCGCCTTGGCCGCGTTGTCGAAGTCGGCGACGCCGGCGCGCGTACGCGAGAACGCGCATTCGGACCACATCGTCGCGGTTCCCGGTTCCGGGCGACCGCACTCGCGCAAATGACCCGACGCCTCGTCATCGGTCCGTTCAATCGCGTCGAGGGCGACCTCGAGGTGCAACTCGAGGTCGATGGCGGCCGCGTCCGGTCGGCGCGGGTGATCGCGGGACTCTATCGCGGCTTCGAGCAGATCCTGCAGGGCCGGGAACCGTTCGATGCCCTGGTGTTCGCGCCGCGGATCTGCGGGATCTGTTCGATTTCGCAATCGGCAGCCGCTGCGGCGGCGCTGGGGGATGCAATGGGGCTGCGGGCTCCGATCAATGGGCGCCTCGCGATGCACTGCATGCAGGCGGCGGAGAACGTGGCCGATCACCTGAGCCACTTCTATCTGTTCTTCATGCCGGATTTCGCGCGGACCCAGTATTCCGGCAGGCCGTGGCATGCGATGGCGGTCGAGCGCTTCCGGGCGCTCGAGGGCAGCGCGGCACGCGATTTCCTGCCGGCACGCGCCGCCTTGCTGCATACGATGGGTCTGCTTGCGGGCAAGTGGCCGCACAGCCACGCCTTTCAACCTGGTGGGACCACGCGGGCGGTCTCGGCGACGGAAGCGCGGCGCCTGTATCGGATGTTGCGGGAATTTCGCGGGTTCCTCGAACAGACCGTGTTCGGCGATGCGCTGGAGGCGGTGGCGGGGCTGCCCGACGACGGCGAGCTGACGGCCTGGGCGCAGGGCCGCGGGGCCGACTTTCCCCGTTTTCTGGCGATCGCGGAGGATCTGCGCCTGGAGGAACTCGGGCGGTCCTACGACCGGTTCCTGAGTTTCGGCGCGTACGAGTCGGCGCAGGGCGGGGCGCCGCTGTTCCCCGGAGGTCTTTGGGAATCGGGGGCGACGTTGCCGCTGGACGTCGGCGCGATCGCGGAGGATGTCCGCCATGCCTGGTATGCGGAGAGTGCGGCACCGCAGCCGCCGGCCCGCGGTGCCGCGGTGCCGCTGCCGGACAAGCCGGGCGCGTATACCTGGTGCAAGGCGCCGCGGATCGGCGGTGCGCCGGCGGAGACGGGGGCGCTGGCACGGCAACTGATCGCCGGTCACCCGCTTGCGCGGGATCTGGTCGCGCGCGCCGGGGGCAACGTGCGCAGCCGGGTGGTGGCGCGGCTGCTCGAAGTGGCGCGCGTCATTCCGGAAATGGAAGCATGGGTCCGCGGGTTCGTCCCGGACGACCCGTTTTGCGCATTCGGCGATCTGCCCGGCGATGCCGAGGGGGTCGGCCTGGTCGAAGCGGCCCGCGGCAGTCTCGGGCACTGGCTCGGCGTGCGGCGCGGACGGATCCACAACTACCAGATCGTTGCGCCGACGACCTGGAATTTTTCGCCTATCGACGAGACCGGGCTTCCGGGGCCGGTGGAGCGGGCATTGGTCGGAACCCCCATCGAGGAGGGCGATGCCGGGTCGGACGGCGTGCAGGTCGCGGTCCAGCACGTGGTGCGATCGTTCGATCCGTGCATGGTGTGCACGGTCCACTGAGCGAGGTACTCCATGACCGACAAGGATCGCCCCGCTTCCCGCCCCCCGGTCGCGCTTGCGCGGATCCAGGAGGAGGCCGGCGACCGGATCTGGATGGACGTCATCCGCAAGATGGACGAGGTCTATCAGGAACTGCTCGGCCATGAAACCGAACTGGAGCAGAAGAACGCTGCGCTCGAGGAGTCCCAGCAGTTCATCGTTTCGGTGCTGGCGTCGATCTCGGACGTGTTGATCGTCTGCGATCGCGCGGGGAGCATCGAGGACGTCAATGCTTCCCTGGTCGCGCTGACGGGAAGGGAGGAGCGGGCGCTCAAGGGGAGCTCGGTCTTCGATCTTTTCGCCGACGACGCGTCGCGCCGGCGCGCCCAGCAGCATTTCACCGGGGAGGCGGCGGAACCCCTGCACGACTGCGAGATGAACCTGCGCGGTGCCGACGGCACGGCGATTCCGGTTTCGCTGAACTGCACGCCGCGCTACAACGCGGCGGGCAGGCTGCTCGGTTCGGTGATCACGGGCAGGCCGGTGGGGGAGTTGCGTCGCGCATACACCTCCTTGCGCGAGGCCCACGATGACCTCAAGCGCACCCAGCAGCAGCTGCTGCATTCGGAGAAGATCGCCTCGCTGGGCCGGTTGGTGGCCGGGGTCGCCCACGAACTGAACAATCCCATCAGCTTCGTGCTCGGCAACGTCGTCGCATTGAAGCGGTACACGGAACGGCTCCAGCGGTACTGCGCCGCAGTGCATGGCGAGGTCGACCCGGGGGAGCGCGAACGCCTGCGCACCGAGTTGCGGATCGACCGGATCCTCGAGGATCTTCCCAGCCTGATCGAAGGAACGGTGGAGGGCGCCGAGCGCACGCGCGACATCGTCGATGCCCTCAAGCGGTTTTCGTCCGTCGATCCGGACGAACGAAGCCCGTGCAACCTCGTTCCGGTGATCGAGCGTGCCGTGCATTGGGTGAGCAAGTCGGCCCCCGAATCGTTCCGCGTGACGATCGATCTGCCCGAGGAGCTCATCACCCTGGGTTCCGCCGGGCAGATGCAGCAGGTGTTCATGAACCTGGTGCAGAACGCGGTGGATGCGATGACGACGACCCCCCGGGAGGACGCGGTGCTGGAGGTCGTGGGTCGGTCTTCCGCGGACGTGGTCACGATCGAATTCCGCGATCACGGCCCCGGCATCCCGGCAGCGGACCTTCATCGGATCTTCGATCCGTTTTTCACCACCAAGCCGGTGGGGAAGGGAACCGGCCTGGGGCTGGCGATCAGTTACGGGATCGTCGAACGACATGGCGGACGGCTGTCGGCGGCGAATCGGCCGGATGGCGGCGCGATGTTCACGGTGTGCATGCCGCGGCCGACCGGCACGGGTGTGGTGCAAGGTGCGGTGCAAAGCACGGTGACAGCGGACGACGGAAAGCGATAAGGAAGCTGCCGCGCTCGAGCGTGGACGCATCCAAAATTCAACGGCTTATCGAGCGCGGTCTGGTGGCGCGTTTTTTGCTTTCTTCTGGAGGACCGGTGCGACCCGTGGCGGCATTGCGCCCCCGGTCGTCGGGCCGACGCGAATCGTGCCGAGGGGAGGACCATGCAATTTCCGCTTCCGCAAGAATGGGATGGCTTGTGCGCGCTGGTGTTCGTCCTGGGGTTGCGCCACGGCTTCGATGCCGACCATCTCGCGACGATCGACGGGTTCACCCGCCTCCACAGCCGCAGGTCTCCGGTTCTCGCACGGTTGTGTGGGGCGTTCTTTTCGCTGGGGCACGGGTTCGTGGTGCTGGCCATCGCGCTCGGCTCCAGCGCCCTGGCGGCCGGCGCCGGGACGCCGCGGTGGCTGGATGCCTTCGGTGCGTGGATTTCGATCGGCTTCCTGGGCGCGCTCGGACTTGCCAATCTGCACGCGGTCTTCTCTGCGCCGGCCCACGAGGTGGTGGCGCCGGTGGGCCTGCGCGCGCGCCTGCTGGCGCCGTTGGGGCGATTCGCGGGCGGCTGGGGAATCGTCCTGACCGGCGCGCTGTTTGCGCTGTCGTTCGACACCGTGAGTCAGGCACTGCTGTTCACCGCCGCCGCAGGGCGCTTCGGTGGCTTGGGGCGGGCCGCCGCCCTGGCGGGATGCTTCATCGTCGGCATGCTGGCAACCGACGGCTTGAACGGGATCTGGATCTCGACCTTGTTGCGGCGCGCCGATCAGACGGCCCGGGTCCTTTCGCGGGCGATGGGCTTGACGGTCGCGAGCCTGAGCCTGGCCGTGGCGGCCTATGGCGTGGCATGCCTGACCGCCCCGGGCGTCGCGGCGTGGGCGCAGGACAAGGAAACGATGTTCGGAGCGCTCGTCATCGCCGTCGTCGCGGGCAGCTTCCTGCTCGTGCGGCGCTTTGCGACGCCGGCTCCGGTGGGCATCGCCGTCGTTGCCGGTGGGCGCGAAACGCGCTGATCCGCATGCATCGATCCAGTCGCTTGCATTTCCGATGACCGTCATCGATCCGGGGCGCGTGGTCGCCACCTTGCAGCGCGACGAGGGGCGCGGGGAATTCCGCCTCGCCGTGACCTGTGCCCGTCCCGAGGTGGCGAAGATTCTGCGGCATCGCGACGTCGATACGGTCCGCAGCCTGATTCCTGCGATGTTCGCGGTGTGCGGCAAGGCCCAGGGTCTTGCCGCCGACCTGGCGATCGCGGCAGCGCGCGGCTTCGGAACGCCCGTTGCCATCGATCGCGAAGTGGCCGCGGAAGCGGCGCGGGAGCACGCGTGGCGTCTGATCCTGGATTGGCCCGAGCGCCTCGGCGAGCGGCGGGACCTGGCGCAGTTTGCGAACGTAGTCCGTGCGATCCAGGCGTCTCGTCGCTGCGCGTGGCCGATTCCGCCGTGGATCGATGGTCTGGGGCGGGAGGAGGACGTGCCGGGCCGCCGGTTGCTGCCGGTCCTCGACGCGGAGGAGTCGGCCCGGACCTGGTCGCGGCTGGATGCGGCGTTTGCGCGATATCCGCTATGGCGCGGCGCAGCGGCCGAAACCGGTGCCTTCGCGCGGGCCGGCGGCGCGACCGGCGACGGTGTCCGCGCACGGGTGCTCGCGCGCGCGGAAGAACTGGAGCGCCACCTCGATGGACGCCCGACGCTCCTGGGGCGGGCGAGCGGTGCGACGCTGGCGCCAGGGGTCGGCAGATCGACGGTGGAAACGGCGCGCGGCCTGCTGATGCACGAAGTCGAACTGGTGGGCGACGTCGTCGAACGATACGTCGTGGTTGCCCCCACGGAGTGGAATTTTCATCCGGGCGGAATGCTCGATCGGTGCCTGTTGGCGACGGAGGGCGTGGTCAATCGGGCGGCTCCGGAGTATCGGGAAGACCAGGCACGTCGGCGTGCCGCGCAGTGGATCCTCGCCATGGATCCCTGCGTCGCCTGGACGATCGAAGACGGGGCGCCGCGTCGCCCCCACTGACGGCGGGCGACGCGGCCCTACTCGCGACGTGTTTCAACGGCCTGCCAGGGCGGAGTCAGGGCAGGCCAGGCGCGGAACGGACCGCCCCGCGCGCTACCACGCTCTGGACTGCGGCGATGAATCGCCGCGCCAGGTACGCATGGAGGTCGCGCACGCGGTAGGCACGGATGTCGGCGGTCGCGCCGGCGGCAGACTGGATGCGGGCGAACATGCGGTCGACCCCGGTGGCGTGGGCCGCATCCTGGATCAGCGGTTTCAGGGCAGCGTCGAGCCGTTTCCCCGAGAGCGCCTGCAGCGCTGTTGCCGGCGAGGTCAGTAGCGCCCTCAGGTGGTCGACGTCCTGGGGCCATTGCTGCGCGCGGATCACGGTGCGGTAGGCCGGCATGGCCGTCGATGCGACCACCGTTTCGGCCTGGTTGATGCGGTGTTCCAGCGCCTGGAGCTCGGGCGCCATGCCGATGGCCTGCAGCGCGGGCTGCGCCAGCCGGAACGGAAGGGGCAGCGGCACGTGGACCAGCGGGTCGGATTCGAAGCCGCCCGGCGCGCCCAATGCGGCCAGTGCATCACCGACGGACGATTCGAGCTTCGCATCGATCGCATCGATGATCTGCTGCGTCACCGCGCTGCCGATCACCGGCACAATGGCGCAGCCGGGAAGTGCGGCGGTGAGGGGTCCGAGCAGCATGCCCAATGCGCGCCGCCGACCGAGCGCGGGGCGCGAGGATCGGGACGCGTGCCGTTGCGAGCGCGAGTGCCGATCCGATTTCATCAAACGAGTGCACACCATTGCGTATCCGTGAACGCTCGCATGCCGGAGCGAAAGCGGTTAATGTTGCTTCATGAATACCGACGCGATCCAGATCGACCGCCACGGCGGCCCCGAAGTCATTCGCTTGACCCGGATCGACGTGCCGGATCCGGGGCCTGGGCAGATCCGGGTTCGACAGGTTGCCGCGGGCGTGAATTTTATCGACGTTTATCACCGCAACGGCCTTTATCCCATGCCGCTGCCGCACGGATTGGGGGTCGAGGGTGCGGGAGAGGTCGAGGCGGTCGGTCCGGACGTTCGTACGTTCAAGCCGGGCGATCGCGTTGCATACCCGATGGGTCCGGTCGGCGCGTATTGCGGCCTGTACCTCCTCAAGGCGGAGAGCGCCATCACGTTGCCCCCTGCAATCGGCTATGAACAGGCTGCCGCCATGATGCTCAAGGGCCTGACGGTCCAGTACCTGTTTCGGCAGACATATCGTCTTCAGGGTGGCGAAACCATCCTGTTTCATGCGGCGGCCGGCGGCGTGGGTCTGATCGCATGCCAGTGGGCGCGCGCACTGGGTGTGAAGCTGATTGGAACGGTGAGTTCGGAAGCCAAGGCGCGCATGGCGCGGGAGAACGGTGCCTGGGCCACGATCGATTACACGAAGGAAGACGTGGTCGCGCGGGTTCTGGAGTTGACCGGCGGCGCGAAAGTGCCGGTCGTGTACGACGGGGTCGGAAAGGAAACCTGGGAGCGGTCGCTCGACTGCTTGCAGCCACGGGGGCTCATGGTGAGCTTCGGTAATGCGTCGGGCCCGCTCGCCAATGTGAACCTTGGCGTGTTGTCACAGAAAGGGTCGCTTTTCGTGACCAGACCCACGCTGGCGACCCACATCACGCCGCGCAGCCGTTTCGAGGAAGGTGCGGAGGAATTGTTCGAGATGGTGCGCTCCGGCGAGGTCCGGATCGACGTGGCGCACCGCTACAAGCTAAGCGAGGCGGCGCGCGCCCATGAGGATCTGGAGGGGCGGCGCACGACCGGTTCGAGTGTATTGATTCCGTAGCATCGATGGAGGCGGGGGTCGGAATCGAACCGGCGTACACGGATTTGCAGTCCGTCTCATATTAAATGAAATCAATGTGTTGCAGAATTTACCACCCTTCTTTTTCGAATTTACCACCTTTTCTCCGCTAGAATCGCACCGGCCTTCGCGCTCTGCGGTGAAGCCACAATGCGCCATTCCGGTTATCCCCGTCGATCAGTCTTTTCCAATTCAGGTTTGAGCCTGGAGAGGTCGGAATGGGGCAGGGCGACGCGCGTCGACTCGGTACCCTGTCTCCCTGAGCGTTTTGCTCTTACGCTTCCGAAAATCCGGCACCGGCGCCTTCTTTACCAGCTCGTTGCTGCCCGGCTGCCGCCGGCTCCGCAGCCATTCCTCGACCTCGGCCAGGTCCCACACCACGCAGCGCGCGGTGAGGAAAAATCGCTGCGGAAACTCGCCACGCCGTTCCAGCCCATAAATCGTCGAGTCCGCCAGCGGAACGATCTGGCGTAGCTCGCTGCGGCGGATGGTGCGTCGCGGCGTCTTCGGGCCGGTTGGTGCCGCCTGTGTGATCTCACGTGTGGCCCGGGCATCGAACGCACCTACGGGTTGGCGCGATCGCACCGCGTCGCGCGTCTGCTTGCCGGGGTCCCGGGCCTGGTGTCCCGAGCACCTCTTTCGACGGTTTCTGCCGAGTCCGCGGAGGTCATGATCGTGGCAGAAAAGCGCGCCGGCGATCACCAGGGCGTCGATCGGCATCACGCGCGCATCGATCTGGCGCGCGTTCTCGTGCAGCTGACCCCGGCGCAGCGCAGATTGTGCGCGATGCTGGGCGAGGACGGACTTTCCATCAAAGAGGCCGCCGAGCGGCTCCGAATCCCGCGCGGCACACTCTACGAGGAAATCAAGCGCATCCGCAAGATCTTCGCCGATCATGGGATTGGCGACTATTTGAAGGAGTGACCCGACACTTTTCCCATCGATTCCGTACGCCTGATCAGGGACCTTAATCGGCAAGGAATCGATGATCAAGTTCACCATCACCAGCACCAAGGGCGGGGCCGGGAAGACCACGCTCACGGCCAATCTCGGCGCGCTGCTGGCCGAAGCCCAGCCGGACGAGCTGCACGCCGCCGGGATCGAGGGCGAGCAGTTGCTCCACCTGAGACAGCTCTCGGCCGTCGATCTCAATTGCCTGGCCGCCATGCGCACGCTCACCATCGGAATCGCCTTCGATGGCGCGACGCTCAAGGCCGGCCTGCGCGCGGTCGCGCTGGTCAACGAAGCCAAGGCCCTCGAGACGTACTTCATCCGGCATGGGGCATCGACCTACTTGATGAGCGAGCTTTTCAAGATCCGGCGCAAGTTGACCTTGAGGCGCCCCCGGGATGTCGATGCCCGCCGGCATTCCGGGCGGGTGCCGCTGCCGGCCTACGCGATGCGCGAGCGGATCTACCAGGCCTGGCGCGCGATCGGTGAGGCGCCCCAATTCCCGTCGGAGAGGCGATAGCCGTGGGTGCCTCCGATATCTTCGTTTCTTCGCTGGACGCCGTCGCCGCGATTTGCGATGCGGGTGGGTCGGCCGGCGATATCGCGCGAACGCTGAGGTTGTCGGCGGGGGAAGTCGACGGGCTTCTCATGGTGGTCCGGGATCCCGTTGCCCGGGCCTTCGTGGAAATCGGTGCGATCGCCGACGTCGGGAGCTGGAAGGCGTTTTCGGCACTTCCACCCCACGCCAGGAAACAGATCCTTTACAGCAGCGGCGCGATTGATCCGGCGGTGGTTGTCTCCGCATCATCGTGCACACAACCCCTTACTCCGAAAGCATCGCGTAGGTGCCAGCGGCTGGCGGCTTCCTGCCTGCTCGTTCGGCTCTGGTTCGTTGGGCTTACCTACGCGCAGCTCGCCCGTCTCGCGGGAATCGACCGATCCACCGCCAGGCGGCGCATCGGTTGCGCGATCGACGACAAGTACTACTCGCACGTTACCGAGAGGATGCGGCAAAACACTCGTACATGGAAGCGGAAATGCAAAGCTGGGTAGAGACCTTCGGCGGCCTCGATCGCGACGACCTGCGTAAAGTGGCGGCCGCATACCGCGTCGATCTGGAGGATATCGAGCAAGAGGCACGGCTGATGTCGTATGAGATCGCATCCGGGCGATCCAAGTACGACCCTGCGTTCGGTCCTGCCCGCGCTTGGATCATGTCGACCTTGTGGGGGCGGATCCGGAAATCGCACAACGCCGCATCCCGTGACGCAATGCGGTTCGCGTCGAACCACGAGGACGCGCAACAGGCTGCGGAAAGCCAACCGGATCCGGTCGGGTCCGCGCTGGACAATATCGTTGCCCGGGAAGCGTTGCGCGCAGCCGACGCGCTGCTTGAAGCCAGGAGGGACCTTCTCCGGAAGATTTTCGACCCGGCGCAACCCGACGAAGCGACGATCAAACGGTACGGCGCGGCGCTGTTCCGGAATCCCAGGAAGGTCGGCGCCAGTGTAGGGGGGTGAGCATGTTTCTGTCTTCCGACGAACTCGCCGACCTGACCGGAAAAACGCGATCGGCGGCGCAGATCCGCGCATTTCGTTCAATGGGGATCGAGCATCGAATTCGCGCGGACGGCAAGCGATGCGGAGAGTCTGGAGCGAGCTCGTCAGTTGCTCGGGCATGCCGACGCGGCGATCACCCAGCGGGTCTATCGGCGGCGTCCGGAGCGCATCGAATGATGTCGCCAATAGCACAAGCACCGTTCTATAGCACAACCGCCAAGAAACAAGGGGTCATCGTTTCCGACAACCCCTTTTTTATGCAGCGATATTTGGTGCGCCCGGCAGGATTCGAACCCACGACCCCCTGGTTCGTAGCCCTCCCCAACCCTTTTCAAAATCGACTTACGCGGAGAGACGTTGTCGCCCGTCCTCCGTGCTATCCGGAGAAACTGCCCCTGCGCGTAACCCATTGACTTTGCCGGGACATGGGTATGCGGATAGCACAAGAACAGCGCCCCCCGGGGAGCAATGGGCCGGCCGGTGTGGCTCCGATCAACCGTGGCAGCCGCCGCGCCGAGAGGCTGATCGAGGCGGCGACCGAGATTTCTTCCGAACCGCCCGCCGGCATCGACATGGCGTTCACGCACGCTGTTTTTTGCCAGGTTGGGTTGCCCCGCTCCAAGGTTGAAGGCCGGGAATTTCTCCGGCAGTCCGGGGCGGCCTGGATCAACATCCAGGCCGGCGTGATCGACGAAGGCCACGGCCCGGTCTTGCAGCCGATCCCGTACGGCGCAATGCCTCGTCTGGCGCTGGCGTGGGTTTCCACCTTCGCCAAGCGAAACAACACCAGGGAAGTTCCCATCGGAAGGACCACCGCGGATTTCCTTCGAATAATGGGTCTGGACGACCAGGGGGCACGGTACAGGACGCTGCGCAAGCAAATGCACGGGCTCGCCGCATGCCGCCTCCAGATCGGCTACAAGGGGCGAACCTTCAACGGACAGCCGGTCGAGCAGTTCGATGCGTGGTCGGTAAATCGCGATACGAACCAAACGGTCCTGTGGCCTGGATCGATGGTTCTCTCGGAAGGCTATTTCCACCAACTCGTGGAAAACGGCGTGCCGCTCGACAATCGCGCCCTCCAGGCGCTGAAAGGATCGGCGCTGGCGTTGGACATCTATGCCTGGCTCGCGCACCGCCTGCACCGGATCAACGGCCGGCCCGTGACGTTGTACTGGAAGACGCTTCGGGATCAATTCGCCCAGGAGTACCAGGGCAAGGCACCGGACAAGGATTTCAAGAAGGAATTTCTGCCGGCGCTGAAGGCGGTATTGTCCGTGTACCCGCAAGCCGATGTGCGCCCGGTAACCGGAGGCCTGCTGCTGTTGCCATCGGCGCCTCCGGTCCCGTATTCCGGATCATGACGACGCGTTGCGGATCTTCGGGTCCGATCTCGTTACACTGCCACCCACCCTTATCCAGCAAGGAGCAATGCAATATCATGAATCGCCTCGAACTCGCAGAAAAAATCGCAAAAGAACACGATCTTTCCCGCGCCCAGGCAGCGCGGATCTTGGCCACCGTGACAGAAACGATCGTTGCGACGGTGAAGAAAGGCGGCGAGGTTTCGATCGTGGGCTTCGGCACGTTCAAGCAAGCATCCCGCGGCGCACGCAAGGGCCGCAATCCCTCGACTGGCGAGGCGGTGAAGATCCCCGCCCGGAAGATCCCGAAATTCAAGGCCGGCCGCGGCTTCTGCGATGCCGTGGACCCGCGCGTGGCTGCTCGTCGCGCTGCGAAGTAGCTCGGTGGCTGGTATCGGGTAGCTACCAGCTACCTTCAGCTCCGGTAATAGTGGCGGGGATCTGCTGCGTTGCATCAAACCCCTGATGCGGACGATCGGAACGTCGGAGCGCCGGTCCGCCGACGTTACCTCTCGACCCTGTCTGTCCGGCCGCTCCGTGCGGCGTCGGTTCAACGGCGGGTGTGCGAGGTGGAGCAGTCGGCCGGCGCGGCCACCCTGGGGCAGCAGATCGGCCTGAACGGACATGGGCGCCGACGGGCTTTGGGGCGGCAATGCGGCGATAAGCCGCCGCCGAAGAATCTGGCGGTCACGCACAGCTTCAGTCTGTTGCCGTTGCCCCCAACCCACCTCGGCACATCAAACGCTCATAGCGCCTCGGCTCCGTTGAGCACTGCTACGGCATCCGGCTGGCGGATTTCGGCGCGACCTTGGAGAAGCTGCGGGAGCAGATGGGCAGGCTGCCGCCGGCGTAGCGATTCCGTTGGAACGCAGCGTCCCCCGACAAACCTGTCGCCGGGCGGTCGAACCACGGGCACGACCGCGACCGTTCTCCAGCTCGCCGGATCTGTGGCATGTCACGGAGCGCCAACGACCACTGGGGTAGAATCGCCGCCATGAAGCGTTCAGGCCTGCTCCGCAAGATGATCGGACTGCTCACGATGGTCGCCGTGTTGTATGCGCAATCGGCTGCGGCGGCCTGCGTGTGGACGGGCGTGCACACGAACATGCCGAACCCCTGTGCCGCAGGCGTCGGCAATGCGTCCGTGACCGCTGCGCAGATGGCCCGTGGTGCGGTGGGTGCACATTGCCTGAAGCGCGACATGGGCGCTCCCTGTGTTTGCCCGGGACACGATGCGAGCCATACGACGGTGGGCGCGCCTTCGCACCCCCCGCTGGCGCATGCCGCCGGCGCGGCGCTGCTCTATATCGTGACCGACATGAAGACGCCGGCTGCGCGGAGGTCGGTCTCGCCTGGCATCGCACCGCCGATTCGAGCCATCCCTCCGCCCCACAGCATCCTGCACTGCGTATTCCTCATTTGATCTCCTGACCTCGCGAGTGGGATCCTCGCTGCCGCTGCAGCGGCGCATTCACTCGCGGTGATCCGCCGCCGCCGGCGTCCGGACTGATCGGGGGCGCCCAACGGACGGCAGTTCATTGCATTCCGGTCGGAGATTCCTATGAAGCGCATCACCCGAACATTCGTCCTGGTACTCCTCGCCGCTGGCCTGGGCGCGGTCCTCGGGGCACGGTACGCCGACGGCGGCAGAGATCCCATTCGAAGCATGGGAGCGCAAAAGGCTCCCATGGCCGCCCCCCCAGTCGACTCGACACGCAAGGTTCTCTACTGGTGGGATCCGATGTTGGGACCGGCGTCGATCTCGCCGAAACCGGGAATCAGCGCCATGGGCATGGCACTCGTTCCGGTGTACGCCGCGGGAAGCACGGCCGGCAATCCGGGCGACGTGACGATCGATCCGGCGATCGAACAGAACCTCGCGGTCGAGACGAGCACCGTTCGCTTCGGCACCCTGCACCAGACCGTGCACACGGTCGGCTATGTCCGGCAGGCGACACCGGTCGTGACCGCGGTGACGCTGCGGGCGAGCGGCTGGATCGGGACGCTCTATGCCACCACCGACGGCACGGCGATCCGGAAGGGCGATCCGCTCTTCACCCTGTACAGCCCGCAGCTCCTCGCCGCAGAGGAGGAAATGCTTGCCGCGGCGCACAACGTCGCGCTTGCCGCGCGGGCGCGCGACGAGAACGCGCTTGCCGAGGCGCGGCAGATCTTTCAGTCCATCCGCATGCGCCTCGTCCATCTCGGTGTGAGCACCGGCCAGCTCGACCGCATCGCCGCCGACGGCAGGGCGCAGGAATACCTGACCTTTCTCAGCCCCGTGTCGGGATATCTGGCGGCCGTCGGCGTCCGGCAACAGTCGTTCATCAAGGGCGGCGAAACGGTGATGCGGATCGATCAGTTGAACCATGTCTGGCTGGACGCCCAGGTGTACGACAATCAACTGCGCTGGCTGCGCCTCGGCCAAGTCCTGCAGGCGCATCTGGCGGCCGATCCGGGCCATGTTCTGGAGGGCCGGATCTTCTTCATCGCCCCCGATGAAGATCCGCAGACGCACACGGTGACGGTACGCGCCCGGCTAGAGAATTCCGACGGATTTCTTCGCCCCGGAATGTATGCGCTGGTCGACATCCTGACCACTCCGCTCGAGCGCAGCCTGCTGGCGCCGGCATCGGCGATCATCCATACCGGCACGGGCGAGCTGGCGCTGCTCGCCGAAGGTAAGGGCCGATTCGCTCCCCGGGAGGTGCGCACGGGCCTCTCCGGCAGCGACGACCTGGTTCAGGTGCTCTCCGGCTTGCAGCCCGGGGATCGCGTCGTCACCAGCGGCCAGTTCCTGATCGACGTCGAGTCGAACATGAACGAAGTCGCCGCCAAGTTCACCGCCGGGGCGCAGGCGCCCGGCGGTGCCATGGCGGGAATGAAAATGCCCAAGCCGCCGATGGCGGCCCACTGACCGGCGCCGCACGAGACTGCCATGCTCCGGAAAATTATCGAGATTTCCATCAGGAACCGCGGACTGGTTCTGATGCTTGCCGCGACGATCATCGCCGTGACGGCGTGGCTGACGTTCCACAGCAAGCTCGACGCCGTGCCGGATCTCTCCGACACGCAGGTGCTGGTCCTGACCAACTACATGGGCGAGCCGCCGGACGTGGTACAGGATCAGGTGACCTATCCGCTCGAAACGGCCTTGCTGGACGTGCCGAAGGTGCAATCGATCCGCGGCGAGAGCATGTTCGATTTCTCGCTGATCCACGTGACCTTCCAGCCGGGAACGAACCTGTACTGGGCACGCAGCCGGGTGCTCGAATATCTCAATTACGCCAGCACGCAGTTGCCGCGCGGGGTTACGCCACAACTCGGCCCGGACGCCACCGGCGTCGGCTGGGCATATCAATATGCTCTGCTTTCCGGCTGGTACTGTCCCGATCACCCGCGTGGCATCTGGCACGATCCCGCCACCGGGAAATGGTACGCCTCGCCCAACGCGACGGAAGACGCCGTTCGCGCGCGACTCGTACGGGTGCGGGGCTTCTTGCGCGGCGGCAAGTGTCCGCTCACCGGCAAACCCCTGGCCAAGGCCGACATCGATCTCGGCGGGCTGCGCAGCCTGCAGGACTGGTTCGTGCGCTTCGAACTCGAGTCCGTACCCGGAGTCTCCGAGGTCGCTCCCCTCGGAGGATTCGTGCGCGAATACCAGGTGATCGTCGATCCGAACCGGATTCGCGCCTATCGCCTGTCGATCGGGCAGGTCCGGGCGGCGATCGCCGACTCGAACAACGACGTGGGCGGCTCGGTCGTCGAACGCAGCGAACTGAGCTACCTCGTGCGCAGCCGCGGGTATTTCGAGAACCTGCACCAGATCGGCGAAGTGCCGGTCGGCCGACAGCGGAACGGAACGCCGATCCTGCTGCGCGACGTGGCGACGCTGCAGCTGGGCGGGGAGCAGCGTCAGGGGTTGTGCGAGTGGAGCGGCATGGGCGAGGCGGCCTGCGGCATCGCCGTCGTGCGCTTCCAGGGAAACACCTATCAAGTCGTCCGGAACATCAAGAAAAAGATCGCCGAGATCGAACCCAGCCTCCCGGCCGGCGTGCTCGTCGAGGCCGGATACGACCGCACGCTGCTGATCGACCGCGCGATTGCGACGCTCTCCGACACGTTAACCGAAGAAATGATCGTGGTGGCGCTGGTCTGCATCGTCTTCCTGCTGCACGGCCGCAGCGCCCTGATCGCCATCATCGTGATCCCGACGAGCATGTTGGCCAGCCTCGCGATCCTCAAGCTGATGGGCGTGAGCGCCAACATCATGAGCCTGAGCGGCATCGCCATCGCCATCGGAGTGGTGGTCGATTCGGCCATCATCTCGGTCGAAAACGCCCACCAGTATCTGAACGCGGACGAACTGCGCGTGCAACGCGGCGAGGCCCCGCGGGAACGCGCAAGCCTGATCCTGCAGTCCGCCGCCGAAGTGGTGCCGAGCCTCTTCTTCAGTCTGCTGATCCTTACGGTGAGCTTCCTGCCGGTCTTCGTGCTGCCAGGAGAAAGCGGGAAGATGTTCAGCCCCCTCGCCCTGACCAGCACCTTCGCAATGGCCGCCGCGGCGCTGGTTTCGATCACGCTGATCCCGGTGCTGATGATGAACTTCATCAGCCCGAGTCTGTTCCCCTTGCAATGGTCGCGCCGGGTGCATTATTCGCTCGCTGCCGTCCTGGCGACGGCATCTGCCATTGCGGTGTTCGTGTTGGCCGGACACTCCGCGCTGCTGGCCCAGCATCGCGGGGCGGCCTCGATCATGACCGCCGTGCTGATGCTGCTGCTCGCCGTTCCGCAGCGCATCGTCCAGGAAGAGCGCAATCCAATCAATCGAGCGCTCCAGGCGGTGTTCGCCCTGGCATTCCGTTTCGCCATCGCCCACCCCTGGCCGACGATTGCCGTCGCCGTGGTACTGGCCTTGTCCACCATCTGGCCGCTGTCGCATCTCGGCACGCAGTTCACCCCGCCGCTGTGGGAGGGCGACCTGGAGTACATGCCGACGACCTACCCGGGGTTGGGGATCACCGAGGCCCGCACGATCCTGCAGCAGACCGACAAGATCATCCAGCGCTTCCCCGAGGTGGCGAGCGTGTTCGGTCAGACCGGGCGGGCGGAAACCGCGACGGACGACGCGCCCATCGGCATGTTCGATACCATCGTGCACCTGAAGCCGCGCGATCGATGGCCGAGCGTCACGATCCCGCGCTTTTACGCGCGCTGGCCGCGGTGGTTGCAATGGCCGTTCCGCGACACCTTCTGGCCGGACACACGCCACATCGGCCTCGAGGAACTGGAAGACGGCTATCGCGACGCCTCCGGCAACCGGCATGAGGGCTTGAGCGAAGCGTTGAACATCCCCGGCCTGCCGGTCTACTGGACCGCGCCGGTCGTCAACCGGACCAACATGGTCAACAGCGGCAGCAAGACGCTGATCGGAATCCGCGTGACCGGGCCGCGCCTTTCGGTGCTGAGCAAGCTCTCCAACGACATCGCCGCCGCCATCACGCCGGTACGCGGCACCCTGAGTGCCATCGCCAACCAGGCCTTGGGCCGCTACTACCTGGACATCACGGTGGACCGCAAGGTCGCGGCGCGCTATGGGCTGACGGTCGGCGACGTGCAGCGCGTCATCGACTCCGCCATCGGCGGTAGCCGGATCAGCACGATGGTGCTCGGCGTGGAACGCTACCCGATCAACCTCCGCTACCCGGTCGACCTGCGCGACCACCCCGACGAACTGCGCCAGGTACCACTCATGCTGCCGAACGGCGGAAGCATCCCGCTGGGCATGGTCGCCGACATCCGCTACAACGCCGGTCCGCCCGAGATCGACAGCTACGACACCCGCACGGTCAACTACATCAACGTAACGACGCAGGTTTCGGACCTGCTCGGCTACGTGCGGCGCGCCGACGCTGCGATCGCAACGGCGGTCGCGCTTCCGCCCGGCTACACCTATGAATGGATCGGCCAGTTCGAGCAGATCCGCGCCGCCAACCACCGGCTTGCGGTGGCGGTGCCGCTGGTACTGCTGGGCATCGTGGCGCTGCTGTATGTGGCGACGGGCAGCGCGGTGAGCACGGCGGGCGTGCTGTTGGCGGTGCCCTTCGGACTCGTCGGCGCCTTCTGGGGTCTGTGGTTCATGCACTATGAGCTGTCGGTGGCGGTCTGGGTCGGCGTCGTCGCGGTCGCGGGGCTCAGTGCCGAGATGGGTCTCATACTGCTCGTATATCTGGATGTGAGCCTGCGGCAGGCGCAAGAGAGCGGCCGCCTGAATAGCCGCGCAGACCTGCTGGAGGCGGTGCACACCGGCACCATCCGCCGCATCCGGCCGAAGACCATGACGGTCTCCGCGGCACTGATGGGCCTGGCGCCGTTGCTCTGGGCGCAGGGTTCGGGCGCGGACGTGATGCGCCACCTCGCGCTACCCATGATCTGCGGCCTGATCACCAGTTTCCTGCTGGAGTTGCTGGTTCTGCCGACGCTCTACTACATGGTCAAGGGCTACGCGCTGCGGAACCGGTTCGCGCCGTCCGCTGCCGACGGGGTGAATCCGGACGTTGCCGCGGGAGATGAGGCATGACGACCAAAGCGTTGAACCGGACCGAGGACAGACACCGCCTGCTTGTGCCTGCCGCGGCGGCCGCGGCGATCGCGCTCGTCGCGACGGCGGGCTGCACGTTCTCTCCGCAGGGAGAAGCGGCGCTGCGGCGGCAGGCCGACGCAGCGGGCCGGCCGTTCGCGTCGTCGCCGCAGCAGCGCCATCCTCCGCGTCTGCCGGCCGTACCGACACCGCGGCAGCTGGTCGCCCGGGCCCTGATCGAAAGTCCCGATGTCGAAGCGGCATACTGGCAGTGGCGCGCCGCCATCGAGGAGATTCCGCAGCAGGGAACCGAGCCGACCGTGCCGATGCTCGGTGCGACCATCGGCCTCCAGAACGGCGCGACGAGCGCCGCCAACTCGATGCTCCAGCTCACCAACATGTCCAGCGCACCCATCGAGTGGCCGATCAAACCGCTCACGCAGGCGCGCGCTGCTCTGCAACGAGCCTATGCGGCAGGCTGGAACTACCGCCGTGCGCAGTTTGCCGTGCGCCGGGACACGCTCGACGCTTGGTACAAGCTGGTCGCGGACACCGAGATGATTGGCCTCCTGCGCCAGGACGAGCGCCTGCTCGACGAACTCGACGCCTTCGCCCGGGCACGCATCGAAACGGGGGCGACGTCGGCGACCACCGCCCTGTCGGTCGAGGATGAACGAACCGAACTACGTGCCCGGATCGTTTCCGTGACTGCCCGGTTGCCCGCCGACCGCGCGGACCTCAACCGGATTCTCGGCCGCCCCGTACGGCAGACGCTGGGCGTACCCGATCGGTTCCCGCGCCATCCGGCATGGCGGCGGGACGTGGACCGGATCCTGGCGCAAGCGGTGCGGCGCAACCCGGATCTCGCCGCGTTGCGCCGCGAGATCCGCGCCGACCGTTTCGATATCGAGCGCGCCCGCCTGGACTATCTCCCGGACTTCACCCTTTCCCTCGCCGCCAGCCTGGACGGTGTCACGCAGGACCCGGGGGGCGGAATCATGTTTCCGATCGTGGCGTACCAGGGCATCGATGCAGCCATCCGCCAGAGCCGCGACTGGCTGCGCCAGACCCGGGCGCAACTGCGCAGCCGGCGACTCGGCATTGCCGCCGATCTCGTCGCCGATCTGATGCTGCTCGACGGCGACATGCGCCGGATCGGTCTCTATGAAACCGAACTGCTTCCCCGTCTGCGGCGCATGGCCGCCTTCGCCCACACCGACGTTGCGCAGGACGAGGCGCCGAGCGACGAGCCGGTACGGATCGAACGGCTGCACATCCAGGCGCAGGAGACGATCCTGGACTTGCGCCTCGACGCCGCCCGACGCGCCGCCGACGTCGATGCGCTCACCGCGGCACGGCTTTGACGCAGAGCGAATCGTCTGCGCGAAACCTCGGCGCCCGTACCGCATGGATCACGGTATCCAGGGTGTGCGGCGTGGGAAACTGCTGCAGAAGAAGAGCGGGATCGAACGCCTTGGGATGCAGCGCGCAGAAACTGCCCATCGCCCAAACGAAATGTGGCGGGCGTAGGCATGGCGCAGCCAGTGGGGAGAAGCTGGCGATGAGCAGCTATGGTCTCACGGCCGAGAAAGGGGGCTCGCCATCGGAGGGAATAGTGTTGTTTGGCCCCGCCACGCGTTGTGGCGTCGCGCTGCCGCGCCACGGGAATTTGTTGATTTTGATGAAAGGACTTTCATGAAACACATGCAACTCGCGATTCTCCTGGCCGGTGCGCTGGCACTGCCGGCCCATGCGGCCATGGACAACATGCCCGGCATGGGCGATGCCCACGAGACCGGCAGTAAAGCGCATCGGGATCCCGCCGGCCAGTCGTTCATGGCCCACGGCAAGATCAACCGAATCGATGCCGAGGCGGGGACGGTCAATATCACGCACGGCCCCATCCAGGCCCTCCACTGGCCCGGCATGACCATGGGCTTCCGCGTGGCGGATAAGTCACTGCTTAAGGGTTTCAAGGCGGGCGGCGTGGTGGATTTCGACTTGGCGAAAGCACCGAGTGGGAACTATGTCATCAGCAGGATCGCCCCGTCCGAATGATCGGAACAATTGTCGCAGCCGACGGCAAAACGTTGCCGCCTCGATGGGAGAACGCCGGGGGCTGCGCCGCAATTTTTTTAACCCGAATCAGGGCTGTCCGAAAGTTTTCGGTTATAGACATCGTGACCAGTGGATCGGAAAAGAGAAAAACGCATTTTGGGGTGTCCACGACTTGAACGGCGAATTGCTTCGGCGGCACGCTTCCGGGTTTTGTTCCAGAGCGCCCGACGATGTATGCCGGCAAACTCGTGTTCGCCCAGATCATGGAATTCGCGCCGTGGAAGACCTTCGGCGTGTTGGTCGAGAAATACCAGGGCGATGCCAACGTCCGAACCTTCCGCCGCATCGATCCGTTCCTCTGCATGGCCTTCGCGCAGTTGACCTACCGCGAGCCTGCGGGACATCGCCGCTGAATGGGATGCCACCATGAAGCAAAACCGTTGGTGCGCAAGCGCGCTTGCCATGATCGCCGTCGTTTCCCCGGTACTGGTACTCCCGGCGTTCGCGCACGGATTTGCCGGCCAACGCTTTTTCCCGGCAACGATCCTGACCGACGACCCGTTCGTTGCCGACGAAATGTCGTTGCCGACGGTTACCGGCAACCCCCCGGCCGCGGATGGGTCGCGGGAAACCGACCTCGGTTTCGACTTGTCGAAGCGGATCACGCCCGATCTCGGCATGACGATTGGCGAGCAGTGGGAGCGCGTGCTCCCCGAAGGCGGAGCGGTCGCCAAGGGATGGGGCGCGCTGCAGACGGGCGTGCAATACCAGTTCTTCGTCGACGAACCGCGGGAAAGCATCGGTCTCGTCGGCCTCAATGCGACATGGGCGAACACCGGTCGCGTCCAAGCGTTAGGAGCGCCCGATTTCACGACGCTGTCCCCGGTATTCGACTTCGGGAAGGGCTTCGGCGACCTGCCCGATTCCGTCTGGTACCTGCGCCCGTTTGCCGTTACGGGCAACCTCGGCTTCAGTTTCCCGACCAGAGCCGAGAGCGCCGGCATGCCGAACCCGGACAGCGTCAATTACGGATTCGCCCTCGAGTACAGCCTGCCGTATCTCGAATGCTGCGTGAGGGACGTCGGATTGCGCCGACCGTTCAGCCAGATCATTCCGCTTGTCGAGGTTGCATACACGGCCCCGATCAATCGCGTTCCGAGCAGCCAGGCGATCGGGACGATTCAACCCGGGATCATCTGGAGCGGCCAGACGTTCCAGGTCGGCATGGAAGCGGTCGTTCCAGCGACCAGGGCGACGGGACACGGGTTGGGGTGGGTGGCGCAGCTTCACTTCTACCTCGACGATCTGTTCCCGGGCGGTATCGGCCGGCCCATTTCCGAGTGGTGGCAGCAATGACCAGGATTCGTACCTTCATCGCGGAGTCCTTCCCTTTCCGAGGCAGGGCAGCCACGACCCATCCAGTATCAAATGGAGGCCGCTACGAGCTGTCCATGACCTGCATCGGGGATATGGTTCCGAGCGCACCGACGAGGACCAGGACCGCGAGGCCCAGGCCCATCTCGATCAGACTATGGCGCCTAAGCTGGCGCAGGGCTTCCACGCCGCGGCGCTGCCCGCTCTGATTGGCCTCGATAAGGCGTGGCGTCAAGTACATGCGGTTGAATGCGGCGAGCGCGAGCATGACCAGGAACGCCGCCACCTTGAGCAGTAGCAGTCGTCCATAAAGGGTGCCAAGAAGCCGCGGCATTGTGCCGACCAGAACCCAGGTGTTGAATAGGCCGGTGGTGACCAGCGTGCCGACGGACGCGACACCGAGCGTCGAAAATCGCATCGTGGCATCGCGCGCAATAATCGCCCAGTCCTGGCCCGGTGTTCGCAGCGCCGCCGAGAAAAAAAGCGCGAGCGGCAGCAACCCGCCGACCCATGCCCCCGCGGAGACGAGGTGCAGCATGTCGGCGGCGATATGCACGTCGCCCCGCACCCCCGGTGTCGCGCCGCCGTGCCCAGACCACACCAACGAGCCCAGGAAAAGTACGGCCAGCGCCGTTGCGAACACTGCTTGCGGCAAAGACCACCCCGTTTCACGCCTGAACCGAGTCAGCGCGGCAGCCAGAAAGCCGGCCATTACCAGGCGCGCCTCCCAATCGTGTCCGAACCGGGTACGAGTCAGCAAGGTCGCCACGGTGCCGTCGGAGATCACGCGGATCAGCGAGGATCCCGTGATCTCGGCGGCCAAAAGCCAAAGCCAAGCCGCACCGGAAAGGACGCTGATGGCGAGGCTGAACCAAGCAATTCGCGATAAACGCCCGCGAAACGCGGCGGCACCCGGCGCCTCCCGGTTGGAGCTGAGGCGAAGGGCAGGCTCGCCGACGAAGAGCAAGAAAATGACGATACCCGCCAACGAGACCGTCGACGCGAAGTGGACGGCGCGCGCGCCGATCAGCGGGAAATTCAGCATCGACTCTGGCACGTTCCGCTTCCAAGCCGTTCCCGGCGCTACTTGTCCACGCTGAAGCGGAAGCGTCCCTCGGTCGTGTGCGTATCGACGGACAGAACCTGCCAACGGACCTCGTAGGTACCCCGCGGCAGCGGCTTCAACGCGATGTGCAGCTCCGTCGGATCCGAAGCATCCGGGCGCACATCGCCGTCATCGACACGCGAGCCGTTTGCATCGCGGACCTCGATCCTGCTGAAAACCGGTTCGATCTCCTGTGTGAACCACAGCGACAGTTCTGCCGGTGCACCGGCAATCGTGCTGCCGACGCGAGGACTCGCGTGGTCCAACATGGCGTGTGCCTGCGCGACCGACGCGGCGCATAAAAGCGGAGCCAGGCTGGCAAGCGCTAACGGATCACGCATGGCTTCAATTTCCTATAAGGGCCTTGCCACGCCGGACTTGGGACCGACCAGCGGTTGCGTGGCAGGAAGAGACAGGAGCGCGGCGAGACTACCAGTGCAGCAGCGCGCAAACGGTCGATAGCCGAGGCGTCCATGCGCGAATGGTATCGAGGACGGTTGGGGCGCGAGGTGCGACAAATTGTCGCAGCCTCTGTGCCCGGACCGGGATTCCGCTCGTCGTTTGACCGGCGCCCCTCGCGTTGGCCGTGTCGCTCGCTTTGGCGGGCCGTCCCACCACCATGAACCGCAAGCAATGGGATGAACGCTCCCACCTGGGCGTTGAGATCGTCGATGTCGGTAAAGCTGCGCGCGGCGAAGACGGCCTCGCGCACATAGCGGATGCCGCTGCGGAGCAGGAACTCGTGGTAAAGCCGGCGACAACTCGGGCGGTACGCGATCGCCCTTTGGCCTCAGCAATGGGCATCAGGAATCTGGCACGCGGTACCACTGATACATCGCGAGCGGATCGGGCCATGATCACCCGGCCCCTCAGCGGCAGCTTGCCGCCGCATTGCCGCCCCAAAGCCCCGTCGGCGCCCATGTCCGTTCAGGCCGATCAGCACTCATAGGCTCTCCGGCAGGTTCCAGGGGTGAGCAGCCACTCGAAAGATGGCTTCGGAAAGCATGTGAGTACCGCCTCTGGCCGGGTTCCGCCGTCGACTCTACCTGGGCAGCCTCCGACGCTGTAGGTCCGGTTTAGGATTAGTCGACCCTTGCTCCCGCAGTGCAGCACCCGCAGCTGTCGCGCGATCATTATGGCGTAGGCTACCCTCTCACGATCCTCGGGGAGTGTCCGGCAACTGTAACCGCATGCATCGCAACAAAGCGATTGTCCGGAAAATTCCGGGCCTTGATCTCCACCGCCTTTAGACCTCGATATACGCCGGCCCAACAGAAGACGGCATCGGTGGCCAGGGGGTATTCCCGCGCGGACCCTGCCACTCCGAGGTAGCGATCATTGGAAATGGTGAGGTCCGCAGCATGCCGGAGCATCCACTCGAACGTCTCGATATCTTTCCGGAAATTGGGGCGTCCTCGCGGTTGGTATTTGATTTCGACTACCCCGACGATGCGTTGCGTATTGCATACGATGATGTCCGGATAGCGCGGTTCTGGCGCAGGCCCCGGTAGCGACAGGCGTGGCTCGACGAATAACCGTCGATTGCGCGCCACGCCGTCAGCGTCGAATGCGTCCAGGAGGAACTTGCAGAAAAACACCTGGAGTCCGCGCTCGGAGTTAATCAACTGCCGGCCATATGCCAGCGTTATCGTCTTCTCCCACGCCGATAGGAGATGCTTGTGAAAAAGTGCTCTCCTTCCCATTGCCACGAATCACCTTTCGCATTCGATCGTCCAGCATGAATTCCCAGTAGCCATGAAATACCAAAGGATATCCGATAGCTAACGGATAGCCTCTGCCGATCCTTGTTCCAAGGCGTGCAAGGCTCGCTCCAGCACCTCCCCCAGGGGAAGTTGCAACGCGTTGGCGAGGCGATACAGGCGATCGATCGTCTCGGCGGTCGCCTTGATATTGATCTGACGGTTCCGGCCGGTGGTCCGGCGGCGTCGCCCGTCCGTCGGCGGGACAATTGCGTGAATCGGCTCGCGAGTCGGGAACCCATTGTCCCGTGCGATCCGGTCCAACGCCTCGGTGGGCGGGCGGCGATGCGATGGTTTCGCCCCGAAGTCGGAGAGATCGTCCAGCGGATTAACGCGATCGGTGCTCATTCAGAATCTCCCCCTTTTGCGGCGTTCTGCCGCAGCATCTGAACGATCTCGGCGGTCAACGCCTCGGCGTTGGCAATCGCCTTGTCGATATTCGTAACTTCGTCGGCAGGAAGCGATTCGAGCGGCCGACGAAAGGAAAACATCGCCCGGAAAGCTTCCCGTTCGTGAAGGTGGGTCGCCAGGATGGGGACGGCGGCCTCGGAGAACGCCTTTCCGATGTGGGTGGCGGTACGGGTCCGAATGATCGGGTTCGTGCAGTTGAAAAGCACCGCAAACGGCACCCGCCGACGCAACATCTTCTCGGTGTCCTTCACGGCCTTGATGGCGCGACTTGCCTGCTCGGCATCGAGCTGAGAGCCGCGGGTCGGAATCACGACGAGGTCGGCCTGGCTGGCGGCAAGAAGAACGATCTTCGCGGCGGTCCCCTCCATGTCGACGATCACGAACGGCGTTTTCGCGGCGGCCGATTCGATGCGCTCGATGATGTTTTCCTCGGTCGCGTCGGATACGACGTTCAGGGCTGCCGGGGCGTTGCCGGCATCCGCCCAGCGCCGGATCGGTCGATTCGGGTCTGCGTCGATGATCGTGACGGCGGTTCGCTTGGCGAGCTGGGTCGCGATGGCGAGCGAGGCGGTGGTTTTCCCGACCCCGCCCTTCGGGCTGACGAACACGATGGTGGGCATGAATCTCCTTTCGAGTGGTATCGGTACCAACCGGATATCGGGTGGCTACCAGATACCAACGGATATCGGATAGCAACCCGGTACCAACCGGCTATCAAGTAGCAACCAGTACCAAACGGATACCAAGCAGCTACCAGATAGCACCGAGTACCAAGGGGGTATCCGGTAGCTATCGGATACCCGCTACTTGGTGGCATGGGGTATACCCGGTCCGCAATCGCCATTTCGCCCGCGCGCTTTGCGGTATCCCCCACCGTCCCAAGTAGTGGGCATGGGACCGGATCTTTCGCTTTATTCCTGCGCACCGAACGTCGCTGCGTCGACGATGGCTGCGATCGTGCGCCACGAATCGCACGGACGTGCGCAAGCGATCGGCGTGCGCGTGGTGCGTCCCGACGGTGTGGCGGAGCGCCTGCAACGCCAGCCGCGCACCGTGGCGGAGGCCCGAGCCTGGGCGCGCTGGTTGTTGGCCCACGGCTATCGCTTCGACGCAGGCCTCGCGCAAATCAACTCCACAAACTTCCGCCGCCTTGGGCTCGATGCCGATTCGGCATTCGACCCCTGCGCGAACTTGCGAGCGGCCGGCCGCCTTCTCGGGGACGCCTACGCGCAGGCAGCCGCGAAACGCGGCGCCGGACAAGCAGCGCTCTATGCGGCCCTCTCTGCATACAACACCGGCGACGAGTGGTCGGGCTTTCGGAATGGATATGTCAATGCGGTCGCGCGTGCGGCCAAGGGGGAGTGAGGTGGGACTCAAGCGATTGGGAGTTTTCGCGACGGGCTTGCTGCTTGCCGCGTGCGCGCAGGTGCCGTTGGCGCCGGCCGTGGCAAAGGTGACGGCGGATACGTCGCATACCTACTATGCGCCGGATGCCGACGCGGTGGGCCTGATTCGGGCGTTTGACGATGGCCGCACGACGTACCTGCAGTTTGAGGACCTGGACCTCGACACGCCGGCAGTTGCCAGCGACCAGGGCCCGTTGCCGGTCGTGCGCCACGGCGATTATCTCCTGGTCGACGGGATCTACCCGCGAATTCTCATCCGGGCCCGCGACACCCTTGCGGTGGTCGTCAACGATTCGTACACCCCGCCGCCCATCGTGATGGTGGCGCAATCGGGGCAGTCGCAATCTCATCCGGCGGCACGAACTCCAGTCCCCGGAAAGCAAGAACACGCCCGTCCTGCAGCGCGCAACGCCGCGCCGGCGGGCAAGAACCAGGTTGCGGCAACCCAAGGCACGGGGCCGGGTGGATCGGGGAAGGTTGCTGGGGAGACTTCGTCCGCCTCATCGATCCGGCACCCCAAGCCGATCGCACCGCCCGTGCTGCCGCACCTGGACCTGATGGCGGGCGAGTCGCTTTCGACGCAACTTGCCCGGTTCGGGCAGGAACAGGGCTGGACGGTGCTCTGGAATCTGCCGTCCGACTGGATCGTTCCGGCGAACACCCGGTTTGCGGGGCACATGCCGGAAGTGGTCCGGGCCGTGGTGCTCGCGCTCGATTCGGCCGGCGTCGACGCCCACGCCGATCTCTACCAGAACAACGTCGCGGTGATCCACCCGACGGCCGTGACGAGGTAACCCATGAGGATTCGACCGATGTTGAGGATTTTTTCGGCGACGGCGGTCCTGGCCGCGATTGCCGGTTGCGCCGGGGTCGAGCAGGCCAATCAGGATGCGGCTTCCATCCACAAGTCGGCATCCGAGGCGTATGCCGATCAGCCCCATTCGGCGTCCGCCGTCGTGGCGCATCCCGAGGCCTGGCTCACGGGAGATCCGGTACCGGTACAGAAGGACCAACCGGCGATTCTCAAGCGGCGAGTCGTGCTGGAGACGCAGTCGGCCGGGTCGCTGCAGGAGTTGGCGACCTGGATCGCAACGCAGGCACGGGTTCCGGTTCGTGTGGACGTCATCGCGCTTACCGGTGGGGTCGGAGCCCCAGGCGCCGGATCGCCCTTGGCGTCTGGCGTGCCGCCGCTTCCCGGGGGACAGGCCCAGGCGTTCGCGCTCCCAGTCGGCGATCGGCAGCTCGGAGAAATCTCGTACGTCGGCCCGCTCTCGGGGCTGCTCGACGTCGTGGCAAGCCGCGCCGGCGTCTGGTGGCGGTATCGGGATGGCCAGGTGACCTTCTACAGCTGGGAGTCGCGAACGTTCACGCTGCCGGCGCTTGCCGCGACGCGCTATCTGACCGGATCCATCTCCACCGGCGGCATGGGGACGGGATCGGGTGGCGGGATGGGAATGGGCGGAACCATGGGAAGCGGAATGATGGGCGCCACGACGGCCTCGCCCTCGATGTCCTCCGCAACGATGGGCGGATCCGGCACGGCGGGCGGCATGGTGGGGATGGGTGTCCAGGCGAACATCAACTACTGGGCCGGAATCCAGAAGATGGTCCAGGGCATTGCCGGGACCGCCCGCGTGGTGGTCGATGGGTCTCTCGGGATGGTCACCGTTACCGGAACGCCCCCGCAGGTCGAGGCGGTTGCGGCCTGGGTTCGGGAGGCACGCGCGCAGCTCGGGCGCCAGGTCGCGATCGATGTCCACATCTACAACGTCAAGATCTCGCGCGAGGACAACTACGGGCTCAACTTCTCCCTGACGAACAAGGGGCAGAACTCGTATTCGGTGACCGGGGCGAGCGTGCCGACCCTGCTCAGTTCGTCCACACCGATGTCGCTCGGCGCGTCGATCTTGTCGGGCCCGTTCAGCGGCACGGCGCCCGCGGTGCAGGCCCTGACGACCTTGGGCAAGGTCACGCAGTTGTATTCCGATTCGGGCGTGACGATGAACGGCCAGGTCCTGGCGCTCTCGCGCGGACAAACGATCTCGTATCTCGCATACAGCCAGACCTTCGCCACCGGGATCGCCGCGGCCGGAACCAGCCTTCAGCCCGGGCAGGTGCAGGTCGGGTTTACCGGAACGTTTCTGCCCCGGGTGGCGGACGGCCACGTCGTGCTGGACCTCGAAATGAACATCGCGGACCTGCTGGGCATCCGGACGGTGAGCTCGAACGGATCGAGCATCGAGGTTCCGGACACGCAGGAGGTGACCTTCAGCCAGTCGGCGTCCCTCAAGCCGGGCCAAACCCTGGTTCTGACCGGGTACCGCGAGCGCTCGGCGCAAATCACGAACAACGGGGTGGGCAGCCCCTACAACCCGGCGCTCGGTGGCGGCGTGGATTCGCAAACCGCCGACACCGTGATGGCGGTGGTGATCACCGCCCGGACGCTGTGACCGAAGGGGAAGCGGCATGAAGAAACTTCTCGTGGTGTTGCTGCTGGCGGTTCTGCGGACAGCGGCGGCCGACGGTGGGAATGGCGCTGCACCCTCCGCGCAGGATTTTGCGGATCTGCAGGCGCAAATCGAGGTGGCCAAGCTCAAGCGGGAGCTCAACAACCTGCAGGGACCGGCGTCAGGGCCGATCGGCACGATGGTTCCGCCGATCTCGGGGGTCGCTCCGTCTTCCGGCGCCGTCGCTCCGGCCGAGATTCACCACGGAATCGAAAACGCCGAGGTCGTTTCGATCATGGGCTATGGCGATGACGTGAGCGCACGCATGAAGGTGGGCGAGCGCATCACGGTCGTGCATCGGGGGGAAGTGGTCGATGGCTGGCGGGTGGTTTCGATCATTCCGCAGGGGGTGCTCCTCGAGCGCGGCCGCCGGACGCGGGTGTTGCGGGGGCCGATGTGACGGCAGTTGTCGACATCCCCGGCCAAAAGCGCGGTTTCATCGCGGGCCTCACGTGGATTTCCCTGGGCGAGATACCGCCCAGGGACCGCATCCGCGAGCTTGCGCGCCGCTATGGGAACTGGGTCGCGGTGCGGGCCGACGCGGGCCAGGTCGGGTTTGGCGAGCCCTTGCCGGGGAAGGTGTCGCGACCGGTGTCGCTTGCGGCAGCGATTGCCACCGAGCGCGCCGCGCCGTGGCGGGGGACGTACCGGATCGGACCGGATCGGTGGTGGTACCTGGCGGTCGGACGGGACGGCCTGATCCTTCCCGATGGCGACCTCGTCGGCGGATCCGGGGAGATTCGGGAGGCGATGGATCGCCACGCGGCGATCGAATCGTGGAGCGGGGAAGTCGAGGCAACGATCGACGATCTCGCCTCGGCGGTTGCCGGTCTCAACGGGGCCGCGATCCCCGTGCGGCCGGCAGCGGGCGGATTTCGCCTGAAAAGTCCCCTTGCGCTGATTGCCGTCGCGGGTGCGGTGGTCGCCGGTGTCGCCGCCTATGAGCTCGTGCAGGCGCATCGAGACGCGCAGGCGCGCATGCGCGCGCTCGCGGCGATGAAGGCCGCGAAGCGGCGCGTCGTGCAGCCGTGGGTTGCGCAGCCGCCGCCAGGCGAAGCCCTGGCGCGATGCGAGGCGCTCTGGAACGACCGGCAGGACCTCGTGCGCAACGGATGGATTCTGGACTCCTGGGATTGCTCGTTCGGATCCGGCAGGGCGCGCATCGATACCTCCTGGCGGCGGGCGGGTGGCCTCGCGCTCGCCGCTCCCGGAAAAACCCTCGATGGAGAGCACTCGGTCGCATCCGAGGACGGCGCGGCCGTTACCCCGGTTCCGGCGATCGCGCTCTCGGGCCCGGAGCAGGCGCGGCGCGCGATGTGGAGCGCGGCCCAGCGCTGGGGTGTCGCCGCGGCGATTGGCAAGCAGTCCACCGCCGCGCCCGGCGTAGACCGCTCGCCGGTCGAGATCGATCTGCCGATGGCGCCGTGGTTCTACGGCGCCGGCGCATTCCATGTCGATGGCTTCCGGGTGCAAGGGGTTCACACGCAGCTCGCAAAGAGCCGGTGGATCGTCGACGGAACGCTCTTCACGAAAGGGCATTGACGTGCAGATCGGTCAAATCTTCAAGCGCGTCCTGGGAAAGGCGCCGGATTCGTTCGCGGTGGCCATGCCGGCGACGCGCGCCGAACCCGCGCTTGGCGTACCGGGGTGCAGCGGCCAGGCTGGATTCGAAATCGATCTGCCGGCTTCCATCCGGCCGCATGCCGTTCTCGTCAACGGCGGGGAGGAAGTGGTCGTCGACGACCGGTACCAGTGGCATCCAGCGCTTCTGTCGTGGCTGCTGGTGCGTCAATCCGGCACCGGCAGGCGTCCGGCCGTGACCACCGTATCGGCGCGCGAGCTCGCGGGCCATCGCGACCAGGCTGTCGCCAACACGAACGAGTCCCACGAGGACGCAAGCCTCGGAACGCTGCGGGCCGCGCGGCAACTTCTGACCGAGGCGGCGAAGGTACGTGCTTCGGATGTACACGTCTTGATCCGGGAGAAGTTTGCCGAAGTGCAGTTGCGGGTCAAGGATGATCTTTCTTCGATCCGAACCATGAACCGCTCCGAGGGCGAAGCCTTGATTCGGGCTGCCTGTGTCGGCCTGGCATCGGTGAAGGACGCGATGTACCGGCCCTACGAATTCCAGTCCGCGCAGATCGAGGGCGGGAGCCTTCCGGGTAGCGGGCTATCCAGCGTGCGGATCATCCGGGGCCCGGCCTACCCGATCGAGCGCGGCGGCGGCTTCATGGTGGCCCGCTTGCAGTACGGGGGCACGCATGGCCTGGACGAAAACGGCAAGACGGACCTCGTTTTCACCACGCCCAAGCGCCCGGAGGGGGCGCTCGCGCTCGATGCGCGCGGGTACACGCCGCTGCAGATCGAAAAGCTCGAGACGCTCGCAAGCATGCCTGACGGCATCGTGTTGATCAGCGGCCCCACCGGCTCCGGCAAGAACACGACGCTCTTCGACCTGATGGCGCATCAGGCGCGCATCTTCCCCGGAGCGCGGCAAATCACGATCGAGGATCCGGTCGAGTACCCCATGGATTGGGCGGTGCAGTTGCCGGTGACCGATGCAAACGACGCGAAGTTCGCCGAGAGCCTGCGGACGATCCTGCGGATGAATCCCAACATCATCCTGGTGGGCGAGCTGCGCGGGGTGGAAACGGCGCGCACGGCGCTTGCGGCAGCACTCACCGGCCACATGGTCTGGAGCACGATCCATACGAACGACCCGTACCTCGTGATCGACCGGCTCGAGGAGATGGACCGGGTGGAATTGTCGCGGCGGGTGATCTGCGACCCGAATCGGATCCGGGGTTTCGTGGGGCAGCGCTTGGTGCCGGTCCTGTGCCCGGAGTGCAGTCAGCCGATCACCGCCGACAAAAATCTGTCGCATGGGCGGCTTGGCGATGCGCTCAAGACCTGGGGGGATTGCGCCGCGGTGCGGATCAAGGGGCCGGGGTGCGATCGCTGCCGCGGCGATGGCGTCATCGGCCGCCGCGCGGTTGCCGAAGTGGTGGTGGCCACCGAAGATCTCATGGCCGACTTCGTCAACGTCGGCACGGGTGCTGCGCGGGTGCGGCACCGCGCAAGGCCCGGCTCCGACAAGTCGATGCTCGCCAACTGCATCGACGTCGTGCTTCTCGGTCTGGTCGATCCGCGGGATGCGGAACGCAAGTTCGGCGCGATCGCGGCCAAGGGGGAGGGGGAATGAGCTCGATTCCCTGGTCCGTGCGCAAGCGCTTCTACGAGCGGGCCGCCACCCAGGTGCAAAACGGCCGGCCGCTCTCGGCGGTGCTCGAGGAGTTTCGCGGACAACTGGAGCAGCGTGGGCGCAAGAGGCTCGCCGGCGAGTGGCGGGCGATCGCCGCCCGGATGCGCGACGGGCGCACGCTCGCGGAGGCCTTCGGCAAGAAGATCCCGCGGATGGAATACGGAATGCTCGATACCGGCGAGAAGTCCGGAAGCCTTCCCGACGCCATGCGGATGATCGTGACGGTCGAGGGGCGAATCGGCCGGGTGCGCAGCAAGCTGCTCTCGTCCTTCACTTCTCCGGCCGTGTACTTCGCCACCCTCTATGGAACGCTCCTCATCATTGCCCTGAAGGTGGTTCCGGTGTTTGCCGCCGTCATCCCGCCGCAGAAGTGGGCCGGATGGGCGTCGGTGATGTACGTCATGGCGGAGATGACGGTGTCTTTGACGGGGATCGCCGTCGCCTTGCTGGTTGCGATCGCCATCGCGCTTGCCGTCTGGTCGCTGCCGCGGTGGAACGGCAGGCTCCGGACGAACCTGGACGGCTGGCTATTCCCGTACTCGATCTATCGCGACATCGCCGGATACGACTGGCTGATGCGCTTTGCCGCGCTGCTGGCAAGCGGCGTGCCGGATACGGCCATCCTCGAAGACCAGATCCGGGGAGCGAGCCCTTGGCTCGGACATCGCCTGGCGGCAATCCATAACGGCATCCGCAACGGCTTGGACCTCGGGTCCGCGATGCGCCGCGCCGGCACGCGGTTTCCGTCTCAGGACCTGATCGACGAAATCGCGGCGTACGCGGCCTTCAAAGACTTCGACAAGAAGATCGTTCTCGTCGCCGATCAGTACGCGGAACAACTCGAGCGTCGACTGACGATGTTGTCGGTCGGGTTGGGGTTGGTGTTCACGTTCTTGATGTTCATGGCCTTCGTGGTCGTGCAACTCGGGAGCAACGACATTTCGTCGCAGCTCTCGAACACGATCGGCAGGTTTTAGGGGCCCGGCAGGGCCGGTACTTGGAGAAAGCTGAAAGGAGAGTCGTTCATGGATCGAGTGCTTGGTGTGGTGGGTGCGGGGATTTTGGTGCTGCTGGCGCTGGTGGCCGTTGTGCTTTCGATCGAGAAGGGGTTCAGTACGCACAAGGTCGAGCAGACCGTGCAGGACATCTCCCAGGTCATCACGAACGCGCGGCAAGGGTTCGCGCAAAGCGCCAACGGATACGCGAACTACAGCAGCGCCAACGCTGGTTCGCTGATCCAGGCCGGAGACTTCCCGATCGACATGGTGCGAAACGGCGGAATCGTCGACGCTTGGGGCAATGCGGTGACCTTCGGGCCGACGCAGAACAATTCCGAGGTGACGCTCAACTTCGGCGGCGCCGGCCTCACCCAGGATCAGTGCGTCGGCGTTGCGACGCAGCTCTCGGGCTACGTCTCGCTCGTCATTGGCGGATCGACGTTCACGCCCGCCAACCCGCCGGATCACGTGACGGCGGCGCAAGGCTGTTCCGGCGGGACGGCTTTCGCGCTCACCTTCCAGTAGGCGCACCGGGGTGGCCATGCGACTCATCATTCCCGAGAAAAAATCCCTCGGCGAGGCGATCGCCGCCGCGATCGGCGGAGCAAAGGCGGGCGATGGGTATATCGAATGCGCCGGCGACACGGTCATCGCGTGGTGCGCCGGCCACCTCCTCGAAACCGCCAAGCCGGAGGAATACGTCGCAGGGGGCTATGTGCGGGTCGAGGATTTGCCCGTGATTCCTCGGGACTGGAAGTTGTCGCCGCGCAGCGGAAGTGCCGCCAAGCAATTGAAAACCATCGCCGGATTCTTGAAGAAGGCCACCGAGGTCGTCAATGCCGGCGACGCCGGCCGGGAAGGCCAACTGCTGGTCGACGAGGTCCTCGTCCACCTGGGCTGGCGAGGAAAGACCTCGCGGCTGTGGCTGACCGCGATGGACGAGGCCTCGATCCGCAAGGCTCTCTCGGCGATGAGCGACAACGGCCAAAAGCGTCCGCTCTTCGAGGCGGGCCTTGGGCGCCAGCGCGCGGACTGGCTCGTGAGCTTGAACGGCGCGATCGCGATTTCGCGCAACTTGAATTCCCTCGGCATGACCGGGAAGTGGTCGGTGGGACGTGTCCAGACACCGACCCTGGCGCTTCTGGTGGACCGGGCGCGCGAGATCGGGAATTTCAAGCCGAAGGATTTTTTCGTGGTGATGGCGAACCTCGCGGGCGGCGTGAGCGCCCGGTGGAAGCCTGACCCGGACCTGTGCGACGAGGACGGGCGGCTCCTCGATCGTGCGAAGGCCGACGAAGTCGCCCGGCAGGTCGACGGAAAGACGGCCCTCGTGACGAAGTTCGCGGCGACCCGGGGATCCCGGGAGGCGCCGATGCCGTTTTCGTTGCCGGCGCTGCAGATGCGCGCCAACGACGTGCATGGGTTCACGGCCGCGGCCACGCTCGAAGCCGCGCAGGAGCTCTACGAGGCAAAGATCACGACGTATCCCCGGACGGACTACGTCCACCTTCCCGAAGAGCAGCACGGCGACGCGCCGCGGATTCTGGAGGCGATCGGCGCAACGGAGATTCCGGGAATCGATCCCACCCGCAAGCATGCGGCCTGGAATTCCAAAAAGATCGGCGACCACTTCGCGATCATTCCCACGGGCAAGACGCTGTCCGGCGTGAGCGATCTGGCGATGAAGGTCTACGGGTTGATCCGGGAATCCTACATCCGGCTTTTTCTTCCCCCGGAAGAGTTCGAAAAGCGCGAGGCCTCGTTCGACATCGAGGGGTATGCGTTCCATGCGAGCGCGCGATCGGTTCTATCCCCGGGGTGGACGAAGTTCGGAACGGCGGAGGACGAGGCGCCGGCCGAGGAGGGCAAGATGCCGTTCCTTCGCGAAGGCCAGGAGTGCGCCGTCGAGCGCGCCGAGGTCGTGGCGAAGCAAACCTCCAGGCCGAAGCCCTATACCGACAAGACGCTCATCGGGGCGATGTCGAACGTATACCGGCTGGTCGAGGATCCGGCGCTCAAGGCGCGGCTCAAGGAAACGTCGGGCCTGGGAACCCCAGCCACCCAATCCGGGGTCATCGAGACGCTGGTGGAGCGCGGCTACGCGGAGCGCAAGGGCAAGGAGATCAATCCCTCGACGATGGGCGTCCAGCTCATCGGCATGGTCCGGGCGGCGTATCCGCGGCTGGCGGAGCCAGCCTATACGGCGCTGCAGGAGGACGCGCTCGCGGACATAGAAGCCGGCAAAGGAAATCTGGCGGCGTTCGAGAAGGAAGCGCGGGAGCTCGCGTCCGAGGTATGCAAGGCGCTGCTCCGCGCGAACCTGGCAGGCGAAAACGCCCCGAAGCTCGAAACCTGTCCCGCTTGCCAGGCGCACCGTCTGGCGTCCCTCAAGTCGAAATCGGGATTTGGGTACTTCAAGTGCGGCGCTTGCGGGACGGCGTTTCGTAGCGAAAAGGGCCAGGTGGGAGCCAAGCTCGAAGAGCGCAAGGAAGGCGGTGCGCCGACCGTCGGGGGCGACGGCCCGAAGTGTCCGAAGGACAAGGTCGCGACAGTGCGCGCGAAGACCAAGACCGAGAAAGACTACTTCCGCTGCCCGAAGTGCCGTACAGCCTGGTGGCCGGACCGCGACGATCCCGCCAAGCTCGGGAAGAAGTGGGACTAAGCGATGGGCGCAACGCTCACGATCGTGCTCGTCGCCCTGACGATCGCGCTCGACATTGAAATGCGAACCGTCGCGGGAAGCGAACCCGGAATGGCGTCGACCGACGTCATCGCCGAGCGAGCCGGCGTGCTTGCCGGCGAATACGAGGTATTTGCCGCCGCCTGCACGAGCGCGGCCGCGGCGGCGCCTGGTGCCACGTCATCGAATCTTCCCGTCGTGCTGCCGCCCGGTGTGGCGATGCCGGCCGGAGCGACGTGCATCGCATCCTCCAACGGTAGCGGCCGGGACGTGTTCGCGGTGGTTCCCGATATGCCGGGCGTAGCGACACACCTGATTGGCGACGGCCTGGGCGAGACGTGGTGGGACGTCAATGGCGCCGAGGTAGTCAACATGGCCAGCGGGGCGACGCAGGCGATTCCGGGGGCCGTCGCGGCGGTGGTCGCGAGGGGCGGGAATTTCCAGTGGATCACGGTGAACCCGTAGGGGCGCGCGCATGGATTCGGTAATCGGCTACATCGGCGCATTGGCGCTGAGCCTGTTGAGCTTCGGAAGCTTCGTCGTCTGGGAGAAACAGGCGATGAATGCGGTTCAAAACGCCGTGATTGCCAGCCAGGAGCACGTCCTGGTGCATGGAGGCGAGCAATACGTTACCGACAACGCGGCATCGCTCGCGGCAACCGCGACGGCGACGAGTCCGGTCACGGTGACGGTCGCGCAGCTGATTTCCCAGGGGTACGTGCCGGCTGGAACCAGCCCGACCAACGCATTCGGACAATCTTGGTCGATCCAGGTCACCCAGCCCGCGGCCAACCAATTGCAGGCAGTCCTGCTGTCGTCGGGCGGTCGCGCCATTACGGACCCCAAGCAGCTCGTGTCCGTTGCGGCCGAGGTCGGCGCCGAGGGAGGGTTCGTCCCGTGGCCGGGGCAGCTCGGAGACGCCACGATGTCGCCGGCGATCGCCCGGGGAGCGTTCGGCGCCTGGCAGGTGAGCCTGGCGAACTACGCGAACCCCGGAAGCGGCCATTTCGCGGCCTTGCTCTCGTTCTCGAACGCCAACACGAACAACAACTTTCTGTATCGGGTTGCCGTTCCCGGCCATCCGGAGCTCAACGCCATGCAGACGGATCTCGGCATGACGGATCAGGGCGGGACGGCGCACAACATCGCAGGCGCGAACAATGTCGGCGCGAGCACCGTGACGGCGTCCCAGAACGTGCAGCCCGGCCAGACGGCCGCGGCCGGCGCACCCTGCGGCACGCTCGGTGCGATTTCCAGCGTGCCGAGTACCGGTGCGCTGTACTCGTGCGTGCAGACGCCAAGCGGCCTCGAATGGCAGGCTGACGGCACGCAGGTCGCCACCAACGGCGCCGCATGCTCACCAAATGGGGCGCTCGGGGTCACGACCGCAGGGGTGCAGGAAGTCTGTACGAACGGCGTCTGGGCTCCACTGGATTCGCGGCTTGGCGCCTATTCGCTTGTGGCCATGTACTACGTCCAGGGCGATGGATCGCCGGTGCCAGCGCCGAATTGCGGCGGCGGAATGGGATCGCATGCCGTCGTCGTGCCGGCGGAATGGGATTCCACGGCAGCGCTGTCGTGGCAGTTCGCCGCGACGGCGAGTGGGCCGAGCTACGTCATCAACATGAAGGACGGAAATGGCGTGCCGTTGCCGTCCGCTTGGGCTGCGGTGCAGATCTACTGCCAGTGGGAGTAGGCAAATTTGAGGCGGCAAGACGCGCGTAAGCGCTTTCGAATGGGAGATGTCATGAAAAAGGGAATTTTGGGGGCAATCCTCGTAGCGGCATCCATGGCGGCCAGCGCCGGAATCGTCATGCCGAATTGCGGATCGGAGTGCTGGAACCACCAGAACATCGGCGCAAGTCCTTGTGTCGCGGCTGGGACTTGTGGGGGTGTCGCGGTACTGCCCACGCAGCAGACGCCCCCGCCCCCGGCCTGCACGTGGCAGAACATGACGGCGAGTCGGCAACTGCAATCGTGCAGCGTATTCAGATACGGCCAATGCACATCGTATTCTGGGCCTACCTACACCAATACCACCGGGAGAATGATCTACGTCTCCGTGACGCAGGGGAGCAACTACATTATCGGGGAGGTCAACGGGCATGAGGTCGCCTCAAGCCCAATTTCGTACTCCAGTACCAATGGTATACACGCGCACTCCGGGAATTCCGTCATTGGGCCAGTGGCTTTTCCGGTTGGTCCAGGGGATAGTTACTCGGTTGAAACCCAGTATGGCCCCCCCGCCAGTTCGTGGCTCGAGTGCCGGTAGGTGCCACCGGTAGAGGTGAGTCGGCGATATTGAAAACGGAAGGCCGCCCCTGCGCGGCGGCCTTTCGGCAATGGCGGCAGTAGAATTACACAATGAACACTTCCCATGCCCGCGCGGATCGATTCAGCCTGCTGCTTCACAGGGACGTGGCGCGAATGCTCCGCACCGACCCTGCTTTGGTCGACTGCGTGCGTGAGACCGTTATCCGTTGGCAGGCGATGCACGCGAACAACATCCCCGCCTGGGACGAGTGGTTGGCGATTCTCGACGCGGGCCCGCAACGGATCATCGAGGTTCTGGAAGACGATGGCGAAGACGCGACGCGGCTGCGGCAAAGTAGCCCGTTTGCCGGAGTACTTACCAATCGGCGACGGTGGGAACTGCTCGAAGAGGTGTCGCGTGAAGCGCGCGGATCTTGAGCACATACTGCGTGCTGCCGCCAGCATTACGAAGCAACATCGATTTCTGGTTGTTGGATCCCAGGCGATCGTTGCGGTATTGCCGGACCCGCCCGGTGAGTTGGGTTTGTCCATGGAAGCGGATTTGTGTCCGCTGGACGCCCCGGATCTTGGCGATCTCATCGATGGATCGATAGGCGAGCTGTCGCCTTTTCACAAAACATTTGGGTACTACGCGCAAGCGATTGGACTGGAAACCGCAGTTCTCCCGAATGGATGGGAGCGTCGCGTAAACCGGATCACGGAGCCCGCGTCATTTGCGGATGGGCTTTGTATCAGCCCGGAAGATTTGGCGGCTTCAAAGATCGTCGCATGGCGGGAAAAGGACCGTTCGTTTCTCGCCGCGATGATCGAGCATAAACTGGTCAACATCGATACGCTGCGTGCGCGCATTCGAGATATTCCGGAGGATCGTCTAAAACCGTACGGTCTTGGCGTCGAGCAATTACTCGGTCGCGTTTCGCGACTTGCTCACGATACAACGGAATTGAATGCCGGTCGTTCGTCCAAGGCCGAGGACGGCGCTTTGTCGCCTACAGCAAAGCGTATCAATCAGCGCACGCGAAACCAGGGCGACGATTTCGGAAGGTGATGGCCGCCAAGGGCGGCCCTTTGCAGCGATCGCCGTTGCAGGCGATCAACGCGCCGACTTGGCGTTGATCAGATGGCAGTTCGCCGGGTGATCATCCACCGGGGGCGGCGGCAGGTAGGGCAGGACCAGGCCGACGTTGACGCTGCACTCGTACGCATCGCCCGATCGGCCGTCCACGGCCGTGAACATCGTTCCGCCATCCGGCCCAATCCGCTTGTCCGACACCGTGAGTGCTGCGGACGGAATCTGTGTGCCGAATCCGGCGGACGACTTCAACCAGGCGTCCGACACGAGCTGCCCGCCGGGCACGTTGGCGCAGGCGCCGACCAGAACCGCGACGGACAGGATCAGGCCACGTTTTGCGTATTTCATGCGTCTTCCTCCTTGGATCAATTGCCGGTTGTGAACGAAAAAGAACGAGTGAACGGCGTGCCGTTGATCGTGCCGCTCGCGACGACGCTGTAGGTGGTGGTGGCTGCCAGCGGCGCGTTCGCAATGGCGAACGCTTCGGATGGGATAAGAAAGCTGTACGGGTCGTCCGACGAGTCGTAGAAACTCACGGCCACGGCACCACTCGGCCCCGTCACGGAAACCGAGGTAAGACGAACGGTATCCGTAACATTTGCCTCGACCACGATCGGCGTTCCCCAGGAATCCGGCGCGTTCTTCGCCGGAGAACCGTTGATGTAGGGCGGCATGTCCTCGGCGATGAGATTCTCACGCTGCACGCCGGTGAGCCCGGAGCACGGGTAGGTCAATGGGGCATTGGAATAGAGCGGGGCGGCGGGCGATACGGTTTGGTTTCCGAAATCGGAAACGACAAAATCCGTCCCGCTTGGCATGGTGCCGTACGCCATGCCAACCTCCGCGTAGTCATAGAACAAGACGGAGGCATGGTACGGGGTCGAAGCAAGAGCGACGATCTCGGCGACGCCTGTTGCGCCAGCACCAATCGTCTCGCCGTATTCGACCCAAGGGTATCCCACCGTGGTACCTCGTGTAGTGCTTCATTCTGTTTGGAACTTAACCGCTGATTTGCGCGGATGACTTTCTGCAAGATGTCCGTGGCCTTGGCGGTCCAGATGAAGGGCTTTGGGTTGTTGTTATGAGTGGCGACATAGTCTTTGATGGCCGAGACAAGTTCGGGGACGCTGCGGAACACGCCGCGGCGCAATCGGTCGGTGGTCAGGTCGCGGAAGAAACGCTCGACCATGTTGAGCCAGGAAGCCGACGTCGGCGTGAAGTGAACGTGGAAGCGCGGGTGCTTGTCGAGCCAGGCGGTCACGTTGGGATGTTTGTGCGTGGCGTAGTTGTCGCAGATCAGGTGAAGATCCTTGCCCTTGGGCGTTTCGCGGTCGACGCGCCGCAGGAACTTGATCCACTCCTCGTGACGGTGGCGAGGCTGGCAGCAACCGATGACCGAACCATCCAGAACGTTCAGGGCCGCGAACAGGGTCGTGGTCCCGTGGCGCTTGTAGTCGTGCGTCATGGTTTGCGCGCGACCCTTCTTCAAGGGCAACCCTGGCTGGGTGCGATCGAGCGCCTGAACCTGGCTCTTCTCGTCGCAACAAAGCACCAGCGCGTGCTCGGGCGGACTCATGTACAGGCCGACGATGTCCTCGAGCTTCTCGGCGAACTTCGGATCGCGCGAGACCTTGAATCCCTTGACCACGTGCGGCTTGAGTCCGTTGGCGCGCCAGATGCGCAGGATCGTCGTGTCGCTGACCCCGACCTCGGCGGCCAACTTGCGCGTGCTCCAATGGGTCGCAGCCTGCGGCTTGGTTTGCGTGGTCAGGCGTACGATTTCGGCCGCATCGACACTGGGCTTGCGACCGCTTCGCGGCGCATCGCGTTCGATCCCCGCCAGACCCAGTTGCGCGTACCGATCGCGCCAGCGACCCACCTGCACGCGACCCACACCAACTTCCGCGGCGATCTGTGTGTTGTCCAGGCCGTCGGCGGCAAGCAGCACCATCTGCGCCCGGCGCGCCAGCCGCACGCTGGTCGTGTTCGATCGCGCGAGTTTCGTCAGCACGTTTCGTTCGTCAGTGCCCAGAACAATCGCAGTTGCAATTCGCATCGTCGGCCTCGAATGGACGCATTGTCCATTGAGACCGTCAAGCGCGCATTTCGTTCTATAAATTACGAAGCACTACACTCGATTGGACGGCGCATACCCCGTGAAATCAGGGTTTCCTTGCGTCTCGTAGTGCGACCAGGAGTTGTTGGCGATCATGTAATTGAGATGGTTGGTCGTCGCCTTGTCGAGGAGAGAGTTGTCGGCAAGCGACGGGAATCCGCACTCCTGCCGCATCTGGTTCAACTGTTGGAACGCCGCGAGTTCGTTGCTTCCCGCTGCGTACTCCGGGCTGGGGAGGGTTCCGACATTTCCCTGCGCCGTGGCGGTGCTGGTGGTCGGCCCTGGCGGCGTCGCGGGGGTGGGCGAAGCGGATCCGCCCCCGCCCCCTCCACAGGCGGAAAGCACGACGGCGGAGGAAATGGCAAGGCATCCAAGCAGGAATTTCTTGTTGTCGATCATGGTTCCCCTCTCGTGAAATGACCTTGGCGAGCGTTATGCGTCGTACGGCGGTCACCAGGCCGCAGCCGTGCCACCGAGGAATTCGAGGTACATCGCGGCGCGGTCGCGGAAAGTGATCACAGCGGACATCACCGCGCACCGAACGGCCAGAGGCGCGTCGCGTCCCGCAGGCCCCATCGCCCACTCCGTGAGTTCTGCGGCACATCTGGCCTGATCCATCATCAGGTCGAAAAACATCCGGTTGCGATCGGTCGGCCCAAGCCCTGCGCCGTCCTTCCCACCTGCTCTTTGGAGAGCCTCCGGGGGATTGGGGGCGGCGCCCCCCGCGGGGAATTGGGGGTTGCCGGCGTGGTTGGATGCGTTGCTCATGGCATTCCTTTCGTCTTGGTGCTGTTGAACCTGCCCTTCGGTGTCGCCTCGACGCATATCGGGCGAAGGCGGAGCGACGCGCGCAAGGGGTGAGACCGAGGCCGCAGTCCGAGCGCAGCGAGGAACCGGGCGATGGCGAACCCGAAGGGGACCCCCTTGCGCGGGGCGCGACCCGAGCGATGCGTCGGAAAGAGGCGAACCGGGGGGGGCAGGTGTCGCGCCAAAGGCGATGAGCGAGCACGCATCCGGGGTCCACGCCGGCGATGACCTGTCGGCATCGCATACGCGGGAACGCGGAAGGCACGGAGTTTTGCAAGCCGATCGTGGATCGCTACGGGTACCAAATTGGTATCCGATAGCTATCGGATATCCGGCGTAGGCCATATGCATTGGGGAGTCCAGGCCGGCGCGGAGCGCCTGTACAGAATGCTTGGGATCTTGGGGGATACCGCGCAGCGTTTGCGGTGCGATCGCGGGTATCCCCCACGGATCCAAGTAGTCGGCATGGAGCCGAACGTTGAGCAGGAAACGGTGGGGCATGGCCGGCAGAGATTGCGCCGTGCCTTCCGTCATTCCACGTATGGGCATGGACGCTGAATTTTTGCGATTCGCCATGTCCCACGGGGTCCATATCGACCCGAGGCGGCTCTTTGCCGACGGAAAGCGTCGGCGGGCCGACGCGGGTGAGGATTCCCACGGAAAGGGAGACGCGACTTACGTCCTGCGCCCGGACGGCTCGGGCTGGGTGGTGAACTGGCGCGGCGACGGGGAGCGCAAGGACTTTTTCCCAAAGAGTGCCCGGGAGGTAGATCTGGCCGCGGTACGGGCGCTGCAGGATCGCCGCGCCGAGGAATTCCTGCGCCAGCGCGAAATGGCCCGCCGCACGGCTTGCGCCCTCTGGAAGATGTCCCTACCGGTGGAGTCGCACGGCTACTTGCGCAACCCGGATCTACATCCGTGCGGACTGCGACGAGTTCGCCGAACGGTTCTGGAAGCCGAGCGGTGCGAGGACGACTTGATCGCCCCGGTAGTCGCCTTCGATGCCGGCGGCGCTTTGCGGATTACCGGAGCGCAGCGCATCGGATTGCCCGGGTCGGGAGGGGCGCCCAAGCGGTTCGTGGCCGGAACCGACCCTCGCGGCGGGTTCGTTCCTCTGCCGATCGGCTGGACGCATCCGGCGATCGCGAGCGTTCAGGACGTCATCACGTCCGCATGGCGGATTCTGAAGGGCGATGAGCTCGTTCTGGTCGAGGGCGTGGGGACGGGCCTCGCGGTCGTTCAGGCCACCGATAAGCCGGTGATCTGCGGGCTTTCCGCTTCCAACCTGGTTTTCGTGGCCACGGCGCTGCGCGACCGCTCGACGGCCCATGTCGTGATCTTCGCCGACCGCGACGGCGACAAAGGCGGACGGATCGGACAGTCCTGCGCGTTGGGAGCAGCCCGGGTGCTCGGCGGCCGCGCGCGTATCGCGATCGCCAACGGTCCACACGATGGGTACGACGCACGCGACCTGTTGCGCGACGCAGGGGCCGACGAGGTTGCTGCGGCCGCCGATGCCGCGATCGCCGCGGATGACTTCGAGACCTCGTACCTGCAAAAAGGAGCGACGCAATGATGGCGAGGCCATTGGAAAAAATTTTCCTCATCGGTTTGGCGATGGCGGCTCCCTTGCCCGCGCACGCCGGCGGTGGCGGCGTGAATCCGCTTGCTTCGAATCTGCCGGAGCAGATCGTTCAGGAATCCACGCTGGTGGAGCAATACACCGCCCAGGCGACGCAGGTTCAGTACCAGCTGCAGATGATGCAGAACATGCTGAACAACGCGCGGAGCCTATCGCCTGCCACGGTCATGATTCTCGCGGGCTACGTGAACCAGGTGGCAAGTTTGTACGGGCAGGCCCGCGGGATCGCCTATGCAGGGCAGAACACGCTCGGAGGAATTCAGGCGCAGTACGGAACGAACACGGTCCTGTCGAACTACAGCGACCAGATGCGCCAGTTGAACGACAACCTGGACCAGCAGACCGTCGCGGTTATGAACGGATACAACATTTCCGCCCAGGCGATTCAGAACGAACAGTCCGCGCAAGCGGCGATCGACAGCGAGGTCCAAGGGGCGATGGGCTCGCCTGCGGAACAGCAAAAGCTCCTATCGGGCAGCTACGGTGTTCTGGAACTCATCCTGCAGGAACTGCAGATGATGCACAACGACCTCAACGCGAGCAATCAGGAATTGATTGCCCTGCAGCGGGCGCGGATGAGCGACCAGCAGCATAGCGGCGACCCGGCAGATCGGTACTGGGAAGCGGTGCGCGAGCGCGCGACGCAATAGGGGACGTCATGCTGCGAGTCATCGCCTTCCTCGGATTGCTGCTGCTCCTGCTCGAGCCGGCGTATGCGCAGCTCACCCAGCAGGGCCAAGCGTTCGGACCAATTCCTAATGCCCAAGGTGCGCTCGACACCTTGAACAACGATTTCGCGGCGCACTACCAAAGCTGGATGTCCTACACCGAGAGCGTGGCCAAGCACGTCTTCGGGGGGCTTGCCATGCTCGAACTGGGCTATGCAGGACTGAAGTGGCTGCTGCAGAAAAACGATATCGGCGACTTCGTGGCGGGGCTTCTGCTCAAGCTCGTTGGGCTGCTCTTCTTCTACACCGTGCTGACGATGGCACCCTCCTGGGTGCCGACGATCATCAATTCGCTTGCCGGAATCGGCCAATCCTTCGTTGCGAACGGCAACGGACTGACGCCGAGCGGGCTGATCGGCTTTGGCTGGACGCTTGCGGCCAACATCATCGCTTCCGTATCGGTTCCGGGCGGCGGCTTCATGGCCGCCGTGGAGAACCTCGGCGTGATGATCGTGGGCGGGCTCTGCGGAATCATCATCATCGTCGCCTACGGCCTCATGGCCGTGACGCTCTTGATGACCTTGATCGAGGCCTACATCGTGATCGGCGCGTGCGCCGTGATGCTGGGCTTTCTCGGATCGAGCTGGACGACGAACTGGGGAGAAAAGTACGTCTCCTACGCGGTGACCGTGGGCATCAAGCTCATGGTCGCGTACCTCGTCCTGGGGATCGGATCGTCGCTCATCCAGGCCCAAACGAACGATTTCCAGCAGGCCTACCAGGTCGCGATTCAGACCGATACCTCGGCGCTGCCTCCTGCGCAAACGCCGGTGGGAACCGCGGGGGCGCAGCCCAATGCCGGACAAGCCGGGCAGGCCGAAGCGGCGATCAAGGCGGTCACGAACAGCGCGCCGACTGGTACGAGCTTGCTGCTGCAGGACGTCGAGCAGTTGGCAAGTGTCGCCTTCATCATTTCTCTGCTCTCCTGGCACCTGCCCGGGATCGTGTCCACGGCGCTATCCGGAAACCCGACCATGTCGCTGGGTAGCGCCGCGGGCGCCCTGATGGGAGCCGCAGGCGCGATCGGCGCCGCGGGAATGGCGATGCGCGGGGCGGCGGCGGGCGGAATCGCCGGCGTCTCCGGTGCGGCATCGGGCGCGGTCGGGATCGCCCGGGCAACGAGCGCCGCGGTTTCGCCGGCGCGGGCTGCGGGGCCCATGGACCGGCTCGCATCCCTTGGCGACACGATGCTCAAGGGCACGCTCGCGGCGGGCGGCCGCGCAGCGTTGGGGGTCGCGGACGCGGCGAGCGGCGGCGCGGTGAGCCGCGGCGCGTCGCAGCTGCGCTCGGCCATTCAGGGCGGCACGGGAGCGACGAACTCGATCGGGGGCGCGGGCGGAGGCGCCGCAACCGGAGGAGCGCCGGCTGCCATATCGCCGGCGTCGGAATCGGCGCAAGCGGCATCGCAAATGGCGCAAGGCGCAGCGGCGCGGGTCGCCGATCACGGTCATCAGGCCGTGTCCATCCGGTTCCACCACGGGGAATAGCCATGCGCCGCCTTGCTCCCCTGGGATTGCTTTCGGTACCCGCTGCGGCGCTGGCGCAGTTCGCTCCGGGGCTTGCCGACGGCTTTACCAACGGACCCGGAAGCCTTGATGCCGGAAGTTGCGTGAACTTCGGCGCGGTGCCGCTTGGAACCGATTCGATCATGAGCGCGATCGGCAACTCCCTGGGCGGCTCGGTGCTGCGGCTTTTCGTGACGGGGGCGCTGATCGCGGCGGGCGGAGCGCTCGCGTTTTCGGGCGACGACCTTTCGGTATGGATCCGGCGGCTTCTGCAGGTCGTCATGGCGGCGGCCGTTGCGTCGCAAGCGGCCGCCTTTCTCGTGGCGCTGGGAATTCTTTGTTCTTCACCGTGGTGAGCAATGGGAACGAAACGCGAAGAGCTGGAAACGCGCCGCGCGCTGCTCGTGGCGGCGCTCCATGACGGGGTCGGGCGGGAAGAGCGGTTGCGCCTGCGGGCGCAAATCGCGCAGGTGTGCAAGGAACTTGAGGCGGAGTCGGAAAAGAAGCCGTCGGCTGACGGCGAGGAGGATGGAATGGTCTTGGGATTTCAGTACGCACGGGAATTCGGAGCGGATGGGCGCGCCCTCGAGCCCGCAACGGCGGACGGACAACCGGACGCCGGTTGGACGGAGGAAGTCGTCGATTCGGTGGCGGCAGTCAACGCCCGAGGCGGCCAGCTCCTCGAAGACGCGCATCACGCGGCAATCGAGCGCATGAACGGGGGGCTCTGAGATGGCCGACGACGTGCACACCAAGCGCGATTTGCGGCAGGAGCTCACCGACAAGTTCGTTGCCGCGCTCGATGCCGGCAAGATCCCCTGGGAGCGGCCGTGGACCGCGATCCATCACGGATCGCCGCGCAATGGTTTTTCAAATCGGAACTACAGCGGCGGAAACCGGCTTTTCCTGAGCCTCGCGATGCTCGATTCGGGCTGGAGTGACCCGCGGTTCGGGACGTTCAACCAGATCCGCCAGGCGGGCGGCATGGTTAAGAAGGGGGAGCACGGAATCCCCATCGAGTTGTGGCGCGAGCGGCCGTTCTGGGAGCGCCGCGACGTAACCGTTCTGGATGGCGTCAACGCCGTGCGGGTCAAGGGCCCGGGCGCAACTCCGGAATCGGTGGAGCTGGCAGGCGGACGCACCGTCGCAAAAGCGCGCCTGCGGGTGGAACACGGCGGCAACAAGCTCTCGTGGCAGGGGGCCGAATTGACCTTGACTCAGCGGGTGAGCCAGGTTCACGTCGTCTTCAACGTCGCCCAAACTGAGGGCCTGGAACTCGAGCCGTTGCCGTCCGCCGATCACGGAACCGCGGCCCATGAGCGGGTGGCAACCATCCAGGCCGCAATGGAGCGCGACGGGTTGCAATTCGGCATCGATCCCAAGCAGGCGTACTACCTCCCCAGCAAGGACACGGTGTACTTGCCCCCGGTCGAGGCGTTTCACTCGCAAGAAGGGCATGCGGGCACGCTTTTGCACGAGATTGGGCATGCGACCGGAGCGGCCCAGCGCCTTGGCCGCGAGGGAATCGTCTCCGTGGATCCGGCCGATCGCGAGAAGTACGCCCGGGAAGAACTGCGTGCGGAGATTTTCTCGGCCTTCATGGCCGCCGAGACCGGTATTCCCTGGGACCGCAGCCAGCACGAGAGCTACGTGCAATCGTGGTCCGAGGCGCTGAAAAAGGACAAGAACGAGATCTTCCGGGCGGCGGCAGACGCCGGCAAGGCGGTCGACTACGTCCTGGCCAAAGAGCAGAGCCTGCAGGTCGCGCTGGAGCGCGAGGCCTCGGCCAAGGCCTCTGTGTTGGCGGCGGATGTCGCCAAACCGGAGCAGACGCTGCATCAAGCGCTCGAAGATGCGGGTTGGAAGTTCCAACCCCAAGCCAGGACCTATGAAAAGATGTTCATTCTGGAAAAGGACAAGAACAAGGGGGGCGAGTTCACGCGAGGCCGCTCCGAGATCGAAAGAATCCTGAACGCCCGGTCTACTCCGCAGGGCTTGGTCCTTGTGCACGGATGGGAGGAAGTTCCCGTACCGGGGACGGTCGGGGCGACACCCGAGAAAGCGGCACGGTTGCTGGACTCGGCCGCGAAAGAGCGGCTCACAAAGACGGAAGCGCACCTTGGCATCCAATCCGTGCGCGGGCGTGACGAGACGCCTGCATCGGACAAGACATCCGAACCCATGCCGCAGCAAAGCAAGCGCAAAGCCATCGAGATCGACGCTCCGGCGGCATGGGGGAGTGCGCTCGTGAACCGGGACGAGAGTGGTCTTGGCCAGAGTGAAGCCGCTTGCGTCAAGGATTGGGTCGACAAACAAGGGATCGGTTGGCCCGTGTCGATGTCGGATCAGACCTTCATGGGCCGTCACGAGGGCCTTCTGACCGAAATGGCGACATATACCTTCCTTGTCCCGGAAAAGGACATCGAACGCGCGCACCGGGATCCGGCCATCGACGCGCCAAGCACGCGCGCGCGCCGCGCCATGCCGACCAGGAGTCGCGGCATGGATCGCGGGATGGACCTGTAATCGCGGGAAAGAGTTTGTTGAGGCGGACGCTCAACGTTGTGAGGTGAAAACATGGCAAGTCGTCAAAGTGAAGTGGAGAACCAACCCGTCGAAGCGCCGGAAGCCGAGGAGAAGCTTGCCCAGGTGATGGGCAATCTCGGAGGCGATCCGACCGTGCGGAAGACGACCCGGGGCACGCCCGTGGTGAACTTTTCCGTGGCGGTGAACGATCGCAACGATCCGAATGCCAAGCCCGAATGGCATCAGGTCGTGATGTTCGGGAAGGTGGCCGAAGAGGCAGCCAAGTCGTTGCGCAAGGGCTCGTCCGTGCTGGTGAAGGGCGAGATCCGCGTCAAGACGTACGAACAGGACGGGGAGGTGAAGCAGTCGACCGAGGTCGCGGCCAAGTCGTTGTCGGTCTTCGAGAAGGACGGGCCGACCCGCACCTTCGAGGTCGGCGCTCCGCGTACGTCGCAGTCCCAGGGCGTCGAGCGCTAGGGGGCGCCAGTGGCCGCAAAGAAAATCTACGAGCTGCCGGATCCGAGTAGTACCGGCGGAATCGTTCGGTTCGAGGGGAAGGCCTTCGCCGCGTTTCTTCTGATCGCGGCGGGGTCCCTCTCGGCGGCCACGCAGTACGTTGCTGCGCGGTTCGATTATTCGCAGTCGTTGGGGGAGTCGATTTCCGGGCACCTCTACGCACCGTGGAAAGTCGTCGTCTGGATGGCGAGGTTCGACCGTCCGGACTACGGCCAGCCGGTGATGCGGATTTTCGAAACCGCGCACTTTTTTCTATTCGGAGGAGCACTCCTGGGGCTCCTCGCAGCGGCGGCGATCATTTTGCGCCGCCGGTCCAGGCGCATCGATTTGCACGGATCCGCGCACTTCGCGACGGATGACGAGGTCCAGCAGGCCGGCGTTCTGCCGGACGACAAGAACAAGGGCGGCGTGGTGTTCGGCGCCTACCGGGACAAGAAGGGGCGCGTGCGGTATCTCCGCCACAAGGGACCCGAGCACATGCTGGTCTTCGCCCCCACGCGAAGCGGCAAGGGGGTGGGGATCGTCATCCCGACGCTGCTCTCCTGGGATCAGTCGGTTCTGGTGCATGACATCAAGGGCGAGAACTGGTTCCTGACGAGCGGCTTCCGGAGGGCCGTGCTGAAACAGCGCACGATCAAGTTCGATCCGACCGCCAAGGACTCGGCCCGATTCAACCCGCTTGCGGAGATCCGGATCAATGAACGCCTGGTCCCGGACGTGCAGAACATCACGGCGATCATCGTCGACCCCGACGGCAAGGGCCTGAACGACCATTGGGCGAAAACCGGCCACGCGCTGATGACGGGGGTCGTGCTTTTCGTGATTCTCTACGACTGGTCGAAGATCGGCGGTGGCGAGCACATGCGCAACCTCGCCACCGTGCAGTCGATCATGAGCAACGGCGGGCCGATCCGGGTGATTGCGGAACAGGCGGCGATCGACCCGGACGTCCCGGACGGGCACGGCGACAAGATCGAGGGCGTGCAGGCCGTGATGATGTACATCCGCGATCACGCGCTCGGAATGCAGGAGTCCTCGTCCGAGGACGCGCATCGGAGAATCGGCTGGAAGACAGCGGCCGAAGCGGCGCAGGAGTATTTGAACAAGGCGCCCAACGAAGCGTCCGGCGTCATGTCGACGGCACTCTCGTTTTTGACGCTGTATCGCGATCCGATCGTCGCGGAGAACACGAGCGTTTCGGACTTCACGATCGAGAGCCTGATGGGCGGCCGGGATGTCGACGGAGAGGCCTGCGCGGCGAAGACGGCGCTCTACATCGTGGTCCCTCCCTCGGACAAGGACCGGCTGAAACCCTTGATCCGGTTGATCGTCAACCAGGTGACGAGGCGGCTCACCGAAGGCATGGAGTTCGACAAGGGCGGATCGAGCAAGAGCCGGTTTCCGCACCCGCTACTACTCCTGCTCGATGAGTTTCCCGCGCTGGGCAAGCTCGACATCTTCCAGGAGGCGCTCGCCTTCATCGCCGGCTACGGCTTGAAGGCGCTGCTCATCACGCAGGACCTGAGCCAGTTGCATGCCGCCTACTCCAAGGACGAGGCGATCATGAGCAATTGCCACATCCGGATCGCATACGCGCCCAACAAGGTCGAGACCGCCGAAGCGCTATCGAAGATGGCGGGCGAAATGACCGTGGCGCACATGGAAAGCCCCGGAGCCCGGAAGGTGAGCGTCCTGGGCGCGAGCGACCGGGAACAGTTGAGCCGGCGCAGCCTGCTCACGCCCGACGAGTGCATGAGGCTTCCGCCCGAGGATGAACTCGTATTCGTGGCCGGGCACGCGCCGATCTATTGCCAGAAGGTCAAGTACTACGCCGATCCCGCCCTGGCGGAGCGCATCAAGTTCGGCCCCTCGCCCGATACCGGGCGCCGGCCAGGGGGAGGCGCGTGATGCAGGCTGCGGCATCCATCCTCGCGGCGGCCGCGTTGTCCATGACTGCTGCCGGCCTCGCGCATCAGGCCGGATACCGGCTGAATCTCACCAGCTCGGCGCCGATCGGCGTCTATCGCATTTCGCCTGCCCAAGCGGCAGCGCCGCGCGGCGCGCTCGTCGTGGTCTGTCCACCCGTGGGCCCGCAGCGGTTTCGCTTTCTGCATGCAGGTGGTTGCCCGAGCGGCGCGATGCCGTTTCTCAAGACGGTCGCGGCCGTGGCGGGCGACAGGGTGCAGGTCTCGGACGCCGGGGTGCGGGTGAATGGGCGAATGCTGCCGGACAGCGCACCGATCGTCCGGTCAGACCTTCCGAGGCTGCGGGAGGCGGTGCGGTTGCCGCCTGGGCAGATCTGGCTCTGGGGCCGGGGATCAAGCGAGGAGGGGGCTCGCAGAAGCTTCGATTCGCGGTATTTCGGGCCCGTGAGTACGGCGTCCGTGCGGGGAGTCGCGCGCGCGGTGTGGTGCGCCGGGGAGGGGCGGTGAGGTGTTCTTTCCGGGCATGGTGTCCGGAATGCGTTCAACGGAGGTTCACATGAAAAACGGCTTGAAGGTGGTGGTTGGTCTGGCGCTCGCTTCGGCGGGAACTGCCGCATTCGCGGCAACCGGGGGCGGGTTGCCCTGGGATGGGCCGATGATGACGTTCACGAACGATCTGACCGGGCCGGTGGCGTCCACGGTTTCGGTGGGCGCCCTGGCAGGGGCGGGCGGTGCGCTCATTTTCCGAAACGACGAACTCTCGGGGTTCGCGAAGACGTTGCTTTTCACGACGGCGGGGATCGCGACGATGGTCGGGGGGTACAACCTGCTTGCGGCGCTGGGTCTGGCCGGAGCGACGATCTGATGGCCGAGGATCGCGAGCTTGAAGAGGCCGGGGCGGTCGTGATCCACGAATCGCTGAACCGGCCCATCCTCATGATGGGAGGAGAGCGCGAGCTCGTGCTCCTGCTTGCGCTGATCTGCGGAATCTTCGCGCTCGCCCTACATCACGCCTGGTCGATCGTTGCCGCGGTCGTGCTGTGGGCAACGGGAAGCTGGGCGCTTGCGCGCGCCGGCGCCTACGACCCGCAGCTTTCCAAGACCGGCGCCCGCGCCCTGCGGTTCCAGGTTTTCTATCCGGGGCAGGCGACGCCTTTCGCGCGGGATAGGAAGGTGCTTGAGTGAATTTCATGCAACTTGCTGTTTACCATAAAAAAAGTTATGGTAAACAATATGAAGATGTCTCGGCTAATGCAAACCCTGTCCGATTTATCCATCCGGGAGCGGCGCTTCCTGTTTTCGATCACAGAGCTGGCGATGATTTTCCCGGAAAAGCCGGTGACGCTGGAAAAATCCCTCCAACGTGCGGTGGACTCCGGCATCCTGCAGCGCGTTGCCCCCGGGATCTACTTCAATCCGCATTCGCGCGCCTACGAAACCCGATACCTGGCCGAATATCTGGCCTTGGCTTTGCGCCCGGGCGATCTGAACTATCTCAGTTTGGAATCGATGCTGTCGGAGTATGGGGTGATCAGCCAGATTCCGATGCGCCTGACCGTGATGACGACCGGAGCCAGCGGGGAATATCACACGCCTTGGGGGGTGATCGAATTCACGCATACGGCGCGCAGCCCCGCGGAGGTGCTGAAGCGGTGCCGTCGCATGGGCGATCGACCGCTTCCCGGCGCAATGTTGTGGGCGGCGATTTCGGATCTTCGACGTGTCGGCCGCAATGTGAACATGATCGATTGGGATCAAGTGAAGGAAATTGAGGATGAGCAAGGCGTTCACGACGCTCATTGACCGGATCCTGGAGCGACATCCCGAGTTCCTGGCTTTGCGCGCGGCGGTCGAGAAGGAGGTTCTGCACTACGAGATTTTCCGGGCGCTTGCGGAAAAGCGGCTGCTCAACGAGATCACGTTCCAGGGCGGTACGGCGTTGCGCCTGTGTTATGGATCGGATCGACTGTCCGAAGATATCGATTTTGCGGGCGGCAGAGGGTTCGCGCAGACAGACGCGCGGGCGATCAAGGCGTGCGTGGAAGGGCACCTCTTCCGAGTCTATGACCTCGAGGCGCGCGTCAAAGAGCCGGAATTCTCCGTCTTCGAAGACGGTTCCGCCGAGGGCGTCGCTGTCGGGAAGTGGTCCATTTCGATCCGGACATCCGACAACGTCGCGGATCCCCAGCAACGGATCAAGCTCGAAATCGCGACGGTGCCGGCCTATACGCGGATGATCGCCGCGCTTCGCGCTAACTACGAACACATCCAGCCGCAGACGACGCCGCTGGTCCCGGTCGAATCCCGGGAAGAGATTCTTGCGGACAAGGCGCTGGCATTTCCGATGTCGCTCAAGATTCTCGATACTGGCGAAGTCGATCTTGCCTCGGCACGCATTCGGCACCGCGATATTTGGGACATGGCGGCGCTACAGCGATCCGGAGTCCGGCTCGATCCAGAATTGGTATTCAAGAAGGTCGAGGACTACTCGGTGTCGCGCGACGAATACGTGAAACGGCTCGACACGGCGATCGCAAGCATCGACAAGATCGTGCGATCGCCGCTGTTCGCGAATCAGATCGGCAGATTCGTCGCCGGACATAGGCTGGCGGAGTACCTCGATCCGAAGGCGCGCGAGTCGCTATTGATCGATCCGGCACGCGGGTTGTTGGGCACGGTTTCGGCGGGCGATCGTTCGCAAGATCGTCGCGCTGCGCCGCCGCGGGGATTTCGTGCCGCGCGACGAGGGCGTGACAAGGACGATATGGAACGCCAGTAAACGGATGCCCAATGTTGCGCATCGGTCGGCGTAGTTAGGCGTTTTTCACAAGGATGCCCGAATGCTGAATCTCACCGAATTCCGTCGCAAGGCGATCGGACTGCCGGACATGCTTCCTTGGGGTGGCCTGTTCGGCAACGGAATCGTCCTTCTGAAATCCGGCGGACTGATGGCCGGATTCGAGTTCCAGGGCCCGGATCTCGATTCGTCGACCCGGTCGGAGCTGCGATCGATGGCCGAGCGGCTCAATTCCGCCCTGAAGCTGGGGGACGGCTGGGTGATCCATTGCGACGTGGTGCGCGACGTTGCGCCGGGGTATCCGCCGCCAGGCGCGTTTCCCGATCGCACGACGCGGCTCATCGACGACGCTCGCCGCGCAGCCCACGAGGGCAGCCGCGCCGGATATACCAGCCGCCACGTCCTGTGCCTCACCTGGTTCCCGATGCCGGATTCGGCCAACCGGGCGGCCGACGTGTTCGTGGAGGGACGGATCACGGCGGGCGCGGAGCGGGCGGTCGAGCGGTTTCGCGACGCGATCCAGGAAATCGAGGGACGGCTGAGTTCGCTCGTGAAAATCCGCCGCCTGATGGACCGGGTCGACGAGCGGACCGGCGCGGTCGAATCCGAGCTGCTGGCGCACCTCGATCAGTGCGTGTCGATGGGCAACTGGCGGCCGTTCCGGATGAGCGCCGTGCCGATGTACCTCGATTCGGTCGTGGGCTGCTACGACATGACGACGGGATTTCAGCCAAAGATCGGAAAGAAGCACATTTCGGCGATCTCGTTCGTGGGCCTGCCCGGGTACTCGGTGCCGGGAATCCTGGACTTCGTGGGCCGCATGCCCGTGTCCTACCGCTGGTCGAGCCGGTTCATCTTCATGGATCCGGGCAAGGCGGGCGGGATCATCAACAAGTACCGGGGCAAGTGGGCGATGAAGCGCAAGAGCCTGCTCAATCTCCTCCGGGAAAACGGCGGCGGACAGTCGACGCACGTCGACGCGGACGCCGACCGGATGACAAACGACGCCATTGCCGCCTACGGCGAGGCCTCGAGCGGCCACGTCCAGTTCGGGTACTACTCCTCCACGCTGCTGCTGGCGCACGAAGACTTGGCGGTGCTCGATGAGGTGACCCGGGAAGTGGCGAAGGAGATCAACAATGCCGGATTCGGGGTCCGCATCGAGGATCTGAACGCCGTCGAGGCGTACCTGGGAACCATGCCGGGGAACACCTCGGCCAACGTCCGGCGTCCGATCATCCACACCCTGAACCTCGGGCACCTGCTGCCGATGACGATGGTCTGGGCGGGCCCGCCGCGCTGCGAATGCCCCTTCTACCCGAAGGACTCCCCGGTCCTCATGCAGACCACGACCTCGGGGAATACCCCGTTCCGGCTGTCGCTGCACTCGGGTGACCTTGGTCATACCGAGATCCTGGGGCCGACCGGCGCCGGGAAATCGACGCTCCTGGCGCTGCTCGTTGCGCAGCAATTCCGCTACCCCAGGGCGCAGGTTTTCGTGTTCGACAAGGGCTATTCGATGTTTCCGCTGGTGAAAGCGGCCGGCGGCCAGCACTACGACATCGCCGGCCCCGGCATGGATCTCGCGTTTTGCCCGCTCGGCCGGATCGATCAGCCCAACGAGCTCGTCTGGGGGGCGGAGTGGGTCGAGGGGCTGGCCGAGCTTCAGGGGATGATGGCGACGCCTGCGGCCCGGCAGGAGATTTTCCGGGCGCTCAGTCAGCTTGGGAAATCGACGGCCCAGGCGCGGGAGCGCACGATCACGAACCTGCTGATCGCGATCCAGGACGGGGCGCTGCGGGACGCGCTGCGCGCCTATACGCTGCAGGGCATGGCCGGGTCGCTGCTCGATGCCGAGGTCGATGCACTCGCCGAGGATCGATTCCAGGTGTTCGAAATGGAGCACCTGATGCAAAAGGGCGAGAAGGTTCTGCTCCCCGTGCTGCTCTACCTCTTCCACCGCCTCGCGCAGCGCTTCGACGGCCGCCCCACGCTTCTCGTGCTCGATGAGGCGTGGGTGATGCTGGGACACCCGGTTTTCCGGGAAAAGCTCCGCGAGTGGCTCAAAACCCTGCGCAAGGCCAACGTCGCGGTCGTGCTGGCCACGCAGTCCCTCTCCGACATGGCGCGCAGCGGCATCGCCGACGTGGTCCACGAATCGTGCCCGACGAAGATCCTGCTTCCCAATCCCGAGGCGGGAACGGAAACGTCTCGGCCGATGTACCAGGCAATCGGCCTCAATTCTCGGCAGATCGAGATCCTCTCGACGGCGATCCCGAAGCGCCAGTACTACATGATTCACCCGGACGGCCGAAGGCTCTTCGAGCTGGGGTTGTCTCCCACGGAGTTGGCCTTCGTAGGATCCTCGGGCAAGGAGGACATCATGCGGATCCGGCAGTTGATCGACGAGTTCGGCGAATCCTGGCCAGCGGCCTGGCTGCGGGAGCGGGGCCTCGCCGCTGCGGCCGCCCGGTGGGAGGGCTACGCTTGATGGAAGCGATCTTGGGGCGGGAGGCGAGGATTCGCAAGATTCTTATGTGTGGGTGCCTGCCTGGGATCGTGGACGGTAGAATCGATGGCCCTTCCCGGTTTGAATGCCGTTCAGGCCGGGGACGACGTCAAGCTCGAGACGACCGGTCGGCATCGTGGATTGCCACCGCGGCGGCTGTCATGGGATGACGATTTCGGTAGGTGAGGGGAATCATGCGTGTCGTGAACCCGTTAAAGCAGGCAGGGATGTTGGCGTGTCACCTGAATGCGCCGTTGGGACCCGTCGTTTCGCCAATCGACGTCGCGGAAGCATTGCGCAGCGGTGCGGTCGATGACGTTTCCCAGGACGAGACTCTCCGGGCGGCACTGCTTTCGATGTTTGTCGAGGCCGAGCCGTCGCTGATCCTTTCCTGCGCGCGGGAAGCGGGCGGAACCTGGCGCAGCGCGGACCGGCTCTATCGTCAGTCGCTCGCTGACGGACTCCCGCACGTTCCCGCATGGGAGTCGATTGTGGAGGCGTGGCAGTGACGAGCGTCGCCGACGTTCTGGAGTTTCGGGAGCGCGGCGCCTGGCGTGATCTCGCTCGCCTCGCCGGCGAGATGGTCGCCGATGCGGAGCGTTCCGCCAACGACAAGATGAATCCGCTACTTGGCGGAGGTACGCGGATCATGCTCGCGATCGGCCATCGAATCAGCGACGACATCGATCTTTTCATTCGCGATGCACAGTGGATCGGGTACCTCACGCCGCGCCTGAATGACCGGTTTGAATCCCGTTTTTCCGGATACGACGAGACGTCCACATCCTTGAAGCTCAAGACGGATAAAGGTGAGATCGACTTTATCGTCGGCCCGTCTCTGTTGCGTCGTGAAGCGGAGAAGGATTCCACCGTTCCGTTCGCATTGGAACCTATTGAAGAGGTTGTGGCCAAGAAGCTCTTTTATCGTGGCTGGGCGCTTACGCCGCGGGACCTCTTTGATTGGAGAGCGGTGGCAACGCACCCGGCTTTTTTGGGCGTGCCGAAGATGTTGGATGAATTATTGACGCCCGAGAAAAAGGCGGCAATCAGAAGCGCACTGGATGCGATGGCAACGTCGCGTACAGCATCCGCCACATGGGATTCCATTCGCGCACCGAACAAGCCAATGTTGAGTGAGGCAATCGCATGGGGCTATGAGCAACTTCGCGACATCGAACGCGGCAAACATGAGCGTCCTGCCGGGCTGGAGCATAGTACGAGCGCCCGAGCCATCCGTGTTGCGCGATCGAGGGATGGTGATCTTGGGCGGTAGGGGTCGGTCATCTCCGGTCCAGCATCCGCAGCGTATCCGGTTGCTAAAATTTTATGGCATCAGATCCCGAAGATTCCGGTTTGGCGAGTCGTCCTCTTTGAGCAACTCGGCCACGCATTCGGACGGGGATTATGCTCCTGCCCACTCCGCCGACAACGATTCCGCCTGCCGCAGCACCGTTTCCGTTGCCTCCTCCTGCTGGTCCGGCGGATACTTGTAGCGGCGCAGCAGCGTTTTCACCATCACCCGTAGGCGCGCACGCACAGCATCCCGCGTCGCCCAATCGACGGTGACGGAGTTACGCAGGCTTTGCGTCAGTTCCACGGCGATCTTCTTCAGCGTTTCGTCGCCGAGTTCGCGCACTGCCGCTTCGTTGGTCGCAAGGGCATCGTAGAACGCCATTTCGTCGCGGTTCAGGCCCAGTTCCTCGCCGCGTTGGGCGGCTTCCTGGAACTTCTTCGCCATCGCGATCAGCTCTTCGATGACCTGGGCGGTTTCGATGCCGCGACTGCGGTAGCGGGCAAGGCTTTGCTGCAATAGTTCCGAGAACTTCGCGCTCTGCACGACGTTGGTCTTGAAGCGGGAGCGGATCTCGCCTTTGAGCAGGCGCTCCAGCAGTTCCACGGCGAGGTTGCGCTCCTTCATGTGCCGCACGTCGTCGAGGAATTCGTCGGAGAGCACGCCGATGTCGGGGCGCTTGAGTCCCGCCGCGGCGAAGATGTCGACGATCTCGCCGCTCACCACCGCGCGGCTGATGATCTGGCGCAGCGCGTGTTCCCTATGCTCGTCGGCAAGCTTCTTGTCGGACTCGCCGTGCTTGGTGATCGCCGCCTTCACCGCCTGCAGGAAGGCAAGTTCGTCGCGGTATGCCTTGGCGTCGTCGAGGGTGCAGCACAGCGCGAAGGCCTGGGTCGCGGCAAGTACCGTATCGGCAAAGCGCTTCTTGCCGTCCTCCAGGCCGAGCACGTGGTTGGCGACGGTGGACAGCAGTTGCCAGGCGCGGCTGCGGAACTCCCGGTAGTCGACGCCGTGCAACAGGTCGTGCAGGACACTCATCTTTTCCTGCAGGACGGCGAGCGCTTCGCGGGCGTCGATCGCTGGTCGGCCGCGGCCCTTGGCCTGGGTGTAGTCGGCGAGTGCGGCCTTGAGTTCGTTGGCGATCCCGATGTAATCCACCACCAGCCCGCCAGGCTTGTCGCGGAACACCCGGTTCACCCGCGCGATGGCCTGCATCAGGTTGTGGCCGCGCATGGGCTTGTCGACGTACATCGTGTGCAGGCAGGGCGCATCGAACCCGGTGAGCCACATGTCGCGCACGATCACCAGCCGGAAAGGGTCCGCGGGGTTCTTGAAACGCCGTTCCAGGTTCTTGCGCACGTCCTTCGTGTAGAGGTGGGGACGCAGCAGGGCCTTGTCGGCGGCCGAGCCCGTCATCACGACCTTGATCGCACCGTTCTCCGGGTCGGGGTCGTGCCATTCCGGGCGCAGCGCCACGATCGCGTTATAGAGGTGGACGCAGACCTCGCGGCTCATCGCCACGATCATCGCCTTGCCGTCCAATACGGTCAGACGGTTCTCGAAGTGCGCGACGAGATCGGCCGCCACCTGCTGGATCCGGGCCGGGGCGCCCACCAGCTTTTCCAGGGCGGCCCAGCGGCGCATGCGGGCGAGCTTGGCCGCGTCGCCCTCGTCGTCTTCGGTCAGCGCCTCGAAATCCGCGTCGATGTGCTCGGTCTCCTCTTCCTTGAGATCGAGATCGGCGAGCCGGCTTTCGTAGTAGATCGGCACCGTCGCGCCGTCCTTCACCGCCTGCTCGATGTCGTAGATATGGACGTAGTCGCCGAACACCGCGCGGGTGTCGCGGTCCGCGAGCGATACCGGTGTGCCGGTGAAGGCGACGAAGGTCGCGGCGGGCAGCGCCGTGCGCAGGTGCTGCGCGTAGCCGTAGCGCACCAGGGTTTCGGTGGCGGCTCGGGGCGAAACGCCGGAATCCGCGGCCAGGAGCGCGGTGGCGTCGTTGGCGGCATCGCCTCCGGTCTTCTTCGGCGGAATCAGCCGCGCCTCGAAGCCGTACTGGCTGCGATGCGCCTCGTCGCAGATCACGACGATGTTGCGGCGCTCGGAGAGCACCGGGAAGGTGTCCTCGTCCGCCCCCGGCGTGAACTTCTGGATGGTCGTGAAAAGGATCCCGCCCGAGGGGCGGTTGGCAAGCAGCCGGCGCAGTTCGGGGCGGGTGTCGGCGCGGATGGGGGTCTCGCGCAGCAGATCGCTAGCCCCGGCGAACACGCCGAAGAGCTGGTTATCGAGGTCGTTGCGATCGGTCACCAGCACCAGGGTCGGGTTGCCCATCCGCGGATGGGCCATAAGCTTGCCGGCGAGGCAGGTCATCTCGATGCTCTTGCCCGCGCCCTGGGTGTGCCAAACCACGCCGCCCTTGCCGGCCGTTTCCGCGGGGCTTCCCGGCCGGGAGGCGGCGAGGACGCGTTCCACGACTGCGCGCACGGCGTGGAACTGGTGATAGGCGGCGACCTTCTTGACGATCTCCTTGCCGTCGTCCTCGAAGAGGATGAAGTGGCGCAAGTAGTCGAGCAGGAAATCGCGGCGAAAGGCGCCGCGGACCAGCGTTTCCAGTTCGCGCATCGGCCCCAAGGGATCGGTTTCGTGGCCTGCGATCGTGCGCCAGGCGAGGAAGCGTTCGCGGTCGGCGGTGAGCGAGCCCATGCGCGCGGTGACGCCGTCGGAGATCACCAGCAGGGCGTTGGCGAGGAAGAGATCCGGGATGTCCTCGCGGTAGGTCTGCAACTGGTTCCAGGCCGCCCAGATGTCGGCGTCCTCGTTGCCCGGGTTCTTGAGTTCGATGACGACGAGCGGCAGGCCGTTGACGAAGAGCACCATGTCGGGCCGGCGCGTGTGCTTGGGGCCCTGGACGGTGAACTGGTTGACCGCCAGCCAGTCGTTGGCGGCGACGTCGTCGAAGTCGATCAGGCGGACCCGGCCGCCGCGGGTGTCCCCGTCCTTCTGAAATTCCACCGGCACGCCTTCGGTCATCCAGCGGTGCAGTTGGCGATTGGCCTGGACGGCGCCGGGAACGTTGGGGTCGAGCACGCGGCGCAGCGCGTCGTCACGCGCGCCCTGCGGAATTCCGGGGTTCAGGCGGACGATGGCGTCACGAAGCCGGTGGACGAGGGTGACGTCGCGGTAGCGGTCGCGCTCCGTGCCGGGGCTGCGGGCGTCGGGCGGGGAGATGTCGGGGCCGTGGGCAAGGGACCAGCCCAGGCTGGCCAGCCAGTCCAGGCAAGCGGTCTCCAGGTCGTCTTCGGAAAGGATGTGGCTCATCGGGGAAAAAACGACACCGTCCGGCTTGCGGCGAGATAGTCATCGCGTTGATTATAAAGGAGGTTTCCACAAAAATCCGCGCGCACTGGACTTGCGCCCTCATGCCGGCGACCGCTGGAGATCGCGCGCCGGGCAGAGGTCGGGCACAGCCGAGGGAGCGCCATCATGTCGACGGAATCGACATGACACCTAAATATGTCGAAATTACGGTAAAAAATCGCCATATCACTTGGTCGTGTCGATGGCGTCGACATATCACCGAACCAACTCGGCAAATAGCCGCTCGTTGACGTAGTACAGCTCCCGGCCGATCTTCAAAGGCTTCAACAGCCCAAGCTCAGCCAGATTCCGCAAATATTCCGAGGCGGTTTGCCGCTTGGCCAAGTGGGCATCCAGCAGAAACTGGATCTTGCAGTACGGGTGCCTGAAGATCAGTTCAATCAGATCCTTGCTGTAAATCCTTGGCACCTTCGCGTGGACTTCCTGTCGCATATCTTCCATCAATTCCAGGATTCGCCGCACGCGATCGCTCGTTTCCCGCGCTGTCTGCGCAATGCCTTCCAGCATGTACAAGATCCAGGGTTCCCAATCCGCATTTTCCGTCACGCCACGCAGGCCAGCGTAGTACGCCGCCTTGTTGACCAGGATGTAGCGCGACAGGTACAGCACGGGGATGTCCAGCAATCCCTGTTCCACCAACCAAAGGATGTTGAGGATGCGCCCGGTTCGTCCGTTTCCGTCGGTGAACGGGTGAATCGCTTCGAATTGGTAGTGCATCACCGCCATGCGCACCAACGGATCCAGATCGTCGGGCAGGTCAGGGTAGAGGAATCGCTCCAGGTTCGCCAGTTTGTCGCGCAGCAGCGCCTGGCCTTCGGGCGGCGTATAGATGACCTCGCCGGTGGCGGGATTGGCGAGCTTGGTTCCTGGCACCGCGCGAACGTCAAGATCGAGGTTCTTGATGACGCGAGCCAGATCAACGAAGAGTCGCGTCGTCAGCGGCCGGCCCTTCAGTTGCTCGAATCCGGTCCACAACGCTTCGCGGTAACGAAGCACCTCTTTCGTCGCAGCATCGGCCTTTCCGTCCGCGTCGGCAGCCGCGCGAAACAGTTCGTCCTGCGTAGTGACGATATTTTCGATTTCGGACGACAGCCGCGCTTCCTGCAGCACGATGCCGTTGATCAGGATGCCCTGGTTGGGAATGCGCGCGGCCATGCCGCGCAGATCAGCCAGCGCACGGTGGGCCGCCACGGCCTGTTTGAGGACGGCTTTGGTTTCCAGTTCGGCCTGCGGCGGCAACAATGGCAGATCGTTGTATGGACGATTGCGGTCGAAGCTCATGCCAGGGCGGCCCCCATCCGTTCTCGCGCTTCAGGCAGACGGAGCTTTCCGGAGATGAGGCGGGGGAGGAGAGTGTCCCTCGTATCGGCAAGTACACGGGCCGCTCCGATGTTCACGTAGATTCGCTCGAACATCGAACTTACCATGGCGTTGAACGCCTCCGCCAAGTCTTGCGAGGGAAGAATAACGTCGAACCCGCTGACGTCGTGCCAGCTCGTTCGAGGCATTCGCGCCCCGTTTGACAGTTGTGCGGCGTAGGAGACAAGCGCCTCAGCAGAAGCATGCATTGCCAAGAAGCCAAGCCATTCCGCCGTCTTCGGCCGCAGAACCAAAATGTCAGTTGAGCAGACCCCGCGGTACGGTGCGAGCCCTACCTTGTGGAAGTACGGCCTCAACTTTCCGAACAGAACATCATTTCGCTCAAACCAGAACTTACCGCTTTCGAGTCCCTCTGCCGTACCAGCACTATCGAGTGCGATGCTCTTGCGTGGCATGTGCTCGAGGCCAATGTATGGCGTGTCAACCGGAATCTGGTTTGGTTTGGCTTGAGTCCTTGGGTTTGTACAGATGGCACCCAGCTTTTCCGGTTGCCACCCCTTCGGAATCGGCCCCAACTTCGACTCCTCGAACTCGCTCGGGAACAGCGCCGCCGTTGCGGCGTCCATGCCTTCCGGTTCACGGCCTTCGGCCTTGGCGCGCACCGGGTCGAAGTCGATGAACCAGCTCTTGAACAGCGCTTGGGCGATGAATTCGAGGGTGGCGTTGGTTTGGCGGAGGAGACGTAGCCGACCGTCGATGGCCTCGCCAATGTCGGCAATTTCCTCTTGCTCTGCCGCAGAAGGGACTAATACGGGAAACGAGAGAAGCGCATCGGTGTTCAGTCGGCCTGTTCCATGACCCGCGGAATCGACACGCTCGTGTAATCGGTCATGATTGCCGACCAACAGATAGGGAAGGAAGCGACGGGAAAGTCCAATCTTGGGAAGTACCGCCTTCACGTCCTGATTGAATGTCGAAGCCTTCGCCAAACGACAAATCGGCACTCGCTTGTGCAAGGTCATGCCTCGCGCCAACAACAGCACAGTTCCTGCCGGCACCAGCCGGGAGGCGACGGCTACGCCCTCCTCGGTCAGGTGGTCTTCTGCGTCCTCAATCCAGAAGTCAGCCATGTCCTTTGCGGAAACCCAGGGCGTTGCGCCGCCCCAATAAGCCGGATTGTCTTTTGACGGAGTGTTGCCGGAAACGAGAGTGACAAACTCGCCGAGCGCGCGCATTTCAGACCGCATACCCCAACCCCCCGAGCTTCTCCCGAATCACCGCATCCAGCTCCGCCCCCTTGGCCATCTGCTCGGCGAGCTGTGCGGTCAACCGCTCCATCTTTTCGTTGAACGCTTCGTCGTCGTCTTCGGCCGCTTCCGCGCCGACATATCGGCCCGGCGTGAGCACATGGCCGTGCTCAGCAATCTCGGCAAGTTTGACCGCACGACAAAAACCGGGCACGTCGGCATAGGGCTCGTCGGCCCCGTCCTCGCCGTCGGCGCGCCAGCGATGCACCGTGCCGGCGATGCGCGCCACGTCCTCGTCGTCAAATACGCGATTGACGCGCGTTGCCATGCGTCCCAGCTTGCGGGCATCGATGAACAGCACTTCGCCCCGTCGGTCGCGGCCGCGCTTGCCGCCGGGCACAGCCGCACCGCTCTTGTCCTTGCCCAGGAACCACAGGCAGGCCGGAATCTGGGTATTGAAGAAAAGCTGTGGCGGCAGCGCCACCATCACATCGACGACGTCGGCCTCGACCATGTTCTTGCGGATCGCACCTTCGTTGTTCTGGTTGCTGCTCATGCTGCCGTTGGCCAGTACCACGCCGGCCTGGCCGCGCGGGGAGAGGTGATGCAGGATGTGCTGCAGCCAGGCGTAGTTGGCATTGCCGGCGGGCGGGGCGCCGTAGACCCAGCGCCGGTCGTCGGCCAGCCGCTCGCCGCCCCAGTCGCTGATGTTGAAGGGCGGATTGGCGAGGACGTAGTCGGCGCGCAGGTCGGGGTGCTGGTCCCGGTGGAAGGTGTCGGCGGGCTCCTTGCCCAGATCCGCCGCGAGCCCGCGGATCGCGAGATTCATCGCCACCAGCCGCCAGGTCGTCGGATTGGCCTCCTGGCCGTAGATCGAGATGTCGTCCACCTTGCCGCCGTGGCTCTCGATGAACTTCTCGCTCTGGACGTACATGCCGCCCGAGCCGCAGCAGGGGTCGTACACCCGGCCCTGGTGCGGGGCAAGCACTTCGACCAGCACCTTCACCACCGAGGCGGGGGTGTAGAACTGGCCGCCTTTCTTGCCTTCGGCGCTGGCGAATTGGCCGAGGAAGTATTCGTAGACTTCGCCCAGCAGGTCCTTGGCGTGGTGGCCCTCGCCGAAGCCGATGGTGGAGATCAGGTCGACGAGTTCGCCCAGCTTGCCCGGTTCCAGTTGCGTGCGGCCGAAGCGCTTGTCGAGAATGCCCTTCAGGCGCGGGTTGTCGGTTTCGATTGCCTCCAGGGCGGCGTCGATGCGCACGCCGATGTCGGCTTGCTTGGCCTGCGCGCGCAGGGTTTCCCAGCGCGCCTGCGCCGGCACCCAGAACACGTTGGCCATGGTGTAGTAGTCGCGCTCTTCGAGCGCCGCGGCATGGTCGTCGGCATCGGGAAGGTGGAGGTCCGAAGCAGGATCCGCAAACGCCGCCTGCAGCGCCGCGCGGCGCTCGTCGAAGGCGTCCGAGATGTACTTGAGGAAGATGAGGCCGAGCACGATGTGCTTGTACTCGGCAGCGTCCATGCTGGCGCGCAGCTTGTCGGCGGTGGCCCAGAGGGTTTTTTTCAGGTCCTGATTCATCGGTTTTTTTGTCGGGCGGGGCGGGCCAGCATTTCCTTGGCTCGGAAGGGGAGATTTTCAACCGCGAATGGCCGGCCGTCCAGCGTTTCGCTGCGTCGTATGGTGGCGTATTGCGAGCGCAAGACATGCTCGGAATCCGCGCGCGGTCCATCCAACTGTAGCCATAGCAGGGAGGGACAGTAAAATTCCGCCTTTCCCTGCAGAGGAATCGTAATGAACCGTCTCGAACTCGCTGACAAAATCGCCGCCGAACACGAACTCTCCCGTGCGCAGGCGGCCCGGATCATCAAGACTATCACCGACTCGATCGTGACCACGGTCAAGAAGGGCGGAACGGTCGGCATTGTCGGATTCGGGACGTTCAGACAGGTTTCCCGTGTCGCGCGCAAGGGGCGCAACCCCGCGACCGGTGACGCGGTGAAGATCCCGGCTCGCAAGCTCCCGAAGTTCGTGGCCGGGACCGCTTTCAAGGATGCGGTGGATCCGAAGGCTGCAGCGCGTCGTAAAGCGTAATTCAGGCTTGGATAGCAGATGGCTGAGGATCAGTGATCCGGGGCCGTCTTCGCAAGTGCTTGGCACTGTATGGGTATGGACCAAGGACCTGCTTTGGCCCGCCGCCCTGAACGCCGGGAGGCCCGAGCCGTTCGCGGCCATCGCCGAGGGCGGTAGTTCCGGATGATGACACGCGTTGATTGCCGGTTGGGCAATCGATTCCTGGAAGCCGTTCGTAGCGGCAATAAGCGCCGCGTCGATGAGCCGCGCCCAAGCGCGCGTACTTGCCGCCTGAATTGCCGGAGCCCGGTTGCCGTGGTTTGCCCACCACGAATTCGTCATCGCCGCGACCACATCCGGATGCTGAATCGCGGCCTCGACCCAGGTCCACGGCTGGAGCTGCTCGATGCACAGTGCCGCCCAGACTCGCCGTCCGTCGACGGTAAAAACAGTCTGCCACCAAGCCGGCAACAGGCTGCCGTCTTTGCCTGGGATCCAGTCGCCACCGAGTAGCACGCCGGCCGCGACCGTTGCCGGCGTTGCGGGCACCTTTCCCGATCGCACGAGGTAGACCGCATCCCGGGAATCGGCCTCGACTCCGAGGATCCAGGTTTGTCGCGGCGGCACCGCGCCGCCGAGCTGCTGCCGTGTTCCGGAGAACCATCCATCCACGACCGATTCCGGCGCAACGATCACCCGCACACCGGACGCTTGCGCCGCGATCGACCGGACGATGGCGTCGTTATTCTGGATTGCGGCAATCGCGTTGCCACGAGCCGGGAACACGGCTGTGGAGACACCGGCCCATCCCGGTGGCGGCGGCCTCGTCGGGACGATGGCTGAGAGCCCAACCGAGAGGGCGCCGGTACCGGTTAAGCCGACGTAAAGCCAGCGCCGAAAGGGAGCGCCAACCCGGCGTCCCGAAAGGACGGTCGCGGCGGCAGCCAGAAGCCCGGCCGTGAGGATGATGCCGGCGATTCCCGTGCCTGGGAACAGGACGCCCGCCGCGTTGAGCGGAGATAGCCACCCAATGACCCCGAGAGGGGGAAGGGCGGTAGCGAGAATGGCAAATGTGACCCCGATCGCGGATCCGGCGCAGGCCCACGGCGCCGCGAGGGCGGCGGACGCGGCGATCCATGCTGCGACCCCGAGCAGCTCGTGCTCCGGCCCCCAATATCCTCGGACGGCGCCAACGATCGGACTGGATCCGATCAGGTAGTAGGTCGCCGCGGCCGCGAACCTGGACCTCCAGCCGGTGGCGATCGCCGCTGCGATTGGCAGGCCGACAGATGCCGCAGGCCCGACCAGGGATGTCCCGCCGACGAGCCATGCGCCGCCCGCGCCGGCCGAAATGAACAACGCGGCAAGCATCCGGCGCATTGGACTACCTCGCCGCCGGCAGGGCGCCGGGATAGTGCTTGGCGATGATCCGGTTCATCGCGTCGACCAGATCGAGCCGCTTGAACGTGACGTGCCCGGATCCCTTCTTGAACCACCGCAGCGCGATGTAGTCGTTCTCGGTCTGAGTTCTCCCGGCGTGCGTTGCGTCCCATACGAGGCGGTAGGCGCCATTGCGGAAATCCGCCTCCGGCCTTCGGTCCAGGACGTGAAACACCCGCATCAGGTCATCGAGTTTGTCGGTGGCGCGATGGTTCGGCGTGCTGTAGCTGAAGAGGGAATTCAGGATGATCCGTTTGCCGAACCGGCAGGGCGAGTTCGTCTTGTAGTCCCACGATAGTCCCCGGAAGCACTCGATCACGCCACGCTCGAACATATCGGCGCGGGATTCATGCAGGGCGGAAAACGTCGCCTCGATGTTCTCCTGGGTGAGTTCCGGAACCTTCCCACCGTGGATCTGTTCGTCCCACTTTTCCCGGGCGGTGGAATCCATTAGGCTGCGCAGGCCGGACTCGCGCATCAGGTATCCCCAGGCGTCGGCGTCGACGTCCTGAAGAACCCGGGCCTCCACATCGGTGCGGTTGGCGAACTCCCCGGAAATCCGGATCCCGCACCGGCGCCCGTTTGTCTCGATTCCGATCACCGGAAACCCAATGTGCGCGTGGGCCGCCAGCCGGCTCGCCTCGCCGATCAGGTCGAGCGCCTGGCGCAGTTTTGCCAGGACGGCCGTGCGCTGGTTCACCATATTGGCGATGCTTACGCTTTTGACGATCGCGTTGTTCATTGGATGGGTTCCTTTCGTGATGCGAATTCGCCCTTACATCAACCCACCTTCGGTGAAGCTCACCGTGCCGACGCCGCCTACGACGATGTGATCGAGGATCCGAACGTCGATCAGGGCAAGGGCGCTTCGCAATGCGCGGGTGAGGGCTTCAACCCCTGCTTTCTGGTGAGACGCGCTTTTGCGTTTCGCTGAATAGGAGCCTTGGGTCGAAGTGCTGTGCATGGTGGATCCCTTCCCTTGTTGAACCTGCTTTCCGGAGCCGACGCGGCGCATGGAAAGCGAGGGGGAAGAGGGGAGGGCAAGGGGAGAGGCCGAGGCCGCAGTCCGAGCGCAGGGAGGAACCGGGCGAAGGCGAACCCGAAGGGGACCTCCTTGCTCGACCCGCCCCCGCGCTATGCGTCGGGAAGTCGTCGGCTCGAAAGCAGGAAGGCAAGGGAAACGCGCGCACACGGAGACGTCTTTCAAGGCTCCAGTTCAGCGCAGACCGCCGCGGGATGATTGAAACGCTCGGTAGATCCCGAAAACGCTCGTCACGGTGAATCCCATCTGTTGTACGAGAAGCCCGTAGTGGCGTCCGGAGAACGCGAAGAGCCCCATCGCGATGTTCGCGATCAGATAGGCGAACCAGCCATACCGAGAGACGCGCGTATGCGTAGCGAGCAGGGCCGAGCCGAGGAGCCCGACGACGCTACCGGTCCATTCCAGAGGATTCATCGCAGACCTATTCGGGGATGGGAACGGCAAGCCAGCGCTGAACGATCGCGGTCTTCTCGGCGCCGAGTTCGGCGACATCGATGGATTGCGCGGGCCGCCAAAGCATCGTCGCGTAGATGTCCGAGAGCACGTTGGAGTCATGGCACATGACGTACGCCGGTGGCGTCGTCGGATTGGCGGCGAGGCAGCGGCGCATCGCCCAATCGATTTCCGCGAACGTGAACGTGGTTGACATGGTGAGGTCTCCAGGGATCGGGCTATTCGATGTGTTCGATGACAAACCCGGTGCCGGCCGTGTAGGAGGCGACCCGGATGATCTCATCAACGATCCGGCCGGTCGGCGTGCGCTTGATGGAAACGACGATGTTCACCGTTTCCGCGATCAGTTCCGGCGTTGGCGGAACGCCCGCCTCCTGGATGAGCTGCCCGATGCGTACGAGCGCGGCGCGGGCGTCGTTGGCGTGGACCGTGCCGACGCCGCCCGGGTGGCCGGTGTTCCAGGCCTTGAGCAGGGCAAGAGCGCTGCCGTCGCGCACCTCGCCTACCACGATGCGGTCCGGCCGAAGCCGCAAGGTGGCTCGCAGAAGCCGGGTCATGTCGACGTTGTCGGATGTCCGCAGGAAGGCGACGTTTTGTGCGCCGACCTGCAGCTCGCGGGTGTCCTCGATCACGACGATCCGGTGATCCGGGGAGATCCTCGCCACCGCATCGAGCACGGCATTGGCAAGCGTGGTTTTCCCCGTTCCGGTTCCGCCGGAAATCAGGATGTTTTCCCGGTTGGCGATCGCCTCGTCGATGATCGCACGTTGCGCGGAGGTCATGATCGACCGATCGACGTAGTCGGAGAGCGTGAAGATGAGGGCCGCGCGCTTGCGCAGCGCAAAGGCAGGGTGCGCAACCACGGGTGGGATCAGCGCCTCGAAGCGCGAGCCGTCGAGCGGCAGTTCACATTCCAGGATCGGGGATGCCGGCGTCACGACGGTGTCGAGCATCGCCGCCACCGTGGAGACGATCGACATGGCGCGGACCGGGTCGATCGCCCCGATCCGGCGCATGCCGACCCCCAATTCGTCGACCCAGAGCGACGAATCGGGATTGGCCATGATTTCGATGATCGCGGGGTCCTCGAGCGCCTGGAGGATGTCGAAGCCCAGCGCACGGCGCAGGGCTTCGATCTGGCGATTGCGTACCTCGGGGTTCAACATGCTGGTTCCCTGGTGTCGGGTAGCTATCGGATATCCGGTCCGCCGGGGTCGGCGCGGCCGGCGAGCGCGCGCTGCTCGTCGATGACGATGTGCTGCAGGTCCTCGTTGAGCACGGTGAGGCCCAGACGCACGGCCTCCCGCGCGGCGGCCTCCCGGAATTCCCGGGAGCCCTGCAGGTCGACCTGGCCGCGGAACTTCTGCGCCGCGAGCTGCAGCGCGGCGGTAAGGCTTCCCGGGCCGTACGAATCGATCACGTCGATTCGCCGGCCGGTGTCGACGAACACGGCGGCGGTGGCCGGCAAGCCGGCGGCGCCCGTCGGCGCCCGGAAGTAGTACACCCGGCCGTCGTCGGCGACGGCGTTGAATGCGCGGATGTCGAAGCGACGAGCGGTTTGGCGATCGGCTCCGGGCTGCGCCTGGATCCGGTCGCGGTTTGGTTCGTGCCGGTTGGGCTGCAGGCGATCGGCCTTCCAGTCGGCGAAGCGCCGGTATGTCGGGTGCTCCTTCCGGAGCCTGGCGATCGCGTCCTGCTGGTCGGCGCGGATGCGCGCGAGTTCCGCCGCGCGGGCGGAGGCGAGCTGCGCTCGCCGCTGGTTTCGTTCGGACCCGCGCCCCGTCCAGTCCTGGGTGGCGATGGCGGCGACTGCCGCCTTGTATTCTGCGTGGACTGCGTCCCGGCGGCCTTTGGCCGCGTTCTTTACGGTGGCCCAGGCGTCGCGGCGAGCCTGGACCTCGGCCTGGTATTCGTCCCAAAGCGATTTCGTTGCAAGGCGCAGCGGCGCCGGCGCCGGCGGCGCGTTGATTTCGAGCGCGGGGTCCGCATCCTCGAAGGATGCGCCAAACCGGGCTTCGAGCTTAGAGATGGAGGCTGCGCGGTCTGCGACGGTGGCTTTCACGGCCGTCTGGCCGATCCGCAGGATCGCGCCCGAGCCCTTGCGCTCGAATCGCATGCCGGCGGCGGCAAGCTTTTCGTGAAGGTCCTGCCAGGATGTGGCCGCCCGAATGATCGGGCCGGCGTGGTCGATCGCGATCCGCTCCGCGGACGGGGTGCCGGTGGCACGTTCGGTTTCGTGAACCTGGCGGGATGGCGCTGGCGCGCGTTCCGGTACGGGCGCTTTGGATGCCTTGTAGGCATCCATTTCCCGGCGCTGCCGGACGGCAAGCGCATCGCGTTCGAGGCGGTGCTGCGTGGCAAGCTCCTTGCGCGCGGCGTTCAATGCGGCACCCGTGGGGGCGCGTAACGCGTCGAGTTCCCGGCGCTGTCGCGTGCGCTGCTCGGCCTGCTGCTTCTTGTGGCGAGCGCGCAGCGTGTCACTTGCCGCCACGTAATCGCGGCCGTCCCGCCGGACGAGGCTGCCATCCGCCGTCCAGGCGTAGAGGGCATGGGCCTCGGGCTTCCAGCCCTGCGCCCGCTCGATCCGGGCGATTGCCCGGTGGCGAAGGTCGATCTCGAATCGGATGTCCTTGGCGAGCTCGGTTTGCGGATGGATGCGGTTGACCGCCAGGTGGATGTGCGCGTTGTCGGTGTCCTGGTGCAACCCGAACACCGCCTGATGCCCTTCCAGGCCAAGCTCCCGCAGAAAGATGTCCACCGCCTCGTCCACCTGTGCCGGAGTGGGAACGATCCCGGCCTCCCACGAGAACACGTAATGGGCGATCGGGTCCTTGCTCCGGACGCTGGCTGTGGCCAGCCCGATCATTTCCAGGATCTGGCCGTCGGGATCTTCCGATTCGAGGTTCCGGACCCCGGCGTAGGTGCATTTCTCCCGGGTCCGGGAATGGGCGCCGTCGACATCGTCGTGGATTTCGGGGTTGCGGACGTAGTCGACGAGGCGGGTGATCCGTTCGGCCTTGCCCGCCGATTTCTTCCGGTTCGGGATCTTTTTGATGATCATCGGCCCGGGCGCTTCGCGCGGTACGTCCGCTCCAGAAGGGCGGGGGCTGCCGCCTCGATGGCGGCGATTGCCCGCTGCACGTCCAGCAGTGCGGCCGCGGTCAGCGTTCCGGGAACCCCGGCAAGGTATGCCGCCTTGAACAGTCCGCCGGTGCGGCGCAGCTCGCGCAGCAGGGCCGCAATCGACTCGACGTCGACCCGGGCGTGCACTGGCTGTCCGGTGATACGCCGACGCACGAAATCCGAAGTCGTGCGGCCAGCTCCTTCGGCTTGGGATTTGATGGCGGCGTGTTCCGCCACGGTCATCCGGACATGAATCCAGGAAGCCAGGGGCTTGGCAACGTTCGGCGGGGATCGCATTCGAATGCCTGGGGAAGTTCGCGGAATCCTGAGATCTGCGAACTACTTGGGGGCATGGGGGATACCCGACCCTGATCCTGAGCCAACGCGCGCTGGAACCCAAGTTTGCACGCGCGGACCCGTGGGGTACTGGCAGGCTCGGCTATTTCGGCACGGGAAAGCGTGGGCCTCTGTGCCGAAGAATGATGTCCCGTTCAAATTGAGGTGCCGGCAGCGGTTTTCCAAACAGGTATCCCTGGTAGAGATTGCAGCCGCGGTCGGCCAGCATACGTCGCTGCTCCTCGGTTTCGACCCCTTCCGCAAGCACGCGCAGGTTCAGGTTGTGCGCCATCTGGATGATGGTGCGAACGATCGCCTCGCTCCGGGCGTTTTCTCCTAGTCCGCGGACGAAGGTTCGGTCGATCTTGAGCACATCCAGCGGCAATTGTTGGAGATAGGCAAGCGAGGAATACCCGGTGCCGAAATCGTCGAGTGCGAACGTGATGCCGAGCTTGCGCAGCGCCGCCATCTTGGCGATCGCCGCATCGACGTTTTTCAACAGCATGGTTTCGGTGAGCTCCAGCTCCAGCAGGCGCGGATCCGCCCCGCTCGCTTGCACGATTTCGCGCACTTCGTCGACAAACGAGCTCGCGTCGAACTGCTTGGCGCTGATGTTCACCGCGACGCGCAGATCCGACCGGTGCGAATCGCTCCATTGGCGCAGTTGCGCGCACGCCGCCTGAAGGACCCAGCGGCCGATCGGGATGATCAACCCCGTTTCCTCCGCAATCGGGATGAATTCATCCGGCGAAATCCAGCCGCGTTCCGGATCGTTCCAGCGCAACAGCGCCTCGGCACCGCGCACCGTCCCGTCGTCGCCCACCTGGGGCTGGAAGTGCAGGTGGAACTGATCTTGGGCAAGCGCGCTACGCAGGCGCGCTTCCGAACGGGAGCGGTGCTCGATCGCGGCCTGCATGACGGGGTCGAAGAACCGCACGGTGTTCCGACCTGATTTCTTCGCTTCGTACATCGCCATGTCGGCCCGCTTGAGCAGGTCATGCATGTGCCCTGTGAAGTGTTCGCGCCAAAGCGTGGCGCCGATGCTCGCCGAGGACGGAAACTCCCGGCCCAGCAAGGTATAGGGCGCAGCCAACTCCGCGAGCAGCTTGTCGGCGACCGTTTTTACGGTGACGGCCGCCTGTTCGCGCGACGGGCCGAGGTTTTCGAGCACGATCACGAACTCGTCGCCGCCGAAGCGCGCAACCATGTCCTCCTCGCGAATCGCGCCGCGCAGGCGCCGGCCCGCCTCCTGCAGCAGCCGGTCGCCCTCGTCGTGGCCCACCGTGTCGTTGACCGTCTTGAAGTTGTCCAGATCGAGGAACAGGATCGCGCCGTACTGGCGGTTGCGGGTGGCCGCCACCAGGGCGTGGCGCAGGCGGTCCGTCAGCATGCGCCGGTTGGGCAGGCCGGTGAGCGAGTCGAAATACGCAAGTCGCGAGATCGCCGCTGCCGCTTCCTTGCGTTCCGAAAGGTCGGAGAAGCTGCCGACGTAGTGCGTGGCCTGGCCGGTGCGCCCCCGGACGCTGGAAATCACCAGCCATTTCGGATAGACGGACCCGTTCTTGTGCCGGTCCCAGACTTCGCCCTGCCAGTGGCCGCTATCGTGGATGCGCTCCCACATCTTCGCGTAGAACCCCGGGTCATGCTGGCCGGACTGCAGCAGGCGGGGATTCTTGCCGACCACCTCGTCCGCGGCGTAGCCGGTCGTCCGGGTGAAGGCTTGGTTCACCCGCAGAATGTTGCCCGACGCATCCGTGACCAACATCGGCTCCTGCGACTCGAACGCGATGGCGGCGATGCGCAGCGCTTCCTCGTCGTCCCGGCGCTGCAGCGTCAAGGACAGCAGCGTCCCGAGAACGACGATCAGGAACAGATACAGGCCGACGAGCCCCGCGATGAACTGCGACTGCGAAAGCTGCGCGAAATTGCGGCTGAGCAACTGCAGCATCATAAAGGTCGAAACGAGCACCACCGCCGCGTAGGCGGACCACGCGGTCGTCCGGGAAAATGCCGTGCGGCGGCGCCAGTTCTCTTGCATCGTTCGTATCGGTTCGTGCGGTGCGCCGGACTCCTGCCGGGAAAGAGGCCGTGCGGAGAACCAGCGCGCGGGGTCACGGCTCGTTCGCCATCGTACGAGGCTCCGGAGACTATGCGCTACGCGGGTGCCCGTTAATGCATCATAAAAAGATGTGTTTCCACCTTATTTTGAAAATGGTTCTCGATTGAGGGGATCTCGGCGAACATTGGAGGTTCGGGGTAATCGCCCTTTTCGTGATCTACCGCTGCGGCCATGCCATTTTTGTCTCGGCAAGCACTAGGGCCAGCGACATTTCGATGCTGCGAAAGAGATGTTGGTGGGCGATAGATCTCGAAAGGTGCCTTTTTTGGAAATCGCCCGCAAAATCGCGCCAATGCTGATGCCTCACAGATTGACGGTAAATTTGACGGTAAAAATCGCTGGTGCGACGTGCAAGGCCTTTAGGATCAACGACTGAGTACTACTGGGTCATTAAGCGTTTATTAGGGAACCGGCTACTTCCGCAACACGGGCACTGGATCAGGGTTCGTTCCATGGCGCGCGCCAAGCGGAAGCGGCAGGTCGAGATCGGCGAGGGCACGTGGCGCGGCATTGGCACCAGCCCCGCCCGGATGGTATTCGGTGGGTATGGAAGACGTTTTGAATCGAGCGGCGTTTGTTCGTCGTCGGCCCATTCGCGGGGAAGGTACAAACGAAACGCCTTATCTTTTGACACAGTAGTACTTAGGCCACCAACACCTTTAGGCTATGTTCATATCGTTCCGTCAATGAATCGAACAGTTCGAGCAATTCCTCGCTGGTCTGCGCGAGTTCTATTGGCGCAAGTGCGCGTTCCGGGTTTGCGGCATTTCGGCAAAGCGCGTCCCAGACCTCCGTGGCCCGATCCAGCGCGGCTCGTTCCGTCTCGGCGGAGAACGCTGAACGGCGTAGCGCGGCGATGGCTTCGCGAAATGCCGTTTCTGCGGCTTCTTGCGCCGGTTCGATCCGGATTCGGGACGCTGCATCGCACGCGATTCCCCGCAACAGGGCGAATTTGGCAACGCGTTGCGCCAGCATGCGTTGGCGTCCCGCAAGATTCACGACGTGCATGCGTTGCACCGGGCTCGCAGCTTCCAGTGCGGTGGTCAAACGCTCGGCGGCTTCCAGTAGACCCTCGGCGGCTGCGTCGAGCGACTGCACGTCGCAAGGCGCGCCGGGGTCCAACGCGGTTTCCAACTCGCGCCAAGAAACCTCGACTGCTTCCAGCAGATCTCCGAAAGTCGCGCCCGAGATCCATTGCCCAAGAGTCGCCAGGTTTTGCGCAACACGGTCGATCGATGCACGTTGCAGAGCTCGTGCGCTCGCCGGGTCGACGTTCGCCAACGCAAGCAAATGAAGCTTTACTATCCGTTGCGAGAGCATTCGTAGCTGGCCCGCGCGGTTGATCGCCTCGGCGCTGCGCGCGGCATCGATGAGGCGTTGCGCTACCTCGCCGAGACGCTGTTTTCCTTGCATCGCGGTATCGCGCAGCGTGCGGAACGCCTCTTCCTCCGCCATGCCGCTGCTCCTCATCAGAATTCCCTTTGCGCGGTCGACCAGTTTTCGTTCTTCCAGGCGTACCGCCATTTCTCGAAACGCCCGGCGCTGTTCGCAATCTTTTTGGAATCGTGCGCGCGCGAGTTGCATTGTCGGGCGCAAACGCTCCGTGCCGTATCCGCGCACGATCCACGCATGAACGCCGCTCGCAAGCGCGCGTTCAATGGCTTCTACGCGTACGTCGTCCGTGAAGACCGCGACTGGCACGGGATACACGGATTCCAGCGCCGAGCATGCGATGAATAGCTCCGGTCTGGGCGCGGCAACCCGAACCACGACGACGTCCGGCTTCGAACGAACGGCGTCCTGCACCAGATTCGCGCAGGTCGTCGCACCAAGCACGTGCACGCCGATCATTTTTAGGTCGGTTTCCAGTGTGATGCATATCGCTTCCGGCTCAGCCAGGATCAATGTGGTAGTCATAAAGTGCCTTCGGTCAGCGCCGGGGTGCCGACGCGAGATTCCGGTCCGGCGGATGCGATGCGTGGTGGCGTGCTACATGGCAGGGCTTCAGCAAGATCCTTGCCAGGCACGGAAATTGCTCGTCCTACGGTGGGCGCAACGGCGCGCCCCTTCCTCCGAATTGCATTCGGGTGGTCCTGCGTCCAGCGTGGCGCGCAGCGGTTTCTTTCTTTTGTCCGGTTTCCCGAAGCCCGGTTTTCCCTCGTTGGTCTTCGAAACGGCAATTCCCACCCCAACCCGTTGCAGGAGAAGCGATGTCCCATTTCCGTACTTTTCTTCGCGCCGGCCATGCGCCTACGCTCGCTGCGTCGTTCTTCTATTTGACGTTTACGTTCGCCGTCTGGGTGCTCAACGGCGCCTTGGCTCCGTTCATCGGCGAATCGTTTGGGCTCTCCCCTGCGCAAAAGGGGTTGATGCTCTCCGTTCCCATCATGGCCGGTGCACTCATGCGTTTTCCGCTGGGCGTGCTAGCGCAATACATCGGCCGCAAGCGCGCAACGCTGGCGGAAATGTCGCTCATCGCCGTCGCGATGCTCTATGGGTATCTGCACGTGCAGAGCTTCGGCGACTTGCTTGCCATGGGCATACTGCTGGGCGTTGCCGGTGCGAGCTTCGGCGTGGCGATGTCCCTGGGATCCGGATGGTTTCCGGCGCAGTACAAAGGGTTGGCGATGGGGCTGGTCGGCGCAGGCAACGTGGGGACCGCAGTGGCGGTGCTGATCGCCCCCCCGCTCGCGCAGATGTTCGGTTGGCAAACGGTGTACGGCATCGCCGCAGCGTCGGTTGCCGTTCCAGCGATCGTCATGATCGTGTTTGCGAAAGAACCGCCCGACGTCAATCGGCACGCCGGTGTTCGCGCCCAACTCGCCTGTCTCTTTGAAAAAGACGGCTGGGCATTCAGCTTGATCTACATCATCACGTTCGGCGGATTCATCGGCCTGTCGTCGTTTCTTCCCACTTATTACTACGACCAATTCCATGTGAGCAAGGTGCAGGCCGGGCAGCTTGCCATGCTTGCCGCGTTCGTGGGTTCCGCGTTGCGCATCTTCGGCGGATGGATTTCCGATCATTGGGGCGGGGTCAATACGCTCACATTGGTATTGATCGTCGTCGCCGTGTGCATGGTGCTGACCGCCATGGCCGGCTCCTCGATTCTCGGTACGACGCTCCTTCTGATGACCGGATTTGCCGCACTCGGGGCCGGCAACGGCGCCTTGTTCCAGTTGGTTCCCTTGCGCTGGCCGCTCACGACGGCGGTTGCCAGCGCCATGATCGGCGAAGTCGGCGCCCTCGGCGGATCGCTCGTCCCGAGCAGCATGGGGTTGGCGAAGCAGTATTCCGGCAGCTACGGCGGAGGTTTCATGTTCTTCGCGATGCTTTCCATGGGCGTGTTCCTCATTATGCGGAAGATGCACCCGCGCTGGACCCGCACATGGGTCGCCGAGGGCGGGAGGGCGCATGGCACGGTACCGGCCACCGCGCCGGCAGTGCCCCAACAGTTCGGCGCGGCGGAGACGACGACGGTCTGAGAACGGGGATCATCGGACGGGCAGCAGGAGTGGAAAACATGAAATCGAAGTTGGTTCTGATCGGCAACGGGATGGCGGGGGTGCGCACTTTGGAAGAGATGTTGCGCATTGCCCCCGACGCCTACGACATTACGGTCTTCGGCGCGGAGCCGTACCCGAATTACAACCGCATTCTTTTGTCGCCGGTACTTGCCGGCGAGCAGACCGTCAACCAGATCATTCTCAACCCCCGCTCCTGGTACGAAGAGCGCGCCATCGATCTGCATCTTGGCAAGAAGGTCGTGGCGGTGGATCGGGCGCGGCGCTTCGTTCATGCCGGCGACGGCACGCGAACACACTACGACCGGCTGCTCTTCGCGACCGGTTCCAAACCGGTGATCCTGCCGGTTCCCGGATCGGACCTGCCGGGGGTCGTTTCCTACCGCGATATCGCCGATACCGAAGCGATGATCGATGCGGCCCGCCATTATCGGCATGCCGTCGTGATCGGCGGCGGCCTGCTGGGCCTCGAAGCCGCCAACGGTCTCGTGCAACGCGGGATGCAGGTGGCCGTGGTGCACCTCATGCCCACGCTCATGGAGCGGCAACTCGACACAACAGCGGGCCGAATGCTGCAGTCGGCCCTCGAATCGCGGGGGTTGCAGTTCTTCACCGGGGCCAAGACCGAGGCCTTACTGCGGGGAGAAAGCGGCCGCGTGTGCGCCGTGCGCCTCGCCGACGGCACGGAGCTGCCCGCCGACCTCGTCGTGATGGCGGTCGGAATCCGCGCCAATACGGAACTGGCCGAGCAGACCGGACTGTATTGCGAGCGCGGTATCGTCGTCGGCGACACGATGCAGACGATGACCGATCCGCGCATCTACGCCGTGGGCGAGTGCGCAAACCACCGGGGCATCAGCTATGGTCTGGTGGCGCCCCTCTTCGAGCAAGCCAAGGTGTGTGCCACGCATTTGGCGGGATTCGGCATTGGCCGCTACACCGGTAGTGAGATCTCCACCAAATTGAAGGTGACGGGGATCGATCTTTTTTCTGCGGGGAATTTTCAGGGCGGCAAAGACACCGAGGATATCGTCCTGAGCGATCCGAATGCAGGCGTCTACAAGAAACTCGTCATCCGCGATGACAAGCTCATCGGAGCATGCTTGTACGGCGACACCGTGGACGGCGCATGGTATTTCTCGCTGGTTCGGGATGGACGCAAGATTGCCGACATTCGAGAAACCCTGATGTTCGGGCAACGACGCATGGGCGACGCCGGACACGAAGGACAAAGCCGCGCCCAGGCACTGGCCGACAGCGACGAAGTCTGCGGCTGCAACGGCGTCACCAAAGGGACGATCTGCCGCGCCATCAAGGAAAAAGGCCTCTTCACGATCGAAGAGGTGCGGCGCCACACCAAAGCGAGCGCAAGCTGCGGGTCCTGCACAGGCCTGGTGGAGCAGATTCTGATGTTTACGGCGGGGGGCGACTACTCCTCCGCGCCGGCGAAAAAGGCGATGTGCGGCTGCACCGACTACAGCCATGAAGAGGTGCGCCGCGCGATCCGCAGGCCGTTGCCCGACGGCAGCCGCCTGCTCAGCATAGCGCGGGTGTTCGAGGTGCTGGAATGGCGCAATCCCACCGGCTGCGCAAGCTGCCGGCCCGCCGTCAACTATTACCTTCTTAGCACCTGGCCGCGCGATGCGGTCGACGACCCCCAATCCCGCTTCATCAACGAGCGCGCGCATGCCAATATCCAAAAGGACGGCACCTACTCCGTCGTGCCGCGCATCTGGGGCGGAGAAACCTCGGCGCAAGAGCTGCGCCGGATTGCCGACGTCGTCGACAAGTATCGGATTCCCACCGTCAAGGTCACGGGCGGACAGCGCATCGATCTTCTCGGCGTGAAAAAAGCCGATCTGCCCAAGGTTTGGGCGGACCTCGGCATGCCCTCGGGCCATGCCTACGCCAAGGCATTGCGCACCGTAAAGACCTGCGTCGGTTCGGAGTGGTGCCGTTTCGGCACGCAGGATTCGACGCGCATGGGCAAGGAACTGGAGCGGGCGCTCTGGCGCATGTACGCGCCCCACAAAGTCAAGCTTGCAGTAAGCGGGTGCCCACGCAACTGCGCCGAGGCCGGAATCAAGGACGTGGGCATCATCGGGGTCGACTCGGGATGGGAAATCTATATCGCGGGCAACGGCGGCATCAAGACCGAGGTCGCGCAGTTCCTGGCCAAAGTGGCGACGCACGAGGAAGTGCTGGAATACGCGGGCGCTTTCCTGCAGCTTTATCGCGAAGAGGGATGGTATCTCGAACGCACGGTGCACTTTGTCGCTCGTGTCGGCATCGACGCGGTGCGCCAGCGCATCGTCGAAGATGCCGAAGGGCGCATCGCGCTGTGGACACGCTTGCAGTTCGCGCTCGAAGAGGAACCGGATCCGTGGAACAACTCGGCGCGCGCGGGAGTGGACTTGCGGCAGTTTGAAGGGTTGACCGTATGAATGCCGGCATGGATAGAGAACGGTGGACGGCGGTTTGCCGGTTGGAGGACATCCCGAAACTTGGCGCCCGGCGCGTGGAACGCGAAGGCCGTGTGCCGATTGCGGTCTTTCGCACCGACGACGATGCGATCTTCGCGCTCCTCGATCGATGCCCCCACAAGGGCGGGCCGCTGTCGCAAGGAATCGTCTTTGCGCGCAGCGTCGCATGTCCTTTGCACAATTGGACGATCGGACTGGAAGATGGCCGCGCCGCCGCACCGGACGAAGGTTGCGCGGCGCGTGTCGACGTACGGATCGAGTCCGGTGTGGTGTATCTGAACCTCGCACAGATCGATGCGCGTCCGCTCTGACGACTCGTTCGCACAAGATCCTGTGTTGCGAACCACGCCCTCCACGTGCTGCTACTGCGGCGTCGGCTGCGGCGTCATTATCGAGTCGGCGGACGGACGCATCACCGGCGTGCACGGTGACGCCGCGCATCCGGCCAATTTCGGCAGGCTCTGCTCGAAGGGCAACAGCCTGCACAAGAGCGCGACGGAATCCGTCCTGACGCAGGCGCGCCTGCTGCAACCGATGCACCGCGCGAGTCGGGGATCGGAACCAGAGCCGCTGAGTTGGGGCGAGGCATTGGATCTGGCGGCGGACCGCTTTGCCGAAACCGTACGGCGGCATGGTTCAGACTCCGTCGGTTTCTACGTTTCCGGCCAGTTTCTGACCGAGGATTACTACGTCTTCAACAAGCTCGCCAAGGGACTGCTGCAGACCAACAACATCGATAGCAACTCCCGTCTATGCATGAGCAGCGCGGTGGCAGGCTACAAGCTTACGCTGGGCGCGGATGCGCCGCCTCCTTGTTACGACGACATCGCGATGGCGGCGACATTGTTCCTGGTCGGTGCGAACACCGCATTCGCCCATCCGGTGCTTTTTCGGCGCATCGAGGATGCCAAACGCGCCAACCCGCGTCTGCGCATCGTCGTGGTCGATCCGCGGCGCACGGATACTGCGGAAATCGCGGACCTTTTCCTGCCGATCGCTCCGGGAACCGATGTGGTCCTTTTTCACGGAATGCTCCATGTGCTGTTATGGGAAGGGTTGGTCGATTCCGCGTTCATCGCGCGGTGCACGACCGGCTTCGACGCGCTCAAGGAACGCGTGCGCGAATTTCCGCCGCGCGATGCCGCGCAACTGTGCGGCATTTCGGAAGCGGATCTCGTGCGCGCGGCGCACTGGTTCGCGCAAGGCCCAACGCTCTCCTTGTACTGCCAGGGTTTGAACCAGAGCGCCGACGGGACCGCGAAAAATGCCGCGCTGATCAACCTGCACCTCGCCACCGGGCAGATCGGAAAGCCCGGCGCGGGTCCGCTTTCGCTGACCGGGCAACCAAACGCGATGGGAGGACGCGAGGTCGGAGCGATGGCCAACCTCGCAAGCGCGCACCGTGACCTGGGCAAGGTTGCCGATCGCACCGAGATCGCCCGCCTCTGGGGGGTCGACTCCGTACCGTCTCAAACGGGGCTCACGGCCGTCGAGATGTTCGAGGCCGCGGCCGCGGGCACCATCAAAGCATTGTGGATCGCGTGCACCAACCCGGCGCAATCCCTTCCCGAACAAAAGCTCGTGCGCCGCGCGCTGGAGCGTGTCCAATTCGTGGTGTTGCAAGAGGCGTTCGCTGCAACCGCCACCGCCCACTATGCGGACCTCTTGCTGCCTGCTTCGACTTGGGGGGAGAAAGAGGGAACGGTCACAAACTCCGAGCGGCGCATCTCGCGCGTCCGCGCGGCGGTGCCCGCTCCGGGCGAGGCGCGCGCCGACTGGCGCATAGGTGTGAACTTTGCGCATCGGCTGGAAGAGCGGCTGCGCCCCGGCAAACCGAGTTTGTTTCGGTACGATACGCCCGAGGAGATCTGGAACGAGCATCGCGAAAGCACCCGTGGCCGGGACCTGGACATCACCGGCCTGAGCTACTCGTTCCTGGAGACGCATGGGCCGCAGCAGTGGCCGTTTCCGGACGGAGCAATCGCGGGGAGTGCTCGTCTGTATGCCAACGGTATCTTTCCTACCCCTGACGGTCGGGCGAGATTTGCGGACGTCGGGTACAAGCCCTCGGCGGAACCGCGCGACGCGAGATATCCGTTTTCGTTGCTCACGGGGCGGCTGCGTGACCAATGGCACGGGATGAGTCGCACGGGAACGATCCCGCAACTGTTCGGCCATGCCCCCGAGCCGGCGATCGAGATGCATCCGGGGGACATGGAGCGCCTTGGCCTCGCCGATGGCGACCTGGTTCGCGTCCGATCACGACGCGGCGAACTCTTGATCCAGGCCCGCGCCAGCGAACAGATCTCGCGCACCCACACGTTTCTGCCGATGCACTGGGGCGAGGAATTTCTCGGTGGCGCTGAAGGGGTGAACACGCTCACGCTGCGCCAGTTCTGTCCGCAAAGCAAACAACCCGAACTCAAGCATGCCGCCGTCGACATCGAACGCGCCCATCTTCCCTGGCGCCTGGTTGCAATGGCGTGGTTGCCAGAGCGGGCGTTACAGGCCCAGCAGCAATTGCGCGTATCGATGCGCGAGTTCCCGTTCGCGGTGTGCGTACCGTTCGGAACGGACCGTACCGGCGTCTTGTTCCGGGCCGCCGCATTGCAGCCGGCGGCAGCAAGCGTCTTGGCGCAGATCGAAAACGTGTTGAACCTTGACTCGGTCGATGCGTTACGCTACGCCGATGCGCGGAGGGGACGAACCAGGACCGTGCGCGTGTGCGAGGATCGGATGCAGGGATTCCTGTTGGGCGGCGAGATTGATTCCGAGCCTTGGATGCGCGAATGGCTTCTGCAGCAAGCGCCGGTGCGTGGGCTCGGTGCGCAGTTGCTCCAACCGGGAGCGGTTGCCCCTGGGGTGGTCGCACTGCGCAGCCGGCAGGTTTGCTCCTGTTTCGATGTTTCCGAATCGAGCATCCGGGAGACGCTTGCGCAAACCGAGGGCACGGCAGCGCAACGCTTGGCATCATTGCAAGGAACGCTGCGTTGCGGGACGAACTGCGGCTCCTGCGTGCCGGAATTGCAACGCCTCGTGCGGCGGAGCATGGCGGACGCGTAGCATTTCAAAGGTCGTTTTCACCGCGGATTCGACGACCCGATGCCTTTCGCCAGATTTCTTCGCTGTTACAGTCGATCAGTTGCATCGCTTCGTCCGCGTCCAATCCCAGTTCTTCGAAACCGGTGCGCTGTTGCAGCGCCCGCAGGGACCGCACATGTGAATCCGTGGCACGCGTCAGCTCACCCAATATCGCGCGACAGCGCGCGTCCCAGCGCAAACACATGGGCAATACGTGCTCCGCGAACCGTATGCATCCCGCGCTCCGCGCTTCCGCGCGCAGACGTTGCAACAGCGCCGCCGACAAGAGCGGCATGTCCACCGGGATTACCAGCAGGTGGGCGTCGGGACAAGTCGCGCCAACGCTCGCAAGGCCGAATAGGGGCCCGGAGCCCGGGATCGCATCTGGGATGCCGCCGTAGCCGGGCCGATTCCCGCTGACGCGGATTGCATCGGCGCCTGCCTCCCCCAGCACCGCGATTTGACGTTCGATCAGCGGCCGCCCCTGCCATGGCAGCAATGCCTTGTCTCGGCCCATGCGGGCAGATCGCCCGCCCGCGAGCACGATGCCGATGCAGGGGAGGACGACGGGTATTTGGCACGCGTGGATCATCACTAGCAAACAATCCATGCCACGAATATCGGACTCAGGACACTAGCGGACATTCCCTGCGTGGTTCCCGCACAAGGAACACCCCTCGCTCCATTCGCTGTGGCCGTCGACGTAGTGTTCCCGCTTCCAGATCGGGGCCTCGTGTTTGACCGCTTCGATCGCCAGCCGACATGCACGAAAGGCCTCGTCGCGGTGCGGCGTTCCGGCGGCGATGGACACCGCGAGATCGCCGATTCGCAGATTTCCCTTGGCGTGTGCGATGTACAGCTTGAGCGGCGCGCGGATTTCGTCGCGTACCCGATCGCCGATTTTTCGGAAGATGCGCAGCGCCAGCGGCTCGAAGATCTCGTAGCTCACTCCGGTGACCGCGCGGCCGAGATTGGTGGCACGCACGCAGCCGAGAAACGTCGCGATGCCGCCGAAGCGCGGATCCGTCACGAACTCGATCGCAGCGATGGGGTCGAGCTGCGCTCGATCAATTCCGACGACAGACGCGTGCAAATCGGGCATGATCAACCACCACTCACCGGCGGCAGCAGCGCAAGCTCGCCGTCTTCCGGTATGACCCGGTGGTCGTGCAGGATCTCGTGCGCATCGGCGAAGGCGCTGCCCCGGATCAGATTGTCGCCGATTGAAGGAGCGTGCTGCCGCACGTGCGCTCGCAAGTGTTCACGCAGGGCCCCGACGGAGCTTCCCCGCGGCACTTCCAATTCCACATATCCCTTGGCGTCGACGTCGCGCAGGGCGCCGAAGAGGTCGATCCGGATTCTCATACCGCGTTTCCCCATGCTGTGGAAGTTTCGAGATGGCTCATACCGTAAACGTCGACCATGGCGCCGGCCGGCAAGAAATCCGTTTCAGCCGCAATGACCGTCCAGGCGTCGGCCTGCGCGATGGATCGGATGCGATACGACTCCTGCCCCGACAATATGTGCACCGCGACTCGATCTTCGGCATCGGGCCGGACGCGCGATTTCAGATGAAAGCGCAATGGAGCCTCCTTCCGAAACGCGGCGTGCAGCGGCAAGCGCCGAGGTCGCTCGAGTGGTAGTCGCAACATCGCGCGCAATGCCGGCTCTACGAAGAAACGCCAACCAACGGCGGCCGCCATCGGGTTTCCGGGAAGCCCGAAAAACAGCGCGCCTTCTGGTAGCCGGGCAAAAAGGAGGGGCTTGCCGGGACGGATCGCGATCTTATGGAACGCAATGCAGGCTCCGAATCGCTCCAGCGTTTCGGGCACGAAGTCATAGCGACCCATCGACACCGCGCCGGTGGATACGACGACATGCGCTCGCGCATCCTGTGCGCGCTGTAAAGCCGTGCAAAATGCCTCGGAATCGTCCGTCACGGTTTGCGCGTACGCCATCTCGGCTCCGGCAAGCGGGATGCACGCTGCGAGAAAAGGGCCGTTGGCATCGCGGATCTGCCCAGTGGCGAGAGTCCGCGAAGAATCGTCGATCAGTTCCTTTCCGGTACATAGGATCGCCACGCGCGGGCGCTCGATAACGGGCATCCGCGCAAACCCCAGCGCCGCCAGGAGCATGAGATGCCGTGGGGCCAGCACCGTGGCCGCTTCGAGCACCGTTTCGCCAGGGCGCACGTCCGAGCCGGCGCCGCGCACATTCTGTCTGGCAGTCACGTCGGCAAGCAAGCGTATCCGTGGCGGTTCTTCCAGCAGTTCGGCTCGCTCGAATGGAACCACGCGGTCGAGACCGTCGGGCAAACGTGCACCCGTCATGATTTCCCACGCTCCCCCTTGCGCGCACGATGGACCGTCACCGGCCGCTTGCCTGCCTTCGAGCGGGATTTCGGCTCCCGCCGCGAGCGGGGCTGCTGTTCCGCCGAGCGCGAAGCCGTCCATGGCGGCATTGTCGAACGGCGGCAGCGCAACCGTGCTGATGATGGGTGCGGCCAGTACCCGGCCGACGCCTGCGGCGAGCGAACAGTCGCTCGTGGGCAGAGGGCTGCACCCGTCGAGGATGATGCGCAAGGCATCTTCCGGCGCAAGATCGGGCCGCTCGCGGCGGTCCTGCAGAGGGTTTCCAGGGCTCACTTGTGATCCCCCCCAGCCAGCATGGCGAGGGCGTGGGCGAGAATCGGCGCGAGGATATCCATCCCCTCTGCGACGGCTTTGGGACGGCCTGGCAAGGCGATGACCAACGTGCGATCGACGATCACCGCCTCGGCCCGGCTTAGCCACGCCTTGGGCGTGTGTTGGCTGCTCTCGATGCGGAACAGCTCGCCGATTCCGCCGACGGACCGGTCCGCAGCGAGTTTCAGCGCTTCCGGTGTGCGGTCTCGGGGCCCCAGGCCGGTGCCCCCCGTGCACAATATCAAGCGAACGCTGCTCGCGGCCAATTCGCGCAAGCGTGCTGCGAGCGGTTCCGGATCGTCCGGTAGCACCTCGGCCGAATCCACCTGCGCGCCGATGGCGCGCAGGCGTTCGACCAGCAAGGATCCGGACTCATCCGCGTAGATCCCCTGGCTTGCCCGGTCGCTGAGCGTGATCACCGCCGCCGGCACGTTTGCCAAGCGGTCCGGCGCTTGCGGCCGGTATTCCGCCAGTTCGTTCTCAGTCATCCCCGCCGGATGCAGCCAGAGGCCGCTCTTGCCGCCCTCCTTGAACAGCAGGCGGGTCTCTCCCAGCGACAATGCCGGCTCCACCGGTTTGGCGAGGTCGTATAGCGTCAGCAAGGCAGCGGCAACTCCCGCCAAGGCTTCCATCTCCACGCCGGTGCGCGCCGACGCCGCCACGGCGCAATAGACGCGGATGGCACGATGGCTGGGCACCGGCTCGCAGCGGACTTCGATCGATTCCAGCGGGAGCGGATGGCACAAGGGCAGAAGCTGCGCGGCGTTCTTGGCGCCTTGCAACCCCGCCACCTCGGCCATCGCCATGGCGTCGCCTTTGGGCAAGCGCCGCTCGACAATGGGGAAAAACGCGGTGCCCGCATGCAATTCGCCTACAGCAACGGCCCGCCGCGCCGTAATTCGTTTGCCGCGCACGTCGGCCATATGAAAGCGGCTGTGCGTTGTTTGCGCAGGCATGGATCATCCTCCCGTGGATGCGAGATGCGGGGTGATGCCGGTGCGCCCCTCGCGCAGAAAATGGCCTTGCTCCTTCCGTCCGATCTGCTCGCGGATGACGTGCACCAGGTCACCGATCTGATCGTCGGACTGCAGCCACGTGCGCAGCGGCACCCCGAATTCGCCGAACAGGCACAGGCGCAGATCGCCGGCGGCGGTGACACGCAAGCGGTTGCAGCCATCGCAAAAGCCCGTCGAGTATGGTGCGATGATGCCGACGCGGCCGGAATAGTCGTCATGACGGTACTCGATCGCCGGACCGGCATCGGCCGCGCGGGACACCGGTTGCCAGCCGGCATTCCGCAGTAGCTCGGCGAGCCGGTCCGCGCGCGTGTGGCGGTCGCGGAAGAACGCCACATTGTCGCCGGTTTGCATCAGTTCGATGAACCGCACGACGACCGTGCGATGACGCAGGTATTCGAGCCAAGCCGGCAACTCGGCGTCATTTACGCTGCGGAGCATCAGGGTGTTGATCTTGACCGATGGCACGCCCGCTGCGATCGCCATGTCGATGCCGCGAAGAATCTGGTCGAGGCCGTCGTGGCCGGTGATCCGTGCGAACGTCATCCGATTCAGACTGTCCACGCTGACGTTGATGGAATTCAGTCCCGCATCCATCCATGCACCGAGACGGCGTGCCAACAGGGTGCCGTTGGTGCTCATTGCCAGCGTACGCAGACCGGGCACGGCCGACGCGATGCGCAGGACCTCCGTCAGATCGCGGCGCACAGTCGGCTCTCCGCCGGTGATGCGCAGTTTGTTCATGCCCAGCTGTGCGAAGCCGCGCAACAGTCTTGTGATCTCCTCGAGCGACAGCGGGCCCGCTGCGCGAGGGTCCGGGCCGGTTCCGTGCGGAAGGCAATATGTGCAACGGAAGTTGCACGCGGCTGTGATCGACAATCGCAGATACGGAAACCGGCGACCATAACGATCTGCCAGAGGGGGCATGGTTCGTTCTCCTTTCCAAGCGCGGGAGGCGGACGCGTTTCCCCGTCCACCCTGTTGATCCGAAGATCACGGACGCAAAGCCGTATCTCCCGAAGGAAACCGCAGGCTATGCGCCTCGGAGGGATTGCCGTGATAACGATTGAACCAAGCAAACGATGTGCCAACAAACCCGCATGGGATGCATCGCCCCGGAGCGAACGGTGCATCGACCGGCGTACGCTCGCGCATTCCGCGCGAGTAGAAAGGCGTGCCGATCGTTTCGTTTCGCGGTTCATTTCCACGACGATCAAAACTTCGCCATCAACATGCCCCACATCGCCGTGGTGTTTTCCAGCCCGGTGGGCTTGCCCGCCTGCAGATCGGCATAGGACGCGGCACCTCCGGCATCAACGGAAAATTTCGCCACTTGCACGACGAAATTCACCGTGCGGGTCAAGGCGCGGCGGATGGACCAGTCCCACTCATGCCCGAGAGGCGTCCCTTGGTAATCGGTAGTGAACCGGTAGTAGCGGATCGACATATCGAACCCCAGGATATTCTTGTCGCCGATCGTCGCGTAATCGCTTCGCAAACCTTCCTTGGGCGTGGTCAGAAACATTTCCGCCCAGCCGTTGAAGGCGTGTTTGGTCGCCATCGGCGTCTGGAAACCGTACGTACCGTCGGTGTTCGCACCCATCCGCATCGCGTCTACCGAGAGGTACGCGCCCTCCCGAAGCAGCGTCCCGGCCAGATGGTCGAAATCGTTGCCGATGGCGCCGTAGCCGCCGTCCCAAGCGTTCTGGTGCGCATACTCCGCTGCGTAGCGTGCCGACCACGCGCCGGCGAGAGGGAGGTCGCCATGCATGCGGGCACCGAACGTGGCGCTGTTGCACGCTTGGGGATTCACCAGACTGTTTGCGCTGTTTGGTCCGGCGCCGCACAGGGCAGCCCCGGGAATGATCGCGGCGTTGCCCGGCGTCGTTCCGCCATGGGCGTTTTCCCGATTTCCATACCAGTAGCCGAACGCGTCGACATGCGCCGCTGCGTACCGGGTCCAAGTGGCCTCCGCGAGAAATGTTTTCATATGAACCTCGTCGTTGAGTACGTCCTTGGCCCCAAATAGGTACGCACCTGTCACTTCCACGTTCGGAATGCCGCGATTGACCACGCTCAGTCCGTCGAAGGTCTGCATGTTCTGCCGAAACCCGACGTTGCCGACGAAGCGCTGGTCGTCGAGTTCGATGAGCTGCCGCCCGGCAAGGACGCGGGTGTCCGCAACGCCGTCATAGGAGAGATAGGCTTGGTTGGCGTTGAATCCTTCGGGGTCGAGAATGGTCGCGTGCGCAGGGTTGCTACCTTTGGGCAGGGGTTCGACCGGCACGTTATAGGCCGCAGTGTCGGCGGCGCCAACGCCAATGAGTTCCAGGGTAGCGCCTAACCCGTCCGCCGCCTGCGGCGTGGTGTACCCTGCCAACGCACGCACCGTCGCTGCCTTCGCCTCCCCCGTGCCTTGCTGCTGGACGGATTCATAGCGCGGTCGCAGTTCGATGTTCGTAACCCCGGTGGTGCTGCTCGGATTCGCGGGGTAGCCGACGATCGTGGCATCGTCGGCGATTGCAACACCGAGAAATCCCGCGCCGGTCACGGCAAATGCCGCGGCAAGGGCGAAATGGGTGCGGCATACACGGCGCATGGAAGTCTTCCTTTGTTCAAATCGTTGCAAGTGCTGCCTCATCGCGCATGACCGGTTGATGAACCGAGGAACCCCAGGAAGGTGATCGACGCACGGCCCCCCCTCGCACGAGACACTCGGGGGGTGTGAGCGCATGCCGTGACGCGAGTCGAAGCCGGGGGAAGTCTGAAGACTCACCGGGGAAAATCTGAGGGTTCGTATCCGAGCGAAGGAAACCGCTGCGCGCCGCACTGGACGCAGGACCACCCGAAGGCAATTCGGAGGACGGGGCGCGCCGTTGCGCCCACCGGAGAGGACAAGCAATTGCCGTGCCCGGCGGCAATCTTGCTGACGCCGTGCTATGGACGGGCCGCTATGCATCCGGACCGGGACTTCGCGAGATCAGAACGATTCCGAGTGGTTTTCTGGATCTCCCCAAAACCTTGCGGGAGGTCTCGATCGTGCCGGCAAACCACGTCGGCATTCAGTGCAGGCTGGCCGATCTGGTGCAGAAACCCGGAGAACTGCACCTGCTTGGTGCGATTAATTTATCGGCGTACGGAATCGTGCGTGGTCATTATCGACCGGCCGAAGGCCTGACGGGACGAATCTTCCCCGGCGCGATGCCTTGCGCGGTGCCGAACATTGCGAAGGGACGTTCGAGCGACGCGGCGGCGGAACGGCATGCGGCCACGTCGTTGGCATGTCCCTTGCAGAACGGAAAAGCAGGCATGCACAACGACTCGCCGCATTTTTTTCGAGGAAACCATGCAGATTGAAAAGGGTTGGAGACTCTCCGGCGCCATCGGCGTTCCATCGGCGAAATTTTCCAGTGTCGCGCACGCCGATCATTGCGGCCTGCCGCCCGCGCGGCTGCAGGTCTCCCTTTCGATCGAGTTTCCGGGACGCTCGCTGTCGTTCCGGTTCGATGCTCCTGATCGCGGCATCACCGCCCTGATCGGGCCGTCAGGCTCGGGCAAGACGACCTGCCTGCGTGCCGTTGCGGGCCTTGAGCCCGATGCCCGCGGACTGGTGACGGTCGGCGAAACGGTGTGGCAGGACTCCGGGTCAGGGGTGTTCGTCGCTCCGCACAAGCGGCCCGTCGGCATGGTGTTCCAGGACGCGCGGCTGTTTCCGCACCAAAACGTGCGGCAAAACCTCGAATTCGGAATGAGCCGCCACGTACCAAGGAGCCGGAGCATTGCGTGGGGTGAGGTGGTCGAGCTCCTCCACCTCGGGAATCTGCTTGCGCGCTTTCCCGCTCGGCTATCGGGAGGAGAGGTGCAGCGCGTTGCGATCGGCCGCGCTTTGCTGGCAAACCCGCGTCTGCTGCTGCTGGACGAACCGCTTTCCGCGCTCGATGACGAACGCAAAGACGAACTGCTTCCCTACCTGGAGCGGTTGCGCGACGAGCACCTGCTCCCGATGCTCTACGTCAGCCACGCGATGCCCGAGGTTTTCCGGCTTGCCGACCGGGTTCTTTCGCTGGAGGAGGGGCGGATCGTCTACGACGAGCGCCCCGTGCGTCCCGAGACCCCGCTGCGCGAGGCTGGCCATCGGCTGCCCGGCGCGGTCAGCGTGCTAAGCGCGACCAGCGCGCAGAAGGAAAACGCCAGCAGCGCGCCGGAGAGTCCGTTGGCTTGGGAGTACTCCAGCGCTTCGACGTGGTTGTAGATCTGCAAGGAAGCGACCCGGGTCGCTCCGAGAATGTTTCCTCCGATCATCAGTACGATGCCGAATTCGCCGACGGTATGGGCGAATCCCAGCACCGCGGCGGCGATCACGCCACGCCGCGCCAGCGGGAGGACAACGCGAAAGAAGCGATCCCAAGGCCCCGAGCGCAGCGTCGCCGCCGCTTCCAGCAGCTTGGGATCCACGCCGGCAAAGGCGTTTTCCAGCGGTTGCACGGCGAATGGCAGCGAGTACACGACCGAAGCGGCGACCAGACCGGAAAACGTGAACGGCAGCAGGCCGAGGCCGCAGGCCTGCGTTATCCGGCCGATCGGCCCCGATGGGCCCATCGCGAGGAGCAGGTAGAAGCCGAGCACCGTGGGCGGCAGCACCAGGGGCAGGGCGACGAACGCGGCAATCGGCGCGCGCAGCCGGGACCGGGTTCGCGCGAGCCACCATGCGAGCGGAACCCCGGCGAGAAGCAGGATCATCGTTGTCGCGGCGGCGAGGCGCAGCGACAGCGCAAGGGCGGCCCAGTCGTCAGGAGTCACTTGGACGCCACGCCGTAGCCGTAACTCCTGATCACCGCCTTCGCACGGTCCGAACGCAGGAACCGCAGGAACGCGAGGGCCGCCGCATGATCGGCCGCGGAGCGCAGCAGCACGGCGTCCTGCCGGATCGGCGAGTAGTGCTCCGCGGGCACGATCCAGGCCGAACCGCCGCGAAGGCGCCCGTCCCGGAATACTTGGGACAAGGCCACGAATCCGAGATCCGCCTCTCCCGAGGCGGCGAACTGGTATGCCTGGGTGATGTCTTGCCCCTCGACGAGCTTCGTTTGCAGCGCTTCATATACTCCGAGCGAGCGCATCGTCGCGACCGCGGCGGCGCCATAGGGAGCGAGTTTCGGATCGCAGTAGGAGAGGTGGGCGAACCGGTCCGAACGAAGCACCGCACCCCGTCCGTCGACGAAGCCGGGCTTCGGCGACCAAAGAACCAGCTTTCCGATCGCGTACGGGAATTCGCTGGACGCGACGCCAAGTCCTTCCGCCACCAGTTTTCGCGGCGTCGCCTCATCCGCGGCCAACAACACTTCGAACGGCGCGCCGTTGCGGATCTGAGCATAGAGCATGCCCGTGGCGCCGAAGGAAGCCTTCACGGTATTTCGGGTTTCCCGCTCGAACTTCGCGGCGATGCGCCGCACCGGCTCCGTGAAGTTGGCGGCGACGGCGATCCGCACTTCCTCGCCCCGTGAAGGACCGGGAAGTATGCAGCACACGATCAGGATGGGCAGGACCAGTGTGGCGCGGCGGAACGGAATTTGCATGGGATACCCCCGGAACTCGTTCTGTAGGGAAAGACATCGCGGTTGACTCGACAAGCAGGTTTCATGCCCGAATGTTTGCAATTCGAGCAGGCGGCGGACCTCTTTCTCGTCCACGCCAAGCTACCTGGCCAGTTGCACCTTGCTGATGCCTGCTTCCCGCATGGCCACGTACAACGCCGCCTTCGTCGACAGCGGCCAACTTCACGCGTATTCGAATCGTTCCATCGCAAATTTCCTCACAACTCCTTTCAGCCTGCACGTGATATGCAGGCGCTGCCAAGAAAGGCTCCCCGGCGCGAGCGGGGATCGACCTGGACTGACGATTGTCCTGAGAATGCCCGCGTCGGCTCGAGACAATCGGTCACGATGACCGAAACGCCCGGTCACGTTCGCCGAAATACGCAGATGGCCCGCCCGTTGCGGTACGCCGCTTGTTCGGAAGCGTTGTGGCCCCGGCAGGACCGGTATTAGTAGCGGAATTCCGGAATCGACATTCTCCCGGCGCAGCCGGCAGGAGAAGGTGAGAGAAGGGCGTAGCCCGCCAATCACCGCAGGGGTTGGGATACCGAGGCGCAGCCGATGTATCACAACCCGTCTCCTGTATTCGGTGAAATGCTGGCGGCGTGACTATGGAAACGTCAATGCATACAATGGGTTATGCAAACGCACGAGAAATCCATAAGTGGATTGGTAAATGCAGCGAAATTGCACCGAAATTGCACCGAGATTGGAGCGGAAATGGAGATCACGGTAACGGTAACGGAGCGGCAGTTCAGAGAAATGCAGGAACCCGGAGGGCGGAGATCGAAAATCGCACCGTTCGCGCAGGCAATACGCAACCTTGCGCACGATGGCTATACGGTTTCGCAGATCCGCGAATTTCTCGCGCTAAACAAGGTGCAGGTATCCGCAACAACGGTGATGCGATTTTTGCAAAAGAATGCACCGAAGACGCAGCAAAGTCGCAGCGTCGCGCAGCAATCTGCGGGAACGGCGGGGGAAGGTGCCACCCCCGCCGCCAGTACCCCAGTATCCGTGGCGGGTGTCGCGTCGACGCCGGATGTCGCTCCCCCACCATCGCGGATTACGAAATACAGCACTGCCCCGATCGTCAAGCCAAATATCGACCTAAGAGACGAGAGTACTTGGCCGAAACCGAAGGCGGGCGCCGCATCAGGAGCGGCTGTAGTGCAGCGACCCGTTGGAATGGTGGAGGATGGTGGTGTCCCTGTCGCCGGTGGCGAAAGGCACGGCGAACCCCCGGAGGCGAAGGCAGCGCCTGTACGGCCTCCAAGGTACGGCCAGATCATCAAGCGAGATATCGACCTCAGGGATCCGAGCACTTGGTAAATGGTCTCGATGTGCTGGGGTTTTGGGTTCAAACGACTTTCTCTTGACCAACCGGATCTCGGGTTGGTACATTGAGGCGCATGAGTCCGAAGCTGCGCATTGCCCGAATGATCTGCACCACCCGAAGGGTGGCGGGATAGTTCGCGCGCAAGCAGGCCGACAAACCCGCCCCCGAGGCGGGTTTGTTTTTTCCGCCGGGGGCTTCCTGAAAGCCGGGCCCCATGCATATTCCGCTGTACCAGGTCGACGCCTTCGCGGAACGCCTTTTCGAAGGCAATCCCGCCGCCGTCTGCCCGCTGGACCGCTGGCTCGACGACGCGGTGATGCAGGCGATCGCGGCCGAGAACAATCTTTCCGAGACCGCGTTTTTCGTTCCCGGCTCCGACGAAAGCGCCGACCTGCGCTGGTTCACGCCGCGCGCGGAAGTCGATCTCTGCGGCCATGCGACGCTCGCCAGCGCGCATGTCTGGTTCCACCACCTCGGACATGCCGGCCCCGAGGTGACGTTCCGTACACGTGGCGGCACCCTGCGCGTGCGTCGCGCGACGCGGGGACTGCAGATGGACTTTCCGGTCCTCCCCAGCGCGCCCTGCAAAGAGCCGGCCGGACTCGCCGCGGCGCTCGGCGCCCCGCCCAGCTACGTTCTCCGAGGCAGAGACCTGATCGCGGTGTTTGACGACGAGGAACGGATTCGTGCGCTGTCTCCGGACTTCGACGCAATTGCCCGGTTGGATGCGCTCGGGGTCGTCGTTACTGCGCTCGGCAACGATTGTGATTTCGTCAGCCGGTTTTTCGCTCCTTCGGTCGGCGTCGACGAAGACCCGGTAACCGGGTCAGCGCATTGCGAACTGGCGCCGTACTGGGCCCGGCATCTCGGCCGCAACCGCCTGTTCGCGCGGCAACTCTCGCGCCGTGGCGGGTCCTTGCATTGCGAAGTGCGCGGCGATCGGGTCCTGCTGGAAGGAAACGCGGTCGACTACCTGCGCGGCGGGATCGTCCTTTGATCGGGAGTCGGCCATGTACATTCCCGAAGCATTCCGCATCGACGATCTCCGCGCCCTGCGGGCGCTGGTACGCGCATACCCCCTCGGCACGCTGATCACGGCGGGAGGCGGGGGTATGCAGGCATCGCCGTTGCCGTTCCAGTTGGATCCGGCCGCCGGACCGCAGGGCGCGCTGCGCGCCCACATGGCCCGCGCCAACCCGCAACTCGATGCCCTGCGCGCGGGCGAAGAATGCCTAGTGTTGTTTCACGGGCCGCAGGGCTACGTCAGCCCGTCATGGTATCCATCCAAGCGCCAACACCACAAGGTCGTTCCGACCTGGAACTATGCCGTGGTCCAGGTGCGCGGCCGTGCCGCCGTGAACGAGAATGCGACAGGACTGCGCGACCTTCTCGCCGAACTCACGGCCGAACACGAGGCACGCCGCGGCCCGCGATGGAGTCCGGACGAAGCGCCGCCGGAGTTCCTCGCGCGCATGGCACAGGCGATCGCAGGAATCGAGATCGCGATCGACACGATCGAAGGCAAGTTCAAGCTCAGCCAGAACCGCGACGCGGCGGACCGTGATGCCGTCATTTCCGCCCTGGAATCCGGCGACGATCCCCACCGAAACCTGGAACTCGCGGAATGGATACGGGAGTTCGGCGCATGACGCAACGAGCCATCTTGGTGGAGGAGGCCGGTGCCGCCGATGCGGAGGCGATTGTTTCGCTGATCGGGGACCTCCTCGAGGAAATCATGAAGGCGGTCGGAGCGAAGGTCTTCTCCTTCGACGCCGTGCAATCAGCTCCGCAATTGCGTCGGTGGCTCGATCTGGGCCGGTACGCGGCGATCGTGGCGCGCGAACCCGGCGGACGGATCGTAGGTGTCGTGACGTTGAGCGAAAGCTGCGCACTCTACGCCGGCGGTTTCTTTGGAATCATTCCGGAGTTCTACGTGGTCCCGGAACGACGCTCCTTGGGCGTCGGCGCCAAGTTGGCCGCGGCTGCCAGCGCCTACGCGCGGTCCCGCGGATGGCAGCGCCTGGAGGTGACCACCCCGCCGTTGCCGCAATTTCAAAGGACGCTGGCCTTTTATGAGCGCCAAGGATTTTCGGTTACCGGGGGGCGAAAGTGCAAGCAGGAAACGCACCGGTGAGACAGGTCCCGACATCATCGCATCGCGTTTTGTTTCTCCCCGGAGCCACCGGCGATCCGTCGTTCTGGCATGGCGTTGGGCAGCGGTTGCCCGCCGGGTGGGAAAAGCGCTTCCTGGCGTGGCCCGGCCTGGGAAACCAGAATCCGGACCCCCGGATCGGCAGCTTTCCCGATCTCGTCGATCTGGCCGCTGCGGATTGCACCCTGCCTTCCATCGTCGTCGCGCAATCGATGGGCGGAATCGTCGCGCTGGAACTTGCGCTGCGCTTTCCCGAACGGGTCACACACCTGGTCCTAACCGCGACATCGGGAGGCCTGGACGTCGCGGCGCTCGGCGCCGCCGACTGGCGGCAGGACTTCCTCCGGTCTTTTCCGCGGACCGCCCGATGGATCGTGGAAGACAAGCCCGACCTTGGCGCGCGATTGCAGGAGATCGGCGTGCCGACCCTGTTGCTCTGGGGCGATGCCGATCCGATCAGCCCTCCGTCCGTCGGACACCATCTGGCGGCGGCCATCCGGGACGCACAGCTTGCAGTTTTCCCGGGCGCCGACCATGGGCTGGGCGCGGCGCTTCCCGATGCGGTCGCGGATCGCGTGCTGCGCTTCGTCATGAAGACGAATCGACCGGGTCTCCCAGGCTTCGTTCCTGGTTCGACGTTCCCTCCGAAACCCGCCACCCGGTCGTGAAAGGAATCATGCAAACGCAAACGCTGGGAATCCCCGTGCCAGACTGGCTCCCGCCCCCGACTCCGGGGCACCATGTGCGCCATGGACGGCTCTGTCGTCTGGAAGCGTTGGATCCCGAGCGCCACGCGGCGGATCTATTCGATGCCTATTCCCGGGATGCCGAGGGGCGGGGATGGACCTATCTTCCCTACGGGCCATTCGCCGATTTTGCGGATTACCTTGCCTGGATGCAGACAAGCTGCGGGGGCGGGGACCCGCTGCTGTTCGCCATCGTCGACGCGAGCACCGACCGTGCGCTCGGGGTCGCGGGTTATCTTCGAATCACTCCCGCGGCGGGAAGCATCGAAATTGGCCATCTTCACTTCTCGCCTTTGTTACAGCGAGCCGGACCGTCCTTGTGTATCCCCGTATGCAGGTCGTTTCGTGAATATTGTCCTGGGTGACCCGCGGATCGATGGCGCCGGGCGTCAAATCGGCATGCGGCCGTGCGTCGGCGATCGGGTGTACGACCCCGTAGGTGCCCTGGTGCTCGACGCCGCCGAAGTCCTGGGCGAAAACGGCCAACGGCAACGCGGCGGCCGCAAATGGCACTGCGATCTTCCTCAACTTGCTCTCCCGTCTTGGCTCCCGTTGGGGGGGAAGCCGGCGGATTTTTTCACAGATTCAAACCGGCACAACGCGTGTGGCTCCCGCCCAGGGCACGAGCAGATCTGCTCCGCCGCGGTCCAGCCAGGCATCTTCGTCATCTTGGTTCAGAATCACCGGCATGCGATCGTGGATTGGCGCTAGGGCGTCGTTCGCGGGCGTCGTGATGATGGTGTAGGTGTCGGCAACCTCTCCAGTTTCCCTGTCGACCCATCGCTCCCATAGGCCTGGGACCGCGAAAATCTCGGCATCCGGGACCGTGATCCGGTACTTTGTCTTGTGCCCGACTTTCCCTGCCCATTCGTAGAAGGCATTCAGGGGAATTAGGGCACGCCGGTGCCGGAACGCCGATGGGAACGACGGCGCGGTCGCGACGGTTTCCGCTCGCGCGTTTATGCAATGGGCCCCGAATTTCAGGTCGTTGGCCCTGGTCGTTGGCCCAAGGGGGGACGAGCCCCCATCGTGCGAGGATGCACTCGGACTCCGCCGCTTTCGGCAAACGCCGGACAATCGGTGCGAGGTTGGTGGGACGCCAATCGGCATTCGGCGAAAAATCGGGTACAACCGGCACGCGGAACCGGATTTTCAGGGCATCCGCCGATTCGGTGAGCGAGTAGCGACCGCACATTATTCGTCATCCGCGCCCGGTTCCCTTTGCCAGAATGCCCATCCGTCCCTGGCAATCCCGATGACGTGGGGGAAGGTGGAATCGCGGTCGCACACGACCTGCTCGCCAGACATCCGCTCATGATTATGGGTGCAGGTGTAGCAGCCCCGCGTGCGGGCTCCGGACACTGGCCTGGACGGACAGAAGAAGGTCGACCATGCGGGAAATATTACCGCTGGGAGAGCGAGGGGTTGCGGTTCCGGAGACTTCAAGGTCTACTACCGTCCGGACCCCGGGTCGTTGCGATGACGGAACCGGATATTCCCGTATATCTTCACCCGGCCAAATGCTGACGGTCGTCGTTCCGGCGGGCCAGCCACTTGAGGGCCGCTTCGGTCGGAGACCTGCCGAACAGGCTATGCGTGCAAGTCGGCCAAAGCAGGCGCTCGTCGCACCCTGCGGCGGCGGCCGCAATGCTCCAGGCAGCGGTCGCCGGGATCAGCGGCAACCTGAGCGGCGGCCTTCAGCGCCGGCGAACTGGTGCGCTCGAACCATTCCAGCCGCTCGTCTCGCCGACCGCTCAACGGCGGGTCTCGGAGTGGACCAGTCGCTCAACGCGGCTCGTCGTCGGCACCTGCTCGGCCTTATGTGAAGCTTCGCATAAGGCCGACCTGCTGCCCAGGGTCCGGCTAGGCCGTCGTTCTTTTGCGCGAGGCCGGTTTTCGCCAGTGATGCTGATCGAAGACGGCATGGCGATCTGGAACCGCCAGGGTTTCGCGACCGAGAGGACATAATGATGAACGCCGCGCCGCCAAGAGGCCCATCCGCTGAAGCCGTTCCATGAAGATAAAGCCTAAAACGACGCTCATCGCCGCCGTCGCCTTGGTCGTGATCGCGTTTCTCGGCTGGCGTTTGGTACGGCCGCTGGAAATCTTCGCCGTCTCCAAGCGCTTCGAGTATCCGCTCGCGACCGCCAAAGTCCCCTCGATGTTTGCGAGCCTGAGCGCGGAGAATTGCGGTGCCTGTCACACGGAGATTCATCGCGACTGGAAGACGAGTATGCACGCCCACGCCTGGACCGATCCCTATTTCCAGGCGGATTACCGCAATGAGGGCAGCAAGCAAATCTGCCTGAACTGCCACACCCCGCTCGACCGCCAGCAGAAGTTTCGCGTGCTCGGTTTTCACGACGGCGACAAATGGGACCCGATCCTTGCCCCCAATGCGCAATTCGATCCGGCGCTGAAGCAAGAGGGCGTGACCTGCGCCGTCTGCCATCTGCGGCAGGGGGTCATCTATGGACCTTATGCCGGACTCGATGCCCCGCACCCGACCAGGCGATGGAACAACAGCAACGAAGTGTGCGTCCGCTGCCATGTCGTGAACAACCGGCGGTGGGACGTGTTCTATCGCTTGCCGCCTTGCGGCACGGTTGCGGAGATCGCGCAGACTCGTCGCCGTCTCGCGCAGCACCATCAGTCTGTCGAGACCACCTTCCGCATTTCGCCTCAGCCAGCCATTTCGGCTTCGCTCCCCGACGACGGCTACGGTGCCGGTATCCCGGCCAGCAAGGTGGCGACACTCAACTGCGTCGAATGTCACATGCCCGCCGCCAAGCGGCCGCTGGTCGCCGGCGGTGTGCCGCGCGCCAGGGGGCAGCACCTGTGGCGCGGTGGACACGATCCCAAAATGGTGGCGGCGGCCTTACGCGCCACGTTTGCGCCAGAAACGGCATCGCGTGGAAAACAGCGCTACGTCCTGACCCTCACCAACACCGGCGCCGAACATGACGTGCCCACCGGCGTTCCGGACCGTCTCCTGACCGTGGACCTGCGGCTGTTTGATGCCGCTGGCCACGTGCTGCGGTCGAAGACCTACATGGTCGAGCGGACCGTCCTGTGGCGGCCGTTTATTGTCGATCTGTGGGATACCCGCCTCAAGCCGGATGTGCCGCAGCATTACAGCATCGCCTTCGATACCGGAGCGCGGCAACCGGCCAGCGTCGAAGCAGTCGTGCGCTACGAGTTGATGGATACGTCTCATCGTGCCCGCCTGCACTATCGCGGGGTCGTTTCCTACGTAGTATTCCAAAAACACGTTGCGTTGCCCGCGCCTGCCGTGGTGTCACATTCGGGATCATAAGGCGCGTTTGGCGGCGATAAAGCCGGTACGCCTAGTGTAGTGTTTCGTTCTGTTTGGAACTTAACCGCTGATTGGCGCGGATGACTTTCTGCAAGATGTCCGAGGCTTTGGCGGTCCAGATGAAGGGCTTTGGGTTGTCGTTATGAGTGGCGACATAGTCTTTGATAGCCGAGACGAGTTCGGGGACGCTGCGAAACACGCCGCGGCGCAGCCGTTCGGTGGTCAGGTCGCGGAAGAAGCGCTCGACCATGTTCAACCAGGAAGCCGAAGTCGGGGTGAAATGCATGTTGAACCGCGGATGCTTGGCCAACCACTGCTGGACCGCCGGGTGTTTGTGCGTCGCGTAGTTATCGGCAACCAGGTGCAGGATTTTCTCCTTGGGCGTTTCGCGGTCGATCTGGCGCAAGAACTTCAACCATTCGGTATGCGTATGCCGCTGCTGGCATTGACCGATGACTTGGCCATCGAGGACGTTGAGCGCCGCAAACAGCGTGGTCGTGCCGTGCCGCTTGTAGTCGTGCGTCATCGTTGCCGCGCGCCCCTTCTTCAGGGGCAGTCCCGGCTGCGTGCGATCCAATGCCTGCACTTGGCTTTTCTCGTCGCAGCACAAAACCAGCGCGTGTTCCGGCGGCGACATGTACAACCCGACGATGTCTTCGAGTTTCTCGACGAATTGCGGATCGCGCGACACCTTGAAGCCACGCACGATATGAGGCTTGAGTCCGTGTGCCTGCCAGTGCCGCATGACCGTGCTCGCGCTCACCCCCAACACCGCCCCCATCTTGCGGGTGCTCCAGTGCGTCGCCGCATCGGGCAAGGTCTGCGTCGTCAACGCCACGAGCTTACTCACGTCCACTTTCCGCGGCGGCGCTCCGCGCGGCAAGTCCCGCTCGATGCCAGCCATGCGCCTTTGCGCGAAGCGATCGCGCCAGCGCGCAGCCTGTACTCGGCCAACGCCCACCTCTTCGGCAATGTCCTTGTTTTGCATCCCCTGCGCCGCCAACAATACGATGCGGGCTCGCTGCGCCAATCGCACGCTCGTCACCTTGGAGCGAGCCAGCTTCATCAGCTCCGCTTCCTCTTCCTTGCTCAGCACGATCGTCGGCGCAACTCGCACTTGCTCACCCCAATGAAAACCGAAGTAGAACATTGGAGTGGCAATTTCCATATAAGTTCCATTGACACCGAAACACTACACTAGTGTAGTGCTTCATTCTGTTTGGAACTTAACCGCTGATTTGCGCGGATGACTTTCTGCAAGATGTCCGTGGCCTTGGCGGTCCAGATGAAGGGCTTTGGGTTGTTGTTATGAGTGGCGACATAGTCTTTGATGGCCGAGACAAGTTCGGGGACGCTGCGGAACACGCCGCGGCGCAATCGGTCGGTGGTCAGGTCGCGGAAGAAACGCTCGACCATGTTGAGCCAGGAAGCCGACGTCGGCGTGAAGTGAACGTGGAAGCGCGGGTGCTTGTCGAGCCAGGCGGTCACGTTGGGATGTTTGTGCGTGGCGTAGTTGTCGCAGATCAGGTGAAGATCCTTGCCCTTGGGCGTTTCGCGGTCGACGCGCCGCAGGAACTTGATCCACTCCTCGTGACGGTGGCGAGGCTGGCAGCAACCGATGACCGAACCATCCAGAACGTTCAGGGCCGCGAACAGGGTCGTGGTCCCGTGGCGCTTGTAGTCGTGCGTCATGGTTTGCGCGCGACCCTTCTTCAAGGGCAACCCTGGCTGGGTGCGATCGAGCGCCTGAACCTGGCTCTTCTCGTCGCAACAAAGCACCAGCGCGTGCTCGGGCGGACTCATGTACAGGCCGACGATGTCCTCGAGCTTCTCGGCGAACTTCGGATCGCGCGAGACCTTGAATCCCTTGACCACGTGCGGCTTGAGTCCGTTGGCGCGCCAGATGCGCAGGATCGTCGTGTCGCTGACCCCGACCTCGGCGGCCAACTTGCGCGTGCTCCAATGGGTCGCAGCCTGCGGCTTGGTTTGCGTGGTCAGGCGTACGATTTCGGCCGCATCGACACTGGGCTTGCGACCGCTTCGCGGCGCATCGCGTTCGATCCCCGCCAGACCCAGTTGCGCGTACCGATCGCGCCAGCGACCCACCTGCACGCGACCCACACCAACTTCCGCGGCGATCTGTGTGTTGTCCAGGCCGTCGGCGGCAAGCAGCACCATCTGCGCCCGGCGCGCCAGCCGCACGCTGGTCGTGTTCGATCGCGCGAGTTTCGTCAGCACGTTTCGTTCGTCAGTGCCCAGAACAATCGCAGTTGCAATTCGCATCGTCGGCCTCGAATGGACGCATTGTCCATTGAGACCGTCAAGCGCGCATTTCGTTCTATAAATTACGAAGCACTACACTAGCAGAAACGAAATGCGCGCCGCGCCGGCGCGTGCAAAGCCCAGGCCCAGGCTCGCTGTGAAGGTCGATCCCGACCGCGACACACTCGAATACGCGGTTGATTATTACAAAATTCCCTTGACTCTGGAGTTGGCTCAAAGGTTTATCCTGGCATCGTGACAGGACAGCAGCATTCCGTTGCCGTCCTCGCCAGCACATGTAACGGAGCCTTGAAATGACTGCTAAACGCAAAATCGAAGTATTCAGCGCAGGCTGCCCAGCCTGCGCGGATGTTGAAGCCCTTGTAAAGAGTGTGGCCTGCCCGTCGTGTGAAGTTGATGTGCTCGACATGCGAGACATGGCCGTGGCGCAACGCGCCAGGGCGCTGGACGTGAGGTCGGTGCCGGCGGTGGCGATCAACGGCCGGCTCATAGGCTGCTGTGCCGGACGCGGCGTGGACGAAGCGAGCCTGCGTGCCGCTGGCCTCGGCCAACCGTGATGCTGACCATCGGAAAGCTGGCGAAGGCACGCGACATCAGCCCCGACGCGTTGCGCTACTACGAGCGCGAGGGGCTGCTCGCCCCCTCGACCAAGACCGACAGCGGCTATCGCCTGTACAGCGAGGATGCGGTACGCCGAGTGCGCTTTATCCAGCAAGCGCAGGCGTGCGGTTTCACGCTGGCGGAAATCCGCGAGCTGCTGCATCTGCGCCAAAGCGATCAAGCCTGCTGCGACGATGTACGCAGTCTGGCCATCGAGAAGAAGCTCCATCTCGCCGCCAAGATTCGCGCCATGCAGGCGATGTCCGCCGCGCTCGACAGACTGGTGGCCGAATGTGGCGGCGGCAGCCTTCCGCTGGACGACTGCCCAATTCTGGCAGCGCTGGAAGAGGTCGCCTGGAATATAGGGCGCGTGCCATGAAGATCGAACTGTTCTATGCGCCCGGCTGCGCCAAGTGCGCGGCAGCCACGGATGAACTCAAGATCGCAGCCGAAGCTACTGTGCCTGGCGTGGAGTGGTGCGAAGTCAACGTGCTCGATTCCATCGACCGCGCGGTCGACATGGGGATCCTGACACTGCCCGCACTCGCCGTGGATGGCGAATTGTTATTCACCACACTGCCATCGCCAGCGCAGCTTACGGCCACGTTGTGCCGCCGTCCCGAGGAGCACAGCCATGGAGCTTGAGGCGGTGCGACAGATCGCCGCCCAAGGAGTCGGCGCAGCCAGCGGGATCAGTCTGCTGGCTGGTCTGTTGTTCAGCGTCAGCCCCCTTGCCATCGCCGCGCTGCCGGTGCCGCTCGCTTATGTGATCCGTGCTCGCGAGCCACGAGAAGCCACCCGTTACGGCCTAGCCTTCGTTGCCGGGCTGATCGTCGCGCACGCGCTGCTGGGCGCGGTGGCAGGGCTCGGCGGACGAGGCGTGCAAACGCTGGTGGGGCGCTGGTTGGGACTCCTACTCGGACCCTGGCTGATCATTCTGGGTTTGCTGTGGACCGGGTGGGTTCGGTTGCCGTTGCCGCGTTCGGGTTCAAGGTCAAGCGGGTTGGCAGCATCTGGGGTGCATTTGTGCTCGGCATCCCGTTCTTGGTTGCCATTTGCCCGTCCTGCACCCCGGCGCTCGTTGTACTGCTCGGCGCGGCGGCCGCGATGGAGTGGATCGAGCAATTGAAACCGCTAGCTCGCTTTCGCCCGGCCTTTGAGCTAGCCGGCAGCGTTCTGCTGATCGTCACCGGCCTGTATCTGCTCAACGGCTACTTCGCCGTTTTCCCCTGGCTGACCTAGTAGGAGAGCGAACGATGAACATCGATCCCTCGCAGTCAAGGCAACGCCGTGTCACTTGGCTGACGCTGTTCGCCCCGACCGGCACGCTGATCTGCTGCGCGCTGCCGATCCCGTTGGCCGCGGTCAAGGCACTGGCCGCGGAGAAGATCACCGACATTGAGCGCAAGATTGCGGATCTTCAACGCATGAAGGCGGGCCTGGTGATGTGTTGACCGGGCAATGCCCCAGCCATGGTTCCACCGCCGAATGCCCGGTTCTGGGCGCGCTCTTGGGGGAGGATCAATGATGATGGACACCACCGTGACGCTCAAAGAGTTGCAAATCGACGTCGAAGGCATGACCTGCGCTTCGTGCAGCGCGCGCGTCGAGCGGGCGCTCAAGAAACTGCCGGGTGTGGTCGAGGCCGACGTGAACCTGGCCACCGAGCGCGCCGAGCTGCGTTTCGATCCGGATCAACTCGATCCAGATCGGGTGGCCGAAGCGATCCGCGAGACCGGCTACACGCCGGTGGTCAGCGAACTGGATCTGGCGGTGGAAGGCATGACCTGCGCCTCCTGCGTGGGACGGGTCGAGCGCGCACTCAAACATACCCCCGGTGTGCTGGAGGCGACGGTGAACCTCGCCACCGAGCGCGCCCATGTGCGTTATCTGCCCGCCATGACCGACCCGGAGACGCTCGCCGCCGCCGTAGCCGAGGCCGGCTACGCGGCGCATTCACTGAGCGAAGCCGGAGCGGATGAGAACGACCAGCGGCGCGCCGCCTTGCACGCCATGGGCCGGGATGTGGCCCTTGCCGCGGGTTTGGCCGTAGTCATTCTGGTGTTGTCCATGGGGAGCGCTTTCATCCCCGCCTTCGATCACGTCCTTCAGGCAGCCAGCCCGGTGCCGCACTTCTGGTACGGGGTGCAGTGGCTTCTTGCGAGCATCGTGCTGTTCGGCCCGGGGCTGCGCTTCTTCCGCCCCGGCTGGATCGCTTATCGGCATCTTTCGCCGGACATGAACTCGCTGGTCGCCACCGGCACCGGCGCGGCCTGGGCCTACAGCACGCTGGTGATCGTCGCCCCGGGGTTGTTCCCCGCGGAAGCACGCCATGTGTATTTTGACTCGGCGGCGGTGGTGATCGCCGCAGTCCTGTTCGGCAAATATCTGGAAACGCTGGCCAAGGGCCGGACCTCGGCGGCGATCCGCAAGCTGGTGGGCCTGCAAGCCAAGACCGCGCGCCGACTGGGGGCCGACGGTTCTGAAGTGGAAGTGCCGGTGGCGCAGCTTCGCGTCGGCGACCGCCTGGCGGTGCGTCCGGGCGAGCGCGTTCCGGTGGACGGCAAGGTGGTCGAAGGCCGCGCCCACGTGGACGAATCCATGCTAACCGGCGAGCCCTTGCCGACGCTCAAGCAGGCGGGCGATGCCGTGGTCGGTGCCACCGTGGACCAGGACGGGCGGCTGGTGATCGAGGCCACCTCGGTTGGCCGCGACACCGTGCTGGCGCAGATCATCAAGCTGGTGGAAAGCGCGCAGACCGGAAAGCTGCCGATCCAGGGTGTGGCCGACCGCGTGGTGCGGGTGTTCTCGCCGGCGGTGATCGCCATCGCGATCGTCGCCTTCACGGTGTGGCTGCTGCTCGGCGCGAACATCAGCGTGGCGCTGGTGGCGGCGGTGGCGGTGCTGGTGGTGGCTTGCCCCTGCGCCATGGGCTTGGCCACGCCGGCGGCGATCATGGTCGGCACCGGGCGCGCGGCCGAGCTGGGCGTGCTGTTTCGCAAGGGCGAGGCGCTGGAGACGCTCTCACACGTCGACACGGTGCTGTTCGACAAGACCGGCACCCTGACCGAAGGCCGGCCTTCGCTGGGCGCGGTCGAGGGACCGCAGGCCGAGGCGGCGCTGCGCCTGGCCGCCGCGCTGGAAGCAGCCTCCGAGCATCCACTCGCGCGAGCCATCGCCGACGCGACCAAGGAACGCAAGCTCGAGCTGCCCGCCGCGGACGACTTTCAGGCCGTGGTCGGCTACGGCATCGAAGGGCGCGTCGAAGGCCGGCGCGTCCTGGTCGGCGCGCGCCGTTTCATGACGCGCGAGGATATCGACCTCGGGACCCTGAGCGAACGTGCGGCGACGCTCGAAGCCGAAGGCAGCACCGTGGTGTTCGTAGCCGCCGACGGCCGAGCGCTGGGCCTGCTCGCCATCGCCGACCGCATCAAACCCGAGGCGCTGGCGGTGGTGGCCGCCCTGCGCCAACGCGGCCTGCGCGTGGCCATGGTCACGGGCGACGCGCGCCGCACCGCCGAGGCGGTGGCTGCGAGGCTCGGCATCGAGGAGGTTCACGCCGAGGTGCTGCCGCAGGACAAGGCCCGGGTGGTCAGCGGATTGCAAGAAGCCGGACGGCGCACGGCCTTTGTCGGCGACGGTATCAACGACGCCCCGGCGCTGGCACAAGCTGACGTGGGCATCGCGCTGGCCAGCGGCACCGACATCGCCATCGATTCGGCGGACGTGACCTTGACCCGCGGCCACCTCGGCGAAGTGGTCACCGCGCTGGACGCGGCACGCAAGACACTGGGCAACATCCGCGGCAACCTGTTCTGGGCTTTTTTCTACAACATCCTGCTGATTCCGATCGCCGCCGGCGTGGCCGCGCCCGTCGACATCCATCTCAACCCCATGCTTGCCGGGGTCGCCATGGGTCTGTCGTCGATTTTCGTGCTTGGCAACAGCCTGCGGCTGAAGCGCCTGCGTGCCTGGCAGACCGCCGCGGCCTGACCGTTCATTCAACCCAAGAGGAGTCATTAGCATGAGTCGAATCGTGTTTTCCGTTACCAGCCCTAACATCTATGCCACCACCGTTGAGCGCGTCACCGAAGCGCTCAAATCCGAGGGTTTCGGCGTGCTCACCACCATCGACGTGGCCGCCACGCTCAAGGCCAAGCTCGGCGTGGAACGCAAGCCCTACGTCATTCTCGGCGCCTGCAACCCGCACTACGCCCACCAGGCGCTGGAAGCGGTGCCGGACATCGGCGCGCTGCTGCCTTGCAACGTGGTAGTGCGCGAGGAGGACGACGGCCGCGTCAGCGTGGTGTTCATGGATCCTGAATCGGTGTTGGGCTTGATCGCCGATCCCACCGTGGAGAAGATCGGCCATGAAGTGGCTGAGAAGCTGCACCGCGTGGCCGATGCGGTGGGGAAATAATCCCCCGTCTCCTGCATCCCCCGCCCCTCCTCCCAGAGGGAGAAGGGAGACCATGAGCATTTTCAAGAAGATAAAGCATGATTGAAACCAAGCTGAAGATCACCGGCATGACCTGTGAACACTGTGTGCGCGCAGTCACGAAGGCACTGAAGAAAGTGCCGGGCGTCGAAAAGGCCGATGTCACCCTGACACCTGGCGACGCTGTGGTCCACGGACAGGCCGATCCGGAAAAGCGAAGGGATGTGCCGGCCCATAAGCGGCACCGCGCCGGGCGCTCAACCCGAATCTCGAGCGCATCGTACAGCGCGAAGAGCTGCCGGCCAATGAGCGCTTTTGCCCGCACGATGGAGCCGATCTGCGCGAGATCGGCGTGGAGGTGAGCGAGCGCGTTCACATCATCCCGGCCCAGTACAAGGTGCTGCGCATCGAGCGGGTCAAGTACGCCTGCCCGTGCTGCGACAATGGGTTGAAGGTGGCGTCGCTGGCGCCCCGGATCATCCTGCGCTTGATTTTCACTGAGGAATTTCTGGTGTGGATCGTCACGGCCAAGTACGTCGACACCATGGCGCTGTTTCGGTTGGCCAAGAGCATCAAGCGCTAGGGCGGAGGTATGTCGGCCAATACCCTGGCCGATACGTTGGTGCGCCTCGGCATCGAAGTGGTGCCGCTGATCAACATGCTGCGCGATGCCCTGTTCGATCGGGGCCTGATTCGCGGCGAACTTTACCGGATTGCTGCTGTCAATGGACATTGGGGACTCTCGCGGATAGCCCCCCCGTCCTGATCCAAGCGCAGGAGTCTCCGAAATCCCGGAACGATTCAGTTCATGAATTCCTTTTTGAGCGCGCTAATCAAAACTCAGATCGTCAAGTCGGCCATCAAGGTCTCATTGGTGGTCGGTAGCATCTTGAATCTGCTCAACCTTGATGGATTTATGCTTAGGGATGGCTCTATATCATGGGTACATGTCATGATTAATTATGTGGTGCCCTACTGTGTGTCAAGCTATAGCGCAGCCAGAAATGAAGTCGCTAAGGATCGGCAATGACTGCTACTGATCACCAGGACGGCCGGGAATCACCGAGTGACTTGTGGTCCGATTCCGTATATCAAGTATCGCATTTCGAGCCGCGCACCGGTCCGCCGGTCTACCGACAAAAATCGCGGGGGAAGTACGGAAACCCTGATTTCCATCTCGCCCTCTTGATTGCGCAGCAGTCAAAATGCCGCGGTCAACATGCCCCACGCTGCTGTGGTGTTCTCCAGGCCGCCCGGCGTGCCGGCCTGTAGATCGGCGTACGAAGAAGCGCCGGCGGCGTCAACGGAGAACTTCGCCACTTGGAACACAAAACGGGTATTGCGAGTCAGCGCGTGGCCGATCGACCAGTCCCATTCATGTCCGAGGCCCATGCCTTGGTAATCGGTGGTGAACCGGTAGTAGCGCACCGACATGTCGAACCCCCACAGGCGCTTGTCGCCGAGCGTGACGTAATTGCTGCGCAGGCCCTCCTTGGGCGTGGTCAGGAACATCTCAGCCCAGCCCATGAAGTTGTGTTTTGTCGCCATCGGCGTCTGGAAGCCGTACGTTCCGCTGGCATTGGCGCCCATCCGCATGGAATCCGCGGAAACGTAGACATCGGCCCGGCGTACCGTGACGCTCAGGTGATCGAAACCGCTACCAAGAGCGCCATACCCGCCGTCCCACGCGCTTTGATGCGCATATTCCGCCGCATAGCTCCCCCGCCAAATGCCAGTCAGCGGAAAGCTCCCGTGCACGCGGGCACCATACGTCGCGCTGTTGCACGCCTGGGGATCGACCAGGCTGTTGGCGCTGTTGGCGCCGGCCCCGCACAGCGCCGCGCCGGGGATGATCGCGGCGTTGCCCGTCGTCGCGGCTCCGTAGGCGTTTTCGCGATTGCCGTACCAATAGCCGAACACATTGACGCGCACCGCCCCATACCGCGTCCAGCTCGCCTCGGCAAGGAAAGTCTTCATGCGCACTTCGTTATTGAGCACACTCTTGGCTCCGAAGAGGTAGGTGCCCATCACCTTGAAGTCCGGCAGGCCACGGTTGACCACGCTTACGCCGTCATAGGTCTGCATGTTCTGCCGAAATCCGACGTTTCCGACGAAGCGCTGGTCGTCAAGTTCGATGAGCTGTCGCCCGGCGAGGATGCGGGTGCCCCAAATGCCGTCATAGGAGACGTACGCCTGGTTGGCGTTGAATGCCTCCGGATCGAGGATGGTAGCGTGCGCGGGGTTGCTGCCGGATGGTAGCGGTTCGACCGGTACGTTGTAGCCGGCGGAATTCAACGCGCCCACGCCGATCAGTTCCAGCGTGACGCCAATGTCGTCCGTCTGCGGCGTCGTGTAGCCTACCATCGCGCGCACCGTTCCCGCCTTCGCCTCCTCCTTGCCTTCCTGCTGCACGATGGCATATCGCGGACGCAATTCCATGTTGGTCACGCCGGTCGTCGAACTCGTATTTTCCGGGTAGCCGACGATCATCGTGTCGGCGCTCGCGACTCCGCAGAAAACAGTGCCACTCACGATAACGGCTACCGCAAAGGCAGAAGGAGAAATACGGACCTTGTTGACGGCCTCCGCGTCGATGCTCGGCATGTCAGGACGACTTTCCCACCGCCAGTTGCCGGTTCTTTTCGGTCAGCATACGGATCAGGCCGTCGATCCCTCGCCGATCAATGACCTCGTTGAACTCGTTCTCGTGGGTCTGCACCAGCCAGATCCCCATGATGTTGAGATCGTAGATCTGCCAGCCGCGGCCGCTCTTCCCGGGGAGGTAGGCGAGATCAATAGGATTGGCGGACGTCGACGAGATGATCTGCGTGGGGGGATCCACGACAAACGACTCGGGGGCCGCGCACGCGACATCCGCGACCTCCAAGCCCACGGCCAGCGCGGCGCTCACCGCCGCGGCGTGCATCAAACGGCGCCAGGACATACCGACTCCCTCATTCAGTGGCTTTGCAATTCCTGCGGGCCGCCCGAACCAGGATCTTCGGGCTCCTCGTCGTCCTTCGGGCGCGGCGGGTTGCCATGGTAGACAAGATTGGTCCGCATCTGCAGATAGCCGTCGCGCGTGAACGCGTACGGATCCAGGGCGATCTGCTCCAGCAGGTTCGTCGCATCCAGCAATTCAGCGCGGCGATCGACGTAGTAGGCGACGCCGAGCGCGTACTCGTCCCGCATCGGTGACACGTAGCTGACCGGGCTCAGCAGGAGGTCCGGCGCCATGCCGACCGTATCGCGCACCGTCGACGGTCCCAGGAGCGGCAGTACGATGTACGGACCGGCCGGAACTCCCCAGTTGCCCATCGTCAGGCCGAAATCCTGCTTGTTGCGATACAAACCGAACCGTGGCCCCAGGTCGAGACAGCCGCCCAGGCCGAAGGTCGTGTTCAGCACCAGACGACCGAACGAGACGGCGGCGTCGTGCGGACGGCCTTCGAGCGAGGTGTCGACGAACGTGGCGATCTCGCCAAAGTTGGAAAAGATGTTTCCGACGCAGGTCCGCACCGGCTTTGGAGTCACGTCGGTGTACCCTTTGGCAACTGGCTTCCCGACATAACGATCAAAGACGTCATTGAATGCATACACCTGCCGGTTGAATCGCTCGTACGGATCCGCGGGATTCTTGCCCGCGTCTTGCGGGACGGTGGCGCAACCCCCAACCGCCAGCACGGCGCCAAGCGATGTGGCGGCGATTGCCATACGGCGTGCCGTTCCAGGCAGGAGACGTCGTGTCATGTTTGAACGGCATCCATTAACTCGACGCTTGTACTCGGTGCCGTGCCGTCCTCCCACCGTAAAACCCGGAAGTCGAAGTTCTCCGAGAGCCCCGGTTTCACGATCTCGAAATACGGAGAGACATCGAAATCCCGCGGGGTAAACAGGCTGTGGTGCCGAACGCGGAGAATCTCCTCCACGCACCCCGGGCAATCGGGCGAGATGGAGGGACGCAAGGATACGATCGGCAATACCGGATAGCGGATCGATTGAAATGCCTGCGCGATGAGGGTGGAGCAAATCGCGCGCGTCGGATCCCCGCTGCCCAACGCGAGAATCCGCCGCCGGAATTGCAGCGGGACCGGCGGTGTCGGGAAGAGATACCGCACGAGATCAACGACATTGCGAAGATCGTACCGGTGCCCGATTCGTGCGATCGCATATTCTGCAACCTGACTGCGCTCGGTTTCCGTGAGGCCCACCGGACGGCACACCCGGACCGGAAGCCCGGCGAACTCTTCGAACCCGACGCTGCGCACGCCGTCGACAAGATCTGCTTCCACAAAACACGGTCCGGCAGGATTTCCACCGAAGGGTGCTGATCCGACATACAAAGCCGCATGCGACCATGTCGACTGGGTCAGATACTTGACCGCCGTGGAAATGCGGGAGTTCCCTTCGATCAGCAGGACGTCGCCGGGTTGCAGCGTCTGCTGCAATTGTTCGATCGGAGGCGCCGCCCCGGTGCCGTGAACGTGCCGCGGCGCACTCAGGTAGGTGGCAAGGCGTGTTCCGAATGTGATCAACAGTCGATTCATGCGGCGTTTCGCAAATAGCTACGGGAAGTCTCGAACGTTGGTCGCACGGGCACCTGCAGTTGTTACGGAACGATCCTGCATGGGCCCCAGGAAGAACGAGATGGGGGTCGAATCGCGCGAATGCCACCCGGCCCCCTGCAGCCAATGGATTATGCTGGCCATGCATACGCCGCAAATGCCGGATCGGTTTCGGTATGGAACAGATGGTTGGTGTAGTTGCTGAGGACTTTCACCGCGATTGCGAGCACGATCTCCAGAACCTGCCGCTCGCCGTATCCCGCCGCCCTGAACGAGGAAAGCTGCGCGGGGGACGGCGCGCCGCGGCTTTCCACGAGGATCCGAGTGAACTCCGACAAGGCGCGAAGCTTGGCGTCCGGAATCTCCCCCCCTCCACGAATCGCTGTCAGGACGTCGGCGGGCACCCCGGACATCTTGTCCGCGATCATGCTATGGGCGGCAACGCAGTACGTGCATCCGTGGAAACGGCTGATGGTCAAGAACACCACCTCCTGCTCGGTCGGGGTAAATCCGCTGTCGGAGCGGAATGTCTCGTACCCGGCCAGATACGTAGCAAGCAGCCCTGGGGAATGGGCCATGTTTGCGTACATGTTGGGCACGAACCCAAGACGGCTCCGAGCCGTCTCCAGCATGGACCGTGCGGCCCCTCTGGCCGTGCCTACCGTGAGGGGAGCAAGATCCAGTTTGGCGATCATCGTCATCGCTTTTCCTCCAGAGAAAGGCGTCCGCTTGATTTCAAAAAAGACGCCGGATTGAACGCGCGAACCGGGTTCGCGGGTCGAAAACATGGTATGGATCGGATATTCCATAACCGAAAAAGGGATTTTCTGGGCGATCCCGTAGAAATGCTCCAGGGCCCGCCGCAGGGAGCGGCTGCGGAACGCCATTTTCGATTTCCGGGATCTGCCGGTCGACGTTGCGCTCGACCGCAATGTGCAAAGCCGCTTCCTTGTTTCCGAAACGGCCGTACCGCGACGACCGGGACAGGACGGCTGCGCGCAAGACCTTGATCAGCATTTGCGCGCATACCCGGCGACTACGGATTCCATATCGCACCAAAGACGCCGTGCGTATCATTCAGCGACCAGTCGTAGTCCATAAACCCGATCGACATATCCCCATACCGGAGCGCATTTTCCTGCGCAGGCGTCATGCCAAGCGACGATCCGTACTGTTCGAGAAACTCGGACAGGCTGTTCCACCCGTGCCAGCCTTTCTCGAAGTCCTCGCGGTACCACTTGAAGATCGGTGATACCTCGATGGCATCGCCGTCAATTCGATTGCGGCTCCGATCCGACAGGAACTTGCGGGTCTGGTCGTCGAGCTGTGTGTCGAGCCGTCCCGGGGTGTATGCCTCGGCGCGCAGGGCTGGACAGCCGACGCTGGCACAGTTGACCGCGAAATGTACCCGGGGGTCGTCATATCGGCCGGAACCGCGAATCAACCCATGCTCGATGTCGTCCAGCGATCGGGTTTCTCCGAGCAGGGGAATGAACGTCTTCTGCCAAGGTGTCTGGAGCCATCCGCCGAGATCCTTGATCGACTTCAGGTCGGGGTATTTCGTAAGAATCAGTTCGACCGTCCACGCGTTGTATACGTTGATCAGGAAAGCAAGCTGCGCGTTCCGCGACCAGGTATCGAATTTCGCCTGGGATATGGAGGAGGTCTCCCGCAGGAAGGTTTGCAGTTTGGACCGGTCCGCAGCCATCCCGGCATAGTCGACACGGCTAGCCTCGCCGCCGCCCAGAACGACGACATGGCGCTTGAGCAACCCGTCCCAAATCGAGGGGTCGAATACTTCGGCATGCGCGGCATTCGAAAAGGCCGTCAGAAGTGTGTACGCCCACACGGCGATAAACCATTTCTTCATGGGTATCCATTCATTGGATTGGTCGGTACAACACGGAGTGCAGCGTCCGATTGTCGCGACAGGCCATTCGTCGGCGGAGCCGACGTTTTGTTACGACGATCCTGGGGGAAGTCGTACACTTGCGCCAACGGGCGCCATGGTGGCTTTCCCGCTCCATTCCTGGAGGAATCCGAATGAAGTTGGGTATCCGCGCATACGTGTTCGATGCCTATGGAACCCTGTTCGACGTAAGCTCACCGGTCCGGAAATGCTCGGAATCCCTGGGAACTGACGCGCTTCGCCTGGCGACGATCTGGCGCGAGAAACAATTGCAGTACATGTGGTTGCGCAGCTTGCAGGGCCGTTTCGTCGATTTCGCGCATGTGACTGCCGATGCGCTGGACCACGCCCTTGCTTGCCTGCGACGTGAGGATCCGGGACTACGCGAGCAACTGCTGCAGGCGTACCGGACGCCGTGCGCCTATCCGGAGGTTCGCTCGACGATCGAAGCGCTTCGCGCCGCGACGTGCGTACGGCGATTCTTTCCAACGGAACGGCCGAGTGGCTGTATTCGGCGGTTCGCTGCAACGGATTGGATGGGATGTTCGATGCCGTCCTGTCCGCGGACGCGGTGCAGGTGTACAAACCGCATCCAGCCGTATATGGCCTCGCCGAGCGTGCGTTGCGGGTTTCCGCGCGACAAATCAGCTTTCAGTCGTCCAACGGTTGGGATGCCTGGTCGGCATCTGCGTACGGCATGCGGGCGGTTTGGTGTAATCGCAGCGGACAAGCGCCGGAATTCCTCCCGGAAGCGCCGGAACACACCATCTTCGCCCTGGGCGAAATCCTACAACTACCCCCATTCCTTTCGGACGGGTAGGGAATGACTCACGCGACGCGCATCTCGAGTGCCACCTTGGCCGCCCCGAGCAGTGCCGTTTTGGGTTCCAGCACCACATTTACGGGAATGTCGGCCAGCAAGTCGGAATACCGGCCTTTGGCGGCAAACGATTGCAGAAACCCGCTGGTCGGCAAACTCGCCACCAATTTCGGAGCGATGCCGCCTCCAAGGTAAACGCCGCCCGTCGCGAGTGCAGTGAGTGCCAGATTTCCTGCTGCTGCGCCATACGCAGAAAGAAACAATTCCACAGCGCGGATGCAAATTGCGGATTCATCGCGCAGCGCCGCATCGGCGATGGCGGCAGCCTTGTCAGCAGCATGCGAAATCCGGTGGGCAATCGGTCCGAGTTCCTGCGTTCCGGTTTGGACGAGAAATTCATAGATGTTTACCAAACCCGGACCGGAAACAACCCGTTCCACGCTGACCCGGTCATGGCGTCTTGCGAGGAAACGCAGCAAGGCGATTTCCGCTTCGTTGCGAGGCGCGAAGTCGGCGTGCCCTCCCTCCGAAGCCAGGACGCGGCCACCATCGTGTCCGGGAAGAATCATCGCCATTCCCAAGCCCGTACCTGCAGAGATCATCGCCCGTGCGCCCTGAGCGCTTGCGCTTCCCCAATTCAAGGGGAAGAACTGTTCTGGCGCCAGTACCGAGACGCCGATGGCGTTCGCCTCCAGGTCATTGAGAAACCGAAGGGCAGTCAACCCAAGCCGGCCCCGCATTTCTTCTTCGTGGATACGCCAATCCAGATTGGGAAATCGGATCGTACCTTGAACCTTGGTTCCGGCAACGCCGAGGCACGCGTTCGACGCGGACAAACCGGTATCCGCGGTGAACCGCCGTATGACATCGGTGAGGTTCGCGAACTCGCGGTTGAGATAGATACGCTCCGCGACCATCCTGGGCGCGTCCGCACACCCTTGAAAAAACGCCAAGGCGCTCTTGGTACCGCCGATGTCGCCCGCGAGAACGTACGGTTCAGTCATGGCAGGCTCCGAGGTTCCCGGCGAGGGGTCGCCACGAATGGCCGTTGCGCGCAAGGAGCGCATCGGCTTCGATCGGCCCCTCGCTGCCGGCGGCGTATCCCGGCAGGGTTTCATTCACCGACGCCCACGCCTCCTCGATGGGCGTGACGATGCGCCACTGCGCCTCCACACCATCGCGACGAGTGAACAAGCTCGCGTCGCCACGCATCGCATCAAGGAGCAGCACCGCGTATGCGGAAGGCGGATTGGCGCCGAATGCGGACTTGTAGCAGAAATCCATGGATACCGACACCGCCTTGCGTTCGGGACCCGGTGGTTTCGCACCGAACGCAAGGCTGATTCCCTCATCTGGTTGGATGCGAAGCGAGATGACGTTGGGACGTTGTTGGCCTGCCCCGGCAAAAAGGCTGAGGGGCGGATGCCGGAAATGCACCGCAATCTCCGTAATCTGCCGCGCGAGCCGCTTTCCGGTCCTAAGGTAAAACGGAACACCCGCCCACCGCCAATTGTCGATTTGCAGCTCGAGCGCCACGTAGGTTTCTGCATGCGTGACGTGGGGTACCCCCGGCTCCTTCAGCCATCCCGGCACCGGCGCTCCGTCGATTGCGCCCGCCTGATATTGGGCGCGCACCGCCCGTTCCCGGACTTCGTCCGGATTCATGGGCCGTATGCTCTTCCACACGTCGATTTTCCGCCCGCGCACCGCGTCGGCATCGAACGATGCCGGCGCTTCCATCGCGGTCAGCGCAAGCAGTTGGAGCATGTGATTGGCAATCATGTCCCGCAACGCCCCGGCTTCCTGGTAATACGCCGATCGGTGTCCCACTCCCAAGGTTTCCGCCGCAGTGATTTCCACATATTCAACATGATTGCGGTTCCACACGGGTTCGAACAACGCATTGCCGAACCGGAAGAACAGGATGTTCTGCACGGTTTCTTTTCCGAGATAGTGGTCGATCCGGTAGATCTGCTCTTCCTCGAAGTGCTGTGCCAAGGTCGCGTTGAGTCTCCGCGCCGAGCCCAGATCGCGGCCAAACGGCTTCTCCACGACGACGCGCGACCAGCTTCGAACCTGCCGATTTAAGCCAACGTCGGCGAGGCCCTGCGCGATCCCCGGAACGGCGCTTGGCGCGGTGGCGAGATAGAAAAGGCGATTTTCCACCGGCAGGGCATGCAGCGCGTTCGCAAGGCGCCCCATTGTTTCGGGCGATCCGAAGTCGCCCCCTAGAAACGAGATGTGCTGCGAGAAGGAAATCCACTCCGACTCGGTACAATGCGCCGCTTCCGATGACTGGAATACAGCTTCCCTTAGATGCGCGCGGAAGGATTCGTCGTTCATCTCGGGGAGCCCGACGCCGAGAATCCGGAACGACGGCGCCAGGCATCCCTCGCACGCCAAATGAAACAGCGCTGGGATAAGCTTCCGACGGGTAAGGTCCCCGCTTGCGCCGAAAATCACGATCACACAGGGATCCGCGGCAGGGAGCGATGCCCCCGGGGCAGCGGTGACTTCCCGTACGTGTCGATTTCGAGAATCCATGGTGTCCATCATCCGTCGCCGCAGTTTCTATGGTTACCGCTTCGGTAGCTTTTCTTTCTCCGCCACGTTCAACAGATGTTCGACGGACGCAAGAGAAATTACGCCTGGAATCCGCCGCCCGTCCGCAAATATCAAAGTGGGAGTGCCGGTGATCTTGAGCTTCCGGCCGAGCGCCAGATTTTGATCAAGCGGCGCATCACATGAGGCGGGGGCCGGCGGAAGACGTTCCCCCTTCAGCATGACCTCGTCCCAAGAATGCGAACGGTTGGCCGAACACCACACCGATCTGGCCTGGGGATAGGAGTCGTCCGGATTCGTCCGGTTGCGCGAGAGAACCGGATATAGGAACGTATAAATCGTGACGTTGTTCAAGCCGACAATCTCTCGCTCGAAACGTCTGCAGTACGGGCAATTGGGATCTTCAAACTCCACAAGAAGACGTGAACCATCGCCGCGAACCGTTTTGACGGCCATCGCAAACGGCAGCGCCTTGACATCCACACGACGGAACGCCTCCTGGCGGGAAGTCGTCAAATCCTCCGCTCCTGAGCCATGCAGCGCAAATGCGCGGCCCACGATCAGGTAGCGGACTCGCGCGTCAACGTAGACGACGTCCATGTCGTCCACAACCTCATAAAGCCCGAACGGCATACGGCACACCGAACGTACCGCGCCTCCAATCTTCTGTTCCACACGGGTTCGAATGGTGGCAGCGACAGAAGACGAAATCGGCGCAACACGCTCCGTCCCGACAACTTGCGGGCACATTGCCGGCGGGGATCCTGCGGCACGGCTAGGCCCGCCCCATCCAACCGAAAGCAGCGCGAGCGCTCCGAGGACGACAAACCGCCATCGACGACGAACCAAGATCTACTCCCTTAAAAAGTGGAAACGCTTCGGATCTCGCGAAAATGCGTAGGATTTGATCATCGCGCAAGAACCAGGCCCATTTCCGCGAAATTTTGCGCGGCATGACTCGTCTCGACCGGCGAACCCAAAGCGCGCTCCAGAAAACTCGCCGAAATCACGCCGCGCACGAATGACGTCGCGTTCCCCGGCGTTTCGATCACGATGATGTGTCGGCGTGATTGATCACGGAACCGGGACACCAGGTCGCCCACGGTAGCGTGCTCCAGAGCAGAGATGGTCAGGGTATGCCACGCCGTCAGCGGCTCCATGACGTGGCGTACGGTCACGTCCGCCCGGCTGCAATGTTCTCGGTTGCAGTCCTGGGACTGCAGGTAGAGCATCGGCCGCTCCCCCTGGATATCATGGGAGGACACGGCTCCGAGCAGCTTGAACGAGGAATCCACCACGAACAGCAGGCGGACTCCGGAGTGGATCATCCGGTTCAGCGCATCGTCGATTTGCGTGTTTTCCGGTACGGAAATCGCGGGGGCGCAGCGGAAATCCGTCATCGCTTCCAGCGCCGGACTCTCCGAAGTCAGGAACGGGATCGTCCAATCAGCGGCTTTGGGCAGAACCAGGGAATCCGGCGCTTTCGCGAATCTCAGCAAACTCATCTTTTTTCTCCCGATATGCGCATTCGAATCGGCGCGTGGGGATTGGTCGCGAAGTCGGCTCTGCTTATTACAGGATGGATTCTTGAAGCCTTCCTTTCTCGGCCCCACTGCGAAACAGTATTTCTCCTTCTTGCCTCCAGGGAGAGAACGCAACCAGAAACGGGCAGCCACGGCAGCAGGCCCCGGTCTTCCCCATCGAGAAAATCGTCTCGGGAGGAGACCGTCCGTTTCATGGCTGGACTCAGAAACGGTATCGCATCCCCAACACGTTCGCGTTGTACCCTTCCCGCATATTTCCCAAGGTGCCGTTCAAGCCCGAACGGTGCGTCAAGCGGTAGACCAGCTCGACGTTTGGATGACTCGTCAAGGAAAAGCCGAACTCGTAAGCCCCATAAAACAGCAGGTGCGCTTGCCCGTCGTAGGCGATCTCGCGCTGCTGCTCGCGTCCGATCGAACTCGTCACGTAGCTGAATCCGCCGGTGACCGAAACCGACATCCGCACGGAAGTCCCGAGCGCGATTCCCTCTCTTCGGATTTGCGGTCCGAACCAGAATTCATAGCTATTCAGTTCGGAATGCGAAATCTGCGTCGCTTGCGGTCCGCCGGTGCCGCAGCAAACCTTATAGTGCCCGAATCGGTCCGCAACACCGACCTCCCCGCGCAGCAGCCACCCTCGGCCCCAGTCATATACGTCGCGATCGTAGGCCGCCCCGGCAATCGAGTTGTCATACCGTTGGGTATCCGAATAGTTCCGATTGAAAATCGAGGTGCTTGCCCAGTCCCCGGTCGACATTCGCCCACCGAACACGAACACCGAGTTGTGCCTCGCCGCGGAATCGCCATACACCCACGCCCCCGCCATTGCAGGCGCTGCGAAAGCGAGCCACCCAAAACCTGCAACGAGGCACAAAGTCCAGCCGCGCCTCGGTTCTTTGGATTGCGAGCGACGCCGTCTGAAACTCGACATTTGGAAATCTCCCTGTTGGGAAGCTGCCCGACCGATATCTTTCCGTAGCAGATCCGATATTCCATTCATCCACTTGCCCCGTTTTCGTGGATGGAAGGCAGCAGCAATTCCGCGATCAGGCTGCTCCAACCGGTTTGGTGCGATGCGCCGAGACCCTGTCCGGTATCGCCGTGGAAATACTCGTGGAACAGCACGTAGTCACAGAAATGGGGGTCACGCTGGTTTTTTTCGGACTCGCCGAACACCACGCGCCGTCCGTCCGGACCGCGCAGAAAAAGCCGCCCGAGGCGTCGGCAGAGTTCATCCGCAACTTCGGCCAAATTCATTTCGACGCCCGATCCGGTCGGGCATTCGATACGGAAGCTTTCGCCGAAGTAGCGGTGATACCGGCGCAGGGACTCGATGATGAGAAAGTTGAGAGGCATCCATACCGGTCCGCGCCAATTCGAGTTGCCGCCGAACAACGGCGTTTCCGACTCCCCGGGGACGTAATCCACCGACATCACTTGTCCGCAGCAGGAAAACCGATATGGCTGATCCCGGTGCGCCCGGGAAAGCGCACGCACGCCGTGATCGGAGAGAAACTCTGTCTCGTCCAGCATCCGGCGCAGCACCGGACGCAGCCGCTCCGGCCGCAACAGGGACAGCAGCCCGCGGCCCCGTACACCTGGAACGTCGCAGCAGGAAATCTGCGCGGCCAGGCGCGGCAGGTACTTCATCAGCCAACCCATCCGTTCATGAAAGTCGGAAAGCGGCTCCAGGGCCTTCGGATCAAGGATTTCGACTGCAAAAAGGGGAATCAACCCGACCATCGAACGCACTTTGAGGGGAATCGGTCCCCCTTCGCTTGGATTGAGCACGTCGTAATAGAACTGATCCTCCTCGTCCCACAGGCCGATTCCCTCCTCGCCCATGTTGGACATTGCCTCGGCGATGTGCAGGAAGTGCTCGAAAAATTTCGTGGCGAGGTCTTGATACACCGGGTTATGCTCCGCCAGGGTGAGCGCGATGCGCATCAGGTGCAGGCTGTACATCGCCATCCACGCGGTACCGTCCGACTGGCTGACATGTCCGCCGGTCGGCAACGGGGCGCTGCGATTGAATACGCCGATGTTGTCCAGCCCCAGGAACCCTCCCTGGAAGATGTTGCGCCCGTCCGCGTCCTTGCGGTTGACCCACCACGTGAAATTGAGTACCAGCTTGTGGAAGACCCGCTCGAGAAACTGCAGATCGCCGCGGCCGCCGTTCGCAGCGCGATCGATTTCAAACACCCGCCATGCCGCCCATGCCTGTACGGGTGGATTGACATCGCTGAAATTCCATTCGTATGCCGGGATCTGACCGTTGGGATGCATGTACCAGACGCGACCGAGCAGGACAAGTTGTCGCTTCGCGAACTCCGGGTCGATGCGCGCCAGCGCCACGGCGTGGAAGGCCAGATCCCAGGACGCGTACCATGGGTATTCCCATTTGTCCGGCATCAGGATGAGGTCGGCGTTGTTGAGATGCCGCCACTCGAAGTTCCGGCCATGCCGGCGCGAGACCGGGGGTGGCGGCTGCATCGGATCGCCGTCCAGCCACTCGCCGACGTCGTAGTAATAGAACTGTTTGCTCCAGAGCAGCCCGGCGTACGCCTGCCGCAGGACGAGCCTGGCGTCGTCGTTCGGTGCGCCGGCCAGCACAAGGTCGTAGAACCGGTCCGCCTCCGCCCGCCGTAGCGACAGAACCGATTCGAAATCCTTGAACGGATTCACCATCGCATCCGGAGCCAGACGCAACCGGATGCGCACGGAACCGCCCGCGGGGATCTGCAATCGGTACAGGGCCGCCGCCTTCGTGCCGGTATTGGCCGGATTGACCGCCTCCGGCCGGCCGGCGACCACATGGTCGTGGAATGCGTCCTTGAAGTACCCTTGCGCCGGTGCACCGTGGATCCGCGCCGGGTTGGTGTCGTTGTCGCAAAACAATACGTTCGGGTCGCCGTCGCAGTAGAAGCGATGCGCCGGCAGCTTCGGATGCTGCACGACGATGCCGCCGTCCTCGCCGCGGGATAGATTGGGTCGATCCACCCCCGGCTTCCAGGACCAGGTGTTGCGGAACCACAGTTGCGGCAACACCACCAGTTCGGCCTCGTTCGGGCCGCGGTTGTGCACGGTCACGCTTGCGAGCAGATCGTCCTTGTCCGCCTTGGCGTACTCCACGAACACGTCGAAGTATCGGTCGCCATCGAAGATGCCGGTATCGGCGAGCTCGAACTCCGGGTCCTTGCGGCCGCGGCGGCGGTTTTCCTCCACCAATCGTGCGTAGGGAAATTCCCGCTGCGGGTACTTGTAGAGCATCCGCATGTAGGAGTGGGTCGGCGTCGAATCGAGGTAGTAGTAGCACTCCTTGACGTCCTCGCCGTGATTCCCCTCCTCGTTGCTCAGACCGAAGAGGCGTTCCTTGAGGAACGGATCGCGCCCGTTCCAGAAGGCAAAAGCCAGACACAACCGCTGGTCGCGGTCGCACACGCCGGCGATTCCGTCCTCGCCCCAGCGGTAGGCCCGGCTGCGCGCGTGATCGTGGGTGAGGTACCGCCACGCCTCGCCGTCCGCGCTGTAGTCCTCGCGCACGGTTCCCCATTGTCGTTCGCTTAAATAGGGACCCCAGCGTCGCCACCCACGCTCCTTGCCGATGTCGGAGACCAGGCGCGCATGTTCCGCGGACGGGGTCGAACCGTAACGAAACAGGCTGATTTTCACGTTCGCCTCCCCATGATTCCGGAATTTCCGTTGCCTTTGCGCCGATTGGACGTTCAGTCGGTCGAATCACGCCGCTTCTTACATCTGCCAAATCGGCGTAAGAATTGCGGTGTCTCCCGCGACATATGGCCAGCCAACGCATGGACTCGCTTCGAATCCGCAATCACCGGGAGACACGACATGAACCATTCCTGCGCAATTTCGACATCGCGCCCCGCCGGACCGATCGCCCTGCTCCGGCGGGGCATCGCGATGCTGGAGTGCATTCCCTATAGCGCGCTCGCGCTCCTGCCCCGCGCCGCGATGGCCACCGTATTCTGGAATTCGGCGCAGACCAAACTCGCCAACTGGGACACGACGATCGAACTGTTCACCGACGAGTACAAGGTTCCGATCCTCTCGCCCGATTTCGCCGCGCACATGGCCCTCGGCATCGAACTGTCCACGCCGGTGCTGCTGGTGCTCGGCCTCTTTACCCGCGGCGCCGCGCTGGTGATGCTGGGGATGACGACGTTCATCGAGATCTTCGTCTATCCGCAAGCGTGGCCCACGCACATCCAGTGGGCGGCGATGCTGGTCTTCCTGATCAGCCGAGGCCCCGGCATGGTGTCGATCGATCATCTGCTCGCCCGGCGCTTCTTGAAATGAGGAACATCATGGGCCGCAACATCCTTCCCGCCCGCCCACACTCCTCCCTCGTAAAGCCCCTTCGGTCTTGGGTACCGTGAAGCAACTCGTCCTCTTGGGGGCAGGACACGCCCACCTCTTCGTTCCGGAGCGGTTGGCGAAGGCATGCCCGCGAAGTTCGGGGGTCACCCTGTAAGAAAACGGCACGCTGCCCGACAAACCAGTCCGATATCGGACGGCTTCCGAAACCCGAGGAGAAACCTATGTCTCGTACCGTTAGCGCGGCCTCCGCGCTGTCCGCCGCCCTTGGCCTGGCCATGGGCCTGCAACTGATGCCCGCTTCCGCCCAGATGATGGGGGGCGGCATGATGGACATGAGCAAGATGCCACCCGTCGTCCAGAAGAACATGATGCGCGCCAAGAAGGAGCACCTGCAAAAGTGCTACGGAATCAACGCCGTAGGCCGCAACGACTGCGCCGAAGGGGCGCATTCCTGCGCCGGTCAGGCCACGATCCCGCGCGATCCGGCATCCTTCGTGCTCCTGCCGGCGGGCGATTGCGGCAAGATCGCCGGCGGAAAACTGCACGCGTCGTAATCCCGCACGATGGGAGCGGTAGTGGACCAAGCGAGCACCATCCCCCCCGCCGCGTCCTGCGGGCGGAACGGGGCAACATCCATCCCGGCGCGGGCGGGGATCGGGCTGCGTTTCCCGCATCATCGGGACGTGCTCGACGCCCGGCCGGATGTCGCATGGTTCGAGGTCCACTCCGAGAACTACCTGGGTGGCGGGCCGACGCCCGCCACCCCGAGTTTGCGGCGGACGCGGCTGTGGGGATGCGAGGGTACTGTGGCTGATGGTGGGCTTCGACGCCGAGGCGCCGAAGAAGTGAAGCGCCGGAATGGCGGCGGTGCAAATCTGCCGTTGGCGGGAGTTTTCCGGACGGGTTCCGTTCGAACGCGCCGCTGAGCGCTTCATTCTGGATGCAGCGGAGGACGCGATTGCGAAGCGGGATGCGTTTCGCGCCCGTGTGAGGGAGGGCGTGCTGGAGGGACGAGCATGAGGTGTCGCCCGACACCGGCGCCGAAAGCCGTCCGGAGTTGGGAGGCGCGGGGTGAGGGGAGTTACGGCAACCCGTGCTTGCGGGGCGCCCCGGCCAAGGAAGGAAAAGGGCATCGTTGGAAAGGAGAACTCGTGACGGCAGCTACCTGGCGCATCGGTTCGACGAAACATCGGGATCTGTTTTGCAAATTCTTTTTCGAGACACACGTCGACTACGACGCGAGCAAAATCGCGTGGCCCCCTCTCGACGACGACGCCCGGCAGCGTCTCGTGCGCCTGCCGTTCTGGGGGGAGGCCGTATCGACGGAAAGTGCGACGGCGGACCGGGTGCGCGCCGCCGCGATGGCGGAGTCGGATCCGGTGGTGCGAGACGCCATCGCCATGAACGGCGAGGAAGAGCAGCGCCATGCCGTCTTGCTGGAAAATCTGGTTCGCCATTACGGCATCGAGTTGCCGGCGTTACCGCCGCCTCCGACGATTCGGGATCCCTATTGGGAGTTCCTGTATACGGGCTATGGCGAGTGCCTGGATTCCTACTTCGCGTTCGGCCTGTTCGCCTTGGCGCGCGATTCGGGATTTTTTCCCCGCGATCTGGTCGCCGTCTTCGAACCGGTCATGCAGGAAGAGGCGCGCCACATCATTTTCTTCGTCAACTGGCTGGCCTGGTATCGCGCCCGGTTGCCATGGTGGAAGCGGCCCTGGCTGAGGTTGCAGACGGTGTGGGTCATCCTGTTGCAGGCCTGGAGCCGGATCAAGACGGCGCGCGGTCTGGGCGAACAGCAGGGGGAGAACTTCACCCTTACCGGGCACAAGGAAATCAGCACGGACATCGATTTGCGGTCGCTGCTGGAGCGCTGTCGCGAGGAGAACGAGGCCCGCTTCGGCCGCTATGATGCGCGGCTGTTGCGCCCCATGCTCGCCCCGACCATCGCCAACTTTCTTTTGCGCGTGCTACCGAGATCGCAACCCGCTGCGGCGTAAGGCCGCCTCCGCGCTTTTTTAGGGTCTTCTCAACCCAGAGGGCCGGGAGCGTGGAAGTCAGCACTTTGAGGCGGAGATACTCCTCGTTGCGCAGGCCATACGCCCGCCGCTGGAAGACGCAGATCTTGTTGTTGAGGCCCTCGGCGAACCCGAGCGAGACTTTGTTTTCCGGTTTGTCAAATCCTGTTAGGTTTGTCCTGTTGCCACGACCAACCTCCATCATTCCCGATGGGAGCATCGCAATAATGAATCCCCTGCGTAAGCTGCATGGACATGGCCAGTCCGTCTGGCTCGATTACATCGGACGCGAGCTGCTTGACGGTCTGGAACTGCGCCGCCCAATCCAAGATGACGGCATCATGGACGTCACCTCGAACCCGGCAATATTTGAGAAAAGCATCAGCCAAAATGGCTACTACGCCGCCAATATCGTGCAATCGAGCGATGTGCCGGCCGCTACGGTCTACGAGCACCTGGCGCGGGAAGACATCCGCCGTGCGGCAACCGAGCTCTACCCTGTGTACGAAACCACCCGGGGCCGCGATGGCTACGCCAGCCTGGAGGTTTCACCCTATCTGGCGCATGACACTGAAGGCACCATGCAGGAAGCGCGCCGTCTGTGGGCGGCGCTCGAGCAGCCGAATGCGATGATCAAGGTGCCCGCCACGCTGGTCGGCATTGCCGCTGCAGAAACGCGGATCGCAGAAGGTATCAACGTCAACGTCAGCTTGCTGTTTTCGGCCGCAGCCTACCAGCCGGCAACGAACGCCTGGCTATTGATCCGGCCCAAATGTACTTGAAATTTGATAGTCTGCCCCGATATGGGGAAGATGGAAGCAACCGACATGAGATCGTTGTCGCGCGAAGCGCGGCATGAGAGGCGCGTGCAGGTGATCCGCCTTCGTCGGGCTGGACGAACGTATGACGAAATCGCCGAGCAGACGGGGCTGAGCCGCACGGGCGTGTTCAACATTTGCCAGCGCCACGCGAAGGGCGGAGCAGGGGCACTGCATGACGCGGCGTGCGGACGCAAGACGGGCGAGAGGCGGTTGCTCAGCGCCGAGCAGGGATCGGCGGTGTGCAAGCTGATTGCGGACAAGACGCCCGACCAGTTGAAGATGCCCTACGCATTGTGGTCGCGCACGGCGGTCAGCGGACTCATCGAGCAGCGCTACGGAATCCGGCTTTCGGCCCGCACGACCGGCAAGTATCTGGCGCGTTGGGGATTTACGCCGCAAAAGCCGATGCGCCGGGCTTACGAACAGTCGCCGACGGCGGTAAAGAAGTGGCTCGACGAGCAATACCCGGAGATCGAGGCGCGCGCCAAGGCCAAGGGCGCGGAGATCCACTGGGGAGACGAGACCGGATTGCGCAGCGACGACGTGCGTGGGCGCAGCTACGCACCGCAGGGACAGACGCCGGTAGTTCGCGTCAACAACAAGCGACACGGACTCTCGGTCATTTCCACGGTCACGAACAAGGGAACGATGCGCTGGAAGATGTTCGACGGTGCGCTCAACTCCGCCATCCTGATCGATTTCCTGAAGCGGTTGGTCAAGGACGCTGACCGCAAGGTCTACCTGGTCCTGGACAACCTTCGGGTGCATCACAGCAAGCCGGTGAAGGAGTGGCTGGCCAAGCACCAGGACGACATCGAGGTCTTCTACCTGCCGAGCTACAGCCCGGAACTGAACCCGGACGAGATGGACAACGCCGACCTCAAACAAGCGGTGACGAAGCTGGCACCTGCGCGCACGAAGCTGCAACTGGTCGAAGCCACCGCTCGCCACCTGAGGAGCGTCCAGCGTCAGCCCGAGGGGATCAAAAAATACTTGAAATTCGGTAGAACCATAATGCCCCGTCAGCTCGATGTGCTGGTCGCAGATCAGTCCGGTCGTGCGATCCACCGGCATCGAGTAGATGCGCCGGCACCGGAAATTGGACTTGGCCCGCGTCACGAAGAAGCTGCCGGCCCGTTGCAGCCTGTGCAAGCGGGCGAAGTCCACATAGCCCCGATCCATGACGCAGATGGCCCCCGGCTCGATCAGCAATTGATCGAGCACGTTGACGTCGGCCATCTTGCCGTCGGAGATGTGGATGAATGTCGGAATCGCTACCCGCAGATCGAGCAGGGTATGGAGCTTGATCGCGGCCTTGGTCGAGCGAAATGGCGCCCAGGGAAACAACGTCAAGCACAGGTCGATGGTGGTCGAGTCCAGCGCGTAGACCGTTTCTTCGAGATCCACCGCCAACGGCTCGGTCGCGTACAGGCGTCGTGCCGTACGGATCAAGGTCTAGGCGAAATCGGCGTAGATGCGCCAATCTCGGCCCTCGTTGGCATCGGCCAGATTGCTGCGGGTGATGTTGCCACGAAACCCGAGGTGATAGAGCTTCGACGGCTGCGCCAGCAGGCACGCTTCGATATCCCGCAGGCTCTCGCGGTACGTCAACTGTGCGAAGGCCATGCAAAGGAACTGATCCACGCAGCGGAAGGTTCGGACGTTGGCATCTCCATGGTATTTCGCGACCAACCGAGCGAATGTCTTCCACGGCGCGAATTCCATGATCTGGGCGAAGACGAGTTTGCCGGCATACATCGTCGGGCGCTCCGGAACAAAACCCGGAAGCGTGCCGCTGAAGCGATTCGCCGTTCAAGTCGCGGACACCCCAAAAATGCACTTTTCTCTTTTCCGGTCAAGAAGTTACGATGCATCTAACTGAAAACTGTCGGACAGCCTTGTATTTCGATGCCGGATCAGTAATGCCCTTTGAACTTGCGGTGGTTGTTTTTCTGGGCGGCGGAACGCACTGCCGGTCCGGGTGCGTGATCAGGGGCATCAGGTCCGGAGCAAGATCACCCAAAAGCTGCACCGACATGGCGCTTGTAAATCGGTAGCGAGCGGCAAAGGGCTCATGGACGTAAGCCGTGATCGTCCCGACGAAGTGCTTTCCGATGAAGAACACAAACGTCGCGGTGCGGTTGACGCGCCGCGACTCGAGCAGGGCACCGCTCGGGGAATACACGACGTAGCGCTGATCGCCCGTGCCGGTCTTTCCCCCGACGGCGATGCGTTCGCCGTTCGCCAGGTGGTATACGCCGCGCAGGCGCACTCCGGTACCGCCGTCGACCACGGATGCCAAGAGCGGGCGCAGAACGTCCGCGATCGTGGACGGCAATACGCGCCTGCCATGGGTCGGCTGTGCCACGAAGTGCGTCGCGAACGGCGTCCCGGACGCAAAGTCCATCGCTTCGATCTGGCGTGGCGGGTAGCGCATTCCGCGATCGAGGATGATGCCGATTAGTTCCGAGAGCGCTGCCGGGCGGTCTCCGGATGCCCCGAGCGCGCAGGCATACGACGGCGTGACGGTTTCGAACGGGTAGCCCAGACCGCGCCAAGCCGTTGCGATGCGCCGATACGCCTCCGCCTCTAGAACCATGCGGATGCGCATGTCCTGGCGCGCGCGATCATGCGTGCGGAAAAGCCATGCGTAGACCTGCACGCGCTGCTCGAGACTGTCCTGCACGGCCTGATGCAGCGTCGCGCCCGGGTGCGCGCCGAGATACGACACGACCCACAGTTCCAGGGGATGTACGCGCGCCAGGAAGCCTCGATCGGCCAGGCGGAAGCGCTGCGGCGCGTAGCGTCGGTAGAGGTCCGCCAGCAGCGTGTCGTTGAGTTCGGCTCCGGGAAGCGATGCATGCATGAGATCGGAGAAGCGCCGCAGGCTGGCCTGTGGTTCGATTGCGAGGATCGCCGCGGCCTTTCGGAACGGCTCGCCTGGAACCCGATCCAGCAGGGCCGATTCCATCGACTGGAGGGAACGACCGGCATAGTTGCGGTAAAAGCGGGCAACGAACAGCGCGCCTTCGGATTCGGCAAAGCGCTTCAGGTAGGCGATGCGCAGCGTGGGATTGCGCATCGCCCGCGCCGCCAAGTCGGGGCTGCGGTCCATTTCGTAGCGCACGATGTCGCGCATCAGCCGCACGAACACCAGGTTGATCGAATGCTGGAAACCCGCCGCCACGCTGTGCATGGCACGGTCGTCCTCAGGGTCGAAGTTGCGGAAGCGCTGCACCCCGCCGCCGGTAAAGAATGCCTCCTGCGGGCTTCCGGAATAGGTACGCTGCAGCGCCGCCTGCAGCATCGGCTTCAGGCTGCGGTCCCGTGCGGTCTCGAGGTAGGCCAAGGCCCAGGATTGGATCGGATCCTGCGGCGCCACCGCGACGCGGTGCAGCGCCGCCGAATCAAGACCCGCGTAGCGATCGTGCAACCGGGCGACGATCTGCAGATACAAGATGACGGTTCGGAGCTTGGCCGTGGAACCCAGGTTCAGTCTCGCTCCCTGATTCAGGTCGAACGGCTGGTCGCCGCTGTCGGTCTGCACACGCAAAAGGTTTGCACCGTCGACGTGCTCGTACATCGTGAAGGCGAAACGGATGTGTGCGGGATCGGAGCCTGGCAGCAGCATGTCGCGGCCATACAGGTGGGCCGCCGCCGCCCCCTGTCGCGTAGCCACTGCGCGCAGGCGCATCGTCACCGCGCGCTGGGTCGAGGCATCGATCGTGGTGCGCGCGCTGAGGTCGAGATGGTCGAGGACGTAAGAATCGCGGATGCCCAGCAACTGGCCGAGACGCACCCGTGTCGCGGTCGCCGCCTTCTGCGTCACGAAGGGAATCGAAGACGGAGAATTCTTCACCGGCGCGATGCGCAAGGCCTGCGCCAAAGCCGCGTCCTCGAGCGCGGGACCGATGACCCCGGCTGTGCCCAGGCGTACCAGGTACTGATTGGTGAGACGGTCGAGCGCCTGCGGATCGCGCAGGAGGTAGTAGGTTGGTGCGCGTTGGGCGATCATCAACGACAGCGCCTGCTTGTAGGCCAGCGCCCTTTCCGGCAGTGCTGCCTGCGGTGTCTGCAACAATGCATCGATGTCGCGCGGATCGCGACCGTACCAGATGCGCAGCCCATCGCGTAGACCGTGGATGGAGCCCAAGCCGGCTCTTGCCGACAGCGGCACGGTGTTCAGGTAATCAACCACGATCCGCTGCCGCGCTGCGGTCGTATCGGGACCACCGAGATAGGCCCATAAGGATGCCGATGCCATCTGCCTCAGCTTCTCGGCGCCGTTGGCGGTCCGTCCGCCGGGGGAGTGCCGAAACTTCTCGATCTGCGTGGCGAGGGTGCTTCCACCCGGTGTGGGCGCCTCCCTCTCGACCAGATGCCGCGCCTGGTCGAACAAGGCCAGGCTGAAGCGGCCCCAGGAAATCGCCGGATTCCTGGTGGCAGGACGAAGGTCCAGCAGATGCCGGTCTTCAATGTACACGAGCGTGTGTACCAGAACGGGCGGTACCGACGGAAACGTGCGATACACCGAATCCGGGAATCGCTCTTCATAGAAGACAGTCCCGCGGGAATCGCGCAACACCAGGCCGGCTTGGTCCTTCTCGCGGTATGGCGGGTACAGTCTCATCCGCACGACGGACAGCATCTCCGGCGACATGCGCGCCTGCGCCGCAATGCGGAAGCCCTCCGGCGCTAGGCGCTGGGCAAAATGGGGAATGAAACGATATCCGAAGTTCGTGTCATAGGGCCCGGATCGCGGAAAGGCGATTGCCGCGCTCGGCCCGGGTGAAACGGCAAAGCGCAGGTTTCCGTCATGGCGCGATAACAAGTGCGCCTCCACCCACGAGGTTGTCGCCTCGCACCATCCCGCTGCGACCAGGGCGGTCATGGCGAGGACGGTCAGGATCCGACCGGAAAGCCGCGATGAAGACGCCGGTCGATCGCTCTTGCCGAGCCCCCAACGGAAACGACGCCCGATTTGCGCAGGAGATGGAAAGCGCGTCACCGTGCGGCGCCCTGCGGTTGCATCTTCGGTATTCATGCCGTCGCTCCTCGCAGACCGCGCCGATGTCGGAGGCCAGGCGCGCATGTTCCGCGGACGGGGTCAAACCGTAACGAAACAGGCTGATTTTCACGTTCGCCTCCCCATGATTCCGGAATTTCCGTTGCCTTTGCGCCGATTGGACGTTCAGTCGGTCGAATCACGCCGCTTCTTACATCTGCCAAATCGGCGTAAGAATTGCGGTGTCTCCCGCGACATATGGCCAACCAACGCATGGACTCGCTTCGAATCCGCAATCACCGGGAGACACGACATGAACCATTCCTGCGCAATTTCGACATCGCGCCCCGCCGGACCGATCGCCCTGCTCCGGCGGGGCATCGCGATGCTGGAATGCATTCCATACAGCGTGCTCGCGCTCCTTCCGCGGGCGGCGATGGCCACCGTATTCTGGAATTCGGCGCAGACCAAACTCGCCAACTGGGACACGACGATCGAACTGTTCACCGACGAGTACAAGGTTCCGATCCTCTCGCCCGATTTCGCCGCGCACATGGCCCTCGGCATCGAACTGTCCACGCCGGTGCTGCTGGTGCTCGGCCTCTTTACCCGCGGCGCCGCGCTGGTGATGCTGGGGATGACGACGTTCATCGAGATCTTCGTCTATCCGCAAGCGTGGCCCACGCACATCCAGTGGGCGGCGATGCTGGTCTTCCTGATCAGCCGAGGCCCCGGCATGGTGTCGATCGATCATCTGCTCGCCCGGCGCTTCTTGAAATGAGGAACATCATGGGCCGCAACATCCTTCCCGCCCGCCCACACTCCTCCCTCGTAAAGCCCCTTCGGTCTTGGGTACCGTGAAGCAACTCGTCCTCTTGGGAGGCGGGCACGCCCACCTCTTCGTTCTGGAGCGGTTGGCGAAGGCATGCCCAGGAGCTTGGGGGGTCACCCTCGTCAGCCCGAGTTCCTGGCAGCATTATTCGGGCATGCTGCCGGGCATGATGGCCGGGACCTATCGAGCCGAGGAATGCGGGATCGACCTGCGCCCGTGGGTCGACCGGATCGGAGCCCGCTTCGTCGAGTGCGCAGCGGCCGGGATCGACGCGGACCGGCGCATGGTTTGTCTGCCGCAACACGGCCGCATTTCCTACGACCTGCTCTCGCTGGACATCGGCGGAAAATCCGATCTTTCTGCGCTCGCAGCACTCGGGCCCCGTCTCGTGCCCGTCAAGCCGTTGCCGGCCTTTGCAGCGCGGTGGCATGAGATCCGTCGGCAGGCGGCCGCGAGTCCGGGTTTTCGGGTGGCAATCGTGGGGGGCGGCGCGGCCGGGGTGGAACTCGCCCTGGCCGTGCGGGCGGGCTTGGGTCCATCCGCAACGATCCAACTCGCAGTCGGAGAATCCGGCCTTCTCCGGAACTTTCCCGGGAGCGCGCGACGCCACGCGGAAATCGCACTACGGAATGCGCAAATCGAAGTCCTGTGTTGCGATGCCGCCGGCACCCCCGACGGCCTGCTATTGCACGACGGCCGAACCTTGAAGGCAGACGCCGTGCTGGGTGCGACGGGCGTGCGCGCGCCCGTCTGGCTGGGCTTGTCCAAACTCGCCTTGGACTCCCAGGGGTTCGTCGCCGTCGATCGCTTTCAGCGCAGCGTTTCCCACCCGGATGTCTTTGCCGCCGGCGACGTATCGACCCGGATCGATGTCGCGATCGCACGATCCGGAGTCCACGCGGTTCGCGCGGGTCCGCCGTTGGCGGCCAATCTTGTGGCGGCAATGACCGGGCGGCCTCTGCGCGCCCATCATCCGCGGCGGACGCGGCTTTATCTGCTTGCCACCGGACCCTGGCGCGCCATCGCCTCCTTTGGCCCCTGGAGCGCGGAAGGCGCATGGGCCTGGCGGTGGAAAAACGCGATCGACCGGCGGTTCATCGCCCGCTTCGCCCTGCCGTCACCCGCCGCTCCGGCACACACGGATTGAGCAGCGCACTCGCACTGTAAGAAAACGGCGCGCTGCCCGACAAACCTCCAGTCCGATATCGGACGGCTTCCGAAACCCGAGGAGAAACCTATGTCTCGTACCGTTAGCGCGGCCTCCGCGCTGTCCGCCGCCCTTGGCCTGGCCATGGGCCTGCAACTGATGCCCGCTTCCGCCCAGATGATGGGGGGCGGCATGATGGACATGAGCAAGATGCCACCCGTCGTCCAGCAGAACATGATGCGCGCCAAGAAGGAGCACCTGCAAAAGTGCTACGGCATCAACGCCGTGGGCCGCAACGACTGCGCCGAAGGGGCGCATTCCTGCGCCGGTCAGGCCACGATCCCGCGCGATCCGGCATCCTTCGTGCTCCTGCCGGGAGGCGATTGCGACAAGATCGCCGGCGGAAAACTGCACGCGTCGTAATCCCGCACGATGGGAGCGGTAGTGGACCAAGCGACCACCATCCCCCCCGCCGCGTCCTGCGGGCGGAACGGGGCAACATCCATCCCGGCGCGGGCGGGGATCGGGCTGCGTTTCCCGCATCATCGGGACGTGCTCGAAGCCCGGCCGGATGTCGCATGGTTCGAGGTCCACTCCGAGAACTACCTGGGTGGCGGGCCGACGCCCGCCACCCTCGATCGCGTGCGCCGCGACTACCCGATCTCCCTGCACGGCGTCGCACTGTCGCTGGGATCTGCCGAAGGTCTGTCGGAGGCGCACCTCGCGCGCCTGCGCGACGCGATCGGCCGGTTCGAGCCGGGACTCGTATCCGAACACCTGTCCTGGAACGTCGTCGATCACACCTACCTGGCCGATCTGCTGCCGCTGCCGATGACCGAGGAGGCCCTCGCCGTCGTCGTCCGCAACGTCGACCACGCGCAGACCGCGCTGGGGCGCCGCATCCTGGTCGAGAATCCGTCGAGCTATCTGCGCTACCGCCATTCGCCGATTCCCGAATGGGAGTTTCTGGTCGAGGTGGCGCAGCGCACCGGTTGCGGCATCCTCTGCGACGTCAACAACCTCTACGTCAGCGCTTCCAACCACGGCTGGTCGACGCGCGACTATCTCGCCGCGTTGCCGCCGGAGACGGTCGGCGAGATCCATCTCGCCGGACACGCGCTGCGCGACTTCGGCGGCGGCCGCGTGTTGCGCATCGACAACCACGGCTCCCGCGTCTGCGCCGAGGTCTGGGACCTCTACGCCGAGGCGTTGCACCGCTTCGGTCCGGTTCCCACGCTCATCGAATGGGACACCGACATCCCGCCGCTCGCAACGCTGATCGACGAGGCGCAGCTCGCGGACGCCGTCCTGACGAGAAATGGCCATGAACGCGCCGCCGTCGCTGCGTGAGGTGCAACGCGCCTGGCACGCAGGCATCGCCGGCGGCGATTTCGCCGCCGCGCTGCCGCTACTCGTCGCCGACGCGATCCCACCCGGCGAGCGCCTGGCCATTTACCGCAACACCGCCGCCTCGACGCTGGTCAACGCCTTGGGCCTAGGCTACCCCGCGGTACGCAAGCTCGTCGGCGAGGAGTTTTTCCACGGTACGGCCCTTGCGTTTCTCGCCGGGCACTGGGCCCGGACGACCTGGCTGGACGAATACGGCGCGGAATTCCCCGATTTCCTGCGGACGTTCGAGCCGGTTCTTGCACACCCGGGGCTTGCGGCGTACCTGCCCGATGTCGCCGCGCTCGAGCGCGCGGTCAACCACGCCCTGCACGCCCCCGATGTGGAGGCCCTCGACCCGCGCTCGCTGGGTGCCGTGCATTGGGCAAACGCGGAACGCCTGCGATTCGAGCCGCGACCCGCCATCGGGTTTCTACGCGCCGCCGCGCCCGTGGACGCGATCTGGAGCGCGGTGTTGGCAGGCGACGACGAGGCAATGCGCGCAATCGACCCGGGCGACGGACCGGTGCATCTCCTCGTGGAATGGCGCGGTGACACCGAGGATGCAGGCATCCATCTCAACCGGATGCCGGAAGGCGCCTGGCGATTCGCTCGGACCCTTTGCGCCGGGACCCCCCTGGGTCGCGCCCTCGAGGAAAGCGCCGCCGGCGACCCCGAGTTTGCGGCCGAAGCGGCGCTCGCCGAACATCTTGCCGCGGGGCGGTTCTGCGAATTCCGGTTCGAGTCGTGAGCGTATGCCGACCTCCGTACAATCCCACGCGTTTCCGCCCAGGACGCCCACGCATGACCGATGCCGCCCCCACGCCGGAACCCGACACCAGCCTGCGCGACCCGGTCTTCCTGCAGGATCTGCGTCGGCAAATGACCAAGTTCGCCACCCTGCAGTTGCACGATGCCGCCCTGGCGGAGGACGCCGTGCAGGACGCCTTGGTCGGTGCCCTGAAGAACGCCGCATCGTTCGGTGGGCATGCGGCGCTCAAGACCTGGGTGTTCGGCATCCTGAAAAACAAGATTGCCGACACCCTGCGCCAGCGGCATCGCCTCGTCGAGGCGAGCCGCTTGCTGCGCGAGGACGAGGAAGAGGAAGATTTTTCCGCACTGTTCGATCAGCGCGGCCACTGGACCGAAGATGCACAACCAGCGCGTTGGATGGACCCCGAGGGTGCGATGCGCAACCGGCAGTTCTGGATCATCTTCGAGGCCTGCCTCGAACACCTTCCCGGCAAACAGGCACGCGCGTTCATGATGCGCGAATTCGTGGAAATGGACACCCGGGAAATTTGTGATGTCCTGGGCATCACGGTCGGCAACTGCAACGTGATGCTGCACCGCGCCCGGCTGCGCCTGCGCGAATGTCTGAGCGGCCGCTGGTTCGTGGCAGGAGAAACCATATGCTGACCTGCCGCAATGCCACCCGATTGATGTCGGAGAATCAGGATCGCAAGCTGACGCTCGCCGAGCGCCTGTCGCTGCAAATGCACCTGCTCTTTTGTGCCGGTTGCCGCAACTTCGATGCGCAGATGAGGGCCCTGCGTCGCCTTCTGCGCGGCTACGCACGCGGCGAAAACGAACCGGGGGAATCCCCGGACGCAAAACACGGCGGGAACTAACCCCGTATATCCCATCATGCTTCCGACTCTTCCCCTGCTAGAAAACGCCGCATTTCCCGCGATCGCGCGGGCGCGACTGACCACCCTCCAGGTCAACCTGGGATACCGCTGCAATCAGAGCTGTCTGCACTGCCATGTCAACGCGGGCCCGAGCCGGCGCGAGATGATGGACGCGCAAACGCTTGCCTTGATTCCGGAGGTACTGCGCGCGCGCGGCGTGGAAGCACTCGATCTCACCGGCGGCGCGCCCGAACTGCACGACGGATTCCGCGGGCTCGTCGCACAGGCTCGGGCGCTCGGCGTTCGCGTCCTCGACCGCTGCAACCTCACGGTGCTGCAGGAACCCGGCCAGGAAGGCCTTGCGGCGTTTCTTGCCGTGCAGGGTGTGGAGATCATCGCCTCGCTGCCCTGCTATGCCGCGCCAAACGTCGACCGACAACGCGGCAGCGGCGTGTTCGAGAAGAGCATCGCCGCCCTGCGCACGCTGAACGACCTCGGATACGGGAGGGACGGCAGCGGCCTCGTGCTCAATCTCGTGTTCAATCCGCAAGGGCCGTCGCTGCCGCCGGAGCAGCATGCGCTCGAAGCCGCATACAAACGCGAATTGTTCGAGCATTACGGCATCGTCTTCAACGCCCTCTACGTCCTCACCAACATGCCGATTCAACGCTTCGGCTCCATGCTGTTGTCGAAAGGCGAGTTCAACCGCTACCTGCAATTGCTGCAGGCCAATTTCCGCGAGAGCAACCTCGATGGCGTGATGTGCCGCAGCCTCGTCAGCGTCGACTGGCAAGGCAATCTCTACGATTGCGACTTCAATCAACAGCTTGGACTGCCCCTAGGCGGGCAGCGCACGGCAACGCAGCCCGCGCACCTGCGCGATCTGCTGCATACCGATCCCCGCGGCGCGCCGATCCGTGTTGCCGGGCACTGCTATGGCTGCACGGCGGGCAACGGCTCGATCTGCGGCGGCGCCCTGGCGACCCAAGCCGGGACGTTGCGATGACACCGACCGCAAACCGTCGCGGCGTTCCGCGCGCGGCGGTCCTCGTCCTCGTCGTCGCCGCGATCGCGGTCTTTTTTGCGCTGGGACTTCCGCACGAGTTCACGCTCGCCGGGCTCCAGGCGCATCTCGATGCGACGCGCGCGTGGCGCGCCGCCAATCCCGTTCTCGGCGCGGCGATCTTCTTCGCCGCGTACCTCGTGATGGCCGGGCTCTCCCTGCCGGGCGCGGCGCTCCTGACCCTGGCGGGCGGCGCGCTGTTCGGGCTGCTGTGGGGAACGGTGCTCGTCTCCTTCGGCTCCAGCGTCGGCGCACTGGGGGCCTTCCTCGTCGCCCGCCATGTGCTGCGCGACGCGGTGGATCGCCGCTTCGCGCAGCGGATGAAGATCATCGATGCGGGAATCCGGCGCGACGGTGCGCTCTATCTTCTCACGCTGCGGCTCGTGCCCGTGTTCCCGTTCTTCCTCGTCAATCTGCTGTCCGGATTGACCGCGATGCGCGCGACCACGTTCTATTGGGTGAGCCAGGTCGGCATGTTCCCGGCGACGGTGATCTACGTCAATGCGGGCACGCGGCTCGCAGGGCTGCGGCATCTGTCCGGCATCCTCTCTCCCGCCGTGCTCGGGTCCTTCGCGCTGCTCGCGGTCCTTCCCTGGATCGGCCGCACGGTTGCGCGCAGCCTGCGCAGACGCCGCGTCTACGCGCGCTGGCCTCGCCCCAAGTGCTTCGACCGCAATCTCGTGGTGATCGGCGCCGGCGCCGCGGGACTCGTCACCGCCTACATCGCGGCGGCGGTTCGCGCCAAGGTGACCCTGGTCGAAGCGGAAAAGATGGGCGGGGACTGCCTGAACTACGGCTGCGTACCGAGCAAGGCGCTGATCCGGAGCGCCAAGCTCGCGCACCAGATGCGCCATGCGGATCGCTACGGATTGGAGGCGCCGGAATCGGTGCGTGTCCCCTTCCGCAAGGTGATGGAGCGCGTGCATGCCGTGATCGGCGCGGTCGCACCGCACGACAGCGTCGAGCGCTATACCGCGCTGGGCGTCGATGTCGTCCTCGGCCGTGCACGCATCGTCGACCCCTGGACGGTGGAGATCCAGGGCAGCGACGGCACCACGCGGCGCCTGACCACCCGCAGCATCGTGATCGCGGCAGGTGCGCGCCCCTTCGTGCCGCCGCTGCCGGGCATCGAGGACGTGGGGTACCTCACCAGCGATACGCTCTGGGACGCATTCGCCCGGCTCGACGACGCCCCGGCCCGCGTGGTGGTGCTGGGCGGCGGCCCGATCGGCTCCGAACTCGCGCAGGCCCTCGCCCGCCTGGGCTCGCGCGTGCATCAAGTGGAAATGGCGCCGCGTATCCTGGGCCGGGAAGACGAGGAGGTGTCGGCGCTCGCGAAGGCCGCGCTGGAAGCCGACGGCGTGGAAGTGCTCACCGGGCACAAGGCGCTGCGCTGCGAACGAGCGGACGCGGAGAAGTTCCTCGTCGTGGAACACGGCGGCGAAACCCGCCGAATCGCCTTCGACGCACTGGTCTGCGCCGTGGGCCGCACGGCCCGGCTCACCGGCTACGGGCTCGAAGAACTCGGCATCGAGACGAACCGCACCGTCGTCACCAACGAATACCTGGAGACGATCTACCCCAACATCTATGCCGCGGGCGACGTCGCCGGCCCCTACCAGTTCACCCATACCGCCGCGCATCAGGCGTGGTACGCCGCCGTCAACGCGTTGTTCGGCGACTTCCGCCGCTTTGCGGTCGACTACCGCGTCGTCCCCTGGGCCACGTTCATCGACCCGGAAGTGGCGCGCGTCGGCCTGAACGAACAGGATGCGCGCGAGCGCGGCATCGCCGTCGAAGTCACGCGCTACGGCATCGACGACCTCGATCGCGCCATCGCCGACGGTGCGACAGAAGGCTTCGTCAAGGTGCTGACCGAACCCGGGCGCGACCGCATCCTGGGCGTGACCATCGTCGGCGAACACGCCGGGGATCTGCTTGCGGAATTCGTGCTGGCCATGCGCTGGGATCTGGGCTTGAAGAAGATCCTCTCCACCATCCACACCTACCCGACGCTCGCCGAAGCCAACAAATATGCGGCCGGGGCATGGCGACGTGCGCATGCGCCCAAGGCGGCGCCGGCGTGGCTGGAGCGATTCCACCGGTGGCGGCGGGGATGATTTCCCTCGTCATACCCATGCTCGACGAGGCGGATGGTCTGCCGTCCCTGCTGGAGCACTTGAGGTCGTTCCGCAACCGCGGCTGCGAAGTCCTGTTGGTCGATGGCGGCAGCTCGGACGGATCCGCCGAGTTGGCGGAGCAGGCGGGATTTTGCGTGCTGCGTGCGCCGCGCGGGCGCGCGCAGCAAATGAACGCCGGCGCGCATGCGGCGCACGGGGATATCTTGCTCTTTCTTCACGCCGATACGCGGCTTCCGGCGAACGCCGACACGCTGATCACGGCAGCGCTGTCGGGCGGGAGCCGCGTCTGGGGACGGTTCGACGTCGCGATCGCGGGCTCCGCCCCGATGCTGCGCGTCGTCGCATTCCTGATGAATCGGCGCTCGCGCTGGACGGGAATCGCCACCGGCGATCAGGCGATCTTTGTCCGCCGTGTCGCGTTCGATGCGATCGGCGGATTCCCGGACCAGGCGTTGATGGAAGACCTCGAAGCGAGCCGTCGGCTGAAACGGATCTCGCCGCCGGCATGCCTCGCCGCCCGCGCCGTCACCTCCGGCCGGCGCTGGGAACGAAATGGCGTCTGGCGCACGATCCTCCTCATGTGGCGGCTGCGTCTCGCGTATCGGCTGGGTGCGCCCGCGGAGACGCTGGCCCGGCAGTATCGCCCTGGAGGTACGCACTGATGCGCATCGCCCGCCCATTCCATCCTTCTTCCCGACCTTCCGTCGCGGGAAACGGCCTCGGTACGGCGATGCGCGTACTCGTCTTCGCCAAGGCGCCCCGTGCCGGCTCCGCCAAGACCCGCCTCATCCCGGCGCTGGGTGCGCAGGGCGCGGCCCGCCTCGCGCAGCGGCTGCTCGACGACGCGCTGGCCCGCGCCCACGCCGCCGCAATCGGCCCCGTAACCCTGTGCATTGCGCCGGAGGAGGATCCGTTCTGGAAATCGTACGACGCGCCGCCCGGCACCGCACGCGCCGGCCAAGGAGACGGCGATCTCGGTGCGCGCATGGCCCGCGTCGCCGAGCGCACGATCGCCCGGGGCGAGTCCGTGCTGCTGATCGGCACCGATTGCCCGGCGCTCGATGTTTCGATCCTGCGGCGGATCGCGGATGAAATCACCCACGCCGATGGCGTCCTCGTTCCCGCGCACGACGGCGGCTACGTCGCGCTGGGCCTCAAGCGCTTCGATCCGTCCCTGTTCTCGGGGATCGCCTGGGGAACGTCGCGTGTCGCATCCGCGACGCGCGCCCGCTATGCGCAACTCGGCTGGACGCTGCGCGAACTGCCTGCGCTGCCCGACATCGACGAACCGCACGATCTGTGCGCGCTGCCGGCTGCGTGGGCGCGGGACCGCGTACGCACGGAATGACTCGATCCACTTCCGACCAGGAACCCTGTAACAACATTGGCGCCTGCACCGACCAAGCACCATTCCGGAGCGAATCCCCATGCATTCGATCGTTCAAGACTATTACGGCAAACAACTGACCGGCTCGGCCGACCTCAAGACCGACGCCTGCTGCGATGCGAGCGCCGTGCCTCGTTGGCTGCGCCCGCTGCTTGCCAACATCCACCCCGAGGTGCTGTCGCGCTACTACGGCTGCGGCCTGGTCTGCCCGCCCTTGCTGGAAGGCTGCCGGGTACTCGACCTGGGCAGCGGCTCGGGGCGCGACGTCTATGCGCTGGCCCAACTCGTCGGTTCGAGCGGCGAAGTCGTCGGGGTGGACATGACCCCGGAGCAGCTCGATGTCGCGGATCGGCACCGCGCCTACCATGCAAGCAAGTTCGGTTTCGCCAATGTGCGCTTCGTTCATGGCTACATCGAGCGCCTGCACGAACTCGACCTCGCTCCGGCGAGCTTCGATGTCATCGTCTCCAACTGCGTGATCAACCTCGCCACCGACAAGGCGGCGGTGCTGACGGGCGTGGCGAAGCTGCTCAAGCCGGGTGGCGAGTTCTATTTCTCCGACGTCTATGCCGACCGCCGCGTGCCCGATTCGGTGCGCGACGATCCGGTGCTGTACGGCGAGTGCATGGGGGGTGCGCTCTATTGGAACGACTTCCGGCGTCTGGCGCAGCAGGCGGGCTTCGCCGATCCGCGCCTGGTGACGGACCGGCCGCTGGTCGTTTCGGATCCGGCGCTCGCCGCGCGGGTCGGCAACCTGCGCTTCCACTCGGCGACCTACCGCCTGTTCCAACTCGATGCGCTCGAAGACGCCTGCGAGGACTACGGGCAGGCCGTCGCATACCGGGGAACCATTCCGGAGGATCCGGACGCCTTCACGCTGGACAAGCATCACGTCATCGAAAACGGCCGCGTCTTCCCGGTCTGCGGCAACACCTGGCGCATGCTGCGCGAGACGCGCTTTGCGCCGCATTTCGGCTTCTACGGCGACTTTGCCATCCATCACGGAATCTTCGCGGGCTGCGGCGGCGGGCTGCCGTTCGATGCGACCGAACCGGCGGATCCGGCAAAAGGCTGCTGCTGACCATGATCGAAATCCTCCTGCTCACCGTCGCGCTCGCCGTCGCATTCGGCAACGGCGCCAACGACAACTTCAAAGGCTTCGCCACCGTGTGGGGATCGGAAACCTTGCCTTACCGCAGGGCGCTTGCGCTGGCGACCGGCGCCACGGTCGCGGGGAGCCTGGCATCCATCTGGCTCGCCCACGGCCTGATCGCACGCTTCTCCGGCATAGGGCTGGTTCCGCCCGCGACGGCGGGGTCGGCACATTTCCTCCTGAGCGTCGCGGTCGGTGCCGCCGTCACCGTCGCGCTGGCCACCCGCCTCGGCCTGCCGGTCTCGACGACCCACGCGCTGATCGGCGGCCTGATCGGCGCAGGGCTCGGCCAGGCGGGCGGTGTCGTGCATCTCTCGCCGCTCGTCCATTCCTTCGTCGCACCGCTGCTGGTAAGTCCGCTGGTCGCCGCCGCGCTCGGTGCCCTCGCAGGACGCATGCTGAAGCGCCCGGACCCGCAGGCCGATTGCGCCTGCGTGGTGGCGCCGGCTTCCGCCGTCGTCGTTGCGGCGTCGGGCGGCGGCGCGGCGCTCGCGCCGCCGGCCCTGCCCCATCTGGTGGTTGCAGCGCCCGCGGAATGCGATGGCCTGGACACCACCGTCCGGGTATCGGTTTCGCGCACGCTCGACCGCGCGCACGTCGCCTCGGCCGCCTCGATCTGCTTCGCGCGCGGCGTCAACGACACCCCGAAGCTCACGGCCCTGCTGCTCGCTGCGCACGCCCTGGACGCATCGGTATCGGTCGCCGCGATCGGCGGGGTGATGGGCATCGGCGGCCTGCTCTTCGCCCGGCGGGTCGCGGAGACCATGAGCCGGCGGGTCACGCGCATCGGTCATCGCGACGGTCTGGGGGCAAATCTCGTAACAGCCGCGCTGGTGCTCTTCGCCAGCAAGCTGGGCATGCCCGTTTCGACGACCCACGTCGCGGTCGGATCGATCACAGGGATCGGTGCGGCGGGCGGTACGCTGGATCGCGCGGCGCTGCGCAACATCCTCCTATCCTGGGTCGCGACGCTGCCGCTGGCCGCGGTGGTCGCCTACGCGGCGGCTCCGCTCGCCAGCGCGATCTTCTGACCGCGAGTCGGCATTCGATGCGTCAAGACGATGGATGACAATGCACGATACTTCCAGTCCGCAGACTGACTCCCGCCAAGCTGGGCGAGATCCGCCGCTCGTTTCGGCGCGACGACGCATGCTGGCGACGGACCAATGGCGGGCCGGTCAGTTCATGGGCCGGCGCTGGCCGATCGGCTGTGTTGCACTGGAAGTCACGCAGCGGTGCAATCTCGATTGCACCGCGTGCTATCTGTCGGACCTGTCAGAGTCGGTGAAGGATCTTCCTCTCGGCGAAGTGTTTCGACGGATCGATCAGATCTTCGAGTTATATGGCCCGGACACCGATATCCAGATCACCGGCGGCGATCCGACCCTGCGGAAGCGCGACGAACTGCTTGCGATCGTGCGGCGCATTCGCGATAAAGGGATGCGACCGACGCTCTTTACCAACGGCATCCGGGCCAGGCGCGAACTACTGGCCGAACTCGTCGACGCGGGCCTGGTAGATGTCGCCTTTCATGTCGACATGACCCAGCGGCGCCGAGGATACGAAAGCGAGATCGCGTTGAACGCGCTGCGGCAGGAGTACATCGAGCGGGTGCGCGGCTTGCCCATTTCGGTCATGTTCAACACGACCGTCTACGAGGGAAATTTCGACCAGATTCCGGAGGTCGTCGCGTTCTTCGTGCGCAACAGCGACGTGGTCCGGCTCGCCTCGTTCCAAACTTCCGCGCAAGTCGGCCGCACCGTGCTCGCGCGAAGGCCGGCGCGAATCTCCTTGGCCGGCGTCCAGCATCAGATCGAGGCGGGGGCAGGCACCCGCCTCGCGTTCGATGCGGCGCAGATCGGCCACGTCGACTGCAACCGCTATGCGATGGCGTTCGTGATCCACGGCAATGCCGTGGATGCATTCGATGACAAGAAGCTGTTCGATGACATCCTGGAACACACCGCCCGGCTGCCGTTTCCCCGGAATCGCCCCAACCGGGTCGTGTCGACGTTCGTTCGCAGGATCCTGACCAGCCCGAGCCTGACGCTGCGGGGAACCGCTTGGCTTGCCCGCAAGGTGTGGCAGGCCAAGGCCGACCTGCTGCGCGCACGGGGACGCGTGCACAAGCTCTCGTTCTTCATCCATGACTTCATGGATGCGGGCTGCCTCGATCCTGCGCGAATCGAGGCATGCGTCTTCGCCGTCGCGACGGCCGACGGCCCGGTGTCCATGTGCCAACACAATGCGAATCGCAACGCGTTCATTCTCCAGCCGGTCCGGTTGGGCGGTAGCCGAGGCGAGCGATTCTGGGATCCGCTGTCGGGCGACCTACACGAACAGCCGATTCGATGGGATCTCCAGGCGGAATGCCTGTCCGTACAGCCGAATCGGCGGGTTCGACGCCGTCCGGACGCGACGGTCCAGGCATAGCGGAAGCGGGGACGGGACGTGTTGCCTGCCAGGTGCATCCACGCCGGGATTGCGATGGGGATCGCCGCGATCGGCATCGGCCTCCTGCTGTATGCGGGCACGGCCGGAAGCGGGCGCGTTCCGATCCGGCAGGACGAATTGACGATCCCGGCATGGGAGGCACTGTGGACAAAGGTGCTCGAGCGCCATGTCGACGATGCGGGACACGTCGATTTTGCCGGGTTGGCGCGTGATCACCACGACCTGGACCGCGTCGTGGCGTTTGTCGCCGCGGTCGATCCGGTGTCCCAGCCGCAACGCTTCCCCGATCGATCGTCCCGGCTCGCGTATTACCTCGACGCCTACAACGCGTTGGCGATGGACGGGGTCGTCGAGGCAGGAGTGCCGGCGAGTCTTGGCGGGTGGAGGAAGTTCGTCTTTTTCTACCTGCAGAAATTCGCCGTCGGCGGCAAGAGGATTTCCCTCTATGACCTCGAAAACGATGTCCTGCGCCCCATGGGCGATGAGCGCATCCATTTTGTGCTCAACTGCATGGTGGTGAGCTGCCCGCGCTTGCCGCGTACGGCGTTCACCGCCAAGGCGCTCCAGCGCCAACTCGATGACGCGAGGCGCGCATTCCTCGCCGAGCGGCGCAACGTCCGTGTCGACCGGCAACGGCATGAGGTCTGGCTATCGGACATCTTCGCGTTCTATACGAGGGACTTTCTCGATCACGCGCCCTCGCTCATCGCCTATGTGAACCGGTATCGGACAAGTGCGATCCCGCCAGGCTTCCGGGTTCGGTTCTACGAATACGATTGGACGGTGAACGCCCGTGCGCGGGTTCGGCGTCCCGCCGTATAGAGCCGTGAAGAACCCTCTTGAGAATCGGCCGGGATTCGCGTTGCAGTCAAGGTCAGTGGCGCGATGGTGTCCATGCGCCACCTCGAAACGCCCGGATCGCCCGCGCCAGGGACAGGAAAAACAACCCCCCCAGCGCTACGGCCGCGATGCCCCAATGGTTGCCGATGAAGGCTCCGGCCGTTGTGCCGGCCAGCACGGCCGCCAGAATCGGCAGATGGCATGGACAGGTCAGCGCCGCGAGCACACCCCAGGCATAGCCCCGCCAGCGCGGCGTGTCACGGGATTCGACGCAGTCAGGACTAGCCATGGTGATGGTCTCCTATGGCGCGATGGCGTACCTCCGATACCATCCCCGCCAATTGCCGGTCGAGCAAGGTCAACGCCTCACGGCGGACCGCGACCAGCGCGCGCACGAAGCGCAGCCGTTCCAACGCATCAGCGTCGTAGAGGTTATGGCCGCCTTCCGTATGGCTCGCCGGTCTGATCAAGCCGCGCAGCACATAGTCGCGTACAACGTGGACGCTGACGCCCGCCCCCTGAGCGAGCCTCGAGACCTTGTATGCACTCATGGCAAGTCTTCCCTCACGCCGCTACCCGGCGCAGCAGGACAGCTGCTTGATGTCCTTGCGGAAGGTCTGCGCCGCGAGTTTCAGCCCCTCGACCATGGTGAGATAGGGGAACAACTGATCAGCCAGGTCTTGCGCGGTCATCCGGTGGCGGATCGCCAGCGCCGCGGCCTGGATCAGTTCGCCCGCCTCGGGAGCGACCGCCTGGACACCGATCAGGCGATGACTGCCCTCTTCGACGACGAGCTTGATGAACCCGCGCGTGTCGAAGTTCGCGAGCGCCCGGGGGACGTTGTCGAGGGTGAGCGTGCGGCTGTCGGTTTCGATTCCCTCGTGGTGGGCTTCGGCCTCGCTGTAGCCCACCGTCGCCACCTGCGGATCGGTGAACACCACCGCCGGCATGGCGGTCAGATCGAGCGCGGCGTCGCCGCCGGTCATGTTGATCGCGGCGCGCGTGCCGGCCGCCGCCGCGACATAGACGAATTGCGGCTGGTCGGTGCAGTCGCCGGCAGCGTAGATGTCCGCACTGCTGGTGCGCAGGGTACGGTCGATGACGATCGCACCCTGCGCATTGACCTCGACCCCGGCTGCTTCGAGATGGAGCGTACGGGTGTTCGGCGCGCGACCGGTGGCGATGAGCAACTTGTCGGCACGCAGTTCGCCGTCCCCGGTGGTCAGTACGAATTCGCCATCCGTGTACGCAACCTGACTCGCCTGCGTGTGCTCCCGCACCGCGATCCCCTCGGCACGGAACGCGTCGGTGACCGCCTTGCCGATGGCCGGGTCTTCGCGGAAGAACAGCGTGCTGCGGGCCAGGATCGTGACCTGGCTGCCGAGGCGGGCGAAGGCCTGCGCCAATTCGACCGCGACCACCGACGAGCCGATCACGGCCAAACGTTTCGGGATGGTGCTGCTCTCCAGCGCCTCGGTGGACGTCCAATAGGGCGTGTCCCGCAGCCCCGGAATCGGCGGAATCGCCGGGCTCGCGCCGGTGGCGATCAGGCAGCGGTCAAACTGCACTGCGCGCGTGCCGCCCTCCGCGGTCGCTACGGTCAGCGTCCGGGCGTCCTGGAACCGGGCCTCGCCGCGAAGGACGGTGATCGCCGGCGTGTTCGCCAGGATTCCTTCGTACTTGGCATGGCGCAACTCCGCGACGCGGCCTTGCTGCTGTGCGAGCAGGCGCTCGCGCAAGATCGCCGGCGGTGCCGCGGCGATGCCGTCGTCGAACGGGCTTTGGCGGCGCAGGTGCGCGATGTGCGCGGCGCGGATCATGATCTTCGACGGCACGCAGCCGATGTTGACGCAGGTGCCGCCGATCGTGCCGCGCTCGATCAGGGTGACCCGGGCACCGCGCTCGACGGCCTTGAGTGCCGCCGCCATCGCTGCGCCGCCGCTACCGATGACCGCGATGTGGCGCGCGCCGCTACCGGATCCGTCGTCGCCGCCGATGCCGCCACCGTCCGCCGCGTCCCGACCGAGGTCGATCGATTTTCCCGTCGTCGCCTTGTCGGCCGGCGCTGCGCCGTAGCCGATCGCGACGACGGCGGCAATGAGCGCATCGGGCGCGGTGCCCTCGTCGACGGTGAGCCGGGCACGACCCTGCGCGTAGGACACCTCCGCCGATCGCACGCCCGGCACCTTCTCCAGGGCGTTCCGAACGTGGGTGGCGCAGGACGCACAGGTCATGCCGGTGATTTTCAGTTGGGTCATGCGATCACTCCCCTATTTCATGGTGTTAGACGCGCTTGGACGGCAGCGAACAGTTGTCGGGCGTGCAGCGGCGGTGCGCCGGCGACACCAGATCCCAGATCGAAGCGGCCAGCATGAGCACCAAGCCGGCATAGAGGACGCCACGGCCGGTGTCCTTGGCAAGCAGACCGCTGACGAAGGCAAACCAGCCGATCAATGCGACCAGGGGACCGATGCTGCCCAGCAGGCTGCGGTGCCATTGGCGATGGCTCCGCCAGGCCAAGGCATTGGCCAATAGCGCGATCAACGCAAGGATCGGCAGCAGGCGCAGGAAAACGGGTTCCCAGCGGGACAGGAATCCGAGCCCCACGGCGGCGCCGATGCCCGCGAGCGCGGGGAAGCACATGGCGCAGGACATCGCGGCGACGAGGCTGCCGAATACCCCGACTTTGTCGGCGATGCGGGTCAAAGACTTCATGGCATCACTCCGCAGGTTTGACGCCGGACGGATAGCCGGCGTCTTCGGTCGCCCGGGTCAGTCTTCGGAGGCTGGTCTTGGCGTCGTCGAAGGTCACGACCGCTTCCCGCTTCTCGAAGATCACGTCCACCTGGCGGACCCCATCCACCCTGGAGAGCGCCTTCTTGACGGTGATCGGGCACGCGGCGCAGGTCATGCCGGGCACGGACAGCGTGACGGTTTGCATGGCGGCCCACACCGGGACGGCGACGGCAGCGAGGGTGATGGCTGCAATTACGTTTTTCATTGGGGACTCCTGGTCAATAGAAAAATGGCGACACATACGGGAAGCCGACCGCGACCACGACCAGCGCGACCACGATCCAGAAAATCCGCCTGTAGGTGGCACGAACCTGCGGAATCGCACAAACTTCGCCGGGATTGCAGGCGTTTGCCGGCCGGAAGATGCGCCGCCAGGCGAATGCCAGCGCGAGCAGGGCCGCCCCGATGAAGATCGGCCGGTACGGTTCGAGTACGGTCAAGTTGCCGATCCAGGCGCCACTGAACCCCAAGGTAACCAGCACCAGCGGCCCCAGACAGCAGGTCGATGCAAGGATGGCGGCCAACCCGCCGGCGACCAGGGCGTCGCGCCCGTTTTGCGACCTCGGCATGCGTTTCTCCTGTCGATGTTTCGCACGATGCCGTAACATTACTTCCGTAGTCGACTACGGAGTCAAGCGAAATGGACGACGCGCTGGAGAACCTGACCATCGGGGCCTTCGCCAAGGCCGCCGGGGTCAACGTCGAGACGATCCGCTTCTACCAGCACAAAGGCCTGCTGCGGGAGCCGGACCGGCCCTACGGCAGCATCCGCCGCTACGGTGGACAGGATGTGGCGCGCGTGCGGTTCGTCAAGTCCGCTCAACGGCTGGGTTTCCGCCTGGATGAAATCGGGGAGTTGTTGACGCTGGCAGACGGCACGCGTTGCAGCGAAGCGGCCGAAATCGCCGCCTTGCGCTTGGCCGACGTACGCGCCCGCATGGCGGACCTCATGCGAATGGAGGCGGCACTGTCGACGCTGGTGAAGGAGTGCAGCGCGCATCGCGGTCAAGTGTCGTGCCCGCTGATCGACGCGCTGTATTCCGGCTGACCGAGACGTTTGGAGATTCAGGCAACATGAAAAAATGCCTCTACCCAGTAGCGTTAGTCAGTTCGCCAACGTACTGACGTCACGCGCCCGGATCTGGTCATCATGACCTTCCTCGACGCTGCCGTCATTGGCCTTGTCGCGCTCTATCGCAAGCAGTTTCTGGCCGTTTGTTTCGACGAGGAATTCGCCCGGGTCCGAGGAAGAAATGTCTCGGGCTTCTACCTGCTCCTTCTTTGCATGGTGGCAGTAACAGTCGTCTCCTTTGGGCAAGTTGTCGGTTTAATCCTCGTCATCGCGCTTGTCACCCTCCCGGCCGCTACCGCTCGTCGGTATGCACGATCGGTGGCGGGCATGATGATCGGTGCCTGCGTGCTCGAAGATCTCTTCAGCGTCGTCGGCTTGGCCGTCTCTTTCGACGCGAATCTGCCTTCCGGCGCGACGATCATTTTGATCGCGGGCTTTGCGTACTTCGCTTCGCTCTTGGCAAAGTTTGTTCAGCGGTACGCGAGCCGTACTTTGGCTAGCCGATCGAACTGAGGATGCATGCGGCCGGAATTCGGGGGGATGCCGCTGCGGCGTAGGAACTCGTGGTAAAGCCGGCAGCAACTCGGGCAGTACGCGATGGCCCTTTGGCCTCAGCAATGGGCATCAGGAATCTGGCACGCAGTACCACTGATACATCGCGAGCGGATCGGGCCATAATCACCCGGTCCCTCAGCGGCAGCTTACCGCTGCATTGCGGTCCCAGTGCCAAACGGCGCCGATGTCCGTTCAGGCCGAATTGCTGGCCTCGAGCAGCGGTGCCGGGCGACCGCTTCAATTGGATAGCCGCCGTCCAGCCAACACGGCATCGAGCAACCGCAGTGGGCATCCCGCCGCTGGTATGCCGGTGGGGTGGAGAAGCCGCGGCGCCCGTGATTTCAGACGTGGGCGGGTCAATATCCGAAAATGACGTAGTACTGTGCATTCGCGTCGCCGAATTCACCAGCGGTTTTGTCGACCCGGACGCATATCCGGGCCGGCTTCCCACAAGACGAGAGATTGGCCCTTCCGGCGCGATTGGTCCACGCCGCGGCGCTGGCCCGTAGCTTCGCGACATCGGAGACGAGTTGCACCTTCTCTGCGGCAAGGTCTTCCACCTGGTGCCGCTGCCACCAGACGCTCAGCCAGGCGCCGAACGCGATCGCCGCGATGCTGCTGGCGGCCGCACTGCCGGCGAGCGCAAACCACTTCCAGGTGAACGATTTTCCAGCGCTATCCAGGACGGATTCCGCTTCCCGGACGCCCCGTACGGCGGAGGAAAGATCCTCGATCGCCTGATCGGCGGCGTGCCGGATTTCATTGAAGACCGCCGTCGAGGCCTTGGCAATTGCCGGGGCAACCTGCCCGGCGGATTCCTTGACCGCGTTGGCCGACGCGGCGACCGCGGTGCTCGCCTTTGCGAGCGAGGCGCGTTCGCGAGTGATCGCGTCGATTGCGGCCTGAATAGCCTCCTTCTGGTTGTCGGCGTTCTCTGCCAGATCGAGCAGGGAATCGAGCTTTTCCAGACGCTCGGAGAAGCCGTTGGCCTTTGCAACCGCCGCCTCGATGCGGGCGGCTGCGGCGAATTCCCGCCTTCCCTGGGATTCGGCATGCTCCTTCAGGGCAACCCTGAGGATGGCGGAGATCTCCGAAAAGTCCAGGTGCGCTCCGGACTCAATACCATCCAGGCGACCCAGGAGAGCGTCGACGGCGGTTCGAAGGTCCGAATGCAGGACCTCGGCACGAGTCCGGGGAATGTCGGCGGTCCCGGACATTTCTACCCCATCACGGCTGGGATCTTGGCCGGAACGGCGGGAAGCGGAGCAGGAATTCCGACATGGACCCCTTGCACGAAATCCGCTCCGATCGAGAAGGCATACGCATAGAGCAACGCATCGGTAACGTACTCGATGACGACGTGAGCATTCTGGCGATGGGCGATGCCGATCAACCGGCGCATCTCCTTGGTGGTGCCACTCCGGATGGCTTGATGGAGCGCGATCCCGTCGATCTTGATGATCGATGGCCGCACCAATCGGATGAATTCCTCGCTGCCATACGGGTGGTCTGGGCGGCAATCATCCAGGGCGACATGGATTCCGGAATCCCGGCACGCGCCGACGAACCGGGTAATCGCGACCGAATCACGAACCGGTGCGGTTTCGGTCAGTTCCACAATGACCCGTTGGCTGCGCGGGATGAGGGGAGCCAATCCGGCGAGGTAGTCGGCTCCGGCCGTCTCGATGGTTCTGACCGATGCGTTGATCGCGATTCGAGGTCGGTATGGAAGCATTGCCACTGCCGCCGCCACTGCACGCACCATCGCGCGATCGGCAATGCCGATAAACCCTGACTGCTCCCACCGGCGGATATGGTCTGCCGGACTATCCTCAAGACGTCCGGCGATCCGCATCAGCGCTTCATAGGCATAGATCTTCCCGGAGAAGTTCGCGATCGGCTGAAACAGTGGGGCGACCAGCGATTCAAACGTCACGCCACGATCTCCTGGAAAACCGAATCCAGGTTCCGGGCGCACGGGCCGGAGAGGGCCTTCAGGATGATCATGTCCTCGTGGAAGTACTGGGCCTTCTTGTCCCCGCCTTCGCGGGCCTTGCGCGCCTCGACCTTGTGGTCGACTGTGTCGGCGAGTGCCTGCCCGATCGACATGTTGAGCGTCGCAAGCAGGTCGAAGATCTCGTTGTCGTAGATGAATGCAGTCGGTACAGGCGCGCACTCCGTGGTCTTGAGGAACTGCATGAGCATCGGAAACTCCTCCTTCGCGTCGTGCTCGACCCGGTTGAGGACGACGCGGATCTGGTCGCCCTGGATTCCGAATGCGGAGAGTGCAGTGAGCATCGCGGCGGTTTCTTTTTGCTGCTTGACGCCCGGAGTGACCGGCACCACGAACCGGTCGAACTCGAGGTGCGCACCTTCGAACCGCCGCAGGGCATCCAGGAATCCCTCGATGTTGGATGCGCCCACGTCGACGATCGCATCGTCGAGCGTGACGAGCTTGCGCAAAAGATCCCGAAACCGTTCGGCCCGGATCTGGTCGACAGCGGTACCGAGGGATTCCGCGGTCTCGTTGATCGACTCGACGGCGAAGACCTGAGCGCCCGGAATCCGGGGGGCGAGCAGGTGGGCGGCGATGGTGGTTTTCCCGACGGTTCCGGTGTAGTTCATGACGGCGATCTTCAAGGCAAGCCTCCTTCCGGTAGTTGCCGCCACGGCGGCAGGATCATCGTGTGGTTGACGAGGACGTTGAAGAGGTAGCCGGCGCGGATCCGAAGCGTCGGCTGGATGTTGAGGTTCTTCTGCATGACCTGGATCCCAGCCTGGTCGAGGCCGTTGGCAAGCGCCGCTGCGGCTTCCTGGCCAGCGGACGGGGAGTTGAGGGCATTTTGGTTTTGCGGCTGCGCCAACTGCGCGCCGACCCCCAGGATCGACATCAGGGTGGCGGAGCCGAAGATCCGCAGGTAGTGGTTGTCGACGAGGTCGTGGAATCCCGATTGGCCGGCGGCGTCGACGCCTTGCATCCCTTGGATCGCGACGGTGGAGCCGTCGGGGTAGATCAGGTGATCCCAGGCGACCAGCACGCGCGTCTGGCCGTACTGCACGTCGGCCGAGTATTTGCCGATGACCCGGGTCCCCTGCGGGATGAGGATGACATCCGGGTCAAGAGAGTCATAGACGGTCTGGCGTACCTGGGCGGTAAGCGTTCCCGGAAGGTCGGAGTCGATCGCGGTCATCAGGACGGCGGGGATGATTGCGCCCGCGAACACCTCATGCCTGCCGACCGCCGACTCCCGGGTGGTGGACAGGTAGATGTTGTCGGGCTTGTGGGCGCTGGCGAGAAACTTCCGGTTCTGCGCTTGCGGGTCGCCGCCGCCGGCGCTCTCCGGGCGCGCGAGCTGGGCCTGGGCGGCGAGCTTGGCGATGTCGGCAAGCTGCGAGGAGGGGGCAAAGGCAGACGGTTCGCCTGCCGGTTGGGACGGCGGGGAGAGGATGGCATTGTCGGCGCTGAGCTTCGACGCCATGGCCGCTTGGCGCATCGTGATTTCCTGCTCGGCCGCCTTGTACTGCTGATCTTGCAGCCATTGCTCGTACTTCTGCTGCGGCGTTTGCTCCGGGGCGGCCTGCGCCGCCCGCGGCGCAAGCGGCGGCACGGAGCCATGTTCGTTGGACTGGTGGCGTCCTGCCTGCCCGCGGGCTACCGGACCCGGTGACGTGCTGCCCGCATCGGCAGCCCCAGTGTCGGCATCGGGCGCAGTCCCGCTTGCTGCAGCCTGCGCCTTTGCGCTTCGAGCGAAATCGTCGATCCGGGGTTGGACGATCCCCGCCTTGGGGATCGACGTATCGGAACTGCCGCCGGCCCCGGTGTTTTTCGGTTTGGTCGACGCGATCCCGATGACGATGAGGAGCAGGACGATTGCGACGAAGGCCAGGATCGCAACCTTGATCCTGGCGCTCAACCGCCCGCCAGACGGGAGGACCTTGTGCCAGACGGCCTGGAACCCGCGGCGCTCAGCGGTAGAGCCGTCGATGTCGCGCGTGATCAGTCGCTCGTTGGGGGTATCGGCGGGCGCGGACATGGTTACGGATGCCGGTAGCGGGTCCACGGATTCGTGGGCGCGGAGAACGCGACGGAGGCCTCGGCAGCGTGCGCGCAGTCGGTGTACGCGGCGTGCTTGCCCACTCCGAGCAGCAGCCGGAAATGCCGCGGCTGGCCGTCGATGACGTAGTAGTAGCCAACCATCCGGGAGTTGATCAGGGTTGGACTGTCGCCATCGAGCCCGAATATCGCCGGCGCATTGCCGTACTGGGCGTCCTGGGGCATCTGGACGTAGACGTGGCCCTGGGCGCTGAACACCCGCACGGAAACCGGAGCGTCGGAGCCATGCTCGGGCTGGCAGGTCCAGCCGAAATCGAGCCTGGACGGGTCAACGGATCCAAGGGGAGCAACGACGGAGCCCGGATCCATTCCGCCCAGGGCCTGGTCCCGGGCGCTGCGCCACCCCCGAGCGCGGGAGCGTGCATCGGCGTCGGATGCCACGCCGGGCCCGGTCATGACAAGCTGGCCCGGATCGTAGAACCCGACCATCGGGACGTAGTCAACCGGATCGGATTCGAGCGTCAGGTAGTACACCCGGCCCGCGTCCGTTGCGATCATGAGGTTCGTGACGATGTCGGGCTGCGTGGGTTTGATCGCGACGATCGGCCGCGCCGTGCCGGCGGTTTGGACGAGCCAGCGCACGTTGTCACCGATGGAGTAGCTGGCGATCTTCTCGCCATCGATGAGTTGGATCACGCAGACGTGGAGCGGCGCGCAGGTGATCGTCGGACGGCTTGCGCCGTACGGGTACATCACCTCGCCATTACTGCCGACCAGCTCCTGCGCTTGCCCCGATTTCTGCCACTGGCGCGCGGCCAGTTCGGCTGCGCGTTCCGAGAGTGGTTGTGCCGGGCGCTGCGCGAGATCGAGGCTGGTCGGAGCGATCGGGGGAACCGAGACGCTGCTCGCCGCGATCGGGGCGGGGGCCGCGTTTATCGACACCAGAACCGCTGAATCCTCGACGGAGACGTTGTAGGCGGCCGGGCGCATCAGGTTCAGGACAACCCGGGTTCTTCCCTGAGCCTGGACGACCTCGATCGAATGCAGGTCGCCCCGGTCCATCACGATGGCGTTGCGCTTGAGGCCGTTCGTCGTGTTCGCCAGGTCGAGCACGATGCGCGCCGGATGGATGATGGAGAAGTTGCTCGGAACGGTGGGAATGGGGGTTTTCAGGCGGATCGTCACCAACACGTCGGCGCCGGCCTGTGTGGCCGTTACCGATTCGATGCTGTTCTCCGTGGCGACCTCCGGCCCGCCGTTCCGGGTCTGCGCCTGGACATTGCCGCATAGCAAAGCCAGCGCAGCGCAGGCCAGCATGCCGCGAAGATTCCAGGAAATTGCGCGCAGAGTTGCAACCATCACTCGAACTCCTTGGGTCACAGGGGGATGTCGTCGTCGGGGTCCGGACCGGTTTCCGGCGGAACCGCCGACGCGGATGCCGGCTGCTCGCTGGCGGCGTCGCGGCGATCCAGGAGGATCAGCGAAAGACCGACGACTTCCGTCGCGTAGCGGTCCTGGCCGGTCTGCTTGTCCTGCCACTTGCGGGTGCGCAGCCGGCCGTCGATGTGACAGCGCGATCCCTTGCGGAGATACTTTTCAGCGACTTCGGCCAGGCGGCCCCAGAGCACGACCCGGGTCCACTCGACGTCCTCGTGCTGCTCGCCGGTCTTCTTGTCCTTCCAATACCGGTCCGTGGCGATGCTGAGGGTGGCTACCGGTGTGCCGTCCGGCGTGTACCGGATCTCGGGATCGGCTCCGGTGTGGCCGAGCAGTTCGACGCGGTTGATCGACGACATGATGCGGTCCTCCTTTCGGGACGGTTGGTCAACTTGCGGTTTTGGCGATCTGGGTCCAGGAGATCGTCTTGATGACGATTCCCAGGGGATTTGCGGCGATGACGGTCGGCCGGTTCGCGTAGCTGGGATCGATCACGACGGTGATGTTTGCCTCCCAGCGTTCGGGGACGCCCGCAGGCTGGCCAGCCTGCTCCTTGCCTTCATCCCAGGTGATCTGGTACGTGCTGCGAGAGATCGGGAGCACCGATGCGATCTGCACGCTGGTCGTGAAATCCCCGAACGGCGGATGCGCCGTGAAATAGCTGTTGAGGTAGGCCGCGGCGTCCGGGCCGGTCATCGCATAGGTCTTGTCGATGAGCGCACGCTGTGCCTTGCCGTCCGAGAGCACGGTGCGCGCGGTCCAGATCCAGTTCGCGAGCTGGGCCTCGATGACCCGTTGCGAGACGTTGCCGGCTTTGGACGGCTGGGCAACCAGGACGGGCGAACCCATTTTGTCGACGACGGCGACGAAGGGCTCGATCTTGGACTGGCCCGCGATATACCCGAGGGCCAGGGCTTCGATGCCGGCCACGGCGATCGCGGCCATTGCGACAATCCGCCAGGACCGTGCGCGGGCGATGTGATCGCCGTAGCGCTCCTCCCACTCTCGTCTCGCGTTCAGGTAGGGAATCGCAGAATCTTCGTTGCCCATTGCGCTTTGCCGTCCGTGCGTTGATTCGGTCTGTCCTGCCTCCCTACTTGGGGCGGCGGGGTATACCGCTCATGAGGCGATGACTGGAAGGCGGGGGGTGTCTATCCGACTCGTGGGAACGGCAAGGCCCGTCAGGACTGCGTCAGGCCCGCAGGGTGCTTCTGCAGGGCAGGGTGCGTCAGACGCAGCCGGTGGGCGGAGTGTGGGAAACCGCGTGGGCAGCCTGTGGGCAACCCGCAGGGTTGTCCATCGGGCTGTCCATCCGGTTGTCCATCACGTTCCCGCAGGGACCGTCCACGGGCAAGGAATGCGGGTGTTGCGGGGGGTCGCCGGCAAGTTATCCACAGAATGTGGAGCTCAATTACCGGATAAGAATTAGAGGCGAGAAATTACAGGATAACCATTACAGGTTTTAGGGGGGGTGCGATTTATCGACCAAAAGGGGGTGCGATTTATCGACGGAGGGGGGGTGATTTATCGACGGAGGGGGGGTGATTTATCGACGGAGGGGGGGCGATTTAACGGGGATAACTTTTGAAATCCACAGGGTCTTGCACAACCCCGGAGGTGAAGCCCCCGGACTGGGGCGCCGGACTGGGCAGGAAGGCGAGGGGGGCGATTTATCGGAGGATCAAGAAAATAATTTCGTCGTCGTACGATTTATTCTGGGCGCCCCAGATCAACCTCGGCGCCGTTTGCTCGTGCGCTCAGAGTCCTCAATCGCTTGCCGCGCCGTCGCAAGCATAATTTTCTGGATATTGCGTGGGGCAACCCGGTATGCGTGGAGGATGAGGCCTTCTTCGTCAGTGCGCTTCTGTGGGGTAGCTGCCGAGTGGGACCACCCGGGGATTCGGGCTGCGCGGTTGCGCGAGACCATAGACTTCTGCAGTGTGGCTTTCGATGTTTCGTAGCGACGCGTCAGGGCCCGGACGCCTGCGCGGCCAGGATGTCGCGCCCCAGTTGTCGCAAGCGGCGGGAGGCGAAGGCGATGTCCTCTTGTAACGGTGATCCCGCAATATGAGCGTCAACGACAGCAAATTGGAGTGGCGACTACACGCTGCAAGATTGGGGCGACCACCACCGCAGCGGCGGGCCAGTTGGCCAAATTCAGGCTGCTGGATTCAGGCGGGATTCAGGTTACTGCTGACATCGATGGGAAAAGTGTCGGGTCACTCCTTCAAATAGTCGCCAATCCCATGATCGGCGAAGATCTTGCGGATGCGCTTGATTTCCTCGTAGAGTGTGCCGCGCGGGATTCGGAGGCGCTCGGCGGCCTCTTTGATGGAAAGTCCGTCCTCGCCCAGCATCGCGCACAATCTGCGCTGCGCCGGGGTCAGCTGCACGAGAACGCGCGCCAGATCGATGCGCGCGTGATGCCGATCGACGCCCTGGTGATCGCCGCCGGCCGTGGATTCAGCATCGGCGAGCAGTTCGCCCAACGTCATCCCGTCCTCTGAACCGTCGATCGTCGCGTCGAGCGAGAGTGTATCGAGATCGCCGGCGCGCTTTTCCGCCTTCTGCTCCCGCATCAGATCCGTCAGCTTGTTGCGAATGACCTGGGCCATGTAGCCCACCGGCGGCTTGTCCGGGTTGGGGGTGAGCTTTCGCCGCACTACGATCCAGTGCGCCAGGCACTCCTGGACCAAATCGTCGAACTCCTCGCGCGCAAGGCTTGGAGATCGCCTTCGGAATTCACCAACCAGCTTCTTCGTGACCGCGATTTCCCACTTCTGGAGACCGTTCCCGTGCTCGAGCGCCATGCCGCCCCCCGTCCGTTGCCTGACGGGGGCTCAAGCGAGCGCAGAACTGCGGAGCTAAATCGACGAATTGGGACCGTATCCGGGACCAAGCCTCGGGGCGTCGGCTTTAGCCGACACTTTTCCGAACAATTCCGTATCCGGTAGTCGAGAGCGCTTTCGATAAACGGCGATCGATGACGAACCACGGCGGCGGGCGCCGAGTGGCCTATCGAACGGTCCTCCCAATGCTCGCGACACTGCACCGGTGGCGGGAGCGGGGAATCGAAACGCAACCCGTTACCCGGCCCGGCCGCGGCACGCACGGTGCGGCCGCAGAGCCTCGACGGTTTACCCAGCGAGCATGGGAGTTCGAATGAAGCGCGGGATGAAGTTCACCGAACGAGAAGAAGCGGCGGACGTCAAGAATCAGTCTGGGGGCCTCGCGCGTCCCGATCTGCTGGATGCCGGCGAGGGCGGCCGGAACTTGCGCGAACAGGTTCTGGTTCGCGGGCCGATGCGCGCGGACTCCACGCGATTCGATCAGAATGCCGATGAAACGATCGACTCGAACGCAGCTGCCGAGCTATTACATTGCGATGCAGACCAGATCGAATATCTCGCCCGGCGCGGAGAACTCCCGGCCACGAAGATCGGGAGAGGCTGGATATTCATCCGCGCCCAGCTCCTCGCGGCGATCGTCGAGCGAGCAAAGCACGAGGCGGAGATCCGCCGGGCACACAGGCCGGTCCGGCGTTCCGACGAAATCATCGAGTCGGAGCCGGCTTCGAATGCGGTTCATCGGCAACGCGGGCGTCCGCGCACCGGCGCCCCGCTTTTGATCACGCCCGTCGAGTCGAAATCCGCGCCAGCTTCGCCGCCAAGTCGGATCCTTTGAGGCTCGCGTAGCGCTTCAGCATTCGGGGGTCGGTATGACCGGTGATGCGGGCCACTTCGACGTCAAGCAGCACGCCGGTTTCGATGAGGCGGCACGTGGCTTCGTGCCGGATGTCGTGGAATCGAAAATCGTCCATGTCGGCGTATTCGAACAGCCAACCAAAGCGTCTCGAGATTCTCGACGTCGTGCGTTTCAGCGCTTCCGGCCGGTAGTCCCCATCGAACAATGTCGGGAATACCACCGCGCCACCGGTTTTCCGCGTTGTTTTTCGCCCACCGCCGAACGTCAAACCCTTTTCCGCAGCGTATGCCTCTAGTGCTCCAATGGCATTCGGTGTCAGCGGCACTTGCCGCGCATCGCCGTTCTTCGTCTTGTCCAGGTAGACCGTGTTCGTGTGTGCGATGTCGATCTGATCGCTCGTGAGCGTGTACATCTCGCGAAGCCTCATCGCGCTCTCAAGCCCCAGGGTGAGGAGCAGTTCGAGCTCCAGCCGGTCTTCGAGAATTGGCGCGCGTTCCTTGTCGGGTCGCTTGTAGCCGCGGAGCACGCGCCGAATTGCCTCTTCCTCCGCGGCATCGAGACGTCGGTCGCGCCTTGTATCCTCCTGTACCTTGCCCCCCGCACTCTTGATCAAACGACGCTCTTTGTCGTTGATGGAGGAATAGCCTTCCGCCAAGGATGCGAACGGATTGATCGCCGTCGTCGCTGGATGGTGGATCACGAGCCAGTTGAATAACCGGCGCAGCGCGCCGACGCGTTTGCGAATCGACCCGGGAACGAGGCCATCGCGTACTTTGAGATCGAGCACGTAGGCCGTGCACCAGGGCAACGTGATTTTCGCGATCTCCGTCGTGCCGATCGCACGATTGACCGCGCTGAGCGTTTCGATGTCGTGCGGCTTGCGACTCGTCTTTTCCAGGTACTCCTCGATCGCCTGACGCAAGGTGGCGAGGCTGCCCGGCGGTGTCACCGTGGTGAGCAACGCGAGGATGCCCGGCGGGACGATGCCTTTGTGCAGCGACTCCTCGAGGGGTTTGCAAAACGCCTCCGCATCGCTTCTGTTGTCGAAGGTTTTATAGAGCGGCTTCGGCAGCAGCTTGCTCTTGATTCGAGCCTGAACGCGCCCCCCCATGACTTTGTACGTCGCCATGCAGGAAGGATACCGCGAAACTCATGTAATCGGACATGCGATCCGATTCCTGGGTGGTATACCACCCTTTTGAGCCCGGATTTGGCCTATTTGAAGCCGGTTTTGGCGGCCGAAGCCGTCTGTTTTTCGAACCGGAACTTGCCGGAATACCACGCAAACATTTGAAATGTCAGGAGATTTATTGGAGGCGGGGGTCGGAATCGAACCGGCGTACACGGATTTGCAGTCCGCTGCATGACCACTCTGCCACCCCGCCATGCACGGGCATCGTCGACCCCGGAACGAAAGGACATCCGGGAAACTCCGCCGGCAATCCGCATGCCGGGGAGGCGATGCGAACCGCGAAACAAAAGCCGCGCTGCGGCTTCTGGGAAAGAATCTGGAGCGGGAAACGAGTCTCGAACTCGCGACCTCAACCTTGGCAAGGTTGCGCTCTACCAACTGAGCTATTCCCGCGAAAGGATCGCAATTATATCGATTGGAGAAACTCTGTCAAAGTGGGATCGCGAAACTGCTATTCCGCCGCGATGTGGTGCGTGAGCTGCGCGGCGTGGCCGCTCAATTTGCCGTGGGCGCGGAGGATTTCCTCGTGGGTCATCGCCTGGTGCGGGATGCGTTGCGGCCCGAGCGAGCCGACGATCATGCCGATGGCGCTGGCGAGCAGGCCGGCGAGTTGTCCGGGAATCAGCGGATCGTCCGGGCCGAAGAATTCCATCGCCAGCCACACCGACAGGCCGAGGAAGATCGACAGCAGTGAACCCTGGTTGGTGGCGTGCTTCCAGTACACCCCGCAGAAGAGCGGAACGAAGGCGCAAACCAGCGTCACTTGGTAGGCGTCTTCGACCATCTTGAAGATGGTCAGGTGCGAGAACACGGCATACAGGGTCACCAGGACGGTGAAGCTCAAGGTGACGGCGCGCATCGCGAAGAGCAGCTTGCGGTCGGACCAGTGCGGGAACCAGGGCTTGAGCACGTTCTCCGTGAAGGTGACCGATGGCGCGAGCAGGGTTGCCGAGGCACAACTCTTGATTGCGGAGAGCAGGGCGCCGAAGAACATCACCTGCGCGATGAGCGGCGCCTTGTCGAGTACGAGGCGCGGCAGGATCATCTGCGGGTCGGTATCGATCAGGCCGGAGACCATCTTCGGCTCGATCAGCGTCGCGGAATAGGCGAGAAACATCGGCACGAAGGCGAACAGGAAGTACAGCGTGCCGCCCGTCACCGAGGCCCAGACGGCGATTGGCTCGGTCTTCGACGACTGGACGCGCTGGAACACGTCCTGCTGCGGGATCGAGCCCAGCATCATGGTGATCCACGCCGCGAAGAAGCCGATGACGTCCTTGAGGTCGAGCGGCGGCCAGAACGAGAATTTTCCGGCGGCGGCGGCATGCGCGACGACGGTACCAACCCCACCTACCAGACTGCTCACCGATCCGCCGATGTAGAGCATGCCCAGGACGATGATGATCATCTGCAGGAAGTCGGTGATCGCCACCGCCCACATGCCGCCGAACAGGGTGTAGACGAGGATCGTCGCCGATCCGATCCACATGCCGGCGAGCTTGGTGATCGCGCCGTGGGAAACCACGTTGAAGACCAGTCCCAGGGCGTTGATCTGGGCGCCGACCCAGCCGAGATAGGAGAGGACGATAGCAAGGGTGGTCATCACCTCGACGGTTCGTCCGAAGCGCTTCTTGTAGAAGTCGCCGATCGTCAGCAGGTTCATGCGGTAGAGCGGCGCGGCGAAGAACAGCCCGACGAGGATGAGGCACAGCGACGACCCGAACGGATCGGCGACGACGCCGTTCAGGTTCTGCTTCAGGAAGGTCGCGGGGATTCCCAGGACGGTTTCGGAACCGAACCAGGTCGCGAACACGGTGGCGGTCACGATGTGGAACGGCAGATGGCGGCCGGCGACGACGAAGTCCTTCGTATTGCGCACGCGGGTGGCGGCATAGAGGCCGATCCCGACCGATACGATCCAATAGGCGATGACGAACCAGAGCAGCATTGCGCGGCATTTCCGTGGCGAGGGGCGGGGGAATTCTAGCCGGGACGGGGATGGGTGCGACAATTTGTCGCAGTGCCGGGCGCCTCTGGTGGTGGCATAGTGTCCGCTGGGAGTGGTTCGTATCAAGCGGAGGACGTCGCCATGAAGCGCTTGTCGGTTTTTCGTGCCGGGATCGCCGCGGGCCTCCTGTCGTTCTTGGGAGCCATCCCGGCGGGGGCGTCGCCGTATGACCCCCACGCCGATGCGCAGGCCGACATCCGGCAGGCGCTGGTGGAAGCCCATGCCGAGCGCAAGGACGTGCTGGTGGTCTTCGGGGCGGACTGGTGCGCGGATTGCCGGGTGCTGGACCGGGCCCTGCGCGCGCCGGCCGCGGCGGGCCTGCAGAAGCGCTTCGTGGTCGTCAAGGTCGACGTCGGCGCGTTCGACCGCAACGTCGGATTCGCACAGCAGTACGGCATCGACCTGCGGCGGGGGATCCCGGCCGCGGCGCTGTTGAGCGGCAACGACCGGCTGGTCTATGCGACGCAGGCCGGGGAACTGGCCGATGCGCGTCGGATGGGGGTGGCGGCGATCGTCGGATTCTTCACGCGCGCGGCCGACCGCGGCGCGACGCACTGACCGCGGCAGGCGCCGGAGCCTGCCGGCCATCCGGGAGCGCTATCCCTTCCCGGTGCTGCCGAACCCGCCTTCGCCGCGGGTGCTTTCCTCGAACCCGTCGACCACCTCGAGCCGCACCTGTTGCACGGGGATGACGACGAGCTGCGCGATGCGCTCCATCGGTTCGATCCGGTACGGTTCGGCGCTGCGGTTCCAGAGCGACACCATGATCTGCCCCTGGTAATCCGAGTCGATCAGGCCGACGAGATTCCCCAGCACGATGCCGTGACGGTGGCCGAGGCCCGAACGCGGCAGGATCACCGCCGCGAGCCCGGGGTCCGCGAGGTGGATCGCGATTCCGGCCGGCACCAGCCGGCTTTCGCCGGGCGCGAGGGAGAGCGCGTCGGCGATGCACGCGCGCAGGTCAATGCCGGCCGAGCCGGGCGTCGCGTAGGCGGGCGGGGCGGCGTGGAGCCGGTCGTCGAGGATGCGAATCGAAAGAGTGCTCATGGTTTGGTAGTCGGGTTCATCGCTGATGCGAAGGCGCGTTGCGGTGGACGTCTCACGCTGCGGTCCGGGCCAGTCGTTCGGCGATCGCGGCAATGATGCGCCGGGCCTGCTCGAGCTTGGGCGCGCGGGGCAGGGCGAGGATCCGGGTCTCGTCGACGAGCGTGAGCGCGCTGTCGTCGGCGCCGATGGCGTCCTGCGCGGCATTGGCGACGACCATCGCCAGGCGCTTGGCCTGCAGCTTGGTGCGGGCATGGTCGATCATGCTTTCGGTTTCGGCCGCGAATCCGACGCAGAGCGGCGGTTCGGCAAGCCGGGCGACTTCGGCAAGGATGTCGGGATTGGCGACGAGCGCCAGCGCGGGCGGCGCTCCCGCAGTCTTCTTGATCTTGCTTGGCGCCGCGCTGGCGGGGCGCCAATCGGCGACCGCGGCGACCGCCACGAAGACGTCGGCATCGCCCGCGGCGTCGAGCACGGCAGCGCGCATTTCTTCCGCGCTCAGCACGTCGATGCGGTGCACGCCGTGGGGGGCGGCGAGGCCCGTGGGGCCGCTCACCAGCGTGACCGCGGCGCCGGCCTCGCGCGCCGCGCGCGCCACCGCATAACCCATCTTGCCCGACGATCGGTTGGTGATGCCGCGCACCGGATCGATCGCCTCGTACGTGGGTCCGGCGGTGACGAGGACGCGGCGCCCCTGCAGCAGCCTGGGCTGGAACGCCGCGATGACTTCCTCGAGGATGGCGGCGGGTTCGAGCATCCGGCCGACGCCCGTTTCACCGCAGGCCTGTTCGCCGGAGGCCGGACCGAGCAGCAGCGCGCCGTCGGCGCGCAGTTGCGCGACGTTGCGCTGCACCGCGGGTTGCATCCACATCTCGACGTTCATGGCCGGGGCGAGCAGCAGCGGACACTGTGCATTTCGTCGTGCCAGGACGAGGGTGGACAGCAGATCGTCGCACAGGCCGTTGGCGATCTTGCCGAGGAAGTCGGCAGTCGCCGGCGCGACGACGATGGCGCCGGCGTCGCGCGACAGCGCGATGTGGGCCATGCCATCCGCCACTCGCGGGTCCCAGAGGTCGTCCAACACCGGCGAACCGGTGAGCGCCTGCAGGCTCGCGGGGCCGATGAATTCCCGCGCGGCGCGGGTCATCACCGCCTGGACGCGGGCGCCTTCGGCGCGCAGCAGGCGGATGAGTTCACAGGACTTGTACGCGGCGATGCCGCCGGTCACGCCGAGCAGGATGCTCCGTCCGGCGAGCAGCCCCTGCGCCGCCGATGCCGCGCGGGCATCGACGCCGGGAGGTTCCACGCCCGATTGCGCGGGCGGGCCCGGTGGAGTGGGGGTGTGCGATTCCGCCATGCGTCCGTCCCGCAATCAGCCTCGATGCCGCATCCGCAGCAGTTCATCCGCGACCAGCAGCACGGCGCCGACCGAAATGGCGCTGTCTGCGACGTTGAATGCCGGATAGTAACCACCGGGGAAGACCGGGCGCAGCCAGTCCCAATGGAATTCGAGAAAGTCGATGACGTGACCGTAATGAATCCGGTCGACGATGTTCCCCAGCGCACCGCCCAGGATCAGCGAAAGCGCGGTCGAGAACCGGGTCCGGCCGGGGTGGGTCATCAGCATCCAGACGATGGCCGTGCACGCCGCCACGCCGATCGCGAGGAACAGGAAACCCTGCCACCCGCCTGCGTCGGCGAGCAGCGAGAAGGCGGCCCCCCGGTTGTAGGCCAGCACGAGGTCGAAGTAGGAGGTCACCGGAACGACCTGCCCGAGCGTGAGGGACGCCAGGATCCGCGCCTTGGTGATCTGATCGACGGCGACGATGATGGCGGCGGCGGCGAGCCAGGGCAGGATGCGGATCCAGCGCGAACCGCCGATGGGGGGCGCCGGATGCAGTTCCTCGTTCATGCGAACCGCCTCGTTTCGCCGGCACCGAACAGGTTGTCCGCGCAGCGCCCGCACAGGCCGGGGTGTTCCGCGACCACGCCGACGTCGTCGCGGTAGTGCCAGCAGCGCTCGCACTTGGCGGCGCCGCTGGCATGCACGTCGATGTGTTCCTCGGCGGGCGAGGGCGCCTCGAACAGTTCGGCGCGGCTGGTGATCGTGACGAAGCGCAATTCGTCGCCCAGCGAAGCGAGCAGCGCATGGCGTTCGCCATGGGCGTGGATCGCAAGTTCCGCCTGCAGGGACGACCCGATGCGTCCCTGGGCGCGCATTTCCTCGATCCGCTTCAAAGCTTCGGCGCGGGTCGCGCGGATCGCCTCCCAGCGGGCCAGCAGCGCTTCGTGGCCCGCCACCGGCGGCGGCTCGTGGAAGAGTTGCGTGAACACCGGTGCGCCCGGGTCGCGGGCGAAAATCCGGTAGGCCTCGTCGGCCGTGAACGACAGGATGGGCGCCATCAGCCGCAGCAGGGTTGCCGTGATGTGCCACAGCGCGGTCTGCGCCGAGCGCCGCGACCGCCCAGCGGCGGCGGTGGTGTAGAGGCGGTCCTTGAGGATGTCGAGATAGAAGGCGCCGAGGTCCTCCGAGCAGTAGGTCTGCAGCTTCGCCACCACCGGATGGAACTCGTAGCGGTCGTAGTGGCTGCGCAGTTCGTTCTGGAGCTGCGCGGCGCGTGCGAGGGCGTAACGGTCGATTTCGCAGAGATCGTCGACCGCCACGGCCTGGGTCGCGATGTCGAAGTCGCTCGTGTTGGCGAGCAGGAAGCGCAGCGTGTTGCGGATCCGCCGATACGCTTCGACGACGCGCTTGAGGATCTCGTCGCCGATCGACAGTTCTCCCGAATAGTCGGTGGACGCCACCCAGAGGCGGATGATCTCGGCGCCCAGCTTCGCCGACAGGTCGACGGGGTCGATGCCGTTGCCCAGGCTCTTGCTCATCTTGCGGCCCTGCGCGTCGACGGTGAAGCCGTGCGTGAGCAGGGCCTTGTACGGCGCACGGCCGTCGATCGCGGAGCCGATGAGCAGCGAGGAGTGGAACCAGCCGCGGTGCTGGTCCGACCCTTCGAGGTACATGTCCGCCGGATAGCCCAGCTGTTCGGCGTGCGAGCCCCGCATCACGGTGCGGTGGGTCGATCCGGAATCGAACCACACATCGAGGATGTCGTCGATTTTGACGTATTCCTGCGCTTCCTGGGCGGGCAGGACCTCCTCGATGCGGGTGCGCGACCAGGCTTCGATGCCGCCCTGTTCAACGCGCCGCGCGGCTTCGTCGAGCAGTTCGAGCGTCCGGGGATGCAGTTCGCCCGTCGCCCGGTGCAGGAAGAACGGCAGCGGCACGCCCCAGTGGCGCTGGCGCGAGATGCACCAGTCCGGGCGGTTGGCGATCATCGCGTGCAGCCGCGCCTTGCCCCAGGCCGGATAGAACGCCGTCGCCTCGACGGCGCGCAGCGCGGTCTGGCGCAGGGTTTCGCCCACCGTTTCGGTCTGGAATACGCCGCGGGTGTCGGCCGTTGCGCCGTCCATGCGCACGAACCACTGCGGTGCCGCGCGGTAGATGAGCGGCGTCTTGTGGCGCCAGCAGTGCATGTAGCTGTGGCGCACGCGCGCGGCGTGCAACAGCGCCCCCGCCTGGCGCAGCGCGTCGACGATCTGGTCGTTGGCGTCCCAGATGCCCATGCCGCCGAAGAGCGGCAGGTCGGGCGCGTAGATGCCGTCGCCCTGGACCGGATTGCGGATCTGGTCGTTGGTCATGCCGTGGCGGCGGCAGGAGAGGTAGTCCTCGACGCCGTAGGCGGGTGCCGCGTGGACGATCCCGGTACCGTCGTCGGCTCCGACATATTCGGCGGCGTAGACCGGCGCCGTGCGCGCGTATCCCGGATGCATCGTCGCAAGGGGGTGACGGAAGCGGATTCCCTCGAGCTGCTCGCCGCGCACGGTACCGACGACGACGCCCTGCAGCCCGAAACGTGCCAGGCAGCGTTCGACCAGCGTCTCGGCCAGGATCAGGTAGCGGTCGCCGCAGTCGACCAGGGCATAGGCGAGTTCGGGGTGCACGTTGAGCGCCTGGTTCGCAGGCAGCGTCCACGGGGTGGTGGTCCAGATCACCGTCGCGCACGGCTTGTCGAATCCGGCGCGGCCGAACAGGGCGGCGGCCCGTGCGGCGTCTTCCTCGGACACCGCGAACGCCACGTCCACCGTCGGCGAAGCCTTGTCCGCGTATTCCACTTCCGCCTCGGCGAGCGCCGAGTTGCAGTCGAAGCACCAGTTGACGGGCTTCAAGCCGCGATAGACGAAGCCGCGCTCGATCATGCGCTTGAGGGTGCGGATCTCGTCGGCCTCGGCCTGGAAATTCATCGTGCGGTACGGATCGGCCCAGTCCCCCAGGACGCCGAGCCGCTGGAAGCCCTGCATTTGCAGGGCGATCTGCTCGGCGGCATGGGCGCGCGCCTTTTCCTGTACTTCGGTGCGCGGCAGATGCTTGCCGAACTTGCGTTCGATGTGGATCTCGATCGGCATGCCGTGGCAATCCCATCCGGGGACGTAGACGGCATCGAAACCCGCGAGCGATTTCGACTTGACGATGATGTCCTTGAGCACCTTGTTGACGACGTGGCCGAGGTGGATCGCCGCGTTGGCGTAGGGCGGGCCGTCATGCAGGATGAACCGGTGGGCGCCGCGTCGCGCCGCGCGGATCTGGCCGTAGACGTCTTCGCGTTGCCATGCGTCGACCCAGCCGGGTTCGCGCCTGGGCAGGTCGCCCCGCATCGGAAACGGGGTGTCCGGCAGGTTCAGGGGGTACTTGGAGGCGCCTTTCGACGCCGCTTTCGTTTGTTCGGACATGCGTTGTCAGTTCATTGCTTGGGGGAAGGGAGCCCGCGCGCCGCACCGTGCGGGGGGATCACGCAGAAGTCATCATCCACTCGCCGATGATCGCACGGGCGCGCGTCGCGTCGTGCTCGATGGCGGCGGTCAGTTCCGCGATGGTGTCGAACTTCGCCTCGTCGCGCAGTTTCTGCAGGAATTCGACGCGGACGAGGTGGCCGTAGATCTCCTGCGCGAAGTCGAAGAGGTGCACTTCGAGCAGCCACCGGCCGCCGTCTTCGATCGTGGGCCGCAGGCCGATGCTGGCCACGCCCGGCCGCGGCGCGCCCAGCCCGTGCACCAGCACCGCGTAGATGCCGCTGGCCGCCGGCCGCTTGTGCGGAATGCGCAGATTGAGGGTCGGGAAGCCGATCTGGCGGCCGAGTTTGGCGCCGTGCAGCACCCGGCCGCTGATGTGGTAGCGGTGGCCCAGCAGGTTCTGGGCGCGATTCAGGTCGCCGGCCATCAGCGCCGCGCGGACGGCGGAACTGGAGATCCGCTCGCCGTCCTGCAGGACGGTGTCGAGCGCATGGACCGCGAACCCCCGTTGCGGCGCTCGGGCGCGCAGCAGCGCGATGTCCCCCGCGCGCCGGGCGCCGAAGCGGAAATCGTCGCCGACGATCAGCCAGCGCATCGCGCAGCCCTCGACCAGGATCTCGTCGAGGAAGCGCTCTGCCGGCAGTTTCGCGAGGCGGGCATTGAAATGGAGCACGAACACGCGTTCGATCCCGGCGCCGCGCAGCCCGACGATCTTGTCGCGCAGGTTGGCGACCCGCGCCGGCGCGGCGTCGGGCTGGAAGAATTCGCGCGGATGCGGCTCGAAGGTCATCGCGGCCGGAACGAGCCCCTGCTCCTTGGCCGCTTGCGCCACGCGTGCGAGCAGCGCCCGGTGGCCGCGATGCACCCCGTCGAAATTGCCGATCGCCAGGGCGCACGGCGCGCGCGCCGCCGCCGGCGGCGGGCCGCGGAAAATCCGGATCGAGGGACTGCAGGGCGAAGTCACGGCAAGGGCGTCGGTTCCCCCTCTCCCGCTTGCGGGAGAGGGCGGGGGTGAGGGGCAAAGTATACGGTTTCTTCCCGGAATGCCTTGATTTTCCATGGTTTCCGAGTCGACCCGCTACAATCTCGCGGACAATGAGTGAACCTTCCCCCCCGAAAAACATCGTCTGCCTGATCTCCGGTCGCGGCAGCAACCTCGAGGCCATCCTGCGCACGGCGCGCGAGGAAAACTGGGCTGACACCGCAAATGCTCGTGTCGCCGCGGTCCTTTCCAATCGACCCGGCGTCCGCGGTCTGGCGATCGCCCGGGAGTACGGCGTGCCGACCCGCGTCCTGGATCACACCGGGTACCCGTCGCGCGAGGCCTTCGATGCGGATTTGCGCACGGCCATCGACGCGTTCGATCCGGCCCTGGTGATCCTGGCCGGATTCATGCGGGTGCTCACGCCCGCCTTCGTCGCCCACTACGCCGGTCGCCTGATCAACATCCATCCTTCGCTGCTGCCGGCGTTTCCGGGGTTGGCGACCCACCGCCGGGCGATCGAGGCCGGCGTGCGCGTGCATGGCACGACGGTCCATTTCGTCACCGGGGAACTCGACGCGGGACCGATCATCGGCCAGGCGGCCCTGGCGGTCGATCCGGCCGACACCGAGGAGTCGCTGGCGGCGCGGGTGCTGGCGATGGAGCATGGACTGTTGCCGCGTTGCGTCCGATGGCTGCTTGCCGGCGCGGCGCGGCTCGAAGAAGGGCGGGTCGCGGTGCGCGGCCTGAGCCGGCAGGAGTTGCTGCAATGCGAACCATGAAGACCGCGAAGGCGGTGAAGCCGGCGAAGAGCGCAAGGACCGAAAAGTCCGCAAAGCCCGCAAAGCCCGCAATATCGGCCCGGAGTCCGGTACGAACCCCGGCACGGAATCCAGCACACAGCGCGGCACACAACGCGGCACGCAGCGCGCCGCGGGTGGCGGCGGAGCGTGACGTCGGGCTGGACGAGACGACGGGCCCGGCGGCGGCCGGCGAGCGTTCGGTACGCATCACCTCACAGGTCGTCGACAGCCTGGCGAAGCTGCTGGCGGTGCTGCTGCGGTTCGATGGCCCTGCCGACGCCCTCATGTCCCGGCATTTCAAGATGGATCGCCAGTTGGGGCCGCGCGACCGCAGCCTCGTTGCCGAAGCGGCGTTCGACGCCCTGCGTCGTCTGGCGAGCCTGCGCTGGATCCTGCAGACCGCCGATCCGCTGCGTGCGCCGCGCCTGGCCGCGATGACGGTGCTGGCGCGTCAGCACGGCATCGCGGCGCTGGGGCCCCGCAGCCTGCGCGGCGATGAGCGCGCGGTGCGCAGCGCACTGGGGATCGATCTGCGACATGCGCCCCCGGCGGTACAGGCCGAAGTGCCGTCGTGGTTGTTTGCGCGGGTGCAGGCGCAATATCCGGATGATTGGCGCGCCTTGTTCGAAGCCCTGGCACAGCCCGCGCCGCTCGATCTGCGGGTCAATACGCTGAAGGCCGAGCGCGAGGCGGTGCTGGCCGAATTGCGCAGCGCAACCCGCACCCACGCGCCGCTGGGGGCCGAGCCGACGCCATACAGTCCCGACGGGATCCGGTTGATGGATAAACCGGCGCTTACGCGCTGGCCGTTGTACAAGGACGGGCTGATCGAGGTGCAGGATGAAGGCAGCCAACTGATCGCGCGGCTGGTCGCGCCGCGGCGCGGCGAGATGGTGGTGGATTTCTGCGCCGGCGCGGGGGGCAAGACCCTGGCTTTGGGCGCGCTCATGCGCTCCACCGGGCGGCTCTATGCCTTCGACGTGCATGCCAAACGGCTTGCCGGCCTGGGGCCGCGCCTCGCCCGCAGCGGCCTGTCGAATGTCTATCCCGCGGCGATCGCGAGCGAGGCGGATGTGCGGGTCAAGCGCCTCGCCGGCAAGATCGACCGGGTGCTCGTCGATGCGCCCTGTTCGGGAACCGGGACGCTGCGGCGCAACCCCGATCTCAAGTGGCGGTTCGACGAACGCGAAGTGGCGCGCCTCAAGGGGGTGCAGGCCGCCGTGCTGGCGGGCGCGGCGCGCCTCGTCAAGCCCGGCGGGCGGCTGGTGTATTCGACCTGCTCGGTGCTGGCCGAGGAAAACCAGGAGATGATCGAGCGCTTCGTCGCCGACCACCCGCAGTTCGCGGTGGTCGACGCGCCGGCGATCCTGGCCGCACAGGGGATCGAAGTCGACCATGCGGCGCGTTTTGCGCCGTGGTTCGTCATGCTGCCGCACCTGCACGGCTGCGATGGCTTTTTTGCAGCGGTTCTGGAACGCACGCACGGATGATGCAGAACGCCGATCCGTCACCGATCCAGGAACTCTTCCACGCGATCGCCAACGGCCTGTCGCGTCCTCAGCATGCGTGGCAGGCGGTGGTGATCGTGGCGGCGCTGGTTGCGGCGTGGTTTGCCGAGCGCGCCCTGTCGCAGTGGGGCAGCGGCCGGGCCTCGGCGATCGCGAATGGCGACGCGCGCCATAAGACCTTGCCGGCGACGATCGATGGACTGCTCTATATCGCGTATCCGCTTTTTTCGTTCCTGCTGCTGTGGATCGGCGAAGGGGTCCTGCGGGTCACCCATGTGATCGCGAGCCGCGCCGATGCGCGCCTGATCCGGTTCGCCGCCGTGCTCGTCGGCACGCTCGCGGTGGTCCGGCTACTGTTCTACCTGCTGCGGCACGGGCTCCGCTCCGCGACGCTCATCGTGCGGTTCGAGCGCGCCATCGCGGCGGTCGCGCTCGCCGGCACGGCCCTGTATGCGACCGGCGCATGGGGCGACGTGGTGGCATGGCTCGCCGCGACGCGCATTCCGATGGGCAATACCGCCGTGTCGGTCTGGGCGCTGCTGGTGGGCTCCGTCACCACGCTGAGCGCGCTGCTCGCGGCGATGTGGGCGGGTTCGCTGGTCGAGGAGCGGCTGAGCGTCGAGCAGGAGCTGGACCCGAACCTGCGTCTGGTTCTCGGGCGGATCGCGCGCGCCGCATTCCTGGTGGTGGGAATCCTGTTCGCGTTGGCGGTTTCGGGTATCGATCTGACGATTCTGTCGGTGTTCGGCGGCGCCTTGGGCGTCGGCCTGGGGCTTGGCCTGCAGCGGATCGTCAGCAACTACGTGAGCGGGTTCATCCTGCTGCTGGACCGCAGCCTGCGGATCGGCGACATCGTTGCCGCGGACAAGTACCAGGGCGTGGTCACGCGGATCACCGCCCGCTACACCCTGCTGCGCGCCAGTGACGGCACCGAGGCCACCGTACCCAACGAAATCCTGATCTCGCAGCCCGTCGTCAACACGACCTTGACCGACCGCCGCGTCAACCTGCACATCCGGATCGCGGTGCGGCAGGGACGGGATGCGGGCTATTTGCAGGCGGAGCTGGAGGCTGCCGCGGCGTCGGTCGCGCGGGTCCTGGCGGATCCGGCGCCGGAGGCGCGCCTCATCGAGTTCCCCGGCGGCAACCTGCTGTGGGAACTCCGGTTCTGGATCGCCGATCCGGAAAGTGGGACGGGAACGATCCAGTCGGACGTCGCCAAGGCGGCATACGAGCGCCTGCGGGCAGGCGGAATCGAACTGGCGCCGCAGACGCCGTAGGGGAAATGCCCATTTCGTGCTCCAGGATATCCGCCGCGCGGCACGGCGGCGCTGATATGGGTTTCCCGTACATGCTTTCCGATTTCCCCTCGCTCCGGTAACATTGGAGCAATTTTCTTTTTCCACAGATTGCGGAGACGCGATGGAATCGGTGCTGAATTTCCTGCACAACGGACTGCTGGGCCTGACGGCGTGGCAGACGGTGTTCGCCACCCTGGCAATGACCCACGTGACGATCGCCGGGGTGACCATTTACCTGCACCGTTCGCAGGCGCATCGGGCGTTGGATCTGCATCCGATCGTGAGCCACTTCTTCCGTTTGTGGCTCTGGCTGACGACGGGGATGCAGACCCGCGATTGGGTTTCCGTGCACCGCAAGCACCATGCCAAGTGCGAGACGCCGGAAGATCCGCACAGCCCGCAGACGCGCGGACTGCGTACCGTCCTGCTGCGAGGGGCGGAACTCTACATGGCCGAGCGGAAGAATTCCGAAACGATCGCCCGCTTCAGCCGCGGCACGCCCGACGACTGGATGGAGCGCAACGTCTATTCCCGCTGGATCTGGCAAGGCTGCGGGACCATGCTGGTGGCCGATTTCCTGCTCTTTGGCGTTGCCGGGATCGCGGTCTGGGCCGTGCAGATGATGTGGATTCCGTTCTTTGCCGCCGGCGTGATCAACGGGGTCGCGCATTTCTGGGGGTATCGCAATTTCGACTGCCCGGACGCCAGTACCAACATTTCGCCGCTCGGATGGCTGATCGGCGGGGAGGAGCTGCACAATAATCACCACACCTTCCCGACCTCGGCGAAACTCTCCTACAAGTGGTACGAGTTCGATATCGGCTGGGGCTATATCCGCATCCTGCAGGCGCTGGGCCTGGCGAAAGTCCTGCGGGTGGCTCCCAAACCGCAGATGCTGGACGGCGCGATGACGCACGCGCCGATCGACCTGGGCACCCTGCAGACGCTGATCAACAATCGCTATGAACTGCTCGCGCGCTTTGCGCGGGAAGTCCGCCGCGAATTTCGGCGGGAAATCGCCAAACTCGCGTCTGCCGATCGGGCCCGGTTTTCCGGCCTGCAGCGCTGGATCCACAAGGATATGTCGGACGTTCCCGAGCCTCAGCGGGAGTCGTTGAGCGACCTGTTGCACCATAGCCGCGCGCTGCATACCGTGGTCGAAATGCGGGCCGAGCTGGCGCAGATCTGGATGCAGGCGGCGGCGTCGCGCGAGCAGATGCTGCACAACCTCCAGGACTGGGTCGCGCGGGCCGAGGCCAGTGGCAGCAGGGCGCTGCAAGAGATCGCCGCGCGCATTCGCGCGTATGCGCCGGCGCCGGTTTGATCGCGCTGCGCTCTTGCCTTCCTTGCGGTGACGCTTCCGCCCGCTCCCGCGAGGGAGGGGCGCGGATGAAAAAAATCCCGGCAATGCCGGGATTTTTTTCGACCTTCGCAGCCGCACCGATTACTTGAGCTTGGTTTCCTTGTAGCTCACGTGCTTGCGTGCAACCGGATCGAACTTCATCAGTTCCATCTTTTCCGGTTTGGTACGCTTGTTCTTGGTCGTGGTGTAGAAGTGGCCGGTACCCGCAGAGGATTCCAGCTTGATCTTTTCCCGCGCTCCTTTTGCCATGGTGATCTCCGGTTATGTGGTGACGGACGCCTTCCGGCTGCCGAGCCTCTTAGAGCTCGCCCTTGGCTTGCAGATCGGCGACGACGGTGTCGATGCCGAGCTTGTCGATGGTGCGCAGCGCGGCGTTGCTGATGCGCAGGCGGATCCAGCGCTTCTGGTCTTCGAGCCAGAAACGGCGGTATTGCAGGTTCGGCAGGAAACGGCGTTTGGTCTTGTTATTCGCGTGCGAAACGCGGTTCCCGACCATCGGCCGCTTTTTCGTGACGATGCAGACGCGAGCCATGTTGATGTTCCTTCCGTGCCCCGGTTGGGCGAATAAAGCCGAAAATTATATCCGAAAATCCTTCCCGAGGAGTTGCCCGGGAAGGCGGTCGTGCCAAGCCACCGGGCCGGCGGCGCGGGAAGCCGGATCCGGACTCCCGCGTGCGGTCCTGTGCGCAACCCCCGGCTCAGGCGGCGGCGGGCTGCGGCTTGCGGCGCATCGGCGGCTTCACCGTGAAGGCGACGGCCAGCCAGACCGCGGCGATCGCCGCGGCGACCAGGAACACCGTCCGCGGGCCGGCGTACTGCGCGAGCAAGCCGCCGACGGCGCCGCCGGCAAAGAGCCCGAGCGACTGCCCCGTGTTGTAGATGCCCAGCGCCAGTCCCTTGCGGGAGGGCGGCGCGGTGCGCGATACCAGCGACGGCAGCAGCGCCTCCATCAGGTTGAAGGCGACGAAGAACAGGAACAGGGCGGCGATCAGGGCAAACGTGCTGCGATAGCCCAGGGCGAACAGGATCATGGTGACGAGAAGCAGGGCCACCGCGCCCACGAACACGGTTTTCATGTGGCCGTGCTTTTCCGCCTGGATGATCCCCGGGATGGCCAGCGCGAACGAAATGATCGTCACCGGCAGATAGATCATCCAGTGATGCAGCAGGGGAATGCCGGCGTACTTGACCAGCGCGACCGGCAGAACGACGAACATGCTCAGTTGCAGGAAGTTGACCACGAAGATCGAGAAGTCGAGTTTCAGCAGGGCCGGGGTGAAGACGGCGTGCGCCCAGTGTCCCTGGGTCTCTTCGGCGTGGGTGGTCATGGGAACGTCCGGTACCACCCAGCGCACCACCGCGATCGCTCCCAGGGCGAGCACGCCGGTCAGGATGAACATGCCGGGAACGCTGATGGCGTCGTAGAGCGCCGGGCCGGCGATGAGCGAAAGCACGAAACTCATGCCGATGGTCATGCCGACCATGGCCATCGCCTTGGTGCGATTGTGTTCCTGGGTCGCGTCGGCAACCATCGCCGAAATCGCCGCCGAGATCGCGCCGGATCCCTGCAGGGCGCGGCCGGCGATGATGATGTAGAGGTCGTGGCTGGCGCCGGCGACGAAGGAACCGGCGGCAAACACGGCAAGACCGAGCATCATCACCGGCTTGCGTCCGAACCGGTCACTCGCCGCCCCCAAGGGGATCTGCAGGAGCGCCTGCGTCAGGCCATAGATCCCCAGCGCCAGGCCGACGAGAGTCTTGTTGTGGCCCATCGGCAGGTGTTGGGCGTAGACCGAAAACACCGGCAGGATCAGGAAAAGTCCGAGCATGCGCAGCCCGTAGATCGACGCCAGGCTCCGGGCGGCTTTGCGCTCGAGGGGCGTCATGGTGTCCGGCTTGGACCGGCGGCCGCGCGCAGGTTTGCCCGGTTCGGTGGTTGGGGTGGGAGTGGCTTCGGGCAACGTGAGACCTCGCAGGAAACAGACGCCGCGTCGTGCAGCGGAGTACGAAGAAGGACCCTTGACATCGCTTGGCTGCGGCGATCGGGCGCGTTGATCGGGCGTATTTTGCCGAATTCCCGAGGAGCGCGCTTCGGTTTCGGGGAAAGACCGGATGTCGGGTGCGTGTATTCCCGTATTCGCGTTGTGGATTCCGTACGGATATCGGTCGAACGATGGGGACGGCATTCCCGCTTCATCGCGCGAGTCGTATCAGAGCATTCCGCGCTCTGCGAACGAAACGCTGCGTGTACCCGCCACGACGATGTGGTCGAGCACGCGGACGTCGATCAGCGCCAGTGCATTTTGCAGCGCCCGCGTCAACGATTCGTCGGCGCGGCTGGGCTCGGCGACACCCGATGGATGGTTGTGGGCCAGGATCACCGCTGCGCAGTTGTGGTGCAGGGCGTGCTTGACGATTTCCCGCGGGTAGACGCTGGTCTGGGTGAGCGTGCCCCGGAACATTTCTTCGCCCGCGATCAGGCGATGCTGGGCATCGAGAAACAGGACGACGAACAGTTCGTGGCCCTTGTTGGCGAGGGACAGACAAAGGTATTCCCGCACCTTCTGCGGCGAGTCGAGGGGGTCCGGGCGCGCCGCCTCTTCCCGCAGCATGCGCTTGGCGAGTTCGGTCACCGCTTGCAGGCGGGCGTAGCTTGCCAGGCCCCAGCCGGGGACGCCCTGCACGGCATCGAGCGGCGCCGTCAGCAGGGTGCCGAGACCGCCGAAATGCTGCAGGGCGTCGCGGGCGCGGTCGAGCACGGAGCCGGCTGCGCTGCCGCTGCCCAGCAGCAGGGCGAGCAGTTCCGCGTCGGTCAATGCCGCAGGACCGTGCGCGAGCAGGCGTTCGCGGGGGCGTTCCGATGCCGGCCAGTCCTTGATCGCCAACGGGGGGCTCCTTCAAATTAGAATGGGGGTCTTCGACGAAATCGACGGATTGAACGACGATTGCGCGGGTTTGACACCCACGGGAATGGGAGTTCGGGCGGCGCGTTGTTTGCCGAAGGGGTGCTTGCCTTGGCCCCGGGGGGCGTTCGGGAAGGGTCGCAGACCGTCCCGGAGGCGGATCCCCCGGGTTTGCGTCGCAAGCGCCCTTGGTTTCGGAACGGTGGTGTCACGCTTTGCGGAAAGGCCAACAAATGGAAGTCTTGCTCGCCCAGCCCCGTGGGTTCTGTGCCGGGGTCGATCGTGCCATTGAGATCGTGCGCCGGGCACTGCAGTTGTACGGTGCACCGATCTACGTCCGGCATGAAATCGTCCACAACACGTACGTGGTGGACGACCTCCGTGCCCAGGGGGCCGTGTTCGTCGAGGAAATCGAAGACATTCCAGAGGGGGCGACCGTGGTGTTTTCCGCCCACGGCGTATCGCGCGCGGTGTATGCGCGCGCCCTCGAACGTGGCCTGCGGGTTTTCGATGCGACCTGTCCGCTGGTGACCAAGGTGCATACCGAGGTGGCGCGCATGCGTGCCCAAGGCCGCGAGGTCGTGATGATCGGGCACCGCGGACACCCCGAGGTCGACGGGACCATGGGGCAGACCGATGGCGGAATCTATCTCGTCGAGACCGAGGAGGACGTCGCGTGCCTCCAGGTCGCCGATCCCCGCGCGCTGGCGTATGTGACCCAGACCACCCTGTCGATCGACGATGCGGCGCGGATCGTCACCGCGCTCAAACAGCGTTTTCCCGACATCGTGGAACCCAAGCGCGGCGACATTTGTTACGCAACCCAGAACCGGCAGGATGCCGTCAAGGTGCTGGCGCCGCGGGTGGACATGATGATCGTCGTCGGCAGCCGTACCAGTTCGAATTCCAATCGCTTGCGCGAGGTTGCCGAGCGCATGGGTATTCGCGCCTATCTGGTGGACAGTGCGGCGGACATCGACCCGGCGTGGCTGGAGGGCGTGGCGCGGGTCGGGATCACCGCCGGCGCCTCCGCTCCCGAAGTGCTGGTGCAGCAGGTGACGGAGCGCCTGCGCGATCTTGGTGCGGGAGCCGTCCACGCCGTTGCCGGGGTGGTGGAAAACATGGTGTTTCCCTTGCCCAAGGGGTTGGGCGGCGCGGTGTCGGCGGGAGGGGGCGCGCTGGTGAGCGGCGCATGAGCGTCGCGGCATCCGGCGCCGCCGGATTGGCGATCGTCGTTTCATACCTCTTGGGGTCGGTGCCGTTTGCGGTCGTCGTCAGCCGGGCGATGGGCCTGGCCGATCCGCGAAGTTATGGATCGCGCAACCCCGGCGCGACCAATGTGTTGCGCGGCGGCGGCAGGATCGCGGCCTTGCTCACCTTGTTGGGCGATTCCGGCAAGGGAGCACTGGCCGTCGGCCTGGTCTGGCTGGCGGCCAGGGAGGCCGGCAGCATGGATCTGCCGGTGGGGGCGGCACTGGATTCCGTCATGCCCTGGTGCGGCGCCGCGGCGTTTCTCGGCCACCTCTACCCGGTGTTCCTGGGATTTCAGGGCGGGAAGGGCGTGGCGACGTTCCTCGGGGTGCTGCTGGCGATCGATTTCCCGGCCGGACTGGGCGCCTGCGGCGTCTGGCTCGTGATGGCCGCGCTGTTCCGGTATTCCTCGCTGGCCTCGATGTCGAGCGCGGTCGCAGCCGCGGTCGCACTTCTGGCGCTGCGCGGTCCGGATCCGGTGTCGCTCGCGGTCGTATTCATGTCCGCTTGCCTCGTTTGGCGCCATCGCGGCAATATCGCGAAGCTGCGCGCGGGAACGGAAAGCCGGATCGGGAAAAAGGCGCGATAAGCGTCCTATTGGTTACAGAGGTCCCACCGAGGGTGGACGCGCAGCGGTTCGGTGCCGCCGGGGCCGGCGAGTGAAAACCGCACCCATCCGGCGTAGGCGATCATCGCGCCGTTGTCGGTGCAGAGATCGGTTGGCGGATAGAACACCCGCGCGCCACGCGGCTCCAGGGTTTCCGTGAGCGCCGTGCGCAGTTGTGTGTTGGCGCCGACACCACCCGCCACGACCAGTTGCGTGAGGCCCGTCCGGCCGAGGGCGCGCAGCGCCTTGCCGACGAGCACGTCGACGACCGCGTCGACGAACCCGCGCGCGATGTCGGCGCGGGCTTGATCGCAGCTGCCGCCGGCGCCGAGGTTGCGCACCTGGGTCAAGACGGCGGTCTTCAGGCCGCTGAAGCTGAAGTCGAGGTTGGGTTGATCGAGCATCGGGCGTGGCAGGCGGACGGCGCCCGGCGTGCCGAACTCCGCCAGACGAGAGACTTCCGGCCCCCCGGGATATCCCAGTCCCAGCAATTGCGCGGTCTTGTCGAAGGCCTCTCCCGCCGCATCGTCCAAGGTCTCGCCCAGGAGCGCATAGCGGCCGGGGCCGTGCACGTGCAGCAGCATGGTGTGCCCGCCCGATACCAGCAGGGAAAGGAATGGGAATTGCGGCGACGGCCGGGCGAGGAGGGGGGAGAGCAGGTGGCCTTCCAGATGGTGGACGGGTATCACCGGTTTTCGCAGCGCATGGCCGATTCCCGCGGCAACCCCGCACCCGACCAGCAGCGCGCCCGCCAAGCCGGGGCCTGCGGTGACGGCAATCGCGTCGATCCGGGCGCGACCGATCCCGGCCCGCGCCACGACGTCGTCCACCAGCGGCAGCAGGTATCGTACGTGGTCGCGCGAGGCGAGTTCGGGGACCACGCCGCCGTATTCCCGGTGCAGCGCCACCTGGGAGTGCAGGGCGTGGACGACCACGCCGGTGTCGCTGTCATAGAGCGCGACGCCGGTTTCGTCGCAGGAGGATTCGATGCCGAGGATATGCACGCCGACGGTTTCCGCGTGGCAGGTTGCGAGGAAAATTCCCGGCGCGGAGTGTACCGGCAAGCGCTTGGCAAACATTCCGAAAACCCGCTAGAATCCCAGGCTTTCCAACGGGCGCCACGCCCGCCTAGCGAGAACCCGGATGCCGACGATACGAGTCAAGGAAAACGAACCTTTCGAAGTGGCCCTGCGCCGCTTCAAGCGCACCATCGAGAAATGCGGGCTGCTGACCGAGTTGCGCGCCCGGGAGTTCTACGAGAAGCCCACCGCCGAGCGCAAGCGCAAGAAGTCGGCGGCGATCAAGCGCCATTTCAAGCGCCTGCGCAGCCAGATGCTGCCGAAGAAGCTGTATTGATCGGGCGCGCGGAGCGGACGTTTCCGCGCCGTGGCAAGAGCGGAAAAAACGCGCCGGACGGCGCGTTTTTTGTTTCGGAGGAGGAAAGCGAGATGAGCATGAGCCTGAAAGACCGGATCACGGAGGACATGAAGGCTGCGATGCGCGCGCGCGAAACGGAGCGCCTGGCGACGATCCGCCTGCTGCTCGCCGCGATCAAGCAGAAGGAGGTCGACGAGCGCGTCGTCGTCGACGATGGCGCGGCGGTGGCGGTGGTCGAGCGGCTCATCAAGCAGCGCAAGGACGCGATCGAGCAGTTCGCCAAGGCCGGCCGTACCGACCTCGTCGACAAGGAAACGGCGGAAATGGCGGTATTGCAGGCCTATCTGCCGGCGCAGCTTTCCGAGGCCGAGGTCCTGGCGGCGGTCGACGCTGCGATCGCGGAGACCGCGGCGGCGGGTGCCAGCGGCCCCGCGGCGATGGGTAAGGTCATGGCGTTGCTCAAGCCGCGGCTGGCGGGGCGGGCCGACATGTCGAAAGTTTCCGGATTGGTCAAGGGCCGGATTGCCGGGTAACGCCGGCTACTCGCGGCGGGGCGGACGGATTTTCCCGTGATTCCCCAGGGATTCATCGTCGACCTGCTTGCCCGCGTCGACATCGTCGACGTCGTGGGCCGTTCGGTCGCGCTCAAAAAGAGCGGCCAGAACTATCTCGGTCTGTGTCCGTTCCACGGCGAGAAGACCCCTTCTTTCACCGTCAGTCCGAGCAAGCAGTTTTTCCACTGTTTCGGTTGTGGCGCCCACGGTTCGGCCATCGGATTCCTGATGGACCACCGCGGGTTGAGCTACGTTGAGGCGATCCAGGAACTCGCGCAGGGTGTCGGCATGACCGTCCCCCAGGAGGGGGGGGAGTCCGGGGCCGAGCGGGCGCGCAGCCGCGGGCTCACTGAAGTGCTGCAGACGGCGGCGGACTTCTACCGCCGCCAGCTCAAGGAGGCGCCGTCGGCGATCGAATACTGCAAGTCGCGCGGCCTGACTGGCGCGATCGCGGCTCGCTACGCCTTGGGATACGCGCCCGAAGGCTGGCAGTCGCTCAAGGCGGTATTCGAGAATTACGCCGATCCGCGCCTGGCCGAGGCCGGCCTGGTCATCACGGGCGAGGAAAACAAGCGCTACGACCGTTTCCGCGGCCGCCTCATGTTCCCGATCCGCAACCGCCGCGGCGCCGTGATCGGGTTCGGCGCGCGCGTGCTCGACGGTTCCGAGCCGAAATACCTGAACTCGCCCGAGACGCCGGTGTATCACAAAGGCCAGGAACTCTACGGCCTGTACGAAGCGTCGGAAGCGATCCGCCGGGCGGCGCGCGCCATCGTCTGCGAAGGCTACATGGATGTCATCCAGTTGGCGCAGGCGGGATTTCCCGAGACGGTGGCGGCACTTGGGACGGCCATCACACCCCATCAGGTCGGGACGCTGTTCCGTCTGACGCCGCACGTCATTTTCTCGTTCGACGGGGATGCGGCCGGACGCAAGGCTGCGCGGCGGGCGCTGGAAGCGACGCTGCCGGCGATCGGTGACGAGCGCCGCGCGAGTTTCCTGTTCCTGCCCGAAGGGGAGGATCCGGACAGCCTGATCCGCACGCATGGCGCCGGCGCGTTCGAAACCGAACTGGCGCGCGCGATGAGTCTGTCGCAATGGTTCCTGCGATCGGTGAGCGAGGGATGCGATCTCGCGCAGCCCGAAGGGCGGGCCGCGGCCGTGGCGGCAGCCCGTCCCCTGCTGGAGGCGATGCCGCCCGGAGCCTTGCGGATGCAGCTCGTCCGGGTCCTGGGCGAGGCGGCGCGCACGCCGGCGCAGGACCTGGAAAACCTGTTCGGACTGGTGCCGTGGCGCCGGCTGCCGCCGCCGCGCGCACGCAGCGATGGTGGCGCGGAGGGGTCGGGCCGGCGGGGCGGTGGCGAACGGCGGCAGGTCGAGCGCCTGAAGCGGCGCCTCTTGCAGCGCCTGCTGGCCTTTCCGGGGTTGGCGCGGGAGTTCAACGCGCAGATCGCGGTGCTGGCGGTCGACGGCAGCGAACGGCTGGACCGGCAGCTTGCGCAGGTCTGGCGCGCTGCGACCAGCGGCGGCGTGGCGCATACCGGCGCGGTGCTTGAGGCGTTGGCGCAAAGCGAGTACATCGACGAGTTCCGCAGCCTGGCGACCCGCGACCTGCGCGAGGACGATGCGGAATCGGTGGCGCGGGAGGAGCTGCGCTCCGGCTTTCTCGCGCTCGAGGCCGAGCATGTCCAGGCGGAAATGCGGCGGGTCGCGGAGGAGGCGTCGCGATCCGGGCAGGCGATCGCGGGCGCCGACCTCGAGCGCTACCTGGAACTGACCCAGCGTTTGCGGGATATCAAGCAAGAGCGGGGAGCGCAAAAAAGCGCCGGGGATCCCTTGGAAAGCGCGGACTGATCCCCATTTTTTGGTAAAATGGCGAGTTGAATTGCGCGCCCGCTCAGGTCGGGTTTTCGGAGGCAAGCGGCCTCCCGCGCCTCGGAGACATTGCTCCAGCATGGTTCCGTGTGGCGCATTGGGGTTGGATCATCGTCTGCAGGTTGCGTGCGGGGAACTTTGTTCCGTCGCAGGGGTCTGCTCGCGGTGGCCCATCCATCTTGTTCGATCGAGTAGAGATCGCTTTTTGATCGCGACGGCCCTCCGGCGATTCGTCGGTGTGTCGGCGCCTGCCCATCCGCTTTTCGAGAGTAATCGGGTTCTATGACCAAAGCCGCTGCACCGAAGAAAAAGACCACCTCCGCGTCCAAGACCGCCGCGACCAAGGCGGGTTCCACCGCCAAGAAGGCGACCGCTGCGGAGGCGACCAAATTGAAGAAAGCCGCGACTGCGGCGACGGCTCCGGCCGCCAAGGCGGCGAAGCCGGCGGCCAAGAGTTCCCCGGCCGCTGCCAAGCCGGCGGCGAAGGGCGCGGCCAAATCCGCCGGCAAGGCCGGCAAGGCGGCAGCGGGGCGGGAAGAGGATTTCGTCGACGACGGCGCCGGCGGGGATGCGCTGCCGGAAGCGCGCGACGATGGCGTCGATCCGGCGGTCCAGATCGCCGAGAAGATGGCGCCCAAGGCCCGCAGCAAGGATCGCCGTGCCAAGGAGCGGGCCCTCAAGGAGGCGCTGGAGCGCAGTTATCAGGGTTCGGAAGAGGATCTCGAAGCGCGCCGCAACAAGCTCAAGGCGCTGATCAAGCTCGGCAAGGAGCGCGGCTTCCTGACCTACGCGGAGATCAACGATCATCTCCCGGACAACCTCGTCGACGCCGAGGCGATCGACGCCATCATCAGCACGTTCGGCGACATGGGGATCCAGGTCTATGACCAGGCGCCCGACGCGGAAACGCTGCTGATGAACGAGAACGTTCCGTCGGCGAGCACGGACGACGATGCCGAGGAAGAGGCCGAGGCGGCGTTGTCCAGCGTCGATGCCGAGTTCGGCCGCACGACCGACCCGGTGCGCATGTACATGCGCGAAATGGGTTCGGTGGAACTGCTCACCCGCGAGGGGGAAATCGAGATCGCCAAGCGCATCGAGGACGGCCTGAAGCACATGGTGATCGCGATCTCCGCCTGCCCGACCACGGTCGCGGAGATCCTCTCCCACGCCGAGCGCATCCGCGCCGGTCAGTTGCCGATCGACGAGGTGGTCGATGGTCTCGTCGATCCCAACGCCGACGACCTGCCCGGCGGAAGCAGCGGTTCGAGCGACGACGACGACGAGAGCGACGAGGGCGAGAGCACCGATATCGGCGCCAGCGGCATGACTGCGGCCCAGTTGGACGAGCTCAAGGATCGGGCCCTCGAGCGCTTCGACAATGTCGCCAAGCTGTTCGAAAAGATGCGCATCGCCTTCGAGAAGGAAGGATACAAGTCGAAGGGGTATACGCGCGCGCAGGAGCAGATCCTCGAGGAGCTGATGTCGCTGCGGTTCACCGCCAAGATGGTGGAGAAGCTGTGCGACTCGCTGCGCGCCCAGGTGGAAGAGGTGCGCAGCCTCGAAAAGAAGATCTACGACATCATGGTCAACAAGTGCGGCATGCCCCGGCCGCACTTCATCAAGCACTTCCCGGGTTCCGAGATCAACACGCGCTGGGTGTCGCGCGAGGCGGAAAGCGGAGAACCCTATGCCGAGGTGCTGCGCCGCAATCTGCCGGCGGTGCATGAGCTGCAGAGCAAGCTCTCCGCGCTGCAGAAGCGTGCGGTGCTGCCGCTCAAGGACCTGCGTGAGGTCTACAAGCAGATGGCCACCGGAGAGGCCAAGGCGCGCAAGGCCAAGCGCGAGATGACCGAGGCGAACCTGCGCCTGGTGATCTCGATCGCGAAGAAGTACACCAACCGCGGCCTGCAGTTCCTGGACCTCATCCAGGAAGGCAACGTCGGCCTGATGAAGGCCGTGGACAAGTTCGAATACCGCCGCGGCTACAAGTTCTCGACCTACGCCACGTGGTGGATCCGGCAGGCGATCACGCGCTCGATCGCGGATCAGGCGCGCACCATCCGCATCCCGGTCCACATGATCGAGACGATCAACAAGATGAACCGGATCAGTCGCCAGATCCTGCAGGAAACCGGTCTGGAGCCCGACCCGGCGACGCTTGCCGAGAAGATGGAGATGCCGGAGGACAAGATCCGCAAGATCCTCAAGATCGCCAAGGAGCCGATCTCGATGGAGACGCCGATCGGCGACGACGACGATTCGCACCTCGGCGACTTCATCGAAGACACGACCACGGTGGCCCCGGCCGACGCGGCCCAGTACTCCAGCCTCGCCGACGTGACCAAGGACGTACTGGATTCGCTCACTCCGCGCGAAGCCAAAGTGCTGCGCATGCGTTTCGGCATCGAGATGAGCACCGACCACACGCTCGAGGAGGTCGGCAAGCAGTTCGACGTCACCCGCGAGCGGATCCGCCAGATCGAAGCCAAGGCGCTGCGCAAGCTGCGCCACCCCAGCCGCTCGGACAAGCTCAAGAGCTTCCTCGAGTAAGCTTTCGCCTTCCCTTCCCTCCAGGCGCGGGGGAAGGGAACGGCGCCGGACACTTCCCGTTGTCCGCGCGTCCGCGCCGGGCCCATAGCTCAGCTGGTTAGAGCAGTCGACTCATAATCCACCATGCAAGGCCCGATAGGAACGCCAAAAAGGACATGCGGAGCCGGCCAAAGAAGTCGGACGAAAGTTAAAAAAGGGCCTTTAGCTCAATAGGTTAGAGCTGCGGACTCATAATCCGTCGGTTGCCGGTTCGAGCCCGGCAGGGCCCACCATCCACCCCGACAGTTGCCACCTCGGTACAGTTCCGGTACAGTGACGGAACGTAAGCACTGTACCGAGGCCATGGCAACCATCGTCAAGACCCCCTCTGGGACGTGGAAGGCGGTCATTCGGAAGACCGGCTTCCCGACCACAATCAAGACTTTTCGGCTGAAGAAGGATGCCGAGGACTGGGCACGCCGCACCGAGGACGAGATGGTGCGCGGTATGTTCGTGCAGCGAGCGCCGGCGGAGCGCCTGACGTTCGAAAAGGCGATGCAGCGCTATCTGATCGAGGTCACGCCCACCAAGCGCCCGATGACGCAGGGCGGCGAGCACAAGCGCTCCGTGCCCCTCATCGCATTCTTCGGCAAGTACTCCCTCGCGGCCATCACGGCTGACCTTGTGGCTCAGTACCGCGACAAGCGCCTGGCCGGCGAGGACCGGAAGGATGAGTATGGCGCGCCTGTTCCGCGCGCGGCCAACACCGTCCGTCTTGAGCTGGCCTTGCTCGGCCACCTGTTCACAGTCGCGGTGAAGGAGTGGGGTCTTGGCTTGGCGTTCAACCCCGTGCTGAACGTGCGCCGGCCGGCTCCCGGTGCGGGCCGTAATCGACGGCTTAGCGCTGACGAGGAATCCCGTCTGCTCGCGGCCGTGGACGCGCACTCGAACCCAATGCTGCGCTGGATCGTCCGCATCGCTCTGGAAACGGGAATGCGGTCTTCCGAGATCGCCACCCTGCGCCGTAGCCAGGTCGATCTCGAACGCCGCGTGGTGCGGCTGCTGGACACGAAGAACACGCTGCCGCGCACCGTACCGCTCACGGCGACCGCGACCAGCCTATTCAGGGAAGCGCTGGAACATCCGGTACGCCCTATCGACACCGACCTGATCTTCTACGGCGAGCCGGGCAAGGACGAGAAGCGCCGCCCCTACAACTTCAACAAGGTGTGGCTCGACATCAAGCGCTCGGTCGGCTGCGCCGACTTCCGCTTTCATGACCTGCGGCACGAGGCCGTCAGCCGATTCGTGGAAGCCGGGCTGAGCGACCAGGAGGTCTCAGCCATCAGCGGCCACAAGTCGATGCAGATGCTCAAGCGGTACACCCACCTGCGCGCCGAGGACCTGGTGGCGAAGCTCGACAAGTTGAAGGCGTAGGAACCCACCACCCACCCAGGCAGAGCGTGTACACGCACTCGTTGGTGGCTTGATTCTTTATTTGTTGGTCTTATTTTTCATGGCCCCGGCCGCCGCCTCTAAAACCGCCTCAACGGCACTTACGTGCCATACCCTACCAAGGTCTGACTCCGCATTGACACGACCAGAATAAATACCAAGGAACTCCCACGCTTGATTCACTGTAAGGGTCGCGGATATTTTTCCATCCTTTATTTGACGATACCCCGACGACCGATAGGCTATGACCGCCGACCCGGACTGCCCCTGACGAGTTCGGCAATCTATCAGGAAAACTGGATTTTCAGGGGTAACCAAACTTAATTCTTGCGCCAGAAATCCGGTCGCCCAAATGGGGAATTTCCCAACTGATGATAACCCAAATGGAAATCCAATAACACTAACAGCATCCGCCGGCGCCACCACCATATTCACGCGATCCAAATCCAATTGCATATAGTAGGGCAATTTTCTTACGTCGCTACCCCAACTGAGATTTAACGCCACGAGATCAGCTTGAGCACCGAGCGTTGGGTGTTCAATCCACCATGGCGAACCGTCTTCCCTATACAAAGGCAATTTGATTTTCTTCCATTGCCCATCCTCCAATGGATTCTTATGAAAATAGATGACAACACTATCCGGCACTCCGCCAGTTTTACTTAGACACTCCCCCGTTTCCTGGTTGCGCCCCGTGACGTTGTGTCTGTTCGTTATCAGAGCGCAATGCGACTCCCGATCATTGGCGGCAAGAAATGCAGTACCGCTACTCAGCAGCGCGTCCCCAAAATACATTTCAATGTAGAGGGACTTCATTGTCGGCAATTCAAGACCGAAGCTTACCGCGCTCCCACTTGGCAGCGAAACCAAATCGGGCTGATGGTTCATCTGGCGTGTCTCCATAATATCAACCTCCGCAGTTCACGGCTTCCGTCCATCGTCACCAGCATGACCAACCCTTGAACGTTTGATGATCTTGGAAACCGCTTGACGACTGACCCCGAGACGTCTCGCGATTTCGGCCTGGCACGTCACGCCTTGGTCTTGCAGTTCGCCGATAAGCGCCGTTCTCACCTTCATCGCCTGCAGGAGCCGAAACGCTTCACGGCGCACGTAGGCGTGCGCTTCAAGGTCCCAGCGAGGCAGTGTCCCAGCCCGTTGATTCCAAATGATTGACATCAGCTCTTCATACTCGGCCGCGAACCTCCGGTCGCGCTGGTACGCACGCCGTGCCTCGGCACTCCGCCTGGGATTGTGGCCCTCGCAATAGAACTTGCTTGGCTTTGGCGCTCCATCCGGTTGATTAGGAAGCCTCAACGCATTGAACACATCGCCACGCCGAGCCCACGCAACCATTAGCGCACGCCGTTCAACCTGGTCGCGGAACGACTCGACGGATAGATCACCCCGCATTTCGCGCACGTCGCAAAGCTCCGCGACCATTTGCCCCGCCGCCTCAGGCCCAAAGTCGCCGGCGAGCGCACGGTCATAGATCGACACCAGGTTATTCGCCATTTGCTGTGCCTCGGCGCGAACCTCGTCGGATAGAGGGACAGCCTTCGCGCTTCCCCTGCGAAGACGCTTAAAGACCGCCTTCGCCTCAATGGCAGTGGCGAACTCCGTGGACTTCCCACACAGTTCGCAGAAGCACCACCTGTAGGGCTCGCGCAATTTGGCGCGAACCCGCTTCGACGTGGTCTCACACGCCGCGACCAGCACACCTAGCTGAGGATCAAAGGTCGCTGTCTTCTTGCGTAGGTTTGCCGTCATTGACGTCAACTTTGTTCTAACAATTGGGCGCCATCTTACGCTCGTTTGGCAGGAACATCCATACACCGACCGTAAACGACCGAAGGAATACGTACATGCACATTGAAGAGGCGCTCACGACGCAGTACGGGCCGCTGCTGAGCATCGCTCAATTGGCGAAAGTATTGGACCGATCGGCTGAAGGGTTGCGTATCAGCCTTCGCTCCGATTCAGACTGGTCCAGGCATATCAATGCGGCCAAGTTGAAGCTCGGTCGGCGCGTCTATTTCCGCACGGCCGAGATCGCCAAGGTTCTTAGCGGGGACTAAGGCGTTGGCATGACGTTCCAGCTCCTCGCGCAATTTCCAAGTCTCGCGGCACGGGTTGCTGAAGCCCAGGCACGAGCTGCCGCGCGGCAGGACTCCGCTGAGCCCCAGCAAATGTTCCTGCCTGGACTGGAAGACTGGTTGCGCGCGATGCCGAATGCCGTCGCCAGGTCATCGCTGTTCGCACCTGTGGCGCGGGGACGGAAGAAGTATCACGACAGGACCGTATTGGTCACTCGCGGCGATGCCACGATCACGTACACGGGACAACAGCTCGATGAAGCCCAGGCCGATGCGTGGATGCAGCTGATGTACGACGCGACGGACGCGCCTTTAGGCCAAGCCGTCATCATGAACCGCGCTGCATTTCTTCGTGCCATTGGACACGGCACTAGCGGCAGAGACTACGACTGGCTGCAGCGCACGATGATCGCCTTCACGGCGGCAACGATTGTGATCGAAGCCCGCAAGTCCGATGGCGCGCCGAAATACCGGATCGGTGACACCAAAGCATTTCACATGCTCGCCGGGTTCGACTACGACGCCAACGCCGAGGCGTACAGCTTCACCATCGACCCACGCTGGAAGACCCTATTCGGTGGCCGCGAGTACGCCCTGATCGACTGGGAGAAGCGCTTTCAGATCGACCAAGGGCAAGACATGGCGAAAGCCCTTCAGCGCCTTGTCGCTACATCGGCGGACACAGTGCAGCGCTACGGCCTGGATTGGCTCAAGGACAAGTTGCAATACACCAGTCCTGTGCGGAAGTTCCGCATCGCCTTGGTCGCTGCCATGCGTGAGCTGGAACGCGTTGGTGTCATCGCCGGCGGACGCATCGAGTTCAGTACCAAGGGACGGGAACAGGCGGCATGGGTCAAGTTGGACGGGGCGAAGCCATGACGCCTTCAGCTCATCGTGTTTGCGTTCCGCCGCCATCGTGTTTGCGTTCCGCCGCCATCGTGTTTGCGTTCCGCTTCGTCGTGTTTGGATTCCGCTTTGTCGTGTTTGCGTTCCGCCCCCACCGCTGGAATCCGCATGGATACAGCGTTTGCGGGCAGCGAAACGCCCTCTACCTTCTTTCTACCTTTCTTCTACCAGCGGCGGCCTGTGGATAAGCGCCGTGGAAGCATCTTTTCAACAACGTCGCCCGCGTCGCCGTCATCGACCGGGGCCGGCATTCGATCAATGACGCCAAAAGGAGAAGCAGAAATGCAACGCACAATACGTAAGGCCGTCATGCTCGCGCTCGCGGGCAGCATGGTCATGGGCTCCGCCCAGGCGGGCAGCGTCATGGGCAACGGCGGCGCGACCGAAGTGACGCAGATTCTGAACAACACGCAGCTGGTCCAGGAGACCGCGCAGACCTACCAGCAGATTCAGCAGCTGGCCCAGCAGCTGCAGTACATGCAGGCGCAAATGCAGAACCTGACGGCAGCGCCGCAACAGATTTGGGGCCAAGCGCAGCAAGACCTGACGCAGCTGACCCAGCTTGTTTCGCAGTCGCAAGGACTGGCCTACACCGCCGGCAACTTCTCCCAGCAGTTCCAGCAGGAGTACCCCGGCTTCGCCGCAACGGCCGGAGCGACAAGCTACGGGCATCAGTACAGCGACTGGATCACCAAAAGCCTGGGAAGCATCTCAACCGCTATGCGGGTCGCGGGCGTCCAAACCAGTCAGGGCCAGTTCGCCTCCGAGCAAGCAGCCCTGCAGTCCATCCAGAACATTTCGGCTGGATCGCCGGGCGCGCTGCAGGCCATCCAGGCCGGCAACATGATCGCCAATGCGCAAGTGACGCAACTCCAAGAGCTGCGGCAGCTGATAGGCACGCAAATAGCGGCGCAAGACACGTACCTGGCGACACAGCAGCAGGTCCAGGCGAACCAGACGAACGCCGCGCAAACGGTGCTCATGCAAGGCAATGGCACCGTGCGGCAGTGGGGCCAAAGCGGCTTTGTCGGCTACGGCCCGCAGTGAGGTGGACGCCATGAAGAAGCACATCCAGTTCGCCGCCATGTTCGGCACCGCCGCGCTGCTGACGCTGCTGATTTCCGCACGCTTCGAGTCCTGGCACTCGGCTATCTCGGAAACGGTGGTCGTGGCGTTGATCGCCCTGATTCCGGCGCTGCGCGAGTTCAACGAACACCAAACCACGAAGGAGAACAACCATGCGTAACGCCAAGATCATCGCAGCTTCGATCCTCCTTGCGGCTCTCGCCGGCCTGGCCGGGTGCAGCGACAAAGCCGAACAGCAACAGAAGGCCCAGCAGGCCGCGCTGAACCAGGTCATGCACCAGGGCAACGGCCAAGTGCGCAAGTGGGGCCAAAGCGGCTTCGTCGGCTTCGGTCCGGGGCAAGGTGCGAAACCCGCCGCCGCGGCCAGCTCGGGGAACTGACCATGAGCACATTGGCAACCCTAAGGGCAAGGGCCACCGTGCTAGCCCTCTCCGCTACGTATGTCGCAAGCTTTGTCGCGTTCCAGGCGATCTGCCTAGTGTTCGTCATCAAAGTGGTCACGGGATTCGTGTCATGGATCGGCATCCATGGAATCGCGGACATGCTGGCTAGAGGCCCCTTGACGACGCTGTCGGTTTGCTTGGTCGCATCCGGCTCGGCCCTTGTCGCCTGTGTGGCTTCTAACGGGCTATCGCGCCAGATGAACGCAATGCTGAAGCGCCTATCAGCCAGCTCCATCGCGCATTTGCAGGAGACAGAATCGTGAAGAGTCGCACACTGTGGCTTCTTGGCCTCGCGCTGTTGGGGGTTTGCACTCCGGCGCTCGCGGCCGGACAGGCGGACCTCGGCCTGGTCATCCAGCAGTATCAGACGGCATCGGCGCAATTCGGCACGACGATTGCGCAGGCCGCGAAATGGCTGGTGGTGACGCTTGCAACCATCGATCTGAGCATGGTCATCATCGGCAAGCTGCTTCGCACCGAAGGCCCGCAGGAAATCCTTGTGGCCGTCATCACACGCGCGCTCTGGTACGGCTTCCTGGTGTTCCTGATGAACGCGAACGTCATGACGGACGTGGTTCAAGGGTAACTGTCCGGGAATCGGCGTTCCTTGACGACGCGGGGGGATTGGGTCAGAGGTCGACGACGTGCTGGAGGAGCGCGTAGGCAACGCGCCAGAGGCCGTCGTCGCATTCCAGGGATGCGGTTTTCTGGTTCCGGCGCACGACGCGACCGAACCGCGTGTGGTGATCGCGGCCGACGAAGCTGACGGCATCGCCGATCTTGAAGTCTTCTCGTGCGGGACGACGATGCGCCGGCCTGGGTTGAGCATCCGCGTCGATGATCTCGACCGTGTCGGTGTCCGTCGCGCCGAGATCGATCGCGGCGTATGGGACGCCAGACCAACGGGTGTTCTGATTTGCGTCGTCGATCGTCAGATCCCGGTCGCGCAGCGCGACGATCTTGCCGGTATGGGTTGTGGCGTCGTAGTCGCTGAAGAATTGCACCGTCATTCCGAGATGCAGGTGCTTGCGCACATCGAGGATGCGCCTGGGTTCGCTGCGCAGTTTGCGGATCGCGACCTCGATTCGGTAGAGGTCCAGCGTCTTTGCCTGCGGCAGGTTGGCGATGAGTGTGGCGAGCTCGGGATCAAACGGGGTTGCAGTCACCGGTGGGCTTCCAGTTGAAGGGCAGCAACTCGTGCAGACGGTCGATGCGATGACCGTCGATGCGCTGCAGCACGTCGCGAAGGTATGCGTAGGGTTCCACACCCGCAAGTTTGCACGATTCGATGAGGCTGAAGGCAACCGCTGCGGCGTGTCCTCCGCGCTCGGATGCTGCGAAGAGCCATGCCTTTCTGCCTACGGCGACCGGGCGAATCGTTCGCTCGACCAAGTTGGAGTCCGGCGAAACGGTGCCGTCCGTGGTGAAGCGCATGAGCGCCGCCCAGTTCGAGAGCGTGTACGCGAACGCTTTGCCAAGGGGAGATCGCGGCAACAGGCTCGGCTGGTGGTGGCACAACCACGCATAGAACTTCTCCAGCAGCGCAACGGTGTGCTTCTTTCTTGCCGCAAGCCGCTGGTCTGGCGTGGCGTCCTTGTACTCGGAGTCGACGAGATAGATGCCGCGGATGAACGACAGGGCCTCGCTGGCCAGAGGCGATGCTCCCGGCTGCGACGCAACCTCGAAGTAGCGCCTTCGCACATGCGCCCAGCATAGGCAATGCTTCGCCAACCCCGTGGCAAAGGTTGGGTGATAACCGTTGTAGTCGTCGGCTTGCACAAAGCCGCGGTACCCCTTCAGGAACCGGGTTGGGTGGATCGCCTCCCGGGTTTCGGTGAACTCGAAGTACGCCGCCTTGGGGTAGGCGATCCAGTTTCCCTGGGGATCTTGTCTCGCACCGCTGCTGACGTACACCCAGAGCCTTGCGGTGCGCGATCTTCGTCGACCCTCCTCGACGAGCTTCAGTGTCGTGTCGTCGGCAAACATCCCGGGGGCGCCCAGAACGTGCGCCTTGAACGCGGGCATCAAGACGGCGAGCTTCTCCGTGCTTGCCAGGGTCCAGTCGTCGAGCGTCGTGCGCGCCAGATCGACTCCGTACCGGGCGAAGATCTTCTCCTGGCGGGCGAGCGGAATTCCGTCGCAGTACTTGGACACCAGTACGTGCGCGAGCATCCCGGCGCTGGCGTTGCTCTTGGGCAGCGGCGAAGGTTGCGCATCGGCCACGACGATCGAAGTAATTCCGTCCTTGGTGCAGCGATACTTCGCCCGCGCGTGGTCGATCACGAATACCTTCTGCGGAATGACGTCGAGCGTGGAGCTGACGACTTCGCCGATGAGCACGATCCGGTCGAATCCGGCCTTCTGATCGTCCGTGAGGTCATATTCCTTGCGGACCCGCGGCAGGTGTGCCGGAAGCGCTGGACGTCCGCGACGCTTGCGCTCGTGCGCGGCAACCGTCGTCGTCGGGAGCTTCGGCGGCGCCGGGGGAATGGGAAGATCCTCGGTGAAGAGCAGCGCCTGGCCTGCGAAGCGCTCCGAGCGCGACCCGAAGGTCATCTGCTTCATCTTCGCGAGCTGGGCGCACAGCGACTCGAGCACTGCGGAGAACTGTTTGCGCTGCTCGGCGATCACTTCGAGCAGCGCATCGACATCACGAGGAAGAGATTCGATGTCGAGGGCGGCGATCGAGTGCATGCATCCAAAACGGATGCATGCCGCGCCACGTTGACAGCGCAACCGCGATCAACGAGAAAAACTACGCGACGCGCGATGCGTTCACGTGTGCGATGCGCTTTGCGCGCGAGAGGTCGATTCCCTCGAGAAACGCCATGAGTTCAGCCATCGACAAACCACGCGAGGCCAGCATGTGCGGTGCCGGAAACCGCCCCCGTTCCAGGCGCTTGTAGAGCATCACGAAACCGGTGCTGTGCCACCACAGCATCTTGACCTTGTCTCGGCGGCTTCCGATAAAGACGAACACATGGCCGCTGAAGGCGGAGTGCGAAAACGCATCCGTCACCAGGCGCAGAAGACCATCGACCCCGCGGCGCATATCCACCACGTCGCGGTATACGAACGCTTGTACCGCGGGCGACAGAATCATGCCGGCGTCGCAATGCGCGCAAGGATCGAATCGACGATTCTGCCCGCTGCGGCACCCGAGACGCGAATCCGCATCGCACCGACGTTCAACTCGACCGATACGGATTCCGTAGGTTGCGGTGCGCTCTCGCGGATGGGTAATGGCAAGAACCCCTTGCCCGCCGGGGTTCGATTCCCCTTCGTCGGCGCCGCACCCAGGCGCTTGCGCCATTTGCCGAAACTGCTGCGGGGTACGCCGCGTTGCGCGCAAAACGCCGATACCGTCTGCCCAGACGCACGCTGCTCCGCGATCAACCCATTCCAGGTTTCCTCATCGCGCCGCGCACGCTTGCGGGTCCACCCAAGATCAACCGATTCCGACTCCACCGTCCGTCTCCCGAAAAAGACGGAACGATGCCCGCGTCAACCGCCGTTGCCTATGCGGTCGATTCCCGGACAGTTACGTTCAAGGCTTCTGGAAGCTGGGCGCGAGCGCGAGCGGGATCAGCATCTTCAACCCGTCCGATGTGTTCTGGCAGGGCATCGACCTGGTGAACAAGATGACCACGGCTTTCGCCAATAACGCCACCATCGCCGGCGTGCCGGTGCCGGCCGGCCTGGCCGCCGCGGCGAATCCGCTGGTGGCGTTCATGCTCGGCATGGTCATCATCCTGATCGTGCTGGCCTTCTTGATCCTGACCGCGCAATACAGCGTCATCCTGGTCCAGATGTACTTCTACCTGGCCTGCTATCCCTTGATCGTTGCCTTTGGCGGAATCAAGCATGGCCGGGACATGACCATGAAGGCGATTTCGGGGGCTATCGTCATCGGCGTGCGGTTCCTCGCCATCTACTTCGTTCTGTACGCCGCGCAAATGATGGCGACAACTATGGGGCAGCAACTCGCAGCCTTCTCGATCACCGACATGTCGCCCATGTGGGCCGTGTTCGGGATGTCCGGCCTGCTCGCCTTCTTGGCGTTGAAGGTTCCGCAAATGGCGTCCGATCTGCTCGGCGGCACGGCCTCGCTGTCCGGCGGCGACATGATCGGCTCCGCGGCTGTCGCCGCCGGTGGCGTGGCCGCTGTCGCTGGTGGTGCCGCGACGCTTGCCGGTGGCGCGGCAAACGGCGTTGCCAATGCGGTCCGCGCCGGCGCGTCGGCCATCACGCAAGCCAGGACGGCCGGAGCAACGGGCGTCATGGGGACGGCCGCAGGCGCTGCAGGGGCCATCGGCGGCGCAGTCGGGGAAGCCGCCCGCGAGACTATCAAGGGCCTGGGAACGCCGGCCAGTGGCTCGCTTGCCGCCCGGATCGACGCGAAGACGGCCGCGATACGCGAGGCAAATGCAGCAAGTACCGTGTCCGCGCCATCCGTGCCAGGCGCTCAACCGGCCGCGCCCGATGCGGCTGCCCCAGCTACTACGCCGTCTGGCGATTCCGGCGCTGGCGATGTGTCACGTCCTACCCCGCCGGCCCCAGCCGCCGATACATCAGCGACCGGCACTCCTGCCGGGCCTGAACTGAACGCGGCCGCAACAGTGGCCCCGGACGCCGCGCCGAGCATTCCGGCCAGCACAGGAGGTGGTGATACCCAGCTTGCTGCGCCCGATGTGCCCGCAAGCACTGCGCCGTCTGGCGATGCCGGCGCTGGCAATGTGTTACGTCCTACTCCGTCGGCCCCAGCCGCCGATACATCAGCGACCGGCACTCCTGCCGCGCCTGAACCGAACGCGGCCGCAACAGTGGCCCCGGACGCCGCGCCGAGCATTCTGGCCAGTACAGCTGGCGGCGACACCCAGATTGCTGCGCCAGTTGCGCCCGCAGGCACTGCGCCGTCTGGCGACGCCGGCGCTGTACCGAGTGCCCCCTCTGCTGCAGCGCCCGATGTGGTGCCTATCTCCCCGGCCGCCGCTCCTGCTGAAGTCGCGCCCAGCATCACGGGCGGCACGGCGAGCGGCAATACCCCGACTTCTGCGCCTGCGCCAGCCACCATGGCTGCACGGAAGTCAACGGTAGACGTACTTTCGAGCAACCTGACCAATGAGCTGAAACAAGCGGATCGGGTGCAAAGTGCATCCGTCAGCATCAGCAGCCACAGCGAAGAGTAGGGGGACACATGTATCTGCAGGCCATCAGTGGTAGCAGCCGCGACGAGTTCGCCGAGCTGACCGACGCGCAAGCATGGGCGTTGGCCGAACTTTGCAAGCGCATCACCTGGTCCGACTGCCGCAGCAATGCCGTGTCGGACCAGGAGGCCTACCTGATGATCGACGCCACCGCCAAGCTCGGCACGATCCTGGCGCGCGTCGGCTACAGCCCACGTTGAGGGAAAGGAAACACCATGAGAAAGACCAAAAAGATCGGCGATTTTCACGTCGAAGCCATCCCCCATGCACGACAAGGCAGGGTCGAATGGTCCGCCTGGCTGATCGACCTTCCGTTTGTCCACGCTAGGCGGCCGACGCTCGACGAAGCGCGGTGGGCACTGGCGGTCGAATGGGACAGGGTTGCGAACGCCTACCGCGAGGCAGGTGAGCCGGTGCCGACGCCCAGGAGCAGGGCGGGCACGGTTCCACGCACGCGGGGCAACCAGCGAATTTTGGCGACGCTCCGGCGGCTCACGGAGTGCAAGACCGAGCCGATCTTTTGAATGCAATGGCCTTGCAGTGATTACGCCGTTCCGATGCCATGCGCGCGCCGTGTTCTGCACTGTTCTTGCAGTGAACATGCCGTGCAGAAGCAGTGTCGATGCAGTGCCCGGTGGACGGCGGCGGATCACCTTGGAGCAATTCAGTGGATGGCCCGGAAACGCAATACACAGACCACTCGAAATTCTTCGAGTGGAACATAAAGGGGGTATTGCGTGGCAGTGGCTGTTTCTGGCGTAGATCGTTGCAGAACGCGGCTTCCCGCGTCCTGCGGTTTTCAAATTCGCATGACGTTCGCCATACGCGAACGCAACACAGTTTCGGAGGTGGAAGTGGCAGCAAAACGAACGTATTCGGTCCGCCTGGACGACGATCAGCTTCGCGAGCTTGAAGCACGGGCGGATCACATCGGCCTGTCCGTAGGCCACATGATCCGTGGCGCGATCAAGGACTTCCTGCGGCAGGAGCAGGAGAAGGACTACCTGAACAATGTCCGAATAGACATCATCACCGCGGTCAACCGACTCGCGCGCCAGGTCGAGAAGGACCGCGCGGAACAGCAGCTCATCATGGGCGTCCTTGACTACCTGCGGGAGTGGCTGGGGTTCGCGCTGCCAGCGCCGGCCGACAAGGCCGCAGCCCAGGCGCTTCAGGCGAAGCGGACCCAGGATTTCTACGAGCGATTGCCCTCGTTTTTCGTAAACAAGAGCCGAGCGAAGGTCACGGAGCGCGCTGAGCAGATCGGCGCGGCCGACGAAACTCTGCAGACCGAATCCGACGAGAAGGACTTTTCACACGACGAAGGAGAATCATGATGCAAACCGACATCGATATGCCCACCGCCCTGCGGATGATGACCGAGGCAACCAACATGCCCCACGTGTTCGAAGATGTAGGCGAGTGCGTCGAGCTGGGCGGCGGCGATGTCCTCTATGCCCTGCAGCTGCTGGGCCGGGTGTACCTGGCTTGCCTGAACTGGGACACGAAGCGGGTGTGTGTGACACCGGCCGAACGCTGGGAGCCGGACAACCTGCGCGACTGCATCGACGGCTTGCCGCTGCTGTCACTGGATCGGTGCTTCGGCGACGTGATTGCGAGGGTGGCAGAACAGGCGATGGAAGCGCCTGCCCTGCCGGTCAAGACCACTCACTAGGCCGGCGAGCATCAAGACCCTTTCACGATACCACGCGCCGCAGGCCTCGCCCAGCGGCCCCCACCAGGCCGGCACTGTCCGGCCTGCTCTTTGTGTCCGCATCGGAAGCGTGTACACGGTTCCGATATTGCGTGTACACGCCAGTTTCCTGCCCATCAAACAGTCCTTTCTCGAACAGGCGCGCGACGTGGCTGTGGCTGGCCACGATCAGAGCAATGCGGTAGAGTGTCAACTTAGCCGTTCATCTTTCAATGTTGCGCTTCTGTCCATGAATCAACGCATCGGATACGCCCGCGTCTCCACGGACGACCAAGAGCTGGACCTGCAGCGCGACGCGCTCAAGCAGGCCAGATGTACGGTCATCTATGAAGAGACCAGTAGCGCGAAGTCCCCCGAGCTGCCCGAACTTGAGCAGTGTCGCAAGACGTTGCGGCCCGGGGATACTCTTGTGGTGTGGCGGCTTGATCGACTCGGGCGCAGTCTGCCCAACCTGGTGCAGATCGTCGCGGAGCTTGGGCGCGTGGGTGTCGGGTTCGAGAGCATCACGGAGAAGATCGAGACAGGGACAGCGGCCGGAAAGCTGGTTTTGCGTGTCTTCGCGGCGCTGGCAGAGTTTGAGCGCAACCTGATTCGGGAGAGGGCGCGTGCAGGCTTATCCGCAGCACGCGCAAGGGGGCGGGCCGGAGGTCGCAAGCCGAAGTTAGACGCGCGGCAAGTTCGAGAGATCAGACGGCTGATGTCCGACCCGACCGTCCCGGTCAGTCAGATCGCAGAACGCTACAAGGTCTCACGGACAACCATTTACAAAGTCGCACCCGTTAGGCGGTCTGAGCCGACGCGGCAGCCCTGAGTACAGAAGGACAAGAATGGACGCCAATACGAAGAAGGGCTATGACCTCATCAACCGACGCCGCAGGCAGTGGACCAACGAGGAAGAGGTACGCCACGCATGGATGAAGGGGTTAGAAGAGGCGTTGCAGATCGACTTGGACGCGGAGCGAGCCAGACGCGACTCTAGCTACAACAACGTCGTCATCGAGTTCAAAGGCCCCGGTCTTTTCAACGGTAGCGACACGAGCCCCAAGTTTGTTGAGGCGACTGTGGACCGGCTGCTGAAGTACATCCCTCGCTTAGCATCTGAACAAGGCTTGGCCGAGGAGGACTACATCGGCATTGCCATTGACGGTGAGCATTTGAGCTTCGCCCAAGTGCAGGGGGGAAAGATCACCCACCAGCCGTTGATGCCATTCACAACCGTCACCTTCCAGATGGTGGTCGATGCGCTGAGGGCCAACTTCCGGCGGGCCATCACCGCAGAAAATCTAGCCGAGGACTTCGGACATCTTTCCCACACCGGCCGCGAGTTCATGCAGGAGCTGTCCAATGCGCTGGCAGAGGCGCTTGGGCAACGGGGCAATCGCAAGATCAAGATGCTTTTCGAGGAATGGTCAACCCTGTACGGACAGGCCGCCGACCTGAGCATCCAGCAGCGCAAAAAGATCAATGGTTCGTTGGGCTTTGACTTCTCAGGCTCTACCGACATTGACCTGCCGGCCAAGCTCTTCGTTACCCACACCTTCCACTCGCTGCTGATGAAATTGATCGCGGCCGAGATCGTGGCCGCGCACGGCATGGCGTCTAGCACGTCACTGATTCACGAGCTGCTGGCATTAGGGTCAGATGACGCGCTGATCGACGCCTTGCGGTCGGATGTCGAAGATGGCGGGTTCTTCAGCGCGGTGGGTTTGCACGGCTTCGTTGAAGAAGCCATCTTTAGCTGGTATCTGGACGCGACAACCAAGAAGTCCATCCGCACGTCGATGTGCCTTGCGATTCGCACGCTGCTGGCCCAATTGTCGGTCTACCGCTTCGACACGATCAAGAAAACTGGACGATCACGCGATGTCTTGCGGGATTTCTACCAGGACTTGGTGCCTGAGGAGTTGCGCAAGAGTCTTGGCGAGTTCTACACGCCAGATTGGTTAGTCGAACACGCCGTGGCCAAGCTCGAATACAAAGGGGATCAGTGGCTATCTGCTCGCCTCCTCGACCCAACATGCGGGTCGGGATCGTTCCTTTTGGAGGCCATCGAACAAAAGCGCAGCGCAGCGCTCGCGGCGAGTTGGACTGCCGAGCAAACCGTGGACATGCTGACAACCACGGTCTGGGGCTTCGACCTCAACCCCCTAGCTGTGCAGTCCTCCCGCGTGAACTTCTTGATCGCAATTGCGGACTTGATGCAGCAGTGCAAGGGTAAGGACGTAGAGATTCCTGTGCTACTGGCCGATGCGGTGTACTCGCCTGCGCCCCATCCAGACGGCGACCAGAAAGTCATCGAGTACAGCATCGGAAGCCAGCAGGCAAACCTCCAAGTCGTTCTTCCCGCAGACCTGGCCCGTGATCGCGGGTTGCTGGACAAGGTGTTCCAGCTTATGGGCGAAGAGGTTGAAAAAGATTCGGAGTATCCACCTGTCGCTCAAGCACTGGTGAAAGCTCGCATCCTGTCCAAGAGCCAGGCCGACGAGTGGCATGACCATCTCAAACTGACATACGATCAGGTGCTTGCCCTGCACCGGCAAAACTGGAACGGTATCTGGTTCAGGATCGTGCGCAACTTCTTCTGGTCCGCGACGGCGGGGCAGTTTGATGCCATCGTTGGTAATCCGCCCTGGGTGCGCTGGTCGAACCTTCCCGAGGCGTACCGAAACCGCGCGAAGCCGACCTGCGAGAAATACGCGATCTTCTCAGACACCAAGTTCCACGGCGGCAACGAATTGGACATTTCTGCCATCATCACGTACACGGCAGCCGACAAGTGGCTCGTCGAGGATGGCCGGTTGGTGTTCATCATCACCCAGACAGTCTTCCAATCCCCGTCATCACAGGGCTTCCGACGATTCCGAATCAACGCGACGGATCGTTTGGTTCCGATCTCGGTTGATGACATGAAGGAGCTGAAGCCCTTCCCAGACGCTGCCAATAAGACGGCCATTGCGATGTTTACGAAGAAGGTGCAGGGCACAACCCGGTATCCGTTGAACTATCGAGTATGGCTCGGCAAACCAAAGATGGATGATGCCGGCAACCCGAAGAAGGGACGCGGCGGTCGAGCGGCCCGCTTGAAAGCCATCGACCCTCGCTTGCCTCGCGCCAAAGTGATTGATTTGGTTGATGTGATCCAGATGGAAGCCAATCCCGTTTCGCAAACGATGGAAGGGGCGCCCTGGGCAATCATGAAGCCTGGCCATTTTGCTGCTTGCCAAGCTATGTTTGGAGCTTCGACCTGGGTCAATGGACGGAAGGGCATCACGACTGACCTCAATGGGGTCTACTTCGTCGATGTGATCGACTCTAATGCGGTCACGCAAACAGTCAAGGTGCGCACGCGCCCACACGAAGGCAAGACCGACTTAGGCCAGCCTCGCGAGTTTTGGGTCGAGGCTGAGAGTTTGTTCCCGCTCGCGAAGGGTGCTGGGGACTTGCATCCTTGCTATTTCTTGCCCGAGAACACCTTGTATGCGTTTGTCCCCAACAGAGGCATTGACCGCGCGTCGCTAGATGCTGCTGCGGCTAGCTATAGCAGCCAGACGAACCCCCAAGACCTTTAAGTTCTTCAAGGCGTACAAGTCCTTCCTGGAATCTCGATCCACCTTCAAGACCCGCATGAAGGGAGCGCCCTTCTTCGCGATCTACAACGTGGGGGACTACACGTTTGCCCCCCTTCAAGGTCATTTGGGCGGAGATGACGGGTGACTTCTCGGCGGCCGTAGTTGCATCAGGGTCAGTGCCTGGCTTTGGGTCTCGCGTTTATGTGCCTGACCACAAGCTCTACTTTGCTGACTTCAATACGCCGGAGCCAGCGTATTACCTCTGTGGACTGCTGCACTCGGAGATCGTCAAAGAGATGATCGAGGCCCACAATGTGGCGACCAACATGGGCGACATCTTCAAGCACGTGAGTCTGCCTAAGTACGACAGCTCATGCGCCGCGCACAAGGCGCTTACTGAGCTGGTGAAGCAGGCTCACCAGGAACATGACTCCAACGCACGAGCCAAAATCGTTGCAAAGGTCCGTGCCGCTGCGGCAAGGCTCATCGATGCCGAGATTGCATTGCGTAGGTGATTTGTTGAACTGACGATCGGGAGGTTCGGGCCTATGACGACAGAAGCTGAGGCGCTAGCCAGCATCCATGCCTGGTCCGCTGATAGCCCCGGCTGGCAGCAGGATGCGCTGCGCCGGCTAGCCACTCAAGCGGACCTCGCTCCGACCGAGATAGACGAGTTGGCTTCCATCTGCAAGGGTGACAAGCTCGCCGTGCCGCTGGAAGCGGAACACCTTCGTGGTCCGAACCGCGATCAGGGAGAAGTCTATTTGCGGCAGGTTCATGGAGTCCGGCATGTCAATGCCTTGGCTTCCGACCAGCGGCTGACGCTCCACCGCGTGGGGCTGACGATCATCTATGGTGACAACGGATCAGGCAAATCGGGCTACGCGCGGATTCTCAAGAAGGTTTGTCGAGCCAGGATGTCGGCTCGGACCGAAGAGATTGCCCCCGACATCTATGACCCAGCGCCCGGCACGCCGAGCGCAACGATTGAATACGCGATCAGCGGTCAGAACCGCACTTGCGCTTGGCAGCTGGGGCAAGATGCTGACACCGCACTTTCAGGCATCAGCGTTTTCGATTCACGCACCGCCAACGTCCATGTGGATGACACGAATGATGTGGCCTATACGCCGTTTCCGCTGAAACTGCTGGGTGCGCTCGCGCAGCTCTGTAAGTCGGTCAAGGACAAGCTGGCAGCCGAGATTGCGCAGATAAAGGCGCAAACGCCCGAGGCGATCAGGACTCCGGCTTGCAGCAGAGACACAGCGGTCGGCAAGTTCATGGCCCGGCTCACTGCCAACAGTTCGCCGGCGACGGTCGAAGCGTTGGCCGCGCTCTCGCAAGCGGAGCAAGACCGATTGGCGCAGCTCACGGCGGACTTGGCTGGTGACCCAGCTCGCGCGGCACGCCAGCTTGCGGCGTTGAAGGCGAAGGTTGATGGGCACGTTGCGCGCCTGGATCGTATGTTTTCGTCAATCGACGACGATACCGCCAATAACCTGCGCCGCCTTGCCGTTGAAGGCGATGCCGCGCGTCGGGCCGCGGAAGCGGCTTCCAGCGCGCTTTTCCGCGACGAACCGTTGCCGCAGATCGGTGCGGAGGTTTGGCAGAAACTATGGGCCAGTGCACGTGCATTTTCTGATGCGGAGGCCTATCCTGAACGGCGCTTCCCCGTCACAGAGCCGGGCAGCGTATGCGTGCTTTGCCAGCAGGAATTGACGCCCGTCGCCGCTGATCGCCTCAATCGCTTCGAGGCTTTTGTGCGCGACGATAGCCAGCAGCGTGCCGATGCTGCGCGCGGCGCATACGACAAGGCGCTAGCAACGTTCAAGAGTGAGGCTATCTCGTTGGCCGAGCTTGCGAACATTGTGGCGACCGTCCGCGACGAACTGCGCGAGGACGCCTTGGCGATCGAGATCAGGGGCGCGACCCTGCGCGCCCTGTGGCGTCATCGCCAGATCAAACGACGCCACGCCAATCCAAGCGCTGCTATTGACGCTCCCGTAACGGAATATCCGCGTCAGGTGTTGATCGATCAGGCGACGGCCATTGAGACTAGGGCAAACGCCCTTGCTGCGGAGGCTGGCTCTCCTGCTCGCGCCGCCTTGCTTGCGGAGAAGGCCGAACTTGCGGATCGGAGATGGCTTGGTGGCATCAAGGCCGATGTCCTCGCCGAAGTCGAGCGCCTAAAGCAAGTCGCAAGACTTGAGGCTGCTCAGCGAGACACTACAACCAATCGCACTACTACGAAGAGCACTGAAATCGCACAGGCTCTTGTGACGGATACACTTCGCGCGCAGTTTTCCCGCGAGGTCGCGAGCTTCGGGATTGCCGGACTTGCCGTGGAGCTTCGTCAGCAGAACAGCGTTCAGGGCATCCCCCGATTCAAAGTTGCCCTCACACGGAAGCCCGCTGCTGCGGTTGGACAGGTCCTGAGCGAAGGCGAGCACCGCTGTGTTGCCTTGGCCGCTTTCATGGCCGAACTCGCCACCACCGAAAACAAGTCAGGCATCGTCTTTGACGATCCAGTTTCTTCGCTCGACCACATGCACCGGGAGGCCGTGGCCAAACGCCTGGTCGCTGAGGCCGCTCAACGCCAGGTCATCGTCTTCACCCATGACCTAGCGTTCTTGTTCGAGTTGAATCGTGCGGCGGACGACGCTCAGCCTAAGCCGCCGGTTGCGATTAGCTCCATCAGCCGGGGGGCTGACAAAGCGGGCTTCTGCCGCAACGAGCCGCCATTCAAAGCACGTCGGGTAAGTGACATCACCACAAGTCTGGGCAACCAGCTTGCAGGTGAACGCTATCACTTCGAGCAGGGCAATCAAGACGAGTGGCGAAAGTCCGTCAAGTCCATCGCCGGAACGCTGCGCGACACGTGGGAGATCGCGGTTGAAGAAGCTGTCGGGCACGTTGTCCGGCGACTTTCCAACAAAGTCGATACGCCCGGTTTGGTCAAGCTAACCGTGATCACGGTTCCTGACTGCGAAACCATGCGCGACGGCTTTGGTCGCTGTTCCGAACTGCTGCACAGCGCCGCCGCTGCATTGAACCGTCCGCTGCCAAGACCGGAGGCTCTGACGGCAGAGATTGAAGCGTTGGCGACCTGGGCGGAAAACCTTCGTCAGCGTCAGGGCGCTGCAAGATTGCCTTGAGCCTTGGCAGTCGTAGCAATGGCGCGGTACACCTGCGGTACAGCCATCATGTTTGCCGGACACCGGAAAACTACGCTAAGTTACTGTCAACAAACTACTTTTTTCTTCCTTAGCTTACGCTCGCATATGCTTGATTTTCCTAGACACGCTGCGTTAAGTGCAAACTCATAATCGATTGGTCACAGGTTCAAGTCCTGTTGGGCCCACCATTGCACACCGACCCTTCCCCCGCATTCCCTCCGTGCGGCAGGATGGTCACCGTCGCGCTCATCCCGGCGCTGAGCGGGAGATCCACCGGCTGGCTATCGATGTGGATGCGGACCGGAATGCGCTGCGCGAGCCGGACCCAGTCGAACACCGGATTGGCGTCGAGCAGCAGGTCGGGGCCGGTCGGGTTGTCGCGGTCGCCGATGCCGCGGGCGATCGCCTCCACCGTTCCCGCCAGGCAGCGCGGGTCCGAGAGCAGGCGGATCCTTGCGCGATCGCCGGGGCGGATGTCGGCGAGCTTGCTTTCTTCGAAATACCCATAGAGATAGTAGCTGTGGCGGTCGATCAGCGCCATCACGGGCTGGCCGATGTGCACGTAGTCGCCGGGGCGCAGCAGCAGGTTGGTGACGAAACCGTCGACGGGCGCACGGATCTCGGTGCGTTGCAGATCCAGTTGTGCCAGTTGCAGCGCGGTGCGTGCCAGGTCGCGTCGGGCGATCGCGCGAGCCGTGTCGGCATGGGCCTGGGCGAGCCGGGATTGCGCGAGATGCCAGGCGTTGCGCGCCATCGCGGCGGCGGCATCGGCATCGTCGACCTCCTCGCGCGAGGTGGCGCCGTAACCGCCGGCGAAGCGGCGGCGCCGGGCCCGGTCTTCGTCCATCTGCAGCGCCGTGCGCGTTTTGGCGAGATCCTCCTGGCGTTCGCGGACCTGCGCCCGTGCCGACTGCAGGGCGGCCTGCGCCATGGCGAGACGCGCCGCGGCCGTATCGGCGGCGTTGCGAAAGCGCGCGGCATCGACCGTGAACAGCAGGTCGCCGCGGCGCACCGGCTGGTTGTCGCGCACCGGTACCGTGTCGACCAGCCCTCCGACGTCGGGTGCGATGTGGATCACGTCGGCGCGTACGCGCGCGTCGCGTGTCCAGGGCGTGTCGGCTTCGTGGATCCAGAGGATGCGGGCCAGCAGTGCGGCGACGGCCAGTGCGGCAACGGTCAACGCAATGCGTCCCAGGGGAAGTGCGCGCAGGGCGTGGGGAAGTTTCATGGCAGGACGTGGCGCGATGCGAGCGCCAGGACAAAAAAGAGGATGAGGAACAGGCTCAACCGGAAGAGCGACGGATGCCATACCTGGCGGTATACGGCGTACCGGACCAGCACTTGATCGAGGATCGACCACAAGGCGGCGCTGACGACGAGCAGCGCCAGGACGCCCGGAACCAGCACGCCGGTGAAGTCAAATTCGCGATGCATGGGACACCGGGGAGCGGGGCACGCGCGCGAAGATCGGGGCGTGCGGGTCTTGCAGCGCGATGCGCAGTTGCAGGAGGTGGGCCCGCAAAGGCGCCGGAGGGGTCGCGTCGAGGGCGCGGGCGATGGCATCGATGGCGGCTTGCCGGTCGGGCGTCGCGCTGCGAAAGAGTGCGGCGACGGCGCCGACGACGGCATCGCAGCGCATCCGCACCGGTGCGGGGGGAGCATGCTCGCGCAAGTCCTGCCGCAGTTCGATCAGCGCGCGCGCGATTTCCTGCGTCACCAGCGACCACGAGACGATGCGGTCGATCTGATGGCCGCCGGTCGCAGTCTGCCGCAGCAATTGGCTCAGCAGGTCGCGGTGCACGCTCTCGAATCGGGACGCCAGGCCGTCGAGCGGGGCGCTCGCGGCAAGGTCGACCGTGGCGCGCAGGCGGGCCAGCGCCCGCCGCATCGATCCGCGGACCGGCAGCAGGGCGAAGCCCAGCACGGCGGCGAGCAACCCGACGATCTCCGCGACGGCGCCATTGAAGAGGCCGATGGTCGATAGGCGCATGGGATTGTTGATCTGCAGATTGAGGAACATTCCGAGCATTGCCCCCATGCCCACGCCCGCCCATCGGGGGCGGGTCCCGAGGTAGAACAGCACCGCGAGCAGCGGCAGGGTGACGGCAACCAGACCGGGGAAGCCGCCGCCCGGAAGCAGGGCGGCCACGACGACGGCGAGTACGGCGGCAATGGCGAATCCGGAAAGGGTCTGGGTCAGCGCGTCGACGGGGTTGGGGGCGATTGCCATCAACGCGCTGAACACCGTGGCGACCAGCATCGCCGTGCCGCCGCTGGGCCACGCGGTAGCGATCCAAATTCCGCTCAGGGTACTCATCGTGCCGAAGGTCCTCAGTCCGGTCTTCCACGCGTTCGCCGGATCGTGGCTGCGCTGGAAGTGCACGCGTTCGACCCCTGCGCCGTGCGTGCGCCGGGCCCGCAGCAGCCGCGCGGAAACCATCAATTCCCGCAGTTCCCCCGCCAGTCGCAGGAGCAGGGCGGCGGCCGCGTCGAAGTGGCCGACATCCGCCGGATCGGACAACTCCTGCCGCAGTTGCGCGGCGCGCGCGTCGAGCCGGGCCCGTGGGCCGGCCAGCCGGGACGGCGTGGCGAGGGTGGCGGCGAGTTCGCGCCCCAGCGCATCGATGCGCGCGGCGGCCTCGGCGGGCAGGCGTTCGCGCAGGGGAATCAGCGATTGAAACGTGGTCGACACGGCCATCATCTGGTGGTTGAAGTGGCGCAGGCCGTTGCTGTTGGCGCGGACTTCCGGATCTTCGAAGATCACCGACGAGCGCAGATCCTCCAGGCTTACCGCGGCGCGGACCGCCTGCAGGTGTTCGTGCTCCGCACGTTCCGGCGGCAATCGCGTCTGCAGTCCCTCGCGGATCAGGCGCAGCAGTTCGGCGAGGCGCTCCGCCGCCGCGCGGTAGAGCTGCGGACCCAGGCGCTGCGGCCAGAGCAGGGCGCTCACCAGCGTGGCGACGGTGATGCCGAGGAGGACTTCCGAGACGCGCATCTGTGCGGTCTGGAACCCTTGCAGCGGATCGCGCAGGCTCGGAAGGGCGACGATGGCGGCGGTGTATCCCGCGAGCACGTAGCCATAGGCCATGAAGTTGCGATAGAGCAGGGCGCCCACCGCGCACAGGGAGACCCAGGCGGAAAGGCCGAACAGGAAGAATTCGCGCTCCTGGGCAAAGGCCGCGATCAGCACCAGGCCGATGATCGATCCGATGATCGTTCCGAGAATGCGATAGAAGCTCTTGGCCAGCACCAGCCCGTTCTGCGGTTGCATCACGATCGCGACGCTGAGCATCGCCGTCGACGGCTGCTGAAGTTCGAGGCGCATCGCCAGCCACGCGGTGAGGTAGAGCGCGACCAGACTCTTGGCGACGAAGGTCCAGGATCGCGCTTCCTCCCGGACCGGCGCCGACAGTGCGGGGATGTGTCCTGCGGGCTCAGCCATGTTCAACGCTGTCGAGGAAACGTTTGAGGAGCGATTCGAGTTGCGACAAGTCGTCGGCGGAGATGGTGCGGGTCTGGCGCGCGAGCATTTCGCCGATGGCCGGCAGGAACGCGTCGATCATCGCCAGTCCGTCCGGGGTCAGGGTCAGACGTACACGGCGGCGATCGCCTTCGTCGACGTGGCGCGCGATCAGGCCGCGGGTGCACAGGCCATCGGTGAGGCGGGTGATGTTGGTCGACTTTTCCATCGCGGCATCGGCCAGTTCCGACGGGCTGAGGCGGTAGTCCTCGCTGCCGAACAACATCATCAGCACCGTGTACTCGGTATGGTTGATGCCCCAGGGCCGCAGAACCTGGTTGGCCTGGTCCTGGGTCCGCTTATAGAGGTGCTTGATCAGCCGGATGACCACCGCCGGCGTGCGTGGGAAAGCCGGGTGGCGGGCGCAGGTGAGGGCGACGCGCGCCTCGGCGGCTTCGAAGCCGTTCATTGTTTTACAAATGAATAATTCATTTGTGAACTATATATCGATTCACGATACAATTCTAGCGCAACCAGTTTGCTAGCATCGGTCCCCCGGCATGTGCCGGCAACATGCGGGCGTGCCCGGTGCCGCTTCCGGCGGCGGGCCGTTCGATTCCCGATCAACCTTTCCTGGAACAACGAGCATGACCAAAGCCTATGCCGCCCAAAGCCCATCCAGTCCCCTCGCTCCAATGGAAATCGAGCGCCGTGCGCCGGGGCCGGACGACGTCCATATCGCCATCCTGTATTGCGGCGTCTGCCATTCCGACCTGCACACCGCGCGCAACGAGTGGCACAACACGATCTATCCGTCGGTTCCCGGCCACGAAATCGTCGGGAGGGTGGTTGCGGTGGGCAAGAACGTCCGGAATTTTCAGCCCGGCGACCTCGCGGGCGTGGGATGCATGGTCGACAGCTGCGGTCATTGCCATCCCTGCCAGGAGGGGGAGGAGCAGTACTGCGAGACCGGCTTCGTCGGCACGTACAACGGACCCCTGTTCGGCGGGGAAAACACTTATGGCGGGTATTCCCAGGCGATCGTGGTCAAGGAACATTTCGTCCTGAAGATCCGCCACGCGGAAGCCGATCTCGCGGCCGTTGCGCCGCTCCTGTGCGCGGGAATCACCACCTATTCGCCGCTGCGCCACTGGAAGGCGGGGCCGGGAAAAAAGGTCGGCATCGTCGGCTTGGGCGGACTCGGGCACATGGGGGTGAAGATCGCCCATGCGATGGGTGCGCACGTCACCCTGTTCACGACCTCACCGGGGAAAATCGAGGATGGGAAGCGCCTCGGCGCCGATGAGGTGTGCATTTCGACCGACGCTGCGCAGATGGCCGCGCGGGCCAATCAGTTCGACTTCGTGCTCAACACGGTCGCCGCGCCGCACAACCTCGATCCCTATCTGCAACTGCTGAAGCACGACGGCACGATGACGCTGGTCGGTGCACCTGCCGAACCGCATCCGTCGCCGGGCGTATTCAACCTCATCCTGAAGCGGCGCCAGATCGCCGGTTCGTTGATCGGGGGAATCCGGGAAACCCAGGAGATGCTGGACTTCTGTGCCCGACACGGCATCACGTCGGATATCGAGCGGATCCCGATGGCCTATATCAATACCGCGTACGAACGCATGCTGAAGAGCGACGTCAAGTACCGGTTCGTGATCGACATGGCGACCCTCTGATCCGGCCCCGCCTTTCCCGCACGCGGGAAAGGCGGGTTGCCGCACTCAGTCGCCCTGCGTCTCGATCTGCACGAGCGGTTCCTCGGCCGACGCAGCACGCACGGGGCGGGGGCGGCCGCGCCGTACCGGCTTGTCCTCTTCCGCAATCCGGGCCTGGGCCTGGGCAAGTTTTGCCGGGTCGGTTTGCGCAAGTTCGATTCCCGCCGAATGCAGCGTGGGAGTGATCTCCTCCACGGTCATCGGCGTCGGGATCGCCACGGGTGTGGTCGCTTCCGGGGCCGCGGGGAGGGCTTCCGCCTCCTTGGGCTCGGGGGCGATCTCCGCCGCCACCGCGGCCGGCGCCGCTACCACGGCAGGCGCTTCCGCAGCGGCGGGCGCCTCGGCGGCGGGTTGCGGCAGCGGTTGCGTTGCCAGCGCAGCCGGCTGGATTTCGACCGCCGGCGGCAGCGTGGCAGGTTCGACCGGCACCTCCGCCAAGGGAGCGGTGACATGCTCCTGCGGCTCGGGTTCGACACCGGATTCGACAGCCGATTCGGCACCGAGCGGCGCTTCCCCGTTGTCGCCTTCCGAGGCGCGCTCGCCGGTACGTCCTCCGCGGCCGCGGCGACCGCGACGGCGTCGGCGCTTCTCCGGGCTGCCCGACTCGTCCGGGCTGCCGGCGGCGGCATCCCCTTCCGGACCGGCTTCGCCCCCGGCTTCTTCCGGCGCGTCGACGGCCGGCCCGGCGATGACTTCCGGAGCGGGTTCTCCCGCCGCAAGGACGGTGTCCGCGGATTCGACCTCGTTTGCCGCTGTGCCTGCGGCCTGCTCTCCGTCGCGTCCCCGACCGCCGCGCCCACGGCGGCTGCGGCGACGGCCGGTCCGTTCTTCCGTCGCAGCCTGCGTTGCGGCGGCCTCGCGGCTTTCCTCGACCGGGGGCACGGCCTCCGCCGCGGTGGTGACGGCCGCGGCTTCGGTTTCGACGTCGCGGCGGGCGCCATCGCGCTTGCGGGGCTCTCCGCGCGCCGTGCGCTCGGCGTCGCCCCGGGTGCCGCGTGCGGGGCGCTCGCCCCGGCGGCCACCGCGCTCGCCGTTTCGTTCACTGCGTTCCCCCCGCTCCCGGCGCGGCTCCTTGCGGGCCGGTGCCGGTTCGCCGGCGGGTTCGGCCGCAGCGGCTCCCTTCGGTGACGCGGGTTGGGCCGCGGGCACCGCCACTTCGTCCTTGACGCCGAACCAGCTGCGGATCCGCCCCCAGAGGGAACGATCCGCCGGATGGTGGGCCGGCGCCGCGGTCGGGGCGGGCTGTGCCACCGTCGGCGCGGCTTCGGCCGTCGCAATGACCGGTGCCGGCGTCTCGGGAACGATGCCCTTCACGACGGCGACCTGCCGCCGGTTGCGCGGTTCGCGCGAAGCGGTGGTATAGGGCTCCTCCGTCGGCGGCTCGACGACGCGGCTGTAGCTGGCCTTGGGGTTGTCCAGGCGCTCGTCGTCGTGTCGCAGCCGCTCGATGTGATAGTGGGGGGTTTCGAGGTACTTGTTCGGAATCAGGAGGATCGACACGCGCAACCGGGCTTCCAGCTTGGCGATTTCCGCGCGCTTCTCGTTCAGGAGATAGGTTGCGACGTCCACCGGAACCTGCGCATGCACGGCGGCCGTCGATTCCTTCATCGCCTCCTCCTGCAGGATGCGCAGGATGTGCAGCGCGGAACTTTCGGTATCGCGCACCTGGCCGACCCCGTTGCAGCGCGGGCAGGTGATGTGGCTGCCTTCGCTCAGCGCCGGGCGCAGCCGCTGGCGCGACAGTTCCATGAGGCCGAAGCGCGAGATCTTGCCCATCTGCACGCGGGCGCGGTCGTGGTGGAGCGCATCCTTGAGGCGCTGTTCCACGGCACGCTGGTTTCGGCCTTCCTCCATGTCGATGAAGTCGATGACGATCAGTCCGCCCAGGTCGCGCAGACGCAGCTGCCGCGCCGCTTCGTCCGCGGCTTCGAGGTTGGTGCGGGTGGCTGTCTCCTCGATGTCCGAGCCGCGCGTCGCCTGTGCGGAGTTGACGTCGATGGCGACCAGCGCCTCGGTGTGGTCGATGACGATGGCGCCGCCCGAGGGCAGGGAAACCGTGCGCGAATGCGCGCTTTCGATCTGGTGTTCGATCTGGAAGCGCGAGAACAGCGGCACGTCGTCGCGGTAGCGCTTGACGCGCGCCGAGACGTCCGGCATCACCAAGTCGACGAAGGTCTTTGCCTGTTCGTACACGTCTTCGGTGTCGATCAGGATCTCGCCGATGTCCGGGTTGAAATAGTCGCGGATCGCCCGGATCACCAGGCTCGACTCGAGGTAGATGAGTTCGGGCGCCTTGACCAGGGCGACCGCATCGGTGATGGCCTTCCACAGCTGCAGGAGATATTTCAGGTCCCACTGCAGCTCTTCGACGGCGCGGCCGATTCCGGCGGTGCGGGCGATCACGCTCATGCCCGACGGCAGATCGAGCTTGTCGAGCGCGTCGCGCAGTTCCTGGCGATCCTCGCCCTCGACGCGTCGCGAAACGCCGCCGCCCCGGGGGTTGTTGGGCATCAGCACCAGATAGCGGCCGGCCAGGGAAATGAAGGTGGTGAGGGCGGCGCCCTTGTTGCCGCGTTCCTCCTTTTCGACCTGGACGATCAGTTCCTGGCCTTCCGCTACCGCATCCTGGATGCGGGCGCGGCCGACATCGAGCCCGGCCTTGAAGTATTGGCGCGAAATTTCCTTGAACGGCAGGAATCCGTGCCGTTCTTCGCCGTAATCGACGAAACACGCTTCGAGGCTGGGCTCGACCCGCGTGATGATGCCTTTGTAGATATTGGACTTGCGTTGCTCGCGTCCGCTGGTTTCGATGTCCAGGTCGAGCAGTTTTTGACCATCGACGATCGCTACGCGCAACTGCTCCGCGTGCGTCGCATTGAACAACATGCGCTTCATCAGCACTCCTTGCGCCGCTTTTTCGGCGCAGAACGTGCCGAATCAGGTCCGATATGCCGACAACCGTAGTGAACGACCCCGATCCCCTGGAACGCTTGTCCGCTGACCGCCATGGGCGCGCGACAGGCGTGCACCCACGCACCGTTCGGTTACGAACGGTGGGAAAAACAGCGGTAGGGAACGTCCGGGCATGGAAATCCGTTGGGTTGTCGCACGAGGCTGCGTGCCGCGCCGCCATCCGGCTAGCGGGGAGGCGCGGACCCGGCCCTGGATCCGAATTCGGCATGCGCCTGCGGCAAGTTGCCGGGCAGGCGCTGGGTTGTACAAAGCCGCCTTGCGAGGGACTGCCGGCTGAAAGCCCGCGCCCATCCGCTCTGCGACCCACATTCAATCAACGACCCTTTTCGCGCAGACTCCGCTGCCGGTTTCCGCGCGCATCCATCGCAGATTGGCGCCCGCGCGGCGATCTGCCGCGCGACAGGGGGTGCACTGGGCACCGCTACAATCGCGACCGGCCTCCAGTATATGCAACATGCTTGCACAACGCAAAACATCCCCGGTTTCCGCTGCGCGATCCGTGTCCACCGTACGGGTCGACGAGGGCAGTGCCGGCCAGCGCCTGGACAACTTTCTGCTCCAGTGGGCCAAGGGCGTTCCGAAAAGCCACGTATACCGGATCGTCCGCACCGGCGAGGTCCGGGTCAACGGTGGGCGGACCCGGGTCGAATATCGCCTGGCCCTCGGTGACGAGGTGCGGATCCCGCCGCTGCGGCGAGCGGAGCCAACCGCCAAGCCGACGGCGCCCGCCCAGATGCCGCCGATCCTGTTCGAGGACGAACATCTCCTGGTGGTCAACAAGCCCTCGGGCGTGGCGGCGCACGGCGGCAGCGGCGTCGCCCACGGCGTCATCGAGCGGGTCCGCGCCGCCCGGCCGCAGCAGGCGTTTCTGGAACTCGGTCACCGCCTCGACCGGGAAACCTCCGGTGTACTCCTGCTGGCGAAGACCCGCCGCTGCCTGGTCGCCTTGCACGAGCAATTGCGCACCGGGGCGGTGGAAAAGCGCTACCTCGCGCTCGTGATCGGCGACTGGGTGAACGACCGGCAGCATGTGCGTTTTCCGCTGGTCAAGCGCACGCTCGCCAATGGCGAGCGGCGCGTTTTCGTCGACGAGGAGGAAGGCGTGCGGGCGCACACGATTTTTTCGCTGCGCAAGCGCCTGCCGGGATTCTCCCTGCTGGAGGCGGAGTTGAAGACCGGCCGCACACACCAGATCCGGGTGCACCTGGCGCATTCGGGGTTCCCGATCCTGGGCGACGACAAATACGGCGATTTCGAGGTCAACCGGCGCGCGGCGCGTGGGGAGTTCGGAGCACGGCTCGACCGGATGTTCCTGCACGCATTCCGGATCGCGCTGGCGCATCCGGTGACCGGCGAGCGGCTGGCGATCGAGGCGCCGCTGCCGCAGGAGTGCGAGCGGTTCGTGGCGGCCCTGCAACCCGATTCCGGCCCGTAACGGCCACAGCATCGGGATGTCGGATCCTGCCGGGCGTGGGCGCGCTACGTTCCCAGCAGGAATACCGTCGGTCGTTTTTCCAGGGGGGGCGGGTTGGTCGCCGCGATCTCGCGCCACCTTGCGATCGGGTGGGTGGCGATCCGCTGCTGCGCACCGGTCAGATCGATCGCGAGGCTGAGTGCCACGCCGGGGTCGCAGGTCTGCAGAATCGCCTCGAACAGGCGCTGGTTGCGATACGGCGTCTCGATGAAGATCTGCGTCTCGCCGCGCAGGGCGTCCCGTTGCACCGCGAGCAGCCGCTTGGCGAGTTCATCGCGGTTTTGCGGCAGATAGCCCAGAAACCGGAAGTTCTGGCCGCTCATGCCCGACGCCATCAGCGCGAGCAGGATGGCCGACGGACCGACCCAGGGCACGACCGGAATGCCGATTGCATGTGCCCGTGCCACCAGGGTCGCTCCGGGGTCGGCGACTCCCGGGCAGCCGGCCTCCGATAACACGGCGGCGTCGGTGCCGGCGCGCACCGGCGCCAGCCAGGCGTCGAGCAGATCCCCGGCCGGTGCGTGGCCGATTTCGGCGATCTGCAGGCTGGCGATCGGATCCGGGTGTCCTGCCGTCTTGAGGAATGCGCGCGCGCTGCGGGCGTTTTCGACCAGGAATACCCGGAGCGTCCGGACGCGTTCGAGCACGGCCGGGGGCAGGGCCGCCGAAAGGGTGTCGGCAGCGATCGGCACCGGGATCAGGTGCAGGGTTCCCGCAGGCATCAGTCCCGCCAGGGCAGTGCGATGCCGACGTTGGCAAGCATCGCCGTGAGGCGGATCAGCGGCAGGCCGATCAGCGCCGTCGGGTCGTCGCCGCGTACGGACTCGACCAAACAGATCCCCAGCGATTCGATCTTGGCGGAGCCGGCGCAGTCGTAGGGTTGCTCGATCGCGACATAGGCTTCGATTGCGCCGTGGTCCAGTTGGCGGAACGTCACTTCGGTGTCGACGCAGGCCGCCTGGACATGGCCGTTGCGCCCGTCGAGTACGGCGATTCCGGAATGAAATTGCACGGTGCGGCCGCGCAGCGTGACCAGTTGCGCGACCGCCGCGGCGTGGCTTCCGGCCTTGCCGATCGGCGCTCCGTCGAGATCGGCGACCTGGTCCGAACCGATCACGATCGCGCCGGGGTGCCGCTGCGCGACGGCGCGGGCCTTGCACAGCGACAGACGCTCGGCGGTGTGGGCGGGCGGCTCGCCGGGCAGCGGGCTTTCATCGATGTCCGGGGTGTCCGTGAGGTAGGGAATGCGCAGGCGGTCGAGCAGGTCTTTCCGGTAGCGCGAGGACGAGGCGAGTACGATGCGGGGATGCATGGTTTGCAAGTGTATCTGCAAGCCTGCGAGGGCCAACCGCGCCGCGAGTGTCCAGTCCGCGTGCTCCGCGGTGGCATGATCCGTGCGTCGGATATCGTTCCGGTCGCGCACGGACGGGATGTTCGGTGGGGGCAATCGGCTGCAATCGGCATGGAATCATTGGACGTTTTTGTGTTTTCCCGCACCGCGGCACGCCGGGAGGGGGAGGTGGCGGTGGCCGCGCTGCCTCGCCTTGCGGCGAGCGTGGCGCGCCCCGACGGGGTGGTTGCGTACGGCTGCGAGGGCGGGGTCGACGGCCAGGGCCGTCCGACCCTGCGTCTGCGACTGCACGGCACGCTGCGGCTGCGTTGTGACCGCTGCGGGGAGGAGATGGCGTGGCAACTGGGGTGCGAGCGGACGTTTTTTTTCGTGCGCTCCGAGGCGGACCTGGCCGACATCCCGGTCGACGATTCGCCGGAGGAACCGCTGGTCGGCAGCGCCCATTTCGATCTCGCGGCGCTGATCGAGGACGAGGCGATCCTGCAGTTGCCGATCTCGCCGCGACACCCGGACTGCGCCGCGCCGTTCCCGGTGGAACCGGACGCCGACGGCGAGGAGGAGCGGCCGCATCCGTTCGCGGAACTGGCGCGATTGCGCAAAGACGGCGGAGTTCGTTAAAATCCCCGGTTTCCCAGATATTTCAGGATTCGCACCATGGCCGTGCAACAGAACAAGAAGTCGGCGTCCAAGCGCAACATGCATCGCGCGCACGATTTCCTCATCAACCCGCCCCTCGCGGTCGAGCCGGTGACGGGCGAGGTGGTCCGCCGCCATCACATCAGCCCCAATGGCTTCTATCGCGGCAAGAAGGTCGTCGCGACCAAGACCGACGAATAATCGGCAGACGGCGCGGCAAACGGCGCGGCAGCCCGCACGTCGAAGGCTGCCCCGCTCCGCATGTGCGTGCAGGTTCGTGAGCAGAACGTGCGGAGGATCCATGGTTCGATCTCGCGGATTTTTCGCGGGGCGCGATGCGCTCTGCATTGCTGATGCCTGACCGCCCATGGCACAGTTGTAAAGGCCGCGGGGGATGCGCGAAGGGGGTCGCAGACCCCCTTCGTAGCCGATCCTCCGGGTTTCCATCGCAAGCATCGCCGTTGTCGAAGCTCCGATGGCGCGCACAGAGAAAACGCCGATTATGCGTATCGCAATCGATTGTATGGGGGGCGACCATGGCGTGTCGGTGACGGTGCCGGCAGCCGTTTCGTTCTCCCGGCATGAGCCGCAGGCGCGCTTGCTCCTGGTCGGGCGGGCACCGCTCGTCGAGACGGAGTTGCGCAAGGCGTCGGCCTCTTTCGGCAGCGGAGAGCGGATCGAGGTTGTGCATGCGGAGGAAGTGGTCGAGATGACCGACCCCCTCGCAACGGCCTTGCGGGTGAAGAAGTCGTCCTCGATGCGTGTCGCGCTCGAACTGGTCAAGGACGGTCGCGCCGATGCCGTCGTCAGCGCAGGCAATACGGGCGCGCTGATGGCCATCGCCCGCTACGTGCTCAAGACGCAGGAAGGCATCGACCGTCCTGCCATCGCCTATGCCATTCCCAATCGCAAGGGCGGCGGCACCACCATGCTCGACCTGGGCGCCAATGTCGATTGCGCGCCGGAGCATCTGCTGCAGTTCGCCATTCTGGGCTGCGCGCTCGTGTCGTCGATGGGGGGGGCGGAGCAGCCCAGCGTCGGACTGCTCAACGTCGGCGAGGAAGCGATCAAGGGCAACGAGGTCGTCAAGCGCGCCGGTGAGCTGCTGCGCGCGAGCGGGTTGAATTTTCATGGCAACGTCGAAGGCGACGACATCTTCCGGGGGACGGTGGACGTCATCGTCTGCGACGGCTTCGTCGGCAACGTGGCGCTCAAGACGTCGGAAGGGCTGGCGCAGATGCTTGCCGGGTTCATCCGCGAGGAGTTCACCCGCGACTGGATTTCCAAACTGATCGCATTGGTCGCATCGCCGGTGCTCGGGCGCTTCAAGCGCCGCGTCGACCATCGTCGCTACAACGGTGCCGCCCTGCTGGGTCTGCGCGGGGTGGTCGTCAAGAGCCACGGCTCCGCCGATGCGTACGCGTTCGAATTCGCCGTTCGCCGCGCCTTCGAAGCCGCTTCGCACCGCCTGCTCGAACGCACCGCCGAGGCCATGGTGCCCATGCTCGCCCAGTTGCAGACGGCCGGTGCGGGTGGGGAAGCGGTGCAAGCCTGACGGGACCACGAACGCAATGAACCGGACAATGTATAGCCGCATCTGCGGAACGGGGTCGGCGCTCCCCGCCCGTGTGGTTTCGAATGAAGCGTTGGTCCGCGAACTCGCCGGCCGCGGCATCGAAACGTCGGACGAATGGATCGCCACCCGGACCGGGATCCGCCAGCGCCACATCGCCGAGCCGGGCGTCGGGACGACCGACCTCGCCGCGCGGGCGGCGGTCGCCGCGTTGGAGCGGGCTGGGTTCGCCGCGGACACGCTGGACCTCATCGTCGTGGCGACATCCACGTCGGACCAGGTGTTTCCGAGCACCGCCTGTTCCGTGCAGGCGCGGATCGGCGCGGGGGGCGCGGCGGCGTTCGACGTCCAGGCGGCCTGCAGCGGCTTCGTGTACGGCCTTTCCCTGGCGGATGCCATGATCCGCAGCGGTGCGTATCGGCGGGCGCTGGTGATCGGTGCCGAGGTGTTTTCCCGGATCCTCGACTGGAACGACCGCACGACCTGCGTGTTGTTCGGCGACGGTGCCGGGGCGGTCGTGCTGGAAGCGGCCGATGCGCCCGGAATCCTGGCCAGCCGGATGCGCGCCGACGGCGCGCGCGGCGGTGCGATCCTGTCGCTTTCCGCCCACCTGGCCGGCGGCAGCGCCGCCGGCGACCCGTTCCTGCGCATGGAAGGCAAGGCCGTGTTCAAGCTCGCGGTCGACGTTCTCGAATCGTCGGCGCGCGAAGTGCTCGCCATGGCGGGCATGCAGCCGGCTCAGGTGGACTGGCTCGTGCCGCACCAGGCCAATGTGCGGATCCTCGAGGCCAGTGCGAAGCGGCTCGACTTGGATCTCAACAAGGTGGTCGTGACGGTGGATCGGCACGGCAACACGTCGGCGGCCTCCGTTCCGCTGGCGCTCGACCAGGCGATCCGGGACGGCCGCGTGCAGCCGGGCCACCACGTTCTTCTGCAGGGCGTGGGCGGGGGCTTCACCTGGGGATCCGTGCTCGTTCGCATGTAGCAACAACCGACAAGACCAACGATGAAACTGGCTTTCGTATTTCCCGGGCAGGGTTCCCAAGCGGTGGGAATGCTGAATTCGTTCCAGGACGACGCAGCGGCGCAGGACGTGGTGCGCCGGGCTTCCGATGCCCTGGGGCAGGATCTCGGCAGTTTGATCGCCGACGGTCCCGCGGCGGATCTGGACCGCACGGTCAACACCCAGCCCAGTCTGCTCACGGCATCGGTTGCGATGTTTGCGGCGTGGCGGGCGGCGGGCGGCCCGATGCCCGAGGTGTTCGCGGGGCACAGCCTGGGCGAGTATTCGGCACTGGTCGCCGCCGGCGCTCTGCGCCTCGAGGACGCGCTCCCGCTGGTGCGGTTTCGCGCCCAGGCGATGCAGGAGGCGGTGCCGCTCGGGACGAGCGGCATGGCGGCGATCCTTGGCCTGGACGATTCCGCCGCCGGGGCGGTGTGCGCGCATGCCGCGCAAGAGTCCCCGGGGGCGGTGGTGGAGGCCGTCAACTTCAACGCGCCGGGCCAGGTCGTGATCGCCGGCCACACGGCGGCGCTGGCGCGCGCCTGCGAGCTGGCGCGCGAGGCGGGCGCCAAGCGGGCGTTGCCGCTGCCGGTCTCGGCGGCATTCCACTCCTCGCTGCTCAAGCCGGCCGCCGAGCGGCTGCGCGCACGCCTGGCCGAGACGCCGGTGCAGGCGCCGTCGGTCGCCGTGATGAACAATATCGACGTGGCATGCGAATCCGAGCCCGATCGGATCCGCGATGCCCTGGCGCGGCAGGTGGCGGGTCCGGTGCGGTGGAGCGAACTCGTGCGCCGGCTCGTCGAACAGGGCGTGACCCACGTCGTCGAGTGCGGCCCCGGCAAGGTGTTGACCGGCCTCAACCGCCGAATCGCTGCCGGAATCACCGCCCTGTCGGTTTCGGATCGTTCGAGCCTCGACGAGGTACGGACCGTTTTGGGAGACCAGGCATGAGCGAGTCCTTGGTGTTTTCGGCTGAAGCCCTGCGCGGCGAGGTTGCGCTGGTCACCGGCGCGTCGCGCGGGATCGGCCGCGCCATTCTGGAGGCGCTCGCGCAGGCGGGGGCGACCGTCGTCGGCACGGCTACGACCCCCGAGGGTGCGGACGGGATTTCCCGGCGCATTGCGGAGCAGGGCGGAACCGGGGCGGGGCTGGTGCTCGACGTGCGCGACCGCGCACGCTGCGATGCGGCCGTGCAGGAGGTGTCGGAGCGTTTCGGGAAGCTCTCCGTCCTCGTCAACAACGCCGGCATCACCGCGGATACCCTCGCCATGCGCCTGCGCGACGAGGAGTGGGATGCCGTGCTCGACACCAATCTGAGCGCCGCGTTCCGACTGGCGCGCGCGGCGATGCGGGGCATGATGAAAGCCCGGCATGGCCGGATCATCAATATTTCCTCCGTGGTGGGCTCGGCCGGCAATGCCGGACAGGCGAACTACGCGGCGGCCAAGGCCGGCCTCGAGGGAATGACCCGTTCCCTCGCGCGGGAACTGGGGGGGCGCGGCGTCACCGTGAACTGCGTCGCGCCGGGTTTCATCGAAACCGACATGACACGGGCGCTCAATCCGCAGCAGACGCAGGCGCTGCTCGGGCAGATTCCGCTGGGCCGGCTGGGGCAGGCGCAGGAGATCGCCGGAGCGGTGACATTTCTCGCATCCAAGGCCGGTGCGTACGTGACCGGGGCCGTCCTGCACGTCAACGGCGGCATGTATATGGCGTGACCGGCGGCGGAATCCGCCAAACTGTTAGAATCGCCCGCCCTTTGCGCAAAAAGGGACGGCACGTTCTCTTTTAGAGGAGGCGCGGACGGTGCATCGCGTTTCCGTGATGAAAGGCACGAGGAGGGGTATTTATGGACAGCATTGAACAGCGCGTAAAAAAAATCGTGGCCGAGCAACTCGGCGTGAACGAGGCCGACATCAAGAACGAATCGGCGTTCGTGGATGACCTCGGGGCGGATTCGCTCGACACCGTGGAACTGGTGATGGCGCTCGAGGACGAGTTCGAGTGCGAGATTCCGGACGAAGAGGCGGAGAAGATCCGCACGGTGCAGCAGGCGATCGACTACGTCAACGCCCATCTGAAGAAAGCGTGAGGCGGGGTCGGTTTCCATGAGCAGTCTGCATCGCAGGGTAGTCGTTACCGGCCTGGGGATCATTTCTCCCGTTGGCAACGACGTGCCTGCCGCGTGGTCCAATGTTCTCGCCGGCAAGTCCGGTATCCGACGGATCACGCGTTATGACGCATCCGCATATCGCTCGCAGATCGCGGGCGAGGTGCGTGATTTCCAGGTGACGGACTATGTGCCGGCGAAGGAAGTCCGGCGGATGGATACCTTCATCCATTACGGCGTGGCGGCCTCGGTTCAGGCCCTGCGCGATTCCGGCCTCGAGATCACCGATGCCAATCGCGAGCGGATCGGCTGCATGGTCGGCTCGGGCATCGGCGGTCTGCCGCTGATCGAGAACAACTACGAAGAGGTGATGACCCGGGGTCCGCGGCGCATTTCGCCCTTCCTGATCCCCGGCGCGATCATCAACATGATCGCTGGCAACGTTTCGATCATGTTCGGCCTCAAGGGACCGAATTTCGCGATCGTATCGGCCTGCACCACGGGCTTGCATTCGATCGGCATGGCGGGTCGGCTCATCGGATCGGGCGATGCCGACGTCATGCTGGCCGGGGGCGCGGAGAGCACCGTCTGTCCGCTGGGTGTCGGCGGATTCGCCGCGATGCAGGCGTTGTCGACGCGCAACGACGATCCGGAAGGTGCGAGCCGGCCGTTCGACAAGGATCGCGACGGATTCGTACTGGGTGAGGGCGGTGGCGTCCTGGTGCTCGAAGAGTACGAACACGCGCGTGCCCGCGGCGCCCGGATCTACTGCGAACTGGTCGGCTTCGGCATGACTGCAGATGCCTATCACATGACGTCGCCGGACGTCGATGGTCCGCGCCGGAGCATGGTGGCGGCGTTGCGCAGTGCGGGGATCAACGGCGATGAGATCCAGTATCTCAACGCCCATGGCACCTCGACGCCTCCGGGCGACATCAACGAAACCAACGCGATCAAGCTTGCGTTCGGCGATGCGGCGCGCAACCTCGTCGTCAATTCGACCAAGTCGATGACCGGCCACCTGCTTGGCGGCGCCGGCGGGATCGAGTCGGTGTTCACGGCCCTTGCCGTGCATCACCAGGTATCTCCGCCGACCATCAATCTCCAGAACCCTGATCCCGAATGCGATCTGGATTACTGTGCGAACGAAGCGCGGCCGATGAAGATCGAGTACGCGATGAAAAACTCCTTCGGCTTCGGCGGAACGAACGGAACGCTGATCTTCAAGCGCGTTTGACCTGCGATCGGTCGCAACGCCATTCGGATTTTTTCGCTTCCGCCCGGCGGAAGGAACGGGGAGCGCATGATCGGAACGGTTTTGATCCTCCATTCCTCGCCCGCGCGAACGCGGTGGCTGTGGTGCGCCGCGGGAGCGACCGGCGGATTGGCGCTCCCGATCCTGGCGATCGGCACGGCGATCGCCGGGGTAGCGGCCCTGGCCTGTGCGGTGGTCGGCGTAGCGTTGGCAATCCTTGCACGCAACGGCGGGCCGCGCGGGCCGGTGCTGGTGACGGGCGCGCGGGCCCGGGTGATCGGACCGGCACGGATCGTTCTGCGCTGCGACGCCGGGACGGTCGCCGTCTGGCGCGATGCGGTTGGCGGTACTGCGTTCCGGAGATTGGCCGCCCAGCTGCGGTGGAATCCCGTACGCGGAAACTAATTTTTCGGATCGTGGTCACAACCCCCAGGCATTTCGAATGAGCGAGCGCGACGCCGACTGGCAATTGGTTCGTCGCGTTCAGCACGGCGACAAGCGTGCGTTCGAGATATTGGTGGCGAAGTACCAGCGCAAGATTTCAAGGCTGTTGGCGCGCATGATCCGCGATCCATCCGACATCGAAGATGTGACCCAGGAAGCCTTCATCAAGGCCTACCGCGCCTTGCCGAGCTTCCGCGGCGAAAGCGCCTTCTACACTTGGCTCTACCGGATTGCGATCAATACGGCGAAGAATCATTTCGCCGCCCAGGGGCGCAAGGCTCCCACCGTGGCCGCCGGCGATTTCGAGGATGCCGATGGCGGTGACGAGCCGTTCGCGCAGCCCGACGTCGATACCCCCGAATCCGTCTATCAGTCCCGCCAGATCGGCCTTGCGGTTAATCGGGCGATCGACCAGCTCCCGGAAGAATTGCGCACGGCGATCGTGCTGCGCGAACTCGAAGGGTTGAGCTACGACGAAATTGCCGCGGCGATGAACTGCCCGGTCGGAACGGTGCGTTCGCGCATCTTTCGTGCCCGGGAGGCGATCGCGCAGGAACTGCGTCCGCTATTGGACACGCCGCAGGACAAACGCTGGTAAAAAAAGCAGATCGCAGGGAGACATCAGATGAAAGCGCAACCAACTTCCCCCGGGGCGACGGCGGTGCCCGACGGGGAGTTTCTGTCGGCATGGCTCGACGGCGAGGTCGAACCGGAGTCCGGACACGGCATCGCCCAGAGTCTTTCCAGCAATGCTGCATGGCGGCGGCGGATCGAGGATTGGACGTGGGTGGGCGATGCCCTGCGCTCGGAAGAAGTCGCTGCCTTGCATTCCCCGCAACTCTGCTCGCGCATCGTGCGCGCGTTGGAAGCGGAGCCTGCGTTGCTGGCACCGCAGGCGCTGGCTGGATCGGCGGCGCCGACGCACCGGGGTCCGTCGCGCTGGGGGCATCGCGCGGCGAGCGCCGGGGCGATCGCCGCGGCCGCAGCCGTACTGGTGTTCGTGGCGGTTCCCATGTTGCGAGACGGCAGCAGCGGTCTGCCCGGAAGCGCAGTGCGGTCGGGGGTGCCGACGGTGGCCCTGGCGCCCGCTCCCGTCGTCGCTGCTGCGGCACCGGTCCGGAAGTCCGACACGGCGCAAGCCGTGGCGATGGGCGGCTCCGGGGCCGACATTGCAAGCGGCCGCGCCGCCGTGCAGGCGATGCGGCCGGCGTCGTTCGACGCAGGATGGGGGCCTTACATCGATGCGCATAGCGACTATGCCGGGTATGGCGTGATGCCGGCCGCGGACGTGATCCTGCGTCCCGACGGGGCTGCCGCACGTTGACCTCCGCCGTGTTCCGATTCCGTTCCTGGGCGCCGATCGTCCTGATCGCGGCTGTCGCATGGGTTCCGGCCGCGCGCGCGGGCGGAACCGATGGCGCCGCGGTGCCGGCGGGGCGGTCCGCACGGTCGGACGCCGGGTTGCTCGAGGCCATCGAAGCCGCCGCGCGGAATGAGGATTTCGTCGGCACCGTCGTGGTGCAGCGCGGCGACGAAGTCGACGCGTCGCGGGTGGTGCATGTCTTCGACGGCAAGCGTTCCCATGAACGGGTGCTGACGCTGGACGGCCAGCCGCGTGAATTCATCCGCACCGGCGACACGGTGCGCTGTCTCTATCCCCGGTGGCGGCGGGTCGTCGTCCGGCATGAGGATTTGCGGGATTTCCCGGCCTTCGCCCATCCCGGTGCGAAGAGCATCCTGCGCCACTACACCCTTCGCCGCGTCGGGGCCGACCGGGTTGCGGGGATCGCCTGCGACGTGGTGGAACTGGTACCGCGGGATCGGCTGCGCTATGGCTATCGTCTGTGTGTCGACCCGGCGACCGGCCTGCTGTTCAAGGCGCAGACCCTGAATACGAGCGGCGCCGTGCTGGAGCAGATCGCGTTTACGGATGTGCATGTCGGCGGGCCAATCGACCCGGCGCTGCTCAATCCGTCGTGGCCGACGGCCGGATGGACGGTCGAGCAGGCGCATGCGCGGGCGACGGCGTTGCGTCAGGAAGGGTGGCACGTCACCGCGCCGAGCGGCTTCCATCGTCTCGCCGAGGTCGTGCGGCGCCTGATCGGCGCCGGCCCCGCAGGTTCGCGGTCCGCGCTGCAGGCGGTATATTCGGATGGTCTGGCGACGATTTCGGTGTTCATCGAGCCTGGCGCCCCCGTATCGGGTACGCTGCCGGCGGAGCAGCGCGGTCCGGTTGCAGCGGTGTCGCGCCAGGTCGACGACGCCCGGGTCACGGTGGTGGGAGACGTCCCGCCCGCCACCGCGGAGTCGGTCGCGGAATCCGTGGTACACCAGTCCGTCCCCCACTGATCCTTAGGGTTTCTTTCCGGAAAAATCGGAGTTATGAAAAGCTTCCTTGTCCGTGGTCTGCTGGCGTTCCTCCTGGTCGGCGCAATGCCGTTGTCGCACGCGCAGGAGCCCCCGGTGTCGGGCCCGCCCGACTTTGCCGATCTGGTCGCCAAGACCGCGCCCGCAGTCGTCAACATCCGGACGGCCTCGCGGGTTGCCGTGCCATCCGGCCCGCAGCAGCCGTTTTCCCCGCCCAACATGGATCCGAACGATCCGTTCTACAACTTCTTCCACCGGTTCCTGCCGCAGCAGCCCGGCGATTCCGGGCCGGGTTCGGGGGCTGCGCCGGCGCCGCGCACCGAGCGCGAAATGCCGCGGGGCGTCGGCTCGGGGTTCCTGATCTCGCCCGATGGGTACCTGATCACCAATGCGCATGTGGTCGAAGGGGCCGATGAGATCACCGTGACGTTCCCCGACAAGCGGGAGTTCAAGGGACGGCTCATCGGATCCGACCCGCGTTCCGATGTGGCCCTGGTCAAGATCGACGGCGGCAAGGATCTGCCGACGCTCAAACTGGGCGATCCGTCCAAATTGCGGGTCGGGGAATGGGTGATCGCGATCGGATCGCCGTTCGATCTGCAGAACACCGTCACGCACGGAATCGTCAGCGCCATGAACCGCGAGACGGGCGAGTTGCTGCCGTTCATCCAGACCGATGCGCCGGTGAACCCGGGAAATTCCGGTGGACCGCTCATCAATATGCGCGGGGAGGTGGTCGGGATCAACTCCCAGATCTTCACCACGTCCGGCTCCTATGCCGGGATTTCCTTCGCCATCCCGATCGATGAGGCGCAACGGATCGCCAACATCCTGCGCACCAAGGGCAAGGTGGTGCGCGGCCGCATCGGCGTGCTGATCGGTGAGGTCGATCCCGATGTCGCCACCGCCATCGGTCTGCCGCGGTCCGAGGGGGCGTCGGTCGCCCAGGTCGAACCGGATGGACCGGCCCAGAAGGCCGGCGTGCAGGCGGGCGACGTGATCATCCGGTTTGCCGGCAAGCCGGTCGAAGACTCGGCGAGCCTGCGGCGCATGGTGGCGGATACCGCGCCGGGGACGCATACGACCCTGACCGTGTGGCGCAGCGGGGCGGCGAAGGTGCTGGCGGTCGTGGTCGGCGTGATGCCGCAGGAGTCGGGCCAGTCCGGGTCGCCCCCGGCAAGTCCTGCGCCGGCGCCGAAGAAGCCGGATGCGCTCGGACTGGTGGTTTCCGATCTGTCGCCCGATCAGCGGCAGAGTCTGCAGATCGCCGGTGGGGTCATCGTCGAATCGGCGTCCGGGGCGGCGGGTTCGGCGGGGATCCAGACCGGTGACGTCCTGATCAACATCGCGAATATGCCGATCCGCGACGTCCAGCAGTTCCGCGGCCTGGTCTCGAAGCTCCATTTCACGAGGCCGATTCCCGTCCTGGTGCGCCGGGGCGGACAGTCGAACTGGGTTGTCCTGAGTCCATCCGGGAATTAACGGATAGAATCGTCGGGCCGCGCGCCTTCCGCGCGGTCACGAACTCCTTGAACCGGCCGGCCCTCAAGGGCCGGCCGCGTCCTTTTCGAAATGCAGCATATCCGTAATTTCTCGATCATCGCCCATATCGACCATGGCAAATCCACCCTGGCCGATCGCCTGATCCTGCGCTGTGGCGGCCTGGCCGACCGGGAAATCCGGGAGCAGGTCCTCGACTCGATGGATCTCGAGCGCGAGCGCGGCATCACCATCAAGGCACAGACGGCGGCGCTCACCTATGTCGCCCCCGACGGCCAGCGCTACAACCTCAACCTCATCGACACCCCCGGCCACGTCGATTTTTCCTATGAGGTCAGCCGCTCGCTTTCGGCGTGCGAGGGGGCGCTGCTGGTCGTCGACGCATCGCAGGGGGTCGAAGCGCAGACGGTCGCCAACTGCTACACGGCGATCGAACTCGGCGTCGAAGTCCTGCCGGTGCTCAACAAGATGGATCTGCCCCAGGCCAATCCGGAGCAGGCGCGGGCGGAGATCGAGGATGTCATCGGGATCGATGCATCCGATGCGGTGCTGGCCAGCGCCAAGACGGGCCTCGGTGTCGACGAAATCCTCGAACGGATCGTCGCGCGCGTGCCGCCCCCGCGCGGCGACGTGCAGGCGCCATTGCAGGCGCTGGTCATCGACTCCTGGTTCGACAACTATGTCGGCGTCGTGATGCTGGTGCGCGTGGTCAATGGCGTCCTGCGGCCCAAGGACAAGATCCTGCTGATGGCGACGGGCGCCGTCCATCTCTGCGAGCAGGTCGGCGTGTTCACGCCCAAGTCGCAGGGCCGTCCCCAGTTGTCCGCCGGCGAGGTGGGGTTCGTCATCGCGGGCATCAAGGAACTGCGCGATGCCCGGGTGGGCGACACGGTGACGGCGGCGCAGCGGCCCGCTGCGGCGCCGCTGCCCGGGTTCAAGGAGGTCAAGCCGCAGGTGTTCGCGGGCCTGTTCCCGGTCGAGGCCAACCAGTACGAGGCCTTGCGCGATGCGCTCACCAAACTGCAACTCAACGACTCGGCGTTGCAGTTCGAGCCGGAAGTCTCGCAGGCGCTGGGCTTCGGCTTCCGGTGCGGATTCCTCGGGCTGCTGCACATGGACATCGTGCAGGAGCGGCTCGAGCGGGAATACGACATGGACCTCATCACCACCGCGCCCTCGGTGGTCTACGAGGTCGTGTTGCGCGACGGCACGGTCCTGATGGTGGAGAACCCCTCGAAGATGCCGGATCCCGCGCGCATCGAGGAGATCCGCGAGCCGATCGTGTCGGTCACGATCTTCGTTCCGCAGGAGTTCGTCGGCGTGGTGATCACGCTGTGCGTCGGCAAGCGCGGCGTGCAGAAGAACATGAGCTATCACGGCCGCCAGGTGCATCTGAGCTACGAACTGCCGCTGGCCGAGATCGTCCTCGACTTCTTCGACCGGCTGAAGTCGGTGTCGCGCGGGTACGCATCGATGGACTATGAGTTCCTCGAGTATCGCGCCGCCGACGTCGTCAAGGTCGACATGCTGATCAACAGCGATCGGGTCGACGCGCTGTCGGTGATCGTGCACCGGTCAAATGCGATGCACCGGGGGCGCGAACTGGCAGCGAAGATGCGCGAACTCATTCCCCGGCAGATGTTCGACGTCGCGATCCAGGCGGCGATCGGCGCCAACATCATCGCGCGGGAAAACGTCAAGGCGCTGCGCAAGAACGTGCTCGCCAAGTGCTATGGCGGCGACATCACGCGCAAGAAGAAACTGCTGGAGAAGCAGAAGGCCGGCAAGAAGCGCATGAAGCAGGTCGGGGCGGTGGAAATTCCGCAGGAGGCGTTCCTCGCCATCCTGCAGGTGGAGGACAAATGATGAGCGTGATCACGGCGGTCATTCTCGCCGGACTCGGCCTGTATGCGGCCGCGATGGCGTCCGGCCGCCTGCCGACCGACTTCGCGCTGTTCCTGCTGCTCTGCACGGTGGTGAGCGGGGTCTATTACGTGGCGGAATTGGTGGTGCTCAAGGCCCGGCGGAGCGAGCGCGCGAAACGGGAGCTGGCGGAATTCGATCGCCGCAACGGCGAGGCCGGCGCGATCGCGCCGGAGCCGGTGGCGCGGGAACGGCGGGCACTGGAGGAACGCCTTGCGGTCCGGCCGTGGTGGGTGGAATACACGGCGGGCTTCTTTCCGGTCATCGTCGCGGTGTTCCTGCTGCGCTCCTTCCTGTTCGAACCCTTCCGCATTCCGTCGGGATCGATGATCCCGACCCTGCGGATCGGCGATCTCATCCTAGTGAACAAGTATCAGTACGGAATCCGCATGCCGGTATGGGACCGGACGCTGATTCCCATCGGGCATCCGCAGCGCGGCGACGTGATCGTGTTCCGGTTTCCCCTCGATCCCAGTCAGGATTTCATCAAACGGGTGGTCGGGCTTCCCGGCGACGTCGTCGACTACCGCGACCATGTCCTCCGGATCAACGGCAAGGTCGTCCCCGAGGCGCCGATGGCCCCGTTTTTCGACGCATCGCGGCTGCAGACCTACCGGCAGTATGAGGAGACCCTGGGGACGGTCCGCCACCGCGTCATCTGGGGTGGTGGCGACGGCATCGCGGCGTATCCTGTGCCGCAGCACAACGACCCCGGCGCTTGCGTCTACAGCACCGACACCGACGGAGGGGTCCGCTGCACGGTTCCCTCCGACAGCTATTTCGTGATGGGGGACAATCGGGATAATAGCGAGGACAGCCGGTTCTGGGGCTTCGTCCCGGACCGCAATCTGGTCGGGCATGCGGTTTTCATATGGATGAACTTCGGCAATGTCAAACGGATCGGTAGATTCCATTGATCGTGCGGGCGTCCGCGCCGCGATCGAGCGGGGGGGGCTTGCGGCATCGCAGCGCGGGTTGAGCCTGGTCGGGCTGATTTTCATCGGCCTGATCGTGGTTGTCCTGATGGTGATCGGGGCGAAGACCGTTCCCGCCGTGGTGGAATACCTGGCGATCGAAAAGGATGTGCAGCGCGCGGCCGACTCGGGGCAGACCGTCGAAAGCATCCGGGCGGCCTTCGACCGGTATGCGACTATCGACGACGTCAGCTCGATTCACGGCCGGGATCTCGATGTGACGAAGGATGGCGATCAGGTCGTCGTTTCCTATGCGTACACCTACACGATCCCGCTGTTGAGCAACGTGCGGCTGGTCATCGACTTCTCGGGATCGAGTCGCGATCACGCGGCGGCGCACGGGTAAAGGACCGAATCCGGAACGCGTCATGGATCTCTCCGTATTGGAAGATCGCCTGCAATACCGGTTCCAGAACGGAGCCTTGCTGCAGCAGGCGGTCACGCATCGCTCCCACGGTCTGGTGCACAACGAACGGCTCGAATTTCTCGGCGACTCGGTTCTGAACTGCGTCATCGCGCAGATCCTGTTCCAGAAGTACGCGCGGCTCAATGAAGGCGATCTTTCGCGGCTGCGCGCCAACCTGGTCAAGCAGCAGTCGTTGTCGGAGATCGCCGAGCGTCTTGGCCTCAGCGACTTTCTCCGCCTGGGCGAAGGCGAGATGAAAAGCGGCGGATTTCGCCGTCCGTCGATTCTCGCCGACACCGCCGAGGCGATTTTCGGCGCGGTGTTCGTCGACGGCGGCTTCGAGGGTGCCCGGGCGGTGATCAGCCGCCTGTTCGACCCGGTTCTCCGGACCGTCGATCCGAAGACGCTGGGCAAGGACAGCAAGACCCTGTTGCAGGAATATCTGCAGGGCAAACGCCTGCCTTTGCCCCTGTATACGGTGGTGGAGACGCGCGGCGCCGCGCACAACCAGGAGTTCGAGGTCGAGTGCGCGATTCCCAAGCTCGATATCAGCGTGCGCGGCAGTGGCCGCAGCCGCCGCGGCGCCGAGCAGGCCGCGGCCAAGCAGGCCCTGGATGCCGCGCTGGCGGCGGCGCAGGCGATGCGGCGCGGCAAGCGCCGGTCGGCGGAAGCGCCGGAATCGGCGCTTGGCACGGTGGATGCGAGCGCAGGTTCGTCCCGAGATTCGGGTGACGCCAGTGCGGGCGCGGACGGCGGCGATCCTCCGCCGGTGACGGCCTGAGGCGTCGAGGAACACCGGGATGAACACCCCAATGAAGGCCGCGATGAACACCGCAGCGAACACCGAGTCACCCGCTTTCCGGACCGGCATGATCGCCATCGTCGGCCGGCCGAACGTCGGCAAGTCGACGCTGCTCAACGCCATCGTCGGGTCCCATGTCTCGATCACCTCGCGCAAGCCGCAGACGACGCGCAATCGCGTGCTCGGCGTCCTGACGCGTCCCGATGCCCAGTACGTGTTTGTCGACACCCCCGGCCTGCAGCATCGGCACCGCAATCTGATGACCCGGCGCATGAACTCCGGCGTGGCCTCGGCGCTGCACGGCGTCGACGCCGTCGTCATGGTCGTCGACGCCCACGGTTGGCAGGAGGGCGACGACGCGGTGTTGCGGCTCCTGCCGAAACCGCGTCCGGTGCCCGTCGTGGCCGACGATGCGGCGGCGCCGGGCGCCGGCACCGATGCCCGGGCCGACGGCTCGCCGCCGTCTCCGCCGAGCCGGGTGATCCTGGTGCTCAGCAAGACCGACGCCCTGCACGACAAAGCCCAGCTGCTGCCGCGCATCGCCGACGCCGCGGCCCGGTATCCCTTCGCCGCCATCATCCCGGTGAGCGCGGCGCGCGGCTGGCAGATCGACGATCTGCTCGCAGGCCTGCGCGGACTGCTGCCGGAGGGGATGCCGCTGTTCGAGGCGGATCAGATCACCGATCGCAGCGTGCGATTCCTGGCGGCGGAACTGGTGCGCGAACAGGTGTTCCGGTTGATGGGGGACGAACTGCCCTATGGCATGGCGGTCACGATCGAACGCTGGGCCGAATCGCCGGGGCGGGCGGTGATCGATGCGTTGATCCTGGTCGAGCGCGAGTCGCAGCGCGCGATGGTCATCGGCGCCGGCGGCCGCAAGTTGCGCGAGATCGGCGCCAAGGCGCGCGCGGGGATCGAGCGCCTGCTGGAAAAGCCGGTCTTCCTGCAAACGCACGTCCGCGTCCAACCCGGCTGGAACCGGGATGCGCGGGCCCTGGATCAGCTGGGAATCGAGTCGTGAGCGGGGTGGCCGGTACTGCGGCGGCACCGCCGCGGCGCCGTGCGCGTGGTTCCGACCACCGAACGGACCAGCAACCCGCATTCGTGCTGCATTCGTATCCGTGGCGCGAAACCAGCCTCATCCTCGACGTGCTGACGCGGGACTACGGCCGTACTGCGCTGGTGGCGCGCGGAGCCAAGCGCCCGACCTCGCAATTCCGCGGCCTGCTTGCGCCGTTCTCGCCGTTGGCGGTGTCGTGGAGCGGGCGCGCGGAGATCAAGACGCTGGTCCGCGTCGAATGGGTCGGCGGTCTCGCACCCCTGCGCGGGGACGGGCTGCTCAATGCCTTCTACTGCAACGAATTGCTGGTGCGTCTGGTCGCGCGGGGCGATCCGCACGAGCGCCTGTTCTTCTCCTATGCCCAGACGCTGGCGGAGCTTTCCTACGACGCGCCGCGGCGCGAGCGGGCGCTGCGCGGTTTCGAGATCGATCTGCTGCGCGAGATCGGCGTGGCGCCGTCGTTCGAGCACGCGTCCGACGGCATGCCGATCGATCCGGCGTCGTGGTACCGGGTCGACCCGGAGCACGGCACCATCGTCGCCGAGCCGGGCGCCCCGTCCTTCGAAGCGAGCCATGGCGTCGCCGGCCACAGCGTGCGTGCGCTGGCCGAACGCGATCTCGCGGCAATCGCCGAATCGCACGACGCGCGCTCCCTGCTGCAGCGGCTGATCCGCTACCATTTGCGCGGAAAGCCCTTGAACACGCACCGGATCCTTTCCGATCTCCACCGGATGGAATGAACCGATGACGCATCTCAGTGTCAACCTCAATCGCGTAGCCCTGCTTCGCAACTCCCGGCCGCTCGACATCCCCAACGTCGTCCATGCCGCAACGCTGGCGCTGGAAGCGGGAGCGGACGGAATCACGCTGCATCCCCGCCCCGACCAGCGCCATGTGCGCCCGGCCGACGTGCACGACGTAGCGGCGCTGCTGCGGCGGTGGCCGGCGGCGGAGTACAACCTGGAAGGCAATCCGCTGCATCAGCTCATGGAGCATGTCGTGGCGGTGCGCCCGAACCAGTGCACCTTCGTTCCCGATGCCGCGGACGCGGCGACGTCGGACCATGGATGGGATCTGGAACGCGACGGCGAACGGCTGCGTCCGCTGATTGCCCAGGCGCACGACTGCGGCGCCCGGGTGAGCCTGTTCATGGATCCGATCCCGGAGGCGATGGCCCACGCCCGCGCACTGGGCGCCGATCGCGTCGAACTCTATACCGAGCCCTACGCGCGCGCGCACGGCGGGCCGCAGCAGGCGGAGTACCTCGATCGCTATCGCGTCGCTGCCGAGGCCGCGTTGCGTGCCGGGCTGGAAGTCAATGCGGGCCACGATCTGAACCTGCACAACCTCGCCGATTTCCTGCGCGTGGTGCCGGGCGTGCGCGAAGTGTCGATCGGACATGCGCTGATCGGCGACGCGCTCGAGTTCGGCCTCGGGCAGACCGTGCGGATGTACCAGGCGGAGATTCGGCGGGCGTACGCCAGGGAAGCTGCATGATCTTCGGCATCGGCACCGACGCCATCGAGATCGCCCGCATCGAGGCCGCCGTAACGCGCCATGGCGAGCGCTTCATCGCGCGCATCCTCGGCCCGCGCGAGCGCGCCGTGCACGCCCGGCGTGCCGCCCAGTCGCGCACGCGCGGCACCATGTACCTGGCGACGCGGTTTGCCGGCAAGGAGGCGATCGCCAAGGCGATCGGCCTGGGCATGAATGCGCCCATGCACTGGCACGCTGCGGAGATCGTCAACACCGATTCGGGCAAGCCGGAGGTGGTGGCCGATTCCGGGCTGGGGGCGTTTCTCGCCGAGCGGGGTCTGCGGCTGCACGTTTCCGTGTCCGATTCGGAGACGCTGGCCTTGGCGTATGCGGTGGCGGAGGCGGTCTGACATGCAGTCCGGCCCGGTCGTTCTGGATCTTGGCGGCACGCAGCTTTCCGCGACCGACCAGGAGCGCCTGCGTCATCCCCTGGTCGGGATGGTGATCCTCTTCACGCGCAACTTCGAATCCCTGTCCCAGCTCGACGAGCTCTGCGCCGAGATCCACGCCCTGCGCGATCCGCCCCTGCGGATCGCGGTCGACCACGAAGGCGGGCGGGTGCAGCGCTTCCGCCCGGGATTCACCGCGATTCCGCCGATGGCGGCGTTCGGCCGCATGTGGGACCGCGACGTTCTCGGCGCCTGCCGCGCCGCGCGCGCCGCAGGCTACGTGCTGGGGGCCGAACTGCGCGCGCATGGCGTCGATCTCAGCTTCACGCCGGTCCTGGACCTGGACTGGGGACGCAGCGGCGTGATCGGCGACCGCGCCTTCCATGCCGATGCACGGGTGGTGGCGATGCTGGCGTCGCACGTCAATCACGGCCTCGCGATGGCCGGCATGGCCAACTGCGGCAAGCATTTCCCCGGACACGGCTGGGCGCAGGCGGACTCGCATACCGACCTGCCGGTCGACGAGCGCGGCCTCGATGAAATCCTGCGCGCCGATGCGGCGCCCTATGGTTGGCTGGGCGTCGGCCTCGACGCGGTGATGCCGGCACATGTCGTCTATCCCGCGGTCGACTCCGCTCCGGCGGGGTTCTCCCGGCGGTGGCTGCGCGACATCCTGCGCGAGCGGCTCGGGTTCACCGGTGCGGTGTTCAGCGACGATCTGTCGATGGAGGGGGCGCGGGTCGCCGGCGATGTGCCGCAGTCCGCCCAGGCGGCGCTGGCGGCGGGCTGCGATTTCATCCTGGTGTGCAACGACGAAGCCGCGGCCGACCGCGTCCTGGACAGCCTTTGCTGGACGCGCGACGCGCAGTTCGATGCCCGTGCCGAACGGCTCGTGCCGCGCGACGGTGCGTTCGCGGCGCCGGAACTCCTCCATGGCGAACGCTACCGCGCCGCCCTGCGGGAATTGCACCGTGTCCTTTGACGCGAAAGCCGCAATCGAGCGCCTGCCCCATCTGCCCGGCGTATACCGCATGCTCGATGGCGACGGGACGGTGCTCTATGTCGGCAAGGCGGTCGATCTGCGCAAGCGCGTAGGGTCGTACTTCGGACGCACGCTGCCGCCGCGCACGGCGCTCATGGTGTCGAAGATCGCGGCGATCGAGACCACCGTCACGCACTCCGAAGCCGACGCGCTGCTGCTCGAGAACAACCTCATCAAGACGCTGGCGCCGCGCTACAACGTCCTGTTCCGCGACGACAAGTCCTATCCCTACCTGAAATTCAGCGACCATCGGTTCCCTCGCATCAGCGTCTACCGTGGGGCGACGGACCGGCGTGCGCGGTACTTCGGGCCGTTCCCGAGCGTATGGGCGGTGCGCGAGAGCATGCAGATCCTGCAGCGGGTGTTCCGTCTGCGCACCTGCGAGGACAGCGTCTACGCCCATCGCAGCCGCGCCTGCCTGCTGCATCAGATCCGGCTATGCAGCGCGCCCTGCGTGGGGGCGATCGACGAAGCGGCGTACGGCGCATCGGTCGACGCCGCGCTGCGGCTGCTGCGCGGCGGCACGGCCGAGATCGTCGGGGAGCTGGAGACGCGCATGCTGGCGGCGTCGGAGGCGCTCGATTTCGAGACCGCCGCGCAAATGCGCGACCAGATCGCCGCGCTGCAGCGTGTGACCCACCAGCAGTCCGTGGAAATGGCGGGCTCGGATGCCGATGCGGACATCATCGCGGTTGCGGTCGACCCGGGACACGCCTGCGTCAACCTCGCGATGGTGCGCGGCGGCCGCCACCTCGGCGACAAGGCGTATTTCCCGGTGCAGACCGGCGCCGTCGGCGACATCGAGGAAGACCGTGCGGCGGTGATCGAGGCATTCCTGTCGCAACACTACCTCGAGCATGCCTGTCCGCGGACGCTGATCATCGATGTCGCGCTCGATCCGGAGGTCCTGCGCCCGGTGTTCTCCGGGCGCCCGGTCGAGCCCGAACTGATCGGCCCCACCGACCCGCGGCTGCGGGCGCAACGCCGGCGCTGGCTGGAGATGGCGCAGACCAATGCGCGGCTGGCCCTAGCGCGCCGCCTCGCCGAACAGGGTTCCCAGCAGGCACGCACGCGCGCGCTGATCGACGCGCTGGGGCTGGACGTCGACGATGCCGCGGCGCTGCGCATCGAGTGTTTCGACATCAGCCACACCGCCGGCGAGGCGACGCAGGCCTCTTGCGTCGTGTACGCCGGCCACGCCATGCAGAACCGCGAATATCGGCGCTTCAACATCGAGGGCGTGACGGGCGGCGACGATTATGCAGCGATGCGCCAGGCGCTGACGCGCCGGTACACGCCGTTGGCACAGCGCGAAGGCAGCGGCGCGGGAGGCGACGGCCCGGCGCAGGGGCGGATGCCCGGCCTGGTGCTCATCGACGGCGGCGCCGGGCAGGTGGAGGTGGCGCGGCAGGTGTTCGCCGAACTGGGCCTCGATCCCTCGTTGCTCGTCGGCGTTGCCAAGGGCGAGGCGCGCAAGACCGGGCTGGAGGAACTCGTGTTCGCCGACGGCCGGGCTCCGGTGCGCCTGGGGCCCGAATCCCAGGCCCTGCTGCTCATCGCCCAGATCCGCGACGAAGCGCATCGCTTCGCGATCACCGGCATGCGGGCACGCCGCGCGCGTACCCGCAACGCCTCGCAGTTGGACGAGTTGGAGGCGATCGGCCCCAAGCGCCGCCAGCGCCTGCTTGCGCGGTTCGGCGGCATGCGCGGCCTGCAGGGCGCCTCGATCGAAGATCTGGCGCAGGTTCCGGGTATCTCGCGGGCGCTTGCCCAGCGCGTGCATGCGCAACTGCACGGCATCGAATCCCCGCCCGCACAGGCCGGGGCCGGCGCGGAACGGGAGTGAGGGCGCCGATGGGGATGACGTCCGATATGCCCCCTCTCCCGCATGCGGGAGAGGGCGGGGGTGAGGGCGTGCGCAGGGTGACGCCCACCAGTGCCGCTCGTTCCCCCCTCGCATCGCTCGACGAACTCGACGACTTCGATGCGGTGATCGACGCCCGCTCGCCCGCCGAATTCGCCGACGACCATATTCCCGGCGCGATCAACTGCCCGGTGCTCGACGATGCGCAGCGCGCCGAGGTGGGCACGATGTACTCCCAGGTTTCGCCGTTTGCCGCGCGCCGGATCGGTGCGGCGATGGCGGCGCGCAACATCGCGCGGCACATCGAGGAATCGTTTTCCGACAAGCCCAAGTCGTGGAAGCCGCTGGTCTACTGCTGGCGCGGCGGCCAGCGCAGCGGTTCGATGACGACGGTGCTCCAGGCGGTGGGTTGGTCGGCGCGCCAGTTGCAGGGTGGCTACAAGGCCTATCGCAAGCGCGTGCTGGCGGATCTCGCCGAACTCCCGCAGGGCCTGCAATTCATCGTCCTGCACGGCCCCACCGGCAGCGGCAAGACCGCCCTGCTCGAGGCCATCGCCGCCGCCGGCGGACAGACGCTCGATCTCGAAGCGATCGCCCGCCACCGCGGCTCGGTGCTCGGCGCAATGGACGAGCCGCAGCCCGGACAGCGGTCGTTCGAATCGTCGATCTGGCAGGGGTTGCGGCATTTTGACCGTGCGCGCCCGGTGTTCGTCGAGTCGGAAAGCCGGCGCGTCGGCCGGCTGACCATCCCGGAAGCGCTCTTCGAGGCCTTGACCGGCGCGCGCTGCCTGCGGATCGCCGCCCCGGTGGCGGCGCGGGTCGCCCATCTGGTGGAGGAATATGCCGATCTCACCGGTCGTGCCGATGCGCTGCGGGCGCGCCTCGAGTTCTTCGTGCCCCTGCATGGCCACAAGACGGTGGCGCAGTGGCAGGGCTGGGTGGACGAGGCGAACTGGCCGGCGTTGGCGGAGGCGTTGATCCGGACGCACTATGATCCGGCCTACGGCCGTGGGGGAACGCCGTTGTACCGGCGTGCGTTCGACGAGGATGCCTGGGAGGTGCCCTCCCTCGACCGGGTTGAGCGGGAGCGGATCGCGCGGGCGATCCTCCATCGATTCGAGGAAACGCATGCGTAGCGGGCGGAACGGGCGTAGCGGGCTTGGCGGGCGTAATGGCGTATCCAGTCTGCCGATGCTGCTCACCTGGGCGCGGATCGCCATGATTCCGTTCGTGGTCGGCGTGTTCTATTTTCCGGATGCCTGGCTGGGGCTGCACGCGAAGAACGTCGCCGCCTGCGCCATTTTCACGGTCGCGGCGATCACCGACGCGTTCGACGGCTATTTCGCGCGCCGCTATGGGCTCACCAGCCGGCTGGGGGCGTTCCTCGACCCGGTCGCCGACAAGCTGATGGTCAGCGCGGCGCTGGTGATCCTGGTCGGCCTGGGGCGGGTCAACGGCCTGATCGCGCTCGTCATCGTCGGGCGCGAGATCACCGTCTCCGCGCTGCGGGAATGGATGGCGCAGATCGGGGCGTCGCAGAGCGTCGCGGTGAACTGGATGGGCAAGGTCAAGACGATCGTGCAGATGGTGGCGATCCCGGTGCTGCTCTATCGCGACCCGCTGTTCGGCGTTTCGGTGTTCGGGCTGGGCACCGTCCTGCTGTACGTCGCGGCCCTGCTGACGATCCAGTCCATGCTGATCTATCTTCGAATGGCATGGCCCGTGCTGGTTTCGCGCGGCAGTTCCTAGCCCGCCACGCGGCGGCGATCCCCCTCTCCCTCGTGCGGGAGAGGGCGGGGGTGAGGGTGGACGCGGTCAGGGAATGGATGTGGCGCGGTAACGCCACGCGGCGGTGGTATGGCAACCCCGCCGTCATGACCCTGTGGTGAAATCGCCCTTTTTTGGATGGTTCCGCGACAGGGTGGCGGTCGGATGATGGTTCTATGAAGAAAATTGTTCTGGCGATGGGATTGTCTTGCTGCGCCGCGGGCGCCGCGTTCGCGCAGGAAGCGACGGCACAGGCCAGCGCGCTGGTGCAGACCGTGGCGGCGCAGCAGCGCGTCCTGACCCGGACGGTGACCGGGTTCGGCGCGGTCGCGTTCGCCCCGGGCGGGGTGGTGAACGGCAATTTCGCCAAGGCGGGGCGGGTCGTGCGGGTTGCCGTCGCCGCCGGCGAGCGGGTCCGGCGGGGAGAAGTCCTGATCGAGATCGCCGCCGACCCGTCTGCATCGCTGGCCTATGCGCAGGCCGGCGATGCCGCGCGCTACGCGCGACAGGAGATGGCGCGTACGCGTTCGTTGTTCGCCCGGCAACTCGCGACCCGGGCGCAACTCGACGCGGCACAGCGGGCGCTGGCGGATGCCGAGCACGCGCTGGCGGCGCAACGCGCAATGGGCGCGCAGATCGGGCGCGACCGGCTGGTGGCGCCGTTCGACGGCACCGTGGTGTCGGTGGCGGCGGTCCCGGGCGACCGGTTTGCGGCGGGCGCGAACCTCGTGCAGGTCGCGCGCGCCGATCGGCTGCGGGCAATGCTGGGCGTCGAATCGGCGGATGGTCGCGGTCTGCGTCCGGGTCTGGCGGTTGCCCTGGTGTCGGTATCCGACCCGCGGTCGACCGGCACCGGAACGGTGGCGTGGGTCGGCGGCGGAATCGATCCCCAGACCGGTCTGATCCCGGTGGCGGTGCGCGTCGAATCGGGAAGCCTCCTTGCCGGCGCCCGCGTGCGCGGCGACATCGCGGTGACGCGCCGACGCGTGCTGGCGGTACCCCGGCAGGCGGTGCTGCGCGAGGGCAGCCAGGCATACCTGTTCCAGGTCGCGGATCGTCGGGCGCATCGCGTCGCGGTGCAGACCGGGATCGAGGATGCCGGCTGGACCGAGGTGCGCGGTCGTCTGGCTTCCGGCGAGCCGGTGGTCGTGCTCGGGAATTACGAATTGCAGGACGGCATGACCGTGCGCGAGGAGTCCCGATGACGGCGATGGCCTGGATTCAGTCGCATCGCCGTTCCATCCTGTTCCTGCTGTCGCTGATCTCCATCGGAGGGTTGACGGCGGCATTCCACTTGCCGGTCTCGATGTTCCCGGCGGTGGATTTCCCGCGCGTGGTCGTGCACCTCGACGCCGGAGATCGGCCCGCCGAACAGATGGCGCTGCAGGTGACCACGCCGGTGGAGGCGGCGATCCGGGGCGTTCCGGGCGTACAGGACGTTCGTTCGACGACGAGCCGGGGTAGCGCCGACGTCGAGGCGCGCTTTGCCTGGGGCACGGACATGCCGGCGGCGGCGCTGCAGGTCAATGCGGCAGTAGCGCAGATCCTGCCGGTGCTGCCTGCGGGAACGACCCTCGAGACCCATCGCATGACGCCGACGGTCTATCCGATCATCGCCTACAGCCTGGTTTCGGATACGGTCTCGCTCGCCCGGCTGCGCGACATTGCGGAATACGAGATCCGGCCGTTGCTGCTTGGCATCGACGGCGTGGCGCGAGTCCGGGTGCAGGGCGGGGCGGTCGCGGAATATCAGGTGATCGCGGATCCGGCGCGCTTGCAGGCGGTCGGCCTGTCGATGGGCGACGTGGCGCGGGCGCTTTCCGCCGCCAACGTCCTCGCGGCGGTCGGGCGCCTGGAAGATCACTACAAGCTCTATCTGGTGGTCAGCGACGACCGGTTCCGCCGGCTGGCGCAGATCGGCGACACGGTGCTGCGTTCGGACGCGCGCGGCGTGGTGCGCGTGAAGGACATCGCGCGGGTGCGTTTGGGCGTGGCGCCGATGTGGCAGCGGGTGACCGCCGACGGTCACGACGCCGTGCTCTTTTCGATCTATCAACAGCCCGACGGCAACAGCGTACAAATCGCCGCGGACGTGCGGGCGCGCCTCGCGGCATTCCGGTCGACGCTGCCGCCCGGCGTGCGGATCACGAACTGGTACGACCAGAGCCGATTGGTCGTCGCCTCGGCCACCAGCGTGCGCGACGCCATCCTCATCGGCGTCGTGCTGGCAGCCGCGGTTCTGTGGCTTTTCCTGCGCAACGCCAAGGTGATGGTGATCGCGCTCCTCGTCGTGCCGGCCGCGCTGGCGGCCACGGTGGTGCTGCTGCAGCTCCTGGGCATGAGCTTCAACATCATGACGCTGGGCGGCATGGCGGCGGCGGTGGGCCTGATCGTCGACGATGCGATCGTCATGGTCGAACACATCATGCGCCGCCAGCGCGAGAGCGATCTGCCACATCAGGAGCGGGTCATGGGAGCGGCGCAGGAGTTCCTCCGGCCGCTGGCGGGTTCCAGCGCCGCGACCTTGGTGATCTTCGTGCCGCTGGCCTTCCTCAGCGGCGTCACGGGGGCGTTCTTCAAGGCGCTGTCGGCGACGATGGCCTCGGGCCTGTTGCTGTCGTTCTGCATCACATGGCTTGCCGTGCCGATCCTGGCGGATCGCTGGTTGACGGAGGCCGACGCCGAGTCGGCGGAGCGGGAAGGCCGCCTGATCGCCTGGTTCCATCGCCGATACGAGGCGTTGCTGACCGCATTGTTCGCGCGCCCGCTGTGGCTGCTGGCGGGGATCGCGCCGTTGCTGCTGGGCGGCTGGCTGGCGTACCACGCGATCGGCAGCGGCTTCATGCCGGCGATGGACGAGGGCGGCTTCACGCTCGACTATCGCAGCAAGCCAGGAACCTCACTCACCGAGACCGACCGGTTGCTGCGGCAGCTCGAGGCGATCATCTCGTCCGATCCGAATGTCGCGTCGTATTCGCGGCGCACCGGCGCCCAACTCGGCGGCGACGTGACGGAGGCCAACGAGGGCGATCTGTTCGTGCGCCTCAAATCCGGCCCGCGCGCGCCGATCGACGTGGTGATGGAGGAGATCCGTCGCCGCATCGAAGCGCAGGTTCCCGGCCTGGAGATCGAGACCGCGCAGCTCATGGAGGACATGATCGGCGATCTCACCGCGGTGCCCCAGCCGATCGAAGTCAAGATCTTCTCCGACGAACCGGCGAAGCTGTTCGCGGCGGCACATGCGGCGGCCGCGCTGCTCGGCCGGATTCCCGGCGTCGTCGAGATCAAGGACGGGATCAACCCGGCCGGCGATGCGATCGAGATCCACGTCGACCGTCATCGGGCGGCACGGGAAGGGATGGATCCGGACAGCGTGACGCGCGCCGTCGCGGCCCAGGTCCAGGGCACCGTGGTGACCCAGATCGAACGCCCGCCGAAGATGGTCGGCCTGCGGCTCTGGACGTCGGCGAAGTTGCGCGACACCGATGCCAAACTGGCCGATCTGCTGCTGCGCGCCCCGGACGGACACCTGTTTCCGCTGCGGCGCGTGGCCCGGTTCGTCGCGGTCCAGGGTCAACCGCAGATCGATCGCGAAAACCTGCGGCGCATGGTGGCCGTGACCGCGCGCCTGGAGGGCCGCGACATGGGATCGGCGGCGGCGGCGGTACAGCGCGCACTCGACGCGCCCGGGGCGCTGCCCGCCGGGGTGGTGTACGAGATGGGGGGGATGTATCAGCAGCAGCAGATCGCGTTCCGCGGCCTGATGATCGTGCTGGGTGCCGCCGTGGCGCTCGTGTTCCTGCTGCTGCTCTTTCTCTACGAACGCTTCCGCATCGCGTTCGCCATCCTGGCCACGCCGCTGCTTTGCATTTCCGCCGTGTTCGTCGGCCTGTGGACGGCCGGCCTCGAGCTCAACATCTCGGCGCTCATGGGCATGACCATGATCGTCGGCATCGCCACCGAAGTGGCGATCTTCTACTTTTCGGAGTTCCAGGGGCTCGCAGGGACGGCACTGGACGGTCCCGGATTGGCCGACGCAACGGTCCGGCGGCAGGCGCTGGTTCAGGCCGGCAAGAACCGCATGCGCCCGATCGCGATGACCACCGCGGCGGCCATCCTGACCCTGCTACCCCTGGCGTTCGCCATCGGTCAGGGGTCGGCGATGCAGCAGCCGCTCGCCGTCGCCATCGTCTCGGGGCTCCTCGTGCAGCTTCCGGTGACCCTGCTGGTCATGCCGGTGCTGTTCGACCGGATGCAGCCGCGATCCGCCGCCGGCCGTTCCTAGAAGCGGTAGCCGACCTTGACGCCGTAGCTGTAGATTCCGCCGGTTGAATCGCCTTCGACGACGACGTCGGCGATCCCCAGGTTCATGTCGACCCCGGCAAACACCTTGGGCTGGGTGAAGTTCACCTGGGTCAGGTTGGTGACCGACGACGGCGCGACCCGGCTCCAGACCTCGCCGACGCCGCAATAGGGGGTGGCGAAGAGAAACCCCTTGGAGATCGAGATGTCCGCGCTCACGGTTTCCATGCCGAGCTGGCTCATCCCGTCGATACGGGTCACCGCGCCTCGCAGCGCCACTGCCGGCATGTCGACGCCGCCGGGGAGGACCGCCCATTTCAGCGCCCCGCCGTAGAGGCGCACCTGCGAGGAGGGTACCTGCGAGTACATCACGCCCAGGTCGACGTTGTCGGGCAGGCCCTTGGACAGCCGCACCGAAGGCGCCGGCATCGTGCCGTACACCGAACTGCCGGTGATCGCCGGCTGGATCGCGCCGGTGTTGGCCATGTGCGTTCCGGTCACCGCGACGCCGATGTCGAAGCCCGTGATGCCCAGCGGATCCGCCGGCTCGTACGGCTTGTAGGAAAACGCCGCGCCCATGTCGTGCGCGAGATCGACGAACTGCCCCTGGTTGAGGTTCTGCAGCGTGTTGACGTCGAAGCTCGCCGCGGAGGATGTGGCGGCGATGCCGGCGAGCAGGGATCCGAGCGCGGCGGATCGCGCCGCGGCGGCGGGAAGCCGGACGGAAGGGCGTAGGATGGACATGAGGAATTCCGTGTCGATGAATGGAAATGCGTCTGGCGCGGATCGTAGCCGAAGCGGGTGCACGCGTGGTGCCCGCGATGGTCGCGGCGGGCGCCTTGCAGGGATTTTCCCGATCGCGTAGAATTCCGCCTCTTTCGGGGACGTAGCTCAGCTGGGAGAGCGTCGCGTTCGCAATGCGAAGGTCGGGAGTTCGATCCTCCTCGTCTCCACCAAAATTAGACGCCCAACCCCTCTCGGTTGGGCGTTTTCAATTGCGCATTTCGCAACACCACGCGGGGTTCCGGTCCATTCTGCGTGTGCCGACGGTCGGCGGACAGCGGCACGTGACGTGCCCGGTTCGCCCCTGTTCCGCCCTATCTTCTCTCGAAACCTGCGCCAACTTCTTCGCCGTGGCACACGCACGCGGCCTTTTGTGCCTGCAACTTGCGCGCGTGCCATTGCTATCGGTTGTCCAGCGAACTTGGAGCAGCAATCCATCACGCCAACGCGCCCGCCGCGCAGGGCATCGAATACAAGCCTGCGCGTTGCTGGGTGACCACGAGCGCACCGTAGGCGGCGTGCTGCGCCGCAGGTTCCGGCTTGCCTTTGTCCTTCGACTTGATCTTGAACAGGTCGCTCGGTTTCGCACTGTCCAGGCCTGCGCGCTGCATGATCCGGTCCGCTGTCGTGGCCTCGCCCTTGAACGACCATAGCGCCTCGAACACCTTGGCCTGACCGTCGGTGAATCGGATCGGTGTGATGCTGATGTCCGGCAACGTCGCCCACTTGAAGTCGGCCGAGAACGGCCCATTCACCGGCTTGGCTGGATCGGCGACCGTCGGTTGGGCGGACGCTGATGGTGTGCCGACAAGCGCGATCCCGCCGCCGTAAAACGTGAAACGCTCCTCCAGCGCCAGCCATTCCACGCCCGTGCCGAAAGGCGATCCGCGCGTCGTGCGTGGCCTGGGCGTGATCACCCGGATGTCGCCGCCCGCCACGCGCACCCGATCCAGCAACGCGGGTTCTTGCAGCACGCGCGTCACATCGCGGGCCAGCACCACGGGCGAGCGGCGGGCATCACCAAGTCGCCACACACCGTCGCCCAGATCATCGATGCCGTCACGGCTCTCGATGCCGAGCGCGAGGCGCAGCTTCAGGCGCAACCATTCCTCGTCCAAGGCCAACGCCGCGCCATCGCTCGCTTCGACGGCCACTGGCCCGCAGTCCGGGCAACGGCACATGCGCCCGCCGCGACCATCGCCCCAGACCTGTGCCCGATGCTGCTGACAGTGAGGACAGAGGACGAACGACTGATCGACGACCGTCGGCTTGACCGCCTTGCCGAGAGCGGACAGTGCGGCGGCCTCAGGCGGCGACAGCGTGGCGCGCAGCATGGGCGTGCCGCCTGCGAACAGGCGGCAGACCAAGGTCCAGGCATCATGCGTCGCCATCGATCAGTCCTCGAACGCCGAGGAGGAGTCGACCGGGTCCGCCTCTGGCGGAATCTCCTGCGCGCTCAGGGTCTGGCCCTTCTGCAGGATACCCACCGCGACCAGATAGCCTTCCAGCTGCGCTTGCAGCTTGGCGTCGAACTTGTGCAGATTGAGCCGCCCCTTGCTTGTCACTTCGATGGTGACCACCCGGGCACGCGTGCGGCCCGGCTCGGGCGGATAGTAGAGATTGACCTGCGCCGCCGTCACAGCCCACCGGCCTTCCAGCGGCTCGGGCAGCTTTTCCTGCAGCAGATCGTGCACCGAGCGCTGCTGGCTGGATTGCATCGCCGTGCATTCGATTTTCAGGTCGCCGTCCGGGCTCAGCAGGGTGAGCGACTTGAGTTGCACCAGCGAGAACCCGTCCTCGAATACCTCTGGCACATCGAAACCCGTACGCAAGGTGGACAGATCCAGACACGGCGCTTTGATCTTCTGCGCGCTTGCCTTGACGCCCAGCACATGCTCGGCGAAGGCCTCGACCAGCATCTGTTGGTATTTCTGGCCGCCCCGTACCAGCGTGCGCACCACGCCGGTGGATTGGGCGTATTCCAGCACCATGTGGATGTTGGGATTGCCGACGCGACGCTTCAGCGTCGAACCCTCGAACTCCAGCCGCAGCATGGCCAAGTCCTTGACGTGGACGGTCAGCAGGAACACGCCGGGGCTGCGCTCGACCAAGTGCGCCACGCTGCTGTCGCCGCACTGCATCTCGCGCTTGTAGAAGGCCGAGATGGCGTGGCGCAGCGCGGCTAGGTTGGTGTCCGAACCGTTCGGCTGGCGCTTCAGGCCCAGATCGTATTGCTGGGTCTGCGGCCCGTGGTGCTCCCAGAAGCTGAAGTCGTGGGCGCGCTCAAACAACGCCGGATGGTGGACGTAGAGCCAGAACGAGCGATGGATGTCGCTGCGGCACAGCGTCAGGCCTGCCAGTGCGGCACCGTCCGCCACCACGGCCTCGAACATCGCCTGCTTGCCCGCCGCGTCGCCCAACTGGACACCGGCATTGAGGTTGGCAGTCATCCGGTCGCGGGCGTCAGTGTCAGGCCACACCTTGACCGCCTCCACCAAAAACTGGCTGGTTTCCGGCGTGTCGTCCCACGCGAACCCGTTGGGCACCGGCAGGCCATGCGAGGTCAGGAACTCGCGCAGCGTGGCATCCACCGGCAGCTCGAGCATCACGTCGACGAAGGTTTTCTTCATCTTGTTCGTCCTTTCTGGATCGGCGTCGGAGGTCTGCGACCGATGTTCGGGCTGCACGGGCCAGCGACAGAGTTACTGAACACGAATCTCACATAAGTAAAGCAAAGAGATACCGCCGCAATTCTGAACCTCGGATTTCCGCTTGTCAATCAATAGGGCATATCTAGACCTTTTATGTATCTCACGGCTATACTGCGGGTCTCGTTCTTATTGATTGACTACAGGAGCATCGCCATGGCTTCGGCGTTTGGAGTACGCCTGCGGCGCTTGCGCGAGGCGAAGAAGTTGACCCTGCAACAGGTCGCCGACGCGGTCGGCTGCACCAAGGCTTACATCTGGGAACTGGAAATGAGGGAGGGGCAGCGCCCGTCCGCCGAGCGCGTGCAGGCGCTGGCCAAGGTGCTGGGCGTGACGATGGAGGACGTCATGGGTGAACCCATGTCCCAGGTGCCCGAGGCCAGCCCAGCGGACGTGGCCTTCTTTCGCACGTATGCGGGCATGACGGAAGATGAAAAAATCCGCGTCCGGCAAGCGCTGAAGATCATCTTCCCCGACAAGGATCTGCCGGAGCCTAAAGGATGAGCGCCGCGCGGGTCCTCAACGGCACGATCGCCGCCAACACCGCCCACAAGTGGCTGCGGGCGTGGTACGGCGCGGATGTACCCGAGGCGGTCGACCTGGAGATCGTCCGGCAGATGTTGCCGAGCACGCCCTACGGCACGGGCGTTCGGGAGATCAAGGCACCGATGGCGCTCGACGTCGACAGCTGCGAGGGCATGCTGGTGCGCAACCCGAAGGATGCGGCCGAGTGGGGGATCTTCTACAGCGGCAAGGCCAGCCCTGAACGTCGACGCTTCACCATCGCCCATGAGCTGGGCCACTTCATCCTCCATCGCGGCCAGCAGCAGAGCTTCAACTGCGACAAGGAAAGCGTCTACTCCGGCGTCGACACCATCCGCGTCATAGAACGCGAAGCCGACGACTTCGCCAGCAACCTGCTGATGCCCGGCGATCTGCTGCGTGACTGGATTTCGAACCAGCGCATCGACCTGCATGTCCTCAGCGCCATCGCCAAGCGGTTTCAGGTGTCGTTCGAGGCGCTGTGTATCCGCTTCATCAAATTCACCACGCAGCGCGCGATCCTCGTCTATTGGGACAACGGCTACGTGAAGTACGAATGGCGTAGCAGCAGCGCCGTCAAGACGCGGGCGCGCATCCGGCGCAATGGCGATCCGGCAGAGCCACTGCCGGGCACGTTGGCTGCCGACGCCAGCGTCGAACAGGAATGGGATGGCACCGAGATGTCCGCCGCGATCTGGTGCCCGGAGGAGGCGCAGCACATGAAGCTGCGCGAGTTCAAGCACAGCTTCGGCGCGCGTGATCGTGTCCTCACGCTGCTCCTACTCGAAAGCGCCGAGCCGCGCGCATGGGATCGGTCGTGGCAGGATGGCGAGAGCTTCGACAGCTTTGATCAGTTCGTGTCGAACGGTCAGTTGCCGGTTCGCTGAGATCCTGCTGGGCTTCCGAGACTCGACATTGATCGCGGGGCACTCACCCGGCGCAGCACGACAGAGCCTTCACGTCTTTGTGGAAGGTTTGCGCCACGAGTTTGAGCCCTTCCACCATTGTCAGGTACGGGAACAACTGATCGGCCAGCTCTTCCACTGTCATCCGGGCACGGATTGCCAGTGCCGCCGCCTGGATCAATTCGCCGGCCTCTGGCGCAACCGCCTGCACACCAATCAGCCTACGTGAGCCCTCCTCGACTACCAGTTTGATGAAGCCGCGGGTGTCGAAGTTGGCCAGCGCGCGCGGCACGTTGTCGAGCGTGAGCGTGCGGCTGTCGGTCTCGATGCCAGCGTGGTGCGCTTCCTGCTCGCTCAAGCCCACGGTGGCGACCTGCGGGTCGGTGAACACCACCGCTGGCGTCGCTGTCAGGTCGAGTGCCGCTTCCCCGCCGGTCATATTGATCGCGGCGCGGGTGCCGCCGCCACATAGACGAACTGCGGCTGGTCGGTGCAGTCTCCGGCGGCGTAAATGTTTTGGGCGCTGGTGCGCATGCCGTGGTCGATGACGATGGCTCCTTGCGCATTTACGGCGACGCCAGCAGCATCGAGATTGAGGCTGCGTGTGTTCGGCGCGCGGCCAGTCGCGACCAGCAGCTGGTCGGCGTGCAGCTCGCCAGACGAAGTTGTCATCACGAATTCACCGTTTGCATGCGCGATCTGGCTAGCCTGCGTGTGCTCAAGCACCTTGATGCCTTCGGCGCGGAAAGCGGCCGTGACGGCTTCGCCAATAGCCGGGTCTTCGCGGAAGAACAGCGTGCTGCGTGCCAGGATCGTGACCTTGGAGCCGAGCCGCGCGAAGGCTTGCGCCAGCTCCACAGCCACTACCGACGAACCGACCACGGCCAGGCGCTCCGGGATGGTGTCGCTCACCAGCGCTTCGGTCGAAGTCCAGTAGGGCGTGTCCTCGAGGCCATGGATCGGCGGCACGACGGGAGTTGCTCCGGTGGCGACCAGACAGCGGTCGAACGACACCGTGCGCTCGCCGCCGTCATGCAGCTGTACCGTGAGGCTGCGGCCGTCGTTGAAGCGCGCTTCGCCGCGCAACACGGTGATTGCGGGGTTGCTGGCGAGGATGCTTTCGTACTTGGCGTGACGCAGCTCATCGACACGCGCCTGCTGCTGAACGAGCAGCTTGTCGCGCAGAACGGACGGCGGCATGGGCGGTAGTCCAGCGCCGAACGGACTTTTGCGGCGCAGGTGAGCGATATGAGCAGCGCGGATCATGATTTTCGAGGGCACGCAGCCGACGTTGACGCAAGTCCCACCGATGGTGCCGCGCTCGATCAGTGTGACGCGCGCGCCTTGCTCGACTGCCTTCAGCGCCGCAGCCATCGCAGCACCGCCACTGCCGATGACGGCGATACTCAGCGCGCCGCCACCAGTGCCGGCCTTGTCGTCGCCGCCGCCCAACTCCCGCACGTGGTCGAGCAGTCCGCCCTTTGCCGGCCCGGTCGGCGCACCGGTCAGGGCTGCCCGATAGCCAAGTCCGGTGACGGCGGCAATCAGGGCGTCGGACGGTGTGCCGGCGTCGACGGCGAGCCGGGCTCTGCCCTGGGCGTAGGACACCTCGGCCGATTGCACGCCGGGCACATTTTCCAGTGCTTGCTTGACGTGGGTGGCGCAGGACTCGCAGGTCATGCCGGTGATCTTCAGCTGTGTCATGTCATCGCTTCTCATCGTTCATTGCGGCCGAAGGGCCTCCGCCGCGTTTCGCGGGCAGCTCGCATCCGCCCGGGCCGCAGCGTCGGTTCGCTGGCGACACCAGATCCCAGATCGAGATACCGACCATCAGGGCCAGGCCCGTGTACACCAAGCGGGCCGTCCACCAATTGCCGAGCAGCCAGACCGTGCCGGCAAACACGATGGCCGGCCCGATCATGCCGAGCAGGCTGCGATGCCATTGCCGGTGGCGCAGCCAGCCGAGCGCGTTTGCCAGCAGCGCCAACACAGCGAACAGCGGCAGCAGTTTGGAGATGAACAGCCCCTCATACTCCTGCAGGAAGCCCAGGCCGACGGCCGCACCCAGGCTGGCAAGCGCGGGAAAACAGGCGGCGCAGCCCATCGCGGAGATGACGGTGCCGAGCACGCCGGCCTTGTCGGCGATGCGTGCAGTCGGCTTCATAGCGCCAGTACACATTCAGCGCTTGACGCTGGACGGGTAGCCCGCGTCTTCGGTCGCCTGGGTCAGCTTTTGAACGCTGGTCTTGGCGTCGTCGAAGGTCACGACCGCTTGGCGCTTCTCGAAGGTTACGTCCACGTGGCTGACGCCCTCGACTTTTGAGAGCGCCTTCTTGACGGTGATCGGACAGGCGGCGCAGGTCATGCCGGGAACGGACAGCGTGACGGTTTGCGTGGCGGCCCACGCGGGGGCCACGACGGCGGCCAGGGCGACGGCGGCAAGCAAGTTCTTCATGGCTAACTCCTGTTCAGTAGAAGAAAGGCAACACATAGGGGAAACCAAGCGCGACCACGACCAGTGCAGCCACGATCCAGAAAATCAGCTTGTAGGCGGTGCGAACCTGTGGAGTCGCGCACACCTCGCCCGGCTTGCAGGCTTGCACCGGCCGAAAGATGCGCCGCCAGGCGAAGAAGAGGGCGATCAGCGCCGCGCCGATGAAGAAAGGCCGGTACGGTTCCAGCGCGGTTAAGTTGCCGATCCAAGCCCCGCTAAAGCCCAGTCCGACCAGAACCAGTGGCCCGAGGCAGCAGGTTGAAGCGAGGATGGCGGCCAGCCCGCCAGCAGCGAGCGCGCCACGCCCATTCTGCGGTTCCGACATGCGGTTCTCCTTTCAAGATTTCGCTTGGTACGGTAACGTTACTTCCGTAGTCAAGTACGGAGTCAAGCGAAATGGAAGACAATCTGGAGAACCTGACCATCGGGGCCTTCGCCAAGGCGGCCGGGGTCAATGTCGAGACGATCCGCTTCTACCAGCGCAAGGGCCTGCTGCTGGAACCGGACCGGCCCTATGGCAGCATCCGCCGCTACGGTGGGGCCGACGTGGCGCGGGTGATGTTTGTGAAGTCGGCCCAGCGCCTGGGCTTCAGTCTCGACGAGATCGGTGAGCTGCTGAAGCTGGAAGACGGCACCCATTGCAGCGAGGCAGCGCAACTGGCTGCCCTGCGGCTCAACGACGTGCGCGCCAAGCTGTCGGACCTGACCCGGATCGAGGCAGCCCTATCCAAGCTGGTCGGTGAGTGCGGCGCGCACCAAGGCAACGTGTCTTGTCCGCTGATCGCTGCCCTGCATTGCTGCTAGGTAAGGGATCGGCTTGGGCATCAAAGGTTGTCCAACCGATCTGTGACATCTCCGTGCAGTCGTCTTCGGAAAGCTTGCGGTTGGATCAAGGACGTTCCCGCACTCAGGTTCTGATCGTTCTCCCGCGCATCCCCGCTAAATCACGTTACGCGAAGTGCCCTCGGTTTCTAGCATGAGCAGTGTTTTCCATCGGAACGCCTACCATGACAGAACTCGAACCCATCTCCATTTCCCCGCCTTCTGACCGTCCACGGCACGCGCATCAGGAAATCGCCGATCTGTTGGCCGCCGCGCTACTGCGTCTGCGCGCCCGACCGTCCAGCCACACCATCGAAAACAGCGAGTGCGTTCGCCTTGGCTTCTCCGGCCAACAGCGCGTGAATGCGAACCCCGATCACCACCACGGAGTTCGCCCATGACGGCACACGCACCATCCACCACCACCTCGGTCGCCGCCCAGGTTGCCGGTCTTCCCCATCTCTCGATGGATGATCTCTGGAAACTATGGGACGAGCATTTCGACGAACGGCCCGGCCACCATCATCGTGGCTGGCTGGAAAGCCGACTGGCCTACCGGATTCAGGAGCGCGCCTTCGGCGGCCTGAAACCCTCGCTGCGTAAGAAGCTCGAGGAAGTCGGCGAAACCGGCATCCTGCCCAAGCAACTGCGCGGCGACAGTCAGCGCCTGCTGCCCGGAACCATCCTCACGCGCATCTACGACGACGTCGAGCATCGCGTGCTGGTGCGGGGCTCGAACGACTTCGAGTACCAAGGGCAACGCTTCAAGAGCCTGTCCGCGATTGCAGGCCACATCACCGGCAGCCACTGGTCCGGCCCGGTGTTCTTCGGCGTCAAGGCGCCGGCATCGAAGAAGGTGACGGCATGAGTTCGCCGCGCGCCAACCCGCTGCCGCCGGTCACGCCGAAGAAGCGTTGCGCCGTCTACACCCGCAAGTCCACTGACGAGGGGTTGGATCAGGAATACAACAGCCTAGAAGCGCAGCGCGACGCGGGCCTCGCCTTCATCGCCAGTCAGCGGCACGAAGGCTGGATCGCGGTCGGCGACGGATACGACGACGGCGGCTACTCCGGCGGCAACATGGATCGCCCCGCACTGCACCGGCTGCTGGCCGACATCGAAGCCGGGAAGGTCGACACCGTCGTCGTCTACAAGATCGACCGGCTCACCCGCAGCCTGCCGGACTTCGCCAAGCTGGTCGAGGTGTTCGACCGCAACGGCGTGTCCTTCGTCTCCGTCACCCAGCAGTTCAACACCACGACCTCGATGGGGCGGCTCACGCTCAACATCCTGCTGTCCTTCGCGCAGTTCGAGCGCGAGGTGACGGGCGAGCGCATTCGCGACAAGATCGCCGCCAGCAAGGCCAAGGGCATGTGGATGGGCGGGGTGCCACCCCTGGGATACGACGTGATCGAGCGCAAGCTCGTCGTCAACGAACGCGAGGCGGCGCTGGTGCGCGACATCTTCCGGCGCTACGCCGAGCATGGCTCGGCGGCGCGGCTGGTGCGCGAACTGGACATCGAAGGCCATACCACCAAGGCGTGGGTGACGCAGACCGGGCGCGAACGCGCGGGACGGCCCATCGACCAGCAGTACATCTTCGCGCTGCTGCGCAACCGCATCTACCTGGGCGAGATCCGCAACCACGGCACCTGGTATCCCGCCCAGCACGAAGCGATCGTCCCGCAAGGTCTGTGGGACGCGGCGCATGCCTTCATCGAACGGCGCAAGCAAGCGCCGCGCGAGCACGCCGCCAAGCATCCGGCGCTGCTGGCGGGCCTGCTGTTCGCGCCCGACGGGCAACGCATGCTGCATTCCTTCGTCAAAAAGAAGAACGGGCGGCAGTACCGCTACTACGTCCCCTACCTGCACAAGCGGCGCAATGCGGGCGCGACCCTGTCGCCCGGTGCGTCGGACGTGGGTCATCTGCCCGCCGCCGAAATCGAGAACGCGGTGCTGGCGCAAATTCACGCGGCGCTCTCGGCCCCACAGATGCTGATCGCGGTCTGGCGCGCCTGCCAGCAACACCCCGCAGGTCGCACGCTCGACGAAGCGCAGGTGGTGGTGGCAATGCAGCGCATCGGCGACGTGTGGGCGCAGTTGTTCCCCGCCGAGCAGCAGCGCATCACGCGGCTGCTGATCGAGCGGGTGCAACTGCACGGGCACGGGCTGGACATCGTCTGGCGCGAAGATGGCTGGATCGGCTTCGGTGCCGACATCGGCGCGCATCCGCTGGTCGAGGAAACACTGGCATGAGCACCACGAGGAACCCGCGCAAGCGCGCCATCCGCATCGAGGTCGGAACCGATGCCCGCAGCTATGTGAGCGGGGGCCAGCGCGTCACGCTGGTGCCGCTGACGATCAAGCGTCGCCAGAACCGCAAGCTGTTGATCCCGCCTGCGCCAGACGCCATCACTACGGCGGGCGGCTTCGACGTGCCGATGATCAAGACGCTCGGCAAGGCGTTCTACTGGAAGCGGCTGATCGACGAAGGCGTCTATCCGACGACCGCCGACCTGGCGCGCGCGCTGAAACTGGAGCCGGGCTGGGCGGCCGAGGTAATGCGCATGACCATGCTGGCGCCGGACATCGTCGAGGCGATCTTCGAGGGCCGCCAGCCCCGGCATCTGAACCTGCACACGCTGCGCGGCCGCCAGGATCTGCTGCCGCGCGACTGGGCCGAGCAGCGTCGGCTGCTGGGCTTCCCCGACGCCTGACTCCGTACCCCCCGATTCCCCGATGACGGCGAGCCATGTGCTCGCCGTCTGCGTTTTGGGCGCCGGCGGATTGGCGAACCCGAAGTTTCTCCTTGGTTCGCCATTGCGTCCCTTCAAGGTTCGCCACCCGAAGTCTGGAATGACACCTGTTCCTCAACAACGCAACAGGAGCGTTCCATGCAGACACCAGCCAGCACCATCCCCCGATCGCCGCAGCAGGCGATCAACAGCCTCTCGCCCGGCGACCGCCGGGTGCTCAACGAAAACGAACTGGCCCAGCGGTGGGGCGTCAGCCCCAAGACCCTGCAGCGCTGGCGCAGCGAAGGTCGCGGCCCGCGCTACCTGAAGCTGTCCAAGCGCGTCGGCTATCCCGTGGACGCGGTCATCGAGTTCGAGCGGCAGGCGCTGCATGACTCGACGTCCGAGCGCGCGGCGGTCTGAGGGGCGATGCCATGAATGACATCACCCTCTTTCCCGCCGACATCGCCGCGATGTCGGTCGGCCAGTTGGCCGCGTTGCCCGCCGCGCAGAAGGCCGAGATCGACAAGAACCTCATCGATGCCATCGACTGGCTGAAGAAGGCTCGCGCCAAGTTCGATGCGGCGCTCGATGCCGCCTACGGCGAACAGGCCCGTGCGGCGCGCCTCGATGCCGGCAAGGACTTCGGCGTCATCCACCTCAACGACGGCCCGCTGCGCGTAACCGTAGACCAACCCAAGCGCGTGACCTGGGATCAGAAGCAACTGGCAGAAATCGCCCGGCGCATTGCCGCCTCCGGCGAGCGGGTCGAGGACTACTTGGACATCGAGTTCTCCATCCCGGAAGCCCGCTTCAACAACTGGCCTCCGACGCTGCGCACCCAGTTCGAGGCGGCCCGCACCGTCAAGCCCGGCAAGAGCAGTTACCGCTTGGCTCTGGTCCAGAACGAAGGAGAGTCCCTGTGAATGACGTCCCGCATTTTTCCAAACGAGCTCCTTGGCTTCACGACGGCAGCGTATCGGCTGCCATCGACTGGCACCACCGTATCGACGAAGCACCGGATGTCGGCTACGTCTATGTGTTGGCCCTCGCCGACGGGCACACCAAGGTCGGCGCCACGGCGTATTTCCCGGAGCGGCTGCGCACCCATCGCCGTGATTTCCGGCGCTGCGGCCTGGGTATCGAACGATGCCTGGTGACCCGACCTGCGTTCAACTGCCGGGAGGTCGAGCTCACCGCAAAACGCCGCTTCGCCGATCGCCGATTCATCGGCGAAGTGTTTGCCGCACCGGTCGAGGATGTAGCCGACTTCATCGAACGACAGCCGCTGGCGTTCGTCGCGCCGATCGGCTACGGCCGGTCACGACGGGGGGCGCATCGCTTCTTCATGAAGCTGGCGGCGGACATCAGCGCCGGCCTTGGGCTGCCGTTACCGGAAGGATTGCAGCGCTCCGTGCGTCACATCCTGGATCGGCACACCGCCCTGGGACGGGAAACCGGGCTTTCCGAGCGCGACAGCACGCTCAATGCGCTGGCCGTCATCGAGGCGCACACCGGGCTGGACCTGAGCACGTTCCACCATGTCCTGCGGGAGGTGGCGTGATGTCGCTTCCGATCGTCTCCGCGCAGCAGCGCCTGGCCGAGCGCAAGGGCGTGAAGTTGCTGATGCTGGGCAAGTCCGGCATTGGCAAGACCAGCCGGCTCAAGGACCTTGACCCGGCCACCACGCTGTTCCTCGATATCGAGGCGGGTGATCTCGCCGTGGCCGACTGGCCGGGCGACACCATCCGTCCGGCGTCATGGCCGGAATCGCGCGACTTTTTCGTGTTCCTCGCGGGTCCGGACAAGTCCCTGCCGCCGGATTCGGCGTTCTCGCAGGCACATTTTGATCACGTCGTCGAGAAGTTCGGCAATCCGGCGCAGCTCGACCGCTACCAGACCTTCTTCCTGGACTCAATCACGCAGCTGTCCCGCCAGTGCTTCGCGTGGTGCAAGACGCAGCCAGGCGCGGTCAGCGACCGTACCGGCAAGCCCGATATGCGCGGTGCCTACGGTCTGCTCGGCCAGGAAATGATCGCAGCGCTAACCCACCTGCAGCACGCACGCGGCAAGAACGTGGTGTTCGTGGCCATCCTTGACGAAAAGCTCGATGACTACAACCGGAATGTGTTTCTGCCTCAGGTCGAGGGCAAACAAACCGTCGCTGCACTCATCGGCATCGTCGACGAGGTCGTGACGCTGGCCGAGATCAAGGCCGAGGACGGCAGTTCCTACCGCGCCTTCGTCACGCACACCGTCAATCCCTACGGCTTCCCGGCCAAAGACCGCAGCGGTCGCCTCGACCTGCTCGAACCACCCGATCTCGGCGCGCTGATCGCCAAGTGCGCAGGTGCAGCCGTGTCCGCCAGCGCCGCCATTCCCCAATCCCACGAATCTCAGGAGTAATCGCCATGACCAGCAACAACTGGAACGACTTCAACGACGCCGACGCCCAGCAATCCGGCTTCGATCTGATCCCCAAAGGCACTATCGTCCCGGTGCGCATGACCATCAAGCCCGGTGGCTACGACGATCCCTCTCAGGGGTGGGGCGGAGGATACGCCACCGAATCCTTCGAAACCGGCTCCATCTATCTCGCCGCCGAATTCGTGGTCACCGCCGGCGACCATGCCAAGCGCAAGATGTGGAGCAACGTCGGCTTGCACTCCAAGAAAGGGCCGACCTGGGGCCAGATGGGGCGCAGTTTCATCCGCGCCGCGCTCAACAGCGCCCGCAACGTCCACCCGCAGGACAACAGCCCACAGGCCGCCGCCGCGCGCCGCATCCAGGGCTTTCATGAACTCGACGGCCTGGAGTTCCTGGCCCGCGTGGACATCGAGAAGGACGCCAAGGGCCAGGACCGCAACGTCATCAAGATCGCCGTCGAGCCCGATCACCCCGATTACGCCAGGCTCATGGGCGTGCCACCCAAGCCCAAAACCGGCGGCGGCAGCTCGGGCGCACCGGCGCAGGCAGCGCCCGCGTACCAGGCACCGGCTCCGCAACGCGCACCCGTGACGGGCAAACCGTCATGGGCGCAGTGAGGGGGGCGCCATGAACACATCCATGCTCACTGCCAGCCACTACGGCGTCGTGCATTTCGGTGATCTCGACTGCGAGGCGGTCGTGCTCACCACCGGCGAGCGCGGCTACGTCCGCAAGGAACTGGCCAAGCTCCTCGGTTTCCACGAATCGCACAAGGGTGGCCGTTTCGCCCGTTTTCTGGCCGAATTCGCGCCTAACTCGTTGTCACTACTGGAAAAATCTTCCGGGCCGATTTTGCTGCCGTCAGGACGTCAGACCCAGTTCTTCCCTGCGGGCATCATTGCTGAGGTGGCCACCTCCGTGGTGGACGCGGCCATCGCGGGCACGCTGCACCGCGCACGCCAGGGCATTGTCGGCAACTGCCTGACGATCATGCGCGCTCTTGCCACCACTGGCGAGGTCGCGCTGATCGACGAGGCCACCGGCTACCAGCACCACCGCGCACCGGACGCGCTGCAGGATCTGATCTCCAAGTTGCTGCGCCAGTCCTGCGCCTCGTGGGAGCGCCGCTTCCACCCGGACTACTACCGCGCCATCTATCGGCTGTTCGGCTGGAAGTACCAGGGCCACGATCAGAACCCACCGCACGTCGTCGGCCAGATCACCTTGCGCTGGGTCTACGGGCCGGTGCTGCCGGAGGACTTGCTGGGCGAGATCCGCAATCGCAAGGGCATCTCGCAGAAACACCACCAATGGTTGTCCGATCAGGGACTCGTGCATCTGGAATCGCAGATTCACGCGGTCACCGCGATTGCGCGCAGTTCGATGAGCTACCCCGACTTCAAGCGCCGCTGCGAAGCCGCCTTCGCTGGCGCTGCCTTGCAGTTGGGCCTGCTGCTCGATGAACTCGAGGAGGTAGCGTGAAATGCTGGGTCTGCAAACGACAGGCCCGGGGCTACGGCCACACCGACAACCGCCACGGTGTGGGCGATCCCCGGCGCTATCCCATCGACTGGGTGTTCTGCTCGCACCGCTGTCAGGACGCCTTCCACAGGCTCTACGGCAACTGGCTGCGGGTCAAGGAAGGCCGCATCGCCAAGACGGAGGTCGCCATGATCGATCCGTCTGATGTCGAGCTGGCCAGCATGCGCAAGTGTCTCAAGGCCTTCGGCGAAGCGGCGGGCGAAATCGGCTTCGACAAACCGCTTGGCGAGTACGCCGAAGCCGAGGCCCTGCGCGTCATCGACGCCATCGTCACCTGCTGGACGGAAGCGATGGTCGAACACCACGAAGCCACCAAGTTCCCGCCCGTGCGGGGCTTGCCGCCGACGCCTGATCCGCTGACACCCGATGCCGCCAGCCCGTTCGTCGATCTGGAGGACGACCTGCCTTGGGAGATGAAGCCATGATCGACTTCAATTCCACGGCCAGTCTCTCCGGCCAGATCACGGCGCTGATCGACCTCGGGATGCAGCACGCCCGCGCCCGCCAGCCCGAGCGCCGGTATCTCGGCGCATCGCGGCTCGGTGTGGCCTGCGAGCGTGCCTTGCAGTTCGAGTTTGCCAGGGCTCCGGTCGATTCCGGGCGCGACATTCCGGGACGGATGCTGCGCATCTTCGAGCGCGGCCATGTCATGGAGGACTGCATGGTGGCGTGGCTGCGGGGCGCGGGTTTCGACCTGCGCACCCGCAAGGCCGACGGCGAGCAGTTCGGTTTCTCCGTGGCCGACGGCCGCCTGCAGGGCCACATCGACGGTGTCATCGTCGGCGGCCCGGAGGGCTTCGCCTATCCCGCGCTCTGGGAGAACAAGTGCTTGGGCAACAAGTCCTGGCGCGATCTGGAGAAGAACCGCCTCGCCGTGGCCAAGCCCGTCTACGCCGCGCAGGTGGCGATCTACCAAGCCTATCTCGAACTGCATGAGCACCCGGCGATCTTCACGGCGCTCAACGCCGACACGATGGAGATCTACACCGAGGCCGTGCCTTTTGACGCAGCACTGGCCCAGCGCATGTCGGATCGGGCGGTGAAGGTCATCACGGCCACTGATGCGGGAGAACTCCTGCCGCGCACCTTCCATGACCCAACCCACTTCGAGTGCCGGATGTGCGCCTGGCAAGACCGCTGCTGGAGGACCCCGAAATGAACTCAACCCCCTTGAACCAGGTGCTCGGCGAACAACTGATCGATTCGCGCCAAGCCGCGCTGATGTTCAACCTGCCGTCTTACTGGCTTTCGCAAGCCAAGGAACGCAAGGCACGCCGCATCCCGCACTACCAGGTCGGCAAACTGGTGCGCTTCAAGCCCAACGAACTGGAGGCATGGATCGTCGCGCAGCAGACATCCGGCAAGGAGGCTGCGGATGCTTGATTTCAACGACACACAGGCACCCGTTCTACACGACCTCGACTCGGAGCGCGACGCGATCCGTGCGGACTTGCTGGCCCGCCTGGAATCGGTCCTGTTCACGCTGTTCCCTGCGGGCAAGAAGCGCCGGGGCAAGTTCCTGATCGGCGATGTGCTCGGCAGCCCCGGCGACAGCCTCGAAGTCGTACTCGACGGCGAGAAGGCCGGGCTGTGGACAGATCGCGCGACGGGCGACGGCGGCGATATCTTCGCCCTGATCGCCGCCCACCTCGGGGCCAATGTCCACACGGATTTCCCCCGGGTGCTCGATGCCGCCGCCGATCTGCTCGGCCGATCGCGCTCGTTGCCGGCGCGCAAGACCAAGAAGGACGCACCGGTCGATGATCTGGGACCTGCCACCGCGAAGTGGGACTACCTCGACGCCACGGGCAAACTGATCGCGGTCGTCTACCGCTATGACCCGCCCGGGCGCAAGAAGGAGTTCCGACCCTGGGATGCCAAGCGGCGCAAGATGGCCCCGCCCGATCCGCGCCCGCTCTACAACCAGCCGGGGCTGGTCACTGCCAGTCAGGCAGTACTGGTGGAAGGCGAGAAGTGCGCGCAGGCGCTGATCGATGCGGGCTTCAACGCCACCACCGCGATGCATGGCGCGAACGCGCCGGTCGAGAAGACCGACTGGTCGCCGCTGGCGGGCAAAGCCGTGCTGATCTGGCCCGACCGCGACAAACCGGGTTGGGAGTACGCGGCACAGGCGGCGCAGGCCGTTCTGTCAGCGGGCGCAAAAACCTGCCATATCCTGTACCCGCCCGAGGAGGCTGCCGAGGGTTGGGATGCGGCCGACGCCATTGCCGAGGGCTTTGACGTCGCCGCCTTCCTCACCCACGGCCCACGTCTGCAGATGCACGACGTTGCCATGGATGCCGAGCCGGTGGTTGGCAGCGACGAATCGGTCTGGGGTACGGAAGATGCGCTGGCGCTGGCCTTCACCCGCCGTTACCACCGCGACTGGCGCTATGTCGCCGCCTGGGGCCGCTGGCTGGTGTGGGAGGGCAGGCGCTGGCGCACCGAGGACACGCTCGCCGCCACCGATCTGATCCGCAGCGTCTGCCGTCACGCCGCCGTGCGTGCCGACAATCCCAAGGTTGCCGCCAAGCTGGCCAGTTCGGGCACCGTCAGCGGTGTAGAACGGCTGGCCAGGGCCGATCGCAGGCACGCGGCCACCACCGACGAATGGGATGCCGACCCGTGGTTGCTCAACACGCCTGGGGGCGTCATCGATCTCAAGACCGGCAGACAGCGTCCACACGAGCGTGTCGACCGGATGACCAAGATCACCACGGCAACGCCGGGTGGCCGCAGTGCTGAAGATTGCCCGATCTGGCGGCAGTTCCTCGACGAAGTCACGGGCGGCGATCTGGCGCTGCAGGCCTATCTGCAGCGGATGGTGGGCTACGCGCTCACCGGCTCGACGCAGGAGCACGCGCTGTTCTTCCTGTACGGCACGGGCGCCAACGGCAAGTCGGTGTTCGTCAACACGCTGGCCACGATCCTGGGCGACTACGCCACCAACGCGCCGATGGATACCTTCATGGAGACGCGCACCGACCGGCACCCCACCGATATGGCGGGCCTGCGCGGCGCGCGCTTCGTGGCGGCCATCGAAACCGAACAGGGACGGCGTTGGGCCGAATCCAAGGTCAAGAACCTCACGGGCGGCGACAAGATTTCCGCGCGCTTCATGCGCCAGGACTTCTTCGAGTTCTTCCCGCAGTTCAAGTTGTTCGTGGCGGGCAACCACAAACCCGCCATCCGCAACATCGACGAGGCGATGAAGCGGCGGCTGCACCTGATTCCGTTCACGATCACCGTGCCGCCCGAGCGCCGCGACAAGCACCTGCAGCAGAAATTGCTGGCCGAGCGCGACGGCATCCTGGCGTGGGCGGTACAGGGCTGCCTGAACTGGCAGCGCCTGGGCAAACTCGATCCGCCGCAGCAGGTGGTGGAAGCGACCGAGGAATATTTCGAGGCCGAGGACGCACTGGGTCGCTGGCTGGAGGAGCGCTGCGTGCGCGCGCCCAACGCCAAGTCGTTGACCGCCGAGCTCTTCAACGACTGGAAGCAGTGGGCCGAGGCAGCGGGCGAGTTCATCGGCGCACAACGGCGCTTCTCCGATCTTCTCATCACACGCGGGCTGGAGAAATGGCGCAACGGGATGGGCGTGCGCGGGTTTCAGGGCATTGGCCTCAAGCACCCGCCGACGCCCGCCTACACCCCTTACGCGGACAACTGACCCCTATGAAAACCACACCGTCTGACGCAGCTGACGCAGTTTGTCGTAACTCCTACGCGTGTGCGCGTGCGCGCGCCTCATGGAAGGTTTCGACATTCCGTGTCAGCTGCGTCAGACCCGCACCGAACAAGGACTGACATCATGACCACAACCCTCCTCGCCCTCGACCTGGGCACCACCACCGGCTGGGCGCTGCGCGACAGTGACGGCAGCATCACCAGCGGAGCCGAGAGCTTCCGGCCGCAGCGCTTCGAAGGCGGTGGGATGCGTTTCCTGCGCTTCAAACGCTGGCTCACCGAGATCAAGCAATCCTGCGGCGGCATCCACTGCCTGCACTTCGAGGAAGTGCGCCGTCACGTCTCGACCGATGCGGCGCATGCCTATGGCGGTTTCCTGGCGACACTCACCGCGTGGTGCGAGCACCACCAGATCCCGTACCAGGGCGTGCCGGTCGGCACGATCAAGAAGCACGCCACCGGCAAAGGCAACGCCGGCAAGCAGGAAATGGTGGCCGCCATGCAGGCCCTGGGTTTTCGGGCCGCGGACGACAACGAAGCCGACGCACTGGCGCTGCTGCACTGGGCCATCGGGCAGCAAGGAGAGGAACAATGAAGCATTCACCGCTCATTCCGGTTCTGCCGGGAACGCTGGACGGCAGGGGTGTCCAGTTCGTGGACGCCCGTCTGCTGCACGCCTTCCTGGGCGTGGGCAGGGATTTCTCGAACTGGATCAAGGGCCGCATCCAGGAATACGGTTTCGTGGAGAAACAGGACTTCCTCGTCGTCAAGACCGGGGAAAGCGCCCAACCTGACTTCCCAGACTTGAGGGATCAAGGTCGGAGCTTTTCGCCAAATCCGGCGAAAAGTCTTGGCCGCCCGACCATCGACTATTTCCTCACCCTCGACATGGCCAAGGAACTGGCCATGGTGGAGCGCACGGTTAAGGGACGGGAGGCCCGACGCTACTTTATCGACTGCGAGCGACAACTGCGGCAACTGCAACAGACAGTGGCTGCAACCCACCCAGCCGCACCAGTTGTCCTGAGCCGCGCCCAGAAGCAGGCCATCAACCGGCAGGCTTGGGCTGATGTCGCGGGCCAGGCTTACGCCAATTTCCATGCCCGTCGCGAGGAGCTTTTGCGGAATCTGTCCAGAGCCGAAAATCCCGGTCCCTTGTTCCTACACCGCGACTTTCGACCCCGTTGGGCCAGGTGAGGGCGTGACATGAAGATCCCGACACAACCCTACCGCTGCCCGCTTGCGCGGCTGCAACCGCAGACCACCGACCTGGACGCGCTCAAGGAGCGTGGCTGGCGCGAGCGACGTGTCCTGGTCGTGGGCGCCGACGACGAGCGACTGGACTTCGTCGAGCGCGAGATCGTCCGACGTATTGGCGAGCGTCTCTACGGAGGCCGGCGTGATGGCTGAATGGACCGTCGAAGATGTCGCCGCGCGGTTCGACGAGGCCGTGACCACCGGGCGCCGGCTTCCCCCCGTGCGAGTGCAGGGGTACTTCAACACGTGGCCGCCTATCCTGCGCCAGAAGTGGGAAGTCTTCTCGGCCGAAGATCCGGTCTACCGTCCGCTCCCGCCAAGTCCCGAGGCCGTCGATCGGATGCTGGAGGCGATGCGCTGGATGCTGTGGCTCGAGGAGGAACAACGGCACCTCGTCTGGATGCGGGCCAAGCGCTACGGCTGGCGGGACATCACGATCCGCTTTGCCTGCGATCGCACGACTGCGTGGCGGCGCTGGCAGCGCGCCCTACGGACGGTCGCCGATCAACTCAATGGCGTCGTCACGGCGTAGGGTTTTGGCGTGATTTTGCGTACACGGTCGGCAATGCGCGGGCATCGGCGGCGGTGAGCGGCTTTTGACCGTGCAACAAAACGCCCCGTTTCGGGATAGTATTTCCGCTATCTTCTGGACAGCGGTGTGAGCAGGGAAACTCTCCGACTCGCACCGCCGCCCCAACCGTCGAACCCGCCCCCCGAGCCTGTCTCGCGGCGGGTTTTTCATTTTCCGGAACCCATGCCCGAGCTTTCCATCGACTATCGCCCGATCGAGTCGCTGATCCCGTTTGCACGCAACGCGCGCACGCATAGCGAGGAACAGATCGCGGGCATCGCCGCCAGCATCCGGGAGTTCGGCTTCAACAATCCGATCCTGGTCGATGGGAACCGCGGCGTCATCGCCGGCCACGGCCGGATCCTCGCCGCGCGCAAGCTCGAGATGACACAACTGCCGGTCATCGAACTCGCGCATCTGACCGAGACGCAGAAGCGCGCCTTCATCCTGGCGGAGAACAAACTGACCGAGCGGGCCGGATGGGACCAGGAACTGCTGTCCCTGGAAATCGCGGATCTGCAAGCTGCAGGCTTCGATCTGGACCTCACCGGATTCGATGCCGGCGAGATCGCGTCCCTGCTCGCGGGGCTCGATGAGGAAACGGACGCGCCGTCGGCCGAACCGGCAGAGGAAATCCCGGAAACCCCCGTCCAGCCGGTGTCCCGACCCGGTGACATCTGGCATCTGGGTGCGCACCGCCTGATCTGCGGCGATGCCGCCGATCCACAGGTGATCGCCGCGCTCATGGACGGCGAACCGGCATTGCTGTGCTTCACCTCGCCGCCTTACGGCAACCAGCGCGACTACACCCAGGGCATCGGCGATTGGGACGCGCTCATGCAGGGCGTGTTCGCCCACCTGCCCATGGCCAGCGACGGCCAGGTGCTCGTCAACCTCGGCCTCATCCACCGCGACAACGAAGTCATCCCGTACTGGGACGGATGGCTGTCATGGATGCGCACGCAGGGCTGGCGGCGCTTCGCCTGGTACGTGTGGGACCAGGGACCGGGCATGCCCGGGGACTGGAACGGGCGCCTCGCGCCCAGCTTCGAGTTCATCTTCCACTTCAACCGCGAGGCACGCCGGCCCAACAAGATCGTGCCGTGCAAGCATGCCGGAGAGGATTCCCACCTGCGCGCCGATGGTTCCTCGACGGCGATGCGCAAAAAGGACGGTGAAGTCGGCGGATGGTCCCATGCCGGCGAACCCACCCAGGACACGCGCATTCCCGACAGCGTGATCCGCATCATGCGCCACAAGGGCAAGATCGGTGAAGGCATCGACCATCCGGCGGTATTCCCGGTGGCCCTGCCCGAGCACGTCATGGAAGCGTTCTCCAATCCCGATGACCTGGTGTTCGAGCCGTTCAACGGTTCCGGATCTTCGCTGCTCGCGGCTGAGCGCACCGGTCGCTGCTGCCGGGCGGTGGAGATCGCGCCCGAGTATGTGGACGTGGCGATCCGTCGCTTCCGGCAGAATCACCCCGACGTGCCAGTGACCCTGGCCGCGACCGGACAATCGTTCGACGAGGTCGCCATCGAGCGCCAGATGCCGGAGGCGTGCCATGACTGAGCTGCGCCATCCGGCGGCCGGCATTCGGATCGAGATGCGCCCCGTCGACGTCCTGATCCCTTACGTTCGCAACGCCAGGCAGCATTCCGATACCCAGGTCGCGCAGATCGCCGCCAGCATCCGCGAATTCGGCTGGGGCGCGCCGATCCTGGTCGACGGGAGCAACAACGTGATCGCCGGCCACGGCAGGCTGCTTGCCGCGCGCAAGCTTGGGCTTGCCGAGGTGCCGGTCGTGCCGATGACACACCTCACCGACATCCAGCGCCGCGCGCTGATCCTGGCCGACAACAAGATCGGCGAGAACGCAGCATGGGACGAGGAGTTGTTGGGCCTCGAACTCGCGGAACTGAACGACGCCGGTTTCGACCTCGGATTGACCGGATTCTCCGCCGAGGAGTGGGAGTCGCTGATCGCCGGGGAAGAAGCCACCAAGGATGGGCTCACCGATGACGATGCCGTGCCCGAGATACCGGAGACACCCATCTCCAGGACCGGGGATCTCTGGCTTCTGGGCGAGCACAAGCTGCTGTGCGGCGATGCCACCCAGGCTGACGACTACACGGCGCTGCTGGGCGACGAATTGCCCGACATGGCCTTCACCGATCCGCCCTACAACGTCAACTACGCCAACACGGCCAAAGACAAGCTGCGCGGCAAGCACCGCCCGATCCTCAACGACAACCTGGGAGCCGACTTCGGCACCTTCCTGACGGATGCCTGTCGGAACATCCTGGCGGTGACCAAGGGCGCGGTCTACATCGCGATGAGCTCGTCGGAGCTCGACACCCTGCAGTCGGCGTTCCGGTCCGCCGGCGGCAAGTGGTCGACCTTCATCATCTGGGCCAAGAACACGTTCACGCTCGGCCGCGCCGACTACCAGCGCCAGTACGAGCCGATCCTGTACGGCTGGCGCGATGGTACCGACCACTACTGGTGCGGGGATCGCGATCAGGGTGATGTATGGCAGGTCAAGAAGCCGCAGAAGAACGATCTGCATCCGACCATGAAGCCGGTCGAACTGGTGGAACGCGCGATCCGCAACAGCAGCAAGAGCCGCGACATCGTGCTCGACCCGTTCGGCGGTTCCGGATCCACCTTGATCGCCTGCGAGAAAGCAGGACGGTGCGCGCGTCTGATCGAACTCGATCCCAAGTACGTGGATGTGATCGTGCGCCGCTGGCAGCAATTCACCGGCCAGGAAGCAAAACGCGCCGGTGACGGCGCGAAATTCGGGGATCTTGCGATCTCCGATCAGGCGACGATCTTGTAGATGCGCTCGGTTCCCGGTTCCTTGCTCGAGGTGATCGTGAGTCCGAGCTTTTTCTTGAAGGCTCCGGCAAACGTGCCGCGGACGGTATGTGAAAGCCAGCCCGTAGCCGCACAGATCTGCGCGATCGTGGCGCCCTCGGGTCGCTTGAGCATCGCGATCACCTGCGCCTGCTTGCTGTTGTCCCGGCTGCGGAGCTTGCCCTCGACCTGGGTCGGTTGTGTGGCGATGGCGTCGACCTCTGCTTGTGTCATCGGCCCTTTGCGCGGTACACCCAGGGCGTCGTAGCCCTCGGCGGTGATGAACCATTCTTCATGCAAGGGCGTGATCAGGGCGCGGTTGAACATCCCTTCGAGCACCTTCTTGCGCGTGCCGCCTTTGATGTTGTCGGGGAACCAGACGATCTTGCCGTCGGTGTGGTGGTGGGCATGAGCCAGGATGGCGTGTTGGGCCGGGGTGAGTTGGATGGTCATGGCGAGGCTCCTGGCGTTCAGACGTTGTGGATCTGCTTGGAGCGATCGAATCCGACCCAGACGCCTTGCATGTCGAGGCCGCGCGCGGCGAGTTCCTCGCGGGCGAGCCGGTTGAGGTCGATCTCGCCACGAGCTGCGGCGGCGAGGACCTTGGCCAGCGCGGTCTGGATGAAGCCGAGTTCGTCGACTGTGAATTTGCTGTTGCTGTTGGTCATTCGATGTTCCTTCGTGGTGGTTGATGGTGTGGTCATGAACGCGCTGTTCGGAAATGAAGCCAAGCGCTTTCTGCTTGGCTTTGCCTGATTCAGCCGCGGCGCAACACCGCGATCCCGGCTTGCGCGAGTTCGAGCGCGGCGGCGTGGAATGCGGCCTCGGCGATCCAGGGCGCGACGCGGGCGTCGTCGAGGAGCCGGTCGAGCACCGGACGCGCCTGGGCGCGCATCGCGGCGCAGGCGGCTTCGAGTTCGTCGGGGTGGGCGTCGGCGACTTCCCGGCGGCAGGTGCGCACCAGCACGGTCAGCGCGGCCTCGGCGAGTTTGTTTGCCAGGGTGTCGGGGGTGGCGGTGTTCATCGTGCGTCCTTTCGTGAAGTGGATCGGGCGACGTGATGAACGCGCTCTTCGACCGAGAAGCCAAGCGTTTCATCGCGATTCGTCGCCAAGGAAGATTCGATGCCGACTGCCGCTCCGACCCCGTGCCGTCATCCGGGATGCGCCGTGGTGCTCACCACACCGGGCTATTGCGACACGCATCGGCGTGCGACCCGCAAGCAGCAGGACGAGCGTCGGGGATCGGCAGCGGCACGCGGCTACGGCGCCCGATGGCGCAAGGCGCGTGCCTCGTACCTGAGCCGACATCCGCTGTGCGCCGAGTGCGAACGTCTGGGGCGACTCACTGCGGCCACCGTGGTCGATCACATCGTTCCGCACCGTGGCAACCGGGAACTGTTCTGGGACGAGCGCAACTGGCAGGCGCTGTGCAAGCCCTGCCACGACGCCAAAACGGCGCGCGAGGACGGCGGCTTCGGCAATGCGAGCGACCGGTAGGGGGGGCAAATCCTTGCAACCTCGCGGCGCGGGACCGCGCGCCTGCTCAAATTTTTGCGCGTGCGAATTCAAAAGGATTTTTTTATGGCCGCCGGCGGCAAACGCGACGGCGCAGGGCGCAAACCGCTGCCCGTCGCGGTGAAGAAGATCAAGGGAACCTTGCAGAAATGCCGAACCAATCCGCGCGAGCCGCGTCCGGTGGGCACCCTGGGCGAGCCGCCCGAGTACATGTCGGACACCGCCAAGGAAGCGTGGCGCTATGCCGTGGCGAACGCGCCGGCCGGGTTGCTCTCCTCGCTCGATGCAGCGGTGCTGGAGCGCTGGGCGAACTGCGCCGGGATGTATCGCGAAGCGCTCGCCAAGATCAACCGCGCGGGGGTGGCCGCCATGCTGCACAAAACCCCCAGCGGCATCCTGCGGCGCTCGCCGCTCATGGACGTGATCCGCGATCTGGCGATGGAAATGAAGGGTTACGAGGCGGAAATGGGATTCACGCCGGCGTCACGCTCCCGGGTGCAGGTCGCGCAGGACGCCCGGCACACCGACGACCCCTGGGCGGACATTGCCGGCTGATGACGGATTCGAAATACACGACCATCGCCAGGCACTATGCCGAATCCGTGGTGGCCGGTGACATCCCGGCCTGCCGCTGGGTGAAGCTGGCCTGCCAGAGGCAACTCGACGATCTCGCGCGGTTCCGTGGCAAGGCCAGCCCCTACCGGTTCAACCCGGCCCTGACCGACGGCAAAGGCAAGCGATATCACCCCGCCGACAACCTGTGCGCGTTCATCGAGCGGCTGCCGCACGTCAAGGGGCCGCTGGCGGGCGAACCGATCCGCCTGGAGCCGTGGCAGGTGTTCATCCTCACGACCGTCTTCGGTTGGGTGAAACCGGATGGCAAGCGGCGTTTCCGCCGCTCCTACATCGAGGTGCCGCGCGGCAATGCCAAATCGACGCTCTCGTCGGGAGTGGCGCTCTACATGCTGGCAGCCGACGGCGAGGGCGGCGCCGAGGTCTACAGTCTGGCCACCACCCGCGACCAGGCGCGCATCGTGTTCGGCGACGCGCAGGCCATGGCCCGCCGGAGCCCGGGATTTCGTTCCCGCTTCGGGGTCGAAGTCGGCGCGCACAACCTGCATGTGCTGGCCACGGGTTCCAAGTTCGAGGCCTTGTCCGCTGAGGGCTCGACCTTGGACGGCCTCAACATCCACTTCGGCTGCGTGGACGAGCTGCACGCGCACAAGACCCGCACCGTCTACGACGTGGTGGAAACCGGCACGGGCAAGCGCGACAACTCGCTCTTGTGGGTCATCACCACTGCCGGCAGCAACCGCGCCGGCATCTGTTACGAGATCCGCACCTTCGTCAACCGGCTGCTCGAAGGCCTGTTCGTGGACGATTCGCAATTCGGCATCGTCTACGGGCTGGACGACGGGGATGGGTGGGCGGATGAAACCGCACTCGTCAAGGCCAATCCGAACTGGGGCATCTCGGTGCGCCCCGAAGTGTTGCTGCCGCTGCAGGCCAAGGCCATGCAGATGCCCTCGGCCGCCAACAACTTCAAGACCAAGCATCTCAACGAATGGGTCAACGCCGACACCGCCTGGATGGACATGCGCGCCTGGGATGCCTGTGCGGATCCGGAGCTTTCCGAGCAGGATTTCGCGGGCGAGCCGTGTTTCATCGGGCTCGATCTGGCGTCCAAGGTCGATATCGCCGCCAAGGCGAAGGTCTTCGAGCGCGAGGGCCGGTTCTACGTATTCCTGAGCTATTACCTGCCCGAGGCAGCCGTGGAGGACGGGCGCAACAGCCAGTATTCCGGCTGGGCGCGCCGGGGACTTTTGACCGTGACGCCGGGGAACGTCACCGACTTCGACCAGATCGAGGCGGAACTGGTGGCCGACGCGAGCCGCTTCGAGGTCAAGGAAGTGCCGTTCGACCCGTTCCAGGCCACCCAGTTGTCGACCCACCTCATCGCGCAGGGACTGCCGATGGTCGAGATGCGCCCCACGGTGCTGAACTTCTCCGAACCGATGAAACAACTCGAGGCGCTGGTGCTGCAGCGGCGCCTGGTGCATGACGGCGACCCGATCCTCGCCTGGATGATCTCCAACGTCGTCTGCCACCGGGACGCCAAGGACAACATCTATCCACGGAAAGAACGCGAGGAAAACAAGATCGACGGCGTGGTGGCCTTGATCATGGCGCTGGGCCGCATGATGACGCAAGTTGATGCGCCGCCCGTCATCGATTCCAGTTACGAAATGATGGTGATCTGATGGGCATCCGCAGCTTCTTGTCGCGCATCTTCGCCAGCGGCGATCGCTCGCCCTATGGCGGGTTCTGGTTCGAGCCGGTCGGGGTGCATACCACCGCCGGGATGCGCGTCAGCGCCGACTCCGCCCTGCAATTGTCGGCGGTATACGCCTGCGTGCGCATCATCGCGAGCCAGTTCGCGAGTCTGCCCTTCACGCTGTACCGCAACCGGCCCGACGGCGGCAAGGACCGGGTGACGGATCACCCGATCTACCGGCTGCTCACCCGGAAACCGAATCCCTATCAGAACGCCTTCGAGTGGCGCGAGATGATGGCAGGCCACCTGGCCTTGCGCGGCAATGCCTACAACCAGATCGTGTCAGATGCGCGCGGCAACATCACCGCATTGATGCCGCTGCATCCGGACCGGGTGCAGATTCTGTTGCAGACCAGCGGCGATTACGGCTATCGCTACACCCAGCCGAACGGAGCGATCGTCACCTATTCGCGCGGCGAGATCTGGCATCTGCGCGGGCTGTCCTCCGACGGCGTCATCGGGCTCTCCCCCCTCGCGCTGGCGAGGAACGCCCTCGGCGGGGCCATGGCAGCCCAGGATTACGGCGCGCGCTTCTTCGCCAACGACGCCACCCCCACCGGCGGCTGGATCGAGTATCCGGGATCCTTCAAGGACAAGCAGGCGCGCGAGCAGTTTCGCGAGTCCCTGCAGGAGGCGCAGTCCGGGATCAACCACGGCAAGCTCGCCGTATTCGAGTTCGGCATGAAGTACCACCAGATCAGCGTAACGCCGGAAGATGCGCAGTTTCTGGAGACGCGCCGGTTCCAGGTCACCGACATCGCCCGCTGGTTCGGCGTGCCGCCGCACAAGATCGGCGATCTGGATCGGGCGACCAACAACAACATCGAACAGCAGGCGCTGGAGTTCGTGCAGGAGACCCTGGGGCCGATGGCCGAGCGCTGGGAGGCCTCGATCGAGGCCGAACTGCTGTTCGACGATGAGGATCTGGAAGCGGAGTTCCAGTTCTCGCAGCTGATGCGCGGCGATTCGCAGTCGCGCGCCACGTTCTACAACATGGGCATCCAGTCCGGCTGGCTCACGCGCAACGAAGCGCGCATTGCCGAGAATCTGAACCCGCTGCCCGGGCTCGATGCCCCCTTGCGCCCGCTCAACATGGCCGAAGAAGGGACAAACCCGCTGCCGCCGCAGAACGCCGATACACCTTGAGGACGACATGGCCCTACAACTCAACCCCAAAGCAAAAGCACACGCCCGAGAACTCATCAACGACGGCCGGGTGGACCGGGATTCGCCCTGGAGCATCGATGCCGAGGAAGAGAACGCCCTGCTGAATGATGACGACTGGGCGCAATACGGCCTGTGGTTCCTGGGACTCGACGAAGCCGAAAACAGCGACACCAAGGCGCATTACCGCTACCCGGTGGGCAAGGCCGGCCGGGTGTACCGCTCGGCACTGATCGCGATCCGCCAGCGCGCCGGGCAGCAGGACGCGGCGGGAATCTTCGATGCGGCCGGTGAACTGATCGAGCTCATCGATGAGGATCAGGGTGCGCCCGGTGACGACGATGCGGCCCCAACAGGGTCTGCCGACAAGACGAGGCTCGGCCCCGCAGCACTTGATGCTCGCCGCTTGGCGATGGCCACCAGCCCTTGGGCGCTGATGCCGGAGTGTCTGGCGGCGGTGACGCATCCCTTTGCGCAGCCTCCCCAGGCGCGTCCGGTCGTGAGCCGCAATCCATCTTCCTCGCCGGCTGCGATCGCCGTGCTCTCGCTCACCGGCGTCATCACCCAGCATCCGGACTGGATGGGCGACACCAGCCTCGACGGCTTCATGACGGATTTCCTGACGGCGATGAACGATCCGGCGGTGGGCGCCGTCCTCATTTCCATCGACTCGCCCGGCGGCTCGGTGTACGGCGTGCAGGAAGTGTCCGAACTGATGCGCGCCATGCGCGAACAAAAGCCGGTGGTGGCGTTCGCCAACAGCCTCGCCGCCTCCGCCGCCTACTGGATCGGCTGCAGCGCCTCATCGTTCTACTGCACGCCCGGCGGCGAAGTGGGCTCGATCGGCGTGTGGCAGGCGCACATGGACATCTCCGGCCTGCTCACCCAGGCCGGCATCCAGACCACGGTGATCTCGGCGGGCAAGTACAAGACCGAGGGCAATCCTTATCAACCCCTGGATGAGACCGCGCAGGCCTTCATGCAGTCACGGGTGGACGATTACTACTCGGCCTTCGTCGATGCGGTGGCCCAGGCCCGCGGCGTCACGTCCGACACCGTGCGTAACGGCATGGGACAGGGGCGGGTGCTGGGAGCACGGGACGCCCTGCAACAGAACATGATCGACGGCGTGATGACCCTGCCACAGGTCTTGCAGGGCATGGCGCGGCAACTCTCGGCGAGGGGTCCGCAGCCGTCCAGGAAAGGATCCGCTTCCAGCCGCAGCCGCCTGGCCATGCTGGCGTAAGTCACCTCGACCCGAATCACCCAACCCGCCGCCTCAGGGCGGCTTTTTTATTCCCGAGAGGAACACCATGAGCAAGAAACTGCGTGAATTGCAGGCGAAGAAAGCAGCCGTCGCCCAGGACAAGGTCGAGTGTCTGAATGCAGCCTCCGGTCTGCTGGATCAGGCCGAAGCGGCCGGACGTGATCTCAACGAAGACGAGAGCCGGGAATTCGCCCGGCTCAAGGCCGAGGCGCAGGCCAAAGGCAGCGAGATCGAACGCATCCAGACGGCGATCGACCTCGAACAGGAGCGCATCGCCGCCCAATCTGCGGCAGGATCGGTGGTGGTGCTCTCCGGCAACGGTCAGGACATCACGGTGGAGGATCGCAGCGCAAGCGATGCGACGGCGGGCTTTCGCAACTTCGGCGAATTCGCCCGTGCGGTCTTCCAGGCGTCGCTTCCGGGCAATGCGCCGGATGGCCGGTTGCTGACGCAGCGACTGGCGGCGGCACCCACGGCCTACGGCTCCGAGACGGCGGGCGCCGATGGCGGCTTCCTGGTTCCGCCGCAGTTTGCCAAGGACATCTTCACGCTGTCGCTGGACGACGAGGCCCTGCTGCCGCTCACCGACAACACCAACGTGGCGGGCAATGCGATGGTGTTCCCGAAGGACGAGACCACCCCCTGGGGCACGGACGGCATCACGGTGGCCTGGCAGGCCGAGGGGTTGGCGGCGGCGACCAGCAAGCCCAAGCTCGGCACCTCGGCCCTGCGGCTCAAGAAGCTGATGGCGTTGGTGCCCATCACCGACGAGTTGCTCTCGGACACCGATGCGTTGACGTCCTATCTGCCGAAGAAGGTGGCTTCCCGCATGCAGTGGAAGATCAACGAGTCGATCCTGTTCGGCTCGGGCGCCGGGATCCCGCAGGGAGCGCTGGCGGGGAACGCCGTCATCACCCAGGCGAAGGACTCCGGCCAGGCGACCAATACGCTGACCCCGGCGAATCTGGCCAACATGATCTCGCGCCTGCCGCCGGGTTCGTTCAAGAACGCGGTGTGGATCGTCAACAACAGCGTGCTGCCGGCGCTCTTCACCCTGACGCTGGGCAACTATCCGATCTACCTGCCGGTGGGCGGCGGCGTGGGCGGCATGCGGGGTTCGCCCTACGGCACGCTCTTGGGACGCCCGGTCTATGTCTCGCAGCATGCGTCGCAATTCTCGAGCCAGGGCGACGTGATCCTGGTCGACCTTTCCTACTACCAGACCATCACCAAGGAGGGCGGCATGGAGACCGCAACCTCGATGCATCTGTACTTCGACGCCGATGCCACGGCGTTTCGCACGCTGTTCCGGATGGACGGGCAGTCGAAGATCGCCGCTCCCATCCTTCCGGCCAAGGGGGCGGCGACGCTTTCGCCCTTCATTCAACTGGCCGCCCGTTGAGCTTGCCGTCCACTTCCCTGAAAGGAGCACCACATGATTCTGAACGAGAAACTCTCCGAAGCGCTCGCCGTGCTCGCCGCCATCCCTCCTTCGGCCCAGGCCGTGGGCGTCGTCTTCAGTCCGTGGATCGAGCTCAATGAAGCAGACCGCATCCTCGCCGTCATCCAGGTCGGCACCTTCGGCGCCCTGGCCACGGTCGATGCCTCGATCGCGCAGGCGCAGGATGCCAAGGGCACGAACGCCAAGCTGATCGGCGCCGGCAAGGCTGTCGCCCTGGCGGCTGCCGCCGGCAACGACGTGCAGGCCACCATCGATGTCGCCGCCACCGAGCTCGATGCAGCCAACGGTTACGGCTTCGTGCAGCTGGGCGTCGCGGTCGGGGTGGCGGCAACCGAGACCGCCGCGCTGATCCTGGGCGGCTCCGCGCGGTATGAGCCGGCCAGCAGCTTCAATGGTGCCGGCGTCGTCGCCTCGGTCTGACCTGGATAGGGCGGCGTTGAGCCGGGATGACCGGACGGCTGCCGCCCGGTTGCTGCCATGCCCTTGCAGATCCTTCAGGAACCGGCGGTCGAGCCTTTGACGCTGGCGGAGGCCAAGCTCCATCTGCGGGTCGACATCCCGGACGACGACGCGCTGATCGCAGCCCTCATCACCTCGGTGCGCCAGTATGCCGAGACGATCACGCGCCGGGCCTTCATCCAGCAGGTATGGAGTTACGTGATCGACTCGTTTCCGGGGCCGACCCTCATCGGCGTGCCCTGGGGCAAGACCTTCACCTTGCCGGCGCACGCCATCGAGATCGAGAAGTCCCGCGTGCAGCAGGTGACATCGATCAATTATCTCGACATGAGCGGCACCCCGCAGGTGATGCCCGCTGCCGATTACACCGTCGACTACACGTCGGAACCCTGCCGGATCACGCCGGTGTTCGGCCAGATTTGGCCGATTCCGCTGCCGCAGATCGGAGCATGCAACGTCCAATTCGTCGCGGGCTATGCCGCACCGGTGGCGTTCAGCCGCAGCACCGTCGCCGTGCAGGGTGCATGGAAGCCCTACGCGGCGGGGGACGCGGTGCAGTTCTCGAACGTCGGCGGATTGCTTCCGGCCGGCCTGTCGCCCGGCACGAGCTATTTCATCGCGTCGGTGGTCGCGCCCAACGTCTACACCCTGGCCGCCGCGCCGGGTGGGCCGGAAATTTCCCTGACCGACGCGGGAAGCGGCGTGAGCTTGGTCGGCGTGGTGCCGGAAGGCATCAAATCCTGGATGAAGATCCGCATGACCTCGCTCTACGAGTACCGGGGCGATATCGTCATCCCGGAACGCGGCAAGGTCGAACCGCTCGCCTACGTCGACCGCCTGCTCGATCCTTACAAGGTGGTGTTCTGATGCCGCTCGTCTCCGGCGGACGTCTCAATCAGCGCATCACGATCCAGGCCATGACCCGGGTTCGCGGGCCTCTGGGCGGCCACGATGAAACCTGGTCCGACTTCGCCGTCGTCTGGGCCGAAGTCACCGACCTGTCGGGCCGGGAGATCTTCAATGCGAAAGCGATGGGAAGTGCGGTCACCAAGCGCATCACGATCCGCTACCGCACCGACATTCTGGCTGCGATGCGGGTCGTCTTCTCCGACGGTTCCATGGCGCGCATCGAATGGATCCGGCGCGTCTCGCCCAAATTGTGGGTGGAGCTCTATTGCCTGGATCTGGATGAAGGAAGCTACGAATGAGTGAGATCGAAGTCAAGGGGCTCGCCGGACTGCAGGCGTTGCTCGATGAACTCCCCGCCCGGATCGAGGGCAATGTCGTGCGCGGCGGCTTGCGCTCAGCCGCCAAGGTGGTCGAAGCCGAGGCCAAGCGCCTCTGTCCGGTGGGCAAGACCGGGGATCTGCGAGATTCGATCCGCGTAACGCTCCGCTCGAAACACGGCCGCATCAGCGCCACGGTCAAGGCCGGCAACGCCCGCGCGTTCTACGCCCACATGGTCGAATTCGGCACCGCGCGGCACTGGATCAAGCCCAAGAATCGCAAGAGCCTGTTCGTGGCAGGCCTGCTGCGCGAAGCCGTCGATCACCCGGGGGCGAAGAAGGAACCCTTCATGCGTCCTGCCATCGACGGCAAGGCGGGTGAGGCGATCGATGCCATGGCGGCCTACCTGCGGGATCGCATCCCCAAGGAAATCGACAAGGCGGGCAAGACATGAGGGCAGACAAAACGTCCGACGATCTGGAACTACGGCTGTACCACGCTGGCAACAATCTGCTGCAGACGCGTGACTTCGACGCGCGCCTCGGTCAGCAACCGATCCCAGTCATCCGGGGGGTGACCGCTTTCCAGCATCTTGCGGAATACGCGGTAGGCGTCATCACCGCTCTCGTAGGCCCGCTTGGTGTCCTCGTCATTCACCCAGGCGTACACGATCACCTTGGCTTGTGCGTGGTAGCGGAAAAACAGTCGGTACTGCTGAAAGAACTTGGCGCGAAACCAGTGTTTGTGATCTTCGCCGAGGGTATTGCCCTGGCGGTAATCCGGCCGTGCCGGATCCTGCGGAATCACCTCGAACATCAGTTTGGCAATCGCGGCCAGGCGCTTGCTGGCGTTCTTTTTGGTGAAGCCCGTTGGATCCTTCAGTTTGAGCGCCTCGACCTGTTGGATCAGGGTTTCGACTTGTACGAGGAACAGTGGGTGGGCAAATATCGTCCAGCCGTCGATGACCAGTGGGGCAGGCTGACCTGCGCTCATTCATCTTCCGCCGACAGGACCGCATCGAGATCGACTTCGACGTTCCCGACGAGCGAGCGGATGCGCTGCACAAGGCCAGCATCGACATCCTGCAGACGCTCAGGATGATTGGCGATGTCGTGAGCCAGGAAATCCAGGAACCGGCCCAGCACCGGATCGTCTTCATCGGCGGTGCCGGTGCGCGTCAACACCACCTCGCCGCCGGGGCGGATGGTGTAGTGGATCTTATCGCGCTTGCCGAGGCGAAGGGCACGGCGCACGGCTTCCGGTACCGTGGTCTGGTAACGGTCAGTCAGAGTGGATTCGACTTCGAGGATGGCAGCCATGATGCTCTCCAGTCAAAGAGGTGGATATCCGCATGGTAATGCAATCGCCTTACCGTGTCAATGCAATTGCATTACCCGCGGCGGTGGCCGGCCTACTCGTGATTTCCGGAGCGGTATTTATCCAACTGACCAATGAACTCGACAAGGCGGGCAAGGCATGAGGGCCGAGTCCATCCTCTATGCCCTGCTCGGTGCATCGCCCGGGCTTGCGGCACTCGTCGGCACCCGGATCTACCTCGACACGCGCCCCGAGGAGGATGCGCTGCCGGCCGTGGTGTACGAGTTGATCCACGAGAAGCAGGACGACGCACGGATCGGCGAACCCGAGACCGTCACGGCGCGCCTGCAGGTCAACTGCCTTGCGGCCATGGCCGAAGACGCCGTGGCCGTGCGGGAAGCCGTTCGGCTCGCCTGCCACAACCGGTCGGGAACGATCGCCGGTTACACGGTGATCGCCTGCCTCGAGGAATCGGCGGGCCCCGACTCCTACGACCATCTGGTGAACATCTACGCCAAACCGATGGATTTCATCCTCCACTACCTGAGGGAAACATCATGACCGAAGACCCAACCCCGAACACCCCGCAGCCTGCCACCGACAAACCCGCAGCCCGCAAGCAGGCGGCGACCGCCATCGAGCAGGACATTCTTTCCGTCGAGCAGCACATCGAGACCTGGTTCCATGACCTGCTCGCGAGCCTGCCGCACCTGCGCGAGACGGCGACCTACAACCACCTACGCACCGCGATCGACGAGTTGAAGCACCGTCTTTCCTGATCCGTCTGCGCTGATCCAATCTTTCAGCCCGCCCCGTGCGGGCTTTTTTACGCATCGAGGAGTCCAGACATGCTCGCATTCGGTTCCGGCAATTTCTACGGGATCTCGGCCGCCGCCAATTCCACCCCGCGCAAGTTCGCCACCCTGCAGGACGTGCAGTTCGACCTGCAGTTCACCACCAAGCAGCTCTACGGCCAGAACCAGTTCGCCGTCGACGTGCGGCGCGCGCAGGCGAAGTTCTCCGGCAAGGCCAAGTTCGCCCAGATCAACGGCGCGATGTTGAACGATCTGTTCTTCTCCCAGACTGCCGCGACGGGCCTCTTGCTCTCCGCCGTGGGCGAGGCCGGCACGGTCGCCGCCGCCACCCCCTACACGGTGACCGTGGCCAACGCCGCGACCTTCGATACCGACCTGGGTGTCGTCTATGCCGCAACCGGGGTCCCGCTCACCCGCGTCGCCTCCGCCCCGGCCCAGGGCCAGTATTCGGTCGCCGCCGGCGTCTACACCTTCAACGCCGCCGACACCGGTGCTGCGGTGCTGATCGACTACCTCTACACGGCGGCCGCCGGCGGCACCAAGGTCGCGCTCTCCAACCAGGCCATGGGCACCACACCCACCTTCATGGGGATCTTCTCGACCACCGCGTCGGGCAGGAACGTGACGCTCAAACTCAACCTGTGCACCTCGAGCAAATTGTCGCTGCAGACCAAGATCGAGGATTACACCATCCCCGAGCTCGACTTCGAGGTGATGGCGGATGCCGCCAACAACATCGGCACGCTCTCGGTCGCCAACTGAAAGGAATCACCATGATCGACGGACAACCCATCACCCTGGGCGGGCGCGAGTTCGTGGCACCCCCCGTTCCCTTCTCCTGCATGCGCCGCTTCGCCGACGTCTTCGAGGGCCGCGCCACGCCCACGGTGGAGGTCATGGCCGACATTGTCTTCGCCGCGCTCAAGCGCAACTATCCCGATCTCGACCAGAAGGTGTTCGAGGACGAGTGCCTGGACGTGGGCAATCTGAACCTCGCCTTCCGGGCCGTGATGCAGGCCTCCAGCGCCCGGGAGGCTGCACCGTCGGGGGAAGCCTGAGGCCGGCGCCGGTCGATTGGGACGCCGTCTACTGTCTCCTCATCGAGCGCACCGGCTGGACCTGGGACGTCATCGACAGCCAGATGGATCTGCCGCGCTTTCTGGCGCTCGATGCGCACTGGCGCCGACACCCGCCGCTGCGCGACATGGTGCAGGCCTATCTCGGCATCAAGCCTCAAATCCCCCCGGAACCCACCGGCAATGACCAGGCCGACCTCGACGCATTCATCGAACTCTTCCGGGCCGCAGGCGGGAGCACGACATGACCAAAATCGCTGAACTGCAGATCGAGATCGCGGCCAACGTCGCGCGGCTGACCTCCGACTTCGGCCGCGCCAAGGAGGAGGTCAACCGCTCGATGGGCCACATCCAGCGGACGGTCCGCGAGCAGCTCGATGGTGTCAAGGAATCGCTCAAGTCCATGAAGGAGATGGTCGAGGCGATGGGCATCGCGATGCTCGCCGAACACCTGGTCGAAGCGGCCAAGAGTGCGGCCGAATTCGGCGACCGGATCGAGCACGCCGCGCAGCAGACAGGAATGAGCGCCGAGTCGCTGCAAGGCCTGGGCTTTGCCGCGAAGATGTCCGACGTCGACTTCCAGTCCTTGTCGGTGGGGCTCGAACACCTCTCGCGCGCGATGCTGCAGACGCAGCAGGGATCGCTTCAGTCGGCCTCCGCCTTCCGGTCGGTCGGCTTGTCTGCTCAAGATCTCAAATCCATGAGCATGGACGAGGTGCTGGCCAAAGTCGCCGACCGCTTCCATGCCACCCGCGACGGGGCAACCAAGACGGCGCTCGCCATGCAGCTCTTCGGGCGCTCGGGGGCGGAGCTGATTCCGCTGCTCGACCGGGGTTCCGAAGGCATCGACGCCCTCAAGGCGAAGGCGAAGGCGCTCGGCATCGTCATGAGCGAGGAATCGGTGCGCCAGTCGGCCGCGTTCGCCGACAAGCTGAAGGAAATCTCGGCCGAAGGCCAGGCCGTCACCCGCAACCTGATGGGGGAGCTCATGCCCGCCATGAACCGGATCGTCGACGCCTTCCTCAAAGGGACATCCGATGGCGGGGTGCTGAAGGAGGTGTTCCGGCAGATGGGGGACGCCGCCGTGTGGATGACCGGCTTCATCGCCAAGCTCGCCGCGACGGTCGAAGCGCTGGGCAAGACCATCGCCATGGTGGCGGCGGTGGTCTCGCATCCGCTCTCCGCCAAATCCATCTTCGAGGCGTGGAAAGAGGATGTCGATGCGCTGCAGACCAAGACCAACCGGTTTCTCGCCACGCTCGACACCGCCTCTGCAACCTCGTCGTCCTCCGAATCGGAAGGGGCGACCAGCACGGGCACGCTCGCGGTCTTCCGGACGAGCGGCGGGCGCGGCGGCGGGCGCCACCACGGCGCCGGTGAGCGGTCGCACATGGCCGAGTACGAGGAGCGTCTTGCCGAGGCAAAGGTCTACTACCAGCAGACGAATGATCTGCGGGAGTATTCGAAGGCTCAGGAAATCCGGTACTGGGAGGACATCCTCGAGACGCAGAAGCTCTCCGCCAACGATCGGATCGCGATCGAGCGCCGCGTCTCCTCACTCACCCTGGATCAGATGAAGCAGGATGCCGCCGAGCGCCGGAAGCTCGCGGAAGAATCCATCCAGGCCGCCCGCGATCGGTCCTTGAACGAGGTGGCGCTCGACGAGCAGAAGGCGCGCACACAACTCAAATCCGGCCGGATCACCCACGACCAGCTGCTGCAGATGCAGCAGAACTTCGAGGACGAGAAATACCGCATCGAGGTCGATGCGCAACAAAAGCGCATCGCGCTGCTGCAGGGCGACCCCAATCACGACCCGGTCGCCTTGCAGCGCCAGCTCGACCAACTCGCGCAGATCGAGCAAAAGCATGCGCTCGACATGGAGAAACTGCACACCCAGGCGGCCACCAATTCGGTGCAGGCCTGGCAGAAGGCCTTCGCCCCCATCACCCAGGCGTTCGACACCACCATCAAGGGCATGATCATGGGCACCACCACCTGGCAGAAGGGGGTGACGCATCTGCTCGATTCGGTGGTGGCCGAGTTCGTCGGCGCCGGTGTGCGGATGGTGACGCAGTGGGCGGCCAACGAGATGGCCAAGACCGCCGCCACCGTGACGGGCACGGCCACGCGCACGGCGGCCGAACAGCAGGCCAGCGCCTCGGGGCTCGCGTCCTCCGCCATGGCGGTCATCAAAGCCATCATGAACGACGCCGCCAAGGTGTTCTCCGGCGTCTGGGCGGCACTCTCCGGCATTCCCTATGTGGGTCCGGCGCTCGCTGCGACATCCGCCCCGGCGGCCATGGCCACCGTCGCGGGGGTGGCCGGCAGCGTGGCCTCCTCGGCCGGCGGCGCCTGGCAGATTCCGACCGATCGGCTCAACTTCGTGCACCGAAACGAGACCATCCTGCCCGCCGACAAGGCGGCCGGCCTCGACCGATTGATCAGCGGGGGCAGTAGCGGCGGCACCGTGCACATCCATGCGCGCAGCGACGCCGATGTGGTGCGGGTGGGCGACCTGCAGACGCTCCTGCGGCAGATGGGACGCAACTTCGTGCCGGTCACGCGCTTCCCATGAACATCCTGCTGGCCTGGGAGCTGGGCGGCAACTGGGGGCACGTCGCGCGCGATCTACCGGTGCTGCCCCGCTTGCAGGCGCAAGACCACGATGTCCGGTACGCGGCGCGCGATGCGACGATCGCGGCTTCCTTGTGTGCATCCATCGGCATCCCTTGTGTCACAGCGCCCCACGGTGCTGCGATCCGGCGGATGCCGCGCGGACTTGCGGGCTACGGCGCCATCCTCTTTGCCGACGGCCTCAATGATGCGGCGATGCTGGAGGGGCGGCTCTCCGGGTGGATGCGGCTCTTTGCCGAGCACGAAACCGACGTCGTGGTGAGCGACTACGCGCCCGCAGCGCTCCTGGCTGCCCGCGTGGCGGGCATCCCGTCCGTGGCCGTGGGCAGCGGCTTCGAGATTCCGCCGGATACGGCGGAACTGCCGTCATTTCTGACGGATGCCGATCGATACGCGCCGGCGCGCCGGTTCTCCGAGGACCTGGTGCTCTTCAACGTGAACCGGGTGCTGCGCGCCCTCGGGGCGCCCCCGCTCGAGCGGTTGGCGCAGGTTTTCCAGGGGACGCGCAATGTGCTCACCACGGTGGCCGAACTGGACCACTGCGGTGCGCGTGCGGACGCCACCTATGCCGGCCCGTTGCAGGATTTGCCTGGCGGTGTAGCGGCGCATTGGAAGGGAACGAACAAGCCCCGCGTGCTGGTCTATCTGCGCGGGGCGACGCCGGTCATCGACGAGGTGTTGCAGGCGCTGGAGACGGTCGGTGCCGAGGTCATCGCCGTTCTGCCGGATATCGGCAGACCGCTGCGCCATGCTCATCCCGATCTCCGGGTGTTCCGGCAGCCGGTGCGCTTCGACGCACTGCTCGAATCAGCCGATCTCGTGATCGCCTCTGGATCCGGCACCGTCACCAGGGCCTTACTGGCCGGGATTCCGGTGCTGACGTTGCCGGCCAACGCCGAGCAGGCGATGTTGGGACGCCGGGTGGAGAAAACGGGGGCCGGGATGGCCGTGCGAGCCGAAGGCGCGGAAGGTCTTTCCGATGCGATTCACCGCCTGTTGAGGGATGCGTCCTTCCGAACTGCCGCCGAGGCACTCGCCGCGAAATACGCGGGCCTCGGCACGGAATCCGCCGTCCAGACGGTAATCGACGAAATCCACAACGTTTCATCGCACCATTCATGAGCTTCGCCATCGTCATTCCGCCGCCACCTCCGGGTTGCGGCAAGGTCTTCCCGACGCTGCCCGGCATCCAGTGGGGCGTGCAGAAATCGCCGCAGTTCAACACCGCAACCCACCGGGCGGTGTCCGGGTTTGAGGTGCGCGCCGCGCGCATGCAGTATCCGCTCTGGACCTTCACGCTCTCCTACGAATTCCTGCGCGACGGCGCCTACGCCGAAATCGAGACCCTGATGGGATTCTTCCTGCAGCAGCGGGGGAGCTTCTCGGCCTTCTGCTATTCGGATCCGTCGGACAACGCGGTCGTCGACCAGCCGTTCGCCACCGGCGACGGGGTGACCACCACCTTCCCGCTCACGCGCGCCTACGGCGGCTTCGTCGAGCCGGTGCAGAACCTGAACGGCACGCCGCAGATCTTCGTGGGCGGGGTGCTTCAGACCCCGGCCGCCTTCTCCATCGTCAACGGGCAGGTGACGTTCGCCACGCCACCTGCCGCCGGTGCCGTGCTCAGCTGGACGGGCGCGTTCTTCTACCGCGTGCGCTTCGTGAACGATCACGCGGACTTCAACCAGTTCATGTACCAGCTCTACGAACTCAAGCAGATCGCGTTCGTCGGCAGCCCCTTGAACAAGGTGTGATCATGAAACAGGCATCCACTCTCACCCAATCGCTGCTTGCCTCCCATCAGTTGCTCTACGCCGATCTCTACACCCTCACGCTCATCTCGGTGGATCCGGGTGCGTCCCTTGGAGGATACGGCGGCTATGGTTACGGCTACGGTCCGCCGGCGCCGACCCGGCTCTTCTACACCGATGCCGACGAGAACCTCGTCTACAACGGCAACACCTATCAATGCACGCATCCGGCGGTGGCGAGATCCGGCATCAAGTGCTCCCTGGATCTCTCGGTCGACACGGTGGAAGTGTCGATCTTCGGGAGTGCCACCGACCTCGTTCTGGGCGTGCCGTTTCCGCAGTTTGCCGTCAACGGCGGCTTCGACGGCGCGACGGTCAGCATCGACCGCTGTTTCATGCCGAGCTACGGCGACACCTCGGCCGGGGTGGTCAATCTCTTCTTCGGCAACGTCTCGGAGGTCAAGCCTTCGCGCTCGAGCGTCGTGCTGACGGTGAGCTCGCAACTGGAGTTGCTCAATCTCGACATGCCGCGAAACCTGCTCTCGCCCGGCTGCATCCACTCGCTGTTCGATACCGGCTGCGCGCTGACACAAGCCCATTACGCCGAATATGGCTGGGTCACTGCCGCATCCGCCATCGCCGTCGACAGCACGGGGTTCGCCATGCCGTCCGGGTATTTCACCCAGGGAACGATGCTCTTCACCTCGGGCGCCAATACGGGGGCCGCCGCAACCATCAAGCAGCACACGCTCGCTAATGGCGTCAACACCTTCTCCCTGATGACGCCGCTGAACTCTGTCCCGGCTGCTGGCGACAACTTCACCGTCTTCCCCGGCTGCGACAAGACCATGGCGACCTGTCAGGCCCGGTTCAACAACCTCGTCCACTTCCGCGGCTGGCCCTTCGTGCCGTCGCCCACGGCGAGCACCTGATATGAACGGCACACGACAAGACGTCCTGACCGAGGTGCGGGACTGGCTCGGCACGCCCTATCACCATGCCGCCCGCGTCAAGGGCGCCGGGGTGGATTGCCTGATGCTGCTGCTGGAAGTCTACGGGCGCGCGGGCGTGTTCGCGCGCAGGGGGGTGGAGGTAGCGAGCATCCCGATCCCGCGCTATGCCCGAGACATCATGCTCCACCGCAACGAGGAAACCTACCTCGAGGGCATCCGGCGGTACGCGGCGGAAGTCATGGACCCGGCACCCGGCAACATCGCGCTGTGGAAGTTCGGCCGGATCTACAGCCATGCGGGCATCATCACCGACTGGCCCGCCATCATCCATGCCTACGCCCCGGAACAGAGGGTCGTCATCGGCAACGCCGCGATGGGGGCGCTGGCGGGCCGCCCGGTGCGCTTCTTCGATCCGTGGGGATTGCGATGAGCGGGCTCTTCGGCGGCAACAAGCCCCGGCCCTCGGGGTGGCAGACCCCGGTGCTGGCCGGGCTGCAGATCCAGAAGACCGGCTACAGCCAGCCGGTGCCCATCGTCTACGGCACCGCGCGCGTCTCGCCCACGCTCATGTACTACACCGACTGGCAAGTCCACCCGCATACGAGCTCGCAAAGCACGGGCGGCGGCAAGGGCGGCGGCGGGGGCGGCTCGATCACGACCACCACCTACACCTATTCGGCCACGGTATGTTTCCTGCTCGCCGAAGGGCCGGTGGCAGGCGTCTCGCGCATCTGGCGCAACCACGTGTCCTACGCCAACCCGGCAGCGGTCGGCTTCACGATCTTCCCCGGCACCTATCCGCAGACGCCCTGGGGATACTTGAGCTCCGCGCATCCGACCGAGGCCCTGGGCTACGCCGGCAGCGCCTATGCGGCGTTCGCCAACTATGACCTGGGCAGCAACGGGTCGCTCGGCAATCACCTCTTCGAGGTCGAGGGGGCCCAGATCAGCCCCGGCACGCAGGACGCCAACCCGGCCGACGTGATCAGCGACTTCCTCGGCAATCCCTACTACGGCGTGCTGTCGGTGTTCCCCAACGCCTGGGCGCCGCAGTCGTTCCTGGGGGACCTCACGGCGCTGCGCAACTGGTGCGCGAACAATGGGCTCCTCATCAGCCCGGCGGTGGCCACCCAGCGCGCGGCGCACGACTGGATCGCCGACTGGCTGCTGGTGGCCAATGCGGGCGCCTTCTGGTCCGAGAAAACGCTCAAGATCGTGCCCTACGGAAGCGTCGCGGCGCCGGTCTACGACCTCGGGGACGACGATTTCATCGTCAAGGGAAGCGAAGATCCGGTCGTCGTCACCCGCAAGCGCCGAGCGGACGCCTATAACGACGTGTCGGTGGAATACCTCGACCGCGCCAATGAGTACACGACAGCCCCCGCGCGGGTGACCGACCAGTCGGCGATCGAAACGTTTGGCGTGCGCACCAAACCCACCGTCACGTTGCACTCGATCTGCCTGCCGCAGGTGGCGCAACAGGTGGCGCAGGCCATCCTTCTGCGCGAGCTCTACATCTTAAATACCTTCCAGTTCAAGCTCTCGCCGCGCTACTGTCTGCTGGAACCCATGGATGTGGTGACGATCACGGATGCCATGCTGGGGCTCGATCACACGCCGGTGTTGATCACGGCCACCGAAGAGGATGCAAGCGGTCTCTTGACCATCACCGCCGAGGAGTTCAACCCGGCGTTTTATGCATCGCTCGCCTACGACGCGCAGGCCGCCTCGGGCTACATCCCGAATCTGGGCACGGCGCCTACGCAACTCTCGGCCGCGACGATTTTTTTGGCGCCTCCGGCGGCAACCGCCAGCGGCAACGAGATCTGGATGGCGGTGACCAACCTCGACCCGCTCTATGCCGGCTCGCAGATCTACATGAGCTACGACGATGTGAGCTACCAGCCCATCGGCGTCATCTACGGCAATTCGACCTCTGGTGTCACGACGACGAGCCTCATGCCAGCACCCTCTGCCGCGCCCGGCGTGCTCGACACCGGCAATACGCTGGGGGTCGATCTCTCGGGAAGTCATGGCACGCTCGTCGGCGTCAGCCAAGGCACGCTGCTCTCCTACGGCACGCTGTCCCTCGTGGGCAACGAATTCCTCGCCTGGCGCGATGCCACGCTCACGGCAGCATCACACTACACACTCGATACCCTGCTGCGCGGCCTCTATGACAGCGCGGACCAGAATGTGGCTGCAGCCGGCGCGCGTTTCGTGTTGTGCGACGAGACCCTGTTCCGTTATCCGTACAACCCGGCCCTGAACGGCAAGACGCTCTACTTCAAGTTCGTCGCGTTCAATGCCGGGGGGGTGGCGGTGCAGGACATCGCGCAGGTGCCGGCGGTGGCCTTTCTCGTAGGCCAGCAACTCTCCGTGCCGCCCGCGCCCTCCGGGCTTGCCGTCGCGCAAAGCGGGACGACGGTGGATTTCAGCTGGATCGGATCCGGCATGGCGGGCGCCCGGTATGAGCTGCGCTACGTGCCGAAGGGCAATGCCGCCAATTGGAACGATGGCGTCCTGATCGCCGCCGGGATCACGCAGACCGCCTACGCATCATCGCAAGTTCCACCCGGCGCCTGGACCTTCCTGCTGGCAGCACAGGATTCCGGGGGCAATTACTCGGCGGCATCAAACTGCGATTTCACGGTCACGGATACGCTCACCGTGCAGGCCACACTCGACTGCGGGCCGCAGTGGTTCGGCACCTCGATCGGCATGGTCCGACATTGGACGGGTAAGCTCGTCCCGCAGGGGCAGAGCCCGACGGTCGATGACGGATGGGACACCTTCGATGCGCTGGTTCCCAATCCCGTCCCGACCTGCTCGTTCGAGTCCGCAACGGTGCTCGATCTGGGTTCGGTCAGGACCGTGCGGGCCTGGGCCGCATTTGCCGGCACGCTTCCGATTCCGGGCGGGGTGGCACGGCCGCAGCTCCGGATCAATACCAGTTCCGACGGAGTGACCTATTCCGGCTTCACCCCGTGGAGCAACGGCACCGTCACCGCCCGATTCGTCGAGGCCCAGGTCGTCATCAACACCGCGCAGGGGACACCGTGCTTGTCGGAATTCGACGTCACGCTCGATAGCTGAGGAGAAGATATGCCGGTTGCAAGCTTTCTACCGACCGATTTCACGACCCAGGACGCCACCACCTACAAAGCCGCCCTCGACGGCAACGGCAGCGTGCTGGCACGCCTGGCAGCGGCCTTCGCCCCCAGCCAGCAGGAGACACCCAACATGACGATGGCGGTCGGCGCCGGGGCGCTCCTGTCCTGGGGAAACGTCGTGCCGGTCGCAGCCCAAAGCACCGGCGTCATTGCCGCGCCTGTTGCCAACCCTCGCATCGACCGGGTGGTAATCGATGCGGGAAACGGCGTGATTGCGACCGTGACCGGGACGGAGAGCGCCACACCCACGGCGCCGCCGATTCCGGCAGGCTTTTTGCCCATCGCCCAGGTCTTGCTGACACCGGGTATGACCGGCATCACCAACGCCATGATCACCGACGAACGCATCACGGGCAACCTGCAACCGGCGGGAAGCGTGCGGGTCCTGGCGCAGAGTGCGGTGCCACGCTTCTTCGTCGCGGTGGCCGCCACCTTCACGGCGGTGACCGTCGCCGACAACGCCGGCAACGTGCAGTTGGCAAGCAGTGGCGCGCATGGCCTCACGGCCACGCCGGCGGTGGGATCGAATGTCTATGTCGCGTGGACTGGTGGCGCTGGTATCTCCGGGTTCTACAAGGTGTTGTCGGTGGACAGCGCCACGGCCTTCACGATCCAGCTCGCCTATGCCGCGGGGTTGGGAGCGCCGACCGTGATGCCGGTCGCCACCGACGTGGTGATGGCGAGCATTCCGATCCCTGCAGGATTGGTGTCGGCCAACGGCTCGCTCGACTGCGAGGTGTTCTTCGACGGCACGCCGTCCGCCAACGGCAAGACGACCTCCTGGTACGTGGGCGCAACCAGGATTGACGCCAACGCCTTCACCGCCAGCCCGCAGATCAGCCATTGGCGGCTGATCAACCGGGGAGTGATCAACGGCCAGCTGTATGCGCTCAACGGCAGTTCGCTCGCCGGGGGCTTGGCGGTGGACCTCTCGCAGAACCAGACGCTCACCCTGCGCGCCCAGGCAGCCGCCGCCAACGAGGTCGTCACGCTCGAAGGCTACGTGATCCGCGCAAATTACTGACGGCCACCCCGCAATCCCACCACCGACCGCCTCCGGGCGGTTTTTTTACGTCTGAAGAAAGGAGAAGTGACCATGACCGACATCCAGCAAACCCTGGAAACCCTGCGCGCCGAGATCGACAAGATCGAATCACCCGAATACCGCCTGCTCGCCCATTACATCGAGGCCTTCCACCAAAAGCATTCGGAGGAGATGAACGAGATGAAACAAACCTTCCTCGCCGCCAAGTTCGGCGCGCGTGTCGTCATGTGGCTCTCGGTGGTCGGAAGCGGTATCGCCGTCATCTGGGGCGTGATCCACGGCCACGGAGTGATCAAATGAACGAGATCCTCGCCTCCCTTGGCATCCTGCACGAACGGGCCCAGCAGACCAGGCTCATCACCCCTTACGCCGACGGGCTGTCCGCCTTCGAGGCGTTTCTGGCGAGCGCCGCCCAGCCCGGGGCGCGGCTTCGCACCATGATCTACGGCTGCACGCTGCAGCCCTTCTTCGATGCGCTGATCGCGTCACATAAAGCCGGATGCGACGTGCGGGTGATCTTCGACCACACCCAGGCGGCGGGCAAGGCGGAAGCGCCGCAGATCGAGCGGCTGATGGCTGCGGGGCTGAAGGACAGCGAACAGTTCCTCATCGGCACCTCGCCCGTCCACCACCAGATCGTGCATCTCAAAGCCACGGTGATTTGCACGCCGGACGGCAAGGCGATGGTCGAGGACGGCAGCTGGAACTACTCGGTGAGCGCTAGCCAGCAGTTGAATGACCTCTGCTTCACCGAATCGGATCAGCTTGCCCGCTATTACGAAGAGGCCTTCGATCGGCTGTGGGATTGGGTCAAGGCCAACGAACCGCAGTATCAGAAATCCATCACCGAGGACGAACGATGAACCCGCCCATGACCTACAGCAAGACGGGGATCCAACTCACCGAGCGTTTCGAGGGCTGCCGGCTCTCCGCCTATCCCGACACCGGTGGCGTGTGGACGATCGGCTACGGCCACACCCACGGTGTCCACCCCGGCATGACCTGCACGCCGGAGCAGGCGCAAGCCTGGCTCGAGCAGGATACCCAGGCGGCCGCCGATGCGGTCAACCGGCTGGTGACGATCCCACTCAAACAGCCCGAGTTCGACGCGCTGGTGGATTTCGTCTTCAACCTGGGGGCCGGTGCCTTCGCACGCTCGACGATGCTGAAAGACATCAACGTCGGGAATCTCGCGGCGGCGGCAATGCAGTTTCCGCTGTGGGACAGGGATGCGGGGCGGGTGCTGGCCGGACTCCTGCACCGGCGTCTGGCCGAGGAAGCCGAGTTCAACGAGGAGCAAACCGCATGATGAAGTTGCTCAAGGACTGCTTCACCACGGCGGACGGCAAGAGCTTCGATATCGGGCGCGTGCTCTGGGCGCAGGGGGTGGTCGTGTTCCTGGGGCTCGCGATCTACTCGGTGGTCGGCCAAGGCCATGCCTTCGACATGCAAGCGTTCGGCATCGGCCTCGGGGCGACCTTGGCCGCCGGGGGCGCGGCGCTGGGCTTGAAGGCCAAGACCGAACCGGGAGGTTCCTGATGTTGCCCATCCTCGCCATTATGAAATGGCTGCCGTGGCGGTTGATCGGCGCGGCAGCCTTGGCGCTCGCCGTGTTCATGGGCGGCTACCGCACTGGCGAGCAGCACGTCACCGCCCAGTGGGACGCCGAGAAGGTAGCTCGAGCCCAAGCGGTGGCCAAGCAGGCCGCGCAGGTCGCCGCCGTCACCACCCATCAATACACCATCGATCAGGAGATTTCGAATGAATTTGAAAACGAGAAGGCCAAAATTGTGGCGGATCGTCGCCATCTTCTTGCCCGCGTTCCTCGGCGCGTGCGCCACCGTGCCGCAACCCGTTCCGGCGCAGTGCCCGAAGTTCCCGCCGCTGCCACCGCAACTGCTGCAACCCCCGCCAACCCTGTACCTGCTGCCGGACGGCAAGACGCCGCTGCCACCTGCAACCAATTAGCCGAGGACGCCGCACAGACGACGCTGATGGTGGTGGAGTTTCAGAGGTGGTATCGGGGGCAGGCGAGGGCTTCTGGTCAGACCGGTCAATAAGCACCACACCGCGCTAATGCCCGGCGCTGGCCACCGAGCCAGAGGGGCGGCTCGCGGCCGTTGTGGACTTCACGTTCAACCTCGGCGTGGGGCGGCTGCAGACATCAACGCTGCGACGGCGGATCAATCAGCGGGACTGGCCTACCGCAGCGAGTGAACTGCGCCGATGGGTCTATGGCGGCGGGAAAGTGCTGCCAGGACTCGTCACTCGGCGCGAGGCTGAGGCAGCTTGGCTGCTTCGCAACGCCTGACTGCAGAGGCACGCGGAAGAGCTTGGCTTTACTGCCGAACAGCGCGTTCATGTCATCCATGCCAACACGGAGTATCAACCATGAGTAACCGATTCAAGCACGCCGTCATTGACGACGTGACCTCGCGCAACATTGACGCCAGCCTGCAAGACAACCTGCTTGACCTGTTCGAGTCGGCGATGAAGTCGGTGGCCTCGACGCTGGCGCGCGAAGCCAAATTCGACACCACCGACTTCGCCACAGCCAAGGTACGAGGCTGCGAGGGATTTACCTTGCTGGTGAGCCGCACCCGCGCAGACTCCCGCGACGGTTGGTTCGGTGCGTTTCAGCGCGGTGATGAACGCCTCGACGTCATCGGCCATCTGGAATAGGTGGTCAATCGTCCAGTTCCGGAACGTCCCAGTCAGCCGGACGAGCCTCGCCAGTTTGGTAGAACTGCTTCACCAGCTTTACGTATTCCAGAAAATCCCGGTTCTCCGTGGCCAGCCGGTTGGCCATGTCCCAATCGATTTCGTCACGCTCGCGAGCCGGAATCAGGACCTGGCTGTCGGCAGGGTTTTCCACGTCCAGCTTGATGAAGCCGATGCCGTGGGCGGCGAACAGCATCCGCAGTTCCTTCAGCGTATCAGTGCCGCCGATTTCCGCCGCGATCAGATAGCCGAAGTTGGCCCAAGACGAATTCGATACCGCCTGGAAGAAGCACTCGCGCACATTCGAACGGTTGATCAGCAGCTTGACCTCGAATGACCACAGCTTGGTGCGCTTGTCGGAATACTGCGTCACGCAGTCGCGCACTTCGCGGTGCCACTCCTTGCCCAAGTCCTCCATACCCACCACGTCCGGGTAAAGCCATCGGTTGCCGTTCGGCCCGCGCTTGTTCGACGAACGCTTCTCGTCGATGCGCTTGGAGAAAACGCCAAACTCCTCCCACAGGTATTGCGAGAGCAGCGGGTACAGAGCGTGCTCGTCAATCTTCGATGCGCTCGCATCTGCAGCTGACGTTGACGCAGTCCCTTCGCTCTCGACCGCCGCCACCTCGTCGCTATCGGACAACTGCGAGTAGTAGTACCGGCGCGGGCGTCCTTCCGTCGTTTTGATTTCCGGGCATTTGCGCACCATGTCCCGGTGGTGAGCGCCAATCTCTGCCACAAGCTGTTGCAGCAAATCCGCGTCGGTCTGCAAAGACTTGCTGCGCGCCTTCTTCGCCTGGCATTCCTCGGGATAGTTAGCAAACACCCACTCGGCGATCTGACGTGCCGTGTATTTTTCCTCAGGCCGCTCTTTCAGGTAGCCGATGACGGCATTTGCAAGATTCAGCTTCATTTGCATTTCTCCCATGCCATCACAGACCTACCCCAGTCTGCGGCGGTGCCTTCGGCGGAATCGCGCCCGGCTGATAGGTCGCGTCAAACACCATGTCCGTCAGCCAGCGCTTGAAGTTGGGGTTGTCGCTGAACTGCTTGAACAGCTCCGTGTGGTCGGACAGCAGCTCCAGCACCACCCGGTTGAGGGCCTTGTCGTGCTCCAGCTTGGCGTTTTGCTTGTCGGAGTTCGCCTGCGCGTTCTGGTAGGCCTTGTCCTGCGCCACCCGCGCCGGGATTTCCTCGGTGATGACCTTGCGGATCTTGTCCTCGTCCTTCCATTCGATGTTGCCGAACAGGTCGTTGAATTCGCGCACGATATTCGAGAGCTTGTCGATCTCGGGCTCCAGCTTGAAACCCCCGCCGCCCGGCGGCACAGGCTCGACGATGGCATCTGCGTCGTCCATCGCCATCTTCAGCGCCGCTTTGGCCTCTACCCGGTAGCTGTCCATGTCGATGGTCTCCAGCACGCCCTTGGAGAGATCCTCCTCCTTGGGCGCGGGCAGCTTGGGGATGAGGAAGTTCAGGAAGATCGACAGCTTTTCCCACGCCGGATGGCCGTAGCTCAGGATCGCGGCCAGAAAGCCGTAACTGCGCACGAAGGCCTTGGCCTTGCCCTTGAACTTGACCTGGTCGTCCTCGCCGAGCTGGTCGGTGTATTCGGCCACGCACGCATCGAGGATCGGATCGAGTTTGTCCCGGTCTGCGCCGCTCAAGTAAAGCGTCACCAAGTCTTCCACTTGCTGCCAGCTATACACCTGCTGCCCGTCGAGTTCTGCCTTCAGGTCGTGCAGCTTGTTGGCGTCGGTTTCGCCGGTCTGGATGGTGGCGCGGTAGTAGTCCTGGAACGCCGCCTTCACGGCCTCGGCGTTGTCGGCGAAGTCGAACACGAAGGTGTCGTGCTTCTGCGGATGCGCCCGGTTCAGGCGTGACAGGGTCTGCACCGCCAGCACGCCTGCCAGCGGCTTGTCCACGTACATCGTGTGCAGCAAGGGTTCGTCGAAGCCGGTGACGAACTTGTTGGCCACGATCAGGAATCGATACGGGTCTTGCTTGAAATTCGCGGGAATGTCCTTGCTCGGAAACCCGTTGAGATCGGCCTCGGTCTTCTTTTGCCCGCCGATCTCGAACTCGCCCGAGTACGCCACGATGGCCTTGTACGGGCTCTTGATCTCGTTGAGGTAGTCCGACACCTCGCGCCAGTAGTCAATGGCCCGCGCGATGCCGTTGCACACGATCATGGCCCGCGCCTTGCCGCCGATCTTCTGCTTGCCCGCCACCTGCGCGATGAAGTGATCGACCATGATCTCGGCCTTGCGGCGGATGGCCTTGTCGTGCGACTCGACGTAGTGGCGGATTTTCTTCAGCGCCTTGGCCTTGTCGAATTCCGGGTCGTCCGCCACCGTCTTGGCCACCTGGTAGAAGCTCTCCACGGGGGTGTAGTGCTGCACCACGTCGAGGATGAACTTCTCCTGGATGGCCTGCTTGGTGGTGTAGGTCAGTTCTTCGGGCGAGCGGAACTGCACCTGGTCGCCGACCACGACCTTCTCACCGAACAACTCCAGCGTCTTGTTCTTGGGGGTGGCCGTGAAGGCGAAGTAGCTGGCGTTGGCCAGCAGCTTGCGCGAAGCGATGCGCTTCTCGATTTCCGCGTTCACCGCATCCTGGGTGCTGTCCTCTTCCAACGGCTCCTCGTCGGTCGTTGCGCTCGCCACTTGAGCGACGGGCTTGCCGCCGAGGGCTTCGTGCATCCGCGCCGTGGTCTTGCCGCCCTGACTGGAATGCGCCTCGTCGATCAACAGCGCGAAGCGCTTGCTGGAAAGGTCTTCCAGCTCATCGAGGATGAACGGGAATTTCTGCACCGTGGTGACGATGATCTTCTTGCCCCGGCGCAGGTATTCGCGCAGCTCCTGCGCGTTGTCGGAGTGGCCGAAGATCGCCGCCACGTGGTCGTAACCCTTGATTGTGCGGGCGATCTGCGTGTCCAGCGCGCGCCGGTCGGTGATGACGATGATGGAGTCGAACTGCGGTTTCGAAGGGTCGTCCTTGCGGCGCAGCTCCACCAACTGGTGCGCCAGCCAGGCAATCGTGTTGCTCTTGCCGCTGCCTGCCGAATGCTGGATCAGATAGCGCTTGCCCACCCCGTCTTCGCGGGCGCGGCGCAGCAGCGCACGCACCGTGCGCAATTGATGAAAGCGCGGGAAGATCTGCTTGCGCTTCTTGCGCTTCTTGCCGCTGGCGTCTGCTTCTTCCTCCTCCACCACCTGCGCGTAGCTCTCGATGATGTTGGCCAGCGATTCGCGGGTCAGCACCTGTTTCCACAGGCAATCGGTTTTCAGACCATGCGGGTTGGGCGGGTTGCCTGCGCCGCTGTTCCAGCCCTGGTTGAACGGCAGGAACCAAGAGGCCTTGCCCTTCAACTCAGTGCAGAACGCGGCCTCCGCGTCATCGACTGCGATGTGCGCCACGCAACGCCCCAACTGGAACAGCAGCTCCTGTGGGCTGCGCGTGGTTTGGTACTGGACGATGGCGTCGGCCAGGGTCTGCTTGGTCAGCGAATTCTTCAACTCGAAGGTCAGCACCGGCAGGCCGTTGATGAAGATCACCAAATCCAGTTCGTTGCCGGAATCGTTGCTGTAGCGCACCTGCCGGGTGACGCTGAAGATGTTCTTGCCGAAGGCATCCGCTGCGGCAGCGTTGCCCGGCGTGGGCAGCAGCTTGTAGAGATCGACGTGCACCGGCCCGTGGCTCACGCCCTTGCGCAGCACGTCCACCACGCCGCGCTTGGTGATCTCGCCCTGCAGCCGGTGCAGGAACTGGGTGCGCTTGATGCCGTCCGCCGCCAGTTCCAGCGTGTCCACCGCCTTGGGCTGGGTGGCCTGCAAGAAGGCCAGCAACTGCGCCACATCCAGCGCCACGTCGCGGTTGTAGTCGGTGGGCTTGCCCTGCACGTAGCCGTTGTGGGTGGCGGCGAAGTCCGTGGGGGCCAGCGCATGGCTGTACTCGGGCTGCGGCACACCGGTCAAGCCGCGCACCACGCGCGCCTCGAACCAGCGCTCGCTGGTGTCAGTCTTCGCCATCGCCATCCTCCTCTTCGGTCACATCTTCGTTCTCATCGCCCAGAGCGGAAAGCAGCGCGTCGTCCACCACGTCCTCCGGGCCGGGCTGCCAGCCACGGACGTCCACTTGGCCGGTGACCACATCGGCAATCAGGCGGTCGCGGTATTCGCGGATGAGCTTGATTTCTTCTTCGGTGCGGGCGATGGCGTCGTCGAGCGGCTTGCATTCGTTGGTGATCCATTTGCGTATTGCCACTTGCTCCGAAACAGGGGGCACCGCACAAATCTGCTCTCGGACAATCGTCGAGTTGATGAGTGGCTGAGCTGTTCTGATAGCGAAGCGGTTGAAATCGACCCAACGCAACAAATGCTCAAAGAACTCCAAATCAAACTTGCGAAGTGGAATCACTCGAAGGGCGTGTTCGGACGCCCAAAAATTCCCCTCAACTCGGTGAATACAGCCGCACTTCGCACCAACACGGCCGATCAACAGCATCGGACCATGGCAATTCACCTTGTTCGTGTATCCACGCGGGCCATTGCCACCATAGATAGGGAAGCCTTCCTCGGTTTCTTCGGAAGCGTGAATCATGTCGCCGCTCTTTACGCGAAGGATTCGGCGTAGCGGAAGAACTTCCCAATGCTCCGGCACCTCGCCCAGCCAGTCGATGCCGGAGGGCTTGAGGCGGACGTTGGGGTCGAGGCCGCGCGTGACGGCGCGGTCGATGATGGCGAGCTTCTGTTCGGTGAGCAGCTGGATGAGCTCGCGCTTGGCCCGGATGAAGCGGGCGATGTGCGCGTCCTGCGCGCGGAGGTAGGCGACGATCTGGTCTTGCTCGGGGCGGGGGGGTACAAGCGAGGGCATCTGCTTAAAGGATTCCCAATACAGCCGGTTGCGGTCGGCAACGATGCCGCGCGAGAATTTGCTGACCTCCTGCATATACGCCGCCGTGCGGAACAGGTAGCTGTAGTAGCTGCTGTTGGCCTCGTCGTAGGGTTTCACCACGACATAGGCGGGGCTGACCAACCCATCGACTGGCGCGGGGCCGACTGCGCCTTGCCACATCCGCATCATGTTGTAGGCAATGTCGCCCTTGGCTGCGCGTTTGTACTTCTCCTTCTGGCTCATCACCTGCTTGCGCTTCAGGTTATCCATGTCACGCACACGCACGCCGGTGCGCAGCGACACTTCCAGAATGGGGAGATCGGGGAAGCCCGTTTCGACGCGCTGACCGAAAAGGCGACCATTGCGCAGCACCTGCCAACCCTCTGGCAGCCGAGGAACCCAAGGCAGTCCGGATGCACGATAGTTCGGGTACGGGCTCGCCACCATCATCACGCGCCCCCCACGATCTTCTTCAACAGACCTTCGCTTTCAGCCATCACGCGCAGAAGATCGGCGCGTATTTCGTCCAGCGTGCGCAGCGGCGTAGGCTTGTAGAAGTAGCGGGCGAACGAAATCTCATAGCCGATCTGGGTTTTTTCGCGCGCGATCCAGGCGTCCGGCGCGTGCGGCAGCACCTCGCGGGCAAAGAAGGCGTCGATGCCGCCCGGCTCCTTCAACGGCACCTGCTCGGTGTCCCGCAGCTCGGGGTCGGGCTCGTATTCGACGATGAAGCGCTCCTTGCCCACGGTCTCCAGATAGCGGCCATCGAAGCCCGGCTCGAAAGGCTCGCCCGCCTTGAGCTTGCTGCGGCGGGCGACAACCGGCGGCGCGGTTTCATCGCGCCAGCTCACCGCCTTGTAAATGGCTTTCTTCTCCGCCGCGCTCAAGCGTTCGCCCTGTGCCTTGAGCGTGTCCTCGAAGCGTTCGCGGAAGATGTTGTGGTCGTCGAACACGGGGCGGCCCAGCGCCTGTTGCGCCCGCTGCGCCACCTCCATGAGCGCCCTGTCGCGCAGCCAGGTCGAGGCGTCGAGCAGTTTCTTGCGGCGCGGCGCGGGAACACTCTTGCGGGCGGCGAGGGCCTCGCTGGCATCGTCGCTGTCTTCGTCGTCTTCGCTGTCGTTGGCATCTTCGTCCTCGCCCTTGAGCCAGGCCTCGATGGCGGGTTTGCGCTTGGCGAACTCGGTGTAGAGCGCCTCGCCATGGGTGGCGTAGATCTCGGCGCGCAGCTCCTCATCCCCCGAGGCAAAGCGCAGGGACTCGATGCGTTCGTCCGAGAGCTGGCTTTTCAGGCGCAGCGGGCGCTCGACAGTGATCTTCCAGTAGCCGAAGTCTGCGTTGTCGAACCATTTGCTTTCGGCGGTTTCCTGCTGTTAGCGGCTGCGTAGAACCGCGGATATTTGCCGCGGTTTGCTGCTGGGGCTGGTTTGCGCCGGGCGCGGTTGGTCGGTATCGCTGAACGGCCGGTGGAGCGCTGGCTCTATAACGCCGATCCCGGGGTGGTGCCACCACGGCGATCCGCGGCGGATTCAGAAGGGTTCGAGCAGGTCGGCGGGGAACAGATCGAGTTGCACGCCGTCGGGTTTGGCGACGGCGGCGGGTTGGTCCTTGCGATGGCGGCGCCGGTAGTACCGCTTGATCTTGCGGTGGTAGCGCTCGGCGACGAGGTCACCCAGGGCGTAGAGCAGATCGACGAGTTGCGCGCAGGCTTCGCTGCTGGGTTCGTCGCCGGAGTCTGGCGACGGCCAGGGGAGTTGGTCGAATCGGGGGCCGGTCACGATTTGCGCTTGCGCCGCGCGGCGGCGCGTCGTTCGTTTCGTTCCTGGGCTTCCTTGAGGCGGTAGGACTCGCCTTCGAGGGCGATGATCTCGGCGTTGTGGATGAGCCGGTCGATCAGGGAGACGACGCAGGCGGCGTTGGGGAAGACCTCGTGCCACTGGGAGAACGGTTTGTTCGTCGTGATGACGGTGCTCTTTTTCTTGTAACGGCGGTTGGTCAACTCGAAGAGCAGATCGGCGTGGCGGTTGGAGTAGGACAGATAGCCGACCTCGTCGATGACCAGCAGATCGAATCCAGCGTAGTAGCGCAGCCTGCGCTGGAGGGCCGAGTCGCTGTCGATGCCGGCGAGTTCACCGAGCAGTTGCCCGGCGGTGATGAACAGGACCGTGTGGCCGGCGAGCAGGGCCTGGTGGGCGATGTTCTGGGCGATGGTGGACTTGCCGATTCCGTTGGGTCCGACCAGCACAGCGTTGGTCGCCTCGGCCATGAACTGCAGATCCATGAGTTCCGCGACGGCGGCGCGGTCGCAGCGGGTGGGCCAGGCCCAGTCGAAGTCGGCCAGGGGTTTGAAGGCGCCGATGCTGGCGCGGCGAAGCCGGCGCTCCATGCTGCGGCGGGCGCGCTCGGTTTCCTCCCATTCGATGAATTGCGCCACCCACTCCGCAGCGCCGATCTCGGACCAGTGGGCGAGGATTCCGTTCAAGCGCAGCTGAGCGGCGCGCTCACGCAGGTTCGCATTCGGGTTCGTCGTCATCGGGGCGTTCCGTGAGTTGGTCGTAGGAATCGAGCCGGTGCGGCCGCACGGCGACGTCGCGGCTGCGCAGGTGCTCGGGCAGGTGAACGGGGGTGGGCGGCGGCTCGCCGCGGGCGTGGCGCCGGGCGTCGAGCGCCAGACGCACCGCATTGGGGTGCGGAACGCCGCGCGCGAGCGCGTCGCAGACGGCCTGGTCGAGCTCCTGCGCCGGGTAGCGCTGCAGCAGGGCCATGAGCCCGCGGGTCACCGCTCCGAGGTTGTAGCCGTGGGCGGCGGCCTGCACGAGCAGGTCCTTCACCGCCGGAACGCAGGCAACGAGCGCGTCGGTCGTACGGTGCTGGCGGGCGCTGCGCTTGGCGTTCTCCAGCGCCCGGATATGGCCAGGATCCTCGATTTGCTGGCCGCGGTCGTAGCTGCGCGGGTGGGAGGCGATGACCTTGGCGCCGTCCATGATGCGCACCACGGATGTTGTGGCCAAGACGGTCAGACTGCGGCGCACGTACTCGGCCGGGACCGAGTAGTCGTTGGTGTCGAACCGGGCGTAGGGAGTCTTGCCGATGTTGACTTCGATGCGCTCGGCCACCGGGAAGTCGTCCTCGGGCAGCGGCACAAGCAAGGGTTGCTCCTGAGCGAAGGCGTCGCGCACGCGGACCGTTCGGTCCTCGGGACAGGGCCGCTCCATGGCTTGGCCGTCGCACCAGGCTTGGGCTTGGGCGTTGAGATCGTCGATGTCGGCGAACTGCCGCGCGGCGAAGAAGGCCTCCCGTACGTAGCGGATCGCGCGCTCCACGCGCCCCTTCTCGTTGCCGCGGGCCACCGCCACCGGGCGGGGCTCGAAGCGGTAATGGGCCGCGAACGCAAGCAACGTCGGGTGGAAGCGGATCGCGTCGCCGTGGCGCTCCAGCACCGCGCTCTTGAGGTTGTCGTAGAGCAGCACCCTGGGGCAACCGTTCCAAGCATGGAACGCCTGCAGGTGCCCGTCGAGGAAGATGGCTTGCCGCGCGTCGAGATAGAACCGCAGGAAGATCCGGCGCGAGTAGGACAGCACCATCACGAAGCCCATCAGCGGCCGCTGCGCCTGGCCCACCTGGAGGTGCCCGAAGTGTGCCCAGTCGACTTGTCCTTGTTCGCCCTGCAGGGTGCGAAGACGCAGGTACGCCTCGGCCGCTTTCCTCGGCCGAAGCAGCGCGACACGGTGCCGGAAGTGGCTCGAGCTTCCGCGGTAGCCGCGCTCCCGAACCATCTGGAAGAGCCGTGCCGCAGTGAGCGTCGGGAAGCGCGTCAGGGTATCGGCGATGAATGGCACGAACGCATCGACTTGCGAAACGCGTGGCCTCCGGTTGATCCGCGGCACGCCCGCCTGCGTCAACACGCGCTCCACCGTGCTGTGATGCACGTGCAACTGCTCCGCGATCGTGTTGATCCGCCACTTCTCGACGTGGTAGTAGCGCAGAATCTGCGCCTCAAGTTCGCGATCGATGCCCATGCAAGCCGCCCGGTATCCAGGAACCCGCCGGACGGCCTCGGCCCACGAAGTCCTGCCGCACCCACGGCGCGCAGCGCGCGCCGCAGAAGCAACATCGAACCCCGTCGGCCGCGACTTCCGGCGCAACGGCGGGCAGTAGATCATCCGAGGCGGTGGCGGCGAAACCCTGATGCGTCACTTCCTTGCGCCGCAGCCGGTACCGCTGCGACCGGGCCGCGTGCCGGAACCGCCCGGCACGGCTCGTCTGGTACCGGCGACCCGCCGCGCGCAGCGATGCCTGCCTGGCCTGTCGTGAACACTCCCGACCGCAGTAAATCTGCCCGCGGTCGCAGCGCCGGCAGACCACCACCTGCGCGCGGCAGCGGGCGCAAAGAAACATCCGACCAGTTTCCTGTTCCGGCATCGGCGCTTCGGCTCCCCAACCGAAGCGCGGTAGACGCCGCGCGCAGCCAGTGCAATACTGTGCTCGCACGCGTGCTTCCGGTACGCAGTGTCGGGCGCGGCGGCGGAGCGTGCTTGGCGGTATGAACCGTCGCCGCGCTTGCGTTTCTTCGGTGTGCCGATTATCCGAGCATCGCCCGGAATCCCCCGTTCTCAAGCAAACGCCGGCTTCGCCATCCCGCCGGTCGTTCACAACGCGTCTTCGTTACGCACCCCGCTTGCGAAGCAGGCATCGGGGAGGCGCCCTGCGGGCGCCAAAACCGGAAAAGAAAAAACCGAAAACCCCCTCCCGCCTACTGCATCCGGGAACCCAGGGCAATACCTCGACAAAACTCCGCGGCAAATAGTCGCGGTTTCTCGCAGCCATTCACACCTGCGGCTGGCCCAGATACAGGTCGAGGATGCGGGCGATGTCGGCCTCGGAGAGTTCGCAGTTTTTCTTGCCGAGGTTGCGGCGCAGCGGCTGGAACCACTGGCTGGCATCGATCAACTGCACTTTGCCTTTGCGGTGGGCGGCCTTCTTGTTGGCCAGCACCCAGATGTAGGTGGCGATGCCGGTGTTGTAGAAGATGTTGAGCGGCAGAGCGATGATGGCTTCCAGCCAGTCGTTTTCCAGCACCCAGCGGCGGATGTTGCTCTCGCCCTGGCCTGCGTCGCCGGTGAACAGCGCCGAGCCGTTGTGCACCAGGGCGATGCGGCTGCCGATTTTGTTGTTGGGCGTGTTGTGCTTCATCTTCTGCAGCTTGTTCACAAGGAACATGAGCTGCCCGTCGCTGGAGCGGGTGATGAGCTTGAACTCCGGGTCGCCGCCGTGGCTGACGATGAAGCGCGGGTCGTTGAATTCCTTCTTGCCGCCCATGCGCTCCAGATCGGTCTTCCAACTCTTGCCGTAGGGCGGGTTGGAGATCATGAAGTCGAATTCGCGGCTGCGGAACTGGTCGTTGGAGAGGGTGGATTTGTCCGCACCGCCGACGATGTTCTGGCTTTGCTCGCCCTCGCCCTTGATCAGCAGATCGGCTTTGCAGATGGCATAGGTCTCGTCGTTGATTTCCTGCCCAAACAGATGGATGGATACGTCTTTGCCGTGGGCTTGGGCCAGTTGCTGCAAGGTTTCTTCGGCGACGGTGAGCATGCCGCCGGTGCCGCATGCGCCGTCATAGAGGGTGTAGGTCCCCGATTCGATGCGGTCGGCCACGGGCAGGAACAGCAGCTTGGCCATGAGTTGCACCACGTCGCGCGGCGTGAAGTGTTCGCCGGCCTCTTCGTTGTTCTCCTCATTGAAGCGGCGGATTAGCTCCTCGAACACTGAGCCCATGGCGTGGTTGTCCAGCGCGGGCAGCTTGATGCGGCCGTCGGCATCCTTCACCGGCAGCGGCGAAAGGTTGATCTCGGGGTTGAGGAAGTCCTCAATCAGGTAGCCCAGGACGTGGGAATCCACCAGCTTCTGAATCTGGTTGCGGAAGTTGAACTTGGTGAGGATTTCCTGCACGTTGGGCGAGAAGCCGTCCAGGTATGCAATGAAGTCATCGCGCAGCCGCTGCCCCTGGCTGCTTCCCTTCAACTTGGCCAGCGTGAATTCCGAGACGTTGTAGAAGGCCTGGCCTGCCGCCATGCGTAGCGCACCGTCCTGCTCGGCCACCTTGTGAGCGTCGAGAAACTTCTTGCGCTCCAGCACCGCGTCTTTCGTCGGTTCGAGCACGGCATCGAGCCGCCGCAGCACGGTGAAGGGCAGGATGACGTCACGGTATTTGCCGCGCACGTAAACGTCGCGCAGGCGGTCGTCAGCGATGTTCCAGATGAAGTCGGAAATCCACTTGATCTGGCTTTGGTCGTGTTGTTGCTTCTTCTGCATCGATACGTTCCTCAGCTCGCCGCCGTGCTTGTGGAGACGGCGAGATTCCAATGGTCTTTGAGGACGCCCACAAGGCGTTTCTGGCGTTCGGACAGAAGCTTGGGCGTCCACTCGTTTTCTGCTCTGACTTCCTGCGTCAACACGAAGGGCGAGGCCTTGCCTTTGCCCTTGAAGTAGGCGTCCTTCTTCTTGGCAAAGTCGTAGTTGCTGGCAGACGAGTTCTTGTTCCTATCCAGTGGAACTAGATTGGCCAGACGGTGCGTCCAGCCGTCGCGCTCGTCTTCATCCGGGAACCACTTGATCCAGTCTGAACCGTCGGGCGGGGTTTGCGGCAGAACGTGCTCCAGAGACACGGCATCTTGAAGCTGCACGCCGGGAGCGCGCACCAAGGACTCAAGGCGCAAGACCAGTGCCATCCGGGCCTTGGGCAGGTCGTCGTAAACGTCGCCATCGAGTGCCGCGACGAACTTGCGCTTTTGCACGTCCGTCAGAACCAGCGTGGTGAGCGCGGCCAGATCCCCCTTGAAGGTTTCCGGTTCGATTTCCTTAGTGAGAGCGGCGTAGGTTTCGATGCGCTCGTTGATGCCGACCTTGGTGACCAGCAGGAAATAGGTCAGGCGTTCCAGTGACTGGAAAAACTCTGCGAGCAGTTTGGGCTGCTGCCGGAAGCGCTTGAAGTAGACCAGTGCCGGGGGCACCCAGTCCTTGAAGTCCACGCGGTTGAGCCAAGACAGGTGTTCGTTGATCGTCTCGGCGTGTTCGGTGGCCTCGAAGTCGGCATCGCGCACAAAGTCCCACACTTCGGCATAGGGTTTGATGACCTTGTCGATGAGGTCGATAGGGGTCTTGTACTCGGTGACGTGCTCCTGGAACTCCTTGACCAGGATGTACTTCTGCTTCTTCTTGGCGTAGATGCTGCGAATGTGGCCAAACAGGTCACCGAAGGCGTCGCGGCCCAGCGAACTTTCGATCCGGCTCCACTCTTTTGCGTAGGCGCGGCTCTTGACGTCGCCTGCCGTAGTGCGGATCAGGCCAAGGACCTGCGCCTTGATGATGTCGATAGGCGCGAGGTCGAGTCCCCGGTTGTTGAGTACGGAGAAGATGCGGTATGCGGCTTCGAGGTCGGGCGTGGAGATGACAACCAGCGAGCAGTCGTTGGCGAGGAACTGCCACAGCGCAATGAGGTCGGCAGGCGGAAGCGCCTTAGCCTTTTCGAGCAGCAGCGTGGCGTTTTCACGGTAACGCAGACGGCTGTCTTTCAGCTTGTCCGTACTGGCGACCAACTGTGCGATGCCACCCGGCTCTTGAATATTGGTGCGGAAGAAGTCGGCATCTTCCTCGCGGGCGGTTAGGCGGTACTCGTTTTTCTCTCCGAGGCTGACCTTGCCCTTCTTGTAGAGGAAGTCAGTGATGTCGTCTGCCGCGTCCGGCATCACGGTGCGCAACACGGCGAACAGCATCGTGAGCGTAGACAGGCGTTGCTGGCCGTCGACCACCGATGACTTCGGGTCCCGGTCGTTCTTGATCAGAACGATGCTGCCCAGGAAGTATTGGCTGCTGGCCCCCGAGACACGCGCGTCCTGCATCGCCGAGTACAGATCATCGAACAGCTCTGTGGCCTGCTCGGTTGTCCAGGCGTAGGGGCGCTGGTAGTCCGGAATCTCGAACTGGTAGCTGCCTTCGAAAATCTCCCGGATCAGTTTGTCGTGGGCTTCAAGTGTCTTGGCCATTGGTTTTCTTCTTTCCTATCTTTTCTTTGGGCTGCTTGGGGCTTGGTAGCCCGGAGCCAGCTTGGCGTTCTCGACGCCGTACAGCGCCAGCGGATCGCTGAGCCACAGGCGGTACTGCTCTTCCTTGAGACGATGGTCGGGCGAGCAGTCCACGCTCCAGCGCAGCAGCATGTAGCCCGCGACGGCGGCGCGAACGCGCATCCGGATCGAGCCGTCGGTCATCCCGTAGTCCATCTTGATGATCTCGGGGCGCTCAAGGCGCGGGTGCGGCACGAAGTCCAGCTCGACGATGCGCGTCCACTGGATGTCGTTGTCCAGACGCTCGTTCGCCTGCGGCTCCTCATCGAGCAGCGTCGGCGCTTCGATACGGGTGACGACGAAGTCCCGGAACTCGCCGCTCTTCCTATCAAATGCCCGGATGTGCCAGCGCAGCCCGGTGTCCACCAGCGCAAAGGGCACGATGACGCGCTCTGACTCACCGCTGCTCATCGAGTGGTAGCGGATAGCAACTGGCCGCTTGGCGTGGATCGCTCGGCAGACCGGGGCCAGCACATCCATCCTGGGGTTGCTCAGGGCGGTGGGCGACTCGCACGGCAGCAGCGGTTGCGTTGCGCCGTTCACACCATCGCCGAAGCCCAGAGCCAGGGCCGACAGCACGCGCTGCGATGCGTGGTCGAACAGCGGGGAGAACGCCTGCCCGATCCGGTAGATCTTGTTGCTACCGTCAAAGGTGATGTTCTGCGGCGCGATTTCCCGGTACAGCGCCAAGTCGCGTGTCGCGCCTGCCGGAGCCACGCCGAAGCGCTCAATCAGGTCCGGGCGACCGATCTCACCGAAGAAGTAGAGCCGGAAGTCGATGTAGGCCAGCCGCTCGCGCTGGGCGTGGCTCAAGCTCTCGACGCGCTGGGGGTGCATGGTCAAACGCTCCGCATCCAGGATTCGCTGCGGCGCGGCCGAAATTGTCTTTCCAGTCTGGTCATGAAAATGCGCTTCATATCATCAAACTGATGACATTATGCCGCGCAAAGTGCGCCCGAGCAACACAAGAAAATGAGCGATTTCGGGCAACTCAGGGCCAGGCGTTGATTCATTGCTCTGTGTTTCCATCGTTTCCGACGCCCATGAAGCGGAATCGGCTGGAAGCGTCTTTTTGACGGGAGGCTTGCTCCCAACGTCTTCCGTCAAACAATCTTCATTTTGTTGTTTCAACTATTGTTGTATTATTCAAGTATGGAAAAGAACACAGCCACCACGATCTTTGAATCGCTGTCATCCGGCCTGCGGCTGGATGTGTACCGGCTTCTCGTGCGCAAGGGCACAGAAGGCATGGTTGCGGGCGAGATCGCTTCAACCCTCGATGTACCGCCGACCAACCTGTCGTTCCACCTCAAGGCACTGACACAGGCCGGGATGCTCACCGTCGAGGCGGAAGGGCGCTTCCAGCGTTACCGGGCCAACCTCCCGCTGATGCTGGACTTGATCGCCTACCTGACCGAAGAGTGCTGCTCAGGGCACCCCGAACAGTGCGCCGACATGCGCGCTGCCTCCAAGTGTTCGGACGCTGTGCTGCCGTCCCTTTCTTCAACTCAAGAGGCCCTTAAAAAATGAACATCCTGTTTCTGTGCACCGGCAACTCGTGCCGCTCGATCCTCGGTGAAGCCACCTTCAATCACCTTGCCCCGGCAGGGTGGAAAGCCATGAGCGCAGGCAGTCAGCCCACTGGCCAAGTCCTTCCTCGCTCGCTGGCTCTGCTGGCACGCGAGGGCATCTCGACCGAGGGCTACCACAGCAAGTCGTGGGACAACCTGCCATCGACCCCGGACATCGTGATCACGGTCTGCTCCAGCGCTGCTGGTGAAACCTGCCCGGCCTATTTGGGGCCAGTCCTGCGCACCCACTGGGGCGTCGAAGACCCGGCTCACGCCACGGGCACCGATGAGGAAATCGATGCGGCCTTCATGACGGCCTACCGCATTCTTCGCGCACGAATCGAGGACTTCCTCGCGCTGCCGCTGGCCGACTTGCAGCAAGACAAGGCCAAGCTGAAGGCAGAGCTTGATCGCATCGGCACATTGCTGGCCTGAAACTGAGAGAGGGGCAAGCTACCGATGCAAAAGGAATATCACGAGTTGATCGCGGGCCGCATCTACTTCGGCGGAGCCAACGACATTCAACAAATCGCCGATGTGGAACACATCGAAGTGGTGGTGGACTTGCGCGAAGAGTCCACGGGCTGCGCGGCGTCGAACCCCGCCCTGATCTGGCAGCAAATCCCGCTCGGCGACAACGCCGACCAGCCACAAGCGCCACTGTTCAAAGATGCCATTCAAGCGGTCGTGTCGGCCTACCGCGATGGCAAAAAAGTGGCCTTCCACTGCGGCGGCGGTAAGGGCCGGACAGGCACCGTGGCCGCTGGCGTCCTGTTGGAGCTTGGCTTGTGCCGCACACTCGACGAAGCAGCGGCGGCGGCCAAGGCGATTCGCCCCGTCATCAATATCAAGCCTGATCAGCGCGAGGCGCTGCTTCAGTTGTATCCCAATGCCTGAACTTGGAGGACCCCATCATGGCAACCATTCAGATTTTTGACCCCGCACTGTGTTGCAGCACTGGCGTCTGTGGCGTTGAAGTTGACCAAGCGCTGGTGAGCTTCGCGGCTGATGTGGACTGGGCCAAACAAAACGGCGCACAGGTTGAACGATTCAATCTGGCAGGGCAGCCGCTCGCCTTCGCCGAGAACGCGACTGTCAAGGCATTCTTGGAGCGCTCTGGACAAGAAGCTCTGCCCCTGATTCTGGTGGACGGCGAAGTCGCCTTGGCTGGCCGCTACCCCAACCGCACCGAGCTGGCTCGCTGGGCAGGCATCGCCACTGAGAACGCTACACAACCGCAAGGTGGTTGCTGCTCCGGCAGCCGCTGCTGCTGATTGAGGAATTGCCCATGCACTTCCTCAATCAGCCTCCGCGCTACCTTTTTTTCACGGGCAAGGGTGGAGTCGGCAAGACATCCATCGCCTGTGCTACGGCAGTACAACTCGCATCAGAGGGCAAGCGCGTTCTGCTTGTCAGCACCGACCCTGCATCGAACGTGGGGCAAGTGTTTGGGGAAAGCATCGGCAACCACATCACGGCGATCCCCGCCGTACCCAAGCTCTGGGCACTCGAAATTGATCCGCAGGCAGCCGCGCAAGCCTATCGGGATCGCATCGTCGGCCCAGTGCGGGGTGTTCTGCCGGAGACGGTTGTCAAAGGGATCGAGGAACAGCTTTCCGGCGCTTGCACCACCGAGATCGCGGCCTTTGATGAGTTCACTGCACTGCTGATCGACTCGACGTTGACCGCAGACTTTGAGCACATCATCTTCGACACGGCCCCCACGGGCCACACGATCCGCCTGCTCCAACTGCCCGGTGCGTGGAGCGGCTTCCTCGAAGAAGGCAAAGGTGATGCGTCCTGCCTCGGGCCGCTGGCCGGGCTGGAAAAGCAGCGTACCCAGTACAAGGCCGCCGTTGACGCCTTGGCTGACCCTCAACGCACCCGCTTGGTTCTGGTCGCCCGTGCCCAACGCGCCACTCTTCGAGAAGTGGCACGCACGCACGAAGAGCTGGCCGCCATCGGGCTGTCTCAGCAGTACCTCGTTGTCAATGGCGTGCTTCCCGCAAGCGAAGCCGCGCAGGATGAGCTGGCCGCAGCGATCCATCGACGCGAGCAAGCGGCTCTTGCGGCCATGCCGGACGTGCTCCAGGCGCTGCCTCGGGATCAGATTGACCTGAAACCGTTCAACTTGGTCGGACTCGACGCCTTGCGTCACTTGCTGGTGGCCACCACCAGCGGGAGCGCCGCAAGCTCCATCGAGCTCCCTGCCGAGCTCGACGCACCCAGCTTGTCCTCCTTGGTTGATGATATTGCGGTCGACGGGCATGGCTTGGTCATGCTCATGGGCAAGGGCGGCGTCGGAAAAACCACCTTGGCGGCCGCCGTTGCCGTGGAGCTGGCTCAACGAGGATTGCCCGTCCATCTGACGACCTCCGATCCGGCCGCCCATCTGTCGGAGACCTTGGAAGGCTCGCTGCCTAACCTGACCGTCAGCCGCATCGACCCTCACGAGGAAACAGAGCGCTATCGTAAGCACGTACTGGATACCAAGGGTGCCCAGCTCGACGCCGAAGGGCGCGCCCTGCTGGAAGAGGACTTGCGCTCCCCTTGCACCGAGGAGATCGCGGTCTTTCAAGCCTTCTCTCGCATCATTAGAGAGGCTGGCAAGAAGTTCGTGGTCATGGATACCGCGCCCACCGGGCACACGCTGCTGCTGCTGGATGCCACGGGGGCCTATCACCGCGAAGTGACCCGGCAGATGGGCAACACGGGCCTGCACTACACGACGCCGATGATGCAGTTGCAAGACCCGAAACAAACCAAGGTGCTGATCGCTACGCTGGCTGAAACCACCCCTGTCCTGGAAGCGGCGAATCTGCAATCCGACCTGTGCCGAGCGGGCATCGAACCGTGGGCATGGATCGTCAACAACAGTGTCGCAGCCGCTCGCCCCGACTCTTTACTGCTGCGCCAACGCGCCTTCAACGAACTGAGGGAAATCGACTCGGTAGGAACACACCATGCCAAGCGCTTTGCAGTCGTACCCCTCTTGAAGAACGAGCCAGTAGGCGTGGATCGACTGCGCGACTTGGCACACCACATCACCGAGGAAGCCTGACATGGACAACAAAATCTACAACGTGCTGTTCATCTGCACCGGAAACTCCGCCCGCAGCATCATGGCGGAAGTCATCCTGAACCACCTTGGGCGAGAGCGCTTCAAGGCGTACAGCGCGGGAAGCCATCCTCGCGGTGAGGTTCATCCCATGACCTTGGAAGTGCTGTCTAAGCAGTGCTACGACTTGGGCGGCCTGCGCAGCAAGAGCTGGACGGAGTTCGCAAAGCCGGATGCGCCGCAGATGGACTTCATCATGACCGTGTGCGATCAGGCGGCAGGGGAAGCCTGCCCTGCGTGGCCCGGCCAACCGATCACGGCGCACTGGGGCTTTGCTGATCCCACCAAGGTCGAAGGTGACCGGGAGCAGCAGCTCAAGGCATTTGCCACTGCCCAGTTCCAGATTGCCAATCGCATCCGGCTTTTTATGAGCCTGCCTATCGAAAAAATCGACCGCATGTCGCTGCAAACCAAGCTCCGCGAGCTGGGGCAGCAGCGTGACGCATAAACAGGAGATCACCGCTTTGTCTGCACAATGTGAAGCCACACTGAAAAAGTCGGCGAGCCTGCCGATGAGCGTCTTTGAGCGCTATCTGACCGTCTGGGTCTTCCTCTGCATCGTCATTGGCATTGCCCTCGGCCAATTTTTCCCGGCAGCGTTCCAGTCCATCGGCCGCATGGAGATCGCGCAGGTGAATCTCCCGGTGGGCCTGCTGATCTGGGTGATGATCATCCCGATGCTGGTCAAGGTGGACTTCGGCGCACTTCACGAAGTGCGCCAACACGTCCGGGGGATCGGGGTCACGCTGTTCGTCAACTGGCTGGTCAAGCCGTTCTCGATGGCATTCCTCGGATGGTTCTTCATTCGCAACCTGTTTGCGCCCATGCTCCCCGCTGACCAGCTCGACAGCTACATCGCCGGGCTGATCCTGCTGGCCGCTGCACCGTGCACGGCCATGGTGTTCGTGTGGAGCCGACTGACCAATGGCGATCCTCTGTTCACGCTGTCGCAAGTCGCGCTGAACGACAGCATCATGGTGATCGCTTTTGCGCCGCTGGTGGGTTTCCTTCTGGGCATCTCAGCCATCACAGTGCCTTGGGACACGTTGATTACATCCGTCGTGCTGTACATCGTGATCCCCGTCATCCTGGCTCAGATCCTGCGCAAGCAGCTTCTGGCCAAAGGGCAGGATGCGTTTGACGCAGCCATGGCAAGGATCGGACCCTGGTCGATCACAGCCCTGTTGGCGACCCTCGTTTTGCTGTTCGCCTTTCAAGGCGAGGCCATTCTGAAGCAGCCGCTGGTCATCGCACTGCTGGCTGTGCCAATCTTGATTCAGGTGTTCTTCAACTCGGCATTGGCGTACTGGCTCAACCGCTTGGTCGGCGAGAAGCACAACGTCGCTTGCCCTTCGGCTTTGATCGGCGCATCCAACTTCTTCGAGCTGGCTGTGGCGGCGGCAATCAGCTTGTTCGGCTTCCACTCCGGTGCGGCTCTGGCGACCGTGGTCGGCGTGCTGATTGAGGTGCCGGTGATGCTGCTGGTCGTGCGCGTGGTGAATGCCTCCAAACCCTGGTACGAGGCTCGATAAAGATGGCAGAACGCAACGCTTTTGAGTGCGTCTTGCGTGCCTGGGAAACGCACGAACGAGCGTTGCTTGCCTTCTTGATCCTTCGCGCCCCAGACCGCCATGCCGCCGAAGACCTGCTGCAGGACGTTTTCCTCAAAGCCATGCGTCAAGGCAAAGACTTCTGCTCACTGGAGAACTCAAGGGCGTGGCTGTTTCAGGTGGCGCGCAATGCCCTGATCGATGCAGCCCGCCTGGCAAAGCCCCATGCCGAACTGTCGGATGAATTGGCCGAAACCTTGGCCGCTTCCCCTGCTTCAGAGCGGGTGCCAGTCGATGAACTCGATGCGTGTGTGGAACGCAACCTTCCAGCGCTGGATGTCGAAGACCGACACATCATTGAGGCCTGTGACCTTCAAGGGCAGACCGTGCGGGCTTATGCAGAAGCCAACCAGCTCACCCTGGCCGCCGCAAAGTCCCGCCTGCTGCGCGCCAGAAAGCGGCTCCGGGATACCCTGGTGGTGAACTGCCAAGTCAGATTCGACGACACCGGGCAGGTGTGCTGCCACACGCCTCGCCCTTCTGCCTGAATCCTTTTGCCGATTCATTCGTCTTCTTTGTAGATCGTTCAGCACAGGCCGACGCCTCGCTGAAGAACGCAACGGAGAAGACCAATGACTGCCCTCGCCATGCGCTGGACTCAGCGCAACCCGACCTTGTTCCTGATTGTGGCCGCCCTGCTGTGGTGGGGCCTGTACCAATCGCTGATACCCGCCTCTGAAGCGCTGGTGGCTGCATTGCCGGTCGCGCGCGACAGCCATTTGGGCGGTGCGCTGCAATTTTTCTTCTACGACACCCCCAAGGTCTTGCTGTTGCTGACCGGCGTGGTGTTCGTTATGGGCATGGTCAACAGCTACTTCACACCCGAGCGCACGCGCGCGCTGTTGGCCGGGCGCACCGAAGGCGTGGCCAATGTGATGGCCGCCACGCTGGGTATCGTCACCCCGTTCTGTTCCTGCTCCGCCGTGCCGCTGTTCATTGGCTTCGTGCAGGCGGGGGTGCCGCTGGGCGTCACCTTCTCGTTCCTGATCTCCGCACCCATGGTCAATGAGGTGGCTTTGGCACTGTTGTTCGGGATGTTTGGCTGGAAGATCGCCGCGCTGTACCTGGGCCTGGGCCTGTCGGTCGCCATCGTGGCGGGCTGGGTCATCGGCCGTCTGAAGATGGAGGCGTACCTGGAAGACTGGGTGCGCGACATGCCAAAGATGTCGGCAGGATTTGAAGCCGCTGAGATGACCTTGGCTGACCGGGTACAGGCAGGTTTCGCTTCGGTGCACGAGATTGTGGGCAAGGTCTGGCCTTACATCCTGGCCGGTATCGCCATCGGCGCCGGTATCCACGGCTGGGTGCCCGAGGACTTCATGGCCAGCTTCATGGGCAAGGATGCCTGGTGGTCGGTGCCACTGGCGGTGCTGATCGGTGTGCCCATGTACACCAATGCGGCTGGGGTGATCCCCATCGTGCAGGCGCTGCTGGCCAAGGGCGCGGCGCTGGGCACCGTGCTGGCTTTCATGATGAGCGTGATCGCACTGTCGCTGCCGGAGATGGTCATCCTGCGCAAGGTGCTCAAAGTCCGTCTGATTGCCACCTTTATCGGGGTCGTTGCGACCGGCATCCTGATCGTAGGGTTTGTTTTCAACTGGGTTTTGTAAGGAGATTGAAATGAAAGAGATTAAGGTTCTAGGCACTGGCTGCGCCAACTGTAAAAGCACCATCGCGCTGATCGATCAGGTGGCGAAAGCCAAGGGCATCGAAGTCAAACTGGAAAAAGTGGAAGAGCTACGCGACATCATGGGCTACGGCGTCATGTCCACACCGGGCGTGGTGATCGATGGCAAGGTGGTGCACGCGGGTGGCGTGCCCAGCCGCGACAAGATCGAACAGTGGCTGACAGCCTAGAAGGAGCGAGTGATGAACGACCACACCACGCTGGAAGAAGCCAAGCAAGTCTGCCCGACGACAGCGCGTCGTTTGGTGAGCGAGGGCGCTTTGCTACTCGATGTGCGCGAACGCACCGAAGTGGCAAGTCTCGCCTTCGATGTACCTGCCATCGTGAACATTCCGCTGTTCGAACTGGAGCAGCACTGGAGTGAATTACCCAAGGATCGCGAGATCGTGCTGGTCTGCGAGAGTGGCGAGCGCAGCCTCAAGGCCACGTATTACCTGCAGTTCCAGGGATTCACTCGCGTAAGCAACATGGAGGGCGGTCTGCTCAAGTGGATGCGCAAAGGGTTCCCGGTCATTGGCAAACGCCACGAGGCACCTGCCGCTGCGGCCACGTCTTCGTGCTGTGGTGGCCCCGCGCCGGTGGCATCGTCAACAGGCTGCTGCACCCCATCTTCGACGAAGGAGTAGCGGCATGAGCGACACTCCGGCCAAGATGCGATTTCATGTCGAAGCGCGCCGCATCGATGCCCACGGCAGCGAGGCCACCTGCAAATTGGCGCGCATCACACTCGACACCGACCTGGGAGGCAATCCCCAGTCCTTCAACCCGGCCGAGCTGCTGCTGGCCGCGCTGTCGGCCTGCATGATCAAGGGCATCGAGCGTGTGGTGCCCATCCTCAAGTTCGATTTGCGCGGTGTGCAGGTGATTGTGGAGGGGGTGCGCCAGGACGTGCCGCCCAAGATGGAAAGTATCCGCTACGAAATCATCGTGGATACCGACGAACCCGACCGGCGCATTGAACTGCTGCACGACAACGTCAAGAAGTACGGCACGGTGTTCAATACCGTCGCACCGGGCACCGATCTTTCAGGTGTCATGCGCCGGGCGTAAGGAGTTCAACATGGAATCCGCTATCCACCGTTTTCATGACCTGTTCGCCCAGTTGGGACTTCCCAACCGGCCACAGGACATTCACCAGTTCCTCATGAATCACAGTCCGGTGGCGCCAGACATCGAGCTACCCAACGCACCGTTTTGGACGCCCGCACAGGCCAGCTTTTTGCGCGAAGCCTTGGAGCAGGATTCGAACTGGTCTGAGCTGGTAGATCAATTGAGCGAGGCATTGCGCAGCCCGCAAGAGGATCACTGAATGGGTGCCGGACACGACCATAGCCATGCCCCTGCCAGTTTCGACCAGGCCTTCGCCGTCGGCATTGCGCTGAACCTATCCTTTGTCGGCATCGAAGCCTTCTATGGATGGAAGATCGACTCGTTGGCTCTGCTGGCAGATGCCGGGCACAACCTCAGCGATGTTGCCGGATTGGTATTGGCATGGGGTGGCGCTTTGGCTGGAAACCTGAAACCCAACTTGCGCCATACCTATGGTTGGAAGAAGGGCAGCATTCTTGCAGCGTTTGCCAATGCCTTATTGCTGCTGGTGGCCATGGGGGCATTGGGCAGGGAAGCGGCAGGCCGCTTGTTGTCACCCGAGTCAAAGGTGGTCAACGAGGGGGTAACCATCATGGTGGTGGCAGGCATTGGCATCGTGGTCAATACGGCGACGGCCCTGCTGTTCATGAGGGGACGCGAACACGACCTGAACATCCGAGGAGCGTTCCTGCACATGGCTGCCGACGCCCTGGTTTCAGCGGGTGTGGTGGTGGCCGGAGCGCTCACCCTGTGGATGGGCTGGGTTTGGCTTGACCCAGTGGTCAGCTTGATGATTGCGACGGTGATTGTCTGGGGTACTTGGAGCCTGTTCAGGCAGTCGTTGCACCTCCTCTTTGATGGGGTGCCCGACGGTATCGATCCCCAGGCTGTACACGACTATCTGTCAGGTTTGCCTGGTGTACTGTCAGTGCCTGACCTGCACATTTGGGCGCTGGACACCAAGCAGGCTGCCATGACGGCACACTTGGTCATGCCCGATGGGAATGCAAATGACGCATTTCTTCAAGACATAGCCGAAACCTTACACGAACGCTTCGAGATCACGCATTCCACTGTGCAGGTCGTTCGGCAATCCTCATCGACTGCTTGTGCGTCTTGGGAAAAGCGTTTGGACGGTATCACCCCGCAGTCGACGGCTGCAACGCGATAAGAGTCATACCGACCAACGCGATACTGGCCCCAGCGACATCCCACCGGGTCAGGGCCACACCATCGACGAAGTGCAACCAGGCCAGCGCCACGGCGATATACATCCCGCCGTAGGCTGCGTAAGTACGTCCTGCCGCAGTCGGGTGCAGCGTCAACAGCCAGGCAAACAAGCCCAGCGACGCGGCAGCCGGCATCAACAGCCAAACGGGCTTGTCCTGCTTGATAACGAGCCAGGGCAAATAGCAGCCGACTATTTCGGCAACCGCCGTGACGGCAAACAGAATGGCAACTTTCATCAGTTCCATCGTCATGCCTCCTGTAGCGCTTGGATCATCGGGCAGCGCACCTCGCCTTGCGCGGCGCAGCAGCGCTGCACCAGATCTTGCAGCACGCCTTCGATGCGGCGCAGATCCGCCAAGCGGGCGCGCACATCGGCCAACTTGCGCTCGGCCTGCGCGCGGGCCTCGGTGCAGTGCGACCCGTCCTCGAGTTTCAGCAAGTCCGCGACCTCGTCCAGGCTGAACCCGAGCCGCTGTGCCGACTTAATGAAATGCACGCGCGCCAGATCCGGCTCGCCATAGCGACGGATGCTCCCCAAAGGCCGGTCGGGTTCCTGCATCAAGCCCTTGCGCTGATAGAAGCGGATCGTCTCGACGTTGACCCCGGCGGCCTCGGCCAGGAACCCGATGGTCATTGTTTCTACTGGTTTACTCATGATACTTGACTCCGTACTTAAGTACGGATGTAAGCTTAAACCATGAAACCCGACTCCCCAACCGATTTCCGGAATGGCGGCGGACGCGGTGCGCTGCTGACCGGTGGCTTGGCCGCCATATTGGCCTCCACCTGCTGCCTCGGCCCTCTGGTGCTGATCACGCTCGGCGTTTCCGGCGCGTGGATCAGCAATCTGACGCTGCTCGAACCCTACCAACCCCTGTTCATCGGCGCGGCAGTAGTGGCGCTTTTCTTTGCGTACCGCCGCATCTGGCGACCCGCCGCCGATTGCACACCAGGTCAGGTCTGCGCGCGGCCATCGGTCAACCGCAGCTACAAAGTGCTGTTCTGGATCGTGGTGGCACTGGTCATCCTCGCGCTCGGGTTTCCGCTGACCGCACCTTGGTTCTACTGAAAGGAAAACGCGATGAAGAAACTCGTTGCGCTGGCCACGCTGGCAGCCTTCGCCTCACCCCTATGGGCGGCGACCCAGACCGTCACTCTGTCAGTGCCCGGCATGAATTGCGCCACTTGTCCGATCACGGTTAAGAGGGCGCTGACCCAGGTGTCCGGCGTCAGCAAGACCGAGGTGAGCCTGGACAGACGCGAGGCCAAGGTGACCTTCGATGACGCGAAAACCAGCGTCGAAGCGCTGACGCGCGCCACCAGGGATGCCGGTTATCCCTCGGCCGTGGTGGGTGCGGCGAAGTGAACGCCGGTAACTGTCCGGGAATCGGCGTTCCTTGACGACGCGGGGGGATTGGGTCAGAGGTCGACGACGTGCTGGAGGAGCGCGTAGGCAACGCGCCAGAGGCCGTCGTCGCATTCCAGGGATGCGGTTTTCTGGTTCCGGCGCACGACGCGACCGAACCGCGTGTGGTGATCGCGGCCGACGAAGCTGACGGCATCGCCGATCTTGAAGTCTTCTCGTGCGGGACGACGATGCGCCGGCCTGGGTTGAGCATCCGCGTCGATGATCTCGACCGTGTCGGTGTCCGTCGCGCCGAGATCGATCGCGGCGTATGGGACGCCAGACCAACGGGTGTTCTGATTTGCGTCGTCGATCGTCAGATCCCGGTCGCGCAGCGCGACGATCTTGCCGGTATGGGTTGTGGCGTCGTAGTCGCTGAAGAATTGCACCGTCATTCCGAGATGCAGGTGCTTGCGCACATCGAGGATGCGCCTGGGTTCGCTGCGCAGTTTGCGGATCGCGACCTCGATTCGGTAGAGGTCCAGCGTCTTTGCCTGCGGCAGGTTGGCGATGAGTGTGGCGAGCTCGGGATCAAACGGGGTTGCAGTCACCGGTGGGCTTCCAGTTGAAGGGCAGCAACTCGTGCAGACGGTCGATGCGATGACCGTCGATGCGCTGCAGCACGTCGCGAAGGTATGCGTAGGGTTCCACACCCGCAAGTTTGCACGATTCGATGAGGCTGAAGGCAACCGCTGCGGCGTGTCCTCCGCGCTCGGATGCTGCGAAGAGCCATGCCTTTCTGCCTACGGCGACCGGGCGAATCGTTCGCTCGACCAAGTTGGAGTCCGGCGAAACGGTGCCGTCCGTGGTGAAGCGCATGAGCGCCGCCCAGTTCGAGAGCGTGTACGCGAACGCTTTGCCAAGGGGAGATCGCGGCAACAGGCTCGGCTGGTGGTGGCACAACCACGCATAGAACTTCTCCAGCAGCGCAACGGTGTGCTTCTTTCTTGCCGCAAGCCGCTGGTCTGGCGTGGCGTCCTTGTACTCGGAGTCGACGAGATAGATGCCGCGGATGAACGACAGGGCCTCGCTGGCCAGAGGCGATGCTCCCGGCTGCGACGCAACCTCGAAGTAGCGCCTTCGCACATGCGCCCAGCATAGGCAATGCTTCGCCAACCCCGTGGCAAAGGTTGGGTGATAACCGTTGTAGTCGTCGGCTTGCACAAAGCCGCGGTACCCCTTCAGGAACCGGGTTGGGTGGATCGCCTCCCGGGTTTCGGTGAACTCGAAGTACGCCGCCTTGGGGTAGGCGATCCAGTTTCCCTGGGGATCTTGTCTCGCACCGCTGCTGACGTACACCCAGAGCCTTGCGGTGCGCGATCTTCGTCGACCCTCCTCGACGAGCTTCAGTGTCGTGTCGTCGGCAAACATCCCGGGGGCGCCCAGAACGTGCGCCTTGAACGCGGGCATCAAGACGGCGAGCTTCTCCGTGCTTGCCAGGGTCCAGTCGTCGAGCGTCGTGCGCGCCAGATCGACTCCGTACCGGGCGAAGATCTTCTCCTGGCGGGCGAGCGGAATTCCGTCGCAGTACTTGGACACCAGTACGTGCGCGAGCATCCCGGCGCTGGCGTTGCTCTTGGGCAGCGGCGAAGGTTGCGCATCGGCCACGACGATCGAAGTAATTCCGTCCTTGGTGCAGCGATACTTCGCCCGCGCGTGGTCGATCACGAATACCTTCTGCGGAATGACGTCGAGCGTGGAGCTGACGACTTCGCCGATGAGCACGATCCGGTCGAATCCGGCCTTCTGATCGTCCGTGAGGTCATATTCCTTGCGGACCCGCGGCAGGTGTGCCGGAAGCGCTGGACGTCCGCGACGCTTGCGCTCGTGCGCGGCAACCGTCGTCGTCGGGAGCTTCGGCGGCGCCGGGGGAATGGGAAGATCCTCGGTGAAGAGCAGCGCCTGGCCTGCGAAGCGCTCCGAGCGCGACCCGAAGGTCATCTGCTTCATCTTCGCGAGCTGGGCGCACAGCGACTCGAGCACTGCGGAGAACTGTTTGCGCTGCTCGGCGATCACTTCGAGCAGCGCATCGACATCACGAGGAAGAGATTCGATGTCGAGGGCGGCGATCGAGTGCATGCATCCAAAACGGATGCATGCCGCGCCACGTTGACAGCGCAACCGCGATCAACGAGAAAAACTACGCGACGCGCGATGCGTTCACGTGTGCGATGCGCTTTGCGCGCGAGAGGTCGATTCCCTCGAGAAACGCCATGAGTTCAGCCATCGACAAACCACGCGAGGCCAGCATGTGCGGTGCCGGAAACCGCCCCCGTTCCAGGCGCTTGTAGAGCATCACGAAACCGGTGCTGTGCCACCACAGCATCTTGACCTTGTCTCGGCGGCTTCCGATAAAGACGAACACATGGCCGCTGAAGGCGGAGTGCGAAAACGCATCCGTCACCAGGCGCAGAAGACCATCGACCCCGCGGCGCATATCCACCACGTCGCGGTATACGAACGCTTGTACCGCGGGCGACAGAATCATGCCGGCGTCGCAATGCGCGCAAGGATCGAATCGACGATTCTGCCCGCTGCGGCACCCGAGACGCGAATCCGCATCGCACCGACGTTCAACTCGACCGATACGGATTCCGTAGGTTGCGGTGCGCTCTCGCGGATGGGTAATGGCAAGAACCCCTTGCCCGCCGGGGTTCGATTCCCCTTCGTCGGCGCCGCACCCAGGCGCTTGCGCCATTTGCCGAAACTGCTGCGGGGTACGCCGCGTTGCGCGCAAAACGCCGATACCGTCTGCCCAGACGCACGCTGCTCCGCGATCAACCCATTCCAGGTTTCCTCATCGCGCCGCGCACGCTTGCGGGTCCACCCAAGATCAACCGATTCCGACTCCACCGTCCGTCTCCCGAAAAAGACGGAACGATGCCCGCGTCAACCGCCGTTGCCTATGCGGTCGATTCCCGGACAGTTACGAACGCCGTGATCCTGGAGTCGAGACTGACCTGTCCCGAATGCGGTCACGCCAAGACCGAGACCATGCCCACCGACGCCTGCCAGTGGTTCTACGAGTGCGAGCAGTGTCACGCCGTCCTCAAGCCCAAGCCCGGTGACTGCTGCGTCTATTGCTCTTATGGGACGATGCCGTGCCCGCCGATCCAGGAGCGCGGTAAAGGCAGTTGCTGCGTTGACGCAACGTGGCCGATACGCTAAAATCACCGCTCCACCAAATCAGCAAGCCTCCCATCGGAGTTTCTACCCGTGTAAGCCTCTTTCTCGCTGCGAGCCAGCTTCAACCACATACCACGCTCGCACGAGGCTGCACGTCCGATTCACTGCGTCTTGCTGGCCCCGGATCACTCGGGGTTCGTTCTCTATTCCGCTGGCCGGGAAGACGCATTTGCGTTCGCCCCAACCGCCACCACTGGCTGGCAACCACAACGGAATAGAAGAATGATGAAATCCTTACGCCAGGACTGGCTATCCAATGTCCGAAACGACCTACTAGCGGGCATCGTCGTCGCGCTGGCACTGATCCCCGAAGCCATTGCCTTCTCAATCATCGCGGGTGTCGATCCCAAGGTCGGCCTGTACGCCTCCTTCAGCATCGCCACGATCATCGCCTTCGCAGGCGGTCGCCCCGGCATGATCTCCGCCGCAACCGGCGCAATGGCCTTGGTCACGGTCACGCTGGTCAAAGATCATGGCCTGCAATACTTGCTGGCCGCCACCGTGCTGACCGGCGTGCTCCAGATCGTCGCGGGCTGGCTCAAGCTCGGTGCCTTGATGCGCTTCGTCTCGCGCTCGGTCATCACTGGCTTCGTCAATGCGCTGGCCATCCTGATCTTCATGGCGCAGTTGCCCGAGCTGACCAATGTGACGTGGCACGTCTATGCCATGACGGCGGCAGGCCTCGGCATCATCTACGGCTTCCCCTACATCACCAAGGCGGTGCCATCACCACTAGTGGCCATCGTCGTGCTAACCGGCGTAGCGATTTTCCTCGGCCTCGACATCCGCACCGTGGGCGACATGGGAAAGCTGCCAGACAGCCTGCCGGTGTTCTTGCTGCCCGAAGTACCGCTGAATCTCGAAACCCTCAAGATCATCTTCCCGGTATCGGCCACCTTGGCAGTCGTCGGCCTGTTGGAGTCCATGATGACGGCCTCCATCGTCGATGACCTGACCGACTCCAACAGCAACAAGAACCGCGAATGTGTGGGTCAAGGCGTAGCAAACATTGCGACCGGTTTCCTTGGTGGCATGGCAGGCTGCGCCATGATCGGCCAATCGGTCATCAACGTGAATTCGGGCGGTCGCGGCCGACTATCCACGCTGGCCGCTGGCGTGTTCCTGTTGCTGATGGTGGTGTTCATCGGCGACTGGGTGGCCCGCATTCCGATGGCAGCCCTGGTCGCGGTGATGATCATGGTATCCATCGGCACCTTCAACTGGGCCTCGATCCGCAACCTGCGCGAGCACCCCAAAAGCTCCAGCGTGGTGATGCTGGCCACCGTGGTGGTGACGGTCGGCACCCACGACTTGGCCAAGGGCGTGCTGGTTGGTGTGCTGCTGTCAGGTTTCTTCTTCGCACACAAGGTGGGCCAGATTCTGCGCGTCACCTCACGCACCGAGGACGAAGGCCGCGTGCGCACCTACACCATCACCGGCCAAGTGTTCTTCGCTTCGGCAGATCGCTTCATCAACGCCTTCGACTACAAGGAAGTCATCGAGAAAGTGCGCATTGACGTGAGCCGCGCCCACTTCTGGGACATCACCGCCGTCAGCGCACTGGACAAAGTCGTCATCAAGTTCCGCCGTGAAGCCACCGAGGTCGAAGTCATCGGCCTGAACGAAGCCAGCGCCACGATGGTGGACAAGTTCGCCGTACATGACAAAGACGGTGCCGACGACATGCTGATGGGCCACTGAGAGGAAACAGGATCATGAAGAACGAAAACAAAGTGCTGGCTTGCGTGGATCAATCCCACTTCGCCGATTACGTGGCTGACTACGCCGCCTGGGCAGCTCGCCGCATTGACGCGCCGCTGGAGTTCCTGCACGTCATCGACCGCCATCCCGAATTGGGATCAGGCGAAGACCACAGCGGGGCCATCGGCATCGACGCTCAAGAAAATCTGCTGGCCAAGCTCTCTACCGAAGATGAGGTCCGCACCAAAAATGCCCGCGAACAAGGCCGCATCTTTCTGAACCGGCTGCGCGAACGAGCAGCCTCTGCCGGGGCCGCGCAGGTCGATGTTCGTCAGCGGCACGGCGAACTGGAGGAAACGCTTGCAGAACAAGCAGAGGGCGTGCGCCTGCTGGTCTTGGGTCGCCGTGGAGAAGCCGCCGAGACAACCCAACGCGACCTTGGCCGGAACGTCGAGCGCGTCGTGCGCGCCCTGCAGAAACCGATCTTGACCGTGACGGATGGCTTCAAGGAACCGCAACGCGTGATGATCGCCTTTGACGGCGGAAATGTGACCCGGCGCGGCGTAGAGATGGTTGCTGGCAGTCCGCTGTTCCGTGGCCTGCCGATCTATTTGCTGATGTCAGGTAAGGAAAGCCCGGATGCCCCCAAGCAGCTTGATTGGGCCAAGACCACCTTGGAAGCGGCTGGCTTCAATGTCACCGCATCGCTGATCCCCGGCGACGCGGAAAGCATCATCTCCAAGACGGTGAAAGAGCAGTCCATCGACATGCTGATCATGGGTGCTTTCGGCCACTCGGCGCTGCGAAGTCTGCTGTTCGGCAGCAAAACCGCTGATCTGTTGCGCTCATCGACCATCCCCACGTTACTGCTGCGATAGCGAAGGAATCGCCTCAATGGACGTGGAAAAGTTCCACGCTCTACTACTGGCAAAGGACTGCTGACCGATCTGGTGGCCGCAATGCAAGAGGACTCTTCCAGCGACCTGGATTTCTACCAGCGCTGCGGACTGAACGCACATCTACGCCTTGTTCAAATGTGGTTGACTGCCGATGGCAGCACCCGATCAGCGCAGCTCGTTTAGTACTTTTTCGGCTTCCGGCCAGGGCAGCCGTCGCTTGCCAGACTTCATTCGGTCAAGTGTCTTGAAGGCGTCGTCGACTGACAGCAGCTGGTTCTCGATCATGGCGCACAGCAGCCCGATGGTGCCCATGACGTTGACCTGCTCCTTGTTGGCAACAATCCGCAAATTGGCGTCACCGGTCAGCAAGGTGCAGGTCTCCTGCTTCGCAAGCGCCAGTGCCAAGTAGTCGTTGTGACTGGGCTTGGGACCGTTTTTAGCGGGAAGCAGATGGTTGTGCTGGCCTGGCAACTGCTCGGCATACGCCACGAAGTCGCCGCTGACCTCCATGACCTGCAAGCCCAGGTCTTCAAGGCCAGGGCTGCCCGGTTCAATTTCTTCGTAGTACAGCAGATCAGGGATGCCGAACTGCATCGGAAGCTGGAAGAGCGTCTCCATCAACGCTCCTGCTTCCATATCGATCAAGATGTTCGCATCACTGATGAGCAACCGCATCCGATGACTCCAGCTGGCGTTCTTTGTGGAAGCGCATCATCGGGATGCCCAGCAGTTCCGCCGCCTTGCCTTCGGAAATGTATTGCTCGGCCAAGGCGCGGTACACCAACTGATCAAACAGTCGGGGATGCTCTTGCGGCAGTGGTTGGCCAGGCTCTGTCTTGCGCCAGCCCTTGGCCGAAAACCGCTTGAACATGGAGAGGTGAGCGGCCTCGGTGATCACGCCACACTGTTTGGCGCGCTGCAGCCATCCAGTCATCGACAGACCGAACTCGTGCTTGAGCACATACAGCTCTTGCCATTCCAGCGCATGGCGTTGTGCCCCAAGCAACTGCAACACCGCGACACGCGGAGCCAGGAAGGCACCGGCGAACCGGTCGCAGGCTTTCTCTTCGTTTATGCCGTCAGCCAGTCGCCCTTCGAGCAGCAGGTGCCCCAGCTCATGCGCCAGCGTGAACCGCTGCCGATCACCAGGCCAGCGTTTGGAAACAGCCACGACCGGATACTCCCGGCCATCTTCGGTCCGTGCCTTGGCCGTCAAGCCAGAGAAGCCCGGGTTCTCTTCATCGACCACGATGACCAGCAAGCCAAGGCCTTCGAGGGTGTCGGTGAGGTCAGCAATCGGATTCAGCCCCAACTGCCAAGCGTTGCGGACCGAATCCGAGAACGCATCGATCTCATCCAGCGAGGTGATGTGCTCGGGCAGATTCGCGGGCGGTGCAAAAGCCGGGAACGGCAGTTCGGGAAATGCGCCGAGCAACTCCACGCGCTTTTCCACCAGTTCGACGACCTTGATCTTCAGCGCATCCTGCGCCGTCTTGCCAAAGGTCGAGAGCTTGCGGAACTCGGGCTGCAGCAGTTCAACCGTATGCGTGCGGAAGAAGTACTCGGTCCGGATACCGCAGGCGCGGGCCAGCTTGAGCAGCTGAGTCGACGACGGCGTCAGCAGACCCTTCTCGTACTTCTGGATGGCGGTGTGGGAAACACCCACCTGTTCACCCAACGCACCTAGGGTCAGGCCTGCCGCCAATCGTGCTTGACGAATGCGATCTGCAATCATGACGCCTCCTTGGGTTGGGTTTAAAACAACCGTCATCTTACCAAATTTTTAAACCAAAGAGAACCCCGCCCGCCTCGGAGGCCGTGGCGTCACTTGTGGGCGACTGCCTCCATGTAGGGTCGCATCACAGTGGCGACGCGGCAATCTTGGGCGTAGCGCCACAGATCGTCTGCGGACGCCTTGCGCATCCTCCAGGCGTCTTTCAAGGCCTCCAGCGCCACATCCAGTCCGATCTTGTTGCGATGTTTGAAGCAATCGACCACGGCCTTGGCCGGGCTGTAGATCCGTACCTTCACCCCGTTGCACAGGTGCTCTTCGACGCCTGCCAGGTGAGTGCCACCGGCCATCTGAACCATCCGAATCGGCGGATAGTCGATCCGGGGTGAGTGGCTGCCGCGTGGCATGGCGATCCAGACTTGACGCGGCAGTTGGGTGGTCAGCCCGTGAAACTGGAGTGCGGTGAGCAGGCAGAACACGGCTTGTGGCACCCTGGTGGCGACAAGGGCAAGACTCTCGAATTCCGTTACCTGTGTGCCTGGCAGACGGTAAAGACCACGCCCGACCCGTTCCAGCAGTCCTGCGGCAGTCATGCGCGTGAGGATGACCCTGGGCGAGCCGATGGCGTCCAAATCGCTGGCGCGCAGCAGCCCTCTCTGGCTAGCCAGATCAAGGATGCGCTGGGTGTGGGTCTCGGAGAGCATTGATGGAGTGTGTTCCATTTACTCGCCAATTTCAATTAATCGACGAAATATTGGAACGCATGGGGACACACGTCACCATGGCTCGGCCCACTACGGGGCTCAAGGATTCCCTCTCGCCGGGTACCGGCAAGGGCGCAGGTGATGCATCTCCCAGAGGAAGATCTCCTCGATGTTGAAGCGGATGACGTCACCGTTTGCGATCCGATAGAACGGAATGCCCAGCCGCAGGCGCTCCTGATTCTGGTGAATCCAGTAACCGGGCAAGCCAGTGATGTCGACCAAATCTTTGGCGGAGTAGAAAACCCGATCACGGCGCTCAGGCCGTTTCTGCATCATCTGCTCGATGGCGTCTTCACGTGCCGTAGGAGATGATTCTGACAACTGGCTTCCGGCAGGGGATTTCCAAGTGACCCGAGCCTTGCGCTCGAAGGCCTCGACCTCCATCAGAAGGTAACGAACAGATCTGTTGAGGTGCCAGGCGGGCGGGCCGATTCCTTCCGAGCGCCACTTTTGCAGCGTCTTGGGTGAGAGATTCCACCTCGAGGACAACTGGTTTTCATCGAGGACCGGATACGTGATGACTGGCTCATCCGGGCTGACCACAACACCCTGTCTATCGGCATCAAGCTTGGGCTTCATCGCGCGCCTCCGTCAGCGCGGCCTCGGCCGCTTCAAGACTGCCGTACTGCGCGATGAGTGCGAAGGCCTCGCTCAAGTAGTACCGCTTTGGTTCGGGGGCGGCGGGCGCGGGAGATTCGACAACGGGCTGCGCGTCCTTCAAGGATGGCAGCGGCACTTCGTTGGACATGCCCTGACGGTTCACCTGCTCATAGGTGACGATCTCATCCACTGGATAGCGGACGGCCTTTGAGAGCTTGATATACGGCGGGCCGCGCTCTTCGCTGCGCCAGCGTTGGAGGGTCTTGATGCTGACGTTCCACCGCCGAGCAAGCTCGGTTTCGGTGAAGGCGGGTTCGGTTTGCATGGCTTGTCCTTTCGTCGTTCGTGCCGGGCATTACGGCGACAAACGAGAGGAAAGCCAAGTTGCAGCCCCGAAATTCCCTGGCAGTCGCGGCAGCTGCGAGTGCCAACCTGCCTCTCTGAATTTACAATCATGGGCATGCGCGGCTGCGCGAAATCCTTCCCCGGAATCGCGCGAAGGTCTCAAGGCTTTCGACCGGGGCTGAGAGACTGCTGATATGTGGGTTTGGTTTTCTGTTAAACTACACCACCAGAATTCAGCGCCCAACCGTTCTCGGTTGGGCGTTTTCATTTGTGCTTCCCGCATGACACGCGGGGTGACATCCGCCGTGGGCGACTGCTTCCATGTAGGGGCGCATCACAGTGGCGACGCGGCAGAACTGTGCGTATCGCCACAGCGTTCCGGAAACGCTGCCCGGACGTCTCCGGCTAGCGCGGCGAGGAAGTGGTCGACCTCGAAATATGTCGTTACAAGTATGCGTCCGCGGGATTCCGCGGTGCGGCGTTACGATATTGCCCTCGCTGGGAGGGATCCGTCAGGAGAAAGGGAACATGTTTATCCCCAAGATGATCCGGTTCGCCACCGTCTTTGCGGCCGCCATGGCCGTTGCCGGGTTGGCATATGCGCAGGAACCCCCTCAGGCCCCCGGAACCTGGAACCAGCAGCATCCCCGTCGGGCTGAAGTGAACCGCCGGCTGGGCAATCAGAACGCCCGAATCAACCGCGAATATCGCCAAGGTGAGATCTCCCGGCAACAGGCCCGACGCATGCATCGGCAGGATCATCGGCTTCGCATGGAGGAGCGGAGAATGGCACGCCGGAATCACGGCGCGATCACCCGACAACAGCAACGCAGGCTGAATCGCCAGGAAAATGGCATGAGCCGCCGGATCGGTGGATGACGGTTCCGGGAATGGGAGAGGATCGGGCATTGATGACGGGTTCCGGCGCTGTTGCCGGGGCACGTCATTACGCCGGCAGGATCCTGAAAGGCATTGTTCTTGGAGCGATCGTGACCCGAACCTTGCTGGGAGGCCCGGCCGCGGCGGTTGAGGAGCCCGCCTTTCAAAGCGTTGTTCGGGACGGCGCGTTCGAGATCCGCGACTACCCTGCGCTCGTCGTCGCCGAGGTCACCGTTACCGGCGAGCAGAAGGAGGCGGCCCGCAAGGGGTTCCGCCTGCTCGCGGCTTACATCTTCGGTGGTAACGGGCGAAAGCAAGGTATCGCCATGACGGCACCGGTGACCCAGGAAATGACCGGCGAAAAGATTGCGATGACCGCACCCGTCACCCAAACCGGGACGGATGGGGAGTGGATTGTACGATTCACGATGCCGAGCCGCTATTCGCTGGAAACGCTCCCCAAACCAAATGATGCGAGAGTTCGCTTGCGGGTGACGCCCCCTGTGCGGGTTGCCGTCATCCGGTTTTCTGGCCTGGCCCAGCCGGACGACGTCGCAGCGAAGACGGCCGAGTTGACGGAGTGGATGCAGCGGCGCCATTTGCACCGCGCCGGTCCGGCTTCGCTCGCTCAGTACAATCCGCCGTGGACGCTTTGGTTCCTGCGACGGAATGAAGTGATGATTCCGATCGCACCCTGACAGGGTGTTGAAATTCGCCACGCGGAACGAGACGTCTGCATCGCCAACGTGCTGCTAATCCGCGATCGCACACGTTCGGTCCATGTTTTCCGACCCCGGCACCGGAGCTAGGGAATCAGCACACTCGATCCGGTCGTGCGGCGTGCTTCCAGGTCTTCATGGGCGCGCGCCGCTTCGCTCAGTTTGTAGCGGTGCGCCACCTCGATCCGGACCTTGCCCGAGCGCACCATCTGAAACAGTTCCTCGGCACCTTCCTCGAAGCGGCTCCGAGGCGTGATGTAGGTCGCCAGCGTGGGTCGGGTCACAAAAAGCGATCCCTTCTGCGACAGCACGCCAAGGTTCACGCTGGACAGGGGACCCGACGCATTGCCGAAGCTCACCATCAGCCCCCTTGGCTGCAAGCAGTCGAGCGACCGCTCCCAGGTGTCCTTGCCGACGCCGTCGTAGACGACCGGTACCTTTGCGCCGCCGGTCAACTCCAGAACCCGCGCGACCACGTCTTCCTTCGTGTAATCGACCGTGGCCCAGGCGCCGTTCTCGCGCGCCAGCTGTGCCTTGGCTTCCGAACTCACGGTTCCGATCAGCTTCACACCCAGCGCGCGCGCCCACTGGCAGGCAATCAGACCCACGCCGCCGGCCGCGGCATGAAACAGGATGGTTTCGGTTCCTTGCAGGCGATATGTCTGGCGGAACAGGTATTGGACCGTGAGGCCCTTGAGCATCATGGCGGCAGCTTGTTCATAGCCGATTTCGGGAGGCAACCTGATTGCGCTCTCCGCCTTCAGAAGGTACAGGCCGCAATACGCGCCGACCGGACCCATCGGATATGCAACGCGATCTCCTGGCTGGAAAAGATCCACGTCCGGTCCGACGGCCTCGACTTCCCCGGCACCCTCGACCCCCAGGCCATGCGGCAGCGGTATGGGATAGAGGCCGTTGCGGTGGTAGACGTCGATGAAATTCACGCCGACGGCATGCTGACGAACCCGGATCTGTCCGGGTCCGGGATCCGGCACGTCGATCCGGGTCAAGCGGATGACGTCGGGGGCGCCGTGGCGGTCGATCTGAATCGCGTCGGTTTTCATGGGCGCAACAGTAACCGCTTTCGCTCCGATATACGACCGTTCCCGGTGCAGGGGAATTCATCCCGGTTGCGGTCGAGTGAGGCGACGGCGATCGACGCCATACCGCAGAAATTCAAGAGAGACCGCGGACTTTCGCAGACTGCCGGCGGGCGGCGCGGCTTCCGATTGCCAAGGCTATGCCGCCCAGAATCGCACAGGAAGCAACAATCAGCCGCAGCGTGATCGGTTCGCCAAGAAACACGACTCCGCCAAGCGCTGCGATCACCGGGACGCTCAACTGCACGGATGCAGCGCTCGCCGCTCCCAGGCCGGGCAACGCGGCGTACCAGATCGCATAGCCAAGACCGGACGCGACTGCGCCCGACGCGGCCGCATAGGCGATGCCCGCACCATCCCATGAGACCCGCGCCGCCATTGCCAAGGCGAGTGCGGCCGCAAGCGGTAGGGCGCGAAGGAAGTTTCCGGCCGTGCTGTCCAAGGCGAGAATCGCTGCCCGGCCTCGCAGCGAGTAGATGCCCCAGGCGATGCCTGCCGCGGCCATCAGCAGTGCCCCGCGCAGGGGCGGGGCCGATAGTCCGGGCGACATCATGCCGATCAATCCGGCGCAGGCCAACGCTACGCCCGCGAGCTGAAGTCGATCGAAGCGCTCCCCTCGCCAGAAGGCATGCCCGATCATGGTGATCTGTACGGCGCCGAATAACAGCAGAGCCCCGGCGCCCGCGGGCAAGGTGCGGTAGGCCAACGAAAAGGCGGCGGCGTAGGCGAAGAGCGCGATTGCCGATTTCCAGTCTCCGTTGTCAACACCGCTTCTGCCGCGCATCCGGACGAGAAGGAAGAGAACGAGCGCTCCCGATGCGATGCGGATCGCGGTGAAGGTCGGCGCGTCGATGTCCGTTTCGCGCAGAGCCATTCGGCAGAGCAGGGAGTTCGCGGCAAAGGCCGTCATGGCCACTGCGGTAAGAAGTGCGGTCTGCACGATGCGGCGTGCCTTGCCAAATCGGTTCGTGAATTCGTCGTCGCTGCGTTGCAATTCTTGCGATGCCGTGCGCGCCGATGGAATCGTGAACAGAGAGTTGCGCAGGCTCCCAAGCGCATGGAGAATAACGGAACGAATAAGCCAAAACAACCGGATTCCGTATCGATGCTCCCGTTATTTTGCAGGACCACGCTGATGCTAGGTCCTGCCTCGTGTCTACTTCGCTGATTCGATCGCAGCGGCAGCAGGCGGCGAGACACCCGGGACGGGACGTGATCGCGAATGGAGATCGGCCTTTCTGGTTTGTTCGGATCGTTCGGTCTCGCGGGATTCGAACCCTGGGCAATGCGCCGTCGGAGACGTCGACGGACCGAATCCACGCTTGCCTTGTAGCCCATCGCTCTCGCACAGGACGGTGCCCGCCCCGGGCATTCCGGGCCTCGAGATGACGGAGGATGTCAAGCTCGGACCCGGTGGTGCGCGGGCGGTCGGTCTCGGCTCCAATCGGCAGGCCGACTGCGATTCGTCACAGTAGACCACGGCCCGGGCGCCGCGGAGAATCGCGGCGCCTTGCTGGTTGGACTGGACATGTCGCGAACCGCCGTACTCCGTGCGCTTCTTCATTCCGCGGCACCGCTGTTGGGCGCCGTGATTGTGGTCGCCTGCTCCGGGCGGGGGGCGGGCGATGCGCGGCCCCCGGCTGCGGCCATCGTCGATGCGCCGAAGGACATCCTGGATCTGCGCGACACGCAGACCCGCTCGATGCAGTTCGTTCCCGCCATACCGCATTCGTTCGCGCCGCAATGCACGGCGGTGGGCAGCATCGATTTCGACGAGGACCGGGCGGTTGCGGTGTTTCCGCCCTATGCGGGCCGCATCGGCACGGTCTACGTCCGCGTCGGCGACGCGGTGCGGAAAGGGCAGCCGCTTTATACGATCGACAGCCCGGATCTGATTCAGGCGGAGTCGACGCTGATCGCGGCGGCGGGGGTGTACCGGCTCACGACCGGGGCGCTGGCGCGCGCGCGCGGACTCTATGCCGCCCAGGGCATTGCGCAGAAGGATCTGCAGCAGGCGGTTTCCGACCAGCAGACGGCGGCGGGGAACTACGAAGCGGCGCGCAAGGCGCTGGGGCTGTTCGGCAAGACCGGGCGGGAGATCGACGCCATTGTCGCCCGCCGTCGGGTCGATCGCGCGCTGGTGGTGGCGAGCCCGGTTTCGGGGCAGGTGACGGCGCGGGCGGCGCAAGCGGGACTCTATGTGCAACCGGGCACGGCGCCGGCACCGGTCAGCGTGGCGGATCGTTCCACGGTATGGATGAATGCCAACGTCGCCGAAAGCGACCTTCCCCGCATCCGCAAGGGCGCGGCAGTGCGGGCGCAACTCATGGCATTCCCGGATCGCGAGTTCCTGGGCACGGTCGACGTCGTCGGCGCCGTCGTCGATCCCAACACCCACACGGCCGTCGTCCGCTCGGCGTTGCGGGATCCGGGGGGCGCCCTGCATCCCGGAATGCTGGCGCGCTTCGTCATCCAGGCGGGAGATCCCATTGTCGGCGTTGCCGTGCCGCAGGACGCCGTCGTGCGCGAAGGCGACGGCACGATGACGGTGTGGGTGACGACGGACCAGCGCCATTTCGCGCGCCGGGTGGTGCAGACCGGCATGCGGCAGGACGGGCTCGTGCAGATCGTCGACGGACTGCAGGCCGGCGAAATGGTCGTCGGCAAGGGCGCCTTGCTGCTCAGCAACCAGTACGCGGGCATGCCCGAGTAGCCTGCAGGAATCGCATCCCGTGTTGCGGAAGATCCTGGCCTTCGCCCTCGCGCGTCGCGCGCTCGTCGTGTTCGGCGTGGTGATGTTTCTGGCCGCGGGGATGGCCGCCGTCGAAAAGCTCAACGTCGAGGCCTATCCCAATCCGGCGCCGGTGATCCTCGAGATCACCGCCCAGGCGCCCGGCATGTCGGCCGAGGAGATGGAGCGCTACTACACCATCCCGATGGAGATCGGTCTTTACGCCACGCCCGGAATCGCCAACATCCGCTCGACCTCGTTCTACGGCCTGTCGTTCGTGCGCGTCACGTTCCGGTACGGCATCGACTATTTCTTCGCCTATACCCAGGCGGCGCTGGCGCTGCAGCAGAACGTGACTCTGCCGGGTGGCCAGACGCCGCAGATCCAGCAGTCCAGCCTGGTGGGCGAGGTCTACCGCTATCAGATCGTCGGCCCGCCGCATTTCGGGTTGACGAATCTGCGCACCGTGCAGGACTGGATCGTGGCGCGGCGCCTGTCCACGATTCCCGGCGTGGCGGCGGTGAACAGCTGGGGCGGTACCACCAAGGAATTCCAGGTGCAGGCGGATCTGCCCAGGATGCAGGCCTACGGGGTCACCGTGCCCCAGCTCATGAGCGCGCTGGGCAACGCCAACCTCAACGTCGGCGGCCGCGAGATTTCTCTGGGCGAGCAGTCGGTCAACATCCGCGGCATCGGCCTGATCGACGACGGCGGCGCCGACGATCTCACCAAGGGATATCGGGTGCGGGACATCGAAGACGTCGTGCTCGCGCAGTCCAATGGCGTGCCGGTGCGCGTCCGGGACATCGGCACCGTCAAGGTGGGCCATATGCCGCGGCTGGGCATCGCCGGGCGCGACCACGATGACGACATCGTCGCCGCCATCGTGGTGATGAGCCGCACCGAGCACACGAACCACATCGTTCCGAAGATCGAGGCGATGGTGCAGCGCATGAATCACGACGGCAGCCTGCCGCCGGGGGTGCGCATCGTGCCGTACTACGACCGCACGTCGCTCGTGCACGTCACGACGGAGACGGTGGTGCACAATCTCGTCGTCGGATGCCTGCTGGTGTTCCTGGTGCAGTGGATCTTCCTGGGCGACCTGCGCAGCGCGATCATCGTCGGTGTCAACATTCCGTTCGCCTTGCTCTTCAGCATCATCCTGCTGGTGCTGCGCGGCGAGGATGCCAACCTGCTGTCGATCGGCGCGGTCGACTTCGGCATCATCATCGACTCGGCGGTGATCCTGGTCGAGAACGTGTTCCGCAATTTCCAGTCGGGCAAGGAGACCCAGCGGCGGCTGATCGAGGACCTCGCCGAAGGGCAGGTCGGCACCGATCCATCGCATGCGGGGGATATGGGCGACCGGCCGGGGTGGAGCGACCGTCTGCGCCTCATCTATGTGAGCGCGTTCCAGGTCGACAAGGCGGTGCTCTTCTCCCTCGCGGTGACGCTCGCCGCATTCGCTCCGCTCTTCACCATGCAGGGCGTCGAAGGGCAGATCTTCGGGCCGATGGCGCGCACCTACGGCTACGCCCTGGCGGGGGCGCTGATCGCGACCTTCACCGTGACGCCGGTGCTGGCGTCGTTTCTGCTGCCGCAGCGCGTGGAGGAGGTCGAAACCGTGGTTGTGCGCCGGCTGCGGGCGATCTACACGCCGGCGCTGCGCTGGGCCCTCGCGCACCGGGGCCGGGTGGCGGCCGGCGGCGTCGTCTTCCTGGTCGTCTGCGGCCTGCTCGCCTCGCGACTGGGCTCGGAATTCCTGCCGGCGTTGGAGGAGGGAAACTACTGGATCCGCGTGTCGCTGCCGCCGACGATGACCCTGGCGGCGGGCACCGAGGCAACGCGCAAGGTGCGCGAAATCCTGTTGCGCCACCCCGAGGTCCTCACCGCGGTGTCGCAGCACGGCCGGCCCGACAACGGCAGCGATGCATCGCCGCTGTCGAACGTCGAGATTTTCGCGCCGCTCAAGCCGTTCGACGAATGGCCCTCGGGCCTCACCAAGGAGCGGCTGACGGCGCAGTTGGCGCGGGAGATCCACGACGCGGTTCCCGGCGTGGGTCTGAACTTTTCGCAGTACATCCAGGACAATGTCGAAGAAGCACTTTCGGGCGTCAAAGGAGAAAACTCCGTCAAGATCATTGGTCCGAACCTCGGCGTCCTGGAGCGCCTGGCCGGCGAGGTCGAGGAACAGCTGTGGCAGGTTCCGGGTGTCACCGATCTGGGGGTCTTCCATGTGCTGGGCCAGCCCAACCTCGACATCCGCATCGATCGGGAGCGGGCGGCGCGCTACGGTCTCAATACCGGCGACGTCGCGACGGTGATCCGCGTGCTGCTGGGCGACGGCGTCGCGACCCAGATTCTGGAGGGGGACCGGACGTTCAATCTGACGGTGCGCCTGGCGCCGAAATACCGCGACGACGTGGCGGCGATCGGCGACATCCCCGTCGGGTACTCGACACAGGGGGGCGGCAATGCGGGCGCGACCGCCTATATCCCGCTGCGGGAACTGGCGACGATCCGCCTCGACACCGGCGCGTCCTACATCTATCACGAGAGCGCGGCGCGCGACATTCCGGTCAAGTTCAGCGTGCGCGGGCGCGATCTTGGCAGCACCGTGGCCGATGCGCAGCGCCGCATCCGGGAGCACGTGCGGCTCCCCAACGGGTACCGTCTCGCGTGGGCGGGCGAGTTCGGCGAGTTGCAGGAGGCGAAACATCGGCTCGCGATCATCGTCCCGGTGAGTCTCGCGCTCATCCTGATGCTGCTTTACGGGCTTTTCAATTCGATGCGTGACAGCCTGCTCGCGCTGTCCGGAATTCCGTTCGCGGTCGGCGGCGGAATTCTCGCGTTGTCGGCGGCGGGACTGCCGTTCAGCATCTCGGCCGCGATCGGCTTCGTTTCGCTGTTCGGCGTGTCGGTGATGAACGGCATTCTGCTGATCACGTACTACAACCAGTTGCAGGCATCGGGCCTGGACGGGGTGGAGGCGATGTTCCATGCCGCGGGCCAGCGGATGCGGCCGATGCTGATGACCGCGCTGTCGGCGTGCATCGGCCTGCTGCCGGCGGCGATTTCGCACGGCATTGGCAGCCAGGTGCAGCGACCGCTCGCCACCGTGGTCGTCGGCGGCCTGCTGATCGGCCCCGTCGTTCTGCTGCTGGTGGTGCCGGCGATGCAGACCTTGCTCCTGCATGGCCGCGGTGCCGCGAGGGCGGACGGTGCGCCCAGGGAGGGGGAAACGTGAGTCGCGTGCACGGCGGAGCGTGGGGGAAGGCGTGCGCAGGCGCACTGGCGGCGCTGCTGGCGGGCTGCGCCGTCGGTCCCGACTACCATCCGCCCGCCGCACCGCGCGCAGCCGGCTATGCGCCCGGGACGATGAGCCCGGTGACGGCGGCGGCGCCGGGCGTGCAGGCCGGGGCGGCGCAGCGCTTCGAGACGGGCCGCGACGTTCCCTACGCGTGGTGGACGCGATTCGGTTCCGCCAGGCTCGATGCCCTCGTCGCACGCGCCCTGCGGAACAATCCCGACCTCGCGGCGGCGCAATCCGCCTTGCGCCAGGCGCAGGAAATGACCGCGGCGCAGCGGGGGGTTTCGTACCCGACGGTGAGCGCGCAGTTCACGCCGCAGCGTCAGTTGCTGGCGGGAAATCTGGGCGGGAACTCCCCCGGCATCCAGGGCAACGGCACAATCATCCAGACTTGCCAGAACGCGAGCGCGCCCTACAACTGCGGCGTGACGTACAACATGTATCTCTCGCAACTGGCGGTGGGTTTCGTCCCCGATGTCTTCGGGGCCAATGCCCGTCAGGTCGAGTCCTTGCAGGCCCAGGCCGACACCGCCCGATTCCAGATGGAGGCGGCCGCCATCACGCTGGCAGACAATGTCGTCGCCGCGGCGGTGCAGGAGGCGGCGCTGCGCGCACAGATCGCTGCGACCCGGCGGCTCGTCGACGCCGACGCCAAGTCGCTGGCGATCCTGCGCGCCCAGTTCCGGCTGGGCTACGCGATGCGTGCCGACGTCGCGGCCCAGGAGTTGGCGCTGGCGCAGGCGCGGCAGCAACTGCCGCCGTTACAGAAGCAGCTCGAGCAGACCCGGGACCTTCTGCGCGCCCTGGCGGGCGATCTGCCCGACGCGAGCGGGGATACCGGCTTCGATTTTTCCGCCCTGCGGTTGCCGACGGATCTGCCGGTGAGCCTGCCGTCGGGGCTCGTCGCGCAGCGCCCGGATGTGCGCGCGGCGGAGGCCCAGATGCATGCGGCGAGCGCGCAGGTCGGGGTGGCGATCGCCGCGCGGCTGCCGCAGTTCTCGATCGATGCGGCGGCGGGGGGAATTGCGTCGAAGATCTCGCAGATGTACTTCACCGGCGGGCCATTCTGGGTCGTGACCGGCAACTTTGCGCAGACGCTGTTCGACGGCGGCACGTTGAAGCATCACGAGCGCGCGGCGAAGGCCGCGCTGCGTCAGGCGCAGGATCAGTATCGGGCGACGGTGGTCGCCGCATTCCAGAACGTCGCCGACACGCTGCATGCGTTGCAGGCGGATGCCGATGCCTTGCGCGCCGCGGCGGACGCGGAACGGGCGGCGGCCGCCGCGCTGGATGTCACCCGGCGCCAATACGACGCCGGCTATGTCAACCGCCTGGCCTTGCTGGCCGCCCGGCAGTCCTATGAGCAGGCCGCTGTCGGGCTGGTGCAGGCGCAGACGTCGCGCTACACGGATACGGCGGCGTTGTTCCTGGCGCTGGGCGGAGGGTGGTGGAACCGGCCGGCGAAGTGATCGGCGCCGTCCGGCGGGGCGATCGCGCACGGGATCCCGCTGTCCTGCGCCGGAGCCCGTGGCAAACGCGCCGCATGTCCGGCAGAGGCTGCGCTAGTGTAGTGCTTCGTTCTGTTTCGAACTGAAGTGCGGATTGGTGCGGATGATCTTCTGCAGGATCTGCGGCGCAACGTGTGCCGATCGATGCGGCGCAGGAACGTCAGTTCTTGGCGTTCTCTTGGGGAGTGTCATCCAAGCGCATTGGACGGGGGAAGGGTGGTAACCGCCCGATAAACCCATCTTGATCACTGCCCTTGAGGCAGCGAGGATCGTGTCCACTTACGGGAGAAGCGGACACATGTCCATCAAGCAAGGGATGCCGGGACGTCGCCGGCGGCGGCACAGTGCCGAGTTCAAGGCGCGGTTGGTTGAGGAATGCCGGCGGCCGGGAGTCTCGATGGCCTCGGTGGCAATGGCCAACGGGATCAACGCCAACTTGTTGCGTAACTGGGTCGTGAAGAGCGCCGCGACGGCGAACACGGTGGTTGAGCGCAGCGCCCAAGCCCGGGAGGAGTTCATTGCGCTGCCGCTGGAGCCGCTGCCAACGGTGGCCCCCAGCGGGGAAATCCGGATCGAGCTGCGCCGCGGAGCGGCCACGGTCACGGTGAGCTGGCCAGTTTCGGCAGCCGGGGACTGCGCAGCGTGGCTGCGCGCGTGGTTGCGATGATCCGGATCGAGGCGGTATGGTTGGCCACGGCCCCCATCGACATGCGCGCCGGCATGGATACGGCGCTTGCCCGCGTCGTGGCGGTGTTTGGCTCCGCCCGGCCGCATCATGCATACGTGTTCACGAACCGCCGTGTAAATCGGATCAAGGTGCTGGTGCATGACGGCTTCGGCCTGTGGCTTTGTGCGCGGCGTCTGTATCAAGGACGTTTCGTTTGGGCGGGCATGGACGGAACAGGCCGGGCATCGATCACGCGTGCGCAACTCGATGCGCTTGTGATCGGCCTTCCCTGGCAGCACGTCGGCGCAGAGCGCGAGATCACTTTGGTGTGATCGCGGTCGAGCGCAATTGGCAATTGCCTGAATCGGCAATGGCGCCGCTGCAACACATCTGGCAGCATGCTGTGCATGCTGAACGCTGCCAATCTCGATTCGCTCTCCGAACCGCAATTGCGAGAAGCGACCCGAGATCTGCTCGATAAGGTTGCGGCGCTCCAGAGCGAGGTTCTGTTCAAGAGCGCACGCATCGAACAGCTCACATACGAGCTGGCGCGCTACAAGCGAATCCGATTCGACCGCACGAGCGAGAAGCTCGACCGCAACCAGGCGAGCCTTCTGGAAGAGACGCTGGATGCGGATCTGGCGGCGATGGAGGAAGAGCTCGAGCAGCTTCAACCCACCGAGCCTGCGAAGCGGGAGAAGAGCAAACCGCGGCGCGAGCCGCTGCCCGATCACCTTCCGCGGGTGGCGGTGCAGCATGAACCCGATTCGACGACCTGCGCCTGCGGCTGCCAGATGAAGCGCATCGGCGAGGACGTGTCCGAGAAGCTCGCCTACGAACCCGGAGTGTTCAGCGTCGAGCGGCACATCCGCGGCAAGTGGGTTTGCGGCAAATGCGAGAAGCTGATCCAGGCGCCGGTTCCCGCGCAGGTCATCGACAAGGGGATCGCGACGCCGAGCCTGCTGGCCCAGGTGATGGTGGCGAAGTACGCCGACCACGTTCCGCTGTACCGGCAGGAGGAGATCTTCGGCCGGGCCGGCTACGCGATTCCGCGCTCGACGCTCGGGGAGTGGGTGGGCGTGTGCGGGGTGCAGCTCCAGCCCCTGGTCGATGCGCTGCGCGGCACGGTTCTCTCGCACCGCGTGCTGCACGCCGACGAGACGCCGGTGTCGATGCTCAAGCCCGGAAACGGCAAGACGCACCGCGCTTACCTCTGGGCCTACAGCCCCGGAGCGTTCGAGGACATCAAGGCCGTCGTCTACGACTTTACCGAGACGCGCTCGGGCAAGAATGCCGAGGCGTTCCTCGGGGCCTGGCGCGGCAAACTCGTTTGCGACGACTACTCCGGTTACAAGGCGATGCTTGCCAAGGAAGGCATGACCGAGTGCGGCTGCCTGGCGCACGCCAGAAGGAAGTTCTTCGAACTGCACGAGGCGAACAAAAGCCAGATCGCATCGGACGCCTTGAAGCTCTTCGGGCAGATCTACGAAGTCGAACGCGAAGTCCGGGACCTCGATGCCGATGCGCGCCGTGAAATCCGACAGGCCAAAGCCAGACCGATCGCCGACACGTTGCACGCGTGGATGGCGGCGCACCGCCCCAAGGTTCCGGACGGATCGGCAACCGCCAAGGCGCTCAACTACAGCCTCGGTCGATGGCAGGCGCTAACCCGATATCTGGACGACGGAACGCTACCGGCCGACAACAATTACATCGAGAACCGAATCCGGCCCGTTGCGCTGGGGAGGTCCAACTGGCTCTTCGCCGGATCCCTTCGTGCCGGGCAACGCGCCGCCGCCATCATGAGCCTGATCCAGTCGGCGAAGATGAACGGGCACGATCCGTATGCCTACCTCAAGGACGTCTTCACGCGGCTGCCGACCTTGCCGGCAAGCAGGATCGAGGAATTGCTTCCCCATCGTTGGGTGCCGGCCGCCCCGCTCTGACCGCCGCCACCCGCGTTAAGACGGGATTACCGGGCGGATACGAAGGGTGTCGCGCACGAGGTCATGAACGAGATCCGGGCGTCCTGCACCGGTTCCGGCCCCGGGCCGCGGTCGGCCCTATGGGCCGACCGCGTTGTGCTGCTCGGTGCCGGGGCGCACGGCCAACTCGTTGCGCGTCCCGCAGGGACGCTCCACTCGGACAGGGGCCGTGAGTCAGAAGTGGAGGCGCGCGATTGCGCGCCGCCCCGGCGCCTGCGCTGCGCACCGCGCCCCCAATGGGGCCGGAACCGGTGCAGGGCACCCGGATCTCGGCAAACACCGTAGCATTGCAAGAGGGAAGGCGCCCCGATCGGGCCGTGGAACCTGCAACCGACGAGGTGTTTGCCCTGGCGGAGTGCAGCTGCCGCTCGCCTGCGTGGTGCCGGCGTCATCGCCGCAATTGCACGCCCATTTCCTACGCCGCGCCACCCGCTCAGCCCACCAATGGGTCGACTTTTCTTCCGCGCCAGTATTTACGAAGCACTACACTAGTTTTTTCCGGCTCCGCGTCCGATCCCGAGTTGCGCGAAAAGATCCCGGTGGCGCACGGCCTGCGCGGCAACCCGCAGGCGTGTCGCGGCGATCACGGCCTGCAATTCCGACAGCGCCACGTCGAAATCGCGGTTGACGACGATGTAGTCGGAATCCGGCGCGTGGGCGATTTCCGCCGCCGCACCCTCGAGCCGTCGGCGGATCACCGCTTCGCTGTCCTGTCCGCGCTTGTGCAGGCGTTCGGCGAGGGTTTCCATCGACGGCGGGAGGATGAAGATTTCCACCGCCGACGGGAAGAGCGCCTTGACCTGGGCTGCGCCTTGCCAGTCGATTTCCAGCAGCACGTCAGTCCCTGCCGTGAGGAACTCCTCGATCACCCGGCGCGAGGTGCCGTAGTGGTTGCCGTGGACCTGCGCGGTTTCAAGAAAGTCGCCGTGGGCCTTGCGCCGCAGGAATTCCTCGACGGGGAGGAAGTGGTATTCGCGGCCGTTCACCTCTCCCGGCCGCGGCGCGCGGGTGGTGCAGGAGATCGACAGCGAGAGCTGCGGGTCGCGGGCGAGCAGCGCGTTGACGAGGGAGGACTTGCCGGCCCCGGACGGCGCGACGACGAGGAACAGCTGGCCGGAGGATGCGCGTTCAGGCACGTTCATTCCAGGTTCTGCACCTGCTCCCGCATCTGTTCGATGAGCAGCTTCAGTTCGACGGCTGCGGTCGTCATCTCGATCGCGCTCGCCTTCGAGGCGATGGTGTTGGCTTCGCGGTTGAGCTCCTGCATCAGGAAGTCGAGCCGGCGTCCCACGCCGCCGCCGGCGTCGAGCGTGCGGCGGACTTCGGCGACGTGTGCGCCCAGGCGATCCATCTCTTCGGCGACGTCGGCGCGCATGCCGTGCATCGTCAGCTCCTGACGAATGCGGTCCGAGAGTTCTTCGCGGGAGATGCCGCTGCCGGAGAGCGCGCTGCCGAGCGCTTGGGTCATGCGCTCGTTGAGGCGCCGCTCCATTTCGGCCAGGATCCGGGGAACCAGGGTGCGCAGCTGCACCAGGATCTCGTCGATCCGGGTACAGCGTTCGCGCAGCGCCGTACGCAGTTGCGCGCCCTCACGCAGGCGCGACTGGCGCAGGCCCTGCAGGGCCTCGTCGAATGCGGCCAGCAACGGCTCGCGCCAGGATTCCGCCGCCGCGTCGCCGGTCTCGATGACCCCGGGCCAGCGCAGGATCTCGCCGACGTCGAGCGGCCGGGCATCGGTGGCCACCTTGGCAACCGAGCGCCCCAGCTCCAGCAGATGGGTGAGCGCGGTCGGGTTGATCCGGGCGCCGCTTGCCGACGGATCGCGGCTGAGGGACACGCGGCAGTCGAGCTTGCCGCGGGAAAGGGCCGCGCCGATGCGCTCGCGGATCACCGGTTCGGTGGCTCGGACCTCATCCGGAAGGCGGAGGGAAAGCTCCAAAAAGCGTCCGTTTACGGACCGGATTTCGACGGTTACCGCGCCGGAAGCCGTGGTCTTCGTCGCATCGGCAAAGCCGGTCATGCTTGCCACATCACCCATGCGGTGGCCTCGTTTCTATGGGATGAAAGGAAAATCGGGTACCCTTCGCGGGAACCTCGGCGAACCGCATTCACCATGGCGTCCCAGACCAATTCGGCCCTTCCCGAAGGGTTTCAACTCGGCAGCTATCGAATTGTAAAGAAGATATCGAGCGGCGGCTTCTCGATCGTCTATCTTGCGCAGGATGAGCACGGCAATTCGGTCGCGATCAAGGAATACATGCCGGCAACGCTGGCGCAGCGCAAGCCGGGCGAACTTGCGCCGTATGTCCCGCCGGAGAGCCTGAACACCTACCGCATCGGCCTGAAGTGCTTCTTCGAGGAGGGGCGGGCCCTGGCGTCGATCTACCACCCGAACGTCGTGCGCGTGCTCAACTTCTTCCGCGGCAACGACACCGTCTACATGGTGATGCAGTACGAGTCCGGGCGCTCGCTGCAGGAGCACGTGCTGCGCAACCGGAACAAGGACCAGAAGGACGTGCTGTCCGAACGGTTCATCCGCCGCGTGTTCACGCAGGTGATGAACGGACTGCGCGAGGTCCATGCGAACCGCCTGCTGCACCTGGACGTCAAGCCGGCCAACATCTATCTGCGGATGGACGGCGCGCCGATCCTGCTCGATTTCGGCGCCGCGCGCCAGACGCTGCAGCGCGATTTCAGCAAGGTCTATCCGATGTACACGCCGGGGTTCGCCGCCCCCGAGCTCTACAAGCGCGATGCCGAACTCGGCCCCTGGACCGACGTCTACAGCGTCGGCGCCTGCATCTACGCCTGCATGTCGGGCATGCCGGCCCAGGAAGCCGACCAGCGCATGAAGGGCGACAAGATGCCCCAGGCGTTGCGATCGTTCCGCGGCCTGTACTCGAACGAACTGATCTCGATGACCGAGCGCTGCCTGCGCCTGAATTCGCTGGAGCGGCCGCAGACGGTCTACGCGGTGCAGAAGGAATTGGTCAACAACGTGCCCGAGGTGCCGGAGTTCTCGGTGTTCGAGCGCGCCGGGGCGCGCGTGCGCTATTTCCAGGAGCGTCTTTCGCAGTTCGCGAAGGACCACGACATCACCTGGTTCTGACCGATCATGCGGTTCTCCATCTATCAGGAAAGCAAGATCGGCGGACGCAAGGTCAACCAGGACCGCATGGGATATCTGTACACCCGCGACTGCCTGATGATGGTGGTGGCGGACGGCATGGGCGGCCACGCGCGCGGCGAGGTTGCCGCCCAACTGACGGTGCAGACGGTGGCGGCGATGTTCGAACGCGAGGCCAAGCCCCGCCTGGCCAATCCGGCGCGCTTTCTCGAGAACGCGATCCAGGTGGCGCATCGCGAACTGCACCGCTATCGCGCCGAGCATGGGATGCCGGAGGCGCCGCGTACGACGATCGTGGTGTGCGTCGTGCAGCATGGCGTGGCGACCTGGGCGCATGCCGGCGATTCGCGGTTGTACTGGATCCGCGACGGCGCGATCGTCGATCGCACGCTCGACCATTCGCGTGTGCATCATCTCGTGAGTTCGGGGCTGATCCGGGCGGAGGATGCGAAGGATCATCCGGAGCGAAACCGGATCTTCAATTGCCTGGGAGCCGACGTCGATCCGGTGGTGCAGATCGGCAAGCCTGCCACCCTGCGGTTCGGCGACGTCCTGCTGCTGTGCACCGACGGTTTGTGGGGTAGCCTGTCGGATCGCGACGTCGTCGGCCCGTTCACCGGGCAGACGGTGATGCGCGCCGTGCCGGATCTGGTGGAGACGGCGCTCGCGGCCGGCGGCCCGGAGGCCGACAACTGCACGGCCATGGCGATGTCCTGGGCCGGCGCGGCGGTAGACGACTGGATGGGCGGCCGCGATTTCGGCGTGTCGACGCGGGAGATCCCCGAGGGCGCGATCGCGTCGACGGTGCAGATGCCGCGGGCCGGAGAGGATCCGGGCGTGCTCACCGACCAGCAGATCGACGAGGCGATCTCGGAAATTCAGAACGCGATTCAACGGAGTTCGAAATGGGTGCGGGGACAGTGATGGTTCGGGGTGGAAACCGCGGCGCCGACGAAATGCGGCCGGTGGCCATCCAGCGCGGGGCGACGCGCCATGCCGAAGGCTCGGTGCTCGTGTCGTTCGGCGATACGAAGGTGCTGTGCACGGCCTCGGTGACGGACGGCGTGCCGTCCTTCCTGCGTGGCAAGGGGCAGGGCTGGCTCACCGCCGAGTACGGCATGCTGCCGCGGGCCACGGGCACGCGCAGCGAGCGCGAGGCGGTGCGCGGCAAGCAGAACGGGCGCACGATCGAAATCCAGCGGTTGATCGGACGCAGCCTGCGTTGCGTGGTCGATCTGGCGGCGCTCGGTGAACGCACGATCCAGATCGACTGCGACGTGCTGCAGGCCGACGGCGGCACGCGCACCGCGTCGATCACCGGGGCATACGTCGCGTTGGTCGATGCGGTGCGCTGGATGCGGACGCGGTTCGATTTTCAGGCCGATCCGTTGCGCGACGCGGTGGCGGCGGTGTCGGTGGGGATCGTCGACGGGGTGGTGCTCCTCGACCTCGACTATGCCGAGGATTCGCGCTGCGATACCGACATGAACGTGGTGATGACCGGCGCCGGCGGCTTCGTCGAGGTCCAGGGTACGGCCGAGGGGGCGGCGTTCCCCCGTGCGCAACTCGATGCGATGCTCGCGTGCGCGGAAGGCGGAATCCGGCAACTGCTCGCCGCGCAGCGGGCGGCGCTGGGCGCATGACGACCCGCAGCCCCGATGCGGGGGCCGGGAGGGACGGCGCGGGGCGCCGCATCGTGCTGGCATCGAACAACGCGGGCAAGTTGGCCGAGCTGCAGGCGCTGCTGGTGCCGCTCGGCGTCACGGTGCACACGCAAGGCAGTCTCGGTATCGCGGCGGCGGACGAGCCGCACGACACGTTTCTGGAAAATGCCTTGGCCAAGGCGCGCCACGCAGCGCAGATCAGCGGATTGCCCGCGCTTGCCGACGATTCCGGTTTGTGCTGCGACGCCTTGCGCGGCGCGCCGGGCGTGCGCTCCGCGCGCTTCGCCGGCGAGCACGCGAGCGACGCCGACAACAATGCCCTGCTCCTGCGCATGCTCGACGGCGTTGCCGACCGCGCGGCCCACTACGCGTGCGTGGTGGTGGCCGTGCGTGCGGCCGAAGACCCCGAGCCCCTGTTTGCCGAGGGGCGCTGGAACGGCCGCATCGTCGACCAGCCCGCCGGCACCGGCGGTTTCGGCTACGACCCCTATTTCGGGCTTCCGGAGTCCGGTTCCACGGCTGCGCAGCTCGATGCGGCGGAAAAGAATCGCGTCAGCCATCGTGGCCAGGCGATGCGGGCGATGGCGGAGTTGCTGCGGGTGCGCTGGGGGTGGTGACGGCGTCGGCGGGTCGGGGACCGATCGCGGCGGGGACGGGCGCGGAGGGGGACGGCGCCGGGCCTCCGCCGTTGTCGTTGTACATCCACGTTCCGTGGTGCATCCGGAAGTGCCCCTATTGCGATTTCAACTCCCATGCCGTGCCCGCTGGCGAGGCGATCCCCGAGGAGGCCTATCTCGATGCCCTGATCGGGGATCTCGAATCGACCTTGCCGGCGGTATGGGGCCGCACGGTCCGTAGCGTGTTTTTCGGCGGCGGCACGCCGGGGCTGTTGTCGGGGCGGGGGGTCGCGCGGCTGCTGGCGGAGGTCCGTGCCCGCATCACGCTCGAACCGGGGTGCGAGATCACGCTCGAGACCAACCCCGGCGCGCTGGAGGAGGGGCGGTATGCGGCGTTTCGCGACGCCGGCGTGAACCGCCTCTCGATCGGCGTGCAGTCCTTCGATGACGCCAGCCTGCGCCGGCTGGGCCGGGTCCACGATGGCGGGCAGGCCGAGCGGGCGATCGAATCGGCGTTGCGCTCGTTCGACAACGTCAACCTCGATCTGATGATCGGCCTCCCGGACCAGGCGGAAACGGCGGCGCACCAGGACGTCGTGCGCGCGCTGGGATTCGGGACGACGCATCTGTCGGTCTATCAGTTGACGATCGAAGCCAACACGGTGTTCGCCAAGTTTCCGCCGCGGTTGCCGGAGGAGGATGTCGTGGCGCGGGCCCAGGAGGAAATTGACGGCCTGCTCGCGCAGGCGGGGTTCGAACATTACGAAGTCTCGGCCTATGCGCGGTCGGGGCGCCGCTGTCGGCACAACCTCAACTACTGGACGTTCGGCGATTACCTCGGAATCGGCGCCGGCGCGCACGCCAAGATCAGCTTGCCGGGCGGGGGCGTGCGGCGCGAAGAGCGATTCCGCGCCCCGGATTCCTACCTCCGCAATGCGGCGCAGGGGCGCTTCGTTTCCCAGCGTCGCACGGTGGCTGCCGACGATCTCGTCTTCGAATTCGCGCTCAATGCGTTTCGCCTGCGGGACGGGTTTGCGCCGGCCTTGTTCGCGGAGCGCACCGGCCTCGACCCGACGAAGTTCGAGCCGGGGCTGCGGGAGGGGGTGCGACGCGGGTTGATCGCGCGGCATCCGGGGCGGATCGCGCCGACCGGCCTGGGGATGCGCTTCCTCAACGACCTGCAGGCGCTGTTCCTGCCTGCGGGCGAGGGTGGTGCACCCGAGCCCGCCGCGGACTCCTGATGGGCGAGTTTGGTGCGGAGGCGCACTAATATGGTGCACCTGGGCTTGCGCGCCCGCATGCGGACGGCGGAAAGCCGTTCCGCTTTCACAGGGAACTTACAGGCATAATTCCTGCTTGCATAGTTTCCCGTTCAGCGGTTTTCTAATTTTGGAGGAGAGGAATCGATGGGGTCGGCCAATGACGTCATGAAGATGATCGCGGACAACGAAGTCAAATTCGTTGATCTGCGGTTCACGGATACCCGCGGCAAGGAGCAGCATGTCTCCGTGCCGACCAAGATGTTCGATGCGGAAAAGTTCACCGACGGCCACGCCTTCGACGGCTCGTCGATCGCCGGCTGGAAGGGCATCGAAGCGTCGGACATGCTGCTGATGCCCGATCCGGCGTCCGCGCGCATGGATCCGTTCCGCGAGGAAAACACCCTCATCCTCACCTGCGACGTGCACGAGCCGAGCACCGGCAAGGGCTACGAGCGCGATCCGCGTTCGCTGGCGCACCGCGCCGAGGCGTACCTGAAGTCGAGCGGCCTCGGCGATGTCGCCTACTTCGGTCCGGAACCCGAATTCTTCATTTTCGATTCCGTGACCTGGAACGTCGACATGTCGGGTTCGTTCGTCAAGATCAAGTCCGAAGAAGCGCCGTGGTCGACCGGCATCGAATACGACGGCGGCAATCTGGCGCACCGTGCGCCGGTCAAGGGCGGCTACTTCCCGGTTCCGCCGGTCGATTCGCTGCAGGACATCCGTTCCGAGATGTGCCTGCTGCTCGAGCAGCAAGGCGTCGAGGTCGAGGTGCACCACCATGAAGTCGCAGCTCCGGGACAATGCGAGATCGGCACGAAGTTCAACAGCCTCGTGACGCGCGCCGACTGGATGCAGATCCTGAAGTACACGGTCTGGAACGTCGCCGCGTCGTATGGCAAGACCGCGACCTTCATGCCCAAGCCGGTCGTCGGCGACAACGGATCGGGCATGCACGTGCACCAGTCCGTGTGGAAGGACGGTCAGAACCTCTTCGCCGGCAACGGCTATGCCGGCCTGTCCGAGTTCGCGCTGTACTACATCGGCGGCATCATCAAGCACGCCCGCGCACTCAACGCGATCACCAACCCCGGAACCAACTCGTACAAGCGCCTGGTGCCCGGATTCGAGGCGCCGATCAACCTCGCGTACTCGGCGCGCAACCGCTCCGCGGCCTGCCGCATCCCGTTCGTCTCGAGCCCGAAGGCGCGCCGGGTCGAAGTGCGCTTCCCGGACCCGACGGCCAACCCGTACCTGGCGTTCGCCGCGCTGTTGATGGCCGGCCTGGACGGCGTGCAGAACAAGATCCATCCCGGCGACCCGATCGACAAGAACCTGTACGACCTCGAGCCCGAAGAGGCCGCCAAGGTGCCGACCGTGGCGCACAGCCTGGACCAGGCCCTCGAAGCGCTGGACAAGGACCGCGAGTTCCTGACCCGCGGCGGGGTGTTCTCGAACGACATGATCGATGCGTACATCGCGCTCAAGCACGAAGAGGTCACGCGTTTCCGCATGACCACGCATCCGGTCGAGTTCGACATGTACTACAGCGCGTAACTGCGGTGCACACGGCTCCCGCATTCCCGGCCCGCCCCCTCGCAGGGGCGGATCCAGGGGTGCGGACGGCCGCAAGTACGGCGGGAAACGAAAAGGGCGGCCGGATGGCCGCCCTTTTTTCGGGGGTTTCCTCCCGGGCGCAACGAGGTAGACTTTCCCCGTTTCGCACTCCCTCCTCGAACCATGCGCAACGTCGCGACCCTTGCTGCCGTTCTTGCCGCGCTTGCCGGAGGAGCCGCGGTGGACCGTGCCGTGGCGGCGCCGCTCGACAGCGTCTACGAGTGCATCGATGCGGATGGGAACCGGAGCTATCAGAATGTTCCGGATTCCCCGTCCTGCCGTCGCCTGGACGGGTTGGTGGCCAGCGTTCCCACGCCGGAGCGATCCGGCGCGCGACGCGCGCATCGGCGCCGGCCGTATGTGATGGAGACGAATTTCCCGCGGATCAGTCCTGCGACGCAGCGGGCGCGCGACCTCGGCCGCCATCGCCTGCTGGAGGACGAACTGCACGCCGAAGAGGGCCGGCTCGCGCGCTTGCAGGCGGAGTACGGTCGGATGCAGTCGCTGGCGGCAACGGGCGGCGCACCCGGCGGCTCCGGCGATCGGGCGCAGCAGATATCCGACGACATCGAACGCGCGCGCGAGAACATCACCTCCCTCCATCAGGAATTGCTGGCAGGAAACCGGTACTGAGCGCGGCGGGGCCGCGCCCCCCGCGGGTGCGACGGTCGGGGTGGGCGGCACAGTCCCCGGCACGCTGCAGTACCCGCATCAAGGTGCCAGAGTGTTGCCGGATTGCATGATGGAAGCGGAACTCGATCTCCTGTCCATCGCCGTGCTGCTGGTCGACCGCGCCGGCATCGTCCGCCGCGCCAACGCCGCGGCGGAGACGACCTTCGATCTTTCCCGGCGCCTCCTCGAAGGGCATGCGGCCCGGTCGCTGTTCGTGCAGTCGGTCCAGATCGATGAACTGCTAGCGGGCGTTCCGGCGGACGGCGAGTTTCCGCAGCGACGTCTGCTGATGGCGGTGCGCCGCTCGCTGCGCGAGCCCCTGCCGGTGGTGGTGATCGCCGGTCCCGCCGCCGCGGAGGGTCTGGCGCTGGTCCTCGAAGTGTTTGACCCCGGGGTGGTCGGCAGGGTGATGCGGGAGGACCGTCGTGCCGACATCAGCGAGACCAACCGGCGCTTGTTGCGCAATCTGGCGCATGAGATCCGCAACCCGTTGGGCGGGATTCGCGGCGCGGCGCAATTGCTCGAGTCGGAACTGTCCGGCGCCGACCAGCGCGAATACACGCGCGTCATCATTTCCGAGGCCGACCGCCTGCAATCGTTGCTCGACCGGGTGCTGGCGCCCGGTGGCGGCCGGCGCGGCCCGCGCGTCGTCGAGGCGATCAACATCCACGAGGTCTGCGAACGGGTGCGTTCGGTCATTCTGGCTGAGCATCCGGTGGGGCTGGCGGTGGTGCGCGACTACGATGCGTCGATTCCCGAAATCCAGGCCGACCGGGAGCAGTTGATCCAGGTGCTGCTCAACGTCGTGCGCAACGCCGCCCAGGCGCTGGCGGCGCGCATCGCGCAGGGCGATGCGCAGATCGTGCTGCGCACGCGGATCGCGCGGCAGGTGACGTTCGCGCGCTTTCATTGTCCGTTGGCATTGGATTTGCGTGTCATCGACAACGGTCCGGGGGTTTCCGAGGAAATCCGTGAGCGGGTGTTCGACCCGCTCGTTTCGGGCCGGGAGGGCGGCAGTGGCCTGGGGTTGGCGCTGGCGCAGGGGTACATCGAAGACAACGGAGGCATGATCGATTTCGAGACCGAACCGGGGCGAACGGAGTTCCGGATTCTGTTGCCGATCGATCGGGCGCCAAGCGAGACGATGGGGTGAGCGCAGCGGCATGAACACGGACGAAGAGGCAGGGCGGTCCGCCCCGGCGGACAAGTCGGGGGTGGCCGTCTGGGTGGCGGACGACGACCGGTCGATCCGATGGGTGCTTGAAAAGGCGCTGGAGCGGGCCGGCTTGCCGGCGCGGATGTTCGCCAGCGCCGCCGAAGTGCTCGAGGCACTGGCGACCGACCAGCCACGGGTGCTCGTGTCGGATATCCGCATGCCGGGGACGAGCGGGATCGACCTGTTGCAGGAGGTGAAACGGCGGGCTCCCGGACTGCCGGTGATCATCATGACGGCGTACTCGGACCTGGAGAGCGCGGTATCGGCGTTCCAGGGCGGGGCCTTCGAGTACCTGACCAAGCCGTTCGATGTCGACAAGGCGATCGCCCTCGTCCGCCGGGCGCTGGATGAAGGGGCGCCGCAGCGTGCGCCGGCCGAGGAATCGGTCGCGCTGCCGGAAATCCTCGGGCAGGCGCCGGCCATGCAGGAGGTGTTCCGTGCCATCGGCCGCCTGTCCCAGTCGAGTGCGACGGTGTTGCTGACCGGGGAGTCGGGAAGCGGCAAGGAGGTCGTCGCGCGCGCGCTGCACCGCCATAGTACCCGGGCATCCGGACCGTTCATCGCGCTCAACACCGCCGCGATCCCGCGCGACCTGCTGGAATCGGAATTGTTCGGGCATGAGCGGGGGGCATTCACCGGAGCCCAGGCCACGCGTCGCGGCCGGTTCGAGCAGGCCGAAGGCGGCACGCTGTTTCTCGATGAGATCGGCGACATGCCGGCGGATCTCCAGACGCGCCTGTTGCGGGTGCTGTCCGACGGGTTCTTCTACCGGGTGGGCGGGCAGCAGCCCATCAAGGCCGATGCGCGGGTGATCGCGGCGACGCACCAGGACCTCGAAGGGTTGGTCCGGGCCGGGCGATTCCGGGAAGACCTCTTTCACCGCCTGAACGTCATCCGGCTGCGCCTGCCGCCGCTGCGCGAACGCCGCGAGGACATTGCGCTGCTGGCGCGGCATTTCCTCGCCCGCAGCGCCAAGGAACTGGGCGTCGAACCGAAACGGCTCACGGATGAGGCCCTGCAGTTCCTTTCGCAGCTGCCGTTGCCGGGGAATGTCCGCCAGCTCGAGAACCTGTGCCACTGGCTCACGGTGCTGGCGCCGGCGCAATCGATCCGCGTCGAGGATCTGCCCGCCGAGTTGCGAGCGGGGACGATCGCCACGGCGGGGATTCCCGTCGCGGCGGCGGACGCGACGCCGGGCCGGAACGCGATCGGTGCCGAAGGCCTTTCGGCATCCGTCGCATCGGTCGTGCCCGATGGCGGCGCAGCGCGGCTTGCCCCGGGGGATTGGCGCCTGATCTTGCGGGCCGAGGTGCGCAAGCGCCTGGAAGCCGGGGAGTCGTCCCTGATGGACGAACTGGCCCGCGACTTCGAGACCGTGGTCATCGGCACCGTGCTTGATGCGCTGCACGGGCGGCGCATCGACGCGGCAGCCCGCCTCGGACTCGGGCGGAACACCATCACCCGCAAGATCCGCGAGTTGAAGCTCGAGCACACCGACTGAGCGAATTTTCGCGCTGTCGATTTCTTTTACATATTCCCTGTTCGGCACGCCGATCCGGCGCAGGCCGGAACTCGCATTGAAATCATGGGGGTTTTGTGGGGTGGCCCGCCTCTGCGCGCGGTTAGGGGGCGATAACAAGAATCAATACCATGCATTCCATACCGCGAATCGGCTATGAAGCGTAGTTCGTTTTTGTCAATAGTTTTTACAAGCTATTTCATTGTTGTCTGCAATTAGTTGGCAACTAATTGAATCAAAACGGTTTTTCTTTTCTGGAATGCTCTTTGCTTCGTAGCTCTCGTGCAGTTTCCCGTAAGGGATCCTGACATGTCAAATACGTTCAGCAAGTACCGGTTTTGGTGCGTGGCAACGTCGACGAGGGGGGGGGCTATGAACGCAACAATTTTTAGCCGAGCTACGGTGGCATCGGTTTTGCGAAGGCTTGTGGTTCCGGTGCTGTTCGCGTTGGGCTTCGGCGCGGCGGCGCATGCGGGCCAGATCGCGATGGGGTTTATGAGTTACGACGAGGGCACGTCGGCGCCGACCATCGCAACCTTCGACATTCAGAATCTCACCGGGAGCAACAGCTTTCCTCCTGACGCCCCGGTCTCGACGTCGGTAAGCTTCAATAATCTGAGCCTCACCGTGCATTTTCTCGACGGGACTTCGACATCGTTTGGCCAAAGCGATTTCACGCTGGGCTTGGATGGCCTTTCGTACAATGGCCCGGGGGTCGTGTTCGGGTCCGGGAACGATGCGGTTTCCGCGCTGTTGACCGGTACCTTCTCGACGACGTCGCTGACGCTGGCAGATGGTACGACGCCGACGATTCTCGATACCTTCAGCGCGGCGATTACGGATCCCACCGGGGGCACGCTGCAGAACCTGGATAGCGCGGTGATCTATGCAACGACGACCGGCGGCGGCACGAGCGTTCCGGAACCGCGAACGCTCGGCCTGTTCATGGTCAGCCTGCTGATGGCGGGACTGGCGCTCGCACGCGGCCGCTATCGGCATGGGCTGCTTGCCGCGGCATTCGTGCTGCTGGGGGTCGCGAGCACCTCGGCCGAGGCTGCGTCCACCACGGTGCAGATCGCGACGGCGACTTTGCCCTCGACGGGGCTGACCGGCGTGAGTCAGGTGAACCTCAGCTTCCGAGGTATGCCCGCCGGCGCAACGCCAGCCGGGATGCAGATGTATCTCGCGTCCGGCTCGTGCATGGCGCCGGGGGGAGCGACAACCGCACCGAATCTGATCAAGATGGTCTTCGGGGGTATCGGGGAGGTGAACTTCACGATTCCGGCCGGGCTGGCTGCCGGAACCTATTATGTGTCGTTCTCGGGTACCACCACCGGCGGTGTTTCCTACGTGAGCAACGGTTGCGCAATTCTGGCGGTGACCACGACGAACAGCACGGTGGCGGCCTGTGTGCCCACGAGTTCACTCGCGGTGGCGATGGGCACCACGGTCACGGCGTACGTCCCCAATGGAAATTGGGGAAGTTACGCGACGGGAGTTCGGGCGGTGCCGATCGAGGGGGGCGGCTCGCCGGTGGCAATCGCCACACCCAAGGCGGTCAACTCTTGTGCGAGCAATCCGGCGAACGGCGAGACGGTGTGCACGGCGAATACGCCGGATGTTTACCTTATCAAGGGGGACAGCCTGGTCGGTACCCTCACCAGCAGCGCCAATGGCTACGCCAGCTTTACGGGCGGCAGTTGCCAGAATTGCGGGGTGGCAATCAACGCCCTGACCAATACCGCCTACATCGCCGGCGGATTTTCCGCTGCCAGCAGTGGAACCGGTGTGCAACCGTTGAATCTGGTGAACAATATCTTCGGCGCGCCGTTTCTGATGACCCATCAGGTTTCCGAGGATATCGCCATCGACGGCACGCGCAACGTCTTGCTGAGCCCCGGCGAAGACGGCAGCTACACCCTGCTGACCTTGAATTCGGCGGGCGGGATCGTCTCCGAATTCGGGAACAACGCACCGGCGTACTACGATCTTGATTCGGCGGCGGAGGACTGCACGACCGGAATCGCCCTCGCGGCGGAGGAATTCAGCAGCAACGTGTACATCGTCGACCTGAGCCAGGCGGCGTACACGCCGGCGCTGCCGGCGGGGACTTGGACTGCGCCCGGCAACACGGTCAACGTCGGCGCCGGCGGCTATTTTAGTGCCGGTACAAGCGGGATCAGTGTGGCACCGGGAACCGGGCACCTCGGGATCGTCACCGGAGAGTTCGGCGGCAACACGGCGACGGTGTTCCAGTTGCCGTCTACTGCCGGTACGGGGACCCCCGGTCTGGTGGACTTTGCCTACTTCACCCTGCCCAGTACGCCGGACGGAACGTATTTTTCCGCCGGAAACGACCCGCACACGACGACTGCCTATACCAGCCCCAATAATGGCAAGGCGTACGGCGTGATCGCGGATTGGGCCACGGGCGCGCCCGCGTACCTCGCGATCATCGACCTCAAGGCGCTGTTGGCCGCACCGCGATCTTCGGCGAACTTCGTCGATCCGAGCTATGACCTCGTCGCGAACGGCGTGATCCGGTACGTTCCGACCAACTGAGTGGAAGTCGGGCGAGCGAAAACGGGGCTTGGCAACGCCAAGCCCCGTTTGCATCCGGTTCAGACTTGCCCGATCGTCGCGATGACCGGCGCGTGGTCGCTGGGCTGTTCGTTGCGGCGCGGCGCGGCATCGATGGTGCAAGCGGTGCATTCCGCCGCGAGCGCCGCGCTCAACAGGATGTGGTCGATGCGCAGCCCCATCTTGCGGCGGAACGCAAGGTTGCGATAGTCCCACCACGTATACGAGCGATCGGGCTGCTCGAAGAGCCGGAATGCGTCGCGCAGGCCGAGTTCCAGCAGGCCGCGGAAGGCGGCGCGCTCGGGTTCGGAAAACAGCACCTGACCTTCCCATAGCGCGGGATCATGCACGTCGCGCGCCTCGGGGGCGATGTTGAAGTCGCCGGCGAGCGCGAGCCGCGGGTGACCTGCCAGTTCGCTGCGCAGCCACTGCGTGAGCGCGGCGATCCATTGCATCTTGTAGTCGTACTTGTCGCTGCCGACGCTCTGTCCGTTCGGGAAGTACGCGCAGACTACGCGAATCTCCTGCGTGGTGACGGCGATCAGGCGCTTTTGCGGGTCGTCCAGCCCCGGCAGGGCCGTCACGATGTCCTCGGCGTCGTCGCCCAGGGTTTCCTTGCGCAGCAGGATGGCGACGCCGTTGTAGGTCTTCTGTCCGGCGAACAGGCTGTGGTATCCCGCCGCGTCCAGCGCGGCCACCGGAAAATTCTCGTCGGTGAGCTTGGTTTCCTGCAGGCAGACGACGTCGACCGGCTGCGCCTGCAGCCAGGAGAGGAGCTGCGGAAGACGGACTTTGAGCGAGTTGACGTTCCAGGTGGCGATGCGCATGGTTGCGCGATCGTACACCGGGGCCGTCGACGCGCCTCGCGGTTTCGCCCGCGAGCGGCGCGATATCGGCGCCGCGACGGGAGCGGGCGTCTAGCCGAACCGCCCGGTGATGTAATCCTCGGTCTGCCGCTTCGTGGGCTTCGTGAAAAGGTCCGCGGTCGGCCCGAACTCGATCAACTCACCCAGGAACATGTACGCGGTATACGCCGACACCCGCGCCGCCTGCTGCATGTTGTGCGTGACGATCACGATGGTGTAATCGCCTTGCAGGTCGGCGAGCAGCTGTTCGATCCGTCCGGTGGCGATCGGGTCGAGCGCCGAGGTGGGCTCGTCGAGTAGCAGCACCTGCGGTCGCAGGGCCACCGCGCGGGCGATGCACAGCCGCTGCTGCTGGCCGCCCGACAGGCTCATCGCGCTGCTATGCAGCTTGTCCTTGACCTCATCCCAGAGTGCGGCGTCGCGCAGCGCCTGCTCCACCCGTTCTTGGAGTTCGAAGCGCGGCAGGCGGTAATGGTGCCGCAGGCCGTAGGCGACGTTTTCATAGATCGAAAGCGGGAACGGAACGGCCTTCTGGAACACCATGCCGACGCGCGAACGCAGGTGGTTGAGCGAATAGCCCGGGTCGAGGATGTTCTCGCCGTCGAGCAGGATCGTGCCCTTGGCTTCCAGTCCGGCGTAGGCGGAATAGATCCGGTTGAAGATCCGCAGCAGGGTCGACTTACCGCAGCCCGAAGGTCCGATGATCGCCGTGACCTTGTGTTCGGGAATGTCGAGCGAGATGTTCTTGAGCGCGTGAAAGCCGCGGTAGTAGAAGTCGAGGTTGCGCACCGAAATCTTGATGCGCTCGGCTTGCACCATGACGGGATCGCCTGTGCCGTCCATCACGAACGCCCCTCGATCCGATTGCGCAGCAGGAGCGCCCGCGTTCCGACGCTCAGGAGCAGGACGAACAGCGTGACGATGAATGCGCCGGCCCAGGCCAGCGCATGCCAGGAGTCGTATGGGCTCATGGCGAACTGGAAGATCACGATCGGCACGCTCGCCGTCGGCGAGTTGAGGTTGGGCGCCCAGTACTGGTTGTTCAGGGCGGTGAAGAGCAGGGGCGCGGTTTCGCCGCTGATCCGGGCCAGGCCCAGCAGGATGCCGGTGAGAATGCCGGGCGCGGCGGCGCGATAGAGGATCTGCACCGTCACCTTCCAGCGCGGGATCCCCAGCGACAGCGCGGCCTCGCGCATCACGTTGGGGACAAGGCGCAGCGTTTCGTCGGTGGTCCGGACGACGACCGGCAGGACGATGAGGCTCAAGGCGAGGGCGCCGGCCCAGCCGGAGAAATGTCCGACCGGCCGGACCGCCACGGTGTAGATGAACAGCCCCAGCACGATGGACGGCGCCGACAGCAGGATGTCGTTCACGAAGCGGACCAGTTCGCGCAGCGCGGGGCGGCGCTCGGCGAATTCCGAAAGATAGGTTCCCGCGGCCACGCCGATCGGTGCGCCGATCGCGATGCCCATGGCGCTCATCAGCAGGCTCCCGACCAGGGCGTTGGCCAGGCCGCCGTCATCGCCCGGCGGCGGGGTGATCTGCGTGAAGATCGCCGGGGTCATCGCGCGGATGCCGTTGCGGACGGTCACGAGCAGGATCCAGGAGAGGCAGAGCAGGCCGAACGCCGTGGCCACGAACCCCAGCAGATTGGCGAGCACGTTGGCGGCGCGGCGGCGACGGTAGCGCCGTTCGACGGTGCGAGGCAGCGAGATCAACGAAGCGGCCATCAGCGACCCTCTCTCCGGCCGAGGCGGTACAGCATGAACCGTGCGATCGCCAGCACGATGAACGTCACGACGAACAGGAGGAAGCCCAGCGCGATGAGCGACGACAGGTAGATGTCGGAATCGGCCTCGGTGAATTCGTTGGCGAGTGTTGCGGCGATCGAGTTGCCGGGCATCAGCAGCGACAGATGCAGCGCATGCTCGTTGCCGAGGACGAAGGTGACCGCCATGGTCTCGCCGAGCGCGCGGCCCAGACCCAGGAAAATGCCCCCGACCACCGCCGAGCGGGTGTAGGGGAGCACCACCTTCCATACCACTTCCCAGGTCGTCGAGCCCAGCGCGTACGCCGATTCCTTCAGCGCGTGGGGCACGGCGAGAAAGACGTCGCGCATCACCGACGAAATGAACGGCACCACCATCACCCCCAGCACGATGCCCGCGGTGAGCATGCCGATGCCCAGCGGCGGGCCGCGGAACAGCATCCCGATTCCGGGAATGCCGCCCAGATGGTCGTTGACCCAGGGAAGGATGTAGGTCGACATGAACGGGACGAACGAGAACAGCCCCCACATCCCGTAGATGATGGAAGGAATGCCGGCGAGCAGTTCGATCGCCGCGCCCACCGGTCCGCGCAGCCAGCGCGGCGCGATTTCGGTGAGGAACAGCGCAATCCCGAAGCTGACCGGCACGGCGACCAGCATCGCGATGATGGAGGTGACGAGGGTGCCGTAGATCGGCACGAAGGCGCCGAACTGGCGGTTGACCGCATCCCAGTCTCGGCTGATGAGGAATTTCCACCCGAAGGTGTGGAAGGCGAGCCGGCCGCCCAATAGCATCGAGCCCGCTGCGGCGCCGAGGACCAGCAGCACGGACACGGCCGCGCCGAAGAGAATGCCGTGAAAGGCGTGGTCTTGGCGCGTTTCGGCGCGCGCGCGAGAGAGACGAGGCGCGTCGTCCGGAACCGCCGGGGCGGATAACGGCACGGTCGAAAGTTTCATTGCATCAGGAAAAAGCCCCGCGGCGCGGTGCCGCGGGGCGATGGACCACTTCCGGTCGGGATTCTGACAGGAAGCCGATGGTTAGTGGATCTGCGCGGCCCAGTACTTTTCGATATTTTTGACCAGCGACGGCGGCAGCGCGACGTAGACCAGCTTCTTCGCCTGGCCTTGGCCGTGCTCCAGCGCCCAGCGGAAGAAGGTCATCGCGGCCTTCGAGCGCGCCGGATCCCGCGGGTGCTTGTAGACCAGCACGAAGGTGCTGGCGGCGATCGGCCAGGACGTGGCGCCCGGCGCGTCGGTGATCACCATGTCGAAGTCCTTGTCCATCGGCCAATGGGCCTTGGCCGCGGCGGCCGAGAAGCTCTCCAGGCTGGGGGCGACGTACTTGCCGGCCTGGTTCTTCATCAGGGTGTAGGACATCCGGGTTTCGAGCGCGTAGGCCAGTTCGACGTAGCCGATCGAACCCTTGAGCTGCTTGACGTACGCCGCGACGCCCTCGTTGCCCTTGCCGCCGACGCCGGCCGGCCAGGCCACGGAGGTGCCTTCGCCGACCTTGCTCTTCCAGGCGGGGCTGACCTTGCTCAGGTAGTCGACGAAGTTGAAGGTCGTTCCCGAACCGTCGGAACGATGCACGACGGAGATCTCTCCGTCGCCCAGGTTCAGGCCGGGGTTGAGCGCGGCGATCGCCGGATCGTTCCAGTGGGTGATTTCGCCCAGATAGATCTTGGCCAGCGTCGGGCCGTCCAGCTTGACCTGGCCGGGCTTGACGCCCTCGATGTTGACCACCGGCACGACGCCGCCGATCACCACCGGGAATTGCGCCAGGCCGTGCTGCGCCAGCACCTTGGGAGCCAGCGGCATGTCGGTGGCGCCGAAGTCCACCGTTCCCGCCTTGATCTGGGCGATGCCGCCACCGGATCCGATGGACTGGTAGTTGATCTTGGTCCCGGTCGCCGCATTGTAGTCGGCGGACCACTTGGAGAGCAGCGGATAGACGAAGGTCGAACCGGCGCCGGTGATTTCGGCTGCCGACGCTGCGTGGGCCAGCAACAGGCCGCAGGCAGCCGCCGTCGCGAAGCGGGCGAGCAAAGATCGATTCATGGAATGTTCCTTCCGGTAAAGTGGATTTTTGTACGCGAACGCGCAACGCGACGGTACGCGGCGATTGTTTCCACAAAGTTACATGTCAAATATTACAGAATGGTTACCGAGGGTGTCGGCGTTGCCGGAACGCCTGATTTCGTGATGAGAAACATCGTTTCATAATTTGAAATTTATGCGGGGGATGGTACATTCCTTGGAAAGGAGACAGTTGATGCCGACAAATCCCGCCGCAAGCATGACCGGTGCCGGGAACGACCCCGACACCCAGGAGACCCAAGAGTGGATCGATGCACTCGACGCGGTCATCGAACAGGAGGGCCCGGAACGGGCTCATTTCCTGCTCGAAACGCTGATGGATCGGGCTCGCCGTAGCGGCGCCCACATTCCGTATTCCGCCAACACCGCCTACCTCAATACCATTCCGCCGCACCTGGAGGCGCGTTCTCCGGGTGACGCCGTAATGGAGGAACGGATCCGTTCCTATATTCGCTGGAACGCCATGGCGATGGTCGTACGTGCCAACCGCCGGGAAGGCGAACTGGGCGGCCATATCGCCAGCTACGCCTCCGTCGGAACGCTCATGGAAGTGGGCTTCAACCACTTCTGGCGCGCACCCACCGCCGAGCATGGCGGCGACCTGATCTATCTGCAGGGGCACTCCTCGCCCGGGGTCTATGCCCGCGCGTTCCTGGAGGGACGGATCACCGAGGACCAGCTGGACCACTTCCGTCGCGAGGTCGAAGGCAAGGGGGTCAGTTCCTATCCCCACCCCAAGCTGATGCCCGATTTCTGGCAATTCCCGACGGTGTCGATGGGCCTGGGGCCGATCCAGGGGATCTACCAGGCGCGTTTCCTCAAATACCTACATGCGCGCGGCATCGCCGACACGGCCGACCGCAAGGTCTGGGTGTTCTGCGGCGACGGCGAGATGGACGAGCCCGAATCGATGGGCGCCATCGCCATGGCGGCGCGCGAAAAGCTCGACAACCTGATCTTCGTCATCAACTGCAACCTGCAGCGGCTCGACGGCCCGGTGCGCGGCAATGGCAAGATCATCCAGGAACTCGAAGGCGCCTTCCGCGGTGCCGGCTGGAACGTCGTCAAGCTGCTCTGGGGTTCGTACTGGGATCCGCTGCTGGCGCGGGACAAGGACGGTCTGCTCCGGAAGCTGATGGAAGAAACGGTCGACGGCGAGTACCAGAACTACAAGGCCAACGACGGCGCCTACGTCCGCAAGAATTTCTTCGGCAAATATCCCCAGCTGCTCGAGATGGTGTCGCGCATGACCGACTCGGACATCTGGCGCCTGAATCGCGGCGGACACGATCCACACAAGATCTACGCCGCCTACGCCGCGGCGGTCGCGCACGCGGGCCAGCCGACGGTGATCCTTGCCAAGACCGTCAAGGGGTACGGCATGGGCAAGGTGGGGCAGGCCAAGAACCCCTCGCACCAGCTGAAGAAACTCGATGCCGATTCGGTGCGCGAGTTCCGCGACCGGTTCCGCATTCCGGTGCCGGACGACCGGATCGACGAGGTGCCGTTCTATCTTCCGCCCGCGGATTCGCCCGAGATGCAGTATCTCCACGAGCGGCGCCGCGCCCTGGGCGGATATCTGCCGCAGCGCCGCCGCCGTGCATCGGAGTCGCTCGCGATTCCCGCGCTCGACGCCTTCTCGGCGGTGCTGGAGCCCACCGCGGAAGGGCGGGAGATTTCCACGACCCAGGCGTTCGTGCGCGTGCTCACGCAGCTCGTGCGCGACAAGGAACTGGGACCGCGAGTGGTGCCGATCATTCCCGATGAGGCGCGCACCTTCGGCATGGAGGGGATGTTCCGCCAGCTGGGAATCTTCTCGCAGCAGGGACAGCTCTATGAGCCCGTCGACCGCGACCAGGTGATGTACTACCGCGAGGACAAGGCCGGGCAGATCCTCGAGGAGGGGATCAACGAGGCGGGCGCCATGAGTTCGTGGATCGCGGCGGCGTCGAGCTACTCGACCACCGACCGGATCATGCTGCCCTTCTATATCTTCTATTCGATGTTCGGCCTGCAGCGTACCGGCGACCTGGCCTGGGCGGCGGGCGACCTGCAGGCACGCGGGTTCCTGCTCGGCGGCACGAGCGGCCGCACCACCCTGAACGGCGAGGGTCTGCAGCACCAGGACGGGCATTCGCACATTCTGGCCTCGACCATCCCGAACTGCGTCTGCTATGACCCGACGTTCGCGCACGAAGTCGCGGTGATCCTGCATGACGGCCTGCGCCGCATGATGTCGGAGCAGGAAAACGTCTGGTACTACATCACCCTGCTCAACGAGAACTACGCGCATCCCGGTCTGAAGAAAGGGCAGGAGGAGGGCATTCTGCGTGGCATGTATCGCCTGCGCGAAGGGGCGGCCGGCAGCGGCAAGAGCAAGGCGATCGCGCGCGTGCAACTGCTGGGCTGCGGCGCGATCCTGCGCGAGGTGATCGCTGCGGCGGAAATCCTCGAGCACGACTACAAGGTCGCCGCGGACGTCTGGAGCGTGACCAGCTTCACCGAACTGCGGCGCGACGGCATCGACTGCGAGCGCTGGAGCATGCTCCATCCGCTCGAGGCGGCCCGCAAGTCCTACGTGGCGCAGCAGCTCGAAGCAACGGCGGGGCCGGTCATCGCCTCGACCGACTACATGCGGACCTTCGCCGACCAGATCCGGCCGTACATCCCGCAAGGGCGTGCATACAAGGTGCTGGGGACCGACGGGTTCGGCCGCTCCGACACCCGCACGGCGCTGCGCGGGTTCTTCGAGGTCGACCGGCATTATGTCGCGGTGGCCGCGCTCAAGGCGCTTTCGGAGGAAGGAACGGTGCCGCCTGCGGTCGTCGCGGAGGCGATCCGCAAGTTCGGGATCGACCCCGAGAAACCCAACCCGGCGACGGTGTAAGAGAGAGGGAATCGATCATGGCCAATCCCGTGGCAGACGTCATGGAAGTGCGGGTTCCGGATATCGGGGATTTCAAGGACGTCGAGGTCATTGAACTGCTGGTCAAGCCCGGCGACACGATCGCCGTCGACCAGTCGCTGGTCACCGTGGAGTCCGACAAGGCATCAATGGAGATTCCGTCGGCTGCGGCGGGCGTCGTGCGCGAGCTCAAGTTGCGGATCGGCGACAAGGTGTCCAAGGGCTCGCTCGTCCTGCTGCTCGAGCCGGCGGCGGTTGCTGCGGCAACGGCGCCCGCGGTGGTGGAGAAGCTCGCAGCGGCAGAGCCGGAAGCGGTGCCGAAGGCGGACAATCCGCCGCCGACCCCGGGCTCCGGAAGCCCTGTGGCCGTTGCTCCGGCGGCCCCCGCCGCGGTCGCGGCTTCCGCAACCGGCGGCGAGCCGGTCCGCGCGATTTCGAGCACGGTTCACGCGTCGCCGTCGGTGCGCGCGATGGCCCGCGAATTGGGCGTCGACCTGTCGCGCGTGTCCGGCAGCGGTCCCAAGGCGCGCGTCACCCACGATGACGTGCGGACGTTCGTCAAAGGCGTGATGCAGGGCGCGCAGGCGCCGGCGGCGGGATCCGGTTCCGGCATCGTCGCCGCCGGCGGCGCGCCGCTGCCGGCGTGGCCGCAGGTCGACTTCGCCAAGTTCGGACCCATCGAGCGGGTCGAGATGTCGCGCATCCGCAAGATTTCCGGCCCTGGTCTCCACCGCAACTGGGTGAGCATCCCGCACGTGACCAATCACGAGGATGCCGACATCACGGAACTGGAAGCCTTCCGGGTCCAGCTTAACCGGGAGAACGAAAAGCGCGGCGTCAAGCTCACCATGCTCGCCTTTCTCGTCAAGGCCTGCGTCGCGGCCTTGCAGCAGTTCCCGGATTTCAACAGCTCGCTCGATGCGGCCAGCGGCGACGCGGTGATCCGCAAGCGCTACTACCACATCGGCTTCGCGGCGGATACGCCCAACGGCCTGGTCGTGCCGGTGATCCGCGACGCCGACCGCAAGGGCGTGCTCGAAATCGCGCAGGAAATGAGCGCACTGGCGGCCAAGGCGCGCGAAGGCAAGCTGAGCCCGGCGGAGATGCAGGGCGGCACGTTCTCGATCTCCTCCCTGGGCGGGATCGGCGGCACGTATTTCACGCCGATCATCAATGCGCCCGAGGTGGCGATCCTCGGCGTGTGCCGCGCGGCGATGCGCCCGGTCTGGGACGGCGAGCAGTTCGTGCCCCGTCTGATCCTGCCGATGTCGCTGTCCTGGGATCATCGGGTGGTCGACGGCGCGGGTGCGGCGCGCTTCAACGCCTATCTCGCCCAGGTGCTGGCCGACTTCCGTCGCGTGCTGTTGTAAGCGCGGCGGCGGGCGTCTTGTGCAGGGGCCGGACGTGACGGACGCAGCCAACCAGGGCGTGCCGGACCCGTCGGCATCGGCGATCGTGATTGCGCCGATCGATCTGCGGCACGTCGACAGCTTCGGCGACTGTCTTGCCGAGGTGGCGCGTGAACGCAAGTACCTGGCGATCGTCGACGGCTTCTCGCTGGAGCAGAACGCCGCATGGGTTGCCGCCGATCGCTCGCTCGGGAATCCGTTCCACGTCGCGCTCGATGGCGACCGGGTCGTCGGGTGGTGTGAGGTGCGGCGCGATCCGCTTCCCGGACGCGGCCATGGCGGCGTCCTGGGGATCGGCGTGCGGGCGGCGTATCGGCGCCAGGGGCTGGGGCGCCGCCTGATGGCGACGGCGATCGCCGATGCCTGGGTGCGTGGGTTCGAGCGCATCGAATTATGGGTGCGCGCGCCGAACGAGGCTGCGATCTCCCTGTACCGGAAATTCGGTTTCGTCGAGGAGGGGCGCCGCCGCGATGCGGTGCGCCTGGACGACGGCCCCGAGGATGAAGTGCTGATGGCAATCCGTTTCGTAAAGGAACCCGTGTGAACGAACCATACGACCTTCTCGTGCTCGGCGCAGGCCCCGGCGGATACTCGGCAGCGTTTCGCGCCGCCGACCTCGGCCTGCGTGTGGCGCTGGTGGAGCGCGGCCCGACATTGGGCGGCGTGTGCCTCAACGTCGGCTGCATTCCGTCCAAGGCGCTGCTACATGTCGCCGCCGTGCTGGAGGAAGCCGTGCATCTCGCCGGTGTCGGAGTCGAGTTCGCGCCGCCGCAGATCGACCTCGCGAAATTGCGCGCGCACCGGAGCCAGGTCGTGGGCAAGCTGACCTCCGGGCTGGCCGCGATGGCCAAGTTGCGCAAGGTCGACGTGCTGCGCGGCACGGGGCGGTTCGCCGACGCCCACACGCTGGCATGGACGGCAGCCGAGGGCGGCGAGACCCGCAATATCGGGTTTCGCCAGGCGATCATCGCAGCCGGCTCCGAGCCGGTCGCACTGCCGTTTCTGCCGCAGGATCCGCGCATCGTCGACTCCACCGGCGTGCTCGAACTGCCGTTCCTGCCCAAGCGCATGCTGGTCATCGGCGGCGGCATCATCGGGCTGGAAATGGCGACGGTCTATTCGGCCCTGGGGGCGCGCGTGGACGTCGTCGAGTTGACGGACGGCCTGATGCCGGGAACGGACCGCGATCTGGTCAAGGTCTGGCACAAGCGCAACGAACACCGCTTCGATCGCGTGCTGTTGCGCACGCGCGCGGCGGCGGTCGAAGCCCTCCCGGAGGCGGTGCGCGTGCGGTTCGAGGGCGAGCAGGCGCCGGAAGGAACGGTCGATTACGACCTCGTCCTGGTTTCCGCCGGCCGGCGTCCCAACGGCAAAGCGATCGGCGCGGAAGCGGCCGGCGTGCAGGTCGATGATCGCGGGTTCATTCCTACCGACGCGCAGATGCGTACCAACGTCGCGCACATCTTCGCCATCGGCGACATCGCGGGGGCGCCCATGCTGGCGCACAAGGCCGTGCATGAGGGCCATGTCGCGGCCGAAGTCGCCGCCGGTCACAAGGCGGCGTTCGATGCGCGCGTGATCCCCTCGGTCGCGTATACCGATCCGGAGATCGCCTGGGCCGGTCTCACCGAAGACGAGGCGCGCGCGCGCGGCGTCGCCGTCAAGAAGGCGGTGTTTCCCTGGAATGCGTCCGGGCGGGCAATCGCCAACGGGCGCGACGAGGGGTTCACCAAGCTGCTGTTCGATGAGACGACCCACCGCATCGTCGGCGGCGCGATCGTGGGCACGCACGCAGGCGACCTGATCGGCGAAATCGTGCTGGCGATCGAGATGGGCGCGGACGCAGTGGACATCGGCAAGACCATCCATCCCCACCCGACCTTGTGCGAATCGGTGGGGCTGGCGGCCGAGGTGGCCGAAGGCGCATGCACGGATCTGCCGCCGGCGCGGAAACGATAGGTATCATTGGCGGCTCTTTTCCAAGGATTCCGCCCGTGACCGACAAGCTGAGCCAGGACGAACTCAAGCGCGCCGTGGCGCGCGCCGCCATACAACACATCACGCCGTGCCTGGGCACGGGCGCTGCGCTCGGCGTCGGGACCGGGTCCACCGCGGATCTGTTCATTGACGAACTGGCCACCCATCGCGATGCGATCGCGGCCGCCGTCGCCAGTTCGGAACGCAGCGCGAAGCGTCTGCGGACCCACGGCATCCGGGTCGCCGACCTGAACGAGGTCGAATCGATTCCGGTCTACGTCGACGGTGCCGACGAGATCGACCCGACCTTCGCCATGATCAAGGGCGGGGGCGGCGCCCTCACCCGCGAGAAGATCGTGGCCGCCGTGGCGGCGACCTTCGTCTGCATTGCCGATGCGAGCAAGAAAGTCGACGTGCTGGGCCGCTTCCCGCTGCCGGTCGAAGTCATTCCGATGGCGCGCAACTTCCTCCTGCGCGAGCTGACCAAGCTCGGCGGGGAGCCCCGCCTGCGCGAGGGATTCCGCACCGACAACGGCAACGAGATTCTCGATGTCCATGGCCTGCAGATCTCCGATCCGCGGACCCTGGAGGCGTACCTGAACCAGATTCCCGGCGTCGTCACCGTCGGCCTGTTCGCGGCGCGCGGTGCGGACGTCCTGTTGCTGGGAACGCCGGACGGCGTGCAGGAGCTCCGTCGGCCGGGATGCTGAGCGCCGGCCACCCCATTCCCCCTCGCCCTCTTGGGGGAGCGGGCCGGGATGAGGGGGTATAAACGGGCCACCATGCAGCAGCATCGTCTTTCCTTCGTCGCCACCGCCGGCTTCGAGGCCGCGCGCAGTTTGGCGTTTGCACCCCCGGAGCATCGTCTTGGGCGCGTGCATGGCCACGGCTTTCGCGCCGTCGCGCGCGTTGCGGCGGCGCCCGACGGGAGTACGCCCTGGGCTCCTTTTCCCGGTTCGGAGGTCGATTCCCTGCGCGTGGCGCTCCAGGCGAGTGTGGCGCCGCTCGATTACCGCCGCCTTGACCACGTCGACCACCTCGATCACCCGACCGACGAGGCGCTGGCGCGGTACGTGCGCGCGCAACTCGAAGGGCGGCTTGCCGTGGCGCCGGAGGGCGTCGGTATGTACAGTACGTCCGAGCAGGGCGTGGACTTCGACGTCCAAGGCGAGGCCCTCGTATGGCGCCGCTACCGTTTCGAGGCCGCCCACCAGCTGCCGAATGTGCCGCCCGGACACAAGTGCGGCCGCATGCACGGGCACGGATTCACGGTGACGCTGGAGGCCCGGACGTCGTGTCTAGACGTTTCTTCCGCACTGGCGTACGACGAGCTCGATCGCATCTGGGCGCCCTTCGGAACGGAACTGCATGAGGCCTGCCTCAATGATCTTCCCGGCCTGGAGAATCCCACCAGCGAGTGGATCGCGCACTGGCTATGGCAGCAGATCCGGCCTCGCCTGCCGGCGCTGGCGGCGGTGACGGTGGGGGAGACCGCCGGCAGCGGCGCGCGCTTCGACGGATCCGGGTACCGGATCTGGAAGGATTTCAATCTCGACAGTGCGGTGCGTCTGCGGGGTGCCGGGCCAAGTGATGGACGCCGCCGCATCCATGGCCATAGCTATCGCCTGCGCCTGCACCTGGTCGGCCCGCTGGACCGCGTGTACGGCTGGACCATCGACTTCGGTGACGTCAAGACCTTGTTCGCACCGGTGTTCGACCGCCTCGACCACCGGCCGTTGTACGAGGTGCCGGGCATCGAGGAACGCGGCTCCGCGGCCCTGGTGGAGTGGATTCGCGGCCAGGCGGCAGCGATGCTGCCGCAGCTCGCGCGGGTGGACTTGTACGAAACCCCGGGCTGTGGTGCGATCCTGGACTGGACATGAGCCGCTACGCCGTCAAGGAGATCTTCTACACCTTGCAAGGCGAGGGCGCGCACCGCGGCCGCCCGGCGGTGTTCTGCCGGTTCGCCGGCTGCAACCTCTGGTCCGGCCGGGAAGCCGATCGGGAGTCGGCGCAGTGCCGCTTCTGTGACACCGATTTCGTCGGTACCGATGGCCCGGGCGGCGGACGCTTCGGCGACGCGCCGGCCCTGGCCGCCGCGATCGACGCGCAATGGCCCGCGAAGGCCGCGGCGGAGCGCGGGGCGCCCTATGTGGTGTTCACCGGCGGGGAACCGCTGTTGCAACTCGATCCCGACCTAATCGCCGCGATGCATGCCATCGGCTGGACGGTGGCGGTAGAGACCAACGGAACGCTGCCCGCGCCACCGGGAATCGACTGGATCTGCGTCAGTCCGAAGGCCGGAACCGAACTCGTGCAGCGCGGCGGCGACGAGATCAAGCTCGTCTTTCCGCAGGAGGGCGCTGCGCCCGAACAATATGCGGCGCTCGATTTCCGCCATTTCTTCCTGCAGCCGATGGATGGCCCTCGATTGCGCGAGAATATGCAATCCGCCGTCGCGTACTGCATGGACCATCCGCGGTGGCATTTGAGTCTGCAGACCCACAAGATCCTCGATATTCCATGACTGGTACCGATCCTTCCCCCCGTCGCCGGGAGTTCTTCGACGCCGACGAGCCGGCCGCGGATTGCGCGCTGGGCGTGCTGCGGATGCTGCTCGCACAGGATGGTTCGACCACGCGCATGTGCGAAGCGATCGCCGGCGGGCCGCTCACCCTGGTGCTGTTGCGACAGGTCGTGACCGAGCGCGTGCCGGATGCGGTGCGCGCGGTGTTGCCGGGCACGCGGTTTCTCGAACGGGTCACCTCGCTCGCTGCGCACGGCGAAGTGATGATGGACAACCTGTCCTATATCGCGCTCGATGCCCTGCCGGATGCGGTGCGTCGTGGTCTGGAGGAGGGTGCGACGCCGATCGGCCATCTGCTCGACACGCTGTGGGTACGGCGTCGCCCGCTCGACGAGGGGGCGGCCGAGCTGTGCCGGGCGCTTTGGGATACAGTGGGCGTTCCCGACCCGCGCGCCGCGCGGGCCTATTCGATCTGGACGCCCGAGGGGCCGCGGTTCGTGATCGCGGAGACGTTCCGGCGGGGAATGCTGTACGGGGTCCGGTGATGGTGATGCCGAGGCGCGGACCGGACGGCCACCGCGGAGGCGCCCGACCCGCGGCGACTCACGGTTGCGGCGGTACGTATCCGGCCACCTGGTCGGCGCCCGGCCCGAAGAAGTAGGCCTCCATCTGCGCCCGCAGGTACTGCCGCGCGCGCGCGTCGGAGAGGTTGAGACGGTTCTCGTTGACCAGCATGGTCTGGTAGCGCTGCCATTGCTGCCACGCTTCCTTCGAGACGCTCTCGAAAATCCGTTTGCCCATATCCCCGGGGACCGGCGGAAAGTCCAGCCCTTCCGCTTCGCGTCCGAGCTTGATGCAGTTGACCATGCGAGCCATCGTGTTGCCTCCGTGTTGTCGTTGCGGCGGTCCCGGGCTGGCCGGAACCGATTCGGGTTGCTAGAGCGGTTTGACCAGGATCTGTGAGCGTCGCTGCCAGTTGTAGAGTCCCTGGCGCTCGGCGGGCAGGGAGTCGACCGTCGCAACGGTGAAGCCGCGCCGCAGGAACCAGTGGGCGGTGCGCGTGGTGAGCACGAAAAGCTTCTTGATCCCCGCCGCGCGTGCCCGCGCCTCGATCCGGCGCAGCAGCCGCTCGCCGTCGCCGAGCTCCCGGTAGTCCGGATGCACCGTGAGGCAGGCCATTTCGGCGATGCCGTCCTTGGGGAAGGGCAGCATCGCGGCGCAGCCGAAGATGAAGCCGTCGTGCTCCAGCACCGAAAACTGCGCGATGTCGCGCTCGATCACCTCGCGCGGACGCTTCACCAGTGTGCCGTCCTCCTCCAGCGGTTCGATCAGTTGCAGGATGCCGCCGACGTCGTCCGGCGTGGCCTCGCGCAGCGACTCCAGGTCGCTCGGCGTGATCATCGTGCCCACGCCCTCGTGGGTGAAGAGGTCGATCAGGATGGCGCCGTCGAGGCGCGACGGGACCAGGTGCGCGCGCGCAACGCCGCCGCGGCTCGCCTTGAGCAGGTAGCCGAGCTCGACCGAGCACCCGTCCTCGATCTCGCGCGCCACCATCATGCGCTCGGCGTCGGCGACCGACAGATCGGAGAACAGTTCGCCGTCGCGGCTGCGCACGCCGTCGGCCTCGCTGATCAGGATCAGCTTGTCGGCTTTCAGGGCGATCGCCGCGCTCGCGGCGACGTCCTGCATCATCAGGTTGAACGCCTCGCCGGTCGGCGAAAAGCCCAGCGGCGGCAGCAGCACCAGCGAGCCGTTGTCGAGGCTGGCGCGGATCGCATCGACGTCGATCTTGCGCACGAGACCGGTGTGCTGCAGATCGGTTCCATCCACGATGCCCATCGGCCGTGCGACGACGAAATTGCCGCTCACCACGCGGATGCGGCTGTTGGCCATCGGAGTGTTGGGCAGGCCTTGCGAGAACGCGGCCTCGATGCCGAGGCGGATTGCGCCGGTGGCCTCCTTTACGCACTCCAGCGAATTCTTGTCGGTCACCCGGAGGTCGCCGACGAAGCGCGGTTCGACGAGTTTCAGCGCGAGCAATCGCTCCACCTGCGGGCGCGCGCCGTGGACCAGCACGAGGCGGATTCCCATCGCCTGCAGCAGGGAAAGGTCGTAGACCAGGGCGTCGAGCTTCCCGGCATCGATCAACTCCCCGCTGAACCCGACCACGAAGGTGCGGCCGCGATGGGCATGCACATAGGGCGCGACGTCGCGCAGCCACGTGACGAATTGGTCGTGTTCGGTGGAAGCGGGGCGGTCGACGGGCGGGGGCGCGGGTTCGTTCATGGGCGGAAGCGGCGAATGCAAAAAGTATACTTCGCGTTTGGTTCTTTCCTTCGTTTGGCCCGCTCCTTCGTTGGGCGGCGCCGGGTGGGCGGACATCCGGACCGCCCGCTCCTCCGCGCCCGATATCGCTTCGATCGTGCGCGGTCCGGATATCCGCCCAGCCGCATGCCCACGGATCCCATCTCCTTCGACGAAAATCTGCCGATCAGCGCCCGCCGCGAGGAGGTGGCCGCCGCCGTCGCCGCGCATCAGGTCGTGATCGTCTGCGGCGAAACCGGCTCGGGGAAGACGACGCAGCTGCCCAAGATCTGCCTTGCGCTGGGGCGGGGTCGCGGCGCGTCGATCGGCCACACCCAGCCGCGCCGGATCGCGGCCTCGAGCGTCGCCAAGCGCATCGCGCAGGAACTGAACAGTCCGCTCGGCGACATCGTCGGCTACAAGGTGCGGTTCTCCGACCACACCCGCCCCGGCGCCCGCATCAAGCTGATGACGGACGGCATCCTGCTTGCCGAAACCCAGTCGGACCCCCAGCTGCGCGCCTACGACACCCTGATCATCGACGAGGCCCATGAGCGCAGCCTCAACATCGACTTCCTGCTCGGCTACCTGCGGCAGTTGCTGCCGCGGCGGCCCGACCTCAAGCTCATCATCACGTCGGCGACGATCGACGCCGAGCGCTTCGCCAGGCATTTTGCGGGCGTGCAGGGGCCGGCGCCGGTGATCCAGGTCTCGGGACGGCTGTATCCGGTCGAGATCCGCTACCGCCCCTACGAGGAGGATGCCGATGCCCAAGCCGCGCCCGACGGGCCCGCGCGCCGGGCGGCGTCGCCGGAGCGCGCGGCGGCAAAGGAGCGCAAGTCGCAGGCGCAGGCGGTGCTCGACGCGGTCGACGAACTCGCGGGATGCGGGCGCGGCGACGTGCTGGTGTTCCTCCCCGGCGAACGCGAGATCCGCGACACCGCGGAGGCGCTGCGCAAGCACCACCCGCCCGGCACCGAGATCCTGCCGCTCTTCGCCCGGCTTTCGGCACAGGAGCAGGAGCGGGTGTTCCGCTCGGGCGGCGGACGGCGCATCGTGCTGGCGACCAACATCGCGGAAACCTCGCTCACCGTGCCTGGAATCCGCTATGTGGTCGATGCGGGGCTGGCGCGCGTCAAGCGCTACAGCTATCGCAACAAGGTGGAGCAGTTGCGCATCGAGCCGGTCGCCCGGGCGGCGGCGGATCAGCGGGCAGGGCGCTGCGGGCGGGTGGCCGCAGGCATCTGCATCCGTCTGTATGCCGAGGAGGACTATCGCGAGCGGCCGGCGTTTGCCGATCCCGAGGTGCTGCGCTCCTCGCTGGCATCGGTGATTCTGCGCATGGCCGCCCACGGGCTGGGCGACCCCGAACAGTTCCCCTTCGTCGATCCGCCGCCGGCGCGGGCGATCGTCGACGGCTACCAGTTGCTGGCCGAACTCGGCGCGGTCGATGACCGCCGCAACCTCACCGCCGTGGGTACCGAACTGGCACGGCTGCCCCTCGATCCGCGCATCGGCCGCATCCTGCTCGCCGCACGCGACCAGCACAGCCTGCGTGAGGCGCTGATCATTGCGGCGGCGCTGTCGGTCCAGGATCCGCGCGAGCGCCCCGTCGAGCAGGCACAGGCCGCCGATGCCGCGCACCAGCGTTACGCCGACGAACGCTCCGACTTCCTTTCCTTCGTCAAGCTCTGGGACGCGATGCAGGAGCGGGTCGACCACAAGAAGTCCAACCGGCGCTTCGCCGACGACCTGCGCGCGGAGTTCCTGAACGCGCGCCGGGTGCGCGAATGGTTCGACGTGCACGCCCAACTGCATCAGATCGTCGCCGAGCTGGGCTGGCGCGTCAACGCGAGCCCTGCAACGTACGAACAGGTGCACCGTGCGCTGTTGGCGGGCCTGCTCGGCAATATCGGCATGAAGAGCACGGACGCCGATCCGGGGGCGCGCGACGCGCCGTTTTTGGGGGCGCGCGGGATCAAGTTCCACCTCTGGCCCGGGGCCTCGCGGGCGCGACGCAACGCGCGCTGGCTGGTATGCGCCGAACTCGTCGAAACCTCGCGGCTCTTCGCGCGCACGGCGGCGGAGGTCGATCCGCGCTGGATCGAACAGGCGGGCGCGCATCTGCTCAAGAAAAGCCACGGTGATCCGCATTGGGAGAAGCGCGCTGCGCAGGTCACCGTGCTGGAGCGCGGCACCGTCTACGGCCTGCCGGTGTATGTGCAGCGGCGCGTGTCCTACGGACCGATCGATCCCGCGCACGCCCGCGAAATCTTCCTCCGCGAGGCGCTGGTCGCCGGCGAATTCGATGCCCGGGCGCCGTTCCTTGCGCACAATCGGCGCCTGGTCGACGAGATTCGCGAACTCGAACACCGCACCCGCCGACCCGACGTGCTGGTCGATGAAGATCTGATCTTCGCGTTCTACGATCAGCGCATTCCTGCCGACGTATGCAGCGGCGCCGGCTTCGAGCGCTGGCGGGCCCAGACCGAGCGCGAGAATCCGCGGCTCCTCTTCCTGTCGCGCGACGAACTGATGCGCCACGAGGCGGCCGGTGCGACCACGGAACTGTTTCCGAAGCAGTGGGCCGCCCGTGGGCTGCGCATGGACCTGACATATCACTTCGAGCCGGGAAGCCCGCGCGACGGCGTGACCCTGTGCATTCCCCTCTATGCGCTCAACCAGCTCGACGCGGAACCATTCGATTGGCTGGTCCCCGGCATGCGCAAGGAGAAGGTGCAGCTGTTGTGCAAGTCGCTGCCGCAGAAGCTGCGTCGCGCCTGCGTGCCCTTGCCCGACTATGCCGCCGGGTTCGTCGCGCGCCACCCCTTCGATCCGTCGGCGGAACCGGCTCCCGAGACGGCACCGACGCCCCCGTTGCGGGGCCTGGTCGACGCGCTGATCGCCGACATCCGCGCACAGACCGGGACCGTCTGTGCGCCGGGCGACTTCAAGCTCGAGACCCTGCCCGCGCACTTGACGATGAATTTCAAGATCGTCGACGAATCCGGTCGGCAGCTGGCGATGGGGCGCAATCTCGCGGCACTGCGGGCGGAGTTGGGCTCGCAGGCACAGGCGAGCTTCCGCAAGCTGGCGGCGGGGGCTGTGGCCGGTGGGAGGGGCCCGGCGGGAGCCGCGGTGGGATCCGGGGCCGGACCCGCGGCGGCAGACCGGTCGCCGGCCGCCGATGCCGGGCGGGAAATCACCGATTGGGACTTCGGCGTGCTGCCGGAAATCATGGAGATCGCGCGCGGCGGACAGACGCTGGTCGGCTACCCGGCGCTCGTCGACCGGCAGACCCATTGTCTGCTGGACGTGTTCGACGATCCGGCCGCGGCGCAGGCGGCACACCGCGAGGGCCTGCGGCGCCTGTTTCGCCTGCAGTTGCGCGAACCGCTGCGCGGGCTGGAAAAGGGCCTCGGCGCGCTCGCCACGGTGCAGATGCGTGCCACGACCGTGCCGCCGATGAAGCATCTCGATCCGCTTGCCGAACAGGTGGTTACGGCGGCGCTGGATCGCCTGGCCTGCGCCGATCCCATGCCCCAGGACCGCGCGCAGTTCGTCGCGCGCCGCGACGAGGTGCGGGGGCGCCTGGGACTCGTCGTCCAGGAGATCGCGCGGCTGGCCACGCAGATCGTCGACGAGGCGGTGGCGGTGGCAAAGAAGCTGAACGGCCTGCGCACGCACGCCGCTGCCTGCGCCGACATCGAGCAGCAGATGGCGCGTCTGCTGGGCCGCCGATTCGTGGCCGACACCCCGGCCGCCCAGTTGGCCCATCTGCCCCGGTACCTGAAGGCGATCGCGATGCGGCTCGACAAGCTGCGCGCCGACCCGCCCCGGGACGCGGCGCGGCTGGCCGAGATCCAGCCCTTGCAGGCGAAGTGGCTGCGCGAAGTGGCCGCCCGCAAGGGTGTTGCCGACCCGGGGCTGGACGAATTCCGGTGGCTGCTCGAGGAACTGCGGGTCTCGCTCTTCGCCCAGGAACTGCGCACCCCGGTGCCGGTGAGCGTCAAGCGGCTGGAAAAAGTCTGGGCGGCAATGGGGCGTTAGTCCGATCGATTTTCGATGGCAAGTTCCCCCATCGTTCCCGTATGATCGCCGGATCCTGATAACCGCTTGATATTGCCCTGGGGAGAGGGACATCATGAGTGGTGGCGTCCGGAATCCGATGCGAATGGCGTTTTCCGCGGTTGGGGCGCTTGCGGCGGCGGCATTGCTTGCAGCCTGCGGAGGGGGGGGAGGCAGCAGCGGCAGCCAAAGCTTCCCCATCAGCATCAAGGTGACCGGGTTGACCTCGGGAACGCTGACCTTGCAGGACAACGGCAGCGACTCCGTGACCGTATACGGCAGTACCACCAGCACATTCGGCACCCAGATTGCCGCCGGAGCGTTATACGACGTTACGGTTTCGCAACAGCCATCTGGTCAGAACTGCGTAGTGCTGAGCGGGGCCGGTGCGGCCAACGGCAATGTGAGCGTCAACGTGGTGTGCTCCCCGTCGACACCGAAGGCCTGGACGTGGATTGCGGGATCCCAGACCGCGGGTGCGATCGGTTCGTATGGCACGGTCGGCGTGCCGGGAGGCTTCCCCGGGGCACGCTACGGAGCCGCGTCCTGGGCCGACGGTGCCGGCAACCTTTGGTTGTTTGGCGGAGACGCCGTGGCTTCCGCCAGCGCGATCGGAATTTTCAGCGATCTGTGGAAGTTCGACACGAATTCGGGAACCTGGACGTGGTGGGAGCCGGCAACGTCCAATGGCACGGCATACCAGTCGGGCGTTGCCAATGTGGGTTCCTCCTCCTACCCGGGCGCCCGGGTTTTCGCGAGCACATGGTTCAACCGCAGCACGGGTGAAGCATGGCTGTTCGGGGGGATTGGTTGCGGCAATTCCAGCGGGTGCAGTTCGTCCACCGTCCAAGCGCAGAATGATCTGTGGATGTTTACGCCGAATGGCGGGTGGACCTTGGTTGCTGCCGGATCATCCACCCCGTCCTCTTCCTATCCCGGAGCGCGTTTTGGCGCATCCACCTGGATCGATCAGGCCGGTGACTTGTGGATGTTCGGAGGAAATGGGGTGGCGGTCGACGCCACCACCGGCGATTTGAACGATCTCTGGGAGCTTGTTCCAGGCGCTGCGACCTGGACGAAAGTATCCGGGGGCGGGTCCGCATCCACGACGGCAGTGAGCGGTGACACCTGCTCGTTGCCATCGCCCCCCGCGCGGCAGGATGCCGTTTCCTGGTTCGACGGAGCCAACCTCTGGTTGTTCGGTGGCGCGGTGGTGTCGACGACTTCGTCTTCCGCAACACAGACCTACTATGCCGATCTCTGGGAATACACGCCGCCGACGGCGAACTCCCCGGGCAGCTGGCACTGCTGGCCCGGAAATCCCCCTGCCGCGGGGGGCGGCCAACCCTACAGCCCCGCGGCGCGGGATGATGCGGTGGCGTGGGTCGATCCGCATACCGGATACTTCTGGCTGTATGGGGGAGAAGGCTACACCGGTGTCGGCAGCGGTAGCGGGGCCGAGGGGTATTTCAACGACCTCTGGTATTTCGATCCCGGTTCGATGACGCCCGGTTCCGGGAAGCAGCAGTGGACCGAGGTGAGTACAACAACCACCGAGAACGGCTGCACGACGACGCCGAGCGGCACCAGTCCCGCGGCGAGCTGGTGTGCGGGGGCCTATGGATCATCGCCGGGGACTTCGAGCGTCACCAGTTTTCCGGGTGCACGGTACGGTGCCGCCGGCTGGGTCGATGCCAACGGGGATTTCTGGCTGTTCGGCGGCGGCGGATACGACTCGTCCGCGACTGCGGTCGGTGACTTGAACGATCTCTGGCGCTATGTGCCGTAGCGCCTGTGGACCCGACTGCCGGTCCGGTTCGCCATCTGCGGATGGAGGCGAACCGGCCGGCCCCGCTTACGGCAGTTTCGGTCGCGTCACCTGATCGAGCCGCTTGTCGGTCAGGGTTTCCAGGAAGGCGACCAGATCGCGCTGCTCCTGCGCCGTGAGGTGCAAAGGCTGGATCAGCGGATCCTGGTTCTTGTCTGCGTGATTCCCCCCGCGGTTGTAGTGGGCAACGACCTCCTGCAAGGTGGTGTAGGCGCCGTCATGCATGTAGAACGCGAATGAGCCCGCGTTGTAGAGCGACGGCGTCTTGAAGCGCCTGGCGTCCGCGGGATCCTTGGTCACCGCGCCCCGTCCCTCGTCATCCTTCAACGGCCCGACCTGGGGCACACCGATGTCGTGGTAGTTGTTGTCGGTGAGGGCGGGCGGTACATGGCAGGCGGTGCAGATCGCCTTGCCCTGGAAGAGGGCGAAACCGCGTTTGGCGGCGGGGCTGATGGCATGGGCGTCGCCCGCCACGTAGCGCTGGAATGGCGACTGGGTGGCGATCAGCGTGCGCTCGAACGAGGCGATCGCCTTGGCGATGTTCTCCGGGGTGGCGTCGCTGTGGAAGACCGCGTGGAACTGCTTGCGGTAGCCGGGAATCGCGTTGAGCGTGGCGACATCCTCCTTCATGGTTCCCCCCATTTCGCCGGGAGCGGTGAGCGGTCCCATGTGGCCGGGCAGGGCGCCGGTCTGCTGCTCGAGCGATGAGGCCCGTCCATCCCAGAAGAGCGAGGTGTAGTACGCCGAATTGTCCCAGGACGGGGCCCAGCGGCCCAGCTCGCCGCCCTGCCCGAAGGCGCGCGGCGTGATGCCGGCGCCGCCGGCGAACGGAACGTGGCAGCTCGCGCAGGAGAGCGCGTGATTCTTGGACAGGCGCGTGTCGAAAGCGAGCTGGTGCCCCAGCGCGATCTTCGCGGCCGACTGGGGATTGTCTGCGGGAATCGGCGCCGCCGGCAGTTTCCACCGGGACAGATCTTCTTGCGCCTGCGCCGCGCCAAGTGCGCCCAGCAGGGCGAGGGTGACGGCATGTCGTGCCGCGAGTGCGGATCGGGTTCGGCTCATGGGGGTGCTCCTTTCCGGAAAGAGAACCGGTCCGGTCGAACCGGACGCGGCATGGAATGTTGCAGGGACATCACCGGCGAAACGATATTTCTATCGGATGATTATTTCAAATTGAATTTTCATATCGTTGGAATGCGATCTCCCTATCCCGGTGCGCGGTTGGGGTCTTGCGCGGGGGATACAAGTGATTACGAATTTTCGTACGGGCTACCCTGATTGCGTGTTACGTGGGAAAAAATCCCATCTATACTTCGTTCCGTTGCGTGTTCTGCGAATTCGCCTGGAGCACGCCGAGAGAGGGAATGGAGGGCAGGACCATGGTGGAAGGCAGCGTGATTTCCCGGGGAATCCGGTCGATCGATCGGCGGCACGGCTACGACGAATACCGCGACGCGGTGGAGCGGATCGTGACGTGCGTCGCCGGCATCACGCGACGCGTCGGCCGCTTCGGCGTCCAGGTGGAGGTCGACAGCATTTCGCAACAGCCGGTCCGGACCTGCCATACGGTTCGAATCCGCAACGGCATGGCGGCTCGCGAGGTGATCCTGTCCCGGGAGGAGTTCTTCGACGAATTTGGGCTGTTCCGGCGCAGCGCCATGCCGCGTCTGGAAGAAGCGCTGCGAACCTTGGGAAATCAGTAGTCCGTCCGGCAGTACGCCGTGCCCGATCTCAGGGCAAAAAAAGAGCCTGGTAAAGACCAGGCTCGGAAAAGCACCACGTAAAGGAGGAGACAGGAGACGCTCGGGCTGGCGCCCGAACAAGTGGTGCCAAGGAGATGAAACCGTTACGCGTTTGCCGCTTTGCGTGCCCTTCCTTTCGCTGCATCGCTGGAGGCAGCCACGGTGTCGATTGTTGCGGACATCGCGGCAGAAATGTTTGACTCCGCCCAATCCGCTGCGGCTTGCGCAGCTTGAAAGAACGTGTCGAGCGCGGCATTTGCATTGGTGAACGCAAGCCGGCAGGCGGCAACCGCAGGCTCCGCTCCGACCGGGGCGCTCTCGGATGCGGAGGCGATCCAATCGCCGACCTGGCGCTGGTGTTCGGCGCGTTGTGTCTGGAAAATCTTCGTCAGTTCGCCGCGCGCACCATTGGCGATGGCGTAGGCATCGCGCGAATAGCCCAACCACCGTTCGGCGGCCGGCTTCCCGGCGGCAGCCATGGCATCGATCACGTGCTGGGGGTCGCGCGCCGTGCGGAGGGCGTGGGCGGTGTCCGTGCCCTCCTGCAGAACGGCTCGTGCCGTCGCGGCGTTCAGGTCGGCCCACTTCTCCAGGACATCGACCGTCATACGACCGGCGGCGTTGGCCGCGTCGAAATGGATCTTCTGCAGATCCAGCATGTGCGTGAGGGTCGTTGCCATGGTTCTCTCCCGAATCCGGGTGCGTCGCTGCAATGGTGTCGAAAAACGCTTTCCAACGAACTACTATCTTCCGGAGTGTCGAACTTCCGGTTTCGTGCTACGACGATACGAATTTTATGCTGCTTTGCACAAAAGTCAAGAGGTTCTTTGGGATCGTTTTGAATCTGTTTTTGCCGAAAATTAATTTCCATTGAAAATCAATGGGTAAATGTTGCCTTTTGGTGCTTCGTTAATCAAACGCTTTCGGTCGGCCGCCTATTGCGGTGCGGTGATCCGACCGTGCGGGAGGGCTCGTTCCGATGAATTCCGAACCGTATTCGTTTCCACCGTTTTCCAGTCTCTCGGCGACCGAGGCCGTCGACGCCGCTATCACGTCCCGGCGCTCCGTGCGCGCCTTTCTTCCCGATCCTGTCCCGCACCCGACCATCGGGGAGATCCTGCGCGTGGCCAGCCGGGCTCCCAGCGGTACGAACATCCAGCCGTGGAACGTCCACGTCGTCACGGGCGGGGCGCTGGATCGGCTTTCGCAGGCCATCCTCGCCGCATACAGCAACCCGCAAGAGCGCGAACAGCATCGGGAGGAATACCCGTACTACCCCTTGCGTTGGGTTGATCCTTATCTGGCCCGCCGCCGCAAAGTCGGCTGGGACCTGTACGGGCTGCTCGGCATCGACCGCGGTGACGAAGCCAAGATGCAGGCCCAGGAGGGGCGCAACTTCCAATTCTTCGACGCCCCCGTAGGGATGGTGTTCTCCATCGACCGCGCGCTGAGCCAGGGTAGCTGGCTCGATTACGGGATGTTCCTGCAGAACGTCATGATCGCGGCGCGCGCGCGTGGCCTGGATACCTGTCCGCAGGCGTCGTTCAATCCGTTTCACCGCGTGATCCGTGCGCAGTTGGGCATCAGCGACGAGTACACGATCGTCTGCGCCATGGCGCTGGGGAAGGCCGACCCGAGCCGGATCGAGAACTCGCTCGTTACGGAGCGCGAACCGATCGAGAACTTCGTGCACTTCATCGATTCCTGAGCACGGTCGGAGGCGGGAAACGTCAGTAGAATTCGGGCGAAGATTCAAGAACAATCGCTTCAAGGAAAGGGCGGGGCCATGCGGGGTTCATTGCACCGGTGTTTCGGGTTGGGGTTGGCTGCGGCGCTGCTGGCGCTGTCCGGTGCGGCATCGGCTCACCGCGTGGTTCGTCATCACGGAGCCGGCGCTCCGCACCTGCGGTCCGCCTATGTCCTGGTCGTCGATCAGGACACGGGCAAGGTCCTCTATGCCAAGAACCCGGAGACGGTGTCCTCGATCGCCTCGATCACCAAGCTGATGACCGCCATGGTGACGCTCGACAAGCACCTTCCGCTCGACGAGACGCTCGAATTCACGCGCGACGACCGCACCTCGGAGGGCTGGGGGCGATCGCCGCTGCACCCGGGGGTCCATATCACGCGCGGCCAGGCCTTGCACCTGGCGCTGATGTCCTCGGAAAACCACGCCGCGAATCTGCTGGGAAGGACCTATCCGGGAGGGTTGCGCGCGTTCGTCGCGGCGATGAACGCCAAGGCCCGGTCGCTCGGGATGGCGCATGCCAGTTTCGCCGACTCCATCGGACTCAATCCCGGCAACCGGGCGAGCCCGGAGGACCTGGTGCGCATGGTCAAGGCGGCGTACCAGTATGGGCTGATCCGCCGCTACTCTGTGAGTTCGGGGTACGACTTCCGGATCGGGCGGCGCAGTTTCCATTTCCACAGCACCGACCGCCTGGTCTATAACCACCGTTGGCACCTCGACCTGCAGAAGACCGGATACATCTCGGTTGCCGGGCATTGCCTGGTGCTGTCGACGGACATCCACGGACGGCGGGTCCTGATGGTGCTGCTCGATTCGGCCGGGAAGTATTCGCGCTTCGCGGATGCCCAGCGCGTCCGCAACTGGCTGGAGACGCGGCACTATGCCCGGACGCGCACTCCCGCCGCCGGCCGGGGGCAGCCGTCGGCGTGACCGGCGGGATCGCCTGCTCAGCCGGCCGCCGGTTTGCCGTATCCGAGCGCTGCGGAGATTTTCGCCGCCGTCGCCTGCAGATCGCCGATCCAGGCATCCTGCATCCGCTCCGACGGGGCGGATAGCGACAGGCCGGCGACCACGGTTCCCGAATCGTCGCGGATCGCCGCCGCAATGCAGCGGACTCCGGGTTCGAGTTCCTCGTTGTCGCGCGCGTAGCCCCGCGACCGGACCTGGGCGAGTTCGCGTTCCAGGCGGGCCGGATCGGTGATGCTGTTGCGTGTGTGCCCCGCCAGTCCGGTGCGCGTTTCGTACGACCGGACGAGGCGCGGATCGTCGTGGGCAAGGAAAAGCTTGCCGCTCGAGGTCAGGTGCAGTGCCGCATGGCCGCCGATCGCACGGACCACCTGCATACCGGAGCGCTCGCTGTAGGCGCGTTCGACGTAGACGATCTCATCACCCTGGCGTACCGACAGGTTGACGGTCTGGCCGGTTCGCCGATGCAGTTCGCGCATCGGCTCCAGCGCGGCTTCCCGTACGCTAAGGCGCGCCTTGACCAGGTTTCCCAGTTCGAGCAAGCGCATCCCCAGCCGGTAGGAGCCGGGCGCGTCGCCCCGGTCGACGAACCGGCCGACCACCATGTCGTTGAGGATCCGGTGCGCAGTCGACGGGTGCAGCGAAGTCGTCCGGGCCAGTTCCTTGAGGCTGACCGGCCCGGAGCGCGCGGCAAGGGCATCGAGCAGGTTCATCATCCGCTCGATTACCTGGATCGCCGTACGCTCCCCCGCCTCCCGGGCCGCCAGGACCGGCGCCGCAAGCGGGGTGCTGCAGGGGGATGGTTCAGTGGGCATGCCCCCAGTCTATACCACGATGTGAAATGCGGTGGCGATGCCCGCTTCTGGCTATCGGTTGCCGCGGACGGCGGCAATCGCCTTCCGGCATTCGGAAACCAGTGCCGGTCCCCGGTAGATCAGCCCGGTATAGACCTGGACGAGCGTTGCGCCGGCCCGGATCTTTTCCACGGCGTCTTCTCCCCGGACGATGCCGCCGACGCCGATGATCGTCATCGCGCCCCGCAAGTGGCGCGCCAACGCGGCAACGACCTCGGTGGAACGCTCGCGCAGGGGAGCGCCCGACAGGCCGCCGCCTTCATCGGCGTTGCGTCGCCCCTCGACGCCGTGGCGGGAGATCGTCGTGTTGGTCGCAATCACGCCGTCGACGCCGAAGGCGACCAAGGTGTCGGCGATGCGCGGGATCTGGGCATCGGCCACGTCGGGCGCGATCTTCACTGCCAGCGGGACCCGCCGCCCATGGGCCTGTTCGAGGCGCGTCCGTTCCTCGCGCAGTGCGCCGAGCAGCCGCTCCAGTTCCCGTTCCTCCTGGAGGCTGCGCAGGTCCCGCGTGTTGGGGGATGAGATGTTGACGGTGACGTAGCCGGCATGGGGATACACCGCCGCCAGCGCTGCGCGATAGTCGTCGAGCGCGCGGTCGATCGGCGTGGCGGCGTTCTTGCCGATGTTCAGGCCCAGGACGCCGCGATATCGCGTCCGCGCCGCGTTCTGCACGAAGCGATCGACGCCATCGTTGTTGAATCCCATGCGATTGATCAGCGCCTGCTCGGAAGGAAGGCGGAACATGCGCGGCTTCGGATTCCCCGGCTGCGGGCGCGGCGTCACGGTACCCGCTTCGATGAAGCCGAATCCCAGGCATCCCAGCGCGTCGACATGCGCGGCGTTCTTGTCCATGCCGGCGGCGAGGCCGACCGGGTTGGGAAACGTCAGTCCCATCGCCTGGACGGGTTCCCCGTCCATCGGCGTGGCGGCGGCACGCAGGATGCCGATGTCGTAGGCTCGCTGCAGACCCTCGAGCGTCATTTCATGGGCGCGTTCGGGGTCGAAGGAGAAGAGCAGTGGGCGGGTGAAGCGGTACAGTGCGCCGCAACCCGGGACGCAGGATTCACTCATGTCGTGTCGGTCGTGATGGGAATTTTGGCGGTTTATTTCGCGGCGCCCGCCCGCAGCCAGCGGTTGTTCTGCAACAGTTCGTAGGGACGGAAATGCGCCTTGTAGGACATCTTGCTGCAGCCCTCGATCCAGTAGCCGAGGTAGCAATACGGCAAGGCAAGCTCCCGGCATTGCACGATCTGCCATAGGACGTTGTACGTTCCATAGCTGGCGCGCGGTTCGTCCGGATCGTAGAACGTGTACACGGAAGACAGGCCATCATCGAGGATGTCGATGATCGAAACCATCCGCAAGATACCGGGCTCGCCATTGGTCGCGGGGTCGCGGAATTCGACGAGGCGCGAATTGACCTTGGATGCCAGAAGGAATTGCGAATACTGTTCGCGGCTGTCGTTGTCCATCCCTCCGCCGGCGTGCCGCGCAGTCTGGTATCGCAGGTAGAGGTCGTAGTGTTCGTCCTCGAAGCTCATTTCCACCACGCGGCTGCATAGCGTCCGATGCTGCCGCCAGCTTCGACGCTGGCTGCGGTTGGGGGTGAAATGCGCCACCGGGAGCCGGATTGGAATGCATGCGCGGCAACCATCGCAATGGGGACGGTAGGTGAAGATGCCGCTGCGGCGGAATCCCGCCCGGACGAGGCCGCTATAGACGTCGGCGTTGATCAGGTGCGCGGGCGTCGCCACCTGCGAGCGCGCCTGCCGGCCTTCGAGGTAGCTGCAAGGATAGGGTGCCGTTGCATAAAACTGCAACGTCGAGAACGGCAGCTCCTTGAGGTTGGCCACGCTTCAGTGCAATTCCAGCAGTTCGTTCAGCCGTCGGTTCCGATACGCGCTCCACGGCACTGCTTCCCGTGCCAGGGCGTCGCGCATGCGTTCGCAAAACTCCCGCCGCGGAATCTCGCAGGCGCCCAGCGACGCGAGGTGCCGCGTATTCTGTTGACAGTCTATCACCGGCACCCCCTCCTGACGCAGAATCGCCACGAGGCCCGCGAGTGCAATCTTCGACGCGTCGCGTACCCGGGAAAACATCGATTCGCCATAGAACATGCGGCCCAGGCTCACGCCGTACAGACCGCCGATCAGGTCCCCATCCGCCCAGAGTTCCACCGAGTGCGCCAGTCCCCGTTCGGCGAGTCCGCAGTACGCGCGGACGATCGGTTCGGTGATCCAGGTTCCTTCCTGGCCCCGCCGCGGTGCGGCGCAGTTGCGCATGACGGTTTCGAATGCGGTGTCGATGCGCAAGGCGAGGCGGGGGTCTGCCGCGGCGGCGCGCAGCGTCTTGCGCAGGGAACGGGAAACGCGGAATCGGTCGGGGAGGAGGACCATCCGCGGGTCGGGGCTCCACCAGAGGACCGGTTGGCCGGCTTCGTACCACGGGAAGATGCCGGCCCGGTATGCGTCGATCAGGCGCCGGGTGGTGCAGTCCCGCGAGGCGGCGAGCAGGCCGTTGGGCTCCTCGAGGGCGTTGGCAATGTCGGGAAACGGATCGTCCGGTTCCAGCCACGCAATCATGCGGCGATGCCCGGCGCAGGCGCGCGCGGCGGAAGTTCCAGGACGTGCAGACCGAAGCCGCCGCGGCGGCGGTCTTCGAAGAATCGCTGCAGGGTGGTCGTCACCGTGCGGAAGGCGATTTCCTCCCAGGGGATTTCGGCTTCCGCGAACAGGCGCACCTCGAGGCTTTCCTCACCCGGGCCGAAATCCAGGTCGAGCAGGCGCGCCAGATAGAAGATGTGGATCTGCTCGGCATGCGGAATGTCGAGCAGACTGAAAAGCGGTCCGATCTCCACCCGGGCATGGGCCTCTTCCTCGGTTTCGCGCTGTGCGCCGCGCGCCGTCGATTCCCCGATTTCCATGAAGCCGGCCGGAAGGGTCCAGGCGCCGTAACGCGGTTCGATCGCGCGCCGGCACAGCAGGATCCGGTCGTCCCACACGGGGATCGTTCCCACGATCGGCCGTGGGTTGACGTAATGGATCCGGCCGCAGGCGTCGCAACAGTCGCGCTCCCGCGTATCCCCCGACGGAATGCGCCGGGAAATCGCGTTGCCGCAGGCGGAGCAGAAGCGTGCGAAGGGAGTCGGAGTCACAGCGCCAGTGTAGCAACGGCGTGGCAGGTCTCCCGTTTCTCCAGTCTGCCGTTTGATCGGGCGCAGCACCGGTGCCTGCAGCGCACGCACGGCGTCGCCGTCACTCGCCGATTCCCTCCGGCGCGGCGGCCGCTCCGGTGCCGTCATGCTCTGCGGCCGGCGCTGCTGCGCGCCATGCGCGATGCTCGGCCAGTTCATCGAAGGTTTCGTCGATGGCGTCCTCCTCGCGCGCGAGGAATCGTGCGACCGCCGCGTGCAGGCCGGAATCGCGCAGCCGATGGGCCGAGGCCGTGACCACCGGATCGAAGCCGCGGGCCAGCTTGTGCGCCCCCTGCGCGCCTCCCTCGCAGACCCGCAAGCCCTGCTCGATGGCAAATTCGATGAACTGGTAGTAGCAACATTCGAAATGCAGGCACGAAACCGACTCGACGGCACCCCAGTACCGACCGTAGAGCGCGCCGCGCGCCCGATCGAAGATGCCGAGCGCGCTCGCCACCGGGGTCTCGCCGCGCCATGCGAGCACCAGCAACACATGCTCGGACATGGCGTCGCCGATGCGGCGGAAGAAATCGAGATTCAGATATTCCCGCGCACCGTGCTCCGCGTAGGTGTTCGCATAACAGCGGAAAAAGAACTCCCAGTCGTTCGCGCCGATCTCCTTGCCGACTCGACGTTCGACGCGGATTCCGGCCTCGCGCACCTTGCGGCGCTCGGCGCGGATGCGCTTGCGCTTGGGCTGGCTCAGCGCCGCCAGGAAGTCCTCGAAATCCCGGTAGCCGCGGTTGTGCCAGTGGAACTGAATGCCCTTGCGCACCAGCAGACCTTGCCGGGCAAGGTGGTCGATCTCGGCCTCCGGCGCAAAGAGCACATGCAGCGACGAGGCCGGCGTTTCCTCCGCAAACTGCAGCAGGCCCTCGATTGCCGCCGCCCGGGCCGGCGCATCCGAGGCAAGAATGCGGGTACCCGTCACCGGGGTGAATGGAACGGCCACGAGCCATTTCGGGTAGTAGGACAGCCCCGCGCGCTCGGCTGCGGCGGCCCAGGCCCAATCGAACACGAACTCGCCATACGAGTGGGCCTTGGCATAGAGCGGAACGGCCGCGACCAGTTGCGCGGGCTTCCCTGCGTCGTTCGTCCAGACCGTCAGGAAGTGCGGGTCCCAGCCCGTGCGCGGCGTCACGGCGCCGCTGGCATGCAGCGCATGCAGGAACGCGTGGCGCAGGAACGGATTGGCCTGCGGATCCGCGGCGACCAGCGCGTCCCATTGGACCGGATCGATCGTTCCTGCGTCGTCGGGCTGCGCAATCCGGACGATGTATGAACCCATCCCGTCTACTCTCCTTCGATCGCGAGCAATCCCGAGGCCAGTACGGCAAGCCCGATCCCCAGCAGCTTGAACGGTCCCGGAATCTCGCCGGCGATTGCCATCGCGACCAGGGCGGTGAGGAGCGGGGATGCCGCGTTGGTAAGGGCCGACACGACCATCGCCTTGCCCTCCCGCAGGGCGTAGACCAGCGAAAGCGATCCCACCGCGTTGAGCAACTGGATGCCGGCCGAAAGCAACGGGCCGTCCGGCCCCCAGTTGATGGGTGCCCGCCAGTTCGTGCGTGCCAGCGCAAGCGGAACCAGCAGCAATCCCCCCAGCGTCATGTAGAAGAAGATTGCGCCGGTGTTCATCGAATGGTGCGCGATCTTGATGAAAAAATTCTGCACGCCCCATGCCAGCAGAATCGCCAGCGACAGGAAGAACCAGAGTCCGAGGTGGGGCGCCCCCGCTCCCGGCGCCCAGTCGTTGAGCAGCGGCAACGCGATGAGCGCCAGCACGATCCCGACCGCGCCGGTCCGTCCCGTGCGCTCTCGCAGGAAAGCGGCGCTGAGCGCGATCGTGACCATCGGCGCAAGTGAAATGATGGGGAAGATCAGGTACGACGGCCCCATCGACAAGGTCGGGAAGAGCAGGATCACCCCGCCCGCACCGGTGACGCCGATGGTCAATCCCAGTGCCAGCGAACGCGGATGGAAGGGCGCCTTCCAGCCTTCCTTCCGCCAGACGTACGTTGCCGGCAACAGCATGGTGATCGACCAGACCACATAGGTGAGGGTGTCCGGAAACCCGTGACGGGCGGGGAGGGCGCTCAAGGCGCCCCAAAGCCCCCACGCAACGGTGGTGACCAGTGCATAGCCGAGCCAACGCCGGCCACCCGATGACGACGCCATGCGGCCCCTTTCCAGATCCGAACCGAACCATCCGCGATACGTGACCCCGCCCGCGGTGCGAGGCGGGGATGCCCCGCGATGGTATCGGACGGCGCGGCGGCTCGATCGATGTCCGTCCTGGCGTGCGGGGCAAATCGCCCGGCTCCGCTACGAAATCAAGATTTGATGTAGAATTCCCCTTCTGCGCTGCACGAAAACCGGCAAACGGATCGTGCATCCTCTTCTCGTGACGCGGGGTGGAGCAGTCTGGCAGCTCGTCGGGCTCATAACCCGAAGGTCGCAGGTTCAAATCCTGCCCCCGCAACCAAACAAATCAACGGCTTACCGATGGGTAGGCCGTTTTTGTTTTGGCGGTTCGCGGCGCATGTAGGGGCAGTGTAGGGATTGCCGGGGAATTGTAACCGCCCGGTAAACCCATCTTGATCACTGCCCTTGAGGCAGCGAGGATCGTGTCCACTTACGGGAGAAGCGGACACATGTCCATCAAGCAAGGGATGCCGGGACGTCGCCGGCGGCGGCACAGTGCCGAGTTCAAGGCGCGGTTGGTTGAGGAATGCCGGCGGCCGGGAGTCTCGATGGCCTCGGTGGCAATGGCCAACGGGATCAACGCCAACTTGTTGCGTAACTGGGTCGTGAAGAGCGCCGCGACGGCGAACACGGTGGTTGAGCGCAGCGCCCAAGCCCGGGAGGAGTTCATTGCGCTGCCGCTGGAGCCGCTGCCAACGGTGGCCCCCAGCGGGGAAATCCGGATCGAGCTGCGCCGCGGAGCGGCCACGGTCACGGTGAGCTGGCCAGTTTCGGCAGCCGGGGACTGCGCAGCGTGGCTGCGCGCGTGGTTGCGATGATCCGGATCGAGGCGGTATGGTTGGCCACGGCCCCCATCGACATGCGCGCCGGCATGGATACGGCGCTTGCCCGCGTCGTGGCGGTGTTTGGCTCCGCCCGGCCGCATCATGCATACGTGTTCACGAACCGCCGTGTAAATCGGATCAAGGTGCTGGTGCATGACGGCTTCGGCCTGTGGCTTTGTGCGCGGCGTCTGTATCAAGGACGTTTCGTTTGGGCGGGCATGGACGGAACAGGCCGGGCATCGATCACGCGTGCGCAACTCGATGCGCTTGTGATCGGCCTTCCCTGGCAGCACGTCGGCGCAGAGCGCGAGATCACTTTGGTGTGATCGCGGTCGAGCGCAATTGGCAATTGCCTGAATCGGCAATGGCGCCGCTGCAACACATCTGGCAGCATGCTGTGCATGCTGAACGCTGCCAATCTCGATTCGCTCTCCGAACCGCAATTGCGAGAAGCGACCCGAGATCTGCTCGATAAGGTTGCGGCGCTCCAGAGCGAGGTTCTGTTCAAGAGCGCACGCATCGAACAGCTCACATACGAGCTGGCGCGCTACAAGCGAATCCGATTCGACCGCACGAGCGAGAAGCTCGACCGCAACCAGGCGAGCCTTCTGGAAGAGACGCTGGATGCGGATCTGGCGGCGATGGAGGAAGAGCTCGAGCAGCTTCAACCCACCGAGCCTGCGAAGCGGGAGAAGAGCAAACCGCGGCGCGAGCCGCTGCCCGATCACCTTCCGCGGGTGGCGGTGCAGCATGAACCCGATTCGACGACCTGCGCCTGCGGCTGCCAGATGAAGCGCATCGGCGAGGACGTGTCCGAGAAGCTCGCCTACGAACCCGGAGTGTTCAGCGTCGAGCGGCACATCCGCGGCAAGTGGGTTTGCGGCAAATGCGAGAAGCTGATCCAGGCGCCGGTTCCCGCGCAGGTCATCGACAAGGGGATCGCGACGCCGAGCCTGCTGGCCCAGGTGATGGTGGCGAAGTACGCCGACCACGTTCCGCTGTACCGGCAGGAGGAGATCTTCGGCCGGGCCGGCTACGCGATTCCGCGCTCGACGCTCGGGGAGTGGGTGGGCGTGTGCGGGGTGCAGCTCCAGCCCCTGGTCGATGCGCTGCGCGGCACGGTTCTCTCGCACCGCGTGCTGCACGCCGACGAGACGCCGGTGTCGATGCTCAAGCCCGGAAACGGCAAGACGCACCGCGCTTACCTCTGGGCCTACAGCCCCGGAGCGTTCGAGGACATCAAGGCCGTCGTCTACGACTTTACCGAGACGCGCTCGGGCAAGAATGCCGAGGCGTTCCTCGGGGCCTGGCGCGGCAAACTCGTTTGCGACGACTACTCCGGTTACAAGGCGATGCTTGCCAAGGAAGGCATGACCGAGTGCGGCTGCCTGGCGCACGCCAGAAGGAAGTTCTTCGAACTGCACGAGGCGAACAAAAGCCAGATCGCATCGGACGCCTTGAAGCTCTTCGGGCAGATCTACGAAGTCGAACGCGAAGTCCGGGACCTCGATGCCGATGCGCGCCGTGAAATCCGACAGGCCAAAGCCAGACCGATCGCCGACACGTTGCACGCGTGGATGGCGGCGCACCGCCCCAAGGTTCCGGACGGATCGGCAACCGCCAAGGCGCTCAACTACAGCCTCGGTCGATGGCAGGCGCTAACCCGATATCTGGACGACGGAACGCTACCGGCCGACAACAATTACATCGAGAACCGAATCCGGCCCGTTGCGCTGGGGAGGTCCAACTGGCTCTTCGCCGGATCCCTTCGTGCCGGGCAACGCGCCGCCGCCATCATGAGCCTGATCCAGTCGGCGAAGATGAACGGGCACGATCCGTATGCCTACCTCAAGGACGTCTTCACGCGGCTGCCGACCTTGCCGGCAAGCAGGATCGAGGAATTGCTTCCCCATCGTTGGGTGCCGGCCGCCCCGCTCTGACCGCCGCCACCCGCGTTAAGACGGGATTACCGGGCGGATACGGGGAATTTGCCCCGATTCCGGCCTGCGTTGCGCTGCGACGTTTTGGGGACAAGGTGCTAGTGGTTGCAAGCGTCAAAGCACGCATCCGAGGTTCTTGACGTGTTTGCCTTGCAGGCATCAATGCAACTTTCGATTTTCGATTTCGCCACGTCGGCAGGTGCAGAGCGTTCCATCGGCACAGGCTGATTGCTGAATGCGGCGCTACAGTCAAAATCACTCGCCCGCGATTCCAGCGCGGCGATGTTATTTCGGGCGCTGGCCTCAATAGCCAAGGCATACATACCTTGCAATTGCGCAGCGCCAACCATGGCAATGTTTTGCTGCCGCGCTATTTCGCCTCGAAGGAAGGCGCATTTATGCTGCCTATCTTCGTCGTTAGTGGGCTGGGGAATTTGCGCGATTTGTTCCGCATACGACGGTCGATGGGTAGCGCATCCGGTAATTCCGGTCACCAAAAGCGCCACAATTAGAAAGACCTTCGTGATAGTGCCTGTCATTCATCCCCTCTCTTTTCTGCCGCAGTCTAGGCGGTGTGCGAACGGCGGGCAATGAGGGGTGGCGCTTCCTGCGTACGCGGAATCTGGGCGGCGGTTGCCCGCGTCGCTCAGGGCGGAAGCTACGTCCTCAAGTAACGTTTCTGCGAATACGCGCCGTCCGAATGTTTCGGCAACGTACCTTCGGCGTGAGTGCGCCGGCCAGCGCGATGGAATCGCCATCGTCGAGCGCCAGCAGGCGATCGCCGGTCGCCTTGTCGAACGTGATGCAGTTCACGAACAGGGATTCGCCATCCCCGGCGGCGGCGCGCAGCTTGGCGATAACGTAGGTCTTGCCGTTTCCGGCGGTGCGGGATTGCGGCTTGCCGTAGAGCTTGCCGGCCACCAGGGCGTCAATCATTGCGGGATGCCTCCATCGTTTCACGAAACACGGCGGCAACGCGCTGCCGCTCACTGCATAGGCCCCTGCGGCAGGTCACCTTGCCCCAGCGAGGAGTCCATGCGCAAGAGCCGATCTCCTCCTCAACCAGCTCGGTCGCGAGAATCTCACCGAGATCGCCGGAGCGGCGTTTTGGCGTCTGCGGCATCGCCTCGCTGAGAACCTTGGCGGCGACCTTGTATCCTAGCCGTTCCACGCCCTCGGCGATGCGTTCGAGCCGGTCATAGTGCGAGCGAATTGTCTCGGCGAGACCATCACGAATTTCGTCACGGCCGCCGTCCTTTTCGACATGCGTCCAGTAGTGCTTCCGCTGGTCCTTCTGTTTCGTGGCTTCGCACCACTTCCTATATAGCCCCAGGCGACGCCCCCTTGCCTGCCTTGTTCGGCAGCGCCTTTCCATCCCAGAGGCTCGACAACGGCGCCGCCGCCAGCCTGTCGCCGAATGGTACGAAGTTCGGGCTGTCGTAGAGGACCACACCAAAGGCGAAGCGGTCCCCGCACGCTTCGGCCAAGGCCCGCAGGCCGCTGAAATCACCCGTCTTCACCGTGGCGCTGGCCTTGACCTCGATGCCGACAATAGTCCCGTCGTCGCGTTCCAGAACGATGTCTACTTCGCGCCCATCGCGATCCCGAAAATGGTGCGGCGTCAGCCGCAGGTCCGACGCCGTCATCAGCTTCAGAACCTCCGCGAACACGAAGCTTTCGAGCAGCGCGCCGAACGTGCCGCGATCCGCCTTGACCCTCTTGAAGGAGAGACCGCGCACGGTCGCCAGCAGGCCGGAATCGAGGAAGTGCAGCTTCGGCGTCTTGATGATGCGCTTCCGCGCATTGGTGAACCAGGGCTGCACCGTCGCGATCAGGAATACCTGCTCAAGCAGCCCGACATAGCGCTGCCCCGTCTTGTGGCTGACGTTGATGCCGGCGCCGAACTGCGAATAGTTGACCAATTGGCCGGAATGCTCGGCCAGTAGCCGCACGAATTTCGGAAGCTCGGTCAGCTTCTCCACATCGGCGATGTCACGCAGATCGCGGGTCAAAATCGAGGTGAGATAGGATCGCAACCAGTCCTGTCGCCGGCGCTCACTGTCGCGACTGATCGATTCGGGGAAACCGCCGAGCAGGGCGAGTTGAACGAGATCGTCGCCGACGATTGCGTCGCTCTGGCTCTGGAGCTTTCCATCGAAGAGGCGCTCCAGGAAAGTGGGACGTCGGCCTTCGATTTCAGCCTTCGCCAACGGCAGCATCTGGATGGTTTCCATCCGGCCGGCCAGGCTGTCGGCGATCCGCGGTAAGGTCAGGACATTCGCCGATCCGGTGAGCAGGAAGCGGCCCGGCCGATAGTCCTCGTCCACGGTCTTCTTGATGGCCAGCAGGAGGTCGGGCGCGCGCTGAATTTCATCGATGATGGCCCGGTCGAGGCCGCGGATGAACCCGGCGGGATCTGATTGGGCGGCCTCAAGGACCGTCTGATCATCGAGCGTGATATAGGTCCGCCCGGCTTCCCCCATTTTTTGGACGAGCGTGGTCTTGCCGGCGCGGCGCGGGCCCACGATCAGGACCACCGGCGTATCGGAAAGGGCTTCCTCCGCCCGTCGCTGCACAAACCGCTCGAACATGATCTCTCCGAATCCGGAAGATCGGAACTATCCTCCTCGGCTGATTGGGAGTCAATCGTCCGCTAGTTGGAAGCCTATGAACCGCGATCTGGAAGGCATTTAGGGGAAAGCCTTCCCCCTCTGGTCGGCGTCGCCGTCGCCGACGCACCCCCTTCTGTGGGGAGATCCCCGCCACGCCCCCTGGAGAGCGAGAGGGCGGATGGCTTCGCCATGACGGGTTGAAAAGGCTGAAGTAGAGGCCCCCGGCGCCCGTCCTGGAGTTTGGGCCATGACCCAAGTGGAGTTCTCAGCACCGATCGCGATCGCGGCCGGGCGGCCGGATACAACGGTGAAGATGCTCGAGATCAAGTACGTTGGCAAGCACATCAGCGGAGCGTGGTGATGAATATGTAACCGTTTGATATTTCAGGTGATTATGCTGCTAGCAGGACGCGAGCCCTTGTCAAATGGCGTTCGTATCGAGCCCCCGCAGCCAAACAAATCAACGGCTTACCGATGGGTAGGCCGTTTTTGTTTTGGGTCGGGGTTGCGCCGGGGTAGCTGCGGGAGAGATTTCGCGGGTTTGGGGGGGGCTGGTTCGCACCCGCGGATTCCGCCACAATCGAGCGCCATTCTCCATCGCGACTCGGACTGCCATGAGTTCGACCCCACCGTACCCGGACCTCGCCTCCTTTCGCAAATTCCGCAGCCGGCTTCCGCAGTCCTGGCCGGAATTCCAGCGGCAGCGTCACGAAAGGATGCGCCAGCAGGAGCGCAATGGCGTCGCCGCGGAAAAGGTCGCCGAGGACATCCTGCAGGACTTCTTCACGCTCGCGCTCGATTGGACGATCGGAGACCTGAATCATCAGGTCCAGTACGCCGACATCGTCCTCACCAGCCGCGGGATCAAGCGCCTGCTGGTCGAGGTGAAGCGCCCCGGCTCCCTGCGATTCGATCAGCCTTCCCTGGATCGGGCGCTCGCGCAGGCCCACCGGTACGCCGACGAGCAACGGGTACGCAGCATCGCGGTGAGCGACGGCCTGGTGTTCTATGCCGCCGACATTGTCAACGGCGGATTGCAGCGGCGGTCGATCCTGCGGCTCGATGCTCCCGGGCACTCCCTGGACGCATGGTGGGTCAGTGTCGATGGCATCTACCGCGACCCGACGCCGCTCGATGCGGGCGTCGACCTTTCGGCGCCGGATCCGGAGGCTGGCGGTGCGCCAGTACGGATTTCGTCGGATGACGGCCTGCTACACCCGAAATACAAGATCCCGGCTCGGTGTTTGAGCACGATCCCGCTTCTTGATGTGCCGTTGGTCGAGGAATTTGATGGAGTTCCGGCTACCGGTTCCGGCGCTTTGTAGGGAGTGGCGGAAGCGGGAACGGGAAGAAGGCGTGGCCGGCGGGCGGGTGCTGGCGCGCGATGGCGGATCAGTTGCGATCGGCGAGTCGGTAGCCGTCGGCGGTGCGCTGAAGTCGACCGGCGGCGGTCAGTGCGGCGAGGCGCTCGTAGAGGGAGGCGTTGCGTACGCGGCATTGGGCGCGCAGAGCGTGGATGCTCATTGGGTTAGCGGCGGCCAGCAGCGCGGCGGTGATGCGTTCGTCGAGGCCGGCGGGCGGTGGCGGCGGATCGGACGACGGTTGTACGGGTCGCAAGGCCAGTGCATCGCCGTCGGCCCGCAGCTCGAGCTGGATGCCGGGCGGCGACGACGCGGCGCGATGTTCGATCGTCAGGCTGAGCGCATCGTTTGCGCGGCGCAGGTACAGGTTCGAGTCGCCCCAGGCGTGGAACTCGGAGGAGCCGCGCAGCGCCTGGCCGGCGCGCATGGCGCCGGCGGATTTGCGTGCATGGTGCACCAGCAGCACGGAAGCGGCGTAGCGGCGCTGCAACTCGCGCAGGTAGGCGAGCAGAGGGGCTACCTCGCCGCTGGCGTTCTCGTCGATGCGATGCAGGCGCACGAAGGGGTCGAGGATCAGCAGGCGCGGTTGCAGTTCGGCGACGGTGCGCTCGAGGGCCGCGCGATCGGCCGGCAGGTCGAGTCGCAGGATGGGCGCGGTGATCACCTGCACGTCCAACTCGGCCAGCCGACAGCCGGCGGCGGCGCAGATGCCATCGAGCCGCTGGCGCACGACGTGCGAGGCATCCTCGGCCGCGTATAGCAGCACCCTGCCGGGATTGGGCACGGCGAAGCGCCGCAGGCAAGGGCGACCCGAGGCGACCGCCACGGCCAAGTCGAGCGCGAGGAAGCTCTTGCAGCACTTGGGCTCGCCGCCGACGATGCCCACCGCCTGCTCGGCCCAGAGTTCGCTGACCAGCCAGCGCTGCGCGTCGGGCCGCTGGGCCAAGCGCCAGGCCGGCTCGACCGGCAGCGTCGCGGTGCTCACCGCCGGCGCGCCGCCATCTTGAGCTGCGCCGGGGCCGGCGCTGCGAAGGTCTCGAAGAACAGCTGCTCGTCGATCTGTCGCGCTTCGCGCTGCGCGGCCAGGGCGAGCAGTTCGCTTCCCATGTTCATCAGCGCGCGCAGATTGCCCTGGGCGTGGTCGCAGAGCGTGGCGACGAGTTCGGGCGTCATCAGCTTGGGCGCGCCGGCCTTGGTGAGCGCGTGCTGCAGCAGTTCGCGCAGATCCTCGGGGCTGGCGCGATCGAGCGCCAGACGCACCCGCATGCGCGATCCCAGCGGTAGCAGCTCCTCGCTGCGGAAGCGCTCGATCAGACGCTGGTCGCCCGCCAGCACCACGGTGAGCAGCAGGTGCGAGTCGAGCCGCGCCGAGGCGAGCAGCCGCAGCTCGTTGAGGACGGCGAGCTGCATCTCCTGGCCCTCGTCGACGATCAGCACCGGGCGGCACTGCGAGGCGTCGATGTGGCCCTGCCAGCTGGCGCGCAGCACCTTGGCGCCGCCCCAGCGGTTGTGGGGGTGAAGCTGCACGCCGAAGAGCTCGCCCAACTCGCGGTAGAAGTCGGCCATCCCGGCCTGCGGCCGGCTGAGCACACCGACCTGCACGTCGCGCAGCGCCGACAGGCGCTCGGTGAGCACCCGCAGCGCCACCGATTTGCCCACCCCCGGCAAACCGGTGACGAGCGCGAAGCCGCCCTCGCCGACGAGCTGCTCGACCCGCCAGCAGAACGACTCCAGGCGCGCGCCGACGTGCAGCGCCTCGACCGGCACATCGGGGGCGAACGGATTCCACTTCAGGCCGTAGAGCGACAGCAGCTTCTTGTTCATGGTTCGTTCCCTTCCGGTGCCGGTGGTTCGTCCTTGGTCAGGTAGGCCGGCGGCAGGCCCGTGGCAGCCTGCTTGGCCATCAGACTCTGCAGCAGCGGGGCCATCGCGCCGGTGGGCGGTCGAGGCGCGTCCGCCGCCGCCGCGAGCGGCTCGAGCGGCCGGCGCACGCCCCGGGCGTTGGCCTGCTTGTCCTGCGGGTACAGGCGGCACAGGACTTGGCCGCTGCGTTCATCGAGCAGGTGCACCCGGGCGAGGTCCCAGGCGGCGTAGCGCACGTGCAGCTCGCGCAGGTGCCGGTAGCGGTTGGGAACCTCGAAGCGCCGGGCTTCGACCACCAGCGTGCCGTCGCTCTGGCGCTGGGTGCGCTTCTCGGTGCGGGTGAAGGCCAGCCGCAGCGCGTCGCTATCCGGGCTGGGCCGCAGCACATCGGGGCCGGCGAGGAAACGCGCCAGCGGCGTTGCGCCGATCTCGGAGTGCACGGTGCGGTTGTAGTCGTACTCGCACCAGGCCTGGGTCGCTTCGTTCAAGGTGGCGAGCGTCAGGTCGGTCACGCCCTCGAGCATCGCCATCAGTCTTCCTTCGACGTTCGCCCACAGGTTCTCGATCTTGCCGTTCATGTATGGCGAGTACGCCAGCGTCGTCTCGTGCGCGATGCCCAGCCGAGCGAGCCCCTCGGTGATCTCGGCGGCGAGCATCGCCGCACCGTTGTCGCTCATGGCCGCGCGCGGCAGCCCGCGCTTCTGGATTGCCTGCGACAGACCGTGGGCCACGCACTCGGCGTTCTCCCGCAGGTACCACTGCAGGTGGCAGCCCAGCCGCGAGCAATCGTCGAGCACGCCGAAGAGCACTGGCGTGGCCCATCGACCGGCGGCGGTCAACACCGGTCGCGAACCGACGTGGCAGTCCCAGTGCCACAGCGAGCCGACGTAGTGGGCCTCGTAGCTGCGCACCTCGCGCGCGGCCAGCCGGGCCTCGGCTCGTTGAGCGCCCGCCGTATCGCGGCTGCTGAGCCGCTGGCGCTTGCGCCAACCCTGCGCCTGGAACAGCCGCCGGACGCTCGAGTACGATGGCATAGACCCCAGCGCCGGGTCGCGCTCGATGAGCGCCCGCAGGTTGTCGGTGTGAAGCTGCACCGACCAGCTCGGGTGCGCGGCGTACTGCGCCTGCAGCGCTTGCCGGATCGCCGAGCCCACCTTCTGGACCCCGGCATCGGCGCGCACCTTGCGCCGCAGGACTCCGACCGGGTCGCGCCGCTCGCGCCGCGCCCGCAACAGCCAGCGTTCGATGGTCGAGAGCGCAAAGCGCGCCGGCTCGCCCGTGACCGGGTGCCGCCAAGTGCGCTCAGCCAACTTCCTGAGCTCGGCGCGCAGTTCGCCCTTCGGCGGCGGGGCCGCCAACAGTTGCCCGATCACCGAGAAGCGCAGATGCGCCCAACGTTCGTGGACTGAAGCGTGTTTCGATGCGCTCATGCTGGTTCCGATCGGTTGCAGCGGGGATGCGCGCACCATAGCCACGCCCGCCGGATCGCGCCACGCGCATCCTCTGCGGGCCGGCACCTGCGCCTCAGGTAGCTTGCACGGCGGCGCTCCCGGTCGTGGTCGGGGAGAGCCAGCGCAGGGCCGCCAGCAATCGATCCCGGGCGTCTCCGGCAAAGCGATCCAGCAGCGCGGCCGGCAGCTCCGTGGTGGCAACCGGCGGCATCAGCGTGCCCGCGGCCGCGCGCCAGAACGGCGTGTCGATCAGCTCCTCGGTCCACCACCGGCGCCAGCGCAGAATCGTGCGGCGGCTCGCGCCGACGAGCTCCTCGAGCACCCGGAGCCGCGCCGGGGTCGGCCCGCAACGCAGCGCCGCGATCAGCACCACCACCGCGCTCACGTAGACCTTGGGTCCGAGAAACCGAACCGAGGGCGGCGTGGCGCGCTTGCGGCAGCCGTCGCGCGCGCAGCACAGGCTCAGCCGCCGGTCATACTCGGCGCGCGACCCGCGGGGCACCCCGCGCGGCTTGCGCGGGTAGCGCGCCGAGTGCAGCCTCGCGCCGCAGCGCGGACAGCCCGCCGCGCGCTGCTCGGCGGCCAGATCTTCGTCTATGTGTCGCAATGTGGCGTGCAGTCGGCCATCGGCCAACAAGGCGGTATCCATCGCTTCCCTCCGGTCTTGGTAAAGTTGACCCACTATGCCAAAGACCGGTCGCAACGAACCCTGCCCCTGCGGCAGCGGCAAGAAGTACAAGCACTGCTGCCTGGAAAAGGACCGGGCCGCCGAACTCGCTGCCCTCGCGGCCAAGCGCGACGAATCGCAGGCCCAGCAGGCGCAATACCGCGCCCAGATCGGGGATTACTCGGCCTCGATGCCGGAATCCGACGACGACACCTTCACCGACGAATCCAACGCCGTCGTCGACCTGGTCCAGGCCGGCAAGCTCGATGAGGCCGAAAGCGCCGCCCGCGAACTCCTGGTGCGCTACCCCGAGGTCCATGACGGCTACGACCGCCTCGGAATGGTCTTCGAGGCCCGCGGCCAGAAGCGCGACGCCGCCGACTGCTACCGCAAGGTGGTCGACTTCATTCGAACTCATCCCGATCAGTACGAATCCGGGTTCGAAGAAGTGTTCCTCGAACTCATCGCCAAACTGGATCCGACGCCCGGCGCCGGCTGACCGCAACCACAACGCGCAGGCGCATCGCCCCGGCGCCTTGGCGATCACCGCGTTGCCCACCGACGGCCGGTCCCCGGTTCGTCGCAAGCGACCGGACCGGCCGTCCCTGGACAACGCTCGCCGCACCGCGTGCGTCCGCCAACCGGCCGGCGATCACCCGCACCAGCCCACCGATTCCTGCCACGCTACGCGATGGAATCCGGCACCCAAACCTCAACAACCGTGATCAAATCCGCCAGCGACCAGCATCAATTTGCTCGCGCCGGCTCAGTTTCGCCTACGTCGGGGACGCATCGAATCCGGTGACGTGGAAACTGCCCTGCCGTCTTCCCAGCGGCACGGTCGACGAAGGCCGGCTCAGCGGCGCGATCCGTGCGCTGCTCACGAATTATCGCGGCGCCCATGTGAAAACCATTCCCGAGTCTGCCGTCGGGGACGTGGCCGTACGGCTCGGGAAGGCCGCCGCCGAGGCAGGAAAGATGCCGGGACAGGCCGCGGTGCCGGCGCAGACCTACCGGGATCTATACGACACGCTGCGCCAGCTCGGAAGGCTGCCGGAGGTGATCCCATAGGGCGCCTACGCCGCGATTCCTGACCGAATCCTTCCGGAGTTCGGCCTACGGCGGGGGCGTCAACGGGGCGCTGTGCATGCGCAACAGCGTCAGCAGAATCGAGGAATCCTGCACGGCTCGCAATCCATGTGCCGCGCCGGGATCGAGATATGCGAGATCGCCCGCCTGCATCGTGTGCAGGCGATCGGGCAGCTCCAGTTCGACCAGGCCCTCGATGCATTGGATGGTCAATGGCCCGTTGACATGGGGCGAGGGGATCCCCTTCCCCGCAAGGAGGATCATTCGAAAGACTTCGAGCGGGGGCCCCGGAACCAGCGTGTACGTCTGGGCGTTGGACAATGCTGCGCCCAAGGGACGGACGTCGAGCAGTTCACCGGAACCTGCGTGCAACAGCGCCATGGGGTTGCCTTCCGCTGAAGGGGGCGGCGCGGATCGCGTGCCGGGAGCGATCGTATTGCGCCGGAGATGTTCGTACCAGTGCTCCTCCTACCGGAACGCGCCAATCGGCTGCGGATCGGAATGGTGTCCGAATTGCGCGGGCGTCGAGAGGAAATGCTCGGGTTCCGCTCTGGTCGTGCCTAGTGCGGTTGACGGCTTTTCGGAGGGGGCATTCACGTGGCCTCGCGACCTGAGACGGGCGTTCGGGCGCTCATGTCACGGTGTCGAAAAATCTTACGGATTCTCGCTTCCGGCGGCCGAATTCTTTGGCTTCATTTTGAATTGTTACGTGATGTCAATGAGTTATTCGGTTTTGGCATTATTTTTGCTTTGTATCTCTCCGACAGGTTCCGTTGGGATGTTTCAAGGAGGAAACGATCATGCGCGTAAGGGCGGCTTGGCTTGGTAGCATTTTTGTGGGTACGTTGCTGGCGGGTGGGGTAGCACATGCAACGCCGATTTTCGACGTGACCGTATGGTCCGCGGCAACCCCGGGCTCCACCAGCAGTAGCCCTTCCCAGCAGGCGCTACCGACCAACACGACGCTTATTCAACCCGGCAACGAGGTCGCAACCTTCACGATGACCGGGCTGCCGAATTGGGACATCTCGAGTGGCGGAACAAACAACGTAAACAACACGCTCGGAAGCTTCATCGGCGGTGCTGCAGGGCCTGGTATTTCGAACTTTACGGCGCAAGGCACGTACACCACTGCGACCGCTTTGGCCGACATTCTGAGTACCTCCTATTTCGCCCGTGCGTCGATCTTCGATTTGAGCTTTACCGTGAATCACCAAATCAGCGCAACGGTTTGGCATGATGACGGCATGAGCATCTGGTCGGGCGACAATTCCAGTCTGATCCCGGGTACGGATAGCGCTTCCCCGACAACGACCATCGGCACAAATGTCACGCTCGGTCCCGGTTCCTATAACCTGTGGTATGTGGAAGCGAACGGAGCTCCCTCGGTGTTGAAAATCACGAATTACTCCGTGCCGGAGCCGGGCATGCTTCCCTTGTTCGCAATGGGCCTGCTTGGAGTTGGATCGATTCTCGCCTATCGCCGCCGCGCGGGACGCGTCTGATCCTTGCCGGTGGAATGCAACCCCCGAGGGCAATCCCTCGGGGGTTTTGCTTTTTGAGGCATCCCGAAAAGACGCCGTTCCATCGTGTCAGGGAAACCCCGCACTCGATCGGGGTAAGCGCACCGGTTTTCGGTGGAAAATGCATGCGCGAGGGAGCGGGCGGCAGTCGCCTTCCGTGGTGATGTGGAGAATCGCATGCGTCCATTTTTTTCGAGGGCGGCCCGTTGGGCGCGCCCCGTTTCGGCGGTTGCGGCTGCGCTGGCTTGCAGCGTGGCGTTCGCGTCGTTGCCGGTCGGATCCCAGGCTCCCGACTTCACGACCCAGGCTGCGCTCGGCGGCAAGGTATTCACGTTTTCCCTTGCCGAGGCGCTGCACAAAGGGCCGGTTGTCCTCTACTTCTATCCCAAGTCGTTTACCGCCGGTTGCACGGTGGAGGCGCACGACTTTGCCGAGGCCTCCCAGCGGTTCCATGCTTTGGGGGCGAGCGTGCTGGGAATTTCCCACGATGACATCCAGACCCAGCAGGAATTTTCGGTGCGGGAATGCCGAAACAAATTTCCGGTCGCCGCGGATGCCAATGCGGCGATCATTCACCAGTACGACGCCGGCATGGCCATCATCAGCGACACCGCGAACCGGATCTCGTACGTGATCGCGCCCGACGGGAAGGTGTTGTACGTGTATTCCAGTCTGAATCCCGACCATCACGTCGAGAACACCCTCAAGGCGCTTGCGGACTGGAAGCGGCGCGCCAGCGCGGCCCGCTGAACGCGGCCTCGGCGTCGAGCGCGCCGGGAGGGTGCTGGAAGGTGCTGGGGTGTGCTGGAGCGGGCGATGGGAATCGAACCCACGTCTTGAGCTTGGGAAGCTCAGGTCCTACCATTGAACGACGCCCGCGAAGGGGCGCATTCTACTGCATCGCTCGGGTGTCCGTCGACGGAGCCGCGCGGACCAGCGTGATGCGCGTGATTTCCGGGGTCGTGCCGAAACGCACGGGCGGTCCCCAGGTTCCGGTCCCGGCGCTGACGTAGACCCACATCCGTTCCTCGCGGGACAGGCCCGCCACATGCGGCGCATGCACGAGGCGCACCGCGATCGTCCACGGAAAGAACTGCCCGGCGTGCGTATGGCCGGAAAGCTGCAGGTCGAACCCGGCGCGCGCGCCGAGAGGGGCGAGTTTCGGGTTGTGGGCGAGGAGCAGCCGGAAGTCGGCGTGGGGAGTGCCGTCGAGCGAGATTTCGGGTGCCGCGTCGCGGTATGCCGGATCGACGACCCCGCCCACGACGATCGTGGCCGATCCCTTCCGGACCGCGTCGTGCTCGTTGAGCAGGACATGGACACCCATGCGCCGGAACTGCGCGATCCACGCGTGGGCGCCCGCGTAGCAATCGTGGTTGCCGAGCACGAAGAAGGTCGGGCTGGTCGCGGCCAGGTCGGCAAGCGGCGCAAGGTCCGTGGCGATGCGCGCAACGGGGGCGTCGACCATGTCGCCGGTGAATGCGACGAGATCCGGTGCCAGTGCCTTGGCGCACGCCGCAACCCGTTCGACATAGGGATGGCCGATGGTGCGGCCGACATGCAGGTCGGAAATCTGCACGATCCGGAAGCCGTCGAGGTCGGGGTGCAGGTCGGGGAAACACACCGTCACCTCCCGGATGCGGGGGCCGCGCAGGGCGGTGGCCGCGCCGACCGCCATCGCCAGGATCGATCCGGCGAGCACCAACGGCATGCCGTCGTGAATGATGGCGTCGTGCAGGGCGCCCAGGTGCAACATGCTGGTCGCGAGCAGGGTGGCGTCGCGTGCCAGGGTGCCGACGAAGAGGAAGCTGATCCATGCCATCGAGAGGTAGCTTGCCTGATGCATGGTTCGGTCGAACCGCGTTTCCGTCTGCGTGCCGTTGCGGGTCCAGTAGACGACCGGCACGACCCACACGAGCAGGAACGGCAGCGCGAGCGCTCCGCGGCTCCATGGCCCGGTACCGAGCCGTGCCGCAACGTAGGCATACCCGACGACGAGCAGGGCAGTGACGACGAGGAGGAAGGGCCGAAGCATGCGCGGCGTCAGGATGCGAGTGGATCGGACCGCGTACCATCCCGCAGTCGGCGGCAATGACGGAACGCGGCGGCGAAAACCGGAAAAAATGGCACGGACATCCGAATGGTAACGCGCCACATTATTCTTCTGGGCGGGGCTCTTTTCGGACTCGCGGCGGGTGCCTTGTGCTATCTGGCCGGGTATGCCGAGGTGGCGCAATGGGCATGGTCCGGCGCCACGCTGGTGGTGCTCGGGCCGGCGATCGTCACGGCCGCGACGGGGGTGTTGCGGCGCGAGGCGGGGGTCGATCTCATCGCCGTCCTGGCGATGGCCGGGGCGCTGGTCCTCGGCGAGCGGCTGGCGGGGGCGATCATCGCGGTCATGCTTGCCGGCGGCGGCGCGCTCGAACAGTTTGCGGTATCCCGGGCGCGGCGCGAATTGAGCGCGTTGGTCGGGCGCGCGCCCCGGATCGCGCATCGCCGCAGCGGCACGGACCTGGTCGAAGTGGCGGTGGCCGCCGTCGTGCCGGGAGACGTGCTCGTCGTCAAACCCGGCGAGGTGGTTCCGGCCGATGGCCTGGTGCTGTCGGAGCATGCCGTTCTCGACGAGTCGGCGCTGACCGGCGAATCCCGCTTGGTACGGCTCGAATCCGCAGAGGCGGTGCGCAGCGGCGGCACCAATGCCGGCGCTCCCTTCGAACTGCGCGTGACCGCTCCGGCCGCCGACAGCACGTATGCCGGCATCGTCCGGCTGGTGCGCGCGGCCGAGGAATCCAAGGCACCGTTCGTGCGCCTCGCGGACCGGTACGCGGTCGGTTTCCTGGCGGCGACGCTGGTGCTTGCCGCGGTGGCGTGGATCGCCGGCGGCACTCCGATCCGCGCGCTTGCGGTCCTGGTCGTCGCGACGCCGTGCCCGCTCATCCTGGCGGCACCGGCGGCCATCATCGCCGGCGTGTCGCGCGCGGCGCGCCACGGCATCATCGTCAAAGGAGGCGGTCCGCTCGAAACCTTGGCGCGGGTTGCGGTGCTGCTGCTCGACAAGACCGGAACCGTGACTGCGGCGCAGCCCCTGGTGGCCGCGGTCGAGACGATCGGGTCCGAGCCGGTGGCGGAGATCGTGCGTCTCGCGGCTTCCGTCGAACAGCTCTCGCTGCACCCGTATGCGCCGGCCATCGTGCTCGAAGCGCGGGGGCGGGGCGCGGAGTTGCATTTCCCGCAGGATGTGCACGAGCGGGTCGGCGAAGGCATCGCCGGCACGGTGGATGGGCGTCGCGTCGCCGTCGGCCAATTCGAGTTCGTCGCGCAGGGTGCGGCCCGGCCCCCGGCATTGCGCGCGATCGAGGCGCGCACGGCGGTCGAAGGCTCCGCGGCGGTCTATGTGGCGATCGACGGCGCCCTCGCCGGCGCGTTTCTGCTGCAGGACCCGATCCGCGCCGAGGCGCCGCGGACGCTGCGGGCGCTGCGCGCCGCCGGCATCGGGCGCATCCACATGGTTACGGGCGATCATCCCGACGTCGCCGAACTGGTGGGCGATGCGCTGGGCGTCGATCGCGTCTTTTCGGAACGCACGCCGCAGGAAAAGGTGGAGGTGATCCGGCAGGTGCGCTCGGAGGGTGTCACGGCGATGATCGGCGACGGCGTCAACGATGCGCCGGCGCTTGCCCTCGCCGATGTCGGCATCGCCATGGGCGCGCGCGGCGCGACTGCGGCATCCGAGGCCGCCGATGTCGTCCTGACCGTCAACCGCCTCGATGGCCTGGTGACGGCGATCGCCATTGCGAAACGTACGGGCCGCATCGCCCGCCAGAGCGTGTTCGTCGGGATGGGCCTGTCCATCGTGGCGATGGCGTTTGCCGCCGCTGGGTACATCGCACCCGCCGCCGGCGCCGTATTGCAGGAGGCGATTGATGTCCTCGTCATTGCCAATGCCCTGCGGGCGCTCGTCGATTCCGGCGCGCGTCCCGGCGCCACACCGGACGTCGCCGATCTTGCCCGGACGCTCGCCTCGGAACATCGGTCATTGCAACCCCAGATCGGCGACATCGCGGCCTTGGCGGCGCGGATCGATTCCCTGCCGCCGGGCGAGGCACGCACCCGGCTCGAGGGCCTGTGCGAGATGCTGGAAAAGGAATTGCTCCCGCACGAGCGCGCGGAGCAGCGGACCGCCTATTCCGCCATTCGGAAGATGCTGCGGGACGAAGACCCGACGGGGCCGCTCATCCAGACCCATCACGAGGTGCAGCGCCGCGCGCGGCTGTTGCGCCGCATGGTCGCCCAACTGCCCGCCGCTGGCCCGCGGCCGGAGGATCTGCGCGATCTGCAGCGGATGCTGTATGGCCTCCATGCCATCCTGTCGCTGCATTTTGCCCAGGAGGAAGAGCTGTACGCGTTGTTCGAGTCTTCCTGAGCTTGTCTTCGACGCGCGCGGTCGTTGCGGCGACCGGCGTGGCTTATGCTTCCGGCGTATCTGCTTCCGGGAAGGGACGCGCCATGCCGTGGGAACCGTTTTCCCCGCAGTCGTTGCGAATCGCGGGCCAGGTCGACATGCCGGCCGATGCACCGCTCCGGCGGGCACCGCATGGCGGTGCGGCATGACGCCGACCATGCGTGCGGACGTGGTGGTCCTGGGGGCGGGCGGCGGAGGATATCCCGCCGCATTCCGCCTTGCCCGCGAAGGTCGTACCGTCGTGATGGTGGATCCGTTCGGCAATCTCGGCGGCGACTGCCTGGCGGAGGGCTGCGTGCCCTCGAAGGCCGTGCGCGAAGCGGCACTGGCCCGCGCCGGGGCCGAAAAATATGCGCTGTTCGGTCTGCGGGGCGCAATGCCCGAGGTGGATTGGCCCGGCGTGCTGGCCCACAAGGACCGGGTGCAGTCGATTCGTTATGCCCAGCACCGCGACGAGATCGCCGCCTCCACGGTCCGGATGTACAAGGGGACGGGGCGCATCGTCGACAGCCATGCCGTGGAAATCGTCACGGATCGTGGTGATGCGCTGCAGGTCCAGGCTGCACACCTGATCGTCGCGACCGGCTCGCGGCCGCGGCGCTTGGCGATCCCGGGAGCGGAACTGGCGATCACGTCGCACGATCTGTTCCGGTTGGGGGCCGATCTGCCGGCTCCCCGCCGGCTGGTGGCGATCGGCGGCGGCTATATCGGCCTGGAGACCGCGTCCATGCTGCAGCGGTTCGGGGCGCAGGCGACCGTGCTGGAGGCGACGTCGGCCATTCTTCCGGGAGCACCGCCCCGCCTCGCGCGTACGCTCCATGCCGCGTTGGCGCGCCGCCTGAATCTCATCACGGACGCCAAGGTTACGGCGATCGTGCGCGGTGCCGACGGCGATCTGCAGGTCCGGTACGAGCGCAGCGGCGCCGCGCAATCCGTTGCTGCGGATTGCGTGCTGATGGCGACCGGGCGCAAACCGGTGTTGCCGGAAGGGTTCGACCAGCTCGGACTGCCGCGGGGCCGGGTTGCCGTCGACGACCGACTGCGCACGGCGCTGCCCCACGTCTACGCGCCGGGCGACGTCAACGGTCGCAGCATGTTGTTTCATTCGGCGGTCCGGCAAAGCCTGGTGGCGGCGGAAGACATCCTGGCGGGCGGCAACGGATCGGGAAGGATGAACTTCGATGCCGTGCCGTTCACGGTCTTCACGGAGCCGGAGGTGGCGTGGGTCGGCTTGACGGAAGAGGCGGCGGCGCAACAGGGAATCGATGCGGTTGCCGCGACGTACGACTACCGGACCGATTCGCGCGCCCAGATCTTCGATGAAATGGAAGGGTTTCTGACCCTCGTGTTCGCCCGGCGGACCGGGATCCTGATCGGCGCCCAGATCGCCGGCCTCGACGCCGCCCAGGTCATCGCGCCGCTCGCGCTCGCCGTGCAGACCCGCGCAACCGCGGCGGCCCTGGCGGAAACGCCGTTTCCCCATCCGATGATCAGCGAAGGGATCGGCAAGGCCGCGCGCGCCCTTGCGTGATCGGAACCCTGGCCGTGGCGGCGTGGACAGCAGCCGGCCGCCGCTCAGCCGTGGCTGCGTCCGGCGCCCGGTGGCCGGCGCCCCGCGGCGGCGGCATGGCCGCTCACCTCGACGCCGTCCGAGTGGCGCAGGCGTGTGAACGCGGGCAGCGCCAGGATCGGCAGCGCGGCGATCAGGTAGAACACGGCGTGGAATGCCGCCACCGTCGGGGTGGATCGTGCCGGTGTCAGAAGACCCAGAAACGCGGCACCCATCGATACGCCGAAACTCACCGTGAGTTGCTGGATCAGCCCTCCCAGGCTGGTGGCCCGACTCAGGCGGTCCGGGTCGATTTCGGCGTAGGCCAGCGTGTTGGAGGTCATGAACTGGGTCGAGCGCACCAGCCCGAAGAGGATGATCACCGTTGCGATTGCGACGCGGGGGGTGCCCGGCCCGATCCGGGCGAAGGCGGCAAGCATGCCGGCGCATGCCAGCGCACTGCCGATCAGCAGCCCGCGAAAGCCGGTGCGCCGCAGCGCCGGACCGATGGCGACCCGGACCAGGGGGGCCGCCAACGCGGACAGGAACGTGAGGGCGCCGGATTCCGCCGGACTCATGCCCAGTCCGAGCTGCAATAGCAGCGGCAGGAGATAGACCGGGGCGTTCATCGCCACGCGGCAGAGGCCGCCGGCGAGGGTGGCGACGCCGAAGGTGCGTTCTCGCAACAGGCTGAGGTCGATCGCCGGGTGAGGCTGTCCGCGGCTGCGCCGGGCAAAGCCGACGAGGAGGATGCCCGCGACCGCGACGGCGGCGGCAGGCACGATGCCCGGCATGCGTCCGATGCCTTCCATCGCGAATTGCAGCAGGGCCACGCCCGCGCAGAACAACGCGAACCCGGTCAGATCGAACGGCGGAACCTCGTTGGCCCGCATCGGCGCGACGAAGCGCAGCGCCAAGGCGATGCCGATGAGGCCGAACGGCAGGTTGATATAGAAGATCCAGCGCCAGGACAGGTAGGTCGTCAGGTAGCCGCCGAGCAGCGGACCGATGACCGGGCCGGCGATGGCGGGCAGGGTGGTGTAGGTCATCGCCCGGACGAATTCGCTGCGCGGAAAGCTGCGCAACAGGATGAGGCGGCCGACCGGCGTCATCATCGCTCCGCCGAGCCCCTGGAGAATTCGGGTCGCCACCAGCATCGCGAAACTGTCAGCGATGCCGCACAAGGCCGACCCAATGGTGAACACCGCGAGCGCCGCAGCGAACACCCGGCGTGCGCCGAACCGGTCGGCAAACCATCCGCTGAGCGGAATGAACACCGCGAGCGCGAGGACGTACGCACTCACGGCGAGGCTCATCCGGACGACGGTGACGTGCAGGGAGCCGGCCATGTCCGGAATGGCCGTGGTCACGATGGTGGCGTCGAGCTGCTCCATCAGGAACGCGATCGCCACCACCAGTGGAATCAGCAGGCCGGGCCGTTGCGGTGATTCCGGCATGGGATGGTTCGCGTCGGCGTTCATCGGACGGAGCAGGCGGGCGCGGGCATTGTACGGCCTGCCGGCTCGAGCCGCTCCCTTGGATGCCGACCCGCCGCCGGAGGTCGGGCCGGGGTTCGGCCTCCGGCGGCGGACCTCAGGGGACGTTGGGGGGAACGCTTATGCGCGCGCGAGCTTGAACATCTTCACCGCATCGACCAGCTGCGCGGCCTGACTGCGCAAGCCTTCCGATGCCGCCGCCGATTGCTCCACCAGGGCGGAGTTCTGCTGCGTGGTGCGGTCGAGTTGCAGGACGGCATCGCGCACTTCGGCGATTTCCGTCGTCTGCTCCGTGGTCGCGGCGCTGATTTCGGCGATCAGGCCGGCGACGTTCCGGACCTGGGCGACGATGTCGTCGATGGCGGAGACTGCCTCCGAGACCAGCGACGATCCGTTCTCGACGCGTTCGATGCTGCCGCCGATCAGCGACTTGATCTCGCTCGCCGCCATGGCGCTGCGTTGCGCCAGGCTGCGGACCTCGCTCGCCACGACGGCGAATCCGCGCCCCTGTTCCCCTGCGCGAGCGGCCTCCACCGCGGCGTTCAGGGCGAGGATGTTGGTCTGAAACGCGATCCCGTCGATCACGCCGATGATGTTGCCGATCTTCGCAGAGCTTTCGGAGATCGCATTCATGGTGGTCGTGACCTGTGCGATGACTTCTCCCCCCTTGGCCGCGGCGGAACTCGCGGATGCCGCGAGCTGCGCCGCCTGACTGGCGGCGTGAGCGTTGCGCTCCACTGTCGCGGCGAGGGTTTCCATCGACGCCGAGGTCTGCTGGAGGCTCGACGCCTGCATTTCGGTGCGTTGCGACAGGTCCTTGTTTCCCGCCGCGATCTCGGCGGAGGCGGTGGATACGCTGTCGCTGTTCGCGCGCACGCTTTCGACGATCCGGGTGAGGCTTTCCTGCATCTTCTTCATGGCCGCCATCAGGCTCTCGGTGTCCGACGGCCTTGCCGCCACGGCGGCGCTGAGATTTCCGACCGCGATCTCCCGTGCGAGGAGGGTTGCATCCTCGGGCTCTCCGCCGAGCTTGCCGGTGATCTGGTGCGAAAGGAAATAGCCTGCCGTTCCACCGACGGCGCACACCAGGACCATCAGGACGAGACTTACCAGCGTCGCGCGGCTCTGTTCGGCGTGGGCGCCGGCGGCCGCATCCGTTGCGTTCGCGACGATCTGCCGTTCCAGTTGGGTGGCGATCTGCTCGGGTTCCTGCTCAATGCCCTTGGCGGCCTTGTCGCCCGCGATCGGGTCGTAATACGCCGCGGCGAAGTCACCGAGGCCTTGCCGATACGCCACGCCCAGATCGGCGTGGGCTTTCTGGAAGTCCTGCAGGAGCTTGCGGGTCGGCCCTTGCGGCAGCCGGGTTGCCAAGGACTTTGCCTTGTCGTCGACTTGTTGCTCCTGTTGCTCGAACGCCGTCCAGTAGTGCGACAGGGCCTGGGGATCGTGGCCTTTCAGCAGGACGTCCTTCCAGTCCTGAACCTGGGTCTTGAAGGCGAGAAGCATGTCGGACGCCAGGCGCTCGTTGGCGTAATCGACATCGATCGTGCGCGCGTAGGTGCTGGCGGCGCGGTTGAGTTCGAAGATGCCAAAGGATCCGCCCGCGGCGGTGAGCAGCACGGCGGCGGCGAATGCTAGAGGTAATTTTTGGCGAAGTTTCATGGGTTCCTTGCGCGATCGTCGCGGAGTGTGATCCGCCGCAGCGCGTGCGTGCGGCGGATCGTTTGACGTCGGATCTTCGGGGCGAATCGTGCCATCACGGCACGTTGCGCAAGCGTGGGAAAAACGTCGAAAAATCGCCGAACTTTGTTTTTTTGTTTGTTGTCTTAGTCGATGCTAATCACGGCACCGGTTTCAGAAATCCTTCACCACCCGCTTGGGCGCGGTGGCGTCGTCGTCGGTATCGAAGCGGAAGCCGAGAGTTGCCACGAGGTTGAGCATGGTGCGATTGTCGGCGGGGACCGTTCCTTCCATCCGCCGGAGCCCTTTGTTGCGCGCCACGTCCATCAGCGCGTTCATCAGGCGGTGGCTGATGCCCTTGTGCTGCCACGCATCGGCAACGACGAGTGCGAATTCGCAGGACTCGCCGTCCGGGTTGATGACGTAGCGCGCCACGCCGATTTCGGTTTCCGTATCACCGTGTCCGACCACGGCGATCAGGGCCATTTCCCGGTCGTAGTCGATCTGGGTGAAGCGCGCGAGCATCGCCGGACTCAGGTCCTGCAGTGCACCCGCGAACCGGAAATGCCGCGATGTTTCCGAGAGGCCGTGTACGAAGGCCTGCTCCAGGGCCGCGTCTTCCGGGCGGATCGGCCGGATGGTGAGATCGGTTCCGTCGGGCAGGATCTGGCGGCTCACCAGATGGATGGGGTACGGATGGATCGCCATGTGCGCGTAGGGTTCGCTGCCTGGACGGGGATAGTCGACGGCGATCCGTGCATCGGCCGCGATGGCGCCGTGCTCGTCGACGAGCAGCGGGTTGATGTCCATTTCGCGGATGTGCGGCAGTTCGCACACCATTTCGGAGACGCGCAGCAGCACGCTTTCCAGAGCGGCCATGTCCACCGGCGGCATCTGGCGAAACGCCCCGAGCAGACGCGCGATGCGCGTGCCGCCGATCATATTGCGCACGAGATAGGCGTTGAGCGGCGGCAGCGCGACCGTGCGATCGCCCATCACTTCGACCATCACGCCGCCGGCGCCGAACGTGATGATCGGGCCGAAAAGCGGATCGGTGGTGACGCCTACCATCAGCTCGCGCCGGTTCGGGCGGTCGACCATCGGCTCGATCACGACGCCGTCGAGGCGCGCATCGGGACGGGCCTTTTGCACGGCGTCGAGCATCTCATGGAAGGCGCGGTGGATCGCTTCGGCGTTGCCCAGGTTGAGGCGGACGCCGCCGGCATCGGACTTGTGCGTGATGTCGTGGGAGTGGATTTTCATCGCCACGGGCATGCCGAGCTGTTCGGCAATCAGCAGCGCTTCGGCGGGCGTACGCGCCACCAGGGCGCGCGCGATGGGAATGTGGAAGGCGGCGAGCACTGCCTTGGATTCCATCTCGCTCAGTACGTTGCGGTGTTCGCCAAGGGCGTTTTCGATCAGCAGCCGCGCTCCGTCGACATCGGGCGTGGCGTCGTGCGAAAGCGATGCCGCCGTCTGCACCAGGAGTTGCTGGTTCTGGTAGTAGGTCGAGATGTAGGAGAACACCTCCACCGCCGGCTCGGGCGTGCGGAAGTTCGGGATGCGTGCCAGCGAGAAGGCGGCGCGGCTCGCAGCCACAGCGGTGTCGCCCATCCAGCACGCCAGCAAGGGCTTGGGATAGCGTCCCGCAAGATCGACCACCGTCTCCGCGACGGCAGTCGGTTCGGTCATCGCCTGCGGGGTCAGAATCACCATTACGCCGTCGACCCCCGGGTCTTCCAGGCAGGCCGTGATCGCACCGCGGTAGCGTGGTGCGTCGGCGTCGCCGATCACGTCGACCGGGTTGCCGTGCGACCAGGTCGGCGGCAGCACGTCGTTCAGCTTGCGCTGGGTCTCGTCGGAGAGCGTTGCCAGCATCACGCCGAGATCGGCGGCGCGGTCGCTCGCCATCACTCCGGGGCCGCCGCCGTTGGTGACGATCGCGAGGCGGTTGCCGCTCGGGCGGAATTGCGTCGACAGCGCCTTGGCCGCCGAAAATAGCTGCACGATGCTTGCCACCCGCACCGCGCCCGAACGTCGGATCGCCGCATCGAACACGTCGTCGGCCCCGACCAGCGCGCCGGTGTGGGAGCGTGCCGCCCGGGAGCCCGCTTCGTGGCGGCCCACCTTGACCAGGAACACCGGCTTGGTGCGCGCGGCGGCCCGCAGCGCGCTCAGGAAGCTGCGTGCATGGCGGATGCCCTCGATGTAGAGCAGGATGCTTTCGGTGAGCGGGTCCGAGACCAGGTAGTCGAGGATCTCGCCGAAATCGACGTCCGCCGTCGAGCCCATCGACACGATGCTGGAGAACCCGACGTCGTTGGGAAGCGCCCAATCGAGAATCGCGGTGCACAGGGCGCCGGATTGCGAAACCAGCGCCAGGTTGCCAGGTTGCGCGCCGTCCTTGCTGAAAGTCGCGTTGAGTCCGATCGATGGGCGCATCACGCCCAGGCAGTTCGGTCCGACCAGGCGGATTCCGTACATCCGGGCGCGATCCAGGACCTGCCGTTCCAGTTCGCGGCCGGAGCCGTCTCCTTCGCCGAACCCGGCGGAAAGGATCACGGCCGCCTTCACCGCGCGCTTGCCGCAGTCGTCGATGATCTTGGGCACCGTCGCCGCCGGCGTGGCGATCACCGCCAGGTCGACGGTCTCCGGGATCTCGTCGATGCTGGCGTAGGAACGATGCCGCTGAATGCGGGTGTGCTGCGGGTTCACGGCGTAGAGCTTGCCTTGGTAGCCGCTCTTCAGCAGGTTGCGGAAGGTCACACCGCCGACCGATTCCGGGCGGTCGCTGGCGCCGATCATGGCGACCGAACGCGGCGCGAAGAGGGGACTCAGATAGTGCTGGTTCATCGTGGGCATCCCTGCGCGGCGATCCGATGTGGTCGTCCGGACTCTACACGACGCGGGATCCGGTGGTATGGTTTCACCGGCTCGTTTTCGGAGGTGCGTTCCCATGACCGACCCGGCGGCTCCCGATTTTTCGATTCGGCTGGAACAGGAAGCCGAATACCGGTTTGCGGTGCACTTCGGCGAGGCCGCGATTCCGGTGCTGCATACCGATGAGCATCCGCCCCTGGGTGGCGGAACCGGTCCCGGCCCCGACGACCTGCTGGGCGCCGCGGTGGCGAATTGCCTGGCGTCGAGCCTGCTCTTCGCGATGCGCAAGTTTCGCAACGATCCGGCGCCGATGCGGGCACGGGCGGCGCTGCGCAAGGGCCGCAACGAGCAGGGGCGGCTGCGCATCGTCGAGATTCTCGTCGAACTGCGGATCGGGCTGGCCGGTTCGCAGGTCCAGTCCCTGGACCGGATCCTCGCGCAGTTCGAGGATTTTTGCGTTGTCACCCAAAGCGTTCGCGGCGGGATCCCGGTCACGGTGCGGGTGCTCGACCGGGACGGCGTGACGATTGGCGGCTGAGACGGCCGGCGCGCATCCGGCCGAGGCGGCGCCGATCGTCGCGTGATCGGCAATCGTGCAATGGAATTGAAGTTATCGTTCTTCGTTTTTCGATGTCCAGCGCCGGCCGTTTTGGCATGCTTGTCGCCGTGACCCCAGAACCGGAGACTGCCGCCATGACCACCCCGCTTCCCGAGCCCGCGCTCGATCAATTGTTCCGCGCCGCGCATACCGCGCACGGCTTCCGCCCGGACCCGATCCCGGAGGCCACCCTGCACGCGCTCTACGATCTGCTCAAGTGGGCGCCGACGGCGTACAACATGCAGCCCGCACGCTTCGTGTTCGTGCGCAGCCCGGAGGCCAAGGAACGGCTCAAGAAGGGGTTGATGGCGGGCAACATTCCCCAGACCATGGCGGCGCCGGTAACCGTCATCGTCGCGTACGACACGCGGTTCTACGAGCACCTGCCGGAGCAGTTTCCGGCGATGGACGTCAAGGGAATCTTCGAGGGGAATCCGGCGCTGTCGCAGGAGGCCGCGTTCCGCAACGGCAGCCTCCAGGGAGCCTATCTGATGATGGCGGCGCGTTCGCTGGGCCTCGATTGCGGGCCGATGTCGGGGTTCGATCCGGCCGCGGTCGACGCCGAGTTTTTCCCCGGCGGGCGTTTCCGGTCGAACTTCCTCGTCAACCTCGGCATCGCCGATCCGGCGAAGGGGTATCCGCGGGGGCCGCGGTTGGCGTTCGAGGTTGCAGCACAGATTCTGTAGGGGCGTCGATCCGGCGCCGGCTCCTACGGACGGAACGTTTGCGGCGTCAGAATCGCGAGTCCGCTTTTCCGCGCTGCGCGCGCCAGGCGCAGTAGCGCCCGGTCCTTGGTGAGCAGCATCTGCGCACTGCCGGCGACGGCGAGGTCGAGGAACTTCTGATCGTCCGGATCGCTGCAGAGCCACGGCGCGCTGCGGCCGGGTTCGATGCACTCGGCCAATTCCCGCCATCCCTGCAGCATCGGTTCCGGCGGGCGGATTTCAAGCCGGGACGCGAATTGCGGGCGGATCAGCACCGCCCGCAGTTCCTCGTCCGTGCGGTGGCTGCGGAGTGCGCGCACGGCGCCGGAACGCAGCGCGGCGCCGAGCGCCATGGCGCCGGCGTCTTCGAACACGAAGAGGTCGAGCCAGGCGTTCGTGTCGAGTACGACTCGCAAGCGCGCCTGCGGCCGGTCAGGCCAGCAACTGCCGCAGCACGAAGGGCAGAATCCCACCGTGCCGGTAGTAGTCGACTTCGATCGGCGTGTCGATCCGCAGCAGCAGCGGAACTTCCGTGACCGTGCCGTCGGCGCGCCGGATCGCGAGCCGGACCGTCTGGCGCGGCTGCGGGTCGTCCACCCCCAGCAGGTCGAAGGTCTCGTCGCCGCGGATATGCAGCGATTCCACGCCGTCGTCGCCCTGGAACTGCAGGGGCAGCACGCCCATTCCCACCAGGTTGCTGCGGTGGATGCGCTCGAAGCTGCGTGCGACGACCGCCCGCACGCCCAGCAATTGCGTGCCCTTGGCCGCCCAGTCGCGCGACGATCCGGTGCCGTATTCCTCGCCCGCGAAGACGATCGTCGGCACGCCCTCGGCCCGGTAGCGCATTGCCGCGTCGTAGATCGGCATGCGTTCGCCCGACGGCTGGTGCAGGGTGATGCCGCCTTCGACGCGGGAGCCGTCGCTCGTCGCGGGAATCATGAGGTTCTTGATCCGCACGTTGGCAAAGGTGCCGCGCATCATCACTTCGTGATTGCCGCGCCGCGCACCATAGCTGTTGAAGTCGGCCTTGGAGACGCCATGGGCAAGCAGCCAGCGGCCGGCAGGTGAGGATTCGGCGATCGAACCGGCCGGCGAGATGTGGTCGGTGGTGATCGAGTCGCCGAACACGGCCAGCGCGCGCGCGCCGCGAATCGGTTCCGCGGGTGTCCCCGCCGACGGCGGCGTCATCGTGAAGTCCGCAAAGAACGGCGGTTCGGCGATGTAGGTCGACTCCGGCCAGTCGTAGGTCTGACCGGCCGCGCCGGCGATCTTCTGCCAGAGCTTGCCGGGCTCGGTCTTGACGCGCGCATAGTTGGCGCGGAACGCGGCGGGATCCATCGCCTTGGGCATCAGGGCCGCGACTTCGGCCGCGCTCGGCCAGATGTCGCCGATCCAGATGTCGCGGCCGCCCTTGCCCTTGCCCACCGGTTCGGTCATGAGGTCGCGCAGCATGGTGCCGGCCAGCGCATAGGCGACGACGAGGGGCGGCGAGGCGAGGAAGTTCGCCTTGAGGTTGGGGTGAATGCGGGCCTCGAAGTTCCGGTTGCCGGAAAGCACCGCCGCGCAGACGAGGTCGTGCTCGATGATCGCTTCGTTGAATGCCGGGTCCAGGTCGCCGGCATTGCCGATGCAGGTGGTGCAACCATAGGCCGCGACGGCGAAGCCCAGCTTTTCCAGGTAGGGCAGCAGGCCGGTTCGCTGCAGGTATTCGGTGACGACGCGCGAGCCCGGCGCAAGCGAGGTCTTGACGTGGGGGGCCGTACGCAGGCCGGCCTCGACTGCCTTCTTCGCGAGCAGGCCGGCAGCGAGCAGCACGCCGGGGTTGCTGGTGTTGGTGCACGAGGTGATCGCGGCGATCAGCACGTCGCCGTTGCCGATCTCCTCGCCTCCGGCCGTGCGCACGCGCCGGGACAGGTTCGCTGCCGGCTGATTGAAGCCGTTGGCCGCGGCAGGCTGGGAGAACAGCTCGGTGAACGTCGATTTGACGTTGCCGATCTCGATGCGGTCCTGCGGGCGCTTGGGGCCGGCGAGCGACGGCGCCACGGTGCCAAGGTCGAGGCGCAGCGCCTTGGTGTAGTCGATCTCGCCCGCCTTCGGCACTCCGAACAGGCCTTGGGCGCGGAAGTAGGCGACGAACGCGTCGATTTCGGCGCGGGTTCGGCCGGTGCCCTCGAGATAGGCGAGGGTCTTTTCGTCGACCGGGAAGAAGCCCATCGTGGCGCCGTACTCGGGGGCCATGTTGGCGATCGTCGCGCGGTCGGGCAGGCTCAGGGACGCGGTGCCGGGGCCGTAGAACTCGACGAACTTGCCGACCACCTTTTCCTTGCGGAGCATTTCCGTGAGGGTGAGCACGAGGTCGGTAGCCGTGACGCCGCCGCGCAGCGCGCCGGTAAGTTCCACCCCGACGACGTCGGGGGTGAGGAGATAGACCGGCTGGCCGAGCATCGCGGCTTCGGCTTCGATGCCGCCGACGCCCCAGCCGACCACGCCGATGCCGTTGATCATGGTGGTGTGGCTGTCGGTGCCGACGAGCGTGTCGGGGTAGGCGATGCCATCCTTGCGGTGAACGCCGCGGGCCAGGTATTCCAGGTTGACCTGGTGCACGATGCCGAATCCGGGCGGCACGACGCCGAAGGTGTCGAAGGCCTGCATGCCCCACTTCATGAACTGGTAGCGCTCGCGGTTGCGCTGGAATTCCAGTTTCATGTTGAGGTCGAGCGCCTTGGCGTCGCCGTAGTGGTCGATCATCACGGAGTGGTCGACGACGAGATCGACGGGAACCAGCGGCTCGATGCGCTTGGGGTCCCGGCCGGCGCGGGCGGCCGTGCTGCGCATGGCGGCGAGGTCGGCGAGCAGGGGCACGCCGGTGAAATCCTGCAGCACTACGCGGGCCACGACGAACGGGATCTCCTCCGTGCGCTCGGCGTTGGGCTTCCAGGCGGCGAGGGCGCGGACATGCTCCTCGGTGACCTTCTTGCCGTCGCAGTTGCGCAGCACCGATTCGAGCACGATGCGGATCGATACCGGTAGGCGGGAGATCGTGCCCAGGCCGGCGCGTTCGAGAGCGGAGAGGTCGAAATAGCGCAGGCCCTTGGCGCCCGGCAGGGCGCGAAGGCTGCGGAACGGATCGTTCGCGGTCGTCATGTCGTGGGTATCGGATTGTTGACTTGTTAACCGGGCGATTTTAATAGGGCTTCGATGGCGTGGCGTTCCTCCTGCAGTTCGGCGGCGGAACGTTCGACGTAGGAGCGCACGAAGTCGTCGAGCGGCAGGTCGCGGACGATCTCGTAGTCGCCGTCGTGGCAGGTGACCGGCAGCCCGCAGACCAGACCTTCGGGAATGCCGTAGCAGCCGTCAGAGCGCACGCCCATCGTCGTCCATCGCCCCTCGGTGCCGTAGATCCAGTCGCGCATGTGGTCCATCGCCGCGTTGGCGGCCGAGCCGGCCGACGACAGGCCACGCGCTTCGATCACGGCCGAACCCCGCCGTTCGATCATGGGAATGAAGGTTTCCCGGTTCCAGGTCTCGTCGCCGACCCACTCGCGCACGGAACGGCCGGCAGCGGTGGCGAAGCGGTAGTCCGGGCACATCGCGGGGGAATGGTTGCCCCACACGAAGAGCCGTTCGATCTTGTCCACAGGCTGGCCGAGGCGCGCGGCGATCTGCGCCACGGCGCGGTTGTGGTCGAGTCGCATCATCGAGGTGAAATTGCGCGGCCGGAGGTCGGGCGCCGAGCGGATCGCGATGTAGGCGTTGGTGTTGGCGGGGTTGCCGACCACCAGGGTCTTCACGGTGCGTTTCGCGACGTCGTTGAGGGCCTTGCCCTGGGCGGAAAAGATCTGCGCATTGGCGGCCAGCAGATCCTTGCGTTCCATCCCCGGGCCGCGCGGCCGGGCGCCTACGAGCAGCGCGACGTCGATGTCGCGGAACGCGTCCCGCGGATTGTCGAACGCTTGCTGCGAAGCAAGCAGCGGAAACGCGCAGTCTTCGAGTTCCATCATCACGCCGCGCAGCGCCTTCTGCGCGCGTTCGTCCGGGATCTCGAGCAGCCGCAGCGCGACGGGTTGCTCCGGGCCGAGCATGTCGCCGGCCGCCACCCGGAACGTGAGCGCATAACCGATCTGGCCGGCGGCACCGCTGATGGCGATCTGCACAGGTTGGGAAGTGGGCGTGCGGAGCATGACGGAAAACCTCCTGCGGAGTGTGCGCGCGGCACATCGTGGTATGGTCGAAGGATACGCCGAAACCGTTTTCCGCTAGGATCGCAACATGCCGGACGGAGGTCGGAAAGCCGCCGCGAGAGATGTGGCCCCGGCCTGTGCGACGACCGTTGCAATCCGGGCATGAACGCTTCGATGACACGATGTAACCGAGCGATGCAAACAAGCCGAAGACCGGGATCGCTGGCCAGCCGCAACATCCGGATCACGGATCTGGTCCATTACCGCCTGCCCGTCGCCGGGGTGCTGTCGATCCTGCATCGGGTGAGCGGCGCGGCGATGTTTCTCCTTTTGCCGTTCGCATTGCGGTGGTTTGCCGACAGCCTGGCTACGGAATCGGGATTCGCGCGGGTCGCGCAATGTGCCGGTTCGTGGTGGGGCAAGCTGGTCCTGCTCGGCGCGTTCTGGGCCTTGATGCATCATGCGTGCGCCGGCGTGCGGTTCCTCCTGCTCGACCTGCATCGCGGCGTCGATCGCGCGTCGGCCCGCAAGAGCGCGGTCGCGGTGTTCGCGGTCAGCCTCACGCTCACCGGGATCTTCGGGCTGTGGTTGTTCGGTTTGGCGGGGAGGGCGGGATGACGCATCGGGCGGCGCGGACGGCGGTCGGAGCCCATTACGGCCTGCGGGATTGGCTTGCCCAGCGCATCACGGCGGTGGTGCTGCTGGCGTTTCTGCTGGTTCTCGCAGCAGAACTCGCGTCGGTGGGCGGCATCGATCATGCCCGTTGGGTCGGGGCGTTCCGACCGGTGGCGATGAAATTGCTGGGTACGCTGGCGGCGGCGGCGTTGTGCTTCCACGCCTGGGTCGGGATGCGCGACATCTGGATGGACTACATCAAGCCGGTGGGTGTGCGCCTGACACTGCACGTCGGGACGATCCTGTGGCTGGCGGCATGTTTCGTCTGGTCGGTACAGATTCTTTGGAGCGTGTGAATGCCATTGGGAAGTTTCCCCCGCAGAAGGTTCGATGCCGTGATCGTCGGCGCGGGCGGTGCCGGGATGCGCTGCGCGCTGCAACTGGCACGCGCCGGCCGCCGCGTGGCGGTACTCACGAAGGTGTTTCCCACGCGCTCGCACACCGTGGCGGCCCAGGGCGGAATTGGCGCCTCGCTCGGCAACATGGGCGAGGACAACTGGCTTTGGCACATGTTCGATACCGTGAAGGGATCGGATTATCTCGGCGACCAGGACGCGATCGAATTCCTGTGCCGCGAAGCGCCGGGCGCGGTGTACGAACTCGAGCATCTGGGCATGCCGTTCGATCGCAATGCCGACGGCACCATCTATCAGCGGCCGTTCGGCGGGCATTCGGCCAACTTCGGCGAGAAGCCCGTCCCCCGCGCCTGCGCGGCGGCGGACCGTACCGGCCACGCCCTGCTGCATACGCTCTATCAGTGCAATGTCGCGGCGCGTACGCAGTTTTTCGTCGAGTACATGGCCCTCGATCTGGTCCGTGATGCGGACGGCGCGGTGGTGGGCGTGGTCGCGTTGGAGATGGAGACGGGCGATATTTCGATCTTCGAGGCCCGATTCACGGTGCTGGCCACCGGCGGCGCTGGCCGGATCTTCGCGGCGTCGACCAACGCCTACATCAATACCGGCGATGGCCTCGGCATGGTTGCCCGCGCGGGTCTGCCGCTGCAGGACATGGAGTTCTGGCAGTTCCATCCGACCGGGGTCGCGGGGGCGGGAATCCTGATCACCGAGGGGGTGCGCGGCGAGGGCGGCATCCTGCTCAATGCGCGGGGCGAGCGCTTCATGGAACGGTATGCCCCGACGCTGAAGGATCTTGCGCCGCGCGATTTCGTCTCGCGGTCGATGGACCAGGAGATCAAGGAAGGGCGTGGCTGCGGCCCCAACGGCGACTACGTGCAGCTCAAGCTGGATCACCTTGGCGCGGAGACCATCCTGAAGCGCCTGCCGTCGATCCGCGACATCGCGATCAAGTTTGCCAACGTCGATCCGATCCGCGAGCCGATTCCGGTGGTGCCGACGATTCATTACATGATGGGCGGCATTCCGGCAAACGTTCACGGCCAGGTCGTCGCGCCGCGCGACGGGATGCCCGAAGCCGTCGTGCCGGGGCTGTATGCGATCGGCGAGTGTTCCTGCGTGTCGGTGCACGGAGCCAATCGACTGGGTACGAACTCGCTGCTCGACATCGTGGTGTTCGGTCGCGCCGCGGGCAATCACATTGCCGCTGCCCTCGCGGATGACGAACGGCACCGCCCGTTGCCGGCTGACGCCGGGGAGGCGACGCGCGCACGCCTGTCGGCGCTCGACGCGCGGACGTCCGGGGAGCGCACGCAGGAGGTCGCGACCGATCTGCGCCGCACGCTCCAGGCACATTGCGGCGTGTTCCGTACGGCGGCGCTGCTCGACGAGGGCGTGCGCAAGGTCCGCGAGATCGCGTTGCGGGCCGAACACGTCGCGATCGGCGACAAGTCGCGGGTGTTCAATACCGCGCGTGTCGAGGCCATCGAACTGGCGAATCTCGTCGCTGTCGCGCAGGCGACGATCGAGTCGGCGGCGGCGCGGACCGAGAGCCGCGGCGCGCACGCGCGGGCGGATTTTCCGCAGCGCGACGACGCGAACTGGATGAAGCACAGTCTCTGGACCGCGCAGACCGGGTCGCTGCAGTACAAGCCGGTGCACCGGACGCCGATTTCGGTGGCGCCGTTCGAGCCGAAGGTGCGGACGTTTTGAGGGAAACACGGCATATGGATGCATCGAAACCGGAATCGGGTTCCGCTGCAGGCGGCGGAACGACGGACGCGGCGCAGCCGCGGGTCGCGCGCTTTCGCATTTACCGGTTCGATCCGGAGCGCGATGCGCAGCCGCGCATGCAGGATCTTGCCGTGACGCTGCAGGAATCCGACAAGATGCTGCTCGACGCCCTGATGCGGATCAAGGCGGAGGTCGACGACAGCCTGTCGTTCCGGCGCTCGTGCCGCGAGGGGGTCTGCGGGTCCGATGCGATGAACATCAACGGTCGCAATGGTCTGGCGTGCATCACCAACCTGCGCGATCTGGCGCAGCCGATCGAACTGCGCCCGTTGCCGGGTCTGCCGGTGGTGCGCGACCTGATCGTCGACATGACCGACTTCTTCAATCAGTACCATTCGGTCGACCCGGTGCTGGTCAACCATTCTCCGCCGCCCGAGAAGGAACGGCTGCAGACTCCGGAGCAGCGCGACGAACTCGACGGCCTCTACGAGTGCATCCTGTGCGCATGCTGCTCGACATCCTGCCCCAGCTTCTGGTGGAATCCGGACAAGTTCGTCGGCCCGGCCGGACTTCTGCAGGCCTACCGTTTCCTGGCCGACAGTCGCGATGAGGCGACCAACGAACGGCTCGACAACCTCATGGACCCATACCGGTTGTTCCGCTGCCATACCATCATGAATTGCGTCGATGTCTGTCCGAAGGGCCTCAACCCGACCCTGGCGATCGGCAAGATCAAGGAAATGATGCTGCGGAGAGAGGTTTGACGGTGGAGGCGAACGAAAGTGTCGTCGCGCTGCGCCGCCTGCGCTGGCGCGCGCGCCGCGGCATGCTGGAAAATGACGTCCTGCTGGCGCGGTTCTTCGATCGCCACGCGGCGAAACTCGATGCGCGCCTCCGCGGCGCGCTGGAACAGCTTTTGCAATTGTCGGACGGCGAACTGCTCGACCTCGCGCTGGGTCGGGCGGCGCCGCGCGGCGCGCTCGATACCGCGGCCGGGAACGAACTGCTTGCCCTGCTTCGTTCAGTGTGACTTGAGGACATTCTTATGGCATTGACCCCATCCGAGCACAAGGCCACGTTGACGTTTTCCGACGGGACGCCGCCGGTCGAACTGCCGATCTATCCTGGCACCATGGGACCCGATGTCATCGACATCCGCGCGCTGTATGCGCGCACCGGGAAATTCACCTATGACCCGGCCTTCCTTGCCACCGCGTCGTGCAATTCCAGCATCACCTATATCGACGGTGACAAAGGGGAACTGCTCTACCGCGGCTATCCGATCGACCAGCTGGCCACGCAGTGCGATTTTCTCGAGGTCTGCCACCTGATTCTCTACGGCGAACTGCCGACGCCGACGCGGCGCGAGTCCTTCGTGGATACCGTCACGCAGCATACGATGGTGCATGAACAGATGCAGTTCTTCCTCCGCGGCTTCCGGCGCGACGCCCATCCGATGGCGGTGCTGACGGGGCTGGTGGGGGCGATGTCGGCGTTCTATCCGGATTCGATGAACGTGCACGATCCGCGGCAGCGGGAAGTGTCGGCGATCCGGCTGATCGCCAAGATGCCGACGCTGGTCGCGATGGCCTACAAGTACACCGTCGGCCAGCCGTACATGTATCCGCGCAACGACCTGCCGTACGCCGCCAATTTCATGCGGATGATGTTCGCCACGCCCTGCGAGGACTACCGCTGCAACGATGTGCTGGCGCGTGCGCTCGATCGCATTCTGATCCTGCATGCCGATCATGAGCAGAACGCTTCCACCTCGACGGTGCGTCTGTGCGCGTCGTCCGGTACGAACCCGTATGCGGCGATTGCGGCGGGCGTGGCCTGTCTCTGGGGGCCGGCGCACGGCGGCGCGAACGAGGCGGCGCTCAATATGCTTTTCGAGATCCAGCGCGACGGTGGCGTGGCAAAGATCGGCGAGTTCATCGAGAAGGTAAAGGATAAGAACTCCAATGTCCGGCTGATGGGGTTCGGACATCGCGTCTACAAGAACTACGATCCGCGGGCGCGACTGATGCGCGAAACCTGCTACGAGGTGCTCGATGAGCTCGGACTGCATGAGACCCCGCTCTTCAAGCTGGCGCTGACGCTCGAGAAGATCGCGCTCGAGGACGACTATTTCGTAAGTCGCAAGCTGTACCCGAATGTCGACTTCTATTCCGGCATCGTGCAGCAGGCGATCGGGGTGCCGGTTCCGCTCTTCACGGCGGTCTTCGCGCTGGCGCGCACCGTGGGCTGGGTTGCGCAACTCAACGAGATGCTTGCCGATCCCGAGTACAAGATCGGAAGGCCGCGTCAGTTGTACGTCGGGCCCGGCCGCCGCGACGTCCAGCCGATTGCCGAGCGGTAATATGCGTTCGTCCCCGGTGTCCGCAGCAAGCAACGGAGCGTCCCGCGAGGCATGCCGATGACCCAGTCGATGCGCCAGTTCCAGTCTTCTTCCTACCTCTTCGGGGGCAATTCGCCGTACGTCGAAGATCTGTACGAGCGCTACCTCGACAACCCCGCTTCGGTGTCCGAGAAGTGGCGCGCGTATTTCGACCGGCTGCAGCTCGCGCCCGCGGCAGACGGCAAGCCGTCGACCCACGACATCGCGCACGCCCCGATCGTCGAGTCGTTCGCCTTGCGTGCCAGGAACGGCATGCTTCGGCCGCTGGTCGCGGCGACGGATCTCAGCGTTGCCCGCAAGCAGGTCCATGTCCAGTCGATCGTTTCCGCGTACCGCTCGCTGGGCAGCCGCTGGGCGGACCTCGACCCGCTGAAGCGCGCCGAACGCCCGGCGCTGCCGGAACTCGAGCCCGCGTTCTACGATTTCACCGAGGCCGACATGGACACGGTGTTCTCGGCCGCGAACACCTATTTCGGCGCCGACCAGATGTCCCTGCGCGAAATCGTCGCGGCGCTGCGGCGCACGTACTGCGGGACGCTGGGGGCGGAGTACATGCACGTCTCCGATCCGGCGCAGAAGCGCTGGCTGCAGCAGCGCCTCGAGTCGATCCGCTCGACCCCGGACTTTTCGCCGCAGGCGAAGCGCCGGATCCTGGCGCAGCTGACGGCGGCCGAAGGCCTGGAGCGCTACCTGCATAACAAGTACGTCGGGCAGAAGCGTTTTTCGCTGGAAGGCGGCGAGAGCTTCATCGCCGTGATGGACGCCCTGGTGCAGCACGGCGGGGAACTCGGGCTCGAGGAGATCGTCATCGGCATGGCCCATCGCGGCCGCTTGAACGTCCTCGTCAACACGCTGGGAAAGCGGCCGGGCGATCTGTTCGCGGAGTTCGATGGCACGCTGGCCTCCGACCTACCATCGGGCGACGTGAAGTACCACATGGGATTTTCCGCCGACGCGACGACCCCGAGCGGTCCGGTGCACCTGTCGCTGGCCTTCAACCCGTCGCATCTGGAGATCGTCAATCCGGTGGTGGAAGGGTCGGTGCGCGCGCGCCAGGAGCGCCGCGGCGACGCCGAGGGACGAAAGGTGCTGGCGGTGCAGGTGCATGGCGATGCGGCGTTTTCGGGCCAGGGCGTGGTGATGGAGACCCTCGCGCTGGCGCAGACCCGCGGCTACGGCACGGGCGGCACCGTGCACGTCGTCATCAACAACCAGATCGGGTTCACGACGTCGGATCCGCGCGACACCCGCTCGAGCCTCTACTGCACGGACATCGTCAAGATGATCGAGGCGCCGGTGCTGCACGTCAACGGCGACGATCCCGAGGTGGCGGTGCTCGCCGCGCAGATCGCGCTGGACTTCCGCCGGGAGTTCCGCAAGGACATCGTGCTCGACGTCGTGTGTTTCCGGCGCCTCGGGCACAACGAACAGGACACGCCGGCGGTGACGCAGCCGCTCATGTACAAGAAGATCGGTGCGCATCCGGGCACGCGCAAGCTGTATGCCGACCGGCTGGTCGCCCAAGGGGTGCTGACCGCCGAGGACGCCGAGGCGATGCTGCCTGCATATCGGCAGGCCATGGAGGAAGGCCGTTCGGTGGTCGAGCCGGTGCTCAGCAATTTCAAGAGCCGGTTTGCGGTCGACTGGGCGCCGTTTCGCCGGGACTGGACGGATGCGGCCGATACGGCGCTGCCGCTTGCCGACCTCCGCCGCCTCGGCGAGCGCATCACGACGGTGCCGGAGAATTTCAAGCTCCATCCGCTGGTCGAACGGGTCATCGCCGACCGCCGGGCGATGGCGGAAGGGCGGCATCCGGTCGACTGGGGCATGGGCGAGCACCTGGCGTTCGCGTCGCTTGTCGTCGGCGGCTACGGCGTTCGGATCACCGGACAGGACTCCGGGCGGGGGACGTTCTCCCACCGGCACGCGGTCCTGCACGACCAGAATCGCGAACGCTGGAACGAAGGCACGTATGTCCCGCTGCAGAACGTGGCGGAAGGCCAGGCGCCGTTCGCCGTCATCGACTCGGTGCTTTCCGAGGAGGCGGTGCTGGGGTTCGAATACGGCTACTCCACGGCCGCGCCGAATTCCCTGGTGATCTGGGAGGCGCAGTTCGGCGACTTTGCCAATGGCGCGCAGGTGCTGATCGACCAGTTCATCTCCTCGGGTGAGGTGAAGTGGGGGCGGCTCTCGGGCCTCGTGCTGATGCTGCCGCATGGCTACGAAGGGCAGGGGCCGGAACACTCTTCGGCGCGGATCGAGCGCTATCTGCAGCTCTGCGCGGAAACCAACATGCAGGTCGCGCAGCCGACCACCGCGGCGCAGATCTTCCATCTCCTTCGCCGCCAGATGATCCGCAAGCTGCGCAAGCCCCTGGTGATCTTCACGCCGAAATCCTTGTTGCGCAAGCCGGAAGCCTGCTCGGCGCTCGAGGATTTCACGCGCGGCGAATTTCGCACGGTGATCGGCGACGACGCGGTTGCCGACGCCGCAGCGGTGACGCGCCTGGTGCTCTGCTCCGGTCGGGTGTACTACGATCTGGTCACGGCGCGTGCCGAACGCAAGATGACGGACACGGTGGCGATCGCGCGGTTGGAACAGCTCTATCCGTTTCCGCGGGCCGCACTCGCAGCGGAGCTGCAGCGCTATCCGGCCTTGCGCGAGGTCGTCTGGGCTCAGGACGAGCCGCGCAACCAGGGTCCATGGCGAGGGGTGCAGAACCGGGTGCTCGAAGCCCTGGCGGCTGGCCAGACGCTGTCCTACGCCGGGAGGCCGGAGTCGGCATCGCCCGCGGTCGGGTATCACGCCAAGCACCTCGAACAGTTGCGCGGGTTGCTCGACGCAGCGTTCGGGGCAGTGGACGGCTTTGTGCTTCACAAATAAGAAGAGAATCGCGAGGACGCATGGCGAATATCGAAGTGAAGGTGCCGCAGCTTTCGGAGTCGATTTCGGAAGCGACGCTGCTGCAATGGAAGAAACAGCCGGGCGCTGCGGTCGTTGCCGACGAGATCCTCGTCGAGGTCGAGACCGATAAGGTGGTGCTCGATGTGCCGGCGCCGAAATCGGGCGTGCTGGCCGAGGTTCTCGCTCCAGGCGGCGCGTCGGTGACGTCCGGCCAGGTGATCGCACGGATCGCCGAAGGGCCTGCGGAGCGTGCGGCGGAGGCAGGCGGCGCGCCGGTCGCGGCACCGGCGACGCCACCACCGGCGCCGCCGGCCGCCGCCGCGGCGGCGGCGATTGTCATGCCGGCCGCGGCGCGCGTGCTCGAAGAGGCGGGGATCGCCCGGGATGCGGTGGCGGGAACGGGACGGGGCGGCCGCGTCACCAAGGCGGATGCCATGGCGGCGGCGCAGGCAGCATCGTCGACCGCCACCGGCGGAGGCGAAACCCGAGGGACCGCCGCACCGCAGCATGGCGCACCGGCGATTCCCGCGGCGGCGGCGTTGGCGGAGGTTGCCGCACCGATCGATCCGGCCGCGCTCGGCAACAACCGCCTCGAACAGCGTGTCCCCATGTCGCGCCTGCGGCAGCGCGTGGCCGAGCGGCTCGTGCAGTCGCAGTCGACGGCGGCGATTCTCACGACGTTCAATGAAGTGAACATGCAGCCGGTCATCGAATTGCGCAACCGGCACAAGGAGCGATTCGAGAAGGAACACGGCGTCAAGCTGGGGTTCATGTCCTTCTTTGTCAAGGCGGCGGTGCATGCGCTCAAGCGCTACCCCATCGTCAACGCGTCGATCGACGGCAGCGATATCGTCTACCACGGCTATTTCGACGTCGGCATCGCGGTCGGATCGCCGCGCGGGCTCGTCGTTCCGGTGCTGCGCGACGCCGACGCACAGACCTTTTCCGAGATCGAGAAGCACATCGCCGACTTCGGCCGGCGCGCTGGCGAAGGCAAGCTCGCGATCGAAGAACTGACCGGCGGCACGTTCACGATCTCCAACGGCGGCGTGTTCGGTTCGATGTTGTCGACGCCGATCATCAATCCGCCGCAGTCGGCGATCCTTGGCGTCCACGCGACCAAGGATCGCCCGGTGGCGGAGAACGGCCAGGTGGTGATCCGGCCGATGAACTATCTCGCCTTGTCCTACGATCACCGCATCATCGACGGCCGCGAAGCGGTGCTGTTCCTGGTGGCGATCAAGGAGGCCCTGGAAGACCCGGGCCGGCTGTTGCTGGAGATGTGATGGAACTCGACGTCGCCGTCATCGGCGCCGGTCCCGGTGGCTACACCGCTGCGATCCGCGCCGCCCAGCTCGGCCTGCGCACCGTCTGCATCGACGACTGGATGACTTCCGACGGCCAGCCCGCGCCCGGCGGCACCTGCACCAATGTCGGCTGCATTCCCTCCAAGGCGCTGCTCCAGTCCAGCGAGGTTTTCGACCATGCTGCGCACGGTCTGAGTGAACACGGCATCGTCTGCGCGCCGCCGACGCTCGACCTCGGCCGCATGATGGCACGCAAGGACGCCGTGGTGCGCCAGACCAACGACGGCATCCGCTACCTCTTTCGCAAGAACAAGATCGAGTTGCTCTCCGGCCGCGCCACCCTGCGGCGGCGCGCCGACGCCAGCAGCGCCGCGGGCAATGCTGGCGCGGTCGAGATCGCGGTCGAACCCGGGAACCGGGTGCTGCAGGCGCGCAACGTGATCCTGGCGACGGGCTCCTCGCCGCGCCCGCTCCCGGGAATCGCCTTCGACGAGCAGCGCATCCTGTCCAATCGGGGAGCCCTGGCGCTCGATGCCGTGCCGCGGCGCCTGGGCATCATCGGCGCAGGAGTCATCGGCCTCGAACTGGGGTCGGTCTGGCGGCGGTTGGGGGCACAGGTCACGGTACTGGAAGCGCTGCCGCAATTTCTGGGCATCGCGGACGAACAGATCGCGCGCGACGCGCTCAAGTCGTTTCGCAAGCAGGGCCTGGATATCCACCTGGGTGTGCAGATCGGCGCGGTGAAATCGGGTGCCGGCGGCGTTGCGGTGGCATACCGCGGGCCGGATGGGGAAGCGACGCTGGAGTGCGACCGGCTCGTCGTGGCGATCGGCCGGGTCCCCAACAGCAGTGGCTGGGGCGCGGATGCCGTGGGGCTGACGGTCGATGCACGCGGCTTCGTCACCGTCGACGAGCATTGCCGCACCAACCTCGCCGGGGTCTGGGCAATCGGCGATCTGGTGCGCGGTCCCATGCTTGCGCACAAGGCCGAGGACGAAGGCGTTGCGGTGGCGGAACGGATTGCCGGCAAGGCAGGCCATGCGGATCTCGCCCGGATTCCCAGTGTCGTCTATACCGATCCCGAAATTGCCTGGGTCGGGCAGACCGAAGCGCAGCTGCGGGCGGCGGGCCGCGCCATCCGGGTTGGAACTTTCCCGTTTTCCGCCAATGGGCGTGCGCGTGCCGCGGGCAATGCCGTAGGTCTGGTCAAGATGCTGGCCGACGAAGGCACCGACGAGATCCTCGGTGTGCACATCCTCGGAGCGGGGGCGTCGGAACTGATCGCCGAGGCCGTTGTGGCGATGGCGTTCGGAGCCTCGTCGGAAGACGTCGCCCGCATCTGCCACGCCCATCCCACCCGATCCGAGGCGCTGCGGGAGGCGGCGCTGGCGGTCGATCGGCGGGCGCTGAATTTCTGATGACCGCGCAGCCTTGTCCTCTCCCGCTGCGGCGGGAGAGGGGGATTTCCGTTGGCGCGGGGAATGGGGTCTGGGCGGGTAGCCGATGACGGTCCTCCAGCGATTCGAATCCGCGCTGGCGCCGCATGGCGGGGTTCCCGACGCGTCGCAGCGCGCCGCGCTCGAGCGTCTGGAGCGATTCGTCGGCGAATGTGCGGAGTACGAAGCGCACCGGAATTCGTTCGCGAGCTGGTTGGTGCGCAAGCCGCCGCCCCGCGGCGTGTATTGCTGGGGTGGTGTCGGGCGCGGCAAAAGCCTGCTGATGGACTCGACGTTCGCCGAGATTCCCGCGCGGAACAAGGTGCGCCTGCATTTCCATGAGTTCATTCGCGATGCCCATCGGGCAATGCAGACCCTGCGCGGCGCCGCCGATCCGCTGACCGAGGCGGGACGGGAGATCGCGCGCCGCGCACACTGGATCTTCCTCGACGAGTTCCGCATTTCGGACATTGCCGATGCCATGATCCTGCATCGCCTGCTGGCGAGTCTGCTCGACACCGGCGCAGTGCTGTTCATCACGTCCAACATGGCGCCCGATGCCCTGTATCCGGATGGCTTGCACCGCGACCGCATCCTGCCCGCGATCGAACTGCTGAAGGAGCGCCTGGACGTGCTGCTCGTCGATGGCGGGGTGGATTACCGGTCCCGCGCGCTCGGTCGGTTCGGCACCTGGTTCGTCGGCGACACGGCCGATTCCCGCATGGGGTCGGTGTTTTCCGCGCTGACGGACGGCAGGGCGGAGGATCCGGTGCTGCAGATCGAGGGGCGCGACGTGCGCGCACGCGGGCGCGCCGACGGTGTGGCGTGGTTCGATTTCGCTACCTTGATCTGCAGCCCTCGCTCCTATGCCGATTACCTCGACATCGCGGAGCACTTTCATACCGTGCTGCTCTCCGGCGTACCGCGGCTCGCCGAATGCACGCCGTCGGAGATCAAGCGCTTCACCTGGCTGGTCGACATCCTCTACGACCGCCACGGCAAGTTCGTCGTGTCGGCGGCGGTGCCGATGGAGCAACTCGGCGAGGGAGTGGCGGGCGCCGAGTATCGGCGCACGGCGTCGCGGCTGCGCGAGATGCAGGTTCGCGAAACGCCGCATTGATGGCAAACTACCCCGAAACGGGGATGACATGTCGCGATTCCGGGTCTTTCTGCTTCTTTTCTCGATCGTAGCGGCTGCGCATGCCGCGGGTCATGCCGGGGACGTCGGCGCCGACGTGGACGCGCTGGCGCGCAAGTATCCACCTGGTTCGATCGACACCGCCGCGCGTGCGCAGCAGGCGCTGTCGGATGCGGGAGTCGTCGACCGGCAGGTCCAGGCGGAGGCCCAGGCGCGCATCCAGCGCTGCCAGCATGCGATCTTCATGAACGATTGCCTGGGATTCGCGCAGCGTTTCCAGGCCCACGGCGAACACGTGGTGCGAGGGATCACGCTGGAGGCCCATGCCTTGCAGCGCCGGCTGGACGCGCAGGCGCACGCCCGCGACCGCGCCGCGGATCGCAAGCAGCAGGCGCTGGAGGATGCGCAGCGACCGGCGCGCGAGCACGCGGCCGAGGCGGAATACCGCCAACACCAGCAGAGTCTGCGCGACCAGGCGAATCAGGATGCGCAACGCGATGCCCAGGCGGCGACGTCGGCGCCGCAAGGCGAGGCCGATGCCGCGAAACGCCAACGGCAGCACGACCAGGACGTCATGAACTTCCAGTCGGGGCGGGCGCAGCGCGAAGCGGAGGCGCGGCAGCAATACGAAGAAAAGCAGAAAAAGGCGGCCGACTATGCCCGCGAGCGCGCGAAGGAGCGTGCGGACGACGAGCAGCAGCGCGCGCAGCGCAAGGCGGATCGCGCGCAGCGGGACCGCACCGATCCGGAACGTCCTTGACGTTATGGGTCTTCAGGGCTTCCTGCTGCCCCGAAGGGGCTGAAACGGACCTCGGCGCGGGCCGATCCGGGTCTCGGAAAAAAGCGGGAAAAAAGCGGGAAAAAGCGCCCGCGCCGTCAGGCCGGCTCCATCTTGATGACGACCAGGGACAGGTTGTCGCCTTTGCCTCGCGCACGCGCGCGGGCGAGATCGACCATCCGCTGGGCGGCGTCGCGTGCCGGAAGATCCTGCAGCAAGCTCGCCATCTCCGGCTCCTTCACGTAGGTCCAGAGGCCGTCGCTCGCCAGCACGAAGCTGTCGCCGGCGCGCAGCCCGTCGGCCTGGCCATAGTCGATCCGGAGTTCGCTGCGGGCCCCCAGCGCGCTGAACAATACGCTGCGGAAGCGACGCCGTTCCGGGCCTCCTTCGATCAGTTCTCCGTTGGCGTTGAGCGTGGATCCGTAGGAGTGATCGATCGTGCGGTGCTGCAGGGCGCCGTCGCGAAAGTGCAGCAGGCGGCTGTCGCCGACGTGGACCCAGTCCGCCCGCCGGCCTTGCACCAGGAGGGCGACGAGGGTGCTGTGGGGTTCCTTTTCCGCGGCCACCGCGGTGAGCCGGATGACCGCATGCGCCTCGGAGACGATGGCGCCGAGGAGGCCCCGACCCTCCATTCCCGCGTCCGGTCGATCCTCGAACAAGTTGCGCGCGGTGGCAATGACCTGATCGGAGGCGATCCGTCCGCCGGTGCGACCGCCCATGCCGTCGGCAACCAGCGCCAGCAGGCTGCCCGGCCAGTACTGGCTGGTCAGGATCGCGACGCGGTCCTGCTGGTCCTGGCGGTCGCCGATGTGGTCGGTGCTGCAGGCGGTGATCTTGAAGGTTGCGGCGTCGCTGGGCACGCGGACCTCTGCGCGTTGGAGCGCGGGGTTGCACGGGTCGGGGGAGGGTATCATGCCGGCGATGAAATGGGTTCCGGAGATGCCGGACGCGGCCGCAGTGGGGGGCGAGGTCGATGCGCGCCGCCGTGCGGTGGCGGGCGCGTTCGCCGCCGGGGGCGCGCTGTCGTCGGCGGTAGGAGGGTTTTCCCCGCGCATCGCGCAGCAGGAAATGGCGCTGGCGGTGTTCGATACGATCGCGACGCGATCGACCCTCGTCGCAGAGGCCGGCACCGGCACCGGCAAGACCATGGCCTATCTCGTGCCGGCTCTGCTCGCGGGCGGCAAAGTGCTGGTCTGTGCCGGAACCAAGACGCTGCAAGACCAGATCTTCGGTAAGGATCTGCCGGCAGCCTGCCGGGCCCTGGGTTTGCGCGTGGTAGCCGCGAACCTGAAAGGCCGCCAGAACTACGTGTGCCGCCTGCGCCTCGAGCGCAGCCTGGAAGCGGGGACCTTTTCGTCGCGGGACGCAGTGCGGGCCCTGCATCGGATCGCCCAGTTCGTGCGGTTTTCCGACACCGGCGACCGCGCCGAACTCGGCGACGTTCCCGAGGACTCTCCGGTCTGGTCAGCCGTGACCTCGACCCGCGACAATTGCCCGAACGGCGAGTGCCCGCACTTCGACGCCTGCTTCGTCATGCGCGCCCGCCGCGCCGCGCTGGCTGCAGACGTGGTCGTGGTCAACCATCATCTGCTGCTGGCCGACATGGCGCTGCGCGAGTCGACGCAGGCGGAACTGCTGCCCAATGCCGATACCGTGATCGTCGATGAAGCGCATCAGTTGGCGCGTGCGGCGGGCGATTTCTTCGGCGAGCACTGGTCTTTGCAGCAACTCGCCGAACTCGGCGCCGACAGCTTGCGCGCCGGCCTGCAGGTGGCGCGGGACGGCGCATCCTGGCCTGATCTGGTGCGGGCTCTGGACACCGCCGGCAGGGCGGTGCGCCTGGCGCTGGCGCGGAGCGGCGCGGAGCGCGCGCCGCGGATCGCCTATGACCGGGTTGCGCATGCGCCGCTTCTGATCGATGCGCTGAGCGCGCTCGATCAGACGCTGATCGGCTTGGAGCGGGCCTTGGAGGCCAACCGCGGCCGCGACCCGGAACTGGACGTGCTGGTTCCGCGCGCCCGTGCGCTGCGCACGCTCGTGCGCGCCTGGACGCCGTTACCGGAGGCGGTGCAGGGGACGGGGGAATTCGGCGAAGAGGACGGGACGGACGGCGTGCCGGTGCAGGAGGCCGATGCCGGGGCGTTCGTCCGCTGGGTGGGGGTCAGTACGCACGGCGCGCAATTCCGGGCCACGCCGCTTCATTGCGCGGACGCATTCATACGAGCCCGGGAAGAGCGGCCGCAGGCGTGGATTCTGACGTCGGCGACGATCACCACGGCCAACCGGTTCGAGCCGTTCCTCGATGAATTGGGTCTGCGCGGCTGCAAGACCGCGCGCTGGGACAGCCCATACGACTACGCCAATCAGGCGCTGCTCTATCTGCCGCAAACCTTGCCCGATCCGCGTGCGACCGATTTTCCGGAACGCGTGGCGCAGGCATGCTGGCCGGCCTTGCGCGCGAGCCGGGGCCGGGCATTCATCCTTTGCTCGACCTTGCGCGCGGTCGAGCGGGTGGCCCGGGCCTTGCGGGCGCGGATGGCAGCGGAAGATCCCGATGCGTTCACGCTGCTCGTGCAGGGAGAGCGCAGCCGCCGCGCGATGCTGGAGATGTTTCGCGACGCGCGCGCCGCGGTGCTGGTCGGGTCCATGAGTTTCTGGGAAGGGATCGATGTTCGGGGCGAGGCGCTGTCGCTCGTCGCCATCGACAAGCTGCCGTTTGCGCCGCCCGACGACCCGGTCGTCGAGGCGCGGGGCCGCTACCTGAAGGGCCTCGGGCGCGATCCATTCCTGGACGATCAATTGCCCCATGCGATCACGCTGTTGCGCCAGGGCGCGGGGCGGTTGATCCGCGACGAGACCGATCGGGGCGTGCTCATGATCCTCGATGAGCGGGTTCTTCGCCGCTCCTACGGCAAGGCGGTACTGGCGAGCCTGCCGCCGTTCCGGCGCACGCGCGACGAGGAGGACGTTCGGCGGTTCTTTGCAGAGGCCGGATGTTCCCGCCCTTTCGCGCAGGCGGGAGAGAGTGGGAGCGTGGGCGCGGACTAGCGGAAATCCGGAAAAAAATCGGACCGGCTATGCCGGTCCGGGGGCTGCGTCCGGAGAGACGCAAGAGGAAGTCGACGGTGCGGCGGGCCGTGGCGCTCAGCCGAGCAGGTGCATCACGGTCCGGTTGACGACCCAGCCGCCGGTGATCAGGAACGCGAAGAGCGTGAGCGCGAGCAGCAGCGGTTTGACGCCAGCCTGCCTGATCGCGCCGGCATGGGTGCGCAGGCCGAGTGCGGCCATCGCCATCGCCAGCATCACGGTGTCGACCTGGATCAGCACGTGGGAAATCGCCGCGGGAATGACGTGCAGGGAATTGACCGCTGCCATGACGATGAAGAGCACTGCGAACCAGGGAATGACGATCTTGGGTTTGCCCGACGCGTGATGTGCATGTCCGGCGGCTTCCGCCTGGGGCGTGGCCGAGAGGATCAGCAGGAAGGGCGCGAGCAGCATCACGCGAATCATCTTCTCGATGACGCCGGTCGCTGCGGCTTCGTCGCCGACACTCTTGGCGGCGGCGACCACCTGGGCCACCTCGTGGATGGTGGAGCCGGCGTAGATCCCGAAGACGTGCTGCGATACGTGGAGATACGGGAAAAGGAGCGGGTAGAGGAACATCCCGAGCGTACCGAACACGACCACGGTCGCGACCGCGACCGAAACTTTGTGCGCCTGGCCGCGGACCACCGGCTCGGTGGCCATCACGGCGGCGGCGCCGCAGATCGCGCTGCCGGCGCCGATCAGGGCGGCGGTCTGGCGGTCCAGGCCGAACACCCGCGTGCCCAGTTGCACCGACAACGTGAAGACCAGCGTCACCATGATGACGTCGATGAGGATGCCTGCCCATCCCACCGCCATGATCTGCGCGAAGGTGATCTTCAGGCCGAAGAGGATGATGCCCAGGCGCAGCAGGGTGCTCTTGCTCCAGTCCACGCCGGTGGCGGTATGGCCTGCGATCCGGGGAAAGACGGTGTTGCCCACCACGATGCCGAACACAATCGCGAGGGTGAGGGCGCTCAAGCCCAGATGCAGGGCCCACTGCATGTTCGACGCGGCGACGCCGGCCGCGGCGACCGCGGCGGCGAGGAGGATTCCGGGGAGCAGCCCCGCGGCGTTGGTTTGGGTCATACAGCCTCCGGCGTCGGAATTCCAGGAATCGTTTGTTCCCGGATCGATTTTTTCCCGATCGCCAGACTAGGCGGAACCGACGCATAATTCAAAAACATTATTTTCACGGATTCATGAAAATAAGTTATGCGGATGAATCTGCATCACCTGCGGGTCTTTTTTACCGTTGCCGAGCGGGGCAGCTTTACCCGCGCCGCGGTGGCGCTCCACATCAGTCAGCCGGCGGTGTCCAAGGCCGTGCGGGAACTCGAGCAGCAGCTTGACCTTCCCTTGATCGAGCGCGGTCCGGCGGCGAAGGGTGGGGCTGCGCCGGGGGGCGGCGTGCACCTCACCGAGTCGGGTCAGGCGCTGTTCGAGCATGCGCGCGGGATCTTCGCGCTGGAGGGGGCCGCGATCGAGGAGGTCCGGGCGCGGGTCGGGCGCAAGCGGGGGCTGTTGACCGTCGGCGCAAGCACCACGGTCGCCGGCTATTGGCTACCGCCCTACATCGCGCGGTTTCTCGAGCATCACGATCCGGCCCAGCTGCGCCTGCAGGTCGGCAACACCCAGGCGATCAGCCGCGCCCTGGTCAATTGCGAGATCGACGTCGCGCTCGTGGAGGGCCCGGTGCAGGATCCGCGCATCGAGGCGGTGCGCTGGCGCGACGACGAATTGAGCCTCGTCGCGTCGGGCACGGCGGCCTTGGCGCGCCGCCGCGTGCCGGGCGTGGCGGAACTGGCGGCGCAGACCTGGATCCTGCGCGAATCGGGTTCGGGTACCCGCGAGGTCGCGGAGCGGGTCCTGGCGGCGCTGGGCGTCGTGCCGCGGCGGACCGTGGAACTGGGGAGCAACGAGAGCATTGCCCAGGCGGTCGCCGCGGGAGCCGGGGTCGCCTTGGTGCCGCTGCGCGTGGTGCGGGAATTGCGCATGCTCGGCACCGTCAAGACGCTGCGCAGCCCCAAGCCGGTTCCGCTGGTGCGGCCGCTGTTCCTGCTGCACCTGCGGGAGCGTCCGCAGTCGCCGCTCACCCGCGCATTCTGTGAGGAGATCGGGATGGCGGTATTGGGACCGCTACTGTAGTGCTTCGCAAATACTGGCGCGAAAGAAACATGGACCCGTTGGTGGGCTGATTGGCGGGCTGGGCGGATGGCCCGGTCCAGGGAGGCGGCGTCCGATTGCGGCAATGACGCCGGCACCACGCAGGCGAGCGGCGGCTGCACTCCGCCAGGGCCGCCTACGCGGTGGTCGCCCCTGCGGGGCGACTGCGCTGCGCTGCGCAGTCCGCGGGCGCACGGCCGAACTCGCGGCGCGGCCTGCGGCCGCTCTGCTCAAACATGCGGCCGTAAGTCAGAAGAGGAGGCGCGCGGTCGCGCGCCGCCCGCGGCCTTGTGCTGCTCGCCACCGCGTCTTATGGCGGCCCTGGCGGAGTGCAGCCGCCGCTCGCAGCCAGCACCTCGACCGGGCAAACACTTCGTCGGTTGCGGGTTCCACGGCCCGATCGGGGCGCCCGGATCTCGTTCATGACCTCGTGCGCGACACCAGTCCCCCGTCCAACGCGCACGGATGACACTCCCCAAGAGAACGCCAAGAACTGACCTGCCTGCGCCGCTTCAATCGGCAGACATTGCGCCACAGATCCTGCAGAAGATCATCCGCACCAATCCGCACTTCAGTTCGAAACAGAGCGAAGCACTACTACTAGACGATGGTCGAAACCATCGCCGCCCCTTGCGAGAGGGTCGCGGCAACGATTTCGAACGCGTGCCGGATCTGATCGCGGCTGGCGGTGCCGCCGATGCAGAGGCGTACCGCTTCCGGAGGCGTCGCACCGACGCAGAACGCGTCGCTGGTTGCGATGCCGATCCCGCTGTTGCGCAGGTTCGAGGCGAAGTTGACGCGGCTGAAGCCGGGGGGGAGGGTGAGCCAGAGGTGAAACCCGTGCGGCGCTGCGAGCACGTCGGCTCCGGCGAGGGCCGAGGCGGCGATTTCCTGGCGTGCCTGCGATTCTGCGCGGAGGAACGCGACCAGCTCGGACGCGACGCCGCTCTGGATCCAGTCCGTCGCGATGGCGGTGGTGATCGGCGAGGCCATGACCGTTGTCGCTCGCAGCACGGCCGTCGCCCGGGTGGTGGCGCGCTCGTCGGGCAGGACGAGGTAGGCCAGGCGCAAGCCCGCACCCAGCGTTTTCGAGAGGCCGGAGATCGAATAGGTGCGATCGGCTGCCAGTTCGGCGTAGGACGGCGGCGGCTCCGGCGGCAACATGCCGTAGATGTCGTCCTCGATGATCGGGAGCCGATGGCGCTCCGCCACTTCGATGATGGCGCGCCGGCGGGCCGCCGGCTGCGTGATCGTGGTTGGGTTCTGCAGCGTCGGGTTGCAGTAGAGCGCCGCGGGACGATGCGCCCGGCAGGCACGGTCCAGCGATTCCGGGGTGATCCCGTCGGCGTCGGCGTCCAGCGGAATGAGCGCGATGCCGCGGACCGCCGCGATCGCGCGCACGCCCGTGTAGGTCAGGGGATCGCAGAGGATGCCGTCGGTCCCCGGGGCCAGCATCGCGAACAGCGCGTCGAGCGCGCTATGGGTGCCGGCGCAGATCAGGATCCGTTCGAGCGGCGCCCGGATCCCGCGCCGAGCCAGCCATTGCGCCGCCGCGGCGCGGTCGTAGTCGTGGCCGCCGAACGGCTGGTAGCGCAGCAGCGGACGGACGTCGGTTGCGATCCGCTCGAACGTTGCCCCCATCTTTGCCAGCAAAACCGGATCGTCCGGCTCCGGCGGCAGGTTCATCGACATGTCGATGGTTGCGCTGCCGCGGGCGGCCGGGGCACGGGGAGTTGCGTCGGCGCGAATGAAACTGCCGTGGCCGACCCGGGATTCGATCAGTCCGCGCCGTTGCGCCTCGGTGTATGCGCGGCTGACCGTCGAGAAATTGAGGCCGATCGCCTCGGCCAGTTGCCGCTGCGGCGGCAGTCGGTCCTCGGGACGGAGCCGGCCTTGACGGATGTCGTCGGCGATCGCATCGGCGATCGCCAGGTATGCCGGCTTGTCGGTCGAAAGTCGGGCGGGCAGCCAGTGGGGGGCGGCATCGGTCATGAATGGGGGGCGTCCGGTCGAGGCGACAAGTCGGCGGGATTGTAGGGCTTGCGGCGGTAGACCCCCTTCCGTACTTCGCCGAGGATCGCGCCGAGGTTTGCGCACTCGACCGCCAGGATCAGCGTCGGCCCCCAGTAGAACAGGTGCAGGTTCAGGAAGAAGTCGGGGTGGGGCATCGTGAAATAGAGATACAGGTAGCTGATCGACCGCAGGAGCACGGGCGGCACGATCGCCAGCCATTTGGCGTGGCGCCCGAAGATCGCGGCGACCACCAGGCCGACGACGAAGTTGACGACGAAAACGTCCCCCATCCACGCCGGGGTGAAAGTCGCCATGCCCTGAAAGATTTCGAGGCGTACGCCCGAGATCCAGTCTCCCAGCGCCCCCACCGCCATGCCGGCGAGCACCGCGGCGACCCCCGCTGCGAATCGATGTTGCGAAGCCCAGTCCGGCCGGGCGACCGGGGGCGGTGTCTGTTCCGTAGTCATGACGCACTCCTTTTCCCGTGGCATCGACGGGGGTTCCGGCTTTTGATCGGGTTTTCGGCAACGGATCGCTTCCGTTTTGGTTTTTGTGATGGTAATGTATGCAATACAATAATGCAACAATGATCGATCATTGTATGTATTATGTTTTTCTTTGGTGTTCATCGGCAGGAGGCCGGAAAGGAGACGGAAATGGCGATCGCCCACGCATTGAGCATCGGGTTCGTGATCGGAATCGTGTTGTTTTTCGTGCTGCAGCGGATCGGCGTGATCGACCGCTGGATCGAACGGCTGGAAAAGTGAACGGAGAGGGCGGAGGAGCACAACATGGAGCGGATGATGGAAGACGCGGGTGCCGGGCGCTCCCGGCGGGGCGCGGGAACGACGGCGGGTGGTCGGGCCGGCGGAGGGGCCGTCGCGGGAAAGATCGACTGGTTCCGGTTCTGGCGGGATATGGTGATCGCCGCGCTGGTGTTCAACGTCGTGGCGGGTCTGGTGACCTGGTACTACATCTTTCCGTTGCTCGGCCTGCGATAGGCGGGTTCCGGAATGTGGCCCCGCGCCGGCCGCGCTTGGCGGGATGCAAGCTCGGTCGGCGCCGGTTGCTCCGGGTTCTCAGGGCGCGAGCGCTTCCAGCAGCTCGTTTTCCAGCTGCAACTGGGCGCGGGGATTCTCCAGCGCGGGACTTTCGATCCGGAATACGTCCTCGACGCGTTCGCCCAGGGTGAGGATCTTGGCCGTCAGCACGTCGGCGTGGTGGCGGGCAAGCACTTGCGCGACCGCGTAGAGCAGACCCACGCGGTCCGTCGCGACGAGCGAGAGCCGGTACTGGTTGGGGCGTTCCTCCGCTTCCAGGTACACCGCCGGCGATACCGGAAAGTGGCGGGACTGACGCGACAGGCGGCCGGGGTTCGGCGGCGGGGGCTCGGCGCTGCCCGTGAGCCGGGTCGCCAATTCCTGTTCCACGCTTGCGAGCAGCGTGCGGAAATGGCTCGACTGCGACTGGTCCACGACCACGAAGGTGTCGAGCGCATAGCCATGCCGCGTCGTGTGGATCTTGGCGTCCAGGATGCTGATGCGTCGGCTTTCGAAATAGCCGCATACGCGCAGGAACAGATCCTTGCGGTCGCGCGCGTACAGCAGCACCTCGATCCCCTCTCCCGCCGGTGCGAGCCGGGTGCGGACGATGGTCCGGTCGGTGTGGACGTGGACGAGGAGACAGCGGGTGTGCCAGGCGATATCGGGCGCCGCGTTGCGCAGGAAATAGACGACGTCGAGTTCGCGCCAGAGCGGCTCGTGCGCGGTCTCGGAAATGCCGTACAGCCCGAGGATGCGCCGGGCTTCACGCTTGCGCCCTTCGAGTTCGGCTTCCGGGCCGAGCGTCTGTCCGCCGAGACTGCGGCGGGTGAGGCGAAAGAGGGTTTCCAGCAGGCGGGCTTTCCAGGCATTCCAGACCTTCGGGCTGGTGCCGCGGATATCGGCCACGGTGAGCAGGTAGAGGGCGACCAGGCGCCGATCGGTGCCCACCGTTCGCGCGAATTCCGCGACGACCGCGGGGTCGGCAAGATCCTGCTTCTGCGCGACCTGCGACATGGTGAGGTGGTGCTGGACGAGGAATGCGACCAGGGCGGTGTCTTCCTGCGACAGGCCGTGATCGAGGCAGAAGCGTCGCGCTTCGCGCGCACCCAGGGTGCTGTGGTCGCCGCCGCGGCCTTTGGCGATGTCGTGGAACAGGGCGGCAATGGTGAGCAGCCAGGGACGCTCGAAATCGGCGACGAGCTGGCTGCACTCCGGGTGCTCATGGGCATAGTCGCTGCTGGCGAAGCGGCGCAGATTACGCACGACCATGAGGATGTGCTGGTCGACGGTATAGACGTGGAAGAGATCGTGCTGCATCTGGCCGACGATGCGACGGAATGGCGGCAGATACCGTCCCAGGACCGACCAGTCGTTCATCCGGCGCAGGGTGTGCAGCACGCCCTGGGGTTCCTGCAGGATGGCGAGGAAGCGCGCGCGGTTTGCCGGGGTGCGGCGAAAACCGCCGTCGATGCGGCCCCGTGCGTTCCAGATCGCGCGCAGCATGCGCGGCGTCATCGACCGGCATTCGGGATGACGTTCGAGCACGAGGAAGGCACGCAGGATCTCCGCCGGGTCGCGCTCGAATACGCCGTCGTCGTCGCGAAGGTCGAGCAGGTCGGCGCGGGTGCAGAACGCTTCATCGAGAATCTGGGGGGGGGAATCCGCGCCCGGGTTCATCCGCTGCTCGATGCTGAGCAGGACCAGGGTGTTGATCTGGGTGACCGTCTTGGCGGCGCGGTATACCCGCTGCATGAGTACCTCGCTGGCGCGGCGCGCCGAGGTCCCGGCGATTCCCAGCCGGACGGCGAGCGCATGCTGCAGGTCGAACACCAGCCGGTCCTCGCGCCGCCCCGCAACCGCGTGCAGATGGGCCCGGACCCGCTTCAACAGCCGTTCGGCGTTGCGGATACCGGCGCATTCGGCGGTGGTGATCAGGCCGTTGCGGGTCAGTTCCTCCCAGGTCGAGCCCAGGTCGGCGGCGCGGGCGACCCAGAGCAGCATCTGCAGATCGCGCAGACCCCCGGGGCTTTCCTTGCAGTTGGGCTCCAGCGCGTAGGGCGTGTCTTCGAACTTGGCATGGCGCTGCCGCTGTTCGAGCAGCTTGGCGCGCAGGAAGGCGCGCGCGTCGGTGGCCGATCGCAGCGCCGCCTGGACCGCCTCGAACGCCGGTCTCGGCCCGCAGATCTGCCGCCCTTCGAGCAGCGCGGTCATGACGGTGACATCGCGCTGGGCCTCCTGTACGCACTCCGCCGGGGAGCGCACGGCGTGGCCGACGGCGAGGCCGGTGTCCCAGAGCAGCTGCACGAGCGCGGCGATGCGGTTCTGCTCCCCTTCCGCGGGGGGCAGCGCCGGCACGATCAGCAGATCGACGTCGGAGTAGGGGAAGAGTTCGCCGCGGCCATAGCCGCCGATCGCCGCCACCGCCGCGAAACGCGAAACGCCCGTGTGCGCGGCTGCGGTGCGGACGATGCCGTCGGTCACGCGCGCCAGGCTGCGGAGGGCCGGCAGAACGGAGCCGCCGCGCGCGAGCCCGGCGAGGATCGCGTCCTGTCCGCGCCGCCAGCGTTCGCGCAGTTGCGCGCTCGTCGCGGCGGCGGCGGCGGTTGTGGTCATGGCGCGGGGGTGACGGCCGGGGAGCGGGCGGCGATCGCTTCCTGGGCAAAAGCCGGGGGCGGGGGCGCCTGGGCCGACAGGGTCAGGACCTCGACCCCCGTCTCGGTGACGAGGATCGTATGCTCCCATTGCGCGGAAAGGCTGTGGTCCTTGGTGACGATGGTCCAGCCGTCGCCGAGCTCGCGGATCTCGCGCCGGCCGGCGTTGATCATCGGTTCGATCGTGAACGTCATGCCCGGAAAGAGCCTGTCGAGGGTCCCGGGTCGGCCGTAGTGCAGGACTTGCGGGTCCTCGTGGAACCGCCGGCCGATGCCGTGCCCGCAGAACTCCCGCACCACCGAATAGCCGTTGCGCTCGGCATGGGTCTGGATGGCCGCACCGATGTCGCCCAGGTGGCCGCCAGGGCGTACCGCGAGAATGCCGCGCCACATGCATTCATAGGTGACTTCGCATAGCCGCCGCGCCGCGATCGAGGGTTCCCCGACCGTGAACATGCGGCTGGTGTCGCCATGCCAGCCGTCCTTGATCACGGTGATGTCGAGATTGACGATGTCACCGTTCTTGAGCACGCGCGGCCCGGGGATGCCGTGGCAGACCTGGTGGTTGACCGAGGTGCAGATCGACTTGGGGTAGGGGGCGTAGCCCTTGGGCGCGTAGTGCAGGGGCGCAGGAATGCAGCCCTGCACATCGACCATGTAGTCGTGGCAGAGCTTGTCCAGATGCTCGGTCGTCACGCCGGGGGCGACGTGGGGGGCGATGAAATCGAGGACTTCGGCCGCCAGGCGGCAGGCGACGCGCATGGCTTCGATTTCGGCAGGGGATTTGATGGTCGGGGGCATGAAGGGGGTGTCGTTTCCAAGAACCGATATAATACAAAGCTCTACCGATTTTCCCGGGAAAATTCGCCCCGCGGGCATCCTGGGTTCGGGAGATGCTTCGAACGTTTCGTAAATGCGCGCGCTGCCGCCAAGGTGCTTTCCGGTTTTTTGGCAGTTGCGTCAGACCCAACCTTGGAGAAGTCGATCATGTCCGTCACCATGCGTCAAATGCTGGAAGCGGGTGTCCATTTCGGACACCAGACCCGTTTCTGGAACCCCAAGATGGCCCCGTTCATCTACGGCCATCGCAACAAGATCCATATCATCAACCTCGAGCGAACGGTCGAACAGTTCGGCGAGGCGACAAAATTTCTGCGCCAGACCGCGGCGAACCGCGGTACGGTGCTCTTCGTCGGCACCAAGCGCCAGGCACGCGAGATCATGGTCGAGGAGGCCACGCGCGCCGGCATGCCGTATGTCGACCAGCGCTGGCTGGGCGGGTTCCTGACGAACTTCAAGACCATCAAGACGTCGATCAAGCGGCTCAAGGACATGGAGCAGATCGTCGCCGACGGCGGGCTCGAGCGCATGTCCAAGAAGGAGGCGCTGACCTTCACCCGCGAGATCGACAAGCTCAATCGCTCGATCGGCGGCATCAAGGACATGAACACGCTGCCCGACGCCCTGTTCGTGGTCGATGTCGGCTATCACAAGATCGCCATCACGGAGGCCGAGAAGCTGGGCATCCCGGTGGTGGGCGTCGTCGATACCAACCACTCGCCGGCCGGCGTCACCTACGTCATTCCGGGCAACGATGATTCGAGCCGGGCGGTCCGCCTGTACGCGCGCGGCGTCGCCGACGCGATCCTTGAGGGCAAGGCGCTCGGGTTGCAGAACGTGGTTGCCGCGGCGAGCGGCGACGAGTTCGTGGAAGTGGAGGAAGGCGCCGCTTCGGAAGAGGCGTAAGCCCCGGATTTTTGATGGATGGTGAAAGGGGCAGGGATGCCCCTTTCGCGTATTGGAGAGAAAGAAATGGCGGAAATCACCGCAAGCATGGTCAAGGAACTGCGCGAGAAGACCGACGCGCCGATGATGGAGTGCAAGAAGGCGCTCACCGAAGCCGACGGCGATCTGGCCAAGGCCGAGGAGATCCTGCGGGTCAAGCTCGGAAGCAAGGCCGCCAAGGCGGCGGCGCGCACGACGGCCGAAGGCGTGGTCGCCATCGCCACCGATGCCGACGGCAAGAATGCCGCGATGGTCGAGGTCAACTGCGAAACCGACTTCGTCGCGAAGAACGACGACTTCCTGGCGTTCGCCCGCGACCTGGCGGGCTTGGTCCTGGCCAACGACCCGGCGGATGTCGCGGCGCTGTCGGCCCTGGCCCTGGGCGCCGGGACCGTCGAAACGACGCGCGCTGCGCTGGTCGGCAAGATCGGTGAGAACCTGACCGTGCGCCGTTTCGTGCGACTGTGTGCGCAAGGCCGCGTGGCACAGTACGTCCACGGCGGCGCGCGCATCGGCGTGCTGGTCGATGTCGGCGGCGGCAAGGACGGCGGGGATCTCGTCACGTTGGGCAAGGACCTGGCGATGCACATCGCCGCAGCCCGTCCCAAGGCGCTGCGCTCCGACGAGGTGGATGCGGAGGACATCGCGCGCGAGCGCTCGATCGCCCAGCAGAAGGCGGCGGAATCGGGCAAGCCCGCGGAAATCCAGGCGAAGATGGTCGATGGCGCGGTGCAGAAATTCCTCAAGGAGGTCACGCTGCTCGGGCAGACCTTCGTCAAGGACGAAAAGCTCAGCATCGAACAGCTGTTGAAGAACCGCGGCGCGACGGTCCACGGCTTCACCGTGTTCGTCGTGGGCGAAGGCATCGAGAAGAAGCAGACCGATTTCGCGGCGGAAGTGGCGGCGCAGGCCGCCGCGGCGCGCGGCGAATAGCGGAAGGGCGCGGCACCATGGCCATGTATCGGAGGATCTTGCTCAAGTTGTCGGGTGAAGCCCTGATGGGCGAGGACGCATTCGGCATCAACCGCAATACCATCGAAACCATGGTCCGCGACATCGGCGACGTGCAGCGCATGGGCGTGCAGGTCGCCATCGTCATCGGCGGCGGCAACATCTTCCGCGGCGTCGCGCTAGGCGCCGCGGGGATGGATCGCGCCACGGCGGATTACATGGGGATGATGGCGACGATCATGAACGCGATGGCGTTGCAGGATGCCATGCGTCATGCCGGGATGGAGGCGCGGGTGCAATCGGCGCTCCATGTCGAGCAGGTGGTCGAGCCGTACATCCGCCCGAAGGCGATGCGCTATCTCGAGGAAGGCAAGATCGTGATTTTCGCCGCCGGGACCGGAAATCCGTTCTTCACCACGGATACCGCGGCGGCGCTGCGCGGTTCGGAGATCGGAGCGGAGGTCGTCTTCAAGGCGACCAAGGTCGACGGCGTGTATTCGGCCGACCCCCGCAAGGATCCGGGCGCCGTGCGGTACGCGAGCATCACGTTCGACGATGCCTTGACGCGCGACCTGCGCATCATGGATGCGACGGCGTTTGCCTTGTGCCGTGACCAGCGGCTGCCGATCCGGGTGTTCAACATCTCGCGGCCGGGTGCGCTGATGCGCGCGGTCAACGGCGAAGATGAAGGTACTTTGGTACACGCATAAACAGCAGCGGGGAAGACTCCATGACCATCGCGGAAATTCGAACGACGACCGAGAGCCGCATGCTCAAGTCGATCGAGGCATTGAAGACGGACCTGGCAAAGGTGCGGACGGGACGCGCACACACCGGCATTCTCGACCACGTGCAGGTGGACTACTACGGATCGATGGTTCCGATCACCCAGGTGGCCAACGTCGGTCTGCTCGACGCGCGCACCCTCAGCGTGCAGCCGTGGGAGAAGAAAATGCTCTCGGCGATCGAGAAGGCGATCCGCGAATCGGACCTCGGATTGAACCCCGCCGCGCAGGGCGACCTGTTGCGCGTTCCCATGCCGGCGCTCACCGAGGAGCGACGCCGCGATCTGGCCAAGGTGGTCAAGGGCGAGGGAGAGGATGCGCGGGTTGCCGTCCGCAATCTGCGACGCGACGCCAATCAGCATCTGAAGGAACTGCTCAAGAAGAAGGAAATTTCCGAGGACGAGGAGCGGCGGGCGCAGGACGACATCCAGAAGCTGACCGATCGCTTCGTCGCCGACGTCGACCGCCTCGTCGCGGAAAAAGAAAAAGAGATCATGACGGTCTGATGGCCGCGCAATTTGTCGATGCGGCCGATCCGGTCGCTCCGGTTTTGGCCCGGTTGGTCCGATGACGGCGGATCGGCATCCCGTCTCTTCGGGCGTGGCGGTTCCGCGCCATGTTGCCATCATCATGGATGGCAATGGGCGCTGGGCCAAGGCACGCTTTCTGCCGCGCGTCGCCGGGCACTCCCGCGGCGTGGAGTCGGTGCGCGCGGTCATCGAGGCGTCGATCGCGCACGGGGTGGAATACCTGACCCTCTTCGCGTTCAGCTCCGAGAACTGGGCCCGGCCCGCGGAAGAGGTTTCGGTGCTGATGCGCCTCTTCATGAGTTCCTTGCAGAAGGAGATCGACGGCTTGATCCGCAACGGCGTGCGGCTGCACGTCGTGGGCCAGATCGACACGTTCGAGCCGAAGCTGCGCGAACTCATCCGCAGCGCCCAGGATCGCACGGCAGTGCTGGGGGACGCGGGAACCCGGCTGCATCTGACGATCTGCGCCAGCTACAGCGGCCGATGGGACATCGTGCAGGCGGCATCCAAACTTGCCCAGGCATGCCGCGAGACGGGGGTCCTGCCGGACGAGGCATCGTTTGCGCAACACCTGGCGTTGTCCTTTGCTCCTGACCCGGATCTGCTGATCCGCACCAGCGGCGAGCAGCGCATCAGCAACTTTCTTCTGTGGCAACTGGCCTACGCCGAGATCTACTTCACCGAGGCGCTGTGGCCCGATTTCGGTGCCGAGGCGTTTTCCCGGGCGCTGGCCTGGTATGCGGGGCGCGAGCGCCGCTTCGGACGGACGAGCGAGCAGGTTCGGGGTCCGGGCGGCGCGCGATGCTGAAAACCCGCATCTATACGGCGGCCGTGCTGCTCGCCGGCGTGACGCTGCTGGGCGTGCTCGGCGCTCCCTGGCTGGTGGCGGCCGCGGCGGTGTTTCTCGGGGTCGCGCTCTTCGAATGGTTGCGGCTGGCGGGCGTCGGCACGCCGATGGCGGCGGCGGCGGCGGCGATCGCGGCGGTGGCCGCCTGGTCGCTGGACCGCATGGGATTCCGGCCTGCGCCGGCGGCGCTCGCCGCGGTCGCGGGCGGTGCCGTGGCGCTCTGGTTCGCGATCGCGGCGGTGCTGGTCGCGGCGCAAGGGCGGCCGGCGGAGCGTGCGATCCGGATCCCGCCGGCGGTTTCGATCGGCGCGGCGTTCGCGCTGGGCGGTGCGGCGTGGCTGTGCGTGGCGCGGCTGTTGCACCAGGGGGCCGGCTGGACGCTTTCGGTGCTCGTGCTGGTCTGGCTGGCCGATGCCGCCGCATATTTCACCGGCCGGTCAATCGGCAGACATAAGCTCGCCTCGCGGATCAGTCCCGGGAAGACCTGGGAGGGCGTGGGCGGTGCCGTGGTGGCGGTCGCGTTGTGCGCCTGGGCGTTGCGGCTGTCGTCACCGGGCGCGGATCTCTGGCCGGTGGCGCTCCTGCGGGCGGCGCCGGTCGGCGGGACCGCCCTCCTGGTGGTATTCGTTGCGTTGAGCGTCGTCGGCGATCTGTTCGAGAGCCTCGTCAAGCGGCAGGCGGGGGTCAAGGACAGCGGTACGATCCTTCCCGGCCATGGCGGAGTCTGGGACCGGATCGACGCGACGCTGCCGGCGGTTGCGCTCGCCGTCTTCGCACAGTGGTGGCTGATGCCCGTTTCCTGACAGGACCCGAATTTCCATGCAACACGCACCTTCCCAAGGGGTAAGCATTCTCGGCGCGACCGGATCGATCGGCGCGAGCACGCTCGACGTGATCGCCCGCCATCCCGACCGGTTCCGCGTCATCGCGCTCACAGCCCAGTCGCGCGTCGATGAACTGGCGCGGTTGTGCGTGCGCTTCCGCCCCCGGCTGGCGGTCATCGGTGATGCGGCGCGCGAGGGTGCGCTGCGGGATGCGCTGCGCGCGGCCGGTCTGGCCGATGGCGCCGTGGAGGTCCGCAGCGGCCCGGGCGCGCTGGTCGAGGCGGCGCAGTGCGAAGATGCGCAGATCGTCGTTGCCGCGATCGTCGGCGCGGCCGGTCTGCTGCCCTCGATCGCCGCTGCGCGGGCCGGGAAGCGGCTGCTGCTCGCAAACAAGGAATCGGTGGTCTGCGCCGGTGCGCTGCTGCTCGATGCGGTACGGACCGGCGGCGCGACGCTGCTGCCGGTGGACAGCGAACACAATGCGATCCACCAATGCCTCGCCGGGGCCGTGTCGGCCAATGGCTCCGCCGAGGGTTCTGCCGCGGTTCGCCGCCTCATCCTCACCGCCTCGGGCGGACCCTTCCGGCAACGGCGCGACTTTGCCGGCATCACGCCGGAGGAAGCCTGCGCGCATCCCAACTGGAGCATGGGCCGCAAGATCTCGGTCGATTCGGCAACCTTGATGAACAAGGGCCTCGAGGTCATCGAGGCGAGTTGGCTCTTCGGGTTCGGGCGCGATCGCATCGACGTCGTCGTCCACCCCCAGAGCGTGATCCACTCGATGGTGGAATTCGGCGACGGCTCGGTGCTCGCGCAATTGGGAACGCCCGACATGCGCACCCCCATCGCGTACTGCCTGGGATATCCGGAGCGGATCGAGAGCGGCTCGCCCCGCCTCGATTTCCTGCGCCTTGGCGCGCTGCAGTTCGAGGCGCCGGATCTCGAACGGTTTCCCTGCCTGGGGCTGGCCTATCGTGCCTTGGCCGCCGGGCCGGCGGCGAGCATCACGCTCAACGCCGCCAACGAGGTGGCGGTGAACGCGTTCCTGGAGCGCCGCCTGTCGTTCCTGGGCATCGCCGCCACGATCGAATGCACCCTCGATGCGTTGCAGGCGGCAGCGCCGGCCTCGGTCGAGGAGGTGCTGGAGATCGATGCCTGGGCGCGCAGCGTTGCCGAGAAGGCGGTGCGCGGAGGCGCATGGACTTCCTGATCACCATCGCGGCGTTCGTCGTCGCGCTGGGGCTCCTCATCGTGGTCCACGAGCTGGGCCACTACTCGGTGGCGCGCTTCGTCGGCGTGAAGGTGCTGCGGTTCTCGGTCGGGTTCGGCAAGCCGCTGCTGCGGCGGGTTTCCGGTCCCGACCGCACCGAGTGGGTGATCTCGCAGGTTCCGTTCGGCGGGTACGTGAAGATGCTCGACGAGCGCGATCCGGACTGCCTGCCGATCGCGCCGGCCGAGCTGCCGCGCTCGTTTTCCCGCCAGCACGTCGCCAAGCGGGCGGCAATCGTGGCCGCCGGGCCGGCGGCGAACCTGCTGTTCGCGGTGCTGCTGTACTGGATCCTGCACATGGCCGGCACCTGGGAGCCGCTGCCGATCCTCGGGCCGGCGCCGGCCGGCAGTCCGGCGGCCGAAGCCGGGCTGCGCGATGGCGATCTCGTCCTGGCGTGCAACGAGCGGGCAGTTCGTTCCTGGAACGAACTGCGCTGGGATGTGCTGGACGATGCGGTCTCCGATGGCGTGGTCCGGTTGCGGGTGCGGGGGATCGGCGGCGCCGAGCGGGTGGCGACGCTCGATCTTTCGACCCAGGGGGCGGGCGACGTCGACGCGGCGTGGTTCGACCGGCTGGGCATCGTGCGCGGCGCGGGGGCGCCGGTGGTGCGGGGCCTGCTGCCCGGCGATCCGGCAGAGCGGGCGGGAATTGCCGTGGGCGACCGGATCCTGACCATCGACGGCGCTGCCATCCGGACGGCCTCGGAGGTCGGCCTCGCGGTCCGGCCCGCCGCCGGGAAACGGCAGACCTGGGAAATCCTGCACGACGGCGTGCGTCGTACGGTGGCCATCGTGCCGGGGACGGTCGCGATCCCGGGCGGCAAGGCGATCGGGCGGGTCGGGATCGATTTTTCGCAATGGCAGCGGGTGCGCTACGGGCCCGTCGCGGCCTTGGCCCGGGCCGCCGACCAGACCTGGGAGACCTCGGTGTTTTCCCTGCGGATGGTGGGCCGGATGATCGTCGGCAAGGCGTCCTGGCGGAATCTTTCCGGGCCGGTGAGCATCGCCGACGCCGCCGGCAAGACGGCGCGCATCGGAATCGAGGCGTACATGGGCTTTCTCGCCCTGGTTTCGATCAGCCTGGGTGTGCTCAACCTGCTGCCGATTCCGATTCTGGACGGAGGGCACTTGCTGTACTATGCGATCGAGGTGGTGAGGGGAAAGCCGCCGTCGGCACGCGCGATGGAGATGGCGCAGCGTGCGGGCGTCGGCATACTGGTCCTGCTGACCTTGCTTGCCCTATACAACGATGTGATGCGTTTGCTTTCCTGAAGCGCGCGGGCACACAAGAATCGAAACTGGCTTCGCGAATCCTTTTTCCATGCGTCGGAATGTAGAAACATCGGGCGGTGCGCGCCGCCCGCAGGCTGCGCGTTTGCATGCGACGGTCATGCGCGCCGCAGTGCTGGCAGCCTTGGCGGCGGTGGGCGGCAGCGCGCTGGCGCAGGAATCCCAGGACTTCGTCGTGCGGGACATCCGCGTCGAGGGCGTGCAGCGCACCGAGACCGGAACGGTCTTCAGCTATCTGCCGATCCACGTCGGCGACCGCTATACGCCGGCGAAGGGCATCGCCGCGATCCACGCGCTCTACCATACCGGGTTGTTCAAGGACATCCGCCTGGAGGCGGAAGGCAACGTCCTGATCGTCGACCTCGAGGAGCGTCCGGCGATCGCAAAGGTCGAACTCAGCGGCATGAAGGAGTTCGACAAGGATGCGGTGAAGAAGTCGCTCAAGGAAGTGGGCTTCACGGCGGGGCGGGTCTACGACCGTTCGCTGCTCGACCGCGCGGTGCAGGAACTCAAGATGCAGTACCTCACCAAGGGGCTGTACGGCGTCCACATCGCGACGACCGTGACCCCGGTGGAGCGCAATCGCGTCAACGTCCGGATCCAGATCGACGAGGGCTCGATGGCGCGCATCCGGGCGATCCAGTTCACGGGCAACCATGCGTTTTCGTCGGAAGAACTGCTCAAGCAGATGAAGCTTTCGACGCCGACGTGGTTCACCTGGTATTCGAACCACGACAAATACGCGCGCCAGAAGCTGCAGGCCGACGAAGAGACGCTGCGGTCCTTCTATCTTGCGCGGGGCTATCTCGATTTCAGCATCGAATCGACCCAGGTCACGATCAGCCCGGACAAGAAGAACATCTACATCACCATCAACGTCTCCGAGGGCGAGCGCTATCGCCTGTCGAAGGTGGGCCTGGCCGGGGAAACGCTGGGACTCGATTCCGAGTTCCGCAAGATGATCGACGTCAAGGCGGGGGACATCTACAACGGCGGGAAGATGACGGCGATCGCCAAGCGGATGACCGACCGGCTGAGCGAGCTGGGTTACGCGTTCGCGACCGCCACGCCGATTCCCGAGGCGAACAAGGCGAAGCGACTGGTGGCGTTCACCTTCCTCATCGATCCCGGGCGCCGGGCCTACGTCCGCCACGTCAACATCAGCGGCAACACGCATACGCGCGACGAGGTGATCCGGCGCGAAATCCGGCAGTTCGAGTCGGCGTGGTACGACTCGGACAAGGTGCGCCTGTCGCGGGACCGGATCGACCGGCTCGGCTACTTCGACAAGGTGACCGTCGACACGCCGGCGGTGCCGGCGACGCACGACCAGATCGACGTCAACTACAACGTCAACGAGAAGCCCATGGGCTCGATCTCCGCCGGCGCCGGGTACAGCAGCGCGGAGCACCTGGTGCTTTCGGGTTCGTACACCCAGCAGGACATCTTCGGCACCGGGCATTCGCTCAGTCTGCAGCTCGACACCAGTTTCGTGTCGCGGACGTACATGCTGACCCATACCGATCCGTATTTCACCCAGGACGGGGTCAGCCGCACGGATTCGATCTATATCCAGAACTCGAATTTTTCGCGCCTGAACCTGGCGACGGTGGATATCGGATCGAAGGGGTTCTCCGAGCGATTCGGCATCCCGTTCACCGAGTTCGACACGGTGTTCCTGGGGGCGGGCCTCGAGGAGGACGACGTCACGCTGACGTCGGCGAGCCCGTTCAGCTACATCGACTACGTCAACCGCTACGGCAACGCGGCGCTCGGCATGATCGCCACGCTCGGGTGGGCGCGGGACCATCGCGACAGCGCAATGATTCCGACCAGTGGAACCTACCAGAACCTGTCGATGGAAGCCGGTACGCCGCTGCTCAATCTGCAGTACTACAAGGCGACCTACCAGATCCAGGACTATCTGCCGCTGCCGGACGATTTCACCCTCGCGTTCGACGGTCAGAGCGGATACGGCAATGCCTACAACGGCAAGGAGTTCCCGTTGTTCAAGAACTTCTATGCCGGCGGCATCGGTAGCGTCCGCGGCTACCTCTGGGGGACCTTAGGTCCGCGGGATCCGAACGGCAATCCGATCGGTGGCAACAAGATGCTCACCGGCTCGATGGAACTGCAGGCGCCGTTGCCCGGCGCCGATCGCTCGCTGCGGGCGCTGATGTTCCTCGACGGCGGCGACGTCTGGGGGCCCGGCCAGAACGTGACCCTGGCCCAGATGCGCTACGCGACGGGTATCGGGATCGCGTGGATTTCGCCCATGGGCCCGCTCAAGCTGAGCTACGCCTTCCCGTTCCACATGCAGCCGTACGACATGACCCAGCGTTTCCAGTTCCAGATCGGAACCGGATTCTGACCGCTCGGCGCTGTGGCAGAATTCCGCCATCCACACTCCGAAGGGACTTCGATGCAACGTACGAAATGGCTGGCAGCGGGAATGCTGGCCGTCCTTTTGGCGTCGGCCGCGCCAGCGGTCATTGCCGACCCGGTGGTCAAGATCGGCTATGTCAGCACCGAGCGCATCATGCGCGAGTCCACGGCGGCCAAGGCGGCGGAGGAACGGCTTTCCCAGGAATTCGCACCCCGCGACAAGGAACTCCAGGCCATGAGCGCCAAGCTCAAGGCGGCGGCCGACCAGTTCGAGAAGGATGGTCCGGTGCTCACGGACGCCCAGCGGGCGCAGCGCCAGCGCGCGCTGCAGGAGATGGACATCGAGTTCCAGCGCAAGCGTCGCGAATTCCAGGACGACCTTAATCAGCGCAAGAACGAGGAGTTGCAGACGTTGCTCGGCAACGCGCAGCGGATCGTGCGCCAGATCGCCCAGCAGCAAAAATATGACGTGATCCTGCAGGATGCGGTGTACGTCAACCCGAAGATCGACATCACCGACCAGGTGCTCAAGGCCCTGGATCAGAACGCCCATTGAGCCGATGGCGGAGGCGCCTGGCGGGACATTTTCGGTCGCTGATCTGATCGCCGAGGTGCAACGGCGAAGCCACGGGGCGCTCGTGGCCGTGCCGCAGGGCGGGGCAGGCGTGGCCGTATCCGGCACCGCCGCGCTCGACGCCGCGGGGCCCGGGGATCTTGCGTTTCTTTCCAATCCGCGCTACCGCGCCATGGCGGCGCAGAGCGGCGCGGGCGCGATCGTGCTGTCCGGTGCGGACTGCGCGGCATTGTTTCCGGAAGGGCGGGCGCACGGCGCGCTGATCGTTTGCGATGCGCCCTATGCGTGGTATGCCTTTGCGGCGCAGGCGCTTGCCTCGGCGGAGACGGTGGTGCCGGGCTGCGCCGCAAGTGCGGCCGTCGCGCCCGACGCCCGGATCGATCCGGCGGCGCGGATCGACGCCCATGCCGTCGTCGGGGCGGGGGCGGTGGTCGAGGCCGGTGCTTGGATCGGACCCGGTTGCGTACTGGGTTCCGGAGTGCAGGTCGGCGCGGAGAGCCGGCTGTACGGCGGAGTGCAGATCTACGCCGGCTGCCGGATCGGTCGCCGGGCGATCATCCATTCGGGCGCAGTGATTGGCGCCGATGGGTTCGGATTCGCGCCCTTGCGCGGCACCTGGGTGAAGATTCCGCAAACCGGGATCGTCCGCATCGGGGACGACGTCGAGATCGGCGCGAACACGACGATCGACCGCGGCTCGGCGGAGGACACGGTCGTCGAGGACGGCGTGAAAATCGACAACCAGGTGCAGATCGGACACAATTGCCGGATCGGCGCGCATACGGCAATCGCAGGCTGCGTCGGGATCGCCGGCAGCGCCGTCATCGGCCGCAACTGCCAGATCGGCGGTGCGGCGATGATCCATGGTCATCTGCAGATCGTCGACGGCACGATCGTCGCCGCCGGCACGCTGGTTTCGCGCAGTCTGCGCGAGCCGGATTTCTACACCGGCGTGTTCCCGATGATGCGCAACCGCGACTGGGAACGCAATGCGGCGCTGTTGCGGCATCTGGTCGAGCTGCGCGATCGCATCCGCCGGCTGGAAGCCCTGCAGAAATCGAACCCTGCCAACGCCCCTGGGTCGGGCGATCAAGACGAGAAAACATCATGATGGACATTCGCGAAATCCTGTCCCTGCTGCCCCACCGCTTCCCAATCATCCTGGTCGATCGGGTGCTGGAGGTGGAATCCGGAAAGCGCATCGTCGCGCTCAAGAACGTGTCGGCCAACGAGCCGGTGTTCACCGGGCATTTCCCCCACTATCCGGTCATGCCCGGGGTCCTGATCCTCGAATCGATGGCGCAGGCGGCGGCGATCCTGGCGTTCGTGACGCATGGACAGAAGGCGCATTCCGACGGGCTCTATTACTTCGCGGGCATCGACAAGGCGCGTTTCAAGCGGCCGATCATGCCCGGTGACCAAATGCGCCTGGAGGTGACGATGGAACGCGAGATGCGCGGCATCGCCAAGTTCATCGGCCGGACGCTGGTCGACGGACAAGTCGCCTGCGAGGCGGAGTTGATGTGCGCGTATCGGCAGATCGAAGCGCCCGGCACCGACGGCGGCGCGGCTGGCGCGGAGGCCTCCGGCGGCTTGTGCAATGGTCCGGGGGCCTGATCGATGGCCAAGGTACATGCGACGGCGATCGTCGAGCACGGTGCGGAACTGGCCGAGGGTGTCGACGTCGGGCCGTATGCGGTGATCGGCGCGAAGGTGCGGGTCGGGCCCGGAACCTCGATCGGTGCGCACGCCGTAGTAGCGGGGAACACCGTCCTCGGCGCCCGCAACCGCATTTTCCCCTTCAGCTCGATTGGCACCGAACCGCAGGACAAGAAATATGCCGGCGAAGACACGCAGCTCATCATCGGCGACGGCAACCTGTTTCGCGAGCACTGCCTGATCAACACCGGGACGGTGCAGGGCGGCGGCGTGACCCGGATCGGGTCGGACAACTGGATCATGGGCTACGTGCACGTGGCGCATGACTGCGTCGTGGGCAGCAACACGATTCTCGCCAACGCGGTACAGCTGGCCGGACACGTGCAGGTGGCCGACTACGCGATCATCGGCGGCATGTCGGCCGTGCATCAGTTCGTGCGGGTGGGCGTGCATACGATGTGCGGCGGCGGCACGATCCTGTTGCAGGATCTCCCGCCCTACGTGATGTGCAGCGGCAATCCGGCGCAGGCCCATGGCGTTCATGTCGAGGGCCTGCGGCGGCGCGGCTTTTCGGCGGACGCGATTGGGGAACTGCGGCGCGCGTATCGCACGGTGTATCGGGAAAATCTGCCGCTCGCCGAGGCACGCGCGACGCTGGAGTCGCGGATCGCCGGACTTGCGGAGGATTGCGCCGCGGTGCTGCGGGTCTTCACCGAGTTTCTGGCGGTGCCGGGGCGGGGGATCGTCCGCTAGCAGCCGCCGGGCGTCGAATCGTTCCGTATGTCCGAGCGAATTGCATTCGTGGCCGGAGAGGCGTCGGGGGATCTGCTCGCGGCGCCGGTGGTGGCGGCGCTGCGGCGGCACGATCCGCCGTACGCCGCGGCGGGAATCGCGGGCGATCGCATGATCGCGGCGGGCTGCGAGGCGTGGCATCACGTGCGCGAGCTTTCCGTGCGCGGGTACGTCGAGGTCCTGCGGGAGCTGCCCCGACTGTTGCGGCTGCGCCGGGGCGTGTTCGAGCGGCTGGTCGCGAGCCGCTGTGCGGCACTGGTCGGGGTCGACTCGCCGGATTTCAACCTCGCGCTGGAGGCCAAGGCGCGGGGCGCGGGGATCCCGACGGTGCACTACGTGAGCCCGTCGATCTGGGCGTGGCGCGGCGGGCGCATCGAGCGGATCCGCAAGGCCGCCGACCGCGTGCTGCTGGTGTTTCCGTTCGAGCAGGAGATCTACGATCGGGCCGGGATCCCGGCGAGCTATGTCGGTCATCCGATGGCGAGCGAGATTCCGATGAATCCGGATGCAGATGCCGCCCGCGCGCGGCTGGGGCTGGACGGATCTGCCGGAAAAGGGTCGCCGATCGTCGCGCTGCTGCCGGGAAGCCGGCGTGCCGAGGTGGAGTACATCGGTCCGGTGTTCCTGGACGCGGCGCGGGAGATCGCACGCGCGCATCCCGCCGCGCGGTTCCTGCTGCCGGTGGCCGATCGCAGCCTGCGGGCGATGGTGGAATCGCAGATCGCGTCGCGCCCGGAGGTGCAGGAGCGCCTGCACTGGTTCGATGGCCGCTCCCATGACTGCCTGGAAGCCTGCGATGCGGTGCTGGTCGCCAGCGGCACGGCGACGCTGGAAGCGGCGCTCTACAAACGTCCCATGGTGATCGCCTATCGCATGCCGGTGTCGTCGGCGTGGATCATGCGGCGGATCGGTGGCTACCTTCCGTGGGTGGGATTGCCCAACATCCTGGCCGGCGCGGCGATCGTGCCGGAATTGTTGCAGGAGCGGGCGACGGCACCGGCGATCGCCCGGGCCCTGCTCGACGTGCTCGCCGACGAAGCCGGCCGGCGGCGTCTCCACGAGCACTATTGCGTCATGCACGAGTCGTTGCAGCGCGATACGCCGGCCCTGGCGACGGCGGCGATTCTGCAGACGATGGAAACGGCGCGAAGGAAGGGGCAAGGGTGAAATATGTCGCCGGTGTCGATGAGGCGGGCCGCGGGCCGCTGGCCGGCCCGGTCGTCGCTGCGGCGGTGATCCTGCATCCGGACCGACCGGTCGATGGAGCGCGCGACTCGAAACGCCTGTCGGCGCGGCAGCGCGAGCACCTGGCGGAGGCGGTGCGGGAGCGGGCATTGGCCTGGAGCGTGGCGGTCGCGACGGTGGAGGAGATCGATACGCACAACATCCTGCAGGCAAGCCTGCTGGCGATGCGCCGCGCCGTCGAGGCGCTGTCGCCCGCTGCCGAATTCGCGCTGATCGACGGCAACACGTTGCCGCGACTTGCCATCGGCGCGCGCGCGATCGTCGGCGGCGACGCCACCGAGCCCGCAATCAGTTGCGCCTCGATCCTTGCCAAAACCCATCGGGATGCGCTGTTGCGGGCGCTCGATGCACAGTATCCGGGGTATGGATTCGCCGACCATTTCGGCTACCCCACGCCGCGGCACCTGGCGCTGCTGCGCGAGCGCGGGCCATGTGCGGCGCACCGCCGTTCCTTCGCGCCGGTACGCGAAGCGGCGGCGCGTGCCGACCGTAGCCTGGACTGGTTCCGGCCGTGATCGAGATCACCTCTGAATCGAACCCGTCGTACCGCCGCTGGTTGCGGGTCGCGACGGCGCCGCGGGCTGTGCGCGAGTTCGGCCAGGCCTTGGCGGAAGGGCTTCATTTGGCGCAGGCGGCGCGGGATGCGGGGTTTCCCGTCGACGCGATCCTCCTGCGTCGCGGTGCGGCGCAGGGCGCGGTGGCGGCGATGGTGCAGGACCTGCTGCGTGCGCGCGCCGCATCGGGCGGCAGCCCGCTGCCGTGCTACGAAATCGCTCCGGCGCTGTATGACCGGATCGCGCCGGTGGAACGCGGCGCCGGTCTGACGCTGCTGGTGCCGGTGCCGCGTCCGGAGCGCCTGCATGCCGCCGACGAGGATCTTCTGTATCTGGATGGCGTCCAGGACCCCGGCAATGCCGGCACGCTGTTGCGCACCGCGGCGGCGGCAGGGATCCGCCATGTGCTGGCGTCGGCGAATACCGCCGGCCTCTGGGCGCCGAAAGTGTTGCGATCCGGCATGGGAGCCCATTTCCGGATCGCCATTCATGAGCACGTCGCGGCGCACGATCTGCCCGCCATGCTCCGGGGCGAGTGGATCGCCGCCGTTGCGCACGGCGCCGCAACCTTGTGGGAAACCGATCTGCCCGCGGGTGGTCCGGTAGGCTGGATCCTGGGCGGCGAGGGAGCGGGGATCACCGCGGAGTCCCTCGCGGTGTGCGCGCGGCGCGTCTGCATCCCGACCAGTGGCTCGGTGGAGTCGCTCAACGTTGCCGCCGCTGCGGCGGTGTGCCTGTTCGAGCGTCGGCGCCGGGTGGTGGATCTCCCGGCTTCGCGGCGCCCGGACGAGGCGCGTGCCGCGTCCCCTACTGCGGTTCCGTGAACAGGTGCTCGACCCACGCGGCCATGATCGCCCGGCCGATGTCGGAGGCCGATTTCCCGGGTTCGGCGACGGCGGTGCGCAGCATCGCCGCCACCGCGGGGCCGGTGAGCCGCGGGAAAGGAAACGCCGCGCCGGACAGTTCGTTGCCCTCGCGCCCCGGCAGCACGCGGCAGGCGACGTAGCTCGGGCCGGTCATCGAGCCCGCAGGGACCCATTCGCTGACCGAGGTGTCGCCGATCACGATGGGTGCGGCGTCGGGAAGGATCGCATCGCGCAACGTGATCTGGCGCCCGGGAACGATGTCCAGCACCTCATAAAGACGCAGCGGGTGTTCCGACAGGCGCTGCAGCCAAGCGCGTTGTCCCGGCGTCCACGCCAGTTCCTGTGCGCCGAGCAGCAGATCCGAAATCCGCCGCGGTCCATCGTCTCCCACCAGGCTTCCTTCGGCAAGCAGCCATTCCATCAGGTTGATCCGCAGCAGCGACTGGGTTTCCGCGTCCAAGGCGTCGAGGGCCGCGCGACGCGATTCGCCGGCCAGGGAGATCCGCAGCGTCTCATACGCGGCGACCATCGCGTCGCGGTGCGTTTCGGCCAGCCAACGGATCGCGCGCTCCGTCGCACCGGCGTGTTCGCGTTCTTCCGCCTCCCGCGCCTGGTCGCGGGCCATGCAGCACCGCTTGTACTTCGTTCCGCTGCCGCAGGGGCAGGCGTCGTTGCGGCCGATCTTCATCGTGGATCCCGTCGCCTTTCAGTGCAGCGGACTCGCCGGCCGGTCGCCTTCATCTTCCATCGGTTCCGTATGCACGGAGTGGCCGGATGGGTTGGGAAACATCGGCGCGCCGCAATCGTCGCAGTATTCGAGCGGGAACCGGTGCGCGTGGGTCACGATCTTGTGGATGCCCATGCGTTTGATCGCCGCTTCCACCTCTTCCGTCGCCTGCTCTTCGTCGTCGCCCAGCAGCGGCCAGACCACGCCCTCGATCACGGCATCGTCGTCGTCGGCGCGCGAGATGCCGATCCGCAGTTCGGTCGCCGGCCGGTCGCGCTTGTTTTCATACGGTGCGATGGTGGCCTGCAGGGAGGTGGGCAGCAGTTCGTAGGTGAGCTTGAGATACGACACGGCGGCATCGAGCGAAAACGCCCGCAGTTCGCGGTCGCCGAAACGCAGCGCCGCGTGGAACGCGTTGGGCGCCAGCACGCGGTAGCGGCATCCCGTCATCACCGGCGCCAGGACGCTGGTCAGTTGCTCGGAGAAGGCTTGTTCCGCCGTGGATTTCGAGTCGGGGTCGACGCCGGTTTCCTGCCAGTGATACACGGGCGTGCCCTCCGGAACGACGACGGCGGCGAGCAGGTAGCGCGAGTCGGCGAGCATGAGGATGGGCTCGCGCAGCGATTTCTGGTCGACCTTGAGCGGTTGGCCGCGCGTCGCAGCGTCGAACAGCGACTCCGCGACGTCGCGCACCTCGCCAAGCGATTCCGGCAGTTGGTCGATGGAGTAGAACGTGTCGGCGACCGCACAGCGCGCGCCGCGGGCAGCGAGGTGTGCGCCGATCTGCACCGCCGCGTTGTCGACCACCGCCGACGGGAGGGGGCCGGACGGCAGCTTGTAGCGCGACCAGGCAAGCACGGGCAGCGCGATCAACAGGCCTTCGTAGCGCTTGCCCTCGATTTCGACTGCGCCGCTTTCGGCGCAGGACTCGGCAAGATCGGCCAGGTCGTCGTACGCGCCGGCATGGTTGGTGGCCAGGTCGTCCAGTGCGGCATCGATCACCTCGTCGAAGCCGCGGGAAAGCCGGTCATTGATCAATTCGACCAGACGGCGCTCCCAGATCCGATCCTCGATCCGGCTGCCGGACTCGGACATTCGGCGCGCGAGTTTGGACAAGGTTTCCGCGTCCGCGTGGTGGCGGGCGCGGGAAAAGTAACGCGATCGGCGCATGGGAAGTTCCGGTTGGAAAGCCGTCTATTATCGCACCATGCACGACGCTACGCTTTCGCGCACCTGGCGTGGGGATGCGAGCACCGTCGGACTCGTAAGTCTGGCCCACGGCACCTCGCACTTCTTCCACCTGCTGTTACCGCCGCTGTTTCCGTGGATCATGCGCGATCTGGGGCTGCGGTTTACGGACGTGGCCTTTCTGACGACGGTGTTTTTCGCGGTGAGCGGCACCGGGCAGGCGTTGGCGGGGTTTGCCGTCGATCGCGTGGGCGCGCTGCGCATGTTGTTGGGCGCGATCGCCTTGCTCGCCGTTTCCGGGGGCGCGCTGGGGTTCGCGCATTCCTACGCCGGCCTGATGGTCGTGGCGGCGCTGGCCGGCGCCGGCAATTCGATCTTCCATCCGGCCGATTTCACAATTCTCAATCGTCGGGTGTCGGCGGGCCGCCTGGGCCACGCATTTGCGATGCACGGTCTGGTCGGCAACCTCGGCTGGGCGGCCGGGGCGTCGTTCATGGCCGCGGTCGGCGCTGCGGCGGGTTGGCATGCGGCGGGGTTTGCCGCCGGCGCCGCTGCGGCACTCGTCGGCGGCTTCCTGTGGACGCAGCGCGGTCACCTCGCCGTGTCCCCGGCGCATGCCTCGCACGGCGGCGGAACGCGTGGCCCGACGGCACCGGGTGGTTTGCCTGCATCGAGCCGGTTCGGTTTTCTGCGATCGGCAACGGTCTGGACCTGCTTCGCCTTTTTCTACTTTTCCACCGGGGCGGCGGGAATCCTGCAGAACTTTGCCCCCACGATCCTGGCCCATCTGTACCCGATCACGATCGCGCTGGGCAGCGCGGGGCTGACGGCGTATCTCCTCGGCAGCGCCGCGGGCATGTTGGCGGGCGGATTTCTCGCGAGCCATGTCGCGCGCAGCGACCGCATCATTGCGGTGGCGTTGCTGCTGGCTGCCGTGGTGCCGGCGCAATTGGCGATGCAGGCGTTGGCGGTGGCGGTGCTGCTGCCGGCGATGGCGATCCTGGGATTCGGCACCGGGGTCGCGGGGCCGAGCCGTGATCTGCTGGTCCGCCAGGCGGCGGCGTCCCGGTTCGGCGCCGCCGCGTTCGGCCGCGTGTACGGATTCGTCTATTCGGGCCTCGATATCGGCGTGGCGACGATCCCGCTCGCGATCGGACGCCTGCTCGACGGCGGACATTTTTCGTGGGCGATGGCGTCGGTGGCGGTGCTGCTGGTGGTGGCGACGGGAGCCGCGGTCCGCGTGCGCTGAGGAAGAAGGCCCGAATCGGGCCGTGCATCGAACCGTGAATCGATCGCTGGATCGGAAGATCCTGTGCAACGATTCGCTCGGAAGGTTTGATTTTCGTTGCGGGAAAGCAACGAACCGATTGCACTGCAACTTGTTCGGGCGTCACGACCCCAATATGCTGCGGGCCTTGCGTGAAGCGGGTGTCGCTGCGTCGGATCCGCTGGACCGGAATTGCGAGGAGGGAGACGGGGGGAATGGCCGGGAAACGGCCGAAATGATAACTACACCAAGGAAAACCAAAACCAGAACTCGGCCGCCTTCGTGCGGCCTGTTTTTTTTGTGGGGAGGAGGGAATGGACCGGGCCGCATCGCGTCCCGGTCCGGAGCGGAATGGTTGCTTAGTTGTTTTCCTTCGCGCCCATCGCGGTCGCGACGAGGAACACGGCGGTAAGGATCAGGAACGGGATCATGTAGGGCATCAGCGGCGCGGTCGCCGGATCGTGCAGGAAGGCCTGGACTTGGCCGTAGTGAATGACTTGGTGCATGCGGTGACTCCCTGCCGGAAATTGTTGGATGCGGCATGCATCGCGTCCGGCTTCGCGATCTCATGCCTGCCGACCGGATCGTTTCCGGTTCGTAGGCTCTTGCGAGCGAGATCGATTCTAATTTGCAGTTGCATCTAATTCCGTTATAACCCGTGTGGATTCATGGGGTTGCGCGGGTTCCTCGTACGGGATGTCAGTCGTGCAGCGATTCCGCGCGGATGCCGAGGCGTCGGAGCAGGTCACGGTCCTTGTTCTCGGCGGCATTGTTGGTGGTCAGCAGGCGCTCGCCATAGAAGATCGAATTGGCCCCGGCGAGGTAGGCCAGCGCCTGGGTCGCGTCTCCCATCTGTTCCCGGCCGGCGGAAAGACGGATGTGCGCGCGCGGCATGGTGATGCGCGCCACCGCGATCGTGCGCACGAATTCGATCGGGTCGAGCGGGGCGGCGTCGGCGAGCGGAGTGCCGGCGATCGGAACGAGCTGGTTGATGGGCACCGATTCCGGGTAGGGGTCGAGATTGGCGAGCTGTTCGATCAGGCCGGCACGGTGGTGGCGCGACTCGCCCATGCCGAGAATTCCGCCGCAGCAGATCTTGATGCCGGCATCGCGCACGCTGCGCAGCGTGCGCAGCCGGTCGTCATAGGTGCGGGTTGTGATGATCGATCCGTAGTACTCCGGATCAGTGTCGAGGTTGTGGTTGTAGTAGTCGAGTCCCGCCTCCTTGAGCGCCTGCGCCTGGGAGTCGTCGAGCATGCCCAGCGTCATGCAGGTTTCCATGCCCAGTGCCTTGACTTCCCGGATCATCTGCGTGAGCGCATCGATATGTCGATCCTGGGGGCTGCGCCATGCCGCACCCATGCAGAAGCGGGTCGCCCCGGTCTGTCTTGCCGAACGGGCCGCATCGACGACATCGGCCACGGGCATGAGTTTTTCCGCCGGCAGACCGGTGTCGTTGCGGCTCGACTGCGAACAATACGCGCAGTCCTCGCTGCATCCTCCCGTCTTGATCGAAAGCAGGGTCGAGAGCTGGACCGTGTTGGGATCGAAGTGCTCGCGGTGGACCTGCTGCGCGCGAAACAGCAGGTCGTTGAATGGAAGCGCGAACAGCGCCTCGATGTGTTCCTGGGTCCACTGCGGTTGGGGAACCGACATGATGAAATCGCCTCAAAGGAGAAAAGGAAAGCCAATAAACCTTTAAGTATTACACTTTCCGCGCATGAGCCTTCATCCCAGACCTTGGTCCGTGTTTCTGGTGGCGCTGCTGGCCTGCGGCATCGCCGCCGCGCATCCTCATCTGCGCGCGGCGCAACCCGCGGCCGGTGGCCGGGCGCGCGCGGTGCACGAGCTCCGCTTGCGATTTTCGGAGGACCTGGAGCCCGCGCTTTCGACCGTCCATCTGGAATCGGGGGCCGGAGAAGCCGTGGTGGAGCCGGCCGCGACGGTGGCCCGCGGTGATCCGCGCACCCTGGTTCTGCACCTGCACCAGAAATTGCCCCCCGGCCGGTACCGGGTTCGTTGGGTCGCGGTCGGTGCCGACGGACACCGGATGCACGGCACGTATTGGTTCACGGCATCGCCTTGACTCTTCTACTCGCCCTTTGCGGAGCCGTCCACGCCGCCGCGCTGATGTTCTGGTTCGGCGTGTTGTCCCTGGAGCGCGTGCTGGGTGTTCGCCCCGCCTGGAATGAGCGCAAGGCGTTTCGCGTAGCCGCCCTCGTCGCCTCGGTGGCCGGCTTGTTGTGGCCGGCGGTGGAAACGGCCGTTGTGCTGGGGGATCCCGCGGCGGCGGTCAACTTTCGGCAGATCGGTTTCGTGATGAGCCAGACGTCGTTCGGCCAGATCTGGTCGGCGCGGCTGGCGATCGTTCTGGGCGCGACGATCCTGGCGTGGTTGCCCACGGAGCGCGATGCGGTCTGGCAGGAGCGCAGCGTTTACGTTCTGGTGGCGGCGGCGCTTGCCAGCGTGGCAATGGTTGGCCATGCCGCGGCGGCGTCCGGGTTGTCCGGGATCGTCCAACGGCTTACCGCCGCGTTGCACCTGCTCGTTGCGGGAGCCTGGATTGGGGCGCTGCCGGTTCTCTACTCCTTTGTGGCGCGCTTGCGGCCGCATGTACTTGCGGAGTTGCTGCGGCGGTTCTCCGCCTACGGACAGGCGCTGGTGGCGACGGTCGTCGGCACCGGCCTGCTCAATGCCTGGTTCCGGATCGGCGGCGTTGCGGCGCTGATCAAGGCCGACTATGCCCACGTACTGATCGGGAAGGTCGCGCTCGTCGCCGGCATGGGGTTGGCGGCGCTGCTCAATCGCGGCCGCTACACGCCGGCACTCGACAGTCGCGATCCGCAGGCGCAATGGGAAGCGGAACGGGGGTTGCGCCTGAGCATCGCACTGGAATTCGCCCTCGGTGTGGCCGTCGTCGTCGTGGCCTTCCTGCTCGGCGTCATGGACGCCCCGCGTTAGCCGCGATCTCCTGCACGCAATCCCCGGTTTTTTTCGCCAGGCGCTTCGCCGCTGCGGCGCGCGAAGCGACCATCTCCGGCGTGGCGGCCGTCCCCGGCGCGATCTCGACGATGCCGATCGACATTGCGGTGAGCCGGAAGAAGCTCCGGTTGCCGTGCCGGTCCTCCGCGTAGAGGCCCTCGCGAAGCCGGTCCTCCTCGTTGTACAGGCCGCGCGCGGCATCACGAAATTTCGTGACGATGGCTTCGCAACGCGCCCGATGGTCCGCGCTCTGCAGCAGGATGACGAAGTCGTCACCACCGACATGGCCGACGAAGTCGATCATCGGGTCGACTTCGGCAAGGATGATCTGGGCCGCGAGCTTGATCATTTCGTCGCCCTGCCAGTAGCCATACTGATCGTTGTACGGCTTGAAGTGATCGAGATCCGCATAGGCGGCCGCGAAGGGGGCGCCGCTCTGCAGCAGCCGTGCAATGTGCTTGGTGATCGGAATGTTCCCGGGAAGGAACGTGAGCGGGTTGGCATGGCGGGCGGCTTCGATGCGCAGCGCGGACATCGCGCGCACCAGGCCTTCGCCGCTCCCGAGTCCGAGGTAGGACCCGTTCAGGGTGATGATGAACCCGTCGGACAGGTAGCGCTGGTCGTCGCCCGAGAGGATCTGCATGAGCGATTCCAGCGGCGTGTCGGCCTCGATCACCAACGGGCTGGCGTTCATGAACGTGGTGCAGGGCTGCTTGCCATAGATTTCGCGGTGGAACGGCTTCCCAAGCCGGTCGATGAATTGCTGCCGGTTGATCAGGCCGATCGGGGCGCCGCCATCCACGACGGCGATGGCGTGGATCTGCGGCGATGCCTTGAAGAGCCGATCGACCTCATGGTTCGTTGCGTGGCTGTCGGTATGCGGCACCGGAATCAGCAGCTTCCCGATGGTTTCCCCCGGCGCGTGCATGCGCGACGGTTCCGGAATGACCGCAACCTGATGCGAGCGCAGTACCGCGGCGACGTCCTGCGGGATGCCGCGGGACGGTTCGACGGCGGGGCGTCCGAGGAGATACCCTTGGGCCAGGGGAACACCGAGGTCTCGCAGGATCGCCAGTTCCGCCCGGGTTTCGATGCCTTCCGCGAGCAGCCGGGTCCCCAGCTTTCCCGCCAGGTGCACCATGCTGCGTACGGCTTCACACTTCGCCGGGGACGCGTGGAGGTTCGACACGAAATACCGGTCGATCTTGATGATGTCGGGCTGGATTTCGAGCCAGAGATGCATGCCCGAATAGCCGGCTCCGTAGTCGTCGAGCGCGATCCCGAGGCCGCAGGATCGCAGCGAGCGGGTGGTTTCGATGACACGATCGAGGTCGAGGATCGGTTCGCGTTCGGTCAGTTCGACGACGATGCGGCTGGGAAGGAGGTCATTGGCGATCGCGGCGGCCAGCAGTGGGTTGCGCGCGACGCCGATGGCGGCCATGGTGGGGGCGCCGAGGTTGAGCAGCAATTTCCCCGGCAGGCGCTGTCCTGCGAAGTCCCGGATCGCCGATTCGCAACACGCAAGTTCCAGAGCAATGCCGAGGCCGGATTTCCTGGCATCGTCGAGCAGGTGCAGCGGGTCTTTCCAGGGGGGCGGTGGACGCAGGAGCGCCTCGTAGCCGAAGACGGTTGCTTCGTTCATGGCGAAGATCGGCTGAAAGGCGAAGCGCAGCCCCGTTCCCCGGCACGCGGCGCGGATCGCATCGATGCGCGGAAATTCCGCGGGCGTGGAAGGATGTGCGTCGGGACAGTGGGGGAGCGTCATACATGCGACCCGGTCGTTGCGGAAACGGGAAGAATTTTCCGGAGGACCGCAATCGTGCGATACGATGAAAAGCGGCGATGTCATCGCCACGAAACCCCGGCGGCCGTGCAGGCGTGCTCCGCAAAGCTTGCAGTTCGGGTGTGACGTTTCCGTGACGAGGCCGTTACCGTGCGGCAGGTCGATTCGATGTTTCCGGATGTGCGCGATGGCGCACCATCCGGATGTCCCGCCGGACGGTTGCCTACGCTCAGCCGACCCAGAGCACGACGGCCGCGGCGAACACGCAGTAGATGCCGAAATAGTGCCAGTGTCCTCGCTCGAGCCAGCCCGAGAGCCAGCGCAGCGCGGCGAGACCGGCGAGGAACGAGAAGACCATGCCGGCAAGATCGGGGGCGAGGGCGTGCAGCCACCCGTTCGGGTGCTGGATCGCGCCGGCAGCGCCGGTCTTGAACAGGCGGTGCAGTTCCTTCACGAGCACGGCGGGCGTGAGGGCGACGGCCAGGGCGAAACTGAATTCCTCGGCCTGCCGCCGGTCGATCCGCAGCGCAAGGCCGGTCGAGATGGTTGCGCCCGAACGCGAAAACCCGCGGAAGGGTAGACACAGGCCCTGTACGGCGCCGATCCACACGGCGCGTCGCGCCGTCAGCGAGCGGGACCCGGATTGCGGCAGGCGTGCCGAGCCGATGATGAGCACGGCGGCGGCCAGGAGCGCTGCCGCCATCAGCCGGGCGTTGCCGAACAGCTGCTCGATCTCGAAATCCGGTGCGTTGTGGGCGAATCCGCGCTTGATCGCCTCCTGCAGCGTCAGCCCGACGACGCCCGTTGCCGCGGTGGCGATCACGATGTACCACGCTTGGCGGCGGAATTCCGCCATCGAGGAGAAGTAGGTCTTGCGCCAAGACTGCCAGAAATACACGATGACGGCGAACATCGTGCCGGTATGGAGCATGACCAGCAGCATGGTCATTGCCGGCGCGGTGGGGTCGAGCCCCATGAGCTTTTCGGCGACGATCACGTGGGCGGAACTCGACACCGGCAGCAGTTCGGCGGCGCCCTGGACCAGGGCGAGAATCAGGATGTGCAGGAGATCCATGGGGGTCGTGGCGTTCCCGGACACCTTCCATGTACGGAATGCGTCCACGCCGTCGCGTCGTCAAAACGGCGGAGCGTAGCAGTTTCCCGGTTGCTTACGCCACCTCGCCACCGCGGCGCATCCGCGGGTAGCATGCCGAGGCAGCCCGGCGGTTGAATTCTGGAATCGGGATGGGATGGTCGATCAGATAGCCCTGGTAGGTATGGCAGCCCAAGGACAAAAGAAAATCGAACTGCTCGTCGGATTCGACGCCCTCCGCGACGAGGTCGAGCTCCAGGCTTCGGGCAAGCGCGATGATGGTCCGGACGATGGCCGTGTCGTTGGTGTCGTGCGGGAGCCCGTCGATGAACGAGCGATCGATTTTCAGCGCATCGAGCGGCAGGCGCTTGAGGTAGGCCAGCGACGAGTGCCCGGTGCCGAAATCGTCGAGGGAAAAACGCACCCCCATGCGCCGGAGTGCGGCCATCTTGGCGATGGCGTCCTCCATGGCATCCATCATGGAGCTTTCCGTGAGTTCGAGGCGCAGTCCGGATGGGTCGGCGCCGCTGGCATCGAGTGCACGGCGAACCTGATCGACAAAGTCGGGGTGCTGCAATTGACGCGCGCTGATGTTCACCGACAAGGTCAGCGTTGCGAACCCTGGCGTGGTACGCCAATTCGCCAGCAGGATGCAGCTTTGCTCCAGGACCCATCGGCCGAGCGACAGGATCATGCCGGAGTCCTCGGCGATGCGGATGAACTCGTCGGGCAGCCGGACTCCGCATGTCGGATGGACCCATCGCAGAAGAACCTCCGCTCCGGTGCAGCGCATCGCGGCATCGACCTGCGGCTGCAAGTGGAGCGCAAAGGATCGGTCGTGAACCGCGTCGCGGAGGTCTTCGAGGATCGCCGCATTGCGGCTCACGATCGACTGCATCCGCGGATCGAAGAAGCGGATCGCATTGCGGCCGGACGACTTCGCCTGATACATCGCCAAGTCGGCATGCCGGAGCAATTCCTCCACCGGCTCCCGGTTCGCCTGGAAAAGCTTCACTCCGATGCTTGCGCCGCTGTGGCGATCCTGCCCGGCGACGCGGTAGGGGATGTTGAGGGCCGCGAGAATTTCCTCCGCGGCGCTCGTTGCCATGCTGGCGGCCTCGGCGGCGTCGGCCGCGAGATCCTCGATCATGATCACGAACTCATCGCCGCCCAGGCGGGCGGCGGTGTCCCCAGTACGCAGGCAGGAGGTGATCCGTTGCGCCACCTGAACCAGCAACTCGTCTCCGGCATTGTGCCCCAGTGTGTCATTCAGGATCTTGAAGTCGTCGAGATCGACGAACAACAACGCGCTGAACGACGCCCGGCGTGCGCTTGAGTCGAGTGCATGGTGCAGACGGTCGAGCAGCAGGCGGCGGTTCGGCAGGAGCGTCAGCGGGTCGTAGAACGCCAGGCGGCGAATTTCCTGTTCCGCGGCCTTGGCCTCGGTGATGTCCTCCACGATGTACCACTGGGGACGCTGCGGGCCGTCCTGCGGGATTTCGATGCCATGGATGCGAAGGGTGATGGCGGCGCCGTCTGCGCGCGCACATTCCACGTTCCACGGCTGGCGGAGGGGGCGCGCCGCGGCGCCGCCGCCGGCCGGCTCCTTGCCGGGGAGGAGATGCCGCGAGAACCGCGACTCGATATTGTGCAGCGCGCGACCGTCGGGGGATCCGCCGAGCATGTTGCACAGTGCGCCGTTCCATTCGGTGAAGCGCCCCTGGACGTCGGTAAGCACGATTCCGAATGGCGACAGATCGAACAAGGCCTTCAGCCTGGCATTGCCTTGAGCGAGCGCCTCCTGCGCGAACACGCGTGCCGCGCGCATGCGCAGGAACTGGTAGAGGGTGAGCGCGAGAACGCCGCCCACGAGCCATGCCGCCAGGCGAACCCAGGCGGCCGATTCCCCGGCGCGCCAGCCACCGATCGGCCGCACGGCGATTTCCCAGCTGCCCCCGGGGGTGTGGATCGGCGCCCGCAGGGCATCCGTGCCGAAGAGGCCCAGGATGCCGAAGAACTCCCCACCGTTCGGTCCCGATCCATCGCGCCCGCGCAACGCCACCTCCATGCCGTCGGTATCCGGGCGAATTCCGGCGCTTCCGTACAGGCCCTCGGCACTGATGACCGTACTCAGCAGGCCCCAATATCGGCCGCTCGGGTCGAGGAATACCGGCACACGGTAAATGAACCCGATTCCGCCTTGCTTCAGTCGAACCGGACCGGCAAGTCGCGGCGCATGGTCGCGGATGGCGCGTTGCACGGCCGGCCATTGGTCCGGCAGATCGGGGTAGTAGAGTCCGATGGCGCGTTCGTTCCCCCGCTCGGGATAGACATACGTCAGGCGGTTGCCGGGCGCCAGACCGATGTTGCGCAGGATGTGTCCCTGGACGTACAGCGTACGCAGCATGCTCTTCGCCGTGCGGGCGTCGAGTCTGGGGTGGGCCTGCACATATGCCACCAGCCCGCTGTTGAGAAACATGGTGGCGTTGAGCACGCTGTCGAGGGCGGCGCGCTTGTCCTCGAGGAAACGTAAGGCGCGATCATGGAGGAGCGCATCGGCGCGGACGCGGTCGACGCCGGCGCGGTATTCGCCCCCGAGGCCGACCAGCAGCCAAACGAGCCCTGCCAAAAGGGCGTTGAAAGAACGGCCCATCGGCAAGGAGGAAGTCATGGAACGCGGCGGGTGCCGGCTTTTCGGAACGTTGTTGCGGCGATGTGACCAGGTTCCCGTCCGGGACGCAGGATGGCTTCGAAGTTCATTGCGGGACGGGGGAATGTCGGGGGGGGGGGGGGACGGCAAGGCGGCACTGCGGGCCGGTCGATTTTCGTTCGTCGGGGAGCCGGAGTTATCACCTCGAACCCACCCAGAACCGGCCCCGGGGCTCATTGTAGCGAATCCATCATCGCAGTGGGGAATTGCCGTTGCCGCGCCCGCAGGTCGGGGTCCCCATCCCCCGGGGGGGGACGCGCGCCTCCGCGAGGGGCGCGGAGGCGACGGGTCACTCCACGGCGACTTCGATCGCCTTGGGTTCGCTGCGGGCAGTCTTCGGCAGCGTCAGCGTCAGCATGCCGTCCTTGAATGTTGCCTTGACCCCGGTGGAATCGACGTTCTCCGGCAGCGAAAAGCTTCGGCTGAAGCGGCCGTAGTAGCGTTCGATGCGGTGGAACGTCTTGTCCCTTTCCTCCTTTTCCTGCTTGCGTGTTCCCTGCAGTGTCAGGATGCCTTGATCGATCGATATCTTCACGTCGTCCTTGTTCACCTCGGGAATTTCGGCCTTGATCGTGAATGCCTCCGGGGTTTCCGCGATGTCCACCTGAGGCGACCAATCCACATCGCCGGTGAACGCTCCGGCCTTGCCGTGGCGCCGCCAACCGACTGCCCGGGTGTAGCGGTCGAACATGTCTTCGATTTCCTGCCAAGGGTCCCATTTGACGATAGCCATGACGTCACCTTTTTATCCGTGGAAGAAGGATGAAAGGCGCCCGATGAGCCTGTCCGCGAACGGGCGCCCGGATGCAACGCGGGCAGTATCGCGCCGTCGCCGCGATCGGACCATTCCCTGCTTGTGATCTCCGACATGTCCGGGCCCTGCGCTGGATCAAAGGCTGACGATGTGCGCGGCGCCATGCCGGCGCGGACGGCATCGCCGCATCGGGATTGCTCCATCGGGTGGTCCTGTCGGCGAATCCCTTGCCGCCGGTCACGGCGCAGCGGCGCTCGCAGCGCTAGGATGGCAGCGGTCGGATCGCCGATCCACACGTGGGGGGAATGTCATGAAACGCGCACACCGGTTGGCCTTCCTCGCTACGGCGATCGCGGTGGGGATCAGCGCCGGGACGATCCCCCAATCCGCCTTCGGACAGCACCGCCACAACGAGCGGTTCCGCGGTGACATCCGTCGTTTTCGCGAGCGCGACTGGGGCGTTTGGCGTTCGGGAGCCTGGCACCACGGCGTGCATGACGGGCGTCTCGGATGGTGGTGGGTCGCCGGCGGCCTCTGGTATTTCTACGTGGCGCCCGTCTATCCCTATCCGAATCCCTACGTGCCATACATCCCCCCGGCCACCGTGGTGGTCCCGCCGGGGCCGGACGTATCGGTTCCGCCCGCTGCCCAGTACTGGTACTACTGCGACTCCGCCCGGGGCTACTACCCTTACGTTCCGAGTTGTGCAGCAGGCTGGCGGATCGTGACCCCGACGCCCGCCGGTCCGTAGCGGCCTGGCGGCGGAACCGCATTGCGGGGAGGCGCAGGTCGGCAGCACGCCGAAGACGCCAACCCGCCTGCGCGGCATGGCATCGATCCGGTGTCCATAATATGGGGCTGCTGAGCAAGGCGGAGCGAATCCATGCGAATCTGGACCGTCCATCCCCGATACCTCGATCCCAAGGGCCTGGTTGCACTCTGGCGGGAGACGCTGTTGGCGCGGGCGGTGCTGCGCGGGGAGACCAAGGGCTATCGCCATCATCCCCAGTTGCAGCGGTTTCAGGCGCAGCCGGATCCCGTCGCGGCGATCGACACGTATCTGGCCGCAGTGCTGGCCGAGGCGCAGGCGCGGGGATATTCCTTCGACCCGACCAAGATCGGCGCGACACGCGTGCCGGCGGCGATTCCCTGCACCGACGGACAGCTGCAATACGAGTGGCGCCATCTCCTCGAGAAATTGCGGCTCCGCAGCGGTGCGGATTTCGCGCGTTGGCAGGAGGTCGCCGCGCCGCAGGCGCATCCCTTGTTCCGCATCGTTGCCGGTGCGGTCGAACCGTGGGAGCGGGTGTCTTGACGGGGTGTACTGGCGGGCGTCAGCCCATCACCCATTCCGCCACATAACTACCGGACGCCGCTTTGGCGTTGGCGCGCTGGCCCGTCGCGGAATGCAGTTCGCGGAGTTTGGCGCGCGCCGTTTCCCAACTTGGGAACGGGCCGTGGAAGGACGTGCGCTCGTCGTAGTTCTTCGCGTCCATCCCCGGCGGCCACTGTACGACGTAGGTTCCCGGTTCCAGAGGGATGCCGTCCCGGCGTGAATATCGCCGCTGGTATGACTCTTCATCGAACAGTCGAAAGTCCGTCGCGATACGGACGACTTCAAGGTGGCTTGCGTGGCTTGTCATGACCTTCGATGTGTCGGCAATGCCGGGTTTGGGGATCGCCGTTGCGGGGCGATCGACTCGCGGCGGTCCGCGGATCCTCTGCGGCAACATGCTGCGGCGCACGATAACGGGAATGATATTAATTTGCGCATGATGGAGGGGTTTGATCGGGATCAAGGGACGCATGGTCTCCGGCGAATCGCCCGCAGCGGCCGTCCCCGTGGCGTTGCGCTTGTCGCGTACGGGGCGACCTGATGGGGGGCGGCTCGGGCGCCGTCTTTCCTCCGACGCCCGAAATCCGGGGTGGCGGCGGAGGAAATCTGCCCGATGACATCCGTCGCGGGGAAAGCTGAGGCACACTATAGATAAAACCCATAAATAGTAATGACTTTTTAGCGGATCTGTGGTCTCATGGCGCATGGACACAGAAGACGCCCGCCGGCTCAGTCCGGCAGAACAGCATGAGCGCCGACGCCAGGTGATTCGTGCTTACAAACGCAAGGTCAACAAGAGTCAGATTGCGCGTGATGTGGGGCTGAGCTACTCAGCGACGTGCAAGATCATTGACCGGTATGAAGCGGGGGGCATGGCCGCGCTGGCGCCGCGGGTTCGCGGGCGGCGAACGGGCGACAAGCGCGTTCTGACGCAGGAGCAAGAGGCGGCAATCCAGCGCACGATTTGCGACCGGCGCCCGGAGCAACTCAAGATGGAGTTTGCGTTGTGGAGTCGCGCGGCGGTGATGCAACTCATCGAGCGTGAGTACGGGATCACGCTGCATCTGCGCTCGGTGGGGAAGTACCTGGCGCGCTGGGGCTTCACGCCTCAGAAGCCGATCAAGCGCGCCTATGAGCAATCGCCTGAAGCGGTTCGTGCATGGCTGCAGGAGACTTACCCCGCCATTGCCGAGCGCGCCAAGGCTGAGGATGCCGAGATTCACTGGGGCGATGAGACGGCCCTGGTCAACACCGATGTGCGCGGGCGCAGTTTCGCGCCCAAAGGTAAGACACCGGTGACCATGGCCGTCGGTGGCACACGCCAGAAGCTCTCGATGCTGGCCAGCGTGACCAATCAGGGCAAGGCGCGCTGGATGATCATCGACGGGGCGTTCAATCACGAGAAACTGATCGAGTTTTTTGAGGCACTCGTGGCCGACGCCGGACGCAAGGTGTTTCTGATTCTGGACAACCTCGGCGTCCATCACTGCAAACCCGTCAAGGCGTGGCTGGCCGAGCACCCCGCTCAGATGGAAGTGTTCTATCTGCCCAGCTACAGCCCCGAACTCAACCCCGAGGAGCGCCTCAATGCCGACCTCAAGCACGTCATCCGCCGCAAGGTCCCAGCTCGCAGCAAGGCAAAGCTTCGTGCCGCGACCGAGGAACACATGGCCGTCATCGGCAGTGAACCCGAACGTGTCAAAGCCTACTTCCGTGACCCGAACGTCAAATACGCCGCCTGAGACTGTTTAAGGGCCCAATCAATAGTGCCCTGAGTCGGCGCCTCGCCAATCGGGCCCAAGACCCGGCACGGCCTGACTCCACCGGTCCTCCATGAACCAACCCGCCTCCATGATTGCCGCACGGTGGCGCATTCGAGAATGACCATGCCTAAGGAGCGATCCGAGCATTCGTCGGGCCATGGCACCGTCCCGCGGCAGGCGGTCTTGCTGGATCAGGCACGCCTGCTGGACTGGGATGACGCAATGGCCACCGGCATTGCCGCGGTGGATGCGGAGCATCGGCAGTTGCTGGATATTTTCCGGCGCATCGCCGGGGCCGGCGAAATGTCGCCGGAAGCGATTGCGGGGTTTCTCGATGAGTTGGGTGATTACTCCCGTTCTCACTTCCGGGAGGAAGAGCGCCTGATGCAGAGCGGGCGGGTAAGCCCCGAACACCGCGCCATGCACCTGCAGGCCCATGCGCAGTTCGCCGATTTTCTCCGGCGCACGCGATCGTTGATCGGGCACTTCCTCGGCGGGGTGCGCACCGAACTGCTGGCTTTTCTGGCGCAATGGCTGCTGTACCACATCATGGAGGTCGACCAGGCCATGGCGCGGGAAGTCCGATCCGGCCAGGGCGGCGCGGAGGTCGTCAACGGCGCCGGAGCGCCGCGGGGCAACGCGCGATTGCAGATTTCCCGCCTTCTCGGCGAACTCTCCGACGGGCTCGGAGAAAAGACGCTGGATCTGCTGACGCAGCAGAAGAAGTTGCTGGACTTGCAGGCGCTGCACCGGGCGCTTTTGCAATCGGCCGACGTGCTGATCCACAACTGGAACGAGCAGGACATTCTCGACAGCCTCTGTCGCCGATTGACGCAGGAAGCGTTGTTCCGCGCGGTCTGGATCGGCAGACCCGGAGACTCCGGAATATTCGATGTCCTCGCGCTGGCCGGGGAAGGGGCGGATCAGGTGCGGAAATCGCCGCCGAGACTTGCCGACGGCGACACGGTGTCGGTCGCGGCCAGGGCATGGAATCGCCATGGCGTGGTCGTCTGCAACGATACGTTGTCGGACGATACGTTGCGGCCTTGGCATGCGGAATTCGCGGTGCATGGCTGGCACAGCGTGCTCGCGATTCCGGTCGCGCGTGCCGGTCAGATGTGGGCGATTCTGGTGTTCGCGTCGTCGCGACCGGGCTGCTTCGACGCCCAGACGGTGGAAGTGTGTTCACGCATCGGCGCGCTGCTTGGGTATGGCCTCGATGAGTTCGACCTGAAACGCCGCATCCGTTTCTTGCAGGAGCGCGACGCGCGCATGGCCCGCACGGACGCGCTCACGGGGTTGCCGAATCGGTTCGCGCTCGAGGAATACCTGCCGCAGGCCATCGCCCGCGCGCTGCGGCGGGGAAAGTCCCTGGCCGTGGGGATGATGGACCTCGATGACTTCAAGCCGATCAACGATCAACTGGGGCACGAAGCCGGCGACGACTTGTTGCGGCGGGTTTCGCAGAGCCTGCTCGATCTGCTGCGCGATTCGGATTTCATCGCCCGTCTTGGGGGCGACGAGTTCGTCGTGGTGCTGGAGGATCTGGATTCGGGTCAGGAGCTTGCGCAGCTGACGATGGCGCTCACCCGCCTGCATCGGGCGGTGGAGACGCCGTTCGCATTGGGTGCGGAATCAGAGCACGTCGTGTCGATCGACATGAGCATGGGTGTCGCGCTGTATCCCAATGATGGAATTCAGGCCGAATTGCTGCTGCGCCATGCCGATGCCGCGATGTATCAGGCCAAGCAGCGCAAGCGGGATCGGGCGCGATGGTGGGCGCTCGGCGCAGCGCCGGCCTTGGAACAGCGCGAGGAAACCTCGTTCGATGCGTTCGGCGACGAGGCGCAGGAGCTGATGCGGACACTGGCGCCGCATCTGAACGTGCTGGCGGGGAAGTTCACGGTGATGTTCTACCAGCAACTGGAGGCACAATCGGGTTGCGAAAGCATCCTTGCCTCGCTTTCCGCGGACGAACTGCAGTTGCTCAAGCGCAAGCAAGCCTCGCACCTGCGATTTCTCCTGGACCCCCTCGCAACCGAGGACGAGGTGCGCGCGGCGGCGCAGCGGCTCGGCACCGTCCACGGCTTGATCGGCGTCACGGGCGCATGGATGACCTGGGCCGTCGGCATGTATCGCGACCTGTTGCGAACGCATCTGGACGGGATGCTGTTCACGGCCCGTACCCGCTATCGAATTCTGCGCGCCGCCGATATCCGCCTGCAACGGGATCTCGAGAGTCAGCTGCACGCGATGCAGAACGTGTTGGAGCAGTATCAAGCGCTGCTGGCACGGCCGATCGGCGGCCGGACGCTCGCAACCGACTGGATTGCCGAGGAACTCGATGCCCTCGCGGCATTGCCCGGCATGTGCGTTGCGCTGGTATGGCGACCCGATCCGAAGAACTGGCTGGTGGTCGAACGGGCATCGGGAGGGAGGGCCGACGCGCTGGTCGAGGCGTTTCGGGTGCAGGACCTTTATCCCACGCTGGATCCGCGCGATGCGCGCGGCCGCGGCCTGGTTGCCACGACGTGGCGCTCCGACAGCCAGCAGGAAACCGGGAATTTTTCCGCGGAGGCGTGCGCCAGGCCGTGGCAGGAGCTGATGAAACAGTTCGGCATCCGCAGCGCGGCGACGATCCCGATCCATCAGCGGGACACGATCCATGCCGTGCTGATGCTGTTCGGCACTTATCCCAACCAGTTTTCCCCGGGATGGATGCGGACCTGGCGCATGTCGCTGCAGCACCGATGGGATGCGATGGCCGCAGCGTGGCACCGCGGGCGGGCCATCGACAAGGCGGAAGCCGCGAACATCCGAGCGCTGCTCTATGGAGGCGGACTCGAGATGTTCGTGCAGCCGGTCGTGGACCTCGTCGACGGCGCACTGGTGAAAGTCGAGGGATTGGCGCGGCTGCGGACCCCGGAGGGCGGAATTCTGACGCCGGATCGGTTCCTTCCCGCGCTGGGCGACACCGACCTCGATTCCCTTTTCCGACAGGGACTGACGCAGGGACTCGACCACCTTCGTCGCTGGCGCGATCAAGGCATGGATCTCGGTTTGTCCTGAGCACGATCCCGCTTCTTGATGTGCCGTTGGTCGAGGAATTTGATGGAGTTCCGGCTACCGGTTCCGGCGCTTTGTAGGGAGTGGCGGAAGCGGGAACGGGAAGAAGGCGTGGCCGGCGGGCGGGTGCTGGCGCGCGATGGCGGATCAGTTGCGATCGGCGAGTCGGTAGCCGTCGGCGGTGCGCTGAAGTCGACCGGCGGCGGTCAGTGCGGCGAGGCGCTCGTAGAGGGAGGCGTTGCGTACGCGGCATTGGGCGCGCAGAGCGTGGATGCTCATTGGGTTAGCGGCGGCCAGCAGCGCGGCGGTGATGCGTTCGTCGAGGCCGGCGGGCGGTGGCGGCGGATCGGACGACGGTTGTACGGGTCGCAAGGCCAGTGCATCGCCGTCGGCCCGCAGCTCGAGCTGGATGCCGGGCGGCGACGACGCGGCGCGATGTTCGATCGTCAGGCTGAGCGCATCGTTTGCGCGGCGCAGGTACAGGTTCGAGTCGCCCCAGGCGTGGAACTCGGAGGAGCCGCGCAGCGCCTGGCCGGCGCGCATGGCGCCGGCGGATTTGCGTGCATGGTGCACCAGCAGCACGGAAGCGGCGTAGCGGCGCTGCAACTCGCGCAGGTAGGCGAGCAGAGGGGCTACCTCGCCGCTGGCGTTCTCGTCGATGCGATGCAGGCGCACGAAGGGGTCGAGGATCAGCAGGCGCGGTTGCAGTTCGGCGACGGTGCGCTCGAGGGCCGCGCGATCGGCCGGCAGGTCGAGTCGCAGGATGGGCGCGGTGATCACCTGCACGTCCAACTCGGCCAGCCGACAGCCGGCGGCGGCGCAGATGCCATCGAGCCGCTGGCGCACGACGTGCGAGGCATCCTCGGCCGCGTATAGCAGCACCCTGCCGGGATTGGGCACGGCGAAGCGCCGCAGGCAAGGGCGACCCGAGGCGACCGCCACGGCCAAGTCGAGCGCGAGGAAGCTCTTGCAGCACTTGGGCTCGCCGCCGACGATGCCCACCGCCTGCTCGGCCCAGAGTTCGCTGACCAGCCAGCGCTGCGCGTCGGGCCGCTGGGCCAAGCGCCAGGCCGGCTCGACCGGCAGCGTCGCGGTGCTCACCGCCGGCGCGCCGCCATCTTGAGCTGCGCCGGGGCCGGCGCTGCGAAGGTCTCGAAGAACAGCTGCTCGTCGATCTGTCGCGCTTCGCGCTGCGCGGCCAGGGCGAGCAGTTCGCTTCCCATGTTCATCAGCGCGCGCAGATTGCCCTGGGCGTGGTCGCAGAGCGTGGCGACGAGTTCGGGCGTCATCAGCTTGGGCGCGCCGGCCTTGGTGAGCGCGTGCTGCAGCAGTTCGCGCAGATCCTCGGGGCTGGCGCGATCGAGCGCCAGACGCACCCGCATGCGCGATCCCAGCGGTAGCAGCTCCTCGCTGCGGAAGCGCTCGATCAGACGCTGGTCGCCCGCCAGCACCACGGTGAGCAGCAGGTGCGAGTCGAGCCGCGCCGAGGCGAGCAGCCGCAGCTCGTTGAGGACGGCGAGCTGCATCTCCTGGCCCTCGTCGACGATCAGCACCGGGCGGCACTGCGAGGCGTCGATGTGGCCCTGCCAGCTGGCGCGCAGCACCTTGGCGCCGCCCCAGCGGTTGTGGGGGTGAAGCTGCACGCCGAAGAGCTCGCCCAACTCGCGGTAGAAGTCGGCCATCCCGGCCTGCGGCCGGCTGAGCACACCGACCTGCACGTCGCGCAGCGCCGACAGGCGCTCGGTGAGCACCCGCAGCGCCACCGATTTGCCCACCCCCGGCAAACCGGTGACGAGCGCGAAGCCGCCCTCGCCGACGAGCTGCTCGACCCGCCAGCAGAACGACTCCAGGCGCGCGCCGACGTGCAGCGCCTCGACCGGCACATCGGGGGCGAACGGATTCCACTTCAGGCCGTAGAGCGACAGCAGCTTCTTGTTCATGGTTCGTTCCCTTCCGGTGCCGGTGGTTCGTCCTTGGTCAGGTAGGCCGGCGGCAGGCCCGTGGCAGCCTGCTTGGCCATCAGACTCTGCAGCAGCGGGGCCATCGCGCCGGTGGGCGGTCGAGGCGCGTCCGCCGCCGCCGCGAGCGGCTCGAGCGGCCGGCGCACGCCCCGGGCGTTGGCCTGCTTGTCCTGCGGGTACAGGCGGCACAGGACTTGGCCGCTGCGTTCATCGAGCAGGTGCACCCGGGCGAGGTCCCAGGCGGCGTAGCGCACGTGCAGCTCGCGCAGGTGCCGGTAGCGGTTGGGAACCTCGAAGCGCCGGGCTTCGACCACCAGCGTGCCGTCGCTCTGGCGCTGGGTGCGCTTCTCGGTGCGGGTGAAGGCCAGCCGCAGCGCGTCGCTATCCGGGCTGGGCCGCAGCACATCGGGGCCGGCGAGGAAACGCGCCAGCGGCGTTGCGCCGATCTCGGAGTGCACGGTGCGGTTGTAGTCGTACTCGCACCAGGCCTGGGTCGCTTCGTTCAAGGTGGCGAGCGTCAGGTCGGTCACGCCCTCGAGCATCGCCATCAGTCTTCCTTCGACGTTCGCCCACAGGTTCTCGATCTTGCCGTTCATGTATGGCGAGTACGCCAGCGTCGTCTCGTGCGCGATGCCCAGCCGAGCGAGCCCCTCGGTGATCTCGGCGGCGAGCATCGCCGCACCGTTGTCGCTCATGGCCGCGCGCGGCAGCCCGCGCTTCTGGATTGCCTGCGACAGACCGTGGGCCACGCACTCGGCGTTCTCCCGCAGGTACCACTGCAGGTGGCAGCCCAGCCGCGAGCAATCGTCGAGCACGCCGAAGAGCACTGGCGTGGCCCATCGACCGGCGGCGGTCAACACCGGTCGCGAACCGACGTGGCAGTCCCAGTGCCACAGCGAGCCGACGTAGTGGGCCTCGTAGCTGCGCACCTCGCGCGCGGCCAGCCGGGCCTCGGCTCGTTGAGCGCCCGCCGTATCGCGGCTGCTGAGCCGCTGGCGCTTGCGCCAACCCTGCGCCTGGAACAGCCGCCGGACGCTCGAGTACGATGGCATAGACCCCAGCGCCGGGTCGCGCTCGATGAGCGCCCGCAGGTTGTCGGTGTGAAGCTGCACCGACCAGCTCGGGTGCGCGGCGTACTGCGCCTGCAGCGCTTGCCGGATCGCCGAGCCCACCTTCTGGACCCCGGCATCGGCGCGCACCTTGCGCCGCAGGACTCCGACCGGGTCGCGCCGCTCGCGCCGCGCCCGCAACAGCCAGCGTTCGATGGTCGAGAGCGCAAAGCGCGCCGGCTCGCCCGTGACCGGGTGCCGCCAAGTGCGCTCAGCCAACTTCCTGAGCTCGGCGCGCAGTTCGCCCTTCGGCGGCGGGGCCGCCAACAGTTGCCCGATCACCGAGAAGCGCAGATGCGCCCAACGTTCGTGGACTGAAGCGTGTTTCGATGCGCTCATGCTGGTTCCGATCGGTTGCAGCGGGGATGCGCGCACCATAGCCACGCCCGCCGGATCGCGCCACGCGCATCCTCTGCGGGCCGGCACCTGCGCCTCAGGTAGCTTGCACGGCGGCGCTCCCGGTCGTGGTCGGGGAGAGCCAGCGCAGGGCCGCCAGCAATCGATCCCGGGCGTCTCCGGCAAAGCGATCCAGCAGCGCGGCCGGCAGCTCCGTGGTGGCAACCGGCGGCATCAGCGTGCCCGCGGCCGCGCGCCAGAACGGCGTGTCGATCAGCTCCTCGGTCCACCACCGGCGCCAGCGCAGAATCGTGCGGCGGCTCGCGCCGACGAGCTCCTCGAGCACCCGGAGCCGCGCCGGGGTCGGCCCGCAACGCAGCGCCGCGATCAGCACCACCACCGCGCTCACGTAGACCTTGGGTCCGAGAAACCGAACCGAGGGCGGCGTGGCGCGCTTGCGGCAGCCGTCGCGCGCGCAGCACAGGCTCAGCCGCCGGTCATACTCGGCGCGCGACCCGCGGGGCACCCCGCGCGGCTTGCGCGGGTAGCGCGCCGAGTGCAGCCTCGCGCCGCAGCGCGGACAGCCCGCCGCGCGCTGCTCGGCGGCCAGATCTTCGTCTATGTGTCGCAATGTGGCGTGCAGTCGGCCATCGGCCAACAAGGCGGTATCCATCGCTTCCCTCCGGTCTTGGTAAAGTTGACCCACTATGCCAAAGACCGGTCGCAACGAACCCTGCCCCTGCGGCAGCGGCAAGAAGTACAAGCACTGCTGCCTGGAAAAGGACCGGGCCGCCGAACTCGCTGCCCTCGCGGCCAAGCGCGACGAATCGCAGGCCCAGCAGGCGCAATACCGCGCCCAGATCGGGGATTACTCGGCCTCGATGCCGGAATCCGACGACGACACCTTCACCGACGAATCCAACGCCGTCGTCGACCTGGTCCAGGCCGGCAAGCTCGATGAGGCCGAAAGCGCCGCCCGCGAACTCCTGGTGCGCTACCCCGAGGTCCATGACGGCTACGACCGCCTCGGAATGGTCTTCGAGGCCCGCGGCCAGAAGCGCGACGCCGCCGACTGCTACCGCAAGGTGGTCGACTTCATTCGAACTCATCCCGATCAGTACGAATCCGGGTTCGAAGAAGTGTTCCTCGAACTCATCGCCAAACTGGATCCGACGCCCGGCGCCGGCTGACCGCAACCACAACGCGCAGGCGCATCGCCCCGGCGCCTTGGCGATCACCGCGTTGCCCACCGACGGCCGGTCCCCGGTTCGTCGCAAGCGACCGGACCGGCCGTCCCTGGACAACGCTCGCCGCACCGCGTGCGTCCGCCAACCGGCCGGCGATCACCCGCACCAGCCCACCGATTCCTGCCACGCTACGCGATGGAATCCGGCACCCAAACCTCAACAACCGTGATCAAATCCGCCAGCGACCAGCATCAATTTGCTCGCGCCGGCTCATCCATCAATATCGCGCCGAGTTCGTTGGTTCATCCCGATTGCGCACGATGGATCGACGAGGCGCTGCGCGAGGCCGGGGTGGCGCCGCATCACCTGACGCTGGAGCTCCTGGAAAGCCAGACGCTGGAAGATGATGCGGTCGGTGAGTCGATCCGCCGCATCGCCTTGGGCGGCGTGCGGTTTGCGCTGGATGACCTGGGGGCGGGATTCAGCAATCTGAATCGCCTGGCGCGATTGCCCTTTCAGTTGATCAAGATCGATCAGAACATCGTCAAGGATCTTCTATCGGATCCGATCAAGTCTCTGAGTCTCATCCGGACGCTCGTGCAGGTCGGGCAGGACCTGGAGCAGGAGGTCGTCGTCGAAGGTCTCGAGGACGACGGCGTCATCGAAGCGGCGATCCGATTGGGTTGCCGCCTCGGGCAGGGTTACGGGTTGGGCCGGCCGATGCCCGCGGCGGAATTGACGGAATGGATCGAAAGCCGGTCGTATCGCGGTTCCAACGATCCTCGCCTGCACAGCTGGCCCGGCGCCTTGGCGTTCGAGTGGATGGTGATGCATGATCCGTTGCACCTGCGCCATCCGGGGGATCTGGCCTCGTGTCCAATCACCGATTTCTTCCAGGAGCAGGGGGTCGATGACGCCATGGTCCTGGACTGGCATCGGCAGATTCATGACGAACTCAATGAATCGGTGCGGATCCAGGTGAAGCGGAGCCTGCTGGAGTGGATGGCCCGGAAAATCCGGACGACCATCCCGGACGAGAAACCAGCGTAACCCGCTGATTTTCCGGGATGGATTGGACTTCCTGGGACTACCGGAAACGACTTGATGGTGCCCGGAGAGGGAATCGAACCCACACTCTGTTGCCAGAACCGGATTTTGAGTCCGGCGCGTCTACCAGTTCCGCCATCCGGGCCGGGATGCGGCGCACCCGGGACCGGGTGCGGAAAGTCCGTGATTATGTCAGATCTCGACGTTGTCGATCAGCCGCGTCGTCCCCAGGCGTGCCGCGGCGAGCGCGACCAGCGGCGAGTCCTCGTCGCCGGGCCGGTCGAGGTCGCCCTGGCGGCGGATCGCGACGTACTCGGGCTGCCATCCTGCAGCAGCGAGCGCGTTTGCGGCCCGGGCTTCGAGCGCGGGGAAGTCGCGGGCACCGGCACGGATGCGATCGCGCAGCGCGCAGAGTTCGCGGTACAGGCGCGGTGCCTCGGCACGTTCGGCGGCATCGAGATACCGGTTGCGCGAGGACATCGCCAGCCCGTCGGGCTCGCGCGTCGTCTCGCAGGCGATGATCTCGGTGGGCAGCGAGAATTGCCGGCACATCGCGCGCACGACCCGCCACTGCTGGTAGTCCTTCTTGCCGAACACGGCGACCCGCGGCTGCACGCAGGAGAAGAGCTTGAGCACCACGGTGGCCACGCCGCTGAAGAAGCCGGGCCGGAATTCGCCTTCGAGGATGTGGCCGAGGTCGTCCGGCGGTTGCACTCGGAAACCCTGCGGCTCCGGGTACATCTCGGCCACCGTCGGCGCGAAGAGGGTGTCGACGACGTTCTGGGCGCGAAGCGTCGCAACGTCTTCCTGCAAGGTCCGGGGATAGCGATCGAAGTCTTCGTTGGCGCCGAACTGCAGCGGGTTGACGAAGATCGATGCGACGACCGGACCGCCGTGTGCGCGGGCGGTCTGCATGAGCGCGAGATGCCCGGCGTGGAGGTTGCCCATGGTGGGGACGAATGCAATGCGGTCCTGTCCCCGGAGTGCATCGCGCAGTTCCGCAACGCTTTGGATGACGTTCACGTTGCGGCCTTGCCGGCGGGTGCGCCGGTGGCGATCGCTTCGGCTCCCGATCCGGGCAGGCGCTCGATCTCCTGGGGCTCCAGGTGCGCAAGCAGCCCCGCCGCCGGGCCTTGCCCCGGAATCTGGATTCCGGGCGCGAGGTCCAGCAGCGGCGTCAGCACGAATGCGCGCAGGTGCATGCGCGGGTGCGGAAGCACCAGGGGGTCCGAGCGGACGATCAGGCTTTCCATCAGCAGCAGGTCGAGGTCGATCCGTCGCGCCTCCTTGCGGGCATTCGGGGCGGCCGGTGCCGTGCTGCGTTTTCTCCCGAGCATGATCTCGATGTCGCTGAGGTGGAGCAGCAGCCCATACGGATCGAGATCGGTGTCGATCGCCGCCACCGCGTTGACGAAGTCGGGTCCTTCGGCATCGATGGGAGCGCTGCGGTAAAAGGGGGAAACGTCGGCGACCGCAGTGCCTTCGATCCCCCGGATTGCCTCGATGGCAGTGCGAAGGTTCTCGACGGCGTCGCCCTGGTTGGCGCCCAGGCCGATGTACGCGCGGCGCCGGGCGGAACCGGGCTCCGGCGCCACGGCGTCGGGATCGGCGGACCCGGTGTCCGCGGTTGCCGGGGCGGCGAGGGAGGCGGGGCTCGCGATGGTGGCCTCCTTACGCCCCGTCGGTTGCGGCGTCGGGTTGCGCTTGCGCGGCCGACTCGCCTCCGCTCCGACGCCGGCGGCCGCCGCGCCGCCGCGGCTTGCCGGATGCGGATGCAGCGCCTTCGCCACGCGCGGGCGGCTGCGTCATCTGCGCCCGGTCATCGGGGTTGCCATGCAGAAAAGCGGACCACCACTGCCCGAGTTCGGCCGGGGCTTCGCCGCTGTCGCAGCGCAGTTGCAGGAAGTCGTAGCCGGCGCGCAGCCGCACATGTTCGAGCATCCGGAACGGCATCTGTCCGGTGCGGCGTTCGAAGCGGGGCTGCATCACCCAGATTTCGCGCATGTCGGACGTGAAGCGGCGATGGATCGCCAATTTCTCCGTCTGCACGTCCAGAACGTGGTCGATCGCTTCGTGAAGCGCCGGGATGCGGTGCGCGCCGGTTGCGGTGCGCGCGTTCCATTGCGCCAGCACTTCGTGCCACAACAGGGTCGCGAACAGGAATCCCGGGGCGATGTGCTTCCCGGCGCGTACGCGCTCGTCGGTGCGCGAGAGCGCGAGCATGACGAACCGCTCTCCCTGCGGCTGCTCGAGGATCACGTCGAGCAGGGGGAGCAGGCCGTGGTGCAGGCCCTCCGCGCGCAGTCGTTCGATGCAGGCGACGGAGTGACCACTGGTAAGGAGCTTGAGCATCTCGTCGAACAGGCGTGCGGCCGGGACGTTGCCGATCAGGTCGGCCAGGCGTCCGATGGGCTCGCGCGTCTCGGCGTCGATCTCGAAGCCCAGCTTGGCCGCGAAGCGAACCGCGCGCAGCATCCGCACCGGGTCTTCCCGGTAGCGCATTTCCGGGTTGCCGATGATGCGCAGGCGCCGCCGCCGGACGTCGCGAACGCCGTCGTGGTAGTCGAGCACCTCCTGGCGCGTCGGGTCGTAGTAGAGCGCGTTGACGGTGAAGTCGCGTCGCGCCGCGTCCTCGTGCTGTTCGCCAAAGACGTTGTCGGCCAGCACCCGGCCATGCTCGTCGGTGTCGCGGTTGGCGTCGCCGAGCGCGCGGAACGTCGAGGTCTCGATGGTTTCGCTGCCGAAGAGCACGTGCACGAGCCGGAAGCGCCGCCCGATGATGATCGCCCGCCGGAAATGGGACTTGACCTGCTCCGGCGTGGCGTCGGTGGCGACGTCGAAATCCTTGGGCGCCACGCCGAGCAGCAGGTCGCGCACTGCGCCGCCGACGAGGTAGGCGCGGAATCCGGCCGCCTGCAGCGTTTCGCAGGTGCGGATCGCCGAGCGGGACACCAGCGCGCGGTCGATGCCGTGCTCGGACGCGGGAATGCATCGCGGGGTGCGGCGGATGCGCGGCTTGCGCGCGAGCAGCGTCTGGACGCTTTGAACCAGGCGCTTGATCATGGGGTACCGTACGTCATATGGGGCGGATTCTACGACGCAAGGTCCGGTTTTGCGGCAAGCCAGTCGCGCAGCAGGGGAATCGTGAGCGCGCGTTTGCGTGCCAGGGCGTAGGCATCGAGCGCATCGAGCACGGAAATGAGTGTGCGCATGTCCCGGGGAAGGCGGGTGAGCATGTACGGCACCAGTTCGTCGTCGAGGCGCACGCCCAGGGACCGGGCATGGGCGCGCAGCGCCGTCTCCCGGTCCGAATCGGTGAGCGGGCGCAACCCGAACACCAGGCCCCAGGCGAGGCGCGTGCGGACGTCCTCGCGCAGGTGACGCAGCTGGGCTGGCGGCGCGTCGGCCGCGGTCACGAGGATGCGGCCCGGGTGTTCGCGGACTTCGTTCTGGCGGATGAAGAGGGCGGCCTGCGCCGCGTCGTCGTAGCCGTGCACGTCGTCGTCCACGAGGACGCCCGGAGTGCCGCGCAGGGCGGCAAGGAGGTGGCTACGGCCGCTGCCTTGCGGGCCCCACAGGTGGACGAACTGCGGGCCGCGCCCCGCCTGGGAGTCGCGCAGCGCGGCGAGCGCGGCGCCGTTTTCCCCCGGCACGAAGTTGTCGAGCGTGGGGGCGGGCGGACGGAGCAGGTCCAGTGCGTATTGGTGCGGCCTGCGCTGCGGGGCGGATTCCATGGTGGTCGTCGGGTGGTTCGGGGCGGCGGTCGGGCTGCGATGGGGCGCGGGTACAATCCCAGCCTTCCCTAAAGACCCGGTAGTTTACGGAAACGCGATATGTCTTCCGCGCAAGATTCCCGTTCCAACGCACCCATGACCTACGCCGGTGCCGGCGTTTCCATCGATGCCGGCGATGAACTGGTCCGGCGGATCAAGCCGCACGCCGCGCGCACGATGATTCCCGGCGTGCTGGCCGGGATCGGCGGATTCGGCGCGCTGTTCCAGATGCCCGCCGGCATGCGCGAGCCGGTGCTGGTGAGCGGAACCGACGGCGTGGGCACCAAGCTCAAGCTGGCGTTCACGCTCGACGGTCATGATGGGGTGGGGCAGGACCTCGTCGCGATGAGCGTCAACGACATCCTGGTCCAGGGCGCGCGCCCGCTGTTCTTCCTCGATTACTTCGCCTGCGGCCGGCTCGACGTCGCGGTGGCGGAGCGCGTGGTGGCGGGGATCGCCCGTGGTTGCGAACTGGCGGGCTGCGCGCTGATCGGAGGCGAGACGGCCGAGATGCCGGGGATGTATCCGGACGGGGAATACGACCTGGCGGGGTTCGCCGTCGGAGCGGTGGAGAAATCCGCCATCATCGACGGTTCGACCATCGGCGACGGCGATGCCGTGCTCGGTCTGGCATCGAGCGGTCCGCATTCCAACGGCTATTCCCTCATCCGCCGCATCGTCGAGTCCGCCGGGGCCGATTATCAGGGCGATTTCCAGGGCGGCACCCTGGCCCAGGCGCTGCTGGCGCCGACCCGGATCTACTGCAAGCCGGTGCTGGCGGTGCTGGATCGGCTGCCGATCAAAGGCATGGCGCACATCACCGGCGGCGGCCTGCTCGAAAACATTCCGCGGGTGCTGCCGGAGGGCACGCAGGCGGTGGTCCGCCGCGAGGCCTGGACCCGACCCGCGATCTTCGATTGGTTGCAGGAACACGGACGGGTGGAAGAGCAGGAAATGCACCGCGTGTTCAACTGCGGCATCGGGTTGGCGATCATCGTCGCCCGGCAGGATGCGCAGCGCGCGGTCGCCGAGTTCACCGCGTTGGGCGAAACCTGCTGGGAAATCGGTGCGATCCGCGCCTGCGCCGCCGATGCGCCGGCGTGCGTGGTGGTGTAAATCAAAAGAGGTCCGCGATTTCCCGCTCCAGTTGCGGCAGCGCCTGCTCCGCGAACGGGTCGATTCTTCGCGCATCGTGCATCGATCGCAGCCAGGTCATCTGGCGTTTGGCGAGCTGGCGGGTTGCCGCGATGGCCGCCGCGCGGAATTGCGCGGGCGACGTTCCCTGTTCCAGATGTTCCCAGGCCTGCCGGTAGCCGACGCTGCGCAGCGCCGGGAGATCGGCGTGCAGATCGCCGCGCGCCCGCAGCGCCCGGACTTCGTCCAGAAACCCCTGGGCCAGCATCGCATCGAAGCGTGCTTCGATGTTCCGGTGCAGGCGCTCGCGGTCCTCGGGCATGAGCGCCACGGTGCGCACCGGGATCGGGCGGCGTTGCGATTCGCGCAGCAGCGCGGAAAGAGGGCGGCCGGCGATCGCGAACACTTCGAGTGCCCGGCCGATGCGCTGGCGGTCGTTGGGTGCGAGCCGGGCGGCGGTTTCCGGATCCACGGTTTGCAGGCGGGCGTGCAGCGCCGGCCAGCCCAGGCGGGCGCCGTCGGCCTCCAGTTCGTGGCGGACCGCCGGGTCGCTCGAGGGCAGATCCGCCAGTCCTTCGCGCAGTGCCCGCGCGTACATCATCGTGCCGCCCACAATCAGCGGCAGGCGTCCGCGCGCGCGGATCTCGCTGACGACGCGTTCGGCGTCGCGCAGAAAGTCGGCCGCCGAGTAGGGCTCCGACGGATCGCGGATGTCGAGGAGATGGTGGGGAACCCGGGCGCGCTCGGCGGCATCGGGTTTGGCCGAACCGATGTCCAGTCCGCGGTAGACCTGCGCGGAGTCGATCGACACGATTTCGGCATCGTGCGCACGGGCCAGTTCGAGCGCGAACCGGCTTTTGCCGCTCGCGGTCGGGCCCAGCAGGAGAACGGCAGGCGCTGCGATCATCGTCCGCGGAGGAACATCCGGTCCAGATCCTCCATGCCGAGCTGTACCCAGGTCGGACGCCCGTGGTTGCACTGGTCCGCGCGCTCGGTCCGCTCCATCCGCCGCAACAGGGCATTCATCTCGTCGAGTGTGAGGCTGCGGTTCGCCCGAACCGCAGCGTGGCAGGCCATCGTGGCGAGGAGTTCGTCGCGATGTTCGGTGAGGATGCGCGCCGAGCCGGTCTCGCGCAGTTGCGCGAGTACGCCCCGCACCAGGGCCGGCGCGTCGGAACCGGCCAGCGGCGCGGGAACGGCGCGCAGCGCGAGCTGGCCGGGGCCGGCGGGACGCAGGTCCAGGCCCATGCGCGCGAGCGCATCGGCGTGGTCCTGTGCGGTGGCGACGTCCAGGGCGTCCGCACGGAAGACGTGGGGAATCAGGAATTCCTGCCTCGCCGGCGCATCGGCATTCCAGGACTGCTTGAGCTCTTCGTAGACCACGCGTTCGTGGGCGGCGTGCATGTCGACGATGACCAGTCCGCGGTCATTGCGGGCGAGCACGTACACGCCGCCGAGTTGGGCGATCGCGTATCCCAGGGGCGGCGCGAGCGCATCGTGTTCCGCCGCAGCCGCGCGTTCCGCCGCAGCCGCGACCGCATATCCTGGCGGCGCCGGCTCGCGCGCGGCGTCGGTCGGCGATCGGTCGCTGCCCGCGAGCATGGCGTCGATCCGCGCCCGCGCCGACGCCGACGGAGCCGCTGCGCTAGGGCGGGGGGCGAGCCACGCGGAACCGGCTGCCGGTGGTACGGGCGCCTGCAAGGCCAGGGCGAGGTCGGCTTGCCGCGGTGTCGGCAGATCCGGGGTGCGTGCAGGGGCGGCCGTCATGGGGTGGGCGGTTGCCGGGTTCGGGCCCGTCGCAGCGCCGGTGGGCGCAAGCGCGCGTTCGACCGCCTTGCGCACGAATTGATGCACCGCCGAGCCGTCACGGAACCGCACCTCGCTTTTCGCGGGATGGACGTTCACATCGACGGCGGTGGGGTCGATCCGAAGGTACAGGCAGTAGGCCGGTTGCGCCGAACCGTGCAGCACGTCGGCGTAGGCTGCGCGCAGCGCGTGGGTGAGGAGTTTGTCGCGGACGTAGCGGTCGTTGACGTAGAAGAATTGCGCGTCGCCGCGCGCGCGGGCCGCGGTGGGCGCGCCGACCCAGCCCCGCAAGGCGATGGCGGCGCCGATTGCGCCGGACCCGTCCGCGGGCCCGTCGGGTGTGACCGCCGCATCGACCGCCCGGGCTCCCGCCGCAAACCCTTCGGGCATCAGCACGGCGGCCCGGTCGCGCAGCGAACCTGCCGGCGCGTCGAGCACCCGCCGGGTGTCGTGCCAGACCTGGAACGAGACGCCGGGGTGGGCCGCGGCGACGCGCTCGACGATCGCCACGCAGTGCGCAAGTTCGGTGGCTTCGGAGCGCAGGAACTTGCGCCGCGCCGGGGTGGCATGGAACAGGTCGCAGACTTCGATGCGCGTTCCGGGATTGCCGGCCGCCGGTTCGACGAGTCCGTCGACGGAATCGATCCGCCATGCATGGTCGGCATCGGGCGTACGCGAGACGATGGTCACGTTGGCGACCGACGCGATCGCGGCCAGCGCCTCGCCGCGGAAGCCGAAGGTTCCGACCTGTTCGAGGTCGTCGAGGCTGGCGATCTTGCTCGTCGCATGTCGCCGCAGGGCGAGGGCGAGTTGATCCGCCGGGATGCCGCCGCCGTCATCGGAGACCGCGATCCGGCGCACGCCGCCGCCCTGCAGGCGCACTTCGATGCGCCGCGCGCCCGCGTCCAGGGAGTTTTCGATCAATTCCTTGACCACCGATGCCGGGCGCTCGACGACTTCTCCCGCCGCGATCTGGCTGATCAAGACGTCGGGCAGAACCTGGATTGCGCGGGCGGGGGAATCAGTCATGGCGGAATTATAGGAATCATGGAAAGCGCAAGCGGGGACGACCGTGCCGGGCCAAGTCGCAAGGCTGCCGCGTCTTTCCCCGGGGGCCCCGCTAAGGTATTATGGGAGCCTGTCTTCGCCTGGGCGCCGGTTGCCGGCTGCGGTCGGGCGGCTCTTCGTTCCTCCCGGTGGGAATTCCGCTTTGTCGCACGTCAACTGGCTCGAGCTGTTTAGTTCGATCGACCACTTCCTGCTGTCGGTGGCGCAGGGCCATGGCCTGCTCGCGTATGTCGCGCTCTTTGCCATCGTGTTCGCGGAAACCGGGATCGTCGTCATGGCGTTTCTGCCCGGCGATTCGATGCTCTTCATTTCCGGCGCGATGTCGGCCGGGGGAACCCTCCATCCGGTGCCGCTGGTCCTGACCATCGCCTTGGCCGCCGTGTTGGGCAACGCGCTCAACTTCCTGATCGGCTCCTGGTTCGGTCACAAGATCTATGACGGCACGATCCGGTGGATCAACCGCCATGCGCTGGACCGCACCCACGCATTTTTTGAACGGCATGGCGGCAAGACGGTGGTCGTTGCCCGCTTCATTCCGCTGGTGCGCTCGTTCGCGCCGCTCGTTGCCGGCGCGTCCGGCATGGCGTCGCACCGATTCCAGGTCTTCAATGTGGTCGGTGCGGTGCTGTGGAGCGTGCTGTTCATCGGCGGCGGATATCTCTTCGGCAACGTCCCCCTGATCCGCGACCACCTCGGGCTCGTACTTCTGGCCGGATTGTCCGGGGCCTTCGGTCCCGTCGCGCTGATGGCCCTTCTGCGGCTCGTGCGCCGCGTCCGCCTGGGTACCCCCGCTGCCTGATGCAGCCCGCGGGCGCATTGCCTTCCGGGGTATTGCGCACGGTCCTGCTGGTCGATGATCACGACCTGATCCGCTTGGGAATCGAGTGCCTGCTGCGAACGCTGGACGGGATCTCCTGTCGCGTGCTCCAGGGACGGTCGATTGCGGAGGCGAAGGAGCTATGCGCGGCGGAGCCGCGGGTCGATCTCATGCTCCTCGACCTGAACGTCTGCGATGCCAAGGGCTTGCAGGGTTTGCGCGTGATGCGTGACGCATTTCCGGCCATCCCGGTGGTCGTGCTGACCGGCACTCAGGACGAATTCGTCGTTCGGCAGGCGCGTTCGATGGGTGCACGGGGGTATTTGTTGAAGTCGTGGAGCCCGGCGCAACTGCAGAAGGCGTTCACCCGCGTGCTGCTCCATCCGGCGGAAGCGGTCGGAGGGGACCTGGACGATCTCGATGCGATTCCGGCATCCGGCGTGCCGCCGCGCCAGCGCATCGCGGATCTCGGAACGCGGCACGTCGAGATCCTGGAACTCATCCTGTCCGGTTGCAACAACCGCGAGATCGCCAGCGCCACCGGGCTTTCGGTGGGAACGATCAAGAACTACGTTTCCGACATCCTGCTGACCCTGGATGTGCGCTCACGCGGTCACCTCATCAGCCTGTTTCACTGAACTGCGGGAGGGTTGCGGTCACCGGCTCGGCCGGCTGTGCGGTGCCGTGCGTTGCGACATCCTGGCCGCGCGGCAGGGTGATGGCGAACACGCTGCCGCGCCCGGGTTCCGAGCGTAGCGTGACCGGTGCCTGCAGGGCGCTGGCCATCCGCGACACGATGTTCAATCCGAGTCCGGTCCCCGGGGTGCCGTCCGCCGACGCAGCGCCGCGGGTGAACTCGTCGAAGATGCGCTGGTGTTCGTCGCGCGCGATACCGGGACCGCTGTCGCGGACCTCGATGCGCACGCCCGAGGCATCGCGCCGGCAGACGATCTGTACGCTGCCCTGCTGCGTATAGCGCAACGCGTTGTTCACCAGGTTGGCGAGAATCCGGCGCAGGATGGCGGGATCGCTCACCACCGTTTTGGCAGTGTGGGTCACCCGCAGGCGCAACCCGCGTTCCCGCGCCACCGGACCGAATTCGGATCCCAGGTCGCGGAGCAGATCCCCTGCGGGGAATGTCCGCAGGCTCGGATGGAGCGCGCCCGAATCGAGGCGGTAGACGTCGAGCAGCGAATCGAGCAGTGCGGTCATCGACGTCCCCGCCTGATCGATCCGGTCGCAGAGCAGGAGTGCCGCCGGATGAACCAGATTGCGCCGCAGCGCCGTGGAAATCAGTTCGATCGCATGCAGGGGTTGGCGGAGATCGTGGTTCACCGCCGCGAGGAAACGGGATTTGGCCTCCGCAGCGGCTTCCGCGGCCTCCTTTTGCGCCTGGATCCGCTGGGTCTGACGCAACACGCGGTTGTAATCGCTGAGGTCGGTGATCGTCACGACCAGCGTCAGGCGCCCATCCACTTCGAGCCTGCGCCCCGCGATATGGGCATCGAAGTTCGTTCCATCCTTGCGCCGCCCGATGACGGTATACGGCGCGACCGGCTTGCCGGCGATCCGCTCGCGCAGGCGTTCCGCGACCAGATCCCGGTACTCGGGCTCGACCATGTCGAGGACGGGGATCGTCAGCAGTTCTTCCGGACTGCGGCCGACCAGCTCGGCGAAGTACGGATTGGCGTAGAGGATGCGCTGATCGACGACGTCCAGGACGAAAAGTCCGACTTGCGCTTCATGCAGCAGCGCCGGAGCGTGCTGGGCCAGCAGATCGGCGGACGCGGGCGGGCAGCCGTCCGTCTCCACCTCGGCTGCGCCCTGCTCGTCGCACATCGATTTTCGGGAGGAGGTCAAGCGCTCTTGGGGGAATTGGGGGGTTGGGAAGTCCGCTTGCGATCGGGGAAATTGTGAAGAAACAACGATTAAGAATAATTAACGTTAGAGTACCAACAAGTCGACGTCGTCGGCCATCCGTTTGCGCGCGATCGTCAGCGCGCTGTGCAGCCGGGCGCGGACTTCGTCGTCATATCCTCGCTCGGAGTTGCACGCGATGAGATTTTCGCAGTATGGCGCGAACCAGGTCGCGCGATCGTCGAGCGCCACCCAGGGACTGTCGGCCAGGTCGTGGACGCGCAGCCACCGTTCGCATTCGGCATGCCGGTGGTAGGGAGTGCGATTGGCCGCGGTCGAGAAGTCGCTGAAACAGGGGGTCATGCCCACGACCCGCCGACGCAGCGACTCCGGCAGCATGGGCAGCAACTCCTGTTCGGCATAGATCGTGCGCCAGGAGGTCGAGAGTACGACCCCCACCTCGGGAAACTGCTCCAGCGTCGCCGACAGGCGGTCCGCGTTTTCGAACAGCCGATCGGCGGCCGGGCAGGGATCGGGGTGCAACACCCCGTCGAAATCCAGAAACAGAATCATCTGTGGCACCTGGGTAGCGGCCGCAATACCGGCCATCTGCTGAAATTTCGACATCCCTGGAAAGGACTTTAGATGGCCGGGGCGCGCATTTGGCGGACTCCTCATCCCCATTTGGCGCGTCATCCTTGGCATACCGCGTTGGCAACCCGCGCGGCATACAATCGCGCCGGTTCAGGAAACGATGCAGGGAGCGGATCGATGACGCGGGAAATCATTGCAACGTCCGAGGCGCCGGCGGCGATCGGCCCGTATTCGCAGGCGGTGAAAGCCGGGCCGATGGTGTTTCTGTCCGGCCAGATCGGGTTGGATCCGGCAACCGGCGAACTGGTGGGCGATTTCGAGGCGCAGGTGCGGCAGGCATTCGCGAATCTGTCGGCGGTGGCGCGCGCGGCCGGAGGCAGCCTGGCCGACGTCGTCAAGTTCACGCTGTTCCTGACCGACCTCGGTCGGTTCGCCGCCGCCAACGGGATCATGGCCGAACTCGTTGCCGCACCGCACCCGGCGCGCTCGACGGTCGGCGTTGCGAGTTTGCCGCGCGGTGCGCAGTTCGAGGTCGAGGCGATCCTGGTCCTGCGTGCAGACTGAGACCGCCTCCCGGAAGAAGCCGGATGGTCTGGCGCGCATGGGCTTGCGCGGCGATTGGGATTTCCTGCTGCATCTTCCGTTGCGCTACCTCGACGAGACCCGCATTGCGCCCATTGACGCCGTCGTTCCGGGCGAGTGGGTGCAGGTGGAGGGCGAAATCGTCGACGCGCAGTTGCGCCGTGCGGGGCGCCCGCAGTTCGTGGTGCGGCTGCGCGACGAGCGCGCCGAACTGTCGCTGCGATGGTTGCATTTCTTCTCGTCGCAGCGGACCCGCTTGACCGTCGGGCGCCGGGTGCGCGCCGCGGGCATGATCCGGGAGGGCTGGAAGGGGGCGATCGAAATGGTCCACCCCCGCGTCACGCTGTGCGAGCGGGACGCGCCGCTCCCCGATCGCCTGACGCCGGTCTATCCGGCGAGCGAGGGGGTGTCGCAGGCGCTGTTGCGTCGTCGCATCGCCAAGGCAATGACCGCCGCGCGGTGCCGGGAGTCGGGATTCCCCGACGCGCTGCCGGGTGCGCTGCGGGAACGCCTGGCGCTGCCGGGTCTGGGGTCCGCGTTGTGCATGCTGCATGAGCCGCCGGCGGTCGGAAGCCTGGCAGACCTCGATCGCCTGCTGGCACCGGCATGGCGACGCCTGCGATTGGACGAGTTGCTGGCGCAGCAGTTGGCGTTGCGGCGTGCCCGGGCGCAGCGCCGCCGGGAGCCGGGCACGGCGCTCGCCGGAGACGGGCGGCTCGTCGATGCGTTTCTGGCGCGCCTGCCTTTTGCGCTGACGGCCGATCAGCGGCAGGCCTGGGCGGAGATCGAGGCCGACCTTGCCGCGACCGTGCCCATGAATCGCCTGCTCCAGGGAGACGTGGGGAGCGGCAAGACCGTGGTGGCCGCGCTGGCCGCGGCGCGGGCGGTGGAAGCCGGGGCCCAGGCGGCGATCATGGCGCCGACAGAGATCCTGGCCGAGCAGCATTACCGGCGCCTCGGCGCCCTGCTGTCGCCGCTGGGGGTGCGCGTGGTCTGGCTGGCCGGACGCCTGCGGGAGGGGTCGCGTCGCGATGCGCTGGCGGCGATCGGATCCGGCGCCGCCAGGGTCGTGGTCGGCACCCATGCGCTCATCCAGGAATCGGTGCGGTTCGCGAATCTCGCGCTGGCGGTCGTCGACGAGCAGCACCGGTTTGGCGTGGCACAGCGCCTGGCCCTGCGGCAGGACGGCGCCTGCGTGCCGCATCGGCTGATGCTGAGCGCCACGCCGATTCCGCGCACGCTCGCGATGAGCTATTTCGCGGATCTCGATGTGTCGGTCATCCGGACGCTGCCGCCGGGCCGGACTCCGGTGCGGACCAAACTGGTGGCCGGGTCGCGCCGCGACGAGGTTCTGGCGCGCATCCGCGCCGAGGTGGCGCGCGGCCGTCAGGCGTACTGGGTGTGTCCGCTGGTGGAGGAGAGCGACGAGATCGACGCCACCGCCGCCGTGCGCATGGTCGAAGAGACGCGGGCGGTGCTGCCCGATCTGCGCCTGGGCCTGCTCCACGGCCAGATGGCGGCGCCGGAGAAGACGGCGGTGATGGATTCCTTCGCCGCCGGGGCGATCGACGTGCTCGTGGCGACCACCGTGATCGAAGTGGGCATCGACGTGCCCAACGCCAGCCTGATGGTGATCGAGCACGCGCAACGCTTCGGCCTGGCGACGCTGCACCAATTGCGCGGCCGGGTCGGCCGCGGCGCCGTCGAAAGCGCCTGCGTGCTGCTGTTCGACGAACCGCTTTCGGAGACGGCGCGCGCCCGCCTCAAGATCCTCTACGAGAGCACGGACGGATTCGAGATCGCCCGTGCCGACCTGGGCCTGCGCGGGCCGGGGGAATTCCTCGGTGCCCGGCAGTGGGGGTTGCCGATGCTGCGTGTCGCGGACATCGAACGGGACGTCGACCTGCTCGACATCGCGCGCACCGAAGCCGATCGGCTGTTGCGGGAGGACGAAGGTGCGGCGGCGTCGATCGTCGATCGCTGGTTCGCGGGTGCGGCGGCCTATATCGGGGCCTGAATCGCCATAAACTTGCACGATGACGCTGACCGAACTCCGCTATCTCGTAGCCCTCGCCCGCGAGCGCCACTTCGGCCGCGCGGCGGAAGCGTGCCACGCCACCCAGCCCAGCGTGTCGGTGGCGATCCGCAAGCTCGAAGACGAACTGGGCGTGCGCCTGTTCGAGCGCGGCACGGCGGAAGTGCGCCTGACGGAGATCGGGGAGCGCGTCGTCGTGCAGGCGCAGCGCGTGCTCGAGCAGGCGGCGGGGATCGGCGAGATCGCGCGCCAGGGGCGCGACCCGCTGGTGGGGCCGCTGCGTCTGGGCGCGATCTATACCGTCGGCCCGTATCTGCTGCCGGCGCTGGTGCGGCAATTGCAGCAGGACGCGCCGCAGATGCCCTTGTTCCTGGCCGAGAACTTCACCGTCCGGCTGCTGGAGATGTTGCGCAACGGCGAGATCGACGCCGCGGTGCTCGCGCTGCCGCTGCCGGAATCGGGCCTGGCGATCCGGCCGCTTTACGATGAACCGTTCGTCGCCGCGGTGCCGCGGGGCCATGCCTGGGCGCGGCGCAAGGCGGTTGCGATGGCGGAACTGGCCGGCCAGACGACCCTGCTGCTGGGCAGTGGCCACTGTTTCCGCGATCAGGTGCTGGCCGCCTGTCCCGAACTGGATCGGGGGACGACCGACGGCATCCGGCGGCCGCTGGAGGGGTCGTCGCTGGAGACGATCCGCCAGATGGTGGCGTCGGGGATCGGCGTCACGGTGTTGCCGCAGACCAGTGTCCCGGAGCGCCCGGTGCGTGGTTCCCTGCTTGCCTACGTGCCGTTTTGCACTCCGGTGCCGCAGCGGCGCGTGGTGCTCGCATGGCGCAAGACCTTCCCGCGGACCGGTGCGATCGAGGCACTATGCCGCGCGGTCGAACGATGTGCGTTGCCGGGCGCCAACCCGATCGACGACGGGCTGCCGGCATGAATTCGGGCGATGCGGCTTCCGCCCTGTCGACATCCGGGCGACGGATGCGGCTTCTTGCGCGGCTGACGGCCTATGCGCGCCTGACCCGGCTCGACAAGCCGATCGGCAGCCTGCTGTTGTTGTGGCCGACGCTCGACGCATTGTGGATCGCCGCCCGCGGCTGGCCGGGCTGGGCCCTGGTGGCGATTTTCTCGGCGGGCACGGTGTTGATGCGATCGGCGGGTTGCGCGGTCAACGACATCGCCGACCGCAATTTCGACGGCCAGGTCAAGCGCACTGCCGATCGCGTGCTGGCGCGCGGCATCCTTTCGGTGCGCGAGGCGCTGGTGGTCGCCGTCGTCCTGGCGCTTGCCGCCGCGGCCGTGTCGCTGCCGTTTCTCAATCGGGCTGCGCTGCCTCTGGCATGGGTGGCGGTGGGGGTGGCGGCGACCTATCCGTATTTCAAGCGGTTTTTCCCGATGCCGCAGGCCTATCTGGGAATCGCGTTCTCGTTCGGGATTCCGATGGCGTTCGCCGCCGTGCAGGGACGGGTGCCCGCGCTCGGCTGGTGGCTGCTGATCGCCAACCTGCTCTGGGTGATCGCCTACGACACCGAGTATGCGATGGTCGACCGCGACGATGACCTGCGCATCGGCGTGCGCTCGTCGGCGATCTTTTTCGGGCGCGCCGACGTGCTGGCGATCGGCGTCTGTTATGGCGGTTATCTGGCGATGCTGGCTGCCGCCGCGCATGCCGTCGGCCTGGGGCCGGTCTTCTATGCCGGATGGGCGGCCGCCGCGGGCTGCGCGGTGCTCCACCTCATCTGGATCCGCGGGCGGGACCGCATGCAGTGCTTTCGCGCATTCCGGCACAACCATTGGCTGGGGTTGTGCATATTCGCCGGGATCGTTGCCGATTTCGCGTTGCGCTGACGGCGCATCGCCGAAGCCGGTATCCTTCGCCGGGCCGCGATCGGCGGCGCATCCGGACGAGGGGAAATGGTCATGCAGAGCGCGCAGGAACTGGGTCAGCGGTTCGCGTCGGTAGGCGCATTGCGGTTTCGCGAAGAGGCCGGCGCGCTGACGGTCCTGGATATCGAGGGGCCGGTGGCGTCGGCAAGCCTTTGTCTGCAGGGCGCCCAGATCCTCACATGGAAGCCGCGCGGCCAGGCCCACGATGTCGTGTGGCTGTCCAACGGCGCGCGGTTCGCGCCCGCCAAATCCGTGCGCGGCGGCATTCCGGTATGTTGGCCCTGGTTCGGGCCCCATGCGTTGCCGGGGCTTCCGGCTCATGGGTTCGCGCGCAACCTCGTCTGGGATCTTGCGGATGCCGCGGTCCTCGCCGACGGCGCCGTACGCGTGGCCCTTCGGCTCGATCCGCGCGCGCTGGAGCAATCCGATCTGCCGGGATTCGATGCCGTGCGTGCGGCCTGGCCGAACCACTGGGAACTTGCGTTGCACGCCACGTTCGGCGAGACGCTTGCGATCGAGTTGGTCACGCGCAACCGCGGAACCGCGTCCTTCACGGTCGGCGAGGCGCTGCATACCTATTTCCGCGTCGGAGATATCGGCTCCGCGCAGGTGATCGGGCTCGACGGTTGCGAATATGTCGACAAGGTGGGGCCCGAGGCCGGGTCGGATGCACATCGCCGCCAGGAGGGCGCGGTGCGGTTCGCGGGCGAGACCGATCGCGTCTACCGCGATCGCGCCGCCTCGTGCGTCATCGACGATCCGGTGCTCGGACGGCGCATCGTGGTGGAAAAGAACGCAAGCGCCTCGACCGTGGTCTGGACCCCCTGGGCGGAGAAGGCCGGGAAACTCGGCGACCTGGGGTCCGGCACCCGCGGCGCGGACGCGGGCTGGCGGGAGATGCTGTGCGTGGAGAGCGCCAACGCCCTGGAGGATTGCGTGACGGTGGTGCCCGGCGCCGAGCATCGGCTGACCGTGCGGTACCGCGTCGAGCCGCGGTAGGCGATTCAAGGAATTCGTCGTTCTGGCGCGGCCGCATTCCATGCTCCGCATACCGGACTTCGTCAACCACGGGCGTCGTACGCCCATATCGAATGGCGATACCATCCGGAGGCGTCGCCAGGATTCTTTCGATGGCTTCGATCGGCCGTGATCCCCATCGGGTGGTAAAGGCATGGGTCCCGCCAGCGATATGGAAGAGATCCTCGCGCGCTTGCCTACGCGGACCGAAAGGGCACGCGGAAGGTGGAGCGCAACCGCCGCGGCTTTCGCCGGGCCGTGCCTCTTGCCTCTGAGGATCGCGGGCATCAAGGGCTTCCGTTTCGCAAGCTCGGGACCTGACCCATGGAGCCGCAAGCGTCACGCTACTGGAATATCTCCGTCCCATCCCTCCTCGAAGAACTGGCAACGAACGCGGAGGGGCTGAGCCAGCGGGAAGCCGCGGAGCGAGGGGAGCGGTTTGGGCCCAACACGTTGCGGCTACGTGGTGAGCGTGTCCTGGCCCTCGAATATCTGGCCCACTTCAAGAATCCCCTGGTTCTGGTCCTGCTCGCGGCCAGCGCGGTATCCGCGCTGACCGGAGAAATTGCGGGGTTCGTGATCATCTGGACCATCGTGCTTCTGAGCGTGACGCTCGACTTTGTCCAGGAAAACCGGGCCGGTCGAGCCGCCGATCGCTTGAGGCAGACCGTCGCCGTGACGGCGACGGTCTGGCGGGATCGTCAGAGGCGCGATGTCCCCATCGCGGAACTGGTGCCCGGCGATGTCGTGCAACTGGCGGCGGGAGACGTCGTTCCCGCCGACTGTCGTCTTCTGGATGCCAAGGATCTGTTTGTAAACCAATCCCTGCTGACGGGGGAATCGTGTCCGGTTGAGAAGCATGCGCGCGACATGCCTGCCGCAGTAAGCGAGTTGGATCAGGCCGAGAACGCGCTCTTCATGGGCACCTCCGTGATCACCGGCATCGGAATCGCCGTCGTGTGCCGGATCGGCACCCACACGGCAATCGGAGGGATAGCCGAGTCGCTCGCGGCGAAGCCGCCGCCCACGGCCTTCGAACTCGGCACCCAGCGCTTTGGCATGTTGGTCATGCGCCTGACCGTCCTGATGCTGCTATTCGTCTTTCTCGTCAACGCATGGTTTCGGCGGCCCCTGCTCGACTCGCTGTTATTCGCCATTGCCTTGGCCGTCGGCTTGACGCCGGAGCTTCTGCCGATGGTCGTGACCGTGACGCTGTCCCGGGGCGCCCTGCGCATGGCCCGGAAAAAGGTGATCGTAAAACAGCTTGCCGCGATTCATAACCTCGGCAGCATGAACATCCTTTGCACCGACAAGACGGGGACGCTGACCGAGGCGCGAATTCGGCTGGAACGCCATCTGGGCGCGGATGGGCGGGACAGCCCGCAGGTGCTCGAACTGGCCTTCCTCAACAGCTGGTTCGAGACCGGTTTGAAAAGCCCTTTGGACGAGGCGATCCTTGCCCACGAGGAAGTGGACATCCGCGGTTGGCATAAAGTCGATGAAGTCCCCTTCGATTTCGAGCGGCGTCGCGTCTCCGTCTTGGTCGACAACGGGCAGGAACGCCTTCTGGTGGTCAAAGGGTCGCCCGAGGAGATCCTCCGGCTCTCGACCCAGTACGCAGGCGATCTGCCGGCGAGCGTGCTGACCATGGATGAGATGGCATTGGCGCGACTTCAGGCGCTGCAGGCCAGCCTGGAACATGAGGGATTCCGGGTGCTCGGCATCGCGCGGCGGCGGGTGTCCCCGGAGCAGCTGCATGCCATCGTCAACGACGAAACCGAACTCGTCTTCGTCGGGTTCGCAGCATTCCTCGATCCACCAAAGCCAAGCGCCAGACACGCGCTGAAGGCACTCGCTGCGAGCGGGGTGGTCGTCAAGGTAATCACGGGCGACAGCGAACTGGTCACCCGGCACGTGTGTGCCGAACTGGGCATGGCCGTCACCGATGTGATGACCGTAACTGTCCGGGAATCGACCGCATAGGCAACGGCGGTTGACGCGGGCATCGTTCCGTCTTTTTCGGGAGACGGACGGTGGAGTCGGAATCGGTTGATCTTGGGTGGACCCGCAAGCGTGCGCGGCGCGATGAGGAAACCTGGAATGGGTTGATCGCGGAGCAGCGTGCGTCTGGGCAGACGGTATCGGCGTTTTGCGCGCAACGCGGCGTACCCCGCAGCAGTTTCGGCAAATGGCGCAAGCGCCTGGGTGCGGCGCCGACGAAGGGGAATCGAACCCCGGCGGGCAAGGGGTTCTTGCCATTACCCATCCGCGAGAGCGCACCGCAACCTACGGAATCCGTATCGGTCGAGTTGAACGTCGGTGCGATGCGGATTCGCGTCTCGGGTGCCGCAGCGGGCAGAATCGTCGATTCGATCCTTGCGCGCATTGCGACGCCGGCATGATTCTGTCGCCCGCGGTACAAGCGTTCGTATACCGCGACGTGGTGGATATGCGCCGCGGGGTCGATGGTCTTCTGCGCCTGGTGACGGATGCGTTTTCGCACTCCGCCTTCAGCGGCCATGTGTTCGTCTTTATCGGAAGCCGCCGAGACAAGGTCAAGATGCTGTGGTGGCACAGCACCGGTTTCGTGATGCTCTACAAGCGCCTGGAACGGGGGCGGTTTCCGGCACCGCACATGCTGGCCTCGCGTGGTTTGTCGATGGCTGAACTCATGGCGTTTCTCGAGGGAATCGACCTCTCGCGCGCAAAGCGCATCGCACACGTGAACGCATCGCGCGTCGCGTAGTTTTTCTCGTTGATCGCGGTTGCGCTGTCAACGTGGCGCGGCATGCATCCGTTTTGGATGCATGCACTCGATCGCCGCCCTCGACATCGAATCTCTTCCTCGTGATGTCGATGCGCTGCTCGAAGTGATCGCCGAGCAGCGCAAACAGTTCTCCGCAGTGCTCGAGTCGCTGTGCGCCCAGCTCGCGAAGATGAAGCAGATGACCTTCGGGTCGCGCTCGGAGCGCTTCGCAGGCCAGGCGCTGCTCTTCACCGAGGATCTTCCCATTCCCCCGGCGCCGCCGAAGCTCCCGACGACGACGGTTGCCGCGCACGAGCGCAAGCGTCGCGGACGTCCAGCGCTTCCGGCACACCTGCCGCGGGTCCGCAAGGAATATGACCTCACGGACGATCAGAAGGCCGGATTCGACCGGATCGTGCTCATCGGCGAAGTCGTCAGCTCCACGCTCGACGTCATTCCGCAGAAGGTATTCGTGATCGACCACGCGCGGGCGAAGTATCGCTGCACCAAGGACGGAATTACTTCGATCGTCGTGGCCGATGCGCAACCTTCGCCGCTGCCCAAGAGCAACGCCAGCGCCGGGATGCTCGCGCACGTACTGGTGTCCAAGTACTGCGACGGAATTCCGCTCGCCCGCCAGGAGAAGATCTTCGCCCGGTACGGAGTCGATCTGGCGCGCACGACGCTCGACGACTGGACCCTGGCAAGCACGGAGAAGCTCGCCGTCTTGATGCCCGCGTTCAAGGCGCACGTTCTGGGCGCCCCCGGGATGTTTGCCGACGACACGACACTGAAGCTCGTCGAGGAGGGTCGACGAAGATCGCGCACCGCAAGGCTCTGGGTGTACGTCAGCAGCGGTGCGAGACAAGATCCCCAGGGAAACTGGATCGCCTACCCCAAGGCGGCGTACTTCGAGTTCACCGAAACCCGGGAGGCGATCCACCCAACCCGGTTCCTGAAGGGGTACCGCGGCTTTGTGCAAGCCGACGACTACAACGGTTATCACCCAACCTTTGCCACGGGGTTGGCGAAGCATTGCCTATGCTGGGCGCATGTGCGAAGGCGCTACTTCGAGGTTGCGTCGCAGCCGGGAGCATCGCCTCTGGCCAGCGAGGCCCTGTCGTTCATCCGCGGCATCTATCTCGTCGACTCCGAGTACAAGGACGCCACGCCAGACCAGCGGCTTGCGGCAAGAAAGAAGCACACCGTTGCGCTGCTGGAGAAGTTCTATGCGTGGTTGTGCCACCACCAGCCGAGCCTGTTGCCGCGATCTCCCCTTGGCAAAGCGTTCGCGTACACGCTCTCGAACTGGGCGGCGCTCATGCGCTTCACCACGGACGGCACCGTTTCGCCGGACTCCAACTTGGTCGAGCGAACGATTCGCCCGGTCGCCGTAGGCAGAAAGGCATGGCTCTTCGCAGCATCCGAGCGCGGAGGACACGCCGCAGCGGTTGCCTTCAGCCTCATCGAATCGTGCAAACTTGCGGGTGTGGAACCCTACGCATACCTTCGCGACGTGCTGCAGCGCATCGACGGTCATCGCATCGACCGTCTGCACGAGTTGCTGCCCTTCAACTGGAAGCCCACCGGTGACTGCAACCCCGTTTGATCCCGAGCTCGCCACACTCATCGCCAACCTGCCGCAGGCAAAGACGCTGGACCTCTACCGAATCGAGGTCGCGATCCGCAAACTGCGCAGCGAACCCAGGCGCATCCTCGATGTGCGCAAGCACCTGCATCTCGGAATGACGGTGCAATTCTTCAGCGACTACGACGCCACAACCCATACCGGCAAGATCGTCGCGCTGCGCGACCGGGATCTGACGATCGACGACGCAAATCAGAACACCCGTTGGTCTGGCGTCCCATACGCCGCGATCGATCTCGGCGCGACGGACACCGACACGGTCGAGATCATCGACGCGGATGCTCAACCCAGGCCGGCGCATCGTCGTCCCGCACGAGAAGACTTCAAGATCGGCGATGCCGTCAGCTTCGTCGGCCGCGATCACCACACGCGGTTCGGTCGCGTCGTGCGCCGGAACCAGAAAACCGCATCCCTGGAATGCGACGACGGCCTCTGGCGCGTTGCCTACGCGCTCCTCCAGCACGTCGTCGACCTCTGACCCAATCCCCCCGCGTCGTCAAGGAACGCCGATTCCCGGACAGTTACTGATGACCGGCAGCGATATTCAGCATCTCGATGATACTTCCCTGGCGGTTCACGCCAGGGAAGCCAATCTTTTCTGCCGGGTCACGCCGGCGCAGAAGAACCGCGTGATTCTGGCCCTCAAGGCTCAGGGACACACGGTCGGGTACCTGGGGGATGGCATCAACGATGCCCCTTCGCTCCACTCCGCCGATGTGGGCATCTCGGTCGATACTGCCGTGGACGTGGCCAAGGAGGCGGCATCGATGATTCTCCTCCGGCACGACTTGAGCGTCCTGCATGATGGCGTTCTGGAGGGGCGGCGGACGTTCGCCAACATCATGAAATACATCATGATGGCGACCAGTTCCAATTTCGGGAACATGTTCAGCATGGCAGGCGCGACATTGTTCCTCGCCTTCCTTCCCATGCTGCCGGCCCAGATCCTCCTCAACAACCTGCTTTACGATCTGTCGGAGCTGCCGATCCCGATGGACCGGGTGGACCTTCCGTACCTGAGCCGGCCTCGGCACTGGGATGCGAAGTTCATTCGGAATTTCATGTGGGTCGTAGGGCCGGTCAGTTCGCTATTTGATTTTCTGACGTTTTTTGTCCTGCTTCATTTCTTGCACGCGAGCGAGGCTCTGTTCCATACCGGTTGGTTCATCGAGTCCATTGCGACCCAGGTGCTGGTCATATTCGTGATCCGCACGCGCGGCAACCCGCTAAGAAGCCGCCCCAACCCAGTCCTGGTTGCAACCTCGATTGGGGTCGTGCTCCTGGCCATATTGCTGCCCTTCACACCCCTGGCGACGCCTCTGGGCTTTGTCCCGCCACCGCCGTTGTTTTTCGCCATTCTGTTGGCCACCGTGGTCGTGTATCTGGTTGCCGTGGAGTTCGTGAAGCGGTTCTTCTATCGGCGGATCGCGGCTCATTGACGTTCCATGGTGGCCGGCCACGCCGCCGGGAGACCAACCGGTGACGTGCGTTCTCCCGCTCGTCCTTGCGCTTCGCACCGCATCCGCCAGTTATGTCGATGTACCAGCCGCCCTGCGGCGGAGTTCCGCCGATTCTGCGGGGCGACGAAACCACCACTCTGCCGAAGCCAGCGCTCAGACCCAGGCGGCGCGCGTCAAGGTAGTTGTCGCCTCGGTCATACAACGTGAACCTGTTTATGAACCCTGATTCCGGCCTGGGCAACGATGGAGTCGCGCTCTGGGTTCAGGGCGACGGCCCCGGCCGGCGTCCAGTCGCGCGTGTGGCGCGACCAACGTGCCGGGTTGCGGCTGCGAGCTTGCAGGTAAAGATCGTGTCTCGCCGCGAGGATCTCGACGTCCTGACCGGCATGTCGCTGCGCCGGGGTGACGTACCGAATCCCGCTGTGCCGGTGTTCGTTGTTGTACCAGTGCACGAATCGCGCCGCCCACTGGCGTGCGGCATCGAGGTCCTGGAAGCCGCCAGTCGGGAATTCCGGTCGGTACTTTGCCGTGCGGAACAAGGACTCGACGAATGCGTTGTCGTCGCTCACCCGCGGGCGCGAGTACGAGGGCTTGACGCCCAGCCAGTGCAGCATCGCCAGCACCGTCGTGGCCTTGAGCGTGGAGCCGTTGTCGCCGTGCAGGACCGGTCGTTGCTCGTTTGCGGCGATCCCCTCGGCCAAGGCCGCGCGCTGGACCACCTTGGCGGCATGATCGGCGTCGTCGGTGTCGTGCACCTCCCAGGCGATGATCTTGCGGCTGTAAAGATCCATGATCAGGTACAGGTAGAACCACATGCCGGCCACCTTCGCGGGCAAGTAGGTCATGTCCCAGCACCATACCTCGCGCGGTGCCGTGGCGATGTGCGTGCTCGGCGCACGGCTCGCCTGCGGAGGCTTGGATCGCCCGCGATGGGCGTTCTGCCCTTGCGCCCGAAGCAGCCGGCAGAAGGTCGATTCGCTGGCGAGGTACGTTCCTTCGTCGGCCAGGGCCGGCACGATCCGCGCTGGCGGCATGTCGGCAAAGCGCGGTTCGTTGGCGGTCGCCAGGACCGCCTCGCGTTCCTGTGCGCTGAGCGCATGCGCCGGTTCGGGGCGGACTGCCTGCGGGCGCCGATCACCCGTTTGCAGCCCGTCCTGGACCTTCCAGCGTTGCAGGGTGCGCAAATCGATTCCGGCGGTCTCGCAGGCCAGACGCAGCCGTGCGCCGGCGCCGTGCGCCTCTTCCACGTTTCGGGCAATCATTCGGCGATCTTCCAGTCCGATCATTCGTCCTCGCCCTTGTGGAAGATCGCCTCGAGTTTTTTTGAGAGCACCAGCAACGCCGTCGTCTCCGCCAGCGCCTTGTCCTTGCGCCGGACTTCCCGTTCCAACTCCTTGATCCGGCGCCGGTCCGCTCGCGTCTGTTGCGGCGTCGCGCGCATATCCTCCGGATCGGCCAACGCCTGCGTGGCCGCCTCCCGCCAGGCGGCAAGTTCCTGCGGGTACACGCCGTTTTGCCGACACCAGGCGTTACGCGACGCCTCGTCCAGCGCGGCCGTCGTCAGCACCGCCTCCAGCCGCGCCGCCGCTGTCCAGACCCGCTCGCGAGCGGGTCTGGACAGCGATTCACTGCGCCAACGCTCCAGCGTCCCGACGCTCACCCGTGCCTCCTGCGCGAGAACCTCAATTGGTGTGTTCTCCGGCGGCAGCATCCGCGCCACCATCTTGTCCTTGAATGCCTGTCCGTATTTCGCCACTTCTCGTCCTCATAGCGCCCCCGGATTCCAAAAACCTATCCGGGCGACAACTATTCTGACGCAGGGGGCAGGCGAGGCTGTACCGGATGCACAGCACGCCCACGAATGCATCGAGGACGAGCATGGCCCAGAACAGCACGGGTTGCTCCGCGCGGTACACCGTGCGCTGTCGGCCGCCACGTCCGACGGGCAATTGCCCCCGGAACAGCCCCTGCAGGGCAATGCCCAGCATTCCCACGCCCATCAGCAGCACCAGGGCACCCTTGATCCGCAAGATGGTGTGTGCAGACAGCGGGTTCATGGGCTCACCAGGCTCGGATACCTCAGCCCGTTCGAGTTCAAAAGGCGCTTGCAGAAAAAGAACCAGCCCCTACCCATTCAACCGATTTCCCAACCCGGAGCCATCTCTCTCCAATAATCCGTGGTCCGAAAAAAACAGACGGCTCACATCCATTTCCGGACGGACCTTCTGCTGCGCGGACTCTATTTACTAACTCAGTTGATAACGTTTTTCGTTGACCAATCTCAGAAATGCATCCACCACATCGGGATCATAGAGTTTGCCTCTGTGATCGTTGACTTCCTGCACGGCAACCTGCAAGCCCAGAGCCGGGCGATAGGGCCTGTGCGAGGAGATCGCTTCCACCACATCCGCAACCGCAAGGATTCTCGCCTCGGGACAGATCGCCTTCCCTCGCAGTCCCATGGGATAGCCGCTGCCGTCCATGCGTTCGTGATGCTGGCGGATGATTTCGGCGATCGGTAGCGAGAAATGCACGCCCTTGAGGATTTCGTATCCGCGATTGACATGCTGTTTGACGATTTCGTATTCGACCGGGGTCAGGGGACCCGGTTTGGAAAGAATCTCGGCGGGTATGCTTATCTTGCCGATGTCGTGTACTAGTCCGACCATCTGCAATTCCTCGCACTTCCGTTCATCCCATCCCATCTCGCGTGCCATGTCCCCGGCAATCACGCCAACTCTGCGCTCGTGCCCAGCCGTATAGGGATCACGCTGCTCGACCATATTGGCGATGGCAAGGAGGGTTCCCTGCATTGCGAGTTCGAGTTGCTGCACATATTCCGTGACTTTTTCCTCGCGGCGCTTTTGTTCCGTGATCACATCGAACACAGCGACGAAATGATCCGCTTCTGCGCTGTACGCGAAAACGGTGAACCAATCCTGCAGCGGCGCGACATAGGTTTCAAAACGCTCCGGCCCGCGGCCCTTGGCAACGCGGCCATACCGCTCAAGCAAATCCGGGCTCTGTTCCCGGATCCCAGGTATCAACTCGGTGGCCTTCCGTCCTACTACGTTGCGTAAACCGGTCTGCTCCTCGAACGCCTTGTTCACATCCAGATATATGAAATCGACGGGCATGCCGTCCTCGAACAACATCCGGCAATAGGCAATGCCGTTCAGCATGTTGTCGAAGAGCGACTTGTAACGCCTTGTGCTTTCCTGCGCCAAGCTTTCCGCTTGTTTGCGTTGTGAGATGTCTTGAAACGCCGCAATACTTCCGATCGCGAAGCCCTTCTCATCCCTTAGCGGAACGGCGTTTCCCAGAATCGTGATAAGCCGGCCGGAGGGCATCTCGATCTTCAACTCTGTGTCGCTGACCTCCCGGTTTGTCGCAATCGCAAGCTGCATCGGAAGCTCCTCTGCAGGAAGCTTGCGGCCATCCGGAGCGTAGATATGTCTTTTGTCGGGAACCGCGGTTGGCGACACATTCTCATCTTTGGATGCGTCGAAGATCTGATTCGCCAGTCTATTTCCCGTAATGACCTTGCATTCGGGATCGGCTGCGATCCATACCGCTGCAGGAACGACATCCATCAGCATTTCCAACTCCTGGACCTTGCGCTTTAGCGCATGCTCAGTCGCCCTGGAGTTCGTGGTGTCTTCCGTGAAAATGATGATTCCGCCGATTTTGTTCGGTTTCCGGTACCAGGGTCTTACTTCCCAATTCAGCCACTGGGTGGTTCCATCGATCCGGTCGAATCGGTCCTCTCGTGCGGTGGCTGTTTCTCCCAGCAGCGCTCGGCGGTGCACCTGCTTCCATGATTCCGGAATTTCCGGGAATATCTCGTAGTGCGACCGACCGATTATGTCCATTCCCTCAAGGCGATAATCCCCGATCCAGCGTGGGCTTGCCGCCAGGTAATGCATCGCGCTGTCGAACATCGCGATGGCCGCCGGCGCACTTGTGATGAACAGCTGCAGAATTTCGTAGTCTTTGGCGACGGCGTCCTTGCGCTGGGTCATGGCCACAGTTCGTTCAATATTGAGGCGGAGAGCCTTTTCACGAGCCGGCTAGCGTCGGGCTGGCGACGTCGGGGATCGATGCGCTTTTTGCCCTCTTGGCATCAATCGGTCTGCAGTGGAATAGTAAATCCATGTCCATGGATATTGCGGTCCCGCGCGGACCAAGGGGGAGCGATGCGGACAGCTTGGAGCGTGCCCGGCAGTTGCTCGGGCATGCCGACGCGGCGATCACCCAGCGGGTTGATCGGCGGCGTCCGGAGCGCATCGAATGACGTCGGCAATAGCACAAGTGCCGATCTATAGCACAACCCCAAAAACACAAGGGGTTATCGTTGCCGATAACCCCTTGTTAATACAGCGATATTTGGCGCGCCCGGCAGGATTCGAACCCACGACCCCCTGGTTCGTAGCCAGGTACTCTATCCAACTGAGCTACGGGCGCAGAACCGCGAATTCTACACGAAATTGCGATCGCCCTCCAGACGAGCGCGCTACCGCAGCCATGGCGGGCGGCGCGTAGCGGGGATCCCCAGGACGCACGATGGCGGTTTGGTGGATTGTCCGGCGGGCACGGGGTGTGTAAAAACCCTGTCCGGGTTCGAAGCGGGACGGAGGGCAGCCGACGTGCGGCGCTCCCGGTTCCCGGCGTTCTCTTGCCAGGGCGAATGCAAGATGCGTATCTTCAAGAACGGATTGCCGCATGCGGTTTCTCCCCCCTCCGCGGCCGGCGCGGGGCAGCCGGCCTTGACCGCGCGGGAAACGGAGTGTCTGCGCTGGACGGCCGAAGGCAAGACGGCCTGGGAGGTGGGGCGCATCCTGCAGATCTCCGAGCGAACCGCCAACTGGCACTTGCAGGCGGCCAGCCACAAGCTCGGGTGCGCGAACAAGATCCAGGCGGTCGTGAAGGCGATCCGGATCGGGCTTTTGGGTTGAGTTCTGCCGCAGGGAGGGGCGAAGCGCCGCCGGCTACGCGGGCGCGTATGCTGCCTCCGCCTTTGTAACCGATTGGTCGCCATCGATTCCCGGCGTGGCGTATAGTCGCGGGTTTGCGCCGCGGCGGCATGCTGCGGTTCCTGTCGTCGTTCCGACAGTTTCCATAACTCGTAGAACCGTCAAAGATGCGATCCTTTCCCCGAATTGGCTTGTCCGCCGCGCTGGTGGTGTTCGCGGGCATGCTTGGTGCCTGCAGCAGCAGTAGCAACAATGTTGCACCCACGAGCGTGCGATTGGTCAATGCCACGACGACGGCGGGGGCGACGACTCCCGTGCTCGACCTGAGTCTGAGCGGAACCCCGGCGGTGACCGGGGTCGCCGTTGGGACCGCGAGCGCGTACTCGTCGCAGAATCCCAGCACCTACGCGGCATCGGTGACCGACGAAACCGGCACGCTGAGTTCGGGTACACCTCTCACCGTCAACCTGGGAACCGGGGAAAACTACACCGTCGTCGCCTACACGCTCGGCACGACCGTGGCGATGGGGTATCTGACCGACAACCTCGGCATTCCGTCGTCGGGGCAGTCGACGCTGGCGTTCGCCAATTTCTCGACCGATGCCGGTCCGCTGGATGTCTATGTCCTGCCGCAGAATACGGCGAGCGTTCCGTCCGGGGTGAACCCGGTGTTCGGGAGCGTCACCGGCCAGTCGCTGCCGGTAACGGAGCCGGCGGGGGTCTACACGATCATCGCGACCAAGCCCAACAGTCCGACCGACGTGCGGTTCATCAACGAGTCGGTGAATCTCGTGGGCGGTCAGGCCGAGGTGATGGCATTCACGCCGACCTTGGGCGGTGGCTTGGTGAACGGCATGCTGATCGTCCAGGGCGGCAATCCGACGACGATGGCGATGGCCTATGCCCGCGTGCGGATCGCGGCCGAAGTTCCGACGTCCGGTACGCAAGTTTCGGCGATGGTCGGGACGACTCCGGTGACCGCGTCCAACTCCCCGTACATCGGGCCGTATACGTTGGTTCCGTCCGGTGGCACCGTGACCAGCGTCACGTCGGGGGCAACTAGCGTGACGCCGCCGACGACGACTCTGGCGGAAGGGGGCGACTACACGCTGGTCGTGTACGGATCCACGCTGACGGCAAGCTTGTTTGCCGACGACAACCAGTACCCCGGCAATGGTGTTGCAACCATCCGGGTCGTAAACGCGGCCCCGACGAGCGGGCAGGTCAATCTGTATCTGAACTCTGCCTTCACGGTGTCGGCGACCTATGCGACGGCGGCTGCAGCTTCGGCGTATGTCGGCATCGCGCCGTCGACGTCGGAGCCGATTTCGCTGGTCGGGGCAACCGCGGTCACCTTGCCCAGCACTACCGCAAACTTCGTCGCCGGATCGGTGTACAGCGTCTTCGTGTACGAAACCACCTCCGGAACCGCCGGGTTCCTGGTCGAAGACCGCTGAGCCGGGGTTCGCCGCCGTGGCGCGGGGGCGGGGGAGGAGTCATCTCCCCGATTCCCGCGCCACGGGGAACGCAGCCTCGGGGAGGGCAACCGGCAGCGACAACCCGTCCGCTGCTTGCTCACCGCGCTCCCGACGGTCTCGACCTACTTCACCATCGCCAGCAGCTTGTCGAATCGGTCCTTGTGAAGGACCATCGTCGCTTCTTCCTTGGCGGCTGCCGCCTTGGCTTGGGCTAGGTTCACCGGTTTTCCGGCCTCCACCACGCCGACCATGCCGACGTTCTCGTGCAGTTGGCACTTCACGAGGTAGATCCCTTCCTTGGTCAGCTTCACGGCAACCTTCTGGTTGGGCTGACCGGTCCACGATGCGACCCCGTTGGGGACGAGCACCGACACGCTCGTGTGTCCCGCCTTGTCCATCGGTTCGAAGATCACCGTGTCGCCGACATCGGCCTTGACGAACATCGGGTCGAACACCAGCATTTTCCCATCGGGTGCGCGCGTCACCATCTTGACGGTGATTTCCTTGGCGTCGGCTGTGGCGGGCTGGACGAACAGCCCACACGCGAGCATCGCCGCGGCAAACAGCACGATCTTGCGCGGTTTCATGGCGAATCTCCCGTTGTTGTTAGAGGCCCATCCTAGTTCCGGCGAATCGGGTAATACGTACGCTGGCAGTGGTGGAATCGTCCCGCCGCCGGGGGACGCGCATGAGTGGGGTCCATCACGCTCCCGCGGGACGGCCGGCTGCCATGGTCGGCGAGTGCATGGGCGGGAATTCGATGAATTCTGTGTTCACGAGATTTGCATCCGTGGGGGGAGGGGTGCGGCGCTATGCTTTCCATCCCATTTTTCGGAAGGAAATCGACCATGCTTCGCAACGCGCGCTTTGCCATCGCCCTTGCCGCCGCAATCGGTGCCGCGGGTTCTGCTCCCGCCTTCGCGGCACCGGAACACTTCGTGCTGGATCCGGCCCACACCTATCCGAGCTTTTCGATCACCCACCTCGGGTTTTCCGTGATGCGGGGCGAGTTCACGGCAACGAGCGGAACCCTGGTCTACGACGAGCAGACCCACACCGGGTCGGTGTCGGCCCGGATCGATGCCGCGTCCATCTTTACCGGGTTCACCAAGCGTGACGAGCACCTGCGCAGCAAGACGTTCTTCGACGTGGCCAGGTTTCCGGCGTTGCGGTTCCGGTCGGCAACCTTCCACCTCGTGCCGGGCAAGTCGGTGCCGGTCCAGGGCAAGCTGACGATGCTGGGCGTGACCAAGCCGGTGACCCTGCATGTGGAGCCGACGCGTTGTGGAATGCGGATGGACAAGCATTACGTGTGTGGGGCTATCATTACGGGGTCGATCAAGCGTTCGGACTGGGGGCTCAATGCCTACGTCCCGTTCGTGGGCGACGACGTGACGATGCAGATCGAGGCGGAGGCGATCCGTCAGTAGGCACTTAACCTTGTCCGATGTAGCCGGCTGTTGAAACCGATCCAGAGCGACCCTACCCCCGTCCCCCACGTTCCCGCGCCGGAGCCATCCGGCGCCGATGGATCTCGACAGCCTGCTGCGCGGTTCCGGTTCCCGGGCTGGCGCCGTTTCCTGCTGGTTGCCGGACCCGGCGTGGTGGTGATGCTGGCCGACACCGATGCGGGCAGCGTCATCACGGCCGCGCAGAGCGGGGCATCCTGGGGATACCGGTTGCTCGCCCTGCAGTTCCTGTTGATCCCCATTCTCTACGTGGTGCAGGAGTTGACGGTGCGCCTGGGGGTGCTGACCGGCAAGGGGCACGGCGCGCTCATCCAGGAACACTATGGCCGCGGTTGGGCCTGGGTTTCGGTCGGTACGCTCATCGTCGCCTGCATCGGCGCACTGTTGAGCGAACTGAGCGGACTGGCTGGCGTCGGACAGCTGTTCGGGGTTCCGGTTTCCTGGACGATGGGGATCGTCTTCGTCGGCTTGAGCCTCATGGTGGTTCGGGGCTCCTACCTGACGGTGGAGCGCATCGCCATGGCGATCGGCTCATTTGAGGTCGTCTTTCTGGTGGTGGCATGGATGGCCCATCCCGGGCTGCCGGACATGGTTCGCGGATCGATGTCGATTCCCTGGCATAGCCCGGATTATCAGTACCTGGTGGCGGCCAACATCGGCGCGGTGCTCATGCCGTGGATGGTGTTCTTCCAGCAGTCTTCCGTGGTCGAGAAAGGGCTGCGGGCGGAGGATCTCCGCGCGGCCCGCTGGGATACCGCCTTGGGCGCGGTGGCAACCCAGGTGATCATGGCGGCGGTGCTGGTCGCGACGGCGGCGGGCCTGGGCACCGCGGCCAAGGGGGCGGCGCTCGACAACGTACCGCAGATCGCGCAGGCGTTCACGCGCGCCTTGGGGCCGATGGTGGGCCGGGTGCTGTTCGGGCTGGGGCTGACCGGTTCCGCGTTGGTTGCGACGATCGTCGTCACCCTGACGGCGGCCCGTGCCTTGGCCGAGGCGCTGGGAGCGGACCACCGGCTCGATCGGACTCTGCGCCAGGCGCCGTGGTTTTATGGGGTCTACATGCTGGCGCTGGGGGCGGCGGCGATCGTCGTCGCATCCGGCGTCGACCTGGTGCGGGTGAGCGTCGGGGTGCAGGTCATGAATGCGCTGCTGTTGCCGGTGGTGCTCGGGTTTTTGTATCTCCTGGCGCGGCGCCTTCCGTCCGCGGTGCGCTTGCGGGGGGCTTACGAGAAAGCGGTGCTGCTGATCATCGTCTTGACGACGGGGCTGGGGGTGTACTCCGCGATCGCCGGCATGTTCTGACGCCCTCCCGGCGCGCAGGCTGCCTTCCGATCGCGGGACCGCGGGCTCTTTACAGTGCGGCCCGCATCAGATCGTCGGCCTCGCGCAGCAGGTATTCGCGGAACTCCGCCGCGGCCGGGGTCAGGTTGCGCTGGCGGGTATGGACGACGAACCATTGGCGTCGCAACGGCAGGCCGGCGACGTTCAGGGGAACGATGCGGCCGGCGGCCTGTTCCAGCCGTACCGTGTGCAGCGACAGGAAACCGATCCCGATCCCTGCCATGACGGCCTGCTTGATCGTTTCGTTGCTGTCCGTCTCCATGATCGCGTTCACCTGGACGCCGGCTTCGGCGAAGTACCGATCCATGGCGATGCGGGTTCCCGATCCGGGCTCGCGCACGATGAACGGTTCGTGCTCGAGGTCCTCGGGGGTGAGTTCGCGTCGCAGCGACAGCGGGTGGGACGGCGACACCACGATTGCCAGGGGGTTGGGGGCGAACGGCGTTCCAACCAGGCTCGTTCCCTCCGGTGGCCGTCCCATGATGCCGAGGTCGATGTTGTAGGACTGCAACTGCTCGAGCATGTTCTCCCGGTTGTAGATGTTGAGCTTGATGTCCAGACCGGGGTGGGATTTCATGAACTGGGCCAGCAGCCGGGGGGCGAAGTAGATCGCGGTGCCGACTACGCCGAGGCGGACCCGGCCACGCCGGACGCCGCGCAGATCCCGCGCGGCATTGACGAATTCGTCCACGCGCCGCAGGAGGTCGCCGCCGAGCGCGGCCAGTTCCCGGCCCGGCTCGGTGATCTGGAGGCCGCGGCCCACCGGCTCGAACAGGGCGATTTCAAGCTGGTCTTCAAGCTGTCGCAGTTGCATCGACACCGCGGGCTGCGTCAGGTGCAATGCGTTGGCGGCGGCGGTGACGCTGCCTTCTCGCGCCACCGCATCCAGGATTTCCAGTTGCCGTACGGTGATCGCTCGCCGTGTCATAATTTATAATTATGCGCTATCCCAAAAATATTTAATGGATTTTATTGAAATGGGAATCGTAGAATCGTCGGTTCCCGATCTCTGCCCATGAGTTTTGTTCGGATGCTGAAAGCGGTCTTGTTCGACGTGGATGGAACGATTGCCGAGACGGAGGAGCTGCATCGTCGGGCATTCAATGCGGCATTTGCGGAGCTTGGCCTCGATCTGTCCTGGTCGCAGGACGAATATCGCGGTCTCCTGCGGGTGACCGGGGGCAAGGAGCGCATCACGGCGTATTTCCGCGCCAAGGGCGTGGAATTGCCTGCCGAAGAGGTGGCGGGGATCCATCGCCGCAAGACCGAAATCTACGTCGACGATCTTGCCGCCGGGCGGGTCACGCTGCGGCCGGGCGTGCTGCGGCTCTGGAAGCAGTTGCGCGCGGAAGAGGTGCCGATGGGCATCGCCACGACGACCACCGAGGCCAATGTCGACTCCCTGCTGGCGCCCGTGCTCGGGCCGGAGTGGCGTGGTCATTTTGCCTGTATCGTTGCGGGGGATCAGGTTCCGAAGAAGAAGCCCGCTCCCGATGTCTACCTGGCCTGCCTGGATCGGCTTGGCATTGCTGCATCCGAGGCAGTGGCCATCGAGGATTCCCAGGGAGGGATCGGGGCGGCGCGGGCGGCCGGCATTCCGGTCGTGGTGACCCCCAGTTCATATACCGATCAAGACGATTTTTCCTGTGCCGACTGCGTGTTGCCGGGCCTGGGAGATCCGGAGCAGCCGTGGGATGCGGCGCAACCGGGCTTCCCGCGGCGCTGGGTCGATCTGGAAGACCTGCGGCGCATCGTGGCGCAGGCCGGGCAAGGCTAGGCCGGGACTGGCAATTCCCGGGACGATTTCTGGTTATCTGGAGACAAGAGCGATGTTGGAAAAGAAAATCACCTTGACGCAGTTCCTGATCGAAGAGCGGCGGCGTTTTCCGCAGGCTTCGGGTGCATTCAACAGCATCCTGCTCAATATTGCGCTGGCATGCAAGGCGATTTCGCGCAAGGTTGCCTATGGCGCGTTGAGCGGCATCCATGGCGCGGTGGGCAACACCAATGTCCAGGGCGAATCCCAGCAGAAGCTCGACGTCCTCGCCGACGACACCTTCCTGCACTGCCTGCAGTGGAGCGGCCATGCCCGCGGCCTGCTCTCCGAGGAGCGGGACGAGCCGTGGATCAATGAAACCGAAGGCGAGGGTGAGTACCTCGTCGCCTTCGATCCGCTTGACGGTTCTTCGAATATCGACGTGAACGTTTCGGTCGGCAGCATCTTTTCGATCCTGCGTGCGCCGGAAGGCGGACGGCGGGCGAAGATCGAGGACTTCCTGCGCCCCGGTTCGGAGCAGGTCGCCGCCGGCTACGCCGTCTATGGCCCGACGACGATGCTCGTGCTGACCGTGGGGCGGGGCGTGCAGGGCTTCACGCTCGATCCGGAACTGGGCGAATTCGTGCTCACGCATCCGCAGATGACGATTCCCGCGGCGACCAAGGAATTCGCGATCAACGCGTCGAACAGCCGCTTCTGGGAGGCGCCCGTCCGCGCATACATCGAGGAATGCCTGGCCGGGGTCAACGGCCCGCGCGGCAAGGACTTCAACATGCGCTGGGTCGCTTCGCTGGTGGCGGAGGCGCATCGCATCCTGACCCGCGGCGGCGTGTTCCTGTATCCGCGCGACACCAAGGATCTGAAGAAACCCGGCCGTCTGCGCCTGCTGTACGAGGCCAACCCGATCGGCATGCTGATCGAGCAGGCGGGCGGCCGTGCGAGCACGGGGTACGGCCCGATGCTCGCGGTGCAACCGGAATCGACGCACCAGCGCATCGGTTTCGTATTCGGATCGCGCGAAGAAGTCGAGCGCATCGAGCGCTACCACGCCGAGACGCCGGCGGCGGCGGGTGGGAGCGACACGCCGCTCTTCAACGCGCGCGGGCTGTTCCGCGAGTAAGTGGCGGGCGCGACAGACATTTTCAAAATCACAAGACAAAAGTTTCAAATCGAGGAAGCGTTATGTCCACCAAGCATCCGATCATCGCGATCACCGGCTCCTCCGGGGCCGGGACGACGTCGGTGACGCGTTCGTTCCAACGGATTTTCCGTCGCGAAAGCCTCAAGGCGGCCGTGATCGAGGGCGACAGCTTTCACCGCTACGACCGCAAGGGAATGCGGGTTGCCATGGCCGAGGCGGAGAAGGCGGGAAATCACCATTTCAGCCATTTCGGGCCCGAGGCAAACCTGCTGGAGGAACTCGAGAACACGTTCCGTGAGTACGGTGAAACGGGCAACGGCCGTACCCGCAAGTACCTGCATGATGCGGAAGAGGCGGCCCCCTATGGTCAGGAGCCGGGCACGTTCACGGCCTGGGAACGTTTCCAGGAAGATACCGACCTGCTGTTCTACGAAGGCCTGCACGGCGGAGCGGTGACCGAAAAGGTGAACGTCGCGCGTCATCCCGACCTGCTGGTCGGGGTCGTACCGGTGATCAACTTGGAGTGGATCCAGAAGATCCATCGCGACAAGGCGCAGCGCGGTTATTCGACCGAGGCCGTGACCGACGTCATCCTGCGCCGGATGCACGACTATGTGCATTACATCTGCCCGCAGTTCAACCGCACGCACGTCAATTTCCAGCGCGTGCCCACGGTCGACACGTCCAATCCCTTCATCGCGCGCGAGATCCCGACCCCCGACGAGAGCCTCGTCGTGATCCGGTTCGCGCAGCCGAAGGGGATCGATTTCCCGTACTTGTTGAACATGCTGCACGACTCCTTCATGTCGCGCCCGAACACCATCGTGGCCCCCGCCGGCAAGATGGAACTGGCGATGCAGTTGATTTTCACGCCATTCATCTGGCGCATGGTCGAGCGGCGCAAGAAGGCGCTCGGGCGCTGAGGAGCTAAGGAAACATGACGCATACCAATCAAGAGGTTCTGGCCGCGAACGCATTGCGGATGCTGGCGGTCGACGCCGTGCAGAAGGCCAATTCGGGCCATCCCGGCATGCCGATGGGCATGGCCGAGATCGCCGTCGCGTTGTGGGGGCGCCACCTCCAGCACAATCCGGCCAATCCGTCCTGGTTCAATCGCGACCGTTTCGTGCTGTCGAACGGCCACGGTTCGATGCTGCTGTACTCGTTGCTGCACCTGAGCGGCTACGATCTGCCGATGGAAGAGCTCAAGCGCTTCCGCCAGTTGCATTCCAAGGCGCCGGGCCATCCCGAAGTAGGCATGACTCCCGGGGTCGAGACGACCACCGGCCCGCTGGGGCAGGGCGTTGCCAATGCCGTCGGCATGGCGATGGCCGAGCGGATCCTCGCGCAGCGCTTCAACAAGCCGGACGCGACGCTGGTCGACCACCATACCTACGTGTTCCTGGGCGATGGTTGCCTGATGGAGGGGGTGTCGCACGAGGCGTGCAGCCTCGCGGGCACGCTCAAGCTCAACAAGCTGATCTGCCTGTACGACGATAACGGCATTTCGATCGACGGCAAGGTCGAAGGCTGGTTCTCCGACGACACGCTGGGCCGCTTCCGGGCCTACGGCTGGAACGCCGAGCGCGTCGACGGCCATGACGTCAACGCGGTGTCGGACGCCATCGCGCGGGCGCGCAAGTCGGACAAGCCGACGATGATCGCCTGCCGTACCATCATCGGCAAGGGCAGTCCGGACAAGGCCGGCACCGCCGGGGTCCATGGCGCCGCACTCGGTGTCGAAGGCGTTGCCAAGGCGCGGGAAGCGCTGCATTGGCCCTACGCGCCGTTCGAGATCCCGTCCGAGGCGTATTCGTTCTTCGATGCCCGCGCACGCGGCCAGAGCGCCGAAGGCGCCTGGAACGAGAAGCTGGCGGCGTACCGCAAGGCGTATCCCGAGGATGCGGCCGAATTCGATCGCTGGGTTTCGGGCAAGCTGCCGGCGGCCTTTTCCGCCAAGTTCGGCGCGTATATCGAAGAGACGATCGCCAAGGGCGAGAAGCTGGCTACCCGCCAGGCCTCGCAGCGCGCCATCGCCGTGCTGGCGGCGGCACTGCCCGAACTCGTGGGCGGTTCGGCCGACCTGACCGAGTCCAATCTGACGCACTGGAAGGAAGCGGTTTCGTTCACGCCCGATCGGCCGGGCAACTATCTGCACTATGGTGTGCGCGAGTTCGGCATGTCGGCGGCGGTCAACGGCATGGCCCTGCACGGCGGCCTGATCCCCTTCGGATCGACCTTCCTCGTGTTCTCCGATTACGCGCGCAACGCGATCCGCATGAGCGCGCTGATGCATCAGCGCGTCATCTATGTCTTCACCCACGACTCCATCGGCCTGGGCGAAGACGGCCCCACGCACCAGCCGATCGAACATGTCGCCAGCCTGCGGATGATCCCGAACGTGCAGGTGTGGCGTCCGTGCGACGTGACGGAAGCGGCGATCGCGTGGCGTCACGGTATCGAGCGGACCAACGGTCCGACGGTTCTGGCCTTGACCCGCCAGGCCCTGCCGGCGATGGTGCGCAACGATGCCCTGGCGGCCGGCGCGGCCCGTGGCGGCTACGTGCTGCATGAGCCGTCGGGCAAGGCGCAGGTCGCGCTGCTTGCCACTGGTTCCGAGGTGTCGATCGCAATGGACGCCGCCAAGGCGCTGGAGGCCGAAGGCATTGCCGCCCGGGTGGTTTCGATGCCCTGCCTCGAGGTCTTCGAGCAGCAGGACGCGGCATACCGCAAGAGCGTGCTGGGCGAGGGCCTGCCGCGCGTTGCGGTCGAGGCGGGTGTCAGCAATCCGTGGTACCGCTACGTCGGCGAGAACGGCCGCATCGTCGGGATCGACCGGTTCGGCGAATCGGCGCCGGCAGGCGAACTGTTCAAGTACTTCGGTCTGACCGCGGATCGCGTCGCCGCCGAGGCGCGCGCGCTGCTCGGCAAGTAATACGGGCGTGAAAAAAATTACGGGGCCTCCGGGCCCCGTAATTTTTTGTACCGCCGCCGACCGGATTGCGCTCGCGCGGATCCAGGGCGACGCGCTTAGCGTCGCTGCAAGGCCGAGGCCGGCGCGCGGCGCGGCCCGATTCCGGAATGGATCGTGGCTTTCTTCGGGGCGTGCAGGGCAACGCTGCCGTCATAGAGCGCGGCCATCGAATGCGGGTTGGGGTGGTTGGGTACGACCGAATGATGGATGCGCGAAAGCAGCATCAGGTCCGACATGGCATCGGGGTCGATCGGTTCAATCCCGTCCCCCAGGCACAGTTGGGTGAGGTACTCGTTCATCTCCCGCGATCCCCACAGCACGACAACGGCCTTGGCAATCGCCGGGTGCTTGGTTTCCAGCACCGACATGTCCAACCGGACGCGCTCGCCATCGGCCGCGGCGCCCGCCACGGAAGCGGCGGCCGGTGCCGGACTCTTGGCCGCCGGATGGGACGGGCGCGCAGCAACCGGCCGAACCCAGGGCGGGGGAGCGGCGATCAGCTCCTCGTCGACCTCGGGGTAGGCATTCAAGCCATAATGTTTCGGTAGTGCGCTCATGGGAAAAGTATAGGCATTTCGCGGGTGACGCGCAAATATGGGATCCCGAATAAACGGGATTTTCATGACCCATTTCTTTGAATTCTCCATTCATGCCTCTTGGAATGCCCTCTCCGGATCGGAAAGCAATGTCGGTTTCTCTGCAACAGCACGCCTCCCTGAAGCCGTTCCATACCTTCGGCACCGAGGCACGGGCGGCCTGGATGGCGGTCGCCGATTCCGTGGACGCCTTGCGGTCGCTGCGGCGGGACATCCGGGTGCGGGATCTGCCGTGGCTGATCCTGGGGGGAGGATCCAACGTCCTGTTTGCGTCCGATTTCGAGGGACTGGTCGTCCGGATGGCGGCCCGGGGTGTGGAGGAAGTGGACGGGGATGGGGATGATGACGCGTGGCGCATTCGCGTCGGCGCCGGAGAGGACTGGTCCGCCCTGGTGGCGCGGCTTCTGCGTTCGGATCGTCCCGGGCTGGAAAATCTCGCCGGCATTCCGGGCACCGCGGGCGCGGCGCCGATCCAGAACATCGGCGCCTATGGCGTCGAGCTGGCCGAACGCCTTCACAGCGTGACGGTCTGGGATGGCCGGCACGACGTGTTGCACGAGTTGTCGCCGGAGGAGTGCGAGTTCGGATACCGCGACAGCGTGTTCAAGCGCGACGTCGGTGGGTCGGGTCCGTCGGAGGCGGAGCCGGCGGCGCTGGGGCGCGTCGTCGTTGCGGTCACGCTGCGGTTGCCGAGGCGCTGGCAGGCCGTGGCGGGGTACGCGGAACTGGAGCGGGAACTGCGTGTGCGCGGAGTGACCCAGCCCGGCCCGCAGGAGGTGTTCGATGCCGTGCTCGCAATCCGGGGCCGCAAACTGCCGGATCCGGCGATTCTCGGTAACGCAGGCAGTTTCTTCAAGAATCCGATCGTGTCCCGGGACGTCCACGCCGATCTGCTCGCGCACGCGCCCTCGCTCGTCAGCTATCCGTTGGCGGGGGGGCGCTACAAACTGGCGGCGGGTTGGCTGATCGATGCCTGCGGGCTGAAAGGCTACACCCGGGGCCGTGTCGGGGTGTTCGAGAAGCAGGCGCTGGTGCTGGTCAACCGCGGCGGAGCGACCGGTCGGGAGATCTGGGAACTGGCGCGGGAGGTGCAGGAACGGGTGCGGGAGCGATTCGGCGTGTGGATCGAGCCGGAGCCGCGGATCATCGGTGCCTGAGCGGGCGGCGGCTGCGCTCCGCCGCTCGCTCAGGACCCCCGTCAGCGCCGACGGCGGCGCGCCGCAATCCGCATCCGCAGGGCGTTGAGGCGGATGAAGCCGTCGGCATCGGCCTGGTTGTAGGCGCCGCGGTCGTCGTCAAAGGTCGAGATGGCGGCGTCGAACAGCGAGTCTTTCGCCGAACTGCGACCGGTGACCATCACCGTGCCCTTGTAGAGCTTGAGTCGGACACGACCGTTGACGTGCACCTGCGATTCGTCGATCAGGGTCTGCAGCAGCCGGCGCTCCGGGCTGAACCAGTAGCCGTTGTAGATCATGCGCGCATAGCGCGGCATCAGGTCGTCCTTGAGCGCCAGGACCTCCCGGTCGAGGGTGATCGACTCGATCGCTCGGTGCGCCTTGAGCATGATGGTGCCCCCGGGCGTCTCATAGCAACCGCGCGACTTCATCCCGACGTAGCGGTTTTCCACCAGATCCAGGCGGCCGATGCCGTGCCGCCCGCCCAGGCGGTTGAGCTCGGCAAGGACTTCCGCCGGCGTCATGCGCTTGCCGTCGATGGCGACGATGTCGCCCTTCTGATACTCCAGTTCGATGGTCTGCGGGCGGTTGGGCGCCTTCGCGGGCGACACCGTCATGCGCCACATCGATTCCTCGGGTTCGAAGTCCGGATCCTCGAGCACGCCGCCTTCGTAGGAAACGTGCAGCAGGTTGGCGTCCATCGAGTACGGCGCCGTGCCGCGGCGCTTCTTGAAGTCCACCGGGATGCCGTGCGCATCGGCGTATTGCAGCAGTTTCTCGCGCGACAGCAGGTCCCATTCGCGCCAGGGCGCGATGATGCGGACGTCGGGCATGAGGGCATAGGCACCCAATTCGAATCGCACCTGGTCGTTTCCTTTGCCGGTCGCGCCGTGCGATATGGCGTCGGCGCCGGTCTTCTTGGCCAGTTCCACCATGCGCTGGGCGATCAGCGGACGCGCGATCGAGGTGCCGAGGAGGTATTCGCCTTCGTAGACCGCATTGGCACGGAACATCGGAAACACGAAATCGCGGACGAAGGGCTCGCGCAGGTCTTCGATGAAGATGTTGGACTTGGGAATGCCGAGCTGCAGCGCCTTCTTGCGGGCGGGCTCGAGTTCCTCTCCCTGGCCGATGTTGGCGGTGAACGTGACGACGTCGCAGCCGTACTTGTCCTGGAGCCATTTGAGGATGACGGAAGTGTCCAGGCCGCCGGAGTAGGCGAGCACGACCCTTTTCACCGGCTTGGCCGCGGAGCTTGCCTGGGCCGCCGTACGCGAAATCGGCGATGCGGACTTCGCTGCAGATGCTTTTTTGGTTGCCATATGGAACGTAGGTGGGAACGTAAGTGGGACGGGAGCAGGGAATCGAGGAAACGTTTTCGGATCGGGGGGCTGCGGTTGACGCCTGTCCTGCAAGCGGAGGAGGGCGGGGGCGGGCGCTATTGCACCGACGTTCCCAGCAGCAGATATTCCATCAGCGCCTTTTGGACATGGAGCCGGTTCTCCGCCTCGTCCCACACCACGGATTGCGGGCCGTCGATCACCTCGGCGGCGACCTCCTCGCCGCGGTGGGCGGGCAGGCAATGCATGAACACGGCATCCGGGTTGGCGGCGGCCATGACGGCGGCATCGACCCGCCAGGGGTCGAACGCCTGCATGCGGACATCGTTCTCGGACTCGAAGCCCATGCTGGTCCAGACGTCCGTCGTCACCAGGTCCGCGCCGCGGGCCGCTTCGACCGGATCGTCGAAGACCTTGCAGTGGGCGCCGGCGGGGGCGAGGCCTGCATCCAAGGCATACCCGGGGGGCGTCGACACGTGCACCGTGAATCCGAGAAGTTGCGCCGCCTGCAGCCAGGTGTACGCCATGTTGTTGGCGTCGCCAATCCAGGCCACGGTATGCCCGGATATGCTGCCGCGGTGCTCAAGGAACGTGAAGATGTCCGCGAGGATCTGGCAGGGGTGGAATTCGTTGGTGAGGCCGTTGATGACCGGCACGCGCGAGTGCTGCGCAAAGCGCTCGATCTTCGTCTGCTCATAGGTGCGGATCATCACGATGTCGACCATGCGCGAGATCACGCGGGCCGTGTCCTCGATCGGCTCAGCACGGCCGAGCTGCGAGTCGCCGGTGGTGAGGTGGATCACCGATCCGCCCATCTGGTACATGCCGGCCTCGAACGAGACACGGGTGCGCGTCGAGGCCTTCTCGAACACCATTGCCAGCGTTCGATCCGTCAGCGGCTGATAGGGCTCGTAGCGCTTGAATCGCTGCTTGATGACGCGCGCCCGCTCGAACACATGCTCGATTTCGTCGCGCGAGAAGTCCGCGAACTGCAGGAAGTGACGTAACGGAGGGGTCGTTTTCGGCATGGTCGCCCTTACCCCAGACCCCTCTCCGATCGGGAGAGGGGAGATGCGGGGTTCGGATTACGCCATCGCCTTGACGGCGGCGGCCAGGCGGCTCTTGTTGCGGGCCGCGGTGTTCTTGTGGACGATCTTCTTGTCGGCAATCGAATCGATCACGCTGGTCGAACGACGCAGGGTTTCGGTGGCGACGGCCTTGTCGCCGGCGGCGATCGCCTTGCGAACGGTCTTGATGGCGGTGCGCACGCGCGAGCGCAGCGCGGAGGCGTGCGCATTGCGCTCGCTCGATTGCAGGGCGCGCTTCTTCGCTTGTTTGGAGTTTGCCATTGCGATTCCTTGGTGCGGCAGCAAAGCGGTAAACTATAGCAGAAAAAGAGAATTTCTTGTGAATCTGCTTCGCGCCGCCGCCAAGGTCAGCGTTTTGACGATGTTATCGCGCGTCGCCGGCCTGGCGCGCGACCTGCTGATCGCCCGCTATTTCGGCGCCGGTTCGGCGATGGATGCGTTCACCGTCGCGTTCCGTCTGCCTAACCTGTTGCGCCGCCTGTTCGCCGAGGGAGCGTTTTCGCAGGCCTTCGTCCCGGTGTTCGCCGAGGTCAAGGTGCGCGAGGGTCCGGAGCGCACGCGCGCACTGCTGTCGTCGGTGGCTTCCGCCCTGTTCTGGGTCCTGCTGGGCACGGCGGCGGCGGGCGTCGTCGGCGCGCCGGTGCTCGTGACCCTGATCGCGGCCGGGTTCCGCCATGGCCCGGCGTTCGCTTTGGCAACCCTGCTGACCCGCTGGATGTTTCCCTACATCCTGTTCATGTCCCTCGTCGCCTGTTCTGCGGGGGTGCTCAACGCCTACGGGCGGTTCTCGGTGCCGGCGTTCACCCCGGTGCTGCTCAACGTGTCGATGATCGGACTCACCTTGCTGTTCGGACGCAGCCTGCACCCGCCGGTCCTCGTCCTGGCGCTAGGGGTGCTGCTGGGCGGCGGGTTGCAGTTGGCGATCCAGATCCCCGCATTGCGGAAGATCGGCATGCTGCCGCGGATCGGCGGCGTGCGCGAGGCGTTCGCCGATGCCGACGTGCGCCGGATCCTGCGGCAGATGCTGCCGGCGGTGTTTGCGGTGTCGGTCGCGCAGTTGTCCCTCATAATCAACACCAACATCGCGTCGCATCTGGCGACCGGCAGCAATTCGTGGCTCTACTACGCCGACCGGCTCATGGAGTTGCCGACGGCGCTGCTGGGCGTGGCGATCGGCACCGTGCTGCTGCCGACGCTGTCGAAGTCGCATGCGAACGGGGATGCCGCGCATTACAGCCGCCTGCTCGACTGGGGGCTGCGGCTGGTCTGCCTTCTGGCGCTGCCGGCGGCGCTGGCGCTGGCGGTGTTCGCCGAGGGCTTTCTCGGCGCCTTGTTCCAAGGCGGGCGCTTCGATGCCTGGGACGTCGCGCAGTCGGCGGCGGCGCTGCGGGGATATGCGTTCGGGTTGCTGGGGCTGATCGGCATCAAGATCCTGGCGCCGGGCTTCTATGCCAAACAGGACATCCGGACGCCGGTGCGGATCGGCGTATCGGTGCTGGTGATGACCCAGCTTGCCAACATCGTGTTCGTACCGTGGCTGGCCCACGCGGGCCTGGCGCTGTCGATCAGCGTCGGGGCGCTGATCAATTGCGTGCTGTTGTTGTGGGGGTTGCGCAAGCGGGGAATCTATACCCCGGGGCCGGGCTGGCGCTCGTTCGGTCTGCGCCTCGGGGCGGTCCTGGCAGGGTTCGCGCTCGCGTTGACGGCCATCGAGCGCCGCTTCTCCTTTGCGGCGCTGGCGCCGCACGGCTGGATGGAACGGGCCGGATGGCTGGCGGCGGTGGTGGCGGCGGGGGCGCTGATCTATGTCGCGCTGCTTTGGGCAGCGGGGTTCCGGCCGCGGGATTTCGTGTTGCGGGATCGATAGCCGGGCCCGGCGGGGCGCAGCCGCCGCTCGCAGCCACGACCCCGACCAAGCAATCAACCAACCGCTTTGATTGCGAGTCCCGCGATCCGGAATGCGGCGATCTCCCGCTTGCCGTGCCGAGACACGAACTAGCCGATCTGCTCCAGCATGGTTTCCGCGCCGCTCACCTTGAGCTCGCCGCCGTCTTCGACGTTGAGCAGGGTGACCACGCCGTCCTGGGCGACCAGCGAGAAGCGCTTGCAACGGGTGCCGAGGCCGGCGGCGACGAGGTCGAGTTCGAGGCCGAGCTTGGCCGTGTAGGTGCCCGAGCCGTCGGCGACCATGCGGATCTTGTCGCCGACGCCTTCGTCGCGGCCCCATGCGCCCATCACGAACGCATCGTTGACCGAGAAACACCAGATTTCGTCGATGCCGTTGGCGCGCAGCGCGTCGTAGTTGGCCAGATAGCCCGGCAGGTGCCGTTCCGAGCAGGTCGGGGTGAACGCGCCCGGCACGCCGAAGATCGCCACGGTCTTTCCGCGCAGCTGGTCCGCCACGGAAAAGGAATGCGGGCCGACCGGGCAGCCGTCTCGTTCCACCGCGAAAAACTCCTGCAGGGTGCCGTCGGGCAGGGTGTCGCCGATGCGGATCGTCATGTCGTTTCTCCTTGGGTGAAATGGCGCAAGTGTATGCGGGGATCGCTGGCGATTCCCGGATCGGGCGCAGGGAAAATGCGTCGCGCCGCGCCTTATCCAGTCGTCAACGGCCGCAGCCATCAACAGCCGGCCTCCGGCGCGTCACGAGTGCATTGATGCCAGCACCGGCACGATCAGCAGCGCGACGATGTTGATGATCTTGATGAGGGGGTTCACCGCCGGGCCGGCCGTGTCCTTGTATGGGTCGCCAACGGTGTCGCCCGTCACCGCGGCCTTGTGCGTTTCCGACCCTTTGCCGCCGTAATGGCCTTCTTCGACATACTTCTTGGCGTTGTCCCAGGCGCCGCCGCCGGTGGTCATGGAAATGGCCACGAACAGACCGGTGACGATCGTCCCCATGAGCACGCCGCCCAGCGCGGTGGGCCCGAGGACGATCCCCACGGCGATGGGGACCAGGACCGGGAGCAGCGAGGGGATCATCATCTCCTTGATCGCGGCGGCGGTTAGCATGTCGACGGCCCGCGAGTAGTCGGGCTTCGTCTTGTGCTCCATGATGCCGGCGATTTCGCGGAACTGCCGTCGCACTTCCTCGACCACCGCGCCGGCGGCGCGGCCCACCGCTTCCATTGCCATCGCCCCGAATAGATAGGGCACCAGCCCGCCGAGGAAGAGACCGACGATGACGAGGTGGTTGGAGAGATCGAACGAGGTGTGCATGCCTTCTCGGTCGAGCGCGCGCGTGTAGTCCGCGAACAGCACCAGCGCCGCCAGCCCTGCGGAGCCGATCGCGTACCCTTTCGTCACCGCCTTGGTGGTGTTTCCGACCGCGTCCAGGGGGTCGGTGATGTTGCGGACGGCTTCCGGAAGCTCGGCCATTTCCGCGATGCCGCCGGCGTTGTCGGTGATCGGGCCATAGGCGTCGAGCGCGACGACGATGCCGGTCATCGACAGCATGGCGGTGGCGGCGATCGCGATGCCATAGAGGCCGCCCAGAGCGTAGGCACCGAGGATGGCGGCGCAGATGGCGACCACCGGCCAGGCGCAGGCGCGCATCGAGACGGCCAGGCCGGCGATGATGTTGGTCGCGTGGCCGGTGGTGGAGGCATGGGCGATGCGGCGCACCGGGGCGTACTGGGTGCCGGTGTAGTACTCGGTGATGACGACCAGCGCCGCCGTCAAGGCGATGCCGATCGTCGCGCAGCCGTAAAGCGCCGTGGCGCTCGTTCCTGCCGGCATCGGCGTCGCGCCGAGCAGCCAGCGCGTGACGAACCAGAACAGCACGAGGGCGATCGCGCCGGCGACCGCCAGCCCGCGGTAGAGGGCGTTCATGATCTTGCCGCCCTCTCGCGCTTTCACGAAGAAGCTTCCCACGATCGAGGCAAGGATCGACACGCCGGAGAGCGCCAGCGGATAGGTCACGCCCGCATCACCGTTGGGGAAGGTGAACGACCCGATCAGCATGGTCGCGACGACCGTCACCGCGAAGGTCTCGAAGAGGTCCGCCGCCATGCCGGCGCAGTCGCCGACGTTGTCGCCGACGTTGTCGGCGATTACCGCCGGGTTGCGCGGATCGTCCTCCGGAATGCCCGCCTCGACCTTGCCGACGAGGTCGGCGCCGACATCCGCGCCCTTGGTGAAGATGCCGCCCCCGAGGCGCGCGAAGATCGAGATCAGCGACGAACCGAAGGCGAGTCCGATCATCGGGTGGAGCATCGCGGTGGGGTTGCCGTGTTCCGTCCGGAGGCCGTGCAGGATCGCGTAGAACCCGGCGACGCCGAGCAACCCCAGGCCCACCACCAGCATGCCGGTGATCGCGCCGCCGCGGAAGGCGACGCCGAGCGCGGCGTTCAGCCCGCGGGTGGCGGCCTGGGCAGTGCGGACGTTGGCGCGCACCGAAACGTTCATGCCGATGAATCCGGCGGATCCGGAAAGCAGGGCGCCCAGCACGAACCCGGACGCGGTCCATGGCCCCAACTGGGGCACCGCGGCGATGACGATCGCCAGGACCGCGCCCACGAGCGCGATGGTGCGGTATTGCCGTTTCAGGTAGGCCTGCGCGCCCTGCTGGATCGCGGCGGCGATCTCCTGCATGCGGGCGTTGCCGGGGTCTTGCTTGAGGATCCAGGATGTCGAAACCGCCCCGAATGCGACCGCGGCGAGCCCACAAAGCAGTGCAAGTGCAATGACGGACATCCAAGCCTCCTTTCCGCAAGTGCGGCAACGCGACGCTGGCAACTGGCTGGCAACTACCGTTTCAAGACGGGTCCTCGGTTCGAACGCATGCGGGAAAGGATGACCGGTTTTGCATCGGCGTCATTGACGCAGCGCAGCCTCGATCCGCGCCTGGATCTCGGTCATGGCACCCACGCCGTCGACGGTGCGATAGCGCGGCGCGCGCGGATCGCCGCTCGCAGCCCAGTCGGAGTAGTACGCGATCAGCGGCCGGGTCTGGGCGTGGTACACCTCGAGGCGCTTGCGCACGATTTCCTCGCGGTCATCGTCGCGCTGCACCAGCGGTTCGCCGGTATGGTCGTCGCGGTCCGCGATTTTCGGCGGGTTGAACCGCACGTGATAGCTGCGCCCGCTTCCGGGATGGACGCGCCGACCGCTCATGCGCTCGATGATTTCCGCGTCGGGCACGGCGAATTCGAGTACCAGGTCGATCGGAACCTCGGCCTGCTTCAGGGCCTCCGCCTGCGCCAGCGTCCGGGGAAAGCCGTCGAAGAGGTAGCCGCGGGCGCAGTCGGGCTGTGCCAGCCGGTCGCGCACCAGGCCGATGATCAGGTCATCCGAGACCAGCTGGCCGGCCTCCATCACCTTCTTCGCCGCAAGTCCCAGCGGCGTGCCCGCCTTCACCGCGGCGCGCAGCATGTCGCCCGTGGAGATCTGCGGAATTCCCAGCTTGGCGGTGAGAAACCCGGCTTGCGTGCCTTTCCCGGCGCCGGGTGGGCCCAGCAGAATCATTCGCATGGTGTTCTTCTTGAGATTCCTGGTGTTCCTGTCGCCGGATCTTACCCGAACCGTGCGCGGATCCGCTCCAGGTCTGCCGGGGTGTCCACCCCCGGCGGAAGCGGCGTCTCCACGCGCAGCACGGCAATGGCCATGCCGTGGGCGAGCGCGCGCAACTGTTCGAGTTTTTCCTGCCGCTCGATCGCCGGAATCGGAAGGGCGGGAAATCGGGCAAGAAACCCGGCGCGGTAGGCATAGAGCCCGATGTGCCGCAGGGCCGGGAGATCGGCCGGGAGTTCGGGAGGAAGCGCGGGCGGAAGTGCCGCGGCGGCGGCGAGTGGCGCGAACGCGTCCCGCGACCACGGAATGGGCGCGCGCGAGAACAGCAGCGCCCGGCTTTCCGCGTCGAGTACGACCTTGACGACGTTGGGGTCGAAAAATTCTTCGACGCGGTGCAGCGCATGGGCCACGGTGGCGATCTCGCAGCCTGGATGTGCGGCCAGCATGCCGGCGACGTCGCGGATGATCGCCGGCGGAATGAGCGGCTCGTCGCCCTGGACGTTGACGACGATCTCCTCCGGCTCGAGCGCCAGGATTGCGCAGGCTTCGGCCAGGCGATCGGTCCCGGTGGCATGGTCCGCCCGGGTACGGATCGCCGACACGCCGTGGCGTTCGCAGGCGTCGACGACGCGCTGATCGTCGGTGCACACGACCACGCGCTCGGCGCCGCTCGCCAGCGCACGCTGCGCCACCCGCACCACCATCGGCATGCCGCCGATGTCGGCGAGCGGTTTGTCGGGAAGCCGTTGGGATCCCAGGCGCGCCGGGATCAGGGCGTGGAAGCGGACGGGCGGGTGCGCTTCGCCTCGTCCGCTCACGCTTTCAACTCGCGTTCCGCGTCGTCCAGGCGACGGGCTTCGCTCTCGAGCATGATCGGAATCGAATCCCGGATCGGGTAGGCAAGTCCGGCCGACGGAGATATGAGTTCCTGGCGCTCGCGGTCGTAGCGCAGCGGTCCCTTGGTCACCGGGCAGACGAGTATGTCGAGCAATTTGGGATCCATGATCGTTTCACCTGTGCTGGAGTTCGGCGGCGCGGGTGCCGGGGTCGGCGGTGGCAGCGATTCGGCGCTCCACGAAATCGACGCAGGCGGGATCGAGATCCACTTCCAGGGGCACCACCCAGATCCGCTCGTCCTTGCGCAGCCGCGGATCGCGATGGCATTTTACGGCGTCCTTGCTGGTGACGAGAATGCGGTCGTGCGATTTTCCCGCCAGGACGGCCGCATCGATCGGCTCGTGGTCGGGCAGCGCCAGGGTGTCGAACGCGAGGCCGTGCGCACGCAACATCGCGAAGAAGCGATCGGGGTTGCCGATCGCGCAGAACGCCAGCAGTCGCAGGTTGCGCTCGCGTTGCGCCTGGGCGAGTTCGGCAAGCGGCTGTCGTTGCGGCGGATCGGCCATGCGCACGACGTTGCGGATGGCGGTGCGCATGCGGAAGAAGGGGGTGTGGATGCGCACCGGCGGGGTCGCGCCGTGCAGGACCACGGCATCGACGCGTTCCAGGCGGCGCACCGGTTCGCGCAGCGGGCCGGCCGGGAGCTGCCAGCCGTTGCCGGTGCCGGTTTCATTGATCAGGGCGAGTTCGACGTCGCGGGCCAGGCGGCGGTGCTGCAGTCCGTCGTCGGCGACGATCACGTCGATCTCGGGGTGCATCCGGCGCAGCAGGCGCGCCGCGGCGACCCGGTCCTTGCCTACGGCCACCGGCACCGCCGTGGTGTAGCGGATCAGCACCGGTTCGTCGCCGAACCGGTTCGGGTCGGCGTCGGCGTCGACCAGGCGGGCACCATCGCCGGCCTGTCCGCCATACCCCCGGGAGATGACCCCAGGGTGCCAGCCACGCTCCTGCAGTGCTTCGGTGAGGCGGATGACGAGCGGGGTCTTGCCGGTGCCGCCGACCCGCAGGTTGCCTACCACGACGACGGGCACGTCGATCCGCACGGCCGTCTGGCCCCACGCGTGCAGACTACGCCCGAGCCGGTAGACCCATGTGAGCGGGTAGAGCAGGCGGGCGAGCAGCCCTCGCGCCTGCCAGGTGCGCAGGACGCGCCGGTGCAGCCAGCTGCGAATGACCAGATTGCCGCGGCCCATGAGACTTCCGCGCCTGCGGCCTAGCGGCGCGCGCCGCCGGAACGGTTTCGGGTCGCGAAGCTCAGCCGCGTCAACCCCGCGTTACGCGCCGCTTCCATGACGGTGATGACCGACTGGTGCGTCGACTGGGCGTCGGCGTTGATGACCAGGATCGGGTCGTGCATCCCGGCCGCGGCGGCGCGCAGCAGTTCGGCGAGTCCGGCAGAGTCGGTCACCGGGACGATGTCGTGCCCGATCGCAAACCGGCCGTCGGCGGTCACGCCGACCTCGATTTCCGCGAGCTTGGCCGAAGCCTGGTCCGGATCCGCCTTGGGGAGTTCGATCTGCAGCTGCGAGAAGCGCGAGTAGGTGGTGCTGACCGCCAGGAAGATCAGTACGACCAGCAGGACGTCGATCAACGGGATGAGGTTGACTTCCGGCTCTTCGGTGTAGCCGCGACGGAACCTCACGCCGCGGCTCCCCGCGCCGTGCGCGCTTCGCCGGAGTAGAGCGCGGCCACGAGGCGTGCCCCCTGCTGTTCCATTTCCACCAGGAAATCGTCGACCCGCGCGCGGAAGATCCGGTAGGCGAGCACCGAAGGGACCGCCACGACGATGCCGAAGGCGGTGGAATAGAGGGCAACCGAGATGCCCTGCGCCAGTTGCTGCGGATTGGCCCCGCCCTGCTGGGACGCAAAGATGTCGATCATGCCAACCACCGTTCCCAGCAGGCCGAGCAGCGGTGCGATCGAACCGATGGCGCCGAGAAGGGTGAGGTAGCGGGAAAGCTCGTGCGCGACATGGCCGCCCGCGACTTCCATTGCCCGGATGGTGACGTCGCGCCGCTCGTCGACGCTGCGCAGGCCGGAGGCGAGGAGAAATCCGAGCGGGGAGTCCGCCTGCAGCTTTTCGATCACCTCGGCATTGATCTGGCGGCGCGTATGCAGGTTCAGCACGTCCGCGAGCAGGTTGTCCGGAAGCACGCGCAGGCGGCGCAAGGCGACCGCGCGCTCGATGATGAGCGCCAGTGCAACGATCGAAGCAGTGATCAAGGGCCAGATGGGCCAGCCGATGGCTTGAACGATGGCGAACACGAGGGGATTCCTGTGGATAACTTTGTGGAAAAGCAGCCTAACTCCGGTACAGGCATGGCGGCGCCGGGAGTCCGCATACTACGCACAAATGCAATCGGAAAATAAAATTCATTGCAATTCAATATGTTACCGCGAATCCCGGAAGGCTTTATAGAGGGTTGTGAAAGAATGGGCGCGAACGCGTCGGTTGTGGAAATTTTGCCGGGGGAAACCCGCATGGAATCGAATCCCGAAATGGAAAACGTCGAATCGGCGCGGGTTTTCTGGACAGTTTCCCAGCTGAACCGCGCCGTTGCTGGATCTTTGCAGGCGCAGTTCGGCGCACGGAGGGTGCGCGGGGAAATTGCCTCCTGGACCCGCGCCGCGAGCGGACACTGGTATTTCGCGCTCAAGGATGCTGCGGCGCAGGTCCGTTGCGTGATGTTCCGCTCGCGCAACACGCTCGTCGACTTTTCGCCTCGCGAGGGCGATGCGGTCGAGGTGCTCGCGTGGGTCGGCCTGTACGAAGCGCGCGGTGAATTCCAGTTGACCGTGGAGTCCCTGCGCCGCTGCGGGGCGGGCAGCCTGTGGGAGCGCTTCCAGCGGCTGCGCGAGAAGCTGGCGGCCGAAGGGCTGTTCGACGCCGCGGTCAAGCGGGCCTTGCCGCCGTTGCCGGCGACGGTGGGGGTGGTGACGTCCTTGCAGGCTGCCGCGTTGCGCGACGTGCTGACCACGCTGCGCCGTCGTGCCCCCTACGTGCGCGTCGTCGTCTATCCGGTGCCCGTACAGGGTCTGGATGCGGCGCCGCGGATCGCGGCGATGCTGGGCGCGGTGTCGCGCCGTGGCGAGGCGGACGTGGTCCTGCTGGTGCGCGGCGGGGGTTCGATCGAGGATCTCTGGGCCTTCAACGAAGAGGCGGTGGCGCGCGCAATTCGTGCGTGCGCGATGCCGGTGGTGGTGGGCGTCGGGCACGAATCGGATTTCACCATCGCGGATTTCGCCGCCGACCTGCGTGCGGCGACGCCCACCGCGGCAGCGGAACTCGTGGCCCCGGAGCGTGGCGCGCTCGCGCACCGCATCGAAGGGCTGCTGCGCCGGATGACGCGCGCGCAGGCGGCCACGCTGGCGGTGCGCAGCCAGCGCCTCGATTCCGCATTGCGGGTCCTGTCTTCGCCGCACGGCCCGTTGTCCGGCGCGCGCCTGCGTATCCGTGAATTCGTCCGACGCATGCGGGCGGCTGCCGACACGAGCTTGCGGCGCCGCCGTGATGTGGTGGCGCAGCGAACGCGCATGCTGGAACTGGTGAACGTGCAGTCGGTGCTCGATCGCGGGTTTTCGGTGCTGCATGACGCCCGCGGGGCGCTGCTCACCGATCCGGCACAATTGCGCGCCGGGGAGCGGGTGCATGCTCGGTTGGCCCGCGGCGAGGCCGACCTGCTCGTTCCCGTGCCCACGCCCACATCGCGGCCGGACTGAAGGCGGCATCCCGCCCCGGGAATCGGGTAGGTCCCGGGGCCCGAAGCGGATTGGCCATGACGGAGGTGCGGCATTGCCGGATCGCGATCGCTCAGGCAATAAAATGCGTGCCGACGTCTGCACGTCTTGCACAAATACAACCCGGAAAAAAGGAAAACGATCATGGAACACACGCTGCCGCCGCTGCCGTTTGCGGCCGACGCCCTGGCGCCGTACATGTCGAAGGAGACCTTCGACTTCCACCACGGCAAGCATCATCAGGCCTATGTGACGAACCTGAACAACCTGATTCCGGGCACCGAGTTCGCCTCGATGGGTCTCGAGGACATCATCCGCAGGTCGAGCGGGGGAATTTTCAACAACGCCGCGCAGGTATGGAACCACACGTTCTTCTGGAACTGCCTGAAGCCGGGCGGCGGCGGGGCGCCGCAGGGGGCGCTGGCGGCGGCGATCGACGCGAAATGGGGCAGTTATGCCGCGTTCAAGGAAGCGTTCACCAAAAGCGCCGTCGGCAACTTCGGCTCGGGCTGGACCTGGCTGGTGAAGAAGCCCGACGGCACGGTGGACATCGTCAACACGTCGAACGCCGCCACGCCGCTCACGACGGCCGACAAGCCCCTGCTCACGATCGACGTCTGGGAGCACGCGTACTACATCGATCACCGTAATGCGCGCGCGAAGTTCGTCGAGGTATTCCTCGATCGCCTCGTCAATTGGGACTTTGCGGCGACGAATTTCTGACGCCGGACATCCCGGAAAGCACGGCGCCGTTCCGGATGCTGTGCGCCGAGAACCATCCCTGGGTCATTTCCAGGGCGTAGCTCGCAGGCCGGCGCGCGCAATGCCGGTCGTCGGTCTGCGGCTGCATGACCTCGACGTTGATCACCGCCCCCCGCGCGTCGAGGAACGCCACCGACAGCGGGAGCCGCGTATTGCGCATCCACATGCAGTACTCGTCCGGCGGATCGAACACGAACAGCATGCCGTGATCCGGCGCGAGGCGCGTGCGGTACATCAGCCCGCGCAGGCGCGCCGCATCCGTATCCGCCACCTCGGCGACGAGTCGGTGCCCGGCCAGGAAAAGGGTTTCCGTCCGGTCCGGGGTTTCCGTCCGGTCCGCGCCCGGCGCCTGGGCGTGCACGCCAATGACGGACCCTGCGGCCAGCAATAGCAGCACGGCGGCGCGCGCCGCCGCGGTTGGGGCATTACGACCTGTGGGTTCCGGGCGCGTGGTTTCCATGGCATGTTCTCCGGGCGCTACACTTCGGCCCATTATCGCGTGGAATTCGCGCACGCAGCCCTGTTTTGGAGACCGCTCGTATGACCCAGCACATCGTCGTTCCCGCGCAAGGTGAAAAGATCACGGTGCGGGCGGACGCATCCCTCGACGTTCCGGACCAGCCCATCATTCCGTACATCGAAGGCGACGGCACCGGCGTCGACATCACGCCGGTGATGATCCGCGTCGTCGATGCGGCGGTCGCCAAGGCCTACGGCGGCAAGCGCAAGATCGCCTGGATGGAGGTCTACGCCGGCGAGAAGTCGACGCGCGTCTACGGTCCCGACGTCTGGCTTCCCGACGAGACGCTGCGCGCGCTGCAGGAGTATGTCGTATCGATCAAGGGGCCGCTCACCACCCCGGTGGGAGGGGGGATCCGGTCGATCAACGTCGCGCTGCGGCAGGAACTCGACCTGTATGTCTGCCTGCGTCCCGTGCGGTATTTTCGCGGCGTGCCCAGTCCGGTGCGCGAGCCGGAGAAGATCGACATGGTGATCTTCCGCGAGAATTCGGAAGACATCTACGCTGGCATCGAGTACGAGGCGGAATCGGCGCAGGCGCGCAAGCTCATCGATTTCCTGCAGCGCGAGATGGGCGTGACGAAGATCCGCTTTCCGCAGACCTCCGGGATCGGCATCAAGCCGGTGTCGCGCGAGGGAACCGAGCGCCTGGTGCGTCGTGCGATCCGCTACGCGATCGACAACGGGCGCAAGTCGGTGACCTTCGTCCACAAGGGCAACATCATGAAGTTCACGGAAGGGGCGTTCGCGCGCTGGGGGTATGCCCTGGCGGCGCGGGAGTTCGGCGCCCAACTGCTCGACGGCGGTCCGTGGCAGGTGATCCGGGCCCCGCACGGCGACATCGTGGTCAAGGACGTCATTGCCGACGCGTTTCTGCAGCAGATCCTGCTGCGCCCGGCGGAATACGACGTGATCGCGACCCTCAATCTCAACGGCGATTACATCTCGGACGCCCTGGCGGCGCAGGTCGGGGGGATCGGCATCGCCCCGGGGGCGAACATTTCCGATACCGCGGCGGTGTTCGAGGCCACGCATGGCACCGCGCCGAAGTACGCCGGCAAGGATTACGTCAATCCCGGCTCCGAGATTCTCTCGGCCGAGATGATGTTGCGGCACATGGGTTGGACCGAGGCGGCAGATCGGATCCTGTCGGCGATGGAGGCGGCAATTCTCGCCAGGACCGTCACCTACGATTTCGCCCGCCTGCTTCCCGATGCGACCCAGGTTTCCTGTTCGGGGTTCGGCGCGGCGATGATCGCCCGGATGTAGCCGGGGAGGCCGCGGTTTGGTGCCGAGGCCGGCGGATTGAAAAAGGGGCTCCGGAGGAGCCCCTTTTTCGAAGGACCGAGGGTCCTGTGCGGGTCTATGGCGCGTTCGGGGTGATGTTGGATGCCTGTTTCCCCTTGGGCCCCTGAATGATGTCGAAGGCGACCTTCTGGCCTTCCTTCAAGGTCTTGAACCCGCTGATCTGGATCGCGGAGAAATGCGCGAACAGATCCTCGCCGCCATCGTCCGGGGTGATGAATCCATACCCCTTCGCGTCGTTGAACCACTTCACCGTGCCTGTTGCCATGCTTCTTTTTCCTTGCTTCTTGTGCTGCGTACGAACTCAGAACGTCGCGTGACCACTCCGCACGCCCAGACGTACCAGCAGGCGCGTGCGGAATCCCCCCGACTTCCACCTTGTGGCGACGGCAGTGCGGTCTTCTGCCTGCCTGCGCCGTTCTCCAAGTGCCGGGTTCTCCGCCGGCTGCTTTTTCGAACTCCCGGATTTTTCCGGCAACCGCGTGCGTCCGTCAACCGCTTAAAGCAGGGAGCGGCGCCGGGACGGCCGCGGGTTGCCCGCCGACGGCGGGGCGGGGTCCGGCCGGAACACCGGTTTTCCGAGGGGAGACGCCCGGTCTTGGCCGGGAAATGGCGCGCGACGGCGAAATCGGGCGGAAGGAGGCGGAATTTTTCCAGTGACCAAGGTCATGTCGGAAAATCGGCAAATTACCGGGCGTTTCCGGGGGGCTCATGGACGATCGGGCCGGTTGACCACAGGGCAAGATCGGAGTCGGGTTCCGGCCGGGCGCATCGATCCGGTCGGCGTTATGATGGGGGCGTGTCGAGACGGAGGTGTCGCGGCGCACGGTCCGGGTGGCGGTTTTCGGGGTCATGAGCGAACGGTTTGAGGAATCTGCGGTCGTAGAGAATCAGGAGGCGGATACCCGGCCGCCGCCTTTGTTCCAGGTCGTGCTCCTGAACGATGACTTCACGCCGATGGAATTCGTGGTCGTCGTGCTGCAGCGGTTCTTCGGGAAGGGGCGCGAACAGGCGACGCAGATCATGTTGCGGGTGCATTACGAGGGGCGCGGCGTGTGCGGTGTGTACCCGCGGGATGTCGCCGCCAGCAAGGTCGAGCAGGTCAGCAGCTATTCGCGGGAGCACCAGCACCCGCTGCAGTGCGTGATGGAGGAAGCATGATCGCGCAGGAATTGGAAGTCAGTTTGCACATGGCCTTCGTCGAGGCGAGACAGGCCCGGCACGAGTTCATCACGGTGGAGCACCTCCTGCTCGCGCTGCTGGACAATCCGTCCGCGTCGGAAGTGCTGCGCGCCTGCGCCTGCAACATCGAGGACCTGCGCAAGAGCCTGCAGAACTTCATTTCGGACAACACGCCGGTCCTGCCGCCCAATTCGGATGCGGACACGCAGCCGACGCTGGGATTCCAGCGCGTCATCCAGCGCGCGATCATGCACGTGCAGTCGACTTCCAACGGCAAGAAGGAGGTCACGGGCGCCAATGTGCTCGTGGCGATCTTCGGCGAGAAGGACTCGCATGCGGTCTATTACCTGCACCAGCAGGGGACGACCCGCCTCGACGTCGTCAACTACATCTCCCACGGCATCACCAAGACGCCGGCGGTCGAGGAAAAGGCCAAGGCCGGCGATGCCGAAGCCGAGGGCGGCGAGGGCCGGGATCAGGCATCGCCCCTGGAACAGTACACGCAGAATCTCAACGTGCTGGCGCGCGAGGGCAAGATCGATCCCCTGATCGGGCGCGAGCCGGAGGTGGAGCGGGTGATCCAGGTGCTCTGCCGGCGGCGGAAGAACAACCCGCTGCTGGTAGGCGAGGCGGGGGTGGGGAAGACCGCGATCGCGGAAGGGCTGGCGTGGCGCATCGTCAAAAGCGAGGTGCCCGAGATTCTCGAGAAGGCGGTCGTCTATTCGCTCGACATGGGCGCGCTGCTCGCGGGCACGAAGTATCGGGGAGATTTCGAGCAGCGCCTGAAGGCGGTGCTCAAGCAGCTCAAGGCCAATCCGTCGGCGGTGTTGTTCATCGACGAAATCCATACCCTGATCGGGGCGGGGTCGGCCTCGGGCGGCACGCTCGACGCATCCAACCTGCTCAAGCCGGCGCTGTCCAACGGCGCGCTCAAGTGCATCGGCGCCACGACGTACGCCGAATATCGCGGGATCTTCGAAAAGGATCATGCGCTGTCGCGGCGCTTCCAGAAGATCGACGTCAACGAGCCGACGGTGCAGCAGACCATCGAAATCCTCAAAGGGCTCAAGTCGCGGTTCGAAGAGCACCACGGTGTCCGGTACTCGGCAGGGGCGATCACCGCGGCGGCCGAACTCGCGGCCAAGTTCATCAATGACCGGCACCTGCCGGACAAGGCGATCGACGTCATCGACGAGGCGGGCGCGGCGCAGCGCATCCTGCCGGCCGGCAAGCGCAAGAAGACGATCGGCAAGAACGAGGTCGAGGAGATCATCGCCAAGATCGCGCGCATTCCGCCGCAGACGGTGTCGAGCGACGATCGCGCGCAGCTCAAGAACCTCGACCGCAACCTCAAGAACGTGGTGTTCGGCCAGGATCCGGCGATCGATGCCCTCGCAGCGGCCATCAAGATGGCCCGGTCCGGCCTCGGCAAACCCGACAAGCCGATCGGCGCGTTTCTCTTTTCCGGTCCTACCGGCGTCGGCAAGACCGAAGTTGCGCGGCAGCTCGCGTTCACGCTGGGGATCGAGCTCATCCGCTTCGACATGTCGGAGTACATGGAGCGGCACGCCGTGAGCCGGCTGATTGGCGCGCCCCCCGGATACGTCGGTTTCGACCAGGGCGGACTGCTGACCGAGGCGATCACCAAGAAGCCGCATGCCGTGCTGCTGCTCGACGAGATCGAAAAGGCGCACCCGGACATCTTCAATATTCTGCTGCAGGTGATGGACCATGGCACGCTGACGGACAACAACGGGCGCAAGGCCGATTTCCGCAATGTCATTCTCATCATGACCACCAACGCCGGCGCGGAGGCTCTGCAGAAGCGGCCGATCGGCTTCGGCGGCAGCCGTGAGGCGGGCGATGAGATGGCCGAAATCCGGCGCCTGTTCTCGCCGGAGTTCCGCAACCGACTCGATGCCATCATCAGCTTCGGCGCGCTCGACGAAACCATCATCCTGCGGGTGGTCGACAAGTTCCTCATGCAGCTCGAAGAGCAGCTGCACGAGAAGAAGGTCGAGATCGTCTTCAGCGACGCGCTGCGCGCGCATCTCGCCAAGAAGGGATTCGACCCGGTCATGGGTGCGCGCCCGATGGCCCGCCTGATCCAGGACACCATCCGCAAGGCGCTAGCCGACGAGCTGCTGTTCGGCCGGCTCGTCAATGGCGGCAAGGTCGATGTCGATGTCGACGATCAGGACACGGTGGTGCTCCAGTTCCCGCCGTCGTCCGACAGCGGCGATGCGTCGCAGCCGGAGCGCGGCGAACCGGTTTTGTCCGAGTAGACGCCCGAGGAAGCGGACCGGCCGGGCGCGGGTCACCCGCGCACCGGCGCCGGTCCCCGCCTTACATGTTCGGATACCGCGGGCCGCCGCCGCCTTCCGGCGCCACCCAGACGATGTTCTGCGTCGGATCCTTGATGTCGCAGGTCTTGCAGTGCACGCAGTTCTGGGCATTGATCTGCAACGCGTCCGCCTCCTCGGGCGTTTTCACGAATTCGTACACCCCGGCCGGGCAGTAGCGCGCCTCGGGCCCGGCATAGCGCGCAAGGTTGACGGCAACCGGAACGCCCGGATCGCGCAGCGTAAGGTGGACCGGCTGGTTTTCCTCGTGATTGGTGTTGGACAGGTAGACCGACGACAGCCGGTCGAAGCGCAGTTTGCCATCCGGCTTGGGGTAGTCGATCGGTGTGCATTGCGCCGCCGGCAGCAGTTTGGCGTGGTCCGCCTCCGACCGGCGGAGGGTCCACGGCGCGCGGCCGCCGAACACCAACTGATCGATGCCGAACATGATCGAGCCGACCAGCAGTCCCTTGTCCATCCAGGGCTTGAAGTTGCGCGTGGCATACAGGTCGTCGCGCAGCCAGCTGCGCTCGAAGGCTTGCGGATAGGCCGCCACTTCGTCGCCGCCGCGTCCTGCGGTCACGGCATCGAAGACCGCGTCCGCCGCCAGCATGCCGGAGACCACCGCGCCATGGGTGCCCTTGATGCGCGCCGCATTGAGAAATCCGGCCTCGCAGCCGATCAGCGCACCGCCGGGAAATATCAGTTTCGGCAGCGATTGCAGGCCGCCGGCGGTGATCGCGCGCGCGCCGTACGCGACGCGCTTGCCGCCTTCGAGCATCGTTCGGATCGTTGGGTGGGTCTTGAGACGCTGGAACTCTTCGAACGGCGAGAGATACGGATTGCGATAGCCGAGGCCGACGACGAGACCGATGCTGACCTGATGGTTTTCGGCGTGATAGAGGAAGGACCCGCCATAGGTTTGGGGATCGAGCGGCCAACCGGCGGTATGCATGACCAGTCCGGGCTCGTGGCGCGCGGGATCGATGTCCCACAGCTCCTTGATGCCGATGGCATAGGTCTGCGGGTCGCGTCCCCGCATGAGATCGAAGCGGTCGATGAGCTGGCGGCCAAGGTGGCCGCGCGATCCTTCGGCAAAGAGCGTATAGCGGCCGCGCAGTTCCATGCCAGGTTGGAAGTTCGCGGTCGGCTGTCCGTCGCGTCCGATGCCCTGGCTGCCGGTTGCCACGCCCACGACGTGCGCCGCGCCGTCGGCTTCCATCTCGTACAGGACTTCCGCCGCCGCAAACCCCGGAAAGATGTCCACGCCCAGCGCCTCGGCCTGCTGTCCCAGCCAGCGCACGACGTTGCCCAGGCTGACGATGAAGTTGCCGTGGTTGACGAAGCAGGGCGGCAGCAGTGCCGACGGAGCCTGCAGGGCGCCGGTTTCGGTAAGAAACAGAAATCGGTCCTCGCGCACGGCCAGACGGATCGGTGCGTCCTGCTGCGTGCGCCAGCCCGGCAGCAGCTCGTCGAATGCACGCGGGTCGATCACCGCGCCCGACAGCGTATGCGCACCGAGTTCAGCGCCTTTTTCCAGCACGCAGACCGAGCAGTCCTTGCCCGAGTCTCGCGCCCGTTGCTTGAGCCGGATCGCCGCGGCAAGGCCGGAAGGGCCGCCTCCGACGATCACGACGTCGTACTCCATCGATTCGCGTTCCATATCCTGGACGATCACCGCAGGCCCGACACCGACCTCGGCGGAAGGTTGCTCAACTCTCGGGGGTGTTCTTGTCGATCAGGGAAAGCGGAAAATCGATTTCCGTCGCCTTGCCGTTTTCTTCGATTTCGACGTGCAACGGGCCGGTCGGCGTGGGAACGCCGAAGTCGACGGCGCGCCGGTACACGCCGGTATGCCCGTCTTCGATCGCCTGCACCCAGTTGGCGTTCGGCAGTGCCCGCAGGCGGACGAGCGCATCCCACAAGGGGCGGTGCTTGGCGCCCGTGATGACGACGACGACCTCGTCGACGCCGGCCTCGATCGGCGACGGGCGGGTTTCGATCGCCACGGTGTAATTTCCGTAATGCTTGACGGCCATCTGGGCCTCATCGGAGCCGCAGGCCGCCAGCAGCAACGGGATCGCCGCGCCCAGGAGCGCCCGGATTGCGTTTCGGCGGCGGCGTCCGACTTCCCGGCCGATTTCTCGATTATGGCTGCGGATTGCCATGATTCCGGTCCTGGCTGTCATCATCCGCATCACCGCGTTCCGCTCGTTGCGGACCCCCGAGGTTCGTCATGAAGTACACGAACGTGGCAGCCAGCGCGACGTAGCCGATCGCCATGACGAATCCCCAATTGAACCACTGGACATGAACCCCCTTGCGCTGTCCCCAGAAGGGGAAGCCGAGGCCGATTCCGATCAGCAGGACGATCACCACCACGCCGATGAACCAGTAGGGAACCCGCCGTTGCGACTCGGGGATCTTGGTGATGAGTTCCCAATCCTCCATTCCGCGCGTGTCGAGGCGTTGCTGGTCGCTTTGATAGCCGAAGTTGTCTCGCGGGATGTGTCCCCACTTGGGGTCGATCGGATGGTCGACCTGCTCCGCCGGTTGGTCCATGCCGTCGGGATCGGCCTGGTTGCCGGTCCCGGCGCCGTATTGGCTGGGTGTATTCATGATTGCTGCTCCGGTGGCGGTTTCGCACCGCGGTTCCTCATCCTGCGAAATGTTCAAACGAAAAGCGCCCGACCCAGCCGTCCTGTGCCCGCACCTCGATCTGCATGGGGTAGAGCCCGCGATGGAGCGTGGGCGAAATGGTCAGCGTGACGGCCTTGTGCTGGACGTTCCCCAGGTCGAGTGTGGTTGCGCTCAAGCGGTAATCCTGGGCCGGCAGGCCATGGACGTAGATCCGGACCGACTCGGGACGATAGCGCTTGTTGGCCACCGCAATCTTGTAGCTCGTCGGCGCCATTTGCCCGGCCGTGAACGCGGCGCCGTGATCGACCGACAGGTGGTAGGGCTGATACGTCCACAGGCCCCAGGAAAACATCGCCAGGCCCAGGGCGGTGAAGGGGAGGGCCCAGCGGGTGCGCCCCATCAGGCTGTATTCCGCGCTGCGGCTCGGCGCGGTCGACTCCTTGCGGCCGCGGCGCGGGCGGGCCGCAGCTGCCACCGGAGCACCCTGGCGTTCGCCGAATTCGAATCGCAGCAGGCCCGGGACCCCGTGCTTCTGATGCATCCGGTTGCAGGCGTCGATGCATTCGCCACAGTTGATGCAGCTGTCGTAGATGTCGGTGCGGCGCGGATCGAGGTCGATGAAGCATTGCGTCACGCAATAGTTGCAGCCCTCGCAATCCGCGGCCCGGGCCTTGTCGTAGGCGATGTGCAAGGTCTGGCGGGTCTTGAACGAGTGCTGCCAGACGCGGTAGACGCACGCGAACCGGCACCAGTAGTGGCGCAGGATGGTGATGTCGAGCAGGATGATCAGGACGAACACCCCGTAGATCCAATACAGCGACGACTTGAGCGACGGGTCGGAGTGCAGCGTCATGAACGACCACACCGAACCGGGGGGCCAGAAATACAGCATCGGCAGCAGCGCCACGGCCATCGACGCGGCGAGGTAGCCGATGCCGAGGATGATCCAGTTGACCGCGCGATCCTTCGACGCGGTCACCCGCACCGGTGCGCCGTCGTCGATGCTGACTTCGGCGCGCCGGCCGAGCAGCTTGCGCATGAGGAAGTTGGCCCATTCGGAAATGCTGTTCTGCGGACACACCCAGCCGCAGAACACCGTTCCCGCGATGGAGTACAGGAACACCATGGCCGTCGCGACGCAGAACCAGAGGCCGAAGACGAGGAAGAAATCGGAAAACCAGATCTGCCGGTCGAGCACCACCATCGCACCGGCAATCGGATCGAAGCGGAACAGGCCGGTGACGGGAATCACGACCATGAGTGCGAGGGCGAGCGCCTGCACCAGCCGCCGGCGGAGGTGGTAGTGGGTCGGCGGGAGAAGCGCTTCGGCGCCGGCGGCGCCGATCGTCTTGACGGGAATGGCGTTCAACGCGCTTTGCGCGGATCGGGTCATGGGCTGCGTCATTTTTTAAGCGTACTCCGAACTTCCAAATCGAGCGGCGCCACCCGGCGCAGGCGCGCGAACGCGGTGCGGGCGGCGGCGGGATGCCCGCTCGCCCGTTCCAGGTGCCACAGCGCACGCAGGGTTGCAACATTGTCCGGATCGACCTGCAGGATCCGGTCCAGTTGCACGCGGATGCGGTCGAACGCCGGCTGCGCCGCGGCCCCGGCATCGGGCGCCGGGACCACTGCATTTTCCTCCAGAACGGCGAGCATTTCGTCGGCAACGGCTTCCGCGACCCATCGGTCATGCGGGTTGGCGTCGTATGCCTGATGGGTGTCCCGGTCCTGCGCAGGGGTATCGCCGGCGATGGCGGCGATCCAGGAACGGGTCACGTACCCGACTCCCGCATACGCGGCCAGAAATTCCTGGTGGGCGGCGGGCGGGATGTCGAGCGCCGCCGCTGCCGTCGTCGCCGAGGGCCGCCGACGCAGTAGCGCGCGCAGCACGTCGGCCAGCGGCGGCTGCTGGGCATATCGCAACCGCGGCAGGCGATATTCGATGACCGGGCGCGATTCGCTCTGCACCGGCCCCCCCGGCGGCGCGATGGCCGCGGTGATCGGTCCCCAGTAGCGTCCCAGCCAGGTGGTGGCGCCTTCCCCGCCGGTTGCGGCCTCGGCGCCAGCCGGCTCGCGCGCCGCCAGCGCGGCGAGGTTCGCCGTCATCGCCGGCGCGTCGCGCAGCGGCCGCAGCGTGCCGACCAGGGCCATGTGCATTCCGTCGACGAAGAGCTGTGCGTCGGGAAACGCCACGCGGAAACTGCGCAGCACCGTCTGCAGCGACGGCAGGTCGAACTGGTTCAGGGCGATCCATTGCGCGAAGACGCCGTCGGGAGTCAGGTGGTCGCGCGCGCGCCGGAACTGCTCGACGGAAAGCAGGTTGCTCATGCCGGCGAGGTCGGGGTGGAACAGGTCGCCGACGATGACGTCGTAGCGGCGGGTCTGCGCGGCCAGGAAATGGCGCGCGTCATCGTGCACCACACGCATCCGGTCCATCACGCCGCCGTTGACCGGTGCGAACCAGGTTCTGGCCGCATGGATCGCACCTGGGGAGATCTCGACCGCGGTGCGGTCGAGATCCGGATAGGGCAGCGAGCCGCTGGCGGAAATACCGGTGCCCAGACCCAGGAACAGGATGCTGCGCGGCGCGGGATGGAGGAGCAGCGGCAGGCGCGCCTGGTCGGCCTGGATCCGCACCGCGGCCGGATCCGACGAGGCGTCCATGTGCTGCAGATCGGTCAGCAGGACGCGCTGGCCGTCCGTGCCCTCCGCGACCTGGTTGAAGGTGAGGGCGTCCTCGTAGCGGTAGCGCTCCCGCGCGACCATTGCCGGATCGCTGAGCATGCGTGCCGGCGCGGGAAAGCGGTGTACGGGCCAGGCAGCCAGTGCCGCGAAGGGGATGGCGGCCAATGCGGTTCGGGGGGCACCGAGTTGGGCGCCGAGCCCGAGGAGCAGGATGGCGGCGAGGGCGACGCAGGCGGTGGTGCCGATCGCCGGAATCGCGACGGCGACCGTGAACGCGGCACCGATCGCGGCGCCGAGGCTGTTGGCGCCGTAGAGGGCGGCAGCGGTGCGCGCGTCGCGCTGGGCACTCGGCGGGAAGGCATTGCCGCCTTCGCTGCGGCGCGCGAGCAACGGAAGCCACGCGCCGAGCGCGGCTGTGGTGGGGAGCATCCAGGCGCAGAGTGCCAGCGCCTGCAGGGCGAGTGCCTGGTGCAACGAGGAGAAATGGGCGCGCTGGATCCAGAGCGAAAATGCCGGCAGGCCCCAGAGCCCCGCAAGGATGCCCGATGCGGCGGCGAGCGGAACCAGGCGGGCGAGCCAGACCGTTGCGGCGGGGTTGGCGACGGCACGGGCGGCGATCAGGCTGCCGATGGCGGTGCCGAGCAGGTAGACCGCGAGCACGATCGCAAGGACATATTCCGTGCGGAGCATGACCATGCCATAGAGACGGGTCCAGCCGAGTTCGAGCAGGAGGGCTGCGGCACCGACGGCGGCATAGGTGAACTGGTCGCGGAGGCGGACGGGCCTTTGCTGCGCCGCCGACGGGTGACGGTCGTCTCCGCTGGATTCTCGTTGCGCGCCGGTGCCGGCGAGCATCCAGGCGCCGGCGGCAACCGTCATGCTCACGGCGGCGACGGCGTAGAGCGCGTCCGCCCAGCCCAGCGATTCCAGCAGGAACAGGCTGCCCAACGCACCGAGCGCGGCACCGAGGCAGTTGACGCCGTAGATACGCCCCAGCGTCGCCGGGGCCGCAGGCAGCGCGCGCACGATCATGGGAAAGCTCGCACCCATCGCGGCCGCCGGCAGACCCAGCAGGATGACCGCGATGGCGCCCTGCAGCGCCGACCACTCCCCGAAATCGAGAATCGGTGCCAGGGACTCCAGGTGGGGTGCGCCGTGGGCGACGATCGCCGGCAGCGCGAGGGCATAGAGGGCAACCGTGCCTTCGAGGACGGCGAAGGCACGCAACGCGGTGCGGGGCGTTGCGCCGCGGACCCGGGCGGCGGCCAGGCTGCCGATCCCCAGCCCAAGCAGGAATGCCGTGACGGTGGCGGCAATGCCGAAGGTGCTGGCGCCGAACTGGGCGGACAGCATCCGCGCCCACAGCACCTCATAGCAAAGCCCGGTGGCGCCACTGAGGAAATACAGGAGCGCCGCAGTTGCGTTCATGGGTTACAGCCCGTGCCCGCCTGGAAACGAACGGCTTGCCTTACGACCGGCCGGGAAGGCCGCGGGCGGTGCTCGATGGGAGGCGCCGCCCGATTCTCCCGGGCTTCCACCGCAAGCACGGCCGTGGTCGAAGCGGTTGTCCGTCGCGATGGCAGGGTGCTTATAAATGTGGTCGGAACCAGACGATCCCCACGATCGCATGCGCGATCGCCAGCGTGATCGACAGCCCCGCAAAGATCAGGTGCGGAAGGAACAGGTCCTTGCCATACAGGCCCATCGAGATTCCGAGTCCGGCCGTGATCAGCAGCAGGATGAGCAGGGGCACGGCCAGCGCGAACATCACCCAGCGCCGCGTGTTGTCGGCGTTGGAGTTGAAGACCTGCGGCGCCAGCGTGTTCTGGCTTTGGACCTCGGGCGAGAACCCGCTCATCACCTGCTGGTCGGTGGGGGTGTCGGCCGCGTAGGCGGGCGAAGGCATCCAGGAAATCGTACCCACGGCGAACGCCAGCAGCAGCGTCGCGATCCATTTCTGCAGCATCATTTTTCCGTCGGTTGGCGCGCGGCCGGGTTGGGGGTCTGGGGCTTCTTCTTGCCGAAGGAGTAGCGCCACATCAGCACGATCATGAGGATGAAGGGTGCGAACACCCCGATCATGAGGAACAGGAAGATGTGCCACGGCGTGTTGATCGTGACGTGCATGAAGCGATAGCTGTTGACCGCCGCGAACGCCGGCGACGGCAACAGCGCTGCGCCCGGGGCCACGGTGGCGCAGTGCCGCATGATCTTATTGATTCGCATCGAGATCTCGCCTCGGTCCGCCCGCGCTGGTGGCGCAACGGAATCCGAAAAAGTCCGACATGTAATTGGGCCAGTCGTAGTTGCGATGGTAGGTCGCCGTGGAGAACGGGTCGCTCTTCCACGATCCGCCGCGCAGCACTTTGTAATGCCGGTTGTAGATGGGGACGAACTCGGTGATCTTCATGTCCCGGTCCTCCGGGGTCTGCCCTTCGGCAAGATGCCCCTGGAAGATCTCGGCGGGAGCATGCGATCCCTTGTACGGGAGGAAGTCGTCCTGCACCCATTCCTCGACGTTGCCCGCCATGTCGAAGACCCCGTAGGGGCTCACGCCGTTCTTGAAGTGATCGACATCCGACGTCGAACCGACGCTGTAGTAGGTGTTCAGCCGGGCGGGGTCCATCACGCTGCCCCAGGGCCAGCGCCGCCCGTCGGTGCCGCGCGCGGCCTTTTCCCATTCCGCTTCCGTCGGCAGGCGCTCTCCCGCCCAGCGGGCATAGGCCTCGGCGTCGAACCAGTCGACCATGGTGACCGGGCGCAGCAATTCGCCGGCCGGAATCTTCCCGTCCTTCCAGTTCGACGGCGGACGGTGTCCGGTGGCGGCGAGGAATCGCGCGTACTGCACGTTGGTGACGAGGTATTTGTCGATCCGGTATTCGGGCAGATAGACCTTGTGCATCGGCTTGTCCTGCGCGTCGGCACGGGCATAGTTGGTGCCCATTTCGAACGTGCCGGCAGGAATGGTCACCATCGAGTCGAGTTCGACCCATTGCTCGTGCGAGAGCATGTTGGTCACCTCGCCGACGGTGTAGGCCCGCTCCGTCTCCCCGAGTTTGGCGATCTTTTCGTTCTTCTCGTGAATGGTGATGTCCTCGCCGGCCGCCCGTTCGTGCCGGGCCTCGTCGCGCAGATCGTAGGTCGCCTTGTCGCGCATCTCGCTCATGCGCATCGAGCCCAGGAATACGACGTGGATGCTGCCGGCGACGAACGCCAGCACGATGCACGTGATCAGTGTCGCGTGGAGAAACTGTGCGCGACGGGCCCGTTCTTCAGGAGTCGGGGGAACTACGTTCCGAGCCATTCTTGCCGATTGCCCTTACGGATGGAAGGAAAGCGGGGTGCGGGAGACTAGCGGTTCGCCGGGTCTTCCGGCCCGCGGGGCTTGCCCGACGACACCGGAATCCAGGGATTGGGAAGATCCGCCGCCGCCGTGCCTCCTTGTGGATTGCGGTGAAAGATCTTGCGGATGAAGACTTCGCCGCCGATGCCGCCGAAGACGCAGGACTCGATCGCGAGGATCAGGAAGAATCCCCACCAACCCATCGGAATCAGCCGATTGTCGGGCGGGATGGGAATCCATCCGTTACTCAGTTCCAGGTAGGAGATCACGCGCACGATCGCCGCCGGGATGTATGCCAGCCACTTGGCGCCGCGCCCGAACATCCAGGCGACGATGAGGCCGGCGATGAAGGGGACGAGGAACAGATCGACGCCCCATGCCACGCTGAACGTCGAAATGCCGTGGAAGAGTTCGAGCTTTACGCCGAGCAGGCGGTCGCCGAAATAATTGACCGAGGCGCCGACCATGATCGCCGCCGCACCGAGCGCATATTTCGGCTTCGGGTGCGCCGGAGCGGCCGAGGCGTGAAGCTGGGACGGCGCCCGAGCGGGGGTCCGGATGATCTTCACTTTGGATGCAGGTGCCATGGCGGAATCGCGCTGCGACTCAAGCTGCGGAAAGGCCGCTAGTGTAGCGCGTTGGGAAAGCGGATTTCCACCCGCAGGCCGTGCGGCGCCTGCGGGTGTAACGTAAGGGTCGCATGGTGGAGCGCCGCCGCCCGGGCGACGATGGCGAGCCCCAGGCCGGCGCCGGCTGCGCCGGAGCGCGCGGGATTGCCGCGCTCGAATGGTCGCACCAGTCGCGCGGCATCTTCCGGCGCGATGCCGGGCCCGCGGTCGGCGATCGCGAGCACGGCGTCGCCCCCTTCGCGGGCCAGGGTGACCTCCAGGTCGAGGTCGCCCGCCGCATCCCGCCCATACCGGTGTGCATTGGCGAGGAGATTGTCGATCGCCCGCAGGATCTCCGACCGGTAGCCCGGGATTTCGACGCCGGGCGCGATCCGCTCGACGATGTGGGCGTTCTCCAGGCGGGCGCGGCCGAGCGCCTCGGTGAGCAGGGCGGAGAGATCGACCGGTTCCGGTTCGCGCTGGGGCGCCGGGACGGCATAGTCGAGGAACTGGCGGACGATGTCGTCCATCTGGTCGAGGTCGGACGCCATCGCGTCGCGGGTTTCGGCTGGCAGGCCGCTCATCTCCACTTCCAGTCGCATCCGCGTGAGCGGGGTGCGCAGGTCGTGGGAAATCCCCGCGAGCAGCACGGCACGGTCGCTGGCGATTTTCTTCAGGTCCGTCACCATGCGGTTGAAGCTTTCGTTGAGGGTGCGGATCTCGATGGGGCCGGAGTCGGCGGGCAGCGGCTGCGGAATCTTCCAGTTGCCCAGATCGCGCGCCGCATTCGACAACTCGGTGAGGGGGCGGTTGAGATGGCGCGCGAACAGCGCGGCACCGAACAGCGAGAACCCGAACGCCACCGCTGCCCAGGCCAGCCAGCCGTACCCGAGCGTGTGTTGCAACATGCCGCGGCTGATGTACACCCAGTAGGCATCGCCGTCGATCGAAAAACTGATCCAGAATCCGCGCACCCCGTTGACGCGCGATGCGAAGCGCGTGTCGGCGCCGAGTTCCTGGCGCACTTCCCGTTGCGTGAGGTGAAGGAACGCGCTGTCGGGCAGTGGCAGCACCTCGTCGGTCGGATCGCGCGGCAGCACCCGGACATGCTCGTTCTCGACCAGCGCGGAGAGCAGCGCGCCGCGTCGCTGCGGGTCGGAGTACACCAGCGCGATGCGGGTGGTCTGGACGAGGGAGATCAGTTGCTGCGCCAGCCGGTGCGCACGCGGCTCGCGCTCGGCCATGCGGATGGCGGGGACCGCCGCCGCCATGGTGAGGAGTTCCAGCGAGAGGATGAGCAGGAACGTGCGCCAGAACAGCGGCGGGGAGCGGAACTTCATGCGGGAAACCGGGAACCGACGATGCCCGTCTATGCGGTTCCGTCCGGAACGAAGACGTATCCCAGACCCCATACCGTCTGGATGTAGCGCGGCTTGCCGGGGTCGGGCTCGATCAGTTTGCGCAGACGCGAGATCTGCACGTCGAGGCTGCGGTCGAAGGCCTCGTATTCCCGTCCCCGCGCCATTTCCATCAGCTTTTCGCGCGACAGCGGCGTCTTGGGGTGCCGGGCGAATGCCTTGAGCACCGCGAATTCGCCGGTCGTCAGCGGCACCGCCTCGCCGTCCTTGGTGAGCGTGCGCGTGGCGAGATCGAGCGCGAACGCGCCGAATTCCATCCGCATCGGCTCCTGGCTCGGCGCGCCCGGCGCTTCCGCCGGCGCCCTGCGGCGCAGGACGGCGTGGATCCGGGCCAGCAGTTCGCGCGGATTGAACGGCTTGGGCAGATAGTCGTCGGCCCCGGTCTCCAGCCCCGCAATGCGGTCGACGTCGCCACCTTTGGCGGTGAGCATGATGACCGGCGTGTTGTCGTTGCCTTCGCGCAGGCGGCGCAACACCGACATTCCGTCCTCGCCGGGCATCATCAGGTCGAGAATGAGGATGTCGAAGCGCTCGCGCAGCCAGAGCTTGCTCATCGCCTGCGCCGACTCGACCGCCGACACGGTGAACCCGTTTTCGCCGAGGTAGCGGCGCAGCAGATCGCGCAGGCGCTGATCGTCGTCGACGACGAGAATCTTGAAGGGGGCGGGCTTGTCCATTGCGCTGCGAATACTACGGTGTCCGCGATTTTTCCATGGCGTCCGAGCACAAAGTGTTACAGAATTCCCCTCCCCGGTGTGCGATCCTCCGCTTCCGATCCCTGCACCGTGATCTGCATCGTGCCGCATTCGTTCCGAGCTTCGATGGCTTGCCCCCGCGCCGGCCACCCCCTGGGTCGTTTTTCCGGCCTGCCCCCGCGGCTGGCGCGAGGACTGCTGTACCTCGGCCTGGGCGCGTTGCTGCCGGCGGCCTGGGGCGAAGGGCTGTTGGGCGTCCTGCCGTCCGGGTCGGCAAGCCCGGCGAGCTCCGTGAGTGACGGCAAGGGCGGCGATCTCGCCCCATCCGATCGCGAAGCGATCCGGCGGTGGAGTCAGGAGCAGCGCAGTGAACTCGTCGGCACGGTGCCTCCCGGTGCGGTCGCCGGCAGCCACGATGCGGCGGCCGGCGGTCTGACGCCCGAGCAACGCAAGGTTCTGCGGGATCAGATCCGCGCCCAGCAGCGGTGGAATCCGGAGCAGGATGGTTCGGCGCGATAATCGCCGGATGTCCCGCTCCGCCCCCCCGACCATTCTCGCTCTCGACACCGCCGGCGCGCGTTGCTCCGTCGCCGTGGCCCACGGCGCACGCGTGCTCGTGCGTCGGGGCGCGGTTGGCGACACCCATCTGGAACACGTGCTGCCGTTGGTGGATGCGGTGCTCTGCGACGCCGGTCTGGCCGTCGAGGATTGCGCTGCCTTCGCGTTCGGTGCCGGGCCGGGGTCTTTCACCGGCGTGCGCGTCGCGTGTACGGTTGCGCAGGGTCTTTCGTGGGCACGCGAGAAGCCTGCGATCCCGGTCGGCAGCCTGCTGGCATTGGCGGTTGCGGCCGACGCCGGCGCGGCGGGCCGGCCTGGGCCGTCGCGCGTGTTCTGCGCGATCGATGCGCGGATGGGGCAGGCGTATGCGTCCGTGCTGGAAGGCAGCGGGCTCGATTGGCGGGAGGTGGAGCCGCCATTCCTGTGCGATCTGGAAGATCTGCCGGGCCGGGTCGCGCAGGCGCACGTGGATGCGGTCGCCGGGGATGCGCAGTGGCTTGTGCAATGGGATCGCGGTTCCCTTCCGCCGCTGCGCGATGCTTGCGGTGACGCCGAGGCGATCGCGCGCTGGGCGCAGCGCGCGGCGGCATCCGGACTCGGAGTGGCGCCGGAGTTGGCATTGCCGGTCTACGTCCGCGACCAGGTGGCCAAGACGGTGGCCGAGCGGGCCGCCGAGCGCGACGCGCGCCAGGGCGCGGGCCACGCGCGCGGGGGCGCGGCGTGAACGCCCGGGTGCACCACGCGGCGGACGCGCACTCGGCGGCGAATGCGCCGCGCTTCGTGCCGTTCACACCCGAACGGATTGCCGACGTGATGGCGGTGGAGCAGCGGATCTACCCGTTTCCCTGGACCAGCGGCAACTTCGCCGATGCCTTGCGCTCCGGCTACAGCGGTTGGATCCTGGAAGGGAGCGATGCGTCGGTGATCGCCTATGCCGTGGCGATGCTGGCGATTGACGAGGCACATCTGCTCAACCTCGGCGTCGATATTCCGTTTCAGCGGCAAGGCTATGGCGCACGGATGCTCGACTGGATGGCGCAGACCATGCGCGAGTACGGCGCGGCAACGATGTTGCTCGAAGTGCGTCCCAGCAATGCGGCCGCCTTGCATCTCTATCGCAACTACGGGTTCCGGACCATCGGGCGCCGCCGCGGCTACTATCCCGGCCACCATGGCCGAGAGGATGCGCTGGTGATGCGGGTGCAGTTGCGATGAGGAGCTGGAGTCCGGAGCAGGTTCGTCTGGCGCAGGCCCTGGGCCTCGGGCCGGTCTGGCGCGTGCGCGGCGCGGGAGCACCCGGTGCGGCGGCGGAGCCGGTCTCCGACGGGGGCGGCGGCGCGGGTGGATTCGACGCGGCGGCGGCCCGCTTGCCCGCGGACTCCTTGCCGGATTCGGCAGCGCCGGCGCTTGCCGGCGTCGAAACCCTCGATTGGGACGGACTGGAGCAGGCGGTGCGGGGCTGTACCGCCTGCGGGCTCTGCCGCACGCGCACGCAGACCGTTTTCGGCGTGGGAAGCCGCGAGGCGCGGTGGATGTTCGTCGGCGAGGCGCCGGGCGCGGAAGAAGACGCGCAAGGGGAGCCGTTCGTGGGGCAAGCAGGGCGCCTCCTCGACAACATGATGGCGGCGGCGGGCCTCGGCCGCGGGCGCGACGACGCGCCCTCGCACCAGGAGGCGGTCTACATCGGCAACGTGATCAAGTGCCGGCCGCCGGGAAATCGGAATCCGGAGGCGGACGAAGTGGCGCGCTGCACGCCGTTCCTGCTGCGGCAGATCGAGCTGCTGCGGCCGCGGATTCTCATCGCAATGGGCCGGTTCGCGGCGCAGACCCTGCTGCGGACGGAGGGCCCGATCGGCTCCCTGCGCGGGCGCGTCCACGAGTTCGTGCGCGGCGACCTGCGGATCCCGGTCGTGGTCACCTATCACCCGGCGTATCTGCTGCGGACCCCCGGCGACAAGGCCAAGGCCTGGGAGGATCTGTGCCTGGCCCGGCGCGTCTATTCCGAACAAAGTCCGTGATGGGAGTCGCCGATGAGCGCTTCCGAATCGAACCGGCGCTGGTTCTGCCGGTGGCGCAGGATCACCAGCGCCATGGTGGCGGAGACGAACACGCCGAACAGGATCATGCTCCCGCGCGCCGACATTCCCAGGGAGATCAGGGCGGCATAGATGCCCGACATGGCGAGGATGCCGAGGTTTTCGTTGAAGTTCTGCACGGCGATCGAGTGCCCCGCCGATAGCAGGACATAGCCGCGGTGCTGCAGCAGGGCGTTCATCGGCACGACGAAGAATCCGGCCATCGCCCCGACGAGCAGCATCAGGCCGATCGCCGCGAGGATTGCCCAGTCGAGGTGGAGACCGGCAATGTGGATGCCACCGACGGGGAATGCGCGGAAATCGACCAGGGCGACCAGGACGACCACCGCCCCCATCATCACGCCGACCGGCAGCACGCGCAGTGAGCGGCGCAGGGACACCGCGCTGGCGGCGGCGATGGCGCCGCCCGCCACCCCGATCGCCGTCACCGCCTGCAGGATCGCGGCGCGCGCGAGCCCCATGTGCAGCGCGTCCTTCGCCCAGGCGATCACCAGCAACTGCAGCGTCGCGCCCGCGCCCCAGAACAGCGTCGTCACCGCAAGAGAGATCTGCCCCAGCTTGTCGTGCCACAGCACGCGCAGGCAATGGCCGAAGTCCGCGAGCAGTTTCGCCGGCGTGTGTTGCTGGGGGGCATAGCGGACCCCGGTGTCGGGAATCGCCAAGTTGATGAGGGCCGCCACGCCGTAGAGCAGGCATACCAGGCCGATGGCCATGTGCGCGAGCGACCAGTGCAGCGTCGCGGTGTACGGCGCGGCGAGCGATGCGAATCGGGTCGAAACGAGGACCCCGCCGAGCAATGCGCCGAAGACCACGGCGCCGATGGTGAGCGTCTCGATCCACCCGTTGGCCGCGACCAGCCGCTCCGGCGGCAGCATTTCGGTGATGATGCCGTACTTGGCGGGCGAATACGCCGCGGCGCCGAACCCGATCACCGCGTACGCGAGCAACGGGTGCGGGGTCGCGAGCATGAGGACGCCGCCGACGAACTTGACGGCGTTGGCGAGGAACATCACCCGCCCCTTCGGTCGCGAGTCGGCGAAGGCGCCGACGAATGCCGCCAGCGCGACGTACGAAAAGAAGAAGAACAGCTTGAGCATCGGCCGCATCGCCTCCGGGGCGTGCGTTTCCTCGAGCAGCGCGAAGGCCGCGATGAGGATGGCGTTGTCGGCGAGCGCGGAGAAGAACTGCGCAGCCATTACCGTGTAGAAACCGCGATGCAAAGGGTTGATGCCAAGTCTCCCGAAAAAGGAGGAAAAAGGGGTTATTCTTGCACACCCGCTTCGCCTTCTTCCGCCGTGCCCGCGCTTTCCTCGTCCCGCCCCCTGCAAGTCCTCGTCGATCGGTCGGCGATGGCCCACAACCTCGCCCAGGCCCGCGCGCGCGCCGGCGCGCGCGGCATCTGGGCCGTGGTCAAGGCCAACGCGTACGGCCATGGCATCGAAAACGCCGTGCAGGCCTTCTCGGACTCCGACGGCCTCGCGCTGCTCGAAACCGACGAGGCGCAGCGGGCGCGCGCAGCCGGCTGGCGCAAACCGATCCTGCTGCTGGAAGGGGTGTTCGAGCACCGCGACTTTGCACTGGTCGAAGAACTCGATCTCACCGTCGTCGTGCACGGCTTCGAGCAGATTGCCATGCTCGAGCGCCTGCGGCCCGCCAGGCCGGTGGGCGTCTACTGCAAGTTCGACACCGGCATGAATCGCCTGGGGTTCGCTGCGGACGAGGCGCGCGCGGCGTTCGACCGCCTTGCCGCGCTCGCGCACGTGCGCATCGACGCGCTGATGACCCATCTCGCCAATGCCGACCGCCGCGATGGGTCGGCGCCGTCGGTGACGTCGCAATGGCAGGCCTTGCGTGCGCGGATTCCCGAATGGAACGGCGCCTGGAGCGTATCGAATTCGGCGGCCTTGTTCCTCCATCCGGCCGACGATGTTCCGGCGGGTGCGGAATTCGTGCGTCCCGGAATCGCGCTGTACGGTGCTTCGCCGGTCGCCGGTATCGCCGCTGCCGCTCTGGGGTTGCGCCCGGCGATGCGGCTGCGCTCGCGGTTGCTGGTGGTGCGGGATCTGGCGCCGGGACAGCCGGTGGGCTATGGCAGCCGGTGGACGGCGCAGCGACCCAGCCGTATCGGGATCGTGGCCTGCGGTTATGCTGACGGATATCCGCGTTCCGCGCCCGACGGTACCCCGGTCTGGGTGGAGGGCGCGGCAGGCGGCGCCCGCGTTCCCTTGGTCGGCCGGGTGTCGATGGACATGATCGCCGTCGATCTGACGGACGTGCCGTCGGCGGCCTGCGGCGATGCCGTCGAGCTGTGGGGCGCGCAGATCGGCGTCGACGAAGTCGCGGAGCGGGCGGGAACCATCGGCTACGAACTGTTGAGCGGGCTGCCGGCACGGGCGCGGGAGCGGCCGGAATGAGTCGCGGCGCGGCGCGGGGCGGAACGCGCTACGTATGCAATGCCTGCGGCGCGGCGAGCGCCAAATGGTCCGGGCAGTGTCCCCATTGCAACGCGTGGAACACCTTGCAGGAAGCGGCGGCGGTCGCCGGCCCCTTGCGGGCGTCCGCGCTGCGCGACGGCTTGGCGCCCTCGGCGGAGGTGATGCCGCTGGGCGACGTGGCGGTGGAGCGGTTCGATCGCACGGCAAGCGGCATCGAGGAGTTCGACCGCGTGCTGGGCGGCGGTCTGGTCGAGGGCGGGGTGGTTCTGATCGGCGGCGATCCCGGGATCGGCAAATCGACGCTGCTGCTGCAGTCGCTGGCGACCATCGCCCGCAGCGAAGTGCCGGTCCTGTACGTGAGCGGCGAGGAGTCGGTGGGACAGGTCGCATTGCGCGCCCGCCGCCTGGGTATCGAAGCGAAGGGGCTGGCGGCGCTGCGGATTGCCGCGGAGATCGACCTCGACCGGATCCTGGCGGCGCTCGATCGCGAGCGGCCGCGGGTGGCGGTGGTCGATTCGATCCAGACGCTGTATTCGCCGCAGCTCGGTTCGGCGCCGGGGTCGGTGGCGCAGGTGCGCGAGTGCGCCGCTGCGCTCACGCGCTGGGCCAAGCAGAGCCGCACCAGCCTGGTCCTGGTCGGCCACGTGACCAAGGAAGGGGCGCTGGCCGGCCCCCGCGTGCTCGAGCACATGGTCGACACGGTGCTCTATTTCGAGGGCGACAGCCATTCCGCGTTCCGTCTCGTGCGGGCGTTCAAGAACCGCTTCGGCGCGATCCACGAGCTGGGGGTGTTCGCGATGACCGACCGCGGCCTGCGCGGCGTGGCCAACCCGTCGGCGCTCTTTCTTTCGCATCATGGTGCCGATGGCAAGGGTGGGGAGGTGCCGGGGTCCTGCGTGCTGGTCACGCAGGAGGGCACGCGGCCGCTGCTGGTGGAGATCCAGGCGCTGGTCGACGCCGCGCACGTTCCCAATCCGCGACGTCTGTGCGTGGGTCTGGACGCGCAGCGGCTGGCGATGCTGCTGGCGGTGATGAGTCGGCACGCCGGCGTGGCGACTTTCGATCAGGACGTCTTCGTCAACGCCGTGGGCGGCGTGCGCATCGAGGAGCCGGCGGCGGATCTGGCGGTGCTGCTGGCGGTGAGTTCCTCGCTGCGCAACCGCGCCGTGCCGCGCGGCGTGGTGGCCTTCGGCGAGGTCGGGCTGGCCGGCGAGGTGCGCCCGGCGCCGCGGGGCCAGGAGCGCCTGCGGGAGGCGGCGAAGCTCGGATTTTCGCGCGCGATCATCCCCAAGGCGAATGCGCCGCGGCAGGCGATCGAGGGTCTGGAGGTCGTTGCGGTGGAGCGGGTGGACGATGCGCTGGGACAGATCTGAGAATTTCCCGCTCCCGCTTGCAGGGGAGGCTTAGATGAAGGCGGTTGCAATGCAGCGGAGTTTGCCGCGCGCGATCGCAAATTTCCCCTCTCCCGCTTGCGGGAGAGGGTTAGGGTGAGGGTGGCCGCAATGGAACCGCGTTTGCCGCGCGCGATCTGGACCCTGGGTTTCGTCAGCCTGCTGATGGATACCTCGTCCGAGATGATCCACGGCCTGCTGCCGGTGTTTTTGGTCGCGGGCCTGGGCGCGAGCGCCGCGGCCTTGGGCGTGATCGAGGGGTTCGCCGAGGCGACGGCGCTTGTCATCAAGGTGTTCGCGGGCATGTTGTCCGATCGCAGGCGGCGGCGCAAGCCGCTGACGGTGCTCGGCTATGCGATGAGTGCCGTCACCAAACCGCTCTTCGCAATCGCCATGAGCGCCGGTACGGTGTTCGCCGCCCGCGTGGTCGATCGGATCGGCAAGGGCATCCGCGGCGCGCCGCGGGACGCGCTGATTGCCGACATCGTGCCGCCGGAGCAGCGGGGCGCGGCATTCGGCCTGCGGCAGGCGCTCGATACCGTGGGCGCGTTCGCCGGACCGTTGCTCGCCATCGGCTTGATGGCCCTGTGGCACGACGATTTCCGTGCGGTGTTCCGCGTTGCGGTGATTCCGGCGGCATTGTGCGTTGCGGTGCTCGCCCTGGGAGTGCGCGAGCCGCCGGAGCGTCCCCACGTGCCGGCAGCGAACCCGATGTCCCGGGCGAATCTCGCCCGCCTGGGAGCGAGGTATTGGCGCGTCGTGCTGTTCGGTGCGCTGGTCGGTCTGGCGCATTTCAGCGAGGCCTTCCTGATCCTGCGCGCCCAGGAGGGCGGCTTGGCGATCGCGCTGTCGCCCTTGGTGCTGGTGGCGATGAACGTGGTGTACGGGGTGGCGGCCTATCCGATGGGCAAGCTCTCCGATCGTGGAGGCAATCACGATGCCTTGCTCCGGATCGGCCTGGGGCTGCTCGTCGTGGCGGACGGCGTGCTTGCCTGGCGCGGAAGCGGCGCCTGGGTGTGGATCGGAATCGGCCTCTGGGGCCTGCATCTGGCGTTCACGCAGGGCCTGCTGTCGCGGATGGTGGCCGATGCCGCGCCCGCCGACCTGCGGGGAACCGCATTCGGCATGTTCAATCTGGTGGGCGGCTTCACTGGGCTGGCCGCAAGCGTGCTGGCCGGCGAGCTATGGGACCGTGTCGGGCCTGCGGGAACGTTCGTGGCCGGCGCCGTGTTTGCCGTTCTGGCGGCCGTCGCAGTGCAGCGCCCGGTGCAGCGCAAGACGCCCGCCGCTTCGTCGGGAGAGGCGGCCGCAAGCGAGAAAAGGTGAAAAATCCCATGCGTTCCGAAATCGAGCTGCTCGCGCCCGCGGCCAATGCCGAAATCGGCATCGAGGCGGTCAATCATGGTGCCGACGCCGTCTACATCGGCGGACCGGCCTTCGGCGCACGCGCCAACGCCGGCAATGCGGTCGCCGACATCGCGCGCCTCACCGCGCACGCGCACCGCTACAACGCCCGGATCTTCGCGACGCTCAACACGATCCTGCGCGACGACGAACTCGAACCGGCACGCGCGCTGATTTGGGAACTGTACGACGCCGGCGTCGATGCGCTCATCGTGCAGGATATGGGGTTGCTCGAACTCGATCTGCCGCCCATCCAACTGCATGCGAGCACGCAGGCGGACATCCGCAGCCCGGAGAAGGCCCGTTTCCTGGCCGATGTCGGGTTTTCGCAGATCGTGCTGGCGCGCGAGCTTTCGCTGCCGCAGATTGCCGAAATCGCGGGCGCCGTGCCCGCCGACACGGTGCTGGAATTCTTCATCCACGGCGCCTTGTGCGTGGCCTACAGCGGCCAGTGCTATCTCAGCCACGCGCAGACCGGGCGCAGCGCCAACCGGGGCGATTGTTCGCAGCCCTGCCGGCTCCCCTATACGCTCACCGACACCCAGGGCCGCGTGGTCGCGCACGACCGGCATCTGCTGTCGCTCAAGGACAACGATCAGACGGAGAACCTGGAGGCACTGATCGATGCGGGCGTGCGCTCGTTCAAGATCGAGGGCCGCTACAAGGACATGGCCTACGTCAAGAACGTCACTGCCCATTATCGCCAGCGGCTCGATGCGATCCTCGCACAGCGGGGCGACCTGCGGGCGGCGAGCAGCGGTCGTTGCCGCTTCTCCTTCACGCCCGATCCGGCGCGCAATTTCCAGCGCGGCAACACCGACTACTTCGTGCAGGGGCGCAACGATGCGATCGGCTCGTTCGACACGCCCAAGCACGCGGGGCTTCCGGTCGGCCACGTCGCCCGGGTCGCGCCCGATCACATCGAGGTCGAGACCGCGGCCGAAGACGTCGCGCTGAACAACGGCGATGGCCTGACCTACTACACGCTGCAGAAGGACCTGAGCGGCCTGCAGGTGAATCGCGCCGTGCGCATCGGCCCGCGCCGCTGGCGCATCGAGCCCAATCAGGTGCTCGCCCAGTGCCCCGATCTGCGCGTCGGCACCGAGATCGCGCGCAATCGCGACGCGGCGTGGAACCGCATGCTGGACGGCCCGAGCGCCGAGCGGCGGATCGGCGTGCGCTGGTCGCTGCGGGAGGAGGATGGGGTTCTGCGGTTGCATTTGCGCGACGGCGACGGCAACGCGGTCGCGGTCGCCGCGCCCCAGGACTTCCAGGCAGCCCAGGATGGCGCGCGCGCAGCGGAGGTCCTGCGCGGGGCGCTGGGCAAGCTCGGCAGCACCGCGTTCGTCACCGAAGCAGCGCCGGAAATTGCGTGGCACGAACCGCGCTTCGTCCCGGCATCGGTTGCCAACGCCTGGCGCCGCGACGCGGTCTCCCTGCTGGAAGCCCGGCGCGCGCGGGGATGGTCGCGATTGCCGCGCAAGGCACCCGCCGATCCGCCGCCGCAATATCCCGCCGACAGCCTGAGCTATCTCGGGAACGTCGCCAATGGCAAGGCGGCGGCGTTCTATCGCCGGCACGGGGTACAGATGATCGAGGCCGCCTACGAGAGCCACGCGGAAACCGGGGAAGTGAGCCTGATGATCACCCGGCATTGCATCCGGTACTCGCTGAGCCTCTGTCCCAAACAGGCCAAGGGCGTGATCGGCGTGCAGGGGACGGTGCGGGCGGAACCCATGACCCTGGTCAACGGCAAGGAACGGTTGACGCTGCAGTTCGATTGCAAGGCCTGCGAGATGCACGTGCTCGGAAAGATCAAGCCGTCGGTGCTTGCTTCGGTGCCGGCGGTGCCGGTGCGGTTCCCGACGCGGGGTCAGAAAGATGTGACGGCGCAATGAAGTTTCGTCGCCCCCTTCCTCGGTAAAGCGATCCGCGCCCGCCGTTTTTCCGCGGAGTCGGCTGCCGGTCCCTCGCGACAATGGTGCAGCGCAAAAAGCCGGGAGAGGGATTATGGCGTGGTTGGCGAATGTCGGCGTCGGGACACGGCTGATCGTGTCGTATGTGTTGTTGGCTCTGGTCGGCGGGGTGATCAGCACCGTGGGCGTGGTCATCACGGCGAAGATGAACGACCGCGCGGCTTCGATGTATGCACGCGATCTTCTGGGCCTGAAGGTTTCCGCGGCGGCGCTGTCGGCGGCGATCTATTCCGACCGCGCGGTCCGCAGCGCAATGCTTGCCGACGATGACGACACGCGGGCGCAGTCGCTCCTGCAGGCTCGGCGATACCGTGACGAGGAACGCACGGATCTGGCCGAGGCCCTCCGGCGCCTCGATTTGCGGGAGGAAAAGGACCGCAAGCTGGCCATCGTCGCGAAGCTGGCGGCCTCGGACTACGACCGGGCATTCGACCAGATCGTCGCGGTGATCGCGGGCGCGAAGTCGGGCGACAACCGCGAGGCGAGGGCGCTGCTGTTCAGCGATTTCGGCGACGCGATCGGCCCGGTCGACGAGGCCTTGCGCGCACTGGTCGGATGGAGCACCCGCAGCGCGGAACGTAGTGCGGCGGAAACCGCGAAGTTCTATTCCCTGAGCCGTGTGGCACAGGTGTCCCTGACCATTGCGGGCATCATGCTGTCGCTTGCGCTGGGGATCCTCATCTCCCGTTCCATCATGCGGCCGTTGGCCGAGGCGGTTGCCGTCGCCGATGCCGTTGCGCAAGGCGATCTGTCGCATGCGCCGCAGAGCGCGGGGCAGGATGAACTGGCGCGGCTGCAGGACGCTCTGGCGCGCATGGTGGTCAACCTGCGCACGGTCGTGCAGCGGGTCCGGGTCGGGGTCGATTCGGTGGCGACGGCGTCGCGCGAGATCGCGGCGGGGAATCAGGATCTGTCGAGCCGCACCGAACAGCAGGCCGGCAGTCTGCAGCAGACGGTGGCGTCGATGGAACAGATTGCCGGCGCGGTGGCGCAGAGTTCGGCGTCGGCGCATCAGGCCAACTCCCTTGCGTCGACCGTTTCCGCAACGGCCGACCGTAGCGGACTGGCGGTGGGCGACGTGGTGCGCACGATGGCCGAAATCACCGCGTCGAGCCGCCGGATGGCGGAAATCATCGGCGTGATCGACGGAATTGCATTTCAGACGAACATTCTGGCTCTGAACGCGGCGGTCGAGGCCGCGCGCGCCGGCGCGCATGGCCGGGGATTCGCGGTGGTCGCCGCCGAGGTGCGCAATCTTGCCCAACGCTGTGCACAGGCGGCCCAGGAGATCAAGTGCCTGATTTCGCATTCGACCGGCAGGATCGAGAAGGGAGCGCAGACGGTTTCGGCTGCCCGGGACACCCTGCACGAGTTGGTTGCGCAGGTGCAGCGCGTGACCGAGCTCCTGGGCGAGGTCGCGCGCGCGAGCGCGGAGCAGAATAGCGATATCGGCCAGGTCAATCAGGCGGTGGCGCAGCTCGATCGCGTAACACAGCAGAACGCGGGGCTGGTCGAGCAAGGGTCGGCCGCTGCGCGCAGCCTGCAGGCTCAGGCGGACGAATTGGCGGCATCCGTGGCCATGTTCCGCATCAGTGCGTCCGCGTTTGCGTGAACATCCGGGTCCGCCAGGCAATGGCGAGCTTGCGCAGCGGGGTGAGGGCGACGCGCTGGTGCAGTACGCGGAAGCCATCCCGTTCGAGTTCGTCGAGCAGCGCGGCATGGATTGCCGCCATGATCCGGCCGGGCTGCTGCGCGCGCGAATCAGCCGGCGGCAGGAGGCGAGCGGCCTCCGCGAATGCATCGCGTGCCCGCCGTGCCTCGCGGCGCATCAGCGGCAGGAACCCGTCGACGTACTGCCCGGCGAGAATGTCGGCCGGGGCGACACCGAAACGTTGGAGATCGTCGAGCGGAAGGCGGATGCGGCCGCGGCGTGCATCCTCGCCGAGTTCGCGCAGGATGTGGACGATCTGCAGCCCTTCCCCCAGGGCGCGGGCGTAGTCGGCGGTCGCTGGTTCGCGCATACCACACAGGCCGACCGTCATCTCGGCGATCGATCCGGCCGCAAGGCGGCAATGGCGGGCCAGTGCCTCAGCGTCGGCAAACCGCGCCGGACCGACGACCATGCGCATGCCGTCGAGGACCTGGAGCATTCCCTGCCGGGTGATGCCGCCGATGTCCCGGTGCGACGCGAGCGCCTGGGTGACCGGGTGTTGGGGGGTTCCGGCAACCAGCCGGTCCACTTCGTCATGCCACCACGCGAGTTGGGCGCCGGCGACCGAAGGATCGGAAGTGCCGTCGGCGGCCTCGCGCAACTGCTGCCAATAGGCGTGCAGGGCCACGACTGCGCGGCGGCGAGGTGCGGGAAGAAACAACAGGCTGTAGTGGAGGCTGGATCCGCTTGCCCCGGCCATCTGCCGGCAGTATTCGTCTGCAGTCATGAGGTAAAATTCGTCTTTGGACCGCCTCGGCGGCGGTTCCCCTGCCAAGGCGGAAAGACCGGTGGATTCGGTCGGTCCGGCGGGCGGGGAATCGGGTTGCTGCGCCCGTGGCGAAATTGGTAACCGCAACGGCTTTAGGTGCCGTCGCCTTTTGGCTTGTCAGTTCGAGTCTGACCGGGCGCACCAGTCTCCTTGTTTTCTTGCTGCCATGGAACGGATTCCGTAGTTTCCACGGAATCGCTTAATGGTCGTTAATAATCCTACTGCAACACTCAAGATTGCGGCGCCGGGTCCGATATCGCGAAAGGGAGTGCCTGATCAACCCCTTTTGAAAGGATCCATCATGCAGGTTTCGTCCGCTGCCGCAACCCAGGCGACCGCAATCCAGAGTCAAGCGGCGCCCGCGCGTCCTCAACAACCCAGCGGCTTCGACGGCGATGGCGACGGCAGCGCCGGCGGGGGAGGCCATGTCTCCGCGCCGGTCGCCAACCTCAATGGCCAAGTCACCGGCCAGATCGTCAACACCAAGGCCTGACCGGGCCGCCACGGCAGCCCGCGTCGCCGCGCGGGTGCCACAGGATGCCGAGCGGGCCCGGGGGAGTGTTTCCCCCGGGCCCGCTTGCATGCAGCGGCCGCCATTGCGACCGCCCTCTACCACCCCGAGCGACCCTGCGACCCCCGCCGTGGTGGACGCGTGCCGGACACGGTTTCGCGAGCGTCGGTGCGAAATGGTTTCCGGAATGCCGGTTTCGGGCCTGCCGGACTGCTAAGATCCCGCTCTTGCGGGTGGAGGGCGAGCGCCGTTTTTCGCGGGCGGAGGAAATCCGGGGCCGGAATCGGTCCGGACTTCGCGCCGAGGCGCGGTATGCCGGGCCCGGCTCCCTTTTGCACCCTTTCCGATCAATCGTTGATGAGCGGCGCTCCGGTTTCCGGATCCGCATTCCCAGAAAGATGCAGGCAAATATCGAGTCCGTCGGCGCGTTGGAACGCCGTGTCGATCTGAGCGTGGCCGCGGATGCGGTCGCGACCGAAGTCTCCCAGCGGCTGGCGCGGTTGGCGCGCGAAACGACCATGCCGGGGTTCCGGCGCGGCAAGGTGCCGATGAAGCTGGTTGCGCAGACGCATGGCGCACAGGTCCATGCCGAAGTGATCAACGACAAGATCGGCGAGGCGTTGTCGGGCGTGTTGACGCAGGGCAATCTGCGCATCGCGGGCCGGGCGCACATCGAGCCCCGCGCGGAGGCCGATGACGGCCACCTCGCGTTCCGGGCCACTTTTGAGGTCTATCCCGAGGTCGGCACGGTGGATGTGTCGCAGGTCGATGTCCAGCGCGCTGTCTGCCCGGTCGGCGACGACGAGGTCGAGAAGACCATCGCCGTGATGCGGCGCCAGCGCAGCCACTTCGATCCGGTCGAACGCGCGGCTGCCGACGGGGATCTCGCGACCATCGATTTTCACGGCGTGATCGACGGCAATGCATTTCCGGGCGGCGCGGCAGAGGATTTCCGCTTCGAACTGGGCGCCGGTCGGATGCTGCCGGAGTTCGAAGGCGCCGTGCGCGGCATGACCAAGGGCGAGACCCGCAGCGTTGCGGTGACCTTCCCGGATGATTATTTCGGCAAGGACGTGGCGGGCAAGACCGCGCACTTCGACATCACGCTCAAGGAAGTGCGGGAGCGGGTGCTGCCGGAACTGGACGCCGAGTTTGCGCGCCAGGTGGGGATCGCGGACGGCGACCTGGACCGCATGCGGGCGGAAGTGCGCGCCAATGTCGAGCGCGAGGTGACGGCGCGCCTGCGCCGCCGCACGCGCGACAGCGTGATGGACGCCCTGGAGCGGGTGGCGCGTTTCGACCTGCCGCGGGCGCTGATCGCCGAGGAGCAGGAATCGCTGCGGAGCATGGCGCAGGCCGAGATCGCGGCACGGGGCGGGAAGGAGTTTCCGGCGCTGGAGGTGTTCGCGGCGGCGGCGGAACGGCGCGTGCGGATCTCGCTCGTCGTCGGGGAGATCATCCGGGCCCAGAAGCTGCATGCGACGCGCGACCAGGTGCGCCAGACGCTCGAAACCATCGCCGGCAGCTACGAGCGCCCGGGCGAGGTGATGCAGTGGTATCTGGGCAACCGCGAACGCATGGCCGAAGTCGAGGCGGCGGTGCTGGAAGACAATGTGGTTGAATGGGTCTTGCAGCACGCCAAGGTTTCGGATCTCGCGGTATCGTTCGACGAATTGATGGAAGGTGCGAAGGGGTGATGCGATGAGCCGGTTTGCGACCGAGGGGGCCGCGCAGTGGCAGACGCCGATGGGCCTGAACTATGTGCCGATGGTCATCGAGCAGAGCGGCCGCGGCGAGCGCGCGTACGACATCTATTCGCGCCTGCTGCGCGATCGGGTGGTATTTCTCGTCGGTCCGGTCAATGAGGCGACGGCCAACGTGGTCGTGGCGCAGTTGCTGTTCCTGGAGTCGGAGAACCCGGACAAGGACATCTCGCTGTACATCAACTCTCCCGGCGGCTCGGTGTATGCGGGCATGGCGATCTACGACACCATGCAGTTCATCAAGCCCGACGTCTCGACGATCTGCGTGGGGATGGCGGCGAGCATGGGCGCCTTTCTCCTGGCGGCGGGAGCCAAGGGCAAGCGCTACGCTCTGCCGAACTCGCGCATCATGATTCACCAGCCGTCCGGCGGCTCGCAGGGCCAGGCGACCGACATCGAAATCCAGGCGCGGGAAATTCTGTCGCTGCGGGAGCGGCTGAATGCGATCCTTGCCGAGCGTACCGGGCAGCCGGTCGAGCGCATCGCCAAGGACACCGACCGGGACAACTTCATGTCGGCGGATGATGCAGTAAGCTACGGATTGGTGGACAAGATCTTCGTCAAGCGCGGAGAGTGACCCGCGAGCGGCCGGCGGGTTGCCCGCTGGCTGCACGGATCGTGCCGGCGAAGAAGAAGTTGGGGGGCGTCCCATGGCGGAAAAGAAGAATTCGGGCGAACGTGTGCTCTACTGCTCGTTCTGCGGCAAAAGCCAGCATGAGGTGAAGAAACTCATCGCTGGCCCCTCGGTGTTCATCTGCGACGAGTGCATCGATCTGTGCAATGACATCATTCGCGACGAGGTCGGAACCGGCGCGGAGGCGGGTGGCGCGCGTGGCGATCTGCCGATTCCGAAAGAGATCTGCGCCATCCTCGACCAGTATGTGATCGGCCAGGAAAAGGCCAAGCGCATCCTCGCGGTCGCGGTCTACAACCACTACAAGCGCCTGCGGCACATGTCGTCGAAAGACGATGTCGAACTGGCCAAGAGCAACATCCTGCTCATCGGTCCGACGGGGTCGGGAAAGACCCTGCTCGCGCAGACGCTTGCGCGGCTGCTCAATGTGCCGTTCGTCATCGCCGATGCCACGACGCTCACCGAAGCGGGGTATGTCGGCGAAGACGTCGAAAACATCATCCAGAAGTTGCTGCAGAACTGCAACTACGACATTGAAAAGGCGCAGCGCGGCATCGTCTACATCGACGAGATCGACAAGATCTCGCGCAAGTCGGACAACCCGTCGATCACCCGCGACGTCTCCGGCGAGGGCGTGCAGCAGGCGCTGCTCAAACTGATCGAGGGGACGATCGCCAGCGTTCCGCCGCAGGGCGGGCGCAAGCATCCGAACCAGGATTTCGTCCAGATCGACACCACGAACATCCTGTTCATCTGCGGCGGCGCCTTCGACGGGCTGGAAAAGGTCATCCGCAACCGCTCGGAGAAGAGCGGCATCGGCTTCGGGGCCGAGATTTCCTCCCCCAGCGACCGTGCGGTCGGGGAATTGCTGCGCGACGTCCAGCCGGACGACCTGGTCAAGTTCGGTCTGATCCCGGAACTGGTCGGGCGCCTGCCGGTCGTCGCCACGCTCGACGAACTCGGGCAGGAGGCGCTGGTCGAAATTCTCGTCGAACCCAAGAATGCGCTGGTCAAGCAGTTCCGCCGTCTCTTCGCGATGGAGGGCGTCGAACTCGAGGTGCGGCCGGATGCGCTGCAGGAGATCGCGCGGCGTGCGCGCTCCCGCCGGACCGGCGCGCGCGGCCTGCGCTCGATCGTCGAGTCGGTGCTGCTCGACATCATGTTCGATCTCCCGGGGATGAGCAATGTCGAGAAGGTCGTGGTGGATGAAAAGTCGGTGCAGGAGGGACAGCCGATCGTCGTCTACGCCGAGCAGCCGAAGGTGGCCGGGGCGTAACCGGGCGGGCGTGGCCGGGCTGCGTTGCGGACGATCCTCCGCACCCGGCCCGTTCCGGCCGGTCGGCCGCCGCAGCGGCCGGGGTGGGGCGCGCTCGCCCGTCTTGATCTGCGCGCCATCGTCCCCACATTCCCCGCAGTAACCCCTTGCAGGAACCACTACCGTGACCACACCCGCCACCGAAACGACCACTTCCGACCGCCTTTCGCTGCCGCTGCTGCCGCTGCGCGACGTGGTCGTCTTCCCCCACATGGTCATTCCTCTGTTCGTGGGGCGGCCGAAATCGATCAAGGCGCTGGAAGTGGCCATGGAGTCCGGCAAGAGCATCATGCTGGTCGCCCAGAAGAATGCCGCCAAGGACGAGCCCTCCGCGGAGGACATCTACGGGATCGGCTGCATCGCCAACATCCTGCAACTGCTGAAGCTGCCGGATGGCACCGTCAAGGTGCTCGTCGAGGGGGCGCAGCGCGCGCAGGTCGAGGGCATCGTCGACGCGGGCACCCATTTCACCTGCGAGACGCAGCCGATGGCCGCCGAAGAGGGCGGGGATTCCGAGGTGGAGGCGCTCCGCCGGGCGGTGATCGCCCAGTTCGATCAATACGTCAAGCTCAACAAGAAGATCCCCGCCGAAATCCTGACCTCGATCGCGGGGATCGACGAGGTCGGCCGGCTGGCCGACACGATCGCCGCGCATCTGCCGATCAAGATCGAGCAGAAGCAGAAGATTCTCGAAATGGGCGACCTCAACGAGCGGCTCGAGCATCTGCTCGCGCAGCTCGAGACCGAAATCGACATCCTCCAGGTGGAGAAGCGCATCCGTGGGCGCGTCAAGCGCCAGATGGAGAAGAGCCAGCGCGAGTACTACCTGAACGAGCAGGTCAAGGCGATCCAGAAAGAACTCGGAGAAGGCGAGGAAGGTGCCGACCTCGACGAACTCGACAAGAAGGTCAAGGCGGCGCGCATGCCCAAGCAGGCGCGGCAGAAGGCCGAGGCCGAGCTGAAGAAGCTCAAGCTGATGTCGCCGATGTCGGCCGAGGCCACGGTCGTGCGCAGCTACATCGACGCCCTGGTCGGATTGCCCTGGAAGAAGAAGACCAAGATCAACAACGATCTGGCTAATGCCGAAAAGGTGCTCGACGAGGACCATTACGGGCTCGAGAAGGTCAAGGAACGCATCGTCGAGTACCTGGCGGTGCAGCAGCGCGTCGATCGGGTCAAGGCGCCGATCCTCTGTCTGGTCGGAGCTCCCGGCGTCGGGAAGACGTCGCTCGGCCAGTCGATCGCGCGCGCCACGAACCGCAAGTTCGTGCGCATGGCGCTGGGCGGTGTCCGTGACGAGGCCGAAATCCGGGGCCACCGGCGCACCTACATCGGTTCGATGCCCGGCAAGATCCTGCAGAACCTCAGCAAGGTCGGGGTCCGCAACCCGTTGTTCCTGCTCGATGAAGTGGACAAGATGGGGATGGATTTCCGCGGCGATCCGTCCTCGGCGCTGCTGGAGGTGCTCGATCCCGAGCAGAACAGCACGTTCGTCGACCACTACATCGAGGTGGACTACGACCTGTCCGACGTCATGTTCGTCGCCACGGCCAACACGATGAACATCCCGGCGCCGCTGCTCGACCGGATGGAGGTCATCCGGTTGTCGGGATACACCGAGGACGAAAAGGTCAACATCGCGACGCGCTATCTGCTTCCCAAGCAGATGAAGAACAACGGCGTTACCAAGACTGAACTCGAGGTCACCTCGACGGCCTTGCGCGACATCGTCCGCTATTACACGCGCGAGGCCGGCGTGCGGGCGCTGGAGCGGGAACTGTCCAAGATCTGCCGCAAGGTCGTGAAGGCGGCGGTGATCAAGAAGGGCGTAAAGGCCAAGGTGCGTGTTACGCCGCAGAATCTCGACAAGTACCTCGGCGTGCGGCGCTACACCTTCGGCATCGCCGAGAAGGAGGCGCAGGTCGGCCAGGTCACCGGGCTGGCCTGGACGGAAGTGGGCGGAGAGCTCCTGACCATCGAATCGACGACCATGCCGGGCAAGGGCAACATCATTCGCACGGGTTCGCTCGGCGATGTGATGAAGGAGTCGATCGAAGCGGCCCGCACCGTGGTGCGCAGTCGCGCGCGGCGGCTGGGCATCCAGGATGCGGTGTTCGAGAAGAACGACATCCATATCCATCTGCCCGAGGGGGCGACGCCCAAGGACGGGCCGAGCGCGGGCATCGCGCTGACGACCGCGCTGGTATCGACCTTCACCGGCATCCCGGTGCGACCGGACGTGGCGATGACCGGGGAGATCACCCTGCGCGGAGAGGTGCTGGCGATCGGCGGCTTGAAAGAAAAGCTGTTGGCCGCGCAGCGCGGCGGGATCAAGACCGTGTTGATCCCGGAGGAAAACGCCAAGGACCTCGCGGAAATTCCCGAGGCAGTCAAGAACCGGATCGAGATCCTTCCGGTGAAATGGATCGATCAGGTCCTGCAGGTTGCGCTGGTGCGGCAGCCTGAGCCTTTGCCGGAGGACGATGCGGCCGCGGCGGCGCCGCAGGAGAAGGTGGTCGGCGTGGAGGCGGCCGCTTCCGGCGAAGCGACCGAGCATGTGAAGCACTAGACCGGGTCGCCATCGACTGCCGGCGCGGTCGCGCCGGCAGTCGATGAAACGATCGCGGAGGGGCGGTAGGCGTTTCGTCGCCTTGACACCATCCTTCCGCCGCGGTTGAATACCCGCCGCAAAATGAAGTACACAAAAGAATAAACCCAACCCAATCCAATCCAAGCCAGGTTATCCGAGGGGGACCCTTGAACAAGACCGAACTGATTGAACACATCGCCCGGCAGGCGGACATTTCCAAGGCTGCGGCCGGCCGTGCGCTGGACGCGCTGCTCGGCGGGATTCGTACCTCGCTGAAAAAGGGCAACGCCGTGACCCTGGTCGGGTTTGGCACGTTTGCCGTCACCAAGCGTGCGGCGCGCACCGGCCGCAATCCGCGTACCAATGAGCCGATCAAGATCAAGGCGGCGAAGGTCCCGAAGTTCCGCGCTGGCAAAGCGCTGAAAGATGCGCTAAACTAGTGGGCTTCGCGAGCAACGAAGTCGCGGGGGTGCTTAGCTCAGTTGGTAGAGCGGCGCCCTTACAAGGCGTAGGTCGGGAGTTCGAGCCTCTCAGCACCCACCATGTAATCCGCGCGGAGTGGTAGTTCAGTTGGTTAGAATACCGGCCTGTCACGCCGGGGGTCGCGGGTTCGAGTCCCGTCCACTCCGCCAATTTCTCTACGGAACGACGTCGGCAAGTCGGCGTCGCTTGTCCGAACCTCGCCGGGCGCGTCGTTGCGACGGGGCATCCCCGATCCGCACCTCGGCTCAGATTTCAGCTTATACCTCGGCTTACCCCCCGGCTTACACCCCGATTCACCCGCTCATCCGCCAGACCGGATCTGTGGTTCGCAGCATGCCGCATAGGTTGCGGAGCGCCGCCGCGCCGTGTCTGTGCCGGTGGCGCGCTGATATTTCGCAAACGATTGTCATTATCTTTGCCGTCGAGAGCCGGTTTGGGCCGCGCGTGCCCAACCGGCTGCGATACCCTTCGTGCAAGGGTCGGAGGAGTCGGACTTGAGGGGCGGTGCCGGATGAACCGGCGGCCGCGAAGGTGGATCGTACGAAACCGAAGAAGATGGCCGAACAGTCGGAGCGTGGTTCCGGGGCCGGCACCCGGGGCGCGGCCCTGCGGCGGGTCCGTGCGATCGTAGGACGCCGGTCGCAGGACATGCGGGATGCCGATCGGATCGGCTATGTGGCCGCCGGAGTCGTCGTCGCCGTGGGTCTGCTGGGCCTTGCGGGCGGATTTGCCATCCTGGTTCCGGATGGCAAGGAAGCGATGGAGGGCCGGCTCGCCCTCTCGCTGGAGCGGCGTGCGACCGTTCTGAATACGGAAATCCGCAGCGCATGGGGGCGCAGCAAGGCGCTCGCCACACCAGCGACGCTCCAAACCATGCGGCAACTGGCGGCGAATGCCGGCGATGGCCGTGCCCGGGCGCGCCTGGCGGACATCGTTCGGGGCTTGCGGACCCCCGGCTTCACTGCGGTGGCGTTTCGCACCACTGCGGGCATCGAGGTCGGCCGTTCCGGGACGTTCGTTGCTGCGCCGGCGCTGGCGGTGCCGGTCGAACTGCCGACCCCGAGCAAGCTCCTCTGGGACGATGGATACGTGTTGCGCACGCGCATCGCACTGGTCGACGGCCCGAGGGTGGTCGGGACGATGATCGCCGAGTGGCGCCTGGATCCGGCAATCGTCGGCGGCCTGTCCCGCCCCGGTCGCTTTGGCGACACGCTGGATTTTGCCGTCTGCGCATCGAAGGGGGCCGGGCGCATGGACTGCTTTCCGCTCCACTCCGCGGGAGGGCGGGTGCTGCGCGACCTGCCGGATCGCGTCGCCGGCCACTTCATCCCCATGCACTATGCCCTGGAAGGGAAGTCGGGCGTCGCGCGCGCGCGGGATTATCGCGGCGTCGCATCGATCGTGGCATACCAACCGATCGGAACGCTCGGGCTCGGGTCGGTGTTGCGCCTCGATGCCGACCAGTTGTACGCGCCCATCGTGCATCGGCTGGTGCCCCTGCTCTATGTGTTTCCGCTCCTGGCGCTCGGCGCGATCCTGCTGCTGCGCGTACAGACGCTTCCCCTCGTCCGGCGCATGGAGGAAAGCGAGGAACGGTTTCGCACCATGGCCGACTACACCTATGAATGGGAGTACTGGCGCGGGCCGAATTGCCGGATCGTCTACATGTCGCCCTCGTGCGAGCGCGTCACGGGCTACACGCAGGCCGAATTTCTTGCCGACCCCAGCCTGGTCGAACGCATCGTTCACCCGGATGACCGGCAGCAGGTCGCAACCCACCTCGAGCATTACCGGGACGACACCAATCATTCGATCGACTTCCGCATCGTCACGAAGCAGGGAGCGGTGCGTTGGCTGGCGCACAGCTGCAGCCCGATCTTCCGCGCCGACGGCGCGTTTCTGGGCCGACGCGTCAGCAACCATGAAATCACCGATCGCAAGCGTGCGGAGGAGGAACTGGCGCGCGCCAAGGAACGGCTGGAACTGGCGCTGGAGGCGTCGTCGTTGTCGATCTGGGAATACGACATCCGGGAGGGGCTGGTGGTGCTCGACGAACACTGGGCCGAACTGATCGGCGGCGCTCCCGGTGAGACCGTGGCCGCTCCGGAGGAGTTGATGCGGCGAGTCCATCCCGAGGACGCCCCGCGGATGGTCCGGGCGGCAGCCGCGACCATCCGCGGCGGTGCGGCGTTCTTCCAGGAGGAAGTCCGGATTCAATGCCCGGAAGGGTGGAAGTGGATCCTGTGCAGCGGCAAGGTCGACGCGCGCGACGCCGACGGCCGCGCGGTCCGGATGGTCGGAACCAATCGCGACATCACCCAGCACAAGTCCGCCGAGGAGCGGATCCATCACTGGGCGTATTTCGACCGGCTGACGAATCTGCCGAATCGCCGGCTGCTCGAGGACCGCCTGCAGCAACTGTTGGTCCAGGCGCGTCGCAAGCGGTCGCTGGTGGCGCTGCTGTTCATCGATCTCGACCGGTTCAAGCCGATCAACGACGAGCACGGGCATGAAGTGGGGGATTGGCTTCTGCAGGCCGCGGCCGGCCGGATGCTGGCATGTGTGCGGCAGTCCGATACCGTGGCCCGGATCGGCGGCGATGAATTCGTCGCGGTACTGCCGGAGATCCACACGGTCGGCGATGCGCTGGTGGTCGCGGAAAAGATCCGTCTGGCGCTGGCGGAGCCCTTCGTTCTTGCCGATGGCCGGCCGCTGGCCGTTTCCTCGAGCGTCGGCATCGCGTTCTATCCCGCGCATGCCCGCGGTCCTCGCGATCTGCTTCGTCATGCCGACGAAGCGATGTACGACGCCAAGGCGGCGGGCCGCAACGCGATCGTGGTCTTTCGCGGTCACCCGGTGGCGGGAGGCGGGAGCCCGGACCCGGCCTGATCGCGAGGCGGGATCGGAAGCCGGCGGCGGGCGCGGAGTTCGGAAAAGCCGGTAACATGGCGGTCTTTTGTCGACACGCACCGACGGCGCGGCGTTCCCGGAGCATCGGAATCGGGGGGGCGGCGCTGGCGGCATCCTTGCACGGCTACCCCATGTTCGAAACCGTTCGTCGCCACCGCAACTGGCTGTTGCCCATTCTGACGGTGGCCGCATTCGTCCCGTTCATTTTTTCCGGCATCTACGGGTTTACCCGCTACTTCGGCCAGGGCGACGGCGTGGCGAAGGTCGGCGGCGAGGTGATTTCCCAGCCGGAACTCGACTTTGCCGTGCGCAACCGCATCGCGCGCATGGCGGCGATGCTGCCCAACGTCAACCCGGACATGCTCAACACACCCGAGGTCCGCGCTGCGGCCCTCGACGAATTGTTGTCGGACAAGGCGCTGGACCACGAGGCGGCGCAGGCCCATCTCGTCGTCACCGATGCCCGTTTGCGCGACGCGATCGCGTCGATTCCGGAGTTCCAGCGCAACGGCCGGTTCGATTACGTGCTCTATCGGCGGATGCTCACCGCGCGCGGCTATGAGGAGCGCGACTTCGAGACGCGCTTGCGCACCGACATCGATCGGCAGGTGCTGGAGTCGGGTGTGGCAGGCAGCGCGTTCCTGCCCATGACGGTGTCCAAGCGGCTGTTCGCGCTGGCCGACCAGCGCCGGAAGATCCGCGTCCTGTCGTTCCGGCCGGATGCATATCTTCCCCAGGTCCGGATTTCCGATGCCGACGTCAAGGCGGCATACGATGCGAATCGGGCTGCGTACCGCAGTCCCGAGCATGCCAAGGTGCAGTACCTGGTGCTGAGCCTGGCCGATCTCGCGGCCGGAATCTCGATCCCGGAAGCCGAGCTGCGCGCCGAATACGACGCGCACAAGGCGCGCTGGGGGGCGACCGGGCAGGTGCGCGCCAGCCACATCCTCATCGCGGTGCGGCCGGGCGCGTCGGCGGCGGAGAAGGACAAGGCCCATCGCCTCGCCGAGAAGGTGTTGCAGGCGGTGCGTGCGCATCCGGGGGAGTTTGCCGCGCTGGCACGGAAATATTCGCAGGACCCGGTGTCGGCGGCGAAGGGCGGCGATCTCGGCTGGTTCGGGCACGGGGTGATGCCCAAGCCGTTCGAGGCGGTGGCGTTTTCGCTGAAGGATGGCGAAACCAGCGGCATCGTCGAGACGCCGTTCGGGTATCACCTCATTCGCGTCACCGGGATCCGGGGCGCGCAGGCCAAGCCGTTCGAGGCGGTGCGTGCGGCGATCGAAGCCCGGATGCGCAAGGATGCCGCAGCCAAGCGCTTTGCCACCGAGGCGGAGCAGTTTTCCGATTTCGTCTACGAGAACCCCGACGACCTGCGCGGCGCGGCGGCCAAATTCCATCTGCCGCTCCATACCCTGGACGTCCTCCCGCGCAGCGGCGTGGCGCAGCCGGAACTGGCGGCGATCTTCACCCCCTCGGTGCTGGAGGCGACGTTTGCGCCCGATTCCGTCGAGGATCATCACAACACCAAGGCGATCGACGTCGGCAACGACACGCTGGTGTCGGTCCATGTGATGCAGGTCGTCCCGGCGGCGGACCAGCCGCTGGAGGCGGTGCGGGCGGAGGTCGAAACCCAGTTGCGGCAGACGGCGGCCGCCAAGCTGGCGCGCCAGGCGGGCGAGGCGCGCCTGGCCGCGCTGCGCGCGCATCCCGACGATCGCGGCTTTGGGGATCCACGCGAGCTGGCACGGGGAACGCAGGATGAACTCTCCGGCGCGGCGGTCGAACCCATCATGAACGTGCCGGTGGGCAGCCTGCCGACCTACGTCGGGGTGACCGAAGCGGACGGTTCCTATGCCGTGGTCCATGTGCTGTCGGAGTCCGACGCGTCCCCCGGCGATGCGCGGGCCCAGGCGCGGCGCGTGCGCCAATGGATGGCGGGCGTGGGTGAAGCCGAGGCCGAGGCCTATGTGCAAGGGCTGCGCGACCGATTCGGGGTGAAGATCCTGCGTCCCGATCTGTTGCCCGGGAGCGCCGCGAATCGCCAGGATCCGACGCCGTAGCAGGGATCCCCGCGCTCCCGCGCGGTCACGTCGTTTTTCGCAGGGCGTCCCACGCCCGCATCGCCAGGGGGGCGATCTCCGAGGCGGTGAGGCCGCGGTCGCCGCCATGCAGGTCGGCGGCGCGTCCATGAAGCCATACCGCGCCGCGCACGGCGTCGAGCGCAGGGTAGCCTTGGGCCAGCAGGCCCCCGATCATCCCGGCCAGCACGTCGCCGGTGCCCGCAGTGGCCAGCGCCGGACCCCCGGTCGGGTTGATCCAGCACGCCCCGCCAGGCTCGGCGATCACCGTGTCCGATCCCTTCAATACCGCGATGGTCGAGAACCGCTGCGCCAGTTTCCGCGCGCTTGCCGGCCGGTCTGCCTGCACGGCAGCGGTGTCGCACGCCAACAGCCGGGCCGCCTCGCCCGGGTGCGGCGTGATGACCCGGACCGCGGCGCGCGTCGTGAACCGCCGCGCCAGGGCCGGATCCGCGGCAAGCTGTGTCAGTCCGCCGGCATCGAGCACGAGGGCAGCGGTGCGGTCGAAGGCGCGTGCGAGCGCGCCGATGGCCGCTGGGTCTCCGTGTAGTCCGCAGCCGGCGACGATGGCGTCGAGGGCGGCCGGAAAGTCCTGTTCGGCGCGCAACATCAATTCCGGTTGCAGAAGATCCAGCTGCAGGTCGGGTGCGCCGAGGCAGTCGGCGTAGACCCGGCCGGCGCCGATCCGCAAGGCGGCGCGTGCGGCCAGGATCACGGCCCCGACCATGCCGCGGCTCCCCCCGATCACCCCGACGGCGCCGAAATCGCCTTTGTGGGCATCGCGTTGCCGTGGGGCAAGCAGGCTCGGGAACAGGGCGGGGTCGTTGCGCATCGGAGGCGTCGGCGGAAACCAGCCGCAACGGTACACCGATCCCGGGAATTCGGAGCGCGTCGCCGCATAGTTCCGCAGACCCGACTCACCAGGGAGGCAATAGACTCCCGGGGAAAGTGAGCCTGTCATAGCTGTGATGGATCAATGAATCTTCCGGAAAAAAATGGGATTCCCGGCGATTTGCTGGGTTCGGTGTGTATCTGCTATGCCCCGCTGATCGACAAGAAGCGCAGGGCGATGGGTACGCGCCTGACCATGCTGGCGATCAATCCGGCGCAGCGGCCCCCGATCGGACGCGTGCTCGATGCCGTCAATTCGATCTGGTCGGAGGCGGTGCAGCCGGTGCTGGTGGCACCACTCGACGCTGAGTTCGATGAGTCCGTGCTGGAGTGGAAATCGCCGCGCAACGCGTTGCTGGAGATTCCGGCCAACCGGCTAGTCGATCCCCAGACCCAGGGGATCACACAGGCCCTGTTCCGGGACGGCAAGCGACTGGCGCTGCGGGGACGGCCCGAAGTACCCTTGCCCCCGGCGCTGCTGTCCTGCTTCGAGTTCGCGATCATCCATGTAAGCGAAGATCGCCGGCGGGTGGCACCGGCGCCGGCCGGCGCCGTACGCCACTTGCCCTACGTCATCACCGGTGTGCAGACGGTCGCCGATGCGGTCGCGGCCTTCGAGCGCGATGCGGTGGCCTGCGTGGGCTGGCCGATCGAGGATCCGGCCGTGTCCGCGGTCCGGCCCTTGCAGCCCGAGCAGGCGGTGGTGCTGGAACTGCTGCGCCTGGTGCGCGACGACGCCGACCTGCAGAAGATCGAGTTGACCCTGCGGCGCGACCCGGCGCTGGCGTTCAAGCTGTTGCGGCTGGTGAACTCGGCGGCGTTCAATCTGCCGGTGCAGATCACCTCGTTCCAGCATGCGGTGATGATGCTCGGATACAAGAAGCTCAACCGCTGGTTGTCGCTGTTGCTGGCGACCGCGTCGCGGGAAGCCAACGCCTTGCCGCTGATGCATGCGTCGATCCGTCGCGGGATCTTTCTCGAGACCATCGGCGCGAATGCCAACCACGGTGCGGAGATCCGGGACGAGTTGTTCATCACGGGCGCGTTTTCCCTTCTCGATCACATCACCGGCGCCCCCTTCGACCGGTTGTTCGAGCTGATTTCCCTGTCGGAGACGATCGTCGAAGCGGTGCTGCACCGCACGGGACCGTACGGGCCGTACCTGACGCTCATCGAGGCCATCGAGCGCAGTGATCCGATCATGGTGCGCAAACAGGCGGAATATCTCGCGATCCCGATCGCGGCCTGCAACGACGCGCTGCTCAAGTCGCTGGCCGCCGCGCAGCTGCTGGACGGGGAAATCTGAGCCGCGGTTTGTATTACAATTCGCGGTTCCTTGCCGCACCGGAGCGTCACGCTTTCCGGGCGGCTGATCCCGTCAGGGTGAATCCACGAGGAGTGTTCATGCGTCATTACGAAATTTGTTTCATCGTCCATCCGGACCAAAGCGAGCAGGTCCCGGCGATGATCGAGCGGTATCGCACGCTGGTCACGTCGCAAGGCGGCCAGGTGCATCGGGTCGAGGACTGGGGCCGGCGCCAGCTGGCCTACCCGATCCAGAAGCTCGTCAAAGCCCACTACATCCTGCTCAACATCGAATGCACCAAGGCCACCCTCGACGAGCTCGAGCACGGCTTCCGCTACAACGATGCCATCCTGCGGCACCTCACGACGGTGCAGAAGAAGGCCGTCACGGGCCCCAGCCCGATGATGAAGACCGTCGAGCGCGAAGAAGCGCGCAAGACGGTGACCGAGCAGGCGGCAGTTCCGGCGGTTTGACCGGTTCGACGTGAACCGCGTCGTGTTGAACGCGGTGCTCGTCGAACGGGCTGCGCTACGGACCACCCCGGCGGGCGTTGCGGTGCTGGAAATGCAACTGCAACACCGCTCGGAGACGGTCGAAGCCGGAGTTCCCCGGACGCTTGATTTTTCCGTCGACGCGATGGCGATCGGCGAAGCGGCGAGGACCCTGGCGGCGGAGAGCCTGGGCGCTGCGTTGCGCGTCACGGGGTTTCTCGCGCCGCGCAGCCAACGGAGCAAGCGTGTGGTGGTGCATATCACGCAGGTTGAGCGGGTTCCTGGGGAATCCGCATCTGGGATTCGATAACGAGTTTTTTCGGAGCATGCAATGAGTGCAGTGATGCGAAGCGGGGGCAAGCCGAAGTTCGGCGCCAAGGGACGCGGCAAGCCGGGCGGGCGGCGCGGCAATCAGCAGAACGCGCTGTTCAAGCGCAAGAAATTCTGCCGGTTCACGGTGGAGAAGGTCGAAAGCATCGACTACAAGGACGTCGACACCTTGCGCGACTTCATTCAGGACAACGGCCGCATCATTCCGGCCCGCCTGACGGGAACCAAGGCGCACTACCAGCGCCAGCTGGACACGGCGATCAAGCGTGCGCGCTTCCTGGCGCTGTTGCCGTACACGGACATTCACTGAGCGCCGGGGCAGGATTCATCATGCAAGTCATTCTTCTCGACAAGATCAGCAATCTGGGGCAGTTGGGCGACGTCGTCCGCGTCAAGGACGGCTACGCGCGCAACTTCCTGATTCCCAAGGGCAAGGCCCGCCGTGCGACGCAGGCCGCGTTGCAGGAGTTCGAGGTCAAGCGCGCGGAATTGGAGCGCGTGCACGCCGAACGCCTCAAGTCGGCCCAGGAAGCGGGCGAGCGCCTGCAGGGCATCACGCTGCAGATCACCGCCAAGGCCGGCGTCGACGGCCGACTGTTCGGATCGGTGACCAACTTCGATATCGCCGAAGCGCTGGGCAAGCAGGGCTTCGAGGTTCCGAAGGCCAACGTCCGGCTGCCGCAAGGCCCGCTCAAGGCAATCGGCGACTACAAGGTCGCGGTCGCGCTGCATACCGACGTCGTGGTCGAGATCACGGTTTCGGTCCTCGGCGAGCACGTGTAAGGAACTGCCGAATCCCCCTCTCCCGCAAGTCGGGAGAGGGCGGGTGTGAGGGTGGTAAACGATGAACTGGTCCCCCTCCGAACGGGAAACTCCCGACACCCAGATCGCCGCGCTGCGCACGCCGCCGCACTCGATCGAGGCGGAAACCTCGGTGCTGGGCGGCTTGCTGCTCGACAACGGCGCCTGGGACCGCATCGCCGACCGGATCGCGCCCGATGACTTCTATCGGCACGACCATCGGCTGATCTTCCAGCACATCGCCCGGCTCATCGACCAGTCGCGGCCCGCGGACGCGGTGACGGTTTTCGAGGCCCTGCGCACCAGCGGCAAGGACCAGGACGCCGGAGGCCTCGTCTATCTCAACGAGCTCGTCCAGAACACGCCTTCCGCGGCCAACATCCGGCGCTATGCCGAGATCGTGCGCGAACGAGCGGTGCTGCGGCAACTCGTGCGCGTCGGCGAGGAGATCGCCGACTCGGCGCTCAGCCCGCAAGGGCGCGAGGCCAAGCAGATCCTCGACGAGGCCGAAACCAAGGTTTTCCAGATCGCCGAGCAGGGCGCGCGGGGCCGGGGTGGCTTCATCAAGCTCGAACCCCTGCTGTCCAAGGTGGTCGAGCGCATCCAGGAGCTGTTCGAGCGACCGAATCACGGCGACGTCACCGGCGTGCCGAGCGGGTTCAAGGACCTCGACAGCAAGACTGCCGGGTTCCAGGAAGGCGACCTCGTCATCATCGCCGGCCGGCCATCGATGGGTAAGACCTCCTTCGCGCTCAATATCGGCGAGCACGTGGCGATCGATCTGGGCATGCCGGTGGCGGTGTTTTCCATGGAAATGGGCGCGGAGCAGCTGGCTTTGCGGATGCTCGGTTCGGTCGGGCGCATCGACGCCCAGCGCCTGCGTACCGGGCGCCTGCTCGAAGAGGATTGGCCGCGCCTGAGCGAGGCCATCGAGCGCATGCATACCGCGCCGCTGCACATCGATGAAACGCCCGCCCTGGCGCCGCTCGAATTGCGGGCGCGGGCGCGCCGCCTGGCGCGCGAGTATGGCAAGCTCGGCATGATCATCGTCGACTACCTGCAGCTGATGTCGGGCTCGTCCGCGGGCGAGAACCGGGCAACCGAGATCTCGGAGATCTCCCGGTCGCTCAAGGCGCTCGCCAAGGAGCTGAAGGTGCCGGTGCTGGCGCTGTCGCAGTTGAACCGCACCGTGGAGCAGCGTACCGACAAGCGCCCCGTGATGTCGGATCTGCGGGAATCCGGCGCCATCGAGCAGGACGCCGACGTGATCCTCTTCATCTACCGCGACGAGGTCTACAACCCCGACACGCCGGACAAGGGAGTCGCGGAGATCATCATCGGCAAGCAGCGGAACGGACCGATCGGCAAGGTCCAGTTGCGGTTCGGCGGCGAGCACACGCGCTTCGACAACCTGGCACTGTCGACCCCGCCGCCGTTCTGAGCTGGCCGGCGTACCGGGAGCCACGCTCTGGCTGCCATGCCCCGGCGGGGCCGGGGCCCGCTTCCGGAATCGCCGCTACAGCGCTTCCGCCGCGTAATCCGCCAGCCGCGAGCGCTCGCCGCGCTGCAGGGTCACGTGGCCCGCGTGCGTCCAGCCCTTGAACCGATCGACGGCGTAGGTCAGGCCCGAACTACCTTCCGTCAGGTAGGGCGTATCGATCTGCGCGATGTTGCCCAGGCACACCACCTTGGTGCCCGGCCCGGCGCGGGTGACCAGCGTCTTCATCTGCTTGGGCGTGAGGTTCTGCGCTTCGTCGATGATCAGGAACTTGTTGACGAAGGTGCGGCCGCGCATGAAGCTCATCGACTTGATGCGGATGCGCGTGCGGATGAGGTCGTTGGTCGCCGCGCGGCCCCACTCGCCGCCGCTTTCGTCGCTGCGGTTGAGGACCTCGAGGTTGTCCTCGAGCGCGCCCATCCACGGCGCCATCTTTTCCTCTTCGGTGCCCGGCAGAAATCCGATGTCCTCGCCGACCGGGACGGTCGCCCGCGTCACGATGATTTCGCTGAAGCGCTTGCTCTCGAAGGTCTGCGCCAGGCCGGCGGCCAGCGCCAGCAGCGTCTTGCCGGTGCCTGCCTGGCCGATGATCGACACGAAGTCGCAGTCGGGGTCGCAGAGAAGGTTCAAGGCGAAGCACTGTTCGCGGTTGCGCGCCGTGATGCCCCAGATGGCGTTCTTGGCGTGCAGATAGTCGCGGAGCACTCGCAGCACCGCGGTCTTGCCGCGGATTTCCCGCACCTGGGCGTAGAACGGCGTGCCGCTTTCCAGATAGACGAACTGGTTGACGTGCAGGTCGGCCACCAGCGTTCCCTGGATGCGGTAGAACGTGCTTCCCGCCTGTTGCCAGGATTCGACGCCCTTGGCGTGGCGCTCCCAGAAGTTGGCGGGCAGGGCATAGATCCCGGTGTAGAGGATGTCGCTGTCGGCGAGGACCTTGTCGTTGAAGTAGTCTTCCGCGGCGAGGTCGAGGGCGCGCGCTTTGACGCGGATGTTGATGTCCTTGGACACCAGCACCACGTCGCGCGCCGGATCCTGTTCCTTGAGGGCTCGCACCACCGCCAGGATGATGTTGTCGGCCTTGCCCGACGCCAGGTTTGCCGGCAGGGCCCCGCCCAGCGTCTGGGTCTGCAGGAACAGCTTTCCGGTTGCCTCGGTGTTGCCCAGCGACGACAGGGGGATCCCGTCTTCGATCGGCGTTTCGCAGGCGGCGACCAGTCCGTCGAGGGAGCGGCTGACCTGGCGGGCGTTGCGCGCCACTTCGGACATTCCCTTCTTGTGCCCGTCGAGTTCCTCGAGCGTCATCATCGGCAGGAAGACGTCGTGCTCCTCGAACCGGAAGAGGCAGCTCGGGTCGTGCATCAGCACGTTGGTGTCGAGGACGAAGAGGCGCGGGCGCGCCGCCGGCGCGCGCGCCTTGCGGCTGCCGGTCCGGACGGGCGTCTCGACCAGGGACAGGCGCGCTGCCGCTCCGGCCGCGGCGTGGGGGGATTCCGGTGCGGCGGCCAGCGCGGCCTCGGCGTGCCGGGGGGCGCCGTGCGAGACCGCAGGCTTGGCCGCGTGTTTGGCCGGACTGCCTGCCGCGGGTTTGGTGTGCGCCGGCGGATGGGCTTGTGAAAGGTCGAGAATCGTCGCGGGCTTGCTGGGTGCCTTGGGCAGGGGCATCGGGAGCTTCTTTCGGCGAAGGGAGAACGGAAATCGGCGCGGCGGGCGGGGGTCAGGACCCGTTCGCCAGCACCTGGACGGCACGCAGTACCTCTTCGGCGTGGGCCGGAACCTTCACGCCGCGCCATTCCTGCCGCAGGACGCCCTGGGCGTCGATCAGGAATGTGCTGCGCTCGATGCCGCGGACCGGCTTGCCGTACATGGTCTTCTGCTTGATCACGCCGAACCGGTTGCACACGGCCTCGTCGGTGTCGGCGAGTAGTTCGAACGGCAGTTCCTGCCGCTCGCGGAAATTCTCGTGCGACCGCAGCGAATCACGCGAAATTCCGACGATACGCGCGCCCGCCGCGACGAAGCGGTCGTGCATCGCGGCGAAGTCGCGCGACTCGGTGGTGCATCCGGGCGTGTTGTCCTTGGGGTAGAAATAGAGCACGACGATGCTGCCGCGCAGTTCGGAGAGGCGGAATTCGCCGGCGGTCGAGGCGGCGGAAAAGTCGGGTACGGGTTGGCCGGGGCGGATGGTTTCGGTCATGGTTTTTCCGGGACGGAAGGGTCTGGATCATCGGAGGGGAAGAACGCGCCGACGACGCGGCGGCCTTCCGCAACCAGGATGTTGAAGGTACGGCAGGCCGCGGCGGTGTCCATCACCTCGAATCCGACCTGCGCCTGCGCCAGGGGAGCGATCGCCTCCGGCTGCGGAAAGCGTTGGCGGGGGCCGGTTCCGAACAGCACGATTTCGGGGTGGAACGCCAGGATCGGCGCCACGTCGGCCGCCGCCAGCGCCGCCGGGTCGGCGACGGCCCAATGCTGTACGCCGGCTTCCGGGGCGAGCAGGATGCCGCCCCATTCGTTCCAGGCGTACCGGACCCGGTCGATTTCGATATATCCGGGTCCGTAGCCGGTCACGGTGCTGGAATTCGATGGCGCCTGATAATGCAGCTTCAATCGCGCTCCGCGCGCCACGTCTGCGGTGCCGTGGCGGCCGGGTGCCGCCAGTCGGGGTGCTGCCCGCAGGGGGTTGCCCACGTCTCGTGGCGCAGATCGGGTAAATTATGCAACCAACCACGATTTCCGACATCTGCCGGAAAATCCGGACTTTTTGCGGACGCGGAGGGCGGTTGCCAGCGGGGCTGCCGTTTCCTGCCTCCCGACTTTGAAACACTCGAGAATGAATCCAGGGAAACCGGAGTTTTCGCGCATCAAGCGCCTGCCGCCCTACGTCTTCAACATCACCGGCGAGCTCAAGATGGCCGCGCGGCGCCGCGGCGAAGACATCATCGACATGAGCATGGGCAACCCGGACGGCGCCACGCCTCCGCACATCGTCCAGAAGCTGATCGAGGCGGTGCATCGTCCCGACACGCACGGCTATTCGGTGTCGAAGGGGATCCCGCGCCTGCGGCGGGCGATCACCCATTGGTACCAGACGCGCTACGGCGTCGACCTCGATCCCGAGAGCGAGGCGATCGTCACCATCGGATCCAAGGAAGGCCTTGCGCACCTGATGCTCGCCACGCTCGATCGCGGCGATACGGTGCTCGTGCCCAATCCCAGCTATCCGATCCACATCTATGGGGCGATCATCGCCGGCGCGGATATCCGCTCGGTGAAGCTCACGCCGGGCGTGGATTTCTTCGGCGAACTCGAGCGCGCCATCCGCGAAACCCTGCCCAAGCCGCGGATGATCGTGATCGGCTTCCCGAGCAACCCGACAGCCCAGTGCGTCGACCTCGACTTCTTCCGGCGCGTCATCGACCTGGCGCGGGAGCACGGCATCTACGTCATTCACGACCTGGCGTACGCCGACATCGTGTTCGAGGGCGAGCGGGCGCCGTCGATCATGGAGATTCCCGGCGCGCGGGACGTTGCCGTGGAGTTCTTCACGCTGAGCAAGAGCTACAACATGGCCGGCTGGCGCGTGGGCTTCATGGTCGGCAACCGCGACCTCGTCGCGGCCCTGGCGCGGATCAAGAGCTACCACGACTACGGCACGTTCACGCCCATCCAGGTCGCATCGATCGCGGCGCTGGAAGGTCCGCAGGAGTGCGTGGCCGAGATCGTGCAACAGTACAAGCGGCGGCGGGACGTGCTCGTGAAGGGCCTGCACGAGCTGGGCTGGATGGTCGAAGTTCCCAAGGCGTCGATGTACGTCTGGGCGCAGATCCCCGCGCACTACGCCAACCTGGGGTCGCTCGAGTTTGCCAAGAAGTTGCTCGCCGATGCCAAGGTCGCGGTGTCGCCCGGGATCGGTTTCGGCGAGTACGGCGACACCCATGTGCGCTTCGCACTGATCGAAAACGAAATGCGGATCCGCCAGGCGGTGCGCGGGATCCGGGACATGTTCCGCCGGGATGGAGTGATCGCAAAAGCATGAAACCGCTGCGAGTGGGACTGTTGGGCCTGGGTACGGTCGGCCGCGGCACCTTCGACGTGCTGCGCCGCAACCAGGAGGAGATCCGCCGCCGCGCGGGACGCGGCATCGAAATCGTCCGGGCGGCGGTGCGCGACGTACCGCGCGCCCGCGCATGGCTGGGTGACGCGATTCCCGTTACCGATCGGCCGCAGGACGTCGTCTGCGACCCGGACGTCGACATCGTCGTCGAACTGATCGGCGGCTGCGAGCCCGCGCGCGAACTGGTGCTCGATGCGATTGCCCATGACAAGCACGTGGTCACCGCCAACAAGGCGCTGCTCGCCCACCATGGCAACGAGATCTTTGCCGCGGCGCAGAAGATGGGCGTGATGGTGGCGTTCGAAGCCGCCGTCGCCGGCGGCATCCCGATCATCAAGGCCTTGCGCGAAGGACTCACCGGCAACCGCATCGAGTGGCTGGCGGGCATCATCAACGGCACCAGCAACTTCATCCTTTCGCGCATGCGCGACACCGGTGCGTCGTTCGATGACGCGCTGCGCGAGGCGCAGCAGCTGGGCTACGCCGAGGCGGACCCCAGCTTCGACATCCACGGCACGGATGCGGCGCACAAGCTCTCGATCCTCTCGGCGATCGCCTTCGGGGTGCCGATCCGGTTCGAGGCGGCGCACGTCGAGGGCATCGCCGGCCTGGCGGCCGCGGACATCCGCTATGCCGAGCAACTGGGGTATCGGGTCAAGCTGCTGGGCATCACGCGGCGCACCCCGGCCGGCATCGAACTGCGCGTGCATCCCACGCTGGTTCCCGCCAAGCGCCTCGTGGCCAACGTCGAAGGGGCAATGAACGCGGTGGTCGTCAAGGGCGACGCGGTCGGCGCAACCCTCTACTACGGCCCGGGAGCGGGTGCCGAACCGACCGCGTCCGCGGTGGTGGCGGATCTGGTCGACATCACTCGCCTCCACACCGCCGACCCGGAGGACCGGGTGCCGCACCTCGCATTCCAGCCCGAAGCCCTGGTGCCGCAGCCCTGGCTGTCGATCGAGGACACGGTCACCTCCTATTATTTCCGCATCCTGGTGTCCGACCGCCCCGGGGTCCTTGCCGACATCGCGCGCATCCTGGCCGATTTCCGCATTTCGATCGACGCGATGTTCCAGCGGGAACCGGCCGAAGGCGAAAATCGGACCGAGATCATCATGCTGACCCACGAAGCGCGCGAACGCGACGTCAACGAAGCCTTGCGTCGCATCGAGGCGCTCGAAACGGTGCTGGCACCGGTGATCCGCATTCGACAGGAGTCTCTCTCGTGAAGTACTGCTCCACCCGCGGCCGCATGGCCCCGGCATCGTTCCGCGACGTCCTGCTCGAAGGCCTGGCGCCCGATGGCGGCCTGGCCGTGCCGGAACACTACCCCCGGTTCGACGCTGCGGAGCGGGCGCAACTGCGCGGCCTGCCCTACGCCGAACTCGCGATCGCGATCTTGCGCCGGTTCGCGGACGACTACGAACCCGGAGCGCTGGAAGCGATCGTGCGCGGTACCTACACGAGCGCGGTGTTCGGCACCGAGGCGATCACGCCGGTGGCGGAACTCGAACCCGGCCTGCATCTGCTCCAGTTGTCCAACGGCCCCACGCTCGCCTTCAAGGACATGGCGATGCAACTCCTCGGCGCGCTTTTCGAAGCCGAACTGGCGCGCCGCGGGGAACGCCTCAACATCCTCGGCGCGACCTCGGGCGACACCGGCTCGGCCGCTGAAGTGGCGATGCGCGGCCGGCCGGGCGTGCGCGTGTTCATGTTGTCGCCCTTCGGCCGGATGAGCGCATTCCAGCGCGCGCAGATGTACTCGCTGCAGGACGAGAACATCTTCAACCTTGCGATCGAGGGCAGCTTCGACGACTGCCAGGACCTCGTCAAGCGAATCGGTGCCGATGTCGAATTCAAGCGCGCGCACCGCCTGGGCGCCGTCAACTCGATCAACTGGGCGCGCATCGTCGCCCAGGTGGTCTACTATTTCCGCGGCTATTTCGCCGTGACGCCCGGTGCCACCCACGAAGACCGCCCGGTCGATTTCTGTGTCCCGTCCGGAAACTTCGGCAACGTGCTCGCGGGGTGGATCGCGCGCCAGATGGGCCTGCCGATCCGTCGCCTGGTGGTGGCGACGAACGAAAACGACGTACTCGACGAGTTCTTCCGCACCGGGCGCTACCGGGTGCGCGGCGCCCAGGAGACCCACGTCACCAGCAGCCCGTCGATGGACATCTCCAAGGCCTCGAATTTCGAGCGCTTTATCTTCGATATCGTCGGCCGCGATCCCGCGGTGCTGCGCGAACTCTGGTGGGAGCTGGACACCCGCGGCGCGTTCGACCTGAAAGACACGCCGTACTGGGACGCCGTGGCGGCCAGCGGCTTCCGCTCCGGCCGCAGCAGCCACGCCGACCGCCTGGCGACGATCCGCAGTCAGTACGAACGCGACGGCCGCATCCTGGACCCCCACACCGCCGACGGCGTCAAGGTGGCCCGCGAGTTGCGCGATCCCCACGTGCCGATGGTCTGCCTGGAGACCGCACTGCCGACCAAGTTCGCCGAAACCATCCGCGAAGCCATCGGCCGTCTGCCCGACCGTCCTGCCCGGTTCGCCGGGATCGAGGATCTCCCGCAACGCTTCGTGCGCATGCCGGCGGACGTGGACACGGTACGGGCGTTCCTGGAGGAGCACGCGACTTAGCGTAGTGCTTGGAAATATTGGCACGAAAGGAAGGATCGCCATCGGTGGGCAATTGCGGCGATGATGCTTGCACCGCGTTTTGTGCCGCGCAGGCGAGCGGCGGCTGCGCCCCGACTTCGAGCAGCACAACGCAGTCGGCCCGTAGGGCCGACCGCACCCCCGGGCCGGAACCGGTGCAGGGCACCTGGATCTCGTGCGCGACATTCTTCGCACGGGCCCGGCGCGCACGGACGACATGCCCCAATCTGTGCGAAGCGCTTCGGCTCCAAACGGAGTGAAGCACCACTAGTGCGGTTAGTGCGGTGCTTGAATTCGGCGCCCGGATCCCCACCTAGACGGCATCCCTGACTTGACCGCGAGATGCCATGCGCCAGGACAAACTGACCACCCGCTTCCAGGAAGCCCTCGCCGACGCCCAATCCATCGCCGTCGGCAACGACCATCAGTACATCATGCCCGTACACCTGCTGGCGGCCATGCTCCGGCAGGCTGATGGCGGCGCCCGGTCGATCCTCGGTCGGGCGGGCGTCGCGGTGGATCCCCTGGCCAAGGCGGTCGATGCCGCCGTCCAGCGGATTCCGACCGTCGAGGGGTTCGACGGCCAGGTGCAGGTGAGCCGGGAGCTGGTCGGCCTGCTCAACCAGACCGACAAGGAGGCGCAGCAGCGCGGTGACGCCTACATTGCCGGCGAATGGTTCCTCCTCGCCGCCACCGACGAAAAAGGCGAGGCCGGCCGGATTTTGCGCGAGCACGGCGCCAATCGCAATGCCCTCGAAGCCGCGATCGCCGCCGTCCGCGGCGGTGCCGCCGTCGACTCTCCCGAAGCCGAAGGCAACCGCGAAGCGCTCAAGAAATATGCCATCGACCTCACCGAGCGTGCCCGCAGCGGCAAGCTCGACCCGGTCATCGGCCGGGACGACGAGATCCGCCGCACCATCCAGATCCTGCAGCGGCGCACCAAGAACAACCCCGTGCTGATCGGCGAACCCGGTGTCGGCAAGACCGCCATCGTCGAAGGACTGGCCCAGCGCATCGTCAATGGCGAAGTGCCGTCGACCCTGCAGAACAAGCGCGTGCTATCCCTCGATCTTGCCGCGCTGCTCGCCGGCGCGAAGTACCGCGGCGAGTTCGAGGAGCGCCTCAAGGCCGTGCTCAAGGAGATCGCCGCCGACGAAGGCAGGACCATCGTCTTCATCGACGAGATCCATACCATGGTGGGCGCCGGCAAGGCCGAGGGGGCGATCGACGCCGGCAACATGCTCAAGCCCGCCCTGGCGCGCGGCGAGCTGCATTGCATCGGCGCCACGACCCTCGACGAATACCGCAAGTACATCGAAAAGGATGCCGCCCTGGAACGGCGGTTCCAGAAAGTCCTGGTCGGCGAGCCGTCGGTGGAATCGACCATCGCCATCCTGCGCGGCCTGCAGGAGCGTTATGAACTGCACCACGGCGTCGAGATCACCGACCCGGCGATCGTCGCCGCGGCCGAGCTTTCGCATCGCTACATCACCGATCGCTTCCTCCCCGACAAGGCGATCGACCTGATCGACGAAGCTGCCGCGCGCATCAAGATGGAGATCGACTCCAAGCCCGAGTCGATGGACCGGCTCGACCGGCGCATCATCCAGCTCAAGATCGAGCGCGAAGCGGTCAAGAAGGAGAACGACGAGTCGTCGCGCAAGCGCCTGGGCCTGATCGAAACCGAGATCGCGCAGCTCGAGCGCGAGTACGCCGATCTCGACGAAGTGCTGCGCGCCGAGAAGGCCGCGGTGCAGGGATCGACCAACATCAAGGCCGAGATCGAGCGGTTGCGCGCGAAGATGGCGGACCTGCAGCGGGCCGGGCAGTTCGACAAGCTCGCCGAGATCCAGTACGGAACGTTGCCGCAGCTCGAAGCCCAGCTCAAGGCGGCCGAGGACGCCGGCGGCGCCAAGCGCGAATTCAAGCTGCTGCGCAAGGAAGTCGGTGCCGAGGAGATCGCCGAGGTCGTCTCGCGCGCGACCGGTATTCCCGTCTCCAAGATGATGCAGGGCGAACGCGAGAAGCTGCTGCGCATGGAGGACCGGCTGCGCCAGCGCGTGGTGGGGCAGGACGAGGCGGTGCGCCTGGTGTCCAATGCCATCCGGCGCTCGCGCGCCGGCCTCGCCGATCCGAACCGCCCCTACGGTTCCTTCCTGTTCCTGGGACCCACGGGCGTCGGCAAGACCGAGCTGTGCAAGGCGCTGTCGGAGTTTCTGTTCGACAGCGAGGAGCATCTCGTGCGCATCGATATGTCCGAATACATGGAAAAGCACTCGGTGTCGCGCCTGATCGGCGCGCCCCCCGGATACGTCGGCTACGAGGAGGGCGGCCAGCTCACCGAAGCGGTGCGCCGCAAGCCCTACGCGGTGATCCTGCTCGACGAAGTCGAGAAGGCCCACGCCGATGTGTTCAGCGTGCTGCTGCAGGTGCTCGACGACGGCCGGCTCACCGACGGCCAGGGCCGTACGGTCGATTTCCGCAACACGGTGATCGTCATGACGTCGAATCTGGGATCGCATGAGATCCAGCGCATGGCTGGACAGGACGCCGATCTCGTGCGCGAAGCGGTGATGGCCGAGGTACGCACGCATTTCCGGCCGGAGTTCATCAACCGCATCGACGAGATCGTGGTGTTCAATGCCCTGGGTCGCGAGCAGATCGAGTCGATCGCGCGCATCCAGCTGCGGCGGCTCGAAGCGCGGCTGGCGGCACAGGACATGAAGCTCGTGGTGAGCGACGCCGCGCTGGCGGAGCTCGCCAAGGCGGGGTTCGATCCGGTATACGGGGCGCGGCCGCTCAAGCGCGCGATCCAGCAGCAGATCGAAAACCCGATCGCGCTGCGGGTCCTGGAGGGCAAGGTCGGACCCAAGGACGTCGTGCCGGTGGATTTCATCGACGGCATGTTCCGCTTCGAACGCACGGTGCACTGATCGGGCTGCGCGATGGTCGACAAGATGGTTCGAAGCGAGGCGGAGTGGAGCTGCGCCTTGACGCCGGAAGAGCGGGCCGTGCTGCGGGAGGAGGGCACCGAACGCCCGTTCAGCAGTCCGCTCTACCACGAAGCGCGCAAGGGGGTGTACGTCTGCGCGGCCTGCGGACTGCCCTTGTTCGATTCCCAGGCGAAGTACGACAGCGGCACGGGCTGGCCCAGTTTTTTCGAGGCGCTGCCGGACCACGTGGAGACCAAGGTCGATTTCAAGCTGGTGGTGCCGCGCACGGAATATCACTGCGCGCGCTGCGGCAGCCACCAAGGACACGTCTTCGGCGACGGGCCGGCGCCGACCGGCCTGCGGTATTGCAACAACGGCGTCGCGCTGCGGTTCGTGCCGGACGCGGAGCAGGCGGATCCTCTGGCGCCGGACGCCGACCGGCGTTAGCAGGCTGTTGAAAAACGGCTGAGTGTGTCAGCGAAGTGGCTTGTCGAACGTTGAATAGTCATTGTCGATTCTCCAGTAGGACGGGACCAATGCGCGGTAGCGACGGGATGCAAGAGGCGTTGTTCTTGATGGCAAAGCTCGACGATTTCGTTCCGTCCGATCATCCGCTTCGTCCAATTCAGGGCATTGTGAACACAGCACTCGCCGGACTGAACGACTTGTTCAATGAGATGTACGCTGGTACCGGCCGTGCCTCGATTGCCCCCGAGAAACTGATGCGTGCGTTGCTGCTCCAGTTGTTCTATTCGGTTCGCAGCGAACGGCAGCTCATGGAGCAGATCCGATACAACCTGCTGTTCCGGTGGTTCGTGGGTCTGGCTATCGACGATCCGGTCTGGGACCACTCCGTTTTCTCGAAGAACCGCGACCGGTTGATCGAGCACGAGGCCGTCGAGAAGTTCTTCACCGAGGTGATGTCGCTGGCCGACAAGAACGGATTGCTCTCGAAGGATCATTTCTCGGTTGATGGAACTCTGGTGCAAGCGTGGGCGAGCCACAAGAGTTTCCGACCCAAGGACGGAGGCGACGGGGGGCCAAGCGCGCCCGGACGCAACGCCGACACCGACTGGAAGGGACGTCCGCGCAGCAACGACACGCATGCCAGCACGACGGATCCCGATGCACGGCTGTTTCGCAAAAGCTCCAACACTGCCGCGATCCTTTGCTACCAGGGGCACGCGCTGATGGAGAACCGAAACGGGCTCATTGTCGGAGCGGTCGTCACACACGCAGGTGGCACTGCCGAACGAGATGCGGCGCTGACGATGATCGAAACCGTTCCCGGAACGCAGCGCAAGACCGTGGCGGCGGACAAGGCATACGACACGGCAGGGTTCGTCGAATCCTGCCGACTTGCCAACGTTACGCCGCATGTGGCGATGAATGTGGGACGTCCTGGTGGCAGCGCGATCGATGCGCGGACATCCCGTCACGCGGGGTACGAAGTCAGCCAACGGATTCGCAAGCGAATCGAAGAGCACTTCGGTTGGGCCAAGACAGTCGGCCGGATACGGCAGACCATGTTCCGCGGAATCCGGCGCGTCGACCACCAGTTCAAACTGAACATGTTGGCGAGCAACATCGTCCGGATGGGCCGAATACTGTCGGAGGTACCCGAATTTGCAGTTCAAGGAGCCCGGTGATGCAAGAAATCGAGCAACCTGGGCGCGACGATACCGGTTCCGGGGTCCAAAAACATGGACCGAACATGCGGAATCGTTGATCAGCGGCGCGTTCACGATGCAAAGTTCTCGCTCAGAGGGGCGAATTTCAACAGCCTGTTAGGGAACCTGCGCGGATCGCGCCCGCGATCGCGTCTTGCGCGCTTTGGTCGCGGGCTCCTTCGCCGCCGGCTCCTTCACCGCTGCGCGCACGTGGGGGCGGACGTCGCTCCAGATGCGCGATCCGTCCTGCAGCAGGAATTCCAGGAAGCGGCTGGCGGTGTTCGAGAGCTTCTTGTCGCGCCGGTGGACCGCATACCATTGGCGCATCAGCGGGAAGTGCTCGACATCGAGGGTGGTGAGCAGCCCGGCTTCGAGTTCCAGCCCCAGGCTGTGCTGGGATAGAACCGAAATGCCCAGGCCGGCCATGACCGCGCGCTTGATGGCCTCGCTGCTGCCGAGTTCCATGTAGATGTTGGCGCTCAGTCCGTGCTCGACGAACAGGCGGGTGCGCGCGGCGCGGGTGCCGGATCCGGGCTCGCGCGCGAGGAAGCGCTCCTCCGCGATGCGCGCCAGCGGAATCTTCCTTTTTCCGACCAGCGGGTGATCCGGCGGCGCGACCACCACCAGCGGATTGTCGAGAAAGAATTGCGCGTCCAGGTCGGACGACATTTCCTCCGGAAGGCTCCCCATGATCACGAGGTCGTCTTCGTTGTCGCGCAGCCGCGCGAGCACCCGCGATTGGTTGGTGATCGTCAGGCGCGGCTCCACCGCGGGATAGTCGCGCAGGAACACGCCGAGCAGATGGGGCATGAAGTACTTGGCCGAGGTGATCGCGGCCAGGTTGATGGGGCCCTTGACCCCTTCTTCCATGCCGCTCATGTCTTCGCTCAGCACGCGCAGGCGCCCGAGCACGTCGGCGCAGGCGGTGGCGAGTTCCCGGCCCGCCTGGGTCAGGAAGATGCGTTTCCCGATCTGCTCGACCAGGGGCAGGCCGACGCTCTCCTCGAGGCGCTTGACCTGGATCGAGACGGCGGGTTGGGAGAGGTGCAGCTCTTCGGCGGCCCGCGTGAAGCTCATGGTTTCCGCAAGGCTCGCGAAGATGCGCAGCTGGTGCAGGGTGACGTGTCGTAGTTTCATGGTTCGATCATATACCAGGGTTTATCGAAATCATGTTAACAATTTAATTGCCTTTATTAACCGCGCTCCCCACAATCTTTTCCGTACACATCGGCCGCAGCACAAAGGCGGCACAGGTGCGTTTCCCGACCGTGATTTTGCAAGGAGAGCGCGATGGCAGTGAAGAAATACGAAGCCGGCGTGAAGGAGTACCGGCACACCTACTGGCAGCCGGATTACGTCCCCCTGGACTCGGACATCCTGGCCTGCTTCAAGATCACCCCGCAGCCCGGCGTCGACCGGGAAGAGGCCGCCGCCGCGGTTGCGGCCGAGTCCTCCACCGGCACCTGGACCACGGTCTGGACCGATCTGCTGACCGACCTCGACTACTACAAGGGGCGCGCCTACTCGATCGAAGACGTTCCCGGCGACGACAGCTGCTTCTACGCCTTCATCGCGTACCCGATCGATCTCTTCGAAGAGTCGTCGGTGGTCAACGTATTCACCTCTCTGGTCGGCAACGTGTTCGGATTCAAGGCCGTGCGGGCCCTGCGTCTCGAGGACGTCCGCTTCCCGCTGCACTACGTCAAGACCTGCAACGGCCCCCCGAGCGGGATCCAGGTCGAGCGCGACAAGCTCAACAAGTACGGCCGTCCTCTTCTGGGCTGCACGATCAAGCCCAAGCTGGGCCTGTCGGCGAAGAACTACGGCCGGGCGGTGTACGAGTGCCTGCGCGGCGGTCTCGACTTCACGAAGGACGACGAGAATGTCAACAGCCAGCCGTTCATGCGCTGGCGCGACCGGTTCCTTTTCGTTGCCGACGCCATCCACAACGCGGAGGCGCAGACCGGCGAGCGCAAGGGCCACTACCTGAACGTCACCGCGCCGTCGCCCGAAGAGATGTACGAGCGTGCCGAGTTCGCCAAGGAACTCAAGATGCCGATCGTCATGCACGACTTCCTGACCGGCGGCTTCTGCGCCAACACGGGTCTGGCGCGCTGGTGTCGCAAGAACGGCATGCTGCTGCACATCCACCGCGCGATGCACGCCGTGATCGATCGCAACCCCCATCACGGCATCCACTTCCGCGTGCTGGCCAAGGCGCTGCGCCTGTCGGGCGGCGACCACCTGCACACCGGCACCGTCGTCGGCAAGCTCGAGGGCGATCGCGCGGCCACCTTGGGCTGGATCGATCTTCTGCGCGAATCGTTCATCCCCGAGGACCGCTCGCGCGGCATCTTCTTCGACCAGGACTGGGGCTCGATGCCGGGCGTGTTCGCGGTCGCCTCGGGCGGCATCCATGTCTGGCACATGCCTGCGCTGGTGACGATCTTCGGCGACGACTCGGTCCTGCAGTTCGGCGGCGGCACGCTCGGCCACCCGTGGGGCAATGCGGCCGGTGCCGCGGCCAACCGGGTCGCGCTCGAGGCCTGCGTCGAAGCGCGCAACCGCGGCCGTCAACTGGAGACCGAAGGCAAGGAAATCCTGACCAACGCCGCCCGCCACAGTCCCGAACTGAAGATCGCCATGGAGACGTGGAAGGAGATCAAGTTCGAGTTCGATACCGTGGACAAGCTGGACGTGCAGAACCGCTAACGACGCCCAGGAACCGAAAGGAAAAATCATCATGGCTGATGTTCAGGACTACAAGCAGTCCATCAAGTACGAGACCTTCTCGTACCTTCCCCAGCTCACCCCGGATCAGATCCGCGAGCAGATCAAGTACATCGTTGCGCACGGCTGGAACCCGTCGGTCGAGCATGTCGAGCCCGAACGCTCGTTCAACCACTTCTGGTACATGTGGAAGCTGCCGATGTTCGGCGAGCAGAGCGTCGACCGCATCATCGCCGAAGTCGAGGCGTGCCATCGCGAGCACCCCGGCCACCATGTGCGCGTGATCGGCTACGACAACTATTCCCAGAGCCAGGGCACCGCGTTCGTCGTCTATCGCGGCGCCTGACGGAAAGGGGAAAGGGCGCCGGTCTCCGGTGCCGTGGATGGGATCTTGAGGAACTACCATGCCTGAACAGACTGCAATGAGCGGCAAAGAGTTGGCGCGACAGCGGCGGGCGATGATGTCCCGCGTCGGCAAGCAGGGATCCGGCGGTGCGCGTACGGCGCGTCCCGGTCCGCGCCCTGCGTCGGCCGTCGCCGCGAAGCCGAGCCACCCGGAGCCGACCGCTTCGGTACCGGTTCCCATCCCGGTGTCGGTGCCGGAAACTCCGATGTCTGCGGATTCCGCGCTCGACGAGATTTGCGAATTCGTGGAAGCGAATCCCGACGCGCTCGGCGCCGACGGCGGTTCGGTGCGCGCGCTGTGCCGTCAGCGCCGTCAGGCGCTCGCCAGCCTCGGCAAGAAGGCGTTGCCGCCGAAGGGCGAGGGCGCGTCCCCGCAACGCGGGCGGGAGAAAGGTGGCGAGCAGGGCATCGCGGCGTCGGCGATCGGCGCCAGCGGCCGGGAGCTGGCGCGGCAACGGCGTGTCGCGCTGTCGCGCAGCGGCCGCGGCGATGCCGAGCCGGCGCGCCCCAGCGGTCGGGTTCGTCCGCAGCGCGGCGATGCCCCGCCCAAGGTGGAAGTCGGTACCACCTTGTCGGGGCGCATCGTGACCGGCACCCAGGTCGAGCGCAAAGGCCGGGTGAGCGGGAACGAGGCCGGATCCTGCCGGATCGTCACCGGCACGGAATACATCGGCTCGGAGCAGTTCGCGTCGTTCTGTGAAGCACCGCCGCAGGCCGGGCCGGCCAAGGTCGGCGAAAGCACGACCAGCTCGGGCCAGCGCGTTTCGGGTTCCGAGGTCGGCCGTTCGAACAAGGTCACGGGCGACGAGGCCGGCACGTGCACGGTCGTCACCGGAACCGAATATCTGGGCCGCGAGCGCTTCGCGGACTTCTGTGCCGCCAACGGCATCACGCCGCGGCCGGAAAAGGTTTCGGTCGGCCTCACCGAGCGCAAGGGCATGCCGGTCACCGGCAGCGATGAAGCCCGTGCGGGGCGGGTGACGGGCACGGAGCCCGGCGCCGCGCGATCGATCACCGGCAGCCAGTACGCCGACGCCGGTGCCGCGCGCTTCACCATCAACGGGCCGAGCAAGGTCGCGTTGACCCACACGATCGCCGGTCGTCCGGTGTCGGGAACCGAGCTCGGGCGTTCGATCAAGGTGACCGGCGACGAAGCCGGGTTCTGTCGCCAGGTTTCGGGAACCGAGTACCTGTCGAACGAGCAGTTCCAATCGGTCTGCCAGACCCGGCCGGAACCCGCGCCGGCCAAGGTCGGCGTCGATGCGAGCCGCAACGGCCAGCGCATCACCGGAAACCTCGTCGACCGCAGCGAGCGGGTCACCGGCAACGAACCGGGGTCCTGCCAGCGTGTCACCGGGTCGCAATATGGATCGTCGCGCATTTGCGGCGGCGGTGCGGAGAAGGTCGGGGAAAGCCACACCCTGGGGGGCAGCGCGGTCACCGGAACGGAGATCGGCCACCGCCCTCAGATGACCGGTGACGAGCGCGGCGGCTGCTTGCCCGTCACCGGGAACGAATATGTCGCGCAGGAGCAGTATGCAGCCTATTGCTCCGACACCCGCCCCGACACGGCTCTGCTTCCGCGCCCGGTCAAGGTGGGCCGGAGCGAGACGCCGCGCGGATTGCCCGTCTCCGGGACCATGATGGGTCGTTCCGGTCTCGTCACCGGCAACGAGCCGGGAAGCGGTGTCGCGGTCAGCGGCACGCCGTACGCCGGGCTGGAGCAGACCCGCGCAGCCTGCGGCTGTGGTTGCGGTTGCTGTCCGGCCGGCGGTACCGCCCACGGTTCGGCGGCCGGACCGCGAGCCGGCGCGGCGGTGCCGAGCGTATCGGCATCGGCGGGTTCGTCGCCGCGGATGGCGATCCGTCCCTTCGTTCCCGAGGAACCCGCGCCGGCCGCGACCGATTTCAGCATCGTGTCGCCCTCGCGTCAGGCCCAGGAATTCCGGAGCCGCATCACGGGTTCCGACAACCACGGCGGCGGCGGGCGGATCACCGGCCCGATCAACCTGGCGACCGGGCTGGTGTCCGGCACACCGGAGTTTCGCTACCGCGACGATCACGGCGCCGTGGCCGAAGCGGTTCCGCAAGCGGAAGAGGCCGTTGCCCCTGCGCGCATCACCGGCGAGGGTCGCGATGCCGGCGTGCGGATCACCGGCGACGACTGGGCCCGATCGGGCCGCGTCACCGGCACCGAAGGCCAATGGGCACAGGGACGCAACCTGACCTTGCGCGGCGAGGCACGGGGCGCCGGCGCGAGCGCGTGGGCCAACAAGGGGCGCGAGCGGGTCGAGGTTCCTCCGGCGCGCATCACCGGCAGTGCCGGCAACGCGGGCAAGGGCGCGGTCATCACCGTGTCCGGCGGAGCCCGCGGCTGATCCCCGACGGAGTCGTGACGTGAACACCCGCAACGCCTACGCCCTGCGTGCCCGCGCCAGCCAGCGGCAACATCCGCCGATGTCGGTGGTCGTGCCGCGGACTGCGCAGCCGAATGGCGTGTCGGCGGCGGCGCCGTTCGGCCTCGGAACCCGGCAGGGTTCCTTGCCGGCGCGCAGCGGCGGCGAGCGTCATGTGCTGGCGGATCGCATGGCCAATGCACGGCTCGCGCACTGCGAGGAGTCGGTAAAGGGCCGGTTCGCGCGCATCGTTCCGGCGCTGCAGCGGGTGGTGGGGCTGCAGGCAACGGCCGACTTTGCCGAGCGTGCCCAGGGCGTGGTTCGCGATGCGCTCGGCTGCGAACTTCCGGCGCGCCTGCTCGACGATGCATGGGCCACCGGCTTCGACGTCAAGGCCGCCTATGCGCATTGTGTGTTCCAGGCGCTTGCTGCGGCGACCGACCAGTTCGCCCGCGATATCCGGGAACAGGTCGAGGTGGTGCAGGACACGCGCAACTTCTTCCTCGACTGCGGGTTCCACACCGTCGACATCAGTCCGTGCGCCGACGGCCGGCTCAAGGGGTTGTCGCGCTACATCCTGCGGCTGCCGCTGTCTTCGTTCACGTGGCGCAAGGCCTATGCCGGCGCGCTCTTCGATGTCGAGGTCGACGTCCGGAACTGGACCGCCACCGAGTTGCGTCGCTTCCGCGAGGGCGTGCCCAGCACCGTGGATGCGGGCACCCGATACCTCAAGGTGGCGGTCTATCACTTCAGTTCGTCGGATCCGGCCCACGAAGGTTGCGCCGCCCATGGCAGCAACGATCACCAGGCGATCGACGCCGCACTGGGGCGGTTGAAGCAGTTCCGCCAGGCGATCGAAAACGCCTTCTGCTGCGGCGCGAGCACGGACATTCTGCTGATCGGCGTCGACACCGATACCGACGCGGTGCGGATTCACGTCCCCGACAGCCGTGGCGACCTGTCGGCCTACCGCTTCGTCGACAACGCCGAGCTGTACGCGCAGACCCGCGCATCGACCGCCGACGCGGCGCGGCTCGCGGTCTATGAATCCGTCCGCGCGGCAAGCCGGATGGGCGGCTGGGCGAGCGGCCAGGGCGAACCCCATGACGGCATGCGGCGGCTGATCGTGAATCTGCTGATCAACAACCTGTCGCAGATCGATTACGTCGAGGAACTGCACGGCGGGCGGTACGCCGACATCGGACACGCCGAACGCTACATCAGCGTCGGCGATGGATTCGAGGAACTGCAGATGCGCAACGTCGCGTACTACGCCCACCTGCACACCCTCGAAGAGGGGGCCGCGGACATGGATGTCGGCATCAAGATTTTCCGCAAGCTCAACCTTGCGCATGGACTCCCGATTCCCGTTGCCATTCATTACCGCTACGACGCGCGCGTTCCGGAAGCACGCGAGCGCGCGACGGAGAAGGCGCGCCGGGTGCGCGATGCGATCCGGAATCGGTATCCGGCGCTGACGGCAGGAGGCGATCTGCAGTGCCGACTCAGCGTCCAGGACCTGCCTACGGGTAGTCCGATCGAAATCGTTGTGGACTAGGAGCAGGGCGCCATGAAGATCATGCAAGTGGAAAAGACCCTGGTGTCGACCAACCGCATCGCCGAATTGGGACATCGTCCGCTGCTGGTGGTGCGGGAGAAGGCGGGCGGCGGGCGCCAGGTGGCGGTGGACGCGATCGGATGCATTCCCGGCGACTGGGTCATCTGCGTCGGATCGTCGGCGGCGCGGGAAGCGGCCGGCAGCAAGGAGTATCCGTCCGATCTCACCATCGTCGGAATCATCGATCGCTGGGCCGTCGAGGACGGCAAGTCCGAGGAGAAGCGCTGATGGAAATCATGCAGGTTCTTTCGGATCTGGTGGCCACCCGCCGGGTGGCCGGACTCAGCAATCTGTCGCTGCGCGTGGTTGCGGATGCAAAGGGCGCACTCGCCGTGGCGTGCGATCCGGTGGGGGTTCCCCCCGGCAAATGGGTGTTCACCGTGAGCGGCTCGGCCGCCCGGTACGCATCCGGTGATGCCCGCGTTCTCACTGACCTGACGATCGCGGGAATCATCGATCACTGGGAATCCGAGGCGCATGCCTAGGAAATCAGGTGTTTTTTCACTGTAAAGGAGCTGGAAATGGCTGATGTGACCGGAATTGCATTGGGAATGATCGAGACGCGCGGACTGGTTCCGGCGATCGAGGCGGCGGACGCGATGACCAAGGCGGCGGAAGTGCGCCTGATCGGCCGCCATTTCGTCGGTGGCGGCTACGTCACGGTGATGGTGCGGGGCGAGACCGGCGCGGTCAACGCGGCGGTGCGTGCCGGCGCCGATGCGTGCGAGCGCGTTGGCGACGGTCTGGTCGCGGCGCACATCATCGCGCGCGTCCACGCCGAGGTCGAGGGCATTCTGCCGAAGGCTCCGTCCGCGTAACCGCGGCGGGCGACATGGGTTTTCCCCGGTATCGCAAGGAGAATGGAAATGGCTGAAGTGACGGGTATTGCATTGGGAATGATCGAGACGCGCGGCTTGGTTCCGGCGATCGAGGCGGCGGACGCGATGACCAAGGCGGCGGAAGTGCGCCTGATCGGCCGGCAGTTCGTGGGCGGCGGCTACGTGACGGTGCTGGTGCGGGGCGAGACCGGCGCGGTCAACGCGGCGGTGCGTGCCGGCGCCGATGCGTGCGAGCGCGTTGGCGATGGCCTGGTCGCGGCGCACATCATCGCCCGCGTCCACGCCGAAGTCGAGGGCATCCTGCCGCGCGCGCCCGGTTCCGGGACCAGCGGTCGGGACATGGATGTCTCCGAGGTCGCCCGCTAAGGTGTCGCCATGCTGGCGAATCTGGATCGCGTTCTCCGGGGCGACCCTCGGACGATAGGCTATCTCCGTCAGGGGCTGAACCACGAGATGAGCGTGGTGCAGCACTACATCACCCAGGGGCAGTTGTGCGCGCTATGGGGGATGGACGCGGAGTGCGCCTACTTCCGGCGCGAGGCGAGCGAGGAACTCGGGCATGCCGCCATGATCATCCGGCACATGCTCGCCTTGGGGTTGACCCCGAACGCGACCCAGCTCGCGGCGGTGCGCCCCGGACGCGACAAGGCCGAGTTCCTCGTCCGCGACATGCAGTTGGAACAGGAGGCAGTGCAGCTTTATGCCGAAGCGGTCGATCATTGTCGCCGCACGCGCGATGAAACCGCTCGGCAGCTTTTTGCCGCACTACTGAAAGACGAGCAGGCGCATCTTCGCGAACTGGAGCGCATGCTTGCCGATGCAACCCATCAGGAGAGCTGTTATGGCGGAATTTTCGGGTGAGTGGTCGGTTCAGAAGCGCCCGCCGCGGCTGGCGCGCCGGTACGAATTTGCGAGCTACGGGGCGACCCGGGGATTTCTCGATGACCTCGCCGCCCTGTCCGAGCAGCTCGGTTGTTACCCCGACCTCAATTTCGCGCGCACGCACGTCAACGTCAGCCTCGGCATGAACGGGGAAGAGCCGGGAACCATGGAACGCGACTTCGCCATGGCGGCGGATGCGATCGCGACGCGTCATGCCAGTTGATCCGATGCGCGGCCGTCCGGCAAACAAGGCGGGCACGAAGAACAGCCCGGCCGCCAGGCGCATTCCGGAGCCCGCGGCGAAGGGGTCCGGAATGGGGCCGGCGAAGGCGGCAGGGAAAGGCCCGGCGAAGGACGCGCCGCCCCGGGCGGTCGCGGTAGCGCCGGCGACGCCGCGGATGCCCGTGGCACGGACCGCACCGGCGGCGCCGGCAGCCGTGCAGCAGTCCGCTACGGTCGCGCCGTCCCCGGCCATCACTCCGTCCGCGCCCCGCGCTACGACGACGGCGACGGCGAAGCCCGCGGCGACCGCGGTCCCGGGTGGCCCTCGGACTCACGGCACGGCATTGCATCCGGAACGGGTCTGGCCGGATTGAGCATTCGCGGTTGAACGTACCGGGGAGGGCAGGCGGCGATGGCGATCCATCTCAGCGATTACCAGGACATCCTCGACGATCTGGGCGCCCAGGCCGGCGAGGTGCTGGAGGCCAACTGGCAGGATGCCGTGCGGGTGTTCAGTCCGCGCGGATTGCAGGCCTATCTCCAGGGGGCGGCGGGGCTCCAGGCCCTGGGCCGGGGCACCGACCTCGTCGTGTCCTTCCTCGAAAGCGCGCCGCAGGTGGCGAAGGAGATCGGCGAACCGGCGGTTGCCGAACTGCTCTCCAGCGCGATCAAGATGTACTCCAAGACCAGCGCCGGCGTCCTGGTCCTGCTGTTCTCCACGGCTCCGACCGCCGCTGCGCGGCTGGGGGAGCTGGAACTCTTCAAAGGGTATCTTTCCCTGCTCGACAACCTGCTCACGCAGGTGCCGCGCGCACTGCGGCCGATGCTCGAGAAGCTCGATGTGCTGCTGACCCACCTCACGCTTGGCGGGCTGCGGAGATGGGCGATGTGGGGCGCCTCCGCCTACCGCAGCGATTTCGCCGCCCAGGCCGCGTACTTCGCGCTCGAAAGCGACGAGGCGCGCGCCGTCCTCAAGAAGGAGCAGCGCGGCGTGTTGTTCGTCGATGTCCAGCGTCGCCTGCTCATGTATCTCCGCGCGCTGTGGGGCCGCGATTTCTTCCTGCGCCCGACCTCGGGCGATTTCGAAACGCGTGCGGGGTATCGTCCCTACATCGAACAGTACGTCATCCACCTGCCCGACGCGTTTGACGACGTCGGGCCGGCCGGCGACGAAGCGACCCCCGCCGCGTCGACGGCGCAGGCTCCGGTGATTGCCGGACTGGAGGTCTATCGTGCCGCCGCCGCGCACGCCGCGGCGCATCAGGTGCACTCGCGGCCCGACCCGCGCGCGGAAGGGTATACGCCCTTGCAGCGCGCGTTCGTGGGCGTGATCGAGGATGCCCGCGTCGAAGCGCTGGCGGTACGCGCCTTCCCGGGCTTGAAGACCCTGTGGTCCGCGCTGCTGCCGGTCGATCCGGACGCGCCGGAGCGGGTCGGGCCGCTGCTCGACCGCATCGCCCGGGCCTTGCTCGATGAGGCCTGGCATGACGACCATCCGCTGGTCGCGCTCGCCCGCAGCCGTTTTCAAGCGCTCTCCGATCTGCACGACCTCGACGCCGCCGTCGCGATCGGCATGGAACTCGCCGACGAATCGGCGCGGCGCGAGATTCCCTTCAACGCGCGGATCGATGCGCCGTCGGCTTCCTATCGCGACGACAACCGCCACCTGTGGGAGATGCCGGAGGGCGACTTCGAGGTCCTCGGCGCCGGCGGCCGACCCGCGCAGGTACGCAAGTACGTCAGCCTGATGGAAATGCTCAACGGGCTCGACGTCGAATTCGCCGGCGACGACGCCCAGGAAATCTGGGTTCTGGCGACCGAACTCTACGATGACGACGGGACCTCCTTCAACGAGCGCGAAGGCAAGCCGCCCGTGTCCTCGCCGTTCCACTATCCCGAGTGGGACTATCAGACCCAGCTCGAGCGTCCGGACTGGGTGACCCTCCTCGAGAAACATCCGAAAGTCGGCGATCCGGCGCGCATCGATGCGGTCATCGAAGAACACAAGCCGCTGGTGCGCCGGCTCAAGCGCCTGATCGAGGCCGTGCAGCCCCAGGGCGTCGTGCGCCAGCGCAAGGTCGAGGATGGCGACGAGATCGACCTCAACGCCGCGATCCAGGGCCTGGTGGACATCCGCATGGGGCGGGCGCCGGATCCGCGCATCGGGATCCGCACGCGGTTGCAGATCCGCGATCTGTCGGTGCTGCTGCTGATCGACCTTTCGGAATCGACCAACGACGCCTTGCGCGGCGACGAGCGCAATCGGACCGTGCTCGACATGGCGCGGGAAGCCGCCGCGTTGCTTGCCGATGCGCTCGACAAGATCGGCGATCCGTTCGCGATCCACGGCTTCGATTCGAACGGCCGGCATGACGTCGAGTACTACCGCTTCAAGGATTTCGACGGCGTCTACGACGACCGGGTCAAGGGGCGTCTGGCGGCGATGACCGGCAAGCTTTCCACCCGCATGGGCACCGCGCTGCGTCACGCGGGGGCCCACCTCGCGCGCCGACCGAGCCAGCGCAAGCTGGTCCTGTTGCTCACCGACGGCGAGCCTGCCGACAACGACGTGCGCGACCCGCAATACCTGCGCCAGGACACCCGCAAGGCGGTAGAGGAACTGGCGCGGCGCGGGATCAACACCTTCTGCCTGACGCTGGATCCCAACGCCGACCAGTACGTCTCGCGGATCTTCGGCGCCAAGAACTACCTGATCCTTGACCAGGTCGCCCGCTTGCCGGAAAAGCTCCCCGCCCTGTATCTGTCGATGACGCGCTGACGTCCTCTTCGTGGGCGCTGTCAGCGCTCCCTTTTCGGCATCGAATCTCGATGATCGGGATGACGCATTCGACCCCGAGCAGGCCGTCGACGTGGGAGGCGCGCCAACTCCCTCTCCCGCGACGGCGGGAGAGGGCGGGGGTGAGGGCGGCTGCCATTGCTGCTGTCGACGGTAGTGCCACATACCATCCGGCGACACAAACTTCGCGCTTCCCCCGACGCAGCTCCCCATTCCGTATGGAAACACCCCGCCGAACGCCTTCATCGACGAAGGCACGTTCGCTGCGCGCGCAATCCACCGACGCCGAACGGCGCCTCTGGCAAGAACTGCGTTCGCGTCGCCTCATGGGATGGCGGTTCCGTCGACCGCAACCGATCGGTCCTTATATCGTCGATTTCGTCTGCATGGAACAACACCTCATCGTCGAGGTGGACGGCTCACAACATCAGGAAGCATGCCGCTACGACGCTTCGCGGGATGCATTCCTTGGCAAGCGCGGCTTCGTGGTGATGCGATTCTGGGACAACGAGGTCTTGACGCAGACCGTGGCAGTGCTCGAGCAAATTCGCACGACATCGCTCTTGCGACGACCCTCACCCCCGCCCTCTCCCGCCTGCGCGGGAGAGGGGGTTTCGTGACTTCGAGCAGCCGCTCCTGGCCGCGGAGAGAATCTCGCGAACGGCCGGTCCGGAGCACTTCAATTTTTCACGAAACGACAAGGGACCTTCCATGTAACAACGGGCAACCGATAGCCTTGCAATGGCATACAAATACTTGTATATTTCTCGTATGGCGAAACCAAAATCGGTCGAGTTTCTGGGCAGTGGCTTGACGATCTGCGCTCTTTTCCGCCTGCCGCGAGGCGCGAGGCAGGCCACCAGATAGACAGAGTACAGAACGGCCTGGACCCGGACGATTGGGAGCCAATGACAACCGTGGGTCCAGGGGTGAAGGAAATCCGGGTTTGGGATTCGTCCGGAACGTACCGGGTCATCTACGTTGCCAAATTTGCCGATGCGATCTACGTGCTTCACTGCTTCCAGAAAAAGCGGCAGCAGACGAACAAGTCCGATTTGCGCTTGGCCGGCGATCGATACCGCGATCTATTGAAGGAGCTCCGCAAATGACTAAGAAACGATTCGCCAGCGTTTGGGATGCCATCGAGGACACCCCGGAGGAAGCGGAAAACATGAAACTGCGCTCGACCCTCATGATGGCGCTGCGGAATCACATCGCCAAGACCGGAATGAGCCAAGCGCAGGCCGCAAAACTTTTTTCGGTGACCCAGCCACGCGTTTCCGACCTGATGCGCGGCAAGATCAACTTGTTTGGCCTTGACGCACTGGTGAATATGGCGACGGCGGCGGGGCTTCGGATCGAAATGCAGGTGCACGAACCAGCATAGGTTGGCTGAGGAATGCGGTATCGAGCGTGTAACCGGCACCGGTGGTCACGTATCGGCCGGAAGCAACACGAGAGGGACGCCGGACGCCTCATCCAATGCGATACACCCGGCGCCATGGCTTGTCACCGTACGGCGTAGCGTCCACACCCGCTTGCGTTACCGGTCCCGCTCCGCCGCCAGCCACAGGCCATCGGACCGGCGCAGGAAGACCGTGCCCTCATCGGCGATGCGGAACAGGTGCAGCCACCCGTTCTCGACAAGGTCGCGCACCACGGCGTGCCGCGACACCACGTCGTCGATCGGATCCTGCGGCGCCTCGATGAACACGCTCAATCGCAAGGGTTCGTGCATCCACTGCTTGCCGTCGCTCAGGGATTGCAGAGGCAGGCCGGTCCGAAGGTCGCCGCCGTTGCCTTCGAGCACGCCGATGGCGCCGCCGGCGACGTTGTGCAGCACCTTGTTGCCGCTGCCGAAGCGTCGATTGTCGACGACCGACGCGTAGTACTGCATGTTGATCCAGTTCGCGACCACCATCGGCGCCGTCATGATCAGCTCGAGCACGCCGAACCCGGCATCCTGTCGCCAGACGTACTCGTGCAGGAAGGCGCGGCCGGCGAGATGAAGCGCCGCGGTGCGCGATCGGGGCGCGGCGATGAATGCGGCGTTGTTCGCGAGCGCCCATTCGGGCCGCACCTGCGACCAGTCGCGGCTGCGGCTGCGGACGCGGGCCTCGATGCCGCGGTCGGTCGTGGCGGCGATCCCGAGCAGGGCGGCGCGCTCGAGACGCGTCAGATCGGCGGCCTGCTCCAGCCACTGCCGCAAGCGGGCGAGATCCGGGGCCAGTGCCGCCGGGAGCTCGTCGGTGTCGAAAAGCTGCAGCGCATCGGTGGTGGTGTCGTGCAGCCCGGCGAGGAACCAGGTGTCGTCGGGAATGTCGATCCCGCGGCGCCGCAGTTCCGCGCGGACCGCGCGGTCGTTCAGCAGGGCGACGACCACCCGCGCGCTGGCCTCTCCGGTCTGGCCGGCGCAGGCACCGCAGTCGAGCGCCGATCCGTAGGGGTTGTTGACGGTGCTGCTGCCGTGGCCGGCCAACAGCACGATGCGTGCGAAATTGGCGGTGAGCGACATCGCCCGCAGGATCCGCTCCGCATGCCCGGCGCGCTCCTCGGGCGGGATGCCCGCATGGGCGTGGTCCGGGGATCGCTGCGCCGGGGACACGTCCTCGAGGGTCGGGCCGACGCGATCGGCAGCCGCCTGGTCGAGGCCCTGGGTCCGCGGGTCGGGAACGGGCCGGGTCCAGCCGAAGCTGTCGGTGATGAGCTTCGAAACATACATCAGTCCGGCTGCTTCGACGAACGAAAAGCACGATGGCGCCGAGAACTTGAAGCCCTTCCAGGCCTTGTAGAGGCCGATCCGACGGCGGCGTTCGACCATCACGGCATCGGGATCCCCGTTCTTGACCCGGTCGTAGATCGGATACCCCGGCCGGAACAGCACCGGGACATGAACGTGGCCGGCGGTCGAACCCAGCGGGACGTGTTCGATGAAGATGCCGAAAAACCCGGCGAACCCGATCGTCTGGATCGGCGAGGCGACGGTCTCGAGCGCGCGCCGGAACACCTCGGAACGCACGTCGATGCAGAACGCCGCCTGGAGCGCCGGCCGTCCGGGGGAAGTCGCCGTCGGGTCGACGTCGGTCTGCGAACCGGCGGGCGCGGCAACGCCGGCGATGATGCTGCGTTGAAACCCCACCTCCATTGCCGTCAGCAGGATGCGGTCGATCTCCGCCGACGCCTGGCGCTTGGCCGATGGCGGGCGCATGCTGGCGGCGAGCATTTCGCGCCAGCGCGCCACTAGTGCCGCCGAGCGCTTTTCCTCAAAGAGGAGCATGTCCCACATCAGCCGGATCGCCAGCAGATCGACGATCGAGTCGTCGCGCCCGCCTTGCAGTTCGGCCTGCCAGCGCAGGTATCGCGCCCATGCCGCCCAGCCGTTGATGCTCATCAGCGAGGCATGCAGATAGCGTTCGACCGCCGCGGCCGGAATGGTGAGACGGCGGATTGCGAGCGCGATCGCAGCCTGCGGATCGTCCGGCAGGCGGGGTACCGCCGAGCGGAAGTCGAACAGCCCCATCATCGAGGGGCTGCGATCGATCGCCGCCGATTCGCGCCACGCGGCATAGAGCGAGCGATCGCGCCAGGGCATGCGGATCGTGGCCTGGCCGAGGTCGAAGTAGGCGGCGCAATGCAGGCTGATGCGCTCGGTGACGAAGCTCGACCACAGCCCGCCTTCGACACGCTCGAGCACTTCGCTGACCGCCGCCATCCCGAGCTTGGGCCGCGGCGCGTCCGTCGCGAGGGCGCGCTCCACGCTCTCCGGATCGAGGTCACTGTCGCAGCGGCGAATCGCCACGGCGATGTCCTCGCGCGTGATGCGCCCCTCGGCAAGCTGCGCGCGATAGTAGTCGCGGGGCATGTAGAGGCCGGCACCCGTGATCCGCGCCAGCGTGTCGGAGGCGTCCTGGAACGTCTGGTCGCGCAGCCCGAAGAACGGATTCACCGCCACGAAATGCTGCAGCGGCCACAGGGGCGCGATGCGGGCGCAGGCCGCATCGATGTGTGCGCGCAGTTCGTCCGGGGTCGGTGCTGCCAGTTCGCTGTGGTCGCGGGTCCGGAGATCGGCTGTCGGTTGTGCGTTCATGATCCACCTCGAGTGCCGGGAATGGTTGCGAAGGGAGCGGGCGGCGAACCCATGTCCGCGGGCGGACTGGGCCAGAAACGCTGCAGCAGCCGCGTGATGTACACGTCGACATACAGACCGTTGTAGAGGTGCAGATACAGACCATTGCCCAAGGCCGTCGGGTCGGATTTGAGGATGCGCTGGACCACCAGCAGGACGAGGAAGACGCCGACCACGGTGGCCGCGAGCATGGCCTGGAACGGTCCTTTCGGATCCGGCACCGGGAGCACGCTGGTGGCGAGCGCGGCTTCGAAGCCGGCATGCAGCGTGAAGTAGGCCAACACGACGATGATCCCCAGGCCCAGGGCGCGCGCGAACGACGGATTGCCCTCGGTTTCGGTGATTGCCAGCAGCAGCAACTGCGAGGTCGCGATCGCGACCACCGTCGCGGCGGCGAGCAGCGCCGGCGCGCTGTGTGCCGTGATGCCGAACGCGGCGGCGGTGACCAGGGTCAGCGCGCTGCCCGTCAGCAGAGCCAGCAATAGCCGGCCCAGCCGAAGCCCGCCGCGGGGGTAGGGCAGAACCGGTGCGCGGAAGGTGTCGACGCTGCTTCCGGAAGCGAGGAACGCATGCGCCTTGTAGAGCGAGTGCGTGACGACGTGCAGGATCGCAAGGCTGTAGAGGCCGAGTCCGCATTCCAGCAGCATGAATCCCATTTGCGCCGTGGTCGACCAGGCAAGCGACACCTTGATGCTGGTCTGGGTGAGCATCACGAGCGACGACAGGGCCAGTGTGATGAGGCCGATGGCCACGAGGAGGCAGCGCGCCGTTTCCGAGTGCGAGATCACCGGACTCATACGCACGACCAGAAACGCGCCGGCGTTGACGATGCCCGCATGCAGCAGCGCGGACACCGGTGTCGGCGCCTCCATCACCTGGATCAACCAGCCGTGGAATGGAAACTGCGCGGATTTGAGTGCCGCACTGACGACGATCAGCAAGGCGGCGAGATCCAGCGACGCCGGAACCGCGATTCCCGGCGTCGCAAGGATGTGAAACATCCCGGCGAAATCGAGCGTGTGCAGGCTCGATCCGATGAGCGCGACGGCGCAGAGCAGGCTGACGTCGCCGATCCGGCTGGCGACGAATTTCTTGTGGGCGGCCAGCACCGCCGCCGGCCGCTCGCGGTAGAACATCAGCAACTGGTGCAGGCACAGGCTGGTGGCGATCCAGGCGAATGCGAACAGCAGGAGATTGCCGGACACGATCAGGGTGAGGATCGCGGCGAGCGTCATCGCCAGCCATTTGTGGAAGCGGCCCTGGTTGGGGTCGCCGTCGAGATTCGGCCGCGCGTAGCGGGTCACCACGGCGCCGACGAAAGACACCAGCAGCAGCATGGTGACTGTCAGGCCGTTGACATAGATTGCCAAGGGGAAACTCCCCAGGCTGCCCAGCGCGACCGGATGGATCGTCCACGACTGGGCGGAATCGAACCCATGGGCGACGGCCGTCGCGACGGCCCCGGCCAGCGCCGCCCAGGCGGCGTTGGTGGCGAGCGCGCTCATCGTCGCGGCACGGGCGTTGGCCCACGCGGCGGGTATCAACCCCACCAGCAAATACAGCATCGGGGGAATCAGGGCCAGAGCGGGCGCAAGCGGGTCATGCGGCATGGCGGTCTCCTGCGGCGATGGACGTATTCGGGGGCGAACGACTCCCGGGAAAAAGTCTAGGGACGCGAGACCAGAAATAAAAATGAATAGTTATTATGTAGACGATAACCTTGAGGTTATCGTTTGCGGGTGAGGGGTCCGGCCATGATGCACGTCACGCTACGTCAGTTGCAGGTATTCGAGGCGGTTGCCCGTCTCAGCAGTTTTTCGCGCGCGGCGGAAGCGATGCAGGTCACGCAACCGACGGTGTCGAAACAGATCCGCCTGCTGCAGGAGCAGGTGGGATTGCCCTTGCTCGAGCAGGTCGGCAAGAAGGTGTTTCTGACCGAGGCGGGGCGCGAACTGTACGCGACCTGCGCGCAGTGGCTGGACACCTGGGGCCGGTTCGAGCAGACCGTCGCCAATTTTAAGGGACTCAAGCAGGGCCGTCTCAAGATCGCCGTCGTCACCACCACGAAGTACTTCATGCCGCGCATCCTGGGTCCGTTCTGCCTGGAATACCCCGGGATCGACATCGCGCTCGAGGTGGTCAACCGGGATCGCCTGCTCGACCGGCTCGCGCGCAATCAGGATGATCTCTATGTCATGGGACTGCCGCCCGAGGACATGGAAACCGAAAGCGAACCCTTCCTGGAAAACCCGCTCGTCATCTTCGCCCCGGCGGCGCATCCGATGGCCGGCCGATCGGCGATTCCGTTCGCCGAAGTGGCACAGGAATCCTTCCTGGTGCGCGAGCGCGGATCCGGGACGCGCATGACGATGGAACAGGTGTTCGCGGAGCGGGGCATGCCGCTGCGGATCAAGATGGAACTCGGCAGCAACGAGGCCATCAAACAGGCGGTCGCGGGCGGCCTGGGGCTCGCCTTGCTATCGCTCAGTACCTTGCAACCCGACGCCGGCCGGAAGGAACTGGCGGTGCTCGACGTCGAAGGATTCCCGATCCGCCGCGATTGGTACGTCGTGCGGCCGAAGGGCAAGCAGATGTCGGTGGCGGCTGCGACCTTCCTCGATTTTCTGCGCAATCACGTGCAGTTGTTCGCGCGCCACTTCTGAACGGACGCCTCGATGGAACCGGTGCCGATCGTCATTGCGGGCGGCGGGCTGAGCGGCCTGTACGCGGCCTATCGGCTCGAGCGCCACGGCGTTCGGGACGTGCTGCTGCTCGAAGCCCGGCCCGCGCTCGGAGGCCGGATCGCGTCCCTGGTGGCTGCGCCGACCGGCGACCGGTTCGATCTGGGGCCAACCTGGTATTGGCCGGAGTTCCAACCCGAACTGCATCGCCTTGTCGATGAACTGGAACTTGCGCGCTTCGTGCAGCCGGACGCCGGCGACCTGATGGTGGAGCGCGGGACCGGGCAAGCGCCGGTGCGCGTTGCCGGATATCCCGGGATGCCCGTGTCGATGCGCCTCGTCGGCGGCATGGCGGCGGTGATCGACGCCTTGCGCGCCCGGCTCACCGGGACGCGCATCGCCCTGGGCAGGGCGCTGCTTCGCGTACGGAGCACCGACGATGGACTGGAGCTGGACGTCGCTGACGGTGCCGGCCGAATCGAACGCTTCCGCGCCGGCCATCTGCTGTTGGCGATCCCTCCCCGCCTGGCTGCCCACACCGTCGAATTCCAGCCCGCCTTGCCGCAGGCGCTGGACCGCTCCTGGCGCGAGGCGCCAACCTGGATGGCCGCGCATGCGAAATATCTGGCGGTGTACGGCCGCCCGTTCTGGCGGAGCCGCGGCCTCTCCGGCGGTGCGCGCAGTGCGCTGGGCCCGCTGGTCGAGATTCATGATGCGTCGAACCCGACGGGCGGCGCGGCGCTGTTCGGCTTCTTCGGCGTGCCCGCAGCGGTGCGCCGGACCCTTCCGGAATCGGCGTGGCGCGCCCGTTGCCGAGCCCAGCTCGCCCGCCTGTTCGGGCCCGATGCCGCAGTCCCCGAGATCGATGCGATCCGCGATTGGGCCGCCGATCCCTTCACCGCGACGGCGGCGGATCGCGATGCCCACGGCAGCCCGCATCCGGCAGCGCCGCCCGCCGTTGCCGCGTCCGGTCCCTGGCGTGGTCGGTTGACGGGGATCGGCAGCGAGTGGTCGCCGCAGTTTCCCGGATACGTTGCCGGCGCCGTCGAAGCGGCGCACCGGGGCGTGGCCGCGTTGGTGGAAAATCTCGGTTGATCGGCCATTGCGGCGCGGTCGAACTCCTCGAATTTCAACTGGAGTGGAGTGCGTAATGAATCCGGCCGATCGCATGGAAGACAGCGTGGAACACCGCGTGACCGACGATGCCCGCCATGGTGCGACCTACCGTGTGATGCAGGTGCGACAACCCGGAGTGCTCGAGCTGGCGACCCGACGGGTGCCGCAGCCGGGATCCGGCGAAGTCCTGATCGCGGTCGAGGCGTGCGGCGTCTGCGGTGCCGATGCCGGCGATATCGACAACGCCGATCCCGCATTGCGCCTGCCGCGTGTTCCCGGCCATGAGGTGGTCGGTCGCATCGCCGCGTGCGGCCCGGGGGTCCCCGCAATGTGGCAGGCGGGCCGGCGGGTCGGCGTCGGTCGTCTGGGCGGGCATTGCAACGAGTGCATCCCATGTCGGCGCGGCGAATTTCATCTCTGCCGGAACCAGCCGTTCGTCGGCGCAACCTGCGATGGCGGCTACGCGGAGATGATGCTTGCCCGCGCCACCGGCCTGGTGGCCGTTCCGGACGATCTGTGCGCCGAAGAGGCGGCTCCGATCCTCTGCGCCGGGGTGGCGACGTTCAACGCCTTGAAGCGATCCGGCGCCCAGGCCGGCGATCTGGTGGCGATCCAGGGAATCGGAGGGTTGGGTCACATGGCCTTGCAGTACGCGCGCAAGATGGGGTTCCGGGTTGCGGCCATCGGCCGCGGCGAGGACATTGCCGACGATGTACGGGAGCTCGGCGCACACTGCTACGTCGACGTCGAGCGGGAAGACCCGGCCGCGCGCTTGCGCGATCTCGGTGGCGCGCAGGCGATCGTCACCACCATCGGCCAGTCGGCGGCGGTTGCTGCGTTGTTGCCGGCACTCGCTCCCCGCGGCACGCTGGTTCTGCTCGGGGCGGGAAAGGATCCTCTGACGGTATCGACGGGACACATGGTGGTCGGCGAACGCCGCATCCTGGGATCGATCACCGGGACCCCGCACGACAGCGAGCGCGCGCTCGATTTCAGCGTGCTGGTGGGAGCGCGGCCGTGGATCGAAACGATGGCGCTCGAACAGGCCGATGCGGCGGTTCGCCGGATGCGGTCCGGCGCGGTTCGGTTCCGGATGGTCCTGACGATGCGTCCCGACCCTGTCGCAGGGGCGCGCGGCGCATAGCGTGTCGGACGGACTGCTCCCGGGGCTCAGGCCAAGGGGGCGGCGGACCGGGATGCGGTCGTGCCGTCGCCCGCCGCGCAGGCGGCGAAGGTCGTCAGCTGGCGGAACAGCGGCCGGCAGAACAGATATCCCTGGAGCAGGCTGACGCCTTCGTGCAGGAAGAAGTCGCGCTCGCCGGCGGTCTCCACGCCCTCCGCAACGATGCGGATGTGCAGCTCCTGCGCCATGCGGATCACCGCGCGCGCGATCGCCTGCCGCGACGGACTGCGATCGACGTCGCGCACCAGGTCCATGTCGATCTTGACGACGTCGGGCTGAAAATCCGCGAGCAGGCGCAGTCCGGCATACCCGGCGCCGAAATCGTCGATGGCGGTCAGGAATCCCTGCTTGCGGTACTCGCGCAGGATTTCGGCGAACCACGGTCCATCTTCGATGCGTTCGCCCTCGGTGACCTCGAACAGGATCTGTCCGACATCGAGATTGCGCTGGCGCGCCGTTCGCAAGGTGGTCTGGATGCAGAGTTCCGGCCGATATACGGCGCGCGGAAGAAAATTGATCGACAGCAGTTCGCCCTGGCGTTCGCGCAGCCCGAGATCGCATGCCGTGTTGATCGCCTTCACGCGGCACGCCTGGTCGAAGTTGTAGCGGTTGCCGTCGTTCGTCTGCGACAGCACGGTCGGCGCGGGCTCGGCCTGCGGGCCGCGCACCAGGGCCTCATGGCCGAAGATCCGGCCCGACTCCAGGTCGACGATGGGCTGGAAGGCGAATTCGAAGGGCACGCCGCAGTCTTCGCCGCTGCGGCAGATTCCGCAGCGCGACGGGTCGGAGCCGGATTCCTCCGGAAGGGTACCGGCGGCGCAGGGGGAGGCCGGGGCGGGAGCGTTGGTCATGGGGTCGTCCGTGCTGAGAGAGTCGTCTTCGGTGGATCAGCGGGTGTACGCGAGGGTGACGCGACGTACCAGCCACTCGAGCAGCGCGCGCGCTGCGGTGTCGCGCGTCGCGCCGGGGGTGCTGCGGTGGATCTGCTCGTGCCAGCGCAGGACCTCGGGTTCGCCGAGGCCTTGCCGCTGCAGAAACGCTGCCAGCGGGCAGGATTCGAACGGTCCGGGAGTGCGCAGATGCAGGCGGTCGTGCGTCGTCGCCCAGTGATATGCCAAGGCACCGGGCCAGGTGTGCAGGGCCGGATCCTCGCCGATCGCCGGACGGATCTGCATCCAGGCCGGGAAGGACTTTGCGGGCATCGGCCGCGCGAGCGCATACCCCTGGCCGAGGCGCGCGCCGAGCAGGCGGGCCGCTTCGACGAATCCCTCGTCCTCGAGGCCTTCGACCACCGTCTGGCGCGCGAACTCCTCCCCGATGCGCACCAGGGTGGACAGCAGGCGGATCGTGCGGAGCGGGTCGCGCGGCAATTCGCGGATCAGGCCCTGGTCGATCTTCACGGTGTCGATCGGCATCGACGCCAGCCGGCCCAGGCTGCCATACCCCGACCCGAGATCGTCCAGCGCCAGGTGCGCGCCCAGGGCATCGATGGCCTGCATCGCTTCGCCGCTGCGCGTGTGATCGAGTTCCGCGCTCTCGAGAATTTCCAGGGTCAGGCGGGAAGCCGCGATCTGCGTCTTGCGCAGGGCCTCTTCGATCCAGGACACGCAATCCGGCTGGGTCAGGGTGAGCGGCGGCAGATTGACCGCGACGCTCAATTCCAGCCCCGCCTCGCGCCAGGCATGCAGGTGTTCGAGCGCCTGCGTCAGGCCCAGACGGAACAGCGCGTGCAGTTCCTGCTCGCCGAACGCGGGCAGGAAATCGTCCGGGTTGACCACTTCGCCATCCGGGGTCTGCAGGCGCGCCAGCGCCTCGACGCGCACCACCGCCCCGGTCTGCAGGTCGACGATCGGCTGCACCCACATGCTCAGACCGTCGCCGTAGAGCAGTTCCCGCAGGGTGCGCACGCGCGTCGGGCCGATCAGCCGGTGGCCGCGCGCGGTCGCGGCGAACAAGGTGTCGAGCCGGTTGCGCAGCAGTTCGAGCCAGGACTTTGCCCAGCTCGAGGAAAACTGGTGCGGGTGGGTGCCGAAGAGCATGAGCACGCTGTCCGTGTCTTCGACGCTGGCGATCGGAACCGTCGCTGCGCTGCGCCAGCCCATTTCCTCTGCCAGGGCATGCCAGCGCTGCAGCCTGGGGTCGAGCAGGTAGGCATCCACCACCTGCACTTCGCGCGTGAACCATGCCATTGCAAGCGGTCCGCGCTGCATGCCCGGTCCCGCATTCAGGTTGGGTCGGAGATCGTCGTGGTCGCGCACCATGTCCGCGACCCGCCCGTAGTCTTCTCCGGCCCCCGCGGCAATGCGCAACGACCCGTGCTCGTCGGGGCGGAACACGATCGCATGGCGGATGCCCGGCAGGCCGCTCAGGCCTTCCAGCGCCAGCGGCAGCACGTCGACCCAGCGCGCGCCGGGTCGGACCGGAACCTTGAGAAGGGAGAAATATTTTTCGACCGTCCGGTCGATTGCGGCGAGCTGCATCTGCACGTCGAGCCGCAGCCGCGCAGTCGCCACCCGCATGATGAGGTAGCGTTCGCGCGCGGACACGAACGCGGCTTCGAGCTGGGCGCGCAGCAGCGATTCGTAGAGTCCGAAGGCCTGCTCCATGCTGGCGTTGGGCAGTCCGACCAGGGCATGGGTCTCGCCGAGCCTGCGGGCATTGCGTTCGATCGCGTCCCGCGTGGTGTCGGGCCGCATCAGGAAGCGCAGATGCTCCGCCTGGCTGCGCTGGAGCCGATCCGATTCCGCCGGCGTCAGGGCGTGCAGGATCTGCGCCGGCTCGGGTTCGCGCGCCAGGCCTTCGTAGAACGCTCGCGCGAAGGCCGACGCGACCGGGTCGAGAATCGACGGGTCGAGCGACTCCAGCAGAGCGGAGGATTCGCTGCCGAACAGGTCGAGCAGGGGGTCCGGCGGGCGGTTCCGCTCTCCATCCGGCCCGGAGGTGCCGATGCGCCACCAGTGCGTGCGGTCGTGCTTGTGCGCCTTGCTCGCATACATTGCCGCATCGGCCAGCCGCAGCAGGATGTCAGGCTCGCCGGCATCCTGCGGATAGAGCGCGAAGCCGATGGTCATGCCCACGCGCGCGGTGCGCCCTTCGCCCAGATCGAACGGCTGCTCGATCGCTGCGTGCAGCCGCTCGAGCGCCATCTGCAGTTGCGGCAGGAAATGCTCCGGCTCGAGATCCTCGAACACCAGCACGAACTCGTCGCCGCCGAGTCGTGCCAGGAAGTTGGATTGCCGGGCGCGGGCGCGCAGCGCCTGGGCGATCTTTTGCAGCAGCACGTCGCCCGCGGAATGGCCGAAGCGATCGTTGACGGGTTTGAAGTCGTCGAGATCGAGCATGCCCACGGCAACCACCGTCTGCCGACGAGCCGCCCGCGCCAGCGCGCCGGGCAGGTATTCGTCGAACGCGAGGCGATTGGGCAGGCCGGTGAGCGGGTCGGTGCGCGCGCGCCGGCTCTCGGCGTCCTGGAGGGTTTGCAGTGCCGACTTGCGATCCAGTTCGTCCAGGCCGTGGCCCAACAGCGCCGCGACGCGCTCGCAGGCGCTGCGCGTGGTGTCGTCGAACAATCCGGAGCGTTGGGCGACCAGGACCAGAACCCCCCAGACCGCGCCGCCGCGGCGGACCGGGGCGGCAAGCATCGCCGCCGCATGCGGTGCCCCCCCGCCGTCGGTCCCCGGCGCCGGTGTCGTGACTTCCGCGATCACCACCGCATGGCTGCGCCAGGCCTGCGCGACCGCTGCTCCCGGGTCGTCGGCGGCGACGTGCAGGGCATCGAAAAGCGCCGATTCTTCCGCGCGCTCGCCGGAGGTCGCCAGTGACTGGAAGACCCCTTGCTCATCGGGCCGTACCAGCCAGGCCGAGGAGAATTCGGTGCCTTCGACCAGGCTCTGGCACAGGCGCGATGTCATCGCCGCCTCGGTCGCGCCCAGCAGCAGGGAATCGCCCGCCGCGGCGAGCGCCCGGTATACGGCCTGCGCGCGCTGCAGGCGTTGCAACTGCAGTTCCCGCTCGGTGACGTCGCGCTGGATGCCGACGTAGTGGGTGATGCGTCCTTCGGCATCATGCACGGCGTCGACGTGCAGGTGGTTCCAGAACGTCGAGCCATCGCGGCGCACGTTGACGATTTCGCCGTCGAAGCTTTCGCCGGCATTCAGGGCGGCGCGGATCTGCGCGACGGTGGCGGGGTCGCTCTGCGGTCCCTGCAGGAAGTTGCAGTTGCGGCCGACGGCCTCCTCGGGTGGGTAGCCCGAGATCTCCGCGAACGCGCGGTTGACGAAAATCAGGTCGCGCCGGCCGTCTGCGATGGTCAGCCCTTCGGACAGTGCCGCCACTGCGCGGTCGAGCAGCCGCAGGCGCTTGCTGCGCGCGGTGTGGTCGAGTCCGCGCCCGATATCGTCGGCCAGTTGCACCAGCAGCCGCTGCATCGGCGGGTCGAATGCCACGTCGTCGCGGCGGAAGAAAATCAGCAGGGCCCACGGCATGCCGCCGCGCCGGATGGGCAGAACGGCGGTTGCCTTGAGCCCGAGGCGCTCGGCGCGCGCGCGCCAGGGCGCAAGCGACGGCGTCGAAAAGTCGGAATTGAAGATCGGCAGGCCTCCTCGCCATACCCGACCGGCAGGCCCCTGTCCTTCCGGTACCTCCGGCAGCACGGAGATCGTCAATCCGTCGAGGTATGCGGTCGCGCCCGCGGCCGCCAGGAATTGCAGCTGGCCGCGGTCGTCGGGCCGCCCGATCAGTGCCAGCGCGAGCTTTCCTTCGCGCACCGCCAGGTCGCATACGGTGCGCAGGTAGGCTTCCTCCTCTTCCATCTGGGACGCGGCCTGGTTGATCTGGGCCAGGAACGCCTGCAGTTCGCCGGTCCGGGCAAGCAGGCTTGCGCTGCGCAGCAGGGCGCGGTTCTGCCGACGCACCACCGCCAGCAGGTATGCCAGGAATGCTGTGGCGGCGGCGCCGAACGCGCCGATCAGCAGGCTCATCGTCTTTTCCATGGGGTGCGGCGCAACGGGTCCCGGCAAGCCGCGCGGAATCACGGCCCTCGCGCGGCATTGTAAGCAGCGCGGTGCCGCATCGAGGCGACGATTTCGGGGATTCTTCCCCGGGGATTTGACCGGGCCTGGAAGGGAAACGGCGGCGCGCGATCTGCCGGAGGCGCCCGGTGGACGGTTCCGAGAGGGCGAATCCGGGACGGCCGTACGCGCCCCACGACGAGTCCCTGTCTGTGCTGCGACCATCGCCGTCGCCTCGGTAGTGGAACGAGCGGTCCGCTATACTTTTCCGATCCCGAATCCACGGCCCCGGTCGCCGCCGTGGGCGGCTCGCCGCCTCGCCGGTACCATGCCGGCCATTGCAAAGACAGAAAGGATGCACCCATGTTGTTCGACCCCACGACCATTCGCTCGTTGCACCTGGACAATCGTGTCGTCATGGCGCCGCTCACCCGCAGCCGCGCGGTCGAGGCCAATACCCCCAACGCCTTGATGGCCGAGTATTACGCCCAGCGCGCCGGCGCGGGACTGATCATTGCCGAAGGGACGGCCCCCTCGCCGAACGGATTGGGCTACGCGCGGATTCCCGGCCTCTTCAATTCAGCGCAGGTCGCCGGCTGGAAACAGGTCACCGATGCGGTGCATGCCCGCGGCGGTCGCATGGTCGTCCAGTTGATGCATACCGGTCGCGTCAGCCATGTGGACAATCTCCCGGCGGGGGCCGAGGTGCTGGGTCCGACGTCCGAAACGCTGCCCGGGGAAGTCCATACCGACCGCCACGGCATGCGCCCCTACTCGCCGCCGCGGGCGATGGACGGCTCCGACATCGCCCGCGCCATCGGCGAATACGCCAACGCGGCGCGCCTGGCGATCGAGGCCGGGTTCGATGGCGTCGAGGTGCATGCCGCCAACGGCTACCTGGTCGAACAGTTCCTCAACGCCAACGTCAACACCCGCCGCGACGACTGGGGCGGCAGCGCGGCCGGCCGCAACCGCTTCGCGCTCGAAGTGATCCGCGCAGCGGCCGCTGCCATCGGCGCCGATCGGGTCGGCGTGCGGCTGTCGCCCTACGGAGTCTTCAACGCCACCGGCGCGTTCGACGGCGTCGAGGAGCAGTACCTCGAACTGGTGCGCGCGCTGTCGGCGCTGGGTCTGCTCTACGTGCACGTGCTCGACCACTCGGCGATGGGCGCACCACCCGTTCCGGCGGCGTTCAAGCGCGCGCTGCGCACGGCGTTCGACGGGCCGTTCATCCTCGCCGGTGGTTTCGATGCCGCGAGCGCCGAGGCGGCGTTGCAGGCGGGCGACGCCGACCTCATCGCCTTCGGCAGGCCGATGCTGGCCAACCCCGATCTGGTCGAGCGCATGCGCCGCGGCGCGGCGCTCAACCCGCCGGACATGGCGACGTTCTACACGCCGGGGGCAGCCGGCTACACCGACTACCCGGTCCTGGCTTGAGATGCGGGCCGTGCGCGCCGGGGGTGCATTCCCCGGCATCCGAGGTTGCCCCGATGGGGTTGCTCCGATGTCTTGCACCCGCATCGGCCACTATTCCAACGATCCTGCGGAGGAATCATGAAACAGCGTGTCCTCGGAAAAACCGGCTTGAAGGTGTCGGCCATCGGGTACGGCTGCATGGGCTTGAACCACGCCTACGGCACCGCCCTCGATCGCCGCGACGCCATCGCGCTGCTCCGCGATGCCGTGGAACTGGGCGTGACCTTTTTCGACACCGCCGAGGTCTACGGGCCCTACACCAATGAAGAACTCGTCGGCGAGGCCCTCCGCCCCCTGCGTGACCGGGTCGTGATCGCGACCAAGTTCGGCATGGACATCGTCGACGGCAGGATGGTCGGCACCGACAGCCGACCCGAGCAGATCCGGCGCGTCGCCGACGCATCGCTGCGCCGGCTGGGAATCGACGTCATCGATTTGTTCTACCAGCATCGTGTCGACCCGAAGGTGCCGATCGAGGACGTCGCAGGCACCGTGCGCGACCTGATCGCCGAAGGCAAGGTCCGCCACTTCGGCCTGTCGGAGGCCGGGGCGGCGACGGTGCGCCGTGCCCACGCCGTGCAGCCGGTGACGGCCGTGCAGAACGAATATTCGCTGTGGACCCGCGACCCCGAACACAATGGCATTTTTGCCGCCTGCGAGGAACTCGGCATCGGCCTGGTTGCGTTCAGCCCGCTGGGCCGCGGCTTCCTGACCGGAACGATGCGCCCGGACACCGTGCTGCCCGACAGCGATTTCCGGCGGCAGTTGCCTCGCTTCACGGCGCATGCGATGGTGCATAACCAGGCGCTGGTCGACCTGTTGCGCCGGATTGGCGAGGAGAAATCGGCGACACCGGCACAGATCGCCCTGGCGTGGGTTCTCGCCCGGCGGCCCTGGATCGTGCCGATTCCCGGAACGACCAAGCCGCAGCGGCTGCGCGAGAACCTCGAGGCGATCGAATTGCATTTGCGCGCGGACGACCTGGCCGGGATCGACCGCGCCGTGGCGGCGATTGCCATCGAAGGCGCGCGCTACCCCGAGACGATGCAGGCCGCGGTCGGTCGCTGATTCGATCTCGCGCCGGACGGGGCGCCGACCGGCGTCCGTCGGGATGACGCGGGGGAGGGTCGTCGCGGCCTCGGCATACAAGTGTTTGTCCTGGACAAAATTGGGGCGGACGGCGGGTGCAAGCGGGGTGAGGCGGCAAATCGCCGCCGTTGCCCCCGATGAATGGCAAAATCAGGGCAATTCGTACAGGAACGCACTTGAAGTTTGCCAGCAACCCTCCTTTCGGCAATCGCTCCGCGATTGCGCCGTTTGCCGTCGGCCTCGCCCTGTACGTCGCGGCCCTGTTGGTCCGGATCGCGCTTTGGTCCGTCGAGCCGCGATTGCCGTTCGCGCCGTTTTCCGTCGCGGCCTTGCTCACCTTCTATCTTTGCGGCTCCGCGCCCGGTGTTCTGGTCGTCGCCCTGAGCGCGGGAACCGTGCTCTACCTCGGCGCTCCGGTGCAATGGGCCTGGACGCAACGCTGGATGCCGGAGATTTCCGTCGTCGGCTACGCATTGATCACCATCCTGATCGGATGGCTGATGGAGCGGGGCCGACTGGCAGTCCGATTGGCGGATCTCAACCGCGAGCAGGAGATGATGCTGGACAACGAACTCGTCGGCATCCTCAAGCTGCGAGGCCGCAAGGCGATCTGGCGAAACCGGGCTCTGGAGCAGATGCTCGGGTATGGTGCCGGCGATCCGCTCGGCGAGGACATGCGGACCCTGTATCCCGACGAGGATTCCTACCGCCGTTTCGGTGAGGACGCATACCCGAGCCTGCGCGAGGGGGGCACCTACCGCACGCAGATCCGCCTGGTGCGCAAGGACGGTCAGGCGATCTGGGTCGACATGAGCGGCGTGATGCTCTCCGCCGGGCGCGACGAATCGATGTGGCTGTTGCTCGACATCACCGAACTCAAGCGCTACCAGGAACAGGTCGAGAGCATGGCGTTCCGGGACGGGTTGACCGGACTGCCGAACCGCATGCTGCTGCTCGATCGGATCCATCAGGCGCTGCCGCTTTCCGAGCGCACGAATCGGGAACTGGCGGTCTGCTTCATCGACCTCGACGGATTCAAGGACATCAACGACCGGTTCGGACATGACGCCGGCGACCGGCTGCTCCAGGCGGTCGCGGTGCGGATGCAGGCATGCCTGCGCGGCAATGACACCGTGGCGCGGCTGGGGGGCGACGAGTTCGTGCTCGTCCTGGCCCAGTTGCACAGCCGCGAGGAATGTCAGGCCATCCTGGATCGCGTCCTCGAGTTCGTGCGCGAACCCGTCGCCGTCACTGCCGACCAGTCGGCGGCCGTTTCGGCGAGCATCGGCGTCGCGCTTTGTCCCGAGGACGGCACCGAGCCGGAACTGCTGCTGGCAAGGGCGGATGCGGCGATGTATGCCGCGAAAAGGGCCGGCCGGAACCGCGTGCACTATTTCCACGAGCGCCATCCCGCCGCGGCGAACCTGGCGGAGGCATGACGCCGCGCCCCACACCATGCATGTCGATTCCATCGATCGGTTCCTCCTGTTGTTTGCCGGCGCGGTCTGGGCCGGGGTGCAGAACCAGTTGGCGGGAGGCGGATCGTTCATCACATTGCCCGCCTTGATGTGGACGGGCATGGACGCGCGCGCCGCGAACATCACGTCGACCGTGGCGCTTTTCCCGGGGCAACTGGTCGGAGGGTGGATGGGGCGGCGGCACGCTTCGGGCACGGATCAGGTGAGCTTGCGCGCGCTGACGGCGATCAGTCTCGTCGGTGGCGGAGTCGGCGCCGTCCTGCTGCTGCGGACCCCATCGAGTTTGTTCGGGAAGATGGTGCCGTGGCTGGTCCTCTTCGCCACCGCGGCGTTTGCATGGGGTTCGTTTCGTCGCAAGCCACCCCATGCCGACGCCGGGCAGCTGCGGCTCGGTCCGCTATGGGCGAAGGCGATCCAGTTCGTGATCGCGGTCTACGGCGGCTATTTCGGCGGCGGCATCGGTTTCCTGATGCTGGCGAGCCTGGCGCTCAGCCGCATTCCGGTGCGTGCCGCCGCGGCCACCAAGAATGTGCTGGCCGGGGTCATGAACGCGACTGCCGTGGTGGTGTTCCTGGTCTCGGCCGAAGTGCACTGGCTCGCGATGGCGGTAGCCTGTGTCGGCGCACTCTGCGGCAGCTGGCTCGGCGCGCATCTGCTCAACCGCGTGCCAGAGCGTGCGTTGCGCGTCCTGGTGATCGCGATCGGCATCGCGCTCACCATCGGGCTGTTTCGGGGATCCCCTTGAGCGGGGGCGACGTGGCGCGGGCCGAGGTGAAGCGCGGAATTGAGACGAATTTCCGCGCAATTTCGGGCGAGCCTTCCGTCCCTCGGATCGCGCAGAATGGTCGGGGCGAATCGTCAAACGCCATTTCCGGACTCAGCCCCGAAATCAGCCCTGAAACGGACGACCATCTCATTGCCGTTCCCATAACTGGATGTGTCCTTCGCCCCGCGCCACGATCCACCCAACGCCCCATCGGAGCGCGGGGGCATGTGCGCGGGCATCGAGCGCGGGAGATCTTGCCGACTTGCCGGTTGCGATCGTCCGTTATGACCGCGCGCTCCATCGCATTTACGCCAATCCGCATTTCGAGCGTGTGACGGGGTTGCGCCCGGAGCAGTACCTCGGGTGCACGCCGTCCGAATGGTCGACGCTCGGCGACGATGCCGTCCGGATGGAAGCGCTCCTGCGCGCGGTGCTGGACCATGGTGCGCCGGGCGAGATGGATATCGAGTCCACCGGTGCCGATGGCGACGTCCGCTGGTTCACGCTCAAGGCAATCCCGGAGTTCGATCCGGCGGGCGCGGTGGTTTCCGCGCTGACCGTCTCGGTCGAAACCACGCGCCAAAAGGCGGCCGAGCGGATCGCACGGGAGCGGGAGCACGCGTTTCGGTCCTTGGCCGACAGCATCCCGGTCGACGTCTTCCATTTCGATCGGGACGGCCGCATCCGCTTCGCCAACAGTGTGGCGGCGGCGACCTTGCGTCGGCCCGCCGAGCAGTTGCTGGGAAGGCGCCTGGACGAGTTGGGGTTGCCGCTGCTGGTGCGGGTGCATGAGCAGGTCGTTGCCGTCGCCGGCGACGGCACGGCGAAGAAAATCGAGTTGCGGCAGGAGCGCGACGGCCATCCGTTCCCCGAAGTCCGGCAGATCCGGCTCCTTCCCGAGACCGACCCCGGCGGCGCGACGGTCGGCGTCATCGGGATTGGGCGCGACGTTACCGCCGCCTATCTTCAGGACGCGGCATGGAGCTTCGTCACGCGCCAGAGCCTGGACCACAACGCCGATTCGTATTTTTTCGATCTGGTGCGGTTTCTGGGGGACCTGCTCGCGGTGGACCACGTGCTGGTCGACCGGTTTCCCGAGGACGATCCCGGCTTCGCGCAGACCGTCGCGTTCTACTCGAAGGGCGAGCTGCGTCCGGCTCTGCGCTACGCGCTGCGGGACACGCCCTGCGAAGCGGTTGCGCAGGTCAAGCTGTGCTGCCATCCGCGGGACGCGCACGTGCTCTTCCCGCGCGACCGCTTTCTCGTCGAGCAGGGCGTCCAGAGCTATGTCGGGGTGCCGCTGGTGGATGCCACCGGCCGCGCCGTCGGCCTGCTTGCGGTGATGGATTGCAATCCGATCCTCGACGAGGAGGCCGTCGTCGGTGTGCTGCGCAAGATCGCGGGCCACGCCGGCGCGGAGCTGATCCGCCGGCAGGCCGACCGCAAGTTGCGCGAAAGCGAACGCTTGTTCCGCACCCTCGCGGAACTCTCGCCCGACCATGTCGCGCGCTACGACGTGCGCGGGAGGAAGATCTACGTCAGCCCCAATCTCGCGTCGTTCCTGGAGCAGGACGAACCGCGCGCGATCGGGCGCTCGCCCGCGGAGACCTCGCCGGGCGATGCCGGCATCGCTGAATACGAGGGCGCGCTCGCCCGGGTGTTGGCAACCGGCATGCCGGAAGAGATCGAGTTCACGTTCCACCGCAATCAATCGATCAACCACGTCCGGTTCATCGCAACGCGCGACTCAGCCGGAGCGATCGACGGCGCAATCGCCTACGGGCGGGACATCACGCAGATCGTCGCGCAGCGCGAGCGCATCAAGACGCTCGCGCTTACCGACACCGTCACCAAACTCGCCAACCGCCATGCGCTGCAGGAATTCGGTGCGACGCTGCTCGCCCGGGCGCGCGAAGGTCGGAGCGATCTTGGGGTGCTGTTCCTGGATGTCGACGGCCTCAAGGACATCAACGACACGCTGGGGCATTCGGCAGGGGATCACCTGCTGCGCAACATCGCGGAGCGGATCCGGCAGTGCGTCGGTTCCGGCGATCTGCTGGCGCGGGTCGGCGGCGACGAGTTCGCGATCGTCGCGCCGGCGGCGGACGGCCGGACGAACATGGAGGAAATCGTCGCGCGGATTCGCGCGAAGCTGGCCGAGCCGTTCCGCATCGAGCACCGCATGATCACCGCCAGCGTCAGCATGGGCCTTGCCATGTTTCCCGAACACGGCGACGACCTGGAGCAACTCATGGCCCATGCCGACGCGGCGATGTATCAGGCCAAGCGGAAGGGGCGTGGCAACTGGGAAACCTTCCGGCACGAATTGGGCAGTCGCGGGCGCGAACGGCTGGATCTCCTCGATGCCTTGCGCGAAGCCGAGACCGGCGAGGGTCTCGAGCTGCATTTCCAGCCCGTGGTCGAGTTGCGCGACGGCACATGGATCGGCGCCGAGGCGCTTTTGCGCTTGCGACGGCCGGACGAAGAGCTGCTGGCGCCGGACCGGTTCATGGACATCGCGGAGGAAAGCGGCTCGATCATTCCGATCGGGCGCTGGGTCATGCGGCGGGGAGCCGAAATGGCCTGCCGCTGGAACCAGGGGCGCCGCAAGCCGCTGACGGTGAACGTCAACGTGTCGACGAACCAGTTCCTGTACGACGACATCGCCAGCCTCACCCGCGAGATCCTGCATCAGACGGGGGCGAGGCCCGAGTGGCTGGCGATCGAGGTCACCGAAAGTCTGCTGCTCGAGGACAGCGCGCGGATCCATGACGCGATTCGCGCGCTGCACGCAATGGGCGTGAACGTCTTCATCGACGACTTCGGCACCGGGTACTCCTCGCTGGGCTACCTGAATCGCTTCCAGGTGACAGGCTTGAAGATCGATCGGCAATTCGTCGACGACATCGACGGCGATTCCCGACAATACGAGCTCGTCAACGCGTGCATCAGCCTCGCCCGCGCGCTGCGTCTGCGCGTCGTGGCGGAAGGGATCGAGCGCGAGACGCAGGTACACATCTTGAACCAGCTCGGCTGCCCCGTCGGCCAGGGCTATCTGTTCGGCCGCCCGCAACCGATAGACCGGTTTGCTGCCGCGATGGCCAGGTGCGACGCGGAATCTCCTGGATGGGCCTGACCGGCGTGGCGCGCGTCCAATGCCGGGTCGATCGCGAAACGGATTCGGGCGGGTCGTAGAGCGTGGCGCGCTTTGGGGCGGGATAACGAAGAAGAGCCCATCGCGTCAAACCCGGTAAAAGGCGCTTGCAGCGCCCGGGTGACTCATCCCATGATTGGCTTGAATTTTGCTTCTATGTTCTTCGAACAGAGAAGGTCGTTGGGCATACAAAGAGCAATCGGACCCAGGATCGGATCGCGGGCCGCCGTTCGCATGGCGAAAGGCGTCTTGGAATATTGGGTTGCGATCATTGCAGGAGTTGTCCGATGGCAGAAGAAGCACACCGCAATGCCGATCTCGAGGTCGCCACGATCTACGAAATCGGCAAGATTCTGAGTTCCTCCCTCGATCTCCCGAGGACGTTGCGGGAGGTGTTGAATCTGCTCGGAAACCGCCTCGGCGTCCGTCGCGGAATGCTCAGCTTGGTGCAGGAGTCGGGCGAATTGCACCTGGTCGGTGCGGTGGGCCTATCGGAGGCCGAGATTCGGCGCGGCCGTTATCGGCCGGGTGAGGGGCTGACCGGACGCATCTTCTCCAGCGCGATGTCGTGCGTCGTGCCGAACGTCGCGGAGGAGCCGATGTTTCTCAACCGGACGGGAACCGTCGATGAAATCGGTCCGGACGGTGACGTCGCGTTCATCGGCGTGCCGATCAAGGTCGGACAAGAGACGCTGGGCGTGCTCTCGATCATCCGCGCACCGGACCGGCGCCGCCGCAGTTTCGAGCGCGACCGGCGATTTCTGACGATGGTGGCGAACCTCATCGGTCAAACGGTCGTGCTGCATCGGACCGTGACCGCCGATCGTCTCGAACTGCTGAAAGAACGGACACGGCTGCAGAAGCAGCTCACGGCGGCGCCGCGAGGAAAAATCGTGTTCGACGATGTGATCGGCATCTCGCCGTTGATGCAAAAGGTATTCGCCGAGGTTCACCAGGCCGCACCCAGTCGCGCCACCGTGCTCCTGCGCGGCGAGAGCGGGACGGGGAAGGAAGCGATCGCGCGTGCCATTCACGTGCAAAGCGCCCGCAAGGACCGGCCGTTCGTCAAGGTCAACTGCGCGGCGCTGTCGGAGACCCTGCTCGAGTCGGAGCTCTTCGGCCACGAAAAGGGCGCCTTCACCGGGGCGCATGCCGAACGCAAGGGACGCTTCGAGCTGGCCGACGGCGGAACGCTTTTTCTGGACGAGATCGGCGACATCTCGGCGGCCTTCCAGGCCAAGCTGCTGCGCGTGTTGCAGGAACAGGAATTCGAACGGGTGGGCGGCAACCGCACCATCCGCGTCGACGTCCGCTTGATCGCGGCGACGAATCGCGATCTCGAAAAGGCGGTGGCGGCGAATCAGTTCCGTGCGGACCTGTATTACCGGATCAACGTGGTCGGCATATTTCTCCCGCCGTTACGCGAACGTCGGGAGGACATCCCCGCATTGGTCGAACACTTTCTCGCAAAGTTCAACAAGGAAAACCGCAAGGACCTCAAGATCGCACCCGAAGCGATGCAGGTTCTGCGCAACTGCTATTGGCCGGGGAACGTGCGGGAACTGGAGAACTGCGTCGAGCGCACCGCGACCATGGCGCGCGGCGCGCTGATCCGCGAGTTCGATCTCCCTTGCGTGCAAAACCGCTGCCTTACGCGGGCCTTGCACGTGCCCGAGAAGCCCGTCGCCATGCCGGTGGGAAGCGCGCCGGCGCAAGCGCCCGAGGCGTCGCCGCAGAACTGGGAGCCGAGCCGCATCGAGGGCGGCGAACGGGAGCGGCTGGTCTGGGCCATGGAGCGATGCGGTTGGGTGCAGGCGAAGGCTGCGCGCTTGCTCAAACTCACGCCGCGCCAGATGGGCTACGCGTTGCAGAAGTACCAGATCGAAATCAAGCGGATCTGATGCCGCGCGGAAGAATGCGTTGGAAGACGCCGCGCCCACATTGGCGGAAATCGTACAAATGGGATGGTCGTTGTATCGAAGGAAACATGACGAGACTGGAAACCGTTCTGGTGCAGAACACCGAACGACATCGCAACCCCATGATTTCAAATTGGTTTTGAGGATTTTTCCAACGGAATGACGTACGGCGATCCCATTGGCATATCCCTTGCGGAATGGAAATGCGGGCGCGCAAATCCGCTCGCCACATTTCCGGAGGAATCATGCGTAAGCAGAAGTTTTGGCGGGCGTTGTGCGTGTTCGGGTTGCTGTCTTGGGGGCTTTCCGGCTTGGCGCAGGCGGATCAAACGGCCGGCGACTCCGGCTATTTCAGCAACTGGTTCCAGCGGGTGGACGAAGCGCAATCGAGTCAGCCGCACTGGATGACGCCGCTGATCACCGTCACGCCGCTCCTGATGGAAGAGTACCGGTACGATCAAACGACCCAGCATCTGGGAAACGGCGGCACGCTCGACAACTACGGCGGCGGGAAGGGCTTGGAGCTCATCCCGACGACGACCAACGAGATCATCTTCAACGCGCCGCCGTACCAGGTGCGTTCCCACGTCAACCCCACGAGCGGTTGGGGAGACGCCCCGTTTTTCCTGGTGAAGCAGCGTCTGCTCAGCGCCAACGAGGCGCAGGGAAACTACGTCGTCACGGCATTTCTCGGCGTGCAGGCCCCGACCGGCTCGCCCGCCTTCACGAGCAATGCGTGGGTGATCACGCCGACGATCGCCGCCGGAAAAGGGTGGGGCAACTTCGATGTGCAGGCGACCCTCAGCGCCTCCATTCCGACCACGCAGCAAGACGTTCTCGGCAAGGCGATCACCACCAACGCCGTCATCCAGTACCACCTCGACAAGATCTTTTGGCCGGAATTCGAAATCAGCGACACGGTGTGGTCGGGCGGATTGCGCGGCGGCATGAACCAGGTGATCCTGACCCCCGGTGTGATCCTCGGCCGGCTTCACCTTGCCGGAAGGGCGAACCTCAGTATCGGGGCGGGATATCAGTTTGCCGTGGCCCCGTCGCTCACGAAGACTCCGGTGTTGACGCCGCTGTACGATACCGGCTGGGTGTTTACGGGGCGGGTCACGTTTTGACCGCGGGATGCCGTCGATGACCCGAACCAATGGTGCTCCGGGTGCTCCCGGGCCGCAGTGGCTGCAGGTTTCCCTGGCGTTCGATCTCCCGGGGCATCGCCTGTCGTTTCGGCTCGACGCGCCCGATCGCGGCATCACCGCCTTGATCGGGCCCTCGGGCGCCGGCAAGACGACCTGTCTGCGCGGCATTGCCGGCCTGGAACCCGGCGCGCGGGGCGTCGTGACGGTCGGTGGAACGGTGTGGCAGGACTCGGCGTCCGGAATCTTCCTTCCTCCCCACCGGCGGGCGGTCGGCATGGTGTTCCAGGATGCACGACTGTTTCCGCACCGGAGCGTGCGACAGAACCTGGCGTTCGGAATCGCTCGCCCGGATCCCGGTAGCCCCCGCGTCGCGTGGGACGATGTAGTCGAAATTCTCGGTCTCGGTAGCCTACTTCCACGCATGCCAGCGCGCCTGTCGGGCGGCGAGGCGCAGCGGGTGGCGATCGGCCGCGCACTGCTGGCAAACCCGCGCCTGCTGTTGCTGGACGAGCCGCTTTCCGCGATCGACGAGGCACGCAAGGATGAACTCTTGCCGTATCTGGAGCGGCTACGCGACGAACACCGACTCCCGATGATCTACGTCAGCCACGCGATGCCCGAAATCTCCCGCCTCGCGGACCGGGTTCTTTTGCTGAAAGAGGGGCGGATCACCTATGCGGAGCGGTCTCCGCGCCCCGGCGCGCTGCTGCGCGAGACCGGACGCACGCCTCCCAGCGCGTTCAACGCGATCAGCGCGCAGAACGAAAACGCCAACAGCACGCCGGACAGCGCGTTGGCGTGGGAGTATTCCAATGCTTCCACATGGTTGTAGATCTGCAAGGATGCAACCCGGGTCGTGTCAGGAATGTTGCCGCCGATCATCAACACGATGCCGAATTCCCCGACCGTGTGGGCGAAGCCCATGACTGCGGCGGCGATCACGCCGCGACGCGACATGGGAAGGACAATCCGGAAAAACCGATTCGAAGGACCGCAACGCAGCGTCGCTGCGGCTTCGAGCAGCCGCGGATCCACGCCGGCAAAGGCGTTTTCCATCGGTTGAACGGCGAACGGCAGCGAGTAGACGACGGAAGCCAGGACCAGACCGGAAAACGTAAACGGCAGTAACCCAAGACCGCAGGATTGGGTCGCGCGGCCGATCGGGCCGGATGGCCCCATTGCGACGAGCAGGTAAAAGCCGAGCACGGTGGGCGGCAGTACCAAGGGCAGCGCAACGAGCGCAGCGATCGGCGCGCGCCACCAGGATCGGGTTCGCGCGAGCCACCATGCGAGCGGAATGCCGATCAGAAGCAGGATCAGTGTCGTCGTCGCGGCGAGGCGCAGCGAGAGCGCGAGTGCGGACCAGTCTCCGGGACTCACTCGGATATCCCGTACCCGTAACTGCGGATCACCGCCTTTGCCGGCTCTGAGCGCAGAAAGCGCAGAAATGCGATCGCCGCCGGGTGGTCTTTGGCGGATCGCAGCAGCACGGCGTCTTGCCGGATCGGCGAATAGCGCGCTGCCGGCACGACCCAAGCCGATCCGGAGCGGAAGCGCCCGTCCCGGAATACCTGGGACAAGGCTACGAATCCCAGCTCCGCCGTCCCGGACGCCACGAACTGGTATGCCTGCGAGATGTTTTGCCCTTCGACGAGCTTGGGCTTCAGCGCTTCGTATATTCCGAGCGAGCGCATCGTCGCGACCGCGGCGGCGCCATACGGTGCGAGCTTCGGATCGCAATAGGCGAGATGGGCAAATCGCCCCGACCGAAGGACGGCGCCGTGTCCGTCGACGAATCCGGGCTTCGCCGACCAGAGAACCAGGGTTCCGATCGCATACGGGAATTCGCTCGAGGCGACCCCGAGTCCTTCCTTGACCAGCTTGCGCGGCGTCGCCGCGTCGGCAGCGAGCAGGATTTCGAACGGCGCGCCGTTGCGGATCTGCGCATAGAGCAGGCCGGTGGCGCCGAACGACGCCTTGACGGTGTTGCCGGTTTCCCGCTCGAACTCCGCGGCGATGCGCCGCACGGGTTCGGTGAAGTTGGCGGCGACGGCGATCCGCAGGTCATCGGCGCGCGCCGGACCGGGAAGCAGGATGAAGAGGCACGCGATCGCGGGTAGGGCGCGCAGCGTGCGGAGGAACGGAAATTGCATCGGACACTCCCGGGGGCTCGTTATGTAGGAAAAAACATCGCGATTGCCTGTGAAGCAGATTTCGTGCCCGACGGCTTGCAATGGGAGAAGAAGGACGATGAGCACACGCCGCAGCATTCCGCATCGATGGATCGGCCGACTGGCCGTCGAAACCGAGTTTGGCGCGTTCCTCGGGGACGTGCGCATCCGCTTGCTGGAAGCGATCGAGCGCCATGGCTCGCTCACCCGCGCTGCCAAGGCCGTTCCGCTTTCATACAAGGCGGCATGGGACGCCGTGGAAGCGATGAACGCGGCCGCGGGCGAGGCGGTGGTGGAACGGGTCACGGGCGGACGGCACGGCGGGGGGACGACGGTGACGCCCTATGGCGCGCGTCTGGTGGCCATGTATCGCGCGATCGAGCGCGATTACCAGGAGGCGCTGGCGCAAATCGCCGAGCAGTTGGGCGACCCCTCGATCCGTGAAGACCGCAATGGCGACGAATGGCGGTTTCGCGAAGCCCTGCGCGAGCGCCTTCTTCGAACGAGTGCGCGCAACCGGTTTTCCGGCCCGATCGCCGCCATGATCGAGGGACCATCCGGAATCGACGTCCGTATCCGGATCGCCGGCGGCGTGGAACTCTCGTCCCTCGTCACGCGCGCGAGCGTGGAGAGTCTGGACCTGCGCATCGGCGCCCGGGTGAGCGTCTTTTTCAAGGCGGCATCCGTACGGATCCTCGCCGATGGCGACGCATGTCCCGCGGACTACCGCTGCCTTGCGGGCACGGTTACGGCAATCCGCGAAGGGCCGGCGCATGCGGATCTGGAAATTACGCCCACGGGCTGTGCCGCGGAAACGATTGCGGCCATGGTCGCCTGCGAAACCTTGCAGGGTGGGGGGCTGCAGGTCGGTTCCGCGTGCCGGGTGGCGGTGGACCCGTCCACCGTCATCCTGGTTCGACTCGACCGCTCCTGATGGATGTCGCGGACGCAACCGCGATCGGCGGTGCGCGGCGGCGGCTTGTCGTGAATACGACAGCAGTGCTGCGAACGCGACAGCAATGCCGACACGCCGCGCCGGCGATTCCCCTCGTAACGGTCTGATTTTTCCGGAGGCTTCGTGATTGGCACGGTTCTGGCTTTGGAAAGGATCGCGCGGGCGGGGTGCCCGCAGTTCTTCGGGGAGCCACAGTGGAAGGTACGACGGCGGTCATCCGGCTCGGCGACGTCCGGCGGTCTCCCGCGGGAACACCGAGCAGGGTGGATCGATTGTCGCTTTCGCGGTGTGCGCCGGAATGCCCGACCCGGAAAACGACGTAACGAAGGAGGACCCATGCCCTACAAAATCATCGCATCGCAATGCACGGCCTGTTCGGCCTGCGAACCGGAGTGCCCGAACGTCGCCATTCGCGAGAAGAACGGTATCTTCCTCATCGACTCCAAGAAATGCACGGAGTGCATCGGACATTTCGACGATCCGCAATGCGTCGCCGTCTGTCCGGTGGAAAACACCTGCGTGATCGACAAGTCGGTTCCTCGGTATCAGGCCCCGGCGTAACGCAAACCATGGCAGGGCGCCACACCAGATACGGAGACGGAACCATGGACGTGATATTTCCCCCGGCCGCGCGGCAGTGCGTTCGCCTGATGCGGCGGCGCTCTGGGGGGGTGGGCAACTCCGGGTTCCGGCCGAACGTGACGCCGGGACAATGTTCCGGCTGCCGCGCGCAGCGCAAGGATCGACCGTGAAAATCATGATTCGCCGAAGCACACAGGGTGCGTTGTCCGTTTACGTTCCGAAAAAGGACCTCGAAGAGGCCGTCGTCGCGATCCAGCGTCCCGAATTGTGGGGCGGGACGGTGACCCTTGCCAACGGATGGCGGCTTCTGCTCCCGGTTATGGAAACGGCACCATCGCTGCCGATTACCGTGGATGCCCGGCGCGTCGACGGCAGCGAATCGTGACGAGGCAAGGCATGAACAGCCGGAAACGCGACGACTGGATCCGCTTGTTTCAAAGTGATGTCGGCGTATGGGAAATGGAGGCGGTCCTGACCGCGATGCGTTCGGGCCGGCTCTCGCACGGGGAGTTGGTCGAATCGTTCGAAGAGAACTTCGCCGACTACGTCGGGCGCACGTACGCGGTGGCGGTTTCGAGCGGGACGGCTGCGCTTTTGCTCAGCCTACGCGCGCTCGGCATCGGACCGGGCGACGAAGTCATCGCTTCGCCGTACTCCTGGCATCAGATCGCCCATGCAGTCGCGCTCGTGGGCGCAACGCCCGTGTTCGCCGATATGGATTACTGGAGCGGAACCCTGCAGCCGGCCGCGGCCGCGTCCCGGATCACCCCGCGCACGAAGGCCATTCTCGCCGGCAATACCAACGGACATCCGGCTCCTTGGCAGGGCTTGCGGGAGCTTTCGGCGGAGCGCAATCTCACCTTGCTCGAAGACTCCACCGAAGCGATCGGGTCGGTGTACCAAGGCCGCCGCACCGGTGCCTTCGGCCGATGCGCGATCTTCGATTTCTCGCAGGCGTCGGCCTTGGCCTGCGGCGAAGGCGGCATGGTCGTCACGGACGATCCCGGCCTGGCGACCGAACTTCGGCACCTGCGCAGCCACCGGATCGAGGACCGTCTTTCCGTCTCCGTCGGCGGCCGGGTGCCTCTGCAGGCCGGAATGAGTGAGATCGCGGCGGCGCTCGGCTTGGCGCAACTCGATCGAATCGACGAGATTCTCGCGCAACGCAAGAAGGTCGAATCGCATTACCTGCGCCACATCCAATCGTTCGAGGGGATCAAGCCGCCGTATCTTGCGCCCGACGTCGATGAGATCCACTGGTTCAGCTACGTGGTCCATCTCGGAACGCGCTTCACGCGCAGCGCGCGCAACCAGATTCTCGAGGACCTGGCGACCGAAGGCGTCGAAGCGGCGGCGTATTGCAATCCGCTGCATCTGCAGTTCTTCTACAACCGCTTCGGGTACCGCAAGGGGAATCTGCCGACCGTCGAACGAATCGCCGACCGCGCCATCGCCCTGCCGTTCCACGGCAGTCTCCGGGAGGACGAAGTGATGTTCGTCGTGGGGACGGCGAAGGATTCGTCGGCCAACGTCGGTGCGGGCGCGGCGATTTATTGAAGATTTCCAGGAGTATTTTGCAACCGATCCACAAGGAGTTGAAATGCCCATCGTCACCGTCCAACCCTCCGGAAAACGATATGACGCCGCGAACGGCATCAGCATTCTGGAAGCCCTGCGTGCCGCCGGAGAGCTGATCCCCGGCAAGTGCGACGGCAAAGGAGAGTGCGGCGCCTGCCACGTGTTCGTTCAGGAGGGGCGCAAGAGTTTGTCGAAAATCCAGCGCGTCGAGAACGAAAAGCTCGACACGATTCCGGGAGTCGGGTCGAAGTCGCGTCTGGCCTGCCAGGCCGTGCTCGGAGACGACGACGTGACGGTGGAGTTGCTGGGGTTCCAGTCGGGGTTCTGACCGGCCTCCGCGGGAGCGGCGAGCGGCTTCACCGCACCATTTGTTGCCGGGGCGGTGCGCCGCTTTCGGCGATACGACCGCAGAGGCACCGCTCGACAATCACGGAGGGTCGTCACGGAAGGCAGGCCGGGAGTTCCGCCCCCCGGGTCCGGCAGCCATGCGTTCATCGGTGATGTGATCCGCGATTCCGAGTATCCGAGACTCGCGGATCGCGAATCTTGGCGAGGGACTACGCTTCCCTGCCCAAGGACTTCAATTCCTCGATCCGATCCGCGAAGCGGGCGAGGACATCGTCGGGAAGCGCGTCGAGGGTGCAGAGTTCCTTGGCCCGCATGCCGACCTGGTACCCCCTGCCGACCCACTCGACGCTGTAGATGTAATAGCGCTGGAGGAAGGTGCCGATCGAGCGCACGTATCCCACGTCGCCGCGCTCCACCAGCACGTCCCCGATGTCCTTGCCCGCGAACGTGCCGTCGTTGCGTACGAGTTTGCGGCTGGCGACGCGCTCGCCGAAAGAAAAGCGCGGCGGCGACCCGATTTCGACCTCGTCGGCCTCGTCCGGGTCGCCCGCTGCGGATTGGATAGGGTTTTCTGTCATGGTTGCGCGGTCATCGTCGTCGCTCCCTACACCGGCCGGTTTTCCTTGACCTTGACCGGTCCCATGATGCGCAGTCCGTCCTCGAAGGAAATCGTCGGCCAGGAATCGGAAAAATCCGCGGCCTTTTCCGCGATGACGCGCAACTTTCCCGCCGTGTCGAGTTTCTTCAGCTCGTTTTTTTCGATTCGAAGCAGCTCGAGCATTTCGTTGTAGACGGTCGCCTCGTCGAGCGGCAGCACCCAAAATGTTGCCGAGTCCATATCGATCCGGTACCGCTTGGAGATGTCCAGGTTGCCGGCAAAGAAGAAGTATTTTCCCGACGAGTCCAGCTTGTCGCCGAGGAGATTGCGGAAAAGACCGAGGTGCTCGAGCGATACGCCGAAGCCGGCGAAAAACGAAATCGCCGTACCGCCGACCGATGCGGTCATCATCACCTGGTCCAGCTTGATTTCCGGCGGACGCGCCTCGTCCGACAGCTTCTCCGCGAACTTCAATGCGAGTTCGCCGCGAAATGCGTACGTGTCGGGTGCGACGGGTCCTTTGTAAACCGGGCTGAGAAGGCGCGTTTCGGCGTCGAGGGGGGCGAGCGGGGTCTGTGCGATTGCGGTCATGGTCCTTGTTCCTGAAGGGGTGCGCACAAGGATAAGCAAACTTCGTTCCCGCCTTCTTCGACGGAACATTCCCGAGGGCATTCCGGCGTGGAGGTCGCAGCGGAAATCATCTCCGGGAATGCGCGCCCGGGACGCGCAATCGCCGATTCGTGCCTGTACCGTTCCCGACAGGCGGACTCGTCTTGTGCGGTTTCCAACATCCCGTCGATCCCTCGCCGGGGTCTGTCGCAAATTCATTTTTTGCCGACAAAACAATCGGTTGTTCCAATCTTTGGAGCGTGGCACGCGCTTTGCTAGAGAGTCGTGTGGAACACAGCCGAATTCGTAACCACCACCGAAGACTTACAGGGTTACATAGAGGCGAAGCGGGATGCACCTTCGATGAATGGTGGATCTGCGTAGTACCGAACCTCAACTCTCAATGGACGTCAGGAGCGTTACAAATGGCCAAACTCAGACAAATCGCGTTTTACGGCAAAGGCGGCATCGGCAAGTCGACCACGTCTCAGAACACCCTCGCGGCCTTGGCCGAAATGGGTCAAAAAATTCTGATCGTCGGCTGCGATCCGAAGGCCGATTCCACCCGTCTCATTCTGCATTCGAAGGCGCAGGACACAATCCTTTCCTTGGCGGCTGATGCCGGATCGGTCGAGGATCTCGAACTCGAAGACGTCATGAAGGTCGGCTATCGCGACATTCGCTGCGTCGAGTCGGGCGGTCCGGAGCCCGGCGTCGGTTGCGCTGGCCGCGGCGTGATCACCTCGATCAACTTCCTCGAGGAAGAGGGCGCGTACGACGGCGTCGACTACGTCTCCTACGACGTGCTGGGCGACGTGGTCTGCGGCGGCTTCGCAATGCCGATCCGCGAGAACAAGGCCCAGGAGATCTACATCGTCATGTCCGGCGAGATGATGGCCATGTATGCGGCCAACAACATCTCGAAGGGGATTCTGAAGTACGCCAACTCCGGCGGCGTCCGCCTGGGTGGCCTGGTGTGCAACGAGCGCCAGACCGACAAGGAACTGGAGCTTGCCGATGCGCTGGCGAAGAAGCTGGGCACGACGCTCATCCACTTTGTGCCGCGCGACAACATCGTCCAGCACGCCGAGCTGCGCCGCATGACGGTGATGGAGTACGCCCCGGACTCGAAGCAGGCGGACGAGTACCGCACGCTGGCGAACAAGATCCACGGCAACGCCGGCAATGGGGTGATTCCCACGCCGATCACGATGGACGAGCTGGAGGATCTGCTCATGTCCCACGGGATCATCAAGCAGGTCGACGAGAACCTGGTCGGCAAGCGGGCGGCGGAGGCCGTAGCGGCGTAAGGCACACGCAGCGATGGGCGGATTCCGGCAGAACGAGGGCCGACCGTCCGCCCGTTTCCGCCCTCGCGCCGCTATCGGTAGCCATAGTCCATTCCCACAACCAAACCCATTCATCGTTCTGGAGGACCTCGTATGAGCCTCACCGCGGAAGAAACCAAGACACGCAACAAGCAACTCATCGACGAGGTGCTCAAGGCCTACCCCGAAAAGACGGCAAAGAAGCGCGCCAAGCATCTGAATACCTTCGAGGAGGGCAAGACCGACTGCAACGTCAAGTCCAACATCAAGTCCATTCCGGGCGTGATGACGATCCGCGGATGTGCGTACGCGGGTTCCAAAGGCGTGGTGTGGGGCCCGATCAAGGACATGATCCATATTTCGCACGGGCCGGTCGGATGCGGGCAGTACTCCTGGGGATCGCGCCGCAACTACTACATCGGGTCGACCGGCGTGGACACGTTCGTGACGATGCAGTTCACCTCCGATTTCCAGGAAAAGGACATCGTCTTCGGCGGCGACAAGAAGCTCGAAAAGATCATCGACGAGATCCAGGAGCTTTTCCCGCTCAACAAGGGAATTTCGGTGCAGTCGGAATGCCCGATCGGCCTGATCGGCGACGACATCGAAGCCGTATCGAAGAAGAAGTCCAAGGAGTTTGACGGGCACACCATCGTTCCGGTTCGCTGCGAGGGATTTCGAGGCGTCTCACAATCTCTTGGCCACCATATCGCCAACGACGCGATCCGCGATTGGGTGTTCGACCGGGTGGATCCGAACAAGAACGCGTTCGAGCCCACGCCATACGACGTGGCGATCATCGGCGACTACAACATCGGCGGGGACGCCTGGTCCTCCCGGATCCTGCTCGAGGAAATGGGCTTGCGGGTGATCGCCCAGTGGTCCGGAGACGGCTCCCTCGCGGAACTGGAGAACACGCCCAAGGCCAAGCTCAACGTGCTGCATTGCTATCGGTCGATGAATTACATCAGCCGACACATGGAAGAAAAGTACGGGATTCCGTGGGTCGAATACAACTTCTTCGGCCCGAGCAAGATCGAGTCGTCCCTGCGCGAAATCGCGAGCCACTTCGACGACCGGATCAAGGAAGGCGCCGAACGCGTCATCGCCAAATACAAGCCGTTGATGGAAGCCGTGGTCGCGAAGTACAGGCCGCGCCTGCAAGGCAAGAAGGTGATGCTGTTCGTCGGCGGATTGCGCCCGAGGCACGTCATCGGCGCGTACGAGGATCTGGGTATGGAAGTGGTGGGAACCGGATATGAATTCGGCCACAACGACGACTATCAGCGCACGACGCACTACGTGAAGGACGGGACGCTGATCTATGACGACGTGACGGGTTACGAATTCGAGAAATTCGTCGAGAAGGTGCAACCCGATCTGGTTGGATCCGGGATCAAGGAGAAGTACGTGTTCCAGAAAATGGGCGTGCCGTTCAGGCAGATGCACTCGTGGGACTACTCCGGGCCATATCACGGCTACGACGGCTTCGCGATCTTCGCGCGGGACATGGACATGGCGATCAACAGCCCCGTATGGGGGTTGACGAAGGCGCCCTGGAAGTAACCGAAACCGGAAACCCCAACCACCGGCCCTTCTTTCAAACGGAGGAGGGCGTTACGGTAGCCTGTTCCCGCGAGGAAACGCGGGAAAAAATGAACACTGGAGCGTGACCATGCCGCAAAGCGCCGAAGAAATCCTCGACCACGAACAACTGTTCCGTCAGCCGGAATACCAGGAACTGTTCCAAAGCAAGAAGGCGAATTTCGAGTTCTCGGTCCCCGTCGATCAGGTGAAATCGATTGCCGAATGGACCAAGACCGTCGAGTACAAGGAAAAAAATTTCGCCCGTGATTCGCTCACCGTCAATCCGGCGAAAGCGTGTCAGCCGTTGGGGGCGGTGTTCGCCGCCAACGGCTTCTCCAAGACGCTTTCGTTCGTCCATGGATCCCAAGGCTGCGTGGCCTATTACCGCTCGCACTTCTCGCGCCATTTCAAGGAGCCGACCTCCTGCGTTTCCTCTTCGATGACCGAGGACGCGGCGGTGTTCGGCGGGCTCAACAACATGATCGACGGTCTTGCGAACAGCTATAGCCTGTACAAGCCGGAGATGATTGCGGTGTCGACGACCTGCATGGCCGAGGTGATTGGCGACGACCTCAACGCCTTCATCAAGACCGCGAAGGAAAAGGGAAGTGTTCCGGCCGAGTTCGATGTGCCGTTCGCGCACACGCCGGCGTTCGTGGGTTCGCATGTCACCGGCTACGACAATACCCTGCTCGGGATCCTCCGGCATTTCTGGGACGGAAAGGCCGACACCGCGCCGAAGCTCGAGCGCAAGCCCAACGAGTCGATCAATTTCATCGGGGGGTTCGACGGCTTCGTCGTCGGCAACATTCCCGAAATCCGTCGAATTTTCGGTCTGATGGGCGTGGAGCATACGATCGTGTGCGATCCGTCCGACAACTGGAACACGCCCACCGATGGCGAGTTCCGGATGTACGACGGGGGAACCACCAAAGCCGATGTGGAATCAGCCCTTCACGCCAAGGCGACGGTGATCTTCCAGGAATTCTGCTCGGTCAAGACCGCGAAGTTCATCGCCGAGCACGGCCAGGAGGTCGTCGCGCTCAACCATCCGATGGGCGTGCGCGGAACCGACCGATTCCTGATGGAGGTGGCCAGGATCACCGGAAAGCCGATCCCGGCGGAACTCGAGCGCGAGCGCGGGCGGTTGGTCGACGCCATCGCGGATTCGCAGGCGCACTTGCACGGCAAGAAGTATGCGGTGTATGGCGATCCCGATTTCACGCTGGGGATGACGGAATTCCTGCTGGAACTCGGCGCGGAGCCGACCCACGTCCTGGCCACCAACGGCGACGAAACCTGGGCGGCGAAGGTGCAGGCCCTGTTCGATTCCTCGCCGTTCGGGACCCACTGCAAGGTTTATCCGAAGCGCGACCTTTGGCACATGCGATCGCTGCTCTTCACCGAGCCGGTCGACTTTCTCATCGGCAACACCTACGGCAAGTATCTCGAACGGGACACCGGCGTTCCGCTGGTGCGCCTGGCGTTCCCGATCTTCGACCGGCACCACTACCACCGCATGCCGATCTGGGGCTACGACGGGGCGATGCGCGTGCTGGTGATGCTGCTCGACGAGCACTTCGAGGCGCTCGATGCGCGGACGAACACGCCGGCGGAAACGGATTACTCGTACGACATCATCCGCTAAGGAAATGCGGCCGGAGCGGGGCAGGGTGAGGATAAGACATGTCGATTAAACTCGCCGGAAAGCTGCAGGAGGTCTTCGACGAACCCGGTTGCGACAAGAACCGGGAAAAGCCGGAGGCCGTGCGCAAGAAGGGCTGCACCAAGCAACTCGCGCCGGGGGCGGCGGCGGGAGGCTGCGCCTTCGACGGGGCCAAGATCGCGCTCCAGCCCATCGTGGATGCGGCGCACCTGGTCCACGGCCCGATTGCCTGCGAGGGCAATTCGTGGGACAACCGCCATGCCGCATCTTCCGGGCCGGCCACCTATCGCATCGGGTTCACCACCGACATCAACGAGCTTGACGTCATCTATGGCGGGGAGAAGCGTCTATACAAGGCGATCCGGCAGATCGTCGAGCGCTACGATCCGCCGGCGATATTCGTCTATCAGACTTGCGTCACCGCGCTGATCGGCGACGACATCGAAGCGGTATGCAAGACCGCCTCGGAAAAGTTTGGGAAGCCGGTCATCCCGGTCGACGCACCCGGGTTCGCCGGCGTGAAGAACCTGGGCAACAAGCTTGCCGGCGAGGCGCTGCTCGATCATGTGATCGGCACCCGGGAGCCGGAATACACGACGCCCACCGACATCAACATCATCGGCGAATACAATCTGTCGGGCGAGCTGTGGCAGGTCAAGCCCCTGCTCGATGCGATCGGGGTGCGCATTCTTGCGTGCATCAGCGGCGACGCCCGCTACCACGAGGTGGCGAGTTCGCATCGGGCCAAGGCGGCGATGATGGTCTGCTCCAAGGCGATGATCAACATCGCGCGCAAGATGCAGGAGCGCTACGGCATTCCGTTCTTCGAGGGATCGTTTTACGGGATCGGCGACATGTCGGAGTCCTTGCGGCAGATCGCGCGCCTGCTCCTCGACCGGGGTGGTCCGCAGGAAATTCTCGACCGGACGGAAGCGCTGATCCGGGCGGAAGAGGCCCGGGCTTGGGCGCGCATCGAGCCCTACCGGGAGCGCCTGCGCGGCACGCGCGTGCTGCTGATCACGGGCGGCGTGAAGTCGTGGTCGGTGGTCGCCGCGCTGCAGGAAATCGGCATGGAGGTCGTCGGCACCAGCGTGAAGAAATCCACCAAGGAAGACAAGCAGCGCATCGAGGAGATCATGGGAGGCGATGCCCACATGATCGACGACATGACTCCGCGCGAGATGTACCGGATGCTCAAGGACGCGGGGGCCGACATCATGCTTTCGGGAGGGCGGTCGCAGTTCGTTGCGCTCAAGGCCAAGATGCCGTGGTTGGACATCAATCAGGAGCGCCACCACGCCTATGCGGGGTACGAGGGCATGGTGACGCTGGTCCGGGAGATCGACCGCGCGATCCATAACCCGGTTTGGGAACAGGTGCGACGGCCGGCGCCGTGGGCCGACGACGTCCCTGCGGTCGTCCGCCCTGCGGAAGGGGCGGTGGCGAACGCGGAGCCCGTTCGGCGATCTGTGCCCGCGGCCCAAGCTGCTGATCTCACGGAAATCGGCTAAGGGAGCAGCGCGTGGCGACCGTCATTACCCAAACGAAGCCTGTGGCGGTGAATCCGCTCAAGATGAGTCAGCCGCTCGGCGCGGCATATGCCTTCCTGGGAATGGATCGCTGCATGCCGGTGATGCACGGCTCCCAGGGATGCACCTCGTTCGGTCTGGTCCTGCTGGTGCGGCATTTCCGCGAAGCGATTCCGCTGCAGACCACCGCCATGAACGAGGCAACGACGATCCTCGGCGGTCTGGACAACATCGAAAAAGCGATCCTCAACATCCGCAATCGCGCCAAACCCGATCTCATCGCAATCTGTTCCACCGGCCTCACCGAAACCAAGGGCGACGACGTACATGCCTGGCTCAAGCTCGTGCGGGGGCGGCGGCCCGAGCTCGCCGACACGCAACTCGTCTACGTTTCGACTCCGGATTATGTGGGCGCCTTTCAGGACGGCTGGGCCAACGCCGTTTGCGCGCTCGTCGATGCGCTGGTGGCGCCTGCGCCGAGCCGCGATCCGCTGCGGCTCAATGTTTTGCCCGGATGCCACCTGACGCCGGCGGATGTCGAGGAACTGCGGGACATCGTCGAGTCGTTCGGCCTGGTTCCGGTGTTTCTTCCCGACCTGTCGGGATCGCTCGATGGCCATATTCCGGACGATTTCGCGCCCACGACCTTGGGCGGAACCACGCTACGGGACGCGCGTGCGATGGGGTCCGCGGCCGCCACGCTCGCCGTCGGAGAACAGATGCGTCCCTGCGCGCGGCGTCTGCAGGAGCGGACCGGAATTCCGTTCGAGGTGTTCGACCGTCTGACGGGGCTGGAGGCCAACGACCGGCTGCTGCTCTGGCTGTCGGACCTTTCCGGCCGACCGGTGCCCGCCCGTTGGCGCCGGCAACGCAGCCAGTTGCAGGACGCGATGCTCGATGCCCACTTCTTTTTCGGCGGCAAAAATGTCGCGATCGGTGCCGAACCGGACCTGCTGTGGGGTTTGGGAGCGCTTCTTGCCGAGATCGGATGCAGCATTTCGTGTGCCGTCACGACCACCCAGTCGCCGCTCCTGGAGCACCTTCCGGCGCGGGAGGTCCGCATCGGCGACCTCGAGGATCTCGAGCACGGCGCCGCGGGCTGTGATTTGCTGATCACGCATTCGCACGGGCGGCAGGCGGCGGATCGCCTGGGAATTCCGTTCTACCGCGCCGGATTGCCGATGTTCGACCGCCTCGGCGCGGCGCACCGATGCATGGTCGGGTACCGGGGGACGCGCGAGACGCTGTTCGAAATCGGGAATCTGCTGCTGGCCGATGCGGGACGGCATGAAGCGACGCCCCAAACCTGGCAACTGCCGCAGGAAACGCTGTCGGCGATTGCAAACGCCGTTTGAGTGGAGATTGACGCCTATGAAGGTCGCTTTCGCAACGCAGGATCGCCAGCGCGTCGACGCGCATTTCGGATGGGCGAAAAATATCGCCGTGTACGACGTACGACCGGACGGTTATGACTACGTTCAGACCTACACGTTCGACGGCGATCTCCAGGAAGACGGCAACGAGGACAAGCTTGCGCCGAAACTCGATGCCATCCGCGATTGCGCCATCGTCTACGTGGCGGCGATCGGCGGTTCCGGAGCCGCGCGGGTGGTCGCCGCAAAGATCCATCCGATCAAGGTGCCCGAGCCCGAACCGATCCTCGACATTCTTGACCGCTTGGTCCCGGTGTTGCAGGGAACCCCTCCGCCTTGGTTGCGCAAGGCCATGCGGAAGGGGCAGGAGCGGTCGTTCGATTTCGAAAGCGAAGGGGAGTGACGTGACAAACCAAGCGATTGCGGAGGACGTCGTAAGGCCGGTATTTCCGGAATCGGCGTTTCTTCAGGAACTCGTGAAGCAATGGCGAGCGCAGGACACCAACGGCGTCTGGGACAAAAAGAGCGATGCGGACCTGATCGCGCCCTATATCGTCACCAAGGAGCAACGCCGAGAAGTCCCGATCATCGGTGATCCGGATCCGGAGACGCTGTGGCGCGTGGAGCTCTTCTTCAACGCCGTCGGGCTGGCGATCGAGCGGCGCACCGGCGTCATGGTTACGCCGATGATGAAGATGCACCACGAAGGCTTTGGGCGCATGGTGTTGTTGGCCGGAAGGCTGGTCGTCGTGACCAAGCAACTGCGCGACGTGCATCGGTTCGGCTTCGAAAGCGTCGAAAAACTCGCCGAAGAGGGGGGGAAGTACGTCGACGCGGGCGTGCAGATGATCGAGCAGTTTCCCGCGGTAGCGAACTTCGGATAGGAACGGAACGATGGAAACCGATTCGCTGGAGGATCTCAAGGCGCGCGCGAAGAAGGCCTCGGCTCGCGCGATGAACTGCAAGATGGAACTGCACGACCTCTCCGAAGAACTCCCGGCCAACTGGGAGAAGATCCTGGACGTGGCGCAGCGCACCCACGATGCCTTCGCCGCGCTGCACGACGTGCGCGCGCGGATCGCGCAGTCCGGAGGGTAACGCCGTGGCCGAATTCACGATCGTCCTGCCCAGCGGGAAGAGATGGACGCCGCGCTATGCGCAGGCCATAAACGAGAACAAATGCATCGGTTGCGGGCGTTGCTTCCGCGTTTGCGGCCGCGACGTCCTGCAACTCGTCGGCTTGGATGAAGACGGCGAACGCGTCGCGGTATCGGCGGATCCCGACGACGAGGACGGCGACGCCGAGTACGAAAAAAAGGTCATGACCATCGCGCATCCCGAAAATTGCGTGGGCTGCGAGGCCTGCATGCGGATCTGTCCGAAGAAGTGCTACACGCATGCGACGGCGGACGTCTGATTCCGACCGTCCCGTCCGCGAGCGCAATACCCGATATCCCCTTCGTATCAACCAAAGAACAGGCAAAGGACCACACCGTCATGGCCAACGTAACGTTCTCCTCACCCTTGATGGCGCGTGATGTCACGGTATATGCCGTGGCCGGAGACCGGGGCACGCTCCTCGCGCTCGCCAAGTCGCACCATATTCCCATCCCCTTTGACTGCCAGGACGGCGAGTGCAGTTCCTGCCTCGTGCAGGTGACGCATCTGACGCCGCATACGCGCCACGGAATTTCGCTCACGGAAAAGGAGAAGGAGGTTCTGCGCCAGCTCGGCAAGATCACCAAGGACGAAGTGCGCGATGCCGAAGTCAACGACATGCCTCCGCACTACCGGCTGGCGTGCCAGTATTTCGTGCGCGACGAGGACATCCTGGTGACGTTCGACGGCGATGCAACGCTGCCGCCCAAGGCGCTGGCCCTGACCGCCGCCGCTCCGGTCTACAAGGGTGGCGTGGCCATCGGCACCCTCGACGAATTTCTGAGCTACGCGGTCAAGGTCGAGGAGGACGCGGCGGTGCATTTCGAGCACCTGAGCGAATCGATGGCGGCCTGCGGCAATGCCGACGTCGCCGCACTGTTCCGCCAGCTTGGCGGCTATTCTCGCCTGCACCTGGAACAGGCCCGGGCGAAATGCCGGGAGCACCACGTCACGGTCAAGCTGCCGCCGAGCACCGCATGGCCGGACAACCAAACCCCCGAAATGACCACGCTGTGGGCGGGTGACCCGGCACTCTCCCGGCTGGGCGCCCTCAAGGCGGCCTTGCAGGGCGAGCAGCGCGGATTGGAGTTTTACTACAGCGTCCACGGCACCACGAAGGATCCGACCATACGCGCGGTGGCCAAGGAATTCGTGCGCGAGGAAGCCGAGCACGTCGAGACGCTCAAGCTCTGGATCGCCAAGGAAGAGGCGGCCTCTGCCGCACTGAAGGGCGGGGTTTCCAACCGGATGTCGGAGATACGATGAAAATCAGTGCACGCAACATTCTTTCCGGCACGGTTTCCGCCGTTCTCCCCGGCAGCGTCAACGACGAAGTGCATCTGATCACGCAGGGCGGTGACGAAATCGTCGCCGTCGTGACCCACGGAAGCACGGAATCGCTGGGGCTTGCCGTGGGAGCCGAGGCGTTGGCCTTGATCAAGGCCAGTTCGGTCCTGATTTTGACCGAACGCGGCATGAAACTCTCCGCGCGCAATCGCCTGCGCGGCACGGTCGCCCGCGTGACGAACGGCCTAGTCAGCGCGGAGGTGTCGATCCGCCTGAGCGGGGGCGAGGAAATCCACGCGACAATCACGCACGAAGCGTCGACCGAACTCGGCCTCAATCCCGGGATCGACGCCACCGCGGTGTTCAAAGCGTCCTCCGTGATCCTCGCCGTCGCCGGATAGGCAGCGCCTCGCCTTCGCGCCGTTTCCGGCGCGAAGGTTGCGGGCGTCGTCGCCGAGCGGCAAATCATCGCCGAAGGAGCCAAGCTTGAATATTGTCGAACTATTCCTGGCGCACGCCGTTGCACTGGAACGCGATGCGGCGCGCCGCTACGAGGATCTGGCCGCGTCGATGTCCACCGACGGAAATCGCGATTTGAAGGTGTTTTTCGAACGCATGGCCGGCTTCTCGCGCAGGCATTTGGCGGAGGCCAGTGCGCGCGCGGGATTCCGCGAAATTCCCAAGCTGAGGCCGGACGAGTACCAATGGCCGGAAGGTACGGCGCCCGAGACGGCAGGCTGGGAAGGGGTCGACGCGCTGATGAGCGCGAGCGACGCGCTGCAACTTGCCCTGGAAAGCGAGCGCCGTGGCCACGCCTACTATGCGGCAATCGCGGCCACGTCCCTGGATCCCGAGGTGCGGCTGCTGGCGCGCCAGTTCGCGGACGAGGAGGCCGAGCACGTGCGCGAACTCGAGAAGTGGGTCGCCGGCAAGCCTGTCGTGAGTCGGCGCTAGTGGAGTGCTGCTAGCCGTGCTCGCTTGCCAGATTGCGCGTGTAGCGCGGCAGCTCGATCACGAGGTCCTGCCGGCGCAGGACCACCTGACAGGCCAGGCGGGAGCAAGGTTCGACGCCCCAGGCCCGATCCAACTGGTCGTCCTCCTGCTCGCTTGGCGGATCGAGCGCATCGAAGCCCTCCCGAACGATGACGTGGCAGGTCGAGCACGCGCAGGATTTCTCGCACGCATGTTCTAATGCGATTCCGGAGCGTAGCAGCGCATCACAGAGGAAGACCCCATTGCGCGCCTCGAAGCGGGCACCCTCCGGGCAAAGAACCGGGTGGGGCAGCACGGTTATGTGGGGCATGACGGCGGCGTGAAGGAGTCGGGGGCGGGCCGGAGTCTATGCCGCGTTCTTGTCGTGCGAGACCGCAAATTCCTCGAGGCGGCGTCCGGTCATGGCGCGCTGAATGATCGCGTTCATGCGCCGCGCCGCGAACGTCTGCGTGGCGACATTGAGCGCGTCGGTGGCCGCGCGCAGGGCATCGATGCTCTCGGGCCCACCGGTCTCGATGAGGTCGACAAGGGCGTGCATGCGGGCGGTGATCAGCCCGCGTTCCTCGGGCGCCAGCAGTGCCGCACCATCCTGTGCCAGCGCCGCCTCGCTTGCATCGAGCAGTTGCCGAGCGCTCACCTGCGCCTCGCGCAGCGCGCGTATGCGATGGTCGAGGCCGCCGCGCTCGAGCGCATCGCGCAGCATGGTGGAAATGGTCTCGTCGGTAAGTCCGTAGGAGGGCCGAACGTCGACGGCGGCCTCGACGCCGGTGCTCTGCTCCCGCGCGGACACGGAAAGGAGGCCGTCCGCGTCGATCTGGAAGGTGACCCGGATCCGCGCGGCGCCGGCCACCATGGGCGGTATGCCGCGCAGTTCGAAGCGCGCGAGCGAGCGGCAGTCGGTCACCAGATCGCGCTCGCCCTGCACCACGTGGATGCTCATCGCCGTCTGTCCGTCCTTGAAGGTGGTGAAATCCTGCGCGCGCGAAATCGGTAGGGTGGAATTGCGCGCGACGATTTTTTCGACCAGACCGCCCATGGTCTCCAGGCCCAGGGAGAGCGGACACACGTCCAGCAGCAGCCAGTCGTCGGCGCGACGGTTGCCGGCAAGCACATTGGCCTGCAAGGCTGCGCCGATCCCGACCACCTGGTCGGGATCCAGGTTCGTCAATGGCTCCAGGCCGAAGAACGTGCGCACCGCGGACCGAACATGGATCATGCGCGTCGAACCGCCGACCAGCACCACGCCGGTTAGATCCGCGGTGGCCAGGCCCGCGTCGCCCAGCACCGTGCGTGCGCAGTCCAGCGTGCGTTGGACCAGGTCCGATGTCAAATCACGGAAGATTTCCCGGGTGAGCGTCAGCGCGATTTCCTTGCCGCCGAGCCGCATCGCGATGGTGGCCGACTCCTGCTCGCTGAGCGCTTCCTTGGCGCCGCGCGCCAGCGTCAGCAGGCGGCGGGTGTCCTGAGCCGACAAAGTCCCGAACCCGGCGCGCTCGGCGATCCACTGGTACACGCGCTGATCGAAGTCGTCGCCCCCGAGCGCGGCATCGCCTCCGGTAGCCAAGACTTCGAACACGCCGTTGGAGAGCCGCAGTATGGAGACGTCGAAGGTGCCGCCGCCCAGATCGTAGACGGCGAACACGCCCTGGGCGCCGTTGTCCAAGCCGTACGCGACGGCGGCCGCGGTCGGCTCGTTGAGCAGGCGCAGGACGGTGAGCCCGGCCAGCCGTGCCGCATCCTTGGTTGCCTGGCGCTGGGCATCGTCGAAATAGGCGGGAACGGTGATCACCGCGCCGGTGATCGCTCCGCCCAGTGCCGCCTCGGCGCGCAGGCGCAGGGAGCGCAGGATTTCGGCGGAGATCTCCACCGGCGTCTTCAGGCCCGCCGCGGTGCGAATTGCCACCGTTCCGGGCGTATCGACGAATTCATAGGGCATGTCGGGGAGGTTGGTCATATCGCCCAGGCTGCGACCCATCAGCCGCTTCACCGACGAAAGCGTGTTATGGGGATCGGCGTTCTGGCCGGCCAGCGCCTCCGCACCGACGACGGGCGCGGTTCCCGGCGCTGGAAACTGCACGACCGAGGGAAGGAGCACGCGGCCCGATTCGTCCTCGAGTACCCGCACGGCGCCGCTGACCATGCTCGCAACCAGCGAATTGGTCGTGCCCAGGTCGATGCCGACCGCCAGCCGGTGCTGGTGCGGCGCGGCGCTCATTCCCGGTTCCGCGATCTGCAGCAGGGCCATGGCATTCTCAGACGGTGAAGCTTTCGCCGCAGCCGCACTGGTTCTTGACGTTGGGGTTGTTGAACTTGAACCCTTCGTTGAGGCCTTCGCGGACGAAATCGAGTTCCGTACCGGCCAGATAGGGCAGGCTGCGCGGATCGATCAGCAGCGTCACCCCATGGCTAACGAATTTTTCGTCGTCCGGGCTTTCGACATCCGCGAACTCGAGCGCATAGGCCATTCCGGAGCAGCCGCTGGTCTTGACGGCCAAGCGCATGCCGATTCCGCCGCGCTTTTCGAGGAGGGCGCGAACCCGCCGCGCGGCATTCTCTGTCAATGTGATGCTCATGTAGGGTGCCTCTAGGCGGAAAACGAACTGCCGCAGCCGCAGGTCGAATTGGCGTTGGGGTTCTTGATGACAAAACGCGATCCTTCGAGGCCGTCCTCATACCCGATCTGGGCCCCGGCAGGGTACTGCAGGCTGATCGAATCGACCAGGACCGCGACGCCATTGCGTTCGATGAGCAAGTCGTCGTCGGTCGCCGCTTCGTCGAAGGCGAATCCGTACTGGAACCCGGAGCAGCCGCCGCCGGTTACGTAGATGCGCAGCTTCAGATTGGGATTTCCTTCCTCGGCAATCAGATCGCTTACTTTTGCCAAGGCGTCGTCGCTTAGCGAGATCGGGCTGGCCGACGTGTCGGTGATGGTCATGGGCGTATTCCTTTGACGAAGGGGATGAACGTGTTCGCGGAGCGGAAATCAGGCGGTCGGCGCGCAGGCCGGATAGGCCGCATCGCTCGCGGCATCCTCACCGCCGCCGTTCCTGGCGCGGTAATCGGCGATCGCCGCGCGGATGGCGTCCTCGGCAAGAATCGAGCAATGGATCTTCACGGGCGGCAGTGCGAGTTCCTCGGCGATGTGGGTATTCTTGATGGCCAAAGCCTGGTCCAGGGTCTTGCCTTTGACCCATTCGGTCACCAGCGAGGACGATGCGATCGCCGAGCCGCAACCGTAGGTCTTGAATCTCGCATCCTCGATTACGCCGTCCTTTCCCACCTTGATCTGCAGCTTCATGACATCGCCGCAGGCCGGAGCACCGACCATGCCGGTGGCGACGCCCTCGGCGTCCTTGTCGAAGCTGCCGACGTTGCGCGGCTTCTCGTAGTGATCCATGAGCTTTTCGCTATAGGTCATGATTTTCCTTCGACGGGTTGCGGTCGTGCCGCGTCAATGTGTGGCCCACTGGACGGTTTCAAGGTCGATGCCGTTCTGGTTCATCTCCCACAGGGCCGACATCTCCCGCAGGCGGTGAACGCTTTCCTTGATGACCCGGACCGCGGTGTCGATCTCCTGGACGGTCGTGGCGCGCCCCAGGCTGAAGCGAATCGCGCTGTGGGCGAGTTCGTCGGGAAGGCCCAGCGCCTTCAGGACATACGACGGCTCGAGGCTTGCGGAGGTACAGGCCGATCCGCTGGAGACGGCAATATCCTTCATCGCCATCATCAGGGATTCGCCCTCGATGAAGTTGAAGCTGATATTGAGGTTGTGCGCGACGCGCCGCTCCATGTCGCCGTTGATATGGATTGCCGGGATTTCCCGCAGCCCGGCGAGAAGGCGGTCGCGCAGGAATCGGACGCGATCGCCTTCCTCGGCCATGTCCAGGCGGGCAATGCGATACGCCTCGCCCATGCCCACGATCTGATGCGTTGCAAGGGTGCCGGAGCGCATGCCGCGCTCGTGGCCGCCACCATGCATCTGCGCTTCGAGGCGCACGCGGGGTTTGCGGCGCACGTAAAGGGCGCCGATTCCCTTGGGACCATAGGTCTTATGGGCGGAAAGCGACATCAGGTCCACCGGCAGTGCGGCGAGGTCGATCTGCACCTTGCCCGTGGCCTGGGCGGCGTCGACGTGGAAGAGCGCGCCGTGTGTACGGCAGACCTCGCCCAGAGCCGGTATGTCCTGTATGACGCCGATCTCGTTATTGACGTACATCGCGGACACGAGCGTGGTGTCGGGACGGATGGCCGCCGCAAGCCGCGCCGGATCGATCAAGCCGTCGCGGTTCACGCCGAGATAGGTCACCTCGAAGCCTTCGCGCTCGAGCTCGCGCATGGTGTCGAGAACGGATTTGTGTTCGGTTGCCAGGGTGATCAGGTGCTTGCCTTTGTCACGCAGGAAGTGGGCGGCGCCCTTGATCGCCAGATTGTTCGATTCCGTGGCGCCCGAGGTCCAGACAATTTCGCGGGATTCCGCCCCGATCAGCGCGGCCACTTCGGCGCGTGCCTCCTCGACCGCCGTATTGGCGGCCCATCCGAAGACGTGCGAGCGGCTCGCCGGATTGCCGAAATCCTCCGTAAGGAACGGAATCATCTTTGTGGCGACGCGCGGATCCACCGGTGTCGTGGCGGAGTGGTCGAGGTAGATCGGCAGTATTTGCATGGGCGCTCCAGATGCGCCGCGTCGGGTCGACACGAACCGGCAGCGCACCCCCGGTCACACGCAAAGAGCAGGCCAACTGCGCGACAACCGCCACAACGCTTTGAGGGAAAAGGAAAACCAGGTTGCGCGCGGCAATTGCCCCGGAGCGCGTTGTCGTCCTTTGTCGCGTTGGCGACAGGTTTCCTACAGTCCCGACCGGTACGTCGCGAAGTTGACATCCCCTCAACCGACAAATTCTCCGCATCGTCTTGATTTTGCGAAACTTGCGCGGCTGGCACGGTTCTGGCTAGCTCCAGGGCATGGCGGGCTCTTGGGGAGCCCGGAACACCACAGGGGATGCCGTGCAGCCGAAAACCGCATACGTGGGCGTTGACCAGGTCAAGCCGGTTACCCCGTTGAAGCGATTGCTCGACCAGGTGGCCGAACACAAGGGCTGCGGCACCAGCGGTGGATCGGGAAAGGCCAGTTGCGGCTCTTCGGACGGGCCGCAGGACATGGATCCCGAAGTTTGGGAGAAGGTGAAAAACCACCCCTGCTACAGCGAGGAAGCCCACCACCACTATGCCCGCATGCACGTGGCGGTGGCCCCGGCATGCAACATCCAGTGCAACTACTGCAATCGCAAGTACGACTGCGCCAATGAATCCCGCCCGGGCGTGGTCAGCGAAAAGCTCACCCCGGAACAGGCCGCGAAAAAGGTGCTTGCGGTCGCTTCCGCGATACCGCAGATGACCGTGCTGGGCATCGCCGGGCCCGGTGATCCGTTGGCCAATCCGGCCAAGACCTTCAAGACCTTCGAGCTCATTTCGCAGTCGGCGCCTGACATCAAGCTGTGCCTGTCCACCAACGGCCTGACCCTGCCCGATCACGTCGACACGATCGCCCGCTACAACGTCGATCACGTGACGATCACCGTGAACATGATCGATCCGGAGATCGGTCAGCACATCTACCCGTGGATCTACTATCGCAACAAGCGCTATACCGGCATCGATGCGGCACGCATCCTCACCGAGCGCCAGATGCAGGGGCTGGAGATGCTCACGGAGCGCAAGATCTTGTGCAAGGTCAACTCGGTGATGATTCCCGGCATCAACGACCAGCACCTGGTCGAGGTCAATCGCGCAGTGAAATCGCGGGGAGCCTTCCTGCACAACATCATGCCGCTGATCTCGGCACCGGAGCACGGCACCGTGTTCGGCCTCAACGGCCAGCGCGGCCCGACGGCCCAGGAACTCAAGGCGCTGCAAGACGCCTGCGAGGGCGAAATGAACATGATGCGGCACTGCCGGCAGTGCCGCGCCGACGCGGTCGGCTTGCTCGGCGAGGACCGAAGCGCGGAATTCTCCACTGACAAGATCGATGCGATGGAGGTCACGTACGACGCCAAGTCGCGCAAGGCCTATCAGGAAGCCGTCGAGATCGAGCGCCAGGCGACCGTGGCCGCCAAGAAGGACGAACAGGAGCAGCTTGCGCAACTGGCTGCCGCGCAGGGCATTCGCATGCTGGTCGCGGTTGCCACCAAAGGCCACGGCCGGATCAACGAACATTTCGGCCACGCCAGCGAATTCCAGATATATGAGATCGGCGCCGAGGGCAGCAAGTTCGTCGGCCACCGTCGGGTGGACCACTATTGCCAGGGCGGTTATGGCGAGGAAGAGACGCTCGAGACCGTGATCCGCGCGATCAACGATTGCCACGCCGTGTTTGTCGCCAAGATCGGCAACTGTCCGCGGGACGATCTCAAGAAGGCCGGCATCGATCCGGTCGACAAATATGCCCATGCGTACATAGAGCAGTCGGCGATGGCGTATTTCCGCGAATACGTGGGCAAGGTCGCCGCGGGCGAGATCGTGCACACGCCGCGGGGGGATGCCGATATCCGGCAGGGCGCCTACATCGCCGCGGCGTGATTCTTCAAATCGAAAAGGAAACCATCTTGGCCTACAAGATCATCGCTTCGCAGTGCACGGCCTGTTCGGCGTGCGAGCCTGAGTGTCCCAACGTCGCGATCCGTGAGAAGAACGGCACGTTCATCATCGATCCCAAGAAGTGCACCGAGTGCATCGGCCACTTCGACGAGCCGCAGTGCGTCGCGGTGTGTCCGGTTGAGAATACCTGCGTCATCGACAAATCCTATCCACGCTACCAGGCACCGGCTTGAGGACGGACCCCATGAACATCACCATAACCCCCGCCGCGGAGCGATTCATGCGTCGCATGGTCCGGTTCGGCGGCGCCGGTCCGTCGGCGGGCTTCCGCCTGACGGTAAGCCCGGGCGGCTGTTCCGGATACAGCTCGGAATTCAATGTGGAATCGGAGCCTCGTCCGGGCGATGCCACATTGGATGTCAACGGACTCAAGCTGTTTTTGCCGGCCCAGAGTCGCCTGCTGCTCGAGGGGCATACGGTGGATTTCGCCGAAACCGCGGTGAGCGCCGGCCTGACCTTCTTCGATCCCAAGGCCGCGCCCGGCAGCGCCTGCGGTACGAGTCACTCGGCCAATCCGGCCGTGGTGGCGACGGTGAGCGTTTCCAGCATCGGCCGCCGGTCCTGACGGGACGCGGACAAGGCGTCGGGAGCCGTGATGCCCAAAGTCCTCGATCGGCCCGGTGTCGACGATGAGCCGTTCGAATCGGTCGACTGGCAAGGCCGTGCGGTCGACTGCTCGGGCTGCGCCCACGCCGCGCTGCGAGCGCGCGGTCTGTGCCAGCTGGGCCACGCCTGCGTGGCCGACCGGTATGCCAAGCGCATCGAACGATTCTTCGACTGGAATCCGACGGTGGCCAACGAAGCCTTGGAGCATCCCTATTTCGAGGTGCGGGCCATCGCGGCCCGTCATGCCGATGTCTTTCTTTTGGAACGGATGCTGGGCGATCCCGATGAAACGGTGCGCTGGAGCGCCGTGCAGCGGCTTCCCGGCAGCAGCCTCGAGAAGCTGGCCAATGACCCGCATCGCGAGGTGCGTATCCGCGTCGCCTTGCGACTGCCGCCGGGAAGCCTTCCGCGCATGATCGACGACCCCGACTACTACGTGCGGGTCCAGGTAGCCAAGCGTCTTCCGCTGTCCCTGTTGAGCCGCATGGCCAACGATTCCGATGACCAGGTGCGGATGGCCGTGGCGCGCCGCCTCGAGGCGCCGGCGCTTTTGTCGATGGTCCGCGATCCGGACCCCGCGGTGCGCGCGATCGTCGCGCAGCGCCTGCCGCCCGGCCTGCTCGATCGCCTGATCCAGGACGCGGACTGGCGGGTGCGCTACGAGGTGGCTCAGCGTCTGCCGCCACGGGATCTCGGTGCTCTCCTGGCCGACCCGGAAGAGGCGGTGGCAGCGGTCGCGCGTGCCCGTCTCATGCCTCGCCCGACGGGCGAATCCACGAAACAATTCCAGGTATTGGAGGGCTGCAATTGAATCCCGATCTGAGAACTGCGAAATATCAGTGGGGTCAGCCGGTGATCGCATTGAAGGAACTCGTCAACGACGGCTCCTACCCGGACTGCGCGGCCGATGAACCGCTCGCGGCCGAGGGTGCGCAGGGGGAGATCGTCCGGGTGGGAACCATGGTCGAGGGGAACATTCCCATCTATCTCGTGGCCTTTGGCAACGGGCGGGTGGTGGGTTGCCTGGAAGAGGAGATTGGTGCGCTCTGAGCAAGCCGGCGTCGCCTTGAGAACCATGCAAGCTTCTTCCGCCATTCTCGCCTCGATGGCGTCCGGGCCCGGTCCATCGCAGCGCCATCCCAATGAGTTGGATCGTCGCAGAATCCTGCGCGCGCTGGCGCGGCGTACGCGGTACCGCTATGTCTCGCCCGAGGTGACGCCCGAACCTAGCGGCTATCGCGTCGTGAGTCCGTGCTGCTCACGCAATATCGACCGGGCCGGCGGCAAGATCGATATTGCGCGCTTCGAGTACGACGCCGCGCAGGAACAGTGGCGCTTGTACGCAAGAAACCACGCCGCGCAGTTGTGGGTACCCCAGGGGCAAGGGCGACTGCACGAGCTGCTCGGAATGCTCAACGAGGATCCCAAGCGGATCTTCTGGCAATGAATTTGCGAAACCCGGGCGCTAATGCCGGAACATCGGAATCCCAGCAACGAGGAATAGGTTCATGAGCGACTCTTTTTTGAGCGACATCCGGGCAGGTCTGGCCGCCGGCACGGTGATCCCCTACCTCGGGTCCGGCATGCTGGCGCTCGTTCCGGGCGGCTCGCCGGTTCCGGCCACCCCCGAGGATCTCGCCGCGGCGATCACGCAAAAGGTGGCAGTGCCGCACAAGATCCGCAATCGTTTGACTGCGGCCGCGCAGTTCATCGAGAATTTCAAGCACCGCAAGACGATCGTTGCGCTCATGCGAGCCAATTTCGCGGCGGCGGTGGCGCCCTCGGCTTTGCACCGCCGCATCTGCGCCCAGCCGCTTCTGCCGTTGATCGTCGATACCTGGTATGACAACGCCACCGAGGCCGCATTGGCGTCGCGCGCTTCCTGGGGCCAGATCCAGGGACTGTCGCAGTCCGAGCACTTCGGCACCTGGACCGGCACCTTCGACGCCGCGGGCACCGCGGTGGACAGCGAGGCGGCGGCGGACTGGTGCACGCTGCTCTACAAGCCGTTGGGCGGCGTTTCGCCCGCCGGGAACTTTCTGGTTTCGGACACCGATTTCGTCGAGGTCCTGACGGAGATCGACATCCAGACGCCGATACCGCCGCGGGTGCGGGAATTGCGCTCCGGGCGCAGCTTCCTGTTCCTGGGTTGCCGCTTCAACGATCAGTTGCAGCGCAGCTTCGCGCGGCAGATCATGAAGCGTTCATCCGACCGGCACTGGGCGGTGCTGCCGGGCAACCTTACCCGCAACGAAGCACGCTTCCTCGCCGAGCAGAATATCGCGCGCATCGATATGACGCTGGAGGCATTCAGCGCCGAATTTGCCGGTCAGTCAACGGCGACAGTCTTGTAAGACGGCGACGGGCCTTCTAGGGTTCCCGTGCTTTCCATGTCAATTTCGGCGGTAGGCGCGCCGGTAGCCGAATACCGGCGCCAAATTTGTTGACTCCTGCGTCGATCTACCGGTTACGCAGGAAACTTGCCGTCTTGAGCAGGGCCTGAAGGATCTCTTCGCGCAGCGCGCCATCGGAAACGTGCCGCTCCAGAGCAAGGCGCATGCAATGCATCCAGGCGTCGCGCTCGTGATCGCCGATGGCGAACGCCTGGTGCCGTTGACGCAGCCGTGGACTGCCGCGTTCGGCCACGTAGAGCGGTGGGCCACCGAGCCAGCCGACCAGATATTTGTACAAGACGTTCTGCGATTCCCGCAGATCGGCCGGGTGCCGCGCCGTGCGGGGGGCGCTCGACTTCGGCGTCGCCTGGCGGCGGTTCGGCAGTCATCGCTCGACTACCGAAATCCGCAGTTCCACCGGGCGGCCAAGCAGGCGGTCCACTTTGCGCCGCACGGTCTCGAGCTTGAAGGGCCGGGCGAGCGCATCATCCGCTCCGGCGGCCTTGGCCGCCGCGATGCCGGCGATGTCAGCCGTTTCGCTGACGACCAGGATCTTGATCCCGGGCCAGGTCGCGCGCAGGCGATGCAACAGCGCGGCGCCACCCTTGCCCGTGACTGAGGTTCCGATCAAGGCCAGGTCCGGCGGCCATGCCTCGCCCTTTTCCAAGGCGGCCTGGACGCTGGCGAATTCGTGGGTTTCGTTTTCGTCGGCGAGCATGAATTGCAGGGCGGCGCGGTCGATTTCGCTCTCGTCGATCACGAATACCCGCCGATTCTCCACCGCCCGTTGTGCGTCCACGCCGATTTGCATACTGGTTTCGTCCCGTTGAATGTCCCTTCCGAGACATGGTAAGAAATCGTCTTTTTGCCTCATAAACTGCAGTCTGGCGGTGGCGCGGTTCGGATGGCGTCAACGCCAGCAATGTGCCCAAGGCAATATGAACCTCGTCACGCCGCGTCCGCGACCGCTTCCTCAGGGCCGAAACACCGTGCGCGGTCGGGGCAGTCGTCGCAGCGCGGCGAGCGGCAGACCCGGATTCCGGCCCGTTCGCAAAGTTCGCGGTACAGGTATTTCTTCCACTTCATGTCGCCGGTATTGCCGGCCGCAAGCGTGGGGAAGTAGTTGAAAAAGAGGTCGGACAACAGGGCGCGCCCGGGGAGTCCCATGTCCTGCCAAAGGTGCATTTCGCCCATTGCAGCCGATGCGATGCAGTGGGCGAGCCAGTCGTTGGCTTCGTCCCGCGTCGCGGCATGCTCCCGCAGCAGCGCCAGCAGATCGTCGAATTCGTCGATCCCGGACGGTACCCCGGCCGTGCCGTTTTGCAGATGCACACCGGGAAAACAGGTACGCAGCAGGCGCTGGAACCGCTCCTCCGAAAGACCGCGCACCACCGGGACGCGCTTCGCTTCCAGCGCCCGAGCGATCGCGCCGGCGAACGCGATGGTGCGCCGATCATCGGGAAACCGGCTGCTCCGCAGCAGTTCCGAAAATACCGGCCCGGGCATGGGTGCCTCAACCGAATTTGAACAGGACCCCGTATCCGCCCCGCGGATACTCCCACGCAACATTGCGGTGATCCTCGCAGATGATGCGGCAGGTGCCGCATTCGAGGCATCCGTCGGTGATCAGCACGACCCGGCCGTTTCCTTCCCGCGTGTAGCAACCGGCCGGGCAGCAGACGGTGCATTGCTGATCGCGGCAGGAATCCGCGCAGATTCCGGAGTCCACGATGGCGATGTGGGGCCGGCCTGCATCCACCCGATACCGGTTCTGAAACAGCTTTTCCTCGACGCGCAGTCCGCTCATTCGAAGGCCCTCCACATTTTGTAGGCGTCGGTCATCATTCCCAGCAGGGAACGGCGCGAACGGAAGCCCTTTCGGACCTGCCGCTCCTTGGACTTCTTGTCGGCGCCGTCGACATGCAGCAAGGTGTGCGCCGCCTCGCTGAGCAACTCCGGATAATCGGTGAAGAACTGGGGATTGTCATGGAGGATCTCCGGCATATTCCGGTACTTCTTCAGATCCTTCATCACGAAGCTTTCATCCAGTTTCGCGCGGTAGCGGCCAAGATTGGCGGCCGAGTACGGCTTTCCTTCCCGCGCGAGTTCGATGATCGTTTCGGCCGCGAGGCGACCGCTGGTCATGGCGAGGTTCGAGCCTTCCCGATGCACCGAGTTGACGAACATGGCGGCATCGCCAACCACCAGCCAGCCGTCCCCGGAGAGCTGCGGGATCGCCTTGTACCCGCCTTCCGGGATGAGATGCGCGCAGTATTCCTTCATTTCCCCGCCTTCGAGAAGCGGCGCAATCGCCGGGTGCGCCTTCATCCGCTCCAGGAGTTCGTAGGGGGTGATTTTTTGCCGCTTGAAATCGGAAAGCAGGCAACCCACGCCCACCGTGATCGATTCCTTGTTGGTGTACAGGAACCCTGTTCCCGCCATCCCGCGCGTGATTTTTCCCATCATCTCGATGACCACGCCGGCATCGCCCGAGACGTTGAAGCGGCTGTCCACCGATTCCTGCGGAAGGAAGTGGATTTCCTTGACGGCGAGCGCCACCTCGGCCGGCTTCAGTTCGGGCCGGAACCCGGCCTTGCGGGCCAGCACGGAGTTGACGCCGTCGGCGAGAACGACGATGTCGGCGTAGACCGTTCCTCCCAAGCGGTCGGTCTGCACGCCGACCACTCGTCCGTCGTCCATCAGGAGATCGGATACCGTGGTTTCGCAAATCAACAGCGTTCCCGCTTCCTGCACCTTCTCGGAAAACCACTTGTCGAACTGGGCGCGGATGATCGTGTACCGGTTGTAGGGCGGTTTGTTGAAGCGGTCGGAGCGGTAGTGCGACCCGACGAAGGATTCGTCATCGAGGACCCACATGCGCTGTTCGATGATATGGCGCTCGAGCGGGGCCTCGTCCCGGAAATCCGGAATGATCCGTTCGAGCGCGTCGGAATACAGGATCGCACCCTGGACGTTTTTCGATCCGGGTGTTTCTCCCCGCTCGATCTGAAGAACCTGCAATCCCGCTTTCGCAAGCGTGTACGCCGCAGCGTTCCCGGACGGACCCGCCCCTACCACGATCGCATCGAATTTCGTTGCCATGACGCCGCCTTCCTCAAACTGCAATCTTTGCCACCGCCAATTGCTGGCGGAATGCCTCCGTCAACGCCGGCAGGATCGTCATGGCATTCCCGACGATTCCGTACGTCGCGAAATCGAAAATGGGCGCGTTGGGGTCGCTGTTGATCGCCACGATCACGTCCGATCCTTCCATGCCGACGCGGTGCTGTACGGCGCCCGAAATGCCGGCCGCGATATAGAGCTTCGGCCGGACGGTTTTCCCTGACTGGCCGACTTGCCGGTCGGCTTCGACCCAGCCCGCCTGCACCACCGGACGCGAAGCACCGACTTCCGCGCCCAGCGTCATCGCCAGGTTCCAGATCAACTGAAAATTGTCGGCATTCTTCATGCCCCGGCCGCCCGCAACGATGACGTCCGCGAAGGGCAACTGCGGCTTTCCCTGGAGGTCATCGGGAATGTAGTCGAGCACCTTGGTCACGATCTGCGATTCGATCAGGCCCAACGCATGTTCGATCACCGTTCCTCGGCGCGATGGATCGCGGTCGGGCATGGCCATAACGCGCGGACGCACCGTCGCCATTTGGGGGCGGTAATTGAGGGTAAGGATGGTGCAGAGGAGGGTGCCGCCGAATGTCGGCCGCGACGCCGCCAGGCTGCGGTTCTCCATGTCGATGGCGAGGTCCGTGCAGTCCGCCGTGAGACCGGTCTTGAGCGTCGTTGCGACGCTGCCTGCGAGATCGCGCCCCTGCGTCGTCGCGCCCAAGAGCAGGATCTCGGGCTGATAGGTTTCGACCAGATCGGTGAGCCCTTTGGTGAAGGGCTGGTTGCGGTAGTTCGCCAGCACCGGATCTTCGATCCGATAGCAGAGGTCCGCGCCGTGGTAAAACGCTTCCTCGCAGAAGCGGCGGGTTGCCTCTCCGGGTGCGCCGAGCACGACGCCCGCGAGAGCAACCCCGAGCTTGTCGGCGAGCTTGCGACCTTCGCCGAGGAGCTCCCACGATACCGGGTGGACTTCGCCGCGCTCGTGTTCGATGAAGACCCATACGCCCTGATAGGCCTTGAGGCGCTCGTCGAGTTCGAATTTGCCCTTCGCGCGCCGCACCGGGGTTTTGTCGGCATTCACGGCCATCTCCTTTCAGGATTCCGCCCGGCGTCCAAGAGACTCCGCGAGCTTCGGGTGTTGCGTGAATAGTCGTGCCACCAGGGTGATCGCGAGGTCGCGCGGTTCATCGCCTTCGGCCTGGATGATCTGAGCCCGGTTCGCCCGCGGCTGCGGCGCGAACACCTTGCTCACCACCGTGGGCGAGCCCTTCAGGCCGATCTTGCTCACGTCTTCGATTCCCGCGGCAACCCGGTCCCAGATCTGGACCTTGTGGCGGGCGGCGCGGAACATGTTGTCCATGCTGGCGAAACGCATTTCGTTGGTTCCTTCCAGCATCGTGATCAAGCAGGGGAGCTGCGTTCGCAACCCTTCCACGCCGCCTTCCGCGCGGCGCTCGACTTCGATCGTCCGGGACGTCAAATCCAGTGAGCGGATCTTCGAAACGTAGGTGAGGAGCTGCAGGTCGAGGCGCTTGGCGACGCCGGGTCCGACCTGCGCGGTATCGCCATCGATCGTCTGCTTGCCGGCGAACACGATGTCGACCGCATGGCCTTTGTGGATCTGCGTGATCGCGGAGGCGAGCGCACACGACGTTGCGAGGGTATCGGCCCCGGCAAACGCGCGGTCCGTCACGAGAACGGCGTCGTCGGCGCCGAAGGAGATGCATTTCCGCAAGGCCGCTTCCGCCTGAGGCGGACCCATCGTGATGACCGTCACGCGCCCGCCGTATTCATCTTTGAGGCGCAAGGCTTCTTCCAGGGAAAAGAGATCGTACGGATTGACGATCGCCGGCACACCTTGCCGCATGATGGTGTTGGTGACCGGATGCACGCGAATCTGCGCGCTGTCCGGAACTTGCTTGATGCAGACGACGATATGCATGGTGGCTTACCGGACGGGAGGCGCGTTTGTGCGCGAGGGCAGGGTGGAGGAGAGCTTGGTGAGCGAAAAATGTTGGCCATCGGCGTCCTGAAATACTTTGAATACCTTTTCCGCGGCCGGGCTGGAGACGACGAAGTCGTCGTACGCCCGCTGCAGCAAAGACCGATACCGGCTCCGCGCCGGATCCTCGGGGAGGCCCTCGATCTGCTGGCGTTCACGCTCGATGTATTGATGCCAACGCTTCAGGATATGCAGTCGATTGACGTGCACGACGGCCTCGTCGTACGCGATTCCAAAAAACTCCAGAAACTCTTCCGCCGCCGAGAGCCCGGCAAGGCGCTTCTCCAAGGTATCCGTTCCGACGTTCATTGTGCTTTCTCCGTGCATTGCGCCCATTCCAGATAAAAGCGCGTCAGGTCCGCCACCGTCGGCGGGCGTTTGGTTGCCACCGCGTGGCTGCGGATTCGATCCAGAAGACACGCGGCTTCGAACCCGGAAAGCGCGACGCCGAGGCGCGCGTAGGCATCGATCACGCTGTGCGACCCCGAATGCTTGCCGAGCAAGGTCGTGTGGCTGCGGCCGACTTCCGCCGGATCGAAGCCTTGATAGTTGCGCGGATCCTTGTGCAGTCCGTCGACGTGGATTCCGGCCTCGTGCGTGAACGCCGCCTCCCCGACGATGCTTTTGTTCGCCGCAACCGTTCGCCCCGAGGCTTGTTCCACCAGACGCGATATCGTTGGAAAGTGGCGAGGATCGACCGAAAGTTTCATGCCGTAGATGTGGCGCAAGCCCATCACGACTTCTTCCAGCGCGGCATTGCCGGCGCGTTCTCCCAGCCCGTTGACGGTGGTGTTGGCGTGCGTCGCGCCGGCCGCAACGGCGGCGAGCGTGTTGGCGGTTGCCAGCCCGAGATCGTCGTGGGCGTGGATTTCGAGATCCAGATCGCTATCGGTCCGCAAACGCCGGATGCGATCCCAGGTCTGAAACGGGTCCAGAATCCCCAACGTATCGGCAAACCGAAAGCGGAATGCCCCGGCATGCTGGGCGGCGTCGAGGCAGCGGCATAGAAAGTCCATGTCGGCGCGCGACGCATCCTCGGCCCCGACGCTGACCTCCACGCCAAGGTCCAGCGCCCGGGGAACGACCTCCCGAATTTGCTCCAACACCCAATCGCGCGAGCGTCGCAGCTTGCATTCGATCTGCACATCCGACACCGGAACCGAAAGATGGATGCGATCGGCGCCGCAACGCGCAGCGGCCCCCAGATCCTGCGCGCACATTCGTCCCCAAACCGTCGTAAGCGCCGGCAGGCCCAGCGCGACGACGGCGCGGATGTCTTCGATCTCCGCGTCGCCCATCGCCGGAACCCCGACTTCCAGTTCCCGCACGCCCGCGCCTGCCAGCGCGTGGGCGATCGCGATCTTCTCCTCGGTGGTGAATGCGACGCCGGCCGTCTGTTCACCATCCCGCAGCGTCGTGTCGTGAATCGTAACCATATCGGGCGTTCGCGGAATTCGTGGAATTCCTCGCGACTCCTTGCATCGTGACTGAGAACACGTATCCGACGGTATCCTCCGCAAATGGCGTGCCAATCGCAAAGAGGGAAGTTTTTCCCAGCAAAAACATCGGGTTGTCCGATTTTCGAGGAATGGACGGAAGGGGCGCGGCGGCGGACGGTGCGTTTTATGACGTGGTTTGTCCGGTTTGATACACAGGAAATCACATCATCCACGCCACGCGCTCCCGTCGCGCTCCTGCGCCACCGATGCGTCCTCTTCCGCAGCCGAGGCACGCGCGTGTGCAATGACCTTCTGGGCTTCGGCGTGACCTCGATCGAACGCCAACACGGCGGCGGACAGACGCTTCGCCCGCTCGGTCAGGTTGGACGCCGCCGCCGCTGTTTTCCCCACCAGCGCAGCGTTTTGCTGCGTCGTTCGGTCCATGTTCGCGACGGCATCGTTGATCTGGGCGATCCCGGTGCTCTGCTCCTCGGTGGCAGCCGAGATCTCGGCAATGAGTTCCGCAACCCGCCGTACCTGGTCAACGATTGCCTCCATCGAAGCCTGTGCCTCCGCAACCAGCTTGGTTCCGGACTCGACCGTGCGCATGGATTCGGCAATCATGTCCTTGATCTCTCGGGCGGCGTGCGCGCTACGTTGCGCAAGATTTCGAACCTCGCCCGCCACGACCGCGAATCCCCGCCCTTGGTCTCCCGCTCGCGCTGCCTCGACCGCGGCATTGAGCGCCAAAATATTCGTTTGGAACGCGATGCCGTCGATTACCCCGATGATCTCGCCGATTCGTCGACTCGAGGCCGTGATCGCCTCCATCGTGTCGACCACGTGGCCGACCGCGGTACCGCCACGTTCTGCCGACTCGGACGCGGTCATTGCGAGTTCACGCGCCATGTTGGCCGACTCGGCGTTTTGCTTGACGACCCCCGCCATCTGTTCTGTCGAAGCGGCAGTCTGTTCGAGGCTGGTCGCAGCTTCCTCGGTGCGCGCGGACAGGTCGCCGTTTCCGCGTGCGATTTCGGTACTGGCTGTTTCGATGCCTCCTACCTGGTCGGAAACATCGTAGAGAATCGCGTTGAGATTCAGGCCGGATTGGGCGATCGAACGCATCAGCATTCCAATTTCGTCGACCCGGTTCATCGGCACCGCATCCGCGGTCTGCCCGCTGGCCACTCTCTTGGCCTGTTCGGCGACGACGGCCAGGGGCCGTGCGATCCGCGATTCCAGCAGAACATCAGCCGCCGCCGACCCTGCGAGCAACGCAGCGGCAACCCAGGAAAGCGTCGCAATGTTCAGCCCCGCAGGCAACACGCCCACTATGGAAACGACATAAGCCGCGACCAGCACACTGCGTATCTGCCAGCGGGCCGGCATCAATTGGAACGCCGACATCCAGGACCGGATGCCGGAGCGAACGAGAATTCCCTTATGGATCTGCCACCCTGCGAACCTTCCCTCGCGCATCTTCGCGTATCGCGCTTCCGCCGCGGCGGCCTCGGCACTCGTCGGCTTTGTCCTCACGGAGATGTACCCGATCAGTTCACCGTTGCGCCGCTGGGCCGCGGCGTTGGCACGCACCCAGTAGTGGTCTCCGTCCTTACGACGGTTTTTCACCAGAGCGCTCCAGGGTTCGCCGTTTTGGATCGTCGACCACATGTCGGAAAACGCTTCCGGAGGCATATCGGGATGACGCACGATGTTGTGCGCCTTGCCGAGCAGTTCTTCCCGGGCGAATCCGCTGACCTCCACGAACGCGGAATTCGCATAGGTCAATCGCCCCTTCAAGTCCGTCGTGGACAGGAGGGTTGCACCTTCGGGAAACGGGAATTCGCGTTGCGTAACCGGAGTGTTTTTCCGCATGGTCGTGCTCCAGGGATTGGGAGATCTCGCGTGAAATTCGCACGGCCATGGTGCGTACGAAAAGTGAACCTGCTCTGGGGTGGATCACAACCGGCTGCGCCGGTGTGCGGATCCGGTCTACCGACATCGCAGATTGCCGTCGGCTTGCCTCCATGGCCGCGTCCTGACATTCGCGGCAACGTCCATGCAACTTTTATGCCATGGGTGAGCAGCGCGGCGCGAAGCCATTGATGGGAAGGAGGTCGCCTGAAGGCAGAGGTCGGGGCGATCGAGGCGATAATGGCCGGCGGGAACGCGGCGGAAGACTCCGCAAACCGACGCGGACTGACTACGCCATTGCCGCGAGCGTCTTGCGGAAGCGGGCGAGCGAAAGGCCGAAGAGCGCGGTGCCGATCAGGGCCAGCGCCAGGAACTGCGGCCAGACGACGTCGAGCCCGGCGCCGCGGTAGAGGATGGCCTGGGCGAGCATGACGAAGTGGGTGTTGGGGGCGGCCAGCATGAGGAATCGGATGGCGGCGGGCATGCTCTCGCGGGGCGTGAGGCCACCCGACAGGACCATCAAGGGCAGCAGGACGAGCATCAGGAGCAGGCTGAACTGCGGCATCGACCGGGCAACCGTGGCGAGGTAGATGCCGAGCGCGGTGGTGGCGAAGAGCTGCAGTGTGGTGCCGGCCAGGAACAGCGGAACCGAGCCGTGGATCGGAACGTGCAGGACCGCTTCGACGACGCCGGTGAGCGACACCGCCGAGGCGGCCAGTACGACCAGCGCGGTCGCCCACATCTTGCTCACCATGATCTCAAACGGTGTCACCGGCATCACCAGCAGGTGTTCGACGGTGCCGTGTTCGCGTTCGCGGATCAGCGCGGCGCCGGAAAGAATGATCGAGATCAGTGTGATCTGGCCGATCAGTTCCATCACTCCGCCGAACCAGACCGGATTGAGTTCGGGATTGAAACGTACGCGCAGCGCGAGCGTGACCGGTGCCGGCGCAATCGCCATCGTGTGGCGGCGGGCGTAGCGCTCGACCTCGCCAAGGATGATCGCCTGGATGTGGCCGGCGCCGATGAATGCCTGCGACATGCGCGTGGCGTCGACGTTGAGCTGGATCGTCGGCTGCCGGCCGGCGAGCACGTCGCGCTGGAAATCCGGCGGGATGTCGAGCGCGAAGGTGTCGTCGCCGGAATCCATGCGTGCATCCATCTCGGCCTGGTCGATGCGCCGGGGCGGAAGGAAATAAGGCGGCGTAAAGGCGTCGACGATGCGTTCGGACAGCGGCGAGCGATCCTCGTCGACGACGGCGATGGGGGCCTTGTCGAGGGTTTCGGGCATGACGGTCGCAGCGGCATAGATGGCGACCGTGAAGGAATAGACGATCAGCACCAGCATCATCGGCTCGCGCACCAGGCTGCGCAGTTCCTTGACGCCCAGGTGGAGGAGGTTGGCGGCACGCATGTTCAGCGCTCCTGCTTGCGCAGCAGTGCCACGCCCAGCATCGCCAGCACCGGCACGGCAGCGGCCAGCGCTGCGATATCGCCCCGCAGATCGGCGAACCCGAGCCCTTTGGAGAACGTGCCGCGGCAGACGATGATGAAATAGGTGGTGGGGTAGACTTCGCCGATCCAGCGCCCCAGCCCCTCGAGCGAGGACACCGGATTGATCATGCCGGAAAACTGGTTGGCGGGCAGGATGGTGAGGACCGCGGTCGCGAACAGTGCCGCGACCTGGCTGCGGGTGAACGCCGATACCACCAGGCCCATGGCGGTGGAACTCGCGACATAGAGCAGGGCGGAACCGGTCAGGGCGAAGATGCTGCCGGTGATCGGCACGCGGAACAGCCAGCGGGCGAGCGCAACCAACAGCACGAAGTTGATCATCGCGACGCCGATGTAGGGGATCTGCTTGCCGAGCAGGAACTCGGTCCGGGTGACGGGCGTGACATAGAGGTTGACGATCGACCCCATCTCCTTTTCGCGCACCACCGATAGCGCGGTGAGGATCGCCGGGATCAGCATCAGCAGCAGCGGGATCACCGCCGGCACCATCGCGGGCAGGCTCCGCACATCGGGGTTGTAGCGATAGCGCACGGCGATTGCGACCGGGCCCGCCGCCGACGATGTGCCCGGACCGCGGCGCGCCCGCTCCTGCAGCCAGTGGTTGTGGATGCCCTGCATATAGCCGGCGATGGTCTCGGCGCGGTTGGGCATCGCGCCGTCGACCCAGGCGCCGATCGCCACCGGGCGGCCGCGCGCCACGTCCCGCGCGAATCCGGGCGGAATCTCGATTGCCAGCCCGATTTCGCCGGCGCGCATGCGCCGGTCGAGGTCGGCGTAGTCGCGCAGCGGCGGCCGCTCGACGAAATAGCGCGATCCTTCGAGGTTGCGCACGTAGTCGCGGCTCAAGGGCGTCTGGTCGCGATCGAGCACGGCGAAGCGCAGATCGTTGACGTCCATGTTGATGCCGTAGCCGATCACGATCATCAGGATCAGGCTGCCGGCCAGAGAGAGGGCAAGGCGGATCGGGTCGCGGCGCAGTTCCAGCGATTCGCGCCAGAGGTAGCTGGCCATGCGGCCGAGCTGGAAGCGTGCGGGCGGCCGTGCGCCCGCATTGCCGCGGACGTCGGTCGGTGGCGGTGCCGGGGCGGGCGCGGGCTCGACGACCTCGTCGGCGACCGCTTCGAGATGGCGGATGAACGCGTCTTCGAGCGACGCGGCGCCCCGTTCCCGGACGATCGCCGCCGGCGTATCGCTCGCCAGCACCCGTCCGGCGTGCATCAGTGCGATGCGGTCGCAGCGCTCGGCCTCGTTCATGAAATGGGTCGAGAGGAAGATCGTCACCTTGTCGCGCCGCGACAGCGCGATCAGGATGCGCCAGAAGGCATCGCGGGCCACCGGGTCGACGCCGGAGGTCGGTTCGTCGAGGATGAGCATTTCCGGGCCGTGGATCATGGCCACTGCGAGCGACAGCCGCTGCCGCACGCCGAGCGGCAGGGCATCGGGCAGGGCGTCGATGACCGCGTCGAGATCGAACTCGTGCGCCATCTCGGCAACCCGCGGCGCGATCCGCATGGCGCCGATGCCGAAGAGGCGCGCATGCAGCACCAGGTTCTGGCGCACGGTGAGTTCGCGGTAGAGCGAGAACGACTGGCTCATGTACCCGACCCGCCGCCGGATCGCGAGGTCGCGCGCATCGACCGGCTTGCCGAACAGCCATGCCCGGCCGGCGCTCGCGGCGAGCAGGCCGGTCAGCATCTTCATGGTGGTGGTCTTGCCGCAGCCGTTGGACCCGATGAAGCCGAAGATCTCGCCGCGGGCGATGCGGAAGCTGACGTGGTCGACCGCGACGAAATCGCCGAAGCGCATGGTGAGGTCGCGCGCCTCGATGGCGGCGTCGCCGTCGCCGTCCGTCGGCCGTGGCGCGAGCGCCACCGGTCGGTGGTCAGCGCGCTGCGCCGCGGGCAGCAGGGCGATGAAGGCGTCTTCGAGGGTGGCGGTTGCGGTCTGCGCCAGTAGCGCTGCGGGCGTCGCCGTCGCCAGCACGCGGCCGTCGTGCAGGGCGATCAGGCGATCGAAGCGGGCCGCCTCTTCCATGTAGGCGGTGGCGACGACCACGCTCATCCCGGGGCGGCGTGCCGCGATGCGGTCGACCAGCATCCAGAACTGGCGCCGCGACAGCGGATCGACCCCGGTGGTGGGTTCGTCGAGGATCAGCAGGTCGGGATCGTGGATCAGCGCGCAGCACAGACCGAGCTTCTGTTTCATGCCGCCCGACAGCTGCTCGACCGGGCGGTCGGTGAAGGGGGCAAGGCCGGTGGCGCGCAGCAGGTCGGCGATGCGTTGCGTGCGCTCGGCGCGGCCCTGTCCGAACAGGCGGGCGAAGAACGCGACGTTCTCGGATACCGATAGCGTGGGGTAGAGGTTTCGGCCCAGGCCCTGCGGCATGTAGGCGATGCGGGGACAGACTGTGCGCCGGTGCCGGGCGTCGGCCATGTCGCCGCCCAGCACCGCGATGCGCCCGCTCTGGATCGCGCGTACCCCGGCCAGCAGCGAGAGCAGACTGGACTTGCCGACGCCGTCGGGACCGATCAACGCGACGCGGGAACCGGCCGGAACGTCGAGATCGATGTCGTGCAGCGCAAGCGTCTTGCCGTAGCGCAGGGCGACGCCGCGGAGCTGGATCACCGGGGAGGGCGGCCCGGCATCGGGCGCAGGCGCGCTCATTGCAGCAGGGGCTTGCGCGCCAGGCGCGCCGGCCAGGGCTGATGCGGGTCGAGGCGGACGTAGGCCATGCCCGGGAGGCCGGTCTTGATGTGCAGCCGATGCCGCTCGAGCAGGGCCGGGGCGATCCGCGCCTTGACGCGGAACATCAGCTTTTCGCGCTCGACGGCGGTCTCCACCGTCTTGGGGGTGAATTGCGCGACGTCGGCGACGTAGGAGACTTTCGCCGGAATGGCGTATTGGGGCGCGGCGTCGAGCACCAGCCGGACCTCTTCGCCGAGCGCGATCCGCCCCGCCGCCGCGGTCGGCAGAAAGAAGGTCATGTACACGTCGGAGAGATCGATCATCTCGAGCACCCGGCCGCCGGCGGCGATCACCTCGCCGGGCTGGGCGATGCGCACCTGCACCCGCCCGTCGCGCGGCGCCCGCAGGGTGGCGTCGTCGATGTCGGCGCGGACGCGGGCCACGACCGCCTGGGCGGCGTCGACGGCGGATTCGGCGCCGGCCGACTGCGCCTCGGATGTGGCGACGGCTGCGCGCGCGGCGACGATCTGGGCCTGCGCGGCGCGCACGGCGGCCTCGGCGCTGCGCACCCGGGCCGCGTCGTCATCGGCCTCCTGCTGCGAACTCGCGCCTTCCTGCGCCAGGATCCGCGACCGCCGCTGGCGGGTGCGCGCGGCGTCGCGCTCGGCTTCGCGCTGGACCAGCACCGCCTGCATCGCCGCCTGTTCGGCGCGGCGTTGGTGCAGCTGGCTGTCGGCGATCGCAACCTGGCTCCGGGCCTGACGCAACTGCGCCTCCGCCTGGCGCAGTTGCGCCTGGAGCGCGTCGGTGTCCATCACCGCCACCACCTGACCGGCCTTGACCCATTCGCCCTCGTTCACCAGGACTTGCGCGACCCGGCCGGGCACCTTGGCGGCAATGTCGATTTCGACCGCCTCGATCCGGCCGTTGCCGCTGGCGAGACCGGCGTCCTCGCCGTTGCGGCGGTATTGCATCCAGCCCAGGGCGGCGATCGCCGCCACCGCGGCGAGCGCAGCGGTGATCAGCCATGTCCTGCGGGTGGGGGGGGTCATGGTCGGTCCTTTTCCACAAGTGCGCGGGCGTCGTCCGGTCCGCCGCCCAGCGCGGCGTACAGGCTCACCATGCTCGACAGGTACTCGCGCCGGGTCTGCACCAGCGCCTGTTCCGCCGCGAACCGGGCGCGTTCGGCCTCGAGCACTTCGAGAAAGGAGGTGGAGCCGCTCCGGTATCGCAGTCGCGCCAGGCGCACGCGCTCGGTCTGCGTGGCGACCATCGCCTCCTGGATCGCCTGTTGCCGCGACAGCCAGCGGCGATCGGCAAGGGCATCCGCCACTTCGCGGAACGCCGTCTGGATGGTGCGTTCATAGTCGGCGACGGCGACGTTGCGCTGCGCCTCGGCCAGGTTCCGGTTGGCGCGATTGCGGCCGGCGTCGAACAGCGGCAGCGACATGGTGGGCACGAAGAGCCAGGCCTGGGTGTCGGCGCCGAACAGACCGTCGAGTTCGCTGCTCGCGCGCCCCAGCGCACCGATCAGCGTGATGCGCGGAAAGAAGGCGGCCCGCGCCACCCCGATGTTGGCGTGGGCCGCCTTGAGCCGGTGTTCGGCGGCCTGGACGTCGGGACGATCGAGCAGCACCGAAGACGGCAGGCCGGGCATGGGCCCGGTCGCGAACGACGCCTCGACCGCGGACAGGGGCACCGCGCGATCTGTCGAGGAACCCGGCAGCGGTGCGCCCACCAGCAGCGTCATCGCGTTGCGGGCGCGCGCCTTCTGCTGTTCCAGGACCGCCAGTTCGGCGCGCGCCTGGTCGCGCAGGATTTCGGCCTGCGTGGCATCCAGCCGCGAGGTTGCGCCGACGGCATGCCGGCGCGTCATGATGCGCCAGGTCTCCTCGCGGGCGGCCAGGGCGCGGCGGGCATCGTCCAGGCGCTCGTCGAGTTCGCGCTCGATCAGGTACGTGTTGGCGATCTGGGCCACCAGGCTGACTTCGACCGAACGCCGCGCATCGACGGTTGCCAGAAACGATTCCAGCGCCGCCGCCTGCAGGTTGCGCACCCGGCCCCAGAAGTCGATCTCCCAGGTGCTCAGGAAGAGCGTGGCGCCGTATTCGGTGGCATCGAACCCGCTACCGATCGGCGACATGCCGCCAGGAAGGTGCATACGGCTCGCCGACAGGCTCGCGCTGATGGTCGGGAGCCGGTCGGCCCGGCGGATGCCGTATTGGGCGCGCGCCGCTTCGATCCGCTGCATGGCGACGCGCAGGTCGCGGTTGTCGGCGAAGGCGCGGTGCAGCAGACGCCGCAGCGCAGGATCGGAAAAGAACCGGTTCCAGTCTAGGTCGACGGCGGCTTGCGCTACCGCGTCGCCTGCCACCGCGCGCGGCACCGCAGATTCGAAGCGCGGGGCTACCGGTGCCGCCGGTCGCTCGTAGCGCGGCGCCAGAGAGCAACCCGCGAGCAGCAGCGCCAGCGCGAGCATCGCGTTGCGCGGCGGAAATCGGCCGCAGGGCCGCATGACGACTCCGGTCGGAAAGGGCGATACCGCAATGCTGCATCAGACCAAGGCCGTCGTATACCGGGCGGGTCAAGGAGCTTGTGGAGGCGCGCGACGCTTCCGGGACCGGACGAGACATTGGTTCTGAAAATTCCCGTTTTCAGAACCAATGGGATGGGCGGGCACGCGCGAGATTTGGCACCGGCGCCATGACAGCCTACCCGGGATCGGTGAAGTCCGATGCGAAGAGGCTTCCGACAACCAAAACACCATCAAAGCCCGGCAGTCAGGGACTTCTTCTCGCGCCAGACCTCCTGGACGAACGGCGGACATGGCGATTATTGGGAATTATGGAATTACGATAATTGTGCTCCAACCATAAAATGAACTAAAGGCACTCGACAGCCCATCGGCATGGAGCGGAGGCCGGCACCTCCCGTTTTTCCAATGGCGCAGAGCGGCCGCAGGCCGCGGCGCAATGGGATGAACGCCCCCTACCCCTTTGGGCTACTAGGCCTCGGGTCCGACGGTCGGCGAGAGGGCCACTCCCAATTCGGCCGCGAGGCGCTCGAGTTTGCCGCGAAGGTCTGCAACCTCGGCGGTCAGCCGGACCTGGTTCGCGCGCAACGCCTCGAGTTCGGACAACGGAATGTCGGCAGCACCGCCGACCGCCGGCGCGTCGCCCTTCCCCGACGCGACCGGCCCCGAGAGCAGATGCGCCCAGCGGGCTTCGCGCTCGCCGGCGGCGCGTGCGAGTCTGGCGACCAGTGGCCCGCCCGCGTCCTCGCCGCGCTCGGACAGTTCCGTCAGGAACGCCTCGACCGAGGAGACGTCGGCGAACCGGTGCATGCGTTCCGTGGCGGTCCGCAGCTCGGCGGGCGTCTGCGGACCGCGCAGCATGAGCGCCGCCATCAGCGCGACCGACTGACTGGGGATGCCCAGAACGCGCCCGACGTTGTGCGAATAGCGCGTCACCCGCGCGCCGCTGGATTCGATCACGAGCGTGTGCGCGCGCAGGGAATCGATCGCCGCCTGCACTTCCGCTTCGTGCGCCTCGATCACGGGATCGCGGTTGTTCTTCTGGTTGCAGCCGGCGGTCAGCGCGTTCAACGACAGCGGATACGTATCGGGGACCGTGTGTTCCTTTTCCACCAGCACACCGAGAACACGGGTTTCCAGAAGGGAGAGCAGCGGCATTTGGGCCATGAACGGATCGCAGGTCTTCGTCGACAACAGGCGATAGCGTACCGCGCCTGCGGCCCGTCAGTTGGGCGGCTGCGCCACCACGGCAAAGTACGGGCTCGATCCTGCCGGGAATGTGCCGACGGGCACCAGCACACCGGTCGGGGCGTCGATGCTGTAGACCGATATGTCGTTGCCATTGCGGTTGGGTACATAGGCGAAGGTGCCGGCGGGATTGATCGCGATCTCGCTCGGGTCGCTTCCCGCCGCGAACGTGCCGACCGGAACAAGCACGCCGGTCGGGGCGTCGATGCTGTAGGCCGAGATGTCATTGCTCGCGCCGTTCGCCACATAGGCGAAGGTTCCGGCAGGGTTGACCGTGACGGCGTTGGGGCTGGTTGCCGCCGCGAACGGCGAGCCCGTGATCGCCGTAAGCAGACCGGTGGTTGCATCGATGGTGAAGGCCGAAACGGCGGAGCTGCCGCCACCCACGGCATAGGCGAAAGTCCCGCCGGGCGTGACCGCCACGGATTCGACCGGGCCGATCCCGGATGCGATCGTGCCGACCAGCGTGAGCGCTCCGCTTGCGGCATCGATGCTGCAGACGGAGACGGTGTTGACGTCGTTCGCGACATACGCGAAGGTTCCGGCAGGATTGATCGTGACCGCGTACGGGGCCGGTCCTGCCGCGAACGGACTCCCCGGGATCTGCGCGAGCGCGCCCGTCGTCGGGTCGATGCGATAGACCGAAACCGTGCCATCGCCATTATTGGCTACATAGGCAAACGTACCGGTCGGGTTGATCGTGACCGACATGGGGTAGGACCCCGCAGCGAACGGCGAACCTGCAACCGGCGCGAGGGCTCCGGTCGCCGCGTCGATGCGGTAGGCCGAGACGCCGCCGCCATCGTTCGCGACGTAGGCGAAATTTCCGGCAGGATCGAGCGCAATCGAAACGGGCAGGCTCCCCGTCGGAAATGAACCGATCGATGTGAGCGCACCGGTCGAGGCATCGATGCGATAGGCTGCAACGTCATTGCCGTGGACGTTCGCCACGTAGAGATACTGCGGGTTGACGGAGCACGTCACGGACACATTGGTCACGTTGTTGGCGGCGGTCGTGCCGGAGCCGTTGGTCACCGAGCAGGTCTCGTGGGTGGGTTGGGTCAGCACCGTGACGCCGTAGGTCGATCCTGCCGCCACGTTTTGGGAAAAGTAGAACCAGCCGCTGGCCGTGAGCGTAAGGTTGTCCCCGCCATTGTCCTGGAGCACGACCGAGGTTCCGGCGGTCAGTCCGCTGAGTGTGCCCCCGATCGCATAGGACCTTGCCGCGCAGGTCACCCGCACGTTGGTCACGTTGCCGTTGCCCGCGGTGCCGCTTGCGTTGGCCACGGAGCAACTCTGGTTCGCCGGTTGCGACACGACTGTCACGGCATAGGGCGACCCCGAGGAGACCGTGCCGTGGAAGGTGAACGCCCCGTTGGCGGTGAGCGTCAGATCGTCCGTTCCGTTGTCCTGCAGCACCACAGCGGTGCCGGCGGCGAGCCCGCTGAGGCCCCCGCCGACGGTGATGGCGGGAGGCGGATTGTTCGCGCAGCTGACCTGTACGTTCGTCACCTGGGCGCCCTGCACCGTTCCCGCGGCGTTGGCGACGCTGCAGGTCTGCCCCGTAGGCTGTGTGCCTACCGTGACGTCATACGACGCATGGTCGAACAGCGCTGTCGGAAACGAAAAGGATCCGGACGCACTCAGCGTGACCTCGTCTCCCCCGTTGTCGAGGAGCGCGACCGAGCCGCTGAGTCCCGAAACCGTGCCTCCCACGGTGTAGGTCGCCGACGGATTGGTCGTGCATGCCACCTGCACGTCGGTCACGTTTCCCGTACCGATCGCGCCCGAACCGTTGGTCACCGTGCAGGTTTCCCCGTTGGGCGGCGTCGCCACCGTCACCGCATACGCAGTTCCCGCCGCGAGCGAGGCTGCGGTATTGAAACCTCCGTTCTGCGAAATGCTCAGACTCTGGCCGTCTACCGAAAGCGTCAGCGTCGCGCCGGGAGTCAGCCCCGTCAGCGTTCCCGATACCGCATACTTCTGCGCTCCGGAAGCGGACGGTGCCGCGCCCCCTCCTCCTCCGCAGGCGGCAAGCAACGAAGCCGTCGCGGCAAGCGCCGCGATCGCGCGGAGTCGTCTGATCCGGTCGATCGTCAAATTCACCTCTAGAACACCTTCGCAACGATGGAGAAATAGATCTGGGACGACGACTGGCCGTACACCGACGTTTCCAGGGGGAAGCCGACGTTGACGTTGGCCGCCAGATAGCGGCTGATGTCCCACGATGCTCCGAATCCGGCGGAACGCAGATCCTGGTATGCGGGGAACGGGTTGTAGGAACGCCCCTGATCGAAGAACAGGAACCCGTCCAGCGTGGATCCGGGATTGCGCAGCAGATCGGGGACCGGAAGGAGGTGATGCAATTCGAGGTTGACGAAATATCCGCTCGGCCCCGCCGCCGCGTTGGCGGGAAAGCCTCGCACCGTCGTGGGACCTCCGACCTGAAACAATACGCTGGCAGGAATCAAAGCCGTCGATGCCATCTGCCAATTCGCCATCGCCTGCGCCGCATATCCGTCCGGCAGATTTCCCCGGATATAGAAGTTCCCGCCGGCGAGGCCGAAGTTCATCCCGTTGTCGCTGACCCCGCTATGCCATTGGGCGAGGCTGTATGTCGGCGCGAAACTCGCGTTGATGTCGTGTCCGGCATACGCCAGTTTGAATCCGATGGTCTCGAGTTTGACCTTGTCCGAGGTCACCGAGGTGGTCTGCTGGGACGAGTCCGAAAAGTTGTAGGCATACGATCCGTCTCCGAGCAGCATCCAGCTTCCGTGAACGAACACGGGCTGCGAGATGTTGGCCGAAATGATCTCCGAATGTCCGACCACGGCAAGCGGCTGGTAGATCCCGGACACGACGTTGATCGATCCCGACGACGCGGAAATTCCGATCCGCCCGCCCAAGGCATTGAAAGGCACGTTGTACGACACGCTCCCGAAGGTGTTTCCGGACGATTTGACGCCGTATACCGTCAGCCGGTCGTCGATGCCGAACGGTCCATATCGCTGATACATCGCGCCGACCTCATCCTGGCCGACGGACGCGACGCCCTGGTTGTCGACGAAAACCTGGAAGAGATTGCGCGCCGGCTCGGTCACCGAAAGCTGGATGTCGGTCAACCCGAAATTCGATCCCGGCAGCAAGGCGGCTTGAAGACGGGCGATGCCGGTATTGTTGAAGCGCGCGAGGTCGTTTTCCACTTCCGGCAGATCGATGACGTCGTTCTGCCGGAGATGGATGTAGGAACGCACGTAGGATCGGGATAACGCCTTGGCGCCGGAAACGCCGACCTTGCCCAGGCGGCCTTCGATGATGGCGATATGGACGATTCCGTGCCGGACCTGTTGCGGCGGCAGGTACGCCGACACGGTGATGTGGCGCTTCTTCACCAGGATGGCGTTGAGCGCACCGACCATCCGTCGCAGGGTGCCGATGTTCACCATCTTGCCGATGTATCCCTGCACCACCCCATCGATTTCCTGCTTCGTGAGAAACGGCGTCGGGTCGACCCGGACGCCGCGCAGCAGGAATGACAGGCCCTCCTCCGGTGCCGCTTCGGGTTGCTGGGGCGGGGCCTTCACGCCCGGAGATGCCGGGGGCAAGGCGTTCTGCTGTTCAAGCTGCTTGCGATTCTGCTGGCCTTGATTGTTGATCAACCCCGGGTTCAATTGCTGCGTCGGCGGCGGTGGCGCGGGTGTCCCCGCGTTCGCAAGGACCGGCGCCAGCAGGATCGCGGCGAAAAGAACGAGGTTGCGGCGGAATCGGGTGTGTTTTCCCCGCACGAGCGGCTCAGTCATCACAAATCCAGCATCGAATCGGAGGATTGCTTCGCCATCGGAGCGTTCCGCGGCACCCCTGCCTCCGGCGTCGCGGGGCTGAACAGCAGGGCCGAGCCTTCGGTCCAGTCCAGCTGGAACACCCGGTACCCGCAGGCGCGCAACCGGCACAAGTCCGCATTGCGCCGCCCTGCATCGCCGCGAAGCGGACCCGAGCGCCTGCCCTCGGAGAGCACCGTATCGGGGAGGCGGACGTTGACGGCGTTGCGGGTGGACCAGAAAAGGCCGTATGACTTGCGGCTGGCAACCAGCCAATCGGCCAGTAGCGACAGGGTCGAGACATCGCCGCCGCTCGTCGGCGACGTGACGTCTTCTTCGCCGTTGCGGGTGCTCCGCACCAAGTCGCCGAAGAAATTCTGGTTTGGCACCGATCCGTCCCCAGCAAGGTAAACCAGCCTCGACGAGGGCGTGTTGTTGACGAAGAATGCATTCGATGTGGTCAAGGTTCCCTGCTGGTCAAGGTAGAACGGCCGGCCGAACGTGAACACCGATTCGATGTTTGCGCCGAATGGAGCCGGCCACGCGCTGCTGAGGTTGAGCACCTGATCGGGAAGGTTCAGGCGCAGGTTGTGTCCGATGTCGCCGTTGGCGATGGTGAACGCGAGCGTATTGGCAGTGATCTGGCCGTTGCCCTCGCGCAGCGACTGGATGTCAACTGGCAGCGTCGTGACGATGTTCACGTTTGCGGACTGTCCCATCGATCCCTGCGGCCCGGTGAAGCTCAGCACGAACGGGTCGCCGCTTCCCGGTGTCGGGCTGAGATTGCCAAGGTCGAGCGTCGGCGTTTCGAATCCGGTTCCGGACGCGACGGACGCGTTGGGGATGTCGATCGCGGTCTGCGAGGAGAAGGTCGAGGGTGCCTTCGTCGAGAGCGACTGGAACGAGATCGCTCCGGACGCGTTCGCGTTGACCGCGCCGTTGGCGATCGCGTCCTGCACCTGGATGTCGCCGCCGGTCGATTGCAGCGAAATGTTCCCGGGGTCGCCGGCGATTCCCGTCGTCGTCAAGGTGTTCGCGACCAGGTTGCCCGTCGCCTGCAGCGTCTGGGTTCCGCCGCTCGTGACGTTGCCGACCGTGAGCGTCCCGCCCGCGTCCAGGCCGACCGTGGTGCCGGCAAGCGCGGTCTGGATTGCGATCGCACCGGGGCTTTGCACGGCGATGCCACCCTCCGGGGCCGCGATGTTCGACAGGGTGACGCCCTGCTGTGCCGCAAGATCGATCGAGCCGGCGGTCGCCGAGATCGTGCCCGACAGAATCGGGGCGAGGGTCGCCACGTCGATGTTGCCGGCGGCCGAGGACAGGGCGATGTGTCCGGTCTTGATGATCAGCGGGTTTGCCGCCGCGGTGATCGCGTTGGCGGTGCCGGGGGCCTGGCCCGGCGCGTCGACCGCCGCGTCATCGGCTTCGGTTTCGTCGCCGATTCCAAGTCCGGCGGTCAGGCTCACTCCCGCGCCCGGCGCCATCGCGGTGATATCGGTGCGGCCCGCCGCGGTACCGGCCAGGATGTGGCCGGCGGCATTCACCGACACCGCGTTCCCATCCGTGCTGCCGCTGGTGATGCCGGTGATCAGCGCGTTGCCGACGTCCTGGGTATTGGCGTCGCCCGTCGTCGTGATTGCGACGTCGCCGACCGTGGCGTTGATCTGGGCGCCATTCAGCATCTTCAGGGATGCGGCCTGCAGGACGACACTCCCGGCCGTCGTCGTTACGTCGCCGGTGCTGCCGATCACTTCGTGGCCGCCGGTTGCGACGGAAATCTGCGATGGCGCGGAAACCGGGCCGTTGATGGTCGCATCGTTGGCCGCGACCAGATCGACGGTGGCGCCGGAATCGGCCCCGGCGATGACGAAATCGTTGCCGGTCGGGCCATAGAGCCAGACCGATTGGCCGGATGTGGCCGCGGCGGCGGTGATCCCTCCGGTCAGCGCGGTGACGCCGACGTTGAGGAAGTCGGTTGCGGAGCCGATGGACCCGGTGCCGGCGACCAGGTTCACGTCATTGGCCAGGATGTTGAGCAACGACCCGCCGGTACCGTTGGCGATGGACCCGCCCGCGGTCAGCGATACCGTCCCCGGAGAGTAGAGTGTGGCGACCACTGCGTCGGACCCCGGGGTGGCGAGGTATACGCCATTCTCGGCCCGCGCGGTGATCGGGGCATGCGGCAGCAAATCGAGCACGAGGTTGCCGCTGACGGCGCCCGACGCTCCCAAGGATCCGCCGATCGTTCCCGATGCCGCTTCGAGAATGATGCTTCCGGCCTGGATGTCGGATCCCGTCGTCGCGTTGACGATGTCGCCGAGCGCCTTGACGCGGGCCTCTCCGGGGACGGAGATTGCCCCCAGCGTGATGTTTCCCTGAGAAGCGAGATACGCGTTGCCGGTGTCCGTTGTGCCGCTGCCGGGACTCGCCTGCACCCCGACGTTCAGGTTGCCGGTTGCGCTCACGTTCAGCGGTCGCTTGGTCAGAATCGTCAGGTAACTGCCGGTGGTGTAGGCATTGCCGGCGGCGGCGGCGTTCAGCGCCGCCTGTTGGGCCGCGGTAAGGTTGTCGGGGTTGGTGGCCAACGAGATCGTCTGCGTGCCGCCGGAATAGGCGATCGTCAACTGCAGATCGGAAGCTTCGGCCGAGGCCAGGGCGACCTTCTCGGGATCGGTGAACTGCGACGGCACCGTTCCGGCATCGATGACCATGCCGTATTGGTTGTTGACGCCATTGCCGGCCTGGGTGGTCTCCCCGATACCCGAGCCGGCGTTGATGGTGATTTCATTGCCGGCGACGTTGGGCGCCTTCACCACCACGTTGGTGTCGGTGACCGTCTTGAGCAGCGCCGCCGAAAACGCGAACGACAGCTGGTTTGCGGTCCAGGTGCCACCCTGGGTCAGGCTGTCGCGTTCGGCCTGCGATGCCTGATAGGAATACCCGGCGACATAGCTGCCGGTGAGACCGCCGACTTCGCTGTTGAGCGTGTGGTACTGCTGGGTCGCGGCGGTTTCGAACTGGGAGATCTTCGTCGCGCTCCAGCCTTGCGCCGCCAGGGCGTTCCTTTGTTGGGTGCTGTAGGTGACCTGGTAGTTCGGGTCATACGTCGCGCCGCCGTTGGGCTGGCCATCGCGGATCGCCCAATATTGGTCGTAATTCTGGGTCATCGCGTTTTCATACGCAGTAACCGTCTGATTCGTCTTGGCCGTATTGGTTGCGCCCGCCGTCAACGCGAGGGAGTTCCAGAACGCCACGAGCTGGCTGTAGGTGCGTTGATTGATCGTCTGCACCGGGTTGTTGTCGAGGATCTGACCCGGCGCCCACAAGGTGACGTTGCCGCGGGTGGAGTCGATGGTATCGACCAGCATCGAGCCGGGCGCATTGTCTGACCACCGGCCGGCGGAGAGATCGATGTTCCCTCCCGCCAGCACCTGGACGCCGTAATAGGGCGTGACGATGGCAGGGTTTTCCTGCGACGGATCGCCGAACGGCCGCAGGGCCTGGTTCAGGGTGTAGCCGCTGTTGACGGCCAACGCGTTGCCGTCCAGGCCGCCTGTCCCGGTGATTTGTCCGTTGGGCGCGTTCAGCGAAACATAATCGGCCTGGACCAGGGCGGAGCTGTTCTCCCCCACGATGTTCTGATTGCTCGACAGGCTGATCGTGCTTTGCTGCGTTGCGCTGGCATGGGCCGCCGTCACCGTGCCGATGACGAGATTGCCGTTCGCAGAGATCGCAACATTCCCGCTGCCGCCGGCATCGCCCGCGGTGGCAGTCAGGCTACCGCCGGTCAGTGCGACCGCGACCGCCGCATTGACGGGTGCCGTCGGGTTGGCCGTATCGGTGACCCCGCCGACCGATCCCGACGCGCCGAGCACGATGTCTTTCGACGTGATCTGCGCCCCACTCGCGCCCTGGATGACCGAGGCTGCGGGATCGATGGCCAAGGTTTCCGTCGGTATTCCCGTCGGGATGGTGGCGTACTGCGCCGGGGCGCCCGCCGTAATGGTCGTCGCCCCGGATCGATTGGAGATCGCGCCGGTCAGGATGACGCTGCCGCCGGACACCACATTGATGGCACCGGTCGCTCCGCCGACGAAGGAGATGCCGATCGGGTAATCGGCCTTCAGCGAGTTGGTGTTGACCTGGGTGTACTGCTGGGTCAACGAATAGTAGGTGGTGTCATTGGATACCGTGCACGCGGTGTACCAAATGCAGCTGCTGGACGTTCCGGTCGGGGTGGGCGACGGGTTCGAGGTGAGATAGTAATTGGACACCGAGGTGTAGCCCGTGTTTTCCAGGCTGCTGTTGCTCTGCGTCGTAGCCACGCCCGGCTGCGGCGGGACGATGACCACGCCATTCGGCGCGACGGTTTCCCGGTTGTTGCCGGCGATCGGCGTGTCCTGCGTGGAAATGTACGTGCCGTTGGGTAGCGGTGTCGTCGCCCCCGAGACGGAATTCACGTTTTGCAGAGTGGTCCAGTTGGCGATCGATAGACTGCTCGACCCGAAAAAGTCGCTCGATGTGGTGGAAAACGTCGTGGTTACGGTGTTGTTCGTCGCCGTCGTCCAGACGAAACGCTGGCCGGCCATCGGATCGTAGCTCGTCGTGCTTCCGGCGATGGGCGTCGGAGCAGGGGTGGGGTTGATGTAGACCGGAATTCCCTGGCTGTTGAGACTTCCGACCTGCTGCGTCTCGCTGATCTGTCCGCCGCTGTAGGTATAGACGGTATGCGTAACGTCCACCGCATTGGGATTGGCGGACGTGTCCATCGCGGCATCGGGATCCGTTGCAGGATTCGCATCGGTGGCATCGACGCTGGTGGCACCGACGCGGTCGAGGTGGACATCGGTGATGTCGATCTTCCCGGCGGTGCCGGTTCCGTTGCCGGCCGGGTCCGGACCGGTATTGAGCGTGGACAGAACCACCGGCCGATTGGAGTAATTGACGACGTTGATGGTGCCGAACCCGTTCAGCACGGTCAATTGGCCGATGGTCGGCGAGGTATCCAGGATCTGGCCGTACAGCTGGATGTAGCCGCCATGCACCTGGCTGGCATCGACAAGATAACGATCGGTGCTCGCACCGCACGCCGCCGACGTCGGATCACACGTGACGTTGATATTGCTGAGGGTTTTGTTGACCGTACCGTCCGCATTGATCACCAGCGTATGGTCGACAATGCCGCTCTGGATCGGGGAGTTGATGTTGAGATAGCGGGCGGCGATCGAGACATCGCCATTGGCGACGATGCCTCCGGTCAACCCGCTCTGGTTGGCGCAGTTTCCCGAGATGCCCGAGTGTGCGGGGCACGACGTCGTACCATTGCTGCTCGGATCGCCGCCGACGTTGTCGATCCCGTTCTGATAGCTGGACGCGACATCGCCGTTCTCGGCGGTGATGGCGACCGACGCGGCATTGATGGTTCCATCCTCGTAGATGTTTCCCGCCACGCTGAAGATCGTTACCGGTCCGCCTTCATTGGAGATCGTTGCCTGGTTTTGCAGGGTGATGTCCGGCGCGATCGTCGGATTCGACTGTGCGGTTGGGTTGTAATTGCTGGTGATGGTGATCGTCGGCTTTTGGGTGCTCGCCGCCGTCATGATCGCCGACGATGAAAATCCGGAGAACGCCTGACCCGCGTTCAGCGCCGTGATGTCGGCTGGCGAGTTGATCGCCGCCCCGTTGACGGTGACCAGGCCGACACCGTAGGCCGGGATCGTCAGGTTGCTGAGGGAAAGCGGGTCGGAGGTGTTGTTGGTGATCGTGATCACCGCATCGCCGGGCGCTTCCAGTGCGCCCTGATGTCCGGTAAGGGTCATCCCCGAGGTCGGCGCCATTGCGGCTGCGACCAGCGGTTGCAGTGGCGCTGGCACCGAGGCCGTGTCGGTGGTCACCACCGATGCGTTGAGGTGGATGTTGCCGATCGGGGCGATGGTCGGATCGACGTTGATCTGCTCCACCGTCGGAACGCTTCCCGATCCGTTGATTTGCGTCTGATCGCTGGCAACCGTTGTTGCATCGCCCTGGATCGTGTTGACATAGCCGGAAAGCGATCCGCTGGTTCCGGGCCCGCTCAACGCGTTGAACCGGGTTTGCTCCGAGCTGTATGCGGTTGCGATACCTTGGCTCTGGGAGTGGAGATCGGGGTTGCTGCCGTTCTCGATTTCCCCCAGGGCGCCGCTGATGCCTGTCGGTGTGGTGTATGCGAACAGGGCATTGTAGATCGTGGGATCGCACGCCTGACCCGCGACACATTTTTGCCCGGCATTCTCGCTCCCTGTGGCAAGCGAAGAGAGGTCCGCGGCCAAGGTCCCGGCGGCGCTGTACAGCGATGCGGCGGAGGAATTCTCCTTGCCGAGGGTCGTGTTGATCGCCGTCAGATCGGCATTGATCCGGGTGGCAGCGCTCGTTAGCGCGCTTGCCCCGCTTGTGCTGTAGGTCGCGGAATTGGCGATGCTGCCGATGTTGGCGATTTGTGTCGCAATGTCGCTTTGGGTGGTCTGGTTGCTGTTGGCGTCGTTGAGGATTACATTCGCGTCCCCCTGGATCGCACTTTGCTGTTTGGCAAGGTCGGAAAGATAGACGTAACCGCTGCCGGGCGCGTTCTGACTCCCTACATACGAGGTGTATTGGCTCAGCGTTTGAATCTTCGTGAGCGCGGCGTCCGAAAGTGCGATCAAACCAAGGTTCAGGCCCTCCGCGTTGACTGTGTTCTGCGGGTTGAATACGTCGTTTTGGATCGCCGTCGCGTAGGCGAGATCCGGCCCCGACATGCTCGAGGTCGCAGAAGATAGATTGGAAATCGCGGCGGCGAGGCTGGTCTGGTCGGTCACCAGCTGCTGTTGCGCCGCCGCCGACGGCAAGGTGACGCCGGGATTCGTATAAAAAGTGCCGCTCGAATCGAAATGGCCCAGGCCGAGTCCCACCATCTCAGTCTGCATGAACGCAATTTCATTGCGGTACGCCCCTTCGGAAATCGGATCGTTCTGGTACTGGACCAGGAGCTTCAGCAGATTCGCATAGCGGGCAAGGATGTCCCCCCCCGGGGTGGTCGGCGCGGTGGTATAGCCGATCTGGCCGGGAGTCGGCGCTGCCAGACAGGTTCCGGAGGATGCGGTGCAGGTCGGATCGGCGACGTTCGCTTGCGAACTTGCGTAGTTGATGGTCAGGTTCTGCACGCGCTGGATGCCGGTATCGACCAGGCCATCGGCAAGAATCGCGCTGCTTCCGTTCTGCGACGTCGACCCGCCGGTGATGGTGAATGTGACGTTGCCGCCGCCGAAGAGGTTGCTGACCGCGCTCGCGACCTTGGACAGTCCTTCGAGATAGATGTTGGTGCCGGTCCCGTGCGCCGTGGTCGCCAGGTTCCCCTTGTCTGCCGAGATCGTGATGTCGCCCGCCGCGTTGATGCCGGGATTCGGCGGCGTGCCCGTGGCCGGGGAATCGGCGGCGATCAGCACCAGCGCGTTGCTGGTGATGTTGGATTGCGCGTCCGGCGGAACCGGGATCGGGATCGCCGTATTGTTGTAGAGATCGACTTCCGAAACCAGCGTGAACGACGACGAGGTGCCGGTCGGACTGTCGCCGGCAGCCAGCGACACGGTCCCGCCGGTCAAGGCCGTGGCGTTGTTGGTGTCGACGCCATTGGTGGCCTGGACCTCCGCGTTCGTCCCCACCGAGACCACGTTGGTGCTCGAGGCATCGACGTGCGCGGTACCGGTCGGAGCCCCTGCCACGCCATAGGTCGTGGCCGTGGCCGCCGCGTAGAGATTGGCATTGCCCCATGCGCCGACCTGGATGTTGCCGATGTCGACCAGCAGGGTGGCGTCGTTGCCGATCGTCACCGTCGCCGTGTCCTGCACGGAAATGTTGTCGGACGCCGCGGCGGTAGCGATCGCGCCGCCCGAATTCATGTTGACCTTCTGCTGGACCACCGGATCGTTGTATGCCTCGATGTACAGCGTCGAGAGCTGGGTGGGATCGGTCGGGGCGATCAGGTGCACGCTCGCGCCGTCGCCGACCGTGGCATTGGTCGCCAGGGTGATGGCGGTCGTGCTCGAGGCGGCCGGCAGGTTGACCAGGCCACCGGAACCCGAATTGACATCCCAGCCGGCATTGTCGGGATTGAACGCCGCACTGTAGGGCGTGCTTTCGCCAACGAACGGATTGGCGGTCAGGTTGCGCGCGTCCAGCGTGAAATTGGTGGCGCTGAGATGGACATCGGGGCCGAGCCCCGCGTCGACCGTGCTGTAGACGTTGTTGTTCAGCGTCGCGCCGCTCGCGCCCACCAATGCCGCATTGGTGCTGTCGACGCCGCCCTGGGGAAGCAGGCCGGCGAGGGGTTGAACGGGGACGCTGAACGTCGCGGTATGGGTTGCCGTAAGCGCGGCCGTGCCGCCGGGCGCCACGGTCACCGTGATCGGGTTCGACGTGTCGTTGCCGAGGAAGGCAACCGTATCCGCGATCGAGGAGGTTGTTCCACTTGCCGCGGATCCGGAGAATGCCCCACCGCTGCCGGCGATCACCCCCGCCGAGTTGGCATCGGCTCCGCTGGCGTTCAGGGTCAAGCTGCCTGCCGTCACGGTTCCCATGTCCAGGAACGTGGCTTTGGTCGTCGTATCGGAACTGGCGTTGGCCACGTTGGCGCCCAACGCCAGCAGGCCGCCGAGCGAGACGCCGGATGCCGAGGCCGTCTGGTCGGTCATCAGCACGCCTTCGACATCGACCGCGCCGGTGATCGTGAGGATGCTGTTCTCGGCCGAGGCCACCGCGCCCGCGTCGTTGGTGGCGGTCGCCGCCGAGGCGTTGGCGCCGATGAGCAATGCCCCCGAGATGCCGGTCGCGGTGGCGCTCACCAGCGGCGCCTGATCGTTGCCGTTGACCGGCTGGACGAACTTGGCCCACAGATCGAGCGCGCCGGCCGTGATCCGTGCGCCGCGCACGTCGGCCGTGACGTTCGGCGGCGGAGTCGTTCCGCCCCCCGACGAGGCCGGCGCAGCGACGGTCGCGGTGGCGATCGAGGCGCCCGCCGCCCCGCTGATCGCGACGGACCCGCCCGATGCGGTGGCGTTCGCGGCGTCGTTGGCCTGGCCCTTCACGGTGACTGTGCCGCCGGAATCCGTGATCGTGCCGCCCTCGACGGACGACGCCGCCGTCGCATTGTCGGTTGCCGTCGCCACCGACCCGTCGAGCGCATATCCGAGGCCTGCCGACACCGCGATCGAGTTCGCCTGGGTGGAATCCGTGGTCGACGATTCGATGGTGACCTGGCTCGAGGCGCCGCTCGCGTCGATGGTTGCGCCGCTCTCGTACGCGCTCGCGCCGGCGCCGATCTGGCCGATCGCGACCGAAGCGCCGGCGGCGACGGCGCCCGCAACCGACCCGCCCGCTCCGGAGACGGTCAGGGTCCGATTGGAATCCGCCTGGATATCGACGCCGGCGGTCGTGTCGAGCGTCGACCCGGAGACATAGGCGCTGGTCGCCGATTGGTCGGAGGTGTAGGCAACCACCGCGTCGGCACCGGCCAGCAGGCCCACACCGCCTGCGAGACTGTTTTCGCTGATCGTATGGACCGTGTTGGCATCGACGGCGATGCTGCCCGCGGAAAGGGTCGATTTCCCTGCAATGCTTGCGGTGTTCGATGCGGTATCGATCCCCACTCCGACCCCGGCGCCGATGCCGACGCCGCCGACACCCGCCGCATTGGTCGTCGCCGTCGCCGCCACCACATCCTGCGAATCGACGGCGATTCTGCCGCCTGCGGACACCGCGGCGTTCCCGATGGTCGCCGAGGTTCCCGAAACCCCGTTGCCGCCGAGGACCGACGACGCGCTCGCGCCGTTCTCCGCCGTCTGCACGGTCGAACCGGCGGATTGCACATTGGCGTTGCTGGATCCGGACAGCGCGCCGCTCAGCGTGGGGTTCTGGATCGTCGAATCGGCATTGCCGCCCACCGATTGGTGGCCCGAGGTCGTGGTGATCTCGCCGATGGTCTGGCTGTCCGAACCCTGGCTGCTCTCGGCCGTCGCGCCATTGGCGATCGCCAGCACGTTGATCGATGCGCCGAGACCGACGACGCCGCCGCCGACGCCTACGACGTCGGAGGAAATTCCCTTGTTCGAATATGCGGCGACCGAAACGTCCCCTGCGGCGTTGACCGTAGCGAGGTCGCCGATGGAGGCGGCGGTATCCCCCGTCAGCACGGCGACGGCGACGGCGCCGCCGACGCCGGCCGCGCCCACGCCCACGGCACCGTTGGCCATCGCGAGGGCGGTGCTGTCGCGTGCCACCACGTCGACGCTCTGGTTGGGGTTGGCGCCGGCGTTGCTGCCATTGATCGCGGCGCCGCCATCGATCGACGCCAGGGTCTTGGTCGAAACGGCGTCGACGGCCACCGCCCCGGCCACCCCGGCATACAGTCCCCCGGCGCCGGCCACGGCGACGGTGTCGAGGCTTTCACCGGAATCGGCCGAGACGAGTACGCCCTGCCCCGGCGTCGTCGCCGTCGAAGTTCCGGCGGTGAAGACATTGAAGGCGCCGTCGCTGCCCTTGCCCAACGCGCTGATCATCGCAGCGGGCCCGACCCACGATTCGGTGTCCTTGGATATCACCGCCACGCCGATGCCGGCGCCGACGCCGGCTCCGCCCACCCCCAGCCCTGCCGACCCGGCAAAAATCCCGGCGCTCGTCTGATCGTCGGCGGTCACCGCCACGCTACCGTCGGCGGTGACGGCCCCGTCGATATAGGCGTAGGTGATGTCGTTGACGGCGAGGGCGGTGGCGCCGCCGGCGATGCCGGCAACGCCGCCCAGGCCGGCGCTCGCCGTTACCCCGGAGAAATCTTCGCGTGCCGCGGCGGTGACGTCGACGTTGGACTGCGCCGACACCGTCGTGCCGGAATCGATGAACGCCTTGGTCGTGTTGTCGATGATGTTGGTCAGCAGGCCCGCGCCGATTCCTGCCACGCCTCCGCCGCCCAGTGCTCCGGTGATTCCGTGGACGTAGAGGTCGCTGGCCGCGGCAACGGCGACCGACTGCGCCCCACTATTCGGACCGAGGCCGGTATTCTGGTTTTGATTGATCTGGGCGCCTGCGCCGACGCTGGCCTCGGTGTCGCTGATCACCACCGGCACGGAACCCGATGCGGCGACGCCGGCCGTGCCGCCAAGACCGGCCCCGACCGCCAGCGTGTCCAGCGCGCTCGTGGCCGCGGCGTTCACCACCACCCCCTGCACCGTTCGCGTGACCGCGGTCGTGGTCCGGGTGCCGCCGGAAAGGTTGCTGCCTTCCGTCTGGGCGCCCTGCGCCGTGGTGGGGTTCGATTCGCTGCCGCCCGAAAACTGGCCGGCATACCCCACGGTAACCGTCGCACCGCTGCCGTTGCCCAACGCCGTGACGTTTGCGTTGGTCGCGATGCCCGCCAGGGTGGTCTGATCCGCGACCACGACGCCGATCGCCGCGCCGACCCCGGCCGTGCCGCCCAGCGCGCCGCCCCCAACAGTTGCGCCGAGCGCATCGGTATCGTTGGCAAGCACTGCGACCGTGCCCCACGCGGTGACGGTGTCGCCGGTGGCGATTGCGGCCTGGGTATTGCCCGTCAAGACATAGGTCTGCAGCGCACCCGCCGCGCCGGCCGTACCGCCGATGGCTGCGCCGGCAACCAGCGACGTGACGTTCTCGTGGCTCGTCGCCTTTACCGTCACGTCCCCGCCCGAGGCCGTGACCTTGGCGGCCGCGCCGCTGGCGGAACCCGCGGCATCCTGGCCGATCCAGGCGTAGGTGTTCTTGATCAGGACATTCACGTCGGCCCCCGCGCCGGCGCCGAATGAGCCGCCTCCCGCCAGGGACCCCGCAAGATCATTGATGGTGGAGTTGTCGCGGGATTGCACGTCGACCGAGTCGGCGGTAACCGATGTGCCATACCCGAGATAGGCTTCGGTGGTGTCGCTGATCGCGCTCGAGGCCAATGCCACGGCCACGCCTGCGCTGCCGCCGACCGCCCCGGTCACCACGTCCGTGAGCACGCTCTCCGTGGCCAGGGCCTTCACGGTCACCGCGCCCCCCGCGGTCACGGACGAGCCGTCACCGATGTAGGCCTCGGTTGTATCGTTGAGGCTGGAGACCGCGCCGGCGCCGCCGACGCCGACCGTTCCGCCGCCGCCCACCGCGCCACCGACGTTGAGGATCTGGGTGGTGTCCTGTGCCGTGGCGTCGACGGCCCCGGTCGTGGCCGTGATCGTGGCGTCCTGTCCGATGGTGGCGTCGGTGGTCACGAATTGCGTCACCGGCGTGGCGACCCCGGAAATCGCCACGTCTCCGGCGGCCGAACCGGCAACCGCGATATTGGTGACGTCTTCCGCGCTGGTGCCGGAAAGGGTCAGCGACGCGGCATCGATCGAGGTTTTCGCCGTCGCGCCCGAATCGATCTGCGCATAGGCGTTGTCGTTGATCACGACCGGAATCAAGGTCGCCCCGATGCCCACCGAACTGCCGACTCCGATGCCTCCGCCGATGTCGATGGCGGAGAAGTCGTTGGTGGCCGAGACGTCCACCGCCCCCGAGGACAATGCCGAGCCGCCGCCGGCAAGCGGGACGTTCATCGCGGCCGCATTGACGGTGCTGCCCGCACCGATGGTGGCGCTTGCCGTTCTCCCCGCGGTGACGAGGCCGATGACCCCGCCCACGCCTACGCTGTCCGCCGCTCCGGCGCTCACCGCGAAAAGCGCGACGTCTTGCGTCGACGTCGCGGCGACGTTCACCGACGCGGACTGCTGAACCGTCGCTCCGCCGTCGATCGTGGCCGTGATTCCGCTGCTGTCGTCGAGAACCGCGGCGTCGACCCCGACGCCGGCAGAGCCGCCCGATACGGCGAGCGATCCGACCAGGGTCTTGGCGCTCGTCTGGTCCGATGCCTGGACCGAAACCTCACCGCCGGGGGAATCCACGGTCGTGCCGGCGCCGATCTCCGCCTTCACATGGTTCTGGATGAATTCCACCGCGAACCCGCCGGCGATCGCTACGCTGTTGCCGGAGGCCGCACCGGCTCCCACCTCGGCAAGATAATTGTTCTGGCCGAGCAGGGTCAGGGTCAGGTCCGAGGACAAGGCCTTGAGTTGGGTCTGGAGCGTATTCGCGTCGGTCGAGAGGTTGCTCCCGAATCCGGAGGCATCCGATTGCGCGGCATTCGCGGCATCGTTTGCCAGCGTGATCAGGCCGCTGGGCGCACCGTTCAGGTTTTCGTTGGTGGCGGATACGGTGACACCCGCGGCGTCGATGACGCCCCCGGTTCCGACCGTCGCCGAATAGGTGTCGGTCGACACCACGGCCGCGATCGACGCACCGATTCCCACGCCCTGATCCGAGGCGCTACCGCTCCACGCGTTGGCGCTCAGCGCGCTGGTATTCACCGCCTCCACCGAAAGCGCACCGGCAACGCTTCCGGTCGTGGTGCCCTCGATCACCACGTCGTTTCCGAGGCTGGCGGTCGTCGACGAGGCGGAAACCGCGGCGGCGACGGATCCGGCCACGGCAACCTTGCTCGCCGAGGCACCGGACATTGCCACCGCCGCGACGCGGCCCTGCATGAAATTCTGGTCCTGGTTCTCGGAGGACGTGGCATTGACCGAAACGGATCCCGGGGTTTGCAGGACCGTCTTGTCGGCGATCGAGGCGGTGGTGCTGTTGCCCACGATTCCCAGCGCCACGCCGACGCCGATTCCCACTTTCGAACTGGTGTCCGTCGAACCGTTGCCTTCGGTGAACACGTCGCCCTGATTGGTCGCTGTCACCGAGACGGATGTCGCGCCGGTCACGGAGATCGGCGGAACTGCCGTCGTGCCGCCCGCGGTGCCGGTTGGCGTGCTTCCGATCGATGCCGAGACCTGATCGCCTGCGATCACGGCGCCGACGGCTGCCGCCACCGAAACCTTGCCGGAGCTCGACGAACTGCCGCCGCTCGCTTGGGACTCGCCCTGACCGGCACCGCTGGTGCCGCTGGTGATCGCACTTTGCGCCTGCGAAGTATTCAAGGTCTCGCCACTCGTCACCGATCCACCACCCGAGGTGGCATCGTTGCCGTTCTGCATGGCGGTGCTGAACTGGTTGCCGCTCGCCGAGGCCGTCGACTCGGCCTGGTAGGTACGGGCGGAAGTCGCCGCGATCGCGAGGCTCCCCCCGATGGTGGCGTTCCGGTTCAGGATCGCGGTCGTGCTCGATGTGACGGCATTCCCCGAACCCACGCCGCCGAGAATGCCGGTCCCGGTGATGAGGGCGACGGAGCCGCCGACGGCGACGTTCGATTGCGACCCGTCGATCGACGCAATCGCAGAGGCCGTGTTGGCGCCGCCGCTATTCGCGGCAATTTCGACATTCCCCGCACTGTCGAACGCGCTACCGCTTCCGACCGACGCGAGCGTGTTTTCGTTGAGGATCGACATCCCGACGACCGCATCGACCGCGACCCCGCCCGAGGCGCCGGCTTGCGCGCTGCTCGCGGTATCGCTAACCGAGTTGGCCGTGACGCTGAGCGACGCGAGCGTGCCCGACAGCGTTGCGCCGTCCTGGATCGCTGCCGTGCCGTGCTCGGTGATGGTGTTCAAGGCAACCGAGGCGCCGACACCGAGCTTCCCCCCGCTGGCGCCGCCCGTGCTCGGGAGCGCCGCGGCATCGGCCGAAAGGAGATTTTCGGCGCCGACCGCCACGGCTCCGCCGTTGATCGTGACGTTCGCGCCTCCCGCCACCACGGCGCTGCTGTCGCTGTTGATCACGTTGACGGCCAGCGAACCCGCCAAGCCCACGTCGGATGCGCCGGCACCCGAGGTCGCCGACGCGCCGAACAGATCCTCGCGCCCGCTCACCCCGCCCTGCGCCACATCGACCGACGCCGGCCCCGCCGCGGTCGAGCCGGGAACGCCCGGCGATGCGATGCCCAGATCCGTCTGCAGCGCACTCACCGTCAGCGATCCGGCCTCGTACTGGTCGGCCGCCACCCCGGTCATCGTCGTCGGCGTCGCTGCCAGCGACGTGCCGCCGCCGAGGGTGGCGTCGTTGATCTGGTTGGCAACCGTGATTGCCACCGCCGCACCGATTCCGACCTTCGAACCACCGCTACCGGAACCCGATTGTTGGGTACCACTGCTCGAACTCGCGCCCACCTGGCTGCCGTCGGCCACGGTGCGGGCGTCCATGTTCGACACCGTCGTCACGGACAGTCCGTTGCTGGCCTTGACCCCGACCGCCGCCGGCACATACGCCTGCACCGTCGAGTTCGCGACGTCGACGCCGATGGCCGCGGCCACCGCCACCGAGCCCTCGCTGGTCGATCCCTGTCCGTTCTCGCTCGACGAGGTGCTGCTGTCGGCGGACTGCTGCGATGCGCTGCCCACGCCGGCCGACGATCCCTTGCTCTCCGCCGAATTGGTCTGGTCCTGCACCATCCCGTCGACGCCCGAACCGCTGCCCGAAGAGGAAGAACCCGACGAACTCCCGCTGCTGCTCGTGCCATTGCCGCCGCTGGCGCTGGCCGTGGCGCTGGCCACGCTCTCCGAAGCCCCGCTCGCCGCAAAACCCACCGCCCCGGTCGAGTCCACGCTCGTCGAGGTCGTCGCCACCACCGTGTCGTTGACCACCGACACCGCGATCGCCGCGCCGACCGCGGCCTTGCCGCCGGCGGCGCTGCCGCTGGCTTCGGTCGCTTCGGTCGCCGTCTGCTGCGCGCTCACCGTCACGTCGCCGCTTGCCGACAGCCCGCCCACCAGCGCGCCGATCGACGCCTGCGTCTGATCGTTGACCACCGAGACCGCCACCACCGGCGTCACCGCCACGCCGCCGGCCGCACCCTGGTCGGCCTGCGTGGTCACCACATGGGTGCCCAAGGCGCTCAGCGACACCGGCCCCGCCCCGCTCACCGTCACCCCGTCGGCCAGCGTCGCCTGCGATCGCGTCGCAACGATGTTCAGTCCCACCGACGCGCCGACCCCGACCGAGCCTCCGCCCGCGCCGCTACCTGCGGGCAGCGCCGCCACCGTGCTCGAACTCAGATCGTCCGAACTCAGCCCCAGCGATCCGCCCGTCAGCGTCACCGTCCCCGACGCCACCGTCGCCACCGATTCGCTGTCTACCAGATCGATCGCCAGCGAACCGGCCACGCCCACGTCGGATGCGCCGGCACCCGAGGTCGCCGACGCGCCGAACAGATCCTCGCGCCCGCTCACCCCGCCCTGCGTCACATCGACCGACGCCGGCCCCGCGGCGGTCGAGCCGGGAACGCCCGGCGATGCGATGCTCAGATCCGTCTGCAGCGCACTCACCGTCAGCGATCCGGCCTCGTACTGGTCGGCCGCCACCCCGGTCATCGTCGTCGGCGTCGCCGCCAGCGCCGTGCCGCCGCCGAGCGTCGCATCATTGACCTGATGCGCCAGCGTGATCGCCACCGCTGCGCCCACTCCCACCGATGCGCCGCTGCCGCTCGATCCGCTCGCCGTGCCCACCTGGCTGCCGTCGGCCACGGTGCTCGCGTCCATGTTCGAAACCGTCGTCACGGACAGTCCGTTGCTGGCCTTGACCCCGACCGCCGCCGGCACATACGCTTGCACCGTCGAGTTCGCGACGTCCACGCCCACCGCCGCGGCCACCGCCACCGAGGTGCCGCCCGTCGATCCCTGTCCGTTCTCGCTCGACGAGGTGCTGCTGTCGGCGGACTGCTGCGATGCGCTGCCCACGCCGGCCGACGATCCCTTGCTCTCCGCCGAATTGGTCTGGTCCTGCACCATCCCGTCGACGCCCGAACTGCCCGAGGAGCCGCTGCTGCTGCTCGTGCCATTGCCGCCGCTGGCGCTGGCCGTGGCGCTGGCCACGCTCTCCGAAGCCCCGCTCGCCGCAAAACCCACCGCCCCGGTCGAGTCCACGCTCGTCGAGGTCGTCGCCACCACCGTGTCGTTGACCACCGACACCGCGATCGCCGCGCCGACCGCGGCCTTGCCGCCGGCGGCGCTGCCGCTGGCTTCGGTCGCTTCGGTCGCCGTCTGCTGCGCGCTCACCGTCACGTCGCCGCTTGCCGACAGCCCGCCCACCAGCGCGCCGATCGACGCCTGCGTCTGATCGTTGACCACCGAGACCGCCACCACCGGCGTCACCGCCACGCCGCCGGCCGCACCCTGGTCGGCCTGCGTGGTCACCACATGGGTGCCCAAGGCGCTCAGCGACACCGGCCCCGCCCCGCTCACCGTCACCCCGTCGGCCAGCGTCGCCTGCGATCGCGTCGCAACGATGTTCAGTCCCACCGACGCGCCGACCCCGACCGAGCCCCCGCTCGCGCCGCTGCTTGTGCCGCTCCCTGCGGGCAGCGCCGCCACCGTGCTCGAACTCAGATCGTCCGAACTCAGCCCCAGCGATCCGCCCGTCAGCGTCACCGTCCCCGACGCCACCGTCGCCACCGATTCGCTGTCCACCAGATCGATCGCCAGCGAACCGGCCACGCCCACGTCGGATGCGCCGGCACCCGAGGTCGCCGACGCGCCGAACAGATCCTCGCGCCCGCTCACCCCGCCCTGCGTCACATCGACCGACGCCGGCCCCGCGGCGGTCGAGCCGGGAACGCCCGGCGATGCGATGCTCAGATCCGTCTGCAGCGCACTCACCGTCAGCGATCCGGCCTCGTACTGGTCGGCCGCCACCCCGGTCATCGTCGTCGGCGTCGCCGCCAGCGCCGTGCCGCCGCCGAGCGTCGCATCATTGACCTGATGCGCCAGCGTGATCGCCACCGCTGCGCCCACTCCCACCGATGCGCCGCTGCCGCTCGATCCGCTCGCCGTGCCCACCTGGCTGCCGTCGGCCACGGTGCTCGCGTCCATGTTCGAAACCGTCGTCACGGACAGTCCGTTGCTGGCCTTGACCCCGACCGCCGCCGGCACATACGCTTGCACCGTCGAGTTCGCGACGTCCACGCCCACCGCCGCGGCCACCGCCACCGAGGTGCCGCCCGTCGATCCCTGTCCGTTCTCGCTCGACGAGGTGCTGCTGTCGGCGGACTGCTGCGATGCGCTGCCCACGCCGGCCGACGATCCTTTGCTCTCCGCCGAATTGGTCTGGTCCTGCACCATCCCGTCGACGCCCGAACCGCTGCCCGAAGAGGAAGAACCCGACGAACTCCCGCTGCTGCTCGTGCCATTGCCGCCGCTGGCGCTGGCCGTGGCGCTGGCCACGCTCTCCGAAGCCCCGCTCGCCGCAAAACCCACCGCCCCGGTCGAGTCCACGCTCGTCGAGGTCGTCGCCACCACCGTGTCGTTGACCACCGACACCGCGATCGCCGCGCCGACCGCGGCCTTGCCGCCGGCGGCGCTGCCGCTGGCTTCGGTCGCTTCGGTCGCCGTCTGCTGCGCGCTCACCGTCACGTCGCCGCTTGCCGACAGCCCGCCCACCAGCGCGCCGATCGACGCCTGCGTCTGATCGTTGACCACCGAGACCGCCACCACCGGCGTCACCGCCACGCCGCCGGCCGCACCCTGGTCGGCCTGCGTGGTCACCACATGGGTGCCCAAGGCGCTCAGCGACACCGGCCCCGCCCCGCTCACCGTCACCCCGTCGGCCAGCGTCGCCTGCGATCGCGTCGCAACGATGTTCAGTCCCACCGACGCGCCGACCCCGACCGAGCCCCCGCTCGCGCCGCTGCTTGTGCCGCTCCCTGCGGGCAGCGCCGCCACCGTGCTCGAACTCAGATCGTCCGAACTCAGCCCCAGCGATCCGCCCGTCAGCGTCACCGTCCCCGACGCCACCGTCGCCACCGATTCGCTGTCTACCAGATCGATCGCCAGCGAACCGGCCACGCCCACGTCGGATGCGCCGGCACCCGAGGTCGCCGACGCGCCGAACAGATCCTCGCGCCCGCTCACCCCGCCCTGCGTCACATCGACCGACGCCGGCCCCGCGGCGGTCGAGCCGGGAACGCCCGGCGATGCGATGCTCAGATCCGTCTGCAGCGCACTCACCGTCAGCGATCCGGCCTCGTACTGGTCGGCCGCCACCCCGGTCATCGTCGTCGGCGTCGCCGCCAGCGCCGTGCCGCCGCCGAGCGTCGCATCATTGACCTGATGCGCCAGCGTGATCGCCACCGCTGCGCCCACTCCCACCGATGCGCCGCTGCCGCTCGATCCGCTCGCCGTGCCCACCTGGCTGCCGTCGGCCACGGTGCTCGCGTCCATGTTCGAAACCGTCGTCACGGACAGTCCGTTGCTGGCCTTGACCCCGACCGCCGCCGGCACATACGCTTGCACCGTCGAGTTCGCGACGTCCACGCCCACCGCCGCGGCCACCGCCACCGAGGTGCCGCCCGTCGATCCCTGTCCGTTCTCGCTCGACGAGGTGCTGCTGTCGGCGGACTGCTGCGATGCGCTGCCCACGCCGGCCGACGATCCCTTGCTCTCCGCCGAATTGGTCTGGTCCTGCACCATCCCGTCGACGCCCGAACTGCCCGAGGAGCCGCTGCTGCTGCTCGTGCCATTGCCGCCGCTGGCGCTGGCCGTGGCGCTGGCCACGCTCTCCGAAGCCCCGCTCGCCGCAAAACCCACCGCCCCGGTCGAGTCCACGCTCGTCGAGGTCGTCGCCACCACCGTGTCGTTGACCACCGACACCGCGATCGCCGCGCCGACCGCGGCCTTGCCGCCGGCGGCGCTGCCGCTGGCTTCGGTCGCTTCGGTCGCCGTCTGCTGCGCGCTCACCGTCACGTCGCCGCTTGCCGACAGCCCGCCCACCAGCGCGCCGATCGACGCCTGCGTCTGATCGTTGACCACCGAGACCGCCACCACCGGCGTCACCGCCACGCCGCCGGCCGCACCCTGGTCGGCCTGCGTGGTCACCACATGGGTGCCCAAGGCGCTCAGCGACACCGGCCCCGCCCCGCTCACCGTCACCCCGTCGGCCAGCGTCGCCTGCGATCGCGTCGCCACGATGTTCAGTCCCACCGACGCGCCGACCCCGACCGAGCCCCCGCCCGCGCCGCTACCTGCGGGCAGCGCCGCCACCGTGCTCGAACTCAGATCGTCCGAACTCAGCCCCAGCGATCCGCCCGTCAGCGTCACCGTCCCCGACGCCACCGTCGCCACCGATTCGCTGTCCACCAGATTGGCCGCGAAGGCCCCTGCCACCCCGACATCGGACGCACCGATTCCCGACGTCGCGCTCGTGTCGAAGGTGTTCTGGCTCGCGCCTCCGCTCGCCAGTGCCGAAATCGTCATGCTCCCGGCGTGCACGTCCTGGGCCACCGTCGCATCATTGGCGACGCGCGCAAGGTCCAGCGCGACCGCTGCGCCGATTCCCACCGTGCCATTGCCCGGCGTCACCGAGGAACCGTCCGCGTTGACGGACGAACCATTCGTCGCGGTGCCCTGCAACGACAAGGCTCCTCCCACCGTCGCCTGGTTCGTCGACGACATCGTCACCGTGGTCGTCGACGTCAGCTTGCCAAGCGCGAGGGCTGCTGCGCCGGTCACGCTGCTTCCGCCCTGTGTGAGGTATGGCGCGAACCGAGGATCGGTGAGCCATTGCGCTGCTGCGCTGCCGGTTCCCGGTGTGGCCGCCGCGCCACCCTGGGATGCCTTCGCGTCCGTGGTCTGCGTGACCGTGGTGGTCCCGCCCAGCTTCAGCGCGCCCGCCGCGGTGACCTTTGCTGCGCCGTCGATTTTGGCCGTGGTCTCGACGTCGCCGATGTTGACCGCAACCGCGGCGCCGCCGGCGGCGCCCGAGGCATCGGCGATCGCGCTGGAAGCCACGGTGTTGGTGGCGCTGAGACTCAGGACACTGCTTGTGTTCCCGGTGTCGACGGTGGATGATCCGCCGACTTCCACCGTGGCGATGCTGGTCACGTTGCTCACCGCGACCGCCGCATCCGCGGGCAGCGATACCACGGAGGGAACCTGCCCGGTTGCGCCGGCAGTCGTCTGCGCCGAGGCGGTCAAGGTCATATCGCCCGCCGACGAGACATTCGCGCTGCCGAGCAATCGAACCTGCGCCAGAACGTCGGCAGAGGCCGACGCCGCAACCCCGGTGACCGTCGTTCCGCCGATGGCTGTGGCGGTCGCGATCAATCCGCCGGCTGCCTGGACTTGGGCGTTCTCGACCGTGATCGTCGCATGATCGTATGACGAGGAAAGCGTCGAACTTGCCAGGAGGGTGATGTTTCCCCCCTTGACGGTTGCGCCCAAGCCGCTGTTGTCGCCGATCGCAATCTGCGCCGTCGGCGCCGCTTGGGTCGCGGTCGCGGTCAACGTGATGTTTCCGGCCGTCGATCCCGCTCCGGCCTGCAAGGTCGCGCCGCCCTGGATGTCGATCGACGGTGCCGTAAGGGAAATGTCGCCGCTGTTTCCCGAGGATGCCACGGTATCGATCACGCCGCCGTTGGCGATGGTGATCGACTGGCTCGCCGTCAGGGTGACCGCGATGCCGTTCGTGTTTTTGTACATCCCATCGTTGGTACTGTCGACGGTGATCGTTCCCGGGTCGATGAGCAGAGCCCCCGCGCTCCCATTCGTGGCGCCGAGGTCGATCGACAGATTGCCGATCGACGCCGCGTTCTTCGCGTTGAGCTCGACCGTGCCGGCGTTGCCGCTGGACCCGCCTTCGGCAGCCAGGCTCGCGCCGTCGGCCGCCGTGAGATCGTTTCCGGCTTGGACCGCGATCGTGCCGCCGTTGGACTGCTCGCCTTTTCCGGCGGCACTCAGCACCGCCGTCCCGGCGATCTGGATGTCGTGGCCGGCGGTGATGGAAATGTTGCCGGCGTTCACGCCGGCCGTGCCATTGGCGGAGATCCGTCCGGAGATCCCGACATTTCCTCCAGCGGCGATCGAAACGCCGCCCGGATGGGCGTGGGAAGCGGGAGCACGCAGGGTTCCGCTGACGGTGACGGCGTTGGCCGCGACGATCTCGATCGCGCCGCCCGTCGACACGATCGCGCCACCCTCGATCAGCCCGGCGGTGTTCACGGTCGCCTGGAACAGCGCGTCGTGTTGCGCCACGTCCGCGCTTTCCGATCCGGCCTCGCCAACCTGAATATTGCCGGAAAAGATCCGGACCCCATTCTTTGCCAGCACCGCACCCCGAACCACCACCGAGCCGTCGCTCGACAACGGCACGTCGCCGACAAGCAGCTTCGCGGCGAGCGCGCCATTGACTCGCCCGGAAGCGTCGACCAGATCGTTGAGGACTGCAGGGGTCGGTGTTATGGCCGTGAAGCTACCGACATCGACGACGCCGGTGCGGCCGACGATCAAGCCATAGGAATCCGCAAAAACGATGTCGCCGCCGATGGCCCCGTTTTGATACGAGGTGAGGATGCCTCGGATATTCACCGGCCCCGCGCGAACGATGTTCACCAGCATGCCGGCGTTACTCGGAACGTAGAGGTTCGCCTTGTCGCCGTACGCCAGGAAGAAGCTCTGAAACGAGTTGTATCCCACCCCGCCGCGGACCGTTCCGGAGGTGATGTTCGTCACGTTGCCGACGCTCGTGACGACCGTGTTGGTCCGTCCGTCGGCGATGATCGCCGATCGGGCTGCCGCGTTGCCGGCCACCGGGCCGGCGGCCCAGGCGCGCGCGGGGGTGAGCATCGCCAATGCCGCGGGAACAAGCGCCGAGTACTGGAACGCTCCGGGCTTGGGGAACAGGCTGCGGACCAGATCGCGAATCATCGTTCCGGAGAACGCCGTTTCCGCGGCGCGGGATCCCGATGTCTGCCAGGATTTCCGCGCGCTGTGGCGATTCCCGCGGCCTGTCGGCGCATTCGATCTTGTCGTTCTCCGCACAACCGCTCCCCTCGGTCCCGATTCCGAATGATTGACACAGCCTCGAATGAACGAGACACCGGGCCGGCCCTCTCAAAACCGGACCCGGAACTTCCTACGATCCTGCAAGGCGATGCTGTTTGATATTTTTCGCCTATCTATTCTTCGCCTATCCGCCGCGCTTCGCCGATTTCCTCGATCCGGTCGGGCCTTGCATGTCCGCGGCGAACTCCGGTTCGCCGGAGCTCCCAGCGCGATCCGGTGCTTCGACGATCATCCTGCGCAGTACATCGAGCGAACGAAGACTGAACAGGTGCGCGTAGATCGCGCCCAGAAAGCCGTCTGCCCGAAGTCGCACGAAGTCTTGATCCGGCAACTGCTTGAGCTTTTCCTCGTCGATCGTCATGAATCCGTGGATGACCGAGCTGGCTTCCTTGCCTACATTGGTTTCGATCGTCACCTGCCGCAGCAGGCCGAGCTCGGCGATGAGTGCAACGAAGCGTTCCGTCTTCCTGGCGGAAACGTAGTACTGGTCGACCAGCTCGATGCGATTGCGCAGGAACGGGGTCTCACCCCCATCGGCGTCAAAGAGACGCACACCGGAGCTCGCGCCCCACAGGTCGCTCTTTTCATCGACGCAGGTGATGGGGTCGCCGCCGTTGATCGTTCCCCGCATGAAGGGGTAGCGGCGCACGAATGCCGGCAGATAGTTCCCCATCCAGCGTCCGGCGTGATCGATGAACAGGTTTTGCGCCGGGCGGACGCCGACCAGGAAAACCGGGCTCGGATGCGGCGAAGACGGCGCGAACACGATCGGCAGATGGGAAAGCGCGGCCGCGAATTCATCGACAACGGCCGGAATGACGTGTGTCCCCCGGGCGAAACCGTACCGCTCCTCGGAATCCACGATGGCCATTTCCCGATGCGTTTCCCGATTCAGAGGAATCACGGATTGATAGAACAGTGGGTTCGCGCTCATGCACACTCCAGAAGGAACCATATCCACAAAGTCTGTGTCGATTACTGACTTCGCGAATTTGCAGACGCCGAATTGCGTCCTAGACAATCGGTTAGTGTGGAGTTCGTCGCGTAGTTTCGTCAAGCGAAAATTTGGCGAATTTTTTCGGGGCGGTCGAAAAAGCGGGGAAGCTGTGGCGGAACGCACCACGAGGGCGCCCTGAATCCCCCCTATTTAAGGGGGAATAGGCGAACCATCGCCAACCCGCCACGCTCGATGCGCGAACGATGGTGTGATGTCTGCGATTGCCGGCGCCAACGGACTTAGTATAAGAGTGAGCGAAAAATAAGTCGCACACCAATTTCACCGTATCGCGCCCGCATTGCGGCCCGGCCCGCCGCGAGTCAGCGCCCGGCGAGACGGTTCCAGGTCTCGACCACGGAATCCGGATTGAGGGAGATCGAGCCGATCCCCTGCTCCATCAACCATTGCGCCAGATCGGGGTGGTCGGATGGCCCCTGGCCGCAGATTCCGACGTATTTCCCCAGCGCGTTGCATGCGGAAATCGCCCGCGCCAGCAGCGCCTTCACCGCGGGATCCCGCTCATCGAAGGCGTCCGCCACCAGGGCCGAATCGCGGTCGACGCCCAGCGTGAGCTGGGTGAGATCGTTGGATCCGATCGAAAACCCGTCGAAGTACTGCAGGAACTCCTCGGCCAGCAGGGCGTTCGACGGAATCTCGCACATCATGATGAGGCGCAGGCCGTTTTCGCCGCGACGCAGGCCGTGTTCCGCCAGCAGTTCGGTCACCCGCCGGGCCTCGTGCAGGGTGCGCACGAACGGGATCATGATTTCGACGTTGGTGAGGCCCATCGTCTCGCGCACCCGCTTGAGCGCTTGGCACTCGAGGGCGAAGCAGTCGGCGAAGCTCGGGGCGATGTAACGCGAGGCGCCGCGGAATCCCAGCATCGGGTTTTCTTCCGAGGGCTCGTAGCGCGCGCCGCCGATGAGCTTGCTGTACTCGTTGCTCTTGAAGTCCGACATGCGCACGATCACCGGCTTGGGCCAGAACGCGCAGGCGATGGTGGCGATGCCTTCCGCCATGCGGCGGGTAAAGAAGTCGCGCGGATCGGCGTGGCCGTAGGACAGGCGTTCCACCGCGCTCTTGAGCGAGTCGTCCAGGTCCGGGTAGGCGAGCACCGCCTTGGGGTGGACGCCGATGTGATTGTTGATGATGAACTCGAGGCGGGCGAGTCCGACACCATGGTTCGGCAGCGATTGGAAATCGAAGGCCAGCTGCGGGTTGCCGACGTTGAGCATGATCTTCACGCCGATTTCCGGCAGCGCGCCGCGGCGCACTGTCTCCGCTTCGACGTCGAGGCGACCGCGGTAGACGTGGCCGGTGTCGCCCTCGGCGCAGCTCACCGTGACCTCGCCCGCGTCGGCCAGCGTCTCCGTCGCGTTGCCGCAGCCCACGACGGCGGGGATGCCCAGCTCGCGGGCGATGATCGCCGCGTGGCAGGTGCGGCCGCCGCGGTCGGTGACGATCGCGGCGGCGCGTTTCATGACGGGCTCCCAATCCGGATCCGTCATGCCGGTGACCAGGACGTCCCCGGCCTGCACCAGATTCATGTGCGATGCGTCGGCGACGACGCGGACGGTTCCCGAGCCGATCTTCTGCCCGATCGCCCGCCCGCTCGCGAGCACCTGCGCGCCGGCGGCGTTGCGGATGCGGTAGCGCAGCTGGGTCTCTTCGCGGGCCTGCGATTTAACCGTCTCGGGGCGCGCCTGCAGGATGTAGATGCGGCCGTCGGCGCCATCCTTGCCCCATTCGATGTCCATCGGGCGGCCGTAATGGTCCTCGATGGCCACGGCGTAGCGCGCCAGTTCGAGCACGTCGTCGTCGGTGAGCGAGAACCGGTGGCGGTCGGCCTCGGGTACGTCCACGGTGCGCACGCTGCGGCCGTCGGCGCCGGGCGGTTCGGCGTAGATCATCTTGACCAGCTTCGAACCCAGGCTGCGCCGCACGATCGGGAACTTGCCCGCCGCCAGCATGGGCTTGTGGACGTAGAACTCGTCGGGATTGACCGCGCCCTGCACCACCATCTCGCCCAGGCCGTAGCTCGCGGTCACGAACACGACGTCGCGAAACCCGGATTCCGTGTCGAGCGTGAACATCACCCCCGACGCGGCCAGGTCGCTGCGCACCATGCGCTGCACCGCCGCCGACAGGGCGACCTTGTCGTGCGCGAATCCCTGGTGGATACGGTAGGAGATCGCGCGGTCGTTGTAGAGCGAGGCGAAGACCTCGCGGATGCGCGCGAGCACGGAATCGATCCCGCGCACGTGGAGATAGGTCTCCTGCTGCCCGGCGAAGGATGCCTGGGGCAGGTCTTCGGCGGTGGCGCTCGAGCGCACGGCCACCGAACAGTCCGCCCCGGCCTGCGCTTCCAGATCGGCATAGAACCGGCGGATCGCCTGTTCGAAGTCCGGGGGGAATCGTCCGGCCGCGATCCATTGCCGGACTTCGGCGCCGGCCGCGGTCAAGGCCGGAATGTCTTCGGCGGAAACGCCGTCGAGGCGGCGTGCGATCCGCTCGGTCAGATCGTTGGCATCGAGAAATTCCCGAAATGCGTGCGCGGTCGTCGCGAAACCATCGGGGACGCGCAGGCCCCGGGTCTCGAGCTGACTCAACATTTCGCCCAGCGAGGCATTCTTGCCGCCGACCCGATCGACGTCGGTCATGCGCAGGCTGCGCAAGGGAAGTACGAGTTCGTCGCGTTCGCTCTGCATACATCCCTCCCTGGCGGTCCGGTCGACGCGTCGCGCCGACCCAATAGAATGTGCGGATCATTCTATCCAAAGCCGGCAGGAGGGCGACATGACCTCGTCCAAAACCCCGTTGGATTCCTCCGGCGCCGCCCGTACCGTGGCGCGGGACGTGTTCTTCGTCTCCGACGGTACCGGCGTCACGGCCGAGACGATGGGGCAAAGCGTGCTCGCGCAATTCGACGGCCTGCAGGCGCGCACGCACCGCATCGCATTCGTCGATTCGCCGCAACGCGCGGACGAGGCGCTGACGCGCATCCATCAAGCGCACCGGAACAGCGGGCAGCGGCCGGTGGTGTTCTCGACGCTGGTCGATCCGCAGATCAACGCGATCGTCGGCGCCGCCGACGCGCTCGTGCTGGATCTGCTTGCCAGTTTCGTCTCGCCGCTGGAAGTCGAGCTGGGGATCCGGTCCACCCACACCATCGGCCGATCGCATGGCCTGATGGATGCCGAGCGCTATAAGAACCGGATCGAAGCGATCAAGTTTGCGATGGCGCACGACGATGGCCAGTCGGCGGCCGAACTGGCGCGCGCCGAGATCATCCTGATCGGTGTGTCGCGCAGCGGCAAGACGCCGACCAGCCTGTACCTGGCGATGCAGTACGGCATCAAGGCGGCGAACTATCCCCTGATCCCCGACGATTTCGAGCGCGACGCCCTGCCCGGCACCCTGCATCCGTTCCGCGCCAAGCTCTTCGGGCTGTCGATCAGCCCGGAGCGCCTCGCGGAAATCCGCACCGAACGGCGGCCGAACAGCCACTATGCGTCGGTGGAAAACTGTCGCTACGAGGTGGCCCAGGCGGAGCGCCTGATGCGCATCGCGGGCGTGCGCTGGATGTCGTCGACGAGCAAGTCGATCGAGGAGATCGCCGCGACGATCCTCCAGGAATTCCTCCGGCAGCCCGGATAGCCCTGCCGCGGTCGTCCGCGGCAGGCGTCCGCGCTGCCGTCGTCTCGCGGACTCGGCTTAAAACGCGTACCCGATCTCGACCCGCGCCACTGGCCAGAAGCGAAACTTGTTGGCCTCGCTCTGCAGGCTGGCCTGTTCGGCGGCCACGTTCTGATTCAAGGTCGACTGGTTGCACGCCACCGCGCCGGCGCTGCAGGTCGCGGTCAGCGTCACGCTCGGTCGTCCGGCGTACAGCACGCCCAGATCGAATCCGGTGTGGAATCCCGGACTGCCGGCAAGGTTGCCGGCGCCGATGCCGAGATACGGTGCGAACCGGTTCCACGTCACCGTGCCGGTGGCCGTGCCGATCTCGCCGGCGTTGTACGTCTGGCCGCCGAACGTGTACGTACCGCTGGCGGTGCCGTTGACGTCGAGTTGGTTGGCATCGTAGATGACGCCTGCGGTCAGGCGGAAGCTGCCGGCAAACGGGTAGTAGTCGCCGAGCAGGCCGTACTGCGCCAGCTTCAGGTTCCCGTTCCAGACGTCGCTGGTGCCGTACGTTCCGTTGTGGCTCAGGCTCAACCCCGACACCGTCGCGCGCAAGCCGAAGCTCGGATTGATCGGGAGGGCGAGATCGACGCCGACGCCGGAGAGGCCGGCGGTCAAGGCGACGCCGAAGGATGCGGAAGTGACAGGCGGGGGCGCGGGTTGTGCGCCGTCGGCGATTGCCGAGGGTGGCAGTCCCAGCAGCGTGACGGCGGTTGCTGCGGCCAGTCCGAACGTGGACAGTCTGCCGGATCCTTTGTCGTATTCGTTCATCACTTCCTCGATGCATTGTTGGAGCGCCCGCGCCATTATGGGAATGGGATCGCGGACCAAAGCATCGAATATCGGGATGAACCAGGCATGAAGGCGCGTCAACCGGGCGTTCACCGGCAGCGCCTCGTCACTCCCAGGTGCGCAGGATGGTCGTGGCGTTGGCGCGGACCTCCGCTCGTCGCGATTCCGCAAGCTCGGTGAGGTGGGTGCGGAGCTGCGCCGGCGTGACCGCGCGGAGGTGGCCGCTTTCGCGCCAGCGGACCGCTTCCTCGGTGATCACGGCATCCATCGGGATGTCATGGCTGCGCGGGAATGTCGTCGCCATGTGCGCGAACTCGAATCCCACGCCGATCGCGAGCGGCTGCGGCGTGCGGGCCGCCAGCGTGCGATCGAAGTAGCCGCCGCCGTACCCCAGGCGGTCACCGCCGTCGCCGAAGCCCACGAGCGGGACGAGCAGCAGGTCCGGATCGACCTCTTCGGTGCCGCTTGGCATCGCAATTCCGAACGGCCCCTCCTCCATCGCGACGCCGGGTTCCCAACGCCGGAAGCGCATCGGCTCGGCCTCGCGCCGGATCACCGGCAGGGCGTTGCGGAGCCCTTGCGCGCGCAGGCTGTCGAGGACCGGGCGCGGATCATATTCTCCCCGGTGCGGCCAGCAGAACCCGACGACCATTCCGGCTTCCTGCGCGGCTTGCTGCGGCAGCGCGCGCAGCAGCGCCAGGCTGATGCGCAGGCTGGCGTCCTGGTGCGCCTTCGCGGACATCGCCTGGCGGCGGGCGATGAGTTCCGAGCGCATGGCCGCGCGCCACAAGGCAAGGTCGGGGGGAGATGGCTGGTGCATGCCGACTTCAAGTAATGTCTCTAAAGAAAAACATCAAAACACTACTGCAATACATTGAATAAACGAAGAAAGTTTTGGTCGGTCAATTCCTCGATCCGGGCCAGCGGCTGCCCGCGCACGGCGGCCAGCGCTTCCGCGACGGCGCAGACCCATGCCGGTTCGTTGGTCTTGCCCCGGTGCGGTACCGGCGCGAGGAATGGCGCATCGGTCTCGATGAGCAAGCGGTCGTCGGGAATCATCGCCGCCACCGCGCGCAGATCCTGGGCCGACTTGAAGGTGACGATCCCGGAAAAGGAGATGAAGAAGCCCAGGTCCAGCGCCGCGCGGGCGACCTCGGCGCTCTCGGTGAAGCAGTGCATCACGCCCCCGATCTCGTCGGCGCGTTCCTCGCGCAGGATCCGCAGCGTGTCGGCGGAGGCGGCGCGGGTATGGACGATGAGCGGCTTGCCGGTCTCCCGGGCGGCACGGATGTGGACCCGGAACCGTTCGCGCTGCCAGTCCAGGGGTTCCTGCAGGCGGTAGTAGTCGAGGCCGGTTTCGCCGATCGCGACGACCTTGTCGGCTGCCGCGGCGGCGACCAGGGTCGCAACGTCCGGCTCCGCCTCCTCGTTGTAGTCCGGATGCACCCCGACCGAGGCGTAGATGCCGTCGTGCTGCTGCGCGAACGCCACGACCTGGGGCGCCTCGCGCAGGGTCGTGCAGACGTTGAGCGCCATGCGCACGCCGGCCGCGCGCATGCGTGCCAGCACGGCCTCGCGGTCCGCCAGCAACTCGGGAAAACAGAAATGACAGTGCGAGTCGATCAAATCGTATGGGTGGGACGCTGGGAGCGCAGGGCGGCGCCCAGGGCGTCCTCGATTCGTTTGCGGGCCGCGACGCCGGTTTCGTCACCCGGAAAGTGGACGCCGATTCCCGGCGTCCGGGTCGCCCCGCTTCCGCTCGGGCTCACCCAGACCACCTTGCCCGCCACCGGTACGCGCACGGGATCGTCGAGGATGGTGAGGATGAGGTAGACCTCGTCGCCGAGATTGTACGGGCGGTTGGTCGGTACGAAGATGCCGCCGTTCTTCAGGAACGGCATGTACGCCGCATAGAGCGCGGCTTTTTCCTTGATCGCAAGCGACAGCACCGCCGGCCGTGCGGTGGCGGCTCCCTCCGCAAACGCGCCTACGGGGGCGCCGCCGCCCGGATCGGTGTTGCGAAGTTCCGCCGCATCACTCACGCGTCTGCCCTGCCTTCCGCCATGGAATTCCGGTACGCCAGGAGGAGCCCTTCCACCACGGCGCGCGCATTGAGCGGATGATCCGCCGTCGCACGCGCGTCGCGCAGCCGGTCCAGCCAGGATACCGCGGCGTCCGGCCTCCACGCCTGCGCCAGGGCCGCAAAGCTGGCCGCCTCTGCCGGATGATAGCGGAGGTGGCCGCCCAGGCGAACGGACAAAAAGTCCCATGTCCAGCGCTGAAACAACGCGATCGACGGCGCCACCGGAATCGTCCGCGGGATCTGCGCGGCGATCTGCGCAGCCCGCAACGCCGGGCCGAGCCGCAGCATCCCCCGCAGCGTTTCCGCGGCGTCGGCGTCGAGTCCGTCGCCGTCGTCGCGCGCGGCCGCCAGCGGCGCTCCGCCCGCTTCGGTGAGCCGCTGCGCGGCATCGGGGATGCCCTGCGCCAGCAGCCAGTTGAGCGCGGCCTGCCGCGGCGGGACGGCAACCCGAACCAGGGCGCAGCGCGACACGATGGTCGGCAGGCACCAGTCGAGATGGTCCGACACCAGCAGAAACAGGCTCTGCGGCGGCGGCTCCTCCAGTCCCTTGAGGAGCGCGTTGGCCGCGGCGGCATTGAGCGCTTCGGCCGGGCCGAGGACGACCACCCGCAACCCGCCCCGATGGGTGCTGACGCCCGTGAATGCGGCCAGATTGCGCACCGCCTCGATCTTGATCTCCCGGCTGGCCTTCGCCGTCGCGCCGCGCTCGGCCTCGGCGCCGCTGCCGTCGCCGATCCCGCGCGCCGTCGCGTCCTCGTCCTGCGGCTCGGTCGGTGCCGGGCGGCGAAACGCCAGCGCATCGGGAACCACCACCCGCAGATCCGGATGATTGCCGGCGGCTCCGAGGCGGCAGGATGGGCAGACGCCGCAGGCACGTCCGTGCGCATCGGGCGTCTCGCAGAGCGCGTCGCGGGCAAATGCCATCGCGAGTTCCCATTTGCCGATGCCCGCCGGACCATGGAGGAGCGCGGCATGGGCGCCGCGCGCGCGCAGGGCGGCCAGCGTCGCGTGCGCGGCGTGCAACCAGGGCGCAAGGGAGGAATCGGTCGTCATCGCGGCGGGTCCTGCCGGGACGCCAGCCAGGACTGCAGCCAGGGTTCCAGCCGCTGCAGGATCTCCGCCGTCACGTCTTCCGGCGGGCGCGCACCGTCGATGACGAAGAACCGCTCCGGCTCTGCGTGCGCGCGCGCATGGTAAGCGGCCCGCACCCGCAGAAAGAATTCCAGCGCCTCGGCCTCGAACCGGTCGGCTTCGCGCACGCGGGTGCGCCGTGCCTGGGCCAGCTCCGGCGCAACGTCGGCGAGCACCGTGAGGTCGGGTTGCAGCGTGCCCTGCACCCATTGCGCCAGCGTGTCGAGGTGTGCCGCGTCGAGGCCGCGGCCGCCGCCCTGGTACGCATAGCTCGCATCGGTGAAGCGATCGCACAGGACCCACTGGCCCCGCGCCAGCGCCGGTTCGATCACGGCGACGATGTGCTCGCGGCGCGCGGCAAACATGAGCAGGGCTTCGGTGAGCGGTTCCATCGCGCGGTGCAGCAGCAATCCGCGCAGTTCCTCCCCGAGCGGGGTTCCGCCCGGCTCGCGCGTGCGTACGAAGGACACCCCCCGCGCCGTCAGGGCCTGCGCGAGCGCATCGCATTGGGTGGTCTTGCCGGCGCCGTCGACGCCTTCGAAGGTCAGGAACTTGCCGCGCATCCCCACCCGTCACTCCTTGGGGGCGTGCGCCGGATGCCGGTGCAGGAAGCGGTGGATCGCCCGGTTCTGCTCGGCCAGGGTCCGCGAGAACTCCGAGCTGCCATCGCCCCGCGCCACGAAATAAAGCGCAGTCGACGCCGCCGGATGCAGGGCCGCGCGGATCGCCGCGAGGCCCGGCAGCGCGATCGGGGTGGGCGGCAGACCGGCGTGGAGATAGGTGTTGTAGGGCGTGTCGGCGCGCAGATCGCGCTTGTGCAGATGGCCGTCGAACGCGGCGCCCAGCCCATAGATCACCGCCGGATCCGTCTGCAGAGGCATGCTCTGCCGTTCGCGGTTGACGAACACCGCGGCGACGAGCGGCCGCTCCTCGGCACGGCCGGTTTCCTTTTCCACCAGGGACGCCATCACCAGCGCCTCATAGGGGCTGGCATAGGGCAAATCGACGGCGCGGGCCGACCAACCCTGGGCCAGGCGCCGCTGCTGTTCCGCATAGGCCTGCCGGAACACGTCGAGATCACTGCTGCCGGGAACGTAGGAGTAGGTGTCGGGCGCAAAGAGCCCCTCGGCCCGCTGCTGCGGGGCGCCGATCGCGGCGAGAATCCGTTCCTCCGGCCACCCCGCCGTGTCGTGGCGCAGATCCGCGCACGCGGCGAGTTGGGCGCGCATCTCGGCGAAGGTGCTGCCCTCGACGATGGTCACGCGCTCGGGTTCGACCGCGCCCCGCCGCAGCTGGTCGAGCAGCGAGCGCAGGGTCGCGCCCTGGACGATGCGATATCGGCCGGCGCGCAGATGGCGGGTCACGCCCCACATCCGGGCCGCGGCGACGAACGCCGTTTCGTTGACGTCGACCCCGTCGGCCTGCAGCGCCCGGGCGATCGCGCGCGCGGTCGATCCCGCCGTCACCCGCAGGTCGACCGACGCCGCCGGGATGCCGAGCGGTCGGCGAAGTTCGTACCATGCCGTGGCGCCGAGCGACAGCGCCAGCACCGCCATGGCGGCAAGGGGAAACCGAAGCGAACGACCAAGCATGCAGAAAACCGTCAATGCGTCAGGAAACCTCCCGGAATCGCATTGTCCCCCAAAAACCCCCCGACGCCGCGGTCATCGGCCGTCCCGGACGTTCCTATAATCCGCCCATGACGACCGAACCCTCGCTTGCCGATTCCGTACCCGCCGCCAACCGGTGGGCAGTCTCCGATGCCGACCACGCCGCGCGGCGCGCCGGTCCGGTGTGGGGCACCCTGGACGATTGGCGCGTCGTCGAGATCGACGGTCCCGACGCCCTCCCCTTCTTCCATGGGCAGAGCACGGCCGACATCGCGGCGATGACCGGCGCGAGCTGGCAGCTCGGCGGGGTTTGCACCGCCAAGGGACGATTGCTGGCGATCTACCAGGCGTGGCGGACCGATACGGGGTTGGCGCTGCTGATGCCCGCGGAGCTTGCAGCGGGCTTTGCGCGGCGACTCGGCATGTTCGTGCTGCGGGCGAAGGCGACGGTGCGGGATGCCGGCGAACGATGGCAGGCGCGTTTCGTGCTGGGCTCCGGCGCCGCGGCCGTGCTGGCCGAGGAAGGCCTGCCGGCGCCGGCGGCACCATGGCAATGCGGGCCGGTTTCCGGGTACACCGAGGCGCGCATCGCGCGCCTGCCGGGCGGGGCCCAGTGCGCGGAACGGTTCCTGGTCGTCGAGCGGGCCGGACAGCCGGTCGCGGCAATGGACGCGGTCGCCCGCCGCGTCCCCCGCGCCGGCGCCGGCCTGTGGCACTGGTCGCAGATCGACGCAGCGGTGCCGGATATCTTCGCGGCGACGCAGGAGCGTTTCGTGCCGCAGGCGGTCAACCTCGAGGTGCTGGGCGGGGTGAGCTTCCGCAAGGGCTGCTACCCCGGCCAGGAGGTCGTCGCACGCAGCCAGTTTCTCGGCAAACTGCGGCGGCGGCTGGCGCTCGTCCATGCTCCGGCGATCGGTCCGACCCTGGATGTATTCCACGACGATGAGGCCGGACCCAAGGCCGAACCCGTCGGCTATCTGGTCCAGGCGGCATCGGTTGCCGGACCCGACGGAGTCGGGGGATGGGACGCGCTGATCGAGTGTCCGACGCAGGTCACCGAGACCGGTGTCCTGCGGCTCGGGGCGCCGGATGCGCCGCCGGCCGCACTGCGACCGTTGCCCTACCCGATCTTCGACCCCACGGCATGAGGGACCGCGCGTCATGTGCCTGATCCTCCTTGCATGGCAATCGCATCCGGATTACCCGCTGGTGGTGGCGGCGAACCGCGACGAGTTCTACGCGCGCCGCACCCGCCCCGCCGCGTGGTGGGGGCAGAGCGTGTCGATCCTCGCCGGACGCGATGAGGAAGGCGGCGGAACCTGGCTCGGCATCAACCGGCGCGGTCGGGTGGCGATCCTCACCAACGTGCGCGGCAGCGACGCCGACCATCTCGCCCCCACGCCGACGCGCGGCCGGATTCCGCTTGCGGCCCTGCAGTCGCGCCAGCCGGCCGACCGGTGGCTGCGCGAACATGCCCGCGACTCCACGGGATTCAACGGCTACAACCTGCTGGTCGCCGATCCGCTGCCGGTCCCGGCGGCGGCGCGCGAGGCGCAGGTCCTCTACTGGAGCAACCGCTACCCCGACGGCACGTCCGACGGGGAGCCGGCCCGCCGCGAGCGCAATGGAATCGATCCCGAGCCGGCCGACGCCATCCAGGCGCTGGCCCCGGGCATCTACGGCATGTCGAACGCTGCGCTCGATACGCCATGGCCCAAGCTCACCCGCGGCATTGCCGGGTTCGCATGCCAGATCGCTTCGGCGGTGGAACCCGCGGCGCTGCTCCGGATCATGGCGGACCGCCGCCTTGCGCGCGACTCGGAACTGCCGGACACCGGGGTCCCGCTCGACTGGGAGCGGGCGCTTTCGGCGATCCAGGTTCGCGCCAACGGGTATGGCACGCGCGCGACCACGATTCTCACGGTGCGTCGCGACGGTACGGTGTCGTTCTTCGAACGGACCTTCGATCCCGACGAGCCGGACCTCCACACCGACCGGCATTTCGAGTTCGTGGCCGACGGATCCCGGGCGGGCGCGTCGGCGGTCGACTCGAACCGGCAGGACGAGGCGCCCTGATCGGCCGCGCCGGCTGCGGGTCGGCCACCGGTTGCGCCGATGCAACGACCGCCGGCGAAGGTCGTACAATGGTCCGCGCCGGGTGGAGGTGCGAGGTGAATGTGCGGGGGGAATGTATTAAGGTGACGCAGTCGCGATCCGACGGAGCCCGTCCGTGAAACTTCTTATCGATCTGTTCCCCGTACTGGTGTTCTTCGGCGTGTTTCGCGTCGCGAAGGGGTTTCCGGATGCCAGCGTCGCGCTGGTTTCGGCTGGCCTCGGCGCGCTCGAGGGCGCGGCGACGCAGCGGCTGGAACTGGCGGCGGTGATCATCGCCACGGTGAGTTCGATCGTCGCGACCACCGGACAGGTGGGCTGGATGCTCTACCGCCGCATCCCGGTGAAGGCGACGGTATGGCTGAGCGCGGTGCTGGTCGTCGTGTTCGGCGGCTTGACGGTGTGGCTCCACAACGAGTGGTTCATCAAATGGAAGCCCACGATCCTGTACTGGATCTTCGCGGTGGTCCTCGTCGGCGGCCAGTGGATCTGGCGCCGCAATCTGCTGAGCACCCTGCTCACCGGCGAACTGCAACTGCCCGAATTCGTCTGGAACCGGTTGCTCGTCGCGTGGGCGTCGTTTTTCCTGTTCCTGGGCGGCGCGAACCTCTTTGCCGCCTATTCCTGGAGCACCGATGCCTGGGTGAACTTCAAGACCTTCGGCCTGATGGGTGCGACCCTGGCGTTTTCCCTGGCGACGGGCGTCTACATGTCCCGCCATCTCAACACCGAACCCGATGTCTGAACAAACCGACCTTCTCGCATTGATGAAATCCCGGCTCCAGGATCTGGAGCCCCAACAACTGGACATCGTCGATCAGAGCGCCGCGCACGCCGGCCACGGCGCGTCGGGCGGACACTACGCGCTCGTTCTGGTGAGCCCGCGGTTCGCAGGCCTGAACCGGGTGCAGCGGCACCGGCTGGTGTATGACCGCCTGCCCGAGGTGACGAGCGGCGCGATCCATGCGCTCAGCATGAAGCTGCTGGCGCCGGGAGAAAGCTGACGCTGCGGCATGGCGAGCAGTAGATCGCCGCATTCCGGACATGATCCTTCGGTTTCCGGAGACCCCGTCGGCATCAGCCGCGACACGGCGTAACACCAGGCGTAACACCACCCCGCGGGGCCGATGTCCGACGAAGATCGGCAGCGGATCCTGGGGCCGTTTGTGGCGGTCCGGACCGGTCAGGAGCCGATGAGGCATTCCGCTGGAATTTTCAGTTCCTTGTGCAGGCGACGTACCATGCTCATGGTCAGCGGCCGGCGGTGCGCCAGCACCTCGTAGACCCGGTTCAAGCGCCCGATCATCGGTTCAAGGTCCTTGGGAGTGAGGCCCTGCTGTTCCATCCGGAATCGGATGGCCTCGATCGGATCCGGCGCTTCGACGGGGAAATGCGCCCGTTCGTACGCCTCGATGAGCGTCACCAGCACGTCGAACCGATCACCTTCCGGCGTTCCGGGCTCGGGCTCGTGATCGAACATCGGGGAAACTTCGGCAAGGGCCGCCCGGTAATCGGCTTCGGTGCGAATCGGTCGAATTTCCATCATGGCATCTCCACGGCATCGGCGTCGATGTCGTCGTATTCGGCATGCGTGCCGATGAACTTCACATACACAGCGCCAAACCGGTACGCAACGGCGGCGACCAGCCGGAAGTCGTTGCTCTTGATGTTGAACACAACTCGGCGGCTTTTGAGCACGCTCGCAGTCGTGAACTGCTGCGTGATGTCGGTTGGCTGCCGCCAATGCGCGGCCTCGACATCCTTCACCCACGCTCGCAGCGCCTGCTCGACCTGCGGGTGTTTGACCCAAAACGTCCGGAAGTGACTGACGGCGATCACACGCATGGTCGGAATCGTAGTCCCATTTTGGGACTCATGCAACCCGTACTCCTGCACGTTCGATCGCTTCACCCCGCCGTCTGGGCGATCACGAAGCGCACCGGAAGCTCCTGGGATTTTTCGACGCGCTCGCCGATTTGGTGATACGCGTTGCTCATACACTGACCACATACGCGGCAACTGATCCATCAAACGGATCACGTTTGCCGAACCATGCACCGTGTCCTCGCCACCTCGTGCTCGAGGAAGTGCTCACGGAAATCATCGACCCTGCTCAGCGCGAAGAAACGGCCTCTGCGATCACCTCGGGCGATCTTGAATCAGAGCACGAACGGGCGGCCCGTCACGGGCGTCGTCGCCACCGCGAAGTCCTGTCGTGCCATGACGCCCGCGCGCCAGGCCGCGCGCCCGCCCTCCACGGCCAGACGGAATGCGTGCGCCATCATCACCGGGTCGCGCGCCTGCGACACCGCGGAATTGAGCAGCACCGCATCGAACCCCATCTCCAAGGCCTGCAGCGCATGCGAGGGCGCGCCGATGCCGGCGTCGATGATGAGCACGATGTCGGGCAGCCGTTCGCGCAGCGTGCGCAGCGCGAAGGGATCGAGCAGGCCCTGACCGGAGCCGATGGGCGCGGCCCAGGGCATCAGCAGCGGGCAGCCGGCGTCGAGCAGGCGGCGGCAGGTGACGAGATCGTCGGTGCAGTACGGGAACACCGTGAAGCCGTCGCGCGCAAGCTGCGTGGCGGCGTCGACGAGTTCGAAGGGGTCGGGCTGCAGGGTGTATTCGTCGCCCACGACCTCGAGCTTCACCCAGTTCGTACCGTAGAGTTCCCGCGCCATGCGGGCGAGCTGCACCGCCTCGCGCGCGCTGCGGCAGCCGGCGGTGTTGGGGAGCAATCGTGCCCCCCGTTCGCGCACGGCGTCCTCGATCATGGCGATGAAGCCGTTATCGCCGGCGGCACCCAGGGTGCGTCGCAGGCCGACCGTGACGATCTGCGTCTCCGACGCGACGATGGCGTCGCGCAGCACCGCGGGCGACGGGTAGCCGGCGGTGCCGAGCAGCAGGCGGCTGGTCAACGCGACGTCGTGTACATGCCAGGCGTCCTGGCTTCCGTTCATGGGGTTCGACATATCCTCCCTCGCGTCAGCCACCGACGATCTGACGAAACATGGCCACCGCATCCCCATCCCGAAGGACCGTCTCCGCGCGCCGGTCGCGCGGCACGAATTCGCCGTTGACGGCGGTGGCGACGGCGCCTTCGGCGTAGCCGCGCTGCTGCACGAAATCCCCGAGCGTGGTGCCCGCGGGGAGTTCGCAGGAGGCGCCGTCGCACTCGATGCGGATCGCGCTCATGCTCCGCCTCCGGGGAGCGAAACGCCCGCCTGCTCCACCAGGGCCGGCGCCAGCAGCCAGCCATGGCGGTAGAGGCCGTTGATCCGCACCAGGCCGTCCTCCCGGTCGACGCGGGGCCGGTTGTCCGGCAGCGCCGGGCGCAGGTTCACGTCGAGGCGCGCGATGCGCGCTTCCGCCAGGGCCGGGAGAATGCTGTGCGCCGCCGCCATCAATTCGACCGCGGTGCGCAGCGACACCGGGGAGCGGTCTTCGCTTTCGATTTCGCTGGCTCCCACGACGATGAAGTCTCCCGGCCGCGGCACGAGGTAGACGCGGTGGCGCGGATGCAGCAGGCGCACCGGCCGCGTCAGGTCGTGTCCGGGCACGTAGAGCCAGACCACCTCGCCGCGCACGCCGCGCACCGGCAGCTGTGGCCGCGCGCCGACGCCGCGGACGTCGAACACCTGGTCGAAGCGGCGCTCCACGCCGTCATCCAGGCGCAGCCGTCCCGCTTCGACGCCGTCGACCCGCCGGCCCCAGTGCCAGCGCACCGTCGGCGCGGCGGCGTGCAGGGCGTGCAGCGCCTGTACCGGGTCGATCTGCCCTTCCCCCGGCAGATGCCAGGCATGGCCCTCGACGTGCAGGGCGGGTTCGAGGGCTCGCAGGCCGTCGCGATCGAGGGCGACCGGCGCCGACAGTCCTGCTGACAGCCCGGCCGCCGGCATCGCCGTCCGGCCGTGCTCGAGGCGCGCCAGGATCCGTTGCGCGGCGCCCAGATCGGCGCGGTGCGCGACGAGCAGGCTGCCCTTGCGGGCGAAAAACGGCCGCTCCGGCAAGCGCGCGCAGATTGCCTGCCACAGGTCGAGCGAACGCAGGCCGAGCGCGGCGATTTCCGGCTCGGACGCATCGAGTTCCGCCAGCGGGCTGAGCATGCCTGCGGCGGTGAATGCCGCCGCGCCGCGTCCGTCGAAACGCGATTCCGGACCCGGCGCCGGGTCGTAGACCTCGATCTCGTTGCCGGCTTCGGCAAGTGCCCAGGCGAGCAGGCGACCGAGCAGGCCGGCGCCGGCGATTCCTACCCGCACCCCGTCACTCCTGTCCCGCTCCGGCGGCCGGCGCGCGCGCGGGGGTCACCGGAATCGCCGCCGCGATCCGCGACTCGCCGCCCTGCGCCGCGTCGCGGATCTGTTGCGAGATCTCCATCGAACAGAACTTGGGTCCGCACATCGAACAGAAGTGGGCGACCTTCGACGATTCCTTCGGCAGCGTCTCGTCGTGAAACTCCCGCGCCACTTCGGGATCGAGGCTCAGGTTGAACTGGTCGGTCCAGCGGAATTCGAAGCGGGCCTTGGAAAGCGCCTCGTCGCGCGCGCGCGCGCCGGGATGCCCCTTGGCCACGTCGGCGGCGTGGGCGGCGATGCGGTAGGCGACGATGCCCTGGCGCACGTCCTCGCGGTCCGGCAGGCCGAGGTGCTCCTTCGGGGTGACGTAGCACAGCATCGCCGTGCCCATCCAGCCGATCATCGCGGCGCCGATCGCGCTGGCGATGTGATCGTAGCCGGGCGAAATGTCGATGGTGAGCGGCCCCAGGGTGTAGAACGGCGCTTCATGGCAGTGCTTCAACTGCTCGTCCATGTTGGCCTGGATCATGTGCATGGGCACGTGGCCGGGGCCTTCGATCATGGTCTGCACGTCGTGCTTCCAGGCAAGCTGCGTCAACTCGCCCAGCGTGCGCAGTTCGGCGAACTGGGCTTCGTCGTTGGCGTCGGCCCCCGAGCCGGGGCGCAGGCCGTCGCCCAGCGAGAAGCTCACGTCGTAGGCCTTCATGATCTCGCAGATTTCCTCGAAGTGCTCATAGAGGAAATTCTCGCGGTGGTGGGCCAGGCACCACTTGGCCATGATCGAGCCGCCGCGCGACACGATGCCGGTGCGCCGCTTGGCGGTGAGCGGCACGTACGCCAGACGCACGCCGGCATGGATGGTGAAGTAATCCACGCCCTGCTCCGCTTGCTCGATCAAGGTGTCGCGGAAGATCGCCCAGGTGAGGTCCTCGGCCACGCCGCCCACCTTCTCCAGCGCCTGGTAGATCGGCACGGTGCCGATGGGCACCGGCGAATTGCGCAGGATCCAGTCGCGCGTGGTGTGGATGTCGCGGCCGGTCGAGAGATCCATCACCGTGTCGGCGCCCCAGCGGATCGCCCAGACGAGCTTCTCGACCTCCTCGTCGATGCTCGAACGCACCGCCGAATTGCCGATGTTGGCGTTGATCTTGACGCGGAAATTGCGCCCGATGATCACCGGCTCGAGCTCGGGATGGTTGATGTTGGCGGGAATGATTGCGCGCCCCCGCGCCACTTCGTCGCGCACGAACTCCGGCGTGATGACCTCGGGCAGGATCGCGCCCATCGGGTTGCCGCGCAGCCGCTGCTCGCGTTCGGGGTCGGAAAGATATTCGCGCATCCACTCGCGCTTGCCGTTTTCGCGCAGGGCGATGAACTCCATCTCCGGCGTGACGATGCCGCGGCGCGCATAGTGCATCTGCGTGACGTTGGCGCCGGGGCGCGCGCGCCGAGGCGTGCGCTGCAGGCCGGATGCCGCCTCGCGCAGGGCCGCGAGATGCGCGTCGGTGCCGGCATGCGCGCTGCGCACGCCATCGTCGACCGCCTGGGGCACGCGGCCGGCGACGGTTTCGGTGTCGGCACGGTCGCGGATCCAGCCGGCCCGCACGTCGGGGAGTCCCGCCCGCACGTCGATCGCCGCCGCCGGATCCGTGTAGGGGCCGGACGTGTCGTAGAGGGCGACGGTTTCGCCATTGGTGAGCGCCACTTCCCGCAGCGGCACGCGCAGGTCGGGTCGGGAGCCTTCGAGGTAGATCTTGCGGGAGGCCGGAAACGGTTCACAGAACCGTGCAGCGGCACGCTCGGCGGCGCCGAGTTCTTCGGGGGCGTTCATGGCGGGACTCCTTTTCCGGTCGACGATTCGTGCCCCGAGGAGTCCTGCCACGGTCTTCTGCGAAGACCTCAACGCGCAGGAAGGACGCTCTTCTTACGCCGGGATGAACCGGATCAAGTTCGCGGGTTCGGGCATTCCGCCCATCTCAACGCGCCACGCGCGCACCCCGGAGCGCCGCCATTGTGCTACCGGACGGCGGCGGCGGTCAAATGCAGGCGGAGATGGTCGCAGCCGTTGCGGACGCACGACACCGGCGCAAAGATCCGTGGCCAGTGGCGGCCTATGCGGGGTTGCGCGAATCGATTGCGATATACGGTAAATTGCCGCAAAATACCACACATGGCAAAGTCAATCAGCATCTCAGACCGGCTTTACATCGCATGCCGCGACGAGGCGTCGATCATGAGTCGGTCCATCGCGCAGCAGCTGGAGTACTGGGCGATGCTCGGCCGCGCACGCGAATCGAAATCGGTGATCCATGACGAATCCGTGGCGGCGACATTGCACGCGCGCCAGGAGCTGGACAGGAAGCGCCTCGAACTGGGAGAGATCGAGTATCGGGACACCCTGCTCTTCGGGCGCATCGACATGACGAAGGATGTCCGCGTCGACTATCTGCATGGAATCGAACCCGATTAAACCGCTGCTGCGGGAAGCGCGGATCGGGGAGGAAGACATGCGCCGCATCCTGGGTGCGGCCGCGAGAGAACCGGACGCGATTCTGGTCGGCGGGCAGTCTCTCGCCTTTTGGCTGCTTGAAATGGGATTGCTCGACCGCGATCAGCGGTGGTCGGTGACCCGCGATGCGGACTTTTTTGTGGCAAGGGCCAACCGCGTGGATGTCGTTGCCGCGTTTGCCAAGGCCATCTCAGGCAGCGTCGTACTCCCGCATGAAAAGGCGTTGACGGCACTCATCGGGCAGGCCGTGCGTTTCGTGTCGGAGAGCGAATACCTCAATGTGGATGTAATCAGCAGGGTGGCCGGGACGCGCAAGGAAGACATCCTCCGCCTCGCAATTCCGGTGGAAATAGCCGGGATCGGCACGATCCGGGTAGTGGATCCAATCACGCTCCTGCAAAGCAAAGTCGCAAACCTGCACAAAATTCCCGAAAAGCAAAACGATATGGGGATCTGGCAGGCGCAACTATCGATCCTCTGCGTGCGCGAATACCTGCGGCGCGCGCGCGCCCGCATGCCAGTTCGGTCGGATCGGGATCCGATGCTGAAATTGATCGCCCGGATCGGAGATATTGCCCTTGGATCTGCTGGTCGCGGGGTCCTGCGGAAATTCGATGTTCATCCGGCCGATGCGATCGATCCGTCCGTCGTTACCGGCAAACCGTTCCTTGAGAAACGCCTTCCCCAATTGTTGCCGCTGATGTCCAGTGAATGGCGCGCACGGATCGCGCATCTACTCGAAGGTTCGGGAAATCACGTCGGGCCTGATTTCCGTGGCAGTCGATCCATGTGACGCGCGGGGCGTTCCGTGCGCTCCACGGCGATGCAGACCGCGCCGGCCTACGGCAGACTCCGCTGCCGGCGGCTCTCGAACAGGCAGACGCCGGCCGCCACCGATACGTTGAGGCTTTCCACGCCTTCGGCCATCGGGATCCGCAACAACTCGTCGCAATTCTCCCGCGTCAGCCGGCGCAGGCCGGTGCCTTCCGCACCCAGCGCCCAGGCGAGCGGCCCGGTGAGGTCGGATTCGTACAGGCTGCGCGGCCCCTCGGCGTCCGCGCCGACGATCCGGACGCCCGCGTCCCGCAGGTCGCGCATCGCGCGCGCGAGATTGGTGACCGTGACCAGGGGCAGCACTTCGGCTGCGCCCGCTGCCGCCTTGGCCGCCGGCGCATCGAGCGTCGCCGAGCGGTCGCGGGGCGCGATCACCGCATCGACCCCCGCCGCGGCCGCGGTCCGCATGCATGCCCCGAGATTGCGCGGGTCGGTCACGCCGTCGAGCAGCAGCAGGAACGTGGCCGGGCCGGCGCCGTCGAGCAACTCCTCGAAGCTCGGACCGGTGCGCCGGGTCGCGCGCACCAGTGCCACTACCCCCTGATGCGGAACGTCGGGCGAAAGCCCCTGGAGGCGGGGCGCATCGACAGTCGCGCAGCGCACGCCCCGTTCCTTGGCCTGCGCCAGCAGGCGTTGCATGCGCGCGTCGCGCCGCTTGGCGTCGACATAGATGGTCTCGACGGATTCCGGTTCGGCGCGCAGGCGGGCCCCCACGGCATGGAATCCGGCCAGGACCCGATGTGGTGCGGCCGAACTCATTTCCGCCCCTTCCGCGCCCGCGGCTTTTTGTCCCGCGCTGCCGCAGCCTGCGGCTTTTCGCGGCGCGCGGCCAGGCGTTCGGCGCGGATCGCCTGCCTGCGGCGCCGCTCCTCCACGCCCTCACCCGGAGTCCGCTTGGCGGACGCGGGGCGTTTTTCGCCCTTTTCCCCCTCGATCCGGCGGTCCTCGCCCGGCTTGACCAGCCGGAAGTCGATGCGGCGCGCCTCGAGATCGACACGCGCGACCTGGACGACGAGCCGGTCGCCGAGCCGGAAGCGCATGCCGGTACGCTCGCCGCGCAATTCATGCGTCGCCTCGTTGAACTGGAAATATTCGCTGCCCAGTTCGGAAACGTGCACCAGCCCTTCGACGAACAGTTCGTCGAGCACGACGAAGATGCCGAACGGCACGACCGCGCTGATCGACCCGGCGTAAGTTTCACCAACCCGCTCGCGAACGTAGTAGCTCTTGAGCCACGCCTCGACATCGCGCGAGGCGTCGTCGGCGCGCCGTTCGTTGACCGAGCACAGGTTGCCGAGCTTCTCCCAGCGCACCAGGGCCTCGCCTTCGCCGTCGCCGCCGAAGACCGGACCCAGCGCCGGCTGATACTGCCGGTCCGTGAGCGACGCCTTGATCGCCCGGTGCACCAGCAGGTCGGGATACCGACGGATCGGCGAGGTGAAATGCGCGTACGCCTCGTACGCCAGCCCGAAGTGCCCCGAGTTGTGCGGGCTGTAGATCGCCTGCTGCATCGAACGTAGCAGCATCGTCTGCAGCAGCGGCGAATCGGGCCGCGTGCGCACCCGCTCCGCGAGGCGCGCATAGTCGTGCGGGCTCGGGTTCTCGCCGCCTTCGAGCTGGAGCGAAAACGCCTTGAGCGTCGCGCGCAGGGCTTCGAGCTTCTGCGGCGTCGGCCCTTCATGCACGCGGTAGAGGGCGGGATGGCGCTTGCGGTGCAGGAAATCGGCGGCGCAGACGTTGGCCGCGAGCATGCATTCCTCGATCAAGCGGTGGGCGTCGTTGCGCGTGCGCGGCACGATCCGCTCGATGCGCCCCTGCGGGTCGCACAGGATCTGCGTTTCCGTGGTCTCGAAATCGAGCGCGCCGCGTTCGATGCGGGCCTTGGAAAACGCCAGGTAGAGCTCATGCAGGTTGTGCAGATGGGGCAGCAGCGTGCGGCGGCGCTCGGTGGCGCGGCTCGCGGGATTGGACAGCGCCTCCCAGACCTCGGTATAGGTGAGGCGCGCATGCGAGTGCATCACCGCCGGATAGAACTGGTAGGCGCGCACGGTCCCCTTCTTCGCCACCACCATGTCGCAGACCATCACCAGGCGGTCGACCTCGGGGTTGAGCGAACACAGGCCGTTGGACAATTCCTCGGGCAGCATCGGGATCACGCGGCGCGGGAAGTACACCGACGTCGACCGGTTCTGCGCCTCGAAATCCAGCTCCGAACCCGCCGCGACGTAGTGATCGACGTCGGCGATGGCGACGATCAGACGCCAGCCGCCGCGCGCGATCGGCTCGCAATACACGGCATCGTCGAAATCGCGGGCGTCCTCGCCGTCGATCGTAACCAGCGGCACGTCGCGCAGGTCGACCCGCCCGCGCAGATCACCCTTGCCCACCTCCGGCGGCAGGCTGCGCGCCTGCGCGAGCACCGGCTCGGCGAATTGATGCGGCACGCCGAACTTGCGCACCGCGATCTCGATCTCCATGCCGGGATCGTCGATCTCCCCCAGGACTTCGATCACGCGCCCTACCGCCTGCAGGTCGCGCTGCGGCTGCTGCACGATTTCGACGACCACGACCTGGCCGTCGCGGGCCTTGCCGGCCGCATGGGGCGGTACCAGGATGTCATGGCGGATGCGCTGATCCTCGGGCACCACGATGCTGACACCGCGCTCATTGATCAGGCGCCCCACCAGCTGGTGGGTACGGCGCTCGACCACCTCGACGATCTCGCCTTCGGGCCGCCCCCGCCGATCGGTGCCGCGCACCCGCACCAGTACGCGGTCGCCGTGGACGACCTTGCTCATCTCGGGCTCGGGAAGCGCGACATCGGGGCCGCGGTCGTCGCGGATCAGGAAGCCGAATCCGTCGCGATGGCCCTGCACCTGGCCGGCCAGCAGATTCGCCCGCGCCGAGAGCAGCAGCAGGCCCGCGCGGTTGCGGATGACCTGCCCGCTTCGTTCCAGGTCGGCGAGCACCGCATCCAGGGCCGAGGGCTCGGCGGCGGTTGCCGGCCCCAGCTGCGCGGCCAGATCCTCGATGCGCATCGGCGCACCCGAGGCGGTCAGCGCATCCAGCACCGCTTGGCGGCGTACGCCGGGTGCCGTGGCGTCGGCGTCGGCGCCTTCGGCGCCTCGGCTGCCGTTCGCGGCCGCTGCCGCGCCGGCATGGGTTCCCTTTCCTCGATTCCGACTAGCGATTTCGTCCCCCGTTTCCGTTCCGTTTGCAAAAGATCTGCGGCGTCCCGCAAAAGTTCGCAGCATACGGTACAATTTGCCTCCGCTGAGTTGCCCAGGTGGCGAAATTGGTAGACGCGCTAGTTTCAGGTACTAGTGCCGAAAGGTGTGGAGGTTCGAGTCCTCTCCTGGGCACCACGACACGCTCCGCTTCATGTTCTGCTCGGGGGCTCTTCCCGCGGAACATCCCGGAAGTCGATCAAGCTGGTTCCTGATCCGTTCCCGGAACGCCATCCCGCCTTTCTCCGCTGGTTCCTGCAGGGTTCCGCCGCACCACCGCACCACCCCGATCCGTTCATCACCGGTCGCGATCCCGACCATCACGCATGGGCCAGCGTGCTGCGGAAATGCATGGAATCGAGGAAGCCGCTGCGTAGCGGCTCGCTGCCGATCCCGATGCTGCGCGCCCTCGCCTGCACCGCCTCGAAGTCGGCGCGATCCAGCGCCTCGGCCAGCGACAACAGATCCCCGAGTGGTCCCTCCCGGCGCAGCAGCGCCGCCGTCACGTCCTCGGAAAGATGCAGCCCGCGCAATACGTCGGACAGCGGCACATGCAGCAGGGCTTCGAGGAACGAGAGCATGCCCACCATGAAAGCCTTGTCGGGGAAATTGCCCCCGCCCTGCACCAGGACCGCGAGGTATTCGAGCAGGCGCCCCCGAAAGGCGGCGGCCAGCAGCAACGGGCTCGGGGCGCGGCCGGGATCGCCTTCGTGCGCGAAAAGAAGGACCTGCAGCCAGCGCTGCAGGTTCTTGCGTCCCAGCAGCAGGATCATCTCGCGAATGTTGTCGATCTGGCGGGCGCTGCGAAACGCGGCCGAGTTGGTCAGGCGCAGCAGACTGAAGCAGATCGCCGGATCGACCTTGATGCGGCGTTCGATGTCCGCAAGGTCGGCATCGGCAATGGTCATCGCCAACACTTCGAGAATCGTCATCCGGTACGGCGCAACGGTGGTCCCGCGCACGATGTCGGGTCTCGCAAAGTAGTGCCCCTGGAAATAGGACGCGCCCGCTTGCTGCGCGAGCGCGTAGGCCTCTGGGGTCTCGACGCGACTGGCGACGAGTTTCGTACCCGACGGCAGCCAACTCGAAATCGGCGGCAGCGGGGGCGCGCTGCGCCAATCGACTTTGACGAACGTCGTCACCGGGAGGAGCCGCGCCGGACTGACCCCGGGCACAAAGTTGTCCAGCAGTAGCCGATGTCCCGCCGCATGCAAACGGCGGCAGTGGTCCAGCACCTCGTCCGTGGGCTCGGTTTCCGCCGGCACTTCCAGCACGATGCGATCGGCGGGGAGCGTCAGGAGCACGTCGCCGGAAAGCAACTCCGCATCGACATTGACGAAGCACACCGCGTCGCCCATCGCGGAGAGCACTCCCAACTCGCCGAAGGCGACGCGGATCACCTTCGCGGTCGCGGCAACCGGATCCTGGAATCGGGCGCGCTTTGCCGTGCCGTTTCGATAGAGCAGTTCGTAGCCGTAGGTCCTCTGGTCCTTGTCCAGAATCGGCTGGTACGCGAGCAGCACGTCCGGGTCGGCGTCGCTTTCGGGCCCGGCCTCCGGATACTGCCCCTCCTTGACCCGGCGCACGGATCGGAGGCTGACCCGGCGATGCCCCCCGGCCGTCTTCCACGCGTCCAGGATGCCGTTATCCACCCAGACTTGAATGGTGCGCAGGGACACGCCCAGGATCTCGGCCGCTTCGCGGGTTGAGCAGACTTCCTCTTCGGCGCTCTTCGACTGCAGCAGATCGCGCAGACCGGTCATATGGCACATCCTCGACGTCTCGATCTGCAAATTGTATCAAAAATGATAGATATTGCATTTTATAGCGCAAACACGGTATGCTTATGCTGGTTTCATTTTTCGCAGTTTAGCGATTTCGGCATGTTTTGCGAGACCCCATTCCCCAGCTCCGAGCACCCATGACGAACCGCCCCCGATTTGCGCCGCGCAAGGTCCTGCATTGGTCAGGGAACCCGGAACGTGCCTTTGATCTGGTCGAACTCGCGGGACTCCTCGCCGTATTCGTCGATCTGGCGTGGCGCAGCCACGGTTCCGCCCGAGTCGATGCCGGCCTCGTTCTGGCCTCGGGTCTGATTCTGGTCCTCATCGGCTTGGCGCTCGTGCGCCGGGGCGGCGCAATCGCGAGGTCCGCGCGCCTGAACCGGGCGCTGCGCCGGATCAGCCGCCAGGGAATTGCCGCGCCCCCGGCAGCCAACTCGGCGGGAGCGCTCGGCCAGCCGTTCGAACAGGCGTCCCGGCAGGTCGGGCTGAGCGTCGCCGCGCACGCCGCCCTGCTGCACATCGACCGGGAGATCCTCGCTTCGATGGATCTCGACGCCATCGCAAAGAGCGCAATCCGCCTGCTGCGTGGTGTCACCGGAGCCGAACTCGTCGGCGTGGTTCTGGATGACGTTCCGTCGGCCGCACGCACGCTCGTCTATGGCAACTGGTCTGACAAGGCCGACGACATCGAGCGGATGGAGGTCGAATCGAACAAGGACTGGTCCGCCCGTCTGCCCGGCCAGGCGGTCCTGCACTGGCAGGAAGCCCTGCCCATTCCCGAGGCGGTTGCCGAAATCCTGGCAACCCGCCGACCCGCACCGGCCTTTTCCGTATTTCCCATTCCCGGGACGCGCAAGGTACGCGGCGCGATCGTCCTGGGATTCCATCGACCGCCCCATCTCACCGAAGAACAGCGCGATCTGGTTGGCGACCTGGTCGGTCGACTGCGCATGACCTGCAGGATGGTCGAGCACAACCGCAACATCAAGGCCCTCGCGCACGTCGACGCGCTGACCGGGATGCTCAATCGTCGGGCGCTGCTGCCGATCCTCCGCTCCGCGCTGGCGGCGGCCGAAGTCCGGAAGACCCAGGGAGCGGTGCTGCTCCTCGATCTCGATCGGTTCAAGACGATCAACGACACCCTGGGACATGCGGCGGGCGACGCCCTTCTTCGGGCGGCGGCGGAGCGGATCCGCAAGAACCTCCGGGAAAGCGACGTCGTGGCCCGCCACGGGGGCGACGAGTTCGTGATCGTGCTGACCGACCTTGCCGATGCGCGCGACGCGGGATCGATCGCGCGACAGTTGATTGCGGCCCTGTCCCGGCGCTTCGACCTCGACGGCAAACCGGTCCACATCGGCGCGACGGTCGGCATCGCGACCTATCCGTCGCCGGGAAGCGATCCGGACCAGCTGCTGCGCAAAGCCGACACGGCGATGTACAAGGCCAAAGAGGAGGGTCGCAACCGCTACGCCTATTTCGACGAAGGAATGGCCGTGGCGGCACGCAACCGGTCTGCGCTCGAAGCGGATTTGCGCAAGACGCTTGCGGACGGAGGATTCGTCCTGCACTTCCAGCCGCTGGTCGACCTGCAAACCGGGGGCGTGTTCGCGGTCGAGGCGCTGCTGCGCTGGCAGCACCCGGTCCGCGGCGTGCTGACTCCGGACGAGTTCCTGCCCTTTGCCGAAAGCGTCGGACTCATCGACGCGATCGGAACCTGGGTCCTGATCGAGGCGTGCGAGCAACACCAGCGCTGGCGCGCGATGGGGGTGCCGATTCCCCGCGTGGCGATCAATGTGTCGACTGCGCAGTTGCGCCGCTCGCACTTCGTCGGCACGGTCATCGCAGCCTTGCAGACCACCGGGATGCCGCGCGGCGCTCTGGAGATCGAGATCACCGAGTCGATGGACCTGCATGGCGACGCGGCGGCCCGAGAGGCATTGGACCGACTCGCGGCCGTCGGAGTCACCTTCGCGATCGACGACTTCGGCACCGGGTATTCGTCGTTCAGCAACCTGTCGGCGGTTCCGGCCCATATCCTCAAGCTCGACCGCAGCTTCCTGCAGGAGGCGACCGGCGGAAACGACCGTGTCGCAATTCTTGCTGCGCTGATCACCATGTCCCACGCGCTCGGCAAGAAGGTGGTGGCCGAAGGCGTAGAACGCATCGACCAGGTCGAACTGCTCCGTTCGCTGGGCTGCGACGTCGTGCAGGGGTTCCATCTTTGCCGTCCGGGAACGGCCGAGCAGGTCGCGGCATACGCGCGCCAACGTCCCGACCCGAGTATTCCGCAATGGGACCATTCCGGAGGGTCGGCCCTCGAAGCCGCGGCATCGCTCGAAGCCGCCAGGCGGGGCGACGATGAATGGCTTACGGTGCCCTTGATCCAGCCCGAGTAGCGCCGCCGCATTCCCGGCGGCAGCCCGGTTTCAATCGTCGTCCGTATTGAGTTGGGAAAACTCGTCGGCGCATTTTTCGATCCATTCCAGCGCGGCATCTTCGATCGGCAGATCGCGGTTCTCCAGCGCGAGAACCCGCCTGCGATAGCTTTCGATATGGCAGATCTGTTCGACCATGCGCGCACGAAATGCGTCGTGCGCATCGAGAAACGCCACTCCCACGCGGAAGCCACCCTCCTCCGGCTTGCACCACACCACGTGCGCCGCAGCCGTGAACGCCGGCCGTACCAGGGGGATGCGCAGCCAGATCTGCGCTCCCGCGGACAATTCGTGCGGCGAATCGAACGCGAGGCCGCCCACGCTCACGTCGAAGACGCGGCAACGCCGCATCGGCGCGGCTTCGGCGCGAATCTCGATCGGCACGCTCGACGGGTGACGGATGAACCGGCGCATGGCAATGAATATAAACCCCACGCTCCTTCCCGTGGGCCGTGTTTGCGGCGCCGCCCCCGCATTCCGGAGGGGAAGTCCTCGGTGACGTTCGCAATGTGCGCTCCGGCAATCCGCCGGAGCATGACCGGAATGTCCCGGTTGGCAGTGGTGCCGTCGACCGGATCACCGCTCCCGATCGAGGGGAAGTTTTCCCAGCCACAGCGCCATCAACGCCGCGCGATTGTTGACCCCGAATTTGCGAAAGATCGATACCACGCGTTCATGGACGGTGTGATAGCTGCGGCCGATTTCGCTGGCGATTTCCTTTTCCGAACGTCCCGTCAGCAACTGACGCAAGACGTCCCGTTCGGCGCCGGTCAAGGCATCCGCCGCAACCAGCACGCCATGCGAGAGCATCACCTGGCGGTGGAACCACTTGATGCCGCGCAGCACGTACGCGACCTGATCCCGATCGAATGGGGTAAAACGACCCGCATCGGTCGCTCGCAGTACGCCGAACCAGGACTCGGCGTCCTCGTTGATCGGGAATCCGACCCAGATCGCATCGACCAGCCCGACGGACCGGTAATAGGCGTTGTAATAGGCCGAATCGAACCAACCCTCGTCGACCAGATCGCATAGCCGGTTGGCGCGGAACACGCCCGTCTGCTCGATGTTTCGCTGGATCATCACATCGGCGAGACCAAGCTCCACCATATTGATGTGCTCGTCGGCGCAGGCCTTGAGCGCTTCCGTGGCGTGGAGCATCTGCACATTGCGCATGCGCCACCCCCGCATGGGATCGTCCGGCATCGAGGTCGCCATGCGGATCCCGCCGAACCAGACGACGTTCACCGCGTTGGCGATCCCGCACAGCTGCCGCATCAGGTGACGCAGGGCGTCGTCGCTTTGTGCCGCAGGGAATCCCGCAAGTTCATCCCAAAGTACATGCGCCGCCGCGCTTTGCTCGCTCACCACCATTCGTCGACCTTTCCTCCTCCGCGCAATTCGATTGTCGTCGATGCCGTGCGGCGCCGGGAGCGCACAGCGCATGCCGCCCCTTGCCGTACGAGATTCCCGGAGCGCCGGCGGCGAATCATACGCGGCTCGGTTTTCCGCGTGCCACTCCGATGTCCCCAAGGACCGCCGTGCCGGCGTCATTCCGGGTGCGGTACGCTGACGCGACATCACGTGGATCCCGTGGCGCGCGAATCGTCATCCGCGGCGTGCCGGCCATCGGGCGCAAGGGAGGCTGAGCATGATCGGATTGACTATCGGACTGGCGTTCCTGGCCGGACTGGCGCTCGTGGCGGTCGGATGGCGACTGCTCGGCCGGGCGGAGTCGGGGGCCGCACGGCCCGACCGCCGTCGCGGACTCGCGGCGCTGGCGCTCGGTGCCGTGGCGTGCATCGCCTCCGCAACCGGGGCGGTGCGGGCCGGATTTCTCCACGCCACGGTCATCCCTCTCGCGTCGGCCGGCTCTGCGCTTCGTGCCGCGCCGGAGGCCGTGGCGGGCCTGGAGGACGGACTGCCGGAGCCCTTCCCGGCGCCCGACTTCGCCGGCATCGCCGCGTGGATCAATTCTCCTCCGCTCACCATGGCCGGTCTGCGCGGCAAGGTGGTGCTGATCGACTTCTGGACGTACTCCTGCATCAACTGCGTACGGACCTTGCCCTACCTCACGGCATGGGATCGCAAATACCGGCGCGATGGCCTTGTGATCGTCGGCGTCCATGCGCCGGAATTCCGCTTCGAGACGCGCCTCGCAAACGTGCAGGCGGCGGTCGCGCGCTATGGCATCCGGTATCCGGTGGCGCTCGACAGCGGCCTCCATACCTGGAGCAATTTCCACAATGAGTATTGGCCGGCGCACTACCTGATCGATCGCCGCGGGCGCGTCGTCTACACCCATTTCGGCGAAGGGCAGTACGACGTCACCGAGAACAACATCCGGGTTCTCCTGGGCCTGCACGGCAAGGTCCGTCCCGACGGCACGCCGGTTCCGATCTCGCCCGTGCAGACGCCCGAGACCTATCTCGGCTATCTCCGCGCAGAGCGCTTTGCGGGAACGCCGGCAATCGAGCAAGGCGCGGCGCAGTCCTATCGCTTCCCCGCCCTGCTGCCTCCGGATTCCTGGGCCTTGCGCGGCTCCTGGTCCGTCGGGCCGCAGAAGATCACGGCGCTGGCGCCCGACGCCGCGATCCGTCTGCGGTTCACCGGGCGCAAGGTGTTCCTGGTGCTCGGTACGTCGACCGGCAGCCCGGTGCGCGCGACGATCCTGCTGAATGGATCCCCGCCGCAAGCCTCCGCCGGCCGGGGCGCACCCGGCGGCACGGCGACGATCGCGCGCGACACCCTATATGAACTGATCGATCAAGGCGCAGTGCGCAGCGGCGTGGTGGAAATCCGTGCCGACCAACCGGGATTGGAGGCGTACGCCTTTACCTTCGGATCGTGACGGCCGTCGTCGGGAGCAATCGGCAAGGACGAACCGCCCGAAGGCGGTTCGTTTCGACCCCGGACGCGAGCCGGCAGCAGCCGGCTGCGGTGTCCTACTGAGTACTCGCCGCTACCGTTGCCGTGGCAACCGTCGTCGCAACGCTATTGGCGCTCGTGGCAATCGGAACGGTCCCGCCGGTCACCGCTGCCGTCGATCCTCCGCCGCCGCACGCCGTCAACACCAGGATCAAGCCGATGCCGGGGAAAACCAGCAGCCTGTTCATTCTCTTCATCACGCCTCCCGTTTCCGCCACATCCGAAGTATCGAAACCGCCGCTTAGCAGGCTGTTGAAAATCCACCGCGCGGACCGATTTGCGGTCCTGCGGTGCGCTCGCTATGCCGCTCGTACCGCTCCCGCTCCTCGGCCGCAACTCAGCCCTGCTCGCGACGTTTTTCGACCGCCTGTTAGAGCCCCTGGCAGACGCCGGTCAACGCGCCGGTCTTTCCGGAAGTACCCTGCACCAAATAGGTATTGCCGGAATTCACCGGAAGAATGTTGAGGCTCATCGCGCTCGGGTAGCCGTTCGGGGTGAAGGTGATCGTGTATGAACCCGATATCGGACCGGCTGCGGTCGTGAAGGAAACCCCGGACTGATTTTGCGATGAATAGGAATTTGGGGTCTTCGTCGATGCATCGCCGATCGTAACCTGCGTCAGCGAGTACGAGAGCGTGTTGTTGGTGAAGTCGATCACTGCCAGAAGATTGACCCCCCTCGTGTCTCCGGGATTCGCCAGATAAACGTAGTTGGGGTACCCGCTTGAGTTGCTGGCGATGTAGCCGAACGCGTAGTTATGCGGCACGGCCAAGACCATCCCGCAACTCCCGGTCAACCCCGCCATGGCCGGTGTTGCACCCGCGAGCGCGCCGAACGCAATGAGGCCGCCCGCCAATACCCGCAACCGATTCGCTTTCATTTTCCGCCTTCCTTTCGTCTATTTCTGTTCAACCACTCGATGGCGCAGCCCGCCTCGCGGGAATCGCCCATCCGTCGCATCCGCGATCAGTCCGCGAAAACCCCACGAATGGAGGATGGCTGCACATCCAGGCAGGAAGTTACGGAAATCCGGAAAGCCCCGCCTCTCCCAAATGGGAGAAACGCAACGGAACCGTGCTGCGGAGTTGCCGCATGAACATTGCGTACGGGTTTCCCGGGGAGTAGAGTCGATCCCGACGGGGGTGGTCTGTGCTGGGCATCCGCCCGGCACGCCTGATTACCGCAATATTCGAATGCAACGATGGTCGCCGACCTTGATCGCGACTGGGAATTGATCGGCGACATCTACGCTGCGGCCTCGGATGCGCAGCGCGGCGTGCAACTGGCCCAAGATTTCGCGCGGGCGTTCGACAGCGGCAGCTGCATGGTCTACTTCGGACAGCGGGATGCCGCCAGACCGCGGATGCCGGCGCTGGCGGGGGTCCACTCGGTGACCGCAAATTTCGACGACTCGTCGGTTTCGTCGTATGCGAACTACTACCACGACCGCAACGAATGGTATGCGCGGGGGTGGAAGCTGCCGATGCCGTACGTCGTCCTGGGAGAAGAGCTGATCTCCACCGGAGCCGTGCTACGCACCGAGTGGGCCGACTACCTTCGTGCCACCCGTCTCCAGCACGTGATCGGCGCCCAGTACCCGCTCGGCGGCGATCGCATTGGCCTGCTCGGCATCCATCGCTCGCCCGAAGAGGGGCCATTCGGCGAAGCGGATCGCGAACGGCTGCAGCGAATCCTTCCGCACTTGCAGCGCTCCATGCGGATCCGCGAGCGCTTGCAGGCGGCCGAACGGGCGGCGGAACTCACGCAGAACACACTCTGCGGAATGGCGATCGGCTTCGTGGTGATCGACGCGAACCGGCGGGTTCTGTTCGCCAATGCCGTGGGAGAGCGGGTGATCCGCGAGAAGGAGGGCCTGCGCGTCATCGGCGAGCGCCTTGCGCCGCAAGCGCCGGACGACGAGCCGCGTTTTTTGCATGCGATACGGCAGGCAACGCCGGCGAGACCCGCAAAGGGGGCCGCCTCGCCATCGCGTCCCATCGGTGCGACGCTGCGCTTGTCCCGGCCCGGCGGCAGCGACTTGGGCGTCCTGATCGCGCCGCTTGCGCCGGAGGCGATCCGCTTCGGGTGCATGGGTCCCGCCTGTGCGGTGCTTTTTTCAGATCCTGCCACCAGCGCGGTGCCGAACTTGCGATCGGACGCGCTCGCGATGCGGTTCGGCTTGACACCGGCGCAGGCGAAGCTGCTGTCCGCGCTCGCGAACGGCGAGACCCTCGCGGACTATGCGGCGCGCGCCGGAGTCGGCATCGGCACCGTACGCACCCACCTCAAGGATCTGCTCGCGCGCACCGGGCAGCGGCGGCAGACCGATCTCGTGCGCATGGCGCTGTCGGACCCGCTGCTGCGCTTGCAGTCGCACGGAATATCGTAAGCCGCCAAGAACGAGCTCGGGATCAGACGGGGTTGCAGTCGCCGGCCGGACAACCGGCACCGGACCCGATTGCACCGCGCATGCGCAGACATTCGCCGTCATCCGGGCCGTCATCCGGGCCGTCATCTTCGGGCTGCGCGCAGCACGAGCCTGACCGGCACCTCGTGGTGGACGGCCTCGACCTTCTCGGGGCCCTCGAGGGTCAACCGATCGGCCGGTGCGCCGGCCTTCCGCAGGGCCGCCACGGTGTTCTCGCCGCGCGTCTTCGCCAGCGCCTGGAGCCGTTCGTCGGGCACGACCTCCCGGGCGCGGAGGCGGTCGAAGAGAACGGCGTAGAAATCTGCGCCCTTGAGCTGCGACACTTCGCCCGCGCGCAAGGTCCGCCGCTTGCGGAAGAGGTCGCTCAGACGCGACAGCATCTTGCCGGCGACGCTCTCCGGCAATTGGCCCGGGTTGGCCTGCCGGAAGCCTTCCTTCAGGGCTGCCAGTTCGCCGCCGCCGAAACGCTCGGTGAACAGGTCCTCGAGCGCGGACCGGATCTTGGGGTCGTGGGTGGATAGCGGACCTGGGTCCTCGTTGGCCCCGAGGCGCTGCCCCGCCTGCCGGGCGACGGCGCGGCGTGCCTGCAGGTCCTGGAGAGCGCGGCGGTCCGCATCGGCATAGACCCCGTGTACCGCCAAGGCCAGCGCGGGGCGCTTGCCGAGTGCCTCGGCCAGGTGCACGAGCTTTTCGCGCTCCGGCGGCAACAGCCGCGGACTGCCGGCTTCGAAGGCGATGTTCTCGAAGTGCTGGCCGCCGCCAAACAGGGATGCCAGGGCGCGGAACGGTGCGGTGGCGATCTTGGTGATGACGTTGACGATGGCCTTCCAGATGATGCTGCCGAACTGGAAGTGCGGGTCATCGAGGTTTCCCGAGACCGGGAGGCCGAGATCGATGCGGCCGTTCGAATCCTCCAGGACGGCGATGGCGAGATCCAGTGGAAGATCCCTGGCCTGCGGGCTCTTGACCCGCTCGCCCAGCGTGAGGCGGTCCATGATGATCCGGTTGTCGCCCACCAGCTGGCCGTGGTCGATCTTGTACTCCAGGTCCATCGACAACTTGCCCGAGTTGATCTTGCGTCCGGCGAAGGTGGCGGAGTACGGGGTCAGCCGCGTCATCTCGATGTTGCGGAAGGCAACCTTGATGTCCAGGAAGCGGGTCGGAGCGAAGAACTCGAGCTGGCCGGCGGCGCGCGCCAGACCGTACTCGTCGACCTGTCCCTGTAGTTCCAACTGGCCCGGTGCGCCCGCCCGCGACGACAGGCCGTTGAGGTTGCCGTAGAGGCGGTGGATGCGGGTCCCGAACGGCAGCGCCAGGGAGCGGTCGGCGAAGTCGAGCGCGCCGTTCACCACCCGCAGGCGGTCCACCTTCACCAGGAAGGGGGGCGCCTGCCCGCGCTGCCGCGGAGCAGGCGCCGCGGCGGGGGAAGCCGGTGCTGTGGCCTGCTCATGGTGACGCAGGATGCGCGTGAGGTTCACCGACTTGTCCGCCGCGATGAGCAGGCTGGTATCGAGGCCGACCAGATCGAGCCGGCGGATGAGCACCTCCCTCGGGCTCGCGTACAGGCTCCGGGTCGCAAGCGACTTCCAGGCCAGGAAACGCCTGCCGGTGTCGGTTTCGCGGCGGGCTTCGCTGCCGGCTTTGCCCCGGGTTTCATTGAGCCGCAAGTCGTCGAGGGCGAAGCCGCCCTGGAACCGTGCGCCGGCCTTGCCATACTCCGCGCGCCCTTCGCCGGACAGCGCACCGCGGACCAGCCGCAGCCGGGCCACCGCGCTCAGGTAGGGCTGGATGGGTTGGAGGGCAAGCCGGGAGAGCTTGACCTGGAACGTCGCCGTCGGTCCGGCCGGCACCACCTCGCCGCTCGCCTCGAGCGTGCCGCCGCCCTTCGCGCGCAGCGTGGCATCGACCGTCAGCGGCGCCTTCCGGTCATCGCTGACGTGGTCGACGCGGATGTGGGCATCCGCGATGGCGAAGACCGCGGGCGGGGTGACGCCGTCGTCGCGCAGCGAGGCGGCGAAACGGCGCAGTTCGATCTGGCCGATCCGGTAGTGCCAGGGCGGCGACGCCGAGGAGGCCTTCGGTTGGGCCGGGGGCGCGAAGGCCCGCACGTCGGCGAGCAGGTCCAGCTGCCCACCATGGTCGCGCGTCGCTCGAAGATCGCCGTCCTGCAAGGCAATCCGGGCGATGCGCGCGGTGCGCCCCGCGAGGTCGACCGCGACGTCTTCGACGGTGGCGCCGCCCAGATGCAAGGGGGGCGGCGCCTTGCCCGCATGGGCGACCGCGAGCGCCGCATCGGACAACGTCAGACTGCCGAGCAGGATCTGCCGACTTCCCAGGTCGAAGCGACCCTGCTTGGCTGCGAGGGTGGCGATCGACAGGAGCGGGCCATGGCCGGACGCCAGCCGCAAGCCCTTTCCCTCCGCATGCAGATCGTCGAGCGTCGCGTCGATCCGGCCATCGGCATACCCGAGCCGGTAGTCGGTGGCCAGGGACACGATGCCCGCCGGCGGTGCCGTGGGCAGAATGCCCTTCAGATAGGGGGACAGGCGGGCCAGATCGAGATCGTCGACGCGCAGCCGGCCGACGATGGCAAGCGGATCGACCCGGCCCTCCCCCTGCCACAGGATCCGCGCGCCCAGGGTGGTGCGGGCGGCCAGCTGGTAGCGACCGTGGCCGTCCGGCAGCGTGGACACGTCGTGCAATTCGACGTCCACCGGCGCGATGCGGGTGGAAAAACCGGCGCGCTCGTCGGCGAAATCGACGCCACCACCCGACAGCACGAAGCTGCGGATGTCGAACCGCGGCGGCGACGAGCGCGGCTTCTCGCCTTTGCCGGCGAGCGCCTGGAAAAGCGGCGACCAATTGAGCCGTCCGTCGCGGCGCAACACGACGGTGGCCTCCGGCGCCACGAGGCGGATGCCGTCGAAGACGAAGGCGTCGCGGTACAGGCTTGCCGCGGACAGGTCGACGTCCAGTTCCCGGAAGGCCAGCAACGGCTTGCCCGCGGGATCCGCGAGCCGAAGATTGGGCACGCGCAGCAGGAGTTTGAAAGGATTGAATTCCGGCCGGTCGAGGGTCAACCGGTGACCGGTCTTCTCCGCGATGTAGCGCTCGGCTTCGTATTGCAGGATTCGCGGCAGGGCCAGCCAAGCGAATAGCAGCCAAGCGGCGATCAGCCCCATCAGTCCCGCGATGGAGAGGACGAGGGTCTTGCGGGATGGCAAGCGCAATTCCATGCTCGACTCCCTGCGACGCATCGGGCCCGCAAGCGCGGCAGCGTCGGCGATGCCGATGTCGCACGTCGACGACGAGTCTATGCCGGAATCCGGCGCTCGGGTCGAAGCGCGTGCTGCGGGCTTGTTCCAGGACAGCGAGCCGGTGGGCGATGGTCGCCACCTATCGGTCGATTTCGGGGGGATGCCGCCAAGGCGCAATGGCCGATCGCGTCGCCGTGCTCGACGCGTACCAAGGAACCGTTCATCCTTGCGGTTAAACCCTGTATTGAGGTTCCCCTTACTGTTCGCCAACGCGGATTGTGTGACAATCCACATTGGTGTCATTGCTAACGTATCATCCTCTGAGGGGGGGACGATACGGTGGCGGAAGCCTTCCGACGTCCTTTCGCAAACCTGCCAATAGCCAAGCTTGAAAAAGAGCGATCCATCGGCATGTCCCATCGCCATCGTCGGCGTGGGGCTGCGTCTTCCCGGAAACGTCGATGGCCTCGACGCGCTGTGGCCGCACCTCACCGGATGTCATGATCTTGTAACCGAGATCGACCCGGCCCGCTGGGCAGTCGATGCCTTGTCGCACCCGCGGCGTTCCGAACCCGGACGCAGCATCACCTTCGCCGCCGGCGTGCTCGACGACGTCGCCGGCTTCGATGCCGCCTTCTTCGGCATCGCCCCGCGCGAAGCCGAACTGCTCGATCCGCAGCAGCGCCTGCTGCTGGAACTGGCGTGGGAAGCCTTCGAAGACGCCGGAATTCGCCCCTCGTCCTTCGCCGGCAGCGATTGCGCGGTGTTCGTCGGCATCTCCGGCCTCGACTACGGCATGCGCGTGCTCGACGACCTCTCGAGCATGTCGGCGCACACGATGACCGGCAACACCATGAGCGTGGCGGCCAACCGCCTGTCGTGGACCTTCGATCTGCACGGGCCGAGCATGGCGGTGGACACCGCCTGCTCGTCATCGCTCGTCGCGCTGCACCAGGCCTGCGAACTCCTGCGCCAAGGCCAGGCGCCGGCGGCGCTGGTCGGCGGCGTCAACCTGCTGCTCCACCCGTATCCGTTCGTCGGTTTCACCAAGGCCTCGATGCTGTCGGCCGGCGGCCGCTGCCGCGCCTTCGGCGCCGGCGGCGACGGCTACGTCCGCGGCGAAGGCGGCGGCGTCCTATTGCTCAAGCCCCTGGCCGCCGCCCTGCGCGACGGCGACCGCATCCGCGGCGTGATCCGCGCCACCGGGGTCAACGCCGATGGCGCGCGCAAGACCGGCCTGACCATCCCCAGCGGCGAAGCCCAGGCGGAACTGATGCGCAGCGTGCTCGCGCGCAGCGGCCTGCGCCCGCAGGACATCGGCTACGTCGAAGCGCACGGCACCGGCACCCGCATCGGCGACCCGATCGAGGCCCGCGCCGTGGGCACCGTGTATGGGGCCGGCAGCGGCGCCGAGCGCGCCGAGCCGCTGCCCATCGGCTCCGTCAAGAGCAACCTCGGCCACCTCGAGCCCGCCTCGGGCATGGCGGGCCTGGCCAAGGCGCTGACGGTCCTCGAGCACGGCGTCGCGCCACCCTCGTTGCACGCCGAAACGCTCAATCCGGACATCGACTTCGACGCCCTGCACCTGCGCGTCGCCCGCGAACCCGTTGCCCTGCCGCCCGACTCCTGCCGCGTCGCGGTCAACTCCTTCGGCTTCGGCGGCGTCAATGCCCATGTGATCCTCGAACCGGCGCCGGAAGCCGGGGCGCCGTCGGTCTCCCGAGCGGAAGCCCCAGCGGCGTTCCAAGCCGCGCCCGCCGCCGCCGTCCGTGCGCCGCTGGTGATCTCCGCCGCCGACGATGCCGCGTTGCGACAGTTGGCGGCACGCTATGCCGACGCCCTCGCGTCGGCCGAGGACGCCGCGGCCTCGGCGCGTCTGGCCCAGGCCGCATGGGAGCGGCGCGACTGGCTCGCCGAACGGATCGCGATCACGGATGGCACGACGCCCGAAGCCGTCGCCGCCCTGCAGGCCTTCGCCGCCGGCGCGGAGCCGTCCGGGGTGATCCGCGAGCGCGCCCTGCGCGGCGCCGCAACCGGACCGGCACCGGTCGCGCTGGTGTATTCGGGCAACGGCGCGCAATGGACCGGCATGGGCCGCGCCCTGCTCGCCGCCTCGCCGCGGTTCGCGACCCGGCTCGGCGAAGTCGCCACCCTCGTTCGCGCCTACGGCGGCCCCGACATCCTCGCCGCGCTGGCGAGCGACGACCCCGCCACCCTGCAGGACACCGCCGTCGCCCAGCCGGCGCTCTTCGCTGTCCAGGTCGCCGCCACCGAACTGCTGCGCGCCGAAGGCCTGTGCGCCGACGCCGCGATGGGCCACAGCGTGGGCGAGATCGCCGCCGCCTGGGCCGTCGGCGCCCTCGACCTGGCGCAGGCGGCGCGGGTCATCGTCGCCCGCAGCCGCGCCCAGGCCCTGACCCGCGGCACCGGCCGCATGGCCGCCGTCGGCCTGTCCGCCGAGACCATGCAGCGCCGCCTGGACGAATTGGCCGCAGCGTCTGCCCCTGCCACAGGAAGCACCCTCACCCCCGCCCTCTCCCGCGGAAGCGGGAGAGGGGGTGATCTCCGCACCGCACCCCAACCCCCTCTCCCGCGAGCGGGAGAGGGCGGGGGTGAGGGTCGGGCCACTGCAGCGCCGTTCGCCCGCCGCATCACCGTCGCCGCCGACAACAGCCCCCGCAACTGCACCGTCAGCGGCCCCGCCGACGCGCTGGCCGAACTGCGTGCCGCCCTGGGCGAAAGCGTCTTTTTCCGCGAACTCGACCTCGACTACGCCTTCCACAGTCCGGCGATGGACCCAATCCATGCCGCGCTGCTGGACGACCTCGCCGGCCTCGACCCGGGCGCCGCCCGCCCCCTGCTCTGCTGCGACGGCGCGCCCGGCCGCTTCTTCTCGACCGTGCACGGCGCCGAACTGTCGGCCGACGCCCTCGGCGCCGCCTACTGGTGGCACAACGTCCGCGACCCGGTGCGCTTCGGCCCCGCCATCGCCGCGATGTGGCAGGCGGGCTACTGCGTCTTCGTCGAAGTCGGGCCCAACGCCATCCTGCAGCGCTACGTCACCGAAACGCTCGAATCCCTGCGGGCCGACGGCCGGGCGCTGGCCCACGCGCCGCGGCGCGCCGACACTCTGGGCGGGATCCGCGAGACCGTGCTGCGCGCCGCGCTGCTCGGCGCCTCGGTCGACGCGCGGGCGCCGTTTCCGACCCCCCTGCGCGGCCCCGTGGCCCTGCCGCGCTATCCCTGGCAGCATCAGCCCCACTGGTACGCCGGCACGCCCGAGTCGTACCGGCTGATCCAGCGCGCGAGCGTCCATCCGCTTTTGGGTTGCCGGCTCAAGGAAATGCCAGCGGCCTGGGAGGCGCAGCTCGACCCGATCAAGTCGCCCTGGCTCGCCGACCACCGCGTCGGCGGCGCCGTCGTGCTTCCGGGCGCGGCCTACGTCGAAATGGCGCTGGCCGCCGCACGGGAATGGTTCGGCAGTCGGAACGACGAACCGCCGTCTGCGACGTGTTCGTCCGCGTTCGTCGTCGACGAGCTCGACATCCTCGCCCCGGTGGTGTTCGACGGCGAGCACGCGCGCAGCCTGCGCGTGCTGCTCGACCCCGACGACCTGCGCCTGCGTATCGAAAGCCGCCAGCGCCTCTCGGACGACCCCTGGACCCTGCACGCCCGCTGCAAGCTCGCCGCACCGCCCGCCGCCGCCCTGCAGATGGCCTGCGCCCGCGACGCCCTGCCCGTGCCCGGCCCCCGGCCCGCCCGCATCGACGGCGCGCAGCTCTATGCCGCCGCCACCGCCCTGGGCCTCGACTACGGCCCCGAATTCCGCCGTCTGCAGGAAATCGCGGTCGATGGCCCGGCATTGCAGGCGACCATTACGCGTCCACCCACGCCCGCGCCCACGCTGGCCGCCGCCCCCCGCCCGCAGGAAGCGTTCCTGCTCCATCCGGCCCTGCTCGATCAGTGTTTCCAGGCGATCATCGCCTGGTTCCACGACGCGCAAGACCCGAGCGCGGGGTCGATGAGCTACCTGCCGGTCGGCATCGGCCGCCTCGTCCTCTACGGCACCGGCGATGCCGCCAGTCTGGTCGGACGCCTGCGACGCCGCGGCCCGCGCTCCGTGCTCGCCGACTTCGAACTGCGCGACGCCGCCGGCCGGCTGCTCGCCGTGGCCACCGGCTGCCGCTTCCGCGCCGCCGCCCTGCGGCAGGCCGCCCCGCCGCCCGCCGTCTGGGAACAGGCCGCGCGCCTGGCGCCGCTGGAATCGGCGCCCCAGCCCGCCCTGCCCGCCACCGCCACGCTCGCCCGCGCGATCGAACAGTCATGGGCCGACGACCCCGAAGGCGCGCGCCGCCGCTACGCCGAGGAAGCCGCGCCGCTGCTCGAACTGCTGCCGCTCGCCTACGCCCGCGACGCGCTCCGGTCCGTCGCCCTTTCCCGCCCCGCGAGAGAGGGCCGGGGTGAGGGCAATCCCGGCGCAGCGCCATTACACCCTCTCCCGCGTGCGGGAGAGAGCGGGGGTGAGGGCAATTCCAGCGCAGCACCATTACCCCCTCTCCCGCGCGCGGGAGAGGGCGGGGGTGAGGGCAATTCCAGCGCAGCACCATTACCCCCTCTCCCGCGTGCGGGAGAGGGCGGGGGTGAGGGTGCGGGCCATTGTGCCGCGCCGCTTCCGGACACCGTCCTCGCCCGCTGGCGCACCGCCCACCCGCTGCTGCGCTGGCTGCTCGACGAGCTGCAAGCCCAAGGGCTGCTGCGACCCGACGGCGACGGCTGGCGCATCGATGACGCCGAGCTGCCCCCCAGCACTGAAATCTGGCCCTCGGCCCTCGCCGCCTGCCCCGCCGCCGCGCCCGATCTGCTGCGCATCGGTCGCGTCGGCCTGCATCTCGACGCCCTCGCCGCCGCGGCCGATGCGCCGCCGATCCGGCCCGACGAACCGGCGACGCCCGACCCGAATACCCCCGCCTACGCCGGCACCCGCGCCGGCCTCGCCGCCGCGTTCCAGGCCCTCGCCGCGCGCTGGCCCCAGGGCCGCCGCCTGCGGGTGCTCGAGATCGGCCACGGCGACAGCGCGCTCGCCGCCGTCTGCGATGTCCTCGCGCCCGCTCCCGCCCCCGCCCTCGACCTGGTGCTCGCCCGCAGCGCCGCTGACGATCTCGGCGCCTTGCGGGCCGCCTACGACGGCCACCCGGCGATCACCGTCGCCGCGCTCGTCTCCGAACCGGGCAACGGTCTCGCGCTCGACGCTGCGGCGCCGCTGCCGGCGCACTTCGACGTCGTCGTCCTCGACCACGTCCTGCACCGCTACGCGCGGCCCGCCCACGCGCTCGGCGCGCTGCTGCCGCGCCTCGCTGCCGATGCCGTGCTGCTGCTCGCCGAACGCCACCCGGACCACGCCGCCACCTTCACCGAAGGCGCGCGCGCCGATTGGTGGCACCCCGCCGCGGAACCCGGCACCGGTTTCGCCGCGGGTGCCGCGGCAGGTTCGGCCTCAGTTTCCACCGATGCCGCGCACCACCCGGCGCTGCAAGGGCCGCAAGGCTGGGAGGCGCTGCTGCACCACCTCGGCTGGACCGAGTGCCAGGCGGTCTCCGACCCCGCCGCCGGCGGCCTGCCGATCGGCGGTTTTCTCGTGCTGGCGCGCCCCGCGCCGGGGATCGGCGAGCCCGCCAAACCCGCGGCATCGCGCCGCTATGCGGTCCTGACCCTGCCCGGCAGCGACGAAGACCTGGCGGACGACCTCGCCCACCGGCTGGCGGCGGCCGATCAGGCCGTGCAGCGGATCCGCCGCATGGACTTGCTCGACTTGCTGCCGCTGCCCGAGGGCCCGGGGGTCGGCACGGCCGACGTCGTCCACTGGGTGGTATTCCCCGCGCCGCCGCCGGCGGCGGCCGTCGCCCAGGCCTGCGACGCGCTGCGCCGCCTGCTTCTCGAACTCGCCGCCCGCAGCCCGCAGGCCACCGTGCATCTGGTGTTGCCGGGCGGCGCCCCGCATACCGCTGCGCCCTCGCCCGCCGCCGCAGCCCTGTGGGGCCTGGCGCGCGTCGCCCGCAACGAACTCCACCCCCTCGCGCTGCGCTGCATCGACCCCGGCGCCAGCCCCGACGCCTTGCTGCGGGAATGCCTTGGTGCGGCCGCACCCTGCCCCGGCTCCGGCGCCGGCCCCGACGGCGCCGAGACCGAGGTCGCCTGGATCGACGGCCGCCGCTACGCCCTGCGCCTGCTGCCGCACGACGCCGCGCCGCCAGCGGCTACCACCTCCGCCGCGCCGGCGGCTGCGGCCTCCCCCGCGCCATCCTGGCGCCTGGATTTCCCGCTCGCCGGCCAGTTGCGCAACCTGCGCTGGGTGGGCTGCGACCGCCCCGCGCCCGGCTCCGGCGAAATCGAAATCGAAGCCCGCGCCGCCGGCCTGAACTTCCGCGACGTCATGTACGCCATGGGCCTGCTCGCCGACGAGGCGCTGGAACAGGGCTTCGCCGGCCCGACCCTGGGCCTCGAAGTCGCTGGCGTGGTCGCCCGCTGCGGCCCCGGCGTCGAGCGCTTCCGCCCCGGCGACGCCGTGCTGGCGTTCGCGGGGGCGAGCTTCGCCGCCCACGTCGTGGTGCCCGAGCGCGCGGTCGCGCCCAAGCCCGCGGCCTGGACCTTCGCCGAAGCGGCCACCGTGCCGACGGTGTTCTTCACCGTCTGGTACGCCCTCACCGAAGTCGCCCGCCTGCAACCGGGCGAACGCATCCTGATCCACGGCGCCGCCGGCGGTGTCGGCATCGCCGCGATCCAGGTCGCCCGCCTGCTCGGCGCCGAGATCGTCGCCAGCGCCGGCAGCGATGCCCGCCGCGACTTCGCGCGCCTGCTCGGCGCCGACCACGTCGTCGATTCGCGCGACCCCCATTTCGACGAGGCCGTGCTCGCCGCCACGGGAGGGGAAGGCGAAGGTGGCGTGGATGTCGTGCTCAACTCGCTCGCCGGCGAGGCCATCGCCCGCAACCTGCGCGCCCTGCGCCCCTTCGGCCGCTTCATCGAACTGGGCAAGCGCGATTTCTACGAAGACACCCGCATCGGCCTGCGCCCCTTCCGCAACAACGTCAGCTACTTCGGCGTCGACGCCGATCAGCTCATGCGCCTGCGCCCGGAGCTCGCCACGCGGATCTTCACCGAGGTCATGGCCCGCTTCGCCGACGGCAGCCTGCACCCCCTGCCCCACCGCATCTTCGCCGCCGACCGCGTCGTCGACGCCTTCCGCCACATGCAGCAGGCGCGGCAGATCGGCAAGGTCGTGGTCGACCTGCAGACCCCGCCGCGCGCCGTCTGCACCCCAACCCCGCCGGCGCGCTGGCGCGCGGCCGCCGACGCCACCTATCTCGTCGCCGGCGGGCTGGGCGGCTTCGGCCTCGCCACCGCCGCATGGCTCGCCGAGCGCGGCGCTCGCCACCTCGTGCTGCTCGGCCGCCGCGGCGCCACGGCGGCCGGCAACGGCCCTGAGGTCCCCGCTGCCGCCGCTGCCCTGGACGCCCTGCGCGCCCGGGGGGTGGAGGTCGACACCCCCGCCTGCGACATCGCCGACCGCGACGCCCTCGCCGCCGTGCTCGCCGCGGTGCGCGCCAAGAGCCTGCGCCGCGGCGCGCCGCTGCGCGGCGTGCTGCACACCGCGATGGTGCTCGACGACGCCCTGCTGCCCAACCTCGATGCCGCGCGCTTCGCCGCGGTGCTCGCGCCCAAGCTCGACGGCGCCTGGAACCTGCACCATCTGACCCGCGCCGACCCGCTCGACTGCTTCGTGCTCTATTCGTCGGCCACGACCGTCCTCGGCAATCCCGGCCAGGCCAACTACGTCGCCGCCAACGCCGCGCTCGAAGCGCTGGCCCGCCTGCGCCGCGCGCAAGGGTTGCCGGCCACCGCGGTGGCCTGGGGGCCGATCGGCGACGTCGGCGTGCTCACCCGCAACGCCGCGGCGCGCGACGCCCTGCACACCCGCCTGGGCGCGGCGCCGCTCGCCGCGGCGGCCGCCCTGCAGCGCCTCGAGGGCATGCTCGCCAAGGGCGAATCGGGGTTGGCGGTGATGGATTTCGAGTGGGGCGTGCTGCAGCGCAGCCTGCCGTCGGCGGACCAGCCGTACTTCGACGAACTGCGCCGCCGCCTCGGCCACGCCGCCAGCCATGCCAGCGGCGACGACCTGCGCGCGCGTCTGGCGGCTCTGCCCCCCGACGAGGCGGTGGCGGCGATCGCGCAGATCCTGGTGGAGGAAATCGCCGCCATCCTGCGCCTGCCGCCGGAGCGCGTGGTGCCGGCGCAGTCGGTCTACGACCTGGGCATGGACTCGCTGATGGCGGTCGAACTCGCGCTCGCCCTCGAAAAATGCTTCGACCTGCGCATCCCGCCGATGTGGATCAGCGAAAACCCGACCATCGGCCGCATCGCCGAGCGCATTCACCACGCCCTGCTCAGCGGGCCGGAATGCGGCGCGGCAGCCGATGCAACCGGCGCAACGGGTGCAACCGGCGGAACCCGCGGCGCCGACGCCACCGCGGAACTCGTGCGCGCGATGGTCGCCCAGCATGCCGAGGGTGCAGCACTGCAGGACAGCGCCGACGACCTGGCCGCCGCCGTGCGCGACGCCGCCGCCCACGGCACGAGGCTGATTCCATGACCGTGCCGCCGCCCGCCCGCGCCGGCCTGGGCCAGCTCGCCCGCAGCCGCCTGCTCGAGCGCCTGCGCAACCCGCGCGAGCCCGCCCGCGCCGACGCCCCGCAAGGGGCCGTTGCCCGCCCCGGCGCCGAGGGTTCGCACCCGACCGCGGCCGCCGGCGGCACCGCCAAAGCCATCCCCGACGCCTTCTGCCGCTTCGACACCCACCCCGCCTACGAGCGCCTGCTGGTGTCGCAGACCGCCGCCCGGCGCTTCGGCATCGCCAACCCGTTTTTCCGGGTGCACGAGGGGGCGGCCGGCGCCACCACGCGCATCGACGGGCGCGAGTACGTCAATTTTTCCAGCTACGACTACCTGGGCCTGAACGGCGACCCGCGCATCGCGCACGCCGTGCACGAGGCCGTCGCGCGCTACGGCACCTCGGCCTCGGCGAGCCGCCTGGTGGCGGGCGAGCGGCCGATCCAGCGCGAACTCGAACAAGCGCTGGCCGACTTCTACCGCACCGAAGCCTGCGTCGCCTTCGTGAGCGGCCACGCGACCAACGTCAGCACCCTCGCCACGCTCTTCGGGCCGAAAGACCTGATCGTCCACGACGCGCTGGCGCACAACAGCATCGTCGAGGGCGCGAAGCTCTCGGGCGCGCACCGCCGCGGCTTCGCGCACAACGACTGGCGCGCGCTCGACGCCCTGCTCGCCGAAATCCGCGGCAGCCACGAGCGCGTGCTGATCGTCATCGAGGGGCTCTACAGCATGGACGGCGACACCCCCGATCTCGCCCGCTTCATCGAGATCAAGCGCCGCCACAAAGCCTTTCTGATGGTCGACGAAGCCCACGCGCTGGGAACGCTGGGCGCCACCGGCCGCGGCATCGCGGAACACTGCGCGGAACACGTCCCCGACGTCGACATCTGGATGGGCACGCTCTCCAAGACCCTGGCGAGCTGCGGCGGCTACATCGCCGGCAGCCACGCCCTGGTCGAACTGCTCAAGTATGCCGCCCCCGGCTTCGTCTACAGCGTGGGCCTGCCGCCGGCGCAGGCCGCCGCCGCGCTCACCGCCCTGCGCATCCTGCAGGAAGAGCCCGAGCGCGTGGAACGCCTGCAGGAAAACGGCCGGATGTTCCTCGACGAAGCCCGCGCCCACGGCATCGACACCGGCCTGGCCGAGGGCCACGCCATCGCCGCGGCGATCATCGGCTCGTCACTCCAGGCGACGAAGCTGTCGAATTCGCTGTTCCAACACGGGATCAACGTGCAGCCCATCATCCACCCGGCGGTGGAGGAAAAAGCCGCGCGCTTGCGGTATTTTCTCAGTGCCGCGCACACCCCCGAGCAACTGCGGGGGGCGGTGCAGGCCCTCGCCCGAATTCTCTGAATGCCCGGAGACCCCAGCACCATGACCCTGATTCCCGTCATCCTGTCCGGCGGCGCCGGTTCGCGGCTCTGGCCGGTATCGCGCGAAAGCCATCCCAAGCCCTTCATTCGCCTCCCCGACGGCCAAAGCCTGCTGCAGAAGACGTTCCTGCGCGCCATCGCCCTGCCCGGCGTGCAGGAAGTGCTCACGGTGACCAACCGCGAATTCCTGTTCAAGACCGAAGACGACTACCGCGAAATCGATACCGCGGGCGCCATCGCCGGCACCTACGTGCTCGAGCCCTTCGGCCGCAATACCGCGGCGGCCGTCGCCGCGGCCGCGCTGGCGCTGGCCGAGCGCGACCCCGCCGCGATGATGCTGGTCTTGCCCGCCGACCACCTGATCGCCGACCAGGCCGCCTTCGCCGAGGCCGTCGCCCGCGCGGTCGCGCTCGCCGGGCAAGGCTTGCTGGTGACCTTCGGCATCGAGCCCACCGCCCCCGAAACCGGCTTCGGCTACATTGAAGCCGAGGGTGCCGGGAGTACCAAGGTCAAGCGCTTCGTCGAAAAACCCGATGCCGCCACCGCCCGCCGCTTCCTCGAGACCGGCGGCTTCACCTGGAATTCCGGCATGTTCTGCTTCACCGCCGCGACCCTGATCGGCGAGATGGAGCGGCATTGCCCCGACATCCTTGCCGCCGTCGGCGCCAGCCTGCAGCGCGGACGCCGAGCCGAGGGAGCCAGCTACCGCCAGATCGAACTCGACGCCGCCGCCTTCGCCCAAACCCGCGAAGACTCGATCGACTACGCCGTGATGGAAAAATCCGAGCGCGTCGCCGTCGTGCCCTGCAACCTGGGCTGGAGCGACATCGGCTCCTGGACCGCGCTGGGCGACCTGCTGCCGGCCGACCCCGACGGCAACCGCGTTGACGGCGAAGCGCTGTTCCACGACGCGCGCGACTGCTCGATCCACGCCGGCGAACGCGTGGTCGCCGCCGTCGGCGTCGACGGCCTGATCGTCGTCGACACCACCGACGCGCTGCTCGTCGTCGCCAAGGACCGGGTGCAGGACGTCAAGCAGATCTACTCCCGTCTCAAAGCGCAAGGCCACGGCACCTACCGCGAGCACCGCATCGGCCATCGCCCCTGGGGCACCTACTCGGTGCTGGAGGAAGGCGAACGCTTCAAGATCAAGCGCATCGTGGTCAAGCCCGGCCACAGCCTCTCGCTGCAGATGCACCACCACCGCAGCGAACACTGGGTGGTGGTTTCCGGCACCGCCAAGATCGTCAACGGCAACGAAGAGCGCTTCGTCCGCACCAACGAGTCGACCTACATCCCCGCCTGCACCCCGCACCGCCTGCTCAACCCCGGCGTCACCGAGCTGGTGCTGATCGAAGTGCAGAGCGGCGAATACCTGGGTGAAGACGACATCGTCCGCTTCGAGGACCGCTACGGGCGGGTACCCGAAGCGGTGCCGGCGCCGGCGGCCTGAACCCATCCGCCCCCATCCCTAGTCGAAAATCTTCGTATCCGTGTTCACCTCCCTCAAAACCTTCCTGCAAGGACTCAGCCGTCTGTTCTGGATCGTGGTCATCATCCCGACCGCCCTGTCGGCGCTCTACTTCGGCCTGATCGCCAGCGACGTCTACATCTCGCAATCCAAGTTCATCATCTACAACCCGCGCTCGCCCGCCACCAGCACCGGCGGCCTCTCCACCCTGCTGTCGGGCGCCGGGTTTTCTTCCGGCGCCTACGGCGTGTACGCCGCGCACGACTACATCCTGTCGCGCGATGCGCTCAACGACCTGCAGAAGTCGCTCCACGTGGAAACGATGTACACCGGCCACGGCATCGACTGGATCAACCGCTTCGGCGGCCTGCTCTACTTCCGCAAGACCTTCGAGGAATTCTTCAAGTACTACACCAGCCGCATGGTGGGCGTGGACGTCGACCCGAACTCGAACATCTCGACCCTCACCGTCAACGCCTTCACGCCTGCCGACGCCAAGGAAATCAACGCCCAGCTGCTCGGCCAGGCGCAGCAGCTCATCGACCGCCTCAACGCCCGCGCCGACGCCCAGGGCGTGGCGTTCTATACCAAGGAAGTGCAGCAGCACGAACACGACGTGGTCGCCGCCGCGGTGGCGATGGCGCACTACCGCAACCGGCACCGGGTCTTCAACCCGGCGCCGCAGTCGGCGCTGCAACTGCAGCTGGTCGCCAAGCTGCAGGACAAGCTGATCCAGCAGGAAATGGCGCTGGCGCAGATGACCCTCGACACCCCGCGCAACCCGCAGATTCCGCTGCTCAAGAAATCCATCGCCGAGCTTCGTGGCGAAATCGAGACCGAAAGCGCCAACGTGGCCGGAGCGCCCAACTCCTTGGCGAGCAAGTCGGTGCCCTATGAGCGCCTGATGCTCGATCAGACCTTTGCGGAGAAGAAGCTCGCGGCGGCGATCAGTGCGCTGGAGCAGGCGCGGATTCAGGCGCAGAAGCAGCAGCTGTTCATCGAGACGGTGGTGACACCGAATCTGCCGGATGATGCGTTGGAGCCGAAACGAGGGCGCGGGGTGCTGGCGACCCTGGTCGTTGGCTTAATGCTCTGGGGCGTGTTCAGTGTGATCTTCGCAGGGGTGCGGGAACATCATGACCGTTGAAACTTCGCTAACGCTCTGGGATCAAGCACGCCTGCAAGGCAGGGTTATCTGGGCGCTCACAATGCGAGAGGTAATTACTCGATTTGGCCGGGAAGGTCTCGGTGCATTCTGGTTAATAGCCGAGCCAGCTATGTTTATAGTGGGGGTCATGATCATCTTTTCTTATATTGATTCCAAAAGTCAATATTCCGTAGCCGAGTTGTTAGCTGTCAGCTACCCCACACTTTTGTTTTGGCGCAATGGAACCGGGAGAGTCACTAAGGCGATCGAGATCAACCGAGCTCTTTTACATCACACGCCAATTCGGCCTGTTGATATTTTATATGCTCGCATATTACTCGAGTTTTCCGGCTCGGCAGCCGCCTTTTTTATTTTGTACATAATTTTCATCGCGGTAGGCATCTGCCACCTACCTGCCGACGCATTAACCATGGCCATCGGATATTTATTAGTAATCTGGTTTTCTTTCTCTTTCGTATTAATTATGGCTGCGTTAGCCGATCTCAGCGACACGATCGAGCGGATGTCTCACATCATATTGTATTTAATGCTTCCTTTCTGCGGTGTCTTCGTCCCCGCATACATCGTTCCGCCTCTGTATCGCCACTACTTGTTACTTTTCCCGCTCGTTGATGCCGTGGAATATTTTCATCATGGTTACTACGGAACGGCGATGAGGACTTACTACAACCTTCCAGGCACCATATTCACACTACTTGCGCTCACGCTGTTCGCGCTCGCCTTAACAAAAAAATCGATAACTACAACTCAACTTCGCTGACAACAGCGATCATCCAATGCAATCCCAAGAGAAAGATTGCAAACCAAAAGTCACGCGGCCAAATGCCTTGGGATTCCGTTCAAAGGTTGAGTTATGAGGCAAGCAGCGCACCAGCGCCGCCTTGTCTACGGTGCTAGAACTCAACATCCGGTGTCGCTGAAAGGCATTCCACGCAATGAGCCAGAGAGCCCGAATATGTCTTCTTCGCCTCCAATAAAATGGATACGAGATCTCCTATCGGAAATCGTCAGATACCATTGACTTCAAATCTATGGATAAATCCACATTTCACGATGCCCCGCTCAACCAATTCCTAGCCGTGGCATATAACGAACTTCTCGGGCGCGCACCGGATCCAAACGGCCAAGCCCACTTCCGAGGACTGATCGAATCGGGCAAAAATCGCGGATACATCCTAGAGGAAATATTGAGGTCAAGTGAAGCTGCTTCCCGTCCATTCGATCGGCGCCCCTATTACGCACTTGTCCACAACGTCGAGTCCGCGCTCGACCTCTTGGATCTCCCCGGGCGTGAGTTCATCCATGCCGCTTACAGAACACTCTTGGGACGCGAACCGGATGTCTCCGGTTTCTCTTATTACGACAAGAGGCTCCGCTCTGGTATATCCAAGGCTAGCATTATTGCCGAAATCGCAATCTCCCATGAGTCACGCCAATCTCCACCGATATTTCCTGATGTTACTTCACTAATAACTCGGGAGCGAGCATGGTGGAGCCTGCCAAGGCGCCTTTCGAGCTATCTCCGATTTGCCTCCAAAATCCATAAACTGCAATACTCACTGGAATTAGTCGCTGACTTACTTCGGCCCACAATCGACGCGGCGATCTACCCGTCGTCAGGCTCTACGGATTCCCCCCCCCTTATCCCAACACGCCCTTTAGCCGAAGCTCATGCCGCCACCACCAGTTCGAAAGTGCATGATCCATCAACCGCCGTTCCACAACACCCCGTCACCAACTTAAAGCCGGAAACTCCACTGTGTTTCCGATCAGGTAAGCCGCACATCACTGGTTTCAATATCTCCGCCTCCCGACGCCCCGCACGTGTTTTGGTGTTTCGAGGGGATCTAACCAGCAACACGGGTTATGCCGTTGCTGCGCGCCGCTACCATGATGCTTTGCGCAATAACTTTGATTTTTCGTTTGGCTCCGATATCCACGCACACCCAAGCCGTAGTACGGGACGCTGGGATGCTCCGCTTCTAAGCGAGGAAAGATTAGGCCGATTAGTGCGCCAAAGAAACCTCACCATAACAATTTTGACGATCTCAAGCCCTGACGCATTTAAGGCATTTCCGGGTGCCCGCAATATTGGTCTTTTTTTCTGGGAGACCGATCGACTTACAAATTCCACATGGATTAACAATCTCCGGAAAATGGATGAAATCTGGTTGCCACTGCGTTCAATGCGCAAATTAATTGAGGCAACCGGATGCCGAACCAAGCTTTTCCATCGGTCCTGTCCGCCAGCTGCGCATTACCGCCAGACACATATTGCGCATGGTTCTCGGTCGGCGCCAAAAATGAATCCAATTTCCCTTTGTCTGGATGCGCTCTCTAACGGCTCACGCGTGACCTTGAGCGAAATCCGACGACGTCATAAATACCTCTTTCTGTGCACATCGACCGACGCTCCGCGAAAAGGACTCTCCGTTCTTTATCGAGAATGGCTTTCGGCAAGCCAGTTTTACAGCAACTGCGCATTGATCGTAAAGCTGTCCCCCATGGACGTCACCCAAAGCGCCCGCGACCTAGAGACCTCCGCCGCAAGGACGGTCTTGTCGTTGGCAGCAAGCGAAAAGGTGAGTGTGCAGAATATCTACATTTTCGCCGATAGCTTGACAGAAGACGAGATGCTTGTTTTAAGCGATGCTGTAAATGCCTTTATTACATTCACATATGGAGAGGGTCTTGGGCTTGGCGCGTTCGATTCGCTGCAATGTGGTAAACCAATTATATGTCCCCGACACACTTCGTTTCTTGAGCTTCTCCCGGAAAGCTACCCCTATTTTCTCGAAACACGGATAGGGCATTACGGGCTGCCAGATCCAGGAAACGCGTACCCCATCTCCGCTCAATGGGGTGTTCCTACCCCCGATTCACTACGATCAATAATTACAAAAATTCTCGCAGACCTTGATGCTGGGACATATCGCGAGTACATCGCGGAGGCACTCAACCACTATCGGAAGCGGACGACCAATTGGAAAAAATTGCGTAGCCGATCCCCTCGTTTTACCGGAGGACTGCGATGCTAACGGTCGACATTACGCCTATGGCAGTAAATGGGACGGCGATGTACCACGTCGTTCGGGATAGCGTGAGGAACATTTTATTGAAGTTCCCGCGAGCCCGATTACAGCTTTCCGGGATGCCGATTCAACGAGACGAGTTTCTCGCAAATGATTTGACACTTACTTCTTTTCAAATTGCGAGCGCGAGCGGACTCATTGACCGCTTTTTGGATGGCCATCACAACGCAACCCATGAATCTACATCAGGCCATCCACGAAACCCCGAAGACATTTTGATTGTGTTTGATGCTTTATATTTGCTCTTATATCCCAAATATGACAAAAGCGTGGCATATGTTCTTGATTTAACGCCATTCACTAGACCAGAATGGCATGCAGAGCGAGTTTCGCGAAAGTACAAGGAAGCCTTCGCTAGGCTGTACGATCCAACCATCACCCCTGTCGCAATCAGTGAAAGTACTGCCGACGATCTTTGGGCAAATTTCGCGATACCACGATCACGGGTCAAGGTAATCCCACTTTACAATCGCCTCGCCCTCCCAAGGTCAACTCTCAAAACAACTAAGACGTTCTTGTTTGTTGGTAGCCTAGAAGTCCGCAAGAATGTCCCGGGCCTGATTAGCGCCTTTAAGAGTTCAGGTGCAAATCGTCTTGGCTATAACCTTCGAATTGCCGGGACAGATTCTTCGGCATCAGCAACCGTCCGCGAGATTGCCGCGACGACGCCCGGCGTGCACCTGCTGGGAAGGCTCTCCGAGGAAGCCTTGCGCCATGAATATGCCCAGTGCGCCGCGCTGCTTTTCCCTTCGTTCTGGGAGGGCTTTGGGCTTCCAGTTCTTGAAGCCTTTGCATACGGAAAACCTGTGCTAATTTCCAACTGCGGCGCTCTTCCGGAAGTGGGTGGCCCTCACGCCATTTACGTCGACCCCTGCCATAAACCTTCTTTGGCCAAGGGGATTGCCGAGCTTGCAAGGCGGATTGACGCCGGTGAGTTTGGTGAGGCGTATCGGCGTGAAACCCTACAGTGGGTCAGCATGTTTAGCTTAGAAACATATCTAGATCGGCTTGAGGAGCTTCTGCGCTCTGTTGACAAGTCTTCTGTCGCGCATCGACCAGCGAAAAGAAATGTCCTACGTGTCCTTTCTGGCTTCCGCGTCCGCTCCCGAGGGTCGATACGAAATCCCGCTATATCTAGGCCAAACGAAATGACCCCTCTCGACTCCTTTTCACCCAACCAGCTATATTTGATAATTCAAACACGTCGTGTGCGTCTAATGCAAGACATTGCCAGCTACCGGAGCGCGACGCCCCTGGCTCGCCTACCGAAAGCGGCCAAGGCAATTCAATCGTTTGTATTCCTGTGCGTAACAAACGCACTGGCGCGCGCCGAAATAAATGAGGCGTTCTTGCTACGCCTGTCCCGTGGGCACGAGAAGGACAATGAAAGTAGCGTTCATTAAGCCCGATCATATCGGCGATTTCGTACTCTCGCTACCGGCGATCCGAGCAACTCTAATGCTTAACGAGGAAGTCGCGGTCTTCGCGCCACCCAGGAACAAATTTCTAGTCGACCATTTTTTTAACGACCGGGTTTCATTTCGCCCATTTACGCTACAAGAATTTGAACGCTCGCGAGGCGCCCTGCCCCCCACCTCGGACGACGCTCAGGCCCTGAAGGGGTTTGATGTCGTCGCCTATCTTCGTGATGATGAGCAACTGACTAAATTTGCGGCAGCATTTGATCTAAATTTTGTGAAATGCAATTCACACGCCAGCCTTCACGAAAGTAAAATTCAGGCCAATGCACTCTTCCCATACGTTGGTTTTTACGAACCGACCTCGCTCTTTCCCGCCCCTCCTTGGCCGACACATATAGATACCGTTGGTTTTTGCATTTCTGCCGGATTTCGCACGAATAAAATTCCCGCCACGTTGTTTCATGCGCTTGCAAGACACCTTCGCGCTCGTGGCGTAACACGTTTCAAAATTATTGGCGGGCCTGCGGAGCGCGAGGAAGCTTTCGTGCTAGCAAATGCAATATCCGTGCGAGACGATTCCGTAATTATTGGAGGAGACTCGCTAGATATTTTTTTTGATCGCGTGCGGGATTGCGATCTGGCGATCGGAGGAGATAGCGGAACGCTTCACCTTCTGTCAACACAGATACCGACTTTCGGCTTATATACCTCTAGCCCGTGGTGGCGTTTCTGTCCCATCGGTTTGCAGAACCGAATTGTCATTTACGAAATTGATTGTAGGCCTTGCATTCAGTTTATGCCAAATATGATTAACACCTGCGTCACTCGCGAGTGCCTCGGCGGATTGCAGCCCGACTTAATTGCCGAGGCGGTATTCGAAAATTTCGGCGGCTCACGCTACATACGAAGGAAAGGTTTGCTTTTCATGGAAAGCCCATGTCACTTTCCGCGAATTAATTGAGGGCACCATGCACACTTGGATTGACGCACTATTGGCCTGCCCCGCGTGCTCAGCGCCGATACTCCGAAAGACCGGAGCGCTTTTGTCGTGCTCTGGTTGTTGCGCAGAATATCCCGTTGTGGACGGAATTCCGCTTCTAATTCCCCCCGATGACTATTCCGACGCTGTAGTGGATATTTCTGAGGCTACGGGGATTAGCGACGCGGCGCGTATAGAGCGCGCCCTTACTACTGCAATACGATATCGCTTACACCGACCTCAACTTCGCTCCGAGTTCGGAGGCGTCGTGGATCGCTATGTGGAGATTCAGCGATCTGAGTCGAATATAGCCGATAACTCGCTCCAGCCGCTTTCTTTAATTGCCGAGTACTTTAATCCAACTTTTTTCGCCAACACAATCGACCACCGCTCGATCCGCGTACGCAATCAATCGAACATTGTGATTGCGAGCTCCGATGAGAAGCCATTTCATCTATCCTATTGGCTGTACGACACCAACGACAATCCGATTGAGGGAATACGTACACGCCTACCAATTCCACTGCAACCCGGAGATGAGTTAACAGTTCCGCTACAGATTAAGTTGCCGCTGCCCGGCATCTATAGAATTGATGTTTTGCTGGTAAGGGAACATGAAAAGTGGTTTTTTGAAAATATTTTATTGACAAGGCAATTAACGGTTGTGGATTTTCCAGGGGCGAGCTCACCGATAGAATTCGGAGACCATCCGGGGCCATTCGACATTGAAATTGACCTTAAGGAATCCGGAAATGTTTTTAAGCGCTCGATTGAGTTTTTAAAAGAAAACTCAGCGCGCGAACTCCTTGCCTTGGAAATTGCCTGCGGATCAGACCCGCTGACGCTAAGGTTTAGCGTGCCCGGCGTTAAAGCTATAGCTTCAGATTTGGCGCTTCCCCAACTCCTATTGGGAGCAGCCGGAAGGTTTGGCAATAACGGAATTCCCGATATGTTTGATTTCGTTTGCTGCAACTTTGATGCGCCGCCTTTTCGTGGTGGCGCATTTGATGTGATCGTAATCGCCGCTGCTCTCCATCATATGCGAGATCTGGTTGCCACCTTAAAGATGATGAAGCGTCTGTTAAATTTTGGTGGCGCCATAGTGCTTGTTCGCGAGCCGGCGAAGATTGCCGCGGATGATCCAACGTTTTTAAGCGAACTCAAAAATGGATTCAATGAGCAGCAATTTGTTTTGGCGGAATATCATGAAATGTATTCGAGGGCGAATATTCGCCCAATATATGAACGCATAGACTTCGATTGCTCCTATAAGGCGATTTGCGTTTCGCAATCAGATTGATGATTCCGGCAGACCCAATGCTGGCGCCCAGTCCCACAGGGACAAGAGGCACAATTGTAAAAACTCGCAAGCCAACCAGCAGTCAACAAGGATGCAAGAGCTATAGGATCTTAACCAAAACTGCGAGCAAGGCACGCCCGTCCCGGCTTCAACAGAAACCATGTAGCGAAAGATCCTATCTTGAATAAAACAGCGATCATAAGTGGAGTAACCGGGCAGGACGGAAGCTATTTGGCATCCTTGCTGCTATCGCATGGCTATGATATCTGGGGTACGTATCGACGAACAAGTTCCGTCAATTTCTGGCGTCTCGAGGAACTCGGCATCGAAAGCCATCCCAATCTTCATTTGACCGAATTTGATTTGACGGATATGGGATCCGCGATTCGACTGCTGGAAAAAAGTGGCGCAACCGAAATCTACAACTTGGCGGCGCAGAGTTTTGTCGGGGTAAGTTTCAACCAACCTATCGCGACCGCGCATATGACCGGCGTAGGACCGGTTCACTTGCTCGAAGCCATTCGGATCGTCAATTCGAAGATTCGCTTCTACCAGGCAAGCACCTCAGAGATGTTCGGCAAGGTGCAAGCCATTCCGCAAAGCGAGGAAACCCCCTTTTATCCCCGCAGTCCGTACGGCGTGGCCAAGCTTTATGCCCACTGGATGACGGTGAATTACCGCGAGAGCTACGGTATTTTTGGCGCCAGCGGCATCCTGTTCAACCACGAGAGCCCATTGCGGGGCCGCGAATTCGTCACCCGCAAGATCACCGATGGCATTGCCCGCATCAAGCTCGGCAAGCTCGACGTGCTGGAGCTTGGCAATCTCGATGCCAAGCGCGACTGGGGCTACGCGCGGGAATATGTCGAAGGCATGTGGCGCATGCTGCAGTCCGATGAACCGGACACCTACGTGCTGGCCACCGGTCGCACCGAGACCGTGCGCGATTTCGTGACGCTGGCTGCGAAGGCCGCCGGTATCGACATTGAATGGCGCGGCAAGGCCGAAGCCGAACACGGCGTCGATACCGCAACCGGCAAGACCATCGTGCGCGTCAATCCGCGGTTTTATCGCCCCGCCGAGGTCGATCTGTTGATCGGTGACCCCTCCAAAGCCAAAGCCAAGCTGGGATGGGAAGCCAAGACCTCCCTCGAAGATCTCTGCCGCATGATGGTGGAAGCCGATCTGCAGCGGGTCGACCGCGGCGTGTCGTTTTGAAGGGTATCGGCGTGCAGGGCAAAACTGCGCTCGTTACCGGCCTCGGCGGCTTCACCGGCGGCTACCTCAAGGCGGCCCTGGCGGCGAAGGGCTGCCGGGTGATCGGATTGAGCCATGCGCCCTCGGATGACCCCGACGCGATGGCGTGCGACCTGACGGATAGCGCCGCCGTGATGGCGGCGGTGCAGTCGGTACGGCCGGATTTCGTGGCGCATCTGGCGGCGCAGACCTTCGTCGCGCATCGGGATGTCGAAGCCTTCTACCGGGTCAACGTGCTGGGCACGATGAATTTGCTGGACGCGCTGGGATCCCTCGACGCTCCGCCGCAAAGAGTGCTTCTGGCTAGTTCGGCAAACGTCTACGGCACGCCGAATGTCGAAGTGATCGACGAGTCCGTCTGCCCTGCTCCGGTCAGCCATTACGCTTGCAGCAAGCTGGCAATGGAGCACATGGCCCGAACCTGGATGGATCGGCTGCCGATCATCCTGGTTCGGCCGTTCAACTACACCGGGCCGGGGCAGAATCCGCAGTTCCTGGTGCCAAAAATCGTCGATCATTTCCGACGTGGCGCGCGCACCATCGAACTCGGCAATCTCGACGTCAGCCGGGATTTTTCGGATGTTCGCGACGTCGTGGCGGCATACGTCGGACTTCTCGAATCCGAAGCGCAGTCGGTGACGGTGAATGTCTGTTCCGGAACCGACATCTCGCTGCGCGCCATTCTGGCGCAGATGGCGGAGATCGTCGGCTACGAGATCGAAGTACGGGTTAACCCCGCCTTCGTGCGGGCGAATGAGATTCCCCGTCTGCGCGGCTCCAACGAGCTGTTGTGGCGGCTGATTTCTCCGCCCCCTGCCCGTGGGCTTTCGGAAACCCTGATGGCGATGTATCAAGCGTAATTGCCGGATGCCTACTGTGACAAAAACCTCGCAGGCCGCGAAATTGGTATGAGTGGTACCGCACGCGTATCGGTCGAGCTGCGCCCCGCCCTCGACGGCCACTTCGGCATCCCCCAGGAAACCCGGCTGCTTTTCAGCGCGCTCGCCGGCATCCCGGAGATCGAACTGCACGGCTGGCTGCAGACGTCAATCCGCGCCACCCAAGGAGGTGTGCCCCCGGAAAGTACGCTGCCGGTGCCGGAACAGGTACACCGCTACGCGCAAACCGTCGTTTCGCTCAAAGGCAGCGTGGCGGCGGACTGGAAGGAAGGCGTCGGCAACTTTCTGGCGTTTCATGCCGCACGCTGGCGGCTGCGGCTTTCGGCTTGGCTGGGTTTGGGTTCGGTGCGCTTGCGCCGCTTCGAGACCCGCTATTTCGAGGATTTCATCTGGCAGGGGCTGTTCGCGCGCAGCGTGCCGCCGCAGGAGCGGGAGCGGGTATTGCGCTGCAATCACTGGGTCTGCCCTGCCCCCTGGCGATCGATGCACCTGGCGGGACTGGAGCGGCGCTGGTTTTTCGGGCGCGCCGCCTACCCGCGCATGGCGCTGGGCGACATCGACGTTTTCATCGCCCAGACCCCCTACCCCGGTAGCGTCAGCAAAGGCACGGCGCTGGTCGTGCACTACCACGATGCAATTCCGGTGCTGATGCCGCACACCATTTCCGATCGCGCCTTCCATCAGGCGAGCCACTTCCATGCGCTGGCGGCCAACGTGCGCGACGGCTCCTGGTTCGTATGCGTCTCGGAAGCGACGCGGCAGGATTTGCTGCGGCTGTTCCCGGAGGCGGAGCCGCGGGCGGTTACCATTCACAACATGCTGCCGGCGCACTATTTCCCCTCCGCGCCGGAGCCGGAACGCGTTGCCGGCATCGTGCGCCGGTATCAGCACGGCGACTTCGTGCCGCCGAAGTCGCAGGGGTCCAACCGCACGCCCAGCCGCACGTACAAGCTGACCCGGCGCTTCGGCAACGAGGCCGAAAAAAGCGCCTTCTACGAGCACGCCTTTGGCGAGAAAAGCCGGTTCCTGCTGATGGTGTCGACCATCGAACCGCGCAAGAACCACCAGCGCCTGCTGGAAGCCTGGGAGGTGCTCCGCGACCAGATGGACCGGAACCTGAAGCTGGTGCTGGTCGGCCACATCGGCTGGGATTACAAGAGCCTGCTCGACGGTTGCGAAGACTGGATCGAGCAAGGCGGGTTGTTCATGCTCCACAGCGTTCCCGCCGATGCGCTGCGGATCCTGTACCGCCATGCGCTGGTGACGGTGTGCCCGAGTGTGGGAGAAGGATTCGACTTCTCCGGCGTGGAGGCGATGCGCTGCGGCGGCGTGGTGGCGGCCTCCGACATTCCGGTGCACCGCGAGGTGTACGGCATGGCGTCGGAGTATTTCGATCCCTACGATACCGCGAGCCTGGTGCAGGCGCTGCGCCGCATGATCGACGCGGACGATGCCGATGTCCGGCGCGAGGCGCTGCGGCAAGCCGGAGCGGAGCAAAGCGCCGCATACCTGCCCGAGCGCATCGTGCCGCAATGGGCGGAATTTCTCCGCCGGGTGGCGGACGAAGCGCGCCGGGCGAGACGGTGACGAGACCATGCTGGAACTGATCGACATCTGCAAGAGCTATCCCATCCACCACGGGCGCAGCTACCGCCAGATCCTAGACCGCGTCAACCTGACGGTGCGGCCGGGAGAGAAGTGGGGCATCATGGGTCGCAACGGCGCCGGCAAGTCGACCCTCATCCGCATCATGAGCGGCTCCGACCGGCCGCACAGCGGCACCGTCCGCAAGGGCATGTCGGTGTCGTGGCCGCTGGCCTTCGGCGACGCCTTTCAGGGCAGCCTCACCGGCAAGGACAACGCGCGCCTGATTTCGCGGGTGTACGGGGTAGATTACGCCAGGACCCTGGCGATGGTCGAGGACTTCGCCGAGCTGGGTGCCTACCTCGGCGAGCCGGTCAAGAACTATTCCTCCGGCATGCGCGCGCGTCTGGCGTTCGCCATTTCCATGGCGATCGAGTTCGATTGCTTTCTCATCGACGAAGCGATGTCGGTCGGCGACCACCGCTTTGCCGTGAAATGCGACACCGAATTGTTCGGCAAGCGCGGCGACCGGGCCATGGTGATCGTGGCGCACCAGACCGACCTCATCCGCGCGCATTGCGATCACGCCGCGATTCTCGACCAGGGGCGCCTGACGGTATATGAGAGCGTGGATGCGGCGATCCACGCTTACGAAAACCTGTGATAAGTCGCAATCCGTGGATTGACATTCGCTGCCTGCTCCTGCACGATAAACCGCAATGTGTGATCGTTGCGTGCCGATGCGATGATGGGATGGCAAGAGGTAGCGCAGGTCGGCCAGAAGCGTCTGCCTCGGCGGTTCGAGCCCCCTGAAAAAGGAGTACCGTGTCGGCGACGGTAAGCCCCGCCGGATTGCGCCTGGGTTATGCAGTCAACAGCAGCAGGTTCGAATCCTGCCCCATCATCCAATCGGCACCAAGTTTTCTTTCGGATGAGGATGTTTATTGGAGGTCGAGACGATGAATTTCACCATCGAGTGTGAAGAAGAAGTAGACGGGCGCTGGTTGGCAGAGGTGCCTCAGCTACCCGGCGTCATGTGCTACGGTGAAAGCCCGGAAGATGCGATGGCGAAAGTCGAATCCTTGGCCTTGAGGACGATTGCCGAGCGTCTGGACGCGCACGAATCCAAGCCGGTCGCCATCAATATCTCCATCCCCGCCTTTGCATGAGCAATTGGCCGTCTGTAAAGGCCAGACGGCTGCTCGCGGCATTGCTTGGCTTGGGCTGGGAGATCAAGCGGCAAACAGGCTCGCACAAGACCTTGGTCCGTAACGGGTGGCCTGATTATGTGTTTGCTTTCCATGATGGCGATGAAATCGGCCCCCGTATGCTGGCGCGAGTGGCCAAGCATACTGGGCTCACGCCGGGCGACCTGTGAATGAGCAGGGCAGGTGCACAAAGCCTTGTCAGCGCCTCTACCCGGTGCACGGCAAGCCCAGTCGCCTTTTGTACGGCAAATCGCCGTATTGTTTGCCGCGAGAATGACGTCATGACCACCGCCACCACCCGCCTCGAAGCCCGGATCAGCAGCGATCTGCATGCGCTGCTCAAGCGTGCGGCCGAGATTCAGGGGCGCACCATGACCGACTTCGTCGTGGCCGCCGTCCAGGACGCCTCGCAACGCGCGATCGAGCAGGCCGAAATCATCCGCTTGTCGCGGGCCGATCAGGAATGCTTCGCCCAGGCGTTGCTATCGCCGCCGCATCCGACTCCGGCCTTGGAAAGCGCTTTCGCGAGTCGCCGCAAGTTGTTGCGCGCCGAATGAGCGGCGCGAGCCGTGCACCGTTCCGGCTTGCGCCGCTCGCTGCCGTCCACGACCAGGCGGCGTTCGAGAATATTCGCTGCGCCGGACCTGACCAGCCCCGAACTCTTCGGCAAGCGCGGCGACCGGGCGATGGTGATCGTGGCGCACCAGACCGACCTCATCCGCGCGCACTGCGACCATGCGGCGATTCTTGAACAGGGGCGACTGACCGTGTATGAGAGCGTGGATGCGGCGATCCATGCGTATGAAAATCTTTGATTGAGGCGAAACGATGCATCCCACGGCCATGTCGAACGGCGGACAGCGTAGTACGATGAATCCGACTTTCCCACCGCGTCGGGCGTTCGTCGCAAGCGACGCCCGCCGCCGTAGAAAAGTCTCCACCCGCCTCACACACAAAAATTCTGACACCCCCCTCGCAGGATCTGCTCCGTTCAACCTGCAGGACACGCCGGCCCGGATCCGCGAAGCTAGGCTGGCGGCCCTGCGCGGACCCGGGGGTCAGGCGGTCTGGTGCATTGGTTGCGCGACCAAACGCACCCCCAGGGCGGCGCAAACCCGGCGGATCGTCTCGAAGCGCGGTTCGCTGCCGGGGCGAAGGGCCTTGTATAGCGCTTCGCGGGCGATGCCGGAATCCTTTGCAACCTGCGACATCCCCCGCGCGCGGGCGATGTCGCCAATCGCAGCGGCAAGCAGCCCCGGGTCATTTTCCTCGAGAACGGCCGTCAGGTACGCCGCCACATCCTCTTCGTTGTTCAGGTACTCGGCTGCATCGAACTCGGGAAGTTCGGAAACCTTGATCCGCTTGGCCATCATCAATCCTCCAATGCTTTCGCCAGCGCAATCGCTCGGCGGATATCCGCCTGCTGGGTGGATTTGTCGCCGCCACCGAGCATCACAACCAGGACTTCGCCGCGCTGGACGTAATACATGCGCCAACCCGGCCCGAAGTGTTCGCGCATCTCGAAAACGCCTTCGCCTACCGACCCGACATCGCCCAAGTTGCCGAGTTGGGCTTTCCGAAGCCGCTTGATGAGGCGCTGCCTGGTCGGACCGTCCTTCTGTCCCCTGAGCCAATCGGAAAACTCGTCGAGGCGTTTTACCGTATAGGTCATCGATGGCACTGTAATCGAACGATTACGAATAGTCAATAACTGGGCGCCGATCTCGGCGAGCCGGTGAAAACCTATTCCTCCGGGATGCAGGCGCGCCTGGCGTTTGCCATTTCCATGGCGATCGAATTCGACTGCCTCCTGATCGATGAGATGATGGCCGTCGGCGACCACCGCTTTACGGAAAAATGCAATGCGGAATTGTTCGAGAAACGCGGCGACCGGGCGATGGTGATCGTGGCGCACCAGACCGACCTCATCCGCGCGCACTGCGATCACGCCGCGATTCTCGACCAGGGGCGCCGACCGTGTATGAGAGCGTGGATGCGGCGATCCATGCCTATGAAAATCTCTGAGGGCGTTGCCGCGATCGGCAGAACGCCCTCCCCGTAACGAAATCGACTGCGAACTTCCATGACCCGACCCGACGCTGCCTCAACCCGTTCCGCCCCGACCATTGCCGAATGGATGACGGCCTCCGGCGTGGCGTTCGGGACCAGCGGCGCGCGCGGGCTGGTGCGCGCCATGACCGATCGCGTGTGCTATGCCTACACGCGCGGCTTCCTGGAACACTTGGCGCGCTGCGGGGAGTTTTCGCCCGGCGCGCGCGTGGCCCTGGCCGGGGATCTGCGGCCGAGCACGCCGCGCATCCTGCGCGCCTGCGCGGCGGCGGTGCGCGACGCCGGGGGCGAAGTGGTGGTTTGCGGCGAGGTGCCGACCCCGGCGCTATGCGCGAGCGCCTACGCCGAGGGCATGCCGTCGCTGATGGTGACCGGCAGCCACATTCCCGACGACCGCAACGGCATCAAGTTCAACCGCGCGCGCGGCGAGTTCCTGAAAGCCGACGAGGCGGCCAAGCTGCCGCTGCGCGTGGGGGTCGACGCCGCGGCATTCGATGCCGACGGCGCGCTCCTTGCCGCGGCGGCGCTGCCGCCGGTACGGGACGTCGCGGGCGGCTACCTGCGGCGCTACACCGACTTTTTCGGGGCGGGGGCGCTGCGCGGCATGCGCCTGGGGGTCTACCAGCATTCGGCCGTCGGGCGCGACCTGCTGGTGGAGCTGTTGCGCGCGCTGGGCGCGGAGGTCGTGGCGCTGGGACGCTCGCCGGGGTTCGTGCCGGTGGACACCGAGGCGGTGCGGCCCGAGGATGCGGCGCTGGCCCGCGCCTGGGCGGCGGAATACGGCTTCGACGCCCTGCTCTCCACCGACGGCGACTCGGACCGCCCGCTGCTGGCCGACGCGCACGGCGAGTGGCTGCGCGGCGACGTGCTGGGCATCGTGGCGGCGCGCTTTCTCGGCGTCCGGGCGGTGGCGACGCCGGTGAGCAGCAACACGGCGCTCGAACTCGCCGGATTCGCAACCGACATCCGGCGCACCCGCATCGGTTCGCCCTACGTGGTGGCGGCCATGCAGGAGGCGGTGGCCGCGGGGCATGCGCCGGTGGCGGGATTCGAGGCCAACGGCGGCTTCCTGCTCGCCACCGACGTGCTGCGCCAGGGCCGGCGCCTGCCGGCGCTGCCGACACGCGATGCGGTGCTGCCCATGCTCTGCGCCCTGGTGGCGGCGCGCGAGGCGGATCTGCCCCTCTCGGCTCTGGTCGGCACCCTGCCCGCGCGCACCACGCGCAGCGAGCGCCTGCAGGACATGCCGACCCGGCTCAGCGAAGCCAGGCTGGCGGGCTTGCGCGGGGCCGGGGGTATCGACGCGGCGCGCGATCTGTTCGGCGCCCTGTGCGGAGAACCGGCCGGAATCGACTTCACCGACGGGGTGCGCATGCGCTTCGAGGGCGGCGACATCGTGCATCTGCGCCCCTCAGGCAATGCGCCCGAGCTGCGGGTGTACGCCGAGGCCGACAGCCCCGACCGGGCGGCCGAGCTGGTCACCGCCGGCATGGCCGTGCTGCGGTCGTGGCGGGAGGTGGGGGGCGAGTCGTAACGTTGCTCCCGCGGTGATCCGATCCCCGGAAGTGCAATTTTCCGGGAATCGCTCCGATCCGAAACGCAAAATCAGATCAGGTCTGCAGCATCGCGCAGCCGTTGCGCCGTGACCGGAAGTGCCCTGCGCTCCAACGCTTGCGCGAAATCCTCCGGCGTTGCTTCGGGCCTTTTCCATCGCGCGCGCATGCGCTTGAACGCTGCGACTACCACAAGCGGGTTCAGATCCCACTGGTTGACGATGAACCGATCCGGATCGACAACCTCGATTCCATAAGGTGTTACGACCGTAGCCGGAAAATCTCGCAAATTGAACGTCACAATGCAGTCCGCGTGCCCCGCGATCGCCGCCGCCAGGACGTGATTGTGAGCCGGCGCGAGCAAATTGATGCTGGTCGCTGGCGGATTTGATCACGGTTGTTGAGGTTTGGGTGCCGGATTCCATCGCGTAGCGTGGCAGGAATCGGTGGGCTGGTGCGGGTGATCGCCGGCCGGTTGGCGGACGCACGCGGTGCGGCGAGCGTTGTCCAGGGACGGCCGGTCCGGTCGCTTGCGACGAACCGGGGACCGGCCGTCGGTGGGCAACGCGGTGATCGCCAAGGCGCCGGGGCGATGCGCCTGCGCGTTGTGGTTGCGGTCAGCCGGCGCCGGGCGTCGGATCCAGTTTGGCGATGAGTTCGAGGAACACTTCTTCGAACCCGGATTCGTACTGATCGGGATGAGTTCGAATGAAGTCGACCACCTTGCGGTAGCAGTCGGCGGCGTCGCGCTTCTGGCCGCGGGCCTCGAAGACCATTCCGAGGCGGTCGTAGCCGTCATGGACCTCGGGGTAGCGCACCAGGAGTTCGCGGGCGGCGCTTTCGGCCTCATCGAGCTTGCCGGCCTGGACCAGGTCGACGACGGCGTTGGATTCGTCGGTGAAGGTGTCGTCGTCGGATTCCGGCATCGAGGCCGAGTAATCCCCGATCTGGGCGCGGTATTGCGCCTGCTGGGCCTGCGATTCGTCGCGCTTGGCCGCGAGGGCAGCGAGTTCGGCGGCCCGGTCCTTTTCCAGGCAGCAGTGCTTGTACTTCTTGCCGCTGCCGCAGGGGCAGGGTTCGTTGCGACCGGTCTTTGGCATAGTGGGTCAACTTTACCAAGACCGGAGGGAAGCGATGGATACCGCCTTGTTGGCCGATGGCCGACTGCACGCCACATTGCGACACATAGACGAAGATCTGGCCGCCGAGCAGCGCGCGGCGGGCTGTCCGCGCTGCGGCGCGAGGCTGCACTCGGCGCGCTACCCGCGCAAGCCGCGCGGGGTGCCCCGCGGGTCGCGCGCCGAGTATGACCGGCGGCTGAGCCTGTGCTGCGCGCGCGACGGCTGCCGCAAGCGCGCCACGCCGCCCTCGGTTCGGTTTCTCGGACCCAAGGTCTACGTGAGCGCGGTGGTGGTGCTGATCGCGGCGCTGCGTTGCGGGCCGACCCCGGCGCGGCTCCGGGTGCTCGAGGAGCTCGTCGGCGCGAGCCGCCGCACGATTCTGCGCTGGCGCCGGTGGTGGACCGAGGAGCTGATCGACACGCCGTTCTGGCGCGCGGCCGCGGGCACGCTGATGCCGCCGGTTGCCACCACGGAGCTGCCGGCCGCGCTGCTGGATCGCTTTGCCGGAGACGCCCGGGATCGATTGCTGGCGGCCCTGCGCTGGCTCTCCCCGACCACGACCGGGAGCGCCGCCGTGCAAGCTACCTGAGGCGCAGGTGCCGGCCCGCAGAGGATGCGCGTGGCGCGATCCGGCGGGCGTGGCTATGGTGCGCGCATCCCCGCTGCAACCGATCGGAACCAGCATGAGCGCATCGAAACACGCTTCAGTCCACGAACGTTGGGCGCATCTGCGCTTCTCGGTGATCGGGCAACTGTTGGCGGCCCCGCCGCCGAAGGGCGAACTGCGCGCCGAGCTCAGGAAGTTGGCTGAGCGCACTTGGCGGCACCCGGTCACGGGCGAGCCGGCGCGCTTTGCGCTCTCGACCATCGAACGCTGGCTGTTGCGGGCGCGGCGCGAGCGGCGCGACCCGGTCGGAGTCCTGCGGCGCAAGGTGCGCGCCGATGCCGGGGTCCAGAAGGTGGGCTCGGCGATCCGGCAAGCGCTGCAGGCGCAGTACGCCGCGCACCCGAGCTGGTCGGTGCAGCTTCACACCGACAACCTGCGGGCGCTCATCGAGCGCGACCCGGCGCTGGGGTCTATGCCATCGTACTCGAGCGTCCGGCGGCTGTTCCAGGCGCAGGGTTGGCGCAAGCGCCAGCGGCTCAGCAGCCGCGATACGGCGGGCGCTCAACGAGCCGAGGCCCGGCTGGCCGCGCGCGAGGTGCGCAGCTACGAGGCCCACTACGTCGGCTCGCTGTGGCACTGGGACTGCCACGTCGGTTCGCGACCGGTGTTGACCGCCGCCGGTCGATGGGCCACGCCAGTGCTCTTCGGCGTGCTCGACGATTGCTCGCGGCTGGGCTGCCACCTGCAGTGGTACCTGCGGGAGAACGCCGAGTGCGTGGCCCACGGTCTGTCGCAGGCAATCCAGAAGCGCGGGCTGCCGCGCGCGGCCATGAGCGACAACGGTGCGGCGATGCTCGCCGCCGAGATCACCGAGGGGCTCGCTCGGCTGGGCATCGCGCACGAGACGACGCTGGCGTACTCGCCATACATGAACGGCAAGATCGAGAACCTGTGGGCGAACGTCGAAGGAAGACTGATGGCGATGCTCGAGGGCGTGACCGACCTGACGCTCGCCACCTTGAACGAAGCGACCCAGGCCTGGTGCGAGTACGACTACAACCGCACCGTGCACTCCGAGATCGGCGCAACGCCGCTGGCGCGTTTCCTCGCCGGCCCCGATGTGCTGCGGCCCAGCCCGGATAGCGACGCGCTGCGGCTGGCCTTCACCCGCACCGAGAAGCGCACCCAGCGCCAGAGCGACGGCACGCTGGTGGTCGAAGCCCGGCGCTTCGAGGTTCCCAACCGCTACCGGCACCTGCGCGAGCTGCACGTGCGCTACGCCGCCTGGGACCTCGCCCGGGTGCACCTGCTCGATGAACGCAGCGGCCAAGTCCTGTGCCGCCTGTACCCGCAGGACAAGCAGGCCAACGCCCGGGGCGTGCGCCGGCCGCTCGAGCCGCTCGCGGCGGCGGCGGACGCGCCTCGACCGCCCACCGGCGCGATGGCCCCGCTGCTGCAGAGTCTGATGGCCAAGCAGGCTGCCACGGGCCTGCCGCCGGCCTACCTGACCAAGGACGAACCACCGGCACCGGAAGGGAACGAACCATGAACAAGAAGCTGCTGTCGCTCTACGGCCTGAAGTGGAATCCGTTCGCCCCCGATGTGCCGGTCGAGGCGCTGCACGTCGGCGCGCGCCTGGAGTCGTTCTGCTGGCGGGTCGAGCAGCTCGTCGGCGAGGGCGGCTTCGCGCTCGTCACCGGTTTGCCGGGGGTGGGCAAATCGGTGGCGCTGCGGGTGCTCACCGAGCGCCTGTCGGCGCTGCGCGACGTGCAGGTCGGTGTGCTCAGCCGGCCGCAGGCCGGGATGGCCGACTTCTACCGCGAGTTGGGCGAGCTCTTCGGCGTGCAGCTTCACCCCCACAACCGCTGGGGCGGCGCCAAGGTGCTGCGCGCCAGCTGGCAGGGCCACATCGACGCCTCGCAGTGCCGCCCGGTGCTGATCGTCGACGAGGGCCAGGAGATGCAGCTCGCCGTCCTCAACGAGCTGCGGCTGCTCGCCTCGGCGCGGCTCGACTCGCACCTGCTGCTCACCGTGGTGCTGGCGGGCGACCAGCGTCTGATCGAGCGCTTCCGCAGCGAGGAGCTGCTACCGCTGGGATCGCGCATGCGGGTGCGTCTGGCGCTCGATCGCGCCAGCCCCGAGGATCTGCGCGAACTGCTGCAGCACGCGCTCACCAAGGCCGGCGCGCCCAAGCTGATGACGCCCGAACTCGTCGCCACGCTCTGCGACCACGCCCAGGGCAATCTGCGCGCGCTGATGAACATGGGAAGCGAACTGCTCGCCCTGGCCGCGCAGCGCGAAGCGCGACAGATCGACGAGCAGCTGTTCTTCGAGACCTTCGCAGCGCCGGCCCCGGCGCAGCTCAAGATGGCGGCGCGCCGGCGGTGAGCACCGCGACGCTGCCGGTCGAGCCGGCCTGGCGCTTGGCCCAGCGGCCCGACGCGCAGCGCTGGCTGGTCAGCGAACTCTGGGCCGAGCAGGCGGTGGGCATCGTCGGCGGCGAGCCCAAGTGCTGCAAGAGCTTCCTCGCGCTCGACTTGGCCGTGGCGGTCGCCTCGGGTCGCCCTTGCCTGCGGCGCTTCGCCGTGCCCAATCCCGGCAGGGTGCTGCTATACGCGGCCGAGGATGCCTCGCACGTCGTGCGCCAGCGGCTCGATGGCATCTGCGCCGCCGCCGGCTGTCGGCTGGCCGAGTTGGACGTGCAGGTGATCACCGCGCCCATCCTGCGACTCGACCTGCCGGCCGATCGCGCGGCCCTCGAGCGCACCGTCGCCGAACTGCAACCGCGCCTGCTGATCCTCGACCCCTTCGTGCGCCTGCATCGCATCGACGAGAACGCCAGCGGCGAGGTAGCCCCTCTGCTCGCCTACCTGCGCGAGTTGCAGCGCCGCTACGCCGCTTCCGTGCTGCTGGTGCACCATGCACGCAAATCCGCCGGCGCCATGCGCGCCGGCCAGGCGCTGCGCGGCTCCTCCGAGTTCCACGCCTGGGGCGACTCGAACCTGTACCTGCGCCGCGCAAACGATGCGCTCAGCCTGACGATCGAACATCGCGCCGCGTCGTCGCCGCCCGGCATCCAGCTCGAGCTGCGGGCCGACGGCGATGCACTGGCCTTGCGACCCGTACAACCGTCGTCCGATCCGCCGCCACCGCCCGCCGGCCTCGACGAACGCATCACCGCCGCGCTGCTGGCCGCCGCTAACCCAATGAGCATCCACGCTCTGCGCGCCCAATGCCGCGTACGCAACGCCTCCCTCTACGAGCGCCTCGCCGCACTGACCGCCGCCGGTCGACTTCAGCGCACCGCCGACGGCTACCGACTCGCCGATCGCAACTGATCCGCCATCGCGCGCCAGCACCCGCCCGCCGGCCACGCCTTCTTCCCGTTCCCGCTTCCGCCACTCCCTACAAAGCGCCGGAACCGGTAGCCGGAACTCCATCAAATTCCTCGACCAACGGCACATCAAGAAGCGGGATCGTGCTCAATTGTCGTTGGAATCCGGCAGACGTACCCCGTTAAGCAAAGGGCGCCATGCAGCTTCCGGCACCTCCCAGTCGGGCACCGCTTCGCGCATTTGGTCGCGGCGATAGACAAGCTTCCCGGCCAAATCCGGCCGCTCCTTTTCCAGCGCGGCAATCCACTCCGCTTCGATTCGTGTCGTCCACTTGGCGGCGAAGAGGCTCGCCGTGGCCAAACTCATGAGCGAATCCGCGATCGCGATCGGGTAGAGCACGCACGCGTCGAATAGCGCGGTGTAGCGTGCATTTCCCGCCATGGCTCAGTACTCAAGCCCCAGTTCGCGAGCGTTTTCCGCCATCCGCTCCAGCGCTGCCGCTTGCTTTTCGCGCATTGCTTTTCCGTAGGCGACAAGATCCTCGAAAGCGATGCGTCGATGCGTGCCGACCATCCGGTACGGAAGCCTGCCCGCCTCGATCTCCTTGATCACGAAGGGCCGGGATACATTCAAAAAGTGCGCGGCTTCGACGGTCGTGAACTCCTGTTGTGCCGGTATGAGCATGATCGGCCGACCTTCGCTCATCGCACCAAGGACCTGGCCGATAAGTTTGAGCGCAGCCGGCGGCACCGCTACGGTCGGATGTTCGCCCTTGTCGGTCGTGAGCGTGATTTGCACCGCGCGTGAGTGATCCAACGCCGCCATGATGCAGCGCTGCGCAACGCGAGCCATCTCCGCTTCCTCCGGGGAAATGGGCGGCGGTACTACTTCTCGGGCTCTTTCCAGGGTGGTCATTTGATGCTCCGTCTCTCTCCGCTCTTTATCGCGTTGTCGCCGTACAAGGCGCCTTTATTATCCGTCGGCCATGCTAGCATGCATGTGCAGCAAATGCAATATACGCATTAACTGAAACGATCGGCCGTTCCCCGTCATCACTGGATCCGGACGGTGGCGACGCCGGTGCGCAGCAACACGGCGCTCGAGCCGGCCGGGATCGACTTCACCGACGGGGTGCGCATGCGCGGGTCCGGAGGCGCGGCGCAGCGACATCGTGCATCTGCGCCCCTCGGGCAACGCGCCCGAGCTGCGCGTGTACGCCGAGGCCGACCGCCCCGACCGGGCGGCGGAGTTAGTCACCGCCGGCATGGCTGTGCTGCGGTCGTGGCGGCCGGCGGCGGGCGAATCCTGACTCCGCTCCGAAGCGGTGGTGGTTCAGACCTGAGCTGGGTCTCGTGGAATCGATTCCACTTCCTGCGCAGATCTCAGATACCTACGGTGCCGCGTGCAGTTCTTCCCGGATCGCGCGCCGCACGATTTCCTCGAGCTGTTGCCCGCGCATCGCCTCGCGCAGCGTCGCATTGATCAGTGTCTGATACCCGCGTTCGCCGGCTTGCTCGCGATAGAAGGCCAGTACGTCCGGGTCCAGCGCGATACTGATCTTGCACTTTCGGGTTCCGGACCGAACCGCGGCCTGGAACGCGGCGCGCCCCGCCGCCTCCGGAACTACGTTCCCGCCGATGCGCCAAATGGCGCGCGCAGGATCTGCTCCGCTCAAATCCGGCGCATCGTCCGGATCAACCCACCCCGCCGTACCGCGCTTGCTCTCGTTCATTGGCCTTCCTCATGCTGATGATGCGGCGCGCGCCGCCGCGCTGCGTCCAGACGACGACCACCATGCGCCCATCCAGGAATCCGATCGTGTTGGTTCGGTCCTCGCCGCATTCGCGCCTTTCGTCGCGGAACGCGACAGTTGGGCCGGAAAAAACGGCTTCGGCATCCGCGAAATCCAGCCCGCGCTCTCGCAACGTCTCTTCCCGCTTGGCCTCGTCCCATTCCAGGTCCATACGATTAATGATATATATAATTATCTATACTTACAATGCCTTCCTTTCCCGCCGAGGCCACGACGACACGCCGCACAAGACGACCCTCATCCGCATCATGAGCGGCTCGGACCGGCCGCACAGCGGCACGGTCCGCAAGGACATGCCGGTGTCCTGGCCGCTGGCCTTCGGCGATGTTTTCCAGGGCAGCCTCACCGGCAAGGACAACGCGCGCGCGGGCAAGTGGTGGTTTGCGGCGAGGTGCCGACCCCGGCGCTGTGCGCGAGCGCCTACGCCGAGGGTATGCCGTCGCTGATGGTGACCGGCAGCCACATTCCCGACGATCGCAACGGCATCAAGTTCAACCGGGCGCGCGGCGAGTTCCTGAAATCCGACGAGGCGGCCATGCCGCCGCTGCGCGTGGGGGTCTACCAGCATTCGGCCGTGGGGCGCGACCTGCTGGTGGACCTGCTGCGCGCGCTGGGCGCGGAGGTCGTGGCACTGGGACGCTCCCCGGGGTTCGTGCCGGTGGACACCGAGGCGGTACGGCCCGAGGATGCGGCGCTGGCCCGCGCCTGGGCGGCGGAATATGGCTTCGACGCCCTGCTCTCCACCGACGGCGACTCGGACCGCCCGCTGCTCGCCGACGAGCACGGCGAGTGGCTGCGCGGCGACGTGCTGGGCATCGTGGCGGCGATAAGTCGTCACAGGACCGCGACATTGAGCAGGCCAAGACGCTTGCAGCACAGTGGCAAGATTGACCATGGCCAACGAGACTCCCTGGTCGGCACCCTGCCCGCGCGCATCACGCGCAGCGAGCGCCTGCAGGACACGCCGGGCCAGATCCGCGAAGCAAGGCTGGCGGCCCTGCGCGGACCCGGGGTTCAGGCGGTCTGGTGCATTGGTTGCGCGACCAAACGCACCCCCAGGGCGGCGCAAACCCGGCGGATCGTCTCGAAGCGCGGTTCGCTGCCGGGGCGAAGGGCCTTGTATAGCGCTTCGCGGGCGATGCCGGAATCCTTTGCAACCTGCGACATCCCCCGCGCGCGAGCGATGTCGCCAATCGCAGCGGCAAGCAGTGCCGGGTCATTTTCCTCGAGAACGGCCGTCAGGTACGCCGCCACATCCTCTTCGTTGTTCAGGTACTCGGCCGCATCGAACTCGGGAAGTTCGGAAACCTTGATCCGCTTGGCCATCATCCATCCTCCAATGCTTTCGCCAGCGCAATCGCTCGGCCCTACAAGGCACCAGAGTCGGCGCAGACACTCGCTGGAATCATGGGCCTGGCTCGGGCTCCAGGCTCTTGCCTCGTTGGAAAAGACTCATATTTGCCGGCGACGTCACGCCGTGGCACTATTCCGCATGCCTGAAATCTCCCGTTTCCTTGGCATTATCGTGGCGATGTTCTATAGCGATCACGCTCCGCCGCATTTTCATGCGCGATACGGAAGCCACCGGGTCGAGATTGAAATCGGCACCTTGCGTGTCCTTGCCGGCGACTTCCCGCCACGCGTCTTGGGTCTCCTCATGGAGTGGGCCGCATTGCATCGCGCGGAATTGCAAGAAGACTGGGAACTGGCGCGAAGCCATGCCGAATTGAAGCGAATTTCCCCTTTGGAGTAAGCCCATGTTTTCCGTCGACGTGATTGACGTTCAGCCCATGGCGGAACGGAAGTTGAAGCTACGATTCTCTGATCAACAAGTGGGGATCGTGGACGTGGATTCGATCGTTGGCGAGTACTCCGGGGTGTTTTCCCCCTTGCTGGACCCTGGTTTTTTCCAACAGGTTCGCGTCAACGACGATCTGGGAACGATCATGTGGCCCAACGGCGCGGACCTGTGTCCGGATGTGTTGTATGCGCACGCAACCGGTCGAACCCGCGAACTCCTGGCGTTCAGCGAACCATAGCCGCTTTGTCAGCGTGGACCTGAAGCAGGCGGTCGAACTCTCGGCGGAGCTCGGCATCTACGCGTACGATGCCTACGTCATCGCGTGCGCGATGAACCAACGATCCCCGATCCTGACGTTGGACCGGGGATTGGCTGCGCGGTGCGGGTCGGAACGGTCGTAACCGCAGATTGGGTTGCCGCGGTGCGCGAGGGGCGGGAACGAAACTGAGGGTGCCGCGCGCGGCCTATGCGGCAAGTTTGATCGGGCTCCGGCCTGTCTGCCTGAATCAGGGTACATTCGCCGGCGACGTCACGCCGTGGCACGATTCCGCATGCCTGAACTGAAATATCCCGTTTCCGGGGCATCATCGTCGCGATGTTCCATCGCGATCACGCTCGACCGCATTTCCACTCGCGGCATGGTGGCGGCGCTGCCGACCGGAGCGAAGCGCCTTGACTGATCGCCTGGATGGCCGGATCTCTCTGCGGGTCACCCCCCACGGCCACTTGCTGATCGAATCCGACCCCACCGCAGTGATGCTGCCGGAGGATGTCGCGCTGCGGATTCATGAGGCGTTCGCGCGCGGCACCGGCCCGGGTCTGCTGCAACTTGCCGCCGGGGAAGCCGGCGCAACCCTTCCCCCTGCTCTGGCATTTTTCCGCCAGTTCGCGCTGCGATACATCTATTCGCTGTGCACCGTGCCGGACGGAACCCAGGCCGGCGCGGACCACCCGGCGGTCGAACTTCAAGACAGCGAGATCGGCGAGGCCATCCGTTCCGCCCCGCTCATCGCGGGCTCCGAATACATCACCCCGGATGCGTTGCGGAACTGGTGGAACGCGATCGACGAGGCCGCTCGAAGCGAAATGCGCTCGCGCGACTGCACGATCGAAGCGTTTCTGCACGCGCACAACCCAGTCTGGAACAGCGTCGGCCGCATCCACTTCAACCTCGCACCCAATCGCAAGGAAGACAAGGGAGCCGATGCCGAGCCCTTCGCCTTCGTCGTCACCTACACCCCCAAGCTGCTGGCGCAAGGGCGCCCGCAGCATGTGCCTCTGGGCCAAGCCTTGCAAACCGTTTCCGGGGCGCGACAGCGGGAGCAATTGCTGTCCCTGCTCGGCCCCGTGCAACGGGCCGGCGAATCCTGCGATTGGGTCAAGGCGCTGCTGGCGTCGGGCGACCTCTATCGCCCGACGCGCTGGACGGCGGCACAGGCATACCGGCTGCTGCAGGACAGCCCAAAGCTCGAACGCGCGGGCGTCATCGTTCGCCTGCATGGCCTGTGGAGCGGCCCCAGGCCGCCGCGCCCGAAGGTTTCCGCCACGATTGGGAGCCACGCCCCGTCCGGACTGGGGCGCGATGCCCTGCTCGACTTCCAGGTGGGCATGACGCTCGGGGACGAAACGCTCACCGATGCGGAAATCCGCAGCCTGCTCTCCGGCACCGAAAGTCTGGTCTGGCTGCGAGGCCAATGGGTCGAGGTGGACCGGGATCGGCTCAAGCCGCTGCTCAAGCGCTTCTCCGACATCGAAGCCCTGGCTTCGCGCAACGGCATCGGGTTCTTCGAGGCGTCGCGCATGATCGCCGACGCCGGAATCGGCGGCTCGGAACTTTCCGTCGACGCGGAGGATGCCGGCTGGATCGGCGTCGAGGCAGGGCCTTGGCTCGCGCAGCGGCTGGCGGAATTGCGCGGCACCGACGGGCGAGCGCTTCCGTACACGCCGCCGCCGGGTCTTGCCGCGCAATTGCGACCCTATCAGGCAGCGGGCGTCCAATGGCTGCAACTCCTGGCCCAACTCGGTCTCGGCGCCTGTCTCGCCGACGACATGGGTCTGGGAAAAACGCTGCAGGTCATCGCATTTCTGCTGCACGGCAAGCCGGAGGCGCGCAAGCCGCGGCGGACGAAGGACGCGAAAGCGACGACCCGCGCAGCGCTCCTCATCGTCCCGGCCTCCCTCATCGCGAACTGGGTCGCGGAATTCCGGCGATTCGCTCCGGGCCTACGCATCCTCGTCGCCCATCCGTCCGCAACCCCCGCCGCGGAAATCCGCGGGCTCGACCAGGAAGAGGTCGGGGCGTACGACGCGGTGATCACCAGTTATGGGACGCTTGCGCGCTCCCCCAACCTGCAGGCAATCGCCTGGCGGGCGGTGGTCGTGGACGAGGCCCAGGCAATCAAGAATCCCGGCACGAAGCAGGCGCGGGCGGTCAAGGCCGTATCGGGATCGCTACGGATCGCGCTCACGGGCACTCCGGTCGAGAACCGCCTGGGCGACCTGTGGTCGATCTTCGATTTCATCAATCCGGGCCTGCTCGGAACCGCGCGCGAATTCTCGGATTTCACGGCCCGGCTGGCGCGGCGCGACGCCAACCCGTACGGCCCCTTGCGCGCGCTCGTCCGACCCTACATCCTGCGGCGGATGAAAACCGACCGGGCGATCATTGCCGACCTGCCCGACAAGACGGAAATGGTCGCCTACTGCCCGCTCACAAAACCGCAGGCCGCGCTCTACCAGCAGGCGGTCGATGGCTTGTCTGCCGACCTCGAAACGGCGCAAGGCGCTTCCCGGCGCGGCCTGATCCTCGCCTATCTCACCCGGTTCAAGCAGATCTGCAATCACCCGCGGCACTGGCTGGGCGGCGCGGACTGGGTAAAGGACGAGAGCGGCAAGTTCGCACGGCTGGCGGAAATCTGCGAGACCATCCGCGAAAAGCAGGAAAAGGTGCTCGTGTTCACGCAGTACCAGGAGGCCACCGCGCCGCTCGCCGCGTTTCTCGCGGAGGTCTTCGGGCGCCCTGCCTTGGTTCTCCACGGCAAGACGCCGATCAAGGCGCGGCAGGATCTCGTCGCCCGCTTCCAGGATGACGAGCTCGTCAACGCGTTCGTGATTTCCTTGCGCGCGGGCGGCGTCGGCCTCAACCTCACCGCCGCGTCGCATGTCATCCACTTCGACCGCTGGTGGAACCCCGCCGTGGAAAACCAGGCGACCGACCGGGCGTACCGCATCGGGCAGAAACGCAACGTGCTCGTCCACAAGCTGGTTTGCCGCGGAACCATCGAAGAGCGGATCGACCGGATGATCGCCGAGAAAACCGCCCTGGCGTCCGACCTGCTCGACTCCAAAGAGGAAATCAAGCTCACCGAATTGTCGAACGCGGAACTGCTGGATCTCGTCAAGCTCGATCTGCGTTCCGCTGCGCTGGAGGCGTAAATGAGCCGACGATATTGGTCTTCCTTCCCGGCATACGTTCCCGTGGCCGAGCGCAAGCGCAAAGCCGAAGCGGCAGCGAAGAAACTCGCCGCCAACGGTGCGGCGCTCGAACCCGTGCGGATTTCCGGCACCGCGATCGCCAAGACCTTCTGGGGGCGCTCGTGGCTTGCCAACCTGGACCGCTACGCGGACTTCGCCAACCGCCTGCCGCGAGGCCGAAGCTATGTGCGCAGCGGCGCCGTGCTCGACCTGCGGATCGAGAGCCGCACGGTTCGCGCGAAGGTGCAGGGCAGCTCGCTCTATACCGTGACCGTGGACATCGATCCGCTTTCGGCGCAACGCTGGAAAGAACTCCGCAAGGAGTGCTCCGGGGCGATCGACAGCGTGGTGGAGCTGCTCTCCGGCAAATTATCGCAATCGGTGATGGCCCTCATGACCGATCCGCGCCGGGGACTTTTCCCCAGCAGCCACGAAATCCGGGTGCAATGCAGTTGTCCCGACTTTGCACACTGGTGCAAGCATGCGATCGCCGCCCTGTGCGGCGTCGGCAACCGCCTGGACGGCAAGCCGGAACTGCTCTTCGTGCTGCGCGGGGTCGATCACGCGGAACTGATCGACGCCGCGGTACTCAGCGCCGGAACCATCGGAGCGGAAACAGCATCCACGGAATTCTCGAACCGCGATCTGGAGGAAATCTTCGGGTTCCAGGTCGCCGATCCCGCCGAGCCGATCGAAACCGCAGCGACGATCACGACTCCGCGAAAGGCGGTCCGGAAATCCGCTGCGAAAATACGGGCGAAAAAACTTCCTGCGAAACGGAAGGGATGATTCCCCACCCCTACGTGGGATCTTCCGGGAATTGTTTCTCTGCCGCATCGCGCAGGGCAAAGGCTGCCGCCAGAAGCGTGTGCAGCATTTCGTGCGCCCGGTTCAGAGCTGCGGCAAACTCCACCGGATCCTCGACGTATTCCAGGCGGTCTCGGCCTTCCGGGACCGCCACGAGCGTCGCGACCCACTCCGCAGTGGCGGTCGGCACAAGAAACAGGCGCTGCGCGACGTCCTGCAGGGACGCGATTTCCTTTTCGACGCGCCGTTCGGTTTGCCAGAAGCGGCGGCGCAATTCGGCAACGGCAGCGGCCTCGTTCACAACGGCAGGCCGTTCTTCCGCGCTTCGATGTCGATCGGCCGCAGGGGCGCGTCGGCCCGGTGTACGACGATATCGATCGGCTGCTCGCCCAGCCGCCGCTGCAACGCCGCATGCAGGGCGAGCTCGCGCCCCAGGACTTCCTCGGCGCTGCCGTCGGTTTCGACGTAGAGATCGATATCCCCGCCCCGCAGCGCGTCGTCCACGCTGCGATCCGAACCGCAGCACGCGCGCGGGCGGCAGCCGCGTAGTCAGACTCCTTGGACAAAGGATCGGGGCGAAACGATGCGATGGGTCGCTGACGTTCGGTGCAACAGGAGTTTGTCGCCGGTGACCAGCACGAGATCGGGCCGCCCTGCGAGGAGATCCCAAATGTGTTGATCTCCCGGATCCGGGGCCGGAGATCCGGCTGGCGCGCTCAGAACCATCGCATTTTGGACGAGATCCGTGAGGATCGCTTCGACCTCTTCAACGGTCAGTCCATGCAGCCTCTGGATATGAGGCCGAAGGAGCACTGCCCGGTACTCGGCAAGGAGGGCCTCGGAGATGACGAACGGAAATGCCGCCGACAGCGTGCCATCGAGAATGCGGGCTACCGGAGAGGCCGCATCCGCAGTCAGGAGTCCCGCCACCACCACGTTGGTGTCGACGATGATGGAGATGCGAGTCACGATTCGCCGCGTGCGGCACCGACTTCCTGCAGAGCCAGGTCGATCGCCTGCTCCACCGGAAGTTTGCTCCGCGCGCGTGCTCGATCGACCAGGGCTCGAGCCTGGGCGCGGGACTTGATGCCGTAGTACTCAAGGCTTTCATCGATGAGTTCCCCGATCGTCTTGTCGCGCCGGGCAGCGGCCTCCTTCAGCGCGCGGTAGCGTGCTTCGGAGAGCGTGATCGTCAAACGGCTCATTTCGCCATCTCATTGGTGTTTTCTCACCAATATGCTAATGCGAACGCGGCGAAATTTCAAACTTGGCGTGCCGGAACGTCTCCGTCCTACCCGGCGCGTCGGCGGGCACCTTTGCACGCCTGGGGGGCTACCGGCATTCGGCCGCCGGGCGGTAGCGACGCCGGTGAGCAGCAACACGGCGCTCGAGCTCGCCGGCTTCGCAACCGACATCCGGCGCACCCGCATCGCTTCGCCCTACGTGGTGACGGCCATGCAGGAGGCGGTGGCCGCGAGGCATGCGCCGGTGGCGGGATTCGAGGCCAACGGCGGCTTCCTGCTCGCCACCGCCGTGACGCGGCAGGGGCGGCGGCTCGCCGCGCTGCCGACGCGCGATGCCGTGCTGCCCATGCTCTGCGCCCTGGTGGCGGCGCACGAGGCGGATCTGCCCCTCTCGGCCCTGGTCGGCACCCTGCCCGCGCGCGATCTGTTCGGCGCCCTGTGCGGAGAGCCCGCCGGAATCGACTTCACCGACGGGGTGCGCATACTAGGAGTCCAGTCCCTGGCAGGGGCCAAGGCTCGTTTGGCGGAGGCGCTGCGCGGCAAAGCGCAGCGGCCTGTTGCTCGCATCGACTTTGCGACCCCGGAGCTTCTGTGGCGGATCCTCTCCCCCAATCGCCTGCAAATTCTGCGCGCGATGAGCGGAGCCGGTCCGTTAGCCTTGCGCGAGATTGCGCGCCGCGTTGGACGGGACGTCAAGGGAGTCCACTCTGACGTCCATGCGCTTCTGCTGGCCAGCGTACTGGACCGAATCGATGAAGGATTCGTATTCCCCTTTGATGCAATCCACGTCGACTTTACCATTCAAGCCGCGGCCTGATTGATGCGGGACAGGAACGAGCGTATGCGGCGGAGCGATTTGCGGGAGACCGATGTCAACGGAATGACCGCAGTGTAGAGGTCGGCGGCGAGCGCTTATGGCAAGAGCCCTGGCGCTTCTTCCTGCGGCGGTTCATCGGGGTACGGTGAGGATCTGCGTCCTGGCCAAGCGGCGCCAACCTGGCCATATTATGGATACAATATAGCCAGAATGGAGGTCCCTATGCAGGTCAATATTCTCGAATCGAAGAACCGGCTGTCGGAATTGGTGCGCCGCGCCCAACAGGGCGAGGAGGTCGTCATCGCCAATCGGGGCGTGCCGCTGGTACGGCTGACGCCGGTGCGTTCGGCTGAGGAGCCAAAACAGGACGTGCTGGCGTGGCTGAAGCGCAACCCGTTGCCGGAGACGGTGCGCCGCAGCGCCGCGGAGATCGACGCCAGCATCGCCCAGGAGCGCGAAGGGTGGGATTGATTTATCTCGATTCCTGCCTGGTCATCTACGCGTTCGAAAATCACCCGCAATGGGGCGAACCCGTGCGCGCGGCGCTGGCGCGGGCGCCGGAGCGTTTCGCGATTTCCCCGCTGGTGACGCTGGAGTGCCTCGTAGCCCCGATGCGCAGCGGGAATCTGACCTTGCAACGGTATTACGAGCAGGGCCTGCAGCAGTTCGAGATCCTGCCGATGCCGGAGGGCGTCTACGCGCAGGCGGCGCTGCTGCGGGCGCGCTGGGGGCTCAAGACACCCGATGCGCTGCATTTGTCGACGGCCGTGCGCCACGGCTGCACCGCGCTCTGGACTGCGGACAACCGCCTGCAACGGGCGGCACACGGACTGGCGGTCAACGTCTTGGCGGCGTGATCCCGCTGCGGCGGCGCCTTGGCGCCGTGCCGGCGGTGGTCCTGCTTGGCCCACGTCAGGTCGGCAAGACAACCCTGGCTCGGCGGATCGCCGACCAGTGGGAATCGGGGGCGCTCTACCTCGACATGGAGCGTCCGGCGGATCGCCGCCGCCTCGAAGACGCCGACGCGTAACCGCCGTGGTCATGCCCATGGAGGGCACGGCATCCACCATGAATTCGATCGCATCCTTGTGGTTCAGGAGCATCGTGGCGTCGACGTCATCTCTGTCTGAGCGCCCCCGCGCAAACAGTTCCTTCGTATCGAGCCAACTCTTCCGATTGCCCTCCAGGCGCGAGGAATACCAGGACAAATCGATGAGTAGCTGTTCCAGCACCTTGCGTGCGTAAGTGCCTGCCGGTTGCTTGTCGTTGCCGCGCGCTTCGGAATACAGCTGCGCAGCGAGCGCCGTCGGTAGCAGGAAGGATTCATTGGGACGATAACGGTCGACGAAATCTCGCTTGTACGAGACCGGCCAGCGAGTGCCGATCGGCGCTTGCAGTTCGGCGCGCAACGCGGCTGCCGCGTTACGGACCTCTGGAGAAACGGGGGCGCGTGTCGTGTCCTGGGCTTTTACATGGCGTCAAGCACTTCCAATGGCCGCATGAATGTCCGGTTTGATGGCCGGAACGGTACGGCGGAGCAATTTCCAGCGGAGGGCCCTCCGGTCTGATGAATGATGCGGCGTCAGCCGCGCAGGGCGGCGAGCTGGCGCTCCAGGAATGCGATCCGCATGTTCGCCAGTTCGAGCTTGTCGGTGATCCCCTGGGTCGACCGCAGATATTCGAGTTCCGCCTTGAGCATTTCGTTTTCGCGCACCAGATCGGCGTGTGCGCCGTGGGCCGCTTTGGGTTTGCCGCCGTCGGCCAGACGGGACACGGTTTGAATCGTGGTGTGGAACTTCTTCGCAACGGCAGTCTTGGACTCCCCAGCCCGGACGGCTTCCACGATCTTCTGCTTCGTTGCGTCATCCAGACGCTTTCCTTTTGCACCAGCAGTCATTTTTTCTTTCCGCTTTCGTAACGACACCATTTGTTTGCAACATCGATTTGTCGGGATGTTGAACCGAAATATCTGCCAGATGATAATTGCAATTTCGCGGAATGCGATGGCGATGTCCTCGCTGCCGCACTTCGCGCACACCCTCCTTCGCCCGGGAACCCGCCGCTGTGCCCCTGATCGACGTCACCCGCCTCGCCTCGCGCCTGCTCGAAGGCAAGCGCCCTACCGGCGTCGACCGGGTCAGCCTGGCCTACGTGCAGCACTTCCGGACCCGGGCGCGGGCGCTGGTACGCCACCGCGGGCGCTGGGTGCCGATCGGGCAGGCCTCGCCGCAGCTCTTTGCCGCGTTGCTGGGGGAACACCCGCGGCCGGGGAGCGTGGTGCGGACGGCGGTCGGCATGAGCTATGCCCTGCGCTGGGGGAAGCTGCGCGAGAGCCTGTTCTTCAATACCGGGCACAGCGGCCTCAACGATCCGGCGTATGCGATCCGGGTACGGCGGCATCGGCTGCGGCCGGTGTATTTCCTGCATGACCTGATTCCGATCACCCACCCGGAATACTGCCGTCCGGGCGAGGCCGACAAGCACGCCCAGCGCCTGCGCTGCATGCTGCACACCGGGGTCGGGCTGATCCTGAACTCGGCGGCGACCGAGGCCGACCTGCGCGCCTGGGCGGCGGCCGAGCGGCTGCAGGTGCCGCCGACGGTGGTGGCGCCGATCGGCACGGTGACGCTGCCGCACGTCGAGGACGAGCACGCCGAGGATCCGCACGCGGAAACCAACGCGCCGCCCGCCGCGCCCTACTTCGTGATGCTGGGCACCATCGAGCCGCGCAAGAACCACCTGCTGCTGCTGCACCTGTGGCGGCAGATGATCGAGCGCGGCGGGGCCGAGGTGCCGAAGCTCGTCGTGATCGGCCAGCGCGGCTGGGAGTGCGAGCAGGTGATCGATCTGCTCGAACGCTGCCCGTCGTTGCGCGGGCACGTGATCGAGGTGGAGGAATGCGACGACGCGGCGCTGGCGCGCTGGCTGCAAGGCGCCCGCGCCCTGCTCTTTCCGTCGTTCGTCGAAGGCTACGGCATGCCGCTCGCCGAGGCGCTGGCCCATGGCGTGCCGGTGATTGCCAGCGACCTCGGCGTCTTCCGGGAAATCGCCGGCGACGTGCCGGAATACCTCGATCCGCTCGACGGCCCGGCCTGGCAGCGCATGGTGTGGGAGTACGCCCGGCCGCAAAGCGCGGCGCGGGCCGCGCAGATCGCGCGCTTGCCCCATTTCCATGCGCCGACGTGGCGTGCGCATTTCGGCATCGTCGAGGCGTTTTTGGCGGCGGTGCTTCGCGATGCAAGGTAAGGTATGCCCTCCCCCGGTTCCTGTGCCGCCCTCCCGCGCGGGACAGAAACATTTCTTTCGCGGGGCGCCTGGGCGCGAGGATATCGAGGGGCCGATCACCGCATGGGCCTTTCCGCGCTGGAAGTGGCGCTTCGTACGGCGCTGCTTTCCGGGCAAGTCCGTGCGCTTCGCATCCGGCGACGCCGCGCCGCCGCGCACCGGGACCCTGCTGCTGTGGGGCACGGCGCCGGTGCCGGAGCGGTTGGCGGCCGGCGTGCGCGTGCTGCGCATGGAGGACGGATTCCTGCGCTCGGTCGGATTGGGTGCGGAACTGACCCGACCGCTCTCCTGGGTCGTGGACGGCAGCGGCATCTACTACGACGCGACCCGGCCCTCGGATCTCGAAACGCTGTTGGCGACGGCGGATTTTCCGCCCGCGCTCATGGCGCGCGCCGCCGCGCTGCGGGAGCGGGTCGTCGCGGCGGGCATCACCAAGTACAACGTCGGCGCGCAGCGCTGGCGGCGGCCTGCCGGCGCGCGGCAGGTGGTGCTGGTGCCGGGGCAGGTGGAGAGCGACGCCTCGCTCGCGTTCGGGGCGCCGGGCATCCGCAGCAACCTCGCCCTGCTCCAGGCGGCACGCGCCGCCTGCCCCGATGCCTGGCTGGTGTACAAGCCGCATCCGGACGTGGCGGCGCGGCTGCGCCGACGCGGCGACGGCGAGGAACGGGCGGCGGAGTGGTGCGACGAGATCGTCGTCGACGCCGACATGGCGGCACTGCTCGATGCCGTCGATGCCGTGCACGTGCTGACCTCGCTCGCGGGGTTCGAAGCGCTGCTGCGCGGCAAGCCGGTGACCTGCCACGGCCAGCCGTTCTACTCGGGGTGGGGGCTGACGCAGGACGCCCTGCCCCACCCGCGGCGCACGCGCCGGCTGCAACGGGACGAACTGGTGGCAGGCGCGCTGATCTGCTATCCGACCTATCTCGGCGAGCGCGGACCCGTGCCCCCGGAGGCCGCGCTCGATGCGCTGCAGGCGTGGAAGGCGCGCCGCGGCGGCGGCGAGCGCTGGTGGCAGGAGATCTACCGGTTCTTCCTGCGGCGGTTCATCGGCGTGCGCTGAAAGTCCGGGCAAGGGCTGCGGCAGATCCCGACCCTTCGGATGCCGGAGCGCGTCTCCGCGCGGCACAGGGGCTGGCGGTCAAGGTTCCGCCGGCCTGATCACGCGTCGCCGAGCGGCGCTCCGACCCGATCGTGCAATAGCCGCTGCACCGCTTCGGTGACCGCGCAATCGAGTCCGTCATCGTGAAAGAAGGCGCCGCGGATCTGCACCGTGCCGGCCAGCGCGCGCAGGGCGTCGGCCAGGAGTTGGGGATCGGGCGGCGCGGCCTGCGTCCAGAACGCATCGATGCCGCCCGCAAACGTCAGGCCGGCGATGTCATATACCGCCTGTCCGAGCACCTGTACCGGGCATCCGAGTTGCAGCGCGCGCAGGCCGCTGGTGCTGTTGACGGTCACCACCCCGTCGCTGCCGCGGATCAGTTCGTCGAGATTGCCGCCGCGCAGGTAGTGCACGCGCGATTCGACCCCGTGCTCGCGCGCCCGCGCCTGCATGGCATGCGCCCAGTCGTGGAGCGCCGGGTCCCAGGGATGCTCCTTGAGCACCAGCTCGGCATCCGCCGGAGCGTGGCGGGCGAAGGAAGCGACGACGAGGTCGATCGATTCCTCGATGCTCGAAAACGGCGAGTAGGCGACGATCTGGAAATCGAAATCGAGCTGCAGCGGAAACACGTAGTAGCGCCGGCCGGAGGCGATCAGGCCCTGCACGAAGGCCTCCATGCGCGGACGAACGCGGGCGTTGGTCCACAGGCGCCATGCGCTCGCCGGGGTGTAGACGAGGGTCGGCGGGCGCATGTCGCTGCGGCGATAATGGGGATGGAGCCAGCCCAGCAGCAGGTTGGCGAGGTTGTAGCCGAGGTCGGCGCGCGCCATCCGCACCGCGCCTTCGGTGTAGCGCCGCGCCCAGTCGGGCTGCGGGCAGCGCGCCGCCAGGGCGCGGATGGCGGCCGGGTCGCGGGGAAAGCGCGAGCCGCCGCTCATGCCGTCGCGCTCGAAGGTGATCCAGTCCGGACGCAGATAGCCGAAGTCGGTGACCGTGACGCGGATGCCGCGGCCGTGGGCCAGGCCCACCGCTTCCCGGTGGTAGCGGCGCTGTTCGCCCAGCAACAGGAGATCGGTGACCCCCTGCGCGGCAAAGAAGTCGTCGAGGAAGGCCGGCCAGTGGCCCGGGGTGCCGCGATAGTCGACGACGTCGCCGCCGCGCCAGAACAGCCGGTCGCCGATGCACAGGTTGATCCGGGTGGTGCGCCAGCCGTGCGCGCGCAGCCGCTCCGCGATGCGGGAGAAAAACGGCGACGGCATGCCCTGCAGGAAGACGGCGTGGCGCGGCCCGGCGGCCGCGGCGCAAGGGCTACTGGTCATCGGGCCGATTCCACGCTCAGCCAGGCCACGGCGCGACGCATCGATTCGGCGTAGTCCACCGCCCCCAGCGGCGCGCCGGCGGCGGCCAGGCGGGCGATGTCGTGCCCGCAGGTACGACCGAAGATGCGCACGAGGAGCGGGTGCAGCAGCGGCTCGCCCGGCAGGGGCAGCAGCAGGTGGGGCAGCTGCAGCAGCCGGGCGGCGAATTCGGCAACGCCGTACGGCAGGTTGAGCACGACCCCGCGCCCACCGATGGCCGTCCGCAGATCGGCGACGAAGCGGCTCCATGGCACGGCCACGGGATCGCGCACATTGAAGGTCGCACCCGCCGCCTGCGGCGCGGCCGCGGCCCAGAGCAGGACATCGATGAGGTTGTCGACGTCGAGGAAGCCGCAATCGGCGCGGCCGCCGTCGACGGTGAGCATCAGACCCGCACGCAGTTCCTTGCCGATGCGGGCGATGAACGGGCTGCCCGGCCCCATGACGTTGCAGGGCCGAAGGATGGTGAAGTCGAGGCCCAGGCGCCGGGAGCGGGCCACGACGATGCGCTCGCCCTGCGCCTTGGTGCGGCCATAGTCGAACGCGCCGCCCTCCGCGGCACAGGTCTCGTCCGCAGGGGACGCGGGAAAGCCGTACACGTCGACGCTGGAGAGGTGGACGACGCGCGGCATCGCGCCGGCGATCTCGATCGCCCGGAACAGATTGCGCACGCCCTCGACGTTGGCCGCGCGGTAGTTCGCCATGCGGTCCCAGGTGGCGACGTCGGCGGCGCAGTGAAAGACGGTCGCCGCGCCCTGCACGGCAGCGCGCAGGGCGGGCAGGTCGGCGAGATCGCCCGCGATCACTTCGGCGCCGCGGCGCAGATCGGCGTCCAGGCGCGCCGGGTCGCGCACGAACACCCGCAGCGCGCGGCCCTGCGCCAGCAGGCGGCGGGACAGGCGGCTGCCGATGAATCCGGTGGCCCCGGTGACCAGCACGGGCCCGCGCAGCATGGTCACTTGAACACCGCCCGCGGCGCGGGCGCCGGCACGCGGTTGAGCAGCTTGTAGCCTAGGCCGACGAAGGGATTGATCCAGCTCCGGTTGGCGCGCAGGGCAAGCCGGATCGGCACCACCTCGGCGCCCAGATCCTGCTTGATGGCGTAGGTGGTGAGGCCCATCTCGAGCCGGCGCACGCCCAGTTCGATCGCGGTGAGCACGACGGTCTGGGCGACGTAGAGATAGAGGCCGTCGTTGCCGGAGACCTTGCGGCCGACGTAGAGCCAGCGCAGCATATCGCCGTCGCGCAGCAACAGGGCATGTCCCACCCGCTCGCCGTGGCGATGGAACAGGATCGCCTTCGAGAGCGGCCCGAGGTCGCGCGACAGACGCCGATAGAAATCCGGCGTCAGCACCTCGCGCTGGAATTCGCTCGCGCTTTCGTGCACGACCATCCACTCGGCGCAGAGTTCGTCGGCAAGGTCGGCGAAGTCGTCGATCACCGTATGGGTCACGCCGGCGGCGGCATTGCGCTTGCGGTGCTTGACGAGCTTGCTGCGGTAGTAACTGCGCAGCGCGGCCAGGTACTCTTCGGGGGTGCTCCAGGGCAGCGCGAGGTAGGTATTGGGCAGGCTGTCGGTCCCGTGGTAGCCGCGCCTGCCGAACGCGCTCTGCAACGCGGCCGCATCGGGCTCGAAGTCGCGCACCACGATCAGGAACTGGCCTTCGGCGCGGGCCGTGCGCCGCAACACCCGGTCGAGCGCGTCGACCACGGCCTCCGGGTCGATCGCCGGGTCGTATACGAAGGGCGGACTGGTGATGGTGATCGGGGTGCCGCACTCGATCATGCGCAGCTTGAAAAAATTCGGGAGTACCCTGCGCACCGCGCCCAGCGCCGCGCGCAAGGGTCCGGGGGCGAAGATCGCAATGTCGGTGGTGACGCTGTAGAACCCCGCCAGCGCCACGGGGCGGCGCTGCGCGTCGTAGAAGAGGACATAGCGAAAGTCGAAGTCGTTGATGCGCGACGCCTCCATAATCGACCAGAAGGCGCGCGAAAGGCCGACCGAGCCGCGCGCCGCCAGCCCATCCCAGTGCTCGGGCGGAACGTCGGCGATGCGGTGATAGACCTCGGCGTCGAGGGCGGCGTTTTTTTCTTTTTCTGTGGACATGGGCAAGGTTCTAATCATCGCACGCGGCGGTTACGGCGACATGTTTCCGCTGCTGGCGATCGGCGCGGCGCTGCACGCCCGCGGGCACCGGGTGGCGGTTGCGGCCGAGGGGCATCACGCGGCGGCCTGCGCCGATCTCGGCCTGCCGCTGCATGTCCTCGACCAAGCCCGAACCGCCGCGCCGGATGCGGCCGGCTGGCGCGCCCGGCTGGACGCGACCCTGGCCCCCGACGGCCTGCGGGCGGAGGTGGACCGGCTGCGCCCCCTGGCGGCCGAGGCCGACTTGCTGGTGGGCAACCAACTGGCATACGCCGGCGCGATCGTGCGCCGCCTGCTGGGCAAGCCCTGGGTGTTCTGCGCCGCCTCGCCGCTGGCGATTCCGTCGCGCTGCGATCCGCCGCTCTGGCCGCTCGTCGATGGCCTGCAGCGCCGTACCGCCGCGCTGGGCTGGCCGGAAACGCCCTACCTCCACCTGGCGCGCGCCGCCACGCGGGTGCTGATGCGCTCGCAGCTGCGGCTGCAGGCGCGCCTCGGGTTGCCGACGCAGGCCCATCCCCGCTTCGAGGGCATGTACTCGGAGCGCCTGAACCTGCTGGCGACTTCGCCGCTGCTGCTCGACCCGCAACCCGACTGGCCGGCGCAGACCGTGGTGACGGGCTTCGGCTGGTACGAACCGCGCTTTCTCGGCGACGATGCGCAGGTCGAGTCGCTGCAGGCCTTCGCGCAAGCGGGCAAGGCGCCGCTGGTGTTCACCGCCGGCGGCGGACTGCGTACCAGCCCGGGACGGTTCTACGAGGAGAGCATCGGCGCGGCGCGCCGGCTGGGCCGCAGGGCCATCATCGTGGCCGGCCCGCGGATCCGCGAGGGTCTTCCGGCCGTTGCCGACGATGTCCGCGTGACCGGCTATCTGCCCTACTCGCGCCTGTTCGGCCTGGGTGCGGCGGTCGTCCATTCCGGCGGCATCGGCACCATCGGCTGGGCCTTGCGCGCCGCCGCGCCGTCGCTGCTCGTGCCTGCCGATTGGGACCAGCACGATAACGCCCGCCGGGCCGCGCGACGCGGTTTCGCCCGGGTGCTGCCGATGGCCCGCTACACCGCGAAGGCCGCCGCCGAAGCGCTTGCGGCCCTACTCGACGATCACGCGATGCGGCAGCGGCTGCTGGACGCCGCGCCCACGGTGGCCGCCGAAAACGGCGCCGCGGTGGCCGGCGACCGGATCGAGCGCTGCCTCGCCGAAGCCGGCGCGTAGCGACTCCCTCGCCGGCCCCTTCCCCACCGGCGTAGCGCCGTCCGCTCACCGGACTCGAAAGCGAATCGGCTCGGCCGGACAAAAATGCCGAAAGGTGGCGCAAAATGTCGGAAATTGAGGCATTCCATGCGGATTACGGAATTCGAAGCGCAGGCTGCGGTCGAGGTCGTCATCGCCCACTTTGGGAAAGGCGCCAGGATTTGGCTTTTCGGGTCACGCGCGGATGATTCCCGGCGCGGCGGGGACGTGGACCTATACGTCGAGGCAGCCAGCAGGGACGTCATGGATGAGATCCGCTGCAAACTGGATCTGGAAGACGTTTTTGGCACGAAGGTGGATCTGGTCATGGGCGCGGGCGACAAGCCAATTCACCAGATCGCCAAGGAAACGGGAGTGCGGATCGATGGAGTCCTTCGACAAGATCATCGAAAGCTAGAGTCTGCGCGGCGGAAGGTGGTTTCCCCCTCTCCCGCGAGCGGGAGAGGGCGGGGGTGAGGGCGGCAACCCATGGAGCGTGCTGGCAGGCGGAGACGGGCGGTGGGCAGGAGCGTTTCCGGACTTGCGGCGTTTATTATGCGGTTGCCAGTTTCGCCATCCGGCGCAGGTTCAGCGCCGCGCAGACGAGTTTCCATTCCGTCTGCGCTGCGAGTCGACGCGTACCTGGACCTTGCCTTCGCGGCCCAGCGCGACGATCCTCGTGCAGCTTGCGAGCGAGCTTGCGCGACGAGAACACTCCAGTCGCATATCCGTAAACCAGCACCTTGACCATCCTCGCCGGATGAAACGGCTGGTTGCGTGGGCGATGAAACGCGCTCAGACCCGGGCTGTCGATCACGTCGCTGATGTAGTAGGCCAGATGCCCTTCGGGCAACCAGTCTTGCAGCGCCGAAGGCAGCCGTTGCTTCTGGCGCGGTTTGTACGGTAGGTAGCGGGGCATCCTCTATGAACACCAATACCCCTTTGCGCGTCTACCGTCCCAACTCAATCACCCTCACCCCCGCCCTCTCCCGCATGCGGGAGAGGGGGAAACCACCTTCTGCCGCGCAGACTCCGAGACAACATGGCCCCTGCGCACCGGGTCAAAAGTGGAATTCGACGCCCAGCGCAACCTGATGTTCGAGTTCGTAGCCGGGGTGCTGGTCTTCGGTCGCCCAGTTGAACGTGTCCTGCAGGCGTACCGACCACTGGCGGGTGAGCGGCCAATCGACCCCGAAGCCGGCGTCGGCTCCATGCTTGCCCCACAAGCCGGAAATCACGCCGACCTTGGCAAAGACGGGGCACGACGGCAGATAGGCGAGGACGTTGAGATCCAGTTCCGGTCCGGGGCGGGTGGTCGGCTCTTCCTGGCCGGTGGTCATCAGCCAGGCTTCGGCGGCGAAGTTGCCGAACCGGTCGTCAAACGAGACATAGCCGGATCCCGGAACGAAGTTGTACCCGGCGCCCACCGACATGTCTCCGGCCCAGGCCGATTGGGCCGCGGCAGCCGCCAGCGCAACGGCGGCAAGAAGCCGATAGAGGTGCTTCCTCATGCCATGGCTTCCCTATGCAACACGCGTCCTGCGCGGCCGACCTGCCGGGGCCCGATCATGGAATCGTGCCGCCGGAGGTCGTATACGCCTGGTACGGGAACACGATCGAGCCGACGATGGTGAGGACCTTCTGCAGATCGTTGGCCGGGGCGTCGGAAACGTAGAGCAGGTCGTGATCGTGGATCGGAAAGGTCTGCGCGGCGAAGAACACCGCCGGATCGCGCAGATCGAACTCGAAAATCGCCGGCACCTTGCCGTCGACGAGACGGTCGCCGCGCAGCAGGCGGGGCGGCAGACTGTCGGGCGCGGCAAACCGGAACAGGAACACCGCCGAGGGGTTGGCACGATTGTCGTCGAGGCCGCCCGCGCGCGCGATCGCCTGCGCCAGGGTGATGCCGCTCGCCTTGAAGTTGACCTCGGAATTGCGACCGGTGGCGCCCAGCACGCTGAAGCTCGAGGGCTGATAGAGCGCGGTGACGACGTCGCCGGCGCGCAGCGGAATGTTCTCGCGCGGATCGCGCAGCACCGCCTGCAGCGGCATGGTCATGACCCGGCCGGCGCGCGACAACTGGATCGACACCGTCTCCACCGCCTGGGTCACGCCGCCCGCCAGCGCGATCGCCCGCAGCAGGCGCACGCCGCCGGGTGTGAGCGGCACTTCGAGACTGTGCGGCACGTTGCCGACGACGGTGATGTTCTGGGTGTTGTTGACCGCGAGTTCGACGATCGCCTGCGGATGGTTGGCCATGCCCGAGAGCTTGGCGACGATGTCGTGCTCGATCTGCGACAAGGTCTTTCCGGCGACAGGAATACTGCCGACGAAGGGCACGACGACCTGCCCGGCGTTGTCGACGGTCTGGACCGGCAGACTCACCATGCCGGTTCCGCCACCGGCCATGCCCGCGCTCCCGACCGCGAGGCTCTGGGCGGTAAACAACATCGCCGGCGGCGATTCCCAGAGGAAGATCGCCAGCACGTCGCCGGGACCGACGACGTGATTCGGGTGCGCCGGCCCGGAAAAGAAGGCGGAAAAGCGCTGCCTCGTTTCCCGCGTTTCGACGGCGTGCGCAAGCGCGTAATCGACATGGAAAAGGCGGATGCCGCGCAAGGTCGACTTCGCCTGCGGCTCCGACTCGATGGTGGAGGTGCTCGGCCCGGCGTTGGTGATGAAGTGGCTACAGCCGCCGAGCACCAGGGTGGTCGCGGTGGCCGCGGCAAGGATCCGGAAAAATGGATTCATAGGGAACGGTGGCGTGATGAGATCCGAACCGGGAACAGGAAAGACAAACCCGGGAGTGTACGCAGATCGTGGCCCGAGCGACGGTTCTTGAAGACCCAGCCAGCGCGGCACGGCCACGACATCTCGGCAACCAACCCGGGAAGGGCGAGGTCACTGCAGGAGCGAGGTCAGGGTCGGAAGATGCGATGGAATTCGCCCCACGTTCGTCCCGAACATCCCCGCCGTTGACGTAACGAATGATTCTGCAACGGGAAATGTTGGTAGGCGCGATTGGACTCGAACCAACGACCCCCACCATGTCAAGGACTTCCGCTAGCAAGCGCTACACCTAACACGTTGTTTTTGCTGCAATCTCATCGCTCGCCAACCCCGCAAACCAGCCGTAAATAGCTGCGCCGGTGCGCGGCTATTGCGACAGCGAGACACATTTTGGACACACCCTACTGCGCCGGATAGGGCGGCAGGATCATGGTACGGCTGACGAGGACGTTGAAAGCGTAGCCTGGCCGGATGATCAGGGTAGGCTGGATATTGAGGTTCTTGTTGAGGAGATTTGTCCCCACCATGTTGAGCTCCTGGCCCATCGCGGCGGCGGCCTCCTGGCCGGCCGTGGGCGTGGTGAACATGTTGGAATTCTGCGGCTGGGAGAGCTGCGCGCCCGCGCTCAACAGGCTCATCAGGATGGCGCTGCCGAAGATCCGCATGTAGTGGTTGTCGACCAGGTCGTGGAGTCCGGCCTGTCCCTGCCCGTCGGTGCCTTCCATGCCCTTGAGGTCGATGGTCGATCCGTTGGGGAAGATCACCTGGTTCCAGGCCACGAGCACGCGCCGCTGGCCGTAGGCCACGTCGCTGCTGTACTTGCCGATGAGCCGGGTTCCCTGGGGGATGAGCACCACGTCCGGATCGAGGCTGTCGTATACGGTCTGGCGCACCTGGGCGGAGATGCTGCCCGGCAGATCGCTGTTGATCCCGGTGACGAGAACGGCGGGGATGACGGATCCGGCGAAGAGCTCGTGTTGCGCGCGGGGCGGCTGCACCGATGCCGGCAGGTAGTCGCCGTCACCCGTCTTGGATTGGGCGGCCAGGAATGCCTTGTTCTGCTGCTGCGCTCCCTGCCCTTCCGGCCCTTCGGGGGCGGCACCGCGCGGCCGCTGGAGTCCGGCAAGGGCGTTTTGCAGCGTCGATCCCAGATCGCCCGCCGGCGCCGCGGCGGCACCCGGCTGATCGGATCGCTGGATCCCTTGCGGAACGGCGCCTTCCGGGACGGTCTTGGCGAGCCGGGCGCTTTGCGCTGCGAGCATCGCACCCTCAAGGTTCTTGTAATGCTGGTCCTCCAGCCACTGGCGGTACTTCTGCTCGGGCGTGAGCTGCGATCCGGCCGGCCCGGACTGCAGCGTGACGGGCGCCGCGGCCTTGTCCTTGCGCGCGGACACCGCAGGCTTTGGCGAAGCGCCACCAGTGGATTCCTCCTGCCGCGCCTTGTCCGCCGCCTGCTCCATGGCGACGACATCCGGCTTGGTCTGCCCCACCCGGGCCGCGTCCGCCGATTCGGGCTTGGTCTGCGCCTTGTGCCCGGCCGACATCACGCCGATGACGATTCCCACGCCGGCTAGGCCGCCGAGAACGCCCAGCGCCCCCTTGAGGTTCTTGCTCAGGCGCGGCCCCTTGGCCGGCGTGCCGCGGATGCGCAGCGGCTCGCCGCGCTGCGCCGTGCTGCCGTCGACGTCCGTTTCGAGCAGATCCCGATCGGTTTCTTCCGTCATCTCAGCGCCCCTGCGGCAGAAAGTTCGACCGCGGGATCGCAAACGGCTTGGGCGCCGCGCCCTGCGCGCAGGTCACCGTGCGCGCGCCCTTGCCCACACCCACCACGAGCTTGAACTTCTCCGGCAGCCCGTCGATCACGAAGTAGTTGTTCACCAGGCGGCTGTTGATGAGCTCGGTCTTGCCGCCCTCGAATCGGAACACCGCCGGCGCGTCTCGGAAGCTCATGCCGTCTTGCATCTGCAGGTAGGTATGGCCGCCGCCTGCGAACACCCGCACCGGCAGAAGATCGCGGTCGATCTCGTCCGGATCGTCGCCCGCGCAGTGGTAGTCGAAGTCCAGATCGGACGGGTCGACGGTTCCCAGCTGCGCGACGACGGACTGCTTCTTCGCCCCGTCCTGCGCGGCTTGCGCATCGGCCTGCCGCTGCAGGCGGATGACGATCTGCTGCGGGTCGTAGAACCCGATCTGCGGCACATAGCGGTGCTGCCGGGAAACCAGGGTCATGTAGTACACGCGCCCGGCGTCCGTGGTCACCACGAGGTTCGTCGTGAGCCCCGCGGCGACCGGCTTGACCACCACGACCGGGGTGTGTCCGGCGTCGGCGGTCTGCACCATCCAGCGCACGCTGTCGCCGATGCTGAGGTTCGTGATGTGCTCTCCCAGGAGCAGGTTGATCACGCAGATGTGCAGCGGCGCGCAGGTGATCGTGGGCTGGCTCTGGCCGTAGGCGTACATCACCTGCCCGTTGGTGCCCAGCATGCTGGGCGCGTAGCCCGTCTTGAGCCAGGTCTGCGCCGCCGCCGAACTGGCGCGCTCGGAGAGCGGGATCGGCGCCTTGAGCGCGTAGATCTCGTGGCTGGTAAGCGGGTCGGGCGTTCCGACTTCGTCGACGATCGTTCCGGCAGATGCCGTGGCCGCGGCGGCCAAGGCAAGCGCGGCGATCGCCGTCTTGATGGGGTTCTTGCTCATCTCGGGAATCCTCTCTGTGGCGGGATGCGGTTCAGGACGCCGCGCCGACGACGGGCGTCCAGGTGACGTTCTTCAGGAAGAGGCCCAGCGGGTTGTCGAGCATCACCCGCGGGCTCTTGGCGAGGCCTGGGTTGATCCCCGTGGTGATGTTGGCCTTCCAGTGCTGCACCGGCTGGGACTGGCCGTCCTGGCGCTTGACTTCATCCCAGCCGACCTGCCAGGTGTCCTTGCTCACCGGCAACACGCTGGTGATGGTGACGTTGACCGTGAAATCGCCAAACGGCGGGTGCGCGGAGTACCACGAATTGAGGTAGGCCGCAGCGTCGGCGCTTGCCAGCGCATAGACCCGGGCGATCAGGGCCTTCTGCGCTTGACCGTCGGGCAGGACGGTGCGCGCCGTCCAGACCCAGTTGGCGACCTGCGCCTCGATGATGCGCTGGCTGACCGCGCTGCCGCCTGCGGGCTGCGCCATCGCAACCGGATCTCCCATCTTGTCGATGGCCACGACAAAGGGCTCGATCTTGCTCTGGCCGCCGATCCAGGCAATGCCCGCGACGGACACCACCGCCACGGCAAGGCTGGCAAAAGCCGCCAGTCTCCAGCTTTTCGCGCGCGCGAGCGCGTCGCCATACCGCTCGTCCCACTCCCGGCGCGCATTCAAGTACGGGTTGGCATCGGCCATCTCGCATCCTCCATGTGGTGACGCCGAATACCGGCGTCGCTACAGGAACTCTGCGAGGTGGGCCCGCGCACGGAGCGCGGGTAACGCAAGACCTCAGAACTCGATTTCTATGGGCGGCCACCAGGCGGTGCCCGCCTTGGCAAACGCCCGGCTGCGCTCGGCGCCGCGGATGCGAACGCAAAGCACCGGCGCGCCGCAGCGCTCTGCGAGCCAATCGACGCCCGGCCGCGGCGGCAGGGGCGCTCCGGTGTCGCTGATGCGGCCCTCGGGGAACAGCATGACGGGCTCGCCGCGATCGAGCGCCTTGCGCAAGGCGCGCAGGCCGAAGGGCGAGCCGGCATCGATCGGGACGACGCGGCCGAATCCAAGCGCTGCCAGCGCCGCCATGCCCCGGCGGGCGAGGAGCGAGCGGCGCGAAAACTCCGTATCGACACCGAAGACGAGCGGCACGGGGCTGGCGAGCGCGACGATCACGCCATCGATGAGGCTTACGTGATTGGCGCAGACGAGAACGGGGCCTGCCCGCAGGCGCTCGACGCTCAGCGGGTTGTACCGGACCCGCACGCGCAGCGCGGCGAGGCCCGCCCGGCGAAGCGCGAAGCGAAGAAGCGCGCGCATTGCGTTTACCGCTTCGCGCGCTCGATCCGAACGAGGATGGCGAGGCAGAGCGCGAAGAACGCGCCCCAGGGCGCCAGCGTCCAGATGGGGCGGAAGTGGGCTTGCCAGAGAGCGGCAAACCATGCCGCGCAGACGATCTGGCCGACGACCGCGGCAAGCGCCATGCGGTCGTGGCGCAGCGCCTGGTCGAACTCCGCGCGCACCGCATCGAGCACCGCGTCCCGGCGCGGGTTGCGCATCTCAATGCCCCTCGTGGTGGCCAAGCCGGATCTGGATGCCTCCGCCGCCCGAACCTTCGAAGCGATTGAGATCGTGCTTGGCAAAGTCGTGCAGCTTGCCGGCGGAATCCTTCATTGCGCCGGCAGCGCCCTTGAGCAAATCGGCGGGGTCCCTCCCCTCGAAGTTCTTGGCCGCACCGGCCGGATCCGCCGGCGCGCCCAGGGCGTCGACCGCGCCGTTGGCGCCAACCGGCGCGACGGCGGATGGGGACGGCGCCGCGCCCCCCTGGGCAACCTGCCGGGCCGGCGTTCCCGTCTGTGCCGCGACCACTGAGCTCCCGCCCGGAGGAACCGCGCCGGGTGAGGCTGCACCCCGGCGCTCCATCATCGCCGTCGTCACCTGAGCGGCACGGGAAACCGCCCCGGAAACGCTGCCGGATCCACTCGCGACGCCTCCAGCCGCCTGCCGGGCTGCCGACGTCCCACTCTGGCTGCCGACAATTGCGCCTGTAGGGCCACTGCGGCCCGTCGCCCCCGTGATCGAACCCAGCTGCGCGAGCTTGTCCGTGCCGCCGATCCCGCCGGCGGGACTTGCGCTGGAGACCGCCCCGGCGCCAACCCGCGCCGCAAGGTTCTCGAGCCCCTGCATCGCCTTGGCGTACCCGCCCACCGCCGCCGCTCCAGCTGCTCCCGCACCCATGACACCGGCTGCCGCCGGCGCCATGATGGCGGCGGCACCCCCCGCCACGTTGCCCAGCGTCATGCTGGGCGAGCCGTTCATCATGCTCCCGGCCAACCCCGGAACCTGAATGCCGATCACGCCGTAGAGCATCATGCTGACCCCGACGCTGAGCAGATCGGTGGGCGGCATGGTCCCGCTGGGGCTGCCGATGTACGACGAGATGTAGCTCATCTCGTTGGCGATCAGGTTTGCGCCCAGCCCGATGATGGCGTAGATCGTGAGGAGCTTGACGCCCACGCTCACGAGATACCCGATGTATTTTTCGCCGAAGCTGCTGGTCAGGCCAGAACCGGTGAACCCCAGCATCACGAGGCCCGCGCCGCCAACGAGGTACATCTCCACCAGCGTCATGAGTAGCTGCAGCGCGACCAGCCCGAACCCGGCCAGGGCGAACAGCGAGGTCACCGCGATGACGATCGCGAGAAACAGGTTCGAGCCGATATGGAACATGCCTCCCGGGGCGCTGTTGTAGACCGTGTAGAGCTGGTCCACCACCGCAAAGGCCATGCTCATCACGCCCGAGGGCGTCGATGCCGCGGCAGAGCCGCCGATCGCTCCGCCCATCGTCATGAAGCTCTGCGGGATGAGCGGCATCCAGGTCGGCGCGAAGGCGAGCACGGTGTAGAAGAACCCGATCGAAGCGATCTTGAGCGCCGCGCCCGCGACGAAGTCGGCGAGGTCGTTTTTCTTGAGCACCTGCTTGATGCCCCACCAGGACAGATCCATGGCGGCGAGCGCCGTGAAGATCTTGAAGGCATAGCCCTGCGCCGTCGTCATCCAGCCCGAGGTCGCGGTGGCGAAGTCCGAACTGATGGAATCGAGATACCCCGACCCGCCGGGGCCGCCCGCCGGCGCGGCGTGCGCCGCCGCCGCGAGGCCCAGAAGCAGCACCAGCCCGGCCCCTCCCCCCTTCATCGCGTTGCGCATGGGCATTCCCCTCAGAATGCCCCGGGCTGGGTCGGAGCGGCGAGAATCGGCGCGACGCTATTCGTCTGATCCGTCTGCGAATGCGCCTGCATCGCCATGAAGTTGAGCTCGGCCTGGTTGCCGGCCTGGATGTCCGACTGCAGGCTTTGCATCTGGTTGACCATGAGCCCCGAGATCTGGTTGCCCGCCTGCAGCACCTGCATCCGGCCCGCGGCCGTATAGCTCGCATCCTGGATGCCCTGCAGGGCGGACTGGGTCGTGGCGAAGCTCGACGCATTGAGCCCGTACTGCTGCAGCACGCTCGCGATCTGGCTGTCCAGGTTCGACGTCCACGTCTGCAGGCTGGCGCCGTAGTTGGTGAGCACCCCGGCCGGCGCACCGAACTGCGATTGCACCGCGCCCACCGTGTTGGCTGCGGCGTACGACAGGCCATGGGCGTTGCCGACCAGCGTGACGAGGCTTGCGAGCTGGCTGCTGATGTTCGGCCAGAGCTCCATCGGAATGACGCTCAGGTTCTTCATCTGGTTGGCGACCATCTGGATCTGCTGCGCCGTCTGGACGGCCTGGGTCGAATACTGGTCGCCCAGCGTCATCTCCTGGATGAGTTGCTCGGGCAGCGTGGCACCCATGATCGCTCCGATTCCACCCCCGCCCGCGTGCGCGGGCGTTGCGAGGACCAGTGCGGCAATAGTGGCCGGGATTGCAAGGGTGCGTTTCTTCATTGGTAGGACTCCCAGAGTTGCGCGGCCTGGTTCTGGCCGCGCTCGCGCAGCCACTGGGCGGGCCACGCATCGCCCAACGCCCGCCGCAAGCCGCGTATGCGGGCGATGTCTTCCTTGCCGCTTGCGCCCACGAACGCCAGTTCCGGGGCGCTCAGGCCCAGGTCGAAGAGCCGCCGGCCTTCCGGGTGGACGACGTAGTACTGGCGCTTGGGGGTGGCCATCGCGACGATTTCGATCTGCCGGGCGTTCAAGCCCACGTTGCCGTAGAGCGGCCGGATGTTCTCGGTTTGCGCCTCGGGGTTGGGCAGGAAGATCTTCGTCGGGCAGGATTCGAAGATCACGTCGGCGATCCCCGAGCGCGTGAGATCGGTGAGCGACTGGGTCGCGAACACCACGGCGACGTTGGCCTTGCGCAGGACCTTCAACCACTCCCGGATCTTCTCCTTGAACACCGGGTGCCCCAGCATGATCCAGGCCTCGTCGAGGATGAGAAGCGTAGGCTCCCCCTTGAACCGCTGCTCGATGCGGTGGAAGATGTAGGCGAGCACGGGCAGCACGAGCCGCTCACCCTTGCCGAGGAGGTGCTCCATCTCGAAGACCTGGAACGGGTCCACGCCCAGGCTGTCCGTCTCGGCGTCGAGGAGGCCTCCCGCCATGCCGCGCAGGCTGTAGGCCTGCAGCGCTTCGCGCAGGGTCTGGTCCTGCAGCAGGACGAGGAAGTTCGTGATCGTGCGCTGCGCCATCGCCTGCGTCGACTCTCCCAGGTGCACCAGCGCGCGGTAGATCTCCTTGCGCTGGCGCGGGGTGATGGCCACCCCCTGGAGCTCGCAGAGCTGCTCGATCCACTCCGCCGCCCAGACCTGCTCCGCGGGCTCGTCCACCCGCCCCAGCGGGCAAAACGCGAGGTCTGCCGACTCGCCCGCGATGTCGTAGTGCTCGCCACCAGCGCTCCACACCAGAGGCAGCATGGAATATCCCTTGTCGAACGCGAAGACCTGCGCGCGGGGGTAGCGAAACTGCTGCGCGGCGAGGAGCGCGAGCAGCGTCGACTTGCCCGATCCGGTGGGCCCCAGGATCGCCGTGTGCCCCAGGTCGCCCGCGTGCAGGGTCAGCCGAAACGGCGTGGCGCCGTCCGTTTTTGCCCACAGCAGCGCCGGGCTTTCCGGCGGATAGAACGGACAGGGATTGCGCTCCTGCCCGCTCCACACCGAGGTGAAGGGCAGCAGGTGCGCGAGGTTGAGCGTGTGGACGAGCGGCCGTCGCACGTTGGCCGCGGTGTTGCCGGGCATCGAGCCCAGGTACGCTTCGACGGCGTTGACGTCCTCGACGCGCGCGCCAAAACCGCGGTTCTCGATCAACTTCACCATCTCGCGCGTCGTCTCGTCGAGAATCTCCGGGTCTTCGTGGGAGAGGAGCAGCACGCTCGTGAAATAGCCATAGAGCACCATGCCGCTCGAGGCCTCGGCCAGAGCCTGCACGGCATCGTTGGCCATGCGGTCGGCGTCGGCGTCGATGTGGGTGGCCTGCCCGCCCGCGTTCTCGCGCAGGAGGTTCATCGCGCTCTTGCGCTTTTGCGCCCACTTGGAGCGGTAGCCGTTCAAGATCTTGCCGGCCTGGCCCGGGTCGAGAAAGAGGAACCGGTTGCTCCAGCGATAGGACACCGGCAGCCGGGAGAGCGCATCCAGAATTCCCGGAAAGCTCTCCTGCGGAAGCTCTGCGAGCGCGATGCACGACACCGAGCGGCGGTCGACCTTGGGGACGAAGCCCGTGGTCAGGTCGTGGTTCCCGAGCACGGCGTCCAGATACATCGGCACGGCGTTCATCCGGAAAGGTCGCGCCTGGGGGGCGAGCGAGACGCACTGCTCGAGATGCGCGAGGAGTTCGCTCTCCACCGCGCCCGAGCGGGGATCCACCCGATCGGCAAGCCGCCGGATGTGCACCAGGGTGGAGAGCCGGTCCTGCAGTTCGCGGATGCGTTCGCGGAATCGCTCCAGGTTGCGCGCAGCGCCCCCCTTGACCCGTCCGTCGACGAAGAGATCCGCGGTCTTGCCCGCGGCGTCGGGCATCGGAAACCAGGTCACGACCAGCACAAAGCGGCTGGCAAAGCCCGCCGCGCTCGACTCGTGCTGCGCGCGCCGGAGGTCGTCGATCATCCGGGTGCTGCGGTCCGGGAACGCCCCCTGTGGGGCATACCCCGGCGCCGGTCCCCGCACCGCGTCGCAGTGCAGCACCCAGCCCTCGCCCAGCTTCAACGCGGCGTTCAACCGCGCGGCCATCGCGCCCAATTCCTCCGGAGTCGACGAATCGAGGTCCGGGCCGCGGTACTCCCAGCCCGCCATCAGACCGCCCGACTTCGTGAGCACGATCCCGTCATCGACCAGCGCCGCCCACGGCAGCAGGTCCGGGAGCCCGTAGGAGGCGTCGCGAAACTCCCGCAGCCGCCTCACGATGCAATCTCCCGGGAAGGTGCAAAGGGTGTTGCCCGCGCCGGATAGAAGTGCCGGTACCGCAGCAGGCGGGATCCGGTCTTGGAGAGTTGCGGGTCGTAGGCCGCCGCGCGGGTGAGCGCCCAGTGCCCCACCGTCCAGAGACTGACGCCCACCGCCGCGGCCCAGAGCTTGTGCAGCGAGAAGATGAAGATGCCGGCCACGATCGCCAGCATCAGCACAAGCTGGCGCTCGCCGCCCATCATCAGGATCGGGCGGTTCAACGACTCGTGAATCGGTGTCTTGTTGTCGTTCACTGCCGTGGTCCTTTCGTCTTGTCCAACATCGCCGACATCCCCGCCACGGCGCGCATCGCCGCGGCGATATCGGCAACATCCCAGCCCCGGTAGATCAACTCCTGCATGACCTTGACCATCGTCTCCTGCAGCACCGGGGGCGGAAACTGCGCTCCGCGCCCCGGCGGGCACTCGGGCTCACGCATGGCTCGATCGCCCATGACCGTCAGATCACCAGCGTGCCGGTCAGCCCAAGCGCCGCGAGGAAGGAATTGCCCATGACGATGAAGGCCACCCCCAGCACGACGTAGAGCGCCTTCTTGGCGATGCCGCCCAGTTCTTCGCCGAACACCAGCGCCGCGCCGGCGGCCAGAAACGCGATCACGCTGATGCCCGTCGCGACCGGCCCGGTCAGGTCACCTTGCAGCGTGGCGATCGCGCCATCCCAAGGCAGGCCACCCGCGCCGGTGGCGTGGGCCTCGTTCATCGTGGCCGCGGCAACCACGGCGGCAAGCAGAATCCGGCGCGCCGCGGCAAGGCGCGGGCCGCGGAAGATGGAGGTGGTTCGAGCATTGTTGCGTCCCATGGCGGTCCTTTCGAGAATGGTTCGGGGACCGGAATATCCGGCCCTCTTCATCCACTCCGCCGGGTGGGCCCCGGGCTTCCGGCGACCCATTTGATCAGGTGGCGAGTCGTTGCATGAAACGCGCATTCTGCGTACCATGTTGCATGTAACAAGTAAGGGGATGGTATGACCACACTCCATGTGAATGCGCGAGTTCAGAAGCACCGCGATGCTCTGCGCAGGGCAGGTCTGCGACCAGTACAAATCTGGGTTCCGGACACCCGGCGCCCGGACTTTGCGGAGGAATGTCGCCGCCAGTGCCATCTGGCGGCCCAGGCGGATATTTCCGATGAGGCGATGCAGCGGTTCATGGCCGAGGCCTTGGCGGACGTGGACGGCTGGACTGCATGAGGCGCGGCGACTTCGTAACCATCGCGCTGCAGGGCGACTTCGGAAAACCTCGTCCCGCCTTGGTCATTCAGGCCGATCAATTTGAAGAACACGCCACCGTGACGGTGTTGCTGGTGACAAGCGCGCTGGTTGCCGCGCCACTTCTTCGCGTCACTGTGGAACCAAGTGCGGAAAACGGATTGCAAAAGCCGTCGCAGGTCATGGTGGACAAAACCATGACCGTGAAGCGCGACAAGCTTGGGGCGTTCCTCGGACGCATCGATGCCGACGCTCTGGTGGAGGTTGAGCGCTGCCTGGCCGTCTTCCTGGGAATTGCGAAATGAGAGACCAAGCCACCCCGTCCGTTCACCGCGCGACCCGCCGGATGTCCTTGCGGCGGACCGGCCCCCAGTAGCGACTGTCGAAGCTCTGCGCGGCGAGCGCTGGCCGCGCCCCGCTGCCGTAGAGCCAGTACTGGTCGCGCCCGAGCGTGAACTTTCCTGCCTGGTGCGGCAGGCGCACCCAGAGCCACTTCTGCGAATGCGTGAGCTGCGAGCTGAACGCCAGCACGACGCCGTTGACCGCCACGCTCGCCATGCTCACCCGGATCCGATCGCCGGGGATCGCGGCGATCTGCTTGAACATCGGCATGCCGCCGCCCGGGCAGTCCCCCGTCATGTAGAACGGATACCGGGCGGGCGTCACGGTCTGCGGCGGACAGAACTCCACCATGGCGCCGCGCGCGATCGGCGTTTCCGGACGCACCGGCTCCAGCCGGTAGAAACCCAGCGGCTCGCTCTCGGTGAGATTCACCCGCCAGCCCATCCCCCCGAGAATGCCGGCGGCGGCCCGCATGCCGACGAGCGCCAGCACTCCTGCTACCAGCCACGCAGCTCGGCAGGCGGCAAGCATTTCAGGCCCCCCGCCCGGTAGTGGATGCCGGCCCGAGCTTCACGCGCGCTGCGAAGGCCGAATCGGTGTAGTACTTGATCTTGCGGCAGTAGAGCGGCGCGTAGCCGGCGACGAAGACCAGCTCGTCATCGGGCGGCAGCCGCATGCACTCGTCGGCAGTCAAGAGCGGCCGCTGCACGATCTGCTCGTTGGTGTTGACGTGCTGCAATACGACGGCCAGGCGGTTGCCGGAATACTGCCGCTGCGTGTGACTGACGGTGGATTGTCCTGCCATCTTCGAGAGCAACTCCGCCGTCTCGATCTTGTTGGGCGCATAGGCCACGCGGATGTGGCAGTTGCTGATGATCGACTCGTCCCTGCCGTAGGCGGCAAAAAGCTGGCTCAAGTCCTGCACGATGAGCAGGGCCTTGAGGCCATAGCCCGCGATGAAGGCGAGCGCCTCCTGGAAGATGTCGAGCTTGCCCAGGCTCGGGAACTCGTCGAGCAGGAGCAGCAGCCGGTGCGGATAGCGGCTCTTGCCGGCGCCGCCCGCATCGAACTCCATGCCTTCGGTGAGCCTGCGCACCACCTGGTTGATGACGAGCCGCAAAAGGGGCTTCAAGCGGTCCTTGTCGCTGGGCGGAACGACCAAGTAGAGCGACGTCTTCTCGCGCACCGGCTCGCCGTCGACGCCCGGCCCGCCCATGATGCTCTCCAGCGTGAAATCCGACACCCGGGTGTTGTCCGCAACGATCGGGTCGCGGTAGAGCGACAGGAAGGAAAGCGCCGTGGAGAGAACGCCGGAAGCCTCGTTCGCGGCCTTGTTCAGAAACGACTGGCTCGCCTGCGCAACCGCCAGCCACCCGGTCCGGGCGTGCGGATTCTCTACGGCCGTGGACTTCGCGAGCGCCACGTCCCGGATGTAGGTCATCACCGCAGCCGACCCATCCAGCTGCTCGTCCTGCTCGCCTTTGCCCTGCTTTCCGGAGCGGGCGTTTTTCTGCGCGGCCTGCTCGGCGATCTCGCGGATCGGCCCGCCGTCCGAGAGAATGGCCTGCACGGTGTGCAAGCAGCGCAGCCGGGCGTCCGGCCCGCACGAATCCCAGTAGAGCAGCACGAAGAGCACCACCCCCGTCATCAGGTCGAAGCCGGTCTTGGCCCAGTGGTCGTTCAAGCCCTTGCCGTCAGGGTCGACGATCATGGTGGCGATGTTCTGCACGTCCTTGACGAGGCTTGCGTCCATGCGGATTTCCTGCAGGGGATTGAAGCGCGCCGAGTCCGCCGCGGTCGGGTCGAACTTGATGACGCGCTGCCCGAGCACCTTCTGCCGGAACCCGCTGGTGAGCGCCCAGTTCTCGCCCTTGATGTCGTGCACCAGCACCGATTCGTCCCAGGAGAGCAGCGTCGGGATCACGACCCCCACGCCCTTGCCGGATCGCGTCGGAGCAAAGACCATCATGTGCTCGGGCCCCTTGTGGCGCAGATACCGGGTCTGTCCCTTTTCCTCCCAGGCGCCGAAGAGCACGCCGCCCGTGTTCTTGGCGTCGGGGAGAATCCCCGCCCGCTCGACCTCCTCCTTGCCCGCCCAGTGCGCCGAGCCGTGCAGGTCATTGCGCTCGGCGTCGGCCTTGCGGGTTCTCCGGTAGGCCATCGCCACCGGCAGCATCAGAGACAGGAATCCGCCGACCCCCATGATGAGATGGGCGCGCTCGAAGACCTTCATGACGGCTTGGCCGTTTTCGATGCGGTCGAACTTCCAGGTCCACAGGACGATATCGAACGGGACATAGAGGCGCGGCGCAATCGGCGCGCCCAGCGCCGCGCCGTAGCCCAGGCCCCAGGCGGCGTACTCGGTCGCCGCCCACATCGATACGAGAACGATCAGGGCGAATAGCCCCAGGGACGGCCAGACGAAGCGGGTGATGTCCCGCTGGGCCTTGGGAATGTGGTACAGCGCGTCGGCTACGGTGCTCATGATGGCGTTCCGGATGTTGTGGGGAAGCGGCCCGTGACGTGGGCCAGACGGCGCGCACCCCAGCAACCGATGGAGGAATCCGGTTGCGCGCTGCGGCGGTTACGAAGCCACCAACCGCTGGGCGGAAAAGCCGTCAGCGCTCTAACCCCCGGGGCTTGCGACGCGCCTGCCGCGATGGAGCGTTCCGCTCCGGCTTGGAGCCTTGGCCCGTTCCAAGGACGCCGATCAACGCTCCCTCGCGCTGCGCGGCAAGTTCCGTTTCGAGCGGCTTGCTTTCCAGGCCGATTTCTCGCCGAACGGCCATCGTCTGCTCCATTGCCTTGGCAAGCTCCTGTTCCTTCCCCAGCACGTAATCCACCGCCTTGCTCGCCTCGTTGGCCGCGCGGAAGAGCTCGTTCTTGTCCTTCTTGAGCGCCTCGGCCCAGGACTGGATGTACGCCGTGTGCTGGCCCTCGTCGTGGGGGATTCCCGTTTGCGCCGCCATGAACACGCTGAAGAGCTCCGCGCGCAACTCTTCCTTCGCGTAGCCGTCGCTGCCGAACCGGTGGTTTCCGGTGATGCCTTCTCGTTTCAGCCGCTTCTCGGCGCCGGTCGCGTGCCCGATCTCGTGCAACAGCGTGCCGTAGTAGCCCTTCTCGTCGGCGAACTGCCCTTTCGGCGGAAGCGCGACCTCATCGCGCTTGGGCGAATAGAACGCGAACTTCGGGTGCTCGCCGAACTTCAGCCCGTCACGCTCCATCGCGGCCTTGATGGCTTCTCCGCGTTCGACCACGTCGAACCGCTCCTGGGGCTTGGCGAGCGGCTCGATCTTCATGCCTTCGGTCTGCTCGACGTTGAACACGGTGAAGACCTGCCCGACCATCCCATCGAGACTGTGTGCGTCCTTCCAGGGCATCGTCTGTTCGGGCTTGCCCGAGGGGCGGTGCACCACCCGCAAATCGTCCGGATTCAAGTGCAGCGTGGGTTCCTTGTCGGAATAGGACCCAGCCAGCACCTTGCCGCGCTCCTCCCCGAAGACCTTCACTCGCTGGCCGTAGGCCGCCGTCACCGTCACGTCGCGGCGCTCCCAGAAGGGCTGCTCCTTCCAGAGCTCCACCGGGATACCGCGCTCGCCCTTCTTGACCCGGCCGCCCAGATCGTTGATCTGCTTCATCGTGCCGAACCGCGAATCGGCATAGCCCCGATCCATCTGTTCGAGCATCAGAATGAGCCGGTTGCCGCCGCGGTACTCCCGCCCCGAGGCCACGTTGCGCGGCAGGCCGTGATCGAGCGACTGCCACGGTTTGTCCCACGGAATGCGGCCCTCACCGAGTGCGGCCACCATGCGGTCGGTGATCTCCTGGCGCAGGTCCCGGGCAGTCTTACCCGATCCGGCCGCCGGCGGCGCCGATGCCACTTCGCGCCCGTCATCCATGGCGCACCTGCTCGTCTTCGAACTCCGCCCCAAATTCCTCCTGCGCCGTCTTGCGATCCGGCGCTTCGAGGACGGCGAATTCAGCCTCCTCGGCTACCTGCGGAATCAAGTTCTCCATGATCACGACCTCCAGAGAGTCTCGGAGCCGGACCGTCCGGCTCCTGTATCCACTCTGCGAGGTGGGCCCCGCCCTCCTCAGCGATCGACTTCCGGATCCCGGGACCGGGCGCGCATCGGCGCGCGCTGGGGAGATTCGATCTGGCGTTCTTCCTCGGCGCGGATCGCCGCGACGAAGTCCTGCTCCGATTCGAAGGATTCGGGCAAACGACGCGCGAGTTCCGTGCTCTCGGGACGGCTCGTGTCCTGGGCCACCACCCAGGCGTCCGCCGATGCGCTGTCCAATTCGGCGCCGGCGGCCGCAAGATCCCCGTTCTTGACCACAGAAAGGCCGTGCGCGGCGTAGATCCGCGCAAGCTCGGATTCCACGGATGTTTCCTGCTCGTCGATCCGCTCCTGCCGGCGCTCCGAGGAGACCTCGGCCTTGCCGTGCGCGGCCTCCTCGCGCTTGCGCCGCTCCATCTCCTCATCGACGTTGCGGCCGCGCAGCTGCTGCTGGAACTGCTCGCGCTCGGCTTCAATCCGCGCCTGCATGCGGGCATGCACCACCTCGCCCAGCGGCGTCAAGCGATCCTCGCCGTCGACCAGATCGGCGTGGCTGTCGCGCTGGAGCAGTTCGCGCTCCTGCGGACTCAACGCTTGGCGCTGCCCCGCCTTCTCCAGCGCGCTCCAAGCCGCCGGTTGCAGCCGCGCCAGCACCCCCTCGGCAAGAAGGTGCTGCTGCGAAGCCTTGTCCAGATCCGGGGCAGAACTGCGCCCAGGCTCGATGCCGCCCGCCGGCAGATGCCGCTCCTCGCCCTGCCCTTCCTCCTGCATCGCCTGCTGCCGCCCGGCCTGCCAGGCCGCCTGCAGTTCCTCGTTCCGAACCTTGACCCCGATGCGCCCGGCGATTTCGGCCGCCCGGCTCTGAAACTCTCGGCTGCCGGTCAGCACCAGACCCGCTTCCATGTCGTACTTCTGCTCGGCCAGCCGCAGCGCGGCTTCGATCTCCCGGTCCTCGACCTTGTAAAGATCGAGCCGCTCGCCCCGGTCGCTCATCACCCGCTCGCCGTCGCGCGCGTAGTGCACCGCCTTGGCCTTCGGGTCGGACGTATCGACCTCCCACGTCAGGCCTTCGAGCGTGACCGGTTCGTGCTCGCCCGTGCGCCGGCCGCGGATCGATTCCGCCTGGGGGCCGCGGCGCACTTCCTCCTCGAGCATGCGGGCGGCAACCGGATCGGATCCGGCGCGCGCTTCGAGAAAGTTGCGCAGGCTCGGCACCGGCAGCAGCCGCGCCGCGAGATCCTTGCGCTTCCCGGCCTGCGTCTTGTGCAGCGCCTCGACCCGCTTGGCGACCTCGAGCGCGATCAGCGACTTGCGGTGCTCCTCAGCCATGGGCGCAAGCTCGCGCTCCTTCTCCAATCGAAGCTGCCCCAGCGCGTCGAACAGCGCCCCCTGCTCCTCCCGGTGCTGGCCATCGAGTTCGCGCAGCGCCTTGGCGCGCGCCTCGCGCTGCGGCGCCGTCGCTTCCCGGTACTGCCGCAGCAGTTTCTCCTCCGGGGTTTCGCCGGCGACCGCCTGCGCGGCAACGGGCGGGGTCTTCTGCACATCTTCGGCCGCGCGATTCATCTCGGCGAACGGATCGGGTTGCGCGCCCTCCGCCCGGGGAGGCTCCGCCGGCGCGGGGGCAGCCTGCCCGTTGTCCGGAGTTTGCGGCGGAGAAGCCTCGCGCGCGCCGGCGGGCGGCGTGCGGTCCTGCGGCTGCGCCTGCTTGATCTGCGCGCGCAGCGCCTCGATGCGTTCCCGCAATTCCTGCCGCTTCTGCGGATCGGACTCGCGATTGAAGGCGGCCGTGGTGCGGGCAAGTTCCTGGCTTGGGGTTTCCTGCGACGGTTCCATACGACGTTTCTCCTGGTCGGGGGTGGGGCCGGCCGCGCCCATCGCGGCTTCGCGATGACTGGCCGGCCGGGAGTGGAATTGCTGGGCACCTTCCTCGTGCAAAGATCGCTTGTTCGCGGATTCCGCTTGCTCTATAGTGGGCGCAGCTCCTCGCCCAGGGCTAAAGGGCTCGTTCCCTCGGGAACGACGCGTGATCGGTCCGTCACGCGAGAGGAGCAACTTCTTGTTGTGCAAATACATCGGGCGCACAGGCAGTGCAGTGGTAACGGCGTAGTAGTCGCCGCCCGCGTCAACGGCTGGTTGAAGAACCAGTACGGCGGCGCGGTTGGGCCTGCTGTTTTGATCTGAAACGATCAACGCCCCACGGGTTCCTTGATAGATCGCATTGCCTCGATCGAGCGTGGATGCGACAAATTCCGCAGCATCGCGGAATCCGACCATTCGGATCTCGGATCCGTGGCGCTGCTCGATGTGTTCAAGGTCGCGGCGGCGCAGACGAATCAAGCCAGCCTGCCTCCCTATGACCTTGGCAACGGTCTGTCCAATTTCTCCGAACTCCGCGGCGCCCGTCGGCGAACGAACGAACTCGTTTTCGCTTTTGACGCTTGGGGTGCTTTTGCTCGTCGATTCGCGAAACCGCTCCGGGATCCGCCGCTCGAGCTGCTCCGCTCGCAGCGCCTTTTCGATCGTCGCCGCGATCGCGCCGGGAGGCCCGTCGCGCAGCTGGTCGCGCGCGTCGTACCCGGGCGGCGTCATGCCCCCTGCCCGCTCCGGCAACGCGATCCGCGTGCGGGCGGAACCCATGACCCGCGCCGTGCGCACCGCATAGACCTGTCCCTTGTATCCCGCCCGCTCGCCGTCGTTGTCGGCATAGACCACGACCTGGCCGCGCAGCTTGTCGTGCAGCGCCCGCGCCACCTCCGGCAGGTTCTGCGCGGATAGCGCCGCGATCACCGGCAGGCCCGTTGCCTGGTGAATCGCAAGCGCCGTCCCCACGCCCTCGCAGAACACCACCCGCGGGGCGTTGCGAACCGCATCGAAGCTGTCGAGCGGAGACTCCACACCGGAACCCTGTATCGGGATCACCGCGAACGATCCCGAGGTCGCCGTGCCGGGAACGAAGCGCTTCTCCGGCGACGTTCCCGCCGGCGCAGGCTCGATGCGCTGCATCCCGGCCCAGCCCAGTTCCCCGCCTTGGTCAAACCGCAGAACCGGAACCAGTAGCCGCCCGCGGCACTGCCGCAGTCCGGCCGGATCGAGCCTGGGCTCGCACAGGTACGGAAAATCCTTCGGCTCGCGCGAGGCCTCCCACTGCTCGACGCTGTCCACCACCGCCAGGCGGTTGCGCTCGATCTGCTCGGCCTGCCGCGCTTCGCGCTGCGCGGCGAGCGCCGCCAGTTCCTCCGGAGTGAGGTCCTTCTGCTCGCCGCGCCGGAAGTACTCCGGCTTGCCGCTCGCCTTGAAATTCGTCACCCAGCCGCTGCCGTCCTCCCGCAGCAGGTAGGCCGCATCGTTCTTGCCAGACCGGTCGGCGTCGACATCGGCGCGGTGGATCCGGCCGTCCGCGATCAGGTGATCGGAGGCGATGTGCACGCCGAGCCGGCGCGCGAATTCGAGAAAGTCGTCGTGGTCCATGCCCGGACTCCGCAGAGTGGGCCCGCGGTCAGGCCATCAGGCCATGCGCTCGATATGAAACCCTCCGCCCGCCGACCAGCCGCGGACCGCGGCAACCTCCTCCACCCGGCGGCCCGTCGTCGTGCGCTTGATCGACACGACCACGTTTACCGCCTCGGCGATGAGCTCCGGATTGGGCGGAACCCCCGCCTCCTGAATGAGTTGCCCGATCCGGATGAGCGCGGCACTCGCGTCGTTGGCGTGCACCGTGCCCACCCCGCCCGGGTGCCCGGTGTTCCACGCCTTGAGCAGCGCCAGCGCCGAGCCGTCGCGCACCTCCCCCACGACGATGCGGTCCGGCCGCAGGCGCATCGTGGCGCGCAAAAGCCTGGTCATGTCGGTGTTGTCCGACGTGCGCAGGAATACGACGTTCTCGGCATTGACCTGCAGCTCGCGGGTGTCCTCGATCACCACCACCCGGTGATCGGAATCAACCCGCGCCACGCAATCGAGGATGGCGTTGGCGAGCGTCGTCTTGCCGGTGCCGGTGCCGCCGCAGACCAGGACGTTCTGCCGGCCGGCAACGGCCTCCTCGATCGCCTTGCGCTGCGCGGCGCCCATGATCCCCTTGACGACGTAGTCCTCCAGGGTGAACACCAGGGTGGCCTTCTTGCGCAGCGCGAAGCTCGCGTGCTCCACGAGCGGCGGGATCAGCGCTTCGAAGCGGGATCCGTCCAGCGGCAGTTCGCACTCGAGGATCGGCCGCTCCGCCGTGACCACCGTTTCGAGCATCGCCGCGACGGTGTTGACGATGGTGAGCGCCCGGACCGGATCGATGCGGCCGGTGCAGGTCATGCCGGCGCCGAGCCGGTCCACCCACAGGTTGCCGTCCGGGTTGAGCATGATCTCGACGACCTGGGGGTCGGCAAGTGGGATGAGGATTTCCGGCCCCATCGCCCGGCGCAACGCCTCGGCCTGCCGGGCGTGCGTCTGGGATTGCGGTGCAGACATTCCGGGTCTCCGTCACGACCCGGGATCGGGCCGTCTACGGAGACTCCTCTGCGCGGTGGGCCCGCGACGGGCAGCGGGTGGAAGCTACCCGGCCGAATTCTTGGAATTCACGAAGCGCCGCGCGGCAAATGCCGGTACTTCAAGATTCCGCTTCGCGGGCACAGCTGTCACCCGAACCACCCCGCCCTGGACAGGCGGTAACGACCCACAGGCGACTGTCGCGATGGTCCGCTCTCGGGTGATGTCGCTGCAAACAAATTGCCCCGCCTTGCAACGCCTTAATCTCCGAAAGTGCTGCTGAAGTGTCGCGAGCTAGATTTCGTTGGCACTGCGAAGCTCCCTTGATTCCAAGGCCTCGAGGTAACACTCGAGATTGCTGGCTATCTTTTCAAAGACACTAGGCAGAAACGGAATGAGGTCGGCGAATCTCGAATTGTCGGCGGACGGACCGCCATGGTAGTGGCGGCAGTGTTCGAGAATGTCGCTACGCTCTTGGGTGGGAAGCTGTGCAAGCGGATCTCTATCGTTGTAATCGTGAAGGCTGGACAGATGTATGAACGCGCAACCGAATTTGTAGACAGATCGCGTCCAGCCCTGCAGCGATTGCGCGAGTTCAACCATTTCTAGATCTGTCACTTTCGCTCGCGAACTGTCCTGCGACCATCTTTCGCCGCTAACGGACAATTCGATAAGCAGTTCACGACGCTCTTGTCCTTGTGAAAGCAAGTAGATGATGCGCACCATCGAGTCCAGCTCTTGCCGCAAAACTGAAATCATCTGCCCGGCCAGACCCGCTCTCGCGAGGAGCATGGCCTGGCGATGCTCACGAGATCGATTGCGGACCTGACGCAGGAATATTTGAAGGCTCGACATGCGTGCTATTTGTACAGGTATCGAAGACGGGTTTCCATAGCGGTCGCATTCCCGGCGCTTCATTGAGATTGTTCGTGGCTCGGCGCTAAATTCGACTTGCCAAGATTGCAGCTAGAACAAAGCGTTTGCAAATTGGCGATTGTGGTTTCCCCCCCTTTACTCCAGGGAACGATATGGTCTACGTGGAGTTCGACGCCGGGAGTGATCGCGGGGCTAGCGCCACACGCGCAGCATTTGAAGCGATCTCTCTGTAAGACATGCCAACGAAGGCGCAGCGAAGGATCTCGCCCTGTAGCGGGCTTGCGCGCGAGATCTTTCTGGTCTCCGGAGGCGTCGGCATCGCTTGCGTTCGCGTACTGCACAAACGCGGCAAGTGCATTCGACCAAGAGCCGAACCGCCGGTTGTACGGTGACTGCGAAATCCTCGATGGTGCGACCGCGAGTTCGCTGCGGCGCGGCTGACGACCAAAATGTTGCCAGAGCACAAGCAGATTGTCGAACAGCCGCTCATCGGAAATTTCCACCTCATTTGAAAGCGTCAGACCAGCGGCGTTGAGAGCGTGATTCCAACTACCGAAGCGCCTCCTCAATGTGGTGTCGTCGAACTTTCCATGTTGGCGATATTCCTTCTCCGTGACCGTCTTTTTGCCGATCAGATCCGCAGTATTCCGAAGATCTGCGAGAAGATCGCCGTCTGACACAGGCATTCCTGAAACCCGGCAAATTTCGAATCGGCTACGCTGCATTCCCTTCTCCTTTGCCGGAGAATAGCAAACAGGGTTGCCGGACTGCAGATTGGTCGAATGGCCGCGGCTCCCCATGCTGTATTAGAGGCTTGCCAGACGCTGTCTAGTCGCGATGCGCTGCACCGTTTCCGGAAGGTCAGCTTTCAGGCAGGCTACCTGCGCGACCCGATGTCGGGAAGTGGCCGGAACCGGCCACCGAAGCCCAAAGTGAAGCGGCCACCCAGGCGTCGGCTTCCCGAGGTCAGCAGACCCTGATGACGCAACGCAGCAACGAGGTGGGTCGACGAAGCATAGCCCCCCGTGCGCCCAGCGCCAGACGTGAAAGGTGCCCGCTGCAGACCGGACCAGCATGGCACGGCGGCGGATGCGACAAGGGAACCGCGGAGCAGAGCCGGGGTGCGCGCAGGGTGCGCGGAGGTGCGCCGGATGTCGGCGGACGTTCGCGCCGGCGCGCCCGCTCTTCGGGTGTCGGGCGGAGCCTGACCAAGTGGGAACGGAGCACGTTGGGAGCGCAGCGAAAACGTGACACCGTTCCCGTACCTTGTACGATTTTCGTGCATCAGAGCCGTTCCGGATTCCAACCGGAACCGTCCGGATCCACCCAAAACTTTTCCGGAGTCATCCGGAAAACATCCGGATCGGCACCGGCTGTGCCCGTGTTGAAACCGGGCAACCCAGGGAGCGGACGCCTCACCGCTCCAGATCACGCTTGCGCGCAGTCCGGCGTTTCCCGATCTGCGGAGCACTGGGGTCGGGTTGCGGTTGCCGTTGCGGTTCGCGCTCGCTCCGAACGACCGCCTGCAGATCGGCATCGATCACCCGGATGCCGAGCCTGGCGGCTTCCCGCGCTGCCCGCTCCCGGAACTCTCCGCTTCCCGTGATCGTGATCGACCCACCGTACTTCTGCGCAGCAACGCGCAGCGCCGCCTCCAGCGTGTCGGCGCTCCGGTCCCGCATCTCGATCCGCGGCCCGGTGTCGACGAACTTCTCCTTCCCGTCGCTCCCTCTATATATGACCAATTGCCGCTTGCGATCGACTTCCGCGTGCAGCGCGGCCACGGTGAGCTTGCCCAAAGGATCGACCTCTTCCCCCTCGATGCCGTCGATCTCCTGATTCTTCTTGCGCTGCTCCCGGTACCGGATGCCGCGCAGCGCCGCCTGGGCGGCTTCGTCCCCCAACTCGGCCTGCCGCTCGAGCCACTTGCGCCAGACTTCCGGCCGGGATCCCCCCGCCGTGAGCGCCTTGCGTTCCTCGGCTTGGCGCTTCTGCAGGGCTTCGCGCTCTTTGGCCGCCTGCCAGGCCCACAGCGACTGCGCCACGGCAACCGGCTGTCCGTTGCGGCGCGCCGCGGCGTAGGCCTGCGCCCGGGCTTGCCGGTGCTTCGCCTGCAGCGCCTCTCGCTCCCGCCGATGCTGCTCGCGCAGTTCGGCTCGCCAGCGGACCCTGTCCTGCGTGGCTTGCTCCTGCTCGGCCTTGAACCGCTGCCCCAGCGCAACACGCGCATCGGCGCGCTGCTGCCGGCGAATCGCCCGCTGATCGGGGTCGCGCTTCTGTTCGTCGGCTTCTGGTTTCTCATGATCCGAACCGAGATCCGCTCCGGGAACCGCTTGCCGGCTTTTCCGGGTCGGCCGTCCGCGCAGCGCCGACTCGATGTGCTCGGCATAGACCGGCGGCAATCCGCCCGCCGGCTCCGCGACAACGAAGGCGCCCAGGCGTTTTTCCAGTTCCGCCTTCGAAGCCCAGCGGCCGAGTTGAGAAGCCTTGGCCGCCAGCACCCGCCCATCCTTGAGCGTGGTGGTCACGACCATCCCGGATCCCTTGGCCTGGATCGCGACACCGTGCCGGGCCAGCGCCGCTTGCGCCTCGGCCCAAGTGCAACCCGGCTTCTCCAGGACTTCCTTCAGATCGCGCGCCGGCGCGGCCGCTACCCAGGACTGGAAGGACTGCTCGCTCCCGAGATTGATTTCCGCCCGCCGCGCGCGCTCGCTGATTCGGGGTCCATCCTCTTTCAGCAACCCCCGCTGCCGGCGTTCCGCCCGGCTCATGCGCACGATCTTCGGACCGTCCGGCGAATCCAGGGTGATGTACGGACCGTTCGCCCGCCCGTAGCCGAATTCCAGTTCCAGCTCCCGCATGGACCGGTCCAGGATGAAGTAGTCCATCTTGAACGGCGGGTCGATCGCAATGTGCTTCACCGGGTGCACGCGATTGACGACCAGGTGCACGTGGTCGTTGTCGGTGTTCCGGTGGATCGCCCAGGCCGCCTGGTGCTCGGCAAACCCCAGCTCGCGCATGATGTACCGGCAGGCGTGCTCGGCCTGCTTCGCGGTCGGGTGCTCGCCTTCCTGCCAGTTGATCGCGACGTGGTAGACCGGATTGCTCTTGAACCGCCCCTTGCGCCGGCAATCGTCGGCCGTGCTGTCGCACACGGCGGCCAGATCGTCTGCGTAGGCCGCGCGGATTTCGTCGATCGTCCAGAGCAGGTCGTCGTCGTCGATGTTGATGTGCCCGCCTTCGAGCGTCTGTCCTTCCGGCAGTTCATTGTCCGGGGATGCCCGCATGATGTAGCGCATCACCGGCCCGAACCCCACGCGCGCGCCCTTCGCGTTCGAGCCGTGGCTGAGGGTGATCACTTTGGCGAGCATTTTTCCTCCTCCGGGTTTCCACGCAACACCTGGGACGTGCGCTGCAGGTCTTCGATCGTTCGCCAATACTTCCGGCGTTCCTCGGCGGTAGCCCAGGCCTTGTTCTTCGGGTAGAGAAACTTCATCAGACGTCCGACCTTGTCGATGCTGTCGGCGGTCTGGATGTCCGTGCGGCTGAGAACGGGCAAATTCAAGGCCCGCCTTCGGATCAGTTCCGATCGCGATAGGCCGGCCTGCTCCGCTTGCGCCGCGAGATCAAGCAAGTCCGATTCCGTGAGCCGGAGGGATACGAATCGGGTATGGGGTGTTTTGGTGGCCATGCCCAGACTCTGCGCGGTGGGCCCCGAGTGGCCTAGCGGTGTCCGGGATGTGGGCCGGAGGTGTCCGGGACGGGGTGCCGGAGTGGTCCCGGGGTTGCATGGACGTACGGCACACGTACGGACCATGTACGGCCTACCTACGGACCATGTACGAGCGATGTTCAAGCGCTCGCATGGAACAAAATCGTACAAGGTACGGGAACGGTGTCACGTTTTCGCTGCGCTCCCAACGTGCTCCGTTCCCACTTGGTCAGGCTCCGCCCGACACCCGAAGAGCGGGCGCGCTCGCGCGAACGTCCGCCGACATCCGGCGCACCTCCGCGCACCCTGCGCGCACCCCGGCTCTGCTCCGCGGTTCCCTTGTCGCATCCGCCGCCCACCACGGGCCCACCGCGCGGAGTACCGGTATCGGCCCCGCTTCACGGGCCGCAACCGGGAAGAAGACATGAACGACGACGACAAACCCGACGCGCCTTTCGTCGCGCCTGGCGCAGCCGCGCAGGCGGCCGCCTCCAAGGCGCTGTTCGCCGCCCTCAAAGCCAAGCGCGCCGCCAACGCGGCAAAAACCGCCCGCGAATACGCAATAAAAAGCGTCCTCGGAATGGAGCACGTCATCCTCGATCTGTTCGACTCCGGCGGCACAACAGAAGAAGTGATCGCGCTCTTGCAGCAAGAGCTTCCGACCATCGCGCCCGCCGAGCTGCGGTACGCCTTATCCCGCGTGCATGCAAGACATCGCGTGCGCACAATTTCCGCCGCCGCGCCCGTATCGCCACCGGCTTCCGGATCTGCGCCGGCCAGTCGGCCCGCCCCGGCGAAGCGGCCCGCGCCCGCATCTCCCCCGGCGTCCGGGGCGGCGCAGCCCACCGCCGCGACCGGCGCGTCGCCCGCAGGCTCCGCGATTGCCGCTCTCGGACTGACCATGCCGGCCTGGGCGGACGGCTCCGACCAGCTCCCGACCGAGTCCGATGAGGACTACGTCCTGCGCAAGAACCTCGAAGGACCGCCGGGCGACCGCCGCAAGTTCATCGGCGAACACCACTCCTGATCCACCTCACCGCAAAGGAATCGATCATGCTCAAAACCTTCGTCATCGACGGCGACAAGGGCGGCGTCGGCAAGAGCCTCGCCGCCCGCGCCCTCGTCCATTACTACCTCTGCCTGCCCGAGGACGATCGCCCCCGGATCGCTGTCTACGACGCCGATCTCTCCAATCCCGACGTCTGCGGCGAGGGCGGACTCAAGGCGGGCGAGGGCATCATGAGCACCGCCATGCTCGACCTCTCCACCGAAGACGGCTGGATCGCCTTCGGCGACCGCATCTCCATGCTTTCCGCCGTGGCCCGGAACTCGGATGTGCGTCTCATCGTCAACATGCCCGCGCAGATCGGCACCCGCGCCTTCGACGGCTCGATCCACATCGTGGGCGAGGTCCTGCGTGAGGCCAACGCCATTCCCGTCTGGATGCTCAGCCGCACCCAGGAGAGCATCCGCGCCCTGGACTACCGCCTGCGCAGCCTGGGCGCCCGGTACACGACCGGCATGGTTGTCAAGAACCTCTTCTTCGGCGCCCAGGACAAGTTCCTCCTGTGGGACGCCGACATGCTGCGCCAGACCCTGGTCGTGGAGGGTTCCTGGCTCGAAGCCGTTCTGCCGGAACTCAACGACCAGCTCGCCGTCATGATCGGACGGCGGCCGTTCCACGACGTCATCAAGTCCGGCATCGATGGCGTTCCGCTCGCCTTCGGGTTTCGCCTGGCGCTCAACTCGTGGCTGCAGCGCGCCGGCGCCGCGATGGCGCAGGTCGAAGCGATCGCCGCCGGCGAGGTCTGTTGATGGCCTCCTATACCAACGCCGAGCAGATCTTCATCGACGTTCTGACCCGCGTTCCCGGCGAGGACGAATGGGTCGAGATCCGCTCCGTGCTGCAGGTCATGGGAAGGGCCGGATTCGCCGTCGAGGACCCGTCCAACGCCGCGCACGTCGCGCTCTTCGCCTGGGGGTGGGCGCGATCGACCGGGCGCGCCGATGCGCTTGCCGCGATCCGGGCCGCGGTGGCAGAGAGTGCTGTCAGGGCGCCGGCCGTGGATCTCGCCCCCGTGCGCGCCGATCTGGAAGTTCTGCGCAAGACGCTGGAGAAGCCGGAAAACCAGAAGGAACCGGTCAGCGTGAAAGTCGATCTGAGCGTGCTCCGCGGCGCGCTGCGCGACTCGTTCAGCATGGCTTGGCTCATCGCCGCGGGCGCCCTGCTCGCCCTGGCGTTCTGGGGCGGCACGAGCTGGGAAGAGTACCGGCTTGCGCCCGCCTTCGCGGCGCAGCAGCAGACCATCGATCGGCTCACGGTCTCCCAACACCACGACTCGCGCCAGCGATGAGCGGCCGGTTGGCAGTTCCCAGCTGGGCGCTCGTGCCGGCGGGCGCGTTCGCCGGCAGCGCCTGGCTTTGGGGCGGCGGCTCTTTGGCCGGCCCGGCGCTGTCGGCCGTCCTGGTTCTCCTGGTCGCCCTCGGAAAAGCCGCAACGGAGCGATTCCTGATTGCGGCGGCCTACTACCTCATGGGAAGCTGGCCGATTGTCGGGGCGGTGGTGGGCTACTGGGGAAGCAGCCATGCCGGCGTCGCGCTCGGCGCCTGGATTGGCGCGTCGATCCTGCTCGCTCTGCCGTGGGCGCTGCCGCCGCGCCGTGGGGGCCTGCTCCTGGCGCTGGCGCTCACCGCACTGCCGCCCTTGGGCGTGATCGGCTGGCTCTCGCCCTTGAATTCGGCCGGGGCGCTGTTCCCGGCCTGGGGCTGGGGCGGCGTTCTCGGATTGTCCGCAACGGTCGCAGCGCTTCCCGCCGCGATAGGCGGGAGCCGACCGGCGCAGGGAATGCTGGCCGGCGTTCTGGCGCTGGCGGCCTGGGCCAACATCGTGACCATTGCCAGCCCCGCACCGCGCGCTCCCCGTGGATGGGTCGGGGTTCAGACCCGAGTTCCGCCCGACCGCGGCAATGTTCTTGTCGAAATCCGCAACACCCAGGCGTTGATCGCCGACGGGCTGCGCCAGGGCGCCGGCGCCCGCGTCGTCGTATTCCCCGAAGCGGTCCTGCCGGACTGGTACGCCGGCACGCGCGCCCAGTTCGCATTCGTCGTTCCTCCCGGGCAGATCTGGCTCCTGGGCGCGCAGGTCTCCCGGCGCGATGCGATCGTGCGCGTCGATTCCCGCGACCCCACCCGGCAGCCTGCGGCCATCGCCGCCGGTCTGCTGCTCGGCGGCGACTGGCTGCCGTGGAAACCCGTCTCGCTCCGACCCTCCTGGTGGCAGCGCGCCTTCTATGTCGACGGGCTACGGGTGTGGTCCTCGATCTGCATCGAGCAGCTGCAGCCTTGGACCTGGATCGAGGCCTTGGCGCAGCGGCCCGGCCTGATCCTCGCCCAATCCAACGCCTGGTGGGCGGACAAGTCCAACGCGGCCCCCGGCATCCAGGCCGCCAGCACCCGCAGCTGGGCACGTCTTATGGGGGTGCCCGTGGTGTGGGCGACGAACCGGTGATCAAGGGTCCGTGGCAATGCGGACATGGACAAGAAACTGCCAACAGTACCGCCGCCTCCACCGTCGCGGCGACCTCGGTCAGCCGAGGAGGCCCGGCAACGGGCTCTTCGACGGCCGGCCGCGCGCGGCGCCCAGGACGAAGCCGCCGATTCGGCGCTGGAAATCGCCCCTCGGTTAAGGCTTCCGCGCGTGCTTTACCGTCTCAGCGAGCTGGTCCGGGAAGACCGCGGCTAACCACCCATCGAACCGACGTCTTCAAGCTATGCTTGAATCTGCTATATAAATCCCGACGGGGGAGGTCAACGCTCCCGTCATGCACATGCTCGTCCCGATACTCGCGGCTTACAACCAAATAGAGCAAATCAACCCGCATGAATCAGCAAGCCCTCTCGTCTTTGATCTGGTCCGTCGCCGACCTTCTGCGCGGCGATTTCAAACAAAGCGAATACGGCCGGGTCATCCTGCCGTTCACGGTTCTACGCCGTCTCGACTGCGTGCTCGCGCCGACCAAGGACGCGGCGCTGAAGGAATTCGCCGAGAAGCGCAAGGCCCACATCGCCTTCGAGCCCTTCGTCAAGCGCAAGACGGGGCTGGACTTCTACAACGTCTCGTCCCTGGACATGGGCAAGCTCATGGGCGATCAGGACAACATCCGCGCCAACCTGGACAGCTACATCCAAGGTTTCGCGCCGGATGTGCGCTCCATCTTCGAGCACTTCGATTTCGCGGCGACGGTCGAGCGCCTGCACAAGGCGAAGCTGCTGTACCTCGTGACGGAGAAATTTGCCGGCCTCAATCTGCACCCCAAAAGCGTAGGCAACGTACAGATGGGGCTCGTGTTCGAGGAGTTGATCCGCAAGTTCGCTGAACTCTCCAACGAGACGGCCGGCGAGCATTTCACGCCGCGCGAGGTGATTCGCCTCATGGTCAACCTGCTGTTCATCGAAGACGCGGATGCATTGACCAAACCCGGCGTCGTGCGCACGATGTACGACCCCACGGCCGGCACCGGCGGCATGCTGAGCGTCGCGGCCGAATACCTGCTGGAGCTCAACCCCAAGGCCCGGCTAACGCTCTTCGGCCAGGAGCTCAACCCCGAGTCGCACGCCATCTGCAAGGCGGACATGCTGATCCGCGGCCAAGACATCACCAACATCATCCTGGGTAATACGCTGAGCGACGACGGCCTGCCGGGAAAGCGCTTCGACTACATGCTGTCCAATCCGCCGTTCGGCGTGGAATGGAAGAAAATCGAGAAGGCCGTGCGCGAGGAGTACGAAAAGCAGGGGTTCAACGGCCGTTTCGGCCCGGGCCTGCCGCGGGTGTCGGATGGCTCGCTGCTCTTCCTGCTGCACCTGCTCTCGAAGATGCGGCCCGCTGCCCAGGGCGGTAGCCGCATCGGGATCGTCCTGAACGGCTCGCCGCTCTTCACCGGCGGCGCCGGTTCCGGCGAATCGGAGATTCGGCGCTACGTGCTGGAGAACGATCTGGTGGAAGCGATCGTCGCGCTGCCCACCGACATGTTCTACAACACCGGCATCAGCACCTACGTCTGGTGTCTGACCAACCGCAAGCCCGAGGAGCGCAAGGGTTTCGTGCAGTTGATCGACGCATCCGGCTTCTGGCAGAAGATGCGCAAGAGCCTGGGATCCAAGCGCAGGGAGATGAGCGAAGAGCACATTGCGCAGGTGACGCGGCTCTTTGGAGAATTTGTGGAGGCAAGCCTGGTAACGACCTTCGATGCGCAAGGCAAGGAAGTCGAACAGCAGGTGCTGCTGAACGGAGAACGATCGCCCAAGGCGCCTGCGGGCGGCAAAGTGAAGCGGGTGCCGATCTCGCGGATCTTCCGCAACGGGGAGTTCGGCTACCGTACCATCACGGTCGAGCGGCCGCTGCGGGACGGACAAGGCAAGCCCGTCCTGTCCGACAAGGGCAAGGCGAAGGGCAAACCGCAGCCGGACACCGCCCTGCGCGACACCGAAAACGTGCCGTTGTCGGAGGACGTAGACGACTACTTCAAGCGCGAGGTGCTGCCGCACGCGCCGGACGCCTGGATCGACCACGAAAAGACCAAGGTCGGCTACGAGATCCCCTTCAACCGCCACTTCTACGTGTTCGAGCCGCCGCGCGAACTGGCCGAGATCGACGCCGACCTGAAACAGGTCACCGACCGCATCAAGGCGATGATTGAAGGACTGTCGGCGTGACGGGGTTCGCCACGTCCGAAGAGGGCTTCGACGCCATCGTCGCGCTCATCGAGGCCGCACGCCAGCGCGCCTTCCAGGCCGTGAACACCGCCTTGATCGACCTGTACTGGCAGATCGGCGAGCACATCAGCCGCAAGGTTGCCGCAGCCGAATGGGGCGAGGGTGTGGTGGATCGCTTGGCCACCCACATCGCCCGCACGCAGCCCGGCCTGCGCGGCTTTACCCGGCCGAACCTTTTTCGCATGCGCCAGTTCTACGAGGCCTACGCCGCGGCCGGCGAAATTGTCTCGGCACTGCCGAGACAATTGCCCTGGACGCACAACGTCATCATCGTCGGCCAATGCAAGCGCGCTGAAGAGCGCGAGTTCTACCTGCGGCAGGCGATCCAGGAGCGCTGGAGCAGCCGGGAACTCGAACGCCAGATGAAGACCGCTCTCTTCGAGCGTGTGGTCCTTTCGCCCGCGAAAATCTCCGCGGCGGTGCCGCAAACCCATCCTGAGGCTCCGACGGTTTTCAAGGATGCCTACGTGGTCGAGTTCCTGGGGCTGCCTGAGGCCCACAGCGAGGCGCAATTGCACCGCGGACTACTGGCGCAGTTGCGGGCCTTCCTGATTGAGCTGGGGCGCGACTTCTGTTTCGTCGGCTCGGAATACCCGCTGCAGGTCGGCGGGCGGGATTTCGCGCTGGACCTGCTGTTCTTCCACCGCGGCCTCAATTGCCTGGTCGCCATCGAATTGAAAGTCGGCCGCTTCGAGCCGGAATACCTCGGCAAGCTCGGCTTCTACCTCGAAGCGCTCGACCGGGACGTGCGCAAACCGCACGAGAACCCCGCCATCGGCGTATTGCTGTGCGCGAGCAAGGACGACGAGGTGGTGGAGTACGCCTTGAGCCGCACCGCCTCCCCGGCGCTCATCGCCGAGTACCAGACGCAGCTCCCCGACAAGGCGCTACTGCAGGCCAAGCTGCACGAGTTCTATCTGCTGGGGGAACGCGGCGAGGGGGAGCAATGAGCTTTCCACGTTACGCCGAATACAAGGATTCCGGCGTTCCGAGGTTGGGATGGATTCCGACGGGTTGGGAGGTGAGTCCGCTGAAAGCCATCGCGTCGTGTAACGACGAGGTGCTACAAGAAGCAACCGATTCCGATCTCCTGATTGAATACGTCGAGATATCGGGCGTGACCCAAGAAGACGGCATCGTGACAACGGATTCGATGACCTTCGGCGCCGCTCCGTCTCGAGCGCGGCGTATCGTTCGTAACGGCGATGTGCTTATTTCGACAGTTCGGACGTATCTGCGGGCCATCGCGACCGTTACCGACCCGCCGGTAAATCTAATCGCGTCGACCGGATTCGCAGCAATTCGGCCGCGACGCGTCCAGCCGAAGTTTCTGGGTTACATGCTCCATTGCGAATTCTTCATGTCCGAGGTGATCGCGCGATCCGTGGGCATCAGCTATCCGGCCATCAATGCGAGCGAGCTGATGACATTGAAGGGTCCGGTACCCCCGTTTGATGAACAGGTTGCAATTGCACGTTTCCTCGACCGCGAAACCGCCAAGATCGACGCCCTGATCGAAGAGCAGAAGCGCCTAATCGAACTGCTGAAAGAAAAACGCCAAGCGGTGATCTCGCAGGCCGTCACGAAAGGGCTGGACCCGAACGTACCGATGAAGGATTCGGGGGTGGAGTGGCTGGGGAAGGTGCCGGCGCATTGGAGCATGACTAGAATCAAGCATTGCTGCATGACAACTAGTGGTGGAACTCCGAACACTTCAATGCCGGAGACGTACTACGCCGACGAGACCGGGATCCCGTGGGTCAGAACGATGGATTTGACAAACGAGATCTTGATGTCTGTCGAGGTGTACATAACGGATCAGGCCATTCGAGATACGGCATGCAGAATCCTGCCAATTGGAACGGTAATGGTCGCCATGTATGGGGGTGACGGCACGGTGGGCAAGAACGGCTTGCTTGGCATTCCCGCTGCGGTTAATCAAGCCATATGCGGGTTGCTTCCCTCGGATGCTGTTGTTCCTGATTTCATGCTCAGGTACGTACAGTTCTTCAGACCGTTTTGGATGGTTGGCGCGGAGAGTTCCCGGAAGGATCCCAACATCAGTCAAGAGATCGTGAGAGGTGCTCCGATGCCATTGCCGTCAAAGAGCGAGCAATTGGCGATTGTCGATTTCCTTCATCTCGAAGCAAATCGTCTGGATGCCCTGATCGCTGAAGCACAACGAGCGATGGAACTTCTACAAGAGCGCCGCTCTGCTCTAATCTCCGCTGCTGTGACGGGAAAGATCGACGTGCGCGGTCGCGCGGAGGCGAAGGCTGCGGCATGACAGCATTTGCTGAGCCGCTGATCGATCAGGCCGTGATCCAACTCGGGCGACCGGCGATCACCTGGTTTGAAGGTCCATACCACGTTGCTGAACGGTGGAAAGTGAAAGTCGTAATCAAAGTCCTCTCAAATTTTGACCTGTTGCTCAGCGCTCTCTTGGTGTTGACCGGTATGAAATTGATCCGCTACCCAACTGCTGGCTCAGATCCAGCCGCCACCGCGACACTGGTTGGTGCCCTGTTCGGCGGAGCGGCGGTTTTGTTTGGAAGTTGGGTGACTCGATGGAGCGCGAAACGACAATCCGAAGAGGAGTTGGTGCGACGCCGGCAGAACCTTTGCTCACTGATTGCTGCCGAACTCGTCAACTTGGCCGCGGGCCTCCTCACAGCGAAACAATTCGTTGACGCCGCGGTGTCTCAACTACAGGCGGGTCAACCTCTTGCGGGGCACTTCGACATGTCGTGGTGCGTGCCGCGCGAACTGCCCCTTACGCAGAGCCTCGGGGTGGACCTGCAGGCCCTCGACGCGCCCACCCTTGATGCTCTTGCTACCCTATTGTCCAATCTGTCGCTCACGCGACGTCAAATGAACGAGATTACGAGCGGCAGTGCGTCCTTGGGTTCGTTGTTGACTGCCACCGCTCTTTCGAGGGGAATTGGGCACGACATGACGGTCCTCGCTGCTGTTTTTGAACATGTCGCGCCGAACCGCAAGCTCGCGATGGCTGATAAGCCGTCAGAATTTATCACGAAGATACTGCGAGACGCTGCGCGCGATCCAACGCCATTTGGGCCAAGCGGCTATGCTGCGTGAAGCCAATCATGACCAGATGACCGTTGGGAGCCAAGGTTGAACATCCACAGGGAGATCCACCTCGAAGACGAAATATGTGCCGACCTGCGCGTAGCCGGCTGGATGCATGACGCCGGCGACGCGAGCCGGTACGACCGAGAGAAGGCGCTCTTCGTCGACGACATGGTCACATGGATCCAGGCCAGCCAACCCAAGGCGTGGGAGGCGATTGAGAAAAGCCATGGCGCCCCCGCACCCCAGGTGATCGCTGAGCGCCTGCGCAAATCGCTCGATGCCCAGGGCACGCTTCAGGTCCTGCGCCAGGGTTTCGACTTCATCGGACTGAAGCAGCCCATTTCGATGTGCCAGTTCAAGCCCGCGCTCGGCATGAACGCCGACCTGCAGGCCCGCTATGCCGCCAACCGCCTGCGGGTCGTACGCCAGGTGCATTACTCGGTGCATAACGAGAACAGCATCGACCTCGTGCTGTTCGTCAATGGCATTCCGGTCGCGACCGCGGAACTCAAGAGCCAGTACACCCAGAGCGTGCAGGACGCGATCTACCAGTACAAGACCGACCGCGAACCGACCTTCAAGCCCAGGAACATGCCCGAGCCGCTGCTCGCGTTTCCCGGCGGCGCGCTGGTGCACTTCGCGGTGAGCAACGCCGAGGCGTACATGACGACGCGCCTGGCCGGTCTGGACACCGTGTTCCTGCCGTTCAACCAGGGCAACCAGGGCGGCGCCGGCAACCCGCCCAAGGCCGGCATCGCCACCGACTACCTGTGGAAAGAGGTGTGGCAGCGCGACAGCTTCCTGCAGATCCTGGGGCGCTACCTCGTGCCGGTCAAAAACGCCAAGAAGCAGCTCGCCGGCTGGATCTTCCCCCGCTATCACCAGCTCACGGTGACCCGCAAGCTTGTCGCCGCGGTGCTCGCCGATGGACCCGGGGGCAAGTACCTGGTGCAGCACTCGGCTGGGTCGGGCAAGACCAATTCGATCGCCTGGACCGGCCACTTTCTGGCGGATCTTCACGATGCCCAGGACCGGAAGGTCTTCGACACGGTGATCGTGATTTCGGATCGCACCGTTCTCGACGATCAGCTGCGCGAAGCAATCCTGTCCTTCGAGCGCACCCAGGGCGTCGTCGCGGTCGTGACCGGAGAAGGCGCCAGCAAGAGCAAGGAGCTTGCCGAAGCATTGGCTGCCGGCAAGAAGATCGTCGTTTGCACGATCCAGACTTTTCCGTTCGCACTCGAAAAGGTCCGGGAACTTGCCGCCACCAAGGGCAAGCGCTTTGCCGTGATCGCCGACGAGGCGCACTCCTCGCAGACCAACGAAACGGCGGCGAAACTCAAGCTCGTGCTGAGCGCGGCCGAACTCGCCGAGCTGCAGGACGGCGGCGAAGTGGCGGCCGAAGACATCCTCGCGGCACAGATGGCGGCCAAGGCAGGCGGCGACCAGGACCTCGGCATCACCTACGTCGCCTTCACCGCCACGCCCAAGGACAAGACGCTGCAGCTCTTCGGCACCCGGCCCGACCCGGGTCGCCCGCCGGCGCCGGACAACATCCCAGCGCCCTTCCACGTCTATTCGATGCGGCAGGCGATCGAGGAGGGGTTCATCCTCGACGTGCTCAAGACCTATACGTCGTACAAGGTGGCGTTTTCGCTCGCGCACAAAGGCGGGACGATCCACTCCGAACAGGTCGACCGGTCCGAAGCCATGCGCGGCATCATGGGCTGGGTGCGGCTGCACGAGTACAACATCGCCCAGCGCGTCCAGGTCGTCGTCGAGCACTTCCGCAAGCACGTGCAGCCGCTGCTGGGCGGCCAGGCTCGGGCGATGGTCGTCACCGGCAGCCGCAAGGAGGCCGTGCGCTGGCAGATTGCCACGCGCAAGTACGTCGCCGAGCACGGCTACAAGATCGAAGCGCTGGTCGCCTTTTCCGGCGAGGTGATCGACCCGGAAAGCGGGCCGGATCCCTTCACGGAGCACAGCAAGGAGCTCAACCCCCGGCTCGCCGGCCAGGACATCCGCACCGCATTCAAGAGCGGCGACTACCAACTGCTGCTGGTAGCCAACAAATTCCAGACGGGCTTCGACGAGCCGCTGCTGTGCGCGATGTACGTCGACAAGCGCCTGGCCGGCATCCAGGCAGTGCAGACGCTCTCCCGCCTGAATCGCTGCTTCCCGGGCAAGGACCAGACGTACGTCGTCGACTTCGTCAACGACCCGGCCGACATCCTGGCGGCCTTCAAGCCGTACTACGAGACGGCGGAACTTGCGAGCGTCACCGACCCGCACGTCGTCCACGAGCTCAAGGCCAAGCTCGACGGCCAGGGGCTATATGACGAATTCGAGGTCGACCGGGTCGTGAATGCCGCCCTCAAGGGCGCCAGGGCCAAGCCTTCGGAGCTGGATGCGGCGATGATGCCGGTGGCAAACCGGCTCCTCGGCGCCTACGCGCAGGCCAAGATGGACCGGGAAGCGGCAGGCAGCGACGAGAAGGCTGCCAAGGCGGCGCAGGATCGGATGGATGCGCTGGTCCTGTTCAAGGGCGACATCGCCACCTACGTGCGCCTTTATGGCTTCCTGTCGCAGATCTTCGACTACGGCAACACCGAGGTCGAGAAGCGCTCGATCTTCTTCCGGCTGCTGCACCCGCTGCTCACCTTCGGCCGCGAGCGCGAAGGAGTGGACCTCTCGGCGCTCAAGCTCACCGCCTACACCATCAAGAGCCTTGGCGAGGCGCCGTTGTCCCTGCATGCCGGCGAGCCGGTACAGATCCATCCCGCCGACCAGGTCGGCTCGGGCCAAGTCCAGGACAAGACCCGGGTCGAGCTGGCCGAGTTGATCGAGAAGGTGAACGATCTCTTCGAGGGCGACCTGACGCCGGGCGACAAGCTCGTCTACGTGAACGACGTCATCAAAGGCAAGCTGATGGAGTCGGAGAAGCTCGCCGAGCAGGCCCTCAACAACACCAAAGAGCAGTTCGCCGCGTCCCCAGACCTTGCCAACGAAATTCTCGCGGCGGTCATGGATGCGCTTTCGGCCCATTCGACGATGAGCAAGCAGGCTCTCGAATCGGAACGCCTGCGCTCGGACATGAAGGATGTGCTGCTCGGCGCAGGCAAGTTGTGGGAAGACTTGCGGGGGAAGGCTGCTGCCAGTGGCGCAGCGACATGATTTTCCTGCGTGGTACTGATGGATCGTCCCGAGATTGCCGGAAACTTTCGTTTGCGGGACGCCATAAAGCGGCCGGGGCGCTATACGCTCATGTCCCCTCAGTCTCCGCTTCGATGCCGGCGTGATTGATCAGGGGTCGGTCCGATGTATCTTCGATATGCCGCGATCCAGTCGCTGGCGATCTCGGATTGCGCCTCCGTGAGCGGAATCCGGTGGTGGCATACCAGCGTGTGCAGCCGATTTTCAAGCTTGTCCTTGGCGTACGACCCCCACCCGCCGATGACGTGGTGGGGTTCGGGCCAGAGATTTCGCGGGTCGGCAGGCGCGCCCCCAAGCTCCAGACTCACGAGGTGATCCTCCTCGTAGTCGCGCATCCTGTGATCGCCGTAGCCGTACTCCTCGATCTGCCGACGTTTGAGCCGCTCGGTGTACTTCATGGACGGACGCACCGACCGGGTGTAGCCGCCCCTGCGACAGATGGTTTCGCGGAGGTTGTCTTGCGTCACGCGGGGATCGACTGCGCCTGGCGTGCGCAGCGGATCGGGCCGCGCCGCGGAAGGCGGAAAGACCACCCCATACGCGCCTTGCACGTCGTCGACGCCCGCCGAGGTATGGGAATGCCACGCCCACGCCGAGCTGGATGCGGCCGCCGCGGCGGAAATAACGGCAATAGCGATTTTTCTCATGGAGATGACGGTTTCCTGGCAGGTGCAGGCGTCGGGTTGGTAGTACAGGGCAAGCAGTTCCCCAGCCTCGGGGAAAGAAATTACGCGATAGATCATCTCCCCGCAAAAGTCGCCATCTATGCCGCGCGCCGCCGCTCCCCCACGCACCGGGCGAGCGACGCGGGCCTGCCGATGGCGAATCCCTGCAGAAGATCCGCGCCCTGCCGCAACGCAAAATCCCGGATCGCCTCGTCGGCGACGTGCTCGGCGATCACGCGCGCTCCGAGCGCGTGCGCCGCGTCGATCATCCGCCGCAGCGCGGACACCTCCCCCGCCGCATGACACCGGCAGAGGAACTCGCCGTCGATCTTGACGAGCGTCGGAAAAACGCTGCGCATGAATTCCTCCCGCCCGTACGGGTGGGACGGTTTGCAGTCGTCGAGCGCCAGGTGATAGCCAGCGGCTCTGCACTCCGCCGCGAACCGCAGCACCGAGGCCGCATTCGTGATCGGCGCGGTCTCGGTCACTTCCACGATGACCCGCTGCACGAGATCCGCCAGGGCGCCGAGCGCGGCGCGGTAGCCATCGCCGTCGGCCTCGATCGTCGCCACCGACACGTTGACGGCAACCCGCGTGGGGCGATCGAAGAAGTCGATCCGCGCAAGCGCCTCCACGACGCTTGCCAGCATCGCGCGATCGACGGTGCGGATGAACCCCGTCTTCTCCCATCGGCGCAGGCTTTGATCCGGACTGCGGTCCGGATATCCCCGAAACCGCAGCAGCGCCTCGAGGCCAAAGGTCCGGCCATGCGCATCGGCAATCGGCTGGAATACCGGCTCGATGAACTGCCTCATGAAGCGGTACCGCGCTGTTGCGCGGCCACCCGGCCGTCGCACGGCGCAAGCGCCGCCACCATGATGTCGCGGTTCATTTCGCCTCCAACTTCTTTCCGGTCTTGGCCGGATCCTCGCGATCCGGCCACCAGGCACCCTTGCAGGCCGCGCAGCGGAAGTACAGCTTGCCGGTCTTGGTCTCGTTCCGGAAGGTGGGTTTCTTGCACTCCGGGCACTTCGGCCCGGTTGCCGGCTGCTTCGCACTCCCTCCTTCGCCCGCCGGCTTGTCCTCGAACCGCTTGCCCGGCTTGCCTCGCTCGTCGGCAAACGCCGCTTGGCAGTCCAGGCAGCGGTGGTAGGGCTTTCCGGCCTTGCTCGTGCGCTGCACGCAGCGACTCGCCCCGCAGGCCGGGCAGGCCTGCATCGGCACCGGAGCGCAAAGCTGCGCGGCAAGCAGCAGCCGCGTGGTGCGGGTCACCGCCTCGCGCTGCGCGCGTAGGAAATCGGCGATCGTGCCGCGGCGCGCGGCGATGTCGGCGAGCGCATCCTCCTGCAGCGCGGTGTAGCCCGGATCGGCCAGCTCGGGCGCGGCATTGCGCAGCATGTCGATGAGCTGCTCGCCGCGCCCGGTCGGGTGAATCTCCTTCGCCTTGCGCTCCGCGTACCCCCGGGCGATCAGCGTCTCGATCATCGAGGCGCGGGTTGCCTCCGTCCCCAGGCCGGAGGTCTCCTTGAGCCGCGCCTTGAGCTTCGCATCGGCCACGAGCTTGTGCACCCCGGTCATCGCGGCGATCATGGTGCCGTCGGTATACGGCTCGGGCGGCGCGGTGCGCTTCGCGAGAACCTGCGCCGCCTCGCAGGCGAGCGTCTGTCCCTCTACCAGTTCCGGGAGCGCGCCCGAAACTTCTTCGGGATCCGCTTCGCCCTCCTCCTTCCCGCCCAGATCCGTCCAGCCGGGCTCCAGCACGATGCGCGCCGCTGCCCGGAAGCGCTCCCCGCCCGGAAAGACGAAGAGCGCCTCCCGGGTCTCGAACTTCTCCGCGGACAGGAAAAGCCGGACATAGGACTCGCGGATCAGCCCGAACACGCGCCCGGCGTTGGCCGACAGGCCCGCCGCGTCAGGGTTGGCGCCGGTCGGGACGATCCCGTGGTGCGCCTCGACCTTGGCCGTGTTCCAGGCCGCGTGCCGGCGGGCGGGATCGATGCCGCCTCCCTCGGCGCCGAGCGCCTTGAGAATGCGCCCGGCCTCGCGGTGCATCTCCTCCGGCAGGTACGGGCAGTCGGTGCGCGGGTAGGTGGTGATCTTGGCTTCGTAGAGCTCCTGCGCCGCCGCCAGCGTGTCCTTGGCCGAGAGACCCAGCCGGCGGCTCGCGGCCTTCTGCAATGCGCTGAGGGTGTAGGGAAGCGGCGCGGCCCGCTCGGCCGTCTTGCGGGTGAACTTCTCCACCCGGGCCGGGCGGCCCCGCACGGCCGAGGCCGTCGCTTCGGCGGCGGACTTCTCCAGCAGCAGCCCGTCGGTGAGCATGTCCTCCGGAATCCGCCACAGCGCGCGAATTCCGCCTGCCAGCAGCGCCTCGGTCCGGTAGTGGTCGCGCGGCGCAAACCCGCCGATCTCCCGCTTGCGGTCGACCAGCAGCGCCAGCGTCGGGGTCTGCACCCGGCCGATGCTCCACGAGCCCTGCACGCCCGCGGCCTGCAGGTTGCGGCTGATCGCGATCGAGCCGTTCATGCCCAGCAGCCAGTCGGCGCGCTGGCGCGCCAGGGCCGACTCGTAGAGCGGCGCCAGCGCGGCGTTGGGCTTGAGCGTCACCAGCGCGCGCTGAACGCTCTCGTCGTCCAGGCTCGAGAGCCACAGGCGGGAGGTCTTGCCCGTCCAGCCCAGGAACAGCAGCACTTCGTCGACCAGCAGCTGCCCTTCCCGGTCGGCGTCGCCGGCGTTGACGACCTCGGTCGCGTCCTTGAGCAGATCCCGGATCACCTTGATCTGCTTTCCCGCGGCCCCGTCGCGCGGCGAGAGCTTCCAGCGCTCGGGGATCACCGGCAGGTCCTCGGGCCGGACCCCCTCGCCCGCCACATACTCCTCGGGCGGGGCCTGTTCGAGCAGGTGCCCGAAGCACCAGGTCACGCGAGTGGCGAGGCTGCCGCATTCGATGTATCCGTCGACCTTGCTGGCGCCGCCCAGCACTCCGGCGATGGCTTTGGCTACGGAAGGTTTCTCGGCGATGAAGATGCGCATGAGCGGGCTCCGGCGGCGGGCGCGGAATGTGCGCCCTCCCCGCTACTCCGCGCGGTGGGCCCGAGAATCGGGACGGCCTGAACGTAGAATCCCCGTCCTGATCAGGACGGGGGGAATCGCGTGCGAAAGATTGCAGCGGCATTGGTTGCCGCCCTTGTGCCGGTAGCGGCATGGTCTGCCGACCTGGGCGGCGTCGAACACCAGGGCGCCTACGGCGTAGTGCACCCCATCAGTGACGCACGGCCGAACGCCGCGCTCACTCCCGGAGCCGTCGATCCGCGCGTCACGCAAGACAATATCCGCGCCACCATTTGCGCGCGGGGATACACGAGGACGGTCCGTCCGACGGTCAGGTACACGAGCCACTTGAAGCGCAGGCAGATCGTCGAGTACGGCTATACCGACCGCCGGCTGCGGGACTACGAAGAGGACCACCTCATCCCGCTCGAAATCGGCGGCAACCCCACCGATCCGCGCAACCTATGGCCGGAACCGCGTCACGTCATCGGCGGATGGGGCGCGAAGCGCAAAGACAAACTCGAAAATGCGCTGCACCGGTTGGTCTGCAGGGGAAGGATTCCGCTCGCTCAGGCTCAACGGGAAATCGCCCAGAACTGGATCGCCGCCTACCAGCGGTACGTCGGCGAATAGTGTTGCCTCGCATCCGCGAAGACCTCCAGCAGCACGACGCCGTCCGCATCGCCATCCATCACGGATTCCACATAGGCCAACCAGCACCCATACGGATCCCCGTCGAGCGATCCGGCCATCGCAACGCATAGGCTGAGAAGCGCTACCCGCATTCCCGAATCGAAAAGTGCTCGATCGCGGAGCCGTCGCCAGTCGGCGAGTTCTCCGTGTTCGATGATGTCGGCAATGTCGATATCGGAACCCACAGCGGGAAAGTAAAAGCTGCGGGGTCCTGCGGTCACTACCGGAATCGGTAGTGACCGCAGTCACGGCGCGGCGCGCGTCACTCGGTTTCGCCCCTCCTGCTTGGAGCGATACAAAGCGTCGTCGGCGCGGTGGACGACCGCGTCGGGATCGGCATCGCCATCCCGCAGGCTTGCGACGCCGATCGAGACGGTGAGCGCGGGCAGCATCCGGTTGTCGCGGCGGCGTACCAGGCGAAGCCCGCTGACCTTCGCGCGGATCGCTTCGGCCACGGTCGCCGCCCCGTCGCCGCCGGTTTCGGGCAGGATCACCAGAAACTCTTCGCCGCCGTAGCGCACCGCGTGATCGTTGCCGCGGATGCAACCCCGGATCGCCTGCGCGACATGGCAAATCACCGAATCCCCCACCGGGTGCCCGAAGGCGTCGTTGATGCCCTTGAAGTGATCGATGTCGACCATGAGCACGGAGAATGCCGCGCTCGCCCCGGCCTGCATCAGCGCTTCGAACTTGATTTCCATCCCGCGCCGGTTGAGCAGAGCGGTAAGCGGATCGATCATCGCCGCCTGGCGCTGCTCCTCCAATTCGCGGCGCAGCCGTTCGGCATCGGCCATCGCCGCCCGTAACTGGGTTTGCAGTGCGTCGGTCCGGGCGCGGCTCGCCTCGGCTGCGCGAATGAGACTCCGGGCGGCGTCCAAAAGGGCGTCCTGGAGCGGGCGGGGAGAAATGCGGATACCGGCTACCACCTGCTCGACTTCGTCGTTGAATTCGTCCGTGGATCGCCGAGCCGAAGAGATGTGCGCGGCTACCGCAGCGAGAAGTTCTTGCAGCGCGTCAGCCAGCGGATCCGAAATCGGAATGACATCGATGCGCATGGGTTCCGGAATCGGGCGCGGAATGTGCGCCCTCCACCTACTCCGCTCCGCGGGCCCGCCGCGCAGAGTACCCGCATGACACCGATTCAACTCATCGCGTTGTGCGCCCCGGCCGTCGCCCCCGTGACGATGGCCGCGATCGTGCAGCAGGAAAGCGGAGGCAATCCGCTTGCCCTGCACGACAACACGACCGGGCGCAGCTATCAGCCTCAATCCGCGCAGGCGGCCGCCACGCTGCTGCGCGGCCTCATGGGCCAGGGGCATTCGGTGGACATCGGGCTGGCACAAGTCAACAGCCAAAACCTGTCATCGCTCGGGCTTGATCCGGCCTCGGCCCTCGACCCGTGCGAGAACCTGCGCGCCGCCCAGAAGATCCTGCTCGACGCCTGGCAGCGCTCCGGGTCGCTTCCCTCGGCGCTATCGGCCTACAACACCGGAACGGGTGCCGGGAGCCGTGGCGCAGCCTATGCCGCTGCGGTCTACTCGCAGGCCGGCGTCTCAGTACCCGCCATCGCCAACGGGCGCATGGCGAAGTGGGCCGCCGCCAGCGCCAGCCTGCCGCCGGTAAAGCCCGTCATCACCTGGACTCCACAGGCCAGCCCCCTGACACCCAACGCAGGGGATCTCGGCGTACCCACCAGCAATCGGCGTAACTGGGGGTTACCCGCGCGCATCGATTTCCGCCATTTTCCGCAGCGCTAGCGGAAGCGTCGCGCGCTCCCAGTCGGGATCGAACGGCGGAACAAGATGCCGCTGCTCTGCGATGCACAGGCACTGCAGCAACGTCGCGAGCGACACGCCGAATTCCCCGAGACCGCGCTCTTCGAACGCGAAAAGCGCAAACAAGTCGGGCGCGGGCAGATCACGCATCGCCAAACCCCTTCCGCATGGCCACGTCGCGCGCAACCATCAGCAGATTCTCGTCTCGACGCGCGCGATCGGGTGCCGTATGGAGCAATCGTTCGAAACGGTCCGGATCGAACTCTATGGTCTTCTCGTAGATCAAGGGGGCCTCTTCAGGGTCGTTGGTCTTGGTGAAGTCCTGCACGCGCAAGCGCATATGCTCAGTCAGATGACCGGATTCATCGTCGAGCAGCACCCGATGGTGCAGGCATTGCAGATCGATCCGGAAAAACGATCGTTTCCGTTCCTTCTCGCGAAGCTGCCCATCGACAATATCGGCTTGCGGCACCGCGCGCCGGATGGCCTGAGCGAGATCGCCCGTGTCACCAACACGCTGACCATACAGGGTTTGGGCAGGTCCGAAATACGCGATCATCCACGGCAGGTTTCGCAAATGCGCTCCTTCGTAAAGATACCCGCGGGAGTCGAACCATTGCTCCAGCATCTTGCGCGCGAATGGGTTCGAAAACCGGAAGCCAAAGTCGTCTCGAAGGACCAGTACGACGCGATCGAACTCCGCGACCGCCATGGCGATCAACTGTCGCGCCACCGAACCCAGCTCGGTCCGCCGCGCCGACTTGTCCAACGATTTGCGTTTGAGCTTGTATGGGCAAAAAGCAAGATCTTCCGCGTTGAACGGAAATCCGTCGACGGCCGTCCCTGAATGGCTTCCATAGGCGCGAGGGCTATTGTCCTTACGGACATAAACTCCCTTCAACTGGATCGGATTGTTGCAATACGGGCAGACCGCGAAGTGGCGATCATCGTCGCGTTCCCTCCCCTGCTTGAACCACGGCGCCCTGCGGCCGAGCAGCGATTCCACGTTGTCCCGCGTGATGGCGTAGGCCGGCTCTTTACCGGCCTGCTTCTTGAAGTGCAAAACCATCGTCCGTGTCCGCGATTCGGGCCCACCAATGCTCGGATAACGGGGGCATGATTCCCTGCGCCTGAGCAAACCGCAGCGACTCCATGAGCAGCCCGTACGAAACCCGGATGGTACGACCGTCTTCGGTTTCCAGCACAAACACCAGCGAATCGGCGGCCCGCTCCCCGGGCGTCTCGATCACCCCCGCAAGCCTGGCGATGGCAATGCCTGGATTCACCACCGGTTGATTCCGCAGCATCACGCAGCCCTCCGCAGCGAAATCGCGCTCGGAACACCGCCGTGGATCACCCCGTCGAGCAGCCGGCCGGCAGCCGCTTTGCCGACTCGTCCTGTAAACGGATTCCACTCCCCCCACTGCTTGAAGAAGAACGGCGTCCAGGCGCGTGCGCATTCGTCCCGAATCGATCGCGCCCAACCCGGATGCATCGGGCGCGCCTGCGGACCAGATTCCCCGCCCACGATCACCCAATCGAGCCCACAAGCGATCTGGCCGCCCAGCCGCACGAGCCCGAGCAACGGCTCCATGCTCACGAATCGGACACGCGCCGGCAGGTGGAGCAACCTCGGGATGTCGCGGTCGGCCTCTTCCTGATTCACCGCGGTGACACCAAGCCAAACCTGCGATGCGAACAGCCGGGCGGCATCCGGATGCGCCGTGAGAAATCTCTCAGCGTTGCCGATGCGCTTGGTGAGCAAGATCGGGTCCAGGTGCCCCTGAAGTGCGAGAAGCTGCAGAACCTCAAGGCGAAGCTCATCCGGCACCTCGTTGTCGAAGAAATCCCCGAGCGACTCGACGAAAACGCGATGCCGCACTCCCCGCCGGACGGCGTCGGCATTCCATGCCAAAGGAAGTTTCCAGGACGCCTGGCCCGTTCGCCGCCTCGGCGCGTTGGCGCCCCACTGCGCCATGCCGAACCGGCTCGCATACCGCTCCGCATAGCAGTGGTCGCACCCGGGCGACACCCGCGTGCACCCGATCCACGGGTTCCAGGTGTGGTCGCACCACTCGATCTTCGAATTCGTGCCCATGGCTACTGCGCCTCCTTGGTCGTCATGCGATTCGTCCTCTTGGAGTTCGTCCCTATCGCTTCTTGGATATCCGCATTACGTGGTTGATCGGCCGCGTTTCGAGGTTTCATGAACACCATCCAGTGGGTTCCCGCCTTCTTGCCGCTCGTATTGCCAAACAGCGGGCGATACGGAGCCAATGCCAGCACCTCGCGTATCTTCACCTGGGTTTCGTTCCACTTGAACACCAGCACGCCGTCGCTTTCGAGCACGCGGAAGCACTCAGAGAACCCGGCGCGAAGATCGTCGCGCCAGTCTTCGCCGAGCTTGCCGTATTTCGCCGCCAGCCAAGATCGAGACCCGGCGCGCACGAGATGCGGCGGGTCGAACGCGACAAGCTTGAATGCCCCATCGGGGTACGGAAGCAAACGGAAATCCAGCATCACGTCAGGCTCGATGCGCAGCGTGCGCGTGCCGCCGGAGTTGCCATGGGAACGGTCGGTGACGGTAAGCGTCTCGGAGCGGCGGTCGCCGAACACGACATCCTGCCGCTCACGCTCGAACCACATCATGCGGCTGCCGCAGCACGGATCGAGCACGCGCTTGTCTTCGTCCAAATCCATGTTTGCGTAGTGCGTCATCGGAAATGCACCGCCACATCCTCTTGCTTGCGCAACTGCCGCAGGCGCTGCCGCAGGCGGCTGCTCTTGCTGCCGACCAGGCGCGCGGCGCCGCGCTCCGACACGGCGCCCACGGCTACCAGGGCGGCGAGCGTGGGGAGGTTGCGCAGATCGCGCTGGCGTTGCCGATCCGCCTGTTCCAGCCTCTCCTCGGCCGCCGCCCGCTCCTGGCGCTCGATCAGGGCCTCCTCGACGGATGCCCGGAGCGGCCCGTTCCAGAGACCGTCGTCGTCCGGGATGCTCTCCATCCGCCGCCAGCGCTCGGTCAGTCCCCACAGCCGCCCGGCGATGAAGCGGCGCGCATCCCCCTGCCCCGGATCAAAGCCATCGGCCCCCGCCGCATGCTCCAGGCACATCAGGTAGAGCTCCTGCCGCACGTCCTCGACCGAGAGCGTGCTGTCCTTCGCGAACCGCACCGCCTCGGCCTGCAGCGAGGCGAAGACCTCTTCGGCACGATCAGCAGACATGATCTTTCCCCGCCAGCGCCTGGATGCGCGCAACCAGCGCCGCGTTGATCTCGGTACGGATCTCGGAAAGCCGGCGAAGATCTGCGACCGGCATCCGGAAATACTCGTCGATCTGGGCGTGCATCCCGGGCAGCAGCCGCAGACACAGGCCGTACGGCAGATCAACTGCGAACACCTCCCGCTCCGCAGCGCGCGCCGCCTCGTGACCATCCGAGGCCGTCTCGTGCGCCAGGGACCGGAGCGCATCGTCCATCGCGGGCTCTTCGAGCTCGTTGCGATCCCACGGCTCGACGGGATACGGCCACTCCTCCTTGCTCAAGACGATCGTCTCGGGCTTGCCGGCATCGGCCTGCGCTTGCGCTTCGCGCGCCCCGGGCTTCTGGCGCGCAGGTGCGAGCGGCATGGCCTGCTGGCGCGCCTCCTCCGCGCGCCGCGATTGCTCCTGAATCTGCCGGCAACGCGGGCCGGTGACCGGGTCAGTCGAGTCGAGCACCACTCGCCGCGCCGCAGGGTCGAGCGCGCAGAACTGCTCCCAGGCGTCAGCGCTTTGCAGGCGTCCGGCATCGATGAGCCCGCGCGCAACCGGATCGCGCGCGATCTGCAGCATCGTCTGCGCCCAACCCTCCTTGCGCCCCAGCGCGCGCGCCGCGCCCGCGACCGGCATCCCCGCTTCCACCAGCCGCAGCACGATCCCCGCGTACTCGTCGAGCGAGAGCTCGTCGCGGTGCATGTTTTCGACGGCCTGCAGCACGAGCTTCGCCGCCCCCAGCGCCGGAAACTCCCGAGCCTGGATGCTCGTCCAGCCGAGCAGCCGCGCCGCGCGCCAGCGCCGCTCCCCGTAGACGATGTCCCAGAACTCCCCCGTCTTGCGCACCCCGATGGCTTGCAGCTGCCCCACCATCGCCATGCTCTGCGCGAGCTCTTCGATCGTTTCGTCGTCGAAGTGCCGGCGCGGCTGATCGGGATCGGGCCGCAGGCGATCGAGCGGCACGTCGATTACGCGCCGGCCTCCCAGGCCGTCGCCAAGGTCCAGAACGCCGTCGGCGCCGGAGTCGATTGCGGTGTTGTCCATCGTTGGCCTCAGACAGGTTCGAAGGTTTCGGATTCGGCGACGATCGCGGCGCGCTCGGCGGCCGCCTCCCGCTGCGCGTCGAGGAAGTCGTCGGCGGGCAGCCTTTCGTCGATGGCGGCCCGCCACGCGGCGCTCTGGCACCGCATGAGCCGCTCGCCCGCCATCTCCCGGGCGCGAAGCTGGTAGGCCCACCAGCGATTCGATGCGGGCGTGCCCGCACGGGGTGTGCCCGCACGCACCGCCAGCCGCGCACGAAACTCGCGGTACGCCGCTGAATCCGCAGAGGCCGGTTGCATCTGCGCCACGGTCAGGCTGCGGGCGCTTTCGTCGCGTGCGCGGCGCTCCATCTCCTCGCCGCGGCGGTTCCCGACAATCGCACGGATCTCCGCCGGCGTCGGGAACTTGGACTTCGCGCGCAGCCAGCCGTCGAGCGCGTCGACAACCGCGTGGAGCGGCAGGTCGCGCAGCGCGACGAACCAGCCCTTCACGGCGCCATCCGTCGGGTCTTTGCCGCCCAGCGCACCCATCGTCTCGGAGAGGCGCGCCTTGAGCGTGGGAAGGTCGGTCTCGGTCATGGTGCAGGTCCTTGGCATCGTGGGTCATTGCGGATCGAGTCGAGCAGCGACTGGCTGACTCCCCCAGTGGAGGCAGCTTTGGGCGCGAACTGGGCCGCCTTGCGGATCCAGTTGCGCCAGGTCCTTTCCCAGTCGGCGTGTGCGTCTCGGAACTCGTGGTCACGGAATTTCGCCGTCTCGGCGACGACGTCGACGTCGGGAAATTCCGCTTGCGCCCAAGCTCGCAGGTCCTCGGTGACCGCGAAATCCTGGGGTGCGACACGGGATGCGCGCCTGCGTGCGCGTTGCATCCCGGGGGGTGGCGGCTCCTCGGTGAGCCGACCGGCTGCGGCAGGGAGGTCCCCGTTGACCTCGACCGGCCGCGGATGGAGCGGGCCGCGCGAGCGCGCGCGGCTCTCTCCCTTTCCTTGATCCCTTCCTTGATCCCTTCCTTGATCCCTTCCTTGATCCAACGACGAAGGCTCGCGAGGGCTCGCGAATCCTCGCGAGGATTCAATGAATGGTGGAAATTTGCTCGCACTTGGCCGATCAATTCGTTGATGAATCAACCAGTTGCGGACTTGCAAATAGCTCTGGGCATCGACGACGTACCGATCGATGCAACCCTCCCGCTCCAGTTCGGCGAGCCATCCGTCAATGAGCGCCGGAGCATCATCGTCGTACGGAAAAAGAAGACTCGCGAGCATTCGCGAGGCCGCGCGAGTCCTGCCCTCGTCGTCGCAGATCGTCCACAACTGCACGAACAAAAGCCGGGCGTCGCGACTCACGCGCCCCATCGACTCGGATTGGGGAAACTCGGGTTTGATGGTCCTGATACGCGCCATCAGACTTCCACCAGCGACGGCGCGGAAAGAGCAATCGCGCCCGAGAGGTTTCGTTTCATCATGGGATCACCAGCCATCTATGCCTCCGCCTGCGAAACCGACAGCGCCACGGCGACCGGGCGCACCCAGATCGGGGTGCGCCCCAGAACGAATGTCTCGCCCGACCAGGCGAGCAGCAGAGTCGTCCCCATGACGCCGGCAATCGCCTCCGCCGCAGCCGGCGGAACCGCATTGCCGATCCGCTCACGCCAAGCGCCATCGGAAAGCCCGTCGAGTTCGAGGGTTTCCTCGGGGTCGACCAGAGACTGCAGCGCGGCGAGTTCGAGGGTCGTGAACGGCCGGTGCCATGTCCCATCGAGCGACCGGATCACGGCCACCAGCTTGTCGCTCGCCTCCGGCAATCTGGGGTCCGCAACGGACCAGCGGCCGTTGTCGTGGCATGCCGCGGCGGACACTGCGCCGCTGGGCGATGCCCACGACACAACGCCGTAGTGGCCCCCGGTCAGGTACGAGTCTCCCCGGCCGCGATCGAGCCCGCTGCGAGGATCGGCAACAGCGTAGGCCCCGGAATCATCGCCGCCGATCACCGTGCCGGCGTTCTGATCCCACCGCGACACAGCGTACTTGCTGAACAGCGGCCCCGCCGGCGGGCGCGGATCGGCACAGCACTGGTCGGTTCCATGCGCTCCGGTCACCGCGCACGCGGCGCGATCCCAGGGAACGATGCGGAATTCGTTGGAGTGCTTCGCCGGGCCTGCGTGCCGGGGGTCCGCCACCGCGAACGTCCCCTGGCCCGGGCTCTTGACGTTGATGACGGCGCCCATCGTGTCGTTCCAGTCCACGACGCCGTACTGCTGGTACTCCAGGGACCCGGCTGGCGGTCGCGGATCCGCCACGCTGAAATTCCCGGTGTGCGGGCGGGCGTTGCCCGTTACAACCCCCATCGATGCATCCCACGGAACGACGCCCATGGTCCCGTTGTGCATCTCGGGGACGAGCAGGTAATCGCGGAGATGGCCGTCCTCGACCGCCAGCTTGGTCAGGCTGCGCCAATCGCTGCCGGCCTCCACGAACGCCAGCCGCACCCAGGTTTTCCACTGCAAGAGCGGAATCCGGTGCATCGGACCGCCTGCGGCATCGCCGGGAAGCGGCATGCGGCCCAGGACCGTGCCGACCGCCTGCAGGCGCTTCTTCTCCGGCTCGTAGAGGAAGGGCGGCACTTTCTCGATGTGCCGCGCGACCAGCAAGAACCGCTTGCGGCTCTGCGCGAGCGCGCCCAGCTCGCCGCAGTCGTGGGTCGTTTCCGCGACGGCATAGCCGTACTGGCGCAGGAGCGCTCCGATCTGATCGAGCAGGTGACGGCCACGGTTCGCGATCCGTGGCACGTTCTCGAAGATGACCAGTTCCGGGGGATCGTTCGCCCACGCTTCGAGCGTCAGCCAGATGCCGCGCAGCGTCAGGCGGTTCAGCGCCTGGTACTTGTCCGTCTTGCTTCGGCCCTCCGACAGCAACCCCGAAAAGCCCTTGCAAGGCGCGCTCGTGAAGACGATGTGCGGACGCTCGTTGCCGGCCGCCCGCCGGATGTCGGACGGCGTCGCCTCGCGCCAACCGGGCGGCGGTTCCGCGCCATGAAAGGCGCGGTATTGGTTCCGATCGAACAAGTCGAGCACCGTGCCGGGGACCCCGGCCAGCCGCGTGAAATCGCGGATTGCGGCCGAGTCCACGTCGATACCGCCCAGGCAGCGGAATTTCGCCTGCAGGCTGCCCACGCGGGCCTCGCCGCGGTTGAAGCCCGCGGCACCGCCGCCAAGACCGCAAAAGAGGTGGAAGTGACGGATTTCGCGATTCATCCGACCACCATGTCGGTCCGACGCGCAACCGCGGACTGGAGCTGCGCAACGTGTTGCTCCGCTGCAGTCCGGGTGTCGAACACGAGCGGCGAGCCGTCGGCGCCGTGAATCTGCGACTGGTGGGGATGATGGCCGGCCCTGCGCATCTCACCGACCAGATACCAGACGGGAACGATCGCCCCGCGGTCCTGCACCGGCGGAGCCTCATGCGCGACGATCCGGACATGCTCCGCGTCCGCGATCGCCGCTTGGATCCACTGCATCGAGTTTTCGGTGAGCTGCAACACCATCGCCTTCTCCATCGGTTCCGCATTGGTGGATGCGCGGCGGCAGGACGGGCGGAGAGACCGTCTTTTCGGGGGCGACCCTAGCCATGCGCAAACCCTTACCCGGTTACTCGCTCCTCGTCGTCGTTGGCTGCGAGAGATCGCAGCCACTGCGCGAGATACCCCGAATCGCAGAGCCGGCCGCTATCTATGCGCGTCGGATCCGCTGGTAGAAAAGACGGCCCCGGCTCGGGGCCAAAAGCACGCGCGCCTCGGGAGGAGGGAAGGCAGGTTGCGCGAGCGGTGAATTGGGGTTCGCCCAAAGGCCGGGCGGAATGAAGGTTGGATTTCATGCGACGTCTCATCGCCACCGCAGCAAAGGACACCCCTTCGAGACAATCCATCAGCGGGACTCCGGATCGGGGGAGATGGGAGCGGAGTGATCGGCGAGAGTCACCGAGTGGATGCATATCCTCCGATGGAGTTCGACGAGCTTGATCGCAGCATTGCCGCTCGGAGCCTTGCTGCGCCCATGCTTGAGATCGCTGACGGACGAGACCGTAAGGCCGATCGCCTTTCCTATCTCAGTCAAGGAAAAGCCGGTGGCCTCAACTTCCATGATTACGGTTGACCAGTTCATGATCCAAATACTACGGCGTACCGTAAACGATGTCAACGGCAAACCGTTATGGATTTCCGGAACAATTAAAAAATGAAAATTGGCGAACGAGTAAAGGCGGCGCGAGAGGCGCGCGGAATCACCAGAAAGGCGCTCGCGGATGGCATTGGGATGCCCTACTCAACGCTTGCGGACCTTGAAAACGGCTATTCGGAGAAATCGGAATGGCTGCCGCAGATCGCGAACTTCCTTTCCCTGAATGCCTACGAATTGGTCACGGGGCAACGAAGTGTCAGCGCCGCGGCAATCGTGTCTGACCACACTGCTGAGTACAGTCGATACATCGTTAACGTCCAGGCAGCCAATGTTCCGAGGCCGTCCCGCGAGGTTCCCTCTGTCGGAAAGGTTAAGGGGGGGCAAAACGGCTATTTCGAGGAGTATCAGTACCCAACAGGGCATGGGGAGGGGGTTATTGACTACCCGACGACCGATTCCAACGCCTACGCCCTGCGCGTGGTGGGCGACTCAATGGCGCCCCGCTACCGCGCGGGGGAGTTCATCATTGTTGAGCCGAACATCGAAGCGCAGCCCGGAACGGATGTTGTGGTGATCGGCAAGGACGGCCAAAGGATGCTCAAGGTGTTGGCGTGGAGAACCGATACCTCGATTTCCCTACTGTCGATCAACAACGGCCACCCGCCGATGACTCTGGACCTAACCGAAATCGACCAAATCCACGCAGTGGCAGGCAGCGTTCCTTCTCGCGCCCTTCGTCCATTCAAAAAGGGGGAATCGACATGAGATCGACGTGCGCCGCATGCAATTTCCCCAAAACGCCGTTTACGCTTGCGCCGAATCAGGCAACCGCGCCCCCGTGTTCGCGTGATTTCTCCGCCAGCGCATCCCACCCCTTGCATGCAAGGCCCACGACCTTCGGGATAGGCTTACTACCCGTCCGATAGTGCGCGATCATGCGCCGCGTCATCCCCAGCGACTGCGCGGCGGAGGACAGCGATAGGCCGTTGCGATCCATCCAGGCTCCGAACTCGTCCGGGGTCATGAGCCCCGCCTGCTGCCGTGCCAGTTCGTAGAGGCGATCGGCGCCAATATCAAGACCACCCGGCCAATCCAGACCATCCCCCCACTCGCTCACGTGCATGCGCGAGAAGAATTCGTCGTCGACCAGCGCATCGAACGGCGGGTGAATCTGCGCACGCAGATCAACGGGCAGCGTCTCGCCCGTGGACCAGCGGATTTCGATCACCGGAACCCCCACAACGCGGGCCTCTTGAATGCTTGGCGGATTTTTCATGGGTTGAGTCTCCGGTATTCGGCGAGCAACTCGTTCCGGCGGTCCGCGATCCAGGCGCGCACCGCAGCGAGTCGCTGGACCGGACGCACGCGCCCGGCAAGGAGCGCACCCGTTTCGATCGCGAGAACCACGCGCGACCCGTCGCGGAACTGGACGTGTACGTGCGGAATGCCATGCTCCATTCCGTTGATCCGCGCACGCCAATCGCCGATGGGTTCGTAATTCGTCACTCGATTAGTGTAGTGAAATAAATACACCACATCAAGCGATGGAACGAAGACCCCGGTCGACGCTCCGAACTGCGCCTGCACCGCCGCCACGGTAGATTTTTTGTCGCCAGCAGCATACCGTGTTTGCGTGATAATTACGGCGCACATACGGCTTTCCGTTGACATTCGTTACGGCTTACCGTAATCTGCGTCCTATCACCCCACGGGGCATGAAGGAGACGGGCAATGCCATCCCTGAACCGCGTTCAACTTCTTGGCCACCTCGGTCGCGATCCCGAGCTGCGCTACACCGCGGACGGCGCCGCCGTCGCGACAATCTCGATCGCCACGTCGCGCTCCTGGAAGGACAAGGACGGCGAGCGCCACGAGGACACTGAGTGGACGCGCGCGGTGCTCTTCGGTCGCCTGGCCGAGGTCGCGGGTGACTACCTGCGCAAGGGCAAGCAGTGCTTCATCGAGGGCCACCTGCGCACCCGCAAATGGCAGGACAAGGAAACCGGCCAGGACCGGTACACAACCGAAGTCGTCGCCGAAAACCTGATTCTGCTCGGATCCCGGGCGGATTCCGGTGACCACGAAGCCGCAGCGCCGCAGGCGCCGGCGGGCGGGGTGGCCGAACTGGACGACGACATCCCGTTCTGAGGTACGGCCAACCATGATGATGCTCACCTTCCGCGGATACGAAGTGACCCCAGGCCGGCTGGATCCGTCCCAGGTCCGCATCGAGGACATCGCGCATGCTCTGTCTCTGCTCTGCCGCTTCGGGGGGCACACGGACGTGCACTACTCCGTCGCGCAGCACAGTCTGCTCGTCGCGCGGATCCTGGAGCGCATCGGCGCGCCCGCCAGCGCCCAGCTCGCGGGGCTGCTCCACGACGCCCACGAGGCATACGTCGGCGACATGCCCACGCCGGCCAAGACGCTGCTCGGCCCCGCCTGGCGCGATCTCGAAGCCCAGGCCAGCGCCGCGGTGCACCGGGCGCTCGGCGTCGTCGATCTGATGCAGGAATGGGAGGGCTTGGTCAAGCACGCCGACCTCATCGCCCTGGCCACCGAACGGCGCGACTTGATGCGGTTCGATCCGGACCGCCACACGCCCTGGACGATCCTCGACGCAATCCCGGAATTCGATGGTCCGGCAACCGAAGGCGGATGGTCCCCGCAGTGGTGGGAGGAGGCATTCCTCGACCGGTTCGCCTCGCTCACCCGGTACCGCGGGCGGGCCCAGGCAACCGAGTTCGCAGCGGTACACCTCGAAAACCTCTGATCAACGAAACGGAGAACAAGATGAAGCGACACGTCACTTTCGCCATCGCCGCCGCCATCGCCGCAATCGCCCTGACGGCTTGCGGCAACAACAGCGGGACCGGAAAGACGGCGGAGCCCGCCGCGCAACCCCGCGGTCCGAGCCCGTACACGGGGCACGACAAGGCCTGGTTCGATTCGCACCTCAAGGAGCGCACCTCCGAAATCCATTGGTGCAACACCAACAACGGCTACGTCAACCCGTTCCAGCCCCCGCACCGCGCCAATCAGGCCACGACCTGGGATCCGGCGTGCGACGCCGCATCGGACTCGTGGAACGCGGCGCAGCGCAACGCCAAAACCGGACCCGGTGCGTTCTGACCTCCACCCAAAAGCGCCGATACCCCGCAAGGACATCATCATGCGTCTTCCGATTGCCCTGTTCATCCCCTGGCTCGTGTTCTTCACCATCAAGCGGCCCGTCGCCGGAATCATCTGCCTGATCCTCCAGCTCACCCTGATCGGCTGGATCCCCGCGACGATCTGGGCGGTCTATGCGTTGAGCCAGTACAAAACCGACCAGAAGATCAAGCAAGCCATCGAAGCCGTGGGCGTCAGCGCCGCGCCGGCGAACTAATGCCAATGCAGCACCCAGCCCTCGCCCACATGATCGCGAACTCGATCGTTCACGGCCTGATCTACGGCGCGATCTTCAAGTCGATTCGACACCTGAGCATCGCGCAGACCCTGATCCTCGCTGTGGCCGGGATCGCCGTGGTGTGGGCAATCTCCAGCCTGTTTTCCCGGCGGCGCCGGTGAGGCGAAAACCGCAACGAGGAGAAATAATGATGCTTATCGGTAGCGCCCGCAACATCGTGCTCCGCGGCGGCGACGGGGATGCCCCGCGCGCTCGCGTCGAGGTCGCCCTGGTCGTGGCCGTGCCGCGATTCGAATACGACGCATCCGGACTGCGCCGCGCGTTCGGAACCACCGAACTGCGGTTTGAAGGCAGCCCGGAGGGCTTGCGGGATCTCGCGGCGGATTTCGTCCGGTTCGCCGACGAAGCCGAGAAATTCCTTGCATCGTGCGGCGGGGAGAAGACGCAAGCGCCCGCGCCTGGCGCCGCCGGATGATCGCCCTCACCGCCATGAACGCCGCCTTCACCATTCTGTCCGTGGCCGGCAACGAATTCATCAAGCGCCGCAACCGGCGCGGCTACTGGTTCTGGCTCGCCGGAAACATCATTGGCCTCGCAATGTTCGCGCTGCAGCGCCAGTGGATGACGGCGGCGCTGTACGTCTATTTCGCCGCGTCCTGCCTCCAGGGACTGCGGCACTGGGGACGATTGGAGAGAAAAGCATGACCGAAAAAATCCTGGTGACTGCCCTGGAAGGGGCGCACATGCTCTCCATGGGCCGCTCCACATTCTGGCGAGCCGTCAGCGAGGGGCTGTTGCCGCAGCCCGTGCGCATCGGTGGCCTCACCCGCTGGCGGGTGGTCGATCTGATTCGCGCTGTCGATCCAGCCAGTCCGCCCGAACCGCGTCAGTCTCCCGGTGCGCGAGCGGCATAAGTACACGGTTCAATTGTTCCACCGCATCACAACGAATTGATCATGCGTACGCTCGACCTACAGGAAGCGGCCGAGTTCTTGCACGTACACCCAATCACGCTCTTGCGCAAGGCGCAGGCCGGAGAGGTTCCTGGTGCAAAGCCAGGAAAGTGCTGGGTGTTCATTGATGTTGACCTAGCCGAATACATCCGGTCAAATTACAGGCGGCGAGCGTTGGGTGATGCGGCGGGGAAGGAGGGAATGGAATGCCCATCTATCGACGCAACAAGTCGTCGCCCTGGTATTGCGACATCAGACTTTCAGGCAGACGACGAATACGCCAGAGCACTGGGACTACAGACAGAAAAAAAGCCCAGGAGTACCACGACCGGCTCAAAACGCAGATTTGGGAACAAGAACGGCTAGGAGCGAAGCCCAGATACACTTGGCGCGAAGCCGTCGTCCGTTACGTTCGCGAAGCGAGCGCCGAGAGCAAGGCGTCACTCGGAAACGACCAGCATGCGCTTCGCTGGCTTGACCCGTATCTCGGCGATAAATACCTCGACGAGATCGACAAGGCGATGGTGGACAACATCATCGCCGAACGGCAAAAGCCATACACCGTCGAGTACAAGACGGGACAGAAGCGTGAGTGCGTTCCGGGTGTCGATACGGTCAACCGGTTTCTAACGACGTTTCGCGCCGTGCTCAACAAGGCGCGCGACGAGTGGGAATGGGTTGACCGCGTACCGAAGGTCAAGGCACTCAAGGGCGCAAAAAGTCGCATTCGCTGGATTTCGCGCGACGAGGCCGATCGCCTCATCGCCGAACTCCCGAAACACCTGGCCATCATGGCGGAATTCGCCTTGCAGACCGGGCTTCGGCGCGCGAACGTGACAAATCTGCAGTGGTCTCAAGTGGATTTGGCGCGCAAGACCGCCTGGGTGCTTTCCGAAGACACCAAGAACCGCAAATCGCTGGCGGTGCCGCTCACCGACAAGGCAGTGGCGATCCTCCAGGCGCAAAAAGCGGAGCAGGACAGAGCCCAGGAGACAGTGGAAGACGAGACCGGGCGCAAGCGATCCTTGCCCTGGGTCTTCGCCAAGGCCGGAAGGCCCGTCCACCAGACGAGCACGCGAGCCTGGCGGGAAGCATTACAACGCGCGGGAATCGAGGACTTCTGCTGGCACGACCTGCGGCATACGTGGGCGAGCTGGCATGTGCAGAACGGAACACCGCTGCACGTCCTCCAAGAGTTAGGCGGGTGGTCCTCGCTCAAGATGGTGCAGCGGTACGCACACCTGAGCGGTGAGCATCTGCGGGCGTGGGTGGAGCGGCCGGCCTTGCAGTTGGTGGTCGACAACACCGACGTCCGTACGGGCACAAACGGCTGATTGTGGACACATTTTGGACACACCCAGCAAAACCGCCCCGAAGGGCGGCATCGTTTTGTTCCGTAACTAACTGATTTGCTTGAAAATTTGGTAGGCGCGATTGGACTCGAACCAACGACCCCCACCATGTCAAGGTGGTGCTCTAACCAGCTGAGCTACGCGCCTGAAGCGAAGCGCGCATCTTACACGAAATCGCGGAACCCTTGCGGGCGTCACATCCGGGTCACCGCCCGTTCACGAACGTGAAAGCCGCCGGACATACAGTGGGCGCATCGATAGGCAACCAGAGGATGGAACGATGCTGCAAACCGATGCCGATGCGATCGCCGGCGCAACGCTGGACCCCCGCGCCGCAAACGCCGTACTGACGGTAGGACTTGCCCGGACCGCAAGCGAGGTGGAGGAAGCGCAACGCCTGCGCTACGACGTCTTCGCGCAGGAAATGGGAGCACAACTCGCCGGCGGAGCCGACGACGGGATCGATCGCGACGAATTCGACGCGTATTGCGACCATCTCCTGGTGCGCGATCGCGACAGCGCCAAGGTGATCGGCACCTACCGGATTCTGCCGCCCCACCGCAGCCAGTTGATCGGCCGCCTCTACTCCGAGTCGGAGTTCGATCTGGCGCGTTTTGCACACCTGCGCCCGTCCTTGATCGAGGTCGGCCGCTCCTGCGTGCACCCAGACTATCGGACCGGTGCGGCGATCCTGATGCTGTGGGCGGGGCTGGCGCGCTACATGCGCCGTGGGCGCTACCGCCACCTGATCGGCTGCGCGAGCGCGCCGCTCGCCGACGGCGGCATGCAGGCCGCGTCGCTGCGCGACACCCTGCAGTATTACCTCGCCGATCCGGAATACCGCGTGTTCCCGCGCGTGCCCTTCCCGCACGAGCGCTTCGCCCGGGCGTCGCAGCCGGAAATGCCGCCGCTCATCAAAGGCTATCTGCGCCTGGGTGCGCGGGTCTGCGGCGAGCCCGCGTGGGATCCGGACTTCAACAGCGCGGATTTCCTGATCTGGCTGTCGCTCGACAACCTCAAGCCGCGCTATGCCCGGCACTTCGAACTGCTGGCAGCCCATGGCGAAGCGGTCGCGGCGTAAGGCGCACGGCGGCTTCCCGCTGCGCCGGGTCCTTGCGGGCCGTCGGCGCAGCGGCGAGTGGGCCGAAGTCCTGCGCTGGCTCTTTGCCCGGCGGCCCGCGGAGGATACGGGCGGGATCTACCTCGCGCCGTTTTAGGCAACGTGGCCCCCGGCTACCGGTACCGGAACCGCGAGCGACTCGCGGTGGCCGGAATGCAGCAGGTCGTCCTGAAAAGGACGTATCACGCCGCCGCCGCCTGCAAGCTATGAGGTTCCGGCGTCGAGCGAAATTTCTATATTCCCCGTAGGCCAGGGTTCCATCTCTGTCAGTTGTGGTACGCCGGAAGGTAGTGCGCCGCCCGGGATCAGGAATACACCTGGCACCGAAGTCAGGCGCGGACGCTCCAGCAGGTTGTCCGTAGTGTAAAGGACCATGTATTTCGCCCGAGCGTTGGCTGCAGAGATGGCAATGGTCTGCTCAAGCGCAGCAGCTCGCGGCGGCATGATGGAAGCCGGAATCGGGCGCAACCCTTTGGGGTCGATCGTTTCGATGATGTGGAAGTTGCTGTCCAACAGTACTGCGGCCGGGACAAATACGCGAAACCGGTGGGGAATACCACTGGGCATCACCTTGCTATGCAGGCTGATTGCGTAGGGTGCCGAATATGCGGGCAATTTGAACGCACGGAAGTAGCTTTTCCCGGTCGCGAAGTCGAAGCTTCCCTGGCCGCGTGCGATTTCCGCGGACGTTGATTTGCCGGGTGCCAGATTTTCAAACGTAAACTCCGACATCCGGCTGCAACAGACCGGCGCCGTATCCAGCACCGTACGGAAAAACGCGGCGCGCGCCTTTGCCTTGCTCACGTCGGAAACCTGAAGTCTTCCGATCATATCCATCGTCAGGCCGGAGTTGCGCGTGAGTAATTCGGCCCTTTCTTCCTGGAAATTGTCGGAAATACGGATCGAGACATGACGGACATTTGCTGCTCCCAGGGCGCTGAAATGCTTCTCGCCGCGCATGATCAGATCACCAAAATAATATGCGCCGGGCTTGTTGGGTACGTCGAAGGCGAGCGAAACGATGTCATCAGTGGGTTCATGCAGCACGATGTTGAGGAGCTGCAGGCCGGGTTTCAGGACCCAGTAAAAACGGCCGTCCTTTTCCAAGGGTTCTGTTATGAGCAAGGGCTCTTTGGTGGATTCCAGCGGGGCGATGTTGACCGGGGTGCCAAATGTGCTGATGGTGCCGATTTCGCCGTCGCGCACCAGGACGATCTTGCCGAATACCAGTTCTTTGTCATTAAGGCTGGTCTTGCCTTGTTCGTAATGGACGTTCGCACATCCTGCAATGGTCAGCAGTAATGCGATGCGCGCAAAGGCCTTCCGGTCGAACGCGATCTTGAACGCGCGAGCCTTCATCTCCCAATAATCCGCAATGCCGACTTTCCGCGTCGTCATGGTACGACTCCTCCGAACGGAACGAGGCGGGACACACCACGCCGGTGCCGTCCCCACCCCGGGTCTCCCCGTGATCGTCACGCCCGGCGCGCGATCACCACGCCTTTCACCTCCGCCAGCTGCGCCAGGCAGCGGCGCAACGCCGCCCTGTCCGGCACCTCCACCGTGAAGCGCATGTGCGCCTGACCGCGGCGGGTCGCGGTGTTGACGCCGACGACGTTGAGCTTTTCGCGCGAGAACACTTCCGAGATGTCGCGCAGCAGGCCCTGGCGGTCGTTGGCGAACACCACCACCTCGGCCGGGAAGGCGCGTTCTTCGCCGCGGGCATGCGCTTCCCAGGCGACCTCGATCACCCGCTCGGGATGGCGCGCGAGCAGCGTGCGCGCATTCGGGCAATCCGCGCGATGGACCGACACGCCCCGCCCGCGGGTGACGAAGCCGATGATGGGATCCGGCGGGATCGGGCGGCAGCAGCGCGCAAGGCCGGTCAGCAGCGAGTCGACGCCGACCACCAGGATCGCACCCCGCCCGTGGGCTTCCGATGCCGAAGGCGCCCGCGCCGGAAAAACCGGCTCCTCCGTCGCCGCCTCGGTGCTGCCGCCGTCGAGCGCGTGCTCGACGCTGCGCAGGTTGAATTCGTCCTTGGTCGCGGCGACGTAGAGATCCTCGGCGGCGCGGAATCCCATCCGGTGCGCGAGATCCTCCTGGTTGATCGCGGTCTTGCCCAGGCGCTGGAGTTCGCGCTGCACGATCTCGCGGCCGGCGGCGACCGACTGTTCGTGTTCCTGCGCATGGAACCACTGCCGCACCTTGGCGCGCGACCGTGGGCTCGCGGTGAATCCGAGTTCGGGGTTGAGCCAGTCGCGGCTCGGCCCGCCGGCATGCGCGGCAAGGATCTTCACCGTCTGGCCGGTGCGCAGCGCGGTATGGAGCGGCACCAGCGCGCCGTCGACCCGCGCCCCGCGGCAGCGGTGACCGAGTTCGGTATGGATGGCGTAGGCGAAATCGACGGGGGTCGCGCCCGCGGGCAGGTCCACCACCCTGCCCTCCGGCGTCAGCGCGTAGACCCGTGCGGCGGCCGGTGCCACGTCCGGCCCCTCGGCACCGGGCGCGCCGCCGTCGCGTTCGACCTCCTCCCGCCAATCGAGCAGGCGGCGCAGCCAGGCGACCGTCTCCTGTTCGGCACGCGCAGCGTCGCCCCCGCCGCGGCCCTTGCCGCCTTCCTTGTACTGCCAATGCGCCGCGACGCCCAGTTCGGCGCGTTCGTGCATTGCCCGCGTGCGGATCTGGATCTCCAGCGGTCGCCCGTCGTCGTCCTCCACCACCGTATGCAGCGACTGATAGCCGTTGGCCTTGGGCCGGGCGATGTAGTCGTCGTACTCGCTTTCGATCTGGCGCCAGCGCTGGTGCGCCAGCGCGAGGACCTCGTAGCACTGCTCGACGCGATCGACGAGCACGCGCAGCGCCCGCTGGTCGAACACGCGCTCGAACGGAAGATTCTTCAACCGCATCTTGGCGGCGATGCTGGCGATGTGCTTGGGCCGCCCGCTCACCTCGCCCGCGATGCCGTGGGCGGCAAGCAGATCGCGCAGCGTCGTCTCGGCGTCCTGCACCCGTTGTTCGCGCTGCCCGCGCTTCTCTTCGAGCGCCCGTGCGATCCGCTGATAGGTTTCCGGCTCGAGGAACCGCAGCGCAAGATCCTCCATCTCCCATTTCAGTTGCCAGATTCCGAGGCGATTGGCCAGCGGCGCGTAGAGCATCCGGGTTTCGCGCGCGTATTCCTCGGCACGGGGATGGCGCACGGCGGCGAGATAGCGCAAGGTCTGCAGGCGCGACGCCAGCCGCAGGAGGACGACGCGCAGATCGTTGGCCATCGCCAGCACCATGCGGCGCAGGGCTTCCTCCTGCGCGGCGGCGGCGGCGCGGTCGCGCGTCGCGGGATCGTCCCGGCCGCTGCGCGCCCGCACCGTTTCGGAAAGCTGGCGCAGCTGCCGCAGATCGGCGACGAGCCGCGCCACCGACGCGCCGAAGTGGCTGCGCAGCCAGCGGTCGGCATCGCGCATCACCGTGTCGGCGGCGAACAGATAGGCCGCGGCGGCGAGGTCGGGATCGGTGCGAACGGTCTGCACGATCCGGGCGAGGCCATCGGCGTGCGCGGCCAGCGGCTCGCCGGTCTCCAGCGTCCGGTCGGCGTACAAGGAAAAGGCCAGTTCCCGAGCGTGCGCCGGATCGGGATGGACCGGCGGCGCGTCGGTCGGGGCGCCGCGGTTTCCGTCGTCCCGGCTCATCCGGCCTCCGCGAACAGGAAATCGCGCACCGCGGCGATCTGAGCCGAATCGAAGAACATCGGTGCGTGACCGACCCCCGGAACGGTGACGACCTGCGGCCGCGGCCCGCGACGCTGCATCGCCGCAACGGTGTCCGCACCCAGGATGTCGGATTTTTCTCCATGCAGCAGCAAGGTCGGGCAGGCGATCGCGTCGTAGCGCTGCCACATCTGCTGTTCGGCGGCGCGCAACGCCTTCGGGTCCATCGCACGCAGGACCTCGGCGATCGCGGGGTCGTAGTGGAACACGTAGCCGTCGCCATCGCGCTTGAGCACCGAGAGCGTCATCTCGCGCCACTCCGCATCGTTGCGCATCGCCGCGCCGGCCGAAACCGTGCGCTGATAGGCCACCGCCTCCTCGACCGATGCGAACCGGGGGTCGCGGCCGAGATGGGCGCCGATCTGCGCCAGGCCGGTCCATTCGAGATGGGGGCCGATGTCGTTGATGACCAGCCGCGTGATCGGGGATTGCGCAAGCCCCGCGAGGGCGATACCGATCAAGCCACCGAACGAGGTTCCGACCCAGGCGACCGTTTCCACGTCGAGGCGGGCGATGAGCGTAACCAGGTCGGCAGCGGTCGGCTCGATCCCATACCCTTGCGGATCCCGCAGCCAGTCGCTGGTGCCCCGCCCCGGAAGATCCGGGCAGACCACCCGGTACCGGGCGCTCAACGCGCGCGCCAGGTGGTCGAAGTCGCGCCCCACGCGGTTCAAGCCATGTACGCAGATCACCGCGCGCGGGTTGGTGGGGTCGCCCCACTGCGCGTAGCGCATGGTGTGGAACCCTGTGGCGTCGAGGCAGCGGACGGCATGGAAGCGGGGCGTTTCGGTCATCGGGCATCCCTTCGTCCGGATTTTGCCATCGTCCCGGTCGAGGGGCCGGGCAGGTTGTACCAGTATCGCCGATGATCGATGCGCCATCGCTCCAGCGTCGTGCCCCGCGCCGACCACCGCCACCGCACCGCCCCCAGTCGATCCGATCGCAGCACGGGGATGCCGTGCGCGGCGTAGCGCATCAGCACTGCAGGGTCCGGGTGGTGATAACGGTTGCGATAGCCGTCCTGGACCGAGGCCCAGCGGGGTGCGACGGCAGCCAGCAAGTCCTCGCTCGACGAACTGCGGCTGCCGTGATGGGGCGCGAGCATCAGGTCGGCATGCACGCTGCGGCCGGCGGAGGCCGCGGCCTGCACCAATGCGCGCTCTTCGCGCACCGGCACGTCGCCGGTGAGCAGCACCCGGTGTGCGCCGACCCGGGCCAGGACCACGCAACTCCGCTCGTTGGTGGTCGCGTTGCGCCGGGCATAGATCGACGCCGGCGGACTCAGCACCGAGAATGCGATCGAACCGACGGCAAAGCGCGCGCCGGCGCGACAGCGATGCACCGTGCGCGCCCCCGCGAGCAGCGGATCCCCCGCCGCGACCGAACTCCAGACCTGGCCGACGGGAAAGGCGGCCAGCAGCGACGCCGCGCCGCCCGCGTGATCGCGATCGCGATGCGACACGATGAGCGCATCGATCCGCCGCACGCCGCGCATGCGCAGGTACGGCGCGATCACCCGGCTGCCGGCATCGGCGCTGGGCGAAACGCGCGGGCCGGTATCAAAGATCGCCACCGCATCGGCCGTTTCCAGGACCACCCCCATTCCTTGCCCCACGTCGAGCGCCGTCACCCAGAGGTCTCCGGGTGCGGGCCGCGGCACCGGCCAGAGGAACATCGGAGCCAGCCAGCAAAGTCCGGCCCACGGAGCCGGCCACCCACCGGGAGCCAGCAGCCAGGCACAGCCGAGCGTGGCAGCGACGATCGTCCACAGCGGCGGCACCGGCAGCGACATCCATGACCAGGACGGCGCGGTACAACGATGCAGAAACCATGCCAGAGCCGCGAAGACGCGCTCGGCGCCGTGCAGCAGCTCCGTCCCCGCCCAGCGGCCCGGCGCGCCGAAGCCGAGCAGCGCCGCGCCCCCGAGCGCGAGCGGCGCGACGACGTAGCTCACGAGCGGAATCGCCACGGCGTTGGCGATCGGCCCGGCCAGCGACACCTGGCCGAAGATCGCCAGAGTGAGCGGCACCTGGCCCACCGTGATGGCGGCCTGCGCGCGGACCGCCTCACGCAAGGCGGCGCCCCGTTCGGATCCGGCGTGCACGCGGCCGCTGCTCGCGAACAGGATGCACGCCACGGCGCCGAAGGACAGCCAGAAGCCGGCGGCCAGGACGGCCCACGGATCCCAGAGGCAGACGAGCGCCGCCGCGGCGGCGAGAATCGTCGCCGACCCCGGCCGCACGCGCAGGCACACCGCCGCCGCCACGACACCGAGCATCAGCAGCGTGCGCTGGGCCGGCACGCCCCAGCCGGCAAGCAGACAGTAGGCCCACCCTCCCGTCATCCCGGCCGCGGCGCGCACGGTCTGGACGTTGGCGATGCGCAGCAGGGCTGCGCTGCGGCGCCACAATCCGCCGGCCAGCAGCGCCACGGCGCCCGCGATCATCGTGATGTGCAATCCCGAGATGCTGATGAGATGCGAGACTCCGGTGCGATTGAACAGCGCCCAGTCGTCCTGCGAGATGCCGCCCTGATCGCCCATGACCAGGGCGACGATCACTGGACGATAGCGCCGCGACCCGAGTGCGCGCTGCAGGCGGGCACGCAGCACGGCGCGGGCGCGGTCGATCAGCGGATCGAAGCGCCAGACCCGCTGCGCGACCAGCACCGGCGGGCGCTCGCGGCGTCCGGTCCGTACCGTTCCCTGCGCGCGGATTCCGGCTTCGAGCATCCAGGCTTCGGCGTCGAAGCCGCCCGGATTGCACAGGCCCTGCGGGCGCCGCAGGCGCACCGAGAACTCCCACCGCTGGGCCGGCAGCAGCGTCGGGGGCGGGCGATGCCAGCTGAGCGCGAGGTGCGCGGGAACGTGGACGCGGGAATCCAGCACCTTCTCCACCGCGAACTCGAAGCGGACGGCATCCTCGTACTGCGCGGGCAGCGTGGCGACGATGCCGCGCACGCGCAGATCGCGGCCTTCGTCGGCGTAGGCGAGCGCATCGGCGAGGCGAACGTGGGCGCGGATGCCGGCGTAGGAGAAGCCGAGCGCAGCCGCGGCGAGGAGGATGGCCGCGATGCGCAGCCCTTGCGTTCCGGATCCGCCGACCGCGGGAGCACCGACATGGGGGATGAAGCGTGCAGCGAAGAGCGCGCTGCCCGCCGCCCCGCCCAGAGTCGCCAGCACCCATGGGGCGGGCAGCGTGGCCCCCTGTTGCAGGGCGATCACGCCGGCGACGAACGCGGCCAAGGCCGCAGGGAGCACCATGCCGCCCGCCACGATCCCTTGCCGTGACCGCGGTAGTGCACTAGTGTGGCGCTTCACTCTGTTTCGTGGGACCGCAATGGGGGGAGGCTTGTTTACCCGGTCGAGGTCTTAACTGCGAGCGGCGGCTGCGCCCCGCAGGGGCGACCACCGCGTAGCCGGTCCCGGCGGGGCGCAGCCACCGCTCGCCGGCGCGGGGCAAGCGCCATCGGCGTAATTCCCCGTCGATGGCGATCCTTCCTTTCGTGCCAACCTTTCCGAAGCACCGGACTAGTCCCTAGTCCCGCGCCATCAGGCGCGGCAGCGCCGCCAGCGCGTTGTTCCGGGTCGCCGCCCCCAGGGCTTCGAGGGAAATGCCGCGCAGTCCGGCAATCACGGCCGCGATCCGCACCAGTTCGGCCGGTTCGTTGCGCAGCACGGCGCCCCCGGCGCCGCGCAGCCATTGCGGCGGGATGTCCGGCGCATCGGTTTCCAGCACCAGCGCATCCAGGGGCAGGCGCTGGGCGAAGGCGCGGATGCGCAAGGAACCGTCGTAGGTGACCGCGCCGCCGAATCCCAGCTTGAATCCGAGATCGAGAAACCCCTGCGCCTGGACCTCCGAACCGTTGAAGGCGTGTGCGATGCCGGACACGCCGCCGACCCGCCGCAGGTGGTAGAGCAGGCGGTCGGCGGAGCGGCGCACATGCAGGATCACCGGCAGGCCATGCCGTCGGGCCAGCTCCAGTTGCCGGCGGTAGACCGCCTCCTGCAACGCCGGGTCCGGCGTCCCCGGCAGGAAATCGAGGCCGATCTCGCCGACGCCGACGAAGCGCGGATCGCCCAGCGCCCCGGCGACCGCGCGCTCCAGACGCGCCAGGTCGCCTTCCGCGCCCTCCCGGGTGACGTACAGCGGGTGGATGCCCAAGGTATAGGCCGATTCGTAGCGATGTGCACACTCCCGCACCCGGTCGAACGCGGCCGGCGCGACCGCGGGCAGCACCATCATCGTCACCCCCGCGGCGCGCGCACGCGCGACCACGGCATCGCGGTCGGCATCGAACTCCGCGGCATCGAGGTGGCAATGGGTGTCGAAAACCATGAACCGCTGTCCTTTTCATGATCGGCTCCGACCACGGCGCCAAGTCTACGAGCAAGGCCTTGCCCGGGAACTGCCACCTCCGGGAGTATCCTTGCCTGCTTTGCACGGGTCTGCCCCCTTGAATCTTCCCTACGAAATCGCCACCGGCCTGCGGTACACCCGCGCCGGCCGCCGCAGCCATCGCCGCAACAGCTTCATCTCCTTCATTTCGGGGGCGTCGATGGCGGGGATCGCCCTGGGCGTGATGGCGCTCATCGTCGTGCTGAGCGTGATGAACGGGTTCCAGCGCGACGTGCGCGACCGCATGCTGTCGGTCCTGCCCCATGTCGAGATCTTTTCCGATGGGGGGGCGCTGCGCGACTGGCACGCCGTCGCCCGCTTCGCCCGCAAGGACGCCAACGTGCGCGCCGCCGCGCCGGTGCTCGAAACCCAGGCGATGTTCGTCCACGATGGCACGATGCGCGGCGCCATGATCGAGGGCATCGACCCGGCGCTCGAACCCGGCGTGTCCGAAATCCTGCGTCACCTCCACGGCGGATCGCTCGCCGACATGAAGCCGGGCGGATTCGGCGTCATCCTCGGGCTGGACCTCGCGCGCGCCCTCGGCGTGATGCCCGGCGACAAGGTGACCCTGGTCGCCCCCGACGGCACGTTCACGCCTGCCGGGGTGCTGCCGCGGGTGAAGCAGTTCCGCGTGCTCGCGGTCTTCTCCTCGGGACACTACGAGTTCGACAGCGGACTGGCGATGATCGATCTGGGCGATGCCGAACGCCTGTTCCGGATCGACGGTCCCAACGAAGTGCGCCTGCGGCTGGCCGACATGCAGGAGGCTCCGGACGTCGCCCAGCGCCTGACCGCGGCGCTGCGTGCGCAACTCGACCCCGATCTGTGGGCGCGCGACTGGACCAGCCAGAACAAGACCTGGTTCGCCGCCGTCAAGGTGGAAAAACGCATGATGGCGGTGATCCTGACCCTGATCGTCGCCGTCGCCGCCTTCAATCTGGTGTCGACGATGGTGATGACGGTGACGGAAAAGGTCTCGGACATCGCCATCCTGCGCACGCTGGGCGCCAGTCCGCGCAGCATCATGGCGATCTTCGTCGTGCAGGGCAGCGTGATCGGCGTCGTCGGGACCCTGCTCGGCGTGAGCCTCGGTTTGCTCATCGCCTGCAACATCGACGTCATCGAACCGGCGATCGAACACGCCCTCGGCGTGCGTTTCCTCGACCCGTCGATCTATTTCCTGAGCGCCCTGCCCTCCGATCCGCAGGCATCGGACATCGTCCCGATCGCGATCGTCTCGCTCGCGCTGAGCTTCCTCGCAACGCTGTATCCGAGCTGGCGCGCCTCGCGGGTGCAGCCGGCGCAGGCCCTGCGGTATGAGTGAACGGCGGGCGGTCATGGAAGGAGGGGCGGCGGGGCGGGCGGTGGTTCTGCGCGCCAGCGGCCTCGCCAAGGCGTATCGCGATGACGGCCGCACCGTGGTCGTGCTGCACGGGATCGACATCACGGTGCGCGCGGGCGAAATCCTCGCCATCGTCGGTGCGTCCGGATCGGGCAAGAGCACCCTGCTCCATTGTCTGGGAGGGCTCGATTCCGTCGATGCCGGAACGGTCGAGATCACCGGCCAGCCGATCGCGGGCTTGAACGAAGCCGAAAAAGGCGTGTTGCGCAATCGCAGCCTGGGGTTCGTCTACCAGTTCCATCATCTGCTGCCCGAGTTCACGGCGCTCGACAACGTCGCCATGCCGCTGGCGATCCGCCGCGAGCCCGCCGCGCAGCGCCGCGCCGCGGCGCGCGAGGTGCTGGCGGCCGTCGGGCTGGCGCACCGCGTGGACCATTTCCCCAGCCAGCTGTCCGGAGGCGAACGCCAACGCGTGGCCATCGCCCGCGCGCTCGTCACCCGGCCGGCGGGCGTGCTGGCCGATGAGCCCACCGGCAATCTCGACCGGGAAACGGCCCACGCCGTGTTCGACGTGCTGCTGCGCACCGCGCGCCAGGCGGCAACCGCCATCGTCATCGTCACCCACGATCCCGATCTGGCCGCACGTTGCGACCGGGTGCTGCGGCTGAACGACGGGCGGCTGGCCGGATCATGAAGGCGATCCTGCTGGTTCCCGGCGCCCTGTTGCCGGAGGCGGTCGCGGCGGGATTGCAGGCGGAACTGGCGGAACGTGGCGCCGTGCTGCGGTCGGCGCTCCGCGGCGCCCGTCGCGGGGGGTGCTGGCATGCGCCGGACGAAGCGGCCGGCACCGCGGACCGGCAGTGGCTGATGCGCCTCTTCGGCGGCGACGCCGCGCCGCTGCCGGCCGGACCCTATGCGTGGCGTGCCCTCGCAGGGGCGGACGACGGCGTCGGCGTCGACGACGATGCCTGGATCGCGCACTGCGACCCGGTGCATTTCGCGCTCGCCCAGGACCACATCCGGATGCTCGCGCTCGACGCCGCCCCGCTGCGCGACGACGAGGCGGCGGCACTGCTCGCGCTGGCGAACGAGGCCGCGGCGCCCGAGGGCTGGCGTTTCGCCATCCGGGACGGTGCATGGTTTCTGCGCAGCCCCGAGGTCTTGCAGATCGACACGGTGGCCCCGGACACGGTGTTCGGCCAGCCGGTCGAGCGCCGGATGCCGACGGGACCGGACGCCCGGCGCTGGCGCATCGTCGCCAACGAAATCCAGATGCGCTGGCACGCCAGCCCGGTCAACGACGCCCGCGAGGAGCGCGGCGCGCCCGCGGTCAACGCGCTATGGCTGCATGGCGGTGGCCGCTGGACGCCGCTGGCGGAAAGCTCGATCGGCGCAATCCGGGGCGGCGATGCCGCCGTCCGGGGCTGGGCGCAGGCAAGCACGCAGCCAAGCAAGGGCATGCCGGGGCCGGGAGCGGACGCCGGCGATACGGTGTCGATCCACTCCGAACTGCAACCTGCGTTCCGGCGCCAGGACTGGGCGGCCTGGCTCGATCGCCTGCCGGCGCTGGGATCGTGGCTCGATCGCGAGATTGCCGAGGCCCGCAGCCGCGGCGTGCGCGAAGTCGAGCTCGTCCTGGCCGGCGCAACGCAGGTCCAGCCCTATGCGATCGCGGGTCGCCTGGGCTGGTGGACGCGGTGGACCGGAAGAACCCCGCAGATGGCGGAGCTCTTCCGCGAACCCGCGGGAGCGCGGCGATGAACCCTCGCTTCCTGCACCGGGACTTCGATGCGGCCGCCGCCCGCCGCCTGCAGGAATCGGGCATTCCGGCCGCGCTCGCGCGTGCCCTCGCGGCGCGGGGCGTCGCGACCGAGGCTGATCTGCAATTGCGGACGCGCGAGATCCACGCCCCCTCGGCACTGACCCACGTCGAGCTTGCCGGGGGCCTGCTGGCCGACGCCATCGATCAGGGCCGACGCCTGCTGGTGGTCGCCGATTACGACTGCGACGGCGCCACCGCCTGCGCCGTCGCCGTGCGCGGGCTGCGCGCCCTGGGCGCCGACGTCGATTTCCTGGTCCCCAACCGGTTCGAAACCGGCTATGGACTGACGCCGGAGGTGGTCGATCTCGCGCTGCGGCATCGCGCCGGCAAACCCGACTGGATCATCACCGTCGACAACGGCATCGCCAGTATCGAGGGCGTGGACCGTGCCAACGAACTGGGCATCGCGGTGCTCGTCACTGACCACCATCTTCCCGGCGAGCGGCTGCCCGCCGCGCGCGCGATCGTCAACCCGAACCAGCCGGGCTGCGGTTTTCCGTCGAAGAACCTGGCCGGCGTCGGCGTGATGTTCTACGTGCTGATGCAGCTGCGGGCGGAACTGCGCGCGCGCGGCCGGTTCTGCGAGGCGGACCAGCCGCGCCTGGACGTCCTGCTCGACCTCGTCGCGCTGGGCACGGTGGCGGACCTCGTCCGGCTGGACCGCAACAATCGCATCCTGGTGCAGGCCGGCATCGAGCGGATCCGGCGCGGGGCCTGCCAGCCGGGTCTGCTGGCGCTCTTTCGCATCGCCGGTCGCGAGGCGCGCAAGGCGGTGGCCTCGGACCTTGGTTTCGCGCTGGGGCCGCGGATCAACGCCGCCGGCCGCCTCACCGACATGACGCTGGGCATCGAATGCCTGCTCGCCGACGACTTCGATCGCGCCGACCAATTTGCGTTGCGCCTGGACGAGATCAATCGGGAACGGCGCCGCATCGAGTCCACCATGCAGGCCGAAGCCGAGGTCGCGCTCGCGGGAGCGGACGCGCAGGTATCCGGCAGCGAATTCCGCCGGACGATCACCCTGCATCACGAGGACTGGCATCAGGGCGTGGTCGGCCTGATCGCGTCCCGGATCAAGGAGCGCCATCATCGACCGACGATCGCGTTCGCGTCCGCCGATGGCGATTGGCTGCGGGGTTCCGGCCGTTCGATCGAAGGCGTCCACCTCCGCGACGCGCTCGATCGCGTCACGAAGACCCATCCGGGCCTCATCGCCAAGTTCGGCGGCCATGCGATGGCGGCCGGCCTGACGATTCCGAAGTCCGCGCTGGAACCGTTCATCGAGGCATTCGAAACGGCAGTCCGCGAAACCACCGACCCGGCGCTCTATGCGCCGACGCTGGTGACGGACGGGCCACTGGCGGCGGAGGAACTCACGCCGACGCTGGTGCAGGCGATCGACGGCATCGTATGGGGACAGGGCTTTCCGCAGCCGCTGTTCGCCAACGAATTCGAGATCCTCGACCAGCGGATCATCAAGGATGCCCACCTCCAGATGACGGTGAAGCTGGGCGAACGCCGTCTGCGGGCGATGTGGTTTCGGCATGCCGAAACCCTGCCGCCGCGCGCGCGCCTGGCATACCGTCCGGTGTTCGACGAGTACCAGGGGGTCGCGCGGATCTCGCTGTTCATCGAGCGGCAGGAAGGCTGACCGGCAGCGCGATCGATACCGCGCGATCGATTGGAAGGCGATCCGCAAATGACCAAGAAGCGATTCGCCAGCGTTTGGGATGCAATCGAGGACACTGATGACCGAAGCCGCCGCCGCGCTCTCCAAAGACGACCCTTGCATCTGGGTCGATGCCGATGCCTGCCCCGGGGTGCTGCGCGATGTGCTGTTCCGCGCCGCCGAGCGGACCCGGACCCGCCTGACGATGGTGGCCAACAAGGCCTTGCGCACGCCGCCCTCGCAGTTCGTTCGCGCCGTACAGGTGGCACGCGGCTTCGATGTGGCCGACGATGCGATCGTTGCCGCGCTCGCCCCAGACGACCTGGTCGTCACCAACGACATTCCGCTCGCCGCGCAGGCGATCGCGCGCGGGGCCAGGGTGCTCGACATGCGCGGTTCCTGGGTCGACGACAACACGATCGGCGATCGGCTCGCCACGCGCGATCTGCTTGCGGAACTGCGCGATTTGGGTCAGGCGAGCGGTGGCCCCGCACCGCTGTCGCAAGCGGATCGCCAGGCCTTCGCAAACCGGCTCGACCAGTTTCTGACGGCGGCGCGCCGCTGAGTCGACGGCACGAAGGAAGGGTCCATGGACAAACCATGCGGCGCCACATGGCCCTTGCGATGGTCTGCGTGCAAGGGATCCCGCGGGAATGCCAGTGCGTCGGCCGACCTGAGTTACGCGAGAACGCTCGGACGAAAACGAAGCCATTCCGTACCTGGCGTGTGCTCCGCGACAAACGTATCTCGGACCACATTCATTCTGTAGGTGAGGAACATTCGGTCCCGCACGTTGGATAGTCGCTCCGGTTTGAACACGACGCCGTTCGTTCCATCGCAGCGGGCGGAGTGTACGAGGATGCCGTTCAAGCCCTGCTCAAATGCGTACCGGCCAACCTGTTGCGAAAACGCGTAGGTGGTACGGCTCACGAGATCGGGGTAGGTATTTTCCATGCCACGCACGTCCACCAGGAGTGCGCCGCAACGCACATCAAAGAGCCGCCGATCGGTCACGATCTCCCGGTTCTCATCCGGAAAACTTTCGCGCACGAACCGAAACCAATGCCAGGCTGTCTCGTACACCGTTGTTTCGGTATCCAGCGATCCGTACCACAGGCCGTATGTCGACCCATCCGAAAAGCGGGTCTCCTGCCAGTTCACGGTGTCGAACGAGTAGCTGATGACCGATCCATAATCGAATGGGCGCGTAATGAGCGCCGCTGTCGTCGGGATCCGCTCGACACCCTCGGCGGCGATCGCAATCTCCCAGTCATCGGAGTTGGACGACAGGTCGTCGAAGAGATTTTGCGACTCCCGGATGCCAGGGATATTGCGAACGAGGTCACCGTGAAAATCAACGTTGCTGGAGAAAAGATCCGGCCGCATCGACTACTGACCGCGCTGGAAATCCAGGTAACGGCGAACCGCAAGCAAACCCTCGAAGCCGCGGTTGATGATCAGGTCAATCGGGCGAACTCCCATACGGCGGTTGGACTGCGTCATCCAACGGTAGGCAAGGTCGCGATCGTGAGGAAAGAGCACGCGTAAGGACTTGTGGATGCCCAGCAGATGGCCGGCGCGGTCCAATAGATCCCGGTTGTCCGCCAACGGCTCGCCAGCGCGATATCTGGCAAGGGTGCTTCGGCTTCCGGCGGAGAGGCCGAGCGCCTCGGCCTGTTCAGCCGCAGTCAATTGCCAGTGATCGAATAGCTTGGTCACCATTTCGGCGAGCCGGGCGCGGGATTGCCGACTCCGTAGGTCAACGAGACGATGTTTTTCGGCGACGGCAACCATAACGGCCCCCCGATGTTCGTTTCTATTGGTACATATGTTGTACCAATTGCTGTTACTTCGTCAATCCCTGCCTGTGGCCCATTTCCTGCCGACGAGTTTTCCCTTGTTCCAAGGCTCGCGATGCCTGCCCTCGTTTGTCGATTCCATGTTGATCTCCTTCGTGACAGGGAGGACTGGCGACAACGCGTTGCCACCCGTGTGTTTGGCCAAGGACCCTCCTCGGCTTACACCACGGTTTATTTCCTGGAACTGGGGCCGCATACCTCTGCGGATGCGTCGAAGTCCTTCGAGATGGGAGACGAGTGGTCCGTTCCGACGAAACTTGCGCACCGGACGTTTTCGACCGATCGTCATGGCATGACGAGAAACGAATTCATCCGGAAGATAAAAGCCCCGGGAAAGCAGCGAGGCCTGCCAGTGGCGCCTGAGCGGGTTGTTCCGCCGGGCTCTGGACGACAATCGGCTCAGGGGGTAGGATTTAATCCTACTTGATTCGAGGAATCCGGCCATGCGAACCACGCAACAACTGAGCATTACCCTGCCCAACGACATGGCGGACGTGGTGAAGGCCAAGGTGCGCGCTGGCGAATACGCCAGCGAAAGCGAGGTGATCCGGGACGGTTTGCGCGTGCTGATGGCACGCGATCGCGCCGTCGAGAACTGGCTGCACAGCCAGGTCGGCCCCGCCTTCGATGCCTTGAAGTCCGATCCGTCCCGCGCCGTCACCGCTGACCAGGTGCGCGCCCGCTTGGCCGCCGAACACGCCAAGACCCGATGAGCTATCGCGTCGCATTCAGCCCAGAAGCCCAAGAACAGCTTGCCGAGTTGTACCGCTACATCGCCCAAGCCGCGTCGCCGGAGATCGCAGCGCGGTACACCGAAGCAATCGTGTCCTACTGCGAGAGCCTGTGCACGTTTCCCCTTCGCGGCACAAAGCGCGATGACGTGCGACCGGGCCTGCGTGTCACGAACTATAAGAAGCGGACCGTGATCGCCTTCGCCGTCGATGCCGGGCAGGTTTCCATCATCGGCGTTTTCTACGGCGGGCAGGACTATGAAACGCTCCTGCAGGACGAGCCGAACGCCGACAACGGAGGACACTGAGCGGTTGCCGCGGCGACTTTCTCCGTTCCGTTCGCGGAATCGCCGCTTTCCGGCATCGAATTCCGGGAAAGAAAGCCTTCTATCGACGAGGAGCGGCTGCTCGAAGTCACGAAACCCCCTCTCCCGCGACGGCGGGAGAGGGCGGGGGTGAGGGTCGTCGCAAGAGCGATGTCGTGCGAATTTGCTCGAGCACTGCCACGGTCTGCGTCAAAACCTCGTTGTCCCAGAATCGCATCACCACGAAGCCGCGCTTGCCAAGGAATGCATCCCGCGAAGCGTCGTAGCGGCATGCTTCCTGATGTTGTGAGCCGTCCACCTCGACGATGAGGTGTTGTTCCATGCAGACGAAATCGACGATATAGGGACCGATCGGTTGCTGTCGACGGAACCTCCATCCCATGAGGCGACGCGAACGCAGTTCTTGCCAGAGACGCCGTTCGGCGTCGGTGGATTTCGCGCGCAGCGAACGTGCCTTCATCCATGAAGGCGTTCGGCGGGGTGCTTCCATACGGAATGGGGAACTGAGTCGGAGAGCAGCGCGAAGTTTGTGTTGCCGGATGGTATGTGGCGCTACCGTCGACCGCAGCAATGGCAGCCGCCCTCACCCCCGCCCTCTCCCGCCGTCGCGGGAGAGGGGGTTGGCGCGCCTCCCATGGCGACGGTCTGGTCCGGGTCGCTAGCGCATTCCCGTACCAGACGCACGTCGGATTTCGGTCACGGCCACGAGGAGTCGCCCATTGTTCCGTTTGAATCTCGCTGAGTGAGTTCCGAGCGTGCGCCCGCGCGTGCCGACGCTTCGTGCCATCGCGATCACGATCTTTCCGGTGACTGGGCGGGCTACCGGGAGTGTCACATCAAGCCCGACCTCCTGCTGATCTACCGGAAGTCCGACTCAGACGCTCTCCGGCTGGCGCGGCGCGGCGCGGCTCGCACAGCGAGCTTTTCGGCTGACGTCCGGCCAGTTTTTCTCGGTTGGTCAGAAATCGCGAACATGGCCATTCAGCAACGAATCGATTTATAAAGAGAGATAATCGGACCGCGATTTCCGCCGACGAAGGAAGCTCAGGCGCGCGTTCTCGCCGCGTGCTCCCAGGCCAGATTCAGCACGGGAGGCACCGAATGCTCTTCCGGCGTCACCAGCAGGCGCTTGGCGCGCAGCTGCTGTCCCAGGTGCGAGCGGCTCGTCATCACCACGAGGGGCACGGCGATCATCAGCGGAACGCTGGTGGGCACCAGCCACAGCATGCTGTTCGGGAAGAACGCCAGGATCCCCCCCGTGACGGCAGCGGCGACGCCGCCGATCCAGCCAAAGTGGTTCGCGGCTTCTCCCCAGCCGACGTCGTTGGCTTCCCGGGGCGGCGACTTCCAGGTCAGGCGCAGGCCGGTCAGCGCGACGAAGACGAACACGCTGTGGGCGATCATGCGCACCGGCGCCTGGACCATCGAAATCCCCATCTCGATGAGCGTGCTCTGCAGCAGCGCGCTCGATCCGCCATAGAGATGCTGTTCGCCGCGCAGGATGATCGCCGCGGCGCCCAGCAGCCGGGGCAGGATCAGCATCGCCAGGGTCATGCCCCACAGCGCCGCCAGCGTCGCCAGATCATGCATCCGTGCGGCAGGAAGCTCCGCCAGCGTGCGCAGCCCCGGGCCGATCAGCACGAACGCCAGCCACAGCGGCGCGGAGAGATAGGCGAAGGCGCCCGTGAACAACATCGCGCGATGGACGCCATGCAGGCCGGGTTCGGCGATCAGCCGCACGTTCTGCAGGTTGCCCTGGCACCAGCGGCGGTCGCGGCGCAGTTCTTCGATGAGGTTGGGCGGCTGTTGTTCGTAGCTGCCCTGCAGGTCGTGGACGAGCCAGACGTGGTATCCGGCACGCCGCATCAACGCCGCCTCGACGAAATCGTGAGACAGGATCTCGCCGCTCAAGCCCCCGGTGCCGGCGATCGGCGCCAGCGCGCAGTGCTCCATGAAGGGCGCGACGCGGATGATCGCGTTATGGCCCCAGTAGTGCGACTCGCCGAGCTGCCAGTACTGCATCCCGGCCGTGAACAGGCGCCCCACCACCCGGCCGGCAAACTGCTGCGCGCGCGCATGCACCGTCGACAGGCCGCAGGTCTGCGGCGCCGTCTGCAGGATGCCGGCGCGGGGATTGGCTTCCATCAGTCGGACGAGCTTGGTCAGCACGTCGCCGGTCATCACGCTGTCGGCATCGAGCACCACCATGTAGCGGTAGTCGCGTCCCCAGCGGCGGCAGAAGTCGGCGACGTTGCCGGCCTTGCGCTTGGTGCGGCGCTGGCGCCAGCGATAGTGGATCCGCGCGCCCGGGCCCATCTCGTCGCGCAGCATCCGCCATGCGGCGACTTCGGCATCCCGGATCGCCGGATCGCTGGTGTCGGACAGGACGAAGAGATCGAAGATCTCCGGCGTTCCGCCCGCGCGCACCGATTCCCAGGTCGCGCGCAGGCCGGCGAACACGGTCCGCACGTCCTCGTTGCAGATCGGCATGATGATGGCGGTACGCGCCCGCGGATCGATCGGGCCAACGGCGCGGGCGCCCTCGAGCGAAGAGGCCGACATCGCATGGCGATCGCCGCGCAGCAGCACGACGAATCCCATCACCGCCGTGAAGAATCCCGCCGACACCCAGGCGAAGAGCACGGCGAACAGGGTCGCCTGCAGCGCGTGCATCGCGCCATCGGACGAAGCCGGCAGCACCTGGGAGAACAGGTCGGTCGCGATCCCGGTGCTTACCGCCACCGAGGCCAGCAGAACCCGGCGGCGTTCGCGTGCCGCGCGCTCCCACGCCTGCCCTGCGCGAATCGGCCGCGCCTGCGACGCCTGGGGCTGCCCTTGCCAGACGGCGCGCGCTGCCGCCCGCAGGCTGGCGACGAAGCCGCGCCACGGACGCGCGGGCATGGATCCGCGATGGATGGGTGGCGCGCTGTCCACGGGGACGGCACGGGACCGACGGACGGCGGAACGCTTCACTGGGGAGGAATGACCATTGCCCATGTTTCGCTCAATATCTCGTTGTGGTGATGAAGGGCGGCGCGCAGCTCGACCGGCTGCGACGTCTGCAACCGACGGAAGCGCAGCGTCAGCCGCCATGCGCCGTCGGGGGAAATGCGGAACACCTTGGACGACAGGATCTTCGCGTTGGCATTGGCGGACACCACCGCGGTCACCTCGCCCGGCGCATCGAACGCGGCCGGCAGCCGGCGCAACGCCGGGCCGTCGAAATCGACGGTGTATTGGGTCACCGTCCGATCCTGATGCCAGACGTTTTCCGGGGGGCCGGACGGCGGCCGATGGCCAAGTCGGGTCTGATGCACCCATCCCAGTTGGTCGGGCCGCTGCTGCCGGTCGCCCTGCCAGTGCATCCGGTAGGCGAAATCGAGCGGCTGCCCCGGCGCCGGCTGGTGATCCGGCACCCAGAACGCGTCGATGTTGTCGAGGTCGTCGTTGGGCGTCGTCCACTCGTAGAGCTGGACGCGGCCTGGTCCCCAGTTGCCGATCGGCGTGATCCAGCAGCTCGGTCGCTTTTCATAGTGGTAATCGGTGTCCTGGTAGTGCGCAAAATCCCGGTTGCGCTGCATCAGGCCGAAGCCCTGCAGGTCCGAGGTGGCGAACGAGGTGCTGAACGGATGCGGCGGATTTCCCAACGGGCGCCAGACCCATTCGGTGCCGCCCTGCGGCTTGCCGAGGGCGAGCATCAGGCCGCTGGAATCGTGCGCGGCGGGCCGATCGTCGCCCGGCAGGGGTTGGGCCGGGCCTTGCAGGAACATGCTGGTGAGGGGCGCCAGTTCGAGCGTCGCCACCGCCTTGCGCAGGTAGAGGCGCGCATGCACGTCGACCACCGTTTCGCGGCCCGGTCGCACGTCGAAACGGTAGGCGCCGGTGGCGCTGGCCGAATCGAGCAGGGCGTAGATCGTGATCGTGTCGGCATCGCGCACCGGCCGCTCGACCCAGAAGGAGACGAAGCGCGGGAACTCCTCCCGCGGGGCGCCGACGGTGTCGATGCCCAGCCCGCGCGCGGACAGGCCATACCATTGCCCCGCTCCCAGGGCGCGGAAGTAGCTCGCGCCGAGGAAGGAAATGACCTCATCCATATATTTGGGCTGGTTGAGCGGATACAGGACCTGCAAGCCGGCGAGGCCGTTCCGGCCGAGCGACTTCCAGGCCGCGGCCGAGGAGCGCGATCCGTAGTCGTAATCGGCTGGATCGAAGGAGAACTGCCGGACGGAATCGCCCTGCACTTCCCGGATCGCGACCGGCCGTGTGCGCATTCCGCCCAGCGGCAGGAATCGCAGAGTGAAGGGCAGGCCGTCGGCGAGCCACACCGCCCGCTGGGGGCGATAGAGAACCTGGGCGTACTCATCGACCGAAATCCGGGCAAGCTCGCGCGGCAGGTGCGCGACCGGCGCCTTGTACGGCTTGGCGGCCAGGGCCTTGGCCTGCCCGGCGACGTCCTCGAAGCCGAAGGCCTGCGCCGGCCGGGCCGTGGCGAGGAACGCCAGCGAAAAGAAAAGCGCCGCTGTCCATACCGGGAGGAAGTGGACGGAGCAGCGGCGGGGGGAAAGCTGCGAGAAACCCAAGAATCCGTTCGGCATGCGCATCGAGGTTCGGGGCGTCCCGACAAGGGGGATTCGCCGCCGAGAGTTAACAAGCAATTCCCATGCCAGGAAATTTCACATCGTATTTTCAATGACTTGAACGACATATTGCATGTCGTTTCGAGGTGCAATGCGCGATGGCGCCGGAAACCCGGTCCAAGGTGTCGCCGAATCGCGACAGATCGCCGGCCGATCCCCGCAACCGTATGATTTACAAGATATTTCTGTTGTCGCGCGGCGGCGACAAAGCCGGCGCTCGGCCCGAAATCAGGCGCGAAACTGCCCCGCGGTCAGGTTGTGCCGCTGCAAGAGGCGGTAGAACTCGGTCCGATTGCGATCCGCCAACCGCGCCGCGTCCGCGACATTGCCGTCGGTGAGCTTGAGCAGCCCCACCAGATAGTCGCGCTCGAAGCGCTCCCGCGCCTGCGCGTAGGTCAGGACTTCCATCGAGGGGGTCCGCAGCGCCCGCTGTACCAGCGACAGCGGGATGAGCGGCGTGGTGCTCAAGGCGCAGACCTGCTCGACCACGTTATGCAGCTGCCGGACGTTGCCGGGCCAGCGCGCGGTGGTCAGGGCCTTGATCGCATCCGGCGCAAAGCCGGTTACGCGCTTGCCATACTTCTCGCCGAGCCGCAGCAGAAAATGGTTGGCAAGCAGCGCAATGTCCTCGCGCCGCTCGGCCAGCGTCGGCACGCGCAGCGACACCACGTTGAGGCGATAGTAGAGATCCTCGCGGAACTGTCCTTCGGCCATCGCCACCTCGAGATCGCGGTGGGTGGCCGAGATCACCCGCACGTCCACCGGCACCGCTTGCGTCGCCCCCACGGGACGGACCGAGCCTTCCTGCAGCACGCGCAGCAGCTTGACCTGCAAGGGCATCGGCATGTCGCCGATCTCGTCGAGAAACAGGGTACCGCCGTCGGCCGCGACGAAGAGTCCGCGGTGACTGCCGACCGCGCCGCTGAAGGCGCCCTTCACATGCCCGAACAGTTCCGATTCGAGCAGCGACTCCGGGATCGCGCCGCAGTTCACGCCAACGAACGGCTGCGCCGCGCGCGGGCTGGCGCGATGGATCGCCCGCGCCACGAGTTCCTTGCCGGTGCCGCTCTCTCCCGTGATCAGGACCCGCGCGTCCGAAGCCGCGATCATCCGCACCTCGGCCAGCAGGTCCGCCATGCAATTGGAGCGGCTGACGATTTCCGAGCGCCACGCCTCGTCCTCGCCGCCGGTTTCCGGAACCAGCGTCGCCGGCGTCGCCATCGCCAGCGCCGCATCGACCTTGTCGAGCAGCGCCTTGCCGTCGAACGGCTTGGTGAGGTAACTGAACACCCCGCGGGCGGTGGCCTCCACCGCGTCGGGGATCGTGCCGTGCGCCGTCAGCAGGATCACCGGGAGCGCCGGATAGCGGGCGTGGATTTCGTCGAACAGCGCCAGGCCGTCGCGGCCCGGCAGGCGCACGTCGCTGATGACGAGCTGCGGTCGCGCGAGCGAGATCTGCGTCAGCGCCGCTTCCGCCGAATCCGCCACGGTGACCCGATGACCGGCTGCCGTCAGCCGCATCGACAGCAGCTTCAGCAGATCCGGATCGTCGTCGACCAGCAGCAGATTCGCCATCGCTCTGCCCGTTACTTCGTCGCCGGCGTGGCCGGCGGCGGCGTCGGCCGCGCCGGGGTCCCGCCTGCCGGCGCACCCGCCGGTGCATTCCCTCCCCTGCCCGCCGGCGGCGGCGCGGCGCGGCCATGGGCCTTGAGGGTGGCCGCGGCACTGGGGCTCATGCTGAGTTCGATCGCCTTCAACGCATTGAGCTTTTCGGTCAACCGTTCGATGTGGTGCTGGTCCTGGGCCGCTTGCGCCGTCTGCCGGTCGATCTGGTTCTGCAGGCGCCGCTCGGCGTCGATGCGGTCGGCCAGCATGGCGGCCATCGGCTGCCATGCCTGCAGGTCGGGCGTCCCGGCCCGTGCGATCGGCGCCAGCAGCGCGCCCGCGCGCTCGAGGTTCGCGCTCCCCCCTTCGCGTGCCAGAACCAGCGCCAGATTGAGCGCCGCGCCGGGCGTCGCGGCGGGGTCGTCCGCGGCGATCTGTGCGGCCCAATGCGACGCCGCCCCGGCAAGGTCGGTCGCGGACATGGTGCGCAGCTGCGCATCGGTACGCAGCACACCGCGCGCGACCTGATCGGCCGCCGTCGCGATGTCGATCCGATCGGCGTTCTGCAACGGCGGCCCGGGAATGGCCGCCGGCTGGGCCGCCGACGCCGTCACCTGGGGCGGCGTGGCGTGTGCGGCGGAGTTTGCGGCGGACGGCGCCACACTTGCGCAGGCGCCGATTCCGCCGGCCAGCAGCGGCGCCAGCGCGGCGGTACGCAATCCATGCAGCATGCGATCCGAAACAAGACTAACTGGCATCCGGCAACTCGATATGAAAGTGCGCCCCGGGACCGTTGTCGCGCAGGTCGATCCGGCCGCCATGGGCGTTGATGGTTTCCTGGACGATCGCCAACCCGACGCCGCTGCCGCGAGGCATGTCGCCGGGTTGTCGCTCGCCGCGATAAAAAGGCTCAAAAATCCGCGCCCGATCCGCCTCGGCAATGCCCACGCCTTCATCCTGAATGTCGAGGGACACCCGGCCGGGCTCGCGCTGCAGGCGAAAGCGTATGGTAGCGCCCAGCGGACTGAACCGGATGGCGTTGGACAGGAGATTGGCGATCGCGGTCCGCATTTTCTCGTCGTCGACCTCGGCCCATACCGGGCCGCCGTCGACGGTCACCCGCAGCCGGCGGGCCTGCCATTGCAACTGCTGTTGCGCGACGACGTCTTGAACCAGCGCGGCGAGTTCGACCCGCCGCCGGACGAGCTGCCGCGCCGCGAACGCGGCGGCATTGAACTGCAGCAGGTCCTCGATCTGCGACTGCAGCACGGCGGTGTTCTGCTGCAGGATCCGCACCACCTCGCGCTGGTTGCCGGTCAGCGTGCCGGCGACCTCGTCCTCGAGGAGGGACACCCCCTCCCGCAGGGCGGCAAGCGGCGTTTTCAGCTCGTGCGAGACGTGGCGCAGGAAGCGCGCCTTGTCGGCGTCCAGTTCGAGCAGCCGCAAGCGCAGCCATTCCAGGCGCCGGCCCAGCGCGCGGATGTCGGTCGGACCGCGGATGTCGACCGGCTCGTCGAGCCGGTTTTCCCCCAGGTGCAGCACCGCGGTCTCCATTCGCCGCAGCAGACGCGCAAACCAGATCCCGAACGAGGCCGCCAATCCCAAGCCGATGGCGATGATGACCAGGATCTGCCATTCGAGCTGCGTGCGCCGGGTCTGCAACTGCACACCCAGCGCCCGGCTGCGCGCGGCGACGCCGGCGTGGACCTGCTCGGAAATGGTGGCATTGATGCCGTCGAGATCGCCGAAGGCGCTGGTGATCGGCGCCTCCTGGGCGGGCGTGAACGGGCCGGGCTGGCGCAACAGGGACTCGATCGACGACGCCAGCCCGCGCCAGCGGTCCGCCACGTCCGGCGGGATCCAGCCGTCGGCAAGCCGGCCCAGCGTCGCGTCGGCATCGTTGGCCGCCCCGGTGAACCGGCGCTCCAGCGCCGGGTCGCGCAGCACCAGATATTCGCGCGCCGCCCGCTCCATCGACAGCGTCTGCTCGGCGAGCAACTGGGCGTCGAGCGTGACCGCGACCGCGCTGCGCGACGCGTCGGCGCTCTGGCGCACCAGGTTTTCCAGCAGATCGACCCAGCGCAGGGCTGCGCCGCCGACGAGCACGGCGGTGCACAGCGACGCGAAGACGAGCAGCTGGCGAAAGGAATAGCGTTGCAGGAGGGGCATCGACGTAGGATAACAAGGCGTGGGATAATGCAAGGTTTCCCCTTGCGCCACCGCCTCATCCCCCATGGACGCCGAACGGATCAACCAGATCGCCGCCACCCTCTCCGACCTCCAGGCTCGCCTGCTCGAGCTGCGGAGGTATCTTTGACGTCGATTCCAAGGAATCGCGGCTGAAGGAGGTCGAGCGCGAGCTCGAAAACCCCGACATCTGGAACGACCCCAAGCGCGCCCAGGAACTGGGACGCGAGAAGAAGCTCCTCGACGACGTGGTATCGCGCGTGCGCCGGATTTCCGGCGACCTCGCCGACTCCGGCGAACTGTTTGACATGGCGCGGGGCGATGGCGACGAATCGACGCTGGCCGCCGTCGGCGACGACGTCGACGCTTCGGCGAAGCGGGTCGCCGAGCTGGAATTCCAGCGCATGTTCGACAATCCGCTCGATCCCAACAACTGCTTTCTCGACATCCAGGCCGGATCGGGCGGCACGGAGGCGCAGGACTGGGCCGCAATCCTCGAGCGCATGTACCTGCGCTACGCCGAGCGCAAGGGTCTCCAGGCCGAATTGCTCGAAGAGTCCGCCGGTGAAGTCGCGGGCATCAAGAGCGCGACGATCAAGATCTCCGGCCCCTACGCCTTCGGGCTGCTGCGCACCGAAACCGGCGTGCACCGGCTGGTGCGCAAATCCCCCTTCGATGCCAACGCGCGCCGCCACACGTCGTTCGCCAGCGTGTTCGTCTATCCCGAGGTCGACGACAGCATCGAGATCGACATCAACCCCGCGGATCTGCGCATCGACGTCTTTCGCGCCTCAGGCGCCGGGGGCCAGCACGTCAACAAGACCGAATCGGCGGTGCGGATCACCCACCTGCCGACCAATATCGTCGTGCAGAGCCAGAACGATCGCTCGCAACATCGCAACAAGGCCGAGTGCATGTCGATGCTCAAGTCCCGCCTCTACGAGTTCGAGATGCGCAAGCGCATGGTCGAACAGAGCAAGATGGAAGAATCCAAGACCGATATCGCCTGGGGCCACCAGATCCGATCCTACGTGCTCGATCAGTCGCGCATCAAGGACCTGCGGACCAACGTCGAGATCGGCAACACCCAGGCGGTGCTCGACGGCGACCTCGACGACTTCATCACCGCGAGCCTGAAACAAGGCGTTTCGTCATGACCGAACCCGACGACAGCAACTCCCTTCTTGCCGAACGCCGTGCCAAGCTTGGCGCATTGCGCGCGCAAGGGCCGGCATTCCCCAACGATTTCGCCCGCAGCCACCAGGCCGCGCCGCTGCATGCCCGCTACGACGACTGCGCCCCCGAACTGCTCGAGCAGGAGCCGGTCGAGGTCGCGGTTGCCGGCCGCCTCATGCTCAAGCGCCTGATGGGCAAGGCGAGTTTCGCCACGATCCAGGACGGCAGCGGCCGCATCCAGTTCTTCGTCTCCGACGAGGACGCCGGCGCCGAAGCGCACGAGCGCTTCCGCCACTGGGACATCGGCGACATCGTCGCCGCCCGCGGCACGCTCTTCAAGACCAAGCGCGGCGAGCTCTCGGTGCGCTGCCGCGAGCTGCGGCTGCTCGCCAAGTCGCTGCGCCCGCTGCCCGACAAGTTCCATGGCCTGGCCGACCACGAGCAGCGCTATCGCCAGCGCTACGTCGACCTCATCGTCAACGAGTCGACCCGCGCCGTGTTCCGCACCCGGGCCCGGGCCGTCGCGGCGTTCCGGCGCTTCCTCGCCGAACGGGAGTTTCTCGAAGTCGAAACGCCGATGCTCCAGACGATTCCGGGCGGCGCCCAGGCCCGCCCCTTCGTCACCCACCACAACGCGCTCGACCTCGCCATGTACCTGCGCATCGCGCCGGAGCTGTATCTCAAGCGGCTGGTGGTGGGCGGCATGGAGCGGGTGTTCGAGATCAACCGCAACTTCCGCAACGAAGGCGTGAGTCCGCGGCACAACCCCGAATTCACCATGCTGGAGTTCTACGCGGCATACCACGAAGTGCGCTGGATGATGGATTTCACCGAAGAGATGCTGCGCGCCGTGGCGGTGGACGCGACGGGATCGGCGGTGCTCGAGTACCAGGGCCAGACGATCGATCTGGGAAAACCCTTCGCGCGCTGCACCATCGTCGAAGCGCTGCAGCAATATGCGCCGCAGTACGCCGACCCGTCGTTGCGCGACCCGGGCTTCCTGCGTTCGGAACTCGCGCGCCTGGGCAAGGAAATGCCCGCCGGCGCCGGTCTGGGCAGCCTGCAGCTCGCGCTGTTCGAGGAAACCGTGGAGGCAAAGCTCATCCAGCCCACCTTCCTCATCGACTATCCCGCGGAAGTGTCGCCGCTGGCACGCGCCTCCGATGCCGACCCCGAGATCACGGAACGCTTCGAGCTTTTCATGGCCGGACGCGAAACGGCCAATGGGTTCTCGGAGCTGAACGATCCCGAAGACCAGGCCGCGCGATTCCAGCGCCAGGTGGAAGCGAAAGCGGCCGGCGACGAAGAGGCGATGTACTACGACGCCGACTACATCCGGGCGCTGGAATACGGGCTGCCCCCCACCGCGGGTTGCGGCGTGGGCATCGACCGCTTCATCATGCTGCTCGCCGATGTGCCCAACATCCGCGACGTGATCCTGTTCCCGCACATGCGGCCGGAATGATCCATGCGTTCCGGCAGCGTCGCAACCCTGCGGGAACGGATCGAACGACTGGCGCAGGCCGCACCGGCGCCGGACGCCGTCCGGCTGGCGGTCGGCGGCGTCGTCTGCGGAACGCTCTCCCCGCCGGTCGCCTGGACGCTGCTGAGCGCCGGGTTTGCCCGGCAGTGTCCGGCAAGCCCGGGCATGATCGGGACGATCGCGCTCGCCGACTGGCCGGAGGATCCTGCCGAACGCAACCAACGCCTGGGCGCGATTGCCCGGCACCTCCTGCAGAACGGGTTTTCCGGTCCCTGGCGTGACGAATTGCTGGCGATCCGACCCGACCCCGATCGGCCGCCCCTGGGCTGCATCGACCGCAGCGCGGTGCGCGCGCTGGGGCTCCCCACCGAATCGGTCCATTTGAACGGCTACGCCGCCGACGGCCGGATGGTGGTCTGCCTGCGCGCCATGCACAAGCGCGTCGATCCGGGGCTTTGGGACAACCTTGCGGGGGGAATGGTCGCCGCCGGCGAGGATCTGCGCACCGCCGTCGCCCGCGAAGCCCTGGAAGAGGCCGGACTCGTCCTCGACGGACTGCCGGTTCGCGTCGGCGGACGGATTCCGGTCTCCCGCCCGATCGTCGAAGGACTCCTCGTCGAGACGGTGCATGTCTTCGACGTCGATCTTCCCGAGGGAATCCGGCTCGAGAACCGCGACGGCGAGGTGGCGCGCATCGAGGTCCGGTCGATCGACGACGTCCTGGCTGCGATCCCGCGCGGCGAGTTCACGATCGAAGCCGCCCTGTCGGCGCTGGATTCGCTGGAACGACGGGGGACAGCCGGCGCATCGCCCAGCTGACCGCACACGCGCTGCATCCGGGACACACCCGGGACGCACCCGGCATCTGGCAGAATGCCACCATCGAATCGGAGGGGGATGCGCGATGGGACTCTTTGACGGCCTGCTCAACCGCTTCGGCGACGGCGAAGCGGAGAAGGTGGTCGGTGCGTTCATCGATCAGCACGGCGGCGTCGAGGGCATCGCCGCGCAATTCGAAAAGCAGGGATTGGGCGGCACCGTCGAATCCTGGCTGGGCGACGCAAGCAGCCAGGCGGTGACGGGGGATCAGATCCATCAGGTGTTCGGTGCCGACGGCCTGGCCGCGATCGCCCGGCTCACCGGGATGTCGACGCAGGACGTCGCGCAGAAGCTTGCCGACCATCTCCCCGGCGCCGTGGCCCAACGGCAGGGCGGCGCGACGGCAGCGCCTTCGGGCGACGCGGACGCGGTAGGCGGCAATTCGGGCGACGACGATTCGGGCAACGACGGCGACGGATCCCGGGACGATGCCGACGACGACGCGTCCTCCTGAGACATCACGGAACTCGTCAAGCTCAAGAACCGGTTTTACGAACTGGCGCGCATCGATACGCTGACGGGCGTGCTGACCCGGCGTTTCTTGCTCGATCACGCCGAGACCATCCTGAAGCGCACGCAGCGTCGAACCGCGCGCATCGCCCTGCTGATGATCGACCTGGATCGCTTCAAGGAGATCAACGATGCCTACGGCCATGCGTTCGGGGATGCCTACCTCGTAACCGTGGTCGAAGCCTGCCGCAAGACCCTGCGCGACGGCGATCTGATGGGCCGACTGGGCGGCGACGAGTTCGTCATCGTCCTCGACGACATCGACGACGTGGGCCTTCAGGCGGTGGCCGGGCGTTTCCGCAACGCCGTCCGGGCAGGCGCCATATCCGCTCCGGATGGCACGATCCTGCACCCGTCGATCAGCGTCGGCACCGCGCTTTCCGATCCCGCAAGCACCGTGGACAGCCTGCTCGTCGCGGCCGACGCCGCACTATATCGGGAGAAGGAGAGCCGGTCCGCCACGCCGTGATCGCCGCCAGCCGATCCTGCGTCACCCTTCCTGCCGCTGCGGCATGCGCTCGAGCACGAACGGCTGCGCCAGCACCAGCGACGGGAGCCAGGTCGACAAGCCGGCATATAGCAGGAGCGCGCCGTACAAGGTGTCGTCGAGCCCGAAGCGCGTGCGCAACAAGGCGGCCAGCACCAGCGTGAACACGAGGGTCGGTGTCAGCGCGGTCGCCACGCGCAGGCTGCCGCGCAGGCTCTCGCCGCGGATGAAGAGGCGCTGCAGCCAGACCACGCCGATGCGCAGCGGCAGCGCGACCGCAGTGATCGCCAGGCCCAGGATCAGTGCCCGCAGGCTCAGCGATTGCGCCGGTACGTGCAGCCCGCGGTCGAAAAAATAAAACGGCACGAAAAACGACGCGAACATTTCGATGGCGTGCAGGTTGGCTTCCGAGGCCATGCCGGGGAGCCGCGCCCGCAGCATGCGCGCGGCGAACCCGGCCAGAAACGCGCCCAGCAGATACTCGACCCCCAGCGCGAAGGTGACGTACGACGCCAGCACCCCCACCATCACCAGCAACGAAAACTCCGATCCCGGTGCAAACACGATCACGTAGCGCCCGAGCAGCAGCAGCACCACCGGCAGCGCTGCCGCCAGGCCCGCGAGGCCTCCCGTAGACAACGCCAGCGCTTCCCACGAATGCGACTCGAGCACGACGAACATGACGGCCAGCGCCAGCAGTTCCCCCGCCACCGCCTTGATGGTCACCCAATAGCGCTCGTCGTCGTTCAGGCCGAAGCTTCCCAGCGCATTGAGAATGAAGCCGGTGGAGGGGGTGAGCAAGGCCAGCGCGAGCAGCGCCGCGACCTGCCAGCGCATATGGAAGAAGTGCATCGCCGCCCACGAAACCGCGCCCAGCACCAGCGCATTCCCGATCAGGTTGGCGATCAGGGGCCAGCGGCCTCGCCGGAAATCGCCGGGCTCCAGTTCCACGCCGGCGAACAGGAAGACGGCGGAGATGCCCAGCGTAGCCAGCAAATGCAGCACGTTTTCCGGCACGAACCCCGGGGCGGCAAACGAAGCCAGCATGCCGATGGCGAAGGCCCCCAGCGGTGCCGGGATGCGCCAGCGCTGCAGGACCCTGGGCACCACCATCAGGGCGGCGATCAGCGCGAGGAACAGGATCTGTTCGGAGGTCGGGTTCATCGAAAATGCCAAGAATCAATATGCCGACGACGAACTCGACATGAACGAAGACAGTCTATCGTGCCGGAGGCATTGATGGATCGCAAGGACAGTTCTTGCGCGTGCGCGTAAACGTCATAATGAGGGGGTGGTCGGATCCGCCCGTTCCGCGCTCGCTTCCGGAAATCGCGCGCGCCGATTTCCGGAAAGACGCTCCGCACCGCATCGGCGTGGTCCGCAAGGAACGACGGCATGAATCTCGAAGATGCAACCGCAGGACGCCGCGCGGTGACCTTCTTGCGATTTCCTGTGCAAATCCGGCGCCGTTCCGGCCGGATCCTGATCGTCTTCGCCATGGCCGCCCTGGTCGCAGCGGGCTGGTGCGAGGGGACAACCTCGTGGGTCGAGGCGCGCTTGCTGTCGCGTTATGACAGAAACCTGCGCTTTGTCGTTTCATCCGGGCCGAGCCCGGCAATCGCATTCCCGCGATCCGGACCCTACGACACGAACTTCGGCTATCGGTTCATTCCCGTTTTCGCCCGGCGTCTGGCGCCCGAGGGCTTCGACATCGCCGCGCAAGCGCGCATGTCGCCGACGATGCTGTCCGTCGTGCGCATGGGGCTGTACCCGCCATACCGCGAGAAGGACCAGGCCGGGCTGGTGTTGCGCGATTCGCGCGGCGCGGTCTTCTATGAAGCGCGATTCCCCGATTCGGTGTATCGCACGTTCCAATCGGTACCGCCCGTTCTCGCAAACACGCTCGCGTACATCGAAGACCGGCATCTGCTGGACTTGCATCCTGCCACCCGGAATCCGGCGGTTTCCTGGGGCCGCTTCACCCGGGCCTTGTTCGACCAGGCGCGGCATCTGTTCGAGCCGGAGGCACCCACGCCGGGGGGAAGCACCCTCGCCACGCAGATCGAGAAGTTTCGGCACTCCCCCGGCGGATACACCGCCAACGGCGCCGAGAAGCTGCGGCAGATGGCTTCGGCATCCTTGTGGGCCTATCTCGGCGGACCCGATACGACGGCGGCGCGGCAGCGGATCGTGGTCGACTATCTGAACACCGTGCCGATGTCGGCGAGAGCGGGGGTGGGCTCGATCCATGGCCTGCGCGACGGGCTGCGCGTCTGGTATGGCCGCGATCCGCGCGACATCGATGCGTTGTTGCAGACCCCGCAGGCGGCGCTGCCGGCAAGGGCGCTGGCCTACAAGCAGGCGCTGTCGCTGATGATCGCCCAACGCGCACCGACCTACTACCTTCTGCGCGATCCGCAGGCGCTCGACCGGCTCACCAATCGCTATCTGGTCCGCCTGGGCACGTCCGGGATCATCCGTCCCGCACTCGAGTACGCGGCCCTGGGGCAGGTCCTGCGTATCGCGCCGACGCAGAACGCTCCGCCACCGCCCCCTTTCGTGGCGCAGAAGGCGGCCACCGCGACGCGCGTGCGCCTCGCGCAGTTGCTGGCCATCCGCGATTCGTACGTCCTCGACCATCTCGACCTCAGCGCGCGCACCACGATCGATGCGTCGACCCAGCGCGCGGTGACGATGCGCCTGCGCGCGGTGACCACGCGACAGGGAGCCGCCGCCGCTGACTTGTTTGGCCACGACATGCTGCTGCCCGGCTCCGATCCCGCGCACATCCGTTTCGCCTTCACGATGTACGAACACGTCGGCGGCGCAAACCTCCTGCGTGTGCAGACCGACAGCGGCGACCGGCCTTTCGACCTGAATCAGGGCGCGAGACTGAACCTGGGTTCCACGGCCAAGCTCCGAACCGTCATCTTGTATCTGCAGATCGTCACCCGACTGCACGACCGCTATGCAGGTCTCGATTCGGCGGCGCTGCGCCGCGTCGTGGTGGCGCCGCAGGATCCGATCAAATCCTGGGCCCTGGCCTACCTCGAGACCGCACGCGACCGCAGCCTGAAGCCCATGCTGCAGGCTGCGCTGCATCGCACCTATTCCGGAAACCCGCAGGAAGCGTTCTTTACCGGCGGCGGGCTGCAGCGCTTCAGCAATTTCGACCCGGTGGACGACCATGCCATGCACACCGTGGCCGAGGGGTTCCAGCATTCGATCAACCTGGTGTTCGTGCGGCTGATGCGCGACATCGTGCGCTACGAAATGGATCGCAGCCCCGACCTGGCCGCGAAGGTGATGCGCAATCCCACGCTGCGCATTGCCTACCTGAAGCGCTTTGCCGAATCCGAAGGTGCGCTGTTCGTTGCCCGCTTCTACCGCAACGAGGTCGGTCGTACACCCGAGTCGATGGAATTGGCCCTGCTGGATCGCGCTCCCGGCCAGCCGTTTCGCAAGGCCGCGGCGATCCTCGCAATCGAACCGCAGGCCAGCCTGCAGCGCTTCGCCGATCTCCTGCATGCATCGCTTCCGGGCGCCGAACTCGACGACGCGCTGGTGGTGGACCTGTACCGACGCTACGCGCCGCAGCGCTTCGGCCTGGCCGATCGAGGCTTCCTGGCGCGCGTACATCCCCTGGAACTGTGGGTCGTGTCGTATCTCGTCTCGCACCCCGGCGCGACGCTGCAGCAGGCCGTGCGGGACAGCTTGGAGCCGCGCGTGCAGGTGTACGCATGGCTTTTCCGCACGCATGATCGGGCGCGCCAGGACATGCGCATTCGCCTGGTTTTGGAGGCGGAGGCGTACCGGCGCATCGCAATGGCCTGGCGCAGACTGGGCTACCCGTTTGAATCCGTCACGCCGTCGTATGCCTGCGCGCTCGGCGCGTCCGGAGACCGCCCGGCGGCGCTCTCGGAACTCATCGGCATCCTCCTCGATCGCGGCGTGCGCTACCCGCCGCGTCAGATCGAGGCGCTGGACTTTGCCTCGGGGACGCCGTACGCGACGCGCTTCGTAGCGCAGCCGACCCATGGCATGCGCGTATTGCCGTCCGCGATCGCCGACGTCCTGCGCCCGGTGCTGGCGTCCGTGGTCGAGGGCGGTACCGGTGTGCGCCTGCGCGGCGCATACCACCTGCCGAACGGCGAACCGATCGCCGTCGGCGGCAAGACCGGCACCGGCGATCAGCGCTACGCCGTGTATTCCCGAAGCGGCGCCCTGCTCGCGTCGCGGCGCGTCAACCGCACCGCGACCTTCGTGTTCTTCCTCGGAAATCGCTTCTTCGGGACGATCACGGCATACGTCCACGAACCGTTCGCCGCTCGCTACCGCTTCACGAGCGCCATGTCGGTGCAGCTTCTGCGTGACCTTGCCCCGGATCTGATGCCGCTGATCGCGGACCCGGACCGTAAGATGCCAGAAATTTGAATCCTGCTCGTCACGAACCTTACAGGCTCCGCATTTTCAGGCAGATCGGCGGCAGGTCCGGCTGCGGGGCGAGGACCTCTCCGATGCGAACCGCGGCGGCGTAGCCAGCCGCCCGCATCGATTCAATGGCCGCGTCCGCGCGGTCGGCGGGAATCGAAGCGAGCAATCCGCCCGCCGTCTGCGGATCGAAAAGCAGGGGGTAATTCGGATGCCGCAACGCCGCCTCCGGATCGCGCAGAGCCCGGCGCAGGCGCACGTTGGCCGGCTGCAGCGAGCTCAGGATGCCCGCTGCCGCCGTTTCGGCGGCCCCCGCGAGCAAAGGGAGCGCGTCGAGGTCGATTTGCGCATCGACGCCCGACGGGCGCGTCATTTCCACGAGGTGCCCGAGCAGGCCGAAGCCGGTGAGGTCGGTGCAGGCCGTCGCCCCATGCGATTGCAGGATCGATGCGGCGGCGCGATTGGAAGCCTGCATCGACGCCAGCGCGGCATCGACCCACCGGCCGCGGGCCCGGGCGCGCGCGTGCGCCGCCAGCAGCGTGCCCGTGCCGATGGGCTTGGTCAGGATCAGCGCGTCGCCGGGCCGCATTCCGCCCTTGGTTAGCAGGCCTTCCAGCGATTCCTGGATCAGGCCGGTGATCGCGAACCCGAGCGCGAGCTCGCCGCCTTCGCCGGTATGACCGCCGACGAGTGCGCATCCGGCTTCATTGAGCACTTCCACGGCTCCGGTCATCATCTGGAACAGCGTGTCCTCGACCTTGGACTCGAGCCCCGGCGGTACCGTTGCGATGGCGGTCGCGGAAAGCGCCTCGCCGCCCATCGCGAAAACATCGCCCAGTGCGTGATTGGCCGCGATCCGCCCGAAGAGGTAGGGGTCGTCGATGAACGAGCGGAAGAAGTCGACGGTCTGGACCAGGGCCTTGCCCTGCGGCACTCGCACGACCGCGGCGTCGTCCGGCGCGTGCAGCCCGACCAGCACCTCTTCCCGTTCGATCGGATGCACGCCGGCGAGCGCCCGCGACAGCACCGTGGCACCGACCTTCGCGCCACATCCTCCGCAGCGCATGGCGAGCGCGGAAATCGCCTGGGTCTGCTCGACTTCCTCCAGCGCGATGGCGGCAGGCGATGCAGCGGCCTGCGCCGACATCGCCGGCGAGAGATCCCGGAACCTGCGCATGAAGCGGCGGTCGATTGCGTCCTTCCAGCGCCAGACCCAGACGCCGCTCGCGTGGAGCATTCCGCGCGAGGCGACGGCGTTGCGGTCGCCGGTGCTGATGAGCGAGAGCCAGCGCCGCTGCGGCCGGTACGCAAGCAGCGGCTGATGCTGGAGTGCGCGGCGCAGGTTGCGGTAAAGCGGCGGGCCCATGCGCACCGCGAACACCCCCGCCTTCTCCAGGGGCCGCTCGACGAACGATGCGCAGTCGCCCGCCGCGAAGATCGCGGGGTCGGTTTCCGTCTGCAGGGTCGCGCGCACGCGGACGAAGCCGCCGGCGTCGAGCGCGAGGCCTGTCTCGCGCAGCCATGCAGCGGCGCCGGCCTGGGTTGCCCAGAGGATCTCGTCGCACGAGAACTTCGCGCCGCCGCGCACGCGCAGTTCCCCCCTTGCGACCTCCTCGATCGGGGAATCGAGGTGCACCGTCACGCCCCGCCGCGCAAGCGTGCGCAGGAAGCTTGCCTGCACGGCCCGGTTGTGCGTGGGCAGGATCGTCGATTCGGCCGAGAAGAGGTGGAAGCGAATCTCCCGGCCGGCGTCCGGCTCCTCGCCCGCGCGGTCCCGGGCACGCGCCTCGGCAAGCAGGCGATGCTGCATGGCCAGGGTCAGTTCCACGCCGCCTGCGCCCGCGCCCACGACCGCGATCGTCGTCGGTCCGGGGCGGCCGCGGACGCGATCGAGCATTGCGAGCCAGCGCTCGTTGAAGCGCCGGATCGGCTTGACCGGAATGCAGAATTCCCCGGCTCCGGCAACCTCGTTCACACGGGGCGTGGATCCGACGTTGATCGAAAGCAGGTCGTACGGAATCGGCGGGCGCTCCCGGCACAGCACCTTGCGAAGCTCCCGGTCGATACCGGTGACTTCGGCGAGAAAAAATCGGGCACCGGCACAGGCCGCCAGGCGCCGCAGGTCGATGTGCACGTCGTCGTATGAGTAGTGCCCGGCCACGTACCCGGGCACCATGCCGGAATACGGCGTGTCGGTGTCGGTGCAGATCACCGTGAGACGTACACCCGGCAACGGGTGCATCGCGAACATTCGCAGGACGACGGCGTGGCTGTGCCCGCCTCCTACAAGGACGATGTCGCGCAGGACGGGGGCCTCGGCGGGCCGCATTCAGGCGCGCTCCGCGAAGTCGGGCACCCGCCCGCGCACGGCGTCGCGCCCGGCGCAGGCATCGATCCGGGAAGTCGGCGACTGCCTCGCGGAATCGCGCCCAGCGGCGGGCGGTGCGTCACTTGCCGTTGTGACCTGCGCGAGCGAGGGCGTCACAATGGCGACCGGGGAACGGCCGCGGAGCCGTCGCGGATCCGGACGCGGATCCCGATTCCAATTGCAATTCCTTGTCGTGAGCACCGTCATGACCATCGATTCCTTACCCGGACACGAGGCCCGCTGCGGCGATGCCCGGTATCTGGCGAACGCCTTGCAGGCGAGCCGGCGCAGGACCCTGGTCCTGCTCGATTCCCATGTCGACGCCGTGGGCGCGGTACGCGCCGTGCCGTACCACGCCGAATTGAACCCGCCGCGCTGGGAGGCGGGGCACGTCGCGTGGTTCCAGGACTTCTGGATCGCGCGCAACCTCCAGCGGCCGCTCGGCCTCGCCTGCGACCCCGAGCACGCGCGCCCGCCAGGACGCATGCCGGGGGCCGACGCCTTGTACGATTCGAGCCGGGTGCGACACGAAACGCGCTGGGACCTGCCTTTGCCGGATCTCCAGGCAACCCGCTCGTACCTGGAATCGTCCCTCCGGGACACGCTGGCGCTGCTCGAGCAGGATGCCGCGCGCGGCGGTGACCTGTACTTCTACCGTCTCTCGTTGTTCCACGAAGACATGCACGGCGAAGCCGGCATCTACATGGCGCAGGCGCTGGACATCGCCCTGCCCGCTTCGATGCTGCAGTCCGCCCCGTGTCCGGCCCGGCAGACCGCGCCGCAGTCGGCGCCTGCGCCGGCAGATCCCGGAGATCTGCGCCTTCCGGCCGCACGGTGGCGCCTGGGTTGGGATCCCGGACCGGACCGCTGCGCACGCAGCTGCTTCGCCTTCGACAACGAACTGCCCTCGCACGAGGTCGAACTGGCGGCATTCGCGATCGACCGGGAACCGGTGCGCTGGCGGCGCTTCCTTCCGGCGGTCGATGCCGGCGCCGTGACCGTGCCACGGTATCTGAGAAGGGCCGGCGAATCGTGGCAATGCCGGGAGTTCGGTCGTTGGGTGCCGCTCGACCCCGATATGCCGGCAGTGCACGTTTCCTGGCACCAGGCGCAGGCCTGGTGCCGCTGGGCCGGGAGGCGGCTTCCGACCGAAGCCGAGTGGGAAAGCGCCGCGCTGCGCTCCCGCGAGTTTCGCTGGGGACAGGTGTGGGAGTGGACGGCGAGCCGGTTCGCACCCTTCGCGGGCTTCTTCGCGCATCCCTACCGGGACTACTCCCGCTTCGGCTTCGAGGAAACCCGCTACGTGCTCAAGGGGGCGAGCCGCGCGACCGACCCGCGGATGGCACATCCGCGATACCGCAATTTCTTCCAACCGGAGCGAAACGACATCCACGCGGGGTTTCGAAGCTGCGCGGCCTGAGCGGTACATCAGAGGAGATCCTGTCGACATCGTTCGGGCGGTCGCCTTAGGGCGCGGCAAACGCGGCGAACAGCGCGTACCATCCGCGCTCGTCCGTCCAGTGTCGCAGGCGGCCGAACCCCGCCCGCCCGAGCAGTGAGGCGAAGTCCTCGATCCGCCACTTGTACGAATTCTCGGTGTGGATGCGCTCGCCGGCGCCGAACGCGCGTCGGCCTCCGGCCCAGGACACGAGTACCTCGCGAACCGCCTCCAGGTGCATCTCGACGCGAGACCTTGCCGCATCGAAGAACGCGACGTGGCGCCAGTCCGCGAGTTCGAAGTCGGCTCCGGCAAGGCGTCGCACGTGCCGCAGAAGATTGCGGTTGAACGCGGCCGTCACCTGGAGAGGGTCGTCATACGCGGCTTGCAGCAGATCGCTGGGCTTGACCAGGTCGACTCCGATCAGCAGCGCGCCGCCCCGGCACGCCTGCCGAACACTGCGCAGGAAGGACAGGGCCTCGTCGGGACTGAAATTGCCGATGCTCGATCCCGGATAGAACACCAGACACGGCCCGCCTCCGGCCTCGGGGGGAAGTTCCAGCGTGCCGGAAAAGTCGAGCCCGACTCCGATCATCTCGACATCCGGATGTTCCCGCTGCAGGCAGGACAGGGATTGCCAGAGGAATTCGGCCGAGATGTCCACCGCGACGTACCGACGCACGTCCAGGGCGGCGAAGAGTCTGGCCGCCTTCGAGCAGTCACCCGCCCCGAGGTCGACCAGGGTCGGTGCGGGTCCGACCGCGCGCGCGATCGCGTCACGGTGTAGCGCGAAGATGGCCGCCTCGGTGCGCGTAGGGTAGTACTCCGGCAGTTCGGTAATCGCGGCGAACAGGCGCGAGCCGAGCGCGTCGTACAGGTACTTGGGGGCGATCGAGGGGACCGGCGCCGCCAGACCGACGAGCAGTTCCGCGCGAATGTCTTCGGGCGTTCTCCGGGAGACCTGGAGCAGGCGTGGCGAATTCCGGCCCGGTTCCGAACTGGTCATTTTGCGGTTCACCATTGCCGGCGCCAGGACCGGAATGCGCCGGCCATGGACGGTGTCCCGATTGCCACGGCCACCGGACGCTTGCGCCGCCCGGTGTCGGTTTTCCGGGAGAGGCAGGCGTCAGGATGCCGGTCCCGGATCTTGACGCGGGAAAACGCTGCGGTCGTCACGGTCCGACTTTCATGGTTCCATTTTTCTTTGCTCCGGATTCTGCAGCAATCGGCAGCGCTATGGCGAACAAGTCGTTGGAACGGAATCGCCCCGGGATTTCCGGCGACGCCGGCAAACCCGGGGCGATTCCCTCAGGCCCGATGAGTCCCGGAAGGCCGAAGGGCCAGAGCCCCGTCCCCGAGCAGACTCAGCACGACGAGGGATACAGCCCAGAACGCCGGATATTCCCAGCCCCCGCCCTTGTCGGTGAACAGCCATCCGTTGGCGCCGTGCACGATCACGATGGTGCCGAGCATCTCCAGCGCCAGCGGGACGGCCACCCAGGGGGCGTAGATCCCGAGCACCAGCGCGACGCCTCCGATCGCCTCCAGGGCGATGGTGCCGTAGGCGAGAATCGCCGGCAGGTGCAGCGACGCGAAGTAGGAGACGAATCCGGGAATGGTGAACACGAACACCTTCAGGGCGACGTGGGCCAGGAACAGGATGCCCAGGCTCACGCGCAGCAGCGTGATCCCGTAAGGGGCGGTCGATGTGCGAATCATGGTGTGCTCCAAGGATGATGGACGGGGCTCAGGCCTGGCGCAGCCAGGTCGGTGCGATCGACGTTCCCAGGCCGGCACCGTAGCCCAGATGGATGTTGGGCCCGGCGCGCGGCGGCAAGTTGCCGGGCGAAAGCCGAGCCATGTTGCCGGTACCGAGGATGGTGATGTTCATGATCGATTTCCTTCTACGCTCGTTGGGTTTTCCAGCCGGGCTCGCGGTGCCGCGAGGAGCAACTGGGCGATGGACAGCACTTTATGTGCGACTGATTGGCAAAAAAAGGCGATCACGAGCAATGATCTATTGCGAAAACCGGAATAATATGGGCGGATCATGGATCTCTTCGCGGCAACCCGGGTGTTCGTGCAGGTGGTGGACTCGGGCAGCTTCGCGCGCGCCGCCGCTGCGCTGGATTTGTCCAACGCGGTGGTCACGCGCCAAGTCGCCGCGCTCGAGAAGCACCTGGGTGCGCGCCTGCTCAACCGCACGACACGTCGCATGTCGCTGACCCACGCCGGGGAGGAGTTCTACGGCCGCAGCCGTTCCATCCTGGAGCAACTCGCCGAGGCCGAGGCCGTGGCCTCGCAGGGCACACGCAGTCCCGTGGGGCTGCTGCGACTATCGGCCCCACTGTCCTACGGAATCTCGCACCTGGCCCCGGTACTGGCCCGTTTTCGCCAGCGTCACCCCCAACTGCGCCTGGACGTGGATCTCAGCGACCGGCTGGTCGATCTCGCCAACGAGGGCATCGATGTGGCGCTGCGCATCGCCACCCGACTCGACCTCAGCATCGTCTCGCGGCGCATTGCCACGCTGGACGCCGTCGTCTGTGCATCCCCCGACTATCTGCGAACGCGGGGCCTGCCGCGCAAGCCGGCGGAATTGGCAGGGCACGACACGCTGGGCTTCAGCTACCTGTGGGTCGGCGACGAATGGCCGTTCACGGGGCCCGACGGCCGCCGAGAGCAGATCCGGGTCCATCCGAACGTGCACTCCAGCAACGGCGAGCTGTTGCGCGAGCTGGCGATTGCAGGCGGCGGTGTCATCCTGCAGCCACGGTTCCTCGTCGAAGACGCGCTGCGCAGAGGCACACTGGTGCCGATCCTGGAGTCGTACCGCACGCTCGAGCTGAACCTGTATGCCGTGTACCTCAGCCACCGCTTTCTGCCGAGCAAGGTGCGGGTGTTCATCGACTTCCTGGTCGACGCGCTGGGAACCGGAGAGCAGACATGAGCGACAACAGCGACACCAGGGTACGCGCCACATGGCTGCGAGCCCGCCAGGAATTGGGTGGGAACATCACGGCGCTGGAGTTCGGTGACGCCGTCTCGGCAATCGCTTTCGGCGCACAGTCCGAGCCCGAGCAGGTGATCCGACTGCGTATCGGCCCGGGCGATCTGGCGCGCAAGTACTTTCAAGCAGCGAGGCCTGACGAGCGCGCGATCGAGGCGGCGATCGCCGAGGTTGAGGAGGTGATCATGCCGCTGCGCTCCCTCGTACCACGCGATTCGCGATGCGCGACAGGGGATCCGCGCATCATCCGCATCGCCCAAGCGCTCGAGGTCCCGCCTGCGGCCTGGGTCTGCTTGAGCACCGACGTGGTGGAACACGGGTTCAACCGCTGGGTATCCATCGCGCTTGGCAGGCCGCCTACCCAAGACACGATCCCGACGGATCCCGACTTCGCCGCGAGTCTGCTCGTACTGCGGGAGTGGTTGCACCACCTCTCGTTCGCGAAGATCCACGCCGCTTGATCGCACGTGAAGAACCGAGCGTCCGAGTCCGAGACCGCCGCGTTGACGATGCACACTGCCGATTCGAGATGGCGAATCGATGGACTCGCAGGTCGCCAGCGTATGATCGAACCGACCTGCACCCTCCCCCTGCGCCATGGTTCAATTCTCGACGTTCGCGCGAATCCTTGACCTTGGCGGCACGTTCGTCTTCGCCATCAGCGGGGCTGTCGCCGCGGTCAATCGTCGACTGGATCTATTCGGGATTCTCGTCCTATCGTTTGTCGCAGGAAATTTTGGTGGAATCACCCGCGACGTGCTGATCGGCGCCATACCGCCGGCGGCTCTATCCGACGAGTGGTACCTGCTTGTCTCGATCCTCGCCGGACTCATCACGTACTTCTCGTACGCCGGAGTCGATCGCTTGCGTAACCCCATGCTCTGGTTCGACGCGGTGGGCCTGGCATTCTTCGCAGTCGTCGGTGCGGAAAAAGCGATCACGTATGGATTGAATCCGATCATGTCGGCGCTGCTCGGGATGTTGACGGGCATCGGGGGAGGCATGATGCGCGACGTACTCGTGAACGAGGTTCCGCAAGTCCTTCGCTCCGATCTATACGCCGTCGCGGCGCTCGCGGGCGCATCGATCGTCGTCACCGGACATTGGCTCGGAATTTCCTACCGCGTGTCCGCGATTTTCGGGGGTGGCCTTTGCTTTGGGCTCCGATTCATGGCGATCCGACATGGCTGGCACCTGCCCGCCGCCGCGCTATCGGCGCGACAACGCGCTCGCGAGGGTCTTCCACACGACGAATAGATGCCCCCTCGTGAACGAGTGGTCTGAGAGAATTGAAGATCTCCGCGTTCCGCCCGGAAATCGACTGGAGGCATTGACGGGCGATCGCAAGGGACGGCACAGCATTCGCGTCAACGATCAATTCCGGATTTGCTTTGTTTGGACGACGCAAGGTGCCAAGGACGTAGAGATTGTCGACTACCACTGAGCGAGGTTCATTATGAGCAGGAGCAAGCGTTTGCCGCCCGTAAGCCCTGGCGAAATGCTTTTGGAGGAATTCCTCAAGCCGATGGGGATCTCCCAATATCGCCTCGCAAAAGACATTGGCGTGCCCGCGCAGCGAATCGGCGAAATCGTTGCTGGACGACGCGCGATTACTGCCGACACCGACTTGCGCCTGTGCCGGTATTTCGGACTCTCCGATGGCTGGTGGCTGCGGGGTCAGGTACGTTTCGACATGGAAAATGCACGAGACGCGCTGGCAGCCCAACTTAAGAAAATTCGACCCATCGCGGAGCAGCAAAAGGACGCTGCGCTTGCGTAAACATCGTCCCACGACATGCAAACGCCGCTCCCACTCCTTGCGGATTCCTGGAGGCGGAATTTTTGCAACTGCCCCCCAAAAATGCAAAACGGTTAGTGACTACCGTCACTAACCGTTTTGTTTTACATGGTCGGGGTGGCGGGATTCGAACTCGCGACCCCTTGCACCCCATGCAAGTGCGCTACCAGGCTGCGCTACACCCCGAAGACCGCGATTGTATCAGGTGGGACGCTGCAGCAGTGCCCGGATCGCCTCGAGCTCCGTCCGCAGCGATGCGACATCCATCGCCGGCGGCGAATCGGGCACCGGGGCCGATGCGCGACTCGCCCCGCGCGGCGCGAGCGCCGCGGCCGCCGCCCCGGCCGTGCCGCTCAAGCGGTTGCGCGCGCCGTGAATGGTGAATCCCTGGTCATAGAGCAATTCGCGGATCCGACGCACGAGCAGCACCTCGTGGTGCTGGTAGTAGCGCCGATTGCCACTGCGCTTGACCGGCCGCAGCTGCGAGAACTCCTGCTCCCAATACCGCAGCACGTGCGGCTTGACCGCGCATAGTTCGCTGACTTCCCCGATCGTGAAATACCGCTTGGCGGGAATGGGCGGCAGCGCCGTCGTTTCGGCGTTTCGTTTTTCCGTGGGCATTCGGGAGATCCGAAATTATTCGGCCGGCCCGTTTTCGACGTTGGCCTTGAGCTTCTGGCTGGCATGGAAGGTCACGACCCGCCGGGCGGAAATCGCGATCTCTTCGCCCGTCTTGGGGTTGCGGCCCGGACGGGTCGGCTTGTTCCGAAGCTGGAAATTTCCGAACCCCGACAGCTTGACCGTTTCGCCGCGCACCAGCGCTTGCGCGATCTCGTCGAAAAAGGCTTCGACCATGTCCTTGGCTTCCCGCTTGTTCAATCCGAGGTGCTCGAACAGGGAATCGGCGATCTCGGCCTTGGTGGTCGTGCGGCACTCGCGCCCGAAGTCCGGGCGCGCGCCGGAGTTGGGCAGAACGGGAAACTTGAATGCGTTCATCACGGGCGTATCGCTACGGCAGCCATCATTGGCGCACCCGCGCCCCCCAACGGTGCTGCAGGAAGGAAAGTAGCGCGGCACGCGCCTCGTCGGCATCCGAATCCGTCAAGGAACGGCGAGTATCTTGCAGAATCACCCGAAACGCAAGGCTTTTTTCCTTGATTAACAAGGCGTTATCACTCGCAGCCGAGGGCTTGGGCACAAACACGTCGAAGAGGTCCACCGATCGGACGGCGGACAGCGCCGATCCATCCTGCCGCGCGCAGGCACGCAGGTCGTCGAGGATCTGCCCCGCCGGGGCCGCGGCATCGACCAGCACCGCGATGTCGCGTACCAGCGCGGGAAAGCGCGGCACCTCCTGGGCCACCGGAACACCGATCTCCAGCACCGGCGCCACGGCGATTTCGAAGAGGATCGGTGCGGCCGGCAACTCGAAGGCCTCGCACAGGCGCGGATGCAGTTCGCCGATCCATCCGAGCGGCCGGTCGCCAAGCGTGACGCGGGCGCAACGGCCGGGGTGCAGGGCGGGATGCCGGTCTGCCGTGAATTTCGCCGTCAACGGGGTCAGCAGCCGCTCCAGATCCCCCTTGACGTCGAACAGGTCGACCGGCCTGGGTGCAATGCCCCACTGCTCGTGTTCCGCGGGGCCATACGCCAGCGCCGCGAGCCGCTGCTCCTGGAACACGCCCGGAACGGCCTGCGGCGCGCACATGGCGTCGTCGGGCTTGGGTGCGCGGGTGAATACGGCACCCAGTTCGAACGTCCGCACGCGCGTCGCCTGCCGGTTGAGGTTGTAGCGCAGGTTGCCGACCAGACCGCCCAGTAGATGGCTGCGCATCACCGCATGCTGCTGGGCGATGGGGTTGAGCAGCCGCACTGTGCCCGCCGGATCGGCGCCGAAATCGGCCTCCCAAGCCTCGGGAACGAAACTGAAGTTCACGAGTTCCTGGTATCCCGCCTGCGCCAGGTCGCGGCGCAGCGCGTGCGCGGCGCGGCGCCCCTCCGGGCGCACGCGCATCTGCGCGCGGGAACGCGGCGGCTCCGCCGGGATGTTTTCGTACCCGTAGATCCGCGCCACCTCTTCGATCAGATCAACCTCGATCTGCAGATCGAACCGGTAGCTGGGCGGCGTGACGCGAAAGACGTTGCCGTCGCGCCGCCACGGAAATCCGAGGCGTTCAAAGCAGCGTTCGACCTGGATCGAACTCAGCGCCACGCCGAGGATGCGGCGCAGGCGCTCCAAGCGCATGGATACCGGGTTGCGCCCGGGAAGTTCGGTGACGTGGTCGGCCACCGGTCCGACCCGAGTCTCGGCAGTGCCGCAGATCTCGACGGCGAGTTGGGTCAGCCGCCCCAGCGCGGCGACGGTGCGCTGAAAGTCGACGCCGCGTTCGAAGCGGTGTGCGGCTTCGGTCGTGAAGTTCAGGCGGCGCGCGCGCCCCTGGATCGCTTCCGGCCGCCAGAACGCCGCCTCGAGTACCACGTCCGTGGTCTCGAGCGTGACCGAGGTTGCCGCACCGCCCATGATTCCGGCGATCGCCTGCGCGCCCGCCTCGTCGGCCACCACGCCGAAATGTTCATCGAGGGTGACCGTCTGCTCGTTGAGCAGCGCGATCGTCTCCCCCGGCCGCGCCCAGCGCACCTGCAGGCCCCCCTGCAGCCTGGCCAGATCGAAGACGTGCGTCGGCTGACCGGTCTCGAACATGACGTAGTTGGAGATGTCGACCAGCGCGGAGACCGGACGCTGCCCCGACTGTTCCAGGCGTCGCTTCATCCAGTCGGGGGTTTCCGCCCGGGCGTTGAGCCCGCGCAGCACCTGCCCCGCAAAGCGCCCGCAGAGGTCGGGCGCGTCGATCCGCACCGGGAGCGATTGCGGGTCGTTTTCCGGATGGGGCGCGCGCTCGGGCACCCGGAGCGGCAATCCGCGCAATGCCGCCAGTTCGCGCGCCACGCCGACCGCGCTCAGGCAGTCGCCGCGGTTGGGCGTGGCCTTGATTTCGATCGTCGCGCCGTCGGCGGACACCGACTCGACCTCGAGCCCGCCCATGGTGAGCGCATCCGCCAGCACCGCAACATCCGTTCCGGCGGCGGCAGGCACGAACTCCAACAGCCATTCGACTGCAATCTTCATTGCCCGTGAACCTCAGCGCGAGAAGGTTTCAAGAAACCGCAGATCGCCCTCGAAGAAGAGGCGCAGATCATCGACGCCGTAGCGCAGCATCGTCAGCCGCTCCAGGCCGGATCCGAAGGCAAAACCGATGTACCGCTCGGGATCGAGTCCGAAGTTCTGCACGACCTTGGGATGCACCTGACCGGCACCGGAGATCTCCAGCCAGCGGCCCTTGCGCGCTCCGCTCGTGAACATCATGTCGATCTCGGCGGACGGCTCCGTGAACGGGAAATACGACGGCCGGAACCGCACGACGAGATCGTCGGTCTCGAAGAAGCGTCGCAGGAAATCGGTGTACACCCCTTTGAGGTCGGCAAAGCTCACATCTTCGTCGATCCACAAGCCTTCGACCTGGTGGAACATCGGCGAATGGGTTGCATCGCTGTCGACCCGGTAGGTCCGACCCGGCGCGATCACCCGCAGCGGCGGCGGCGTGCGCCGGGCATAACGCACCTGGATCGGCGACGTATGCGTGCGCAGCAACAGCGGCTTGCCGTCGGCGTCATCGACGTCGACGTAGAACGTATCCTGCATCGACCGCGCCGGATGGTTGTCGGGGTTGTTGAGCGCGGTGAAGTTGAACCAGTCGGTCTCGATTTCCGGACCGTCGGCGACATCGAACCCGATCGACGAGAAGATCTCCTCGACCCGCATCCAGGTGCGCAGGACCGGGTGGATTCCACCCGGATTCCGCCGCCGCCCCGGCAGGCTGACGTCGACCGCCTCGGCCGAGAGCCGGGCCTGCATCGCCTCCTGCGCCAGTCGGGTCCGCTGTTCCGTCAGCATGCCTTCGATCGCGGCCTTGGCGGCGTTGATCCGCGCGCCTTCGGCCCGGCGCTGCTCGGGGTCCAGGCTCCCGAGCCGCTTGAGCAGTTCGGTGAGACTTCCGCTCTTGCCGAGAAAGCGCGCCTTCTCGTTCTCGAGCGCGGCGGGCTGCGTCGCCGCGGCAAATGCCCGACGCGCTTCGTCGATCAGCAGTTCCAGCGAGTCCAAGCGGGTTCCTTTGTGCGTTGCTCCGCGTCGTGCCAGGAACCAATCCCCTCCCCCTCCGGGGATCGGGGCGGGGCGAGGAGGAATCGGCTCCGGGTTTCGATTGCGCATCCCCACCCCGACGCGCTCCCGCGAACGGGAGCGGGGGAGCAGGGCGTCAGGCGGCGGCCAGGGTGGCCTTGACCCGTTCGACGATGGCCGCGAACGACGGCTTGTCGAGCACCGCCATGTCGGCCAGCACCTTGCGGTCGAGGTCGATCTGCGCCTTGTTGAGGCCGTTGATGAACACGCTGTAGGTCAGGTCGTGCTCGCGGACCGCGGCGTTGATCCGGGCGATCCACAGCGAACGGAACACGCGCTTCTTCGTGCGGCGGTCGCGGTAGGCATATTGCCCGGCCTTCATGACCGCCTGCTTGGCGATCCGGAATACGTTTTTGCGCCGTTGGGTGAATCCCTTGGCTGCGGCAAGAACCTTCTTATGGCGCGCACGCGCCGTCACGCCACGTTTTACTCGGGGCATTTTTTACCTCACTGGATCAGGAAGAACGGATGGACTCGAACGACGCTCAGGCATACGGCATCATGCGCCGGACCGACAATTCGTCGGACGGATGCAGATTCACCGCACCGCGCAGTTGGCGCTTGGTCTTGGTCGACTTCTTGGTCAGAATGTGCCGTTTGAAGGCCTGACCGCGCTTGATCGAGCCGCTGGCGCGAATCTGAAAACGTTTCGCCGCGCTCTTCTTGGTCTTCATCTTGGGCATGACTGCACCTCTCTCTTTTTCGATGCCGCGGGGCGTCTGGCGCTCGCCAGAACTTGAATGGCCTGCGGCACTTGTCGGCGGGAATCGTCCGCACATCCGTGCGAACGTCCACGCCCTTTTTCCCGCTCGCCCACGAGCGGGAAAAATCCTTACTTTTTCTTTTTCGGCGCGAGCACCATCACCATCTGGCGCCCTTCCAGCTTGGGCATCGCCTCGACCTGGCTCACTTCGAGCAGATCGTCGCGCACCCGCTCCAGCACCTTGAGGCCCAGTTCCTGGTGCGCCATTTCGCGACCGCGAAACCGCATCGTCACCTTGGCCTTGTCGCCCTCTTCGAGGAACTGGGCGAGCTTGCGGATCTTGGTGTTGTAATCATTGTCGTCCGTTGCCGGACGGAACTTGATTTCCTTGACCTGGATCTGCCGCTGCTTGAGCTTGGCCTCATGCGCCCGTTTCTGCTCTTGGTACCGGAACTTGCCGTAGTCCATGAGCCGGCACACGGGCGGCTCCGCCGTCGGTGCAATTTCCACGAGATCGACGTCTGCCTCTTCGGCCATCCGCCGGGCTTCCCCCAGCCGCATGACGCCGATCGGTTCTCCCTCGATTCCGACCAGTCGGACTTCGAGGGCCGTGATTTCGCCGTTGATGCGATGCGAACGTTCCTGAGCGATGGTATTCCTCCGAAAAATTTATGCCGTGCCGGCGGGCACGTTGCGCCGCTGCGCAACGTCCGAACCAAGGCGCTCCGCGAAGTCCGCCAGAGGCATCGCCCCCAGATCGACTCCGCCGCGCGCGCGCACGGCAACCATTCCTGCCTGCGCTTCCTTCTCCCCCACTACCAGAACGTAGGGAATCTTTTGCAAGGCAAGACTGCGGATTTTATAAGCGATCTTCTCGTTGCGCAAATCCGCAAATCCCCTAAGGCCTTGTTTTTTCAAGTCGGCGCAAACCGAGCGGGCGTATTCCCCGAAAGATTCCGAAATACTCGCCACGGCGAACTGCTGCGGCGCCAGCCACGGCGGCAGCGCGCCGGCGTAATGCTCGATGAGAATGCCGATGAACCGTTCCAGGGAGCCCACGATGGCGCGGTGGAGCATCACCGGGACCTTGCGGGTGTTGTCCTCGGCGACGTATTCCGCGCCCAGGCGCCCCGGCATCGCGAAATCGACCTGGATCGTGCCGCACTGCCAGGACCGGCCGATCGAATCCTTGAGGTGGTACTCGATCTTCGGGCCGTAGAACGCACCCTCCCCCGGCGCCACGGCAAACGCACAGCCGGAGCGGCGCAGGGATTCCTGCAGCGCTGCCTCCGCCCGGTCCCACGACTCGTCGGAGCCGATGCGGGAAGCCGGCCGGGTGGCGATCTTGTAGGCGATGTCGGTGAAGCCGAAGTCGCGGTAGACCTTCTGCAGCAGCGCGGTGTAGGCAACGCATTCGTCGAGGATCTGCTCCTCGGTGCAGAAGATGTGCCCGTCGTCCTGGGTGAAGCCGCGCACCCGCATGATGCCGTGCAGCGCCCCCGAGGGTTCGTTGCGATGACATTGACCGAACTCGCCGTAGCGCAACGGCAGGTCGCGGTACGAACGCAGATCCGATTTGTAGATCTGGATGTGCCCCGGACAATTCATCGGCTTGATGGCGTAGTGCCGGTTCTCGGACTCCGTGGTGAACATGTTGTCGCGGAAGTTGTCCCAGTGGCCGGTCTTCTCCCACAAGCTGCGGTCGAGGATCTGCGGCGCCTTGACCTCCTGGTAGCCGTTGTCCTGGTAGACCCTGCGCATGTACTGTTCGACCTGCTGCCACACCGCCCAGCCCTTGGGGTGCCAGAAGATCAGTCCGGGCGCTTCGTCCTGCTGGTGGAACAGATCGAGTTCGCGACCGAGCCGGCGATGGTCGCGCTTTTCCGCCTCCTCGATCATGCGCAGATAGGCGTCCTGCTCGTCCTTCTTCGCCCAGGCGGTGCCATAGATCCGCTGCAGCATCTCGTTGCGGCTGTCGCCGCGCCAATACGCCCCCGCGACCTTGGTCAGCTTGAAGACGCGCAGCCGCCCGGTGGAGGGCACGTGCGGTCCCACGCAAAGGTCGACGAAACCCTCGCCGTCCCAGTAGACCGAGATCGGCTCATCCGCCGGAATCCCTTCGATGATCTCGGCCTTGTAGCGCTCGCCTTTGCCGCGGAAGAAGTCGATCGCCTGCTGCCGATCCCACACCTCGCGACGCACCGGCTCGTCGCGGGCCGCCAGTTCCGCCATCCGGCGCTCCAGCGCGCCGAGGTCCTCGGGGGTGAAGGGACGCTTGTAGGCGATGTCGTAGTAGAACCCGTTTTCGATCACGGGTCCGATCGTGATCTGGGCGTCGGGAAACAAGTCCTTGACCGCGTACGCCAGCAGGTGCGCCGTGGAGTGGCGCAGGATCTCCAGCCCCTCCGGATCGCGGTCGGTGACGATCGCCAGCGACGCATCGCGCTCGATGCGGTGGGAAGTGTCGACCAGGCGGCCGTCGACCTTGCCGGCCAGCGCCGCCTTGGCGAGGCCGGGACCGATTGCTGCGGCGACTTCGGCGACGGTGGGCACCCCGTCGAAGCGGCGGATGGAACCGTCGGGGAGGGAAATCGAGATCATGTCAGCGCGGAACGCCTTCCGGATACGGGGCGGAAAACCGGAAATTGTACCGGTGCCGCCGGGCCTCCGCGTCGCATCCCTCCGGTGCGATCGAACCGGGGATGCGCCATCGGCCGGGCCGGTTCAGAGGATCCGCTCCTCCCACCCTTCGACCACATCCTGCGCGCGCGCGAGCGCCTCCGGATCCATCGGCCGGATCCCGAGGGCGGCAAGGATGCGCGCGTTGAGCAGGGCGGCGTTGGCCGGCTTGGTGAGCACGATCGGCTCCTCCACCCGGCTGCGCGCGATCGCGGCGGCCGCCTGCGGGTTGCTTTCCAGACGCCGCCGCATCTGATAATGAAATTCGGCGAGCACATCCATGGGACTCATCGCCGTCAGCAGGATCACCGGCAGCGGCACGCCCACCAGTTCCCGCACCCGGAACGCCGCCTCCGCGCCATCGACCGGTCCGCCCAGATTCTGGTCGGCGATGATCAGGTCCACCCGGCAATCCCGCCCCAGGCGCTTGACCACGGCGCCGGTGAAGGCGGTGGCGGAAATGACGTCGGCCCCCCATGACCGCAACAGCCGCGCCAGGCTGTTGAGGATGCCTTCGTTGTCCTCGAACAGCAGGACGCATACCCCGGAAATGGGCTGGATGGAGCTCTCGGGCAGCTGCTCCGGACCGCTGCGCGGCGGCGACAGCAGCGCCGAAAACGGCGCCTGCACGCGGAACATCGTGCCGAAGCCGGGGCGGGTGCGCACCGTGACCGCGTGCCCCAGCACACCGCAGATGCGGCGCACGATCGACAGCCCCAGACCGAATCCGCCGGCGGTTCCGTCCGAGGCCCCCTTGCCGCTCTCTCCGCGATAGAACTCGTCGAAGATCCGGTCCAGGTCCTGTTTGTGGATTCCCGGCCCAGTGTCCCAGATCTCGAGATCGACGATGTCGCCGGCGCGGCGCCGCGCCGCCAGCAGGACGCCGCCATGGGCGGTGTAGCGGATTGCATTGGCCAGCAGGTTGCGCAGGACGCGCGACAGCAGCAAGCCGTCGCTGGTCACGCAAAGATTGGTCTCCCGGACGCGGAACTCGAGCCGCCGGGCTTCCGCCAGCGGCAGGAATTCGCGCTGCAAGCCGGTGAAGACCTCGGCCAGCGAAACGGATTCGATGCGCGGCTGGATCGCTCCCGCATCGAGGCGGGACACCTCGAGCAGTTCCCCCACCAGATTCGACAGCGTTTCGACCCCCGCCGAAAGATTGCGCACCAGCGGCACGATCGGCCCCTGCGCGCGCTTGCGCAGCAAGGAGCAGTAGATGCCGATGGCCTGCAGCGGCTGCCGGAGGTCGTGGCTGGCCGCCGCAAAGAACCGCGTCTTGGAGCGCGTCGCCGCCTCGGCCGCACGCCGCGCGTCCTCGGCGATGCGCTTTTCCGAAATCAGCTGGTTGAGCAGGATCTCGTTGTCGATCCCGGCCTTCACCGATTCGGCAACCGTGCGCCCGTAGTTGCGGCCCATGTAGAGCGTGGCGCCGAGAATCGCCGCGACGATGGCCGCCGCCGCCGCATACACCGGCGCGTGCTCGACCCACATCCGTGCCGCCAGTGGCAGGAGCGCAAGCGGCAGATAGGCCAGCAGTGCCGGCGCGTAGGAGGAAAGCTGCGACAGGGAACCGAACACGACCCCAAGGATCGCCGCCACCAGAACGAGTTGCAGCACGGGCGACGACGGGAAGAAGCACGCGCCCGCCACCCCCCACAAGGCGCCCGCAGTCACGGCGCTCGCGAGCCAGCGCCGGATCCACGCGGTCGCCGCGACGCCCGGATCCGCCCCCGCCGCCTCGGCCGGACCCCGGACCGCATACTCGCCCGCCACGCGCAGGCGCATGGCGGTTTCGAGGAGCACGGCGGCGAGCCATCCGAGCACCGCAACCCGGGTTCCACTTCCCCAGGACACCGCCACCACCGCCGCGCCCCCGAGCACGCCCACCAACGCGGCCTGCGGCGCCTGCTGGAACACCGCCCCGGCAATCCCGTGCCGGATCCGCCCGTGCCGGTGTTCGTGGGACTCGTCGGCCAGTCCGAGCCGGGTGATCGGGCCGCTGGTCATGGCCGATGGGGGTAGTGCGAGCATTCGAGACGCGCGACGCCGGCGCGCACGACACAGCGGGCGCGCCCGCCGACGGGGAGCGTCGCGCGTCGGGCGCCATGGCCGAACGGCAGTCCGCGGACGATGGGGGTCGCACAGCGGACGCGCAGCGCGGCAATCGCACCGTCGAGGTCATAGCCGTTGTCGTTGGGCATCACCGGAAGCGGGGAGAAGTCGCCCAGCAGGATCGCCTTCTGGCGTTGCAGGACCCCGGAATGATGCAGTTGCAGCAGCATGCGTTCGATGCGGTATGCCGCCTCGTTGACATCCTCCAGGAACAGGATGCCGCCGCGCACGGACGGAAAATACGGCGTGCCGAGGAGATTGCACACCATGGTGAGATTCCCGCCCCAGAGGCGCCCGCGCACGTCGAGGTCGGCCGCCGGGGTCGGGAACGCGAGTTCCGTGCGCGTCTGGGTGACGGTGGCAAAGAACTGTTCGACCGTGAACTGCGCGTCCGCATCTCCTGCCCCGGCACGGGCGAAGTCCGCCGCTCCCGGGCCTTGAAAGCCGATTCCGCCGGCGCGCGCGAGGTAGGCGAGATGGAATGCCGTGAAATCGCTGTATCCGACGAACAGCGGCGCCGTGCCACGGTCGGCACGCTCGGCGATCGCCGCGAAATCGATCCCCTCGAGGAGGCGGGTCATGCCGTAGCCGCCGCGAACGCAGAGCGCGACATCCAGCGTCTCGTCGTTGGCGACTCGCAGCAGGTCGGCCCGCCGCAGCGCGTCCGGTCCCGCGAACCGCCCGTCGCGCGAGCCCACGCTCTCGGTCCTGCGGACCTCCCAGTTCCGCTGTGCGAAGAACGCCGCCGCGCGGTCGATGATGTCCGGCGCGGTGACGTATCCCGACGGCGCGAAAAAGCCGACGCTTCGCAGGCGCGTCATGCGTCCTTCCTTCCCCGCCGTTCGCGAAAAAAATCCGACAGCAGCGCGCCGCACTCATCTCCGAGCACTCCGCCGTGCACCTGCGCGTGGTGGTTGAGCCGCGGCTCGGCAAACAGGTCGACCACGCTTCCGCAGGCGCCGGTCTTGGGATCGGCGGCGCCGAACACCACGCGGGCGATGCGCGCATGCTGGATCGCGCCCGAACACATCGCGCAGGGTTCCAGCGTGACGTACAGGGCGCAGTGGTTCAGGCGGTAGTTTCCCAGCGCCGTGCCGGCAGCGCGCAGCGCGCGAATCTCCGCATGCGCGGTCGGATCGGCGGCGCCGATCGGCCGATTGAAGCCGGAGGCGATGACGACGCCGTCATGCACCACCACGGCGCCGACCGGCACCTCTCCCTCGGCGCGGGCGATGCGGGCCTGCTCGAGCGCGAGACGCATGAAACGCTCGTCCAGACCGGGGTCCGGTGTTTCCAATCGCGGCGAATTCAAGGGAGGGGAGCTTGCGAAGGTCGTTGGGGAAGCGATCTGCTAGTCTTCGCCGGAAGTATATGCTTCCCGCCTGTTCCGCCCCCGCCACCGAAGCCCTCAACCGCGAGTGCTTCTGCGAAAGCCTCGACCCCGACACCCTGGCACGGGAAATCGACCGGGAACTGGGCGAACTCGGCGGGCAACGCGATCGCAGCGGCGCCGGCCCGGGGCAGGAACGTCTGGCCGACTGGGTGCGGACCCGCTGCCCCCACGTCTTCGCACCGCAACCGGTGTTCGTCGCCCCGTCACAACTGGCGCGCATCCGCGAGATCGTGGCGGCCGTGGAGAACATCGTCGCGCTGTCCGGCTACCGCGACGCCGCCCTGCGCGAATCGCCGGACGTCGCCCGGCAGACCGGCGGCGGGGACCAGCCCGGTCCCCGGGGCGTCTTTCTCGGTTTCGATTTCCACCTCGACGACGGCGTGCCGCAGCTCATCGAGATCAACACCAATGCCGGCGGCGCAATGCTCAACGCCATCCTCGCGCGCGCGCAGCGCGCGTGCTGCCCCGCAATGGCCGGACTGGTGCCGACCGCGACGAGCGTCGACGCCTTCGAGCGCGCCATCGTCGCGATGTTCCACGAAGAGTGGCGCCTCGCCGGCGGCCACCGGCCGCTGCGCTCGGTGGCGATCGTCGACGAGGATCCGCAGGCGCAGTACCTCTATCCGGAGTTCCTGCTGTTCCAGCGGCTGTTCGAGCGCCACGGCATCCGCGCGCGGATCGCCGATCCGGCGGCCCTCGCCGTGCGCGACGGCCGCCTCTGGATCCCGGCGCAGGGCGAGGATGCCGGCGCGGATTTTCCGGTCGATCTCGTCTACAACCGCTTGACCGATTTCTACCTCGACGACCCGCGCAACGCGGCAGTCCGGACCGCGTTCGAGACGGCCTGCGCCGCGGTCACGCCCAACCCCCGGAATTACGCGCTCCATGCCGACAAGCGGCGGCTCGTCTGGTTGAGCGACCCGCTCCGGCTGGCCGAACTCGGCGTTCCCCCCGCGCTGGGCCGCCTCCTTGCCGCCCACGTCCCGCGCACCGAACCGGTCGGCGCCGACAACGCCGAACGCTTGTGGACCGAGCGGCGGCACTGGTTCTTCAAGCCGGTCACCGGCTACGGCGCCCGGGCGGCCTACCGCGGCGACAAGCTGACGCGGCGGGTCTGGGAGGAAATTCGCGCCGGGCGATACATCGCCCAACGCTTCGCCGCCCCCGCTGAGCGGGTGGTCGCCGAAGGCGGGGCGGCACTGAAGTTCGACCTGCGTGCCTATGCCTACCACGGCACGACGCAATGGGTGGCGGCACGCGTCTACCAGGGCCAGACCACCAACTTCCGCACCCCCGGCGGGGGTTTTGCGGCGGTCTATTCGACCACCACAGGAGGAACAGGGGCTTGATGCCTGTTTTTTTTGTAACTTTTTCCTGAAAATCCGTTGACAGCATGGCGTCGCCGGCGGAAAATTCGCCGCATCGCAACAACGGGGAGTTACCCCATGGACAACTGCTCTAGTCGATCTTGGAAGTAACAGCGGGATCCGCGGCAAGAGTCCATTTCTCCTCCGCCGTCCCGCGAATCGCGGGACGGTGCCCAAAGCAAGTCTGTCATCCAGCGTAGTTTTCTGACCAGCCCGGTGCGCGCATGCGCCCCCGGTTCGGCCTTGCGCTGAGCACCCTCCTCATCGTCGTTTTGGCCTGTCGCCGACCTGCCGTCGGTTACGGGCACCTGCTTGGGAGGTGCGCATCATGACGCGCAAAATCATTCGTACGGCGGCGTTCGCCGGCATTTCGACCACGGTCGCAAACTGGGTTTCCGGGACCTGGCTGGGCAATCGGCTTGCCCGGCTGTCCGCAACCCATGTCCGTGGCGGCGCAACATGGCATTCCAGCCCCGGCGCCTACGGCTTGCTTGCCGGCTTCCACCACGACTGAACGGGAGCGGCCATGACGGTACAAAACCCCGCCATGTTCGATTCCGGCACGGCATCGACCGTCGGCACGCCGACGCACGATGCCGTGCTCGACAGCGCACACGTCGGCGACATCCACGGCGCCTTCGGCAGCATCGCGCAGCACGACACCGGTCCGCGCACCAGCCTGGCGCACCGCGTCCGCACCTTGCTTGCGATCCTCGGCCCGGGGCTCATCGTGATGGTGGGCGACAACGACGCCGGCGCCTTCAGCACCTACACGCAGGCGGGCCAGAACTACGGCACCGCGCTGCTCTGGACCCTGCTTCTGCTCGTGCCGGTGCTGTACGTAAACCAGGAGATGGTGCTGCGCCTGGGAGCGGTCACCGGCGTCGGCCATGCCCGGCTGATCTTCGAGCGGTTCGGGAAGTTCTGGGGCGCGTTCAGCGTGATCGACCTCTTCCTGCTCAATGCGCTGACCATCGTCACCGAGTTCATCGGCATCAGCCTGGCCCTGGGCTACCTCGGCATTTCCAAAGCCTGGGGCGTGTCGATCGCCGCGCTTATCGTGATGGCGGCGGCGAGCACCGGCAACTTCCGGCGCTTCGAGCGGTTTGCGCTGTTGCTGGTGTTCGGCAGCCTGTTGCTCGTGCCGGTGTTCCTGATGATCCCGCCGCCGATGGGCCAGACCGCCCATGACCTGTTGGTGCCGCATTTCCCCGCCGGCGGCAGGCTGGGCGACGTGATGCTGCTGGTCATCGCCATCGTCGGCACCACCGTCGCGCCCTGGCAGCTTTTCTTCCAGCAGAGCTACGTCATCGACAAGCGCATCACGCCGCGCTTCATGAAGTACGAGCGCATCGACCTGTGGCTGGGCATCGTCCTGGTGGTCGTGGGGGCGGTCGCGATGATCGGATTTTCCGCCGCAACCTTCGCGGGCAAGCCGGAATTCGGCAACTTTGCCGATGCCGGCGCGGTCGCCGCCGGCATGCAGAAATACTTCGGCCGGACGCCGGCGGTGCTCTTCTCGCTGGCCCTGATCGACGCCTGCATCGTCGGGGCGGCGTCGGTCTCGCTCGCCACCGCCTACGCGCTGGGCGACGTATTCTCGGTGCGCCACTCGCTGCACCGCAAGCCGACCGACGCCCCGGGCTTTTATGCCTTCTATTGCGGACTGATCGTCGTCGCTGCGGCGCTGGTCCTCACGCCGGGAACGCCGCTCGGCCTGCTCACCAACCTCGTGCAGACGCTGGCGGGGGTCCTGCTGCCGAGCGCGACCGTATTCCTGCTGCTGCTTTGCAACGACAAGGCCGTCCTGGGTCCCTGGGTCAACGGCCGGCGCACCAACGCCTTCACCGCCGCCATCATCGCGGTGCTGGTGATGCTTTCCGTGATCCTGACCGCGGCAGTGCTGTTTCCGGACATCAACGGGAAACAAATCCTCTTCATCCTGGAGGCGGGGACGGTCTTCGCGATCGCGGTGACCGGTGTCGTACGATGGATCGAAGAGCGCAAGACAACCGAAGCAGCTCCCGCCGCGCTCAGGGAAGACGCGGAAGCCGGCGGGCCGGTTCCGCGCGAGCAGTGGCGCATGCCTGCGCTCGCCACGCTGCCGCCGCTGCGGCTCACGCTGCTCAATCGCGTATGGATGGGCGTGCTGCGGGGGTATCTGGTGATCGCGGCGGGAATGCTGCTGGTCAAGATCGTGCGGATGGCGGCAGGAGCGGCCTGAGCCGCTGCTACGCCGGGCGGAGACGGGCCCCGCACCGGCGGCGCGCTGTCCGGCGTGCGATCCGGACCGGGCGCGCGCGAACGCCGCCCCCGACCCCGTCCTGCGGGACGGCATCCGGGCCGATGCCATCCAGAAAATCCATTGCCATTCGCATTGCCACATCGCCATGCCAAGCATTCCGCGCCTCCGGCGCTGGGCACTTGCTGCCCTGTTCCTGCCCTTGACGGCCCTCGCCGACGGCGGCACGGCAACCGTGCCCAGCACGACGGACGTGTCGTCCGCTCCGAACGCGTCGCCATCGGGCGGGTCACCTGCGGCGAGCGCGCCCGGCGCAGCGGAGACGCCCGGCGCCGCCGGCCCGCAGAGCTGGAACCTGCACGAGCAGTTCACCGACGTCACCCAGTTCCATCCCCGGTTCACCTCGCCGTACCAGGGAACCAACAGTCTCACGCCGGGAGCTAGCGCCAAGGCAACCAACGACATCACGCTCTACGCCGGCCTGCGCCTCTGGCACGGCGCCGCGGTATACGCCAATCCGGAGATCGACCAGGGATTCGGTCTGAGCAACACGGTGGGCGTCGCCGGCTTCCCGAGCGGCGAGGCGTACAAGGTCGGGGCGAGCAACCCGTACTACCAGTTGCAGCGCCTCTTCCTGCGCCAGGTGATCGCCATCGGCTCCCATGGAACCACCAGCGCGGTGTCAGACGACCTCAACCAGCTTGCCGGAACCCAGGCCGATGACAACGTGACGATCACCATCGGCAAATTGTCGGTCGTCGACATTTTCGACAACAATCGGTATGCGCACGACCCCCGCAACGACTTCCTGAACTGGTCGATCATCGACAGCGGCGCGTTCGACTACGCCGCCAATGCCTGGGGGTATACCGATGGCGGCGCCGTCGAGTGGAATCAGGGCCACTGGACCTTGCGCGGCGGATTTTTCGCTTTGTCGAGCCAACCCAACGGGACCAGGATCGACACCACGTTCCATCAGTTCGAGTGGGTCTCCGAACTCGAGGAGCGGCATCAGATCGCCGGGCATCCCGGCAAGATCCGCTTTCTGATCTACGACAACCGGGGACGCTTCGGCGCCTACGACGCCGCGCTCGCATACGCCGAATTGATCGGAACCACGCCCAGCACCGCGACCGTGCGCCGCTTCGCCTCCAAGCCCGGCGGCGCCATCAATGCCGAACAGGAGATCACCTCCGACCTGGGGGCGTTCCTGCGCCTGAGCGTAAGCAACGGCCAGCAGGAAGCGTACGACTTCACGGAAATCGACAAGTCGCTCGCGACCGGGCTTTCCTTGCAGGGAACGCGCTGGAACCGCGCCAACGACACCGCGGGATTCGCGCTCGTGGTCAACGGCTTGTCGCATGCCGCGCAGCAATACTTCGCTGCGGGCGGAATGGGCATCGTCATCGGCGACGGCAGGCTGAACTACGGCACGGAACGGATCGCCGAGACCTATTACGCCTACCAGGCATGGGAGCACATCACCGTGACGGGCGATTACCAGCTGGTGGTCGATCCGGCTTATAACCGGGATCGCGGACCGGTCTCCATTTTCGGCCTGCGCTTGCACGCCGAGTACTGATCCCACGCCCGCGCCCGATATGCGCGGTGTCGGAACGCGAACGGTCGCGGCGCGGCGGCAAATGCCTGCTATGGTTCCAGTCCTGTCAAACGGTACTGATCCAATCCACCGGAAACGATGACGACGACCTCCCGCCGCGCGCTCTGGGAAGGAGCCGCGGCCGGCTACCTGGGCGGGATCGCCTGGCTTGCCCAGATCACGGCCTTTCCCTACTTTCTGTTCCCGGAACTCGGCGCACTCGCGCACGACATCCTCACGCGTCCGCGCGGCACCTGGGCGCGGGCGCCCTTGCTGCTCATCCTCACCCCGCTGCTCACGGCGGCAGTCGGCACCGATGTCGCGCGTCACCTGCCATATGGCCCGGTTGCCGTGCTGTTGATCGTCGGGGTGGCCGTCCTGGTGATCCGCGCGCTGCGTTCGCCGATCGCGCCGGCGATCTCGGCGGGCCTGCTGCCGCTCGCCCTCGGGGAAAAAAGCTGGTGGTATCCCCCGGCGATCCTGCTCGGCACCGGGCTGCTCGCGGTGATCGCCTTCGCGCGCTTGCGCTGGTTTTCGCCGCCGCCGGCGCCCGAATCGGCCGCAAACACCCTCGACGACATCCTGGAGCGGCCGCCCCGGGATTGGTCCTGGGTCGCCTTCTATCTGGTTTTCCTGACGATCGGCGCGACCGTTTCCGAACTGCTGGACTGGCATTTCCTGCTCTATCCACCGCTCGCGGTGATCGGCTTCGAGATGTTCGCGCACACCCGGGTCTGCCCCTGGGCGAACCGCCCGCTGGCGTTGCCGGTCGCCTGCGCATCGACGGCGGTGATCGGGCTGGCCATCGTGCAACATTCCGGCGCCGGGCCGCTCGCCGCCGCGGCCGCGACCCTCTGCGGCATCGGCGTGCTGCGCCTGCTCAAGCTCCACGCCCCTCCCGCGGTAGCGGTCGGCCTGCTGCCGTTCGTCATCGAGCGGCCGGATTTTCGGTTTCCGATCGCCGTCGCCGCAGGCACCAGCCTGTTGGTTGCCGCGTTCCTGTTGTGGCGCGGGCTCTCCTCCCCGGCCCCGGTCCATCGGGAGTCCTGATCGCAGCCACCGGAGCGGTCATGAGCGGACCATCGGCCGGGGGTATAGTTGCCCGGACACCGAACTGGAACCCGTGGAATGATGCGACGCTTTTTCCTTCCCGCGATGCTCGCTGCCGCGCTGGGCGGTTGCGCCAGCTACCACCCGGCACCCATCGATCCCGCGCAGAACGCCGCCCAGCTCTCCACCCGTTCCCTGCGCGATCCCCGCCTGCTCGCCTTCGTCCATGCGATGCAATCCGGGGCGACGGCGGCGCGTACCGCACCCGCGGCGCCGGCCCGCTGGGATCTGTCGACGCTCACCCTGGCGGCGCTGTACTACCACCCGAATCTCGATCTCGCGCGCTCGAGCCTCGCGCAGGCACGTGGTGCGATCCGCACCGCGCGGCAGCGACCGAATCCGACCCTCGTCTTTCAGGACCTTTCCTATAACCAGACGGTCCGCACCCCCTCCCCCTGGACCATCGGGCCGTCGATCGAGTTCGTGATCGAGACCGGCGGCAAGCGCGCGGCGCGGACGTCGCGCGCACGCCACCTCGAGGCGGCGGCGCGGGAAGATCTCGCGACCGCATCGTGGCAGGTCCGGTCCGGCGTCCGGAACGCCCTGATCGATCTCTGGGCCGCCCGGCAAAGTCTCGCCCAGTCCCAGCGCAATCTCGCCGTCGAGGAACAACTCGTCGAGGCCACCGCGCAACGGTTTGCGGCCGGCGGCGCCGCCGGCTTCGACCTGGCGCAGGCGCGCATCCATCGCGACGAAGCGCGACTGACCGCGCTCAACGCGCAAAATCGCGAGGCCCAGGCACGCAATGCCCTTGCGGGCGCAATCGGCATTCCGGTCGCGGCGCTGCATGGGATCACCATTTCGTTTGCCGACATCGAAGCACCGCAGCAACCCGCGACCGACGTCGCCACCGGCGCCCTGCGCAAGGCGGCGCTGACGGGGCGCAGCGACGTGCAGTCGGCGCTGGCCGATTACGCGGCGGCGGAGTCGGCGCTGCAGCTCGCGATCGCCGACCAGTACCCGGACATCGCGCTGGCGCCGGGATACGACTACAGCCAAGGCGACAACCAGTACCTTCTGATGCCCACGGTGCCGCTGCCGATATTCCACCAGAACCAGGGGCAGATCGCCGAGGCGCTGGCGCAGCGCGAGCAGGCGGCAGCGCAATTCACGGCCCTGCAGGACACCGTCCTGCACGCGATCGACCAGGCGGTGACGGAGTACCGCGCCAGCGCCCGATCGCTCGCCTCGGCCCAGGCGATCCAGGCCGAGGAAGTGCGCGAATTCCGCCGGATCCAGTCGGCATTCGAGACCGGCGACGCCGATCGGCCGAGCCTGATCGCTGCGCAACTGACGCTGGCGACCGCCACGCAGGCGAAGATCGACGCGCTGGTGCGGCAACGTCGCGCCCTGGGCTCTCTGGAGGACGCGCTGCAGCACCCGTTCTTCGCCGCGGCGGCGCCCTTGCCCCTCCTCACGACCGATCCCCGTCTGTCGTCGCTGTCGTCGCTGTCCTCGGAGTGATGGCGGCATCGCCATGGCCACGCCGCCGCCCCGCACCGAACTCGTCCACGCATACCTGTTCTCGTCGGACGGGGTCGGCCGCCGCGTCGATGCCGACGCAGCACTGGCCTGGTTGAACGCCACGCCGCGGTCGAGCACCGAATTCCTCTGGTTGCATTTCAGCAGCCCGCACGGCATCAGCAAGAACTGGCTGCGCCACATCGATCTCGCCGACACGTTCCGTGAGGTCCTGCAGGAAGAGCGGCGCTCCAGCCGCGTGTCGCACGTCCAGCTCGGCCTCTTCGCCGTGCTCAACGAAGTCGACTACGAACCCGCGCGCCGCACGCAGACATCGGCTTCCACGCTCTGGCTGAGCCTGCGCGAGCGCTGGCTGCTCAGCGCCTGGAACGGTCCGATGCAGTCGGTGCGACAGCTCGCCGACGATGTCGACGCGGCCCAGCGGTTTCGCACCCCGTTGGCGCTGGTGGTCGAACTGATGAACCATCAGTCCAGCCGGCTCGCCAACATCCTGCGCGACATCTCCGAATCGGCCAACCGGGTCGAGAGGATGCTCGACCGCGACCGCCTGCCGCGCCGCGCCTCGCTGGGCGGCTATCGCCGGGACCTGATGCGCCTGCAACGGCTGCTCGCCCCCGATCCCGACTCCCTCGTCCAGGTACTCAACCGACCGCCGCGCTGGGCAAGCGAGGAGGATCTTGATACGCTGCACTTGGCCACCGAAAACTTCCTCGTCGTCCTGCGCGACCTGGAAAGCCTGCAGGGACGCATCACCCTGCTGGTCGAAGAGATCGCCGCCCGCGTGGCCGAGCGGACCAACCGCAGCGTCTTCGTCCTGACCGCGGTGACCGTGATTGCGCTGCCGGCGACCGTCATCGGCACGGTGTTCGGCATGAACGTGGGCGGGATGCCGATGCGGGGCGCTCCATACGGTTTCAGCGTCGTCCTGGCGGTCTCGGGACTGTTGACGGTGGTAGCGTCCTGGTGGATCGCGCGGCTGCTGAAGGATTGAGCGCGACCGGGAGATTTACCGGCACGACGAGCCCCAGGGGGTCCGCAGATGGCGCAAACCTCGGTGATCGACAATACTGCGCTGCAGGGCCTGATCGACGCCCTGGCGGCGCAGGGCTACACGGTGATCGCGCCGGTCGTCCGCGACGGCGCAATCGGCCTCGAGGCGATCCGCCGAATCGGCGATCTGCCCCGCGGGTGGTCGGACGTGCAGGCGCCGGGGCGCTACCGCCTGGAGCAAGGGCTTTGCGATCCCGGCGCACTCTTCGGAACCGCGGTGGGCCCGCAGTCCTGGAAGCGCTTCCTCCATCCTCCCCGCCAGGTCCTGTGGACCGCCCGGCGACAATCCGACGGCGGCTTTGCCGTCGCGCCCGGCGCCGCCGATGCGATGGTCGACCGTCCCGGAGCCGAGTCGCTACGGCAGGCGTTTCTTGGCGTGCGCGCCTGCGAACTGCACGCCATCGCCATCCAGGACCGGGTGTTCCGGGACGGGCCGTTCGCCGATGCCGGGTATGGCGCGCGGCGTGCGGCGACACTCGTCATTGCCGTGCAATGCGGGCAGGCGGCGGCAACCTGTTTCTGTGCGGCAATGGGTACCGGCCCCGCGGCATCTTCGGGCTTCGACCTCGCACTCACCGAGTTTCCCGAGCGCGGCGAGTTTCTGGTGGAGACCGGGAGCGCCCGCGGCGCAGCGCTGCTTGCGGACATCCCCGCACGACCGGCGACGGCGGCGGACCACGCCGCCGCGCAGGCCGCCGTTGCACGGGCCGCGGCGATGCAAACCCGGACCGTCGACACCACACGAATCCGCGAGCGCCTGCAGGCCCAGCCCCTGCATCCGCAGTGGGAGGCGGTCGCCGAGCGCTGCCTGACCTGTGGCAACTGCACCATGGTCTGTCCGACCTGCTTTTGTACCGCGGTTTCGGATGGCAGCGACCTCGCCGGCCAGACAGCATGGCGCGTGCGCGAGTGGGATTCCTGCTTCACCCTGTCGTTCTCCCACCTGCACGGCGGATCGGTGCGACGCAGTAGCGCGGCACGCTATCGGCAGTGGATGACGCACAAGCTCGCCAACTGGGTCGATCAGTTCGGCACCAGCGGCTGCGTCGGCTGTGGGCGCTGCATCACCTGGTGTCCGGTGGGCATCGACATCACGGAAGTCGCGGGCGTGTTCACGGCATCGGGGGATGCATGAAGGACATCGCACAGATCCTGCACGATCAGCCGTTCCTCGCCGGACTTGCGCCCGCGCAGGAAGCGCTGCTCGCCGGTTGCGCCCGCAACCGGCACTTCGCGGCGGACCGCTACCTCTTCCGGGAAGGCGACCCCGCGGATGAATTCTTCCTGATCCGTCACGGCAAGGTGGCGCTGGAGATCGCCGCCCCCGGCCATCCGCCCCGGGTCATCGCGACCCTGCACGAGGGCGACATCGTCGGCGCCTCGTGGCTGGTGCCCCCGTACCGCTGGACCTTCGATGCGCGCGCGGCGGGGGATCTGCGGGCGATCGGCCTCGACGCCGCCTGCCTGCGCGGCAAGTGCGAAGCAGACCACGACCTGGGCTACGACATGATGAAGCGCTTCCTGCCGGTGCTGGTGCAGCGCCTGCATGCCGCACGCCTGCAGATGCTGGATATCTATGGACGGCGCGATGACTGACGCAAGCACCGGCATGCAGGCAGCCGACCCGTTCCTCCCGGCACCCTACCGGGTTGCCGCCGTACACTGCGAACTGGCAGACACGGTGACGCTGGATCTGGTCCCGGATTCGGGCGCGACGCGCCCCGACTTTACGCCCGGGCAGTTCAACATGCTCTACGCCTTCGGCGTGGGCGAAGTTCCGATCAGCGTGAGCGGCCCCCCCGATCACGGTTCCGCGTTCGTGCACACCGTGCGCAGCGTGGGCGCGGTGAGCGCGGCGCTCACCAAGCTTGCGCCCGGCGCCGCAATCGGCCTGCGGGGCCCCTATGGGCGCGGCTGGCCGGTCGAGGAAGCCCAAGGCGGGGACGTCGTGTTGATCGCGGGCGGGCTGGGTCTGGCGCCGTTACGCCCCGCGCTCTATGCCATCCTCGGCCGCCGCGCACGCTATGGACGCGTCGCCCTGCTCTGCGGCAGCCGCACCCCCTCCGACCAGCTTTTTCGCGCGGAACTCGAGCGCTGGAGCGAACAGGCCGATCTGCAGGTGCTCCGCACCGTGGACCATGCCGACGCCTCGTGGCATGGGTACGTCGGGGTGGTTCCCGCCCTGGTCGTGCGCGCGAAGTTCGACCCTGCAGCCACGACGGCGATGGTCTGCGGACCGGAGATCATGATGCGGTTTTCGGCGGCCGCGCTCGTCCAGGCCGGTGTCGCGGCTTCACGCATCCATCTTTCCCTGGAGCGCAACATGCATTGCGCAATCGGCTTGTGCGGCCACTGCCAGTTCGGTCCCGACTTCGTCTGCAAGGACGGACCGGTGACGAGCTACGAACGCGTCGCGCAGGCGCTCGTGGTGCGGGAATGGTGAGCGGCAGCGAATCATGAGCACCCGTCCCCGCCTCGCAGTCTGGAAATTCGCCTCCTGCGACGGCTGCCAGTTGTCGCTGCTCGAATGCGAGGACGAACTCCTCGCCCTGGCGCAGGCGGTGGAAATCGCCCGCTTCGCCGAGGCGACGAGCACCGTGCTTCCCGGTCCCTACGACGTCTCGCTGGTCGAAGGCTCGATCACCACGGAGCACGACGCCCGTCGCATCCTCGAAGTGCGGGCCCAGTCGCGGGTGCTCGTCGCGATCGGCGCCTGCGCGACCGCAGGCGGCATCCAGGCACTGCGCAATTTCGGCGACGTCAATGCCTTCGCCGCGGCGGTCTATCCGTCACCGCAATTCCTGGCAACACTGGCGACCGCGACGCCGATCTCCGCGCACGTCCCGGTCGACCTGGAATTGCGCGGCTGCCCCGTCGACAAGGAGCAACTGCTCGAACTGATCGCCGCCCTTCTTGCCGGCCGCCGGCCCGCGGTGGCCGGGTACAGCGTCTGCATCGAATGCAAGCGGCGCGCCAACGTCTGCATCGCGGTGCAAGGCACACCCTGCCTCGGGCCGGCGACCCATGCCGGCTGCGGCGCGATCTGTCCGGCGTTCCGGCGTGGCTGCTACGGCTGCTTCGGGCCGATGGAAACCCCCAACATGCCGGCGCTGACTGCGCAGTGGCAGCAGGCGGGCATGACGCCGGGGGCGATCCGCCAAGCCTTGCGGATGTTCACGGCGGCGGCGCCGGAATTTGCGGCCGAAAGCGAACGACATGACGACTAGCGACGACGACGGCGGCAGCGGCGCGGCGCGGCGATCGATCCGCGTCGATGCGCTCACCCGGGTGGAAGGCGAAGGCGCGCTCGATCTCGAGATCGACGGCGGGCGCCTGACCGCAGCGCGACTGCGGATCTACGAGCCGCCGCGATTCTTCGAGGCACTGCTGCGCGGCCGCAGCCATCTCGAGACGCCCGACATCACCGCGCGGATCTGCGGCATCTGCCCGGTGGCCTACCAGATGAGTTCGGTGCACGCCATCGAAGATGCCTTCGGGGTGCGGATCGGGGGGCCGCTGCGCGCGCTGCGCCGGCTGCTCTATTGCGGCGAATGGATCGAAAGCCATGCGCTGCACATCGTCCTGCTGCATGCCCCGGATTTCCTCGGACTTCCCGACGGCATCGCGATGGCCCGCGACCACGGCGACGCCCTGCGCGACGGACTGGCCTTGAAGAAGGCCGGCAACGAGATCCTGCGCGTGCTCGGCGGACGCGAGATCCACCCGGTGAGCGTGCGCCCCGGAGGCTTCCACCGCCTGCCCCGCCGGGCGGAGCGCGCCGCGCTCGCGGAGACGATCGCCGCGGTGCGCGACCGCGCATGGCGCCTGGCGCGGTGGACCGCGACCCTCCCCGTGCCGGAGTTCGAACGCCCCTATGAATTCGTCGCGCTGCGACACCCGGACGAATATCCCTTCAACGAAGGACGCCTGATTTCGAGCGGCGGTCTGGACCTCGACATCGCGGATTTCGACGCCGCCTTCGAGGAATTCCAGGCGCCGCACTCGACGGCGCTGCACGCCCGCCTGCGCGGGCGCGGCGCCTATCTCGTCGGGCCGCTCGCCCGCTACGCGCTCAACTTCGATCGCCTGCCGGGGGCGATCCAGAATCTGGCGCGGGAATGCGGGCTGGGGACCGTCTGCCGCAATCCGTTCCGCAGCATCGTCGTGCGCGCGATCGAAATTGTCTATGCCTGCGAGGAAGCGTTGCGGATCCTCGCCGCGCTGCCCGACGACCTCGAGTCGGGCGCCGCCTTCGTGCCGGTGGCGCCCCGCGCCGCCGTCGGAACCGGCTGCACCGAAGCGCCGCGCGGATTCTGCTGGCACCGCTATGAATTCGCCGAGGACGGCAGCATCCTCACCGCGCGCATCGTTCCGCCCACTTCGCAGAACCAGGCGACGATCGAAGAGGACCTCCGCGCCGTCGCCGAGCCGTTACTCGACCGCGACGACGAAACGATCCGGATCCACTGCGAGCGCAGCATCCGCAACCACGATCCGTGCATCTCCTGTTCGACGCATTTCCTGCGCCTGGCGGTGCGCCGATCGTGACCCGCACCCTGATCGCCGGAATCGGCAACCCGGACCGCGGCGACGACGGCGTGGGGCCCGCGGTCATCGCCGCCCTCGCCGACCGGTTGCCGGACGGAACGCGGGCGATCCCGCTCCGCGGCGACCTGCTGCCGCTGCTCGACGCGTGGTCGCGGTTCGAACGCATCGTGCTCGTCGACGCCTGCGCCAACCGCGGCGCACCGGGGCGCATCCACCGCTTGCACAATCCCGTGGCGGAGGAACTGCCCTCCGCGGCTCCGACGTCTAGCCACGCGCTGGGCGTGGCCGAGACCCTGGCGCTGGCGCGGGCCCTCGCCGAACCCGCTGCCGCAGCGCCGGACGTCGTCGTCTATGCCGTCGAAGGAGCGTGCTTCGATTTCGGCGCCCCGCTGTCGCCGCCGGTCGCCGCGGCGATCGAACCGCTGGTGAAGCAGATCGCGGCAGACGCCGCCGCAATCGGTCCTCCGTCGACCGAACCCGCCGGTCCCGCTACGCCGGGTGTTCCGCCTGCGCCGCCGCCATCGCGGCGATGACTTCCTCATCGCCGACCTGGTGAAAATCCCCATAGTGCGCGCCGATCGCGTAAAACGGATCGGGCTGTTCGAGACACACCACCCGATCCACTTCCTCGCGAAGCGCGGCGATCACCTCCGAGGGCGCGACCGGCACCGCGAGCACGAGTTGAGCAGGCTTGCGCCGCCGCACGGACGTCAACGCCGCACGCATCGTGGTGCCGGTTGCGATGCCGTCGTCGACCACGATCGCGCTTCGCCCCATCGCCGATAGCGGGGTGCGGTGCGCGAGGTATACCCGGCGGCGTCGCTCGAGTTCCAGTAACTGCCGCTTCGCTTCGGCATCGATGTACGAACGATCCACGCCGGTTTCCCGTTGCACCTCGGCGTCCACGACCACTTCCGGATGCTTGCCGTCGACGACCGCTGCAACGGCAAGCTCCGGCTGCCAGGGAACGCCGATCTTGCGCACGAGCAGCAGATCCATGGGCGCATGCAGGCTGCGTGCGATCTCCGCCGCCACCGGAACCCCGCCGCGGGGCAAGGCGAACACCACCGGTGACGGCAGCGGAATCGTCGCCAGTTCACGCGCCAGGAGTCGCCCTGCTTCGGCACGATCCGCGAAGGGCGCGCTCATGGCGTGCGCCCTTCCTGCGCCCGCGCCGGATGCGCCAGATGGTCGAGGAACCATTGCCCGGCAAGGTCTGCCACGGTCTCGAGCGCACCCGCCTCTTCGAACAGATGGGTCGCCCTGGGCACGATCACCAAGCGCTTCTCGCAGGTCATCATGTCGGCGGCCTCGCGGTTCCAGCGCAAGACCTCGCGGTCGCGCTCGCCGACGATGAGCAACGTGGGTGCGCGCACCTTGGCGAGATGATCGGCCGCAAGGTCCGGTCTTCCGCCGCGCGACACCAGGGCCGCCACCCGGTCCGGTCGGGCCGCCGCCGCGCGGATCGCCGCGGCCGCACCGGTGCTGGCCCCGAACAGCCCGATCGGCAGGCGGGCTATCCCGTCCCGCCCCGCGACCCACGCCAACGCCTCAAGCAGGCGGGATGCCAGCAAGTGGATGTCGAACACGTTGCCCACCGCACTGCCCTCGCGCTCGCTCAGGAGATCGAAGAGCAGGGTTCCGAGTCCCAGCTCCTGGAGCGCCTGCGCGACCACCGCATTGCGGGGGCTGAAGCGACTGCTGCCGCTGCCATGGACGAAGACCACCAACCCGCGATCGGCCGTCCGGGTGGCCAGAATCCCGGGCAGATGCATCGGACCGATCCGTACCTCTTCGTCTGCTTGGCGCATGCTGAATCCCTCCGCGTGCCCATTGCCCGACTATGCACCTTCGCATGGCCTCGTGGCGGCAGCCGGATTACGCCGCATCAAGCGCCTGCGCGATTGATGCGCGGCGAACCGCGGCCTCCGCCCGCTGCGCATGCACTCTGACTTCCCGCAAACCGCAATGCAGCATCCCGGAGTAGCGTCGCCCAAGGTTCTGCGATGCCGGAATCCAGGCGTGCCGCAGCGCCAGCCCCGAGACGAATATCCATGCCACGAAGCTCCCCGATCGGCGAGATCCGTCTCGCGTACAAGCTGCTGGTGAACGACCGCACGAAATTCGCCGCACTGCTGTTGGGAATCACCTTTGCCGTGTTCCTGACCGTGATGATGATGTCGATGTTTTCCGGCATCCTCCATCGCTCTTCGGCAACGGTCATCAACATCGGCGCCCGGATCTGGGTGATGGACCCGGCGGTGACCACCCCGGCCAACAGCATTCCGATGCCCGACTACGTGCTGGACTCGGTGCGCAGCATCTCCGGCGTGCGCTACGCCGTTCCGCTGTACTCGGGAATGGGGGTGGTGAAACTCCCGGACGGCACGTTCCAGGCCGCAAGCATCGTGGGCCTGGACGACACCAGCCTGCTCGGGCACCCGCATCTGATCCAGGGGAAGATCGAGGATATCTACGCCGAGAACGGCTTCATCGTCGTCCGCGACGCCGACTACGGCAAGCTCGGAAGCCCCGTCATGGGCGCAGAATTCGAGATCAACAACCACCGCGCGGTGATCGTCGGCATCGCCAAGGTGGCCATCAGCACCCTGTTCGGAATTCCGACGCTCTACACCACGTACAACCGGGCGATCCAGTACCTTCCGCAGACGCAGTTCACGACCTCCTACGTGCTCGTCGACCCGAAGACACCGGCGGACATCCCGCGCATCAAGGAGGAAGTCCGGCGTCTCGGCTATCTGGCGCTCACGCAGAAGGAGTTCATCGACCGGACATCCCACTGGTACGAATTCCATACCGGCATGGGCATGAACATCCTCATCATGACCTTCGTCAGCTTCCTGGTCGGCCTTTCGATTTCCGGACAGACGTTCTATACGTTCATCATCGAGAACCTCGAGCGCTTCGGTGCGCTGAAGGCGATCGGCGCCAAAGGCAGCGAACTGGTGCTCATGATCCTCTTCCAGTCGACGTTCACCGGACTCACCGGGTATGGGCTCGGCGTCGGCCTTTGTTCGGCGATGATCACGCTGGCCAAGGCACGGATGCCTGACTATGCGGCAATGATGAACTTTCCTGCGCTCGCGGCGGCATTCGCCATGGTTCTGGTCATCGCCGCGGTCTCGAGCACCATCGGCGTGCGACGCGTGCTTCGCATCGAGCCCTTCGACATCTTCCGGAGCTAGATCATGGCGCCGGATTCCCCTGCGAACGCACTCGGACCGGCGGGTTCCGGCAGCGCAACGTCCGTGACGCACGACGCCATCGTCGTCGAAGGCGTGAGCAAATGGTTCGGCACCGGCGAAGCCCGGACGCGCGCATTGCAGGACGTGAGCTTCTCGGCGCGGTTCGGCGAGATGCTCTATATCGTGGGACCATCCGGTAGCGGGAAGACCACGCTGCTGTCGGTCATCTCCGGCATCCTTCGCCCCGACGAAGGGCGTGTCCTCGTGAAGGGCCAAGCAATCTGGGAGATGTCGCCCGATCGGATCGCGGAATTCCGCCTCCAGACGATCGGTTTCGTTTTCCAGGACTATCACCTCTTTCCTCGCCTGACCACGGTCGAAAACGTCGCGATTCCGCTGATCCTGAAGCGGCGCGACTGGGATGAGTCGATCGCCGAAGCGATGCGCTACCTCCGGATCGTCGGTCTGGCCGACCGTGCCGACCTTCCTCCGATCAAGCTCTCCGGCGGCGAACAGCAGCGCGTGGCCATCGCGCGCGCCATCGTGAGCCAGCCCGACCTGCTCATTCTCGACGAGCCCACGGCATCCCTGGACGGCGATACGGGGCGGACCATCGTCGACTTCGTGCGCAAGGAGATCCTCAACCGGACGCGCAGCATCGTGATCGTGACCCACGACGCCCGCATCTATGAATTCGCAAACCGCATCCTGCGCATGGAGGATGGGCGACTCAAAGGTGTCCAAGATGGCGATTCGATTGTCGGGGACTAGGCTGATATTCGTACTCGCCGCAGCCGGTGTCGCCGCAGGCATCCTCGGCGCGGCGATCTCGAGCCACCGCGAGGCTACCCAGCCACCGGTGTTCGACCCGGCGCAGAACCCGTATCCCCACGGAATCTACGCCAACGGGATCATCGAAAGCGATCAGGCGCACGCTTCGAACGTGAACCTCTATCCCGAGGTCAGCGGAACGGTGACCCAGGTCTACGTGAGCGCGGGCCAGTCCGTCAAGCGCGGCGATCCCATCGCCCGGATCGACGACAGCGTGCAGCGCGCGACGGTCGAACAACTCGAATCGCAGGCCCGGGCCGCCAAGGCCATGCTCGACGAACTCAAGGCACAGCCCCGTCGCGAAGTCCTTCGCGTGGCGCAGGCACAGCAGGTCGCTGCCGAAGCCGTTGCCAGACAGGCGCGCGACACGTATGACAAGCAGCGGCGAGCCTACGCCATCGACGCGCGCGCGGTCAGCCGCGATGCCCTCGACACGGCGCGCGACGCATGGCGGGTGGCCGACGCCAACCGGAAGACCGCCGTGCGCAACCTCCAGCTGGTGCGCGCGGGGGCGTGGGTCTATGACCTCCGGAACCAGGACGCGACCTACCAATCGCTGGTGAAAGCAGCGGCAGCCGCGCGCGCCCTGCTTGGCAAGTATCTTCTGCAGGCTCCGTCCGATGGCCGGCTCCTGACGGTCAACGTCACACCGGGAACGTATGTCTCGAGCCAAGGCGTCTACAACCCATACACCCAGGCGAACAGCGATCCGATCGCCATCTTCGCCACGCCGTCCCGGACGATGGACGTGCGCTGCTACATCGATGAAATCCTGATTCCGCGGCTACCGGCCGCCACGGGAATCAAGGCATTGATGTTCGTCCGCGGAACGAACCGGCGCGTGCCGCTCGAGTTCGTCCGGATCGAGCCGTACGTACGGCCGAAGATCTCGCTGTCGGACGCGCGCCAGGAGCGCGTCGACGTGCGCGTGCTGCCGCTGATCTTTCGCTTTCGGGCGCAGGACGCGCCGCAGGTTTATCCGGGGCAACTGGTCGATGTCTATATCGGTGGTTGAGCCGGCGCCGAACGCGCGCTGGCGGGTTTGGCCTACCGTCGGCACAGGCGCGATCCGATGGATCGTGTGCGCAGCCATGCTCGGCGGCTGCGCGCTCGGCCCCGACTTCCAACGCCCCGCAGCCCCGCCCGGCATGCGCGTGCTGCACGAAACCCCGGCGGCAATGCCGGCGGAGCGCCGCACGCAGCGCTTCGATCCGCGAACGGAGGTGGCGCCGGACTGGTGGAAACAGTTTCACTGCGCGGCGCTGAACGACCTGGTCCAGGAAGGACTCGCCAACAGCCCCAGCCTCACCGCGGCGCGGGCGACGCTGCAAGAGGCGCAGGACAATCTGCGCGCTGGATACGGCGTGTTCTTCCCGCAAGTCGGAGCCAGCCTGGGAGCCACCCGCGAAAGCTCGGTATTCTTCCTCGGCCCCACCCCCATTCGCCCAGGTCCGTTCAACCTCGCGACGCTGCAAGCCGACATCGCCTACACGCCGGATCTATTCGGCGCGGAGCGGCGCACGGTGGAAGCCCTGGGCGCCCAGGTCGACGTTCAGCGCTACGCGCTGGTCGCGGCCAATCTGACGCTGGCGGGAAACATCGTCAACACCGCGATCGCGCGCGCGGGGTACGGCGCGCAGCGCGATGCGCAGCGCCGCATCATCGCCGAACAGCGTCAACAGCTTCACCTCGCGCACGTCCAATACCGGGCGGGCACTGCTCCCTATTCGTCGGTGGTCGCGATCGAAAGCCAACTGGCGACGAGCCGGGCCACGCTGGCAGCGCTGGATCAGCGCTTCGACCAGACCGGGCATCTCCTCGCGCAACTCGTCGGGAAGACTCCGGCGGACTTTTCCGCGCCACCCATCGCCCTCCACGATCTCGTGCTCCCCGAAGCGCTGCCGGACGCTCTGCCGTCGGCCGTCGCCCGCCATCGACCGGACATCCTCATCACGGAGGCGCAGTTGCATGCCGCAAGCGCAGGAATCGGGATCGCGACCGCGAACCTGTTTCCCGACCTCACGATAGGCGGCACCGGCGGCAGGGACACCACCGCCATCGCGAGCATTCTGCACAACGGCTACCGGTTCTGGTCGCTCCAGGCCAGCCTTGCCGGTTCGCTGTTCTCGGGGGGAACGCAGTGGTACCAACGCAAGGCCGCCATCGACGCCTACGACGCCGCACTGGCGACGTACGACCAGACCGTTCTGGCGGGACTCTCCCAGGTCGCCGACACCATGCGGGCGCTCGATCATGACGCACAGGCGCTGCGCGCCCAGGCCGACGCCCGCGCGTCCGCGTCGGAAACCCTGCATCTGGTACAGGCGAACTTCACCGCGGGAACCGCATCCTATCTCGACCTCCTGGCCGCGGATGCCCTGGCCCAACAGGCAGACCTCGGCTACTTCGGCGCCGTGGCGCAGCGCCTGCAGGACACCGTGGCGTTCTATGCCGCCTTGGGCGGCGGCTGGTGGAACCCCGCCACGCCGGCTGCAGCGGCGCGGAAAAAGCCGGTCCGGTGACGCGGGAATTCCGGCTCCGGAAACTCCGGGAACGGCCCCGCGAACCGCGTGCCGATGCATTGCTCGACCCGACGCCGGTGCAAGGGTTCTGCTATAACTTCGAAGCATCCTGAAAACGAGGAAGCACGGCTGCGGTCCAGGCGACACGGACGCAGGCAGGACCCGCCGCTTGTGCGGAAGGCGACCGATTTGACCCAACGCGTACAGACCGATCTTGCTTGGCGAAATCGTGATGATGCCATCGAGATTCTGATCGACCACATCCCGGCGGCGGTTGCGATCCTGGACCGGGACATGCGCTACCTGGAGGCGACCCGGCGCTGGCTCGAAGACTACAAGCTCGCCCGGCGGGACATCCTCGGGAAGAGCCACTACGAGATCTTTCCGGAGATTCCGGCGCGGTGGAAGGCGATCCATCGCCGCGCCCTCGCCGGCGAAATCCTGAGCGCGCAGGAGGAACGTTTCGACCGGACGGACGGCTCGGTGCAATGGCTCCGATGGCAGGTCCGGCCGTGGTATGCCGCGCCGGAGCAGATCGGCGGAATCATCATCCTGACCGAGGACATATCCCCTCGCAAGGAAGCGGAGATCGCGCTCGCGTACGAACGGGAGATTTTCCGCAACCTTGCCGACATCTCCTCGGATTACTTCTGGGAACTCGACGAACAATTCCGCTTCCGCGCGATTTCGCCGAGCATCGCCGTACGCTCGCAGATCGACCATCAGGCCTATCTCGGCAAGGCGCGCTGGGAACTGCCGTTCGTCGGCATTTCCGAGGATCAGTGGAAAGAGCACCGGGCCGGGCTGAGCGCTCATCTGCCGTTCCGGAATCTGGAGGGCGGACTGCCCAACCTGCGGGGCGAGATCCGATGGTTCCTGATGAGCGGAGACCCGATCTTCTCGCCGGATGGAACATTCGCCGGATATCGCGGCGTCACGCAGGACATCACCGAGCGCGCCTTGACGCGCGAGCGCCTTCTCGAATCCGAGGCGAGATACCGGTCGCTCTTCGAGAACATGAACGACGGATTCGTGCTGTTTGAAGTCGTCGTGGGTGAGCACGGCGTACCGATCGACCTGCTCATCCTTGCGGCCAACCAGAGTTTTGAAGCCACCACCGGAGTCAAGCTGGAACAGGCGATCGGCAGGCGGCTGACCGAGGCGGTTCCCGGCATCGAAAAGGACGACGCCGACTGGATCGGCATCTACGGCAACGTGGCATTGTCGGGCGTGCCGCGGCAATTCGAGCAACGATCGGATCTGCTCGATGCCGTCTATGCCGTTTCGGCCTACCGCCCTGCGCCGCGACAGTGCAGCGTGACCTTCCAGGACATCACCGAGCGCAAGAGGGCCGAATCGGAACTGCGGATCGCCGCGACCGCCTTCGAGGTGCAGGAAGGGATCCTGGTGACCGACGTCCATAGCCGGATCCTCAAGGTCAACGCGGCATTGACGCGCATCACCGGCTACCCGGTGGCAGAGTGCATCGGCCGGACCCCCAGGATCTTCAGCTCGGGCCGGCACGATCAGCGCTACTACAAGGACATGTGGGAGCGCCTCCAGGAGACCGGCCGGTGGGAGGGCGAGATCTGGAATCGCCGGAAGAACGGTGAAACGTATCCCGCGCGCCTGTCCATTACCGCGGTCCGGGACGTCGAGGGGCGAGTCACGAATTACGTCGCCAACATTGCCGACATCACGATGAGCCTGGCCGCAGCCGAGGAAATCCGGGACTTGGCGTTCTACGACACCCTTACCCGCCTCCCCAACCGGCGCCTGTTCCTGGACCGCCTGCACCAGGCCATGGCATCGAGCGCGCGCAACGGACAGAAGGGGGCCCTGCTGCTGCTCGATCTCGATAATTTCAAGACCATCAACGACACGCTGGGGCATGACATGGGCGATTCCTTGCTCCAGCAGGTGGCCGATCGCATCCTCCGCGCCTTGCGGGAAGGCGATACGGTGGCACGACTGGGCGGCGACGAGTTCGTCGTGCTGGTCGTCAACCTGGGCGATGACGCCTTCGATGTGGCAGAGAAGGCAAAGGAAGTCGGCAACAAGCTGCTGGTGCCGTTGAACCGGCCGTTTCGCCTCGGCGATGGCCGGCATCACAATACGCCGAGCATCGGGGTGACGCTCTTCTCCGGTAAGGAAACGGCCGAGGAGTTGATGAAGCAGGCCGACATTGCGATGTACCATGCAAAACGCGCCGGCAAGAACACCATACGATTCTTCGACCGGCAGATGCAGGATGCCGTCAATGCCCATGCGACCCGGGAACGGGACCTGCGCATCGCCATCGATCAGCAACAGTTCGAGTTGCATTACCAGGTCCAGGTGGACGGCCTCGGCAAGGCGATCGGCGCCGAGGCCCTGATCCGCTGGCACCACCCCGTCGAAGGGCTTGTCGGCCCCACGGCGTTCATCCCGATTGCCGAGGAATCGAGCCTGATCGTGGGGATTGGCGACTGGGTGATCGACACGGCCTGCGCCCAACTCGCGGCGTGGAATCTCATGCCCGCCACCCGCCATCTGGTCATCTCGGTCAACGTGAGCTCGCGACAGCTTCGCCACCCGGACTTCGCGGCAAAGCTCGAACATTCGATCGCCAGCCACGGAATCGACGTACGGCGCCTCAAGCTGGAAATCACGGAAAGCATGCTGCTGGAAGAAACCGAATCAACGGTCGCGGTCATGGAGCGCCTGCATGCGCTCGGCCTGCGGCTGACGCTCGATGACTTCGGCACCGGATACTCGTCGCTTTCGTACTTGAAACGCCTGCCCATCGACCGGATCAAGATAGACCAATCGTTTATCCGGGACATGGCCAGCGATCCGCATGACCTCGCCATCATCCGTACGATCATCGCAATGGCATACAACCTGCAGATCGGAACGATCGCCGAGGGCGTTGAAACGGACGATCAGTTGCGGCTCCTGGCAGACTCCGGCTGCAACACCTTCCAGGGATACCTGTTCGGCAAGCCGATGTCGATCGCAGAATTCGAGCGCGCGCTCCGGCAACACTGAATTCCGGCTTCCAAGACCGCGGTTTCCGGCAACCGGACGTTCCGCCGAATGACCGGCGCGGCCAACCGGGGACCGGTCACGGCATGCGGTCGCCGACAGGCAAGGCGGAATAATTCGTGCCGTTCGCATCAAATCCCACTAGAATCGCCGCAGCGTCGTTCGTCCGCGGTCGTTCGGCCACGTTTCCCTTCGCTGGAGTACGCTTTGGCCTCGACGACCCTCCATGGCGCGGTTCCTGCCGGCGCTTTCCCACCCCCGCTGGCGGAGCAGTTCGCGACCCCCTGTGATCGCATGGCCGTCTGGCAGTGCCTCTCCACGCTGATTCCCATCGCGGGCACTTGGTTCGCCATTGCCACCATCGATCTGGATTCGCTGCGCAACGTCCTGGCGGCCGTCGGTCTGGCGGGTCTGCTCACCCTGCTTCTTCTGCGGGTATTCGTCCTCATGCACGATTGCGGCCATGACAGCCTGTTTCGCAGCCGGCTGGGCAACCGCGCGATGGGGTTCGTCTTTGGAGTGCTGGCCGGCATGCCGCAAATGGTCTGGGCTCGGCATCATCAATATCACCATCAGACCAACGGCAACTGGGCCCGCTATCGCGGTCCGCTCAACATTGCCACCGTGGAACAATACCGCGCGATGAGTCCGGCAGCGCAGCACCGGTATCGGATCTCCCGCAGCATCTGGCTCGCGCCCTTGGCGGGATTCTTCTATCTGATCCTGTCCCCGCGCCTCACATGGCTGCGGGCCACGGCCGCCCTCGCACATTGCTCGGTGTCCCGCTCCGACAAGGGTGGTCTCAGTCTCGCTCAACGCAGCTCCTTTGGTACGCCCTCGTGCCCGTCGATCGGCGACTATCGGCACATGCTCTGGAACAACCTTGCGCTGCTGAGCGTGACTGCGGGATTGGCCCTGTGCATGGGCCTTGCGCGCTTCGTGCCGTTTTACCTGTTGCCTTTGTCCCTGGCCGGGGGCGGCGCGATCGTGCTGTTTTCCGTCCAGCACAACTTTGAGGGTTCGTACGCCTCCGATGACGAAGGCTGGGACCGGCAGCGCGCCGCGCTGGACGGAACCAGCTTTCTGGTCCTGCCACGCTGGCTGAACTGGTTCACGGCCAATATCGCCTATCATCATGTGCATCACCTGTGCGCGCGCATTCCCAACTACCGCCTGGCAGGCTGCCACGACCAGCACACCGCCCATTTCCGGCAGGTACGCCGGATCTCCCTGGCGCAGGTTCCGCGACACGCACGCTGCATCCTGTGGGACCGGGAATCGCGAAGCATCGTTTCGCCGCAGGGTATTGGGACCACGTAAGGGACGGCCGATGTCGACGATTCTGTTTGCCCTGCACGGCGAGCACATTCCGTTGTGTGACCTGCTCAAATGCGCCGGCATCGCCGGTTCTTCCGGGGCCGGCAAGCATCTGGTTGCGTTGGGGCGCGTGTACGTCGACGGGCGACCGGAAAGCCGCAAAACCGCCAAGATCGGTTCCGGTCAAGTCGTTGACTGCGACGGTGTCCGCATCACGGTCAGGGCGGCAACCGCCGATCGGGTAGCGGATCAGAAAGGCAGCCAATGAACACGGCCCCGGCGCCCGCCGACACCGACCCGAACACCCGGATGGACCGCCTGAGTGAAATCGAGATCAAGCTGGCCTACCTGGACGACCTGGTGGACGCGCTCAACCGCACGGTGTTTCGCCAGCAGCAGCAATTGGATCTGCTCACCCAGGCCATGGCGGATCTGCGAAAACAGATGCCGTCTGCGGGCTCAGGCACCGATTCGCGCGACGAGATCCCGCCGCACTACTGACCGGAACGACCCGGGACAGGCCTCTACCATCCCACTCGATCCTCAACGAGACTCGCAGGTCCGCGTGGTTAAAGGGTTGGGCTTTGATCGACATGGACCTTTGCCGTCGCCTTTACCCTCAAAAACGCACCAACAACCCCCGCGAAAACCCGTTCCGCCCCTTCGTGATCGATCGCAAAAACTGGCTCTTCTCCGACACCGTCACCGGCGCCAAGGCCAGCGCCAATCACTATTCGCTCATCGAGACCGCGAAGGATTGCGGCATCGAACCATACGACTACCTGCGCGAACTCTTCGTTCGCTTGCCTACGGCAGAAACCGCCGGCGACAACGGCGGCTGCAAATCGGCTGCTGGATAAGCGGCAGAATCACCCGCCCTTGCGGAAATCAGGATAGAGCAGCATGCCGCCATCGACTGGAACCGTGATTCCCGTGATGTAGCTGGCAAGATCGCTGCACAGGAAGGCGACTGCGTGGCCGATTTCGTCGGGTTCGCCGACCCGGCCCATGGGGATCTTCTCGTCCAGATCGGCGAGCCCTTTCGGGTCTTGCCAGACGTCGGCGTTGATCGGGGTCTTGATGGCTCCGGGTGCAACGGCGATCACGCGGATGCCCGTGGCCGCCACCTCCTGTGCCAGTGTCTTGCTGAACATGCTGAGCCCCGCCTTGGCGCTGGTGTAGGCGCTGTAACCGGCCCACGGGATGAACTCGTGGACGGAGCTGGTATTGATGATGACCCCGCGGCGCTGCCGGCTCATCCGTGCCACGGCCGCACGGGCGCAGTAGTAGGCGCCGAACAAGTCGATCTCAACCACCTGGCGCCATGCCGAGATGTCGCTTTCCGCGCACAACGCGCGCGGACCGTCGGTGCCGGCATTGTTCACCAGGATATCCAGGCCGCCGAGTTCCAGGTCCACCCGCCGGAACACGGCGTCCACTTCATTCGTGTCCGAAATGTCATCCAACCGGAAGGTGTAGGCCTGGACGCCGAACGACCTGGCGACGGCCGCCACCTGATCCGCGGCGTCGGATTTGAAACGATAGCTGACTGCCACATCGGCGCCGGCCTGGGCCAACGATTTGGCCGTGGCCGCGCCCAGCCCCGAGTCGCCGCCGGTGATAAACGCCTTGCGGCCCTTTAGTTCGATTGCGATCACGTCGTCCTCCTTTTTTGCTAGTCGGTTATCTGCACTTCGTAGTCCTGGCCCTCCCAGCAATCCCGGCCCGGCCAGTAGAAGGTGAATTGAACGGTGTCGCCGGCCTTGAGACCGGCCAGCGGTAGATCGACCCGGTGCACGCCGAGCCCGGTGTCCCGGGTGTCATCGTCCCGCACGGCGTTCCAGCCGTTGTTGCCCCAGTGAACGCGGGCCGGGGCGCGGAGCACCAGGCTGAACTGGCCGCCCAGGCGGATATGGCGGGGGCGAAAACGCGGCCCCCAAAGGGCATGGGAAAGCTCAGGCCGCCTTCCCTGATAGCGTGCCCAGGTGGCTGCCGGGCGGTCTACCGGATAGCCCTTCGCGCGGCTGTAGCAAAGCTTGATGAATTCGCTGTGCGCCCAGACCAGAGGCATGGCCGATCCGCTTGGTCGGCCGGGTTCCAGGCGGTACTCCGGAATGGGGTGCCAGTCCCAGACCTGCTCGGGCAACATGCCGCCGGGGCCGGTCATGGCCGCCATGGTCTTGAGATACGGTAGCGGATCTTCGCCGGCGAGGAGCGCATAGTGGCCGCGTTCGCCCACCAGCAACGGCCAGCCGCGGCCGCGACCGGTACCGTCGAATGGACTGCCGTCATTGTGTTCGCCGTAGCCGTCGCCGTTGTAGCGGTGCCAGACCGGACCGCTGGGGGTATCGGTCTTGAGCAGTTGGTCGACGGCCTTCAGGCTGCCGAGAATGAAGGGGTCGTCCGGCTGGCGCAGGCCATAGCGAACCAGCTGCAGAAAGCCAGTGCCGACCTGCTCGTCGGCAGGCAGATCCGGGTCGATGGCGCGGTTCTTGATCAATACGTGTTCGGCCTGGGCACCCTCATGCACCAATACGTCGGCCGGCGAGCTACGGATGTAATAGCCGCTCACGCCCAGGCGACGCGCCAGGGGAGTGCCCCTGGCGACGGTCCATTCGTCGAGCCCGGCATTCCAGCTGTCCGCCAGCAGCAAGGCGAACTGCCGGGCCTCGCCGTCGAGAAACGTGCTGCCCTCTACCAGCGCGGCGATGGCGATGGCGAGCGTGAAGGTGTTGATGCCAGGGTCCTCCTCCCACCGATCCTGTCCGGTGGTCGGACCCTCCCGGGCGATGAAGGTGAGGGCCCGCCGGACCATGTCGGCGACCGGGATTCCAGCCAGAGCGTCCTGCTCGCGCAGTGCCGACGCCAGCAGGACCGGGAAGGCGGCCTCGTCGAGTTGGATGCCCTGCCAGAAGGCATCGCCGCCCAGCCACTGGTTCTGCAGCCAGTGGCCGTCTTCCTGCTGGGTGGCCATCAGGTAGCGCAACACGTCGCGGGCATCCTCGAACGCCTCCATGGCCACCAATGCCCCGGCGGTTTCCACCAGGTCGCGGCACCACACCAGATGGTAGCCGCCGCGGCTCTGGCTGCTCTCGCCCCAGGGCACGGCGAGACTCGCCACTGCGGCGCCGGCATAGGTCCTGTCCTGGTGGACCTTGAGCACCATGGCGGAAAGCGGCAGCATGCCGCCCAGTTCAGCGGGCAATGCCGGGAACCGGTCCGGCGCCAGCCAGGCGTCCCACACCCGGCATTGCGCGTCCCAGGCCGTGGCAAAGTCCTCCATCAGGCTGGCCATGGCCAGCGTCGCCGCCGACTCGCGGCTCGTCGCGAAGCCGAGGGCCAGCGTGGCCCGCTTCGGCAGTTCGCCCATCAGGGAGACCGCGCCGGGCCCGGCGCGGTCGTATTGCCAGGACATGCGCCCATGGCGGGAAAAGTCCTGCCAGCCGTCGCTCGCTTCGAGGCAACCCACGGCGCAACGCCGCCAAGCGTCGGAACCGTCGTCCTGCCTCGCCAGGAGCGCCAACCCGAAGGGTCCCTGTTCCGCCCACAGGACCGTGCGGCCATTGTGCTGGTCGACAGCGGCGACGTTGTTTTCCGCATCGCCGCCCAGCCGGGCCGCCAGCAGTGCATAGGGTCGCAGGCCTTCGTCCCCGTCCAGTTGAACGGACAGCAGCAGCGTGTCGCACCGTTGCGAAGGGCAGATCTGCAGCGTGAAGGTAAAGCGCGGGTGGTGATGAACGATCGTCACGGCTGGCACACCCGGCTTGGGCAGGTGCAACTCGTAGTCCCCGTGGCGGCGCAGTTCCACCCAGAACCCCTGGTCGTCGGCGACGATGAACCCCAGGTCCTTGATCTGGGGGATGTCGATACGCGGGTAATAGACCTCGGTGAGGATGCCTTCGGCGACGGTGAACCAGAGCCGCGAAGAGCCGAGACCGGTGCCCACCATGGTAAACGCTCAATGACCCCCGCCCCTATAACGGAGTAGCGGACCGTGGTAATGCCGGGATCAGGATTTCGACGAAGCGATGCGCCAGGGCAGGAGCGCCTCGTAGTCATCGACGGTCTTTGCCGCAGGCAGTCGCGCGAAGAGTTTGCGCAGGTAGTCGTAGGGCTCGACGTTGTTGGCCTTCGCCGTTTCGATGAGCGAGTAGAGGTTGGCGCTGGCCTTGGCACCGGCGACGGTGTCGGCGAAGAGCCAGTTCTTGCGGCCGATCACGAAGGGGCGGAAGGCGTTTTCACAAGGGTTGTTGTCCAGACCGACGTCGCCGCGATCGAGGAACCGGACGAGCTTGGGCCATTGGCCGGCGAGATAGTGCAGAGCCTTGCCCAGTTCGGAGCCTGGCAGGACCGCGTGCAGGTTCGCGAGCAGCAGCGATTCGATCCGTTGAACGATCAGGCTGCTCTGCTCGCGGCGCATTTGCAGACGCTCCTCGACCGAGAATTTCTTTTCGGTGGCGGCGGCTTCGAGGCGATAGAGTTCGGCGATCGCATCGATCATCCTGGCGGCGGGCTGCTCCGGCGTACGCGCCTGCTTGGGCAGCGCATCCAGGGCTTTGACGAAACCGCGGCGCGCGTGGACCCAGCACCCGTGATGCACGAGCTGGTACGCGGTGGCCATCGCGTCGTAGCCGTCATATCCGTCAGTGAGCAAGACGGTTCCGGGCTGGATTCCGGCATACAGATCCCTGGCAAAGGCACCGCTTCGCGTAGGCGAATAGGACAAGAGCCGGATCGGCGGACCGGAAGCGGTTGCCTGGATCCACATGTAGCTTTTGCGCTGCGCGGCGCGCCCCGGCTCCTTGAGAACCTGCACCTCGGTCTCGTCGCCGTAGACGACGTTCTGATCGAACAGCGCATCGCGGATCAGGTTGATGATCGGCTGCACGGCCTCGCCGCAGGCGATCACGTTGGCGGCGAGCGTGTTGCGCGAGATCTCGCCGCCGAAGCGGGCAAGCAGCGCCGCCTGGCGGTAGAGCGGCAGCGCATCCTGGTACTTGGAGGTGATCACCCAGGCCAGGGTTGCTTCGCTGAGCACGCCCTTGGGGATGATTCGAGGAGGAAGCGCCGCGGTGCGCATGCCCTGGTTGCAGCACGGACAGGCGTACTTGACACGCTCCGTGCGCAGCACGCGCACCTGCTCCGGAATGACGTGGTACTGCTCGGAAGATTCCACGCCGATCTCGACGAGCGCAGCGCCGTCGTGCGGGCAGACGCGATCGGATTCGGGAAGTTCGATGCGCACCGTCTCTCGGGGCAGGTTCGGATCCAGGGGTTTCCTGCCGCGCTTGGCGCGCTTGTGACCCTTGACCTCGAATTCCTCTTCGTCCTCGGCGGCGTCGGGAGTCGCCGCATCGGGCGCCAGCGCTTCGGCCTCGTTGAAGAAGAAGTCCCGCTGGTCGGTTCCGCGCGCTTCGCTCTTGGCAGCGAAGAGTTCCCGGATGCGGGCGTTCAGACGTTCCTTGAGAAGATCGCGTTCGGCCTTGAGCAGGCGGACTTCATTGCGAAGCGCGGCGCGCTCCTTGTCCGCTCTCGTGATCTCGTCATGCGCGATGCGCAGTGCTTCACGCAGGGCGTTGAGTTCGTCTTCGTTGTGGGAGGGCATGCGCATCGCCGAATTAGACAAGCAATGCGCATGATAGGTTCATCAACTCGCGCGATGGAATGCGAGAGTGCGATGGCCGCGCATGGCGGCGAGATCGTAGCCATCGAGCAACCAGTGCAACTGCTCGACCGAGAGTTCGATGACGTGCTGATCGACACGGGGCCACACGAACCGATCGGCTTCCAGCCGCTTCACGAGCAGCCAGAAGCCGTTCTTGTGCCATCCGAGGATCTTCACCCGGTTGCGACGCCGGTTCGAGAACACGTACACGGCGGGCGCGAACGGATCGAGTCCCAGCGCGTGCTCCACGAGCGCAGCAAGCCCATTGATGCCCGTGCGGAAATCGATCGCGTCGCGGTGCACGAACACCGCCAGATCCTCGTTCAAGCGGAACATGGCAGTTGCGCCAGGATGCGGATCACGTCGGCCACGGAATCGTCGACTGCCAGTTCGATGCGCACGCCGTTCGGAAGTTGCGCCCGCAGCGGCATGGGCGCCAGGGGTGCAATGCGCACCTTCGCGAAACGAGCGGGGCCGGATTCCGGAACCCCAACCATGTCGGTGCGCAGCGTTCCGTCTGTGCGCTTGCGCATCCGCCGCTGCGCCTTGTACAGGTTCCACGGTCCGATGCCGTGTTCCCTCGCGTACCGGGAAAGCGGTTTGCCTTCTTCTCGGGCGGCCGTCACATGCCGCTCCCACTTCGTCCAACCCTGCGCCTCGTCCATCTCTCTCTCCTTCGGGGTGAAAGAGCCAAGATGTACGCCGGCAGCGATCAGAGGGGAAGAACGTGGTTGACGGACCGCTTACCCACCATGTCCTTGCCGGCATGAGCCCAGGTAGGGTGTGAGGATGTCGACCGGGGTGCTTTCATCACGACCTTCCTGTAGGTTGTCATGATGAACAGACCCAGGTTTGGCCAGAACGTTTCAAAATCCGCCGGTTTTCGACAAGACCCGCCGGTCAAAAGCGGAATACACCGTAACGGTCGTGTGAGCCGGCGCGAGCAAATTGATGCTGGTCGCTGGCGGATTTGATCACGGTTGTTGAGGTTTGGGTGCCGGATTCCATCGCGTAGCGTGGCAGGAATCGGTGGGCTGGTGCGGGTGATCGCCGGCCGGTTGGCGGACGCACGCGGTGCGGCGAGCGTTGTCCAGGGACGGCCGGTCCGGTCGCTTGCGACGAACCGGGGACCGGCCGTCGGTGGGCAACGCGGTGATCGCCAAGGCGCCGGGGCGATGCGCCTGCGCGTTGTGGTTGCGGTCAGCCGGCGCCGGGCGTCGGATCCAGTTTGGCGATGAGTTCGAGGAACACTTCTTCGAACCCGGATTCGTACTGATCGGGATGAGTTCGAATGAAGTCGACCACCTTGCGGTAGCAGTCGGCGGCGTCGCGCTTCTGGCCGCGGGCCTCGAAGACCATTCCGAGGCGGTCGTAGCCGTCATGGACCTCGGGGTAGCGCACCAGGAGTTCGCGGGCGGCGCTTTCGGCCTCATCGAGCTTGCCGGCCTGGACCAGGTCGACGACGGCGTTGGATTCGTCGGTGAAGGTGTCGTCGTCGGATTCCGGCATCGAGGCCGAGTAATCCCCGATCTGGGCGCGGTATTGCGCCTGCTGGGCCTGCGATTCGTCGCGCTTGGCCGCGAGGGCAGCGAGTTCGGCGGCCCGGTCCTTTTCCAGGCAGCAGTGCTTGTACTTCTTGCCGCTGCCGCAGGGGCAGGGTTCGTTGCGACCGGTCTTTGGCATAGTGGGTCAACTTTACCAAGACCGGAGGGAAGCGATGGATACCGCCTTGTTGGCCGATGGCCGACTGCACGCCACATTGCGACACATAGACGAAGATCTGGCCGCCGAGCAGCGCGCGGCGGGCTGTCCGCGCTGCGGCGCGAGGCTGCACTCGGCGCGCTACCCGCGCAAGCCGCGCGGGGTGCCCCGCGGGTCGCGCGCCGAGTATGACCGGCGGCTGAGCCTGTGCTGCGCGCGCGACGGCTGCCGCAAGCGCGCCACGCCGCCCTCGGTTCGGTTTCTCGGACCCAAGGTCTACGTGAGCGCGGTGGTGGTGCTGATCGCGGCGCTGCGTTGCGGGCCGACCCCGGCGCGGCTCCGGGTGCTCGAGGAGCTCGTCGGCGCGAGCCGCCGCACGATTCTGCGCTGGCGCCGGTGGTGGACCGAGGAGCTGATCGACACGCCGTTCTGGCGCGCGGCCGCGGGCACGCTGATGCCGCCGGTTGCCACCACGGAGCTGCCGGCCGCGCTGCTGGATCGCTTTGCCGGAGACGCCCGGGATCGATTGCTGGCGGCCCTGCGCTGGCTCTCCCCGACCACGACCGGGAGCGCCGCCGTGCAAGCTACCTGAGGCGCAGGTGCCGGCCCGCAGAGGATGCGCGTGGCGCGATCCGGCGGGCGTGGCTATGGTGCGCGCATCCCCGCTGCAACCGATCGGAACCAGCATGAGCGCATCGAAACACGCTTCAGTCCACGAACGTTGGGCGCATCTGCGCTTCTCGGTGATCGGGCAACTGTTGGCGGCCCCGCCGCCGAAGGGCGAACTGCGCGCCGAGCTCAGGAAGTTGGCTGAGCGCACTTGGCGGCACCCGGTCACGGGCGAGCCGGCGCGCTTTGCGCTCTCGACCATCGAACGCTGGCTGTTGCGGGCGCGGCGCGAGCGGCGCGACCCGGTCGGAGTCCTGCGGCGCAAGGTGCGCGCCGATGCCGGGGTCCAGAAGGTGGGCTCGGCGATCCGGCAAGCGCTGCAGGCGCAGTACGCCGCGCACCCGAGCTGGTCGGTGCAGCTTCACACCGACAACCTGCGGGCGCTCATCGAGCGCGACCCGGCGCTGGGGTCTATGCCATCGTACTCGAGCGTCCGGCGGCTGTTCCAGGCGCAGGGTTGGCGCAAGCGCCAGCGGCTCAGCAGCCGCGATACGGCGGGCGCTCAACGAGCCGAGGCCCGGCTGGCCGCGCGCGAGGTGCGCAGCTACGAGGCCCACTACGTCGGCTCGCTGTGGCACTGGGACTGCCACGTCGGTTCGCGACCGGTGTTGACCGCCGCCGGTCGATGGGCCACGCCAGTGCTCTTCGGCGTGCTCGACGATTGCTCGCGGCTGGGCTGCCACCTGCAGTGGTACCTGCGGGAGAACGCCGAGTGCGTGGCCCACGGTCTGTCGCAGGCAATCCAGAAGCGCGGGCTGCCGCGCGCGGCCATGAGCGACAACGGTGCGGCGATGCTCGCCGCCGAGATCACCGAGGGGCTCGCTCGGCTGGGCATCGCGCACGAGACGACGCTGGCGTACTCGCCATACATGAACGGCAAGATCGAGAACCTGTGGGCGAACGTCGAAGGAAGACTGATGGCGATGCTCGAGGGCGTGACCGACCTGACGCTCGCCACCTTGAACGAAGCGACCCAGGCCTGGTGCGAGTACGACTACAACCGCACCGTGCACTCCGAGATCGGCGCAACGCCGCTGGCGCGTTTCCTCGCCGGCCCCGATGTGCTGCGGCCCAGCCCGGATAGCGACGCGCTGCGGCTGGCCTTCACCCGCACCGAGAAGCGCACCCAGCGCCAGAGCGACGGCACGCTGGTGGTCGAAGCCCGGCGCTTCGAGGTTCCCAACCGCTACCGGCACCTGCGCGAGCTGCACGTGCGCTACGCCGCCTGGGACCTCGCCCGGGTGCACCTGCTCGATGAACGCAGCGGCCAAGTCCTGTGCCGCCTGTACCCGCAGGACAAGCAGGCCAACGCCCGGGGCGTGCGCCGGCCGCTCGAGCCGCTCGCGGCGGCGGCGGACGCGCCTCGACCGCCCACCGGCGCGATGGCCCCGCTGCTGCAGAGTCTGATGGCCAAGCAGGCTGCCACGGGCCTGCCGCCGGCCTACCTGACCAAGGACGAACCACCGGCACCGGAAGGGAACGAACCATGAACAAGAAGCTGCTGTCGCTCTACGGCCTGAAGTGGAATCCGTTCGCCCCCGATGTGCCGGTCGAGGCGCTGCACGTCGGCGCGCGCCTGGAGTCGTTCTGCTGGCGGGTCGAGCAGCTCGTCGGCGAGGGCGGCTTCGCGCTCGTCACCGGTTTGCCGGGGGTGGGCAAATCGGTGGCGCTGCGGGTGCTCACCGAGCGCCTGTCGGCGCTGCGCGACGTGCAGGTCGGTGTGCTCAGCCGGCCGCAGGCCGGGATGGCCGACTTCTACCGCGAGTTGGGCGAGCTCTTCGGCGTGCAGCTTCACCCCCACAACCGCTGGGGCGGCGCCAAGGTGCTGCGCGCCAGCTGGCAGGGCCACATCGACGCCTCGCAGTGCCGCCCGGTGCTGATCGTCGACGAGGGCCAGGAGATGCAGCTCGCCGTCCTCAACGAGCTGCGGCTGCTCGCCTCGGCGCGGCTCGACTCGCACCTGCTGCTCACCGTGGTGCTGGCGGGCGACCAGCGTCTGATCGAGCGCTTCCGCAGCGAGGAGCTGCTACCGCTGGGATCGCGCATGCGGGTGCGTCTGGCGCTCGATCGCGCCAGCCCCGAGGATCTGCGCGAACTGCTGCAGCACGCGCTCACCAAGGCCGGCGCGCCCAAGCTGATGACGCCCGAACTCGTCGCCACGCTCTGCGACCACGCCCAGGGCAATCTGCGCGCGCTGATGAACATGGGAAGCGAACTGCTCGCCCTGGCCGCGCAGCGCGAAGCGCGACAGATCGACGAGCAGCTGTTCTTCGGTAACTGTCCGGGAATCGGCGTTCCTTGACGACGCGGGGGGATTGGGTCAGAGGTCGACGACGTGCTGGAGGAGCGCGTAGGCAACGCGCCAGAGGCCGTCGTCGCATTCCAGGGATGCGGTTTTCTGGTTCCGGCGCACGACGCGACCGAACCGCGTGTGGTGATCGCGGCCGACGAAGCTGACGGCATCGCCGATCTTGAAGTCTTCTCGTGCGGGACGACGATGCGCCGGCCTGGGTTGAGCATCCGCGTCGATGATCTCGACCGTGTCGGTGTCCGTCGCGCCGAGATCGATCGCGGCGTATGGGACGCCAGACCAACGGGTGTTCTGATTTGCGTCGTCGATCGTCAGATCCCGGTCGCGCAGCGCGACGATCTTGCCGGTATGGGTTGTGGCGTCGTAGTCGCTGAAGAATTGCACCGTCATTCCGAGATGCAGGTGCTTGCGCACATCGAGGATGCGCCTGGGTTCGCTGCGCAGTTTGCGGATCGCGACCTCGATTCGGTAGAGGTCCAGCGTCTTTGCCTGCGGCAGGTTGGCGATGAGTGTGGCGAGCTCGGGATCAAACGGGGTTGCAGTCACCGGTGGGCTTCCAGTTGAAGGGCAGCAACTCGTGCAGACGGTCGATGCGATGACCGTCGATGCGCTGCAGCACGTCGCGAAGGTATGCGTAGGGTTCCACACCCGCAAGTTTGCACGATTCGATGAGGCTGAAGGCAACCGCTGCGGCGTGTCCTCCGCGCTCGGATGCTGCGAAGAGCCATGCCTTTCTGCCTACGGCGACCGGGCGAATCGTTCGCTCGACCAAGTTGGAGTCCGGCGAAACGGTGCCGTCCGTGGTGAAGCGCATGAGCGCCGCCCAGTTCGAGAGCGTGTACGCGAACGCTTTGCCAAGGGGAGATCGCGGCAACAGGCTCGGCTGGTGGTGGCACAACCACGCATAGAACTTCTCCAGCAGCGCAACGGTGTGCTTCTTTCTTGCCGCAAGCCGCTGGTCTGGCGTGGCGTCCTTGTACTCGGAGTCGACGAGATAGATGCCGCGGATGAACGACAGGGCCTCGCTGGCCAGAGGCGATGCTCCCGGCTGCGACGCAACCTCGAAGTAGCGCCTTCGCACATGCGCCCAGCATAGGCAATGCTTCGCCAACCCCGTGGCAAAGGTTGGGTGATAACCGTTGTAGTCGTCGGCTTGCACAAAGCCGCGGTACCCCTTCAGGAACCGGGTTGGGTGGATCGCCTCCCGGGTTTCGGTGAACTCGAAGTACGCCGCCTTGGGGTAGGCGATCCAGTTTCCCTGGGGATCTTGTCTCGCACCGCTGCTGACGTACACCCAGAGCCTTGCGGTGCGCGATCTTCGTCGACCCTCCTCGACGAGCTTCAGTGTCGTGTCGTCGGCAAACATCCCGGGGGCGCCCAGAACGTGCGCCTTGAACGCGGGCATCAAGACGGCGAGCTTCTCCGTGCTTGCCAGGGTCCAGTCGTCGAGCGTCGTGCGCGCCAGATCGACTCCGTACCGGGCGAAGATCTTCTCCTGGCGGGCGAGCGGAATTCCGTCGCAGTACTTGGACACCAGTACGTGCGCGAGCATCCCGGCGCTGGCGTTGCTCTTGGGCAGCGGCGAAGGTTGCGCATCGGCCACGACGATCGAAGTAATTCCGTCCTTGGTGCAGCGATACTTCGCCCGCGCGTGGTCGATCACGAATACCTTCTGCGGAATGACGTCGAGCGTGGAGCTGACGACTTCGCCGATGAGCACGATCCGGTCGAATCCGGCCTTCTGATCGTCCGTGAGGTCATATTCCTTGCGGACCCGCGGCAGGTGTGCCGGAAGCGCTGGACGTCCGCGACGCTTGCGCTCGTGCGCGGCAACCGTCGTCGTCGGGAGCTTCGGCGGCGCCGGGGGAATGGGAAGATCCTCGGTGAAGAGCAGCGCCTGGCCTGCGAAGCGCTCCGAGCGCGACCCGAAGGTCATCTGCTTCATCTTCGCGAGCTGGGCGCACAGCGACTCGAGCACTGCGGAGAACTGTTTGCGCTGCTCGGCGATCACTTCGAGCAGCGCATCGACATCACGAGGAAGAGATTCGATGTCGAGGGCGGCGATCGAGTGCATGCATCCAAAACGGATGCATGCCGCGCCACGTTGACAGCGCAACCGCGATCAACGAGAAAAACTACGCGACGCGCGATGCGTTCACGTGTGCGATGCGCTTTGCGCGCGAGAGGTCGATTCCCTCGAGAAACGCCATGAGTTCAGCCATCGACAAACCACGCGAGGCCAGCATGTGCGGTGCCGGAAACCGCCCCCGTTCCAGGCGCTTGTAGAGCATCACGAAACCGGTGCTGTGCCACCACAGCATCTTGACCTTGTCTCGGCGGCTTCCGATAAAGACGAACACATGGCCGCTGAAGGCGGAGTGCGAAAACGCATCCGTCACCAGGCGCAGAAGACCATCGACCCCGCGGCGCATATCCACCACGTCGCGGTATACGAACGCTTGTACCGCGGGCGACAGAATCATGCCGGCGTCGCAATGCGCGCAAGGATCGAATCGACGATTCTGCCCGCTGCGGCACCCGAGACGCGAATCCGCATCGCACCGACGTTCAACTCGACCGATACGGATTCCGTAGGTTGCGGTGCGCTCTCGCGGATGGGTAATGGCAAGAACCCCTTGCCCGCCGGGGTTCGATTCCCCTTCGTCGGCGCCGCACCCAGGCGCTTGCGCCATTTGCCGAAACTGCTGCGGGGTACGCCGCGTTGCGCGCAAAACGCCGATACCGTCTGCCCAGACGCACGCTGCTCCGCGATCAACCCATTCCAGGTTTCCTCATCGCGCCGCGCACGCTTGCGGGTCCACCCAAGATCAACCGATTCCGACTCCACCGTCCGTCTCCCGAAAAAGACGGAACGATGCCCGCGTCAACCGCCGTTGCCTATGCGGTCGATTCCCGGACAGTTACGTTCTTCGAGACCTTCGCAGCGCCGGCCCCGGCGCAGCTCAAGATGGCGGCGCGCCGGCGGTGAGCACCGCGACGCTGCCGGTCGAGCCGGCCTGGCGCTTGGCCCAGCGGCCCGACGCGCAGCGCTGGCTGGTCAGCGAACTCTGGGCCGAGCAGGCGGTGGGCATCGTCGGCGGCGAGCCCAAGTGCTGCAAGAGCTTCCTCGCGCTCGACTTGGCCGTGGCGGTCGCCTCGGGTCGCCCTTGCCTGCGGCGCTTCGCCGTGCCCAATCCCGGCAGGGTGCTGCTATACGCGGCCGAGGATGCCTCGCACGTCGTGCGCCAGCGGCTCGATGGCATCTGCGCCGCCGCCGGCTGTCGGCTGGCCGAGTTGGACGTGCAGGTGATCACCGCGCCCATCCTGCGACTCGACCTGCCGGCCGATCGCGCGGCCCTCGAGCGCACCGTCGCCGAACTGCAACCGCGCCTGCTGATCCTCGACCCCTTCGTGCGCCTGCATCGCATCGACGAGAACGCCAGCGGCGAGGTAGCCCCTCTGCTCGCCTACCTGCGCGAGTTGCAGCGCCGCTACGCCGCTTCCGTGCTGCTGGTGCACCATGCACGCAAATCCGCCGGCGCCATGCGCGCCGGCCAGGCGCTGCGCGGCTCCTCCGAGTTCCACGCCTGGGGCGACTCGAACCTGTACCTGCGCCGCGCAAACGATGCGCTCAGCCTGACGATCGAACATCGCGCCGCGTCGTCGCCGCCCGGCATCCAGCTCGAGCTGCGGGCCGACGGCGATGCACTGGCCTTGCGACCCGTACAACCGTCGTCCGATCCGCCGCCACCGCCCGCCGGCCTCGACGAACGCATCACCGCCGCGCTGCTGGCCGCCGCTAACCCAATGAGCATCCACGCTCTGCGCGCCCAATGCCGCGTACGCAACGCCTCCCTCTACGAGCGCCTCGCCGCACTGACCGCCGCCGGTCGACTTCAGCGCACCGCCGACGGCTACCGACTCGCCGATCGCAACTGATCCGCCATCGCGCGCCAGCACCCGCCCGCCGGCCACGCCTTCTTCCCGTTCCCGCTTCCGCCACTCCCTACAAAGCGCCGGAACCGGTAGCCGGAACTCCATCAAATTCCTCGACCAACGGCACATCAAGAAGCGGGATCGTGCTCACGTGCTCGAAATGGTGCAGCTTGGCCACCGGGATAGTGGACCAATACCGGCCGGCCATTCGGAACACCGCAACCCCGAGCAAGGTCCCCAGCAATGGCCCAAGCCAGTACACCCACCAGCCGTGCCAGTCACCAGAAATCAGAGCCGGGCCGAAGCTGCGGGCCGGGTTGGTGCTGGTCCCGGATAGGTTCGCCTCGGCGAATACCATGACCGCGTAAAGGAAGGGGAACAGCGCCGGCGTAAAGCTCCGCAAACGCCGGTGCTGGAGGAAGAAGAACAAGCACAATATCAGGGCGAACGTGGTCACCGTCTCGCCCAGCAATGCCCAACCCACGGCATAACCGGGATTCGGGAAGGTTGCACCGAAGTCGATGCTGCGTCCCATCGCCCCCCAGGCCAGCAGGGGCAGCGCTCCTGCTGCCGCCCCGGCAAGCTGCGCCAATACATAGCCCAGCAGGTGACGGGCCTTGAGCTTGCCCATCAACCAGAAGGCCAAGGTAACGGCCGGGTTGATATGCGCTCCGCTCTCCTTGCCAAGCGGCGAGAGCGCGATCAAGGCGCCGGTCGTGCCGAACAGAAAGCCGGTGATCAGCCGCCGTGCGCCGGCGTCCGGCAACAGCCGAGCCACGGGACTGCCCTGGCCAAAATCCAGGATCACAATCGACAGTCCGCCCGCGACGAGCAGGGCTGTGCCGATCAGTTCTGCGCCGTAAAGCATCCAGGGGAAAGGCTGCTCTCTTTGGTCCATGTCTGCAGGCAGTCAGCCGGCCAGGCCTTCGAGAGTGTGTGTGAACAACGCCCACAACGCCGTCGCACCGCGGCGGGCGCCGCCCGGTTCGGGAATCGTCGCGTCGAGGTGTTTGTTCATGCCCACGGAAATTGCTTTAATCGCCACGCCGCCCCCTATCCGATTCGTGCCAAGAGTTGTTCGATTACGTCGCTCGCTTGGCGCTGACGCAACGCCCTCGCCCAGTTCGAAATTGGCCACGGAAACCGGCCCGTCCTTGCGATACCCATCGGTCACGTCGTCATCGGCGAAACGCCGTCGAAGGAGGTCCAGTGTCTCTCGGAGCACGGTCGCGTTCTTGCCCTATCGACGCCTCGAGAAATATCCCCTACCGTGTCATCCGGCGCTTCTCCGAAGACGTGGACCCGACCTACGACATCCGCGCTATCGCTGGCGATTTGGTGGGCGAGGCAGACACGCCACTGCCGACCAGCAAGAGCCAGGAGAAAAAATGGAGCAAGGAAATTCGGGCGCGCCTCTCGGACTGGGTCGCCGCCGAGATCGTGCCACGGCTCACGCACGACCTTGAACAGCATGGTCTGCCGGCAACGGTGCGGTCCGAGGGCGAAAAGGTGTTCATCGACTACACACCGCTGACCACTGGTACCGGCTATGTCGCGCCCGCCGTCATGCTGGAGTTCGGCGCCCGCTCGACCGGCGAGCCCAGCGAACCCCGCACGATCCGCTGCGATGCGGCCGAGCATCTGCAGAACGTGGAATTCCCCGTTGCAACACCCCAGGTGATGCGCCCCGAGCGCACCTTCTGGGAGAAAGCCACTGCGAACCTGATGACAGCGCGTTAGCCAAATTGGCGGCCGACTATCAGCACATGGTCGACGACGGGTTGTTTCTCGATGACGCCGAACCCTTCGAAGCCCTGCTGGAGCGCTGTCGAGCAATTCAGCAGAAAGCCAATGCTTAGCAGCCTGACCTATGTTCATCATCGACCTGACCCACTACCTCGACTCGAAGGGCTCGATCGCACCCGAGCGGGGACCGGCCCGCAAGATGGCGGACTTCCTGACTGCCGTGGTTGCACATGCCTCCGACTTCGATCGATCCGAAGACGTGCCGGGCCCGGCCTGCTTCAAGTGCCGCAAGCGTGACCATCGCGTCGTCGAGACCGGCATCACCGAGGACGATGTCGTTGTCTGGCGCTGCCCCGTCTGCGGAACCGAGGGGCGCATCTCCAAATGGCAGGAAACGTTCTGGGACTTGAGCCAGGGAACGCCCTCGCGCTGACGCACTGCCGTTGATGATGTAGCTCGATAGATCAACAGCAGTGACGGTTTCGCCTCATCTGACGCCGATTTTTCGATCGACCCCGATAGATCTCGAAAGACCCCCTACTCCCACTCGATCATAAACAAGCACTAAATTTTCATTCCAATCAATGCACTACGCCAAATCACCAGAGTCGATGCCATGTGAAATACCACGCTCAGATCATGAGGGTGAACATGGCTTGCTCTGGTGGCGGTTGATGGCCTCGGCCAACGTCTCGCCTAGCCGGCATCGGCAAACACGTCTGCTTCCTCGCCATGCACGAGAGCATGCGCCTGGGTCACGTCGTTGACGTTGGCCGAGGTGCCGACCACCGTGTGGACCAGGCCGCTGTCGGCGTCGACACCGATGTGGCACTTCATGCCGAAGTACCACTGGTTGCCCTTCTTGGTCTGGTGCATCTCCGGGTCGCGCGTGCCCGTGTTGTTCTTCGTCGAGCTGGGCGCGGCGATCAGCGAGGCATCGACCGCCGTGCCTTCCTTGAGCATCAGCCCCTTGGCCGCCAGCGTGGCGTTCACGGCCTCAAGCATCTTGGGCGCCAGATCATGCTGCTCCAGCAGGTGCCGAAAGCGCAGGATGCTCACACGGTCGGGCAGGCGGTTCATGCCGCCGAGCCCGGCAAACTGGCGGTACAGCGGAACGTCAAACAGCGCCTCTTCCATCGCCACGTCCGACAGCCCGAACCATTGCTGCAGAAGTGAATGCGCAGCATGACCTCGGCGCCGAACGGCGGCCGGCCTCGCTCCTTGCGCGGTGCGTGCGGCTCGATCAGCGCCAGCAACTGCGCCCACGGCACCACGCGCTCCATCTCGTCCAGGAACTTGCCCTTGCGGGTCTTGCGGCTCGTCAGGTCCAGCCCAAGGTCAGCTTGTTTCATGGGCACATTGTCTTGGCGGCGTCGTCACGGCGCCAGGGGCGCGGCAGCCTTTTTGAACACTATCCCTAGCTGCCAGCCAAACAGATCGCGGATGCTCGCTGTTCGCGCATGGCCCGGCGCCAAGAACTCGTAACCGGCGGCGGTCAACTCAGCCTCCACGTCCTAAGTAATGAAGAACGGCTCGGCTTCATTATCCTGGTGCAGTCTTGTCATCCCCCTGTCATCCTGGCGCGCATCCGGGCTAGCGGCTTTCACACTTTGTCTAGTACGGGATGACCATATGCATGAGACCTGTCTCATTTGCAGTGATGGACGTTGGGAACTTTATCTTGTGTCGAGGCAGACTACCGACGAAATCATGCGTATCTGTTTGGTAGAAATTTCGCAAGATAAATTCGACGAACCACCGAGGTGTCAACGGTGCCGAGACAGGAATGCGGCACCCCTTTACATCGCCCAATGTAAGATGGCTCTTGGGATGAGCAACATCGACGGAAACACCTTCCCGCGCATCAAAATCAAAACGCAAAGGGAATGGAACGATCCTTCGCTGAACTATCTCGATAAACAGCTCGTCTCGCATATAAGCGTCCGGATCATCTTGAAACGGCAACAGGTTTGGCGAAGGATAGAACGCAAGCCTGTGCTGTAGCAGATCATCGCCTTCGATGCGGTACATCATCTGGAGCAATGCGCCATCGACAAGCCTCATGCTGTATGAACGCTTGTCAGCCAGTTCACGATAAATCTCGGCGTATTCGATATCACCGAGTGCAATGGAAACATGCTCCGAGCCACTGAAGGTAACGTCTGCCTTGCCACCTGATGATCGAATTGCAGAGAAATTTGAGTCGTCACAAACTCCCTTCCCGATCAATTCAGAAATCAATCCATCGATATCTTCTTTGATGCTCTTTGGAGTAAGCGCCATCATTCACTACTCCCAAGGAACCTTTTGAGTTTTTCGCGGGTCGCCTCATCGAGGTCTTCCGGGTGTAGTTCACCACTCTCGAGATCACCCAAAAGATCGGCAAGCTGGCTCTTTCTTCGTTCAAGACGCTGCCGCTCTTGTGGAGACAAATCGCGGTGAACAATGCGCAATTTGCCTAGCAAGGCATCGTTGGGATAGTAGAAATCCAAGACGAAGCCACGCTGCTTCAGCGCGGAAAACTCGTCGATCAATCCTTGCATCCGGGGGCCATAACCTATGATGCGAACCCACGCCTTGCTTCGAGTGATTGCCGTGAAGAGACGGTTACGCAAACTGGCAAGGCCTGTGCCTGATCCATTGCAGTCCTGAGCATTGATAACGTAGACCATGCCGGCCTCATTACCCTTTGCGCGGTAAATGCCCGTGAATGTTACTGAGGGGGTATCGCCTCGGAAAAACACGTCCGCATCCGTATCAACGCCAGCCAAATGGGTCTGAACTCCAGCCTCGAAAAGTTGCCTACGAATAGGGCCAGTAACACCACGGGCAGTCCGCGGGTCGGAGTGGATCACAATGATGTCATCGTGGCGAAGTTCATCGTCGTTCAAGTTTGATTGAATCTGACGAACGAGCCAGGCGTTCTGCTGCGCTTCATTATCGAACTTTATGAATTGCACAAGATCGTCAATATCGGAGTGCTCTTCCAGAAACCTTGGACTGGTTTCGGTGGTGCGCTCCAGAACAATATGCTGTCCCTTCATCAATTGCCCGCTCTGAACCTTGTAGCCAATCTCCTCCCAGAGCGCTGGGTAATCAAACATCTGAACCAAGCCGGTCTCAGTGCCTTGTGGGGCATCTCGGTAAATACCGAAGCCAAGCCCGTGGGCGGATACCAGAACCGGGCGCGAGTTTCGGTAGCATTTCTGCAGAATCACGTCTCGCCTGCGGTCGTTACCGAACGTGACCAGCGGTTGTCCATTCGCATCGTTGCCGAAGATTTCCTCCGGCGGCGGAAGGGACGTTCCTGAGAGGTTCTGAAGTTCGTCGTAGGCATAAACCAGCCGCTTCGGTGACTTCAGCATGGAATAGCAAAGCTTCAAAAAACTTGGCGCAAAGTCCTGTGCCTCATCCGCAAGGATGACGTCGTAGAGTTGCGCTGTATCCGAAGCGGTTGCTAGTGCAGCTTGGCAGGCTCCGTCAAAGGCGCTCTCACTCCCCCCAAACTTGTAGGATGCACTCTTGAAATCAAAAAACTCCGTTCCAGTCGCCCGGCAATACTCATAGTAAATGCCATCTCTAGCATCACCTCCCGGCGCCCCCCAGGCGTTGACAACTCGAATTTTCGTCCAATCCGGTTCCTCACCGCTCTGCTCAACACAAAAATTGTTAATCAAACGGCGGAACTGCCCTTTGAGGGAACGAGTATGGAAAGTTACGGCAATACGCCAGTCAGGATGCTGCGTATGAAGATAGGCAGCTTTGAGTGCCAACACGATGGTCTTGCCCGAGCCGGCTAGCCCCCGGATACGTTGAACACCCTCTACCGTCTCGATGACAGCCTTGTTTTGTCGGTGATCAAGCGTCGCAATGGAATCTTCGAGACGTTTGAGTTTGGCACCACGGGAGTCTTCGCGGTGAACTTCGCGCTTGGAGCGACTTTTCCGAATGCTGCTGAGGCTCTCAATGGCCGATAGCGTCATTCGGTAAAGTTCATCGCTACCATCCGCCCAATCTATTCCATTCAGAGCAGCAGCTAGCCCCTCCTCATTGACGATCGGATAACCCTCTACCGCCACGGCCTCGACATTGGCGATTCCCGGAGCAAATGACATGACCGAGAGCGGCACCAGCAACTTACGCCCTTTGACCAATTCGCGGTGCAGCTTCAGCCGTGCTTCGATCTTGTTTGCTAAATCGTCCTGACGTTCCGTGTACCCCTCGACGTCTGGCCCTTCGATCAAGTCGAATAACACGATTCCCTTGGATGGGCTCACCAAGGTGGCATCTATCGAGTACTTGCCATCGGGGGTGGCGATCAATGGGTAACCTGTAAAGACCTCACCCTGCATTTCCTGCAAGTTGTCAAAACTCTGCTCTAAAGCGTCTGTCGCGACAGGCTTCTTGTTTACGCCACGAGTGATATTCAATCGTTCTGCCATTATTCCAATCCTCATTGAGGCGACACCATAATACCGATTATTACGCGCTGACGCCTGAACTATCCCTTCACCAGCATCGCGGCACTAGGATCGTAGATATAGCCGGTGATGCTGCCATCCTTGATGCGCGCGACAGCCTCGTCGATCACGAACAGCGGTACGAGAAACCATTCCTCGGGCTGCACAGGACGACCGAAGCGGTCATTGATGGTGATGTTCAACCGCGCGGGGGCAAACAGCCTGTGAAACAGGTTCTCCATCCGGGTGCGGTTGATGCCAGCGAGCTTGTAGGTCGCCACCACTTCGACCTTCGCCAGCAGGTAGGTGGAGTCGTGTTCGGCGTTGGCAATGCGCGTCGCCACCCTGCCGCCGGTCACGCCCATCTTGTGGATGATGTCGCGGTGCTGCGCGACGTAGGGATGATCGGAAAGGGAGCGCAGGACGTAGATCGTGCCACTTTCAACATCGTCGGCCTCAAGCTCGCCGCCGAAGGAGAGCTGCCCGCTCTCTGGCGAGGCCAGCCGCCGCGCGGCGGGATCGTTGTAAAACGCGCGCTGGAGCGAGCGCAGAAGCAGATTGCTCTCGGTGCCATTGGAAAAGATGAGGCGCAAGCGGCGGTCCACTTCCCTGGCGGTGGTTTTCAGCGGCTCGCCGACCTCTGCGACATAGAGGGTGATGCCATCGAGGACGAAAAAATCCCCGGCCTCAATCGCGCGTCGGCCCGCCTCTATGGGCTGGGACTGGCGCAAGCCGGTCTTAACTTCCGTCGCTACGCGCTCGAACAGTGGCTTGAACGCCTCGAAGTCCTCGCAGGGCTTGCGATCCGCGATCTCCTCGGCGGCACGCTTCTCTGCACTGGTGCGGACATGGCGCAGGACCGTGATGTCGTCCGCGCCGCCTACGCCCGTCAGTTCGGCGGCCAGGTCATCGATGTCGATGGTTTCCTCCGCCGGAGCAGCAACGGTCAGCGCGCCGGCAAGCAAGCCCTGGTGGTCCAGCGGCTCAAGCAGGTCGCGGCAGTCCGGGAGCGCACGCAAGCGGTCGAGTCGCACGGCATAAAGGCGCTCGAATATGTCACGATCTTCACCATGTTGCGGAGCGCGACCGTGCTTTTCGACAAACCGCTGGATTTCCTCGAAACCCGCAATGATGCGCTCCTCGCTGACCGGGCGTCCGCCCTTCTTCTCGGGCGGCGCGAACTCGGCAAGCTCCGCAGCGAGTTCGTCAAGATCGGAGTCACTCATAGCGGCCCTCCGCCTTGAAGCGCATGAAGGCGGCCGCGCCTTCGGCCATGCGTCGCTCCCACGCATCCTGGGAATCGAGCGCCGGAATACGTCCGCGCTCTTTCTTGAACTGGACGGCGCGAACGGCCATCTCCTTCGCCTCTTCCGGCGTCAGACTCGTACGCTTGGCCGAAATGGCCGCCGCGACCTGCTTCAAGCTGTCCTCGCTCATGGTCTTGGCGAGGATGGCGTAGGCTTCTCCGAACGGGTTGATGCGGTCGATGAGGTCGATGTCCAACTCGCGCACGTCCATCGCGAAGCGGCGCACGCCATTGATCAGGGCGGTGTTGGGCGACCCGTCACCCTCGTCTTCGCCTTCGGTGACAAGCCGCTTGGCCTGTTGCGTGAGGTTGAGGGCGACAATGGCATGCTGCCGAACAGCCTCCTGATCTTCCGCGTCAAGCTCGGGATACTTATCCTTGATGATCTTGCCCATGCGAACCTGCGTCAGTTCCTCGGGCACTAATTCTTCATCGAACAGCCCGCGCTCGATGGTGGGCTTGTCCTGCACGAAGGCCGCGATGACCTCGTTCAGGTCTTCCTGACAGATTCGCGCCGCCTCCTTGCTCTTAGGCTCGGCGAGGCCCTTGATTTCGATTTGGTACGCACCCGTCTCCTCATTGACGCCGAAATTGCAGCGGTCCGGGTCGTAGCCACCCTCGCCGTAGTTAAAACCCGGCGTCGGGCCGCTGTCGGGGTTCTTGGGCTTGAATTCGAAGCGCGGGGCAAGAACCTGCTCCATTAACAGGCTTGCGGCGATGGCCTTCAACGTGTCGTTGACGGCCTCAGTGACAGCTTCCTCGGCCGCATCCGGCTCGGCGATCAGGTTGGTGAACTTCGCGCGAGTCTTGCCAGGCGCATCGCGGGTGGCACGGCCGATGATCTGCACAATCTCGGTCAGGCTGGCGCGGTAGCCGACTGTCAGGGCATGCTCGCACCAAATCCAGTCGAAGCCTTCCTTCGCCATTCCCAGCGCGATGATGATGTCAACGTGGTCCCGGTTGTTCTTCTGCGCTGGGTCCTTGAGTGCAGCGGACACGCGGTCGCGCTTCGTCGCATCGTCATCAACCAGATCGGCGATTCGCAACACGCGGCCATCGGGGCGTTTGACAAGCTGGAAGCCCGTCACGGCGTCGATGCCCTGCCATTCCCCCAGCGTCTCGATGATGTGCTCCACCTCGCGCATCTTGTCCTTCGTGCTCTCGCGCGAATTGACGTTGGGGATGTGGATGATCGTCTTCTCGGCAGGGTCGAGGACGTTAAGGAGGTCATCAACGTAAGGCCCGCTGTAAAAGAAGTAGCCGATGTCGAGTTGCTTGAGGTACTCGTAGCCGTTGAGCTGTTCGTAGTAGGTATAGGTGACGGTATCGAACTTGGCTTCGTCGGACGGGGCAAGCACGGCTTCGGCGTCGCCCCGGAAGTATGAGCCAGTCATCGCGACAATGTGGGTCTTGCCCCGCGCAATGAACTGTCCCAGGTGCAGGCCAAGCTTGTTGTCCGGGTTAGCTGAAACATGGTGGAATTCATCGACGGCGATCAAGCGGTCGTCGAACGCCTCCACGCCGTAGGCATCAACCGCGAAGCGGAACGTCGCATGGGTGCAGACCAGCACCTTGTCGCCGCCTTCGAGGAACGTGCCCAGCGACTTGACCTTACCGCCATTGTCATTGCCCGGCGCGTTGCAGAGGTTCCATTTCGGCTCGACATGCCAGTCGGTCCAGAAGCCGAATTGGGACAACGGCTCATCGTTGAAGCTGGCACCGATGGACTTTTCCGGCACGATGATGACGGCTTGCTTCAAACCCTGATTCTTGAGCTTGTCCAGCGCAACGAACATCAGGGCGCGGCTCTTGCCCGATGCGGGCGGCGACTTGATGAGCAGGTACTGCTCACCGCGCTTTTCGTAGGCGCGTTCCTGCATGGGTCGCATCCCAAGGGCGTTGGCCTTGGTCGATGCGCCGTTGCGGGCGTAGGTGACGGAAATAGAGGGGATTGATTTTGTTTCCATGGTTATTTTCTCTCCCCTGCAACGCTTGCAAGTGCTGCTTTTAGAACCTGGAAGCAGAGCTTTGCCGTATGTTCGTCTGGCGTGAAGCGTGACACCATCTGCTCATAAGGGTGAATATAGTTGCGAAAATCCCGCAGGCCGTGGCTGAATTTCTTCACATCGGGTTTAAGCAAGTCAACCTCACAGGCGACATCAATAAATTGGGCAAGGCTCCAATCTGGAAAATGCTTTACCTTGCCATCATTCGCCTTTGGGCTGGCAGCTGCCTGATTGAAGCGGGCGGGCTCTTTCTGCGCGGCCCCAAGCAGAACTGCCTCAAGCACGCTTCCGCAAAGAAAGATCACCGAAAGATGTGCACCTGCCCCTAGGGCTTTCCGCGCTTCGACAAGGCGGCTTTCAATAATTGGTACAGCCGAAGCTTCAATCGGAAGATTTTGAATGTTTGGTATCGTGAACTCACGGCTCAAGAAATCATCGCCAGTGTTTGAAGCTGGCGCGGGCTGCGGCCTTCCCAAAAGCCGGGCCGCGCTTTTCCGTGATTCTTGAAGAACAGCTGTATCAATTTCCTTATTGTTCAGCTTGCAGTTAGCCTCGTACACATCAAGCATTTCAGACAAGACCTTACCGACCAAGGTGTCAGGCTCGCTCTCCCAGAACGCGCGCATTTTCTTGGCCTTGGAGGTTCCGTAGGTCTGATACTTCGCCCCGTGAATATCGACCCTATGGCGATTGAAGAACTGACCGAAAGTCATATCGTTGTAATCGAGAAGGTAACCGCCTTCCATCCCAAGGATTTTCTCAAGATAGCGTTTTTCGACTTCGGTAAGGGTACTCATGCGCTGGCTCCTGTTTTGCGCTTCTTTCCCTTGACCGGTGCAGCCGTAGCGGTCATCTTGGTGTATAGGTCAAACAGCTTTTCCAGCCGCTCGGTGTCGTTCTTGAAGCGGCGACCGATGTAGATGCGCTCCAGCACTTCGTCATTGCGATCATGGGCGGCGCGCAGGTCAGCGGGCATGTTCTCGGGGTCGTACAGGTCCGCGATGGTCGCGGGGAAGTGATGCTCCCGCGCGAGCAAGATATCCTCGGCACAGTGCGTGAGGTCAGCTCTGTTCTTGTCGGTCAGCGGCGGCACCGGGAAGGTGTTCCAGCCGAGGGTATTGGAGTAACGGAGGTCCGTCTTTAGCTTGCCGCAAACCGTGGCGATCCATACGAGGTGCAGGCGCGAAGCGATGAGCGCCATGTTCCACAGTGGGGCGTCGAGCAGCGCGTATGCTTGGTCGGTGGTCAGCGTTCCCGGTGGCTCTTGTCCCACAGTGATGTACTCGCGTCGCTCGGAGAGTATTCTCGGCAGGATCGTGACGACTTCGTCCCCCGTCTGAGCGATCCAGCCAAAGCGATGTGGATGATCCGCCAGCCCCCGCGTGGCTGGGCGCTTCGACTCGCTGCGGAACCTCTTGACTTGGGCTAGGCGAGTCTCGACCGTTGGCTCTCGGTTGGCGCTGGCGGCATCGGCATCGGCAATCCAAAGGCAGTACCTATTCAACCCGCGAACGTACTCTGCCGCTCCGTAAATCTTGCGAACAAAGCGGTCCTGAAAGTCACGTGAAAGACCCGCGGACGCAATTTCGTCCTTGGTAAACGATAGGAAGCCACCGTCTATCGGCATATTGCCGAAGGCCATCAGACCAAGGCCGCTGAGGTTATCGTTGCGCGGCTCAACGTAGATTTCTGGCCCAGATACGAGATAGGCGTTGATGTACCTTACGTCCCTCGCTTCCAACGAGTCGTTGGCTGCGCTGACGTACAAGCGCTTCTTCAGTCCATTCTTGGGACCCACCCCAACAATGACAACTGTGACGCCAGCGTTGTAGCTGGCTAGATTCGCCCACTTGAAGCTCGTGTAGGCGAAGGCGATATCGAAGTCGCGTTCTAAGAGTGACGGCCACAGACCGGAGACCGCCTTCCCCTGGCAAATGGAGTTGGTGCTGACGAAGGCAAAAGAAGCAGTGGTACTTCTGCAATACCGCGCCGCCTTCATGAACCATCCGCCTACGTAATCAATGCCCTTCCAGTTGACGCCGGTTCCAGCAAAGACGGCTTCAAGATCGGCCTTTTGTTCATCATCTTGGGACTGGCTCCCCTTGTAGGGCGGATTGCCGCAGATATAGGTCTCGCCACCTTCGTTCTCGAAGTCGATCTCGGATTGGTCCAGCGGAGTGCCGAATAAGTCATCGGCTTGCACCTTCGCGCCGGTCCCGGTTGGCGGGCAAATGCTCAGCCAGTCGAGCCGCAGCGCGTTGCCGCAGGTAATCCAGTTCTCGTTGCGCAAGGGCAGGAACTCGGCCAGAGCCAGTTTCTGCCCCCGGTACAGCACGTCGCACTGATACTCGGCGATCACCAGCGCGAGGCGCGCGATCTCCGCCGGGAAATCGCGTAGCTCGATCCCACGAAAATTGGTGATCGGGATTTCCGATGCGCGATCCGGCTCGCCACGCCGCTTGTTGATCTCGGCCTCTATGGCGCGCATTTCTTTGTAGGCGATGACAAGGAAGTTACCAGAGCCGCAGGCCGGATCGAAGACCCTGATCTTCGCCATGCGCTTGCGCAGATTGAGCAAGGTGCGGGGGGTATCGCCCGCTTCCTCCAGCCGCGCCCGCAGGTCATCGAGGAAAAGCGGGTTGAGGACTTTGAGGATGTTGGGGACACTGGTGTAGTGCATCCCCAGCTCGCCGCGCTCTTCGTCCTCGGCGACGGCCTGGATCATCGAGCCGAAGATGTCAGGATTGATCTTGGTCCAGTCGAGGCCGCCGACGTGTAGCAGATAGGATCGGGCGATCTTGCTGAACTTCGGCACGTCCATGCTGCCGGAAAACAAGCCGCCGTTAACGTAGGGGAAATCATCGGCCCAGCGTGGAGTCTTGGCGGCGGCCCGGTCTACGCGCTTAGTGTTCATGGCGCGAAACAGCGTCTCGATGACCTCGTGCGTATTGGACGAGTCTTTCGCGCTCATCTGCGCCACGGTTTCGGTGAAGCGGCCCTTGCCGATAAAAATATCGGTGTCCTCGGCGAAAAAGCAGAAAATCAGCCGCGCCATGAAGTGGTTCATGTCGTGGCGGCGCTCGGCCTTGCCCCAATCGGGGTTGTCCTTCAAGAGTTCGACGTAGAGGCGATTGAGGCGGCTGGTCGCCCGGATGTCAAAGGCGTTCTCGCTGATCTGGCGGACAGTGCTAATGCCCGCCAGCGGCAGAAAGAAGCCGAAGTGGTCCGGGAAATCCTTGAAGGCGCAGGCGACCGTCTCGCCGCTTGCCAGGTCTTCCGCCTCAAAGTCCGTGCCGTCGGTCGCGAGGACAAACTTCGCCTTAGCCTTGGCAGTGGCTGGGCTGTCCTTGAGCGCCTTGAGCGCCTTCGCAACCTGTCCTACCTCGCAGGTCAGGATGTGGATGTTGCTGGTTTGGAGAACGCCGCCGAGGTCGGACTTGTTCGACGCACCCGCGCGAAGGCGCTTGATCGTCGTCTCTTTATTGCCGAAGGCTTCAAGGAAGGCGTAAGGGAAGGTCGCGGGGTCAAAGGGCTGCTCCGCCAAGTCGGTGATGGCCTGCTCGATCTCAACGGCGTTCATGGGTGCGCGCTCCCCCCTCTGAACGAGGCCGGCAGGTTGCTATCGTTTTGCGGGTCGCTCATGTCTTGTCCTGCGTTTTATCGGCTATCTGCGCGGCGATCCATCGGTCCAACTCGGTGCGACGAAACCGCCAGGTTCCCCCCAGCTTGAACCCCGGTATCTCTCCCTGCTGGGCCAGCCGGTAGACGGTTTTCTTGCCTGCCTTCAGGTAGACCGCCACTTCATCCAGCGTGAGAATTTCGCCATCGGGTTGGTTCATATCCGGCAACTCGCTTGGTATCGCACAGCGAAGTCCTCCAAAGTTTGGCCAATTTTACCATCTTTTCCGCCAGAATGAACCCTGAATCCCATGAGTACGAAGTCACGACTTCGACCGGCATCCCCGCCTTGAGGCAGACTCACGGCACCAGTTCGATGGCAACCCCATGCGCTTCTGCCGGCCAAGTCATAGCTGACACTCGCCCCTTGACTATTGAGTGATCTTTACCAGCCGAACGGGCACTGTCATCGCCTGTTCCATCGCCCTCGCAATTACATCGCCGATGCAGCAATCCAGGGACAGCAGCGGCGTCCCGTCGATGCAGTCGCGCAGGTTGTCCGGCTCCCAGCGTTCAACCGGCGTCACGCAGACCCGCTTCGTGTCCCAGTTCAGGCACGCCAGATACACCCGGCCCAGAAGCTGCAGGGCATAGAGGATGTCGCCGCCGCCCAGCTCCACGCACTCGCCCACGTCCTCGAACACATGGAGCATGCGGGTCGCCTCGGTCATCATCCGCAGCGCAGTGGGCATGTCGATGTTGGTTTGCATCATGCTTCTCCTTCGTCGTGTGAAATGACCTGTCCGCCGGACGCCGTCTGCGGCGTCGCGTTGGTCGCACTTGCCAGCTCAACGCGGTCCGTGACTTTCGCCCGGCTCTTGTTCGAAAACAGCACCGGCAATTGCTCATTGAAGTGCTGGTTCCGCTTCGTCAGTAGCTCCTGGGCAGTGGCCTTGTCCGCCGGCGCGGGCAACGTGAATGCCAGCCACTCCCGTAGGTAGTCGAGCACGCCCATGACGGCCTGCTGTTCCGCACGATCCCTCTCAACCTGGCGCGCGAGGCGGTTGATCGCGGTGACGATGTCCGCCCGGACTGCATCCAGGTAGTCCTTCTCCTGCTCTTGCCGCAGGAAGTCGGTGATCGCGCCACGGATCATGTGCCCCACAGGGAGGCCGATCCTGTCAGCCCGCGCTTCAAGCTCGCGCCGTTGCTCGTCGTCCAGCCGGACCGAATATGTTCGTTTTGCTGCCATGTTCACCTCCAAAACCGTACTGCATTCGCGTATCGCAAACGCCATACGAATCTGAAAACCGCAGTGCGCGGAAACCCGCGCGCTGCAACGATCTACGCCAAAAACAGCCACCACGACGCAATACCCCCTTTATGTTCCACTCGGAGAATTTCGGGTGGCCCGTGTACTGCGTTGCCGGGCCTTCCACTGCATTGCTCCAAGATGATCGGGGGCCGTCCACCGCGATCCCGCGTCGGCACTGCGCCTGCACTGCACTTCCACTGCAAGAACAGGGCAGGCCACTGCGCCCACATGGCACGAAGACGGCGCAATCACGGCAACAGCACTGCATCAAAAGATCGGCTCAGTCTTGCTCTCCGCGAGCCGCCGGACCGTCGCCAAAATTCGCTGGTTGCCCCGCGTGCGTGGAACCGTGCCCGCCTTGCTCCTGGGCATCGGCACCGGCTCGCCTGCCTCGCGGTAGGCGTTCGCTACCTTGTCCCACTCGACGGCCAGTGCCTGCCGCGCTTCGTCGAGCGTCGGCCGCGTGGCGTGGACGAACGGAAGGTCGATCAGCCAGGCGGACCATTCGACCTGGCCGCGCCGTACATGGGGGATGGCTTCGACAGCGAAGCCACCGATCTTCTTGCGCTTTCTCATGGTGTTCCTGCTTCTCATTTTTTTGGCGTCATTGATCTAGTTGCACGGCTGCCGATGACGCATTCCGGCAGTCGAGCTGATGTGTTCTCCCCAGGCGTGTCCACAGGTGGGGGCTTATGGTTCTTATTCGTTAACCTCGTTCCGTATCAGCCGGTGATACAGAACTAGCGACGTATCAGCTCCTGATACAGAACTAGCGTGTGTCACCGGCTGATACAGTGCCGCTTTTTTGGGCACCTCCAAGCGCAGGCATCCTTCCTCGTTGCGTGACCTTCTCGGCGATCTCCTTGACCCGGAGGGCGAGCGGTGACGACAACTCTCGCTGCGGCTCCTCCGGTCGAACTGGAATCGCGGAAACCGGGATCGCGGCGCGCAGAACGCCGGCAGTGGGGTCCCAGGCAAATCCATTGCCGGGGATGATCTCGGCATGGGCGAATGCATGCGGGTCCGTTTCCCCCGTCTGCAGAATCGCTTTGATCCGGCCCAGGCGCTCGCGCAGGGTGTTGGGCACGTAGTCGATGACGATGGTGCACAGCGTCCGGTCGCCCAGCTTCACGTCCAGGCGCTCCCTGGCCACGTAGTAGCGGCGCTTCCCTTTCAACGTCGATCTCAGGAGGTGGGAGGCTTCCAGGCAGGCGACTGCCTTCTGCACAGTCGCCGAGGCGAGGCCAGTGCAAGCCATGAGCCGCCGAATGCTCGGGTAACAGACCCCTGTGCTGAAGTCGCTGTGCGACTTGATCGCGCACCACACGGCAAATGCATTCGCGCCGATCTCGGCGACCAGGCCGGACTCGAACAGGTCCCGCTGGTACGTGCCGAAGGTGGTGTCGATACGACCTTGCATGGCGAGAGCGGCCTTGCGATCAGCGTTTGCCGAGCAATTCGGCTATGTCGGCTGTTCGGAAGTAGATACGCCGGCCAAGATTCAGCCTGGCGGAGTTAATGGACCTAGACCATTCCGTGTCCGCCCGCAAGCTGACTCGCAGCCCTTCCACGGAGCGGTCCAACACCTTCGCCAGCTGGACGACACTCAGCAGCGGCCCGTATTCGCGAAGCAGTGTCTCTTCGATAGTCATCTGTCACCTTCTCTTGCTTTCGGAGTAAGATGAAGGCGATGCTAGAGAGCAGGTCGCGCGCCCGGTAGGAGGCAGAAAAAATGAATTTCGCTACACCATTGCTAGATAAGCGAGATCGACGCCAAAAACTTATGCTTTCCGGGGCGTCGAAGCAGCGTGGACGCCCATCCCACAGTCGAAAAGATCAGGTAAGAACTATTGCATGGTTCAAGGCCGTTGCAACCGGACTGAACCTAACGACAGCTGGGGCCGTTGGACGGTACATGCAGGAGGAAGCGGATAAATGTGGCCGCCATGAAGAAAACCACGATGACTCAAAAGTCTGGACACGTTACGCCAAAGGTCGGCCGACTCCTGGGCTGAAAAGACTGGAATTTGTAGACAGGATCGTTCCAGGAACGGCGGAGTTTTTCCGTCAAGGCCCCTCTGGTCTCTGGATCGCACTGTGGGGCGATTTACACATGCAGCTCTGCGCAGATGACGTTAACGCCCTCTTCTGCATTCAACCCGCCGATATTGATATCCACTGGCTAGTCAGCGCAATCACGGCCTGGCGCAACCATGCTGCCCTTGCTCCTTCTGGGGCGCTCAATGAATTCCCCGATGGCCTCTATGAAGCCATAATCTTTGGCCTACATAATCAATCGGTGATGGGCGAGCTGAAGGAATGGGGTGTCTTGAATCTGATTTTGGAAGAAATTTCAGATTTGGAAAAATCAAATATTCGACGCAATCCGCATAAGTGGCAGGAGGTTTTTGCAGTCGGTCGCAATTTCTCCCGCGACCCGGTGCGCGATTACTTAATTGACCCCATTGCATTCTTCCAAACCGCTGCAAATGCCCATTCCAAGCTGGCATACGCGGGCACACATGAGGGTGTCGGTAAGCGCCATGTTTGAGCGCGATCTCGAAGCGTGTACACGCGGCGTCTTGCTGTACTCGGCAGGGGTGTAGCGAAACTCAATTTTTCGTACCCCTAGGAAGGGTATATACGGCTCTCTAGCATGGTCACCATCTCATTCCGAAAGCAAGAGAAGGTGACAGATGGCGGCCGAAGAACCGAAAAGGAATAAGATTCTCATCAACCGCAAGAAGCTGTTGGCGATGATCCCGCTTTCCGAGCGCACGATTTTCAACATGGAGCAGCGAGGGGAATTCCCGCGCCGCATCGCGCTCACCAGTCGAAATGTCGCCTGGGACCTAGCCGAGATCGAGCAATGGATCGAGGCGCGCAAAGTATCAGGGGAGCAGGCCATACGCCCAGGTTCAGCGCCGGCGATCATGGGTAGTAATCTTTTGCGCTCTTCTTGCGGCTGAAGCGCCCCTATACCGCAGCATCAATTACCTCCCAACCAAACCGCCCAAAAACCGAGAAGGCTCAGCATCCTACCCGACCACTTCGATCTCTCCATCGTAAAATTCGCGCACCGAGGCTTCTGCTGACGGCGGCACAACGATACATTCAACGAGATCACGTAGTGGCAAATTGCCATACGGCAGATAAACCTGAGCAAGTGCCGAACGACTTGAAACCTCTCCTCTTATGGTCAGCTCACGTTGCCAAAAGACGGGATCGATGGCTTCGAGTTGTCTACGCTCTCCAGCCGTCAACGACCGAGAAGTCGGTTGCCCGTTGATTTCGATGCTGGATTGGACCAACCGCCATTCTCGTTGCCGATAGTACCCCAGCATGTCGTCAGAATGAGCATTGTCCGTAGGATAAAACATGTTCTCATAGATGCCGAGCATAGCGATGCTGTGAGCGAACGGAATGTTTCGGTAGCCGATATGCGTCATTAACGCCGCGACGTCAGAGGGCCTGACCTTAAATCCGTTCACCCGAACCCCTTCAGGCGTTAGATTATTGAGATCGATGGTGGCATCTTTATCAACAGGAAAGCCGTTGTACATCCCCGTACCCAACGCCTCAGCAACACTCTTCAGTTCCTCAAGTCTCTCCAACACGTACTTGGTGTGCCACGCAGCCTTCACGCAGAACTCGGCAATAACGCTCGCAGGATGCCCTGGAAGTTCCTGAGGCGCATATATCACAGGCATTGCTCCAGCAGCGCGGAGTTTCTCCGCTGAAAATCGCATCGCAAATGGGCCAAAGGTCTTCGCATGTTCTGGCACTTCAGACATGGAAAGCTCGGTGAAACACATCCGCCTTTGGAGAAGGATAGTCGGATCACCGTGCTGATGGTTCCACGTCACCACTTCGGGTGCCAGTACGAGACCAACATCAAGCGTGTTGCGGAGTATCGCGAGACCGAGCTTCATGACCTCATCAACGCTGCGCTTATTAGGGCGGGGAAAGCTATGGAACAGGCTTCGGACGGTCATGGCATTAATCCTGGAGTCAGTTGGCGGATATTTTCGGTCGCTTGAGCGTCCACTGATCGATCATATCCGCCCAGTCCTGCAGCATTGCCGTGCGCTGGTCGCGGTACTCGGCCTTGTTGTAGACCGCCCGCACGCCGCGTTGCTCGTGGGCAAGGCACTTCTCGATCCAGTCGGTGTTGTAGCCGGCCTCGTGCAGCAGTGTGCTGGCCGTCCGCCGCAGGTCGTGCGGCCCGAATTTTGTGAGGGGCTTTCCCTCCTTTTGCGCAAGCCTGTATGTCAGCGTCAGCACTTGGTTGAGCGTCGCGCTGCTCATTGGCGTATCTGAGTCATACCGCGACGGCAGCACATAGTCCGACCCGCCGGCAAATGTCTTCAAGGCGATGAAGATGTCGAGCGCCTGGCGGGACAGGAACACCAGGTGCGGGTTTCGCCGCTTCATGCGTTCCTTGGGGATCGTCCACAGCGCCTCGCTGAAATTGATCTCGCTCCATGTCGCATTGGTCAGCTCGCTCTTGCGCACCATCGTCAGCAACAGCAGCTTGGCCGCCGCCCGGATGGACGGCGTGGTCCCGATGCGCTCCATGTACTGGTACATCAGCGCGATCTCGTCCGGCGTCAACGCCCGGTCGCGTGGCTCGAACTTGGCGATGGTCGTGGGCCGCACCAACTCGGCCGGATTTTCGACCTTCTGGCCGCGCTCGATGGCCCATCGATAGACCTGCAGCACCACTTCGCGGGAATGCACCGCCGTGGCCGGTGCGCCACGCTCCACGATGGCATCGGTCAGCGCCCGCAGGTCCTCGTGGGTGATCTCGACCAGCTTCTGGTTGCCTAATTTCGGCTTCAGCTCGCGCTCATAGACCGCCCGGCGCATGTCACGGGTGGAGTCGGCCATCTGGTAGCCGCGCAGCCACTTTTCCGCCCAAGCACCGAACGTCTCGGCATCCTTGACGCGTGCCTTGTCTCGCGCCTTCTCCTTCGCCGGCGACTTGCCGCCGGCGATCAGCTTCTTGGCCTCGCCCAACTGCTCGCGAGCTTCCGACAGGGTGATGCCGCCGACGCCATAGCGTCCGAACGTGATGGTTTCCTGCCGGCCGTTGATCGAGTAGTTGTAGCGGAACGAGATCGCCCCGGCGGGAGTGACGGCCACATAGAGGCCGTCACGGTCGTTCACCTTGTAGAGCTTGTCCTGCGGCTTGAGGTTGCGCAGCTTGGTATCAGTCAGCATATTCTCGGTCCCCATCGGTCGCCGATACCATGCTAAAGATAGCCCTCCACAAGGCTACCTATATACTATGAATCAATAACTTACGTTACTTTAATACCATGCCAACCTGCAGCCTCATGGCATGGTATCGGACTCAATCATGGCATCGATGACACATAGTACCATCAAGAATGCCATGGAAAAAGTCTGCTTGGACGTGCCAGAGGTTGCCAGTCAGTGCCGGATAAAAATACAAAAAAGCCCGCACAATCGCGGGCTTAGATGTTGTTTGGTGCCTGGTGGTGCCAGCCACTGCCAGACGTGGGATCATTCCCACTCGATCGTCGCCGGCGGCTTGCCGCAGATGTCGTACACGACCCGGTTGATGCCGCGCACTTCGTTGATGATGCGGTTGGACACCTTGCCGAGCAGTTCGTGGGGCAGCGGCGCCCAATGCGCGGTCATGAAGTCCTGCGTCTGCACCGCGCGCAGTGCGACCACCCATTCGTAGGTCCGGCCGTCGCCCATCACGCCGACGCTCTTCACCGGGAGGAACACGGCGAACGCCTGGCTGGTCTGGTCGTACCAGCCGCTCGCGCGCAGTTCCTCGATGAAGATCGCGTCGGCGCGGCGCAGCAGATCGGCATATTCGCCCTTTACCTCACCCAGGATCCGCACCCCGAGGCCCGGTCCGGGGAACGGGTGGCGGTAGACCATCTCGCGCGGCAGGCCGAGGGCGATTCCGAGCGCGCGCACTTCGTCCTTGAAGAGTTCGCGCAACGGTTCGAGCAGCTTGAGGTGCAGCGTGTCGGGCAGGCCGCCGACGTTGTGGTGGGACTTGATCGTGACGGCCTTTTTGGATTTGGCGCCGGCCGATTCGATCACGTCGGGATAGATCGTGCCCTGGGCCAGCCACTTGACGTTCGGCAGCCTGGCCGCTTCTTCCTGGAACACCTCGACGAACTCGCGGCCGATGATCTTGCGCTTGGCTTCGGGGTCGGAGACCCCGGCGAGTTTGCCGAGGAAGCGCCCGGCGGCATCGACCACCACGAGGTGCAGACCCAGGTGGCGCTCGAACATGTCGACGACCTGCCGCGCCTCATCGAGCCGCAGCAAGCCGTTGTCGACGAACACGCAGGTCAATTGCCGGCCGATCGCGCGATGGATGAGCAGCGCCGCGACGGAGGAATCGACCCCGCCGGACAACCCCAGCACAACCTCCTCCGCTCCGACCTGCTCGCGGATGCGCGCCACCGCCTCGTCGACGTAATCGGGCATGTTCCAGTCGCCGCGGCAGCCGCAGATGTCGCGCACGAAGCGCGTAAGCATCTCCTGCCCCTGGCGGGTGTGGGTGACCTCGGGATGGAACTGCAGGCCGTAGAAGCGTCGCGATTCATCGGCCATGCCGGCGATCGGGCAACTGTCGGTCTCGGCCATCACCGCAAAGCCGGCCGGCAGTTCGGCGACCTTGTCGCCGTGGCTCATCCAGACGTCGAGCAGGCTTTCGCCGCGGGGACCGATGGCATCCTGCAGACCTTCCAGCAGGCGGGTCTGGCCGCGGGCGCGCACCTGCGCGAAACCGAATTCGCGCTTCGCGCCGGACTCCACCCGGCCGCCCAACTGCTGCGCCATGGTCTGCATGCCGTAGCAGATTCCGAGCACCGGCACGCCGAGGCGGAACACGACCTCGGGTGCGCGATCGGTCGACTCCTCGTAGGCCGACTGATGGCTGCCGGAGAGGATGACGCCGCAGGGCGCGAAGGCGCGGATCGCCTCCTCCGGCATGTCGCAGGGATGGATTTCACAGTACACCCGCGCTTCGCGTACGCGTCGGGCAATGAGTTGGGTAACCTGGGACCCGAAGTCCAGGATCAGGATGCGGTCGTGTTGCACTACTCCACCCGATAGTTGGGCGCTTCCTTCGTGATCCGGACGTCATGCACGTGCGACTCCCGCATGCCGGCGTTCGTGATCTGCACGAACTCGGCGCGCGTGCGCATCTCCTCGATCGTCCGGCACCCGCAATAGCCCATGCTGGAACGCACGCCGCCGGCCATCTGGAAAATGATCGCCACGACGCTGCCCTTGAACGGCACCATGCCTTCGATGCCCTCCGGAACGAGCTTGTCGACGTTGGCGTCGTTGTCCTGGAAGTAGCGATCGGCGGCGCCGCGCTTCATCGCTCCCAGACTGCCCATGCCGCGATAGGCCTTGTATGAGCGTCCTTCATAAAGGATGAGTTCGCCCGGGGCCTCTTCCGTTCCGGCGAGGGCGCTGCCCATCATCACGGTGGACGCGCCCGCCGCCAGCGCCTTGGCGACGTCGCCCGAATACCGCACGCCGCCGTCCGCGATGAGCGGCACGCCCGTGCCTTCCAGCGCGCGCGCGACGTCGAGGATCGCCGTGATCTGCGGCACGCCCACCCCCGCGATGATGCGCGTGGTGCAGATCGAGCCCGGGCCGATGCCGACCTTGACTCCGTCCGCGCCGTGTTCGACCAGCGCGCGCGCGGCTTCGCCGGTGGCGATGTTGCCGCCGATCACCTCGACCTGCGGGAAGTTGCGCTTGACCCATCGCACGCGCTCGAGCACGCCCTGGCTGTGGCCGTGGGCCGTGTCGACGACGATCGCGTCGACCCCCGCCCGTACCAGCGCCTCGACGCGCGCCTCTTCCGCCTCGCTGGTGCCGACCGCCGCGCCGACGCGCAGCTTGCCCAGCTCATCCTTGGCGGCGTACGGGTGCTCGGTGGTGCGGGTGATGTCCTTGACGGTGATGAGGCCCCGCAACAAGAAATCGTCGTCGATGACCACCACGCGCTCGAGGCGGTGACGATGCATGAGCGCCTTGGCCTCTTCGAGGGTCGCCCCCTCGCGGACCGTGACCAGCCGCTCGCGCGGCGTCATGATCTGTTCGACCGGGATCTCCGTGCGCGTCTCGAAGCGCAGGTCGCGGTTGGTGACGATGCCGACCACCCGCCCGGCCGCGTCGATCACCGGCAGACCGGAGATCTTGTGTTCGCGCGTGAGCGCCATGACCTCGCCCACCCGCATGGTGGGCGGAATCGTGATCGGATCCCGCAGGATTCCCGCTTCGTGCCGCTTGACCTTCGCGACTTCCGCCGCCTGCTGCTCGGGCGACAGGTTCTTGTGGATGATGCCGATCCCCCCTTCCTGTGCCAGGGCGATCGCCAGGCGTGCCTCGGTCACGGTATCCATCGCGGCCGACACCAGCGGAAGATTCAAGGGGATGCGGCGGGTCAGCCGCGTGGAAAGATCGGTCTCCCGGGGAAGCACGGCCGAATATGCCGGCACCAGAAGCACGTCGTCGAAAGTCAGCGCCTTGTCACGGAACCGCATGCTCATCCTCATGACGCAAAAGCGAATTATACCGGCAGCCGACCTCGTGCAAACGCCCTCGGGGCCCCACGGGCCGGCGGCCCCCGCCCCCTTCCGCCAACCCGTGCCGCCCCGTCCGCATCCGACCGGATGACCCGCGCCGCCGCGCCGCACCGCCGTTCCCTGCATACAATGCCGGAATCACCGATTCTCCGGGAGATTCCGGCATGCGGTCCACCCGAATTTCGCAATGCGGCATTGCCGCCTTCGCCGTAGTCACCGCAATGGCGGTCACCCCCCGGTGCGCCCACGCGCAGTGGGCGTGGCGGGATTCCGGCGGGCATGTCACCTTTTCCGATAGCCCGCCGCCGGCGAATATTCCTCAGAGCCAGATCTTCGAGCAACCGAACCCGGCCAGCATGCCCGCGACGCCGCCTGCCGGGAGCAATGCCAAGACCACCGCGCAGCGCGACGCGAACGCGGAAAAACGCTTCGACAAATGGTTCAAGAAGCGGCAGGAAGCGGAGCAACGGCAGGAAGCCGCGCAGGCCCGACGCAATGCCGAGTGCAACCGCCTGCGCGGGCACCTCGCCACGCTCCAGACGCTGGGAATGCAAGTCCTGCAGCAGGATCCCAACGGCGGCGCCCCGACCTTCCTCTCCGACCAGCAGCGCGCCGCGCAGGCGCAGCAGTTGCAGAACCAGATCAGCGCGAACTGCGATTAACGCCGTGCGCCGGCGCGCAGCCGACGCGCTTCCTTTGGGTCGATCTGCAGCGGCCGATAGATCTCGATCCGGTCGCCGTCATGGACGACGTCGTCGGGCGTCGCCGGGCGGCTGAACACACCCACGTCCCATGGGCCTTGCGCGCCGCCCGGCAGCTCGGGGCAGGCCGCGGCGATCCCGGATTGCGCGATCGCGTCGCGGATCCGTGCGCCCGACGCCACCGCAACCGGCAGCGCCCACTGGCGATCCGGCAGTGCGTAGACCACCAGCACCCGCATCCCGCTCTCAGTCGCCGGTTCCATAGATTTGATCCGCGCGCTGGGCAAAGGCGTCGATGAGGGAATTCGCGACGTGCTCGAACACCGGCGCCACGACGCGCCCGAGCAGGCCGGCTGCGAAACGGTAGTGCAGGTCGAGCGTCACCTTGCAGCCCTCTTCCCGCAGCGGCTGGAAACTCCAGCGGCCATGCAGGTCCCGGAACGGGCCATCGACCAGCGTGAGATCGATCGCTTCGCAGCCATGGTGGATGTTGCGGGTCGTGAAGGAACTGCGGACGCCCATGTAGGCAATGTCGACCCGGGCGACGAGCGTTTCACCATCGGCCTGGACGTCGACCGGCGCTTGAACGTGGCTCGCTGCGCACCACGGGAGAAACTTGGGATACTGTGCCACGTCGCGCACCAGGGCGAACATCTGTGGACAACGGTAGGGAACGATTACGGAACGGTGAACGCGATGCATGGGGCGCCATTGTTACACTATTTCGATAATGTCCATCACCCAGAACCGCAAGGCCCGCCACGACTACCAGATCGAAGAGCGCTTCGAGGCCGGACTCGTGCTCGAAGGCTGGGAAGTCAAGAGCATCCGCGCCGGCCGCGCGCAGATGAATGAAGCCTACGTCGTCATCCGCGGCGAAGAGCTTTTCCTGCTCAATGCGCACATCGGCATCCTGCCCACCACCTCGACGCACATCCACGCCGACCCCACCCGCACGCGCAAGCTGCTGTTGCGCGCCGAGGAGATCCGCAAGCTGATCGGCAAGGTCGAGCGCGCCGGCTACACCCTGGTTCCGCTCGACCTGCACTTCTCCCGCGGCCGGGTGAAGCTCGACCTGGGCCTCGCCAAAGGCAAGCGGCAGTTCGAGAAGCGGGCGGCCGAACAGGAGCGGGACTGGAAACGGGAGCAGTCGCGGCTGCTGAAGACGCGGTCGCGATGAGCGGGCCGGCGAAGCGCCGGGGCACCCGTGCCGCCGCGCCGGGCGGATCGCACGCGGCGGGCACGGCAAAAAGCGCGCTACTCCGCCTCTTCGATCCACGCCATCTGGATCGCCTCCAGAATCTTTTCGTTGGACCGATCCGGATGGTCGGCGAAGCCGTCGAGCTCGCAGACCCACCGGTGCAGATCGGTGAAACGAATGGCACGGGGATCGACGTGCGGATGTTCTTCCAGCAAGGCCTGGGCGATCGCGATCGAATCCGTCCAATGCAGCATCGCAGGGCTCATTGCTTCCCCTCCTTCACCTGGTTGATCGAATACCGCGGGATCTCCACGACGAGGTCCTGATCGGCGACGATCGCCTGGCACGACAGGCGCGAAAGCGGCGTCAGTCCCCACGCCTTGTCGAGCAGATCGTCCTCGTCCTCCTCGGACGGCGCCAGCGAGGAAAACCCTTCCCGCACGATGATATGGCAGGTCGTGCAGGCGCAGGAGAGTTCACACGCATGCTCGATCGGCACGCCGGCTTCGAGCAACGCGCGGCAGATGCTTTGCCCACGCTGCGCGGTGACCGTCGCGCCTTCTGGACAGACTTCCTCATGCGGGAGAACGCGAATTGTCGGCATAGATTGGCTTCCACCCCATGTCCCGCCCTCGCCCTCTTCGCGCCGCCGGGGAGGACGAGGAGTTTACTTGTTTCCGGTCAGTACCTCGTCGACCTTGGCACCGGCCAGGGCCGCGCGGATCGAGCGGTTCATCCGCAGCATCGCGAAGTTCTCCGTGGCAGCGGAAAGCCGCGCGCCGGCATCCGCGATCGCATCCGCCTCGCCGGCCTGTTCCGCCGCCGCCAGTTGCTCGACCGCCGCATCGATGTCCCCGCGCTCCCCGGCGTCCAGGAGATCCCCGTCCGCGCGCAACGCCGCGCGGGTCGCCTCGATCATGCGCCGCGCCTCGACCTGCTGCTCGCGCAGCATGCGGGCATCGCGATCGCGCTCGGCCGCACCGAACGAGTCGGCAAGCATCCGCGCGACGTCCTCGTCGCCCAGCCCGTAGGACGGCTTCACGGTGACCGAGGCCTCGACGCCGCTCGTCGCCTCCGTGGCGCTGACCGACAGCAGCCCGTCGGCGTCGACCTGGAAGCGCACGCGCACGCGCGCCGCCCCCGCGGCCATCGGCGGCAGGCCGCGCAACTCGAACCGGGCCAGCGAGCGGCAATGATCGACCAGATCGCGCTCCCCCTGCACCACATGCAGCGCCAGCGCCCGCTGCCCGTCCTGGAAGGTGGTGAAGTCCTGGGCGCGCGCGGTGGGAATCGTCGAGTTCCGCGGAATGATGCGCTCCACCAGTCCGCCCATCGTCTCGATGCCAAGCGAAAGCGGGATCACGTCGAGCAGCAGCCAGTCGTCGCCGGGGGGGCGGTTGCCGACGAGCAGATTGGCCTGCATCGCGGCGCCGAGCGCCACGACCTGATCCGGATCGATACGGTCCAGCGGCGGCCGGCCGAACAACTCCTCGACCGCCTTACGCAGGTGCGGCATGCGGGTGGCGCCGCCGACCAGGACGACCCCCTGCACGTCTGCCACCGCGACTCCGGCATCGCGCAGGGTGCGCCGCGCCGCGTCCACGGTCTTCTGGACCAGATGCTGGGTGATTCCGAAAAACGTCTCCCGCCCGATGTTCAGGTTGACCCAGCGGTGGTCAGAAAGCCGCGCCTGGATGGTGGCGCTTGCGCGCGTGGAAAGCTGCTCCTTCGCCGCGCGCGCGCGCGCCGTGAGCAGCCGGATGTCCTCGGGAGCCAGCAACGACAGATTGGCCTGTTCGAGGATCCAGCAATACAGGCGGTGGTCGAAATCGTCGCCGCCCAGCGCGCTGTCGCCGCCGGTTGCCAGCACCTCGAACACGCCTTTGCTGAGCCGCAGGACCGACACGTCAAACGTGCCGCCGCCCAGGTCGTAGACGACGAACACGCCTTCGGCGCCGCTGTCGAGTCCATAGGCGACCGCGGCCGCCGTCGGCTCGTTGAGCAGCCGCAGCACCGGGATGCCCGCAATCCGCGCCGCGTCGCGGGTCGCCTGCCGCTGGGCGTCGTCGAAATACGCCGGAACCGTGATGACGGCCCCGGTCAACGCGCCGCCCAGCGACCGTTCGGCCCGGTCGCGCAACACGTTCAGGATATCCGCCGACACCTCGACCGGGCTTTTGACCCCGGCGGTGGTGCGCAGCTGGAGCATGCCGGGCGCATCGACGAAATCGTAGGGCAGATTCTCGATGTGGGCGATGTCGGCGTGGCCGCGGCCCATCAGGCGCTTCGCCGAACAAATGACATTGCGCGCATCGTTCGCCTGCTGCCGCTGGGCCTCGGCGCCGACCACCGGCGGCGCGTCGCCGCGATACCACACGACCGACGGCAACAGGGCGTGGCCTTGTTCGTCCGGCAGCACCACCGGGGAGCCGCTGCGCACGGTCGCGACCAGGGAATTCGTCGTCCCGAGGTCGATGCCGACGGCCAGGCGGTGCTGATGCGGCGCGGCGGATTGCCCCGGTTCGGCGATTTGCAAGAGAGCCATGATCAATCCGCGGTGTCCGCGGCCATTTTTTCGATGAATTTTTCGACGAACAGCAAGGCCCTCACGCTGTCAGCGGCGGCGGCATAGTCCCCGCGCTCGTCGATCTCGCCGGCGATGCGGGTCAGCAAGTCCGCGTGCGTGGCCTCCACCTCCTGGCGGAGCGCGCGCCGGGTATCCGGATCCTTCGCGTCTTCCCAGGTTTCGCGCCAGCGCATCTGCAACGCGAGGAATTCCGGCGCCACGCGCCGCGACGACTCCATACCGTCGGCAAGCGCGCCATGCATCCGGCACAGATAGGCCGCCCGCGCGCTGTCGGACTTCAGGATCCGGTAGGCCTCGTTGGCATGGCTCGCCATCTGCATCGCCACGCGCTGCTGCGCCGCACCCGAAGCCGCGTGCCGGTCGGGGTGCACCTGAACGAGCACCTCCCGATAGGCCGCGGCAAGACGCTGCGGATCGAGCGCGAAACGGGGCGCAAGGCCGAAAAGGGCAAAATATTCCGGAAGTTGGGACACGAGGCAGACATCGCCCGGACCCCGCGGAACGCGGGACCCGGCACGCATTTCAGACCCGGAACGACTCGCCGCAACCGCAGCGGTCCTTCTCGTTGGGATTATTGAACCGGAAGCCCTCGTTCAACCCCTCGCGCACGTAGTCGAGCTCGGTGCCGTCGAGGTAGGCGAGACTGCGCGGATCGACCAGAACCCGGACGCCGTTGGTTTCGAACTGGACGTCCTGCGGATCGGCCACATCGGCGAACTCGAGTTTGTAGGCCATGCCGGAACAACCGGTGGTCTGCACCGCCAGTCGGACGCCGACGCCCTTGCCGCGCCGCTGGATATACGCCGCGACGTGGCGGGCGGCACGCTCCGTGAGAGTGACTGCCATCGGCCTGCCCCCTTTACGCCGCCGCCGAAAGCGGGGATGCCGCGGACTCTTCCGTGCCGCCGCGCTTGCTGCGGTAGTCTTCGATCGCGGCCTTGATCGCGTCTTCGGCGAGGATCGAACAATGGATCTTCACGGGCGGCAGCGCGAGCTCCTCGGCGATCGCGGTGTTGCGGATCTCCATGGCCTGATCGAGCGTCTTGCCCTTGACCCACTCGGTGACCAGCGAACTCGAAGCGATCGCGGAGCCGCAACCGTAGGTCTTGAAGCGCGCGTCCTCGATCACCCCATCCTCGTTGACGCGAATCTGCAGCTTCATCACGTCGCCGCAGGCCGGCGCCCCCACCATCCCGGTCCCCACCGCCTGGTCGTCCTTGTCGAAGGAACCGACATTGCGCGGATTCTCGTAATGATCGATGACTTTCTCGCTGTACGACATTTCCTATGCCTCCCGCCCGATGATTGGCGTCTTGACGAATCCACTGGCTCCGCCCTTTCCCGCTCCCCCGCTCGCCAGGAACGGGGAAGCGGAGTCGGGATCACGGGCCACGCCCATTATCCGGAATCCTCTCAATGTGCCGCCCACTGCACGGTATTGAGATCGATTCCATCCTGATGCATCTCCCACAACGGCGACATGGCCCGAAGCTTAGCAACCTTGTCGGCGACCAGACGCACCGCGTAATCGATTTCCTCGATCGTCGTGAAGCGACCGACGGTGAACCGGATCGAACTGTGCGCCAGTTCGTCGCTGCGCCCCAGCGCCCGCAACACGTAGGACGGCTCCAGGCTCGCCGACGTGCAGGCCGACCCGGACGATACCGCCAGGTCCTTGACCGCCATGATCAGCGACTCGCCTTCCACGAAGTTGAAGCTGACGTTGAGGTTGTGTGCCACCCGCCGCTCGGCGTCCCCGTTGAGGTAGACCTCCTCGATGCGCTGCAGGCCCGTCCACAGGCGGTCCCGCAGCACCCGCATCCGTTCGATTTCGGCGCCCATCTCTTCGCCGGCGATGCGAAATGCCTCGCCCATTCCGACGATCTGATGCGTCGCCAGCGTACCCGAGCGCAATCCCCGCTCGTGCCCGCCGCCGTGCATCTGCGCCTCCAGCCGCGCGCGCGGCTTGCGCCGGACGTAGAGCGCGCCGATCCCCTTGGGCCCGTAGGTCTTGTGCGCGGAAAACGACATCAGGTCGACCGGCAGCGCGCCGAGATCGATCGCCAGCTTTCCGGTGGCCTGGGCGGCATCGACGTGCAGCATCACACCGCGTTCGCGGCAGATCCGCCCGATCGCCTCGATGTCCTGGATCACGCCGATTTCATTGTTGACGAACATGACCGACGCCAGGATGGTGTCGCCGCGCAGGCTCGCCGCGAACGCATCGAGGTCGAGCAGCCCGTCGCTGCCGACGTCGAGATAGGTGACCTCGAACCCTTCGCGCTCCAGTTCGCGCATCGAGTCGAGCGTCGCCTTGTGCTCGGTCTTCACCGTGACGAGATGCCGGCCCTTGTCGCGATAGAAGTGCGCGGCGCCCTTGAGCGCGAGATTGATGGACTCGGTCGCCCCCGAGGTCCAGATGATTTCCCGCGGATCGGCGTTGACCAGTTCGGCCACCTGTCCGCGCGCGGCTTCCACCGCGCGTTCGGCCTCCCATCCGAAGGCATGGCTGCGCGACGCCGGATTGCCGAAATGCTCGCGCAGGTAGGGCAGCATACGATCGACAACCCGGGGATCGATGGGGGTCGTGGCGGAATAATCGAGATAGATGGGAAGTTTCATCGCAAGTCGAAAGAATCCGGAAAGAGGGTTACACCGTGGTGCTTTCGTCCGCCGTCGCCCGTGCGCCGCCGGTCGCCCAGCGGCTGCCGACCGGCATCGCCGCGACCGACGCCGGGCGCGGTGCGGCATGCGCGTTTTGGTGCTGCTGCGCCACCAGATCGGCCAGCGAGACCGAATCCAGATAGTCGATCATCTGTCGATTCAGGTTGGTCCACAATTCATGCGTCATGCAGCGCTGGTCGTTGTCGCAGTTGCCGCGACCGCCGCACAGCGTCGCATCGAGGGGTTCGTCCACCGCGAAAATGATATCCGCGACCGAAATGTCTGCCGCCGACTTGCCCAGACGGTAGCCGCCACCCGGACCCCGGGTGCTCTCCACCAGGCTGTGGCGCCGCAACTTCGCGAACAACTGCTCCAGGTACGACAGCGAAATCGATTGGCGCTGGCTGATTCCCGCCAGCGTCACAGGCCCTTTGTGCTGGCGCATGCCCAGATCGATCATCGCCGTGACCGCAAAGCGCCCTTTGGTTGTCAGTCGCATGGTTTCTCTCCGCAAGGGATAGACTGGAAAACGCTTCCTGAGATGGTTTTCGTTCCGTCGGGCCGCCGTGCAATTCCCGACAAAATCTATCGAGAATAATAGGGATCCCAAGCAAATAAGTCAACTTTCCCCCGGCGCAAAACGGGCAATCGCAAAAAAACAACGCCGCCCCAAAGGACGGCGTTGTCGACCCCGCGCACGCCGCTCAGGCTGCGGCGTACATCGTCGCCCGGCGACGGACGACCTCGATCAGCCCCTGGCACGCGTCTTCGACGTAGTCGAGAACCGTGTTGAAGCCCTCGCTGCCGCCGTAGTAGGGATCCGGCACCGTGGCCGCATCATGCTCCCCGGCGAACCGCATCAGCAGGTGCAGCTTGTGCTTCTGCCCGCGCGGACACTGCTGTTGCAGCAACGCGAGGTTTTCCCAGTCCATCGCGAGGATCAGGTCGAAGTCGTGGTAGTCGTCCTGGCCAACCTGCCGCGCCCGCAGATCGCTGATATCGACGCCGCGGCGCTTGGCCGCCTGCTGGGCGCGGGCGTCCGGCGCCTCGCCGACGTGATAGGCATGGGTTCCCGCGGACTCGACATGGACGCTCGCCTCCAGTCCCGCCTCCGCCACCATCTTGCGGAACACGCCGTGCGCCGTGGGCGACCGGCAGATATTGCCCATGCACACGAAAAGGACCTTCGTCGTATGGGTCGCCGCCTTGGCTCCCGACTTGGTCGTGATCGAGTCTTGTTCCTGTACGGCAGTTCCGCCACCCGCGTTTTCCGTTCTCATCGTTCGCATCTTCGTTCCAACAATGTCGTCAGCTGTAAAAGACTTTTCCGCAAAAAGAAAGTTCACGTCCCGGAAAGCGCTTCTTCGCGATCGGGCCCGTCCGCGGAAACGAACGCCCGCTCCCGCAACCGGGCGAGGCGATCGCGCACCCGCGCGGCGTCCTCGAAACGCAGGTCGCGGGCAAAATCCCGCATCTGCTTCTCCAATCGCTTGATTTCGCGCCCCAGATCCCGTTCGGTCATGGCACCGTACGCCGGCTCGGTCTCGCCGGCAACCAGCGCCCCCGCATCCGCGGTAACGGAATCCAGGATTCCATCGATCAATTCGCGCACTTCCTTGCGCACGCCCCGCGGCACGATGCCGTTGCGTGCGTTGAATTCGCTCTGCCGCAAACGCCGCCGTTCCGTTTCGTCCATGGCACGGCGCATCGAATCGGTGACCACGTCGGCGTAGAGGATGGCCGTGCCATCGAGATTGCGCGCCGCGCGCCCGATCGTCTGAATGAGGGAGCGCTCCGACCGCAGGAACCCCTCCTTGTCGGCGTCGAGGATCGCCACCAGGCCAACCTCCGGGAGATCCAGCCCTTCCCGCAACAGATTGATGCCAACCAGCACGTCGAATGCACCGGCACGCAGATCCCGGATGATCTCGACCCGCTCGACGGTGTCGACGTCCGAGTGCAGGTAGCGCACCCGCACGCCGTGCTCGCTCAGAAACCCGGTGAGATCCTCGGCCATGCGCTTGGTGAGCGTGGTGATCAACACCCGCTGCCCCTGGGCCACGCGCAGCGCGATCTCGGACAACACGTCGTCGACCTGCGTGCGTGCCGGACGCACCTCCAGGCGCGGATCGACCAGCCCGGTCGGCCGGACCACCTGCTCGACCACCTGCGACGAGCGCGCCAGTTCGTACTCTCCGGGGGTTGCCGACACGAAAACGCAACGGCGCATCTTGCCCTCGAACTCATCGAACCGCAACGGCCGATTGTCCAGGGCCGAGGGCAGCCGGAACCCGTATTCGACCAGCGTCTGCTTGCGCGCGCGGTCGCCACGGTACATCCCCCCCAATTGCGGCACCGTGACATGCGACTCGTCGATGAACATCAGCGCATCGGGCGGCAGATAATCGACCAGCGTCGGCGGCGGCTCCCCCGGCGCGGCACCGGACAGATGCCGCGTGTAGTTTTCGATGCCCTTGCAGAAACCGAGTTCCGACAGCATCTCGAGGTCGAACCGCGTGCGCTGTTCCAGACGCTGCGCCTCCACCAGCTTCCCGGCACCGTACAACTCGTCCGTGCGCTGCGCGAGTTCCTCGCGGATCGTCTCGATGGCCCGCAGCACGGTCTCGCGCGGCGTGACGTAGTGCGACGAGGGATACACCGTGAACCGCGGCACCTGCTGCCGCACGCGGCCGGTCAAGGGATCGAACAGCTCGATGCGCTCCACTTCATCGTCGAGCAGATCGATGCGCACCGCCAGTTCCGCATGCTCCGACGGGAACACGTCGATGGTATCGCCGCGCACCCGAAACGTACCGCGCACGAACTCCGCATCGTTGCGCACGTACTGCATCGCCACCAGCCGCGCGATCGCCTCGCGCCGACCCAGCCGGTCGCCGGTGCGCAGCACGAGAATCATCGCGTGGTATTCGCTCGGGTCGCCGATGCCGTAGATCGACGAGACGGTGCCCACGATCACGACATCGCGCCGCTCGAGCAGCGACTTCGTCGCCGACAGGCGCATCTGCTCGATGTGCTCGTTGATCGCGCTGTCCTTCTCGATGTAGAGATCGCGCGCCGGCACGTACGCCTCGGGCTGGTAGTAGTCGTAGTACGATACGAAGTACTCCACCGCGTTGTCGGGAAAGAACTCCCGCATCTCGGCGTATAGTTGTGCCGCCAGCGTCTTGTTCGGTGCGAGCACCAGCGCCGGCACCCCGGTCTGGGCAATGACGTTGGCCATCGTGTACGTCTTGCCGGAGCCGGTCACGCCGAGCAAGGTCTGACAGGTCAGCCCGTCGGCCAAGCCTTCCATCAGGCGCGCGATCGCCGCCGGCTGGTCTCCCGCGGGGGGATACGGCCGGTGCAGGCGAAATGGCGAGCTGGATTGCGGCGTTTGCACGAATACCTGTCCTGAGATACCTGTCCTGAGAATCGTTGCCGTTTTATGCGGCACCAACGGGAAATCGTAGCATTCGTGTAATGAATTGCCTAGCCCCCCGCCGCGGGATCTTTGGTTACAAGTCGTTATAAATCAACGTATTACCGCGCATTTTCAGGAGGTACCGCGAAAATGCAGAATTTCCCCGCCCGACGACCGATCGCGCCGCCCACCCCCTTGTGTACACTCCCGCGATTGCGCGGGAGACCCCAAACCCGCTGCCGGAATGCGTGGAAATGACCGGACCGCTTTTTGCCTCTGTAGCACTTGCCCCCCCCGACCCCATCCTGGGATTGAATGAGGCGTTCGGCGCCGATCCTCGCCCGGAAAAGATCAACCTCGGCGTCGGGGTTTACTTCGGGGAAGACGGGAAGATCCCCGTGCTCGACTCGGTGCGGCGGGCCGAGACCGAGCGGCTGGCGAACCCCGTCGCCCGCGGCTACCAGCCGATCGACGGTCCGGCGGCCTACAACCGCGCCGTTCAGGACCTTCTTTTCGGTGCCGGCTCCGAACCCGCAGCCGGCGGTCGCCTGGTGACCGCCCAGTCCCTGGGGGGTACCGGCGCCCTGTCGCTCGGCGCGGCGCTGCTCAAGCGCATCGTCCCCGACTCCCATGTGCTGATCAGCGACCCCAGTTGGGAAAACCATCGCGCGCTGTTCGAAGCGGCCGGATTTCCGGTGGCGGCGTATCCCTACTACGACGCGGCGACCCACGGACTCGATTTCGACGGCATGCGCGCCATGCTGCGCGCCGCGGCGCCACAGACCATCGTGGTCCTGCATGCCTGCTGCCACAACCCGACGGGCGTCGACCTCACGCCGGAGCAATGGAACGAGATCATCGCCATCCTGCGCGAGCGCGCCTGCATCCCGTTCCTGGACCTCGCCTACCAAGGCTTCGCCGACGGCATCGAAGCCGACAGCGCCGTGGTCCGCAGTTTCGCCGCGAGCGGCATGCCCTGCTTCATCGCCAGTTCGTTCTCGAAATCGTTTTCGCTCTACGGCGAGCGGGTGGGCGCGCTCACCATCGTCACCGCCGATGCGGACGAGTCGCGCCGTGTGCTGAGCCAGCTCAAGCGCGTGATCCGCACCAACTACTCCAACCCGCCAACCCACGGCGCCGCCCTGGTTGCCGCCATCCTCGGCAATGCCGAATTGCGCGCCCGCTGGGAAGCCGAACTCGGCGGAATGCGGGAGCGCATCAAGGCGATGCGCGACACGCTCGTGTCCCTGCTGGGACAACGGCTGCCCGGAGTCGATTTTTCCTTCGTGCGCACCCAGCGCGGCATGTTTTCGTATTCCGGCCTCACCGCCGCCCAGGTCGCGCGCCTGCGCGAAGAGTTTGCGATCTATGCCGTGTCGACCGGCCGCATCTGCATTGCCGCGTTGAATCGGAAGAACATCGAAGCCGTCGCCGACGCGGTCGCCGCGGTTTCGAAAAGATAAAAATTCCCGCTATAATCTCGGGTTCTGATTTCGGTGATCCCCGATAGCTCAGTCGGTAGAGCGACGGACTGTTAATCCGCAGGTCCCTGGTTCGAGTCCAGGTCGGGGAGCCAATAAAATCAAGCACTTATATTTCATATATTGTGCATGGTTTTTCCAAAACTGCTCCTCGTTTTCCAGTCCCCATTCATTTTTCAGCGATCCTTGCCACTCAACCGGTAATCGCGGCACGCCATCGCCAATCTCCGCCCCAGCAAACTGCCGGGAATTTCCGACGCGTTCGCGGTTACGCGTTGCCCTACCCTGACAACATTCGCGGCAGCCGATCCATCACGCCGGTCACGTTCGCCGAAACCTGCACCGTGTTCGCGCCACGGCCGGAACGACTGCTTTTCTATATCGAGATCCCTGGCCTAAGCGGTCGGAGTCGGCCAGGAAGAGTCGCTCGCGCTTACATTTGGATCCGCTCCATTGCGGCCGCTCGGGAGGGGGTTGCGGACGCTAGCGGAGTACCGGCTGTCAGGAAGGCGTTGGATTCGACTGCGTGAAGGGTTCGGCGGGCTTCCCAAGGAAGTATTCTTGAAGGACAGGCAGAGCCCCTCGCGCGCACGTTGCGCCAAGGCCGCGCAGTCGGTCAATCATCTCCACTCGGTCGATGGTGAACTTGCCGACGGGTACGGTTGGTTGGTACCGGAAATACCGGGGAGTTGCCTCGGCATGCTCGCACAGGAGCTTTGCCGTACCGGCGGATGCTCGGGATTGCCCGTGCATGAAAAGCTCGGTCGTTTTCAGCACAAGGTCCTTGTAACCGGCCGATGTGGGGATGTCGAAAACTTCTTCGCTGCACCCCAGACTCAGAAGATAGAGTTCATCGTCCTTCCAACCCAGTACGCTGCGTGCCTCGACCGCTGCAACGCCTGCCGGGTTGTTGGCCCAAATGCCCCCGTCGATGAGTGGCGCGCCGCTGGGCATGACGTGCGCTCGAAAGTAGGTCGGCGCCGCTGCAGTAGCCAGGGCGACGTCGACGGCCCGCTCGCGCCAGTCCACCTGCAGGCGCGAATGATGTCGCGTTTTGAAAACGTAGAGGTCATCCTTATCGCCGTGGTACGCGGGAATGACCAGCCGAAGCGTGCTGTCGCCGAGAGACCTCGGTCCGAATGCCGTCGTCAGCGCGTCGTGAAGCGCATCCGGATCGTACTTTGGCCAGACGAATTGGCGGCCGCGGCGCCCCAACCCGCGCAGTCTTCCGATCCATGCGCCGAAACGTCCTTTCGCGATTCGATGGTCAGGCTGAGCGAAGATGCGAGGTCCGTGGTTGACGTAGAACTGCACGATCTCACGCGCGGACATGCCAAGCCCCAGGCCGAGCGCAATGATGCCGCCCGTCGACGTTCCTGCGACCAGATCGAAATGATCCGCGATCCGCTTACCGGTAGCGCTCTCCACGGTATCGAGAAACGATGCGGCGAGCACACCTTTGATTCCGCCGCCGTCCAGAGCAAGTATCCTGCGCTTAGGCCGCATCGCGTACTTTCGGATGGCGTCCCCCGCCTTTCCACTCGTCGCTCATGAGCCATTCTTCGAAGTAGAACAGCCAGAGGTAGATCCACGGCACGATCGTGTCGGCGATCGAGGCTCCGGGAGACCATTCCGCAGTTTGCGGATCGAAGAGGCAGAGCCGCACCGGCTTTGTCTCGTACACGTGCGGCAATTTCCGACCGTCTGCCAATTCGTTGAGGTCCGGTGAGACGACCGCCACCTCCGGCGTGCCGCCGCGCCGATAGCGAATGCGAACGGCGTATAGACGTGCGAGCGGAGATGGTCGGATCTGCATATCCCAGGCGAGTTCACCGCGCCGCACGAGGCCGTGTCCCTGGCTGACAGGGTTTGCCCGAAGACGAAACCACTGTTGTTCGGGGCTGAGCCACGGGTCGCGGGCCCTTCGCACGACGCTACCGGCCAAAGAACGTGTTCGGGCGAACGGCCACGCGCCCAGCCGCCGGTGCGGTCACGACGCCCAAGCTCGGCGCGACCAGCAGGGATCCCGCCACCCGCGCCTTGCCGACTTCGGAAGTGATCGGCGCTAATGCACGCCGAACGGCTTCCTGGCTTGTACCGAAGGACTTCTGGAGCGCTTGGCCGAGCCGGTCCTTTCCTTCGACTGCAGCGAGCCCTTCGAGCATTCCGATCGCGGCCTTATGCCAGGCATAGAAGGCTTCAGGCAGGCGCGAATCGAGATTCCATTTGTCGGCGAAGTTCTCACCGGCGGTCGTCTCGTTCTCGATCAAGTAGACGGGCTTTCCGCTTCGCTCGTCAACCACGATGAACTGCGGCATGCGGCGGACCACGTCGAGAGTCAGCTCGTAGGTGTCCGCGTAGACGAACCGGGCAGTGCAATGTGCGTAGGACCGCGCCGCGAGCATCGTCAGGATGACGCTGATCGGAGCGAGTTCGCTGCGCCCTGGGGCGGCAAACGAGACATCGCGGTGCCGTTTCAAAAGCTGCACGATCCGCTTCAAGGGAGGCTTGCGCATTTCCTGTTCGGGAAAGTCCTCCACCTCTGCGCGCTTCGCTGCGATGGTGGCCTCGCGCAGATACTGCCGCGGCTGCAGGGCTGCGTACTGCTCGAAGCGTGCCGCGAATCCCTTCGGGTTGGTGGGCTTCCAAGCGGAAAGCGCCCGGTCGGGCACCAGCTCGCCGCCATTGGCACATGCTGGATTGGGAATCGACGGCGTGATGTCGAGATGGAACTCGTTTGCGTAGCACAGACGCCAGCAACGCCGCTTTTCTTCGAGCATGGACGCGTACGTGGCGTGCGCTTTCAGTCGTTCGCCGATCAGCGCCTTGACTGCCCTGGGATCCGACCCAGGGCCCGCGGATGGCAGGTGGCATACGAGGTCCACGTCGAACTCGGTGCGCCCGATCGGCTTGTTGGCAATCCCCACAGCGATCGACCCTTGTGCGTAGATCGAGGCGACCTTCAGGAATGGGGATTCGCCTTCGGCGAGCCACGCGCTGACGGCAGCGTAGCGGTCTTTCGCCGTCTCGTATTGACTTTCGGTCAGGTCGATCTGGTCGAACAGCGCGTCGAGCACACCGACCAGCAACCGCCGCTTGGATGAGGCCAGTTCGGCCAACTTGGGATCAGCGTGCATACCGATGCTCCTCTGCGTTTATCGCCCGACCAGCGGAAGCGATCGAGGCGTGAGCGCGTCGAGGGCAAGGTGGCAGAGGTAGGCGCCGGCTCCGATCATTCCGATCTTGCGCATGAACCGGCCTTCGTCGGACTGCGGCTGCCACTCGTGAAGCTTTTTCCAGCCTGCCGCCACCAGTGCCGCACAGACCACGCTATGAAAGAACTGGCGGTGATGTGGATGGACGGCCGGTTCAAGGACATCCGGCAGCTTCGTGAGAACGGCCGCGACGGCGCCGCCGGCGATCGGCCAGACGGTCGCTTCGCCGCGCTGGATTTCGCCGGCGTGCAAGATCGCGCCGGTAGCAAGAGCGGCGGTCCACTGGTGAGCAGCTGCATTCATGATGTGATTTCTTTCATACGATCCGTCTGTTGACAACATTAGCATGAACTGCCATCATCCGACAAGTCAAGAAGGGGCTAGCACATGGAGATGACCAGAGAGGAACTTGGTCGGCGGATTCGCTCGGCCAGGGAAGCCAGCGGTCTTACGCAAGAACAACTCGGAGAGTCCGTTGGGCTGAGCCGCGTTGCGCTCGGCCAGATCGAGGCGGGAGCGCGATCGGTCTCGAGTCTGGAATTGGATCGAATCGCGCGCGCGGTGGGCAGGGACATCAAGTCGTTCTTTGCCGCATCCTTCGCCGAGCGTGACGCGCTCTCGGCCCTTTTCCGCTCGGACGCTGAACTCGCTCAGCAGGCGGACCTTCTGAAAGCATTGCAGGACAGCTTGGCCCTTGGCCACGAGATGACCAATCTCGAGCGTCTGCTCGAAATCGATCGCGTCCAGCTCCTCACCGCCACCTATGAATTGCCACCCGCGAAGTCGCGGTGGGACGCGATCCAGCAGGGACAGAAAGTTGCGCTCGAAGAGCGGCAGCGACTGGGACTTGGCGTGGCCCCCATCGGTGACCTGAGCGAGTTGCTCGAGTCGCAAGGCGTGCGGACCGGCGCGGTCGCGCTTCCGGAAAATATATCGGGCCTGACCCTGGTCGACAGCACCATCGGCGTATTCGTGGTGATCAATGCGAACCATGCGGCTGTGCGCCAGCGTTTTTCGTTGGCTCACGAGTACGGGCACGTGTTGATGGACCGAGATCGAGCCGGCGCGATCAGCCGAGCAGAGAATCGCTCGGACCTGCTTGAGGTCCGCGCCAATGCCTTCGCGGCGGAGTTCCTGATGCCTGCGGAAGGCATCGCGCAATTCGTTCTCGCGTTCGGCAAAGGGGCGGCGAGCCGCGCGCAAATTGCGGTTTTCGACGAGGAGGAGGCGCTGCAGGTGGAGCAGCGCGCTGCGCCCGGATCGCAAGATATCCAGCTCTACGACGTCGCACTGCTCGCTCACCATTTCGGAGCGAGCCGGATTTCAGCCTTGTATCGCGTCAAGAATCTTCGGCTGATCGACGAGCCCGAATTCCAGCGACTCAAGGCGGAAGAAGACAGCGGCGCCGGTCAGACGATCGCGAGCTTTCTTGCTGTGCCGGAGGCTGCCGAAGACACGTCTCGTGTCGATTTCCGTCGTCGCTTTCTTGCGCTTGCGCTGGAGGCCTATCGTCGGGAGGAGATTACGCGCAGCAAGTTCGCCGAGCTGGCGGCCATGGTCGGTCTTGGTCCGCACGACTTGGAGGCTGTCATCGCGTCTGCGAAATTGGATTGATTCATTTCGCCGCGCGAGCAGCCAATGGCCACGAATGCCGAGACCCTCGTCGTCATCACAGACGCGAACGTCCTCATCAATCTGCTGCGAATCGGGCAGTTGCCGCTTCTGGGTGCGCTCAATCCCTACCGATTTCTGGTGCCTGAGGAAGTGCTCGGGGAAATTATCGAGCCTGCTCAGCGTGAAGAGACCGCCTCTGCGATCACCTCGGGCTATCTTTATCGAGTCGTCGTCGATACGATGGAGTCCCTTGCTTTGTTCGCTGAACTGCGCGGCGTTATGGGAGTTGGCGAAGCGGCGTGTCTTGCACTCGCGACGACTATGGGTTGCTTCATCGCATCAGACGAAAAGAAGCGCTTCCGTCGCCGCGCGATCGAATTGATCGGAGAGGATCGCATCCTCCGAACGGAGTCGATCTTGCTCGAAGCGATCCGCCAGGGCCGCATCTCTGTTGCCGAGGCCGATGGGTTCAAAGCAATCCTCGAAGCGAACCGCTACTTGATGCCGTTCGGCAGCTTCTCCGATCTAGTTTGAGTGGCCGAGGCGGCTTCTGACCCGCAATGGCGCTTGGAATTGTGTGGGATAACGGGGTCTTTACAGCCTGGTTGAGAACGGAAATCGGGGGAGATGGCACGTGCCAACTATCTATGGAATGCGGCTACCGGCACCGTCTGACTGGCAAGAATTCGAATTGATCACGCGGGACGCAATGCAGCTGAAATGGGATAGCCCTATGCTGCAGCGGAATGGGCGCCAAGGCCAAGCACAACACGGGGTCGACATCTATGGGTCCGACCAATTGGGCCGGCCGGTAGGCATCCAGTGCAAGAACACGGTCAAGCGGATCACGTTCAAGAAGATCGAAGCCGAGGTCAGGAACGCAGAGGGTTACGAAGGGAAACTTCTGGCGCTGTACATCGCGACCACTGCAGAGATAGACGCAACGCTTCAAAAGAAAGTTCGCCTCCTGTCAGAGGCACGTGTCAACAAAGGAGAGTTCGCGATAGGACTTCTGTACTGGGAGGACATTTTCTCCGGCCTTGCCCTTGATGCGAGGGTGTTGGCTAGCCATTACCCAAACCTTGTGATCGGTGGCGGCGCTACGAATGGTAGTCCTGGCGCCAATCGGTTGGCGGGGTTGGTGCTCGGCTACTACGGCGGTTTCTTTTGGCACTTCATCGAACTCCTGTTCGGGGAAGCTGGTTGGTTGGCTCAGGAGGATCCAGAGCAACTTCGTACCCTCGTGCGGATGCTGAAGGTTAATTCCCGAGTCCTCTCGGACGACGATGCGACTGACATTCGGAGATGGAGCGAGTCGGTCGAAAAACTCGTCTTTGGTTCCGATTCTTCCTTAAATAAGAAGGAAAAGTGGCGGCAGATCAAGCAACTTGCGAAGGCGACCGAAGAACGAGCGAAGTACTTGTCTTCGCTTGTCGAAGACCTTGACGTAGCATCCTTCATAGAACTCGGCCGTACCATTGGCGGGATCTATCATGCAGAGGGTGAGTTCACCAGTAAGAGGGCCAGTAACATGCACAGAATGATCTCAGCACTGCTGCCCAACGCCGAAGGGCCTCTCGTTGAGTTGCTAACGAAACTAAAGGATAGGCCCACCTACAGCGCGGGGCCTGCGCTCTACACTTTTGTTGATCGAGAACTACGATTCCCAACGTCAGGCTCGATTGAGTGAGACGAACTGTCTGCCCGCACCAGGGTCGCGATAGCATTGGCGAACGACCAGTCCTCCCGTTGCGCGGCACGATTTGCCGGTCACGTCCCGAATCGTGGCCGCCTATATGGGTTGCTTGAAGTGGAGTCGCCCCCCCCCACGACGGGGAAAGGATCAACTCCACCCCGTCTCGCGGGGACGCTTCAGTGACCGACGTGGGTGAGCCTTTCGTGGACGGTTGGTTTACCTCGAAAGTCCGCTGTGCGCGTTGGATGCCCGCTTGGCGATTGCGGTGGGCGTCGGCTTGGGGTCGTCACCGCCATCCCGTGGGAGTCCGCTCCGCTGCCGCCCACTTTTTGTCGCTGAATCGCTTCATCACGTCGAGCGGTCGGCGAATCGCTGCAAGCGCTGACCCTCAGCCTTTGCCTCGGCCAGCAACTGATCCCAGTTGTCCGGCGGATGACCGCTTTCCAGCATCCTGCGGAAAACCCGGTAGGCATCGTCGTCGCTCTCGTATGCCCGTTTGGTGTTCTCGTCGTTGATCCACGCGTACACGATCACCTTGCTTGATGCGTGATAGCGGAAAAACAATCGGTATTGCTGAAAAAACTTGGCTCGGAACCAATGCTTGTGGTTGTCGCCAAGGGTGGCGCCCTGCCGATACTCCGCCCGCGCCGGATCCCGAGGAATCGCGTCGAACGCCAACTTCGTGATCGCCGCCAGTCGTTTGGTGGCGTTCTTCTTCCCATATCCGACGGGATCCTTTTCCTTGAAGCCCTCGACCTGGTGCGCCAAGGATTCGAGCTGTCCGAGAAACAGAGGATGCGCGAAAACCGTCCAGCCGTGGATGACCAAGGGCACGGACTCGCCCGCAGTCATTCCCCTTCTTCCGGCAGCGGGGCATCGAGATCAATGGCGACACCCTCGGTCAACGACTGGAGACGACGCATCAAGCCGGCATCAACAGCTTTCAGCAACTCCGGATGGCTGGCAATATCGCGCGCCAGGAAATCCAGGAACCGACCCAGGACCGGGTCATCCCCCTCAGCAGATTCGACGCGCGTCAGCACGACCTCGCCATTGGCCCGGACCGCGTAATGAATCTTGTCGCGCTTGCCAAGCCGTAGAGCACGGCGTACGGCTTCCGGAACCGTAGTCTGGTAACGGTCGGTCAGCGTGGATTCCACTTCGATCGCGGTTGGCATGGGATTCTCCGTTCAGCAGAAAAACACCCGAATGGTAATGCAATTACATTGCCGATTTCAATGCGATCGCATTACGTGGAATTTACGAAAAACGCGGGAGGAAGCTGACTCCAACGCCTTGAACTTCTGAAAATTCCTTTCCAAAACTCCGCGACGCCCAGAGTGGCCATTTCTCTGAAAAATGGGGATGGTTTTGGAAAGAAAACCTCCCGAAACCCGCATGGATGCTCGTTCCGCCTGCAAACTGTTCGTCCGCAGGTCCCTGGTTCGAGTCCAGGTTGCGTTGCCATAACATCAATGACTTATACGCAACTTTTAAAGGTTTTTGTTAATATTTTGTTCCGCAAAAGTCGCGGAAGCACCCCGGTTTGACCCGGTTTAACCAATTTCCGGGGCCGCTGGCGAGGGCCTCTCGTCGCTGAGCCGCCGGTGCTCGGCCGCCACTGCGTCTGCGCAACGATCTTCACCGTCGTCGGATACGGCCTCGTGCTGACCACCTGCCCGGCAAACTCACACGGCACCGAGTAGCGGTTCTTCGCCAGCGACACTAGGCACGTACTGCTCACCCGCGCGGATTCCTCCACATACCCGTCAAACGCCGCCGGCATCGGCATCAGATGCTCGCGTTCCAGTTCGAGCATCTCCGCCACGCTGAACTGGGCGTGCTCCGGATGTCGGATTTCCTCTCCTGCGGCGAGACGGTCAGGCGACCTCCTCCAGCACATGCACTTCGATGTGAAGTCCGGCGGCCTGCGCCTACCCACCATGTAGCTTTTAAGCTACAATGTCGTTCATGATCGAAGTGCTCCGCTACCAGCGGGACGACGGCATTGAGCCGTTCACCGAATGGCTCAATGCCGTGCGCGACAAGGTTGCCCAAGCGCGTATTCGCGTTCGGTTACGGCAGGTACAGGCGGGCAACCTTGGCGACTGTGAGCCGGTCGGAGACGGGGTGATTGAATTGCGCGTGCACGTTGGCGCCGGATATCGGGTGTACTGCGGCCGGCACGGCAAGGCGGTCGTACTTCTGCTGTGCGGCGGCAACAAGAGCAGCCAAGCGGCAGACATCAAGCGCGCGAAGGAACTGTGGTCGGAATGGAAGCGGAGGCAATCATGAGCAAACTCAAAGGCGCGGTATCGCACCACGAGGCGGAAGTCGCCGAACTGCGGGCCGACCCGGAACTGGCGGTGGAGTATCTGAAAGCGGCGATGGAATCCCTCGACGATCCCAACGATCGGGCTGCAGGGCTGCTCGCGCTGAGGACTGTGGCGGAAGCCAAAGGCGGTCTTGGCGCGGTTGCAGCGGAAGCCGGCATCAGCCGGGAATCGCTCTATCGCGCACTCTCGCCCAAGGGCAACCCAACTCTCAAAACCTTGGTCGCCCTCCTCAAGACGGTTGGCATGCGTCTTTCCGTGGAGCCGGAAAACCACGCGCACGTGTGATGTAGCCGACGCATCCGCGTCCGGCGCGCTGACGCCCAGGGGATAGCACGACAGATCTCGCCGAGCGATGGGGCATACCGGGACGCGCAATTTCTGAAAATTCCTTTCCGAAACTCCACGGCGTTCAGAGCGGCGATTTCCCTGAAAAATGGGGATGGCTTTGGAAAGAAAACCTGCCGAAACCCGCATGGATGCTCGTTCTGCCTGCGAACTGTTCGTCCGCAGGTCCCTGGTTCGAGTCCAGGTCGTGAAGCCATAACATCAATGACTTACACGCGACTTTTAAAGTTTTTTGTTTATATTTTGTTCCGCAAAAGCTGCACAAGCACCCCGGCTTAAGCAATTTCCGGCGCCGCTGGCGAGGGCCTCTCGTCGCTGAGCCGCCGGTGCTCGGCCGCCACCGCGTCTGCGCAACGATCTTCACCGTCGTCGGATACGGCCTCGTGCTGACCACCTGCCCGGCAAACTCACACGGCACCGAGTAGTGCGCGCACAGGTTCGAGAAGCGCGCATTGACGACCTGCTCCTTGCCCTTCTTGACCTTGTCCACAGCCGTACGCATGTTGTCGTAAATGCCGCGGCGAGGAACGCCGCCCAGCGCCGCGAAGCTGCGCGTGTGCGCGTCGAACAGCATCTCGTGTCCCTGGCTCGGGTACCCACCTGTTGTCTCCCGCGTTAATTCGCAATCCGCGATTCTCTGGATGCCGGATTGCGTCCCCGGTGAGCGGTGGACTGCGGTGGTTGAGAGCGGGTCGCTGGCGGGGGTGAGGGGTTTCTGAAGGGTATTTCTCGAGCGGCGGGGGGAGCGGGGGGCGGCAGGCCCCCCGCTTCTCCTGATTGATGTTGATCGCTGTGCCGCGGTTGCCATTTGGCAACGGACGTTTTGGACCGTGACGGCGATCGGCGGTAGGCTTGCGCGATCACATGGAATGGGGTGGCCCGGCGGGGTACACGGCCCCGCCGGGCCGGTGCTGGTGCTGCTTCGATTCGCGTCGGGGCTGACCAGCGAGGAGTACGTTACCCGACAGGGGTGGCGGCAGGCAAGTCTCGAGAGGTGTCCGCTGCACCCGAAGGGCGGCTGCGGACTGCACCGAAACGGCACCTATGCACGCGTCACCCCTGTCGGGACACGGATCGCCCGCTGGTACTGCCCGCAGGGACACTGCACGTTCGCCTTGCTGCCCGATTGCCTGGCGGCGAGGTTTCCGGGCGCGCTGGCCGACATCGAGCGGGTCGTGGCCGCCGTCGAGCGATCCCCAAGCCTTGCGCAGGCCGCGGCGCTGCTGCGGCCCGACGACATCAGCCTACCCAGCGCGCTGCGCTGGCTGAGGCGACGGCTGCGGCCGGCGCGCATGGCATTCCAATGCTGGATCACGCTGTGGCCCGAGCGGCTGCGGGGCTGTCTGCCGCGAGTCGAGCCGTTGCGGGCGCATTTGGGGTGCGCCTGCGTGCTGGTGCACGGCCGCGCCCTTGCCGCCGAGTACCTGCACGAGTTGCCCCGGTTCGTCGGGTTTGCGCCACCGGCTGCTCGTGCCGGTGGACGCAAACGGCTCGACCAACAACACATGGGGGCTGATCCGCCGGCTCAGGCGCCGTAGTGTCGCGGCTCCCATCTTGCTCAAGGAGCCGATCCGATGTCCGAGCCCGATCCCGGCCGGGCCGTGGCGCTGTTTCGCTACGGCCTGATCGCCGACCTCATCCACCGTCCGCCCGCCATGCCGGGCCTGTACGCGCTGCTCGCCCGCAAGGCCGAACAGTCCTACGTCATCCCGGGAACCACGCGCACCCGGGTGGCGACCGAGACCTTGCGCGACTGGTTGCAGTCGTACCGGCGCGGCGGCTTCGACGCGCTGGTGCCCAAGCCGCGATCCGACCGCGGCCAATCCCGTGCGCTGCCCCAGGCCGTGGCCGACGCGCTGCTCAGCCTCAAGGACGAGCAGCCCGGGCTGTCGATCCCGCTGCTCATCGACACCCTGCGCAAGCAAGGCGCGATCGGACCCGAGCAGGACGTGCCCAGGACCACCGTGCACCGCCTGCTCAGCCGTGCCGGCCTGATGCACAAGGGCGCCGAGCAACCCACCGACCAGGATCGCCGGCGCTTCGCATACGCGCAGCCCGGTCAGCTGTGGATGAGCGACGTCATGCACGGCCCGACGGTGAGCGTCGGCGCAAGCCGCCGCAAGACCTACCTGATCGCGTTCATCGACGATGCCACCCGCGTCGTGCCGTACTGCGCCTTCGCCCTGTCGGAGAACACGGCCGCGTTCCTGCCCGTGTTCAAGCAGGCCCTGATGCGCCGCTCGATCCCCCAGCGCCTGTTCGTCGATAACGGCGCCAACTACCGCTCGCAGCACCTCGCGCTCGTCTGCGCCAAGCTGGGCGTTGCGCTGATCCACGCCCGCCCTTACCAGCCTGCGGGCAAGGGCAAGCAGGAACGCTGGTTCCGTACCGTACGCTCCCAACTGCTCTCGCGCCTCAGCGCCGAGGACACCGCCAGTCTCGATGCGCTCAACCGCCGTCTGTGGGCCTGGGTCGAGGGCGAGTATCACCGCACCCCGCACCGCGGACTCGATGGACAGACTCCGCTCGAGCGCTGGGCCCAGTGCGCCGAGCACCTGCGCGCACCCGACCCGCGCCTCGATCTCGATGACCTGTTCCTCTTCGAGGCCAAGCGGCGCGTGCACCGCGATCGCACGGTCAGCCTCAACGGCACCGTCTTCGAGGTCGATGCCTCGCTCGTCAACGAGACCGTCACCCTGCGCTTCGACCCGGCCGCCCCCGCCGGCCGCGGCATCGAGGTCTGGCACAACAGCGTCTTCATCCACCGCGCCAAGCCGGTCGATGCCTACGCCAACTGCTTCGTGCGCCGCAATCGGCCTTCCCGCACTCTGGAGGCCCAGGCCCAGCCCGGATCGCAGCCCACCCCCGGCCTGGCGCTGCGCAGGCTGCTGACCGATAAACCCGATGAGGAGTCGCGCTGATGTATCTGGCCCACTTCGGCTTCACCCACTATCCCTTCGAGCGCGCGCTCGCCCCCGACGAGCTCTTCGGCGCCGTGGCGCTGCGCGAGGCCCAGGCACGGCTGCAGCACCTCGTCGAGCTGCGCGGCATCGGCCTGATCACCGGCGAAGTCGGCAGCGGCAAGACCACCGCCTGCCGGCACCTCGCCTCGGCCCTGCACCCAGGGCTCTATCGCCTGTTCTACGTCACGCTCTCGACCGGCAACGTGCTCGACATGTACAAGTCGATCGCCTGGCAGCTCGGCCTGCCCATCGAGCGCAACCGTGCCTGCGCCTACCGCGCGATCCAGGCCGAGGTCCTGCGCATGACCTCCGAAGCGCGCCAGCACCCCGTCCTGGTGATCGACGAGGCGCAGCACCTGCGCAACGACGTGCTCGAAGACCTGCGCCTGCTGACCAACTACGCGATGGATTCCGAGCGCCGCTTGACGCTGCTGTTCGTCGGTCTGACCGAGCTGCGTCGCCGCCTCTCGATGGCGGTGCACGAATCGCTCGAGCAGCGCATCGTCGTGCGCTACCACCTCAACGGCTTCTCCCGTGAAGAGCTCCCCGCCTACCTGACCCACCGCCTGCAACTCGCCGGCAGCACACTGCCGCTGTTCGACCCCGCCGCCACCGAGGCCCTCTACCAAGCCTCCCAGGGACTGCCGCGCCGCGTCAACCGCGCCGCCCACTACGCCCTGTCCGCCGCCGCCCTGGCTAAATCCCAGCAGGTCAGCACCGAGCACGTCCAAACCGCTCTCGAGGAGTTCCGGCCATGAACGCCTACGACTCCGATCCCTGGCCCTCGTTCCTCTGCGACTCCGACGACGACGACATCAACGACGCCGACGCCGCTCGCCTCGTGGACCTCATCTACGCCCTCGGCGACTTCGTCGCCACGCACTTCGCCTCTCGCCTCTCCAGACACGCGCGCCGCCAGCGCGACAACTGCCCCATCAACGAGCAAAACCCGGATCCCCGGCAGATGAACCTCTTCCCAGGCTACCTCCTCGATCCGTTCTGAATCCGCCACCACCCCGCAGCGGCAGCGGCGCAACAGCGCCGCCCACTACCGCCCGCCTGCGCAACCCCCGAAATCCACCGTCCGCATCGCCGCCGCCAATCGATCGCCGGCTCCCGCATCGCTCCACCGCTTCCACATTCCGCCACGCGGGCAACCAATCCGGACACCCCGCGTTCAAACCTCGCGAACTATCGCGGAACATCGCTCGCGAAATACCGCGGGCGCTAACACCCACCAAACGGCCTCGCGGGGAGGCAGATATGCGCCAAATTGGTGCGCAGATGGACCGCGTCAGGTCCTGCCGATTGACATTCCCGGGAAAAATGCGCGTAGGATAGTTGCTGCAGTGCAGCATGGGGCGTCGGCGCGATAGCGCCCCTCGATCGGTTTTCCTTTGGAGATTCTTGCCATGAACGTACAAACACCTATTTGGGCGTCCGAATGCAGTCCCGTTCCACGGACCGCGGGCTCCGACGTCGCGCGCGAAGTGATCGTCGAGGCGCTCGAACGCAGCGGCTTGACGCAGCAATTGCACCGGCGGCAGGTCGAATGTCTGGCGGATCTGGTGGTGATCCGCGACCTGGATGTCGGAACGGTTTCCGACGCGATGCTCGAGGACGAAACCCAGGACGGGCTGATGATTCTTCTCGACGGCGATGTGGAAATCGAAGCGATGATCGAGGGAGAGTCGTTGTCCCTGCATCTCACGGAGTGCGGCGACGTGGGCCGGACCGCCAGTTTCGCTGGGGGCTCTTCGCTGCAGATTCGCACGCATCTGACCGTGCGCCGGGAGAGTCGTGTACTGCTCCTGCAGCGATCCCGTCTGGAGCGTCTTCTGGACACGCAACCGGCGTTGGTATACGGCGTGCTGCGCAACCTGGTGCTGCACGTGCACGGAATCGCGCGGCGCAGCCATGCGGATGGCAAGCAGCTGCGGCATTACGTATACGGCGCCCCCGCGTACTCGTGAGCGGCTGTTAGCGGCTGCGTAGAACCGCGGATATTTGCCGCGGTTTGCTGCTGGGGCTGGTTTGCGCCGGGCGCGGTTGGTCGGTATCGCTGAACGGCCGGTGGAGCGCTGGCTCTATAACGCCGATCCCGGGGTGGTGCCACCACGGCGATCCGCGGCGGATTCAGAAGGGTTCGAGCAGGTCGGCGGGGAACAGATCGAGTTGCACGCCGTCGGGTTTGGCGACGGCGGCGGGTTGGTCCTTGCGATGGCGGCGCCGGTAGTACCGCTTGATCTTGCGGTGGTAGCGCTCGGCGACGAGGTCACCCAGGGCGTAGAGCAGATCGACGAGTTGCGCGCAGGCTTCGCTGCTGGGTTCGTCGCCGGAGTCTGGCGACGGCCAGGGGAGTTGGTCGAATCGGGGGCCGGTCACGATTTGCGCTTGCGCCGCGCGGCGGCGCGTCGTTCGTTTCGTTCCTGGGCTTCCTTGAGGCGGTAGGACTCGCCTTCGAGGGCGATGATCTCGGCGTTGTGGATGAGCCGGTCGATCAGGGAGACGACGCAGGCGGCGTTGGGGAAGACCTCGTGCCACTGGGAGAACGGTTTGTTCGTCGTGATGACGGTGCTCTTTTTCTTGTAACGGCGGTTGGTCAACTCGAAGAGCAGATCGGCGTGGCGGTTGGAGTAGGACAGATAGCCGACCTCGTCGATGACCAGCAGATCGAATCCAGCGTAGTAGCGCAGCCTGCGCTGGAGGGCCGAGTCGCTGTCGATGCCGGCGAGTTCACCGAGCAGTTGCCCGGCGGTGATGAACAGGACCGTGTGGCCGGCGAGCAGGGCCTGGTGGGCGATGTTCTGGGCGATGGTGGACTTGCCGATTCCGTTGGGTCCGACCAGCACAGCGTTGGTCGCCTCGGCCATGAACTGCAGATCCATGAGTTCCGCGACGGCGGCGCGGTCGCAGCGGGTGGGCCAGGCCCAGTCGAAGTCGGCCAGGGGTTTGAAGGCGCCGATGCTGGCGCGGCGAAGCCGGCGCTCCATGCTGCGGCGGGCGCGCTCGGTTTCCTCCCATTCGATGAATTGCGCCACCCACTCCGCAGCGCCGATCTCGGACCAGTGGGCGAGGATTCCGTTCAAGCGCAGCTGAGCGGCGCGCTCACGCAGGTTCGCATTCGGGTTCGTCGTCATCGGGGCGTTCCGTGAGTTGGTCGTAGGAATCGAGCCGGTGCGGCCGCACGGCGACGTCGCGGCTGCGCAGGTGCTCGGGCAGGTGAACGGGGGTGGGCGGCGGCTCGCCGCGGGCGTGGCGCCGGGCGTCGAGCGCCAGACGCACCGCATTGGGGTGCGGAACGCCGCGCGCGAGCGCGTCGCAGACGGCCTGGTCGAGCTCCTGCGCCGGGTAGCGCTGCAGCAGGGCCATGAGCCCGCGGGTCACCGCTCCGAGGTTGTAGCCGTGGGCGGCGGCCTGCACGAGCAGGTCCTTCACCGCCGGAACGCAGGCAACGAGCGCGTCGGTCGTACGGTGCTGGCGGGCGCTGCGCTTGGCGTTCTCCAGCGCCCGGATATGGCCAGGATCCTCGATTTGCTGGCCGCGGTCGTAGCTGCGCGGGTGGGAGGCGATGACCTTGGCGCCGTCCATGATGCGCACCACGGATGTTGTGGCCAAGACGGTCAGACTGCGGCGCACGTACTCGGCCGGGACCGAGTAGTCGTTGGTGTCGAACCGGGCGTAGGGAGTCTTGCCGATGTTGACTTCGATGCGCTCGGCCACCGGGAAGTCGTCCTCGGGCAGCGGCACAAGCAAGGGTTGCTCCTGAGCGAAGGCGTCGCGCACGCGGACCGTTCGGTCCTCGGGACAGGGCCGCTCCATGGCTTGGCCGTCGCACCAGGCTTGGGCTTGGGCGTTGAGATCGTCGATGTCGGCGAACTGCCGCGCGGCGAAGAAGGCCTCCCGTACGTAGCGGATCGCGCGCTCCACGCGCCCCTTCTCGTTGCCGCGGGCCACCGCCACCGGGCGGGGCTCGAAGCGGTAATGGGCCGCGAACGCAAGCAACGTCGGGTGGAAGCGGATCGCGTCGCCGTGGCGCTCCAGCACCGCGCTCTTGAGGTTGTCGTAGAGCAGCACCCTGGGGCAACCGTTCCAAGCATGGAACGCCTGCAGGTGCCCGTCGAGGAAGATGGCTTGCCGCGCGTCGAGATAGAACCGCAGGAAGATCCGGCGCGAGTAGGACAGCACCATCACGAAGCCCATCAGCGGCCGCTGCGCCTGGCCCACCTGGAGGTGCCCGAAGTGTGCCCAGTCGACTTGTCCTTGTTCGCCCTGCAGGGTGCGAAGACGCAGGTACGCCTCGGCCGCTTTCCTCGGCCGAAGCAGCGCGACACGGTGCCGGAAGTGGCTCGAGCTTCCGCGGTAGCCGCGCTCCCGAACCATCTGGAAGAGCCGTGCCGCAGTGAGCGTCGGGAAGCGCGTCAGGGTATCGGCGATGAATGGCACGAACGCATCGACTTGCGAAACGCGTGGCCTCCGGTTGATCCGCGGCACGCCCGCCTGCGTCAACACGCGCTCCACCGTGCTGTGATGCACGTGCAACTGCTCCGCGATCGTGTTGATCCGCCACTTCTCGACGTGGTAGTAGCGCAGAATCTGCGCCTCAAGTTCGCGATCGATGCCCATGCAAGCCGCCCGGTATCCAGGAACCCGCCGGACGGCCTCGGCCCACGAAGTCCTGCCGCACCCACGGCGCGCAGCGCGCGCCGCAGAAGCAACATCGAACCCCGTCGGCCGCGACTTCCGGCGCAACGGCGGGCAGTAGATCATCCGAGGCGGTGGCGGCGAAACCCTGATGCGTCACTTCCTTGCGCCGCAGCCGGTACCGCTGCGACCGGGCCGCGTGCCGGAACCGCCCGGCACGGCTCGTCTGGTACCGGCGACCCGCCGCGCGCAGCGATGCCTGCCTGGCCTGTCGTGAACACTCCCGACCGCAGTAAATCTGCCCGCGGTCGCAGCGCCGGCAGACCACCACCTGCGCGCGGCAGCGGGCGCAAAGAAACATCCGACCAGTTTCCTGTTCCGGCATCGGCGCTTCGGCTCCCCAACCGAAGCGCGGTAGACGCCGCGCGCAGCCAGTGCAATACTGTGCTCGCACGCGTGCTTCCGGTACGCAGTGTCGGGCGCGGCGGCGGAGCGTGCTTGGCGGTATGAACCGTCGCCGCGCTTGCGTTTCTTCGGTGTGCCGATTATCCGAGCATCGCCCGGAATCCCCCGTTCTCAAGCAAACGCCGGCTTCGCCATCCCGCCGGTCGTTCACAACGCGTCTTCGTTACGCACCCCGCTTGCGAAGCAGGCATCGGGGAGGCGCCCTGCGGGCGCCAAAACCGGAAAAGAAAAAACCGAAAACCCCCTCCCGCCTACTGCATCCGGGAACCCAGGGCAATACCTCGACAAAACTCCGCGGCAAATAGTCGCGGTTTCTCGCAGCCATTCACAGCGGCGCCGGGTTCGGGCACGTGTCGCGGATTTCGCCGCTCCTGCGCGACGTTGATGCCTACCCCGGATGCAATTCCTCCCGAATCGCTCGGCGCACGATTTCCTCGATCTGCTGCCCGCGCATCGCCTCGCGCAGCGTCGCATTGATGAGCGTCAGATAGCCCCGCTCGCCGGCTTGCTGCCGGTAGAACTCCAGAACATCCGGGTCCAGCGCGATGCTGATCTTGCGCTTGCGCAGAGCAGCCCGGAATGCCGCGCGCCCTTCCGCCTCGGAAACAACCTTGCCACCGATGCGCCAGGTCGCACGCGAAACGTCCGCGTCGCTCAAATCGGGGCATCGTCCGGATCAACCCACTGGATTCGGGTCTCCCCATACTGTGGAGCGATCGTTCGAAACGGTCCGGATCGAACTCCATGGTCTTCTCGGAGATCAATGGGGCCTCTTCAGGGTCGTTGGTCTTGCTGCAATCCTGCACCCGCAAGCGCATCCGTCCGAGAACTCGTGGACGCATACATGGCTGGGTCCGCCGGTACGGCGCACTTCGGCGTGGACTCGAAACGCCCGCGGGTTCACCGGGTTATGGGGGGAATCGGGTGAAGGTCGATACTGTGGGAAAAATCCGGAAGGTCGCGCGCGAGCTTTGCCCCGAACCGGCTTCCATCGATCGCTTTATCGCGATCGCGCGGGGACATGAACTCTCTTGCCCTGGCGCATCGCTTCGCCAAAATCCTGATCCCGCCCCTACCATGGCCCATTACCCCGTCATAGGGGTGGGGTTCATCGACGGCTTACGATCGATGTACGGGAAGCCCCTGCGGATTTCCCGATGTCGGCGATCCGGTGCGATCTGATGAAATCGGATCTGGACTGCTGCACGCGACGAGCGATCCTCGATGAACGAAAGGAACACGATGAAAGCACGACACCTCATGATCGTGTGCGGAGCCGTGATCGTCCTGGCCGGATGCGGGACGAGCAGCCACCCGGTCGCCACCGAACCGGGGCACAGTCCATATTCCGGCCACGACAAGGCTTGGTTCGCCGCGCATCCGAACGCGCTCCGCGAAGAGGGTGCCTGGTGCAAAAACAATGGTGGGTTCCTGAATCCGACGGCAAGAATCCAGAGCAAGAACTACGATCCGACCTGCGATGCCGCGTCGGACGAATATTTCAAAAGCATGATCCAGCACCAATGATGTCGGGCTCGCCGCGTGCGCACGCGTTCTGACCCCCTCCGTATCCGCAAGGTGATTTTGTCCACGTCGGGGGCGTCTGGAAAGGCGGAGCGTCCCTGGTTCAGGGAAGGGCTGGCAAGGCAGCGCTGCGACCGAAACCGCCGCGAGCAACCGCAACAGGTCGTAGTCAAGGCTCATTGCGCAACGGACACCTCCGACAGACCCGCCGCCGGCATGGAGGAGATCCACGCATGCGGCCGCAATTCGTCAATCCGGTCCACGCCGCGAGCCGGCAGATGGCAGCTCCCGCGTTTCGATCAGCGCTTCGATCGCCCAGATTCCCGCCTCCATCCGCCCCCGCGCCGCGACGTTGGCGGAGTGGACCGTGATCTTGGGCGGGCGAAACCCGCGGGTGAACACCGCCTCTTCGATCCACTTCACCACGTCGTAGCCGGTGCCGCGAAGATCGTCGCCCAGATCGTGATCCAGGCTGATCTCCGTGACTTGACCGGTTTCCAGCAGCCGGCAGGCCTCCTCGGGCCAGTACACCCGCACCCAGCCTTCCGGCGTATCCCGCACGTCGTCGAGAAAGACCTTCATCCGCCTTCTTTGACGGTCGCGTCGGATGCCTTGGGCTTGCGTGCGCGCCGGCGGGGAGCCGCCACCGGCTCGGCGGCCTCCGGGGCTGCGGGCTCCTTCGATTTGGCGCCGCCTCGGCGCCTGCCGCGCGCGCCGGGTTCGCCGGCCGTCGGCGCTGCGGCGACGGCCTCGGGCAGGGCTGCCGAGGACACCGCCGCCCCATCCCCAACCACCCTTGCGTCGACGGCTCCGCTGCTCCCGCGGTACACATATGCGTTCGATTTCTCGTCACGGCCGAATTCGAGCAACCCCCTCGACTGCGCCTCTTCGAGCAGGCTGCCGAAGGACCGAAAACCGTAGAACGACTCGCTGAAATCGGGCCTGCGACGCTTGATCGCGTCCTTCAGCGCCGACGCCCAGATCTTGCCGCTGTCGCCCCGCTCGGATATCAGCGCATCGAAGGTTTCGGCGGCCAGGTCGATTGCCTGGCTTCGGCGCGCCTCCAATTCGTCCTTGCGATCCTTCTCGCCCCCCGATTCGCGCTTGGCCGCAGACTGCGCTTCCGGCGAACGGCGTTTGGCGGAGGCGCGCTGGTTCTCGCGCACCAGATCGTCGTAGAAGATGAACTCGTCGCAGTTGGCGATCAGCAGATCCGAGGTCGACTGCTTGACGCCGACGCCGATCACGTGCTTTGCGTTCTCGCGCAACTTCGACACGAGGGGCGAGAAGTCCGAGTCGCCGCTGATGATGACGAACGTGTTGACGTGCGCCTTGGTATAGCAAAGGTCCAGCGCATCGACCACCAGTCGGATGTCGGCCGAATTCTTGCCGGACTGGCGAACATGCGGAATCTCGATCAACTCGAAGTTGGCTTCATGCATGGTGGCCTTGAAGGCCTTGTACCGTTCCCAATCGCAGTACGCCTTCTTGACGACGATGCTGCCTTTCAGCAGAAGACGTTCCAGCACCGGCTTGATATCGAACTTCTCATGCTTGGCATCGCGCACGCCAAGAGCAACATTCTCGAAATCGCAAAACAATGCCATGCTGACATCGTCCTGGGATGAGGCCATCCTGTTCTCCTCGTCGCATCGGGCCGGATGCACATGACCAACACCATTGCGGGAAATTGCACCATCCCGGGACGCGGGATCGGCGTCGCATTGCCGGATGCCCAGCGTCCCGCGGTCCGGCGCCAATCCTACACCGCCCTCCTTGATCCCCCCAAAAAAAACGGCGGACCCTTTCGGACCCGCCAAGAAAGCGTCGGAGGGCGGCATTCCGGCCCCTCGACGCGGGGGATGGCAATCGTTCAGGCGGCCTGCGCGCCGTAGTGGTCGGCGCCGGTCTTCTCCGGGGTGTAGTGGCGCAGCGCACGCAAGGCCAGGGCGATTCCGCTTGCGACGACGGTCCACTCCAGTCCGGTCACGATGGTCTGCGCGCGGAGGATCGATTCCTCGAACGCGATGAACGCAACGGGCACCAGGACGATGGGGGCCGCCATCACGATGGCGGAAATGGTTTCCAGGAAAGTCGGCTTTTGGGTCGTCATGTCAATCTCCTTCAAATGGGCTTCGGGACTTCGGTTCGCGTCGCGCACTCAACATGGCGACACTGTGCGCCCAGGCAGTGAACGGCCTCTGAACGTCCGATTCAGAAGACGTTCAGCGTCGCAACCAGGTGTAACGGCGCTGGGTTCGCGCGTACCAATTCGCGCCAACCAACCGTGCGGGCGAGGTCCGCCGCCGCCTGCGGCGTCCTCCCCCGTCGGATCGGAGGGCCTGCCGAAGGTCGCCGCCCCATGATCAAGCCGCCCGCCGATGCGGCGGGAATTGGAGCGATTGCGGGATGCCATGCCGGAGGACCGCGTATCCGCAGGATTGGCAAACGCTGGCGCAGCGACCAGAATTGCCGCAAAGATGTTCTCGTCACTCCTTGCGGTGCCGGTCATGCATGAGAACCGTCTGCTTACGCCGCGCGAGGCGGAGGCCGTGATCGAAGAACGAATCGAGCGATTCGGACCTGGTTCCCTGCCGCGCGTCCTGGTCACGAAAATCCGGGGCGGGGAGTGGCGCGTCCGCTGGGACAGCCTGGAACAGACGGTCGCGCCGATGACGCTCGCGGAATGGCAGGGTTGGCTCGAATGCCATGTCGGCTCCCTGGACGCCGGAGACCTCGGAACCACCGAGAGCTGACCGCCGCGAACGCCTCCGTCAGCCGTGCTCGGTCCGCGGCCCCCGGTCTATTGTTGCGGCGCCCGTTGCCGCGCCTGTCGCCATATTTGACGCCGCCCCGCGAGGACGACCGGGGCCGCGGGAACGCAGACGGTGCACGCAAACGGCGATTGCGGGAATATCGCGATATTCTCTCCGGAATTCCGGACCACCGACCACCCGCGCCGATGAACGCCCGCCGCAGACTCGAACCCGCCCGCCTGCGCCGCCATGCGCTGACGCCCGATGCGCTGGAAATGCTCGACGCCATCGCCCGCCGGGGCAGCTTCGCCGCGGCGGCCCGCGAACTGGGCCGCGTCCCGTCGGCCCTCACCTACAGCGTGCGCCAACTGGAGGAAACGCTCGACGTGCTGCTGTTCGATCGCAGTTCGCGTCAGGCGCGCCTGACGGCCGCCGGCGAGGAGCTGCTGACCGAGGCGCGGCGCCTCCTCGGCGAACTGGACGCGGTGGCCAATCGTGTGCACCGGGTGGCGACGGGCTGGGAGAGCCACCTCACGATCGCCGCCGACGGCGTGATCGCGCGGGCGACGGTTTTCGATCTGATCCAGGCGTTTTCCGCCTTGTCCGTGGCCGACGCCGGTGCCGCGCGGGACGGCGCGCATCGCGGCCCCCCGACCCAGATCGCGCTGCGATCGGAGATCCTCACCGGAACCTGGGAAGCGCTGCTGAGCGGCCAGGCCGACCTGGCGATCGGCACCGCCGAGATCACCGATCCGCCGGCGGGGGTGCAGACCGAGTCGCTCGGGACGCTGGCATTCGTGTTCGTGGTGGCGCCCGGCCACCCCCTCGCGCAGTTGCGGCGGACGATCGGCGATGCCGAACTGGTGCGGCACCGGGCGGTCGCCGTGGCCGACTCCGCCCGCCGGCTGTCCGCGTTCACGGCGAACATCCTGCCGGGCCAGGACGTCCTCACCGTCGCCACCGTGCAGGAAAAACTCGAAGCCCAGATGCGTGGGCTGGGCTGCGGCTTCCTGCCCGAGCCGATCGCGCGCGCGCACATCACGGCCGGCCGCCTGGTGGCATGCCGGGTGCAGCGCGCCGAACGTTCGGCGCGTCTGGGCTACGCCTGGCGCGCGAGCTCGCGCAGCAGCGCGAGTTGCGGCCTTGCCTTGCGCTGGTGGCTGGCGCAACTGGCCAGCCCCGCGACCCGCAAGGCGCTGCTCGATCGCCCCGACGGCTGTACCCTCGCCTTGCGCGCGATGCCGACATCCACCTAGGGCCCCGATGGCGACCGCCCCGCACGACACGATCCGTCCGCTCGTCCGCACCGCGATTCCCGAAGCGCTTTCGGGGGCCAGCGGCGAGAACCGCGCCGACCCCGCGCGCCTGCAGATCGGGGCGCGCAACGACCTGGAAGCCATCTCGTGCTTCCTCGCCGAGTACGACCGCTCGCCGGGCACGGCGCGGATCTATCAGCGCGAATGTGAGCGACTGATGCTGTGGGCGATCCACGAATGCCACAAGCCGCTGTCGAGCCTCACGCGCCAGGATTTCGAGGGCTACCTGAATTTCCTCGCCGACCCGCAGCCGGCGGCATTCTGGTGCGGCCCCAAGGCCGACCGCACCAGCGATGCCTGGCGGCCGTTCGTGGGCCCGCTGAGCGAAGCCGCCCTGCTCACCGCGATTGCGGCGATCAATTCGCTGATGCGCTATCTCGTCGATGCCGGCTATCTCGCCGGCAATCCGCTCGGGCTCATCCGTCAGCGCCGGCGCAAGCTCGCCGCCGAGGGCGCTGCCGCGCTTGCCGCACCCGGCGAGGATCCGGCGCCGATCGAGCGCTTCCTCGATGCCGACATGTGGAGCGCGGTGACGCAGGCGGTCGAAGCGATGCCGCGCAAGACGCCGGCGCAGTGCGACGAGTACGAACGCCTGCGCTTCCTTTGCGCGATGCTCTACCTGCTCGCCCCACGCGCCGGCGAACTGGAAAGTCACCGCATGAACAGTTTCCGGGAAGAGCACGGGCTCTGGTGGTGGCACGTCATCGGCAAAGGCGCCAAGCGCGCCAAGGTGCCGGTTCCGGACGACATGCTGCAGGCGCTGGTGCGGTATCGCAAGCACCTCGGACTCCCTGCCACGCCGAAGCGCAACGAGACCACGCCCCTGCTCGTCGGCCTGCGCAACCGCGAGCCGATCACGGCGCGCCGCCTGAACCAGATCCTGAAACGCCTCTTCGCGCAGGCCGCGGCCCTGCTCGGGCCCGATCAGTTGCACAAGGCGGAAAAACTGCGCGCCGCCTCCGCGCATTGGGGACGACACACCGGCATCACGGCGAAGGTCGATGCCGGGATGGAGGAACGCTACGTCCAGAAAGATGCGCGCCACGCCGACCGACGCACGACGCAGCGATACATCCACGAGGAGGAACGACGCTGGCACGACGAAGCGCAAAAGCAGCGCCTGCCGTGGACCGGCGGCCGGGGCGACGCGTGAGCGCGGCGAAGCGGACGACGGCATGGCGGCGTGACGTGTCACATGGACCCTCCCCTTGTTCCACGTCAGGCGGGATCGCGATTTCCCGGCAAACGGTTTGCCGCCGCGGATTTCCCCGGTAGCATTCGATCCATCAAGGGTTGTCGCGCGTGGAATCATGGGAGCGAAGGACAAGAGTCATCCGGAAGGCGCACGGCACGATGCGGCGATTTCCTCCCTGGTACGGGAAACCCACCGCCCCGAGTCCGAGATCCGCACGCTGTACGAGCAGGAACTGGTGCGCCTCGAAGACGGCGCCCGCGTGCGCGACTATCTGCACGTCTGCGCCATCCGGCACATCCGCGAGACCTTGCGCCATCTTCCCTAAGCGTGGCGTGGCGCGGCGCGGAGCACCGCGCTGCACCGTCCGGTCAGGACGCCTTTTCGAAGTGCATCACCGTCGGCGGCTGGGCGAAGAACCCTCCGACGATCGCGCGCCATTGCGCGAACGCCGGCGATTGCCGGAAACCCTCGGTGTGGTCTTCCAATGTGCGCCAATGGATGAAGAGCAGATAGCGCTCGGCCGATTCGATGCCGCGTTGCAGTTCATGCCCGAGAAACCCGGCGGTGGGAGCGATCGCGGCGTCGATGCCGCGCTGCACGGCTTCCTCGAACCGGGCCTGCATGCCGGGGTGGATCACGATTTCGACGACTTCCAGAACCATCCTGCGTTGCTCCGAATCGAAAAACGGCGCGTCGCCGCGCTCGCTACACTATGCGCGCTTTCCATGCGGCGTGCTGCCGCGATAGTGTAATCACCTTCCCTTCCTGGAGTGTCGCCGGCCGTGCGCATCCGCCGCCGTTTCCTGTCGTTGCCGTTTGCGCTCGTCGTCCTCGGACTTGCCGCCTGCGCCGGGCCCAAGCCGCTCCTGCCAACGGTCGATGTCGGCGCAGTCGCCCGCTATCGCCTTGCCGGATACGATACCGGCACCCTCCAGACGATCGAGCGCCGGCAGTTCGCCTCGCCACCCTCAGACGAGGTGGGATGGAACGCGCATCTGGTTCGCCCCGCGTACGATGCGGCCCAGGCAGGGCCGGTTCCGGTGATCATCTACGTACCGGCGCTGGGGCGGGCGGGCAACGCGCCCAATCGATGGATCGACGCGTGGGCGCGGCGGGGCTATGCCGTCTTCAGCGTGCAGCCGCTGCTGGGAGATTCCACCGCCTGGCAAAGCCCGGAAGCGATCGACGGCGATTTCGATGCGGTCGCCCGCGCGCGGTATGCCGCCGACGTGATGCCGCGCCGCATCGCCCGCTTGCGAACCATACTGCAGGCCCTGCGCGCACGCAGCCGGCGCCGCGAGGCGAACCTCGACGACCTGGACTGGTCCCACGTCGCGATCGCCGGATCGGGCCTCGGCGCATACACGGTGCAGCGCATCGCCGCGACCCGGGCCCTGGCATCCTTCGGGGTGCACGCCTACCTCGCCATCAGTCCCTACGCCGCGACCGCGGCGCGTCGGTCCCATGCAAGCGACGCCCCGATCCTGATGGTCAGCTCGCAGGACGACATCGACCCCGACGGCATGGTCTCCGATCCGCTGGCGCGCCATCTCGCCTTCGACCGCCTGCACAGCGGCGGCGAGGACTATTACCTGGAATTCGTTTCCGCCACCCATCGCTGGCTCGACGGCGCAACCGACGAAGGCACGCTGCGAGGGGATACGCCGGACACGCCCCCCTTCGAAGAGACCGACGATACCGCCTCGGATGGCGGAGGGAAGCCGGATGCGGCTGCGGCGCGCCGGGAGCGGGAGGCGCACCGGCAGGCCGTGCGCGCACGCAGCCGCCTGATGACCGATACGGCGCTCGCCGAGGTGTCGTTCACCGATGTCACCACCGCGTTTCTCGACGCCAATCTGCGCGGCCGGGCCACGGCGCGGGCCTGGCTCGCCGGTCAGGCGCCGCGCTGGTTGCAGGGGGCGCGCCTGAAGCGCCGCGACGGGGACCGCACGGTTCCGGGACGCCGGCGATGAAGACGCCCCGCTACGCCACGCAGGGTGCGTACAATGGACACCGACGGATGCACGTCGATCCCGCGCGTGGCTGGTGCTTGTTGTCGCCGCGGGGGACCCCAGCGAAGACCGATTGCCGATGAAGATTCTGCTTGTCGACGACCACGCCCTGATCCGGGATGCCTTGACCGCCTTGCTGCTGGATCTCGATCCGGATGCGGAGGTGTTTACCGCCGGGGATGCGGAGGGCGCGCGGGAACTCGTCCGCGACCACCCCGACGCGGAACTGATGCTGCTGGATCTGGGCCTGCCGGGATGCACCGGCACCTCCCTGCTCGAAGCCCTCGTCGCCGAAGCGCCCGATCTCAAGATCCTGGTGCTGTCCGGCCAGCAGGACCAGCGCAACGTCCTGCAGGTGCTGCAACTCGGCGCGGCAGGGTTCGTGCCGAAGTCGATGGCGACCGACACCCTGGTCGCCGCGATCAAGTTCGTACTCTCCGGCGGCGTCTACATTCCCGGTGACATTCTGGAAGAGGCGCAGCGCCATGGCCCCTTCCCGGTGTTCGGCCCCCCGCCGCGGGTCGCCGATCCGCCGCCGGGCGGCGTGCGGGTCGCGCTGACCGAACGGCAGGAACAGGTCCTGCAATTGCTGGCCCGCGGCGCCCCGATCAAGGTCATCTGCCGCGAGCTGCAGCTCTCCGAAGGCACGGTCAAGACCCATGTCACGGCGATCTACCGCGCGTTCGGCGCATCGAACCGCACCGAAGCCTTGCTCGCCGCCCGCCGCAACGGCTACGACATCGCATAGCCGCGCGACGGCGCCCTCCCAGGCTTGACCTACATCAAGCGAATTGTTCGGTAAAAAACGAGCAATTCGCGAGGAAGAAGGCTGGATTCCGCATATTTCGGCGCATGCCGTCACGCAGGCGTAACGGAGAATCGCTCAACCATAATAGGGAGCGAACGATGCGCGTGAACCTGCCGGTCACCCAAACAGAATACGTTGTCCCGGAAGGCTCGACCTTGATGTCGACCACCGACCTCAAGGGACGGATCACCTACTGCAACTCGGCGTTCACGCAGGCCAGCGGTTTCGAACCGTCCGAGCTGATGGGCAAGGCGCACAACATCATCCGCCATCCCGACATGCCGCCGGCCGCATTCCAGGATCTCTGGGACTCCATCCAGGCCGGGGAGCCGTGGGTCGCGCTGGTCAAGAACCGCCGCAAAAACGGCGACTACTACTGGGTGAAGGCCAATGCCTCGGTGCAGCGCGGCCCCAACGGCGCGCCGAGCGGCTACATCTCCGTGCGCACCAAGCCCAGCAACGCCGAGGTCGCGGCAGCCGAGGCGCTCTACGCGAGCATTCGCGAGGGCAAGCTCAAGGGATGGAAGATCCACAAGGGCATCCTCGTCCGCACCGGCGCGCTGGCCTGGCTGTCGATGTTCCAGCGCATCTCGGTGGGTACGCGGATCCACGTCGCGGCGGCCCTCGCGGCAGCCGTCGCGGGCGGCGCCCTCCTGGCGGGCGTCCGGCTGGCCGGCGGCGACGTGCCGGCGTCGGCGATCGCCGTCCCCGCCTGCGGGTTGCTGATCGGACTCGGCTTGGCCGATCTGCTGCTGCAGTGGCAGATCGCCCGCCCGCTGAAGCGCGTCGTCGAGCAGGCGAAGATCGTCGCGGCAGGGCAGGTTCCGCCGATGATCGCATTGAATCGCGTCGACGAATTGGGCATCCTGCTGCGGTCGGTCAATCAGAGCGCGCTCAACCTCCATGCCATCCTCGACGACATCGGAGCGCAGACGGGTCGGATCCAGACCGCAAGCGCCGATATCGCACGGAGCAATTCCGATCTCTCCGCGCGCACCGAGCAGTCCGCGGCGGCCCTCGAACAGACGGCCGCCTCGATGGAGCAGATGGCGAGCACGGTCAAGAACAATGCCGACTCGGCCCGGCGTGCCCGCGAACTGGTGCAGAACGCGTCCGACGCCGCCGAACTCGGCGGCGACTCGGTGTCCAAGGTCGTGGCGACGATGGAGGCGATCAGCGCATCGAGCAAGAAGATCGAGGACATCATCGGCGTCATCGACGGCATCGCCTTCCAGACCAACATCCTCGCCCTCAACGCCGCGGTGGAGGCCGCGCGGGCCGGCGAACAGGGGCGCGGCTTCGCCGTGGTTGCGGGGGAGGTGCGCAACCTCGCGCAGCGCAGCGCCCAGGCGGCGCGCGAGATCAAGACCACGATCACCAGTTCGGCGCAGACGGTCGCCGCGGGAACCGGGTTCGTCGACGAAGCGGGCAAGACGATGGCGACGATCGTCGAACGCGTCCATCAGGTGAGCGATCTCATCGCCGAGATCACCGCGGCGACTTCCGAACAAAGCGCGGGCATCGATCAGATCAACAGCGCCACGGCCAGCATGGACCGCACGACCCAGCAGAACGCCGCCCTGGTCGAGCACACCGCCGCGGCCTCGCGTACGCTCAACGAAAACGTCGAGGCTCTGGTCGGGGGCATCGCGTCGATCACGTCTTCGATCAACGACAGCGACGCCCAGGCGCGCGCGGCGATCACCCGCGCGATGCGGATGGAAAACGCCAGGACGTCCGGAACCGCCAAGGCAATCTGAGCAGATTGCCGCCGCGCGGGCCCGGCAGGGCTGCCGCGCGGCAAGCCTTCACGACGAGCAGGACAGACAGGGCGCGGGCGCGTCGGCCGGCGGCGGCGCAACGTACCGTTCCCGGTCGGGGGGTACGTCGTCAAACGGCCGGCGTGCAAGCGCGAGCAAGGTCCGGGTTTCCGACATGTCACCGTGCTGCGCGCGCTCGATCGCGTGCTGCAGGAGGTGGTGGCGGAGTACGAAGAGCGGGTTGGTGCGATTCATCCGCGCCGCGCGCGCCGCATCCGCTTCGGACTGCCGCGCCAGGCGGGCGCGATACTGGCCGAACCATGCGGCCAGCTCGGTCTGCGTCTGGGGAAACAGCGCTTGCAAAACTTCGGGGATCCGCGCCTGCGGATCCGCGCCCGCCTGCGCCAGGTGGCGATGGCTCAGCGTCCAGTCGGCCCGTTGGGCGGCAAGGAGTTCCAGCCACGCCTGGATGAGCTCGGGATCTTCCGCTTCGCTGCCAAGCAACCCGAGCTTGGCGGCCAGATTGGCATGCAGCGCCGCACCAAAGGTTTCTGCAAAGCCGCCGACGACGTCGGCCGCCGCCTCGGCGTCCGGGAGCAGCGGCAGCAAGGCGTGCGCCAGCGCGCTCAGATTCCATTGCGCAATCCATGGCTGGCGGTACCAGCAATAGCGGCGATTGCGGTCGGTGGTATTCGGCGTGTAGTGGGGATCGTAGGCGTTGAGAAAGCCATAGGGACCATAGTCGAGCGTCCATCCGAGCAGCGACATGTTGTCCGTGTTCATGACGCCGTGCACGAACCCCACGGACTGCCATTGCGCCAGCAGATGCGCCGTGCGCCGCGTGGTCTCGCGCAGGAGGGTCAGCGCACCCGGCTCCCCGGGCTCCGCAGCGTCCGGGAAGCAGCGCGCGAGGGCATGGTCGACGAGGCGCGCCAAGGCGTCGGGCGCGCCGCGGTCGGCGAAATGCTCGAAATGCCCGAAGCGCAGAAAGCTGGGCGCAAGGCGGGTCACGACCGCCGCGGTTTCGATCGATTCGCGCCGGACCGGCAGATCGGACGCGACCAGGCACAGCGCACGGGTGGTCGGGATCCCGAGGTGATGCATCGCCTCGCTGGCGAGAAACTCCCGGATCGACGACCGCAGCACCGCGCGGCCGTCACCCATGCGCGAGAACGGGGTTCGTCCGGCGCCCTTGATCTGCACCTCCCAGATGGGGTACCCGGCCCCCTGGTCCGGGTCGGCGACCGCAACCTCCCCGATCAGATGGGCCCTGCCATCGCCGAGCTGGCCGGCCCAGACGCCGAACTGATGGCCGGAATACACCGTCGAGAGCGGCGGACAATCGGCCGGCCAGGCCGAGCCGCTGAATTGCGCCGCCCAACGCGCGGGCAGTTCCGGATCCGATCCGGGGTCGGGCAATCCGAGCAGCCGTGCGGCCTCCGCGCTCCAGATCATCAGGCGGGGAGCGGGCAATCCCTGCGGCGGCGTGGTTGCGTAGAACTCCGGACCCAGGCGATGGTAGGTCTGGACCGGATGCAGCACGCAGGCCGTGGGTTCCGCCCGGGGCGTGGGGTTGCGCATCGATCAATCCTCCAGCTGCCAATGCGGCCGCAAATAGTGGCAGGTATAGCCGCCGGGATGGCGCTCGAGGTAATCCTGATGCTCGGGCTCCGCGACCCAGAACGGTCCCGCGGGCGCAAGCTCGGTGACGACCTTGCCGGGCCAGCGCCCCGATGCATCGATCTGTGCGATGAGATCCGTCGCCACCGCCCGCTGCTCCTCGTCCTGGTAAAAGATCGCCGAGCGGTAGGATGGGCCGAGGTCGTTGCCCTGGCGGTTGCGGGTGGTGGGGTCGTGGATCCGGAAAAAGAACGCAAGCAGGCGCCGGAAATCGACCTGCTGCGGGTCGAAGACGATCTCGATCGCCTCGGCGTGCGTGCCATGGTTGCGATAGGTGGCGTCGGGCACGTCGCCGCCGGTGTATCCCACCCGCGTCGACACCACGCCCGGCAGCTTGCGGAAGAGATCCTGCATTCCCCAGAAGCATCCGCCGGCAAGAACGGCCTTGTTCTGCACCATCGCCTCAGCGCGGGAAACGGGCGTCGGCCATCAGCAGCGCCTCGAACTCCGACATCGGAATCGGCGGGGAGTAGAGATACCCCTGCGCGTAGTCGCAGCCGAGCGTGCACAGCAGATCGTGCTGGGCGCGCGTCTCGACGCCCTCCGCAATCGTCTTGATGTCGAGCTTGTGCGCCATCACGATGATCGCCTCCACCAGGGCGCTGCTGCTGCCGCCGACATCGAGATTGGCGATGAAGGAGCGGTCGATCTTCAGGTAGTCGATATCGAACTGCTTGAGATAGGCGAGCGACGAGAAACCGGTTCCGAAATCGTCGAGTGCGACCTCGATGCCGTTCTGGCGGCACGCGAGCAACTGCTCGCGGACGTGCTCCGAATCCGCCAGGAGCAGGCCCTCGGTGATCTCCATCACCAGCGACTTTCCGGACAGGCCGACGCTCGCCAGCACGTCCACCCAGCGAAACTCCTTGCGATCGAACTCCACCGGCGAGCGGTTGACGCTCACCTGCACCTCCCGCCCGCAGCGCGCGTGCCACACGACGACGGAAGAAACCGCCTGCAGGCAGACCCAGTTGCCCAGATCGTGGATGATTCCCGACTCCTCGGCCAGGGGAATGAAGACCGCCGGGCTCAACGGTCCGCGCTTGGGGTGGTCCCAGCGCAGCAGCGCCTCGGCCTTGACGATCCCGCCGGTCGCGAGATCGACGATCGGCTGGTAGTGGAGTTTCATCTGGCCGACGCTCAGCGCATGGCGCAGATCGTTGGTGAGTTCGCGCCGCTCGCGGGCCTCCTGGTCCATCAGCGCAGTGAAGTAGCTGAACTGGCTGCGCCCGCGCTTTTTCGCCGCGTACATCGCCTGGTCGGCATGCTTGAAGAGTTCTTCGATGCTTCCGGCATCCTGGGGATACAGCGCGATTCCGGCGCTGCAGGAGACGTGGCCGAATTCCGAGTCCCCCAGCGCAAACGGAACCTGCATGTCGCGCAGGACGTCGCCCACGATCCGGTCGATCTCGGTGGTGTCGGTGAAATCGAGCACGATGATCGCGAACTCGTCGCCGCCGACCCGCGCCACCGTATCCGCGCTGCGGACGCGCTGCCGGATGCGCCGCGCCGCATCGACCAGCAGGATGTCGCCCTTGTTGTGTCCGAGCGTGTCGTTGACCTCCTTGAATCGGTCGAGGTCGATGTACACCAGGGCCAGCGAGGATCCGTTGCGCGCAACCCGGCCGATGTCCTGCTCCAGCCGGTCCAGAAACAGCCGGCGGTTGGGAAGCCCGGTGACCTGATCGAAATAGGCCATCTCGTGGATCTTTTCCTCGAACCGTTTCCGGTCCGTGATATCCAGCATCGAGCCGACGTAATTCGTGATGTTGCCATTGCCGTCCCGGACCGCGGTGATCGTCAGGTGCTCAGGGTAGATTTCGCCGTCCTTGCGGCGGTTCCAGACCTCTCCCGACCAGTGCCCGGTTTCGAGGATGCTCTCCCACATCGCGGCGTAAAACGCCGCGCCCTGCTGCCCGGAGTGCAGCAGATCGGGTTTCTTGCCGACGACTTCCTCCGCCGAATAGCCCGTGATCTCGGTGAACGCGCGATTCACGCGCAGGATCCGCGCCTGCGCATCGGTGACGATCACCCCGTCCTGCGATTCGAATGCGATCGCCGCGATCCGCAGCGCCGTTTCGTGATCCTTGCGCTGCAGGACGATCCCCGTGATCGACGACGCGATGCTGAGCAGGATGCGATGAAACGACGTCGGCAGGCGATGCTCGAAACTCGACAAGGCAAAGGTTCCGATCACCCGCTCCTTGCCCGACGCCTTGCCGGACAGGATCGGCATCGACCAGCAGGCCCGCACGTCGAAGTCGTACGCCACCTGGCGCAGATCGCACCAGCGGCCGTCGGTCAGGGTATCGCGCACGAACTGGGCTTCGCGCCGGTAGACGGCGTTGCCGCAGGACCCGGCGCCCGGCCCCGGCTTCAACCGGCTGAGGCGCTGCACCGCGTCCGGAGGCAGCCTGGGAGCCGCATAAACGTTCAGGAACTCCTGGTCGTCGTCCAGGATCATCACCGACGCCACGGAATTGGGCAGCAGCCCCTCGGCAAGCCGGCAAATCTGGTTGGTGATGTCGAGGTCATCGGCCCCCTGCGCAACCAGGACCAGGATCTCCTGCAGGAGGTTCAGCAGCTGGCTCTGTTCGACATTCGACAGGTCCGCGTAGTCGACATGAGACGTCAGGAAATTTCCGTTCATCGCACCCAGCCGGGGCTCCATTCGGGATTACCGGAAAGTATAAGTCCGCCGACCGGCTGGACAAACCACGAAAAAGGCCCACCCCGAGACCGGGTTTTCCCACCCTTCCCTCCGGCCCCGAAATTATTTGTGTCTTCCTGGTTGATGGGGCGCAACCGCAAGGGCTGCCAAACGGCCCGCCTTCCAACAGACTGACGTTGTTTCGGCACCGATGCGATCGGTACCCGACATTTCATCCCGACTCAAGGAGGTGTGCGATGAGCGCTCCCCGCACCGCCACGCAACGCGGCATTCGATGGACATTCCTGGCCAGCATCCTGGTCGCGACCCTCTTTTCCTGGATCGTTTCGGGATGCGGCGGCGGAAGCGACACCCTGTTCTCCTCGCTCGACCTGCCCGGCATCCCCACCGCCTTCACGGTCGTCCCGACCCAGGGGGAGACCTTGTCCGCCACCCTCAGCTGGGCCCCGCCGGCCAACGGCGCCGCGCCGACCAGCTATGTAATCTACCGCAGCACCACGGCCGGGACGACGTACTCCCCCACCAATCAGGTGACGTCGATTCCCGCGGTGACCGGCCAGAGCACCTACACCTTCATCGATAACGCCGAGTTGACCTCGGTCCCGACCTACTGGGTGGTCAGCGCGAAGAATGCCACCGGCGAAACGCCGACCGCCGAGGTGAGCATCACCCCGGTCGGCCCGCCGCCCACGACGGGCGACACCGGCTTCGGCAACAACCTGTCGTCGCCGCTCATCTTCGCCGACGGCTACGGCACCACCGAACTGCCCATCACCGGTACCTGGACCGCGGACGTCGCCACCGTCGACTACAACACCGGCCTGCGTCCCCTCACCGGGATCCTGCCGACCACCGTGACGACCCTGCCCTACCTCGACAGCGCCGACATCTACAGCCTCAACGGGGTTTCGTACTACGAGCAGGGCACGGCGAGCACCTGGCAGGCGCAATGGGAGAACGGTGCCTCCGCGCAACAGGACGTCGTCGCGACCTGGGGCGACAACCTCACCAGCCAGAAACTGACCTCGACCTCGGTCATCCGCGTGGAGATCGCGCTATCCAAGACCCTGACGACGCCGATGAAGGCCTATACGATGCAGTCGCTCTATGGCACCCAGCTCAACGAGGTCCAGGGAACGGATGGAACGACCTACGACAGCACGACCGCATTCGTGTTCGCGACCAACGCGCACCTGAAGATCGAAAAACTGGATTCGAGCGGCACCTCGGTGTACGTGCTCTACGACCAGACGCTGTGGCAGGGCGACGGACCCGGCTATCTCGCCGGCGAGGTGACCGTATCCGGCAGTTTCACCTACGGCTTCGTCTGGAACATGAAGAACGTCACGCTTCCCTCGACGGTGACGAAAGACGGAACCTGGCGCATCACCTTCTCGCTGGACAAGACGTCGCCGGTCGGAACCAAGAACAACACCGTGATCACCAGCGCGACCAACGGCGTGCTCGACTCGTCGACCCAGGCGCATATCGACATCAACGTCGCGAACTGAGCCTTCCGCGGGCGGTCTGCACCATCGCAAGACCGCCCGCGGGCGCACGGAGCTGCGCTCAATACCCCACGCGCTTGTAGCGGCTCGATCCGGCGATCAACTGCCCGCTGGACGCATCGATCACGATGGTCGAGATCCCCAGCCCGAGCGGCAGCGGTTCGACGTTCTTCAGGATATCGCCATCGGCTTTGAGGACGACCGTCGATACGCGATGATCCGGGCACTGCTGGATGTGACCGGAGAAGAGATTCCGTCCGAGATCCTTGCAGGCAAACGCGGACGGCGTATCGTCGACGTCCTTCGCCAGGAATTCCTGGCCGTTTTCCTGGATCACCAGCGTGCGGGCCGGATTCCGGACATCCTGCCACGTGCCGAGGTACCGATCGGTGGGTTTCCCGCACGCGGAGACGAGGACTGCCGAGATCGCCACCGCCATCGTGGTCCATACGGATCGCCGAATCATCTTTCCCTTCCCGTAGAAACGCCGGCGCAGGCGCCGGATCATTGGTTTATCGAGCCGTCGGGCGCGGAGAATACCGTATCGAACGAATGGCCCGTCATGATGTGCAGCGCCGCGGCGACCGCGAGAGTCGCGAGCACCGCCGACGCCAGTCCGACGTACGAAAACCGCTCCCGGCACTGGTATTCGTACGCCACCGCCAGTGCGGCCAACCACGCGACACTGAAGCCCACGCCGCCCAGTACGTCCGATGGCCAATTGGCGCCGAGAACCAGCCGCGACAAGGCGATGGCGCCGACCAGGATCCCGGCGAGGACCACCGTGATCCGGCGGAACGCGGGCGGTTCCGCGCGCCACAACAGGAATGCCAGAAAGCCGTAGACGACGGTGCTCATGGTGGTGTCGCCGCTCGGAAACGAAAGCGGCTCGAGGCCCGGCGGCAAGGCGCCCGGGTGTTGCCGTTGCAGCGCGAGTTTGAGCATCTCGCTGAGCAGTTCCGCGACGCCGACCGCCACCAGCCAGTAGCCTGCCGTCAGCCAGAGGCGGTGCACGAGAAACCATGCCAGGGCCGCGAGCAACACCGGCAACAGCACCTGGGCATCGCCGAGTTCGCTGACCGCGATCATCAGGTGGTCTCCGGCGGACGTGCGCAGTGACTGCAACAGGAGATGGGCGTGGGCATCGACGGCAACCAGCGGATCCTGATGGAGGATCTTCCCCAGCACACCGAAAAACAGCCAGGCGCCCCCGACCACCAGGGCTGCGGCGGTCAGGAGAAACCACTTCGGGCTCTCCGGCCCGAGCAGCCAGTTCAGAACCTCCTCGCGCGATACCGGTCGGTTCGTCACCGCTGCGGGGCGCACCGTGGCGGCAACCGCCGCGCTCCAGCGCAGTGCGCCGGCGGCGGCGGCGGCGATTCCCGCCGCGGCGAGCCAGGTGGCGACGGGCAGCGAATGCAACGCGAAGAACTCCCGCAGCGGCGGCACGCCCGCCGCGATGAGGAACGCGCCGATCGTCCCACCGAACAAGACCCGCCGCCCCAGGCTGACCGGGCGCGCCACCTGGAAGAGAACCGCGGTCGCCACGGCAAACAGCGTCACGGTCGCCGCCGTGCGGGCTTCGGCGAGGCCGCCGCGCGACCCGCCGGGAATGAGGGCATACGCCGCGAAAGTCGCTCCCGCGACGATGACCCCCGCCGGCAACGTAAAACGCAGAACCCGCCCGACGAAGCCGGCGCGGGCCCGCTCGGCGCGATGCTCGAGCGAGAGGAAGAACGCGGGGATCCCGATGGTCAGCGAGCCGACCAGCGTCAGATGCCGCGGCAGGAACGGAAACGTGACGTCGGCCACGCCGACGGCGAGCGCGAGCAACATGGCGTAGACCGTCTTGGTGAGAAACAGCGCCGCCAGGCGCTCGACGTTCCCGATCACCCGCCGCCCTTCGGCGATGACCGAGGGCAGCCGCGCGAACTGGTTGTCGAGGAGGACCAGATGGGCGATGGCGCGGCTTGCACCGGCGCCCGCCCCCATCGCGATGCCGATGTCGGCATCGCGGAGCGCGAGCACGTCGTTCACGCCGTCCCCCACCATCGCCACCACATGCCCGCGGGCCTGCAACGCGGCGATCAGCCCTTGCTTGTGCCGAGGCGACAGGCGACCGAAGACCGCCTGGGTTTCCACCAGCGCCGCGAGCGCGCCCGCATCCTGCGGCAGATCCTGCGCGTCGACGGCGTCCCCGCCGATCCCGAGCTGCGATGCGATCCGGCCGACGGTCGCGGGATGGTCGCCCGACAGCAACTTGATCGCGACCCCCTGGGAATAGAAGAACCGCAAGGTCTCCGCGGCATCCCCGCGCACCTGCTCGGTGAGCAACACCAGGGCCGTGGGCACGATCCCGGCAGGGAGGCCCTCGGCCGCAAGCGCCTCGGTGGTCTGCGCCAGCAGCACGACGCGACGTCCGCCCCGCGCGAGGTCGTCGGCGCGCTGCCGTACCGTGTCGCCGTCCGGAACCGCGGCCAGCACCACCTCGGGCGCACCCAGGACCCAGGTGCCGAGCCCGTCGAACGTCGCGCCGCTCCACTTGCGTGCCGACGAGAATGGCACGACGGCCGCGGCGACGGGATGGCGCTCCGTCCGACAAGCCGCCTCGATCGCCCGCAAGGTCGCATTGGGTTTGGGTTCCGCGGCGACGAGCCCGGCGAGCGCATGGAGCGCGTCCGGGTGCGGGTGCAACATCTCGAGCGCCTCGAATCGCGGCTCGCGTTCGGTCAGCGTGCCGGTCTTGTCGAGGCAGATCACGTCGACGCGGGCCAGGGTTTCGGTCGCCGGGAGGTCCTGCACCAGCACGCGCCGGCGCGAGAGCCGCAACGCCGCCAACGCCAGGGCGATACTGGTCAGCAGGATCAGGCCCTCCGGCACCATCGCGACCACGCCGGCGGCAGAATAGAGCAAGGCATCGGCCAGCGGCACCGGAATGGCCGCCTGACCGGCAAAGAGCAGCGCGGCGGTTGGCACGATCGCCCAGGTCACGTACCGCAGGATCCGGTTGATCCCCGCGCGCAACTCCGAACGCGCCACGCGGAATCGTCTGGCATCGCCGGCGAGACGCTGCCCATACGCGGCGGCCCCGACCCGGGTGACGCGGCAGCGCCCGGTGCCGGCGACGACGAAGCTGCCCGACCAGACTTCATCGCCGGCCTGCTTGGGCACCGGCGCCGATTCGCCGGTAAGCATCGATTCGTCGACTTCGAATCCGACGGCCGCGAGGATCACTCCGTCGACCACCACCTGATCGCCCGAACCGAGTTCGAGGATGTCGTCGACCACGATTCCCGCGGCTGCGACGTCGAGGAGCCGGTCGGCGCGCAGGACGCGGGCCTTCGGCTGGCTGACCAGCGCCAAGCGGTCCAATGCGCGTTTCGCCCGCAATTCCTGGACCACGCCGATCAGGGTATTGAGGACGAACACGCCGCCGAAGAGCGCATCCTGCCAGGGCCCGGTCAGCACGATCACGACGAACAGGGTGCCGAGGATCGCGTTGAACCGGGTCAACACATTCGAGCGCACGATTGCCCAGGCGGTGCGGCTGGTCGGGGTCGCAGCGCGATTGACTTCGCCGCGGGCGATGCGCGCCGCGACCTCGGCCTCGGTCAGACCGTGCAACGGTTCTGCTGCTGTCGCGGTTTCCGCCGCCATTCTCGAACCCCTTCCCGTCTCCGGTCAGCGCCCCGGTGCGGTAACACCGCCAAGGTTGGCACCAAGCCGCCGGCCGCACCGTGACCGGCGTCAGTCGCGCGCCGGCATCGGCCCGCGGCGATGCGCGATGGGCGCTTCCCGCGCCGCCGCCCCCGGCGGACGCAGGAAGGTCCCCGCCTACCGGCCGATCTGCCTGCGGCGCCAGTACAGGTATAGCGCGGGAATCAGGTTGGTGCTGCGCACCGCGCTCCAGACCAGGCCACCCAGGATCACCACCGCCAGTCCCTGTTCCGGCGCGGCCCCCTGGCCCAGGCCCAAGGCGGTCGGCAGCATGCCGAGCGCGGCGGTGGCTGCGGTCAGCACGATCGGCCGGAAGCGCACCTGGATCGCTTCGCGCACCGCGTCCTCGACCGGCATGCCGGCGCGCTCGTTGCGACGGGCCCGATCGAGCAGCACGATGCTGTGGCGCAGCCCGATACCCACCAAGGTCAGAAAGCCGATCAGGCCGGTGGCGTTCAGGCCGACGCCGCTCGCCACCAGGGCCACCGTGCCTCCGGTCAGCGCCAGCGGAATCTCGAGCAGCAGGATTCCGGGAACCAGCAGGCCGTCGAACTGCAACAACAGGATGCCGATCACGATCGCGACCGCCGCCGCGGCCGCCAGGAGCAGACCCAGCGCGGCCTGCTCGAGTTCGGCCGCCAGACCGCCGAAGGCGATGCGGTATCCGGGCGGCAGGTGCAGATCGGCCACGGCGCGCCGGGCCGCCGCCTCGGTGCTGCCCAGCGGGCCGTTCGGCGTGGCCACGATGTCGAGAGCGCGGGCGCCGGCGATGTGCCGGATCTGATCGGGCGTTTCGACCAGGGTCAGCCTCGCCAGTTCGCCCAAGGGCGTCCAGCCCCCTTGCGTGCGGATCGGCAGCGCCGCCAGCTCGGGGACGGTGTGTTGCGGCGCATCGGCAAGCCGCAGATAGAGATCCAAGGGGACATTGCCCTCCGGTACGAGGCCCACGACCTGGCCGCCGATCAGCGGCCCGATCTGGGCATAGAGCGCGGCGGGGGTCAGTCCGTGGACCGTCAGCGCGAGCGCCCGGGGTTCGATCTGCAACTGCGTCACCGGATAGCCGTCGTTGTCGAAGACGTCCTGCAATGCGTGGATGCGGCACAGGCGCGCGGTGATTTCCTCGGAGAGCCGGCGCAACTCGGGTACGGCGGCGCCGAACACATGCACCACGAACGGCTGCGACAACCCGGAGAGGCTCTCGCCCACGCGCTCGATGGTCGGCGTATCGACCGCCCGTTGCACGCCCGGGAGCTGCGATTCGCGACCGATGCGCGCGCCGATCGCGTCCAGGGCATTGACACCGACGCTCGGCTTGAGCGCCACCTGGATCTCGCCGGCATACGCGGGTTCGGTATAGGTCGTGGACGATGCCGAGCCGATGCGGACATACACGTGGGCCACGGCCGGATCGCGCAGCAGCCGCTGCGTGATCGTCCGTGCTGCCGCACGCGTATCGAGCAGGGAAGCCCCCGGGGGAAGCGTGAACGCCTCCAGCAGCGCGCCTTCGTTGGGCAGCGGAAGAAAGTCGACGGGCACCAGCGCCAGTCCAGCGAGACTGATCAGCAGCACCCCGACGGTGATCGCCAGACTGGTGCGGGGGGCCCGCGCGACCCATGCAAACAGCCGTTCGTTCGCACGCTGCAGACCGCGCAGGAAGCGCCGCCCGGCGCTCGTGCCCGCAGACGGCCGCGCACCGAGAAAACCCAGGCCCAGCGGAATGAGCGTCAGCGATACGAGCAGCGAGGCCGATAGCGCAACGATCATCGCCCACGCAAACGGGATGAAGAACAGGCCCATCACACCGCCGACGAAGAGCAGCGGCACGTAGATCGCAACATTGGTGAGCGTGCCGGTGATGTCGGGAACCAGGATGTTCCGGACGCCGGTGCGGATTCCCTGCCAATGCGCGTCGCCCGACTCCCATCGATGGTGAATGCTCTCGAGGACGAGAATCGCGTCATCGGCCAGCAGCCCGACGGCGACCGACAACGCACCGAAGGTCATCAGGTTCAGGTCCTGCCCCAGCGCGCGCAGCGCTGCGACGGCAAGGGCCAGCGACAGCGGAATGCTGCATGCGAGGACGACGATTCCGCGTCCCGCGCCCAGCACCCAGAAGAGGACCAGCACCGCCAGTGCCGCGCCGATCACAAGGTTGCGCCCGAGATCGGCGCCGACGAGCGCGACCAGATGGCCTTGGTCGTAGGTCTGCACCCAGCGGACCCCCGGAGGGAGCTGCGCGCGGGTTTCGTCCAGCACCGTCCGGATGGCTCGCGTGACGGCGCGCGTCGACGCGCCGGGCTGCTTGATCACGCTGAGCGCAACGCTGGGACGCCCGTCCAGCGACACGGCGCCGTGTGTGGGTTCCGGGGCGCGAACCACCCGCGCCAATGCCCGCAGCGGAATCGGTCCGTCCCGGGCCGCAACCGGAATCCGCTCCAGCGCCTCGATATCCGTGGGCAAGCTGCGGGCTTCGATCAGCACGTCGTTGTGGCCGAGGGTGACGTACCCCGCGGGTTCGAGCAGGACCTGCGAATGCCCCGCCTGCACGATCTGCACCACGCTCACGCCGTAGCGGCGCATGGCGTCGAGGTCGGGCTGGATCCACAGTGCCTCGTTGCCGGCGCCGAACACGTTGACGAACTGCACGCCGGGAACCGCGCGCAACGCCGGAACGATGTCGGCCGCCACCATCCGCTGCACCCGGGCCGGCGCGACGCCGGCCGGGATCTCCGCCGTGTAGTCCGCGACTTCGTTGATGGCATTTCCCAGGATCTCCGCCACCGGACGGACCTGCGCCGGCAGATCTCCGCGGGCGCGATCGATCGCCCCGTTCACCGCCTGCAGGTCGATCTGCGCGCTGCTCCCCCGGCGAAACCGCACGTCGATCTCCGCCGTGCCGTTGCCCATCACCGAGCGCACGCTGCGCAGGCCGGTCAGGGTCAGGATCCGGCTCTCCAGGGGATCGACGACGAGATGCTCCAGTTCGGTCGCACTGGTCCCCGGCAGGTGCGCATTGACGCGGATCTGCGGGTAGGCGAACTGCGGCAGCACCTCCACGGGCGTACGCAGGAGCGCATCCGCCGCCCACGCCAGCACGGCGGCGAGCACGAGCAGCCACAGCACCCGGCGCCGCAGCCAGCGCGGTACGGAAGGGTCGTCGGCCGTCATGAATCAGTCGGGAGGTTGGAACGATTCGGCAATGCCACGGTGGTATTCGAGAAACGCGTCGCGGACGACGACCCGCTGCCCCGGCTGCAGGCCGGAGGCGATCCAGGTCTGCCAGCCGCGCGTCGCCCCCGGCGTCACTTCCTGAGGCCGGTCCCCCTGCGCGGTACGCACGAGCACCCACCACCGACCGTGATCCAGGATCAACGCCGAGGTCGGCACCGCGGCCATCCGGCGCGCCGGTCCCTCGATCTCGACCGTTCCCCATTGCCCGCTCTCCCACCATGCCGGCAACGTTGGCGACGTCGGCAGAAGGCCGACGGTTCGGCGGCCGTCGGCCGCGATGCCCGACGCGACCGAAACCACCCGCACCGGGATCGCGTCACCGCCGCCGGCGGGCCGAAAGCGCCCGGTCATCCCGGCATGCAGCGCCGCCGCGTCGGCGCCATAGCATGCGGCGCCGATCCACAGCCTGCCCGCCGGCATGAGGGTCAGGATGGTTTCCCCCGCCGACAACTCCTCGCCGTCCGCGGCCTGGATCGCGATCACCGTCCCGGCCACCGGCGCACGGACGATCCGAAGCGCCCGGGCCGCCCGAAGCTGTGCCGCCGCGGTCCGCACCGCGGCACGCGCAACCTGCCAGTCGCGCTGCGCCGTATCGACCGTCTGCCGCGTCGCCAACTGGTTGGTCCATTCGCGCCGAACGATCGCCAGCGCACGCCGGGCGGCGGATTCCTGCGCCTGTGCACCGCGCAAGGCCTGTTCGCAAGCGGTCAGCAGCGATTGCACGCGCGGCCCGCCGACCTGGGCAAGCAGGTCCCCGGCGGCCACGGCGCTGCCCGGTACGACGTGGAGGCCGCGCAAGGTGCCGGGATCGACACTGCGCACCGCGAGGATCGCTGTCGGGACGATCTGCCCGTACGCGGTCCAGGATCGAGGCAGCATCTGCACGCGGACGGCAACGACGTCGGTATCGCCGGCGGCGGCCGCCGTCCGGGACATGCCCGCCAGCAGGAGCATGCAAAGCGGCATGCAGAGCGCCGCGCAACGCAACCGTCCCGTTCGCCCGCGCCACGGCGGACGCAAGGCAATCAGATCGACCATGTCCAGGCAAGAATCGGCCGCAGCACCTGCTCGCCGCAAGCGGCACCGACGCCCCCTGCGATCAGGAGCACGACCGCGGCGACGGCCCACGACGCCGGCGGATCGAAGCAGCTTCGCGCCGGCGCTCCTGCAGACTCGGGCAGCGAGGACAGCAGCCGCGCGATCCGCCCCTGCAACGCCCGCCCGCGACCGATCAGGGCCGCGTCGACCGCTGTCTCCTCCGGCGCTCCGCCCGGCGGCAACGCCGTGGACACCATGCGCGCGATCGCCAGGACCGCGGCGGCGAGATCGACCCCGGATGCGCCGCCGCCGCGCGCCTCATCGTCGCGGGCGCACTCCAGGATTTCGAGCCAGGCCGTGAAACGGCGACGCGCCCCGGGGCAGGGCCACTGCAGATCGGTTGCGATCTGGGCCAGCCAGATCCGCAACGGATCGCGATGCCGGACATGCGCCTGCTCGTGTTCCCAGGCCGCACGCACCGGACCTTCCTCGAGGCTCCTGGCCAGAAACGGCGAAAACACGACCTGCGGGCGCAAGAGGCCCACGGTGTAGATCGGCAGATCCCGCGGGGCGCGGACGACCGCCCGGACGGCCCGCACGGCGGCACGGATCGCGACCAGCGCGAACGGCAGGCTGATGGCCATCAGGATGCCGGGGGCCATGCGGTCCGGCACCGGATCGGGTTCGCGCAGCGCCCAGCCGGCAAGCCATGCGCCGAGCACGAACAGCGGTTGCAGCGGCAGCCACAGTTGCCGCCACGCGCGACGCTCGGCAACCTGCGGCGAGGAATCGCCGCAGGTACGGCGCGGCAACAGCGCCAGGGCCTGCACGGCGGCGCCGCCGAACCCGACTAGCAAGGTGACGAGCAGCGTTTCACGCTCCATGTCCCGCCCTCCGCTTGCTGCGAATCGCCCGCTCGAGTTCCGCGAGCAATCCGGGATCGAGTTCGTCGACCGCGTCGACCAGCGCCGCGACCGCGGCATGGGGACCGGGTCCCAGGAAGCGGTGCACCAGATGGCGCGCACGCGCTCGTTCGACTTCGCCGCGCTCGACGGCCGGGAGATAGACGAACGCTCCGCCCTCGCGACGGCGCGTCACCAATCCCTTCTCGCGCAGACGGTCCACCACCTTGGCGGTGGTCGTGTAGACATGGCCGGCCGGAACCCCTACCCGCTCGTGCAGCGCGCGCACCGACGCGGCGCGCAGCGCCCAGAGCGCGGCAAGCACCGCGTACTCGAGATCGTCGGCGGGAAGGCGGAAATCGGCCATGGCGCCACGCTACGACAATAGTCGTAACCGGTCAACACCAGTCTGCTCACCCGGTGGAGGTCGTGGCTGCGAGCGGTGGCTGCGCCCCGCCGGGGCCGGCATAGGACGCGGTGGCGAGATGGTATGGACGCCTCCCACCTTCGCCGCGCTCCCAAGCTGCTTGATCGGGGGGCCTCGCGTGCAACGGCATCAAGTGCCAAAGTGGAGGTTCTCGCAACCACTCGATGACGGAGGCCCCACGATGGATGCTACAACCTATGCAGTGGATCTTGCCAAGCATGTATTCCAGGTTCATTGGGTTGATCCCGCCAGCGGGGAGATCCACCGTAAGAAGCTCAGCCGCGCCAAGCTCTCGGAGTTCTTCGCACAGCTTCAGCCGGCCAGGATCGTGATGGAGGCTTGTGGGGGTGCCCACCATTGGGCCCGCCGTCTTGTCGCGATGGGTCATGAGCCCGAGTTGCTGCCCGCCAAGCAGGTGCGTGCGTTCGTGCGCGGCAACAAGGATGATGCCGCCGATGCGCGAGCAATCTGGGTCGCGGCCTCGCACGAGGATATCCGGCGCGTTCCGATCAAGAGCTGTGACCAGCAAGCCATCCAGTCGCTGCACCGGATCAGGTCGCATTGGATCACCACGCAGACAGCGACCGTCAACATGCTCCGGGGACTGATGTATGAGTTCGGGGTGGTGCTGCCGCAAGGGCGCCATGCGGGCTTGCGTGTGCTGGCCGAGCGCCGCGCCCAATTTAACGAGAGCTTGCCGGAGCTGATGGTGCGTCTGGTCGATGAGTTGCAGCGAACGCTCAAGGAGATCGCGCACAACATCGAGGTGGCCGAAGGCGAGATTGCCGCCGTACAAAAGAGCTCAGAGACGGCCAAGGCGCTGCGCCAGATCCCGGGCGTGGGTGTCTTGGGGGCGACCGCCCTGGCGGCCGTTCTGGGCGATGGCAAGGCCTGGCGCAACGGGCGGGAGTTTGCCGCCAGCCTGGGGCTGAGCCCGGGTCATCAGGGGACCGGCGGCAAGGTTCGCATGGGCGGCATCACCAAGCGCGGCGACCCGTATCTGCGCACGCTGCTCATCAGCGGTGCGCACGCGGTGGCAATATCGAAGAGTCGCACCGAATGGTTCACCAAGATCCTGGAGCGCCGACCGACGAACGTCGCTGCGGTTGCATGGGCCAACAAGACTGCAAGAACAGCCTGGGCATTAATCCGGCACGGGCGCGCTTATGACGCGAGCTGGAAGGCGAGCGCACCCGTGGCGGCCTGAATACGGCTTCCCCGAAGGGTAAATAACCAACAAACAATGGCAGATGCCAAAACGAGTGTGCGAGAGAAGTTGACGAGGTGATGGCAAGCGGCCAGACCGTGGGTCGGAAAATCCGATGCGCTGCTCGGGCAAGCTTCACGCAAAGCCCTGTGGTGAGATGGGATCCGACCTCGCGAATGACCATCAAGGCCAGCGGCGGAATTACATCCGAACCGCACGAACAGGCCGGATATAAGACCGCAGTTGAACCGCCATACCAGAACTTCAAGACTTCGCTTGACACAAGGGAGGCGTCCATATAAGCAGCACAAGGCCGCGGGCGCGGCGCGCGCCAGCGCGCCCACCCTTCTGACTCACGGCCGCATGTCCGAGCAGAGCGGCCGCAGGCCGCGCCGCGAGTTCGGCCGTGCGCCCGCGGACTGCGCAGCGCAGCGCAGTCGCCCCGCAGGGGCGACCACCGCGTAGCCGGCCCCGGCGGGGCGCAGCCGCCGCTCGCCTGCGCGCTGCAAGCACCATCGGCGTCATGGCACATCGATGACGATCCTTCGTTTCGTGCCAACCTGGCCAAGGCGCTACACTAAATCGAGGTTGTCTACGGATACCTCGCGCCCCTCCGCCGCGTGGCCATCCCCATCCGAAACCCATTCCGAAGCCACCGTGCATCCCTACGACATCGAACTGACCGACATCCACGGCGCGCATCGGCGGCTGGGGGAGTTCGCAGGCAAGGTCCTGCTGATCGTGAACGTCGCCAGCCGCTGCGGTTTCACGCCCCAGTACGCCGGCCTGGAAGCGCTGTACCGGCGCCATGAAGCGCGCGGCTTTACCGTACTCGGCTTTCCCTGCAATCAATTCGGCAGCCAGGAGCCCGGCAGCGAAGACGAAATCGGCCAGTTCTGCCGCACCACCTACGACGTCACCTTTCCGATGTTTGCAAAGATCGACGTCAAGGGCCGCGACATCCACCCGCTGTACCGGCATCTCACGAATGCCGCGCCGGGCATCTTCGGCACGAAGTGGATCAAGTGGAACTTCACCAAGTTCCTGGTCGACCGCCAGGGAACGGTGCTCGCGCGCTACGCCCCGTCGGTGCCGCCGGAAGCGCTGGACCGGGACGTCGACGCGGCGCTGCAACGCTGAAACCCCACTGCACCTCGACGACCGCGCCTACTGCACGATCCCGGCACCGCCGGCGATCAACCGCCGTCGAAGCTGATCGATTGGGCGAGGTTCTGTCCGCCCGACTGGGTGTAGTTCACCTCGACCGGCGCCCCGTCGGTGAACCATGACGGCGGCGTCGACGTGGTGGTACCATCGTAGAACAGGGTCGTGGGCGTCAACGTCAGGGCAATCCCATTGACGGTGAAACCCGATCCACCGGCGGCGTACCCGTGAACTTCCCCGTTCGTATCCGACGAAGTCGGCGCGCTTCCCAGGAAGGTCACGCTGTAGACCGTCAACCCGCTCGCCGTGACCGTGCCCTCGACTTCGACCGCCTTGCCGTCGGCAAGGTTGCCTTCCGTGCCGTTGACGGTCTGGACGTTGGTGGTCAAGGTCACCGTCGGATTGGTCACGCCGCCGAACGTCCCCTGGAGCGTGAACGGGCTCTTGTCGCTGGTGAAGCCGCCGATGGTGCCGAGGTAATCGACCACCGCGCCCACCGGAGGCACCGAGGAACTGGCGACGTTCGCGGCGACCACGACGTTCCCTTGTCCCAGGCCGCCTGGATTGCCGGTGATTTCCACGTACACGCCATTGCCGAGCGCTGCCGGCGTGCCCCCCACGACCGTGGTCACGGCGGCGCCGCCGGCATCGACCGGCACCCCGCGCACGAGGAAGTTCGAGGCGCTCACGTACCCGGTGATGGTGCCCTTCAGGCTGACCTGGGCGGGCTGCGTGGCATAGGTGCGGATCGCACTCGCGTTCAAGGTCCCGTTCGCGCCTTCCTGACCGGTGACCACGATCGCATCGCCATCGTGAACCGCCGGCAAGCCCGCGGCAACGGCGTCGACCGCGACGCCGTCGACCGTGAAGACGCCGCCGCCCGAGCTGGAAACCAGGCCTTCCACCGCCACGGTCGTGGTGGTGCCGACGATGCCGTGAATCCGGACGTTGGCGGCGGGTATCGTCGTGCCGCTCGGCGCAGTCGTGCTCAGGACGTTCACGACCTGTCCATTGGCGAGTGCGACGCCGGCCGGCTCCGTGGCCGTAGCCGAGGTCATCTGCACCGTCATGCCGCTTCCGGCGATCTGGAAGGACTCCCCGGCGGCGCTCTGCGTCAGGCCGGTGACGACCCCGGTGATGCGCGTCGTGGTGTCGGTCACGGGGGACAGGGCGATCCGCGTCGCCTGGATCGTGTTGCCGGTCCCGCCGGCATTGCCGTGGAAGAGTCCGTGCACCTCGACCCGAGTGCCGCTGGTCAGGCTGGTGATATCGGTCAGGCCGACATAGAAGGTGACCGGCCCCGCCGCCGGCGCGATATTCGTCACCACCGTCACACCGTTGACGACGAAGCTACCGGTCACACCGTCGGCGTGGATGGTCGGCGTTCCCTGGATGGTTCCGACCAGGGTCGGCTCGACGGTCATCGTCAGCGGGTTGTCGGCGGCATCCGTCTCGACGTGGATGCGTTGCCCCAGGCCCACCACGGTCGCCGGCGTCGCGGTCGCGTTGCCATCCTCGAAATACTGCGGTGCCTGGCTGTCGTATTCGTGGTCGTCGACTCCCACGCTGCCGAGGGCGACCACCGTTCCGATCGTCAGGCCCGTGCCTCCGGTGCCGACGCCACCCAGGGCAAGCGCCGCAATGCCGCCGCCGCCGCAGGAACTCAGCGCAACACTCAACGCGGCCGCCCCCAGCAGCGGGACGAACACCGCCATCAGCCGGGCTGCGTGCCGGCGAATCCAGTCAACGATCGGGTTTTGAGTTTGCATCATCGCGCTTGCGGTGTTTCCGTACGCGTTTCTACCAACCAAACCTGAACCGGAGGCGGAAGTCGGGCATCGAATGCGTTACCGATTGTTGCCGTCCCGAAAGAAGGGAGACGATCCGGGATGCGGGAGCGATTGCGGCGATGACGCCGGCACCACGCAGGCAAGCGGTGGCTGCAAGCACCATCGCCGAATTGCACATCGATGGCGATCCTTCCTTTCGTGCCAACCCTTCCGAAGCACTACACTAGCGCCTCGCTACCGCGCCTTTTGCGGCAACCCCGGGCTGCGGAGACCCCGGGAATTCCCCACCCAGCGGGAGACCAAGCGTGACCGAGCCGAGCGCCGCCGCAACGCCCCCAGAAGCCCGCGAGGCGGCGGCCCGGCCGGAACCGCTTGCCGGCAGTACCCTCGTGCTGGGTACCCTGGCGCTCAGCCTGGCAACCTTCATGAACGTGCTCGACACGTCGATCGCCAACGTGTCGATCCCCTCGATCGCCGGCGATCTCGGCGTCGGTTCCTCCGAAGGAACCTGGGTGATCACCTCGTTCGGGGTCGCCAATGCGATCGCGGTCCCGTTGACGGGCTTTCTCGCGCAACGCTTCGGCTCGGTGCGGGTGTTCCTGGGGAGCATCACGTTCTTCACCCTGTTCTCCTTCCTCTGCGGCCATGCGCCCAGCCTGCAGGTGCTGATCCTGTTCCGGGTGCTGCAGGGGGCATCGGCCGGACCGATGATTCCGCTGTCGCAGACGCTCCTGCTTTCGAGCTACCCGAGGGAGCGGTCCGGCATGGCGCTCGCGATGTGGTCGATGACCACGCTGGTCGCGCCCATCACCGGCCCGCTGATGGGAGGATGGATCACCGACAACATTTCCTGGCCGTGGATCTTCTACATCAACGTTCCGGTCGGGGTGACCTGTGCGCTGGTGACCATGGCGATCTACCGCCACCGCGAGACGTCGATCCGCAAGCTGCCGATCGACTGGATCGGGTTGGGACTCCTGGTGATCTGGGTCGGTTCGCTGCAGATCATGCTCGACAAGGGGCAGGAACTCGACTGGTTCGGCTCCGACGTCATCATCACGCTGGCGATCGCGGCCTTGGTCGGCTTCGTGCTGTTCCTGATCTGGGAACTGTCGGACGCCCATCCGGTGGTCGACCTGAGCCTGTTCCGCCGGCGCAATTTCGCCATCGGCACGCTGATGATGGGACTGTCGTATGCGATGTTCTTCGGCAGCCTGGTGCTGCTGCCGCTATGGCTGCAGGAATTCGTCGGCTACACGGCGACCCAGGCCGGCGAGGTCATGGCCTGGGTCGGTCTGTTCGCCCTCGCGCTCTCGCCGATCGTGGGCCGCTATCTCGATCGCATCGACACCCGCCTGCTGACCACGTGCTCGTTTTCGGTGTTCATGGTGGTGTTCTGGATGCGCTCGCACTTCACCAGCGACAGCGGCTATTGGGACTACGCCATGCCGACCGTGGTGCAAGGCATCGCAAGTTCGATGTTCTTCATTCCCCTGTTTTCGATCGTGCTGGGCGGATTGCCGCAGCATCGGATCGCCGCGGCCACCGGCCTGGCCAATTTCGCCCGCATCACGGCGGGCTCGTTCGGCACCTCGATCTACACCACGTGGTGGACCGACCGGGCAATCCAGCATCACGCGCGACTGGTGGACCACCTCTGGTATGGAAATTCGATGGCCGACGCGTTGCTGCGACAAGTGCAGGATCTGGGCGCAAGCCGCGAGCAGGCGCTCGGCGTGCTCGATCGAATGGTCCGGCAGCAGGCTTACACGATTTCGGTCGACGAGATGTTCTATCTCAGCGCCGCGCTGTTCGGCCTGTTGATCGCCCTGGTCTGGCTGGTACGGCCGACGCGCGCCGCGGGCGGCGCGACGGGCGCGGCCGCGGGGCATTGATCCGGCGGGATGGGGATCCCCGCGTCCGCGGTTGGAGCCATTGCCGGGTGCCGCCGCCGGCAACTCACCCGGCGGCGCCGTGCACCCGCCGGCAGACGTCCTCCGGCCGCATGTCGTCGTAGATCTCGAACGGCTGCCGGATCCAGGGCCGGTCGGGCAAGCGCAGCACGGCGTACTCCGGAACGACGCTAGCGCCCTCCTTGACCCAGAGCACCGCCGTGCGGATTTCCGTGATCGCCGGATAGCGCTGACGCAGATGGACACGGACGCGCTCGATGGTCGCGCCCGTATCGGCAAGATCGTCGACGAGCAGCAGACGACCATGCAGCTCGGCGCCGGTGGTGGTGATGTACCGGGCGATGTCGAGTTCGCCTTGCACCGTACCGCCGGCGGCGCGATACGAACTGGCCGCGAGGATCGCCAGCGGCACGTCGAAGATCCGCGAAAGCACGTCGCCGGGGCGCAGGCCGCCACGGGCGAGACAAAGCAGGGAATCGAAGCGGTAGCCCGACTCGTGGATCTGGGCCGCGAGACGCTCGACGAGACCGTGGTACGCAGGCCAGTCTACGGAAAGGACGGGTTCGGACATGGATGCACCGTTGTGGATCAACCGCTCGACCCGTTGGTCCCCCGCGCTCACGCGCGGGGTGCGGGGTCACTGCATCGGCGTCAGGAACGGATGCCGCAGCACGATGGTCTGGTCGCGCTCCGGCCCGGTCGAGACGAGGTCGATCGGCGCGCCGGCCACCTCGGCCAGTCGATCGAGGAACTGCCGCGCGCCGAGGGGAAGATCGTCCCAGTTGCGCACGCCGTAGGTCGACTCGCTCCATCCCGGGAATTCTTCATAGACCGGCTCGCAGCGCGCCACCTCGTCGGCCCCGAAGGGGACGAGCTCGGTCTGTTCGCCGTCGACGCGATACCCGGTGCAGAGCTTCACAGTGGGCAAGCCGTCGAGGACGTCGAGCTTGGTGATGCACAAGCCGGTCGTCCCGTTCAACTGCACGGAACGGCGCAACGCGGCGCCGTCGAACCAGCCGCAACGACGCGGCCGGCCGGTGACCGAGCCATATTCACCACCCTGATCGCGCAGGCGGTCTCCGGTTGCATCCATCAATTCGGTGGGGAACGGCCCGGAACCGACCCGGGTCGCGTACGCCTTGGTGATGCCGAGCACGTACTGCAGGCGTTGCGGCGCAACGCCCGCGCCGGTGCACGCAGCACCGGCCACCGTGTTGCTCGACGTGACGTACGGATAGGTGCCGTGATCGACGTCGAGCAGCGTTCCCTGGGCGCCCTCGAACAGCAGGCGGTCGCCGCGGCCCATCGCCGCATGCAGGCGGTGCGAGACGTCGGCCACCATGGGCTTGATGCGCTCGCCCAATTGCAAGGTGGTGTCGATGACCTGATCGGCATCGACCGCGGTCGCACCCAGATACCGGGTCAGCACGAAATTGTGATAGTCGAGCGCTTCGCGGACGAGTTCGCCGAACCGCGCCGCATCGAACAGATCCTGCGCGCGGATCGCCCGCCGCGCAACCTTGTCTTCATAGGCCGGGCCGATGCCGCGACCGGTGGTGCCGATCTTGGCGTTGCCCCGCTTGATCTCGCGCGCAAGGTCGAGTTCGACGTGGTACGGCAGGATCAACGGGCAGCTTCCGCTAACGATCAGGCGCGATGCGGCATCGACTCCGCCCGCCTCGAGTTCGTCGATTTCGGCGAGCAGCGCCTGCGGCGACAGGACCACGCCGTTGCCGATGTAGCAGGCAACCGAAGGCCGCAGAATGCCGGACGGGATCAGACGCAGGATGGTCTTGCGCCCATCGATGACCAGCGTGTGTCCGGCGTTGTGTCCGCCCTGGAACCGCACCACGCCATCGGCGTGCTCCGTCAGCCAATCGACGATTTTTCCTTTGCCCTCGTCCCCCCACTGGGTGCCGACGACTACGACGTTACGTGCCAAGGTCGATCTCCGCGATTTCCCAAATTCCGTTCTTGCAAACCAGCTCGCGGTCCACGACGAGGGCGGCACCCGCTTGTGCGCCGGCGCCGCGGACCACGATTTCCCCACGCGTGCGCAGGGCCTGGACCATTTCTTCCAAACGCGCGTCGGTGCCGTGCCACGGCGCCCGGATCGCGCGGTCCGGCGCCACCTTGCCGCCGACGAGCGACTGCGCCGCCTCGCGCAGATCGAGGATCGAAAACCCCGTCGCGGGACGCGCCCGGCCGAACGCCCGGCCGATGTCGTCGTAGCGCCCGCCGCGCAGCACCGCGCCGTTCAACCCCGGCACATACGCCGCAAAGGTCGCCCCGGTGTGGTAACGAAATCCGTGCAGGTCGGCAAGATCGATGCCGACACGGTCGGTCGGACAGGCGTCTGCGAGCCGGTCGAGATCGTCGAGCGCCGCGCGCAGCGGCGCCGAGTCCGGCAGTACCCGGCGCGCACGGGCGACCGTGTCGCGGCCACCGCTGCATTCGAGGAGGGCGTGCAGGCCGCGCAGCGCATCCGGCGCCAGACGCGAACCCAGGTGCCGGCACGCCGCGCCCAGCGCAATGCCGTCCTTCGCAGCCAGCGCGCAGAGCACGTCCTCGACACCCTCTTCCCCAGGGCGGACGGCATCCAGCACGCCGTCGAGCAGCGCGCGCACCACACCGGTATGTCCGACGTCGATCTGCACATCGGAAAACCCCAGTGTGCGGGCCGACGCGACCGCCAGTTCCAGGGCCTCGATGTCGGCATCGAGGCGGGCCTCGCCGTAGATTTCCGCGCCGACCTGCACCGGCTCGCGGCTCGCCATCGGGTGCGCCGGGCGCGCGCGCAACGTCGGACCCGCATAGCACAAGCGGACCACGCCGTCGCGGTTGAGGATGTGCGAGTCGATGCGCGCAACCTGCGGGGTGGTGTCGGCCCGCAGGCCGACCGTGCGCCCGCTCAGCTGGTCGACGGTCTTGATCGTCGCCAGGTCGAGGTCACCGCCGCTGCCGGTCAGCAGCGACTCGATGTGTTCGAGCAGCGGCGGCATGACCAGCTCGTATCCGTACGAGCGATAGCAGTCGAGCAGCGCGCGGCGCAGGCGCTCGACGGTCCGCGCTTCTTCAGGAAGCGCGTCGGCGATATTTTCCGGTAACAGCCAGGGATCCACGATGAAAAAAACGGACTGCTCAGTGCGCCGGCTTGGCATGGGCGGCGCCGGAATCCTTCATGTAGCGGAAGAACTCGGACGATGGATCGACGACCAGCATGTCGGAGCGGTTGCGGAAGCTTTGACGGTATGCGTCGAGGCTGCGATAGAAATCGAAAAACTCGGGATCGGCGCTGAACGCCTGCGCGTAGATGGACGATGCCTTTTCGTCGCCCTCGCCCTTGATGCGCTGGGCTTCGCGATAGGCGTCGGCAAGCAGCACCACGCGCTGGCGATCCGCATCCGCCTTGATCCGTTCGGCCTCCGCGGCGCCGATGGCGCGCTGCTCGTTGGCGACGCGCTTGCGCTCGGCGATCATGCGGGGATAGATCGATTCGGTCATGATCTCGGGCACGAAATCGACGTGCCGCAGCCGGACGTCGACGATCTTCACGCCGAGGTCGCTCACGCGGCGTTCAACCGCCGAGCGGATCTCGTCCATCGCGGCAGCCCGGTCGCGGGAGACGATCTCCTGCACCGTGCGTTTGTTCACCGCCTGGTTGAGCGCATCGCGGACCAGCATCGAAATCCGGTCCTCGGCGGCGCGCTCGCTGCCCTGGAAACTGATCCAGTATTCGCGTGGATTGGTGATCCGCCACTTGACGAAGAAATCGACCAGCAGGTTCTTTTTCTCCGAGGTCTGGACCCGGTCGGGCGCGAATTCGTCGATCGTCAGGATACGTCGATCGACGAAGGCGACGTTCTCGAGCGGCGCCGGCATCTTGAAGTGCAGGCCCGGCTGCTCGATCACGCGGGCAACCTGGCCGAGGTTGAAGACGATCGCGGCCTGACGCTGGTCCACGATGAACATCGACATCCGTGCCAGCACGGCGACGACGGTCAAGGCAAGAACGGCGATGATGGGACGATTCATGGCACGTGCGCGCGAGGGATTCAGCGCGACTCCCGATTGCGCGAATCGGTGTCGTCGCTACGGCTGTCGGATTGCGGTTGGCCGGCCGCGGCAGCGCCATCCGCCTGGCCGTCGCCTGCGGCGGATGGAGCCCCGGACGGTGCCGCCGACTCTCCCGCGGACGACTGGCGCAGCAGGCGGTCGAGCGGCAGATAGAGCAGCGGCGCGCTGTTGCGGGTATCGATCAGCACCTTGCTCGTATTGGCGAAGATGTCCCGCATGGCATCGATGTACATCCGCTCCCGGGTCACGCGCGGCGCCTTGACATATGCGGCGAGGATCTTCCGGAACCGGGCGGCATCGCCTTCCGCGGTATCGATCACCCGGACTTGATAGCCCTCGGCCTCCTGCATCAGGCGGGCGGCATCGCCGCGGGCGCGCGGCACCACGCTGTTGGCATAGGCCTCGCCCTCGTTGATCTGGCGATCCTTGTCCTGCACCGCCTTGGATGCGTCATCGAACGCCGACTGCACCGCATCGGGCGGCTGCGCGTTCTGGATCGCGACGGCGGTGACCATCAGCCCCGTCTGGTAGCGATCGAGCATGTCCTGCAGTTCCTTGCGCACTTCGGCGGCAATTTCCTCGCGGGAGCCGAACAGCACCGCATCCATCGTCCGGCGACCGACGACTTCGCGCATCGCCGACTCCGCCGCCTGCTTCACCACCGCGCTCGGATCGCCGTCGCGCGCGTTCGGGGTGAAACGGCTGCCGTACACATAGTCGCGCGCACCGTCCGGGCCGCTCTTGACGCGGTACTGAACTTCGAACTGGACATCGACGACGTTCTCGTCGTCGGTGAGCATGAGCGCTTCCTTGAGGCGATCCTCGTCGCCATGCATGCCGATGTCGACCTTGCGCTGGGCATAGACGTCGACCGTGTCGTTGGCCTGGATCGGCCAGGGCATGCGCCAGTGCAATCCCGGACCGACCGTCCCGACGAAACGGCCGAAGGTCGAGACCACCGCCACCTGTCCGGCCTGGACGGTATAGATGCCGGTTCCCATCCAGATCAGGAACAGCGCCGCCGCCACGGCGCCGATGCCGAGCCACGCCTGGCGGGGACTCGGGCCGTCTCCGCCGCCGGTGCCGGTGCCGCCGCCATTGCGATTCGTCCCGCCCGAATTCCCGCTGAACAGGCCGGAAAGACGGCGGTTGAAGTCGCGCCAAAGTTCGTCGAGATCGGGAGGGCCGTCGGGATTCTTGCCGGGTTCGTTCCGGGAAAGGAAGCGCGCCCGGTCCGCCGGGCTCCCCGCACCGCGCAGGATGAGCCGTCCCCGATCCGGCAAGGGACTAGGCGGCATCGGGGAATGCGTCGGGTGCGTCATGAAAGGAATATGCGGAAGTCTCGGCTGGATCGGAAATGCGAGCGGATCGGACGGCTTCCTCCTCCATCCGCTCCGCGATCGCCTCGCGCAGAAGACCGAGGCCCTCGCCGGTCCGCGCGCTCAGCCAAACCGCGCCGATCCTACCACAGGCATCGCGATCCACCCCGGCTGCGCGGCCAACGCGATCGATCTTGTTGTGCACGATCAGCCGCGGCACCGCGTCCGCGCCGATCTCCTTCAGCACCTCGTCGACGTTGCGCATCTGGTCGGCCCGCGCCGGACCGGCCGCATCGACGACGTGGAGCAGCAGGTCGGCATGCACCGCCTCGTCCAGGGTGGAGCGGAACGCCGCGACCAGACTGTGGGGCAGCGCACGCACGAAGCCCACCGTATCGGAGAGCACGATCGACTTCCCGTCGGCGATATGGCAGCGGCGCGACGTGGTATCGAGGGTTGCAAACAGTTGGTCGGCGCAATAGGCATGCGCCTGCGTAAGCGCATTGAAAAGCGTCGACTTGCCGGCGTTGGTATAGCCGACGAGCGACACGCGGAACACGCCGCCGCGTTCGCGCGCCCGGCGCTGGGTGCCGCGCTGGCGCTCGAGCGTGCGCAGCTTGTCGCGCAGCTGCTTCACGCGCACGCCGATCATGCGCCGGTCGAGTTCGATCTGTTTCTCGCCCGGGCCGCCGCGCAGGCCGATTCCGCCGCGCTGTCGCTCGAGGTGGGTCCAGCCGCGCACGAGGCGCGTCGACAAGTATTCGAGTTGCGCCAGTTCGACCTGCAGCTTGCCTTCGCGGCTTTGCGCGCGCCGCGCGAAGATGTCGAGGATGAGTCCGGTGCGGTCGAGCACGGCGACGCCGAGTTCGCGTTCGAGATTGCGCTGCTGTACCGGCGAGAGTTGCGCATCGATCAGCACCGCGTCGACCGGGCCGGCGGCGGCGATCTCCTCGCGCAGGGCCTCGACCTTGCCCGAACCGAGGTAGTACGCAGGATCCGGACGGTCGCGGCGCGCCCGCATGGTTCCGGCCACGGTCATGCCGCTACTTTCGGTCAGGAGGCCGAACTCTTCCAGCGCATCGTCATCGCACGCTGCGCCCTGCAAGGCCACCTGCACGAGAAACGCCCGGGGCATCGCCGGCCCCGCGCCGGAAGAAGAACCGGTGCTCAGGCGTCGGACTCCGTATTGAGATTCACCGGGCGCGCCGGAACCACGGTCGACACCGCATGCTTGTAGACCATCTGCGTGACGGTATTGCGCAGCAGAACCACGTATTGATCGAAGGACTCGATCTGCCCCTGCAACTTGATTCCGTTGACGAGGTAGATCGACACCGGCACGTGTTCCTTGCGCAGCGCGTTCAGGAACGGGTCTTGTAGTAGTTGCCCTTTACTGCTCATGTTGACTCCCGTCGGGTGGAGATCTGCGATGTCCGAGTGTACTCGCACCGTGGTGCGGACACTTGCAGCACCTTAAGGAATGTACTGGAAAACCGCATAGGGTGCCAGGATACGCCCGCTGCCCTACTCGCTCCGTACGTAGGGATTCCGATTCGAGCGGAACTCGATCCGCAACGGCGTGCCCTGCAGATCGAACTCCTTGCGAAACCAGCCTTCGAGGTAGCGCCGGTAGCTTTCCTGCACCCGGGACAAGGCATTGCCGTGAATCAGGATCAACGGGGGATTGGTCCCCCCCTGATGGGCGTAGCGCATCTTCGGTCGCGAGTAGCCCGAACGGGCGGGCTCCTGCCGGGTCACGGCGGCCTGCAACGCCCGCGTCAGCTTCGGTGTCGACAACTTGGCGAACGCGGCGCGCTGGGCGCGGACCACCGATTTCATCAGTGCCCCCAGGCCGCGGCCCCGCAATGCCGAGATCTCGTGCACCGACGCCCAATCGAGAAAATGAAGCTTGCGCGTCATTTCGCGATGGATGCGCTCCCGCTGATAGGCATCGAGATCGTCCCACTTGTTGATCGCGATCACCAGCGCGCGCCCGCGATCGAGGATGTAGCCCGCGATATGCGCGTCCTGCTCGGCGATCTCGGACGCGGCATCGAGCACCAGCACCGCGACGTTGGCCTGATCGATGGCCTGCAGGGTCTTCACGACCGAGAATTTCTCGATCGACTCGAACACCTTGCCCTTGCGGCGCAAGCCCGCGGTGTCGATGAGCACGAACGGCTCGCCGCCGTATTCGAATTCGACCTCGATCGCATCGCGCGTCGTCCCCGGAGCATCGAACGCGATCATCCGCTGTTCCCCCAGGAGCGCGTTGATCAGCGTCGATTTGCCGACGTTGGGGCGGCCCACCACGGCAACCCGGGTGCGTCCGCCCACCAGGCCGTGCGACGCCCCCGCTGCCGCCGGAGAGCCGGTCGCATCGGCCTCGGCACCCTCTTCCGCCTCGTCGGGCCTGCCGGCATCGCCCTCCCCGGCTTCCGGTTCGGCGGCGGCGCGCACATAGGGACCGAGCGCGTCGTCGAGCAAGGCGGCGATGCCATCGCCGTGCGCGGCCGAGATCCGGTACGGATCGCCCAGCCCCAGTTCGTAGAACTCGGCAACTGCGGTTTCCGGCAGCCCCTCCGCCTTGTTGACCGCAAGCAGGATGCGCCGCCCGCTCGTACGCAGGCGATCGGCGATGCGCCGGTCATGGGGGGTCAGGCCGCTGCGCGCATCGAGCACGAAGAGCAGGACGTCGCTTTCCGCGATCGCCTGCTCGGCCTGACGGTTGACGGCGTCCTGGATGCCGCCCCGGTCCGAGGGATCGAACCCGCCGGTATCGATGACGATGCTCGGCACGGGTCCGACCCGGCCCTCACCGTACTGGCGGTCGCGCGTGAGCCCCGGCATATCCGCGACCAGTGCCGCCCGCGAGCGCGTGAGGCGGTTGAAGAGAGTCGATTTGCCGACGTTGGGGCGGCCGACCAGGGTAACCACAGGTTTCATATCGTCGCGCCTCTCCCCCGCAGCCCGCCCCCGCTCATGCCGGGATCGGGAAGAACCTCAGCGAGGGTTCAAAAGGGAAAGTTTTCCGGCCACCGTCTGGATGATGATGCCGTCGTTCCAGATCTGCGGGGTGCTGGCAAGCGGCGAGCCGGCGTCGAAGCGCCCGACGATCCGGCCGTCATCGAGGCTCAGGAAATGCACCTCGCCGGCGAAATCGCCGACCGCCGCCCAGTGTCCGACGATCGCCGGCGCCGTGAGTCCGCGATACGACAGCGTACCGTTATGCCAGATTCCTGCGCCGGCATCCCGGGAAAATGCGTCGACATCGCCGTTCTCCCGCACGCCGATCACCATGTCCGCATCCATTGCGGCCCCGGCGCCGGCATCGTAATTCCGCGCCCAGCGCAACTCGCCGGTATAGGTGTCGAAACAGCTGATCCGTCCCTGATACGACTCGGCGCAGGCATCGGCGCCGGCGACCGCGGGCATGCCCAGTACGTCGTTCAGGCGCTCGACCTCCGTCACCCCCTTGGGCTCGGACACGGCGGCCTCCCAGCGCGGCGCACCATTGGCGAGCGCGACCGCGACCAACTGTCCGCGCGGAAAGCCGATGACCGCGAGATCCCCCGACAGCGCAATCTCCGATTCCTCCCGCAGCGACAGCGGCGGCGGCGTCTTGCGGAACGACCAGAGCCGGTTACCGCTGTCCTCGTCATAGGCCGAGACGCGCTGATCGATGGTACGAACGACGACCATCGAGTGCGCGACCAGCGGCGGCGTCACCGCGACGCTGGTCGCGTCGTCGGACTTCCACCGGAACTTCCCGGCCGCGTCGTAGAGGCGCAAGCCGCCGCGCGCAACGACCACCGCCTCGCTGATGCCGTCGCAGCCGACCCCGGCCGCGATGCCGCCCGGAACCCGCACGCGCCAGACGGTCTTGCCGGTCGTCGGGTCGACGCGCACCAGATCCCCGGCCGCCGAGGCGGCATAGACCGACTGCGCCAGCACGCACGGCCGCAGATAAGCCGTCCCGGCGCTGCCGACATCGACGGTCCAGCTCTGGTGAATCGCGATCGGATGGGCAATCGCGGTGAGCTTCGCCGGCTTCGGACCCTTGTCCGAGGAGCAGGCCGCCAGCGCCAGCGCGCCGAGCAGAAGACCGGCGAAGCGCGCTCCCCGCGCCACCGCGTCAACCGGCCGCCGGGATCGCATCGAGCTTCGCCTGAATCAGCGACCGCAACGGGTTCTGCGGCCCCGCGGCAACCAGGGCCTCCTGATACGCGGTGCGCGCAGCCGCCGGCTTCCCTTGTGCAAACAGGATGTCGCCGCGGCGGTCGGCATAGTCCGCCGCGAATCCGGAGGGTGGCGACTGCAGCAGCGCCAACGCGGCGTCGTAGGACTTCTCGTCGAGCAGCACGCCGGCCAGCCGGACGCGGGCCACCGCCGCCAGTTCCGGAAACTGCGATTTCCCGGCGACCCATTGCAGTTGCGCCTTGGCGGAGGGAAAGTCGCCGACGGTCAGATTGGCCTTCGCCTGCTGCAGCGCGGCCAGCGCCGCATAGATGCTGCCGCCCTGGCGCTGCACCAGCGACCCGGCAATGTCGCGCGCGCGAGCGGTGTCATCGCGCGCCACCGCCGCTTCGTACTGGTCGTAGAGCGCGCTGGCCGCCTCGGCACCATGCTGCGTGTACCAGCGCCAGCCCCAGTTGCCGGCAGCGATCAGCGCCGCTGCCAGCAGCACGCCGACCAGCCAATTGCCGTATTTCTCGAACCAGTCCTTGACCTCGTTGAGGTTCTCGGTTTCTTCCAGCGTCAGCGCCATATCCGTCATTCCCTTCCTTGTCTTGCATTCCGCAGCGCCAGCGCCAATCGCGCCGGCAGATCGGCAACCGGCACCTCGGTCTGTTGCCCGAACGGCACCGCATCGGATGGCTCGTCGGCGGGCGCGCGCAGCGCCTTGACCGAGGCCGCTCCCTGCGCCCACTCCTGCGCGCCGACGATCACCGCATATTCCGCCCCGCTGGCGTCGGCACGTTTCATCTGCGCCTTCAGGCCGGCCTCGCCCGGGTGAAGGATCGCCCGCAAGCCGGCATCGCGCAGCCGCTCGGCGAGCCGGACCGCGGCAACGAAGGTCGCCCCACCCTGATGCGCGACGTAGACGTCGCACGCCACCTGCGCGTCGTCGGGGTCCGGCATGAGTTCCAGCACGCGTTCGACGCCGATCGAGAATCCGCAGGCCGGCGTCGGCTTGCCGCCCAGCAGTTCGAACAGGCCGTCATAGCGGCCGCCGCCGCAGATCGTGCCCTGCGCACCCAGCCGGTCGGTGACCCACTCGAACACCGTGAGATTGTAATAGTCCATCCCGCGCACGAGGCGCGGATTGACCTCGAACCCCACGCCCTCCTCACGCAGCAGTTGCTGCACACGCTCGAAATGTCCCAGCGACTCGGTGCCGAGGTAATCGAGCAGGCGCGGCGCGCCCTCGAGACAGTGCTGGGTGGCGGCGTGCTTGGAATCGAGCACGCGCAAGGGATTGGACTCCACCCGGCGCTGGGCGTCGGGATCGAGTTCGTCCCGGTGCGCAAGCAGATACGCGATCAGATCCTGGCGATGCCGCAGGCGCTCGGGCGTCTGGCCCAGCGTGTTGATCTGCAGGCGCACCGGGCCGATTCCCAGCGCCGCCCACAGCCGACGCAGCAGCAGCATCTGCTCGACCTCGATCTCCGGTCCGGAGAACCCCAGGGCTTCGGCTCCGGCCTGGAAGAACTCGCGGTAGCGGCCGCGCTGCGGCCGCTCGTGCCGGTACATCGGGCCGTAATACCAGAGGCGCGCCGGGCCTTCATAGAGCAGGCTGTGTTCGATCGCGGCGCGGACCACGCCGGCGGTGTTTTCCGGCCGCAACGTCAAGGATTCGCCGTTGAGCGAATCGACGAAGGTGTACATCTCCTTCTCGACGATGTCGGTGACCTCGCCCAGGCCGCGGCGGAACACCGCCGTCGGCTCGACCACCGGGGTGCGGATCTGTCGATAACCATAGCCCTGCAGGGCGGCGATGGCCGCGCGCTCGAACTGCTGCAGCTTCGCCGCCGCGGCAGGCAGCAGATCGTTCATGCCGCGGACAGCATGGATTTTCGGGTGCGACATGGATGGTCGTTATGCGTAGTGCGTACGGATGTATTCGTCGACCAATGCGTGGAACTGCTCCGCAATGTCGTCGCCCTTGAGCGTCGTGGCGTGCTTGCCGTCGATATACACCGGAGCGACCGGCGATTCGCCGGTGCCGGGCAGGCTGATGCCGATGTCGGCGTGGCGGCTTTCCCCCGGACCGTTGACCACGCAGCCCATCACCGCGACGTTCATCCGCTCTACGCCCGGATATTGCGCGCGCCACACCGGCATCTGTGCGCGCAGGTAGTCCTGGATCTTCTCCGCCAGTTCCTGGAACACCGTGCTCGTCGTGCGCCCGCAACCCGGGCAGGCCGTGACCATCGGTGCGAAGGCGCGCAAGCCCAGCGACTGCAGGATCTCCTGGGCGACGATCACTTCGCGTGTGCGCGACTCCCCCGGCTGCGGCGTGAGCGACACCCGGATGGTGTCGCCGATCCCTTCCAGCAGCAGCGGCGCCAGCGCGGCGGTCGATGCCACGATGCCCTTGCTGCCCAGCCCCGCCTCGGTCAAGCCGAGATGCAGCGGATGATCGCAGCGGGATGCGAGCTCACGATAGACGGCGATCAGTTCCTGGACCACGCTCACCTTCGCCGACAGGCAGATGCGGTCCGCCGACAATCCCAGCGCCACCGCGCGCTCCGCGCTCTCGACCGCCGAGCGCACCAGCGCCTCGCGCACGATGGTCCGGGTGTCGCGCGGCTGCTTCGCCGCCGCGTTCTCGTCCATCAGGCGGGCAAGAAGATCCTGGTCGAGGCTGCCCCAATTGACGCCGATCCGTACCGGCTTGTCGTGGCGGCACGCCATTTCGATCAGGCTGGCGAAGTTGTCCTCGCGGCGGGCACCGGTGCCGACGTTGCCCGGATTGATCCGGTACTTGGACAGCGCCTGGGCGCATTCCGGCACCTGCGTGAGCAGGCGATGGCCGTTGAAATGGAAGTCCCCGATGAGCGGCACGGCGTACCCTGCCGCATCGAGCCGCTCGCGAATCGCCGGCACGGCCCGCGCCGCCTCGACGGTGTTTACCGTCACGCGCACCAGTTCGGACCCGGCATCGGCGAGTTCGCGCACCTGGGCGACGGTCCCGGCGATGTCGGCGGTATCGGTATTGGTCATCGACTGCACGACGACCGGGGCGGCGCCGCCCACGACCACCCGGTGCGCACCCCAGCGCACCTCGACGGCGCGCGTAGGACGGCGCGATGCCGGAACCTCGGGCGCGGGCGGGTTCTGTTCCGGAAGTATGGGAATCACGGACACGAGTTCACTCCAAAGTCAGGCGGGCCACGTCGCTGTTGCCGGCATGGGCCCGCAGATCCACCGCATGACCGCGGAATTCCGCCGCCACCGCCGACGCCTTGCCGACGATGAGATGCAGCGGCGCGGTGCCGCTGACGGTCTGTACGCTGCCGCCGGGAACGATCTGCGACAACAAGGTCCGGCCGCTCGAATCGCTCACGTCGATCCACACGTTGGCCGTCGTCCGCAGGGTGAGCACGCTGGCATCCTGCGCCGCGGCCGCGGCGGCGGAGGCCATCGCCGCACCGGCCGCGCCGGCTGCCGCCGCGTTCGCGGAGGGGGGCACGGCTGCGGGCGCAGATATGGGCGCAGATGCGGAACCCGGCGGCGCCAGCGGAGCCGCCGGGCGATCGCCCTGCATCGGCATCGGTTCGGCCGCAACCGGTGCGGCAGCGGTCGGAGCCGACGCCGGCGCTACCGCAGCGGCCGGCGACGACGGCTGGGGTGCCGAACCCAAAGGGTTCCCCCCAGCACCCAAAGGGTTCCCCCCGGAAACCGAAGGGTTCCTCCCGGAACTCGTACGATTCGCCCCCGAAACCGCCGGGGTCCCGACCCCATGGCGGCCATGGCCGCCGCGCGGCAGGCGGGTCACGACGGCAACCGCAACGAGCAGCACGACCAACGCCACGATCGCCACGGCGACGCGCTTCGTTCCGGCACCGCGGCTCGCGGCCGAGGACGAGACCACGACGCGCGTCGCCCGCGCGCGCTCGGGCGGCGGTGCCGCCGCGCCTGCGGCCTGCACCTTGCGGTCGAAATCGGCTAGCAGCGGCGCGACGTCGATCCGAAGTTCCCGGCTGCAACCCCGCAGGTAGCCGCGGATGTAGATCGGCTCGGGCAGCGCCGCGAAATCTTCCCGTTCCAGGGCATCGAGCTGCCGCGGATGCAGATGCAGGCGGGCCGCCAATTCGGTCGCCGCCATGCCCGCTTCCTCCCGCGCGCGCCGCAGCGCCGCGCCGAAGCCGAGCGGAGCCTCACCCGCATCGGGCGCCGGCGCTTCCGCGGCCACCGCGGGCGTCACGTCCTCGCCCCGCGGCATGGCCGCCGCATCCTCGTCGCGGATCCCCGTGGTTTCGTCAGTCATCGAAACGCCCGTGGTGCAGCGCATCCGCCTGCGGCGAGTTGGGGAATTTGCCCAGCAACTCGTCCTCGTCGCGGTGCTCGGTCGTGGAATCGTGCTGCGCCCGCGCGAGGCGCGCACCCAGCCACAGCGTTTCGGGATTGGGGGGCACGGACCGGACGAGAAGATCGTAGTAGAACTGGGCCCGCCCCAACCGCCCTTCCTTCAGATACATCTGCGAAAGCTGGAACTTGGCCACCGGATCGGTCGCGTCATACCGCAACGCACGCAGGAAATATTGCTCGGCGCGGGCGTTGTCGTGCACCTCCAACAGGCAGATTCCGGCATTTTGCAACGCGCGCGCCGGCGTCTCGTACAGGCGATTGGCGACCGCCTTGTCGAACCACGCGACCGAGTCCTTGGCACGCCCGGTCCGACACAGGAACCAGCCGTAGTTGTTCTGGAGATCGGGGCTCTTGGGATCGAGTTCGAGCGCACGCTGGAACTCCTCGTCGGCGGTGTCGATCTGACCGAGATTCATGAGGATCAGACCGTAGAGACCATGCGCGGCCGCGAGGTCGGGGTCGACCGCGATGGCCCGGCGCACGTCCTGGAGGGCGACCGGAATCTGCCCGTCGCGGTAATAGCCGGTCGCCAGGTGCAGGCGCGCCAGCGCGCGCTGCTTGGCATTGCCCTCGGTCGCCCCGGGGACCGGTCCCTTGCTGATCTGCACGCCGTCGGCGGTGGTGGTCACCGTCTCGCAGCCGCCGAGCGCCAGCGCTGCCACGAACGCAACCGCGCAGGCGATGGCTGCGCGGTTGCCCAGACTTGCCCGGATCTGTCCCGTCTTCATGCCGTGCCCTCCGTCAAGACCGGCGTGCGGACCCGTGCCACGAGCCGGGTGCGATCGCGCACCTGCCCGGCCAACTGTCCACAGGCGGCATCGATATCGTCGCCGCGCGGTCGCCGCACCGTCGTCACGATCCCTCCCTCCTGCAGGACTTCCGCAAATGCCCGCACCCGCTGGGGGTCGGGACGCTGGAATGCGGATATCGCCGTGGGATTGAAGGGAATGAGATTGAACTTGCACGGCAGGCCGTCGACCCGCCGCAACAACTCGCGCGCCTGTCCTTCGGCGTCATTGACGCCCGCGAGCAGGATGTACTCGAACGTGATGAAGTCCCGCGGCGCATGCGCGAGATACCGTTGGCATGCCGCCAGAAGTTCGGTGATCGGATATTTCCGATTCAGAGGAACGAGTTCGTCGCGCAGCGCATCGTCGGGAGCATGCAGCGAGACCGCCAGCGCGACCGGACAGTCCTGCGCGAGGCGGTCCATCATCGGCACCATGCCCGACGTCGACAGCGTGACACGCCGGCGCGACAGGCCGTAGGCATCGTCGTCGAGCATCAGGCGCAGCGCCGGCAGGACCGCATCGTAGTTCTGCAGCGGTTCGCCCATGCCCATCAGGACGACGTTGCTGATGACCCGGTCACCGTCGCCCGGCATCCCCGGCTCCAGTGCCGCCGCCGGCCGCAGCATCCGTTCCGCCATCCACAACTGGCCGATGATCTCCGCCGTCGTGAGATTGCGCGAAAAGCCCTGGGCCCCGGTAGCGCAGAAGCGGCACCCGACCGCACAGCCGGCCTGGGTCGAAATGCAGAGCGTGGCGCGATCGGTCTCGGGAATGTAGACGGTCTCCACCGCCTCGCCGCCGCCGACGTCGAGCAGCCACTTGCGCGTGCCGTCGCCGGACGCGCCGTCGCGCAGAATGGGAGCGGATGCGATGATGGCCCGCGTCGCGAGCATCTCGCGGAAGCTGCGCGCGACGTCGGTCATCGCGGCAAAGTCCGCTACACCGCGCTTGTGGATCCAGCGCAGCAGCTGGCGCGCGCGGAACGGCTTCTCCCCCAGCGACTGCACCCACGCAGTCAATCCGTCGCGATCGAAATCGAGGAGGTTGGCTGCGTCCATGGGTCTCTCGATCGGGGGCCGGAATCCCTGCCGGCGACGGCGCGTCGGCAGGGAAACGCGATCAGCGTACGTGGATGTCCAGCGTGGGGAAGAAGAACGCCACTTCCGCCGCCGCAGTCTCCGCACTGTCGGAACCATGCACGGCGTTGGCGTCGATGCTGTCGGCGAAGTCGGCGCGGATCGTGCCCGGCGCCGCCTTCTTCGGATCGGTCGCACCCATCAGTTCCCGATTGCGCGCGATCGCGTTCTCGCCGCGCAGCGCCTGCACGAACACCGGCCCCGAGGTCATGAAGTCGACGAGATCGCCGAAAAACGAGCGCTCGCGGTGCACCGCATAGAAGGCCTCGGCCTGCCGGCGGGAGAGATGCATCATGCGCGCCGCAACGATCTCCAGGCCGGCACCCTCGAAGCGCGAGAGAATCTGGCCGATCGCGTTCTTGCGAACCGCGTCGGGTTTGAGAATGGAAAGGGTGGTTTCGATGGCCATTGCAGAAATCGTATGAAAAAAGAAACAGTTGGCGAACTTATTGAACCCGTGATGATATCACGCGGGGGGTTCCAGTACGGCGATCGATTCGACGTGGGAGGTGTGCGGAAACATGTTCACCACCCCCGCCGCGCGCACCGTCCATTTCGCCTCATGGACCAGCCACGCGCAATCGCGTGCCAGCGTGGCGGGGTTGCACGAAACGTATACCACCCGTCGCGGCGGCGCGATGTCCAGGCCGAACGACTGCACCACCGCCAGCGCCCCTTCCCGCGGCGGGTCGACCAGGACGCGATCGATCCGTCCGCCGAGGGCGGTGCGCAGGCCCTCCCAATCGGCCGCCGTCCACTCGAACAGGTTGCGCGCCGCGAAGTCCACCCGGCCGGCGAATCCGGCCGTCGCCGCGGCGGCTTCCGCCCGGCGCAGCAAGGCGGCACTGCCATCCAGGCCCCGCACGCGCCCGGCCCGCGTCGCCAGCGGCAGGGTGAAATTCCCCAGGCCGCAGAAGAAATCCGCGATCACGTCCTGCGGGCCGGGATCGAGCAGCGCAAGCGCGCGCCGGACCAGGACCTCGTTGATCGCATGGTTGACCTGCGTGAAATCGGTCGGGCGGAACGGAATTTCAACGCCGAACTCGGGCAGCCGCAAGCGCAACGCGCCGTCGCCGTGCGCCGGCGGATCCATCGGCTCGGCCGTATCGGGACCGCCCGTCTGCAGCCAGAAGCAGACGCCGTAGGCGCGCTCGAAGGCGCGCAGGCGGTCACGATCGGCATCGGACAGCGGCGCGAGGATCCGCAACACGAGCACCGTAACCGGGGCCTCGGCGCCGGAATCGGCAATCGCCACCTCGATCTGCGGCAACCGATCGCGCACCGATAGCCCGCTCACCAGTTCGCGCAGCGGATCGATGAGACGGCTTACCGGCTCGCCCAGCACCGGGCATGCGTGCATGTCCGCCACATAACTGCTGTTGCGTTCCCGAAATCCGATCAGCGAGCCGCCTTTGCCGGCGACGAAACGCGCCGACAGCCGCGCGCGATGGCGGTAGTTCCAGACCGGCCCGACCACCGGCCGCAGCACGGTCTCCGGCCGCAGCCTGCCGATGTGCCACAGCGTTTCCTCGAGCACCCGCTGCTTGATCGAGACCTGCGCACGCGCATCGAGGTGCTGCATCGAACAACCACCGCACTTGCCGGGATCGAGGCCGAAGTGCGGGCAGCGCGGCGTCACCCGCAACGGACTGGCGGCGAGCACCGCCGTCACCCGGCCGGTGTCGAACCGCGCCTTGGCGCGCAGGCGCGCCCACTGCACGCGCTCGCCGGGCAAGGCGCCTTCGATGAACGCCACCTTGCCATCCTCGAGGCGGGCGACGCCGCGCCCCTCCAGGTCGAGCGACTCGATACGGGCGACCTCGCGCTCCGCCTCCTGCAAATCACGCTTCATTGGTTTCCGGCATTCCAGGCTGCAAGATATTCCTGCCAGTGCGGCGCGCCGATCCCCTGCAGGCTCGCCCGCACGGTCTCGACCTCGCGCGCATACGCATCTCCGCCGAGCGCGCCGCGCATCCGCTGGAACCGGCAATGGAGCAGGTACGTGTTGACGACGTCGGTTTCGCAGTAGGCGCGAATGGAGTCGATCCCGCCCTCGAGGAACGCCCCCCAGACCTTGTCGCCCGACATGCCGAGCTTGCCGGCGAACCCGCAGAGCCGCGACAGGTCGTCGAGCGGCGCATTGGCCCGTGCCTGGTACATCGCCAGCACGTCCATCAGATCGCAATGCCGCGCGTGGTAGCGGTTGACGTAGTTGTTGTATCGGAAATCGCGATCGTCATCGCCGGTTTCCCAATAACGGGCCGCGGCAACGCCATGCACCATCGCCCGATAGTGCAGCACCGGCAGATCGAAGCCGCCGCCGTTCCAGCTCACCAGTTGCGGCGTATAGCGGTCGATGAGCCGGAAGAAGTCGTGCACCAGCTTCGCCTCGTCGTCCTCCGGCGCGCCCAGGCAGCGCACGCGAAACCCCGAATCGTCCCGGAACGCGCAACCGATCGCGACGATCCGGTGCAGATGCAGCGGCAGGAAGTCGCTACCGGTGCGCTCGCGCCGCTCGGCGAACGCCGCCGCCGCGGTCTCGGCGTCCGAAAGCGGCGCCCACTCCGGCCGCAGGCGGCGCAACCCGGCAACATCGGGAACGGTCTCGAGGTCGAAAACCAGGACCGGGGTCACGGTGCAGCGTTCATGGCCCCGAGGAAGGGCATCGGATCGAGCGGCACGCCGGCACGCCGCACTTCGAAATGCAGGGTCGACGGCGCTCCGCCACCGCCCACGATCGCGATCGGGTCGCCCTGCTGGACCGCCTGCCCCTCATGCACGAGGTTGGAGCGGTTGTGGGCATACACCGAAACGACCCCGCCGGGGTGGCGCACGATGACCAGGCGGCCATAGCCTTGCATCGATCCCGCATAGAGCACCGTACCCGCCGCCACGGCAACCACGTTCTCGCCGCCGGCCACGGCGATATCGATGCCTTTGGAGGTCTTGCCGTCGAACTTGCCGACGACGTCGCCATGCACCGGCCAGATCCACGACCCCGCCGGCGGCAGGGCGCCCGGCGTCTTCTCCGACGGCAGCGGCGCGACCGCCGCCGGGGTCACCGGGGCCGCCATCGCCATTCCGGGCGCTGCAGACGCCGGGCCCGCGGACGGCGGCGGTGGCGGCATGGCGGGAGCGGCTGCACCGGTCACGGCGGCGGGCGCCATCGCCCCCTGCAAGGGCTGCACCTGCACCGCACCCGGGGCGGCAAGCGGTTGCGCCTCCGGCTCCGCCTCGGGCTGCGCCGCCGGCGCCGACCCTCCCGAAGTCGTCCCCCCGGGTGCCGCGGCGGCACCCGGCGTCACCACGGTTTCCGCCGGCGCCGGACCGGCGTTGGCGGGCACCGAACGATCGATGATCGGCGGCTGGTTGAGCGACACCTCGCTGCAGCCGCTCAGCAGCGCCATCGAGACCGCTGCGCACACCATGCCATACGCCATCACTCTGCTGGACGGGTTCATATCCGCTCCTGTCACGCTGTCCACTCCACCATCACCCGACGACACCGCCCAACAGCGGAACGAAGCGCACCGGCTCGACCGCATGGACGACCCACTTCCCGCGCGCATCGCGCGCCACCACCGACAAGGTCTGCCGCTCGGCCCCGACCGGGGCCACCACCACGCCGCCGGGGACGAGCTGCTCTCCCCACGCGACGGGGATCTCCTCTCCGGCCGCCGCCGCGATGATCGCGTCGAACGGCGCCTCCGCCGCCAACCCCGCCGCACCGTCGCCGAACACCAGGCGCAGGTTGGCCAGGCGCAGGGGCCGGAGGTTGTCGCGCGCCCGCTCGTGCAAGGCGCGCACGCGCTCGATCGAATACACCGACCCGAACAACTGGGCGAACACCGCCGCGGCATATCCACAGCCGGTGCCGATTTCCAGCACGCGCGCCGCACGCGGGTCGGCGATCGCACCCAGCGCCAGTTCCGCGCTGCGCGCAACGATATACGGCTGCGAGATCGTCTGTCCATGACCGATCGGCAGCGAGCAGTCGTCGTACGCGCGGCTCGCGAGCGCCGCATCGACGAACGTGTGACGGGGCACGGCCGTCAGCGCCGACAGCACGCGGGGATTCCGCACCCCCAGGCCGCGCACCCGCTCGACCATACGGCCGCGCACCCGCTCCGAATTGAGACCCAGATTACCGGCCGGCGCGGCACCGGCCGGGGGACCGGCAGCGGGCCTGCCGTGGCGAAGCTTCACGGGGCGAGCCACCGCGCAACGGCGTCCATCTGTTGCACGTGGGTGAGATCGATCTGCAGCGGCGTCACCGACACGCACCCTTGCGCGATCGCATGGAAATCGGTGCCGGGACCGGCGTCGCGGGCCTCGCCCGCCGCGCCCACCCAGTAGATCGTCTCGCCGCGCGGACTCGTCTGGCGGATCACCGGTTCGGCCTTGTGGCGCTTGCCCAGGCGGGTGCAGCGGATCGGCCCCATCTCCTCCGCCGCGATGTTCGGAATATTGACGTTGAGCAGGAACGGCCCTTCCAGGGGGCGGTCGAGAAAGCGCTCGACGACCCCGGCGGCCACCTGACCGGCGGCCTCCCAGTTCGTGCGCCCCTTTTCCGCCCGGGAAAAGGCAATGGACGGAATCCCGAACAGGTAGCCCTCCATCGCCGCCGCCACGGTGCCGGAGTAGACCGTGTCGTCGCCCATGTTCTGACCGTCATTGATGCCCGACAGCACCAGATCCGGAACCCGGTCGAGCAGACCGGTCAGTGCGATGTGGACACAGTCGGTGGGCGTGCCGTTGACGAACCGGAAGCCGTTCTCGGCGCTGCGCACGCTGAGCGGCCGGCTCAAGGTCAGGGAGTTGCTCGCCCCGCTGCAGTTCTGTTCGGGGGCGACCACGGTGATATCGCCGAAGCGGCGGACGGCATCGACCAGCGCTGCAAGACCGGGCGCAAGGTATCCGTCATCGTTGGAGATCAAAATGTGCATGGGGCGGAATCTTACCGGCTGCGCCCCCCACTACGCCAAACTCGGAGCAAAAACGACATGGACGATGCAATCCTGGTACATACCACCACCGCGACCGCGGAAAATGCGCGCACGATCGCGCGGGCGCTGGTGGCGGAGCATCTGGCGGCCTGCGTGCAGATCCACCCCATCGAAAGCTTCTATCGCTGGGAAGGCGCGGTGCAGACCGACGCCGAGTTCGCGCTGCAGTGCAAGACCTTGCGATCGCGGTACGATGCCGTCGCCGCCTGCATCCGACGGCACCACGCCTATGAGCTGCCGGAAATCATCGTCACGACGATCGCCGGCGGGTCGACGGAATACCTGACGTGGATCGCGGAATCCGTCTCGTCGACGGCGGCACCGTTATCTTGAGGAGGATCCAGTCGTGTCAGCAAACCCCACCCCCCCTGCGCGCATCGCCATCGTGACCGGCGCCACATCGGGCATCGGCGAAGCCACGGCCCGCGCCTTCGTCGGCGCCGGCTATGCGGTGATCGGCAATGGACGCACGGCGACCAAATTGCACGCGATGGAGCGCGAACTCGGCGACGCGTTCCACGGCGTCGAGGGCGATGCCGCGGACGCGGCGGTGATCGAGCGCCTGTTCACCGCCGCCCGCGACCGCTACGGCCGCGAGGCCGACATCGTCGTCGCCAATGCCGGCCGCGGCCTGGGCGGATCCGTGCGCAGCGCCGACCTGTCTCGGTTCGAGGACATCCTGCGGCTCAACGTCCAGGGCGTCCTGGCGCTGATGCAGCAGGCGGCACAGCGCATGGTCCCCGCGCAGGAGCGGGGATACCCCGCGACGGCGGCCGACATCGTCGTCCTCGGATCGGTGGTCGGCCGCAATGTTTCGCCCTTCAGTGCGGTGTACGGCTCGACCAAGTTCGCCGTCCATTCGCTCGCCGAAGGCTTGCGCCGCGAGATCGGCCCGAAAGGCGTGCGTGTGACCCTGGTCGAACCCGGCATCGTCCTCAGCGGATTCCAGGACGGCGCCGGATACGATGATGCCCAGGTGCAGCACTTCCACGAGCATTTCGGCCCCTTGCTGCAGCCCGACGACATCGCACGCGCCATCCATTTCGTCGTGAGCCAACCGCCGCACATCCATGTCAGCGACATCCTGGTTCGCCCGACCCGCCAAGACTATCCGTAATGCGTTCGGGGTGTGGCGCGATCTGGCTTCGGTCAGCGTGCCCACCCTGCTCGTCATCGCGCTGGCCTTCGGCGCCGCGATTCATTTCATCCAGCCGGCGCCGCCCGCCACCGTCGTCATGTCGACCGGACCGGACGGCAGCCTGTTCCAGCGCTACGCCGAACGATATCGTCAGGTCTTCGCGCGCAACGGCATCACGCTGCGCCTGATCCCGTCGCGCGGTTCGGTGGAAAATCTCGCCCGACTGGCGGATCCGCACGAGCACGTCGACGTCGCCTTCGTCCAGAGCGGACTGCGGCGCATGCCGACCGACGCGAACCTCGTTTCGCTGGGCAGCACGTCCTACGAGCCGCTCTTCATCCTGTATCGCGCGCCGCGGGTGTTGCACCGCCTTGCCGACTTCGCCGGCAAGCGCCTCGCCATCGGGCGCCCGGGCAGCGGCACCGAAGCGCTCGCCTCGACCCTGCTCGAAGCCAACGGCATCCGCCGCGGCGGCCCCACCCGGCTGCTGCCGCTCGCCGGCGACGAGGCCATGCGCGCCATGCTTTCCCGTCAGGTCGACGCCGTATTCCTGTCCGGCGACTCGGCCAAGCCCGGGGAGATTCGGCGCCTGCTGACCACGCCGGGCATCCGCATTTTCGGATTCGATCAGATCGACGCGTACCTGCACCGATTCCGCTACCTCAACCGCGTCGACCTGCCGATGGGCCTCTTCGATCTCGCCCGCAATCTTCCCGACCGGCGCACGCCGCTGGTGGCACCGTCCGTGGAACTCGTCGCGCGCGCCAGCCTGCACCCGGCGCTCATCGACCTGACGATCGAGGCGGCGCAGGAAGTGCACGCGCACGCCACCCTGCTGCAGGCGGCGGGCACCTTTCCTTCGCCGGTGGAACGCGACTTTCCGATGAGCGTCGAAGCCCTGCGCTATTACAAGTCCGGCGAAGGCCTGGCCTATCGCTATCTGCCGTTCTGGCTCGCAAGCCTCGTCGATCGCATGATCGTCCTGCTGCTGCCGATCGTGATCCTGCTGCTCCCCGCGATGCGGGCGCTGCCCGGGATGTATGCATGGCGGGTGCGCCGCCGCATCTACCGGCACTATGGAACCCTGGTGGCGCTCGAACGCGAATCCGCGGACATCCGGCCCGGAACCGCCGCCGCGGCCGCCCTGCTCGAACGGCTGAACCGGATCGAGCGCGAGGTCATCGACATGAAACTGCCCAATCCGTTCGCCGACGAGGCGTATGGATTGCGGCAGCACGTCCACTTCGTGCGCGCGCGCCTGTCCGGCAACCTCTCCGGCGGCACGGCGGCACCGCCGGCCGACCCCGCGCGCCGCCCGCCCCGCTCACCCTGACCCGCTTCCTTCCGGGGATTGCGGACCGGCATCGGCCGGCGAGGATGGGGCGTCCTCCTGAGCACCGACGCTCAGCAATTCGTCGAGGAAGACCTGGCCGACGGCGAGGATCACCGGGCCGACGAACAGGCCGATGATCCCGAAGGCCATCGCGCCGCCAAGCACGCCGATCAGGGTCACCACCACCGGCTGGCGATTGCCCTTGCTGATGAGATAGGGCTTGATGACGCTGTCCGCACCGGCAACCACCACCAGCCCCCAGGCCGCGAGGAAGATTGCATAGCCGACGGCGTGGTGCAGGAACAGCCAGACGCCGGCGGGAATCCACACAAGGGGCGGGCCGATCGGAATGACCGAAAGGAAGAAGGTGAGGAAACCGAGCAGGCTGGCCCCGGGCACGCCGGCGATCTCGAGTCCGACGAACATCAGCACGCCCTGCGCGAACGCGGTGGCGAGCAGCGCGCGCACCACACCGGCCGTCATCGTCCGCGCCGCCGCCAGGACCGTCAGGCCGGTCTCTCCGAACAGCGTGCCGAAGAGGCGCTGAAGAAAGGCGGAGATCCGCTCCCCGTCCAGATACAGGAAAAACGCCAGGACCAGGCTGAACAGCACGACCCACAGACTGCGGGTGAGCGCGCCCGCCGCGGATCCGATCCAGGCCCGCGCCGGCAGCGATTCCACGGCACGCTGCAGTTGGCTGACGGCGCCCTGGTCGCCTGCGATCACGCTGTCGAGAAAGCGATAGATCGGAGGGCCGATCCAGGGCACGGAGCGGACGAAATCGGCGAGCTCCACGGCAAGCCGATGCAGCGATTCGAGCTGGGGGTGGATCTGGTCGATCAGCGAGGAGAGATTGCTCGCCACGAACATCATCGGAATCGCCATCACCGCCAGCAGCAGTGCGACCATCAGCGCCGCCGCGCCGGCCTTGCCGATCCGGTTCCGCAGTACGGCGAAGATCTCCCAGGTGGAAAACGTGATGATGGCCGCCCAGGTCAAGGACAGCAGGAACGGCTCGGCGATCCGGAACGCGGCGTAGCCGAGCGCGCCGACGGCACCAATGGCGATCAACTGCCGGATCGGGATCTGCGTCACGGGCAACCCGCGGCGGACACCGCGGCCGCAGCAAACGCGGATCCCGATCGCGCGATCACGGATTCCCCATCGGGCTGTCGGCGGCGGGGCGGCGCGCGGCCTCCCACTGCACTGCGACATCCACCTTCTTCCTGGCCAGCGCCTCGATCCCGGCCGCGTCCTTGGCCTGCCGCGCGCTTCCGGCCGGCGCGACGTCGTAGTCGGCGATCAGTTTGCGGGCCTGCTCCTCCCGCTTCTTCTTGACCGCGAGATGGTGGCCGACGACGCACCCGCCGATCGCACCGATCACACCGTGATGCCCGGCCACGTGTCCGGCCACGGCACCCGCCGCAGCGCCCGACAGGCAGCCGATCGCTTGCGCCCGCGGCGGCGCCATGGCCAGCGACACGGCGAAAGCGCCCGCCATCGCCACCATCAAGACCGACCCCCGATTCGATCGCGCCCCATTCCATTGCCCCACGGCGGCCTCCGCTCCCTGGTTCGTTGCACCAGCCGGGGATGATAACGCCCGAGCCGCGCACCGCCGAACGATGGGCGCACCGCAGACCTTCATTGCGCCCGGATGTCGATCGCGCTGGGAATCGCCGCCGTGCCGGTGACCGAGATCGCCCTCGGCTCGTCAATATAGACGCGGCGATCCGCCACGCCCGCATGCACCAGCACGGCCTTGACCGCCTCGGCGCGATGCACCGCGAGTTCCCGCAACGCCCCCTTACCGGTTGCGGCGTGGAAACGCCGTTCCGCTGCGTCAGCGGCCGCGTCGTACGCCGGATGCACGAATACGTTGAGCCGCGGATGCGCGCGCAGCACGGTCCCGATCGCCTGCAGCTTCCGGCGCTCCGCCGCCGACAGCACCGCACTTCCGGGCGCGAAGTCGATGTGGTGCAGCACGGTTTCGGGCACGTCGCCGAGCAGGTCGGCGATCCAGTGAAACGGCGCATCGATCGCCGAGCGCAGGCTGTCGCGGATTGCCGCATAGATGACGTCCCGGATCACGAAGTTGGGATCGTTCAGGTTGCCGCGTACCGGGACGTCGAGCCGGATCTGACCGCGATCGTTCTGCAGCACGTCGATGATCGCTTGCAGCGGCAGGTCCGGTGCCTCCGCGCCGGTCACCCGCCGCCCCAACACCAGCTGGTTGATCTGCATCCGGTTCCGGCCGTCGATGCGGCCGTCGGCGACCGAGTAGTGCAGGCGCAGATCGAGCATGCCCTGATCGACGCGATACCCGGCGATTTCCATCGCGAACGGGTTGAGCGTCGGCATTTCGATGTCGCGGAAATGCACCGCGACGTCGGCGCGCAAGGGCTTGGCCATCGGCGCGATGCGGCCGGTCACGGCGACATGGCCGTTGCGGTTGACGAACCCGTGCAGGTCGATCCGCGACCAAGCCTGCGGCGCATCGCTGGCAAACGGACCGATGATGCCCGCGAGCCTGCGGATGCGGGCGTGAAACGGCGACGCCAGCGTGGCATCGGTGAAGTCGACGGCGTCATCCGCGAATATCAGGCGGCCGATCCGGATCACCGGCGACGGCCCCAGCGTACCCGCCGGGGCCGTGGCAGCGGAACCTGCGGCGGAACCCGCCGCGCCGGAAACGCCCACCCCGGCTGTCTGCGCACCTGCCGCGGGATGCCGGGCCTGCAGGAGCGCCTCCCAATTGAGCCGGTGATCCGGTTCAATGGCGATGCGCGCACGGATCCCCTCCGCCAGGACCGCAGGCACCTGCACGCCGCGCGGCCAGTCGACGGCGATGCGCGGCACCCGCACATCGCGCCATGACAGCATCGGCTTGCCGTCACGCCGGTCGATGACGCGCAGCCGGTCGGCGGCGGCACGGCCGGCAAAACGCACCTGCATCGACCCCCGCTTCGGCGTCCGGACCCGCAACGCCCCTTGCGCCGAGACCATGCCGCCGGCAATCTCCACCGCCCCGGGCTGCGGCAGCCAAGGCTGCAGGGCGCGCAGATCCAGCCCTTGGACGGCGATCGCGCCATCGGTGGCGAACGGCTGGACCTGCACGCCGCCGCGCCACGACCAGCGCCCCAGGCGGCCGGCGCGGGCCGAGAGCGCGTCCACGGCGATGCGGTGGGTGCGCAGATCGACGCGCAGGGCTCGCGCGACGGCCGCGGACAGCGTTCCGCGCACGCGGCCCCGGCGCCAGGAAACGCCTGCCAGATCGACGCCGCCCACGGCGATCCGTCGTGCTGCCAGATCGGCGGTGCCTGCGGTCACGGCGACCCGACGGCCGAATACCCGCAGCGGGCCGGCACCCTTCGGCGCCCGCCGGATCAGCGCCAGCGCATCCGCTGCCAGCGTCACGCCCGATACCCGCCGCGCGCCCCAATCGATCCCGTTCGCATCCATCTGGATCCGGCGCCCGGTCGCGCGCAGCGAGCCGCGGTTCCGTCGTGCGGGAACGGCAACCGCGGGCGCGTCGCATGCCACGGTGACGCCGGACGCCTCCCGCGCTCCCCAGTCGACGCCGTGCACCGTCGCCCGGAGGTTCCGTCCGGCGGCAGCCAACGATGCCCGGTGCCGCGTTGCCGCGACGGCCACCGTCGGGGCACCCACGTCCACCGCGAGGTCGGAGGCGTCGCGGGCGGCCCAATCGACAGCCCCCACCGCCACCTGCAGATCCCGTGCGGCCGCATGCACCGATCCCCGGTGGCGGGTCGCCGCGACGGCCACCGTCGGCGCCGCCCAATCCAGCGCGAAGCCGGATGCGTCGTGCTGGCCCCAGTCGATGCCGCGTGCCGTCACCGCGATCCGCTGTCCGCCAGCCTCGATCGATCCGGCCCGCGGTGTCGCCGCGACGGCGACGGCGGGAGCATCGATGGTCACGGTGATCGCCGATGCCTGGCGCGCCGCGAGATCGACCGTGGCAGCCGCATGGAGGTGCTGCCAGCCCAGATGCAGGGCATCGCCCCGCGCCAGGGCCGCGTTGCGCACGTCGACCTCCAGGTCCCGCAGCGAAATCCGCGTCCCGCCGCCCTCGGAACGCCACTGCGCCGCCAGCGCGGCATCGAGGTCGCCTCCGGTCGCCGTCCAGTCCGCGAGCGGATTGTCCGGACGCGCGCGCAGGCGTTGCGCCACCCACGGCAGGGAGAGGGCCGAGATCTGCAGCCGGGCATCCCCGGCAGCATCGGCGAGATTCAGATGGCCGCCGACCTGCAGCGCCCCGGCCGGCGCACCCGGCGGGCCGAGGGTCAACGTCCCGGCGAACCGGCCCGCCTGTCCGCGCCATGTGCCGAGATCCTGGGCATGCACGTCGGGCACCGCGAAATCGATCGGCTCGACAAGACCGGCAGCGGCATCGGCCACGCGCACCCGCGCCGACGACAGCAGGAAGCGCCCGATCCGCCATCGCGTCGGCGATGACGGAGCCGGCGCGGATGTGCCGCGCCGGGGGAGAACACGCTCGAATGCGAACCGGCCGGCGGCATCGGCCCGCAAGTCCACCTGCAGGCCGCGCACGGTCACCGTATCGATCCACACCGCGCGCCGCAGGACCGAATGCGGATCGATCTGCGCGTCCGCCGCCGCGAGCGTAAGCGTATCGGCCGCGCGCGCCGGCTGCGCGATCCGCAGCGACAGGTTCCGGACCCACAGCCGCCAGGTCCACGGGTCGACGGAGAACGTCTCCAGGGACACGGTAACGCCGGGCGTCTCCGCCTGCCAGCGGGCGATCTCGCGCCGGACGAGCCACGGCACAACGGCGGCGACCCCGAACCAGTACAGTGCGAGCAGGGCCAACAACGCGCCGACGATCCCGGCGAGGGCTTTTTGTACGGGTGATCGCTTCACGGAAAATCCGGTCGACTGGGATCAGCTTGGGGTCTTGCGATATGGTCCCGCCAATCCTACCGCTTCGCACATGAACCGACTTCAAGCTGATCTGCTTCTGCTCGTCGCATCCGTGATCTGGGGCACGACCTTCGTCGCGCAGAAGATCGCCAACGACCATATCGGGCCGATTGCCTTCGTCGCCGCCCGCTTCGCCGTCGCCACCGTGTTTCTGGCTCCCGCGGCGATCTGGGAGACGCGCCGCCACCTGCGCACCGGCAATGCGCTGCCCCGCCGCGATCTGCTCCACGGCCTCGGAATTGCCCTGTGCCTCTGCACCGCCACCTGCGCGCAGCAGATCGGCCTGGTCACGACGACTGCGACCCATGCCGGCTTCCTCACCGCCGCATACATCGCGTTCGTCCCCTTCCTGACCTGGGCCGTCGCGCGGGCGCGGCCGCGTCCGCCCGTGCTGCTCGCCTGTGCGATCGCACTCTATGGCGCCTGGCTGCTCGCCGGCTCGGGAACCCGCCTGAGCGCGGCCGGGTGGAACCGCGGCGACGCGATCATCCTCGGCAGCGACCTCGTCTGGGCCTTGCACGTCACGCTGGTCGGCCACTGGCGCGGCATTGCCGCGCGCCCGTTCCTGCTGTCCTGGATGCAGTGCGCCGCCGCAGCGGCGGTGGCGATCGTGGCGGCATGGATCGGGCAGCCGGCATCCTGGGACGCCCTGCGGCCGATCCTACCCGAGATCGCCTATGCGGGCGTCCTGTCGAGCGGCGTGGCGTTCACCTTGCAGATCGTGGCGCAGCGCCATACGCCGGCGGCGGAGGCCGCGCTGGTGATGTCGCTCGAAAGCGTGTTCGCGGCGGCCGCCGGCGCGGTGATGCTGGGCGATACGCTGACGCGCGCCGCCTCGTTCGGCGCGATCCTGATCCTGATCGGCGCGGTGCTGGTCGAGATCGGACCGCTGCTCCGGCTGCGGGCGACGCGCTGAGCGGCCCGGCGTGGAAGGTCGCGAGCCGTCGCGGGCTAGTGTAGTGCTTCGGAAAGGTTGGCACGAAAGGAGGATCGCCATCGATGGGCAATTACCCCGCTGGCGCTTGCAGCGCGCCAGCGAGCGGTGGCTGCACCCCGCCGGGGCCGGCTACGCGGTGGTCGCCCCTACGGGGCGACTGCGCTGCGCTGCGCAGTCCGCGGGCGCACGGCCGAACTCGCGGCGCGGCCTGCGGCCGCTCTGCTCGAACATGCGGCCGTGAGTCAGAAGGGTGGGCGCGCTGGCGCGCGCCGCGCCCGCGGCCTTGTGCTGCTCGCCACCGCGTTCCATGCCGGCCCCGGCGGGGTGCAGCCACCGCTCGCAATCACGATCTCGACCGGGCAAACAAACATCCCGCCCCCATTGCACGTCCCACGATCCGGAATGAGGCGATCTCCTGCTTGCCATGCCGCACCCCCGGGCCGGAACCGGTGCAGGGCACCCGGATCTCGTGCGCGACATTTTTCGCACGGGCCCAGCGCGCACGGACGACATGCCCCAATCTGTGCCAAACGCTTACGCTCCAAACAGCGTGAAGCACCACACTAGGCGGCGGCCGCGGGTTTTCTCCGGCGCGCCCGCGATGCCTTGCGCAGCGCCTGCAGTTCCTCGCGCTCGGCAACGAAGCGCTCGACCGCCTCGAGACCGGCAGCATCGAGGTCGGCGATGCGCTTCACGAGCCCGACGACGCGCGGCGCCAGCGGCTTGGGTTCGCTGCGCGCGCGCCGTCGTCCCGCCCCCGGCGACGACAGCAGATAGCGCATCCGATCCTGCTCGTGCTCGCGCGTCGCGCGCGCGACGTTGTCGAGCTGGGTCCGCTCGGCTGCGGTCAGACACCAATGTTCGGGGCCGACGACGTCGGAAAAATATTCGAACATGCGCAGCAGCTTGGTCTTCGAAACGGTGCCCCGCTCCTCCCAGTCATAGAGCGACGGCGGTTTCATGTCGAAGTGCGCGGCGATCTGTGCGCGGGAACGCGCAGCACCGCTGTCGAGTTTGCGACGGATCGCCTCTGCGATCGCCGCGCCCAAATCCGGTCCGGTAAGCATTGCCTACTGTCCGACGCGAGGCATCCGGTAGGCAATTCCTGCCTCCGGATGAATAGGCCACACCTACCATCCGATGCCCAGGAACCGCGTCTTTGCCATCCACTCGGCCCACTCGCCCGCAGCCGTCGAGTCGTAGGTGATGCCGCTGCCGATTCCGCACTCCGCGCGCCGGGCCGGCACATCGACGGCAACCGTGCGGATCGCGACGTTGAAGGTCGCATGCCCGCCCGGACGCAGCAGACCGACCGCGCCGCAGTAGACCCCGCGCGGCCCCGGTTCGTGTGCCGCGATCCCCCGCATCGCCGCGACTTTCGGGGCGCCGGTGACCGATCCGCACGGAAACAGCGCCCCGAAGACCTCCGGCAGCCCAACCCCGGCACTGGTGCGACAGCGCACCGTCGAGGTCATCTGCCAGACCGTCGGCAGCGCCGCGACGTCGAACAGGCTGGCCACCCGCACCGAGCCGGTACGCGCGATGCGACCGAGGTCGCTGCGCAGCAGATCAACGATCATCAGGTTCTCGGCACGCTCCTTGGCACTCTCGCGCAGGTACCGCGCGAAGCCCGCATCGCGATCCGGATCCGCATCCCGCGGCGCGGTTCCCTTCATGGGGCGGGTGGTCAGGACGCCTTCCTCGCTCCAGTCGAAGAACAATTCGGGGGAGACGGAGACGATCCGGTGGCTGCCGAGATCGAGGTACGCGCAATAGCCGTCGGGCTGCGATGCGCGCAAGGCGTCGAACCATGCCGCCGCGTCGCCCTCCCAGGCCGTCTGCAGGCGGGTGGTGAGGTTCACCTGATAGACGCCGCCGGCGGCGATTTGGGCGCGGATCGCGGCGATCGCCGCGTCGGCGTCGCGGCGCGACGTCGCGATTCGCCAGCGCGCGGCAGTCGCGGTGTCGCCTGAAGGGTCCGGTGCGCGGTCGATCGCGCCCTGGTCCGGCGCCGGCGGGAAATCCCCCTCCGGAAACGCGGCGAACCAGGCCAGAGGCAGGCTGCCGCCGGGCAGGACGGCGAATGCCGGATCGAATGCCGGCGCTGCCTCATAGGCAACGAATCCGGCAACCCAGCAACCGGCATGCGCACGCTCCTGCGCCCAGGCGAGCGTGGCCACCACCTCGTCCACCCGGTGCGCGATCCGCAGGCCGGACGGCCGGCCAAAGTGCGCCACGAACCGCCCGCCCCCCTCCTGCGCGAAGTCAAACCGGGCAAGCATTGCCGGGGATCACCGCAGTGCCGTCAGCGGAAGCGCCGCAGCGAACCCGCAGGCGCGCGAGCCCCCGATACACCGCGTTGTCGATGCGCGTCGGCGCTTCCTCGATCCGCGCAAGACCCGGCAGGCGCTGGCGCAGCTGCGCGAACGCGGTCCATGCCTCGAGCACGGAGAGTTCGGCACCGATGCAGACGTGCGGCCCCCAGCCGAAGGACAGCGGTGTGGCCTCGCCGTGGCGATCGACGCGGAAGACGTCCGGATCGGGAAACTTCTCGGGATCACGGTTGGCCGCAGCGAGATGGGCAATCACGAGATCACCGCGCCGCAGGCGCCGCCCGGCGACGGTGCAATCCCGGATCACGCGCCGTCCGGTGTACTGCACCGGGCTGTCATAGCGCAACACCTCGAACACCGCCGCGCGCGCCCGCGCCGGCGATTCGGCGAGGCGCCGCCACTCGTCGGGATGGCGCAGCAAGGCCTGAATGCCGTTGCCCAGCAGATTGCGCGTGGTTTCGTGACCGGCAAACAGCAGCATCGCGCCTTGCACGATCAACTCCCGCGTCGACAGGCGCCCGGCCGCATGGGCGTCGACCAAGATCGCGAACAAGCCGCCCCCGGCCGGGTCGGGCGGCGTCCCGTCGCGATCCGCCTGCCGCAACACCCGCTCGAAATAGCCGACCAACTCCTGCGCGCCGTCCTCCGCGGCCCGCGCCGCGGCAGCGCTCGGCGCCGGCTCGCCGATGAACCGCGCGATCGCATCCGAACTTGCCACCAGACCCAGGGCATCCTCGAACGGAACCCCCAGCATGCCCGCGATCACCCGCACCGGCAGCGGCCGGGCGAACTGCGCCATGAAGTCGGCCTCGCCATCCCGCGCTTCGGCCGCAAGCAGCGCCGCGATCCCGTCCTCCACCGCGGCGCGGATCGACGGCAGCATCGCCTCCAAGGCCGCGCGGCGGAAACCATGGGCGACGACCTGCCGCAGGCGCCGATGCCGCCGACCGTCGGCGAACACCATGGTCCGCGCCAGGACGGCCTTCAACGCGCGGAATTCCCGGCGCGCGTCGGGCCCGACGACGTTGACCCAGGCGCCGGCCCGGGCTGCCGAACAATTCGGGTCCCGCAGCACCGCGGCGACCTCGTCATAACGGGTGAACACCCAGGCGCCGCCGCAATAGGCCGGATCCCGATACCCGTGATGGGGATACGGAAATTGCGTGGGAGGAGCGGAATGATCTGGGTTCACGGGCGAGCGATGGTCAGATGCCATGTCGGGCACAAAACGGCGTGATCCGGGTGTTATCCGGGCGATATCCGATACCGCGCGGCAATTGCCGGACCGGGGCCGAAAGTGTACGCGGAAGGAAAAAAATGAGGCCGCAGCCGGGGGAGAACGTCGGGCTGCGGCCTGGCCAGGTAAAACTGTCGAATGCGCGGAGGATTTCGCAGGGAGGAGAACTATTCCGTAGCGCAGGAGACCTCGACAGCGTCCTGAGAAACAAATGAAGCAACAACGGGATGAATTCTGGGGAGGGAGCCTGAACGGATGCTGAACCGGCTTTCCGCCCCGCCTCCTGCGCTGCGCACCGCGCCCCCTTCCGACTTACGGCCGGCCGAACCGTCCCCCCTGGAAATCCGCCACCGCCTCCTCGATCTCCGCCCGCGTGTTCATCACGAACGGTCCGTATTGCACGATCGGTTCGCCGATCGGCCTGCCCGACAGCAACAGCAGGCGCGCCCCCGCCGCGCCCGCCTGCACGGCCACGCGATCGCCCGGGCCCAGCAAACCCGCCGCCCGCGGAGCCAGCGCCTCCCCGGCACCGGGGCCGACCGTTGCCTCCCCCTCGTAGCAATAGAGGAACGCATTGTCGCCCTCGGGAACCGGCGCCTCGAAGCGCGCACCCGCCGGAAGCTGCAGATCCCAGTAGCAGCTCGCCGCGCTGCCGGCGATGCCCTCGGCCTGCGTACCGCCGTCGACCACCGGTCCGGTCGCCGTCCCGCCGGCCTGGACCAGCGTCCCCCGGATCACCCGCGCGACACCACCGCCATCGAGCGGCAACTGCGGAATGTCGCCCGCCGGGATATCCCGATACGCCGCCGGGGACATCTTCGAGCGCGCCGGAAGATTGATCCACAACTGGAAGCCGCGCATCCGTCCTTGCGTCTGCTGCGGCATTTCGGAATGGACGATCCCCCGCGCCGCCTTCATCCACTGCACGTCGCCGGGCCCGAGGTCGCCGCGGTTGCCGATGCTGTCCTCGTGCCGCATGTGGCCGTCGATCATGTAGGTCACCGCCTCGAAACCGCGATGCGGATGGGGCGGGAAGCCCGGCAGATAGTCCTGGGGATCGTCGGAGTAGAACTCGTCGAGCATCAGGAACGGGTCGTGGCGCAACATCTGCGTGGCGCCGAGGCTGCGGCGCAGATGCACACCGGCGCCGTCCGACGTGGCATGAGACGGGATGGTCCGTTGCAAGGAGCGGATGGTCATGATGGGATCTCCATTCGATTTCGTTTCCGTTGGTAACAACAATAGGACCAAACGGCGAGCCGATCCAAGCGCAGAATTTTCGTCGACGGAATTCGACAAAATCGAATTGCCGCAGACGGATATCCGGCGTGCGTCCGCTCGGAGCGGCATCGGCTGCGTAGGGGCGTGCAGGCCGGATATCCGCTCCGCACTCCCCATCGGGAGTAGCCATGGGCCGCAGGCGATGCCCAACCGGCCTGTAATATCGCCCCCGCCATGTGGATCGTCGAACTCGCCCTGCGCCGCCGCTATACCTTCATCGTGATGGCGCTGCTCATCCTGCTCGCCACCCCGCTCGCGCTCACGAAGATGGCGACGGACATCCTGCCCGACATCGACATCCCGGTCGTCAGCATCATCTGGAACTACAGCGGCATGGCGGCCCCCGACATCGCCGATCGCGTCACCTCCGTGAGCGAGCGTGCCCTGACGACCACGGTCAACGACATCGAGCACATCGAATCGCAATCGCTCTACGGCACCGCCGTCATCAAGGTCTTTTTCCAGCCCCGCGCCAACATCGCCACCGCGATCGCGCAGATCGTCTCGATCACGCAGGCGCAGCTGCGCCAGATGCCGCCCGGCATGCTGCCGCCGCTGGTGATCGAATACTCGGCATCCAGCATCCCGGTGATCCAGCTCGCGATCTCCGACCCGAACGAGTCCGAACCGCAGCTCTTCGACACCGGCATGAACTTCCTGCGCCCGCAGCTGATCACCGTTCCCGGCGCCGCGGTCCCCTGGCCCTACGGCGGCAAGACCCGCGTGATCTCGGTCGACCTCGACACCCGCGCCCTGCTCGCCAAGGGCCTCACGCCGATGGACGTGATCGGCGCCGTCAATGCCCAGAACCTGATCCTGCCCTCGGGAACGGCCAAGATCGGCGCAACCGAATACGCCATCGACGTCAAGGGCTCTCCCGACACCATCGCCGAACTCAACGCCCTGCCGGTGCGCACGGTCGGCGGCACCACGATCTACCTGCGCGAGGTCGCGCACGTGCGCGACGGCTTCACGCCGCAGACCAACGTCGTGCGGCTCGACGGCCGCCGCGGCGTGATGCTGTCGGTCATCAAGAACGGTGGCGCCTCGACGCTGCAGGTCGTGCGCGACCTGCGCAAGCGCCTTCCCTACATCCTGCAGACGCTGCCGCGCACCCTCAAGCTCACGCCGCTCTTCGACCAATCGGTCTTCGTCAAGGCGGCGATCTCCGGGGTCGCCCGGGAAGCCGTGATCGCCGCCTGCCTCACCGCCGCGCTGATCCTGCTGTTCCTCGGCAACTGGCGCAGCACGGCGATCGTTGCCGTTTCGATCCCGCTGTCGATCCTGTCCTCGATCCTCGCACTATGGGCGATGGGCCAGACGATCAACATCATGACCCTCGGCGGCCTTGCCCTGGCGGTGGGCATCCTGGTCGACGACGCGACGGTGACGATCGAGAACATCGAGCGTCATCTTCATCTCGGCAAGGACCTGCACACGGCGATCCTGACCGGCGCCGGCGAGATCGCCCTTCCCGCCCTGGTGTCGACCCTGAGCATCTGCGTCGTCTTCGTGCCGATGTTCTTCCTCACCGGAGTGGCGCACTATCTCTTCGTGCCGCTCGCCGAAGCCGTGGTGTTCGCGATGCTGGCATCCTATGTCCTGTCGCGCACCCTGGTGCCGACCCTCGCGCTGATGCTGATGCAACGCAGCCGCGATGTGGCCGACACGAACCCCCTGCATCGGCTGTACCGGCGCTTCGATGCCGCGTTCGAGCGCCTGCGCAACGGCTACGTCCTGCTGCTGAGCACCCTGCTGACGCGGCGCGGACGCTTCACCACCCTGTTCCTGGCCTTCTGCGTGCTGTCCTGCGGCCTCTACCCGCTGCTCGGCCGCGACTTCTTCCCGAGCGTCGACGCCGGGCTCATCCGCCTGCACATGCGCGCGCCCACCGGAACCCGGATCGAGGAAACCGCGCGCCTCTCGGCGGAAGTCGACGATGCGATCCGCCGCCTCGTACCGGCGCGCGAACTTGGGACCATCCTGGACAACATCGGCGTTCCCTATAGCGGCATCAATCTGTCATACAGCAACTCCGGTACCTTCGGCACCCTGGACAGCGAGATCCAGGTGGCGCTGCGGCCGGGACACGAACCGACGCGCGCCATCGTCGACCGGCTGCGCGCCGAACTGCCGCGGCGATTCCCCGGGATCGAATTCTTCTTCCAGCCTGCCGACATCGTCACCCAGATCCTGAATTTCGGCCTGCCGGCGGCGATCGACGTCCAGTTCGCCGGCAAACACCTCGAGCAGAATTTCGCCTTGGCGTCCGAACTCTACAAACGCGTGCGCGCCATTCCGGGCGCGGTCGACGTCCACATCCAGCAGCGGCTGGACGAACCGACGATCGGGCTGCGGCTCGACCGCACCCGCGCGCAGCAGGCGGGCGCCAGTGCCAACGACATCGCCCAGAACGTGCTGCTGTCGCTGGCCGGCAGCACCCAGACGCAGCCGTCGTTCTGGCTCAACCCCAGGAACGGCATCGTCTACAACCTGGTGGTCCAGACGCCGCAGTATCAGGTCGACTCGATCGACTCGGTGCTGCGCACGCCGATCAACGCGCACCTGCGCAACCAGTTGCTGGGCAACCTCGTCGAGGTCGTCCCGGAACGCCGCTTTGCCGAGGTCTCCCACTACGACATCGCGCCGGTCGTCGATCTCGACGTGAGCGTCGAGGGTCGCGACCTGGGGTCCGTGACGGCCGACGTCGAGCGCGCCGTGGCCGCGCTGCGGCCGCGCCTGCCGCGCGGATCGCGGATCGCCATCCGCGGGCAGGTCCAGACCATGCATTCGTCCTTCGTGGGACTGGGCATCGGCCTGGGGATGGCCGTCGTGCTGGTTTATCTGCTCATCGTCGTCAACTTCCAGTCGTGGATCGATCCGTTCATCATCATCACCGCCTTGCCCGCCGCGCTGGCAGGCATCGCCTGGATGCTCTTCCTCACCGGCACGACGCTCAGCGTCCCCGCGCTCACCGGCGCGATCATGACCGTGGGCGTCGCGACGGCCAACAGCATCCTGCTGGTCTCCTTCGCGCGCCAGCGCCTGGACGCCGGCGCGCCGCCGCTCTCCGCCGCGCTCGAAGCCGGCGCCACACGCCTGCGGCCGGTGCTGATGACGGCGCTGGCGATGATCGTCGGCATGGTTCCGATGGCCCTCGGTCTTGGCGAGGGCGGCGAGCAGAACGCGCCCCTGGGCCGCGCCACCATCGGCGGCCTGCTCTTTGCCACGGTGTCGACGCTGCTCTTCGTGCCGGTGGTGTTCGCGGCGATCCACAAGCGGCTGGCGCGGCGGCGCGCCGCGGCAAGCGGGCTCGCCGAGATCGGAGTTTCCCCCAATGCGTGACAGTCCTCTCCCCCACCCCGTCCTCCGCTTCCGGGAAGATCGGGAACACTTCGTGCGCGGAATGACACGCCCCTCCGCGATGGTTGGATCGACATGACCCAAGACCGCCACGCCTCCCTCGGAATCCATCGCGGTTCTTCCGCGACCCCCGGCAGGATTCCCCGGATCCACACCCTGCGGCGCGCGTCCCGATTCGCCGTCGGCGTGATCGCAGTCCTGGTGCTCGGCGCCGCGCTCGGCGTCGCCGGACGCCTGGCCCAGTCGCGCGACCTGCAGGCGGCGACGCGCCGGCAACAGGCCGTGTACGTCGCAACCACGGTGGTGCACCGCGCCCGGGCAGGTGCCACGGTCGATCTGCCCGGCACCCTGCAGGGATATTTCGAATCGCCCATCTACGCGCGGGCCAGCGGCTATGTCCGGAAGTGGTATCGCGACATCGGCGCGCGCGTGCGCAAGGGCGCGCTGCTCGCCGTCATCGCAACCCCCGAGCTCGACCAGGAACTGCAGCAGGCGGTCGCGGATCGCGCGCGCGCGGCGGCGGCGCTGACGATCGCCCGGATCACGGCACAGCGCTGGGCGGCCCTGCAGCAGCGCGACGCGGTGTCGCGGCAGGCCGCCGATGAAAAGCGCAGCGCCGCCGAGCAGGCGCAGGCGGCGCTCGCCGCCGCCGACGCCAACGTGCGCAGGCTCCGCGCGCTGAAGGGTTTCCAGCGCGTGCTGGCGCCGTATGCGGGGGTCATCACCCGGCGCAGCGTCGACGTGGGCGATCTGGTGAACGCCGGCAACGGCGGCTTCCCGAGCGCGCTGTTCCACATCGCGCAGATCGATCCGCTGCGGGTCTACATCGACGTGCCGCAACGCTACGCGCCCTCGGTGCGGATCGATGAACCCGTCACGATCACGCAGTCGGAGCTGGCGACGCCGCTTCACGGCAAGGTCGTACGCACGGCTCGCGCCATCGACCCGGTCACCCGCACGCTCCAGGTGGAGGTCGACCTGCCGAACCGGGACGGGCGCCTGCTCCCCGGCGCCTACGTCGAGGCGCGCATGCCCGTAGGCGCGACCGGCACCCTGCTCGCCCCCGACGACGCGCTGCTGTTCCGCGCCGCCGGCCCGCGGATCGCGGTGGTCGACGCGAACGGCCGCGTCCGCCTGGAGGCGGTGACCTTGGGCCGCGACATGGGGCGCACGATCGAGATCCTGCGCGGACTCCACGACGGCGACCGCATCGTGCGCAATCCGCCGGATTCCCTGGCGGACGGCGACGTCGTCACCGTGCAGGCGACTCCGACCGGGGATCGCGCGCAATGACCTTGCGCAGGGAAAAATTGGTGCAGCCGCGCGGCGACTACTGCGCCGCCCCCGCTTCCGGCGCCGTGGGGCCGTGGACACCGACGCGGTGCTGGGCCGGCGTACTTCTGATCGCGCTGGGGGGCTGCACCGTCGGCCCCGACTACCGGCGACCGCCGACGGATCTGCCGCCGGCCTGGAAGACCGAGGCACCCTGGCACGCCGCGGCGCCCGCGGACGGCATCCGGCGCGGCGCGTGGTGGACGGTGTTCGCCGACCGGAAACTCGACGCGCTGGAAGCCGCGGCCCTCGCCGGGAGCCCCAGTCTGGCGATCGCCGGCGAGCGGCTTGCCCAGGCCCAGGCGGTGGTCACGCAGACCGCAAGCGCCCTGGTGCCGCAGGTCGGCCTCGGCGCGACCGCCTCGCGCACGCGGCTCTCCGGCACCCGCCCGCGCTTCATCTACTCGTTCGTCCTTCCCTCCGCCGTTCAGAACGATTTCGTGGTGGCGCCCTCGGTGGCGTACGAAACCGACCTCTTCGGCAAGATCCGCCGCGAAGTCGAAGCGGCAAACGCCTCGGCGCAGCAGGCGCAGGCGGATCTCGAAACCGCGCGGCTGGTGCTCACCGCCGATGTCGCCGCGGCGTATTTCTCGTTGCGCGAACTCGATGCCGAAACCGACACCGTCCGGCGCAGCGTCACACTGCAGCGTCACGCGCTCGCCATCGTGCGCGCCCAGCACGACCTCGGATCGGCTTCGGCAATCGATGTCGCCAACCAGATCGCGGCGCTCGAATCCGCCGCCACCGAAATCGAGGGCCTGCAGGTCCAGCGCGACCGGACGGAGCATGAGATCGCCGCCTTGCTGGGCAAGGCGGCGCCCACCTTCGTCATTGCTCCGGATCCGCATCTGCGCCCGGTACCCTCGATTCCGGCCGGCATTCCGTCCGACCTCCTGCAGCGGCGCCCCGATATCGCCTCGGCCGAACGCGCGATGGCCGCGGCCAATGCGCAGATCGGCGTCGCCAAGGCGGCGTTCTATCCCGACATCCGGCTCGGCCTTACCGGAGGCACCGAAAGCCGGATGGTCTCGCAGTTGCTGCAGGCGCCGTCGATCATCTGGTCGTTCGGCGTCTCGGCAGCGCAAGTCCTCTACGACGGCGGCTATCGCTCCGCCGGCGTGGCGATGGCGCAGTCCGGCTATCGGGCCGCCAACGATGCCTACCGCAAGACGGTTCTGGCAGCGATGCAGGAAGTCGAAGACGGGCTGACCACCGCCGACGACCTCGACCGGGCCGCACGGGAAGCCGCGGCTGCGAGCGCCGGCGCCCGCAGCGCGCGCGATCTCGCCCGCAATCGCTATGCCATCGGGGTGGACGATCGTCTCGACGTGATCCATGCCCAGGAGGCGCTGCTCGCCAACGAACGCCGCCAGGTGCAGATTCGCGGACAGCGCCTGGGCAACGCCGTCCTGCTCATCAAGGCCCTCGGAGGCTCCTGGGGACGTCCCGATCGGGCTTTGGCCTCCCGGACTGCGGTCGACCACGGTGGGCACCCGCCCGATCCGTCGCCGGCACGGTGACGATGGCCCAAGCCGGGAATCGGTCAAGCAAGTCAGCGGGCAAAGTCGGCGGGCAAATCGGGGCGCGAACCACGAGCCTATACACTATTGGCGTAGTGCCGTTCCGGATCGCGTCCCCTTCCCTGGATTTCAAGGAGCCTCCCATGCTGATCAAGAAATTCCGTCGTTCCGTTGGCATCGCAATCGGTCTTTCCGCTCTGCTCGCAAGTTCCGCGTACGCCATGGATCCCCAACTGGCGAAAGCCGTCGCCCAGGGCAAGCAGATGTACCTTCACGACACGTTCGGCGGCAACGGACGCGTGTGCAACTCCTGCCACCTCGGCGGCGGCCGCGAACCCGGCCGCCTGCCCGATGGAACCCGGATCCCGAGCCTGACCAACGCCGCCGCGATCTTCCCGCGCATCTCGCGCCGGAACGGCCACCTGATCACGCTTCCGGACCAGGTCGCGCACTGCATCGGCGGCGCACTGCAGGGCAACCCGCCGGACTACGGCAGCGCCCAGCTCAACGCCCTGGTGGCATATGTCACCTCCCTGGCCCAGGGCAAGCCCATCGACATGGGCGGCAAGCCGCGCTGAGGCCGGTCTCTCGCGGCTTGCCGGAAATATTCCCGACAAGCGCGGACCGCCGGAATCCGGACCGGCGGATCGTCGTCTGCACAGCGGTTGCGCCGGCGCAACGTTTGGCGCGGAATCCCTGTATCCAATGGGGAAAGGCGGTGATAACATCCTCGCGCCGCGGGGCCTTTGGAAGAGTTTTCGTCATGTCGACCGGATGTCAACCAAACCTTCGCGCAGATCGTTTTTCCGCTCTGGTCACCGTGGATTTTTCTGTGCGACCCGAGTGAAATTTTGTCCCGACAAATTTGAATCACAACTCCTGGGAGTCTGTACCTCATGAACCGCGCCCTTCTGATTGCCCTCGCCTCGATGCTGGCCGCCGCCGCCTGCACGACGGTCAAGCCCCTGCCCGCCAGCACCGCCGCCCCGGCGCCCGCCGCGCAGCCCGCCCCGGCTGCGAGCGCCGCTCCGGCGCCGAGCCCGGAACAGGTCTTCCAACAGAAGGCCCAGGGTCTCGACGCCAATCAAAGCGTCTACTTCGCCTTCGATCGCTACAACATCCAGTCTGACCAGACGGCGGCGATCCGCAATCACGCCAATCTGGCGATCGCCTACCCCAACGATCACATCACGATCCAGGGCAACTGCGACGAGCGCGGCAGCGCCGAATACAACCTGGCCCTGGGCCAGCATCGTGCCGACGCGGTCAAGCAAGCCCTCGTCGCCGAAGGCGTTTCCGCCAGCCGCATCGACACCGTGAGCTTCGGCAAGTCGAAGCCGCGCGCGCTGTGCCATGCCGAGCGCTGCTGGAAGGAAAACCGCCGCGCCGACTTCGTCGACGCCTGGCAGTAACCGGGAATTTGCTCTACCATTCGCTCTTCTGAGCGAATCTCAGGCGGCGGCTGACAAGCCGCCGCCTGTTTTTTTGTCATGGCGATCGCCAACCTCATCCATCCGACGAAGCTGTTCAGTTCCGTGCGCTGGCGCACGCGGTTCACGATCTGGACCTTCGCCGCCATTGCCGGGGTTGCGGCGGTCGGCTTCACCAAGCTCTCCGATCTGGCGCTGGAAGCGTTCAGCCGCGTGACCGACGGCCGGCTCTGGCTGACATTGCTGCTCACCCCGGGCCTCGGCATGGTCGTGGTCTGGGCGACCACACGCTACTTTCCCGGCGCGCAAGGCAGCGGCATCCCCCAGGCCATCGCCGCCACCCGCGCGCTGCGCAACCATGAACCGGTGAGCCGACTGCTGTCGATGCGCATCGCGGTCGGCAAGGTATTCCTGGGCGCCCTGGCGCTGTTCTCCGGGTTTTCCGCCGGACGCGAGGGGCCGACCGTCCATATCAGCGCGATCTTCATGCTGCTTGCGCACCGCTGGCTGCCGAACCAGCGCGTGATCCGGGCGCCGGATCTGGTCATCGCCGGCGGCGCCGCCGGCATCGCCGCGGCGTTCAACACGCCGCTCGCCGGCATCGTCTTCGCAATCGAGGAACTGGCGCGGCGCTTCGAGGCGCGCACCTCGGCGGTGCTGCTCAGCACGATCATCGTCTCCGGCCTCACCGCGATCGCGTTCGAAGGCAATTATCTCTACTTCGGCAAGCTCATCGTCGGCTCGGTCGGCGTGGACATCATTCCCGCCGTCCTCGTGGGCGGGGTGGTCTGCGGCCTTGCGGGCGGCGCGTTCAGCTATCTCATGCTCCTGCCGCAGCGCCACCCGCACGCATGGCTATGGCAGATGCGCAAGCAGCATCCGGTCCGCTTTGCCGGAGTCTGCGGCCTGCTCGTGGCCCTCATCGGCATCGCCAGCGGCGGCGTGTCGCTGGGCAGCGGCTACGGCATCACCGCGGCAGCGATCAACGGCCATGTTCATCTTCCCTGGTACACGCCGATCGCGCGTTTTGCGGCAACCGCGGTTTCCTATCTTTCCGGCATTCCTGGCGGCCTGTTCGCCCCCGGTCTGGCCGCCGGTGCGGCGATCGGGTTCGATCTGGTGAACTGGTTCCACTTCGGAATCGGCGTCCATCCGGTGGTCGCCATCTGCATGGCCGGGTTTCTCGCGGCATTGACCCAATCGCCCATTACCTCGGCGATCATCGTCATGGAAATGGTGGATGGCCACACGATGGTGATCAGCCTGATGACCGCCGCACTGCTGTCGAAGGCGATCAGCGAACGCTTCGGACCCGAGCTGTACCAGGAACTGTCGCTGTCCTTCGATTCTCGACCACGAGAATAGTTTTCACTCCAGCAGCCACCCTCCGACTCCGCCGTTCCCCGAATCCGTTTTGCGCTACGCTGCGCCGATTCGGCAATGGACGTCTGCGGCGGACCACCGCGCACACCGAGGCGGCGCCCGGTTCAGAGTTTTCATATGAGGGGGGGACGTGGGACTGGAGCTCTACAACAAGAACGAACATACCTGCATCCTGTTCACGGACCTCGTCGATGAGCAGGGCGATGCGGTCCAGGCCAACCAGGTACTGATCGTCGATCATGGCCGCGGCATGTTGCTCGACCCCGGCGGCAACATGACCTACAACGAGCTCTTCATCAGCATGAGCCGTTTCTTCCCGCCCAAGGAACTCCAGTACGTATTCGCCTCGCATGCCGATCCGGACATCGTCGCCTCCCTGCCGCGATGGCTGTCGGCGAGCAACACGCGCCTGCTGATCTCGCGCCTATGGGCGCGTTTCGTACCGCACTTCGCGCCTCCGGGGCGCACCGAGGGCCGCGTCACCGCGATTCCCGATCGCGGTGGCGTGGTGACCGTGGGCAACGCGCAACTGCTGATTCTGCCCGCACATTTCCTGCACTCGGAAGGAAATTTCCAGGTCTACGATCCGATCTCCCGGATCCTGTTCAGCGGCGACCTCGGTGCCTCGATGCTGCCGCAGGAGCGGATCAAGCAGGAGGTGACGAATCTCGAAGAACATCTGACTGGAATGCTGGCCTTCCATCGACGGTACATGGTCAGCAACCGCGCCTGCGTGTTGTGGGCGCAGATGGTTTCGCAGCTCGACATCGAAGCCATCGTCCCGCAGCATGGCGCGCCGATCCGCGGCAAGGCCGCCGTCGCGCGCTTCATCGAATGGATCGCCGGGCTGCGTTGCGGGATCGACCTGATGACCGAAGAGAACTATCGCATCCCCGATCCGCAGTGGCGGATCGAGTGATGCAGCGCGCCGGCACGGCGCGCTGCCGGTTTCCGGGAATCCCGCGTGCGGGTCTTCAGTCGATCTGCGGATCGTCGTCGCTCGGCAGCGTCGTCAATGCCAACTCGATGTTTTCCGCAAGCTTGTTCGCATAATGGGCTGCCTCCGCCAGATGGTGCTCGCGGTAGAACTGCATTTTCTTCCGCGCGTTTTCGATGTCTTCCGTAAGAATCGCACGCAACTCGTCGTTCGTCATCGCATTTCCCTCTCGGTTCATTGTTGCCGGTTGCAAAAATATTTCATGAAGCTTGCCAGAAGGTGACCATGCCCACGCCGGCGACCGGTTGCGTCAGCTCGACCCCCTGGATCGTTCCTGCCGGGCTGATCCGATAGCAGACGGAGGTCTGTCCCGAAACCAGGCCATCCGTCGTGCCCGACGCGTTCGGACTCGTCGTATCGCCGAGACACATCAGCGCCGTCGTCGCGGTGTCGGCGTTGAGCGCGAAGGTCTCCGTCAGGGTGCCATCGTTCACCGCCATCGTCGAATCACGGTACAGATTCGCCGAAAACAGCGACGTCGACTGTCCTTCCGTCGCGGTCGCGGGAACCGGCGACACCGTCGGGGTCGGTGCCACCACTTCGTATCCACCGAGGTAATTGCTGCTCGAACCGAGAAATGCGTAGGTCGACGGATCGAAATAACTCGTTGTCGTCGTCACCGAGGGCGACGATCCATTTTCGGAAAACGTCTCCGTCACGGTGGCGGTGACCGCCGGAACATTGGTTCCGCTTCCGGTCTGGAAACTCGCGCTCCCCCCCGGGGTCGAGACATAGACGACGGTATAGGTGTTGCCCGAAGTGTCATAGCCGCTGACCGTATAGGAAAACGCCTGGGTCGCGACGTTGGTCATCGCTGCCGCGGTATCGAAGGTATCGGTCGAAGCCACCGGCGCAGGCTGCGTCGGCGGGCTCGGCGTGGTCGGGATCGAGCAGAACAGTGGATCGCCGAAGGCGTCGTAGCCGCAAATGTAGCCGTTATCGTTGCTGCCGCAAGCGGCCAGCGCCAGAACCGCAACCGCACACAAGCCGCCCCGCGCGGCAAAACGAACGAGTTTCGTGGTCACCACGCGTTTCCGTCACATACCCTGGAAGCCCCGGAGCCGGGGCCCTGCGCCTGCGCTCCCGCCGCGCACGCCCTCAATCGTCGTCGCCGCGGCCGTAGTAGTAGCCGCCGCCATATCCATAAGGAGCCGGATAGGCGGGCTGCACGTACACCGGCGGCGCGGGATACGCCACCGCGGGCGGCGCATATCCGTATCCGTACGCCGGCTGTGGCACGACCACCGCCGGCGGCGCCGCAATCACCGGCGGCGGCGCAACACCCTGCGCGATCATCCCGCCCAGCATGCCGCCCACCACTGCGGCGCCCATGCCTTCGCCGCCCCAGCCTTCCCCACCACCCCAGCCGCCGCGCCAGCCGTCCCCTCCGCCCCAGCCGCCGCGCCAGCCGTCGCCACCGCGCCAGCCATCGGCCTGCGCCGTTCCGAGCACCGCCGCATTGGCAAGCAAGGCCAGAAACACCACACCCAAAATCCGTTTCATCACACTCTCCTCTTCCGGTTCCCCGGTGAATCCTGTACCAATACTAGCGAACGACGCCGGCACCCGCGCACACCATTGCGTTTCCGCTTGTAACGCGATCTACCCCTTCATCAGCGTACTCTTTCCGAACAGCGACTCCACCAGTTCGACCACCAGGGTGGCGGTCCGGTTCCGGACGTCGCACGCCGGGTTCAATTCCACGATGTCGAGCGACCGCAGGCACCTCGCGTCGGCGATCATTTCCATGCACAACTGCGCCTCGCGGTAGGTCGGCCCGCCGCGCACCGGGGTCGCCACCCCCGGAGCCATGTCGGGATCGAGGAAATCGACATCCAGACTAACGTGAAGATGGGTATCCGGATCGACGCCGGCGAGCGCCCGTTCCATGCACGCCCGCATCCCCGACTCGTCGATCGCGCGCATGTCGTAGACCTGCATGGCCAGTTCGCGCAGCCGCGGGCGCTCGCCGGCGTCGACGCTGCGGACGCCGAGCTGCCGGATCCGGTCGGCTTCCAGCGCCGGAACGGTACCGGCGAGGCGGATCAGTTCGTCGGGTCCGCTACCGCAAAGACAGGCCACCGGCATGCCGTGCAGGTTGCCGGTCGGCGTATGGACATCGGTGTTCACGTCGGCGTGGGCATCGAGCCAGAGCACGCGCAGGTCGCGCCGCGCTTCGCGGCAATGGCGCGCGACGGCGCTGATCGAGCCGATGGCGAGGCTGTGGTCACCCCCGAGCAGGATGGGGCTCCGCCCCGACTGCAGCACGTCCCGCGTGGCCTCGAACACCGCCCGGTTCCACTGCGCGACCTCGCTGCGATGGCGGATCCCGCCGACCGGCGCGGCTTGCGGATTTCCCGGTCCGGCGAGGTTGCCTCGATCCTCGACCTCCACGCCCTGCTTCTGCAGGGCCGCTGCGATCCCGGCAACCCGCAAGGCCTCCGGCCCCATCGATGCGCCGCGCAGTCCGGCGCCGACGTCGGTCGGGGCGCCGATGAGCGTGACCCGGGCAGGGTCGCCCCGCAAACGCTCGTCCCCGGTGCTGCCGTTCATCCCGTTCCCGCTCGGCGCCGGAGGAACGGGAACGGGGCTTGCGGGAAACAAAACATGACCCGCATCCCGGCCCGCGTCAGTGCAACCATGTCGTGCGCGGAACCTCGTCGCGGATCCGCCGCACCAGGGTCGCGTCGTCGAGGTCGACGAAATTGCGCCCGATCGTGGCTGCCAGCACCTTGGACGCGGGGCGACTCAAATGCGATTTGATGCGGCCGAGGAACGGCGGCGCCGCCAGAACGACCAACCCGTTGCACCGGTGCGCGGCGATCCCGGCGTTGAGGAAGTGCGCCAGATCCCGCGCGAACTCCTCCCGCACCTTGGCGCGCGCGTCCAGTCGCGGCCCGTAACTCGAACTGCCGCGACCGTGTCCCATCTCCTCGTGCCCCGACCGGTCGGCGGTCAGGTCCGCACCCTTGCTGCGACCCTGCGGACAGGAAAACGTCGCCAAGGGTTCCAGCACCGTACCGGTCGCCCGGCCCTGTTCAAAACAACGCGCCTGCATGGAGTTCGCAACCATCACCCAAATGCGGTTCATCGCTTCGCCTCCCGTTCGAGTCGGACCGGGACATACGGTACACCGTCTGCCCGCCCGATGACCAGCGGAGCAACAAGATCCGTTCGTCGGGGGTACGCTGCCGGCAAACGGTTCTCACCCTCCCGGTTTCGAAACGGTGTGGGAGAATCGAACCGCGGAACGACCTCGGATCCCTTTGCGAAAGCGTAGCCGGAGCGATGGAAAAGAAGACTTCCTTCAACTTGGCGTATCTGATCTTCGCCCTGCTCGGCGTGGTGTTTCTGCACGACGCGTGGCTGCAGTACCGCAACACCGAGCCGATGGCCTACAGCGCCTTCCTCGCCGAGTTGAAGAAGGGCAATGTCGGCGACATCGCCATCACCCGCGACTACATCGAAGGGTCCCTGCGCGCGCCCCTCGCCAACGGGCGCAAGAACTTCGTCACGACGCGGGTGGATCCGGCACTCGCCAATGATCTGGCGCAATACAAGGTCCAGTTCCGCGGCGTCGCCGACAGCGGCTTCTTTCGCGAACTCATGCGCTGGCTCATTCCGACGGCAATCTTTTTCGGCATCTGGCTGCTGCTCATGCGCCGCCTGCAGGACCGCGCCGGCGATCTCGGCACCGGGCTGCTGGCGATCGGCAAGAGCAAGGCCAAGGTCTACGTCGAGACCGACGTGAAGGTGACGTTCGAGGACGTCGCCGGCGTCGACGAGGCCAAGGAGGAACTCCGGGAGATCGTCGGGTTCCTGAAGGACCCCAGCCGCTACGGCCGCCTCGGGGCCAAGATCCCCAAGGGCGTGCTGCTCGTCGGGCCGCCCGGTACCGGCAAGACGCTGCTCGCCCGCGCGGTGGCGGGCGAAGCGGGCGTGGCCTTCTTCTCCATCAACGGCTCCGAATTCGTCGAGATGTTCGTCGGCGTCGGCGCCGCCCGCGTGCGCGATCTTTTCGAGGAAGCGCGCAAGAAAGCGCCGGCGATCATCTTCATCGACGAGATCGACGCGCTCGGGCGTGCCCGCGGCGCCTATGGCCTGGGCGGCCACGACGAAAAGGAACAGACCCTCAACCAGCTGCTCGCGGAGCTCGACGGCTTCGACTCGAGCGCAGGGCTCGTGCTGCTCGCCGCCACCAACCGCCCGGAAATCCTCGATCCGGCCCTGCTGCGTGCCGGCCGCTTCGACCGCCAGGTGCTGGTCGACCGGCCCGACCGCAGCGGTCGCCTGCAGATCCTGCGCGTCCATACCCGGAAGGTCACGATTGCGGCGGGCGTCGATCTCGACAAGATCGCCGCGCTCACGCCGGGATTCTCGGGTGCGGACCTCGCCAACCTGGTCAACGAGGCGGCGCTGCAGGCTACCCGACGCGATCACGAGAAGGTGGAAGAGGACGACTTCACGAGCGCGATCGAACGCATCGTCGCCGGCCTGGAAAAGCGCTCGCGTCTGCTCAATCCCAAGGAGCGCGCGTTCGTCGCGCACCACGAGATGGGCCATGCGCTGGTCGCGGCGTCCCTGCCGGGGCAGGATGCCGTGCAGAAGATCTCAATCATTCCCCGCGGCATCGGCGCGCTGGGCTACACCATCCAGCGTCCCACCGAGGATCGCTACCTGATGACGCGGGAGGAACTCGAAAACAAGATGGCCGTGCTGCTGGGCGGGCGCGTCGCCGAACAGCTGGTGTTCGACGAGGTCTCCACCGGCGCCGCCGATGATCTGATCAAGGTCACGGACATCGCCCATAGCATCGTCGTACGCTACGGCATGGACGAAGCCCTCGGCCCCCTGGTCTTCGAACGGGACACGCAGCAGTTCCTGACCTCGGATGCCATACCCGCACAGCGGCGCGAGTACTCCGAACAGACCGCGCGCGCCATCGACCATGCCACCCATGCGCTGGTCGAGGAGGCCCTCGCCAAGGCCCGCGCCATCCTGACCCGCAACATGGCGCTGTTGCGCAGCGGCGCACAGCGCCTGCTGGAAAAGGAAACGCTCGCGGACGAAGAACTGCGCACGGTGCTCGCCGCGGCGCAGCCCCTCCCTGCGCCCGAGGTCCGGCCGCCCGAAGCACCGCCGCCGGCATCCGGGCCATGAACGCGCCGCAATATCACGGCAAACGGCGACTGACCCAGATCGCGGCGCTGGTCGCGCTTGCACTCATTCCGGTGCTGGGCATCTTCCGCATCGACCTCACGACGGCAAGCCTGATGCTTTTCGGCCATCCGGTCACCCTGCGCAACTTCCCGGTGATCCTCGGCCTCGCGCTGTTCCTCGCCGCCGCGCCGCTGGTGACCTACACCACCATCGGTACGGTCTGGTGCGGCTGGCTGTGTCCGCAGAATTCCGTCGCGGAATGGGCCAATGTGCTCACCCACCGGTTTCTCGGCCACCGCGCCAACGTCGACGTCGAGAGCGAAGGGTTGATCGTCGCGCCCTCGAAGAACAAGGCGCTGAACTGGAGCGTGCTGAGCGCGAGCCTGCTCGGCATTTCCCTGGTGTTGGGCGTCATTCCGCTTTTCTACTTCGTGCCGCCCGACGAAATCTGGTCGCTGCTCACGCTGCATGCCGACCCGCAGTTCGCCCGGTTCATGCATCGGCTGTACTTCGTGTCCGTCGTGGCGGTCCTCGTCGACGCCGCCGTGTTCCGCCACTTCTGGTGCAACTTCCTCTGCCCGTACCGCTACGGCCAGTTGCTGTTCCGCACCAAGGACGCGCTGCACGTCCACTACGACGCAGCGCGTTCGGCGGACTGCACACGCTGCAACTACTGCAGCACGATGTGCGTGACCGGCATCGCTCCCACCAACATCCGGCCGGTGGACCGATGCATCGATTGCGGCGAATGCATCGACGCCTGCAACCGCCTACACGAACGCAAGAACCGCGGCGAGGGCCTGCTGCGCTTCGAGTTCGGCACCGAACAGGGCGCGTCGGGCGTACGCGCCTTCTTCCGCTCCACCCTGCGACGGCTCGGCGTCCCGGGCCTGCTCACCCTGATCTCGCTGGCAATGATCGCGTGGGGGTTGCTGCAGCCGAATTAGTTTCCTGCTCCAACGTGGGAAGCGAGCGGTTCGCCCGGCAACTTCGTGGCTGCGAGCGGTGGCTGCGCCCCGCAGGGGCGACCACCGCGTAGCCGGCCCCGGCGGGGCGCGGCCACCGCTCGCCAGCGTGGTCCAAGCGCCATCGGCGTATTGCACATCGATGGCGATCCTTCCTTTCGTGCCAAGCGTTCCAAGGCACTACATTGGTTTCCTGCTCGACACTGCAGCTACCCGACCCAGCGCCGCGCGTTGCGGAACATCCGCATCCACGGCGAATCGTCGGCGAGCCCCGGCGGCTGCCACGACATCTGCACGGTGCGCCGCACCCGCTCCGGATGCGGCATGACGATCGTGAAACGCCCATCCTCGGTGGTCACGCCGCAGATTCCTCCCGGCGAGCCGTTGGGATTGTCGGGATAGCGCTCGGTCGCGGCACCGTGGGCGTCGACATAGCGCAGCGCCACCGCCACCGCCGCGCGGGCATCGCCAGACGCAAAGGAGGCTCGCCCCTCGCCGTGCGAATTCACCACCGGAATGCGGCTCCCCGCCATCCCGGCCAGGAAGAGCGACGGCGACTGCGGAATTTCCACCTGCACCAACCGCGCCTCGAACTGCTCGGACGTGTTGCGCACGAAATCGGGCCAATGCCCGGCGCCGGGGATCATGCCGCGCAACTGGCTCATCATCTGGCAGCCGTTGCAGATGCCCAGACCGAAGGTGTCGGGGCGCGCAAAGAAGGCGGCGAACTGCTCGGCCAGGTCCGGGTGGTACAGGATGGTCTTGGCCCAGCCGCCGCCCGCGCCCAGCACGTCGCCGTAGGAAAACCCCCCGCCCGCCGCCAGGCCCCGGAACGAGGCGAGCCGCGCGCGGCCGTCCATCAGGTCGCACATGTGGACGTCGACCGCCTCGAAGCCGGCGCGATCGAAGGCCGCGGCCATCTCGTAATGGCTGTTGACGCCCTGTTCGCGCAGCACGGCGACGCGCGGCCGCGCGGTGCCGACGATGGCGGGCGCCGCGACGTTCTCCGCCGGGTCGAAGGTGCAATGCAGGGACAGACCGGCATCGGCCTCGGAGCCCAGGCGCTCGAATTCTGCATCGGCGCAATCCGGGTTGTCGCGCAGGCGCGCGATCGACCACGACACTTCGTACCATGCGCGCAGCAGATCGCGCAGCGGATGCGAAACCAGCACCTGGGCATCGCAACGCACTTCCACGCGCGGCTGGGCGTCGACGATGCCCACGGTGTGGCTGCAGGCGCCCAGCCCCGCCGCACGCAGGATCGCCATCGCCGCCGCGCGGTCGGCCTTGCGCACCTGGAGCAGGAATCCCGGCTCCTCGTTGAACAGCGCCCGCACCAGCCGGTCGTGCCGTCCCGCGGCGACCTGCTCGGCACCGATCGCGGAATCGCCGCAATCGGCCGCCTGCGGATCGAGCGCCAGCACGTCGAGGTGCAGGGAAACCCCGCAGCGCGCGGCAAAGGCCATCTCGCAGGCCGCCGCCCACAGGCCGCCGTCGGAACGATCGTGATAGGCCAAGGCCAATCCGGCGTCGATCAGGCTGCGCACCGCCCGCAAGGCCGCCGACAGCGCGGCCGGATCGTCGACATCCGGCGCCTCGTCGCCGATCTGGCCCACGACCTGCGCAAGGATCGACGCGCCCATGCGCATGCGCCCCTGCGACAGGTCGACGAGCAGCAGTTCGGTGGGTCCGACATCGGTACGCAGTTGCGGCGTGGCGCTGCGCCGCACGTCGGCGACGGCGCCGGCGGCGCTGGCCACCAGCGAAACCGGCGAGACGACCTGCTTGTCCACGCCGCCGTCCCGCCATGCGGTGCGCATCGACAACGAATCCTTGCCCACCGGAATCGACACGCCCAGATCGATGCAGAGCCGGCTCGCCGCCGCCACGGCCGCGTAGAGCGCAGCATCCTCGCCCGGGGCGCCGCAGGCCGCCATCCAGTTCGCCGACAGCTTGACCCGCGCCCAGTCGACATCCGCCGCGGCGAGGTTGAGCAGCGACTCGGCAATCGCCAGCCGCGACGCGCGCGCCGCGTCGAGCACCGCCACCGGCGCACGCTCGCCGACCGCAAACGCCTCGCCGGCGTAGCCCTCGTGATCGAGCAGCGTAACGGCGCAATCGGCAACCGGGGTCTGCCACGGCCCGACCATCTGGTCGCGGCAGGTCAGCCCCCCCACGGTACGGTCGCCGATGGTGATGAGGAAGGCCTTCGAGGCGACCGTCGGATGGCGCAGCACCGCCAGCGCCGACGACGCGAGGTCGATGCCGTTCGCATCGAACTTCGGCAGGCGGCGCACCCCGGACACCACGTCGCGATGCATGCGCGGCGCCTTGCCGAACAGGACCTCCATCGGCATGTCGACGGCATGCTGCATGCCGGGTCCGGCAACCTGCAGGCGCGCCCCGGCGCCTTCCTCGGCCCCGGTGATCGCCCCGATCTGTGCCACCGGGCAGCGTTCGCGGCGGCAGATCGCCTGCAGCCGCTCCCAGCGCTCGGGATGCACCGCCAGCGCATAGCGCTCCTGCGATTCGTTGCACCAGATTTCCAGCGGCGACATGCTGCGGTCCTCGAGCGGAATCCGATCGAGATCGATCCGGGCGCCCCGGCCCGCGCCCTCGGCGAGTTCGGGAAAGGCATTGGACAGCCCGCCGGCACCGACGTCGTGAATCGCCAGGATGGGGCTTTCCGCCCCCATGCGGGCGCAGGCGTCGATGACTTCCTGCACCCGGCGCTCCATTTCCGCGTTGCCGCGCTGCACCGAATCGAAGTCGAGCTGTTCGGTATTCGCGCCCGCGCCCAGGCTCGATGCAGCACCGCCGCCCAGGCCGATGCGCATCCCCGGGCCGCCGAGGTGAACGAGCAGGGTCCCCGGCGGCAGTTCGCATTTTTCGACCTGGTCGGCGCGGATGTTGCCGACCCCGCCCGCGAGCATGATGGGCTTGTGGTAGCCGTAGCGCGTACCGCCGACGTTCTGTTCGTAGGCACGGAAGTAGCCGGCGAGATTCGGGCGTCCGAACTCGTTGTTGAACGCCGCCGCGCCGATCGGCCCTTCGATCATGATCGAGCGGGCATCGGCGATCCGTGCCGGAAATCCATAGTCGCCGGCATCCGCGCCGCCCGCTCCCGACGGCGCGGCAACATCGCGGTCGCGCTCCCAGTCGCGCCGCGCATTGGGCAGCCGCAGATGCGACACGCTGAACCCGCAGAGCCCCGCCTTGGGACGCGCGCCGCGCCCGGTCGCGCCTTCGTCGCGGATCTCGCCGCCGGCGCCGGTGGCCGCGCCCGGATAGGGCGCGATCGCCGTCGGATGGTTGTGCGTCTCCACCTTGAACACGAAGTGCAGGGTCTCGTCGCGGGACGAATACACTGCGTCGCCGCCGGCCGTCTCCTGGGGCTCGAAAGCCCGCGCGGCACGGCCTTCGACCACGGCGGCGTTGTCGCGGTAGGCCACGATGGTCGCCTGCGGCGCGGCCGCATGGGTGGCCTTGATCATCGAGAACAGGCTGGCGTCGCGCGCCGCGCCGTCGATGCGCCAGGTCGCATTGAAGATCTTGTGCCGGCAATGTTCGGAATTGGCCTGCGCGAACATCATCAACTCGACGTCGGTGGGGTCACGCCCCATCCGGCCGAACGCGGCGACCAGATAGTCGATCTCGTCATCCGAGAGCGCCAGACCGAGTTCGGCGTTGGCACGCGCAAGCGCTTCCCGGCCGCCGGCCGTCAGCGGGACCGTGCGCAGGCCACCGGGCTCGGGGGCGGCGAACACCTGGCGGGCGATGCCCAGCCGATCTTCCAGGGTTTCGCGTTCGGGCAGGTCGATCACCGTTTCGGTCATCCGGTCGTGGAGCGCCGTTGCGATCCGCCGGGGGACACCGGCCGCGCGCATCGTCAACTCGACGCCGGCATGGGCGGCATAACCCGCCACCACCGCGATGCGATAGGCCACCGCGCGCTCGATCTTCTCGACTGCGGCGAGTTCGCAGTTGCGGGCGATGTCGGTTGCCTTGCTCGCCCAGGGCGAAGTGGTTCCCAGACGCGGTGCCACCAGCATCTGGAAGTACACGAGGCGCGAATCGCGGACCCGCACCGCGGCCTCCGGACTCTCGCCATAGGCAAGCAGGCCCTTGAGACGGGCGCGTTCGGCATCGCCGAGCGGCGCACGCAGCTTCACGAAATGCCAATAGTGGGCCTCGACGGAAGCCACCTCGGGTTGGGCGGCGCGCAGGCGGCGCAACAACGCCGCGGCGCGGAAGGAAGAGAGGGCCTCGGGGCCGTCGAGCACGAGAAACGATGGGGAGTTCATTGCGGGCGCGGGGATCGCCGGGGCGCGGAAGTGCCCGGCAGCGCCGCCGATTGTAAAACAGCCACCCTCGGATGGCCGGCCGGATCCAGGGCTGGACCCGGGTCCGGAAGCGGGGCCGGTCCGGCGCCCGCTATGCCGCCGAGCGGGACGCCCGCTGCTGCGTCCACGCGCTGCCCAGCAGCGTCACCAGATCCTGCCGGGTGCGCTGAAACGCCTCCTGCGCGCCGCCGTCCTTGGCGAGGCGATGATTTTCGTCGAGCAGCGCCTCCAGCTCCGACCCGCGCAGGCCGCTTTCCTCGATGTATCGCCGCACCAGGCAAGGAAAGCGGGTGAAGCGGGCCACCAGATCCGGCCACTTCGCCAGCGCCGCGCGCTGCTGATCCCAGATCAGGTAGCCGGCCAGCGCCCCCAGCGGTGTGCGCGGCGTATGGACGTCGATGTCATACCGGAAACCCGCGCACCACGCCGGGAACTCCGCTGCAGGCATCGGCTTCGCCACGACATAGCCCTGCCCCTGGTCGGCGCCCAGGATGGCGACGGCTTCGATCAGCCCCCGATCCTCCAGCCCCTCCACGGTCACCGGCACGCCGAACCCATGGGCCAGGCTGGTGAGATGGAAAATGAACTCGAGCGCCCGCTTCGGATCCCGGGCGGCGTTGCGCACCAGCCCCTGATCGATCTTCACGACGTCGAAGGGCGTGTTGTCCATCCGCAGCAGCGAACTGTGCCCCGACCCCAGGTCGTCCTGGGCAATGCGCACGCCCAGGCGCTGCAACGCCGCGATGCTGGCGTCGCGCCGATCGAGGTCGTACGGATCGCGCGACTCCAGCACTTCGAGCTGGATCCGGTCGGGGCGCACCCCCTCCCGCGCCAGCGTCTGGAGCAAGGCATCGCGATAGGCGTCGTGGGTCAGCGCGTCGGCGGGCAGGTTGATCGACATCGCCGGAGTCCGCCCCGAGCGCTCCCACTCCCGCAGCGCCCGGCATGCCTGCACCAGTCCTTCCCGGAACAGATGCAGCAGATCCGAGCGACCCAGTGCGGGCAGAAAACTTCCCGGAGCATGGATCTGCCCGTCGGCGCCGCGCAGCCGCGCCAGCGCCTCCACGTGCGACACCGCCCCCGTGCGCAGGTCGACGATCGGCTGGTAGTGCATTTCGATGCCGCCGCCCATCAACCGCTGCCGGTAGGTCTCCCGCACGGCGACCGGCAGCACCGCGCCCTGTTCGCAGCGCAGGATCGCGTGGCCCAGCACCTGCTGCAGGTAGAGAAGCATGCTGCTGCGCGTCCCCGTCACGAAGAACCCCGGCCAGTTGCTGCAGATCGTCAGTACCGCGAACGACTGCCCCGCATCATCCAGCAGCGGCACCGCCACCGAACTGCGGAATCCGAGCTTTGCGCCGACCTCCCGCCACGGCGTCACGGCCGCATCGCGCAGGTACGAAACGCAGTGCTGGATCGTTCCGCTGCGCCAGGCACGCCCCGTGGGTCCCTGCCCGGACGCCGAATCGGCGTCGACCTGGATCAACGGGATCTCCTGTCGGCGCATGCTTTCGACGTAGCGGCGGCCCGCTTCGCCGCCGATCCCTTCGATCTGCAGGGTGCCGCGCGCGTCGGGGCGCAGGAAGAAACAGGCAACGATGCCGTCGACGGCCAGGAGCGCCTCGACGATGCCCTGCAGCAGGTCGGGAAGCGTCTCGGCTTCCTGCACCTGGCGGTGGACCCGCGAGATCGCCGCCGCCACTTCCACGCCGACGTCGTGGTGCGCCACGCCCTGCCCCTCGACATCGATGATGACGCGCTGCATCAGCGTGCGATCGAAGAGTTCCCGTTCGCCCGGCGTCAGCGGACAGGCCGCGACGACATCCTGGACCTGTTGCCGATAGCGGTGATAGGCATCGAGCAGGGTCGGAAGTCCGATGCCGACCATTTCATGCACGCGCCCGACCTGCTTGGCGTGGCGGTAGTGCTCCTCGGCGGAGATCTCCGGAGACAGCAGCCGCTCGAGATGCTGCGCTTGCTTGCCATGGAGGCGGACGAAGTCCTCGGAGTCCAGGCGCGCCAGGATTGCCTGCGTCTCCGCACGCCCATGCAGACCGTCGTAGAACCGTGTGAGGAACTCGTCGTTGAATTGCGGCAGCACCGCCTGGATCCGGGCCAGCAACGCCTGGGCCTCCGGGCCGTAAGCGGGAGCGCAGGCCGTCAGATCGCGCAGGTCGCCCTGCGAAGTTTCGATTTGCAGCGAACCGGCGGTCATGGAGCGCGGAGAGCCGTCACGAGCGGCGGTGGGACTCCCCGATTTGTCGGAATCAAGGCGGTCATGCTACCGGCACAAGGCCACGAATCGAAACAATTCCGCGCATTTTTCCCGGAACAGAGCGGCTTGATACCAAATTCACGGGAACTTTTATGCCGATCCCGCCCGCCGGCAAATCGGACTCAGGCTCGGCAAGGGCAGTTCGGGAACCACGGCGGGCACGGCATGCCGCCCGCGAACCAGGGCGGTCTGCAACGGCGGCACCAGCACCGCCGGATCCGTTCCCAAGGCCCGAACGACGCAGACCCCGGCCGCGCCGCAACGCGCCGCCTCGAACACGTCCTCGGGGTCGAGAATTCCGCCGATCGCGGTCACCGGCCGGCCGGCCATCGCACACCACCATGCCAGATTCTCCGGTCCCTGGGGATGCCACGGCATGTCCTTGGTCGTCGTCGGCCACACCGGCCCGCAGGCGATGTACCGCGGCGCAAGCCCGCGCGCGCGGGCCAGTTCCCACAGGCTATGGGAACTCACCCCGAGAGCGATGCCGCTACGCGCAAGCTCCGCCCGACCGGACTCGCCCAGCGCGGCGAGGTCCTCCTGCCCCAGATGGACCCCGTCGGCACCGAGCGCGATCGCCAGCCGCCAGTGATCGTTGCAGAACAGCGTCGCTCCCGCGGCACGGCAGGCGGCGATGGCGTCCGCCGCCGTCCGGCGCAGATCGCCCTCCCAGCGGGCATCGGCATGCGGCGGTGCCTTGACCCGCAACTGCAGTGTCCGAATACCGGCGGCAAGCGCGCCTTGCAGTTGCTCGAGGGTTGAAACGATGCCGTAGAGGCCGAAATCCTCCGCCACAGCTCCTGCCACGCCAGCCCCGATCGGCGCAAACCGCGGCGCCTCGCCGAAAGACATCAGCGGCATGTTTTGCGGATCGCGGGCAAACCCCGGACGGGCATGAACGGGTCCGGCGCCCGCGCCCGCGGCATAACCATGGCGCAGCGCCGCAGCGGTCGCCATCTTGGCCAGGACGAGCGCATCGGCCGCGACGAACCCGCGTGCCAGCGCCGCCGCCGCGCCGCCGGCGAAGGTGCAGCCGGTGCCGTGACGGTGCGCGGTGGCGATGCGCGGCAGCGCGAGCCAGCCCTGCGCATGCTTGGTATCGACCCAGTCGATCGCCATCCCGTCGGCATCGGGACTGTCGCCGCCGGTGATGCAGACCGCCTCGGGGCCGCGACCGTCGGCGGGCCGCAGTGCCCGCGCCATCGCCGGCACCTCCTCGGCGGGGGGCGAAGCCGGCGCCGTCAAATCGAGCAATGCCGCCGCTTCGGCACGGTTGGGCGTGATCAGGGTCGCGCGCGGCAGCAGCAGGTCGCGATAGGCCTGCCGCACGGCGGCGTCGGCGAAGTGCGCGCCGGTGCTCGCACCGAAGACCGGATCGACGACCAGGGCGACGGCGCGTTCCCCATCCGCTCCGCCCGCATCCCTACGCAGGCGGTCGACCCAGCGCGCCACCGTCTCGACTGCAGCCACGCTGCCCAGCAAACCGGTCTTGATCGCGCGCGGCGGCATGTCCCGCGCCAGGGCCGCCAGTTGCGCGTCGAGCAGTTCCACCGCCACCGGTTCGATGCGGTCGACCCCGACCGAATTCTGCGCCGTCACCGCCGCGACCACCGGGCACAGATGGACGCCGAATGCATCGGCGACGCGCTGGTCCGCAGTCAGTCCGGCGCCGCCGCCGGAGTCGGTGCCGGCAATCGACCAGACGATCGGTGTTTCCGGGAGCTCGTTCGGCACGCGGCCCGCACTGCCGGGCTGCGGCGAATTCCGTTCCATGTCGCCGGGCAAATCAGCGAGCGAGGCTGCGCCGCGCGGCGTCGAGCGTGTTGGCAAGCAGCATGGCAATGGTCATCGGCCCCACCCCGCCCGGCACCGGAGTGATCCACGATGCCACCGCACGCGTCGATTCGAAATCGACATCGCCGCAGAGTTTTCCGTCCGGGAGCCGGTTGATGCCGACATCGACGACGACCGCGCCCGGCTTGACCATGTCGCCGGTGATCATCTTCGGCCGGCCGATCGCCGCGACGAGCACGTCCGCGCGCCGGGTGTGGAACGCCAGGTCGCGCGTGCGCGAGTGGCAGACCGTCACCGTGGCATTGGCCGCGAGCAGCAACTGCGCCATCGGCTTGCCGACGATGTTCGAACGGCCCACGACGACGGCCTCGGCGCCGTTGCAATCGACGCCGGCATGGGCGAGCAGTTCCATCACTCCCTTGGGCGTGCAGGGAACGAACCGCGGCGCGCCCAGTGCCAGCGCGCCGACGTTGGCGACGTGGAAGCCATCGACGTCCTTGTCCGCCGACACCGCCGCGAGCACGGCCGCTTCGTCGATCTGGCGCGGCAGCGGCAGCTGGACCAGAATGCCGTGGATCGCCGGATCGCGGTTCAGGCGTTCCACCTCGGCGATGACCCGCGCCGTGTCGACGTCCGCGGCCAGCCGGCAGTGCTCCGAATGGATCCCCGCGGCCAGACAGGCGTTCACCTTGTTGCGGACGTATACCTGCGAGGCCGGGTCTTCGCCCACCAGGATCACCGCCAGGCCCGGCTGCACGCCGCGCGCGGTCAGCGCCGCCACCTCGTCGCGGTAGCGTGCCCGCAAGGTTTCCGAAAGCGCCTTGCCGTCCAGGATCGCTGCTGTCACGAAACCATTCCTTTCGCTTACTCCGGTTTGCCTTGGCGCATCTGCGCCTGGCTGAGATTGCTGCCCGGTCCGACGCTTTGCGTCAGCCAGACGTTGCCGCCGACGACCGAGCCCTGGCCGATGGTGATGCGGCCGAGCACCGTCGCCCCCGCATAGATGACCACGTCGTCCTCCACGATCGGGTGGCGCGGCACGCCCTTGACGAGATTGCCGTCGGCATCGGCCGGAAACCGCTTCGCCCCCAAGGTGACCGCCTGGTAGAGACGCACCCGCTCACCGATGATCGTGGTCTCGCCGATGACCACCCCCGTGCCGTGATCGATGAAGAAACTGCCGCCGATCCGCGCCCCCGGATGGATGTCGATGCCGGTGCGCGAGTGGGCGATCTCGGCGATCAGCCGCGCGATGAGCTCGCAGCCCAGGCCGTAGAGCGCATGGGCGATGCGGTGGTACAGCACCGCCTGGAACCCCGGATAGCACAACAGGATCTCGGAGATGCTGGTGGCCGCCGGATCCCCCTGATAGGCGGCGTTGAGATCGCTGACCAGCAACGCGCGGATCGCCGGCAGCTGGGTCGAGAAATCGCGCACGATCTCCGCCGCACGGCGCTCCAGGTTCTCGTCGGCATCGCCGCCGAGTTGCGCGTCGCGCACGAAGCGCAGCCCGCGCCGGACCTGCTCGGTCAGGTCGGTGAGCGCGCGGTGCAGCGCCGCGCCGACGAAATGATCGATGCTGTCGTCGGTCAGGTCCGCGTGGGCGTAGTGGGTGGGAAACATCGCCACCGCGAGCTTGTCGACCGCGCCCGCCACGGTCTGGACGGACGGCAGTTCGCGAATGGTGCCGCGGGGGCGAACATTGTGCGTCACCTCGCGCGATGCGCGCAGAGCGGTGGTTAGCGCATGCAGGTCCCACAACGGCGCAATGCCACGGCCGCTGCGCTGGGGAACGTCGTCGGCGTTCATGGGGTTCTGGGCAGGGATGCAGGAATGCGGAATCGGATCGTTCGATGATACCGTGCCCAAGTCGGCCTCATCCCTGCCCGTTCTCGGGGATCCCGCGCAGTCCACCCCGGCGAATGTGGCGGAGCAGGAAGCGCGCCGGATCGATGGCATCGGCCGGCGCCCGTTCCACCGGCCACGGCTCGCCCTCGATCCGGCTGGCAACCAGCTCCGCGCCCAGGCACGCCAGCGTCAAGCCGCGTGATCCCAGCCCGCTCACCGTCCACAGCCCCGGCCGGCGCGGCAACTCGGCCAGCCGCGCGCCCGCCATCCGGGCCGCGTCGGCCAGCACCGTCTCCTCGTCGGCGATCGGCCCCGCCAGCGGCAACCGGTCCGCCGACACGCAACGCTCGCCAGCAAACACCCCCGCAGGCTCCGCCGGCGACGGCCCGTTTAGCGCAGCCGCCCAGCGGGCGCGGTTTTCGCGATGCGCCTCCGCCTCGCCAAGCCGCTCCGACTCCTCATAGCTCGCGCCGACCGCCGCGCGGCCCAGACCCGCCGGAATCAGGTAGCCGTCGCCGCAGATGCCGGCACGCAGACCGGCCAGCGCCGGCGGATCGAACAGACTGACCTGCCCTCGCACCGCGCGCAGCGGCGCAAAGCGCGCCCCCGCAAGCGCCGAGGCCCCCAGCGCATTGGCCAGGACGAGGATCGGCGCCGCCCAGGATGCCCCGTCCGCCGCCGTCACGCGCCAGGCCCCGTCTGCGCGTTCGATACGCTCGATGTCCCGGCCGGTCCCGAGATCGATGCGCCCACCCGCGCCGCCCGGGTCGCCCGCGAGCATCGCCCGGCACCAGCGGCGCGCCGAGACCACTCCCCCCGTGCCGAACCAGATGCCGCCGCGCCGGGGCGCGAGGCCGCAGAGCGCCGCCGCCGCCGTCGGCTCCACCCAGCGCGCGTAGTCCGGCGGAAGCGCCGCCCGCGCCAGCAGATCCCGCAGCGCGGACTCGCCCTCGCCATCGAGTTCCGCCTGCCCTTGCTGGAAGACGCCGCACGCCGACCAGACCGGATCGCCGCCGTCAACCGCCAATGCATCGAGCCACGACCGGGCAAGCAGGAAACCTGCCTGGCTGAGCCGCGACGCCAGGTTGTGATCGACCGAGAGCGCCGGGTGCAACAGTCCCGCCGGCAGCCCCGACGCGCCGTCGGCGACATCCGCCCCGCGTTCGAGCAACCGTACGGTCCAGCCACGGCGCGCCAACGCATGGGCCGTCGCCGCGCCCGCCAGGCCGGCGCCGACGACGATCGCGCTGCGCTCGCCGTCATGGGGCGCCGGCGGCTCGATCCGCCGCCGCTTCCACCCCGGCGCATAGCGCGCCGCAACCATCTCGCGCTTGCTGCCGAAGCCCGGACGCAGATCGACCGCAAAGCCCTCCTGCGCCAGCGCGTCGCGCACGGCGCGCGCGCAGGTGTAGGTCGCCAGCGTCGCATCGGGGCGTGCCATCCGCGCCAGCGCCCGGATGATCTCCGGCTGCCACATCTCCGGATTGCGCGCAGGGGCGAAGCCGTCGAGGAAAAACGCGTCCGCGCCGACGACGAGATCGGGTAGCAGATCCGCAGCGTCGCCCAGGCCCAGCGTCAGGACGACGCGTCCCGCCTCGAACTCGATGCGATGCACGCCGGCGAGCGGCAGCGGCCAGCATGCGGCCAACTGCGCGCGCAGGGCGTGCAGGGAATCCGCCGCCGGCAGTCCGGCCAAATCCTGCGCACGAACCGGATGCCGTTCCACCGACACGAAATGCAGCCGCTGCGGACGCTGCGGATCCTCGCGCCACGCCTGCCAGGCAGCGAGGAAATTGGTGCCGAGGCCAAAACCGGTTTCGACGATGACGAACTGCCGCCGCCGGGCCCAGCGCACCGGCAGGTCGTTGCCGCCGAGAAACACGTGGCGCGCCTGCGCCGCGGCGCCGTCGCGGCTCGCATAGATGTCGCCGTAGCGGAGCGAGACGGGATTGCCGTGCTCGTCGAACTGCAGAGGTTCGGGGGAAATGCCGATCGTCATCGCGCGATAATAGCCATCGTCAGCAACCGTTCCTGGCCCCGGCTCCGCTCCCGCGCAGCGGCAGCCGGGTGGAAACACGCCATGCACGTCGCCATCGTCCCCGTCACCTCATACGAACAGAACTGCTCGATCCTGTCCTGCGACGCGACGCGCGACGCCGCGATCGTCGACCCGGGCGGCGACCTTGATCGCATCACGGCGAAGATCGCGGAACTGGGCGTGCACCCGGTCAAGATCCTGCTCACGCACGGCCATCACGACCACTGCGCCGCGGCGCGGCAATTCGCCGGGCAGCTCGGCGTGCCGATCGAAGGCCCGCACGAAGCCGACCGCTTCTGGCTCGAACTGCTGCCGGAACTCACGCGCAGCCGCGGATTCCCCCCCGCCGACGCCTTCGAGCCCGACCGCTGGCTGCAGGACGGCGACACCGTGACCTTCGGGAACCAGACGCTGCAGGTGATCCATTGCCCGGGCCATACGCCGGGGCACGTCGTCTTCTATCACGCCGGCGACCGCATCGCCTTCGTTGGCGACGTCCTCTTCGCGGGCTCCATCGGCCGCACCGACTTTCCGCGCGGCAACCGTGCCGACCTCATCGCCTCGATCCGCGGCAAGCTCTGGCCGCTGGGCGACGACGTGCGTTTCGTGCCGGGCCACGGCCCGATGTCGACGTTCGGACAGGAGCGGCGGACGAATCCCTACGTGGGCGACGGGCGTTAGCGGTCTGGATCGAACGTGCTTGGCCCAAGATCGGGCGCCCTGACGGTTCGTACACCTCGCAAGGACAGGCGGTTCGCGTCCCTGGCAAGCGGGTTGCTTTGAGCGGTGGTTGCGCCCCGCCGGGGCCGGCATAGGACGCGGTGGCGAGCAGCACAAGGCCGCGGACGCGGCGCGCGCCAGCGCGCCCACCCTTCTGACTCACGGCCGCATGTTTGAGCGAAGCGGCCGCAGGCCGCGCAGCGAGTTCGGCCGTGCGCCCGCGGACTGCGCAGCGCAGCGCAGTCGCCCCGCAGGGGCGACCACCGCGTAGCCGGCCCCGGCGGGGCGCAACCACCGCGCGCCGGCGTGGTGCAAGCGCCATCGGCGTCATTGCACATCGATGGCGATCCTTCGTTTCGTGCCAACCTGGCCAAGGCACTACACGGCCTCGGCATCTCCCGCATCGCTTTCCCGGAACCGGCTACAGCATCCGCCGCAGGGTGTTGTCGTGCCGAAACGTGTGATGCTCGAGCGCTGCCCCCACGTGCGCCGCCACCAGATACAGCATCGATAGGCCCAGCGTCTCATGCACCTCCTTGAGGTTATGCGACAACGCCTTGTTCGTGCCGATCCAGGTCGGCATGGTGTAGCCGAGATAGGCGATTTCCTTCCCGGCAGCCTGTACGAACAGGATCCCGAGAACCGGCGTTGCAAGCATCCCCGCATAAAGCAGGACGTGAACCCATTTCGCCAACTGCGCCGCCAACGGCCCGGGCGCGGGAATGATCGGCGGCTGCGGCGATCCGACGCGCGCGAGGATGCGCACGGGCAGCAGCGCCAGCACGGAGAGCCCGGCGAGGATGTGGGCGTGGGTCAGGAAATCCCGACCTGCGGACCCCTTTGCGAACAGCCCCTTCGAATACACGAGCGCCCATGCCCCGAAGATGGCGATGGCCATGATCCAGTGCAACCAGCGCAACGGCGCGCCGAATCGGGTGGCGGAAGCGGCGGATTTCATCACCCCGAACGGTACGCCGAATTGCCGCGCGTTGGGGCTCCGGGCTCGCAAACCTTGCGATACGTCAGCCACCGCACGCCTCCATGCCGACCATGCACGGCGGCGATCAGGCCGCAGGCCAAAGGCGTTTGTAGCCCACTTCCTTCTGGCTGCGGACGGCAAGGATGTAAACCATCAGCGAGTCAACTTGCACGGCTTCGGGCGCTGCGGCTTTTCCCCACGTACCCGGGCAAGCAGGTAGTCCCTAGCCTCATCCAGTGGTACGCCTTTCCCGGTGGCGAGGATCTTGGCCAGGCGCCGGGCGGCGACTAGCTACCGCCGTTTCCGCCAGAAACCTTGCCTCCGGCTTTGGTGCGCAAACGCAACGATTCGCACCTCGTCGAATTTCACGTAATAAACCAAGCTGTACGGAAACCGCTCAATAGGAAGTAGCCTGGTCTCCCTGCGCCACGCCGCGCCGATATATGGATAGGCGCGCAACAACCCGTAGGCCCGCTCGAACTCATCAAGAAGACCATCGGCAAGTTCTGCTCCACCCCGATCCCGGTAATACCGGGCGGCCTCCAATAGTTCACGCTCGGCCGCCTCGTGGATCGTGAACTTCACCGAATCGCTTCACGGACTCGGGTAATTGCGTCTCCCACGGGGGTCATGATCGCGCGGCCACTCTCGATCTGCTCGATGCGCCGATCCACTTCTGTGGCCCATTCCGCATCAAAATCCGGGGCTGGTGAAAGGCTCGCAAGCACCCGGGCAACCAGCTCGGCACGTTCCCTTTCCGGCAGCAACAGCGCTTGGGCTTCCAGATCTTCCAGGCGATTTCCCATTGAGGCACCTCGGTTCCGTTTGCCTTCAATTATCACCCAACCCGCGGAGTACTGCCTGACCGACCGTGAGCGTCCGCGCTCTCCCTTCCGGCGACCAGACAGGAACGGATTTCGGGATACCCACGGGGGATCGCTCGCATCCATCGCAAAGCAGCGGCCGCTCGCGACTCCGCGTTTTCCAGAGTGGAAACACCATCGTTTCTGGTTATCGTTGCTCCTTCCCGCTCTGGTTGAGGGAAATAGTCCGCGGTTCCCCGACTTTGGGGGGGTTGAGGCATCTGGTTTCGCTCGTTAGAGTAACGAGCGCGGTGCGTCCGGATTCCGGCGCGGCTTTTCATGAAAATCCTTCTCGTCGACGATCACGCCCTGTTCCGCGCCGGTCTCCGCCTGCTGCTCTCGACGATCGACCGGGACGCGTTTCTTCTGGAGGCGGGGACGCTGGCCGAGGCCCTTGCGATCGCCGCGGCCAATCCGGACCTCCAGCTGTGCCTGCTCGACCTCACGCTGCGTGAGGACTATGGGCTGCGCGCGGTGGCGCAGCTGCGTGCCGCCGCGCCGGCCGTTGCCATCGTGGTCGTCTCCGGATCGGAGGAGCCGAGCGTCGTGCGCTCCTGCATCGACAACGGTGCGATGAGCTTCATTCCGAAGAGCGCCGAACCGGAAGAACTCGCCTCGGCTTTGCGGCGCGTGCTCCAAGGGCAGGTCGTGCTGCCGTGCGGCATCCATATCGACGATGTCGAACCGCAATCCGCGCGGCCGGTGCTTACCCCGCGTCAGCGCGACGTTCTGCGGTGCCTGCAGCGTGGGTTGCCGACCAAACTGATTGCGCGGGAACTGGCGATTTCCGAGTACACCGCCAAGGAGTACATCGCCAGGATCTTCGAGATCCTCGGCGTTCGAAACCGGACGGAGGCGGTGATCCGGTCCAGCCGATCGTCGCTCCGGCCGCACGCGAATGACTGAAGGCACCGGCCTGGAAGACCGCGTCGTGCCGGAGGCCGAGATCCGGTGTGACCTGACCCGGGAACTCGTCGTGCTGCACGCGCGGGTATTGCGGCGCATGCCCGTTGTGCAGTTGCTGGTCGTGGTTGGCCTGGGAATCGTGCTGCGGTCCCAGATTCCGCTCCTTCCGTTCCTGGCATGGGGCGTTGCGACCCTCCTGGTGGAGACCCTGCGCGCGGCAGTCGCGGCCCGGATCCTGGATCGGATCGGCCAGTGGAACCCGGCCAAGGTGCATCGCCTTTTCATCGCACTCGCAGGGATTTCCGGCGGAACGATCGGATGGAGCTGCGTCCTCTTTCTGCCGCACCTCGGAATCGTGCGGCAGGCATGGCTGGCGATCGTCATGTTTGCGATGCCCGCGGCCGGCGTGTCGGTGTCAGTCGGGTCGCGCTACATCCTCGCCGCCTATGCGATCGGGATCCTCCTGCCGGCAACCGGAACCTACGTCCGCATCCATCCGGACATGTTCGTAGCGGCCGGGCTCTCCGTGCTCTTCATCGTCTTCCTGATTGCCGTTGCTGCCGATGGCGAGCGGTTGTTGCGACGATCGATCGAAATCCGCAAGGAACTCGAACGCAGCAACGCGCAAACCAAGGCGGCCCTGGAACGGGCCGAAGAGTCGGCGCAGGCGCGCGCCCGGGTGCTCGCCTCGGCCAGCCATGATCTGCGGCAGCCGCTGCACGCGCTGTCGGTCTACAGCGCGGTGCTCGCCGAAAGGCCCGATCCCGAAACCCTGCGCGAAGCCAGTCGGAACATTGCCCAGATCGTGCGAACGTTGGGAAGCCTGCTGTCCGGTCTGCTCGATTTGTCGCAACTCGCCGCGGGGGTCTACGTCCCGGAACGGAAGCGTTTCGCGCTGGACCGCTTGGCGCGGGAGATCTGTCGCGAATTCGCGCCCGCGGCGGCGGCAAAGGGCATCACGCTCTCCTGTCCGCGAGAGGCGGTCTCGGTCGTGGGAGATGCCGTCGCGGTAGGACGGATCCTGCGAAACCTGATCGACAATGCGGTGAAGCACACCGATCGTGGAGCGGTTTCCGTGACGACGGGTTTGGACGGCGATCATGCAGTCGCGGTCGTGATCGATACGGGCAAGGGCATTCCGCCGGCCGAGCGGTCGCGAATCTTCGAAGAGTTCTATCAACTCGACAACCCGGGGCGCGACCGCAACAAGGGAGTGGGCCTCGGACTCGCCATCGTGCAGCGGCTCTGCGAGCGGATCGGGGCCGAGATCGCGGTGCAATCGGAACCAGGATTGGGAAGCCGCTTCACACTGCGGCTTCCCAATGCGATTCAGACGCCGGATCCGGATCCGGACCTCGGGCCGGCGACGGAGCCGATACGGCGCTCGTTTGCAGGCCTGAAGGTTGCCGTGGTCGACGACGAACGCGACATTCTCAAGGGCATGCAATGGTTGCTCGATTCCTGGCAGATAGATGTCCGCACTGTCGCGTCGGGCCGGGAGACCGAGGAAATTTTCGGACGCGAAGGTCCTCCGGAGGTGTTGATCGTGGATCTGCGCCTGGGCGAACCGGAGCATGGCGCCGCGCTGGCGCTGCGAATGCGCCGGACCTATGGAGATTTCCCGGTGCTGATCATGACCGGAGAGACCGGATCGGAAGCGCTGCGCGAAGCGCATGCAGCCGGGTTTCCGGTCCTGCAAAAGCCGGTCACGGCCGATGCGCTGTATGAGGCGATCCGGGCGGCGGTTGACGGATGACAGGGCGGTGACTGCCTGTCCCCTCGAACGAGGGGTGTTCCGAAGGGATCGCGATACCTATATTGCGTGATGGAAGACGGGCCAATCGAATCCGAGCCGGATGGCCTCGATGGAATCAGCGCAATAGTGTGCCGCGATAGGGGAAGAACATGATCCGCAATGTCGTTCGATGCCGTCACGCAATTTCCGCGGCGTTTGCCGCTGCCGCCCTGACGGGGTTCGCCGCTGCTCCCGCCTGGGCCTCTGCAATTTCCGTCAGCGCAAATGCGGACATCTTCCTTGCCGGCGCGAGCAGTCCGGGCCCGGGCGATCTGCCGCCATCGGTCGCCCTTGTTTCCGGTACAACCGCGGTGACCTTCTCGAACGTTACGGGTAGCCTCACCGATCTTGGCGGCGTGTCTTGCGGATTAAGCACTGGTTGCATCTCGGGTGGCAATTTTTTTGGCTCCGGACCATTGAACACACCGGACGGGTTTGGGCCGGGAACCTTCACAGGGAATACTTACTGGCCATCGGTTGGATCGAGTTCGATCTCGGGAATCACGGTTCCGACAGGAACCGGCCTGCCATTGCTTGGTGTCTTCGTTGGCGCCGGCGGACCGAGCGGCGCCGCTCCCGCCGCGCTTTCCTTTTCTTCACCGACCGCTATCGGCTTTTCCTCGCTCTCGCCTCTCCTGGATCAAACCTTCTTCATCGGTGACGGCCTGACCGGCAACGGGACCGGGAGCACCCAGACCTTTGACGTACCGACTGGAGCAACAGACCTGTTTCTCGGGGTTGCAAACTGTGGGCCGTGCTTTCGCACCCTGCCACCAGCCCCATACGGAAACTACAGCCTGACCGTGAACCAAATCGCCGGCACGGGCGGTACACCCACGTCGGTTCCCGAACCCGCATCCCTCGGCCTGTTCGGAATGGCATTCACTGGCCTGGCGCTGGCGCGTCGCAGCAGGAATCGATCCGCGAAACAGTAAAGCCGGTTTCCCCGGACACGCTGTATCGCAAAGGAAGTCGAGAAGCACCTCCCCAAGACATGCGCTCTTCGGGAGGGAAAGTAATCCCCCATTTTGGATGGGGGCCGGAAGTAGCGCCAAGCGGCCATGGCCAGCCGGCTGTCTTGGCGTGATTTCGCCCAAGGCCATGTGGGCGGTCGGAATCGCAGGACCACATCCACTTGCTGGCGTGGTCCTGGATTTCTTCGACGCTGCCAAACTCCTACCGCGCGACTGCGCAGAAATTCGCACTTCGGCAAAGGCCGGATGGTCTCCGCGGACGATTCCCTGAGCCCGTCGATCACGTTCTCGAACAACCATGCCGGCGGGATGGGCGCAGCCTTGGGCGGACTGCTCGGCCCAATCGGAGCCATGGTCGGCGGGGGCGTCAGTGCCAAGGAGGCCAGCACCATGCTCTGCCCCTGGACGACCTTCGATCGGGCGTGCAGGTGGCCGCGGCCAAGGGCAGCGCCAAGAACCGGGATTTCGGCGCGATCGGCGGCATGCTCGGTAGCGGGGGAATCCGGGTTAATGATCGTTTGACGGACAGGGTGGGAAGGGCTAAGGTATCACCTGGTATCATAAAGTAATAGGAAAAACGGCAATGGCAACATCGCTCAAGATCGACGATGCGCTGAAAGGCCGCGTCCAACACCTCGCCAGCCAGCGCCGCCGCTCGCCGCACTGGATCATGCTCGAAGCCATCCAGCAATACGTCGAGCGCGAGGAAGCCCGTGAGAGCTTCAAGCGGGAAGCCTTGGCTTCCTGGACGGCCTATCAGGAAACCGGCCGGCACCTCACCGGCCAGGAAGTCCGCACATGGTTGAACACCTGGGGCACCGAAGATGGAAAGGCGATGCCTGAGTGCCACAAGTAATCGTCACCGAAGGCGCGGCAGAAGGCTTGGAGCGATGCCGTCGCTTCCTTGCCATCAAGGCCCCGGACGCCGCCAGGCGAGCCGGTCAGGCCATCGAGCGGCAATTCCTGCTGCTGGAAACGGCCCCTGAAATTGGGCGGCCGTTCTCTGAAATGCCGGAGCTGCGCGAACTGTTGATCGCCTTCGGGGATTCCGGCTATGTAGCCCTGTACCGCCACGAACCGGCCGCCGATGCGGTCTATGTCCTGGCATTCCGGCACCAGAAGGAAGCAGGCTACTGATGGGCATGACAAGCAGCTTGCCGGTTGATCGCCGGAATTTTCGGCGGTTCCGGCTTCGTCGCGCCGTGCATGCGAGTTCCGAGCAACTCTGACTTCTTACGACGCTTCGTGCATAGAACTCCTGACCGTTCCCGGTCACGCGCCGACGCTACGCCGCCAGCGCCCGCTCCAGATCGCGCCGTAGGTCCTCGACCGCTTCCAGGCCGATGCCGATCCGGATCAAGCCTTCGCCGATTCCGGCGCGCGCCCGCGCCTCCGGCGTGAGGCGACCGTGGGTGGTGGTCGCCGGATGGGTGATGGTCGAGCGCGTGTCGCCGAGGTTGCCGGTGATCGAGAAGATCCGCACCGCGTCGATGGCCCTCCACGCCCGCATGCGGTCGGCTTCGGCATTGCCCTCGCTGCGCAGTTCGAAGGCGATCACCGCCCCGAACCCCCGCTGCTGGCGGCTTGCCAACGCGTGCTGCGGGTGCGATTCGAGTCCGCTGTAGTACACCCGGGCCACCGCCGGTTGCGCCTCGAGCCAGCGCGCCAGCGTCAGCGCCGCCTCCGATTGCGCGCGCACGCGCAGCGGCATGGTCTCCAGCCCCTTGAGCATCAGCCAGGCGTTGAACGGCGAGATGCTCGGGCCGGTCGTGCGCACGAACGGGTAGATGCTCTTGCGGATGAACTCGCGCGTGCCCAGGACCGCGCCGCCGATCACCCGCCCCTGACCTTCGATGAACTTCGTCCCGCTGTGCACGACCACATCGATGCCGAACTCGAGCGGGCGCTGCTGGACGGGCGTGCAGAACACGTTGTCGACCACCGTGAGCGCTCCGAGTTCGCGCCCCAGCGCCGCCAGCGCTTCGAGATCGACGATCTCCATGAGCGGATTCGACGGCGTCTCGAAAAACAGCATGCGCGTGCGATCGTTCGCGGCGGCGCGCCACGCCTGCGGATCGGTGGCCGGCACGAAGACCGTCTCGACGGCGAACCGCGCCATCAGATTGGCGAACAGGTTCACCGTTGCGCCGAACACGCTCGCGCCGCACAGCACGCGGTCGCCCGGATTCAGATGCGACAGGCACACGGCAAGGATCGCCGACATGCCGGAACTCGTCGCCACGCAGTCCTCCGCACCCTCCAGCACCGCGAGGCGCCGCTCGAACATCGCCACGGTCGGATTGGAGAAGCGCGAATAGACGTAGCCCTCCTCGGTACCGGAGAACATCGCCGCCGCCTGCGCCGCGCTCTGATACACGAAGCTCGACGTCAGAAACAACGCTTCGCTGTGCTCGCCGAAGTCCGTGCGTTCGGTGCCGGCGCGCACGGCGGCGGTCTCGAACGCCACGTCGGGATCCAGCGGAAGATTGCGGCTCTGCTTGGCCATGTCGATCACCCTTCGCCCGATTCGAACGCCAGATTCTGCTGCGACAGTTGCGGCAAGCCCGCGCCCTCGGTGGTCGTGGGCGTGAGCCGCGCCTGTTCGATCCGGTCGAGGTACGCCGCGGTGATATCGCCGGTGATGTACCGCCCGTCGAAACAGGAGGCCTCGCAACCGTCGATCGCCGGATTGCCATCGCGCACCGCGCGCGTGAGGTCTTCCAGGCGCTGATAGATCAGGGCGTCGGCGCCGATCGCCTCGCGGATCTCGTCGTCGCTGCGTGAGGACGCGATCAATTCGGCGCGCGTGGGCATGTCGATGCCGTAGACGTTCGGGTAGCGAACCGGCGGCGCCGACGATGCAAAATAGACCTTCGCGGCGCCGGAGTCACGCGCCATCTGCACGATCTCCTGGCTGGTCGTCCCCCGGACGATGGAATCGTCGACGAGCAGCACGCTCTTGCCCTTGAACTCCATGCCGATCGCATTCAACTTTTGCCGCACCGAACGCTTGCGCACCGACTGCCCGGGCATGATGAAGGTGCGTCCGATGTAGCGATTCTTGATGAATCCTTCGCGGTAATCGATGCCCAGCCGGTTTGCGAGCTGCAACGCCGCCGGGCGGCTGGAGTCGGGAATCGGCATCACCACGTCGATGTCGCCTTGCCGGATCTCCTCGGCGACCCGGGCCGCCAGCGTCTCGCCCAGGCGCAGCCGCGCCGCATAGACCGAGACGCCATCGATCACCGAATCCGGCCGGGCGAGATAGACGTATTCGAACAGACAGGGATTGAGGCTCGGCGCCGTCGCGCACTGCCGTGCATGCAGATGCCCCTCCAGGTCGACGAAGATGGCCTCGCCGGGCGCGATGTCCCGCACCGGCCGGAATCCCATCCCGTCCAGCGCCACCGACTCCGACGCCACCATGTACTCGGGGCCTCGCTCTCCTTCATGGACGCCGTAGATCAGCGGCCGGATGCCATAGGGGTCGCGGAACGCCAGCATGCCGTATCCCGCGATCAACGCCACCACCGAATACGCGCCCCGCGCCCGCCCGTGCAATGCCGCCACGGCCCGAAAGATGGTGTCGGGATCGAGGGCGTTGCGATTGCTGGCCATCGCCAGTTCGTGCGCCAGCACGTTGAGCAGCACTTCCGAGTCCGAATTGGTGTTGATGTGCCGGCGATCGCGCCGGAACATCTCCTCCTTCAACTCCACCGCATTGGTGAGGTTGCCGTTGTGCGCCAGGCTGATTCCGAAGGGCGCGTTGACGTAGAAAGGCTGCGCCTCCTCGGTGTCCACCGCCGAGCCTTGGGTGGGATAGCGGACCTGGGCAATCCCCGCATGCCCCGGCAGCGAGCGCATGTTGCGCGTGCGGAAGACGTCCCGCGTGAACCCCGCCCCCTTGTGCATGTGAAACCGGTTTCCGTTAGCGGTACAGATACCCGCCGCGTCCTGCCCGCGATGCTGCAGCATGAGCAGGGCGTCATACAGCAACTGATTCACGGGCGTGTTGGCCACCACGCCGACGATTCCGCACATATCGGTCAGTTCCTTTTCGAATTCACCATTGCCACGCCGCCGCGATGCATCGCGACGTCATGCGAGATCCATTGCCATACGCGCTCGAGCGCGGGCCCGCTCGCCGACGCGCGCCACGGCCGGGCGCCGGCAAATCCGGTTTCGACCACGAGCCCGGTGACCAGCAGCGAAAGCAGCGCGCCGCGCAGGGCGCCGAACACCGCGCCCAGCATCCGGTCGGTGCCCGCCAGGTCCGACGCCGCCACCACCGACCGCAACCCCCGCCCCGCCAGCGCGGCAGCGAAGATTCCGATCACGAGGATCACCGCGCCCGCGAGCGCGATGCGCACGACCGGCGGCGCCGACAACGGCACCAGCGAGCCCAGGGGACCCGCGTACCGATAGACGAGCACGCCGATGATCACCCACGAAATCGTTGCAATCAGTTCCCGTGTGATCCCCCGCCACAGGCCCCAAAAGACCGACAGGCCGACCACGACCGCGAACGCAATGTCGACGGCGCTCATCCCGCGTAGACGAGATTGGCGTGAATGCCCAGCTTCCGCAACTGCGCCCGCACATGCCGCGCCCGCTTGTGGGAAGCGTACGGGCCCATCCGCACACGGTAGCGCACGCCGACCGAGGTGTTCGCACGTTCGTAGAACGCATGGAAACCGGCATCCCGCAGGCGATTCACCATTTCGCGCGCGGCATGCGGGGTGACCACGGCCGCGGCCTGGACATAGAGCGGCCGCGTCTTCGCATGGGGGGAATGATGCTTGGCAACCGCCGCCGCAGTTCCGGCATCCGAGTTCGCCGCCGCGGCGGCCTTCGCCGGGGCAACGGTCGCCTTGCCACCCGCGGAGGTCGATGCGGGTGCGGGCGCCGCAGCGGCCGCCGCTGCCGGTGCGTCCGGTGCCGGCGCCGCAGCCTGGGCGTCGGAGGCTTGCGTTCCGGAAACCGGCGGCGCAACGGCGGGCGCAGGTCGCACGACGCCGGTGACGGCCCCGGGGGCCGAAGGCGACAGGTGCGAGACGAACGGGGTGTTTTCGCCGGGGATGGCGATCGGAATGGTGTCGGGTACGGTCTTGGGAGGATGCTGCAGCAGCATCGGTACGAATACAACCGCGCCCAGGAGCAAGGCCGCGGCGCCGATCAGACGGCGTCGCAAACGGATGCGCAGGAGCCGCGCGGCTGCGTCCCCCGCCTCCCGCTGTGCATCGACCCGGTCGGCAGCCAATTTCATCGCGACCCGCGCTCCGCCCATCGCAGTGCATCTGCGACGATGACAAATGAACCAAACGTCACAATTCTATCATCCGGCCCTGCCTCCGCCGCGGCCGCGTCGAGCGCGGCCGCGACCGAGTCGTGATGGAAAACCGGTGCCTTCGTGCCATCGCCGAAGGCCGCCCGCGCCAGGGACTGCGCGTCCCGCCCGCGCGCGCCCGTGGTCCCGGCAAGATGCCAGACGTCGATGACGTCCGGCAGCGCCGCGACCACGGCCTGCGCATCCTTGTCGGCCAGCATGCCGAATACGGCGTAGGTCCTGCGAAACGGACCGTGCGCACGCAAGGCCTGCGCCAGCGCTCGCGCCGCATGAGGGTTGTGCGCCACGTCGAGGACCAGGGTCGGCCGCCCCGGCAGCACCTGGTAGCGCCCGGGCAGCGCCACCGTCCGCAGGCCGACCCGCACCGCCTGTTGATCCGCCGGCAGGCGATCCGCCAGGGCTTCGAGCGCCGCCAATGCCCCGGCGGCATTGCGCAACTGGTGTTCCCCGCGCAACGCCGGCCACGGCAGCGCCGCGCGGCCCTGCACGCGCCCGCGGTAGGTCCACTGCGCCGGCCCCGGCGGTCGATGCACGTCGGCAACCGCGAAATCGCGTCCCAGGCACCACAGATCCGCCCCCAGATCGGCGGCAACGACGCGCAAGGACGCGGGTGGATCCGGGTCGACACAGATCGCCGGTCGCCCGGCGCGGTAGATATGCGCCTTCTCCGCGCCGATCGCCTCGCGCGTGCCCCCCAGCCATTCCATGTGATCGAGATCGACGGTGGTGACGATCGCGCAGTCCGCATCGACGATGTTCACCGCGTCGAGACGTCCGCCCAGACCGACTTCGAGGACGGCGCAATCCAGTTCCGCCCCCGCGAAGCAGGAAAACGCGGCCAGGGTGGTGAATTCGAAATAGGTCAGCGGGGTGTCGCCGCGCGCGCGCTCGACCGCCGCGAACGCGGCGAGCAAGGCCGGCTCGGCCACCGGCCGGCCGTCGATCTGCACGCGCTCGACGAACCGCAGCAGATGCGGCGACGCATACTTGCCGACGCGGTATCCCGCGGCGCGCAGGATCGCGTCCAGCATGGCGCAGGTCGATCCCTTGCCGTTGGTGCCGCCGACGACGATGGTCGCGCAGGGCCAGCGCAGGCCCATGCGATCGGCGACGGCGCGCACCCGCTCCAGCCCCAGTTCCATCGGGCGACTGTGCAGGCGCTCGACGTACGCGAGCCAGTCATCGAGCGTATCGGGAAGACTGCTGGCGGGCGGGAGCGGGAGCAGGCCTGGCTTCCTAAAAGCTTCTATACGATCGCGTCGGCCGGCATCCGCTGCATCAGCGCCAGCACATGGGCCAGCGTGTCCCGCATCTCCCGCCGGTCCACGATCATGTCGACCTCGCCCTTCTGCAACAGGAACTCCGACCGCTGGAACCCTTCGGGCAGCTTCTCGCGCACCGTCTGCTCGATCACCCGCGGGCCCGCGAATCCGATCAGCGCCTTGGGCTCGGCCATGACCACGTCGCCCATGAACGCGAAGCTCGCCGACACGCCGCCGAACGTCGGATGGCACAACACCGAAACGAACGGCAGGCCCGCCTGCGCCAGGCGCGCAACCATCGCCGTCGTCTTGGCCATCTGCATGAGCGAGAGCAGCCCCTCCTGCATGCGCGCGCCGCCGGTCGCCGTGAAACACACGAATGGCACCTTCTGATCCAGCGCCACCTGCGCCGCCCGGGCAAAGCGCTCGCCGACCACCGACCCCATCGAGCCGCCCATGAAATCGAAATCGAATGCCGTCACCACCACCGGCACCGCGCGAATCGACCCCGCAAACGCGATCAGCGCGTCGGTTTCGCCGGTTTCCTCGACCGCTTCCAGCAGCCGGTCGGAGTACTTGCGGCTGTCCTTGAAATGCAAGGTGTCGACCGGCAGGACTTCGCGGCCGATTTCATGGCGCCCCTCCGGATCCAGCAACGCATCCAGGCGGTCGCGCGTGCGGATGCGCATGTGGTGCCCGCACTTCGGACACACCTGCAGACTGCGCTCCAACTCCGCGGCGTACAGCACCGCCTCGCAACTCGGACATTTGGTCCACACGCCCTCCGGCACGGTCTTGCGCGCGCCGCCCGGTTTGATGCGCGGAGGCAGAAGTTTCTCGATCCAGCTCATGCCGTTCCCCTTCTATGCATCCGGCCCATCGGAATCCAACGCATGCCGGATCTCTGCAATGACCCGCCCCGCCGCCGCAACCGCGCCCTGCGGCCCGGCCGTTTCGATCTCGGCGACGAGACGGCTGCCGACCACCACCGCGTCGGCGTGGCGGCCCAGCGCCCGGGCGCTCGCGCCATCGCGGATCCCGAATCCCACTGCGACGGGCAGCGTAGTCCGCTCCCGGATCGCCGGCAATCGCGCCGCCACGGCAGCCGGATCGAAATGCCCGGCGCCGGTAATCCCCTTGAGACTCACGTAATACAGAAATCCGCGCCCCTGGCGGGCCACCTGCTCGACCCGCGCGTCGGTCGAGGTCGGGGCAAGCAGGAAGACCGGCGCGATGCCCGCTTCCCGCAGCGCCGCCGCGAACTCCACGCACTCTTCGGGCGGATAGTCGACCACGATCACCCCGTCGACGCCGGCACCCGCCGCCGCGCGCACGAAGGCCGCCGTGCCCAGACGTTCGATCGGGTTGGCATACCCCATCAGGACCAGGGGGGTTTCGGCATCGCCGCGCCGAAACTCCTCGGCCAGATCGAGCGTCGCGCGCAGGCCCACGCCGTTGCGGATCGCGCGCTCGGCGGCACGCTGGATCACCGGACCGTCGGCCATCGGATCGGAGAAGGGCACACCCAGCTCGATCACGTCGGCACCTGTGCGCGCCAGTTCGTGCAGGATCGGAACCGTGCACTCCGGCAGCGGATCCCCCGCCGCGACGTACGCCACGAGCCCCGTCCGCCCCGCCGCCCGCAGCGCCGCAAACCGCGCGTCGATCCGGTTCATGCTCCCGCCCCACGGGTCGAAACCGCCGGAATCGGCAACAGGCCGCCGAGATCCAGGCCGCTTTCCTTGGCGACGATGTGCAGATCCTTGTCCCCGCGCCCGCTCAGATTCACCAGCAGGATCTTGTCCTTCGGCATCTCGGGTGCGATCCGCGCCGCATACGCCAGGGCGTGGCTCGACTCCAGCGCCGGGATGATGCCTTCGATGCGACAGAGATCGTGAAATGCGCGCAGGGCCTGCGCATCGGTGACGCCCACGTACTGCGCCCGCCCGCTGTCCTTGAGCCAGGCATGCTCCGGCCCCACGCCGGGATAATCCAGGCCGGCGCTGATGCTGTGCGTCTCCGCGATCTGGCCGTCGGCGTCCTGCAGCAGATAGGTCCGGTTGCCGTGCAGCACGCCGGGCGAACCGCGTTCCAGGCTCGCCGCGTGCCGGCCGGTGTCCAGGCCCTCGCCCGCCGCTTCGACGCCGATCAGTTGCACCTGCGGCATGCCGATGTAGTCGTAGAAGATCCCCATGGCGTTGCTGCCGCCGCCGACGCAGGCGATGACCGCATCGGGCTGGCGGCCGGCGAGTTCCGGCATCTGCTGCAGGCACTCCTTGCCGACCACGGAATTGAAATCCCGCACCATCATCGGATAGGGATGCGGCCCGGCAACCGTGCCGATGATGTAGAAGGTGTCATCGATGTTCGTCACCCAGTCGCGCATCGCCTCGTTGAGCGCGTCCTTGAGCGTGCGCGACCCGCTGTCGACCGGATGCACCTCGGCGCCCAGCAGGCGCATGCGATAAACGTTCGCCGCCTGCCGCTGCACGTCCTCCGCACCCATGTAGACCACGCACTGCATGCCGTAGCGCGCCGCCACCGTCGCCGTCGCGACGCCGTGCTGTCCCGCGCCGGTCTCGGCGATCACGCGCTGCTTGCCCATCTTGCGGGCGAGCAGGGCCTGGCCGACCGTGTTGTTGACCTTGTGCGCGCCGGTGTGGTTCAGGTCCTCGCGTTTGAGATAGATCTGCGCGCCGCCCAGTTCGCGGCTCCAGCGCGCGGCGTGGTAGATCGGACTCGGACGGCCGACGAAATGGCGCAACTCGCGGCGCAGTTCATCCTGGAAATCCGGGTCGCTGCGGCATTCGATATACGCCTTGCGCAATTCGTCCAGCGCCGCGGACAAGGTCTCGGCAACGAAGCTGCCGCCATAGGGGCCGAAGTGCCCCCGTTCATCGGGAAGATCGGTTGGGTTCATGAATGTTCGATTCGGGCATCCGCCGCACGCACCGCAGCAACGAAGCTGCGCATCCGTCCGGCGCTCTTGATTCCCCGGGACTCCTCGATTCCGCTGCTCACATCGACCGCGTACGGCCGCACCGCGCGGATCGCATCCGCAACATTTTCCGCATGCAGGCCACCGGCCAGGATCAGGGGCAGCGATCGCTGCGCCGGGGTCGGGACACGTCCCCAATCGAACGTCTCGCCCGCACCGCCGCTACCGGGCCCCGCCGCGTCGGCAAGCAGACCTGCCGCACTGTGGAAAACCGCCTCGGAGTGTAGCAAAACCCCATCCTGAACCATGGACACCGCGCGCAGATACGGGCGCGCAAACCGGCGGCAGAACGCCTCGTCTTCGTGGCCGTGAAACTGCAGCAGCGCCCCCGGGACCGGTTCCAGCGCCTGGCGGATCGTGGCTTCCGTGGCATCGACGAACAACAGCACCGGCGTCACGAACGGCGCCACCGCGCGCGCGAGGTCGGCAAGCCGCGCCGGATCGACATATCGGGGGCTGCCCGGATGGCAGACGAAGCCCACGGCATCGACGCCCAGGGTACAGGCCAGCGCGACATCCAGCTCGCGCGTCAAGCCGCAGAACTTGATGCGGGTTCGATGCGTCAATCGGTCTCCCGGGTCTCCATGCACGGCGGGCTGTCGGCACCGCGCGCGGTACCGCCAACGCGCGGCGGCGAACCATGCGAAAGCCCGCAGTCCGCATCGTAGTCCACTGCCGTCAGGTAAAGCCCTGCGGCATCGAAGGTCGGCGCGCCGCAGCGCCGGTCGCGCGCCGCGAGCAGTTCCTTCGCCCAGGCAGGGTCCTTGCGCCCCGTCCCGACTTCGACCAGAGCGCCGACCAGGTTGCGCACCATATGATGCAGGAAGCCGTCGGCGGAGGCCCGGATCCGGATCAGACCACCCTCGGGCCGCTCCACGTCGAGCCGATGCAGGGTGCGGACCGGGGACTTCGCCTGGCACTCCGAGGAGCGGAAAGAACTGAAATCCTGCCGGCCCAGCCAGCAGGCCGCCGCGGCCTGCATCGCGGCCAGATCGAGCGGGCGAAAGACCCATCCGGCACGCCGGTCCCAGAGCGGCGAGCGCGCGGCGCGATTGCAGATCCAGTATTCGTAATGGCGCGCCCGGGCGCTGAACCGGGCATGGAAGGATTCGTCGACCCGCTGCGCCCACTGCACCGCGACCTGCGGCGGCAGGTACCGGTTCACGCCCCGCACCCAGGAAACCATCTCGCGAGCGCGGTCGGTATCGAAGTGCACCACCTGGCCGGTCGCATGCACGCCGGCATCCGTCCGGCCCGCGCAGGTCGTTTCGATGTCTGCATCGGCGAACCGCGACAGCGCCGCTTCCAGCGCATCCTGTACGGTGCGCCGGTGCGGTTGCGTCTGCCAGCCTTCGAAATGCGCCCCGTCGTACTCGACGCCCAACGCGATGCGCACCGCAGGGCTACGCGTCCAACAGCTTGGTGAGTTCCACCGCCTGCTGGCGCTGCTCGCGCGTGCCGTCCTTCATGACCTCTTCGAGGAGTTCGCGCGCTCCGTCCTTCACCCCGAGATCGATATATCCGCGAGCGAGATCGAGCTTGGTCGCCATCTGCGAAGCCAGCGGACTCCCCGCCTGGGTTTCCGCGCGGCGCCCCGACGCGAAGGTGGCTTCCGCTCCGGAAAGGTCGAAATCGATGAGGGGCACCGTCGCCTGGTCGGTATTGAGCGCGAGCGGCGTCGTGAGCTCCCCTTCGTCGTCCGACAGCGACGCCACGGCACCGAGCAGCGTCGGCCGCGACAGCGCTTCCTCGAATCCATGATCGCCGGCGCTCGGTGCCGCAGGCGGCAGGTCGGGCAGACGGAGATCCACCTCCGGAATCGGCACCGCTCCGGTCAAGGTCGGCGGCCCCGAATGGGTCGATCCGGCCGCGGGCGCGGCAGCCGCTTCGGCCGGCGCGGCGGGCGCAATCGCTTCCGCCACCGCATCCGTCCCGAACCCCATGAGCGCTTCCTCCGGCAAGGTCGGGGCGGAGGCCGGCTCGACTTCCGTCGGCGCGAGTGCGTCGTCCGCGCGCACCGGTGCGAACTCGATCTCGGGTTCGGGCCTGGATTCGGGGCCTGCGGGACGGAGTGCGGGCGGCTCGATCTCGAACTCGGGCGCGGGCTCGAATTCGGGTTCGGGCGCGGCCAGCGGCTCGGCAATCCGGGCAACGGGTTCGGCCTGGTGCGCCGCCTCCGGCTCGGGCCGGAAAGCCATCGGAGCGGACTCGGCCGCCTGCGGCTCTTCGATCTTGGTCGGCCCCAGATCAAAATCGAGCGCACTGAAATCGAACGCCGGCTCGAGCGGCACGGGCTGGGTGTGCGCGACCGGCGGCTCCGGCGCATGCATCTCGTCCGCAGTGAGGTCCATCCCGCGGTCGACCGGCCGCGAGGCCGACTCTCCGACCGGGATCGTCGGCAGCGCCGTCACGGCCTCCGCGACCGGCGACACCCAGGGCATGAGGTGTTCGGTCGCCGGTTCCGCCTGGGGTTCGTCGAGCCCCGCGAGGAACCGCGAGGGTTCGGAATGGAAATCCTCGGCGGCTTCCACGACCTCTTCGGCATGTCCGCCGAGCTGCATCTCGGTCTTCGGCGGCGATCCGACCGGAACGAATGCATCGCCCGTCAGATTCCCGCCGACGTAAAGCGGGTTCGACGGCTCGAGCTTGTAGCCGAGTTTCGCCGCCCGCTCCCACTCGGCGCCGACGCCGCCCGTGCGTTCATGCAGATCCCGGGCAAGCGCCTCGAACGACGCCGAATCGCCGCGCCGCGCGTAGATTTCCATCAGCTTCGCGCGCACCGCGTGGCGCTCCGGATTCATCCGCAGCGATTCCTTGAGGATGTCTTCGGCCTGCTCCTCCCGCCCGTATGCAATATATACGTCGGCTTCCGCGACCGGATCGACCTCGTTGGAATGCAACTGCGACGCCGCCGGGATGAAGCTCGAGTTGAACGTGCTCGTCGCGCCGGTGTCGACGTTCTGCCCGCCCGTGGCGCTGAACCGCCCTTCCCCGCCCGCCATGTCCGCGTCCGGAGATCCGGCGGCGGCGCGCTTGCGGCGAGCCATGCTCACGCCCAAGAGGGCGAGGAGCAGCGCCCCGGCGGCCGAACCGAGCACCATCGGCGAGCGCAACAATCCGAGGACCCCGCCCGATTCCGCCGGGGCGGGAGCGGGCGCCGGATGAACCACGGGCCGATGTGCCACGACGGGCTTGTGCGGCACGGCGACCGGGACCTCCGCCGGCTTCGGCGCGCTCTGCGCCGGCACCGGTGCCGCGGACGTCGCCGCGAGCGCGTTGGCATGCTGGATATCGGCATTGGATTTTTCCAGTGCGGCGATGCGCTCCTGCGCATCCTGCATCGCCCGCGCATGCGCGGTCGCCTCATCCTTGCGGGCCAGCGCCGCTTCGCTGCTACCGGCGACGCCGGTACCGGTCGACCCGCCCCGCGCGATCTTCAGGCGATCGCCCTGCGCCGCCGCGGCGCTGCGATCCTCCACCTTCGCGGTGACGCGGCCGCGCGCAACGTGCTCGCCCGCCGCCTCATGCACCGGGCGTGCAACCGCCGCGGCACGCGCCAGCCGCTCGCGATACGCCGCGAAGTCGGCGCTCTGCACGGCGATTTCCCGCCGCGCCTGCGCCGGATCGACCTGCTGCACGGCACCTGCCGAGGGAATCTCCAGCGTCCGTCCGGCGCGCAGGCGGTTGACGTTGCCTCCCAGGAAGGCCGACGGGTTGGCCTGCAGCATTGCGACCATCATCTGATCGAGCGACGCGCCCTCGACACGGTGCTCCGCCGCGATCGCCGTCAGGGTGTCGCCGGAATGCACGCGGACCCGCACCGGACCGGGTGCTGCGGCCCCTGCCGCCTGCACGGCCGGCGCGGCCGGAACGGGGGCGGGAGCGGCAACGACCGGAGGCGCTTCGGTGGGCGCGGAAGTCGACGCGGACGCCGGCGCGGGGGTCGGCATGGTTGTCGGGGCCGGAGCCGGGGTTGCCGGGGTTGCCGGCGCCGCTGCCGCACTGGCGGCCGGCACGGCGGGCGCAGCCGCCGCCGGCGCGCTGCCCTCCATCGCCGGCGGGTTCACGGCCGTCGGCGCGACGATCTGCGGCGCTTCGCGCAGCGCAGGGGGGTCGAGCAGAATGGTGTATTCCCGCACGACGCGGCCGCCCGACCAGGACAGCTCCAGCAGCAGATCGAGATAGGGCTCGTTGACCGGACGCGCCGAGGTGAGATGGAGGACCATGCCATCCGGGCCGGATCCCAGATGCAGGTGCAGCGAGGCAAGCGCCGCGTTGTAATCGATCCCCGCTTCCTTGAATTCGTCCGGCGAAGCCAGCCGTACCTGCAAGGTGCCGACGTCATCCGACGGGTCGGTGGGAATCTCGACTTGCGCATCGAGCGGCTGGCCCAGCGCCGAACGCACGGCAAGGCGGCCCAGACCCGCCGCATGCGCCGTCGCGAACATCGCCAGCGTCAGGCCCGCAAGCGCAAGGCGGGAAAACCATTCCGGACGGCGCGACGACTCGTTCGCGGCCCCCACCAGCCCTGCAGCGGAATCCTGTGTGCGATACATGATCTTGGATGAACAGCGTTTATCGGCTCGCGGCGGCACGTGCGTTTCCTCGGAGAGGCTAAAACCTCATTTTTAACATAGCATCAGGGACTTACGCGCGCAAGCTTAGAAAAGCCCTGAATTGGAACGCAAGCCTGGGCGATATCGGAGTATTCCGGGCGCCCTGAGGGCGCCGGAGCAACCATACCGGAAATCCGTATTTCTGCCGGTCCCCCATGGGCGCGAGGGCACGGTTCATCCACACGTTGGACGGCGCCCGCGGCACCGATCCGTCCGCGCGATTAGTCCGCGCGACTAGTCCGACTTCCCGGCTAGGATGCGAACCATGCGGCGCAACGGTTCCGCAGCACCCCACAACAACTGGTCGCCGACGGTGAATGCCGACAGAACCTCGCCGCCCATCGCCAACTTGCGCAGGCGCCCAATCGGCACCTCCAGCGTCCCGCTCACCACCGCGGGCGACAAGCGCTCGACGCTGTCCTCGCGGCGATTCGGCACCACCCGCACCCAGCGGTTGGCACCGGCCAGCAGATGCTCGATTTCCTCGAGCGCGACGTCGCGCTTGAGCTTGATCGTGAGCGCCTGACTGTGGCAGCGCATCGCCCCCACCCGCACGCAGAGGCCGTCGACGAGCAAGGCGCCCGCCTGGCCCATCGGCGGGCGACCTAGGATCTTGTTCGCTTCGGCCCCGCCCTTCCACTCTTCGCGGCTCATGCCGTTGCCCAGATCCTTGTCGATCCACGGAATCAGGCTGCCGGCCAGCGGAACGCCGAAATGCGCCCGCGGCAGATCGCCGTCGCGCAAGGCCTGCGTCACCTTCCGGTCGATCTCCAGAATCGATGCCCGCGGATCCGCCAGGCCGTCGCGGGCGGCGTCGTGCAGGCGCCCCATCTGCGTCAGCAATTCCCGCATGTTCTGCGCGCCGGCGCCCGAGGCCGCCTGATAGGTCATGGAAACGACCCATTCGACGAGATCCGCCTTGACGAGTCCGTCGAGGGCCAGGAGCATCAGGCTCACGGTGCAGTTGCCGCCGATGAAGTCGCGCACGCCGCCGCGGATCCCCGCCTCGATCACCGGCAGATTGACCGGGTCGAGGATGATGATCGCGTCGTCGCGCATGCGCAGCGTCGAGGCGGCATCGATCCAGTACCCGCGCCAGCCGGCGGCGCGCAGTCGGGGGTGGATCTCCTGCGTATACTCGCCGCCCTGGCAGGAGACGATCGCATCGCAAGCCGAAAGCGCTGCAAGATCGCGTGCGTCCTGCAGGGTCCGGGCGCCGCCGGCAACCTGCGGCGCCTCTCCGCCCACGTCGGAGGTGGAGAAAAAGACACTCTCGAAAAAGCGATGGTCGTCTTCGGCCGCCATGCGCTCCCGCAGCACCGACCCGACCATTCCCCGCCAACCGACGAATCCGACTTTCATTCCTGGCATCCTCAAAGCGCCGCGACGACGGCATCCCCCATCGCCGCCGTCCCGACGACGGCCTCTCCCGCCCGCGCCAGATCCGCGGTGCGCAGCCCCGCGCGCAACACCGACTCCACGGCGTCCTCGATGCGGCGCGCGAACGCCTCCTGCCGCAGGGAATAGCGCAGCATCATCGCGGCCGAGAGGATGGTTGCCAGCGGATTGGCCAGCCCCTTGCCCGCGATGTCGGGCGCCGAGCCGTGGATCGGCTCGTACATCCCCTTGCCGTGTTCGTCGAGCGACGCCGACGGCAGCATGCCGATCGAGCCGGTCAGGGCGGAGGCCTCGTCGGACAGGATATCGCCGAACATGTTGCCCGTCACGACGACATCGAACTGGCGCGGCGCCCGCACGAGCTGCATCGCCGCGTTGTCGACGTACATGTGCGACAGCGCGACGTCCGGATAGTCCTTGCCGACCTCGGTGACGACCTCGCGCCAGAGCTGCGTGGTTTCGAGCACGTTGGCCTTGTCGACCGAACACAGCCGACGTCCGCGCCGGCGCGCCGCTTCGAAGGCCACGCGCGCGATGCGCCGCACTTCGCCTTCGCTGTAGCGCATCGTGTCGAAGCCCTCGCGCTCTCCGGATTCGAGCGTGCGGATGCCCCGCGGCTGGCCGAAATAGATGTCGCCCGTCAGCTCGCGCACGATGAGCACGTCCATGCCTTCGACGATCTCGGGCTTGAGCGCCGACGCGCTCTCCAGACCGGGATGGATCCGCGCCGGCCGCAGGTTGGCGAACAGCCCCAGTTCCTTGCGCAGCCGCAGCAGCCCCTGCTCCGGCCGCTTTGCCCGCGGCAGGGCGTCGTACTGCGGACCGCCCACCGCGCCGAAGAGCACGGCATCGCTTTCCCGCGCCAGCGCCAGCGTGTGGGGCGGCAGCGGGTCATCGAAGCGGTCCGTCGCCGCGCCGCCGACGTCGGCGTACGAAAACGTGCAGTGCAGACCCGCAGGTTCGAGCGCGCGCAGGACCTTCACCGCTTCGGCGATGATCTCCGGGCCGATCCCGTCGCCGGGCAGTACGGCAATCTTCATTCGTGGGTCTCCAAAGTGCGCGCCAGCCAGGGATTGCGGCGCAGGCGCAGCGCCTCGAACTCGCGGATGCGGTCGGCGTGGCGCAGGGTAAGGCCGATGTCGTCCCAGCCGTTGAGCAGACATTGCTTGCGGAATGCGTCGATCTCGAACGGCAGCACCATACCGTCCGCCGCGATCACCGTCTGCTGCGGCAGGTCGATGGTGAGCTGGTAGCCGGGCTGGGCCAGCACGGCCTGGAACAGGCGGTCGATCGCGTCCTCCGCGAGCACGACCGGCACGATGCCGTTCTTGAGGCTGTTGTTGTAGAAGATGTCGGCAAAACTCGGCGCCAGGATCGCCCGGAATCCGTACTCCGCGATCGCCCAGGGCGCGTGCTCCCGGCTCGAGCCGCAGCCGAAATTGCGCCGGGCGAGCAGCACGGTCGCGCCGCGGTAGCGCGGCTGATTGAGTACGAAGTCGGGGTTGGGCGTCCGCGCCGCCGGATCCTGCCCCGGTTCGCCGCGGTCGAGGTAGCGCCACTCGTCGAAGAGGTTGGCGCCGAAGCCCGTGCGCCGGATCGACTTGAGAAACTGTTTCGGGATGATCTGATCGGTGTCGACGTTGGGGCGGTCGAGCGGCGCCACCAGTCCTTGGTGTCGGGTAAAGGCTTGCATCGGGTCACCCCAGGATTTCGCGTACGTCGACAAAACGGCCGGCGATCGCCGCCGCCGCGGCCATCGCGGGACTGACGAGGTGCGTGCGCCCCCCCGGTCCCTGCCGCCCCTCGAAGTTGCGGTTGGAGGTCGAAGCGCAGCGCTCGCCCGGCTCCAGCCGGTCTTCGTTCATGCCCAGGCACATCGAGCAGCCGGGTTCGCGCCATTCGAAGCCGGCATCGCGGAACACGCGGTCCAGGCCCTCGGCCTCGGCCTGCGCCTTCACCAGGCCCGATCCCGGCACCACCAGCGCGGCCTTGACCGTGGCCGCGACATGCCGGCCCTGCGCCACGCGCGCCGCGATGCGCAGATCCTCGATGCGCGAATTGGTGCAGGAACCGATGAACACCTTGTCGATGGCGATCTCGCGCATCGGCGTCCGCGGCGCCAGGCCCATGTACTGCAGCGCGCGCTCGATCGCCGTCCGCTTCACCGGGTCGCCCTCGGCGTCCGGATCCGGCACCGCGCCGTCGATCGGCACCACCATCTCGGGCGAAGTGCCCCAGCTCACCTGCGGCGCGAGCGCGGTCACGTCGAGATCGACCGTGCGGTCGAACTGTGCACCCTCATCGGAATGCAGCGCCTGCCACGACAGCACCGCGCGGCTCCAGTCCTCGCCGCGGGGCGCCAGCGGGCGCCCGCGGACGTATTCGATGGTGCGCGCGTCGACGGCGACCAGGCCGGCGCGCGCGCCGGCCTCGATCGCCATGTTGCACAGGGTCATGCGCGCCTCCACCGAACTGGCACGGATCGTCGGCCCGGCGAACTCGATCGTGTAACCGGTGCCGCCGGCCGTGCCGATGCGGCCGATCAGCGCCAGCGCGAGATCCTTGGTGCCGACGCCGGCATGGAACGCACCGGTGACGCGCACGAGGAAGTTCTTCGATTTGCGGGCCACCAGCGTCTGCGTCGCCAGCACGTGTTCGACTTCCGAGGTGCCGATGCCGAAGGCGAGCGCGCCCAGAGCGCCGTGCGTGCTGGTATGCGAATCGCCGCAGACCACGGTCATGCCGGGCAGCGTCGCGCCCTCCTCCGGCCCGACGACGTGGACGATGCCCTGGCGCCGGTCGAGGAACGGAAAGTAGGCGGCGGCGCCGAAGGCGCGGATGTTGTCGTCGAGCGTCTGGATCTGCAGGCGCGACGTGGGGTCCGCGACGCCTTCGAGGCCGCGATCCCAGCCGCGCGTGGGCGTGTTGTGATCGGCGGTCGCAACGATCGACGCGACGCGCCAGGGCTGGCGCCCGGCGGCGCGCAGGCCGTCGAATGCCTGGGGGCTGGTGACTTCGTGGATGAGATGGCGGTCGATGTAGAGCAGCGCGGTGCCATCGGATTCCACTTGGACGACGTGGTCGTCCCACAACTTGTCGTAAAGCGTACGAGGAGCGGCGGACATCGGGATCGGGTTCTTCATCAGGAACCGGAAATTATGCCACCGCACTCCCCGGCAGCGGCGGCACGGGCAGGGCGACATCGGCGTTCTGGGCCCGATGCAGCAATGCATGGTCCATCAGCACCAGCGCAAGCATCGCCTCGGCGATCGGGGTGGCGCGGATCCCGACGCAGGGATCGTGGCGGCCATGGGTCACCACCTCCGTCGGATCGAGATTGCGGTCGACCGAACGGCGCGGAATGCGGATGCTCGATGTCGGCTTGAGCGCGATCGACACTTCGACGTCCTGACCGGTGGAAATGCCGCCCAGGACGCCACCGGCGTGATTGGACAGGAATCCCTGCGGCGTCATCTCGTCGCCGTGCTCGGAACCGCGCTGCGCGACGGCAGCGAATCCGGCGCCGATCTCCACGCCCTTGACCGCATTGATGCTCATCATCGCCCAGGCGATGTCGGCGTCGAGCTTGGCCGCGAGCGGGGCGCCGAGGCCGACCGGCACCGAATGCGCACAGACCCGCAGGCGCGCGCCGCAGGAATCCCCCGCCGCGCGCAGATCGTCCATGTACTGTTCCAGCCGCGCCACCACACCGGCGCTGGGCGCGAAGAAGGGGTTGCGCTCGACCTCGTCCCAGCTCTCGAAGGGAATCACGACATCCCCCAACTGCTGCAGATGGCCGCGGATCACGGTGCCATGCTGCGCATGCAGCCACTTGCGCGCGACGGCGCCGGCGGCGACCAACGGCGCGGTCAGACGCGCCGAGGACCGCCCGCCGCCCCGCGGATCGCGCAGTCCGTACTTGCGCCAGTAGGTGTAGTCGGCATGACCGGGCCGGAAAGTGTCGAGCAGGTTCTCGTAGTCGCGGCTGCGCTGATCCTCGTTGCGGATCAGCAAGGCAACCGGCGTACCGGTGGTCCGGCCCTCGTACACGCCGGACAGGATCTCGACCCGGTCGGGTTCGCGCCGCTGCGTGACGTGGCGCGAAGTCCCGGGCTTGCGCCGGTCGAGATCGGACTGGATGTCGGCCTCGGTAAGCGCCATGCCGGGCGGACAGCCGTCGATGACGCAGCCGATCGCCGGGCCGTGGGATTCACCGAAGTCGGTGACGCGGAACAATCTGCCGAAAGTGGAGCTCATGGATGGGATTATGACGGACTTGGAGGCCGCGGCGATGCTGCGGGCATCGTGCCCGCGCGCGGCGGCTGCGCCCCGCCGGCGTGGTGCAAACGCCATCGCCGCAATCGCACATCGATGGCGATCCTTGCCTTGGCGCCAACACTTCCAAAGCAACGAGACTAGCCCCCGACGACCTTCCCCAGCTCCGTCCCCGACACGACTGCCGCGTCGACCGTCGCCCCGCCGCACCAGTCGCCCGCGAACCCGATGCGCCGCTCGGCATCCCAGAGGAACGGCTCGGCGAGCGGATTCACCGGCAAGGCATGGTGCCACCGCATCCCCACCGCGCACTTCGGCACCAGCACCCGCGCAAGCCGGGCCGCAAACGCCTTCTGCATCCAGCGCACCGCCTCGTCCGGGGTGAGGTCGGAGAAGCGGTTCGACCAGCCCGCGTGCGCGGTCAGCGTCCAGCGCTCGCCGCCCTCGCCTTCCCCGGCTTCGTCGGCGACCCGGCCCGGCTTCGCGCTCTCCCGCACCGCCATGGCAAGAATCGGATCGGCATGGATCCGGGCAACGTCGAAATCCAAGCCGCACGCCCGCGCCAGCGTCAGCGCACCCACCCAGCACGCATCCCAGCGCACCGCCTCGACCCGCGCCACCAGTTCCGTCCAGCCGTGCGCAAGCGCCGCCGCCACCGGCGAGGGCACCGCCAGGACGACGGCATCGAATCCGGCGATCCCCAGCTGCCGATTGATGGGATCGAACAGGAACCACTCCTCCCGACCCCGGGCGAGGCGGGCGACCCGCGCCTGCAGCACGACATCCACGCCCTGCGCGAGATGCTGGCCGAGCGCGGCCATCGTCGGCATGCCGACGAACCGCAAACCCCGCGCGCCTGCCGAAGACGCGCGCCGGATCCACGAATTGTCGATTTCCACGGCGACGGCCGGCCAGGACCGCACCACATCGGCATCGGCCCAGCCCCGGATCTCGCGCGCCAAGGATTCGCTCCGGACGCAGGCCCAGGGCGCCCCCGCATCGTGCAGACCGCAATCCGTCTGCAGCGCGGCAAGGCGCCCGCCCGGAGCCGGCGCGCTTTCGAATACCGTGACCCGGATTCCCCGCGCCGCCAGCGCCCGCGCGCAGGAAAGGCCGGCGATGCCGGCGCCCACCACGGCGACGTGCCATGGTCCCTCGAGATCCTCGCGCGCTGCTTCCGGTGTCGTCATCGATGATTCCGAACTTTGCTGCCAACCTTCCCCGGCCACACGGCGCCGTGTGAAGAATGCAAGACGCTTCGCGTCCGAACGCCCGGCTTCGCGCCCGAACGCCCGGCGGCGGGCGGGCTATCCTATCCCGGATCTGCGGGAAGGCATAATCGGCACACAGGCCTCGCCGCCGCGAATGCCCACGGCGTTCCGGGCGGCGCGCGCGGGCCACGCGCGAAACCGCCTCCGCCCAACCTCCGATACATCCGACAACGCCAAACCCGATTCCGGCATGGACCTCCGCACCGACCTGTACGCCCCGATCGAACCCTACGACCACGGCATGCTTCCCCTGGATGCCCTGCACACGATGTACTGGGAGACCAGCGGCAACCCGCACGGCATCCCCGTCGTGTTCCTGCATGGCGGCCCCGGCGGCGGCTGCGCGCCGGAGCATCGGCGCTTCTTCGATCCCTCGGTGTTCCGGATCGTGCTCTTCGATCAGCGCGGCGCCGGCTCCTCGACTCCGCACGGCGAGATCCGGGACAACACCCTGCCCAACCTCGTCGCGGACATGGAGCGCCTGCGCGAACACCTGGGCATCGGGCAGTGGCTGCTCTTCGGCGGATCCTGGGGCAGCACGCTGGCGCTGGCCTACGGCGAAGCGCACCCCGACCACTGCCTCGGATTCGTCCTGCGCGGCATTTTTCTCGGCCGGGACGGCGAAATCGACTGGTTCCTCTACGGCCTGCGGCAGATTCAACCGGAAGCCTGGCGGCGGTTCGCGGAAATCCTGCCGGCGGAAGAGCGCGGCGACCTGCTGCGGGCATACCTGCGCCGCCTGTTCGACCCCGATCCGGCGGTGCACGTCCCCTTTGCACGCGCCTGGAGCACCTACGAAGGAAGCTGCTCGACCCTGCAGCCGAAACCCGACCTCGTCCGCGAATTCTCGGACGAGGCCACGGCCCTGGCGCGCCTGGAAGCCCACTATTTCGCGCACCGCTGCTTTCTCGCGCCGAATCAGCTGCTCGACAACCTCTACCGCATCCACCACCTGCCGGCAGCCATCATCCACTCACGATACGACCTGGTCTGCCCCATCGTGAGCGCCGACGAGCTTGCCCGCTCCTGGCCGGACGCCCAGTACACCGTGGTGCCGGATGCCGGCCACTCGGTGTGGGAGCCTTCGGTCCGTGCCGCGGTGATGCGCGCGATCGAGGGATTCAAGGCGCGCTGGTCGCATCGCGACGGCGCACCCCATGACGACCCGAACCATGGATCGCGCGCGCCATGACGCCTTCCGCATCCGCCGTTCCCGGCCGACTTTCCCGCCCGCCGTACGCCGCCTGGCTGGCCATCCTGATCGCCGGCCAGGTCGCCCTCTGGACCGTGCTGAGCGCGCTCAGCCAGACCGCTCCGCCCTGGGACAATATCGAGGAACTGGTCTGGTCCGCGCATCCGCAGTGGGGCTACTACAAGCATCCGCCGATGCCGGCGTGGATCCTCTACGCCTTCACCACCGTCTTCGGCCACGCCATCTGGGTCACCTACCTCGCCGCCGAAGCCTGCGTCGCCGTCGGCCTGATCTACGTCTGGCGGCTGGGCTGCGCCGTCACCACGCCCGCGCGTGCCCTGCTCGCCACCGTGCTGGTGTCGCTCGTCGCCTACTACAACGTGCGCGGGATGTACTTCAACCACAACACGGTGCAGATCCCCCTGGTGGCGGCGGCCACGTTCAGGTTCTACCGCGCCGTGCGCGACGGCCGCATCCGCGACTGGATCGGCTTCGGCGTCGCAGCGGGCCTGTGCATGCTGGCGAAATACAGCGCCGCGCTGCTCTTCGTCGCATTCGGCGCCTACCTGCTGCGCCGCGGCCGCATCGCCGAGCGGCGCACCGCACGCGGCCTCGCCGCCGCGACCGCCACCGGCCTGCTCGTCTTTGCGCCGCACTTCGCGTGGATCGCCGCCCACCATTTCGAACCGATCCGCTATGCCGCCGAATCCACCCATCTGGAGGGCGGTCAGTCGTTTTCGCAGGCGCTCTCCGCGGCGCACTTCCACGCGCTGTCCGGCTTCCTCGGCTCCGAGCTCGCGCGTCTGGCGGCGTTTCTCGCCGTGGCCGTCTGGCTGGCGCGGGGATCGCGGCGCACCGGATCGTCGGATGCGGCGGTGCGCTGGAATCACCCCGACGACTGGGAGTTCCTGCTCTACGCCGGGCTGGGGCCGCTCGCCGTCACGCTGGCGCTCGGTGTACTCGGCGGCATCTACCTCGAAAGCTCCTGGGTGACGATGTACTTCGGCCTCTTCGGCCTGCTGGCTCTGCACTGGATCCGTTCCGGCGACGACGAGCGCACGCTCACGCGCGCGATCCGCGTGACGGTCGTGCTGCAGGTCGTGACGGCGGTGGCACTGGCGTTCACGTCGGCGGTGCTGCTCGACCGGCTCGGGCGCGCTTCGCGCAACAACTACCCGGGGCCCGCGCTCGCCCGAGCCGCCGCGGCGGTCTGGCGCACGCACCAGCCCGGCCCGTTCGATCTGCTCATCGGCGACACCTGGATGGGCGGCAATGTCGTCGAAGCCCTGCGCCCGCATGGCCCGAAGCTGATCATCGACGGCAGCTTCGTCAAGACGACCTGGATCTCTCCGAAGAGGCTGCAAGCCTGCGGCGCACTGGTCCTGGTCGATCGTTCCCCCAAGGCGAACATGATCAGCACCGACACGGCGTCGCTGGCGGCGCAACTCGCCCGCGCCACCGTGCGCGGACGCATCGACATTCCTTGGGGAACGCGGGCCAACGGCCCGCGCGTGATCGCCGACTGGGGCATCCTGCCGGCCCACGATCCGCAACGCTGCGCGGCGTTGCGGAACGGGGATCAGTAGGCGTAGAAGGGCCCGTTGGCCGGAGATCCGCCGACAAGGACGCTTGAACCTTGGTCGACCATGTAGATGGTACGACCAAAGAAGAAAGGAGCACCCCAGACGATGGTCTGGGTCGTACTGTTTGCCGCGAGATCATTGAGCGCCCAATTCTGCAACGGCAGCGTGGTCTCGTTGGCAACGGGAAACGAGACCGCGTACTGCGCAGTCAGCGCTCCAGCATTTCCTCCGGAGTTCGGAATGGCTCCCTGAACCACCGCACTCACGCTCACCGGGGAGGGGGTGGGTGTGAGCCACATCTGGGTGCCGGTGACCGGCATGCCGCTTCCATAGAGCGACAGGAAGGATGTCCCCGTGTCGAATATTGCAGCCGGTTGCGCAGCGGGAGCTAGCGGCCGGTAACTGCCAGCAGCGGTGATCCACCCCTGGGTATAGGGCAACCCATTGATCATCGCCGCGGCGACGTACGTCGTCGGATTCGTCGATGAGAGCGCGTTGTTCGCCTGGGTGCCGACTCCGAACGTCAGGCTGCCGGTTGCCGTCGGGGCGCCAGTAGCCCCGATGGACTGCATCGCCACGACAATGCCATTGTTGTCGCCCGTCCCGCTGATGGCATATACCGGGTTGTTTGCCTCCTGCGTTGGCGAAATGCCAACTGCATTGCATCCGTTCGCAGTGCAGGTGTAGTACGTGCCGAATTCATGCTGCGCCGGCATCACGCCCAGAATGCCGTTGGCCCCGAAGGTCGCGACCGAATTCTCGCTCGCCCACGCGCCGCCATTGCTGCACGTCGACTGCGCCGCCGCGGAAATCGGCCCCGACGCCGGATCGCCGACGATGTCGACCGAAATTGCCGGCGCCGTCTCACCTTGCGATGTCGTGCCGTTATACCCCCCCACCCAGACGTCGGCGGTGCGCAGCACGCCCCAGGTCCAGCCGTCGGCATATTGATAGCAATCGTTGACCGGCAGCCCGCCCGAAGACACGGCCGGCAGCGTCTGCAGCACCGCGGAATTCATCGCCGAGGCGAGGATGCGCAGCCCCACCGAACCGGTGTCGACCTGGACGTGGTCGATGGTCTGGCAGGCGCCGCTTGACGGCAAGGCCTGCGGCGGACAGATCGTGACCGTGGTGTAGATCACGTCCTGCGCCGCATTGATCGGCCCCGCGCTGTTGTTGCTCGGATAGTAGGCGCAGGGGCCGGCGTCGACGACCAGCGGCGCCACGTTGCTGGCGAGCGTCGTCGGCAACGCCGGATCTTGCCGCTGCGTGCACTGCGTCACCATCGCAACCTGCGCGGCACTCAGGGAAAAGAATCCGCTCCCCTGGGACATCGACATCGACTGCGAGCCCCCGCCGCCGCAGGATGCCAGCATCAGCGTCAGCATGACGCCCACCGCCACCGCTCCCAGCGCGGCCGGCAGCCGCGCGATGTGTTTTCCAGCCATGAAGGGATCTACCAGATTTCGGCGGGATCGACCCCCGCCGGAACGCCATCGGTCAAATAGGCATGCCCGTGCATGGCACCGGTATGTCCGGTGTTCTCCACCACGAGATTCCCCTGCTCGGTACGGGCGTAGCCGCGGCCGTGCGGGCCGCGCGGCGCGGAGACGAAATTCGGGAAATAGCGGCCGAGCAACTGTTGCAGATCGGGCGGCGCCGGCCCCTGCCAGGCGACGCCGAACACCGTCCCGGCCGCCGACACGAACTCCCGGACCACGGTCCCCGAGGGCAGCGTCATCTCCTGTACGGTATAGGCAGCCGCCGTGCGGCTTTGTCCGACCGTGGCATGCAGCTTCATGCGGTCCGCCGCCACCGACTGCACGGTGTCGCCCAATGCCGCATGGGCCCAGGGGGAGGCGCCTGCCAGGACAGCGCCCGCGAAAAACGGCAACCACCGATGCTGCCAACTCCGGAACAAAACGCCCACCTGCACTCCCCGCTCGAAGGAATCCGCGGCAAAAGGATATCACCGGCGAATCGGCACGCGCTTGCGCAAGCACGGGAATCGGTTTTCGGAAATGTCGCGGCGATATGCCGAAGTGATCGATTTCCGCTCAGCAGTCGATCGGATCCCCCGCGCCCGATTGCCGATATAAATCGGGCGCCGGGCGGCACGCCGCGACGGCCCCATTCGTCTTCCCGCAAGGAGCCCCGGCATGGACACTGCCGCCCCCCCGCCGACGTTGCTGGCCTTCGCCGGCAGCCTGCGCCGCGAATCGCACCAGCGGCGCCTGCTGCAGCATGTCGCGGCCGGCCTGACCCCCGGTTGCCGGGTCGTGTTTCTGGAGCCGGATCCGGTCCGGCTGCCGATGTTCAATCAGGACCTCGAAGGCAATCCGGAAATCCGCGCCGAGCTTGCCGACTTGCATGCGCAGGTGGCGGCAGCCGACGGCCTGCTGATCGCTTCACCCGAATACAACGGCGGCGTCGCGCCGTACCTGAAGAACACCATCGACTGGCTCTCGCGCCTGCCGCGCATCGATCCTGCGTACGCGGACCGCTGGGCGCTGCGCCACAAGCCGGTGCTGCTGCTGAGCGCCTCGACCGGCTGGAGCGGCGGCCTGCTCGGACTGCAGAGCACGCGCGCCCTGTTCGCCTACGTCGGGGCGCTGGTCCATGCGGAGACCATCTGCGTCGCCCACGCCGATCATTGGCAGGCCGCGGAGGGCTACGCCTTCGAACCCGATTTCGACGCCCACGTGCGGCGCGTCGCCAACGACTTCGTCGCCCTCGCTTCGGCGCTGCGCAAGCCGCGCTCCGGCACCTGAAACCCATGGCCCACCTGCTGCTCTTCGATCTGCCCGGCGGCAACGATTTCGCCGTCGTCGACGACGCCGTCGCCCTCGGGCATCGCCTGACCCTGTTCACCGCCGATGCCGGCCATTACCGGCGCCTCGGCGATCCGGCGTGGCAACGGATCCACCGCGTGGTCGAAGTACGCCCCTGGACGCCCGAGCGCCTGCGGGACGCCGCCGCGGCGATCGATCTCGAGGATCCGTTCGCGGGCCTGATCTGCCTGATCGATATCCGCATCGTCGACGCCAGCGTGCTGGCGCAGCGCCTTGGCCTTCCCTTCCTGTCCCCGGCTGCGGCGCGGCTCCTGCGCGACAAGGCGGCGGTACGGGCGGCGCTGCAGGCCCATGGCATCGCGCAGCCGCCCTTCGCCGAGATCGGCGGCGCCGCCCAGCTGCGTGCGGCCGTCACCGACCTGGGCTTGCCGCTGATCGTCAAGCCCGCCGACGGCTACGGATCGCAGGACGTGACCCTGCTGCGCACGTCGGACGACGTCGACCGCCTCTGCGTCGCGCTCGCCGCCGACGACGGCGCCACGGATTACGGATTCGGCGTGCGGGCCAGCCGGCGCCTGCTGGTCGAGCGCTACGTCGAAGGCGCTCTGGTCGGTTGCGATTGCTTCGTGCGGGGCCCCCACCGCGTCTTTCTCGGCGTCAATGCCAAGGAACGCTTCGCGCCGCCGTCGTTCGCGTTCCGCGGCAGCTGCTTCCCCAGCCGGCGCCACGACGTCGCGATGCTGGAACACCATGCCAACCGCCTGCTCGATGCCGTCGGCTTCGACTTCGGCGCCTGCCACATCGAGATGATCCTGGGTCCCGACGGCCCCGTGCTGGTCGAGATCAATCCGCGCCTGGTCAGCGCGCAGATCCCCTTCCAGATGGGATACGCCTTCGGACGGTCGATCTACGCCGAGCTGATCGACCTGCATCGGGGCCAGCCCCTCGACGGTCTCGCCGCGCTGCGCCCGCAGGCCTTCAGCACCATCCGCTGGCTGGTCGCCGACGCCGAAGGCATCCTGGAAGCGATCGATCTGCCGGCCCACGACGCCCCGGCGGTGCAGCGCGTCGTGCTGCTGCGCCGCCCCGGCGACGCAGTTCGTCCGCCGCGCCACAACGGCGACCGCCTCGGGTACGTCATCGCCACCGGCAGCCGGCAGGACGACGCCGACGCGGCCGCCGAGGCCTATCTGGCCGCGACCCGGGTCCGGGTCCGAACCCCTGCTCCGATCGTGGCAGCCTGCGCCGGTGTGCCGCCGATTCCGAGTAGGATGCAGCTTTCGTAGCCTGGATCTCCCACATCGACATGTCCCGCCTGCCGAGCCTCGACTCTCTATTCGACGAACAGCGCCGCCTGCAGGGCGATGCATCGCGAATCCATCAGCGCCTGACCGAGATCAACCAGCAGATCCTGTACCTGCTCGCGCGCCATGCGCAACTGGAATCGCTTCGCGAGCGGCCGGTCACCGTCGTCTCGGAGAAGACCGCATCGCCCGCGGCGAAGGGCGGAAACGGCGCCGCCGGCGGTTCGCAACGGAAGAAGTGGTTTGCCCGCGGCGAAACCGCACAGTGGATCGGCCGCGTGCTCAAGGGACCGATGCGCCCCGCCGAGATCGTCCATGCCGTGATGGAGGCCAAGGGATATGCCGGAACGCTCGCGGCGCCGGACCGGAAGAAGGCCGAAGCGGCCTTGCATCAGGCGATCATCACCGCCGTCCGGACAAAAATGCTGGTCCGCGACGCCAAGGGCTTCGTGCGGGCGGGCCGTTCCGCCGCAAGGTAAACCGCGGGGAAACCGCAGATCGAGCTGGCCCGCAAGATCGGACGGATTCCGAGCCTGCGCGGTGCGACTCCCTTCGCGCCGCTCAGGTTCTTTTTTTCCCGAACTCCTCCTCGATCTTCCGCCGATCCCAGCCCGGCGCGATCATCTCGATGAAGGCATAGACGAAGCCGCGCAGATACGCCCCCTGCTTGACGGCGAGCCGCGTGGTGTTCGGGCCGAACAAGTGGCCGCACGGGATCACCGTGAGACCGTTCGCGCTCCCGTTCCCGTCCCGATCCGTGGCCAAGCCCGCGACGATGCCCACGCCGAGCCCCGCCTGGGCATACGTCTTGATGACGTCGGCGTCGATCGCTTCGAGCACCACCGACGGTTCGATCTCCGCGTCGGCAAACGCCTGATCGATGCGGCTGCGACCGGAGAAATGCGCCTCATAGGTAACGAGGGGATGGCGCCCGAGATCCTTCAGCGTGATCTTCCCCGGATGGGCGGCAAACCGCGCCAGCGGATGGCCGGCGGGCACGACGGCGACGTGCTCCCAGCGGAACACCGGAATGGTGTCGAGCCCCGGGGTGTCGGCCAGCGTCTCGGTGGCGATCCCGACATCGGCCTGACCGCCGATCAGCATCGCGGCGATCTGCGGCGGGTTGCCCTGCAGCAGTTTCAGCCGTACCTGCGGATACTTGCGTACGAAGCGCTGCACGACTTCGGGCAGGACGTAGCGCGCCTGGGTGTGCGTGGTCGCCACGCGCAGGGTCCCCTCCGGGCTGCCGGCATAGTCGCGTGCGAGCTTCTTGAGGTTGTCGATCTCGCCGGCGATGCGCTCGGCGGCATCGAGCACCTGCTGGCCCGGCGGGGTCAGCCCGAGGATGCGCTTGCCGTGCCGGGCGAAGATCGAAACGCCCAACTCCTCTTCCAGTTCGATGATCGCCTTGGAGACGCCCGGCTGCGAGGTGTGCAAGGCGCGCGCCGCCGCGGTGAGGTTGAGCTTCTGGCGGACGGCTTCGCGCAGGTAGCGGAATTGTTGGAGGTTCATGCGGTATCTCAATATCGCAGGGCCGAAATCGTGTCAAGGAATACGCGGGAATATGCGGCGCCGCGCAGCCTGGGGGTCGGATGCGCCGGTGTGCGCGCCGGGAGGACAGGAATACACTTTCCCCGTCCCTTCCGATCCCAGGCCACGACATCGTGAACCGCGAACCCCTGCCCCCCCCGATGGAAGAGCAAACGATCTCGCTCGACGTACTGCGCGAGAAATACGCCAAGGGCGAGGAGCGGACTGCCGACGAAATCCGCCGCCGGGTGGCGCGGGCGCTCGCCGCGGCCGAAGAGCCGACGCTGCGTGCGCAGTGGGAGCAACGATTCTTCGATGCCATGACGGCCGGGTTCATTCCCGGCGGACGCGTCAACTCCGCGGCGGGGACCGATCTCTCGGCAACCCTGATCAACTGTTTCGTGCAGCCCGTCGGCGATGCGATCAGCGGCATCCGCGACGGTGTCCCGTCGATCTATCTCGCGCTCAACCAGGCCGCGGAGACGATGCGCCGCGGCGGCGGCGTGGGTTACGACTTCTCCCACATCCGCCCCAGGGGCGCGCTGGTCCACGGCACCCACTCGCGCGCCAGCGGCCCGCTGTCGTACATGCGCGTCTTCGACAAGAGCTGCGAGACACTCGAGTCGGCGGGAGCGCGGCGCGGCGCGCAGATGGGGATCCTGCGCTGCGACCACCCGGACATCGAGGAGTTCATCCACGCCAAGCGCGACGGATCGCTATCGAACTTCAACATGTCGGTCGCGGTCACCGATGCCTTCCTGCGCGCGGTCGAGGACGATGCGCGGTTCGACCTCTGGCATGCCGCCGAACCCTTCGACCGGGAAGCGGCGCACCAGCGTCCCGACGGCAGCTGGGTCTATCGCAGCGTCCGCGCGCGCGAACTGTTCGACCAGATCATGCATTCCACCTACGATCATGCCGAGCCCGGCGTGATCTTCATCGATCGCGTCAACGAGGACAACAACCTTTCCTACTGCGAAACCATCGCCGCGACGAACCCCTGCGTTACCGCGGATACGCGGCTGCACACGCAGCATGGCATGGTGGCGATCGGCGCCTTGCATGCGTCCGGTACACCGCTGACCGTGACTGCCGACCGTCGCGCACTGGAAACCGGCGAAACCGGCGTGGAAACGCGCCCGGCAAACCCTGCCTTCCAGACTTCGCGCGCCGCGGATGTATACCAGGTCGAGACCGAGGACGGATATGAAATTCGGGCTACGGCGTGGCACCCGTTTTTCACCACCCACGGAAAAGTCGACCTGCAATCGCTGCGTGTGGGAGACGAACTTCTCGTCCAGTCGGGAAAGGGACAATTCGGCTCCGAGGGAAGCCAGGCGCTCGGGACCTTGATCGGATTGATCGCCGGAGACGGCCATTTCACCAACCGGGGGAAGGGCCAGACCGCCGCCGTCGTCAATTTCTGGGGGGACGACCGCACACTCGCAACGGAAGCGGCGGCGATCGTCAATACGCTGATTCTGCAGTCCGCTGTGCCGGGCGAACGAGTTCCGCGAACCGTCTCTGTGGTCGCGGTACCCGACCGCCGACATGTCTTCATCCGGTCCGTTGTCCTTGCCCGCCATCTCCGCCATTTCGGTTTCAGCGCCGAAACGAAGCTGCGCGTCCCGGAGGTGATCTGGAGCGGCACCGAAGCGTGCGTACGCGGCTACCTGCAAGGTCTGTTCCAGACCGACGGAACGGTCAACATCTCTGCAGGGAGTCAATCGTGCTCGATCCGCCTGGCATCGAGCCGCACCGCACTCCTGAAGGACGTGCAGGTGCTGCTCGCCAATTTCGGCATCTTCTGCCGCATCCGCAAGCGCCGCGACGCATCCGAGCGCGTTCTTCCGGACGGCCGCGGCGGCCACCGCCCATACCCCTGCCAGGCGGATTTCGAACTGATCATCGATGGGCAGTCGCGAGAACGCTTCATGCAGGAAATCGGATTTCTGACCAACAGCAAGGAACAGAAATACCGGACGTGGGTCGCCGACAGGCAGTTGCGCAAGACGCAGCGATTCGCCACCAAAGTGGCACGCATCACCTACGTCGGCCGCGAACCGGTTTTCGACACGACCCAAGCCGACCACAACACGGTGATCTTCAACGGACTGGTCACCGGGCAATGCGGCGAACAGCCACTTCCCCCCTACGGCTGCTGCTGCCTGGGCTCGATCAATCTCACCCGCTTCGTGCGCGACCCGTTCACCGCCGAGGCCGCCTTCGATCGCGCCGCGTTCGAGGACGTCGTGCGCGCGTCGGTCCGCGCCCTCGACAACGTCCTGGACATCACGCTCTGGCCTCTGGCGGAACAGCAGGCGGAGGCGCGCAACAAGCGCCGCATCGGCCTCGGCTTCACCGGACTCGGCAATGCGCTCACCATGCTCGGTCTGCGCTACGACGGCGAGCCGGCGCGCACGAAGGCCGCCGAGATCGCGCAATGTATGCGCGACACGGCCTACCTGGCGTCGGTCGAACTGGCGCGCGAAAAAGGTGCCTTCCCGGCTTTCGATGCCGACCGCTACCTGGCGCCGCCGCACTTCGCATCGCGGCTGCCGCCGGCGCTGCAGGCGGCGATCCGCACGCATGGCATCCGCAATTCCCATCTGCTGTCGATCGCACCCACCGGCACCATCTCGCTCGCCTTCGCCGGCAACGTCTCGGGCGGCATCGAGCCGACGTTTTCGTGGACCTACGTGCGCAAGAAGCGCATGCCGGACGGGAGCCGCCAGGAATACGAAGTCGAGGACTACGCCTACCGCCTCTACAAGCACCTTGGCGGCGACGCCGAGCACCTGCCCGAGAGCTTCGTCGGCGCCCTCGAAATGGCGGCCCTCGACCACATGCGGATGATCGCCGCGGTGCAGCCCTTCGTCGACGCGGCGGTCAGCAAGACCATCAACGTTCCCGAAGACTATCCGTTCGAGGATTTCCGCGACATCTACCGCGCGGCGTGGAAGGCGGGGCTCAAGGGCATCACGACCTATCGGCCGAACCAGGTCACCGGCGAAGTCCTCTCCGTTGCCAAGCAGGGCCTGGGATCCGCGGCCGGCTCGCCCGAGCCCGACGACGCCAACCGCCGCGTGCGGCTCGACTTCACCCCCGAGCCCGCGCTCGCCAGCCTCAAGTGGCCGGGGCGCCCGGAACTCGCCGAAGGCAACCTCGCCTGGACCTACATGGTGGAGATCCCGTCGCGCCGCGAGTCGTTCGCGATCTTCATCGGGCAGACGGGCGAGCCGCCGCGCCCCTTCGAGGTCTGGGTCAACGGCTCGGAGCAGCCGCGCGGCCTGGGCGCGATCGCCAAATCGCTGTCGATGGACATGCGCTCCGAAGACCGCGCCTGGCTGCGCATGAAGCTCGATGCCCTGGCGAAGGCGCGCGACGAGCAGGGGTTTTCGGTCGCCTTCCCGCCGCACGGCGAGCCGGCATGGGTCGCCGGCGTCGTCGCGGCCTTTGCGCAGATCGTGCGCTGGCGTTGCGACCAGCTCGGCACCTTCGAGGACATCACCGTGCAGCCGACCCCGGTGCTGGATGCCCTGTTCTCGAAGAAGGAACCCAAAGCGGGGCCGTCCGGCACGCTGAGCTGGACGGTCGACGTCAACAACCCGAACACCGGCGACGATTTCGTGCTCGGCGTCAAGGAACTGTCGCTGCCCGACGGCAGCCGGCGGCCGTATTCGATCTGGCTCTCAGGGGAATACCCGCGCGTGCTCGACGGCTTGTGCAAGCTGCTGTCGCTCGACATGCGCGTGATCGATGCCAACTGGATCGGCATGAAGCTCAGCAAGCTGCTCGATTTCGGCGAACAGAACGGCGATTTCTGGGCACCGGTTCCGGGCGCCGACCGGTCGGCGCTCTACGTCAGCACGGTCGCCTACATCGCGACGCTGCTGCTGCATCGCTACAAGGTGCTGGGCATCCTCGACGGCGACGGCCGCGCGATCCGCTCCGTGGGCATTCTGGCGATGCCCGAGATGCGCCAGACGGTGGAACGCGGCGCCGCGCCGATCAAGGGCGCGGTCTGCCCGTCCTGCGGCGCCGCCGCGGTGATCCGTCGCGACGGCTGCTCGTTCTGCACCGCCTGCGGCGAGACGGGGGCGTGCAGCTGAATAACCATAAGCGAATAATTATATTTTATTCCATAAAACGAATATATTGACGATATATCATATCGAGAATAATATAAGAATATTCGCTAACTAGAATATTCTTATGGGCACCCGCATTTCGGCCTCCATTCGCACTTCCGGGCAGCTGGGCCCTATCCTGCGGCAGATGCGCAAAGCCAAGGGCTTGAGCCAGGCCGAGCTGGGAAGCTTGCTCGGCCTGTCGCAAGAGCGCATCTCGGCCATCGAAAGCCACCCGGAGCGCGTCACGTTGGACCAGCTCCTGACCGTGCTCATGAAGCTCGATGCCGAGATCATCGTGGGCTCACGCTCGGCCGGATTGCCGGGCAAGCCGTTCGGCCCCAAGGCACCCTGGTAATGGCAGGCCGCCCGAGTCGCCATCGCACGCTCGCCGTCTGGATGAACGGAGAGCTCGTGGGTCACTGGACTTTCGACGCATACAGCTCCACGTTCGCGTATGACAAAGGGTGGCTCGCAAGCGCGAGCGTGCGCCCGCTCTCGCTCTCGCTACCCTTGAGCGAGGAACCCATCCGAGGGCCGCGGGTGGACAACTATTTTGACAACCTGCTGCCCGAGCGCAGGCAAACGCGCCAGCGCCTGGCTGCCGCATTCAAAGCGAAGAGCCTGCGCGGCTTTGACCTCCTCGAACAGGTGGGAAGAGACTGCGCCGGCGCGGTGCAGCTGCTGCCCGACGGGATCTCCGCGCCAGATGTGAAGCGCATCGAAGCGGCAACGATGACCGAAGCCGCCATAGAGCATTTGCTTGACCAGACGATAAGCGAGCGGTCGCTGGGACCGCACGAGCAAGATGATGCGCTGCGCCTGTCGATTGCCGGGGTGCAGGACAAGACGGCACTGCTTTGGCACAAGGGAAGCTGGCACCGTCCCTTGGGCGCAACCCCGACCACCCACCTGCTAAAGCTCCCCCTGGGTGAGGTTGGCGCACAACGCATCGACTTTTCCAATTCGGTGGAAAACGAGTGGCTGTGCGCGCAGATTGCAAGCGCCTTTGGCTTGCTGACCGCTTCGTGCGAGATGGCGCGCTTTGGCCGGCACAAGGTGCTCGTGGTTGAACGCTTTGATCGGCAATGGATGAGCGAAGGCTGGTGGGCAAGGCTTCCGCAAGAAGACTTTTGCCAGGTCAATGGCCTTGCGCCCGAGCAAAAGTACGAAGAGCGCGGAGGCCCTGGCATGGCGCGCATCCTCGATACGCTGCGCGGAAGCCAAAGGCCGGAAGCCGACCGCAGGAACTTTCTTGCAGCGCAACTCCTTTTCTGGCTGCTAGCGGCCCCTGACGGTCACGCCAAGAACTTCAGCATCGTCTTGCAAGCCGGCGGCCGATTCGAGCTTACGCCGCTCTACGACATCATGTCGGCCTGGCCCGCCACAGGGACAGGCCCGCACAAGTTCGACTATAAGAAGCTCAAGCTCGCCATGGCAGTTCGCTCGAAAAATGCGCACTATCGCATGGAAGGCATCTTGCGCCGGCACTGGAATGCCGTGGCAAAAGCCAATGCACTGGGCCCCAACTTTGAGGAGGTCATCGAGACCTTCATTAGGGATTTGCCGCGGGTGCTCTCTGCCGTAAATGCCAAGCTGCCTGCGGGCTTCCCGGCAGAAGTGTCCGACCCCATTTTGCACGGCCTTCAATCGCAAATCGGCGCGCTCGCGGCAATGCCGTCGGGCCTGGCAGGCTGACAGCCGACACATGAGCCGACACATGGCTTCCCCGTCGAGCTTGCCGCCATGAACTGCCGATGTCACATGGCGCAGTCATAATATGCGCCGTTTTCCGCATTTCCCGTACGGGCCCGGCGCCCGAGAAACATCCAAGCCATCATGGAAAATCCTGCTCCCGTGCGCAAGCTAGGCCCGCTGCAATGGCTGCTGCTGGCGATTCCGTGCATCGCCGTCCTCGCAGTGCCCTGGTTCAACCGGGTTGATCCGAAGCTGTTCGGCATTCCCTTCTTCTACTGGTGGCAGATGGCATGGGTGCCGCTTTCCGGCGTGGCCATCGCCATCGTGTTCCGCAGCGTCGTCCCGGCGCGAAAGGCGGACTGACCATGAACATGGCGGCAACCGCGGTCTTCGTCGGGCTGTTTCTTTTCATCACGATCCTGGGTTTCCTTTCGGCGCGCTGGCGTCGCGGCGACATGGACCACCTGCACGAGTGGGGGCTCGGCGGACGCCGTTTCGGCAGTTGGATCACTTGGTTCCTGATCGGCGGCGATCTCTACACCGCCTACACCTTCGTCGCCGTGCCCGCCCTGGTGTTCGGCGCGGGCGCGCTGGGCTTCTTCGCGGTGCCCTACACCGTGCTGGTCTATCCCCTGATGTTCGCGATGCTGCCGCGGCTGTGGGTCGTTTCCCACCGGCACAACTTCGTCACCGCCTCCGACTTCGTCGCCGGCCGCTACGGCAGCCCGGGCCTCGCGCTGGCGATCGCGGCGACCGGCATCGTCGCGACCCTGCCCTACATCGCCCTGCAACTGGTCGGGATCCAGGTCGTCATCGGCGGGCTGGGCTTTCCGACCGGCGGGCTGCTCGGCGAAATGCCGCTGCTGATCGCCTTCGCGGTCCTCGCTGCCTTCACCTACACCAGCGGCCTGCGGGCGCCGGCGTCGATTGCGGTGGTGAAGGACCTGCTGGTCTACGTCACGGTGATCGCGATGGTCATCGTGCTGCCGGCCAAGCTGGGCGGCTTCGAGCGGATCTTCGCCGCGATCCCGCCGGCGCACCTGCTGCTGCCGCCGGTGCAAAACGGCAACCTGGGCCTGCAGTCCTTCTACCCGTCCCTGGCCTTCGGCTCCGCCTTGGCGCTGATGTTCTATCCCCACGCCACGACCGCGGTCCTGGCGGCCAAGGGCCCGAACACGCTGCGGCGCAACTGGATCTGGCTGCCGGCGTATTCCTTCGTGCTCGGCCTCATCGCCCTGCTGGGCTACATGGCCTACGCCGCCGGAATCGACAAGCTTCCCGACCTCGCGCCGTACTTCAAGCAGTACGGCCCTCAGTTCGCGATGCCGGGCCTGCTGTTGCACTATTTCCCGGGCTGGTTTGCAGGAGTCGGCTTTGCCGCGGTAGCCATCGGCGCCCTGGTTCCGGCGGCGATCATGTCGATCGCCGCGGCCAACCTGTTCACCCGCAACGTCTACAAGGCCTACATCCGGCCCGACTGCACGGTGCGGCAGGAAACCGACATGGCCAAGCTGGCATCGCTGGTGGTCAAGTTCGGCGCCCTGCTGTTCATCCTGTTCCTGCCGCTGCAGTACGCGATTCAGCTGCAGCTGCTGGGCGGCATCCTGATCCTGCAGACCCTGCCGGCGATCGTCGGCGGCATCTACACGCGCTGGTTCGACCCGAAGGCGTTGCTGGCCGGATGGGCCGTGGGCCTGGGATGGGGGATCTGGGCGGCATCGCTGACCGGATTCCGGAAATCGGGTTATGCGCTGCACTTCGCCGGCCATGTGATCCCGGCGTACATCGGCCTCTACGCCGTGGTGATCAATCTCGCCGTGGCGGTCCTCGCGACCCTGGCCATCCGGGCGCTGGGCACAGCGCAGAATCGCGACGTCACGACGGCCGCAGATTACGTAGGCTGAGGGGCGCACGCCGGAACCCGGCGCATGCCGGGTTCGGCGCGTCAGGACAGCGGCACCGACCCGACGATTTTCCGTTCCCGCGTCCGATCGGCGGAAGACGGACGGGCCGCGGCCACGTCATCGCCCAGCCGGAACAGACCGACGGTCTCGTTGAGGCGCATCGCCTTTTCCCGCAGGTCGTTGGCGGAGTCCGCCGACTGCCGGGCCAGCGCGGCGTTCTCGTGGGTCGACGAGTCGATGTGCGCCACGACGTCGCTGATCCGCTTCAGGCCGATCTCCTGCTCCGCCGACGCATGCGTGATCTCGTTGATCAGTTCGGAAACCTTGCGCACGCTGTCCACGACCTTTTCGATGGTGTCCCCGGCCTCGCCGACCACCGATTCGCCGCCCGACACGATGCCGGCCGAGTCCTCGATCAGCGTCTTGATCTCCTTGGCGGCCTGCGACGAACGCTGCGCCAGCATCCGCACTTCCGAAGCCACCACGGCGAACCCGCGCCCCTGCTCGCCCGCACGCGCCGCCTCCACCGCGGCATTGAGCGCGAGGATGTTGGTCTGGAAGGCGATGCTTTCGATGACCTGGATGATCTCGTTCATGCGACCCGACGCGCCGTGGATGTCGTGCATGCTCTGCACGACGCGACCGACGGCCGTCCCGCCCGCCGTCGCGATCTCGCGCGCTTCGGCGGCGACCCGGTTGATGCCGCTGGCGGTCTGGGCGTTCTGCGCCACCGCGCCGCTCAGTTGTTCCACCGCGGCGGCGGCATCGGTCAGGCTGTCGGCCTGCGACTGGCTGCGCGTGGCGAGCCCCATGCCGCCCTGCGCGACCTCCTCCACCGTACGATGAACGCCCTGGATGCCATGCTGCACCTCGGTGATGAGCGCCCGCAGATTCACGCCCATCTGATCGAGCGCGCGGGAAATCGCCCCGATCTCATCGCGCCGCAGCGAATGGCCTCGGCCGGTCGCTCGGGTGGCGAGATCCCCCGTCGCCAGGCGGTTGGTCAGGGTGACGAGTCCGCGCAACGGCACGACGATATTGCGATAGAGCCACACCGAGGTCAGCGCGCCCACGACAGCGGCGACGAGCGACGGCAGCAGCGCGTCGCGCAATTGCTGCGTGAACGCCACGCCGGCGGCGAACTGCGCCAGCACCATCGCGGCGACCGCAATGCCCAGCCGGCCGGCGATGTTGAAGTGCGAGAGCCGCTTGATGCGGCCGATGAGCGTGTTCTGCACAACGAAGCCTTCCTGCAGGAAGGTCTTCCGCTTGCCGCTGCGGGCCTCGGCGTTGAGCACGCCATAGGCGGCTTCCGCCGCCTGGATCTGCTCGCGGGTCGGCATCGTGCGCACCGACAGGTAGCCCACGATCTTGCCGTGCTCGGTGATCGGCGCCGCGTGCGCCACCACCCAATAGTGATCGCCGTTCTTGCAACGATTCTTGACGATCCCGGTCCACGGCTTGCCGCGTCCGATGGTGCGCCAGAGATCGCGGAACGCTTCCGGGGGGACATCCGGATGCCGGATGATGTTGTGCTCCTGCCCGATCAATTCTTCCCGGGTGAACCCCGCGATCCGGCAAAAGATGTCGTTCACATAGGTGATCCGCCCCGTCTTGTCGGTCGCGGAAACGATGACGCCCGACTCGGAACTCCAGTCATGTTCCTTTTGGGTCACCGGAAGATTCGTACGCATGAAGCATCCCCTGCTGCTGCCAATCTGCTTTTCGTCTTGTCGATCTGCCGGCATGCCGACAACCCGGTTGCGAAGCCGCGCTGTCGCCGCCGACCCGCCCGGTACCCGTCGCCGGGGCCGCGCGTGTCTGCCTCGAAGGAAATGTAACCACTACTGGAACGCGGGAAGCGGGGAAATGACGGGATTCCGTTCGGGAATTTGAAGGGTTGATAAGCTTCTCATCCGCAGCTCGGCATCGCGCGGCCGGGGAGTCGGCAAGCCGTCCGTCAGCGTCGGGGAGGGCTCTTCTGCCGCAGCGCCCGCTCGATCCGTCGCTTGCGCGTGGCGGCCATTTCATCCATGGCGCGCTTCTTCTCCAGGCCAAGCCATTTCTCGAAGAACTCGAACCAGAGGAATGCCGCAAAAAAAAGCAGTCCGACCCACCACCAGGACAGGCCCGCAAACCACCCGATACCCGCTCCACGCAGCACCGCGAGCGCTACCGCAACCCAAAGCAGCCACATGTCTCCGTCATCCCGGTCATCGGTTGATCGATCGGAAAATGGGCGCGCCCGTCGTCGCGGTGGCGCCGCCCTGATCCAGCGCAAGAATCCCCTCCGACGAAGTACCGCGCTGCAGTGCACAAGATACACTCAACGCGTCGCAGCGGTTCGGGCGATTTTCCCGGCCGCCGCCAGGTTTTTCCCACGACAAGGACGCCCATCATGAAGAAAATCCTCATCGCCACCGCCGTTGCCGCCGCCGGCACCCTGTTCCAACCCGCCGCGATGGCGCAGCTTGCCCTGGCCCAGAAGGACGGTTGCCTCGCCTGCCATAGCGTCGACCACAAGGTCATGGGTCCCGCCTACCGGGACGTCGCCAAGAAGTATGCCCATGTCCCGGGTGCCGAGGAGCGGCTGGTGAAAAAGGTGCTCAACGGCGGCACCGGGGTCTGGGGTCATTTCGTGATGCCGGCGAACAAGAGCCATGTCAGCGAGGCCGACGCCCGCAAACTGGTGCACTGGATCCTCTCGCTGAAGTGACGCAGTAAAATCCGGGGCTTTGCGGCGGAAGCGGAATCCCATGCGGGCGTTCCGCGCCGCCGCGCCGTGCCTGCCGAAAGCCCCGACGATGAAGACCTGGACCCGGATCACCCTTGCCACCCTGCTCGCCGCCGCGACCCTCGCGGGTTGCGGCAAGAAGGAAGCGGACACCGGGTCCGGCGCCCCGACGGCGTCCGTCCAGGCGCCCGGGACCGACGTCATCCGGATCGGGGAGGTCGGGCCGCTGAGCGGCGGCGACGCGCACCTGGGCAAGGACAATGAGAACGGGGCGATGCTGGCGGCCGACGAGATCAACGCAGCCGGCGGCGTCAAGCTCGCCGGCAAGTCGTACCACGTCGAAATCCTCGCCGAAGACGACAAGGGCGATCCGCGGGAAGCAACCCTGGCTGCCCAGAAGCTGGTCGACGAAGGCGTGGTCGCGGTCGTCGGCCACCTCAATTCGGGCTGTTCGATTCCGGCGTCGAAGATCTATCACGATGCGGGTGTCGCCGAGGTTTCTCCGTCGACGACGGCCATCAAGTACACCGAGCAGGGATTCGATACGGCGTTTCGCGTGCTCGCCAACGACCGCCGGCAAGGCACCGCGCTCGCCGATTACGCGGTCGACTCGATGCACGCGAAGACCGCTGCCGTCATCGACGACCGCACCGCCTACGGCCAGGGGCTCGCCGACGTGGTCGAGCAGACCCTCAAGCAGCGCGGCGTGACGATCGTCGCGCGCGAGTACACCAACGACAAGGCCACCGACTTCAGCGCCATCCTCACCCGCATCCGCGCCGCGCATCCGGACGTGATCTTCTACGGCGGCATGGATGCCACCGCGGGTCCGATGGCGCGGCAGATGCAGGAGCTTGCGATCAAGGCTCCCCTGCTGGCCGGCGACGGCGCGTGCTCGCCGCAGTTCATCACGCTCGCGGGCAGCGCGGCCGGGGTCCTGACCTGCTCGCAGGCCGGAGAAGCGGTGGAAAATCTGCCGAAGGGCGCGGCCTTCCTGGCGAAGTACCGCGCCAAGTTCGGCACCCCGGTGGAGATCTACGCGCCGTACGCCTACGATGCCGTGTACCTCATCGTCGACGCCATCCGGCGCGCCGGGTCGCTCGACCGCGCCGCCGTCCGCAAGGCGATCGCCGCGGCCGACTACGACGGGCTCACGGGCCACATCGCCTTCGACGCCAAAGGAGATCTCCGCGGCGGTGCGATCACGATGTTCCATGTGCAGGACGGCAAGCTGGCATATCTCACCACGCTGCGCTGAGCCGGCCGCAGACCGACCGGCGGATCCGCGCGCGATGAGCACCTTTCTGCAGCAGGTATTCAACGGGCTTGTTCTGGGCAGCCTCTATTCGCTCATCGCCCTCGGCTACACGATGGTCTACGGCATCGTGAATCTGATCAACTTCGCGCACGGCGACGTGCTGATGGTGGGCGCGCTCACCGCCCTCAGCGCGATGACGCTGATGCGGGCCGCGATTCCCGGAATACCCGGCTGGGTCCTGATGCTCGCGGGAACGGCGGCGGCGATTCCGGTCTGCGTGCTGCTCAATCTCGCGATCGAACGCATCGCCTACCGCCCCCTGCGCAACGCCCCGCGACTGGCCCCGCTCATCACCGCGATCGGCGTTTCGATTCTGCTGCAGACGGTTGCGATGATCGTCTGGGGCCGCAATCACCTGACCTACCCGCAGCTGCTCCCGCCGGATCCGATCCACATCGGCGCGATCACGGCGACCCGGGCACAACTGCTGGTGGTCGGCGCGTCGGCGGCGCTCATGGTGGCCCTCCTCGTCCTGGTGCAGCGCACCCGCCTCGGACGCGCGATGCGGGCCACCGCCGAAAGCCCCGGCGTTGCGGCGCTCATGGGGGTCAACCCCAACGCGATCATCGCCGCAACCTTCGCCATCGGCGCCGCGCTCGCCGCCGTCGCCGGCGTGCTGTACTCCTCGGTCTACTCGGTGGCCTACTTTTCGATGGGGTTCCTGCCGGGACTCAAGGCATTCACCGCCGCCGTCCTGGGCGGCATCGGCAACATCCCCGGCGCGATGGTGGGCGGCATCGTGCTCGGGCTGATCGAATCGCTGGGGGCGGGCTATCTCGACCAGCTCACCGGCGGCGTCTTCGGCAGCAACTACGAAGACGTCTTTGCCTTTGCGGTCCTGTGCGCGGTGCTCATCCTGCGGCCGTCCGGCCTGCTGGGCGAGCGCGTCGCCGATCGCCCCTGATCGCCGGCCGGCCATGGCGCGCCTGCTTCCGCCCCTCCGCGCGACCGGCGGTTCCCCGCCCGGGGGGCGGTCGCGCCTGCGCAGCCCCGGCGGCCTCATACTCCTCGCGGCCGTACTCCTCGTCCTGCCGTGGGTTGCCGGGTCGCTGGGCGCCTCCTGGGTGCGCGCGCTGGCCTTCGCGGCGCTGTACGCCATGCTCGCCCTCGGACTCAACATCGTGGTGGGGTTCGCCGGGCTGCTCGACCTCGGCTACATCGCGTTTTTCGCGGTCGGCGCCTACACCTTCGCCCTGCTCGCCTCGCCGCAGCTCACCGACAATTTTCCGGCGCTGGCGCACGCCTTCCCGCACGGGCTGCACGTCCCGATCTGGGGGGCGATCCCGATCGCCGCGGCGCTGGCGGCGGGCTTCGGCGTCCTGCTGGGCACCCCGGTGCTCAAGCTGCGGGGCGACTATCTCGCCATCGTCACGCTGGGCTTCGGCGAAATCATCCGCATCTTCCTCAACAACCTTGACGAACCGGTCAACCTCACCAACGGTCCGCAGGGCATCTCGCTGATCGACCCGGTGCGGCTCGGCACCATCCGCTTCGATCGGCCGCTGGTGCTGGCCGGCGTGACGATCTCGTCGGTGCAGCTCTACTACTACCTCTTTCTGCTGTTCGCCGCGCTGTCGGTGTTCCTCTGCCGCCGCCTGCACGACTCGCGCATCGGGCGCGCGTGGATGGCGATCCGGGAAGATGAAACGGCGGCCAAGGCGATGGGAATCCACGTCCGCAACGTCAAGCTGCTGGCCTTCGGCCTGGGCGCCACCTTCGGCGGCGTCGCCGGCGCCCTGTTCGCCGCGTTTCAAGGATTCATCTCGCCGGAGTCGTTCTCGCTGATGGAATCGGTGGTCGTGCTCGCGATGGTAGTGCTGGGCGGCATCGGCCACATTCCCGGCGTGATCCTCGGCGCGGTGCTGCTCGCCATGCTGCCGGAAGTCCTCCGCCATACCGTCGCCCCGCTGCAGACCGAACTCTTCGGCCGGATCTGGATCGATCCGGACGTGTTGCGCATGCTGCTCTACGGGCTGGCGCTGGTCGGCGTGATGCTCTATCGGCCCAAGGGCCTGTGGCCGGCCCCCGAGCACGGACTCCGTCGTAGCGACGGCCGTGGCCCGTTCCCGCGTGCGGCCGATGCGCGCGACGGCGACGCGGCACCCGGAGGCATGGAGTGAACCGGGCTGCATTGCGTCCCGCCGATGTCCCGATGCTGCTGCGCGTCGAGGGGGCCGCCAAGCGCTTCGGCGGTCTGCAGGCGCTGGCCGGCGCGGACATCGCGATCCCGCGCAACGCGATCTACGGGCTGATCGGCCCCAACGGCGCCGGCAAGACGACATTCTTCAACGTGATCACCGGCCTCATCCGCCCGGACGCCGGCCGGTTCGAACTCGACGGCCTGCGCTACGACCCCGACGCACCGCACCGGGTGGCGCTGGCCGGCATCGCCCGGACGTTCCAGAACATCCGGCTCTTTCCGGACATGACGGTGCTCGAAAACGTCATGGTGGGACGCCACGCCCGCACCCGCTGCGGTGCGCTTGCCGCCGTGCTGCGCACGCGCAGGCTGCGGGAGGAGGAGCACGCCATCCGCACCCGCGCACGGGAGCTGCTCGACTATGTCGGCATCGCGCGCTACGAACCCTTCCAGGCGCGCACGCTTTCCTACGGCGACCAGCGCCGCCTGGAAATCGCCCGCGCCCTGGCCACGGACCCGAAGCTGCTGGCGCTGGACGAACCTGCGGCCGGCATGAACGCCACCGAAAAGCGCGAACTGCGCGCGCTGCTGGAGCGGATCCGCGGCGACGGCGTGACGATCCTGCTGATCGAACATGACGTGAAGCTGGTGATGGGACTCTGCGATCGCGTGACGGTGCTCGACGAAGGCCGCGTGATCCGCGAAGGGGTGCCTGCCGAAGTGCAGCACGATCCGGCGGTGATCGAAGCCTATCTCGGGCGGGCCCCGACGCACCCGGCCCAGGAAGACGGACGATGACGGCATCGACGCGCACCGCCGCCCCGCTGCTGCGGATCCGGGATCTCCGTGTCGCCTACGGCGGCATCCACGCCGTCAAGGGGATCGACCTCGAGGTCCACGCCGGCGAACTCGTGACCCTGATCGGCGCCAACGGCGCCGGAAAGACCACGACGCTGCGTGCCATCACCGGCCTCCTCGCCTGGCAGGGCGAGATCGAATACGACGGTGCCGCGACGCGCGGCGTGCCGACGCACGCCCTGCTCCGCCGCGGCCTCACGATGGTGCCGGAAGGACGCGGCATCTTCACCCGCATGACCGTGCTCGAGAACCTGCAGATGGGTACCGCCGCCCGGACCGACCACGCCCAGGCCGCGCACGACATCGAAGCGCAGCTCGCGACCTTCCCGCGACTCCGGGAACGCGCGACACAACTCGCCGGCACGCTCTCCGGCGGCGAGCAGCAGATGCTCGCCCTCGCCCGCGCCCTGCTCACCCGCCCGCGTCTGCTGCTGCTCGACGAACCGTCGATGGGACTCTCCCCCATCATGGTCGACAAGATCTTCGAGGTGATCCGCGACGCGTCGCACCGCGGCCTCACCATCCTGCTGGTCGAGCAGAACGCCCGCCTCGCGCTCGAGGCCGCCCACCGCGCCTATGTGCTCGACTCGGGAATCGTCACGCTGCAAGGCCGCGCCGCCGACCTGCTGCACGACCCGAAGGTGCGGGAAGCCTATCTGGGGGAATGAACCGCTATGCCAGGTCCGCCTTCGACACGAAGGCGTCCGAGAAGAAGCTCTCCTCCGGCAGCCCGCACTGCGCCGTGAAGTCCCGGTGCGCCGCCTGCACCATCACCGGCGCCCCGCAGGCGTAGACCTGATAGGCCGAAAGGTCCGGCAGGTCCGCCATCACCGCCGCGTGCACAAAGCCCGTGCGCCCCGTCCACCCGTCCTCGGGCAACGGCTCGGACAGCACCGGAACGTACCGGAAGTTCGGCTGCTCGTGCTCCCATCGGCGCACCAGCGCATCGCCATACAGGTCGGCGCGGCTGCGCCCGCCCCAATAGAACACCACCTGCCGCGGCGGCCGGCCGCTGACCGCGTCCTCGCGATTGAGTCCTTTGGCGAAAATCGTCTCCGCGATCGCCTTGATCGGGGCGAAGCCCGTCCCGCTCGCCAACAGCACGATGGGCTCGGGTCCTTCCTCCTGCAGCGTGAACGTGCCCAACGGACCTTCGATCCGCAGGATCGCGCGTTCCTTCACCGGCGCCGCGCCCAGACCGAACAGCGCATCGGTGAACGTCCCGCCCGGCATGTGGCGGATATGGAATTCGATCGGGCCGTCGGTCCCCGGCATCGACGCGATCGAGTAGCTCCTCCGCACGCCGTTGGGCAGGATGAAATCGACGTATTGTCCGGCGCGGTAGATCAGGCTCTCGGTCGCCGGCAGCCGCAGCTGCAGCACCATGACGTCGTGCGCCGCCCGCTCGATGTGCTCGATGCGCGCCGGCATCTTGCGCGGCACCACCCCGTCGAGCGCCGCGACGATGCGCGCCTCGATGACGAGATCGGTCTCCGGCACGGCGCAACAGAACAGCGCCATCCCGGCCGCCTCTTCCTCCGCCGTCAGCGCCGAGGACGTATGCTCGCCGTGGTGCACGGTGCCAGCAAGAACCTTGCCCTTGCAAGAACCGCAGGCGCCGTTCTTGCAGCCGTGCGGCAGGGTGATGCCCGCATGCAGCGCCGCATCGAGCACGGTCTCCCCGGTGTTGACGGAAAATTCGCGCCCGGACGGGCGAACGGTCACCTGATGGCCAGCCATAGTTCCACGAATACAATCGAAAAAAACAGGCGCCACGAAGGCGCCACGGACCCGACCGTCAACGGCATGAAGCACAGACCGCAAACCGAACCTGCCCTTGCACCCGGACGGACTCCCGCGCGCCGACGGCGCCTGGGGATGCCCCGCCTGCTGATCGTCGGCTGCGGCGACATCGGGTCGAGGATTGTCGCACGACTACGCCGGCGCTTCCGGATCTTCGCCGTGGTCTCCGGCCCCGACGGCGCCCGTCGCGTGCGCGAGGCGGGGGCGGTGCCGGTCGTCTGCGACCTCGATCGCCTCGGCCCTCCGGCCGCCCTCGGCGGGCTGGCGCAGCGCGTGATCGTGCTGGTCCCGACTTCCTCGCAGGGCAAGACCGATCGGCGCACCCCGCACCTGTTGCGGGCGTTGTTCGTTCCTCCTGCCGCCGCCGGGCGCCGCAATCGGCCCTTGGGCCCCGGTTCCCGGCGGTTTGCCCCCTCCGCCCCGCCCCGGCTGGTCTATGCCAGCACCTCGGGCGTGTACGGCGACCGGCGGGGTGCCTGGACGGACGAAACCACGCCGCCCCGTCCCGGCAACGACCGCGCCCACCGGCGCCTCGACGCCGAACGCCGCATGCGGACGAGCCGCTGGCGCGCCGCCGTGTTGCGGGTCCCCGGCATCTATGCCGCCGACCGCCTCCCGCGTGCGCGGCTGGAGCAGGCGATTCCGGTTCCGCCGCCCGACCAGGACGTCTTCACCAACCACATCCACGCCGAAGATCTTGCGCGCGCCTGTCTCGCCGCCGTGTTCCGCGGCGCCCCGGCGCGCGTCTATAACGTCGTCGACGACACGCAGCTGGTGCTCGGGGAATACCTCGATGCGGTCGCCGACCGCCTCGGCCTGCCCCGTTCGCCCCGGGCTTCCGGCGAGGTACTGCGCGCGGCCGCCGGTCCGCAGCGGATGTCCTTCCTGAACGAGTCGCGGCGCCTGCGCAACCGGCGCATGAAACACGAACTCCGCCTGCGGCTGACGTACCCGGACATCCATGCCGGCCTGCGGGATGTCGTTCCGGCTGGCGAGCACCGCCGCGACACACCGCCGTAACCGCCGCTCCCGAAAATCGCGGGCATGCTCCAGGACCCGCCGCCGGCCATCCCCCCCAAGCGCCCGATCGTCCTCGTCACCGACGCGTGGCATCCGCAGGTCAACGGCGTCGTCCAGACGTGGACCTACATGCAGCGCGAACTTGCGGCGCTCGGTCACGAGTTGCGGGTGATCCACCCCGGCGGCTCGCGCGGCATCGCCGCCCCCGGCGAACCCGACATCCTCCTGTCGATCGAACCCGTCCGCCATGTCTCGCGGGCGCTGGGCTCGCTGATTCCCGCCGGTCTGCATATCGCCACTGAAGGCCCGCTGGGCTGGGCGGCGCGCTCGCTCGCGCGGCGCCGGAAATGGCGATTCACGACGTCCTACCACACGCGGTTTCCCGAGTACCTCAAGACCCGCTTCGGCATCCCCGCGCGATTGACGATGGCCGTGCTGCGCCGGTTTCACCACGAATCGCAGGCGGTCCTCGTTCCCACCACCCATCTGCGCGCCGAACTGTGCCGCGCCGGGCTGCCGCATACCCGGCTCTGGGGCCGCGGCGTCGACGCGGAAACGTTCCGTCCCGGCGGGCGCGACGGACTCGCCCTGCCGCGGCCGATCTGGCTCTACGTCGGTCGCGTCGCGCCGGAGAAGAATCTCGACGCCTTCCTGCGCCTGCGCCTGCCGGGATCGCGGGTCGTGATCGGCGACGGCCCCGACCGCGCCCGCCTGGAAAGCCAGTACCGCGACGTCCACTGGCTCGGGCGGCAGCCCCATGGCGCGCTGGCCTCGTTCTACGACGCCGCCGACGTCTTCGTGTTTCCGAGCCGCACCGACACCTTCGGACTGGTCATGCTGGAAGCGATGGCCTGCGGTTGCCCGGTCGCCGCGTTCCCGGTCGCCGGGCCCGAAACCGTGGTCATTCCCGGAACGAGCGGCATCCTCGACGACGATCTCGACGCCGCATGCCGGCAGGCCCTGCAACTCGATCGCCGGCGCGTGCGCGAGGCCGCGCTGGAGCGTTCGTGGCGGGCCATCGCCCAGGACTTCATCGCGTCCCTAGCGCCGATCTGAGCGCTACGCCGTCGAGCTCTTGAAAGCGGCTAGGCAGTACGCGGTGAATTCCTGCGAACGCGTGGCCGCGAGCCGCCTACGCAGCCTCTACGACGCGTACCTCGAAAGCGACCTTCAGCCAGTTCCTCATCGCTCCGAAGATGGCAGCAAGGTTTTCCATGCTGGGATTTCCCTTCGGAGATAGCATCCGATGCAAACTCTTGCTGGGTTTGTTCGTTAGCTCGGACAGATTTTCGAATCCGACCGTTGCATTCACGAGGTCGCGCAGAATCACGCGCGCGGCGTCCGGTTCACCGCTGAGAAATAGGGTTGCCGCCTCGTCCAGAAGCGCCTTCGCAAAATCGGGATCACGAGCAGCGCGCTCGGCGACAGTCTGTTTGAAATCGCGGGTGAGTGTCATACCTTCTTTCCTTTCCTACCATCGTCGGCGAGTGCCTTCCTCCTGGCCTTGTATTCCTCATGCAAATGCACGGCCTGATCGATCGCCTTCTGCTGGCCTTTTTTCGTGCTTCCGCCGAACAACACGATCAATGCGTCTCCGTCCTTGGCCAAGTAGATGCGGTATCCCGGTCCCCAGTCGATTTTGTACTCGCCGATACCCCGGAACCATTCGACGTTTGATGTGTTGCCCAGTCCAAGCCGCGTTTTGGCAACGGTGACCTTCGCCGCTGCTTGCGCATCGAGCCCGTGAACCACGTCTGATAGGGGTTGGACCCGTCCTCACGTATGTACTCTGCGAGCTTGATACTCATGCGACAATGGTAACGGATACGTTACCTTTTTACAAGGTGCCGCATCGATCGAGAGGAAAAAATTGAACCGCCGGAGACCGGCCTCCGACGAGATGGCGCTGTCGACCCCTATGCGGACCGTCGCCATGGGAGGCGCGCCAACCCCCTCTCCCGCGACGGCGGGAGAGGGAGGAGCCGTAACCTCGCGAGCGTCCCTTCTGGCCAAGCCCGGACGCCTGCTGGCCCGAGGAAGCCGACACGATGCGGTTCATTCCGGAACGGAAAAATTCGGCACCGCCATTCGTTCAATACCCGGCGGCCAGCCCCGTATCGCCGCGCGAATCGTCCGCACCGAACAGGCGCTCGCCGCCTTTTGCCGTCTTCCCCAATGCCGGCCCGCCGACGAGGATCGCATCGACGTGATCGTACGGCGCCACGGTCGTGAAGCGCTCGCCCCAGGACTCGAGCGTGCGCTGCGTATCCGGCGGCAACGCGCCGGGCTCGCACATCGTCGCGCGCGGCCGCCACTGCTGGTGGAAGCGCGGTGCATCGACCGCCTGCTGGATGTCGAGGCCGTAATCGACGACCCCGAGAATCGTTTCGAGCACGCCGGTGATGATGCGGCTGCCGCCGGGGGTTCCCACCACCAAGACCGGCTTGCCCTGTTTCGTGACGATGGTCGGGGTCATCGAAGAAAGCGGCCGCTTGCCGGGGGCGATCGAATTCGCCTCCCCCTGCACCAGGCCGTAGAGGTTCGGCGTTCCCGGCTTGACCGCGAAATCGTCCATCTCGTCGTTGAGCAGCACGCCCGTTCCGGGTGCGACGACCTGTGCACCGAACGGCCCGTTGAGCGTGACCGTCACCGACACCGCGTTGCCGGCACCGTCGACGATTGCGTAGTGGGTCGTCTGCGCACCCTCCCGGCCCGCCGCGCCCGCGGCGTCATCGCCGGGGATGCCCGCCCGCTTCGCCGCCATTCCGGCAACGATCCCGGCGCGCAGGCGCGCGGCATACGCCGCCGACAGCAGGTGCGCGACCGGATTGCGGACGAAATCGGGGTCGCCCAGATCCCGGTTGCGATCCCGATATGCCCGGCGCATGGCCTCGATCTCGACGTAGGCCGCCCGCACCGACCCCTTGCCCCACGTCCGCAACGGCACGCCGCCGAGGATGTTGAGCATCTCGCAGAGCACCACGCCGCCGGAACTGGGCGGCGGCGCCGACAGCACGCGATAGCCGCGATAGGTGCACTCGATCGGCGCGCGCTCGCGCGCCCGATAGCCTTCGAGATCGGCCCGGCTGATCAGGCCGCGGCGGCGTCCGTCCGGAGCGATCATTGCCGCGGCGATCCGCCCCGCCACCGACCCGCGGTAAAACCCGGCCGCACCCTCGTCGCGGATCCGCGCCAGCGTCCTCGCCAGATCGCGCTGCACCAGTCGCTCCCCCGCAGCCAGCGGACGCCCGTGCGGCAGAAAGATCGCGGCGGCCGCCGGATCCCCCCGCAGGCCGTTCGCCGAGCGCTGCAGGAACCGGGCATCGCCGGCACGCAACACGAATCCATCCCGCGCGTACCGGATCGCCGGCGCCAGCAGCGCGGACCGCGACATCGTGCCGTAGCGCGTGCGCGCCAGCTCGAGTCCCGCCACCGTGCCCGGCACGCCGACGGCAAGAGCGCCGTGCGTGCTCGATCCGGGTACGACCCGGCCGGCCGCATCCAGGTACATGTCGTGCGATGCCGCGCGCGGCGCCGTCTCGCGGAAATCGATGACGGTCTTGCGACCGTCGGCCATACGAATCGTCATGAACCCGCCGCCGCCGAGGTTGCCGGCGACCGGAAACACCACGGCCAGCGTGTATCCGACGGCCACCGCGGCATCCACGGCATTGCCCCCGCGACGCAGCACGTCGACGCCGACCTCGGTGGCGAGGCGCTGGGCCGTTACGACCATCGCATGGCGGGCGCCGACCGGCTGCCGCGGCGGATCTGCGGCGCGCGCCGGCGGCATCCCGAGCCCGACGGCCAGAATCCCGACGATCAAAACGCGTTGCCCGTGCAAACGTCTCATGCCTTCATCCTGCGCGCCCACAATGAAAAACCCCCGATCCCGTATTCCGGAACCGGGGGTTGCGTGTCGTGCACCGAAGCGCAAACACACACCTCGCTCAGCGCATCACGGTCCGCGAGCCGTCGACCTCGACCTCGACGCGGCGATTCTTCGCGCGCCCGGCCGCCGTCTTGTTGCTGGCGACGAAATCATGCTTGCCGCGGCCTTCGGCCGTGATGATGTCCGCCGGCACGCCGTCCTGGATCAGGTAGTTGCGGACCGAGTTGGCACGTCGCTCGGAGAGCTTCTGGTTGTACTTCTCGGTGCCGATGCTGTCGGTATAGCCGACGACATGGATCGCATTGATCCGGGCGCCGTGCATCCGCTGCACCAGCGCGTCGAGCCGCGCGCGGGCGGCGGGTTTGAGGTTGTAGTGGTCGAAGGCGAACAATGCGTCAGAGCCGAAGGTGACGCGCTCCAGCACCGCCGGCTTGGTGACCACCGGAGCCGGTGCGGGCGCCGCCTTGGCCATCGGCTTCGGCGCCGGCTTCGGAGCCGCCGGGGGCGGCGCCGTACGATCGCAACCGATCAGCGCATCGCTGTCCGAATAGGAGCCGCTGTGCCAGCACAGGCCGTAGGGATCGCGCACCACGGTGCTGCCGGAATCGCCCCAGTACCCGGCGTTGCTCGCCGTCGGCGCATTCATGCCCTGTGCCGAAGCCACCGTCGCGGCCGATGCCGCCACCGCGAAAACCAGTGCCCCCATCCCCATCTTCGTCTGCATGTTCATCATGTTCCTTTCTTGTCCGTGAAAACTGCGCTGCCGGTCGATCATGCAACCCCGGCAGCGGAAACCTGCCCATTCGCGACGGAATGATCCTGGATCAATGATACCCAGGAAACCCCGGCAAAGTGGACCCGACGACCTGTTTCACCTCAACAACGCTCCCACTTCCAGCCGGTGATCTCCGGCATGTCGATGCCATGCTCGACGATGTACTGTCGATGCTCGGTCAGTTTGTCGCGGAAGGCCTGCTTGGCATAGGCCGCCGCGGCACCCAGGCGCGGCACGCGGTCGATCGCGTCGATCGCGAGGTGATAGCGGTCCAGATCGTTGCGCACCACCATGTCGAACGGCGTCGTCGTCGTCCCCTCTTCCTTGTAGCCGCGCGCGTGCAGCCGGTGCTGTCCGGGGCGCCGGTAGGTGAGGCGATGGATCAGCCAGGGATAGCCGTGGTAGGCGAACACGATCGGCCGATCGGCGGTGAAGATCGTCTCGAACTCGCGATCGTCGAGGCCGTCCGGGTGTTCCTCCTTGGGTTGCAGCACCATGAGATCCACGACGTTCACCACCCGGATGCGCAACTGCGGGAGATGCCGGCGCAACAGCGTCACCGCCGCCAGCGTCTCCAGGGTGGGCACGTCGCCGGCGCACGCCATGACGATGTCGGGTTCCGAGCCCTGGTCGTTGCTCGCCCAGTCCCAGATGCCGATGCCCGCGGTGCAATGCTTGATCGCCGCCGGCATGTCCAGCCACTGCTCCTGCGGCTGCTTGCCCGCCACGATGACGTTGATCCGGTTGCGGCTGCGCAGGCACCGGTCGGTGACGTAGAGCAGCGAATTGGCGTCCGGCGGCAAATACACGCGGATGATGTCCGCCTTCTTGTTCACGACATGGTCGATGAAGCCCGGATCCTGATGCGAAAAGCCGTTGTGGTCCTGGCGCCAGACGTGCGAGGTCAGCAGGTAGTTGAGCGAGGCGATGGGCCGGCGCCAGGGCAGTTCGCGGGTCGTCACCTTGAGCCATTTGGCGTGCTGGTTGACCATCGAATCGACGATGTGGATGAACGCTTCGTAGCAGGAGAACAGGCCGTGCCGGCCGGTGAGCAGATAGCCCTCCAGCCAGCCCTGGCAGGTGTGCTCGCTCAGGATTTCCATGACCCGTCCGTCCGGCGCGAGATGGTCGTCGTCGCGCAGCGTCTCCGCCACCCAGGTGCGGTCGGTGGCGTCGAACACCGCATTCAGGCGGTTCGACGCCGTTTCGTCGGGTCCGACGATGCGGAAGTGGCGGATCCGGTCGCGCTTCACGATGTCGCGCAGCAACTGGCCCATCACGCGTGTCGCCTCGGCGGTGACGCAGCCCGGGGACGGCACCGCCACCGCATAGTCGCGAAAATCCGGCAGGTCCAGATCCCGCAGCAGCAGGCCGCCGTTGGCGTGCGGATTCGCACCCATCCGGCGATTGCCCTGGGGCGCGAGCGCGGCCAGTTCGGGCCGCAACGCCCCATCGCCGTCGAACAGGTCCTCGGGCATGTACCGCTTCATCCAGGATTCGAGTTGCGCACGATGGGCCGGGTTGGCAGCCGCCTCCGGGATCGGCACCTGATGCGCGCGCCAGGAGCCCTCGGTCTTCAGGCCGTCGACCTCCGCCGGCCCGGTCCAGCCCTTCGGGGTGATGAAGATGATCATCGGCCAGCGGGGGCGGAGCACCGCGCCTCGCGTGCCGGCCGATGCGCGGGCCGCATGCTGGATCGCCGCGATCGCATCCATGACGCGATCCAGGGTGTCCGCCATCAGGCGGTGCATCGTCGCCGGATCCGAGCCTTCGACGAAGAACGGCTCGTAGCCGTAGCCCCGGAAGAGGCTCTCGAGTTCTTCGCGACTGATGCGCGCAAGCACGGTCGGATTGGCGATCTTGTAGCCGTTCAGGTGCAGGATCGGCAGCACCGCGCCGTCGGTCGCGGGGTTGAGGAACTTGTTCGAGTGCCAGGCCGTCGCCGCCGGCCCGGTCTCCGCTTCGCCGTCGCCGACCACGCAGCAGACGACCAGGTCGGGATTGTCGAACGCGGCACCGTAGGCATGCGCGATCGCATAGCCGAGTTCGCCGCCCTCATGGATCGAACCGGGCGTTTCCGGGGCGACGTGGCTGGGCACGCCACCGGGGAACGAGAACTGCCGGAACAGCCGGCGCATGCCGTCGGCATTGCGCGGCACGTTGGGATAGATCTCGCTGTACGTTCCTTCGAGGTAGGTGTTGGCAACCAGCGCCGGCCCGCCGTGGCCCGGCCCGGTGACGAAGATCATGTTGGTGTCGCGCTGGCGGATGATGCGGTTGCAGTGCGCGTACAGGAAGTTCAGCCCGGGGGTGGTGCCCCAATGCCCGAGCAGCCGCGGCTTGACGTGTTCGGCGCGCAGGGGCTCGCGCAGCAGCGGATTGTCGAGCAGGTAGATCTGGCCGACGGACAGGTAGTTCGCCGCGCGCCAGTAGCGGTCGATCGCGTGCAGTTCTTCGTCGGTGATTGCAGCCTGGTTCGCGGACGTCATCGCGGCATCACTCCACTCGATATGGCAACGCGATCGAGCGTAGCGCATTCCCCTGTCGGACGTCTGACAGGAATCCCGTACCGATGGGACAGGCTTGCGTCAGGACACTAGCCCCAGAGTCCCGACAACCCGCCGACGAACCCGATGATGCAGGTCGCCGCCGACGCCGCCAGCAGCACCGCGAGATAGCCGCCCTGCAGGCGTTGCGCGTCGGGCAGGCTGCGTCGTGCCAGCACGACCAGGAAGCCGATGAGCATGGGCAGCATGAAAGTGTTGACCACCTGCGCCGCAACCGTCAGCCACACGAGGTCCGTGCTCGCCCAGACGAGCAGCGCACTGCCCGCCACACAGACGACATACACGACGTGGAACCACAGCGCCGGCTTGGCCCGCGACTCGAGCGAACGGCGATACCCCGCCGCCTCGCCGATGCCCCAGGAAAACGCCTGCGAGGCGACGATCGCCGCGACCATCGCCGCCCCGAGTACGCCGATGCTGAAGATCAGCCGGCCGGCCTCACGCCCGAGGATCGGCGTGAGCGCACGGCTCACGTCGCCCACGGAATCCAGCGGCACCGGGTGTTTCCCGCCCAGAGTGGTCGCGGCGGCGATCAGCACCGCACCGGTCAGCAGTTGCGTCAGCACGGCGCCGATCGCCGTATCCCAGCGCGCGGCGGGATACTGTTCAGGCGTGAGCCGCTTGTCGGCGACGGCCGATTGCTGATAAAAAATCATCCAGGGATTGAAGCTCGCCCCGATCAAGGCCGCGGCAAGGAACAGGAATTCGTGATTGCCGAGCGGCAGATCGGTGACGCTGCGGGCGATCTTCGCGAAGTCGGGGTGTGAAACCCCCGCCACGACGAAAAACGCCAGTTCGAAGAGCCCGATCAGCAGCGTCGCACGCTCCATCCGCTGATAGGAACCGCTCAGCACGATGGCCATCAGTACCGCCGCCGCGCTGGGCAGCGTGATGCTGCGGGAAACGCCGTACATCTCGCCCACCCCGGCCACCCCGGTGAATTCCGTCACCATCGAGCCTACGGCAGCAACCGTCAACCCGAGCACGGCGAACCATGCCCAGCCGGGACCGAACTTCTCCCGGATCAGTTCGCCGTGGCCGCGCCCGGTGAAGATCCCCAGACGCACCGTCAATTCCTGCACCATGTACAGCAACGGAATCAGCGCGACCAGCAGAGGAAGCAGGTGATAGCCCCACTTCGACCCGCTCTGCGCTGCGGTGACGATGTTGCCCGGGTCGGTGTCGGCCAGCATCACCAGCAGGCCCGGCCCCCAGACGGCGATGGAAAGCAGCCAGCGCAGCGGGAGCCGTTTCACCGCTCCCGCTACCGCAGGACGTTCCTCCATGAGGGCCCGTTCAGCGCCGGTCGCTCAACAGGCGCAGCAGGCTCAGGAAGAGGTTCAGGATGTCCAGATACAGTTGCAGCGTGGCGAGGATGTAGTTGGTCTCGCCCCCCAGCACGATGCGCGACGTATCGAACAGGATGTACCCGGAAAACACCATCGCCGAGAGCGCGGCAACCGTCAGCTGGTAGGCGCTCGACGACACGAACAGGCCGATGAGGCTCGACACCACGACGACCATCAGGCCGGCGAACAGCATCCCGGACCAGGCGCTGAAATCCTTCTTCGTCACGTGGACGTAGGCCGACAAGGCGAGGAACACCGCACCCGTGAGGAATGCCGCCGTCGCAACCGTCGCGCTGCCGCCGGGCGTGCGGAGATACATCGAGATCAGCGGCCCGAGGCAGACCCCCTGCAGGCCGGCGAACCCGACCAGCGAAACCAGCCCCATCGCCGAATTGCGCGTGCGGAACACTGCGAAAATCATCGCGAAGCTCGCGATCATCGCAACGAGATAGGCACCGCCGCTCAGGTGCAGGCCCACCGACTCCCAGGCCACCCCGGCGGTGATGAACAGCGTCGCCGACAGCAGCGTATAGGTGTTCTTGACCAGCTTCGAAACCCCGGTCTGGCTCCGGGCATAAGCCCCAGTGACGAACGTGGGCATACATCACTCCTTTCCGTTCCGTGCGGCAACGACCCGCACAGCGCGGATTCTTTCACAATGCAGGGAAGGCGTCGATTTGGGCAGCGGGGGGCCGGAAAAGTTCACGCCCGACGGTGCGCGGGCCCGGCCCCCGGGGGAAATCACCCGTGCTTCTTGCCGCGCAGGCACATCTTCATGAAATGCTTGCGCGCGTCGCCCTTCAACCCCTTCGACTTCGCGCTCGCGTTGCACGACACCATCTTCTGCTGCTGGGCGTTCATCCCGGCCTTGGCATGATGCTTGTGCGCATCCTTGGCGCCCGCCTTCTTCGCGCTCAGGCAGGACTTCATGAACTGCTTGCGCGCCGCGCCGTGCAGGTGCTTGGCCTTGGCATTGCCGCTGCACTCCGTCATGCGGTGGGTTTGCGCATTGGCAGCCTGCGCCGGAACCGCCGTCACGGCGAGCCCCAGCGCGGCGGAACACAAGGCAAGCGAAATCAGGGTCTTCTTCATCGACGTCCTCTCCTCACGTTATGGATCTTCGAATCGTTGCGTTCCGCAACGGCAAGCGCGTTTGCAGCCGGCCGGTCGGGGATTGTATGCAAATTTCGTTTTGTTCCGCGGATCGCCCCCGCACCCCGCGCAGGCTCAGACCAGCGGCACGCCGTCCTGCGGCGGGTTTTTCGCGAGGTATTCCCGGATGCCGCCAAAGATCGCACGCGCGAGACGGCGCTGATAGCCTTGCTCGATCAGGCGCGCCTCCTCTTCCGGGTTGCTGATGAACGCGGTCTCGACCAGGATCGACGGGATGTCGGGCGCCTTCAGCACCGCGAACCCGGCCTGTTCGACGTAGCCGCGGTGCAGGCGGTTGATGGAGCCGAGTTCGTTGAGCACGGCATCGCCGAAGCGCAGGCTGTCGCTGATCTGCGCCGACGTCGACAAGTCCAGCACCACCTGCGAGACCTGCGGATCGCCGCGGCCGGTGCCGACGCCACCGATGCGGTCGGATTCGTTCTGCTCCCGCGCCAGTTCCGCCGCCGCCGCACTGCTGGCGCCGCGTTCCGAGAGCGCGAACACCGACGATCCCCGCGCATCGGGATGGATCCAGGCATCCGCATGGATGGAGACGAACAGATCCGCCCGCGCGCGCCGCGCCTTGTAGACCCGCATCCCCAGCGGCACGAAGTAGTCGGACTCCCGCGTCATCAGGACGCGATAGTCCGTGTGCGATCCGATCAGGCTGGTGAGGTGGTGCGCCACCGAGAGCACCACCGTCTTTTCATAATGGCCGTGGTGCCCCACCGCGCCCGGATCCTCGCCGCCGTGACCGGGGTCGACCGCGATGACGAGCGGCCGCCGCGCGCGCGGACCGCGGCGGCGCAGCGAAGGGGCCGCGTCGGCCGTTTCCTCGGGCGGCTGCGCGACCGTGTCGATCACCGGGCGCTCCTCGGGCGGCTCGGACCGGCTCGGCGCCGGTCGGGAATCCGCCACGGGTTCCGCCGACGGAGCCGGCGCCTCGCCCCGCGCACGCAGCAGTGGCAACAGCGGATCGCCGGCGTTCGCCGGATAGAGATCCAGCACCAACCGGTTGCGATACGGCCCGGCGGGCGCCAGCGAAAACACCTGCGGATTCACCGCCGCCTTGAGTTCGACGACGAGGCGGACGACGCCCGGACGGTACTGGCCCACCCGCATGCGGGCGATGAACGGATCGTGCGGATCGACCTGCCGGATCTGCTCGGCGAACCGCCGCGTGAAGTCGACGCCGCGGATGTCCACCACCAGCCGCTGCGGCGACCGGTCCTGCAGCAGGAAGTAGTGGAAGCGCAGGGGCGTGTCGTGCTCGATCGCGACCCGGGTGTATTCGGCCGACGGCCAGACGCGCACCGCCAGCAGCGAAGCGCCCCGCGCCAGATGCGGCGTCAGCGCGAGCACGACGGTACCGACGGCGCCCTGCAACAGGCGTCGGCGCGTCGACGAATGCGGGACGCCTGGTTCCACCGCCGACGCTACGTCTTCCGCGCCAGGATCTCGGTCAATCGATGTTGGCATGTTTCCCCCATCGGCGTATCGGCGCGGATCACCGCGCGGCGCCCGGAATCCAGCAATTCCAGGCCAATTTCCCAATCCAGTCGGGGCAGAAACGCCCCCGCGCGCTCGGGCCACTCGACCAGACAGACGCTGCGGGGACCGAACCATTCCGAAAACCCCCCATCGACAAACTCCTGGGGCGTTTTTAGGCGATAAAAATCAAAGTGATGGAAGTGTAATCTCGAAACATCGTAAAGTTCAAGTAGGGAAAACGTCGGACTCTTCACCCGGCCGGTCACGCCGGCCCGCCGCAACAACGCACGAACGAGCGTGGTCTTGCCGGCGCCGAGGTCGCCGCGCAGGCCGATTCCGACTCCCGAACGCGCGATCTCGTCTTCCAGCCCGAGCACGGTGTCCGCCAAGGCGTGACCGAGCGCAACGGTTTCCGCTTCGTCGCGCAACACACGAATCAGGGGGGACAATCTCGCACTCCATGAACCATGACGCCCAGCATACCGAGTTCGCCGACGCGCCAGTCGGAGAACAAGCGCCCGAACCATGGGCTGCTCTTGCCGATCGCATCCGCCGCTGGGGGGCGGAACTCGGGTTCGGCGCCGTCGGATTCGCCGACCTGGACGTCGCCGAGGCGGCACAACGCTATGCCGCCTGGATCGGCGCCGGCATGCACGGCGAGATGGCCTACCTTGAACGCCATGCCGGCCTGCGCGCCGCGCCCGGGCAGCTGCAACCGGGCGCCCTGCGCGTCATCAGCGCACGGCTGGACTACCTCCCGCGCGACACCCCGCCCGACTGGCGCGCGCGCGAAGCAGCCCATTCCGCCCGGGACGGCAGCGCCGTCGTGTCGGTCTATGCCCGCGGGCGCGATTATCACAAGGTGCTGCGCTCGCGCCTCGGCGAACTGGCCCGGCGGATCGCCGCGGAAATCGGCCGCGAGGCCTATCGGCCGTACTGCGACAGCGCACCGCTGCTCGAAGTCGAGTACGCGCGCAAGGCCGGTATCGGCTGGCGCGGCAAGCACACCCTCTTGCTGACCCGCGACGCCGGTTCGATGTTTTTCCTCGGCGAAATCCTGACCGACCTGCCCTTGCCGATCGATGCCCCGCAGCGTTCCCACTGCGGCCGCTGCGTGCGCTGCATCGACGCCTGCCCCACCGGTGCGATCCTCGGCCCCTACCGGCTCGATGCCCGGCGCTGCATTTCCTACCTGACGATCGAGCACCCGGGCGCGATCCCCGAGGACCTGCGCCCCGCGATCGGCAACCGCATCTACGGCTGCGACGACTGCCAGCTCGTCTGCCCGTGGAACCGCCACGCCCGCGCCTCGGGCCTGCCGGACTTCGACGTGCGCAACGGTCTCGACTCGGCCGGCCTGGCCGAACTGTTCGCCTGGACGCCGGCGCAATTCCGCGAACGGCTGGCCGGCAGCCCGATCCTGCGGATCGGCCACGAACGCTGGCTGCGCAACCTCGCGGTGGGCCTGGGCAATGCGCAGCCCGGCCCGGCGACCGTCACCGCCTTGCGATCCCGGGCCGACCACGAATCCGCGCTGGTCCGGGAGCACGTCCGCTGGGCCCTCCGGCGACAGGATGTCGAGGTATAATCCCGCGCTTCGCTGTTGTAGCTCAGTTGGTAGAGCAGCTGATTCGTAATCAGCAGGTCGGAGGTTCGACTCCTCTCAACAGCACCAGGAATATCAACGGCTTGCCTTCGGGCAGGCCGTTTTCGTTTCCGGGCGGGTGCTCGCAGGCCAGATTCCGCCGACCGCGCACGCCGCGACGATTCCTCGGGCGCGCTGCCTCGGAATGAGCAACGGCAATGCGACATCCGCGATTTTCAAGGGCGCGGAGGAAAAAATATATTCCTGGACTTGCGGGTTCGCGGCGTGTACTGTGGCAAGGCTTTCATTAAGGTTCGCTCTTCCTTCGGTTTGTCCTGATCCGTTCGCGCCCCTTCCCGGGCCGCCTTCCTCAGTTCTCCCCAGGTTCACGTTTCTTGATCGTTAGCTCGGCGCGGGGCGTTCTCGCAGCCGATCACCTCTCTTCACCTTTCAAGGAACGAGAACATGGCAAACGGCACCGTAAAGTGGTTCAACGACGCAAAAGGGTTCGGATTCATCACGCCCGAAGACGGCGGCAAGGACTTGTTCGCGCACTTTTCTGAAATCCAGGCCGGCGGCTTCAAGTCGCTGAGCGAGGGTCAGCGCGTGCAATACACCGTCAAGCAGGGACCCAAGGGCGAGCAGGCGTCCGAAATCCGGGTCGCCTGACGAATCCGGCAACGGTCGGAGCAACAGCCTGCTGCCGCACTCCGACCGCGCTCCCTGCGCCGCGCATCGTGTGCGGCGCAACCCCTTCCCTCGGTCGGACGGCGGGCCAGCGGCCCCCTGCGTCCGGCCTCCGCGCGCGCCGACCCCGGCGCGGCCGGCGATTTGAACTCCCTGGAGGACCCGACGTGGCGAAAGAAGAGCACATCGAGATGAATGGAGTCGTGCATGAGGTGCTGCCCGACTCGCGGTTCCGTGTCACGCTGGACAACGGACACAATTTGATCGCCTATTCCGCCGGCAAGATGCGCAAGCACCACATCCGCATCCTGGCGGGCGACAAGGTATCGCTGGAACTGTCGCCCTACGACTTGACCAAGGGACGCATCACGTTCCGTCACATCGAATCGCGATCGGCCGGCCGGCCGCAGCAGCGGCGCCGGACCTGAGACACGGGAACTTGCCGCCTCGGAACTTTCCGACGCAGCGCGCGGCGGAGCCGACGACCCGGACTCAACGACCTGCCTTCGCGCAGGTCGTTTTCGTTTTCGTCATGTCCACGGCGCCGATCTGCGCTTCGCGCAGCAGCCAGTTCCGGAATGCCGACAGCCGCGGCCTGGCGGCATGTTCCACCCGATAGACGACGTAGTAGGCCAAGGGCGACGGGCACGAAATCTCGCGGAACAACCGGACCAGCCGCCCCGCGGCAAGATCGTCCTGCACCATCACGCTGCGGGCCAGCGCGACGCCGTGCCCCTCGATCGCCGCCTGCAGGACCGCGGCCGAATTGTTGATGCGCAGGCCGTGGGGAGTCGGGACATTCCGCTCACCGGCTTCCCGCAGCCAAGCGTCCCAGGTCGGAAAGCCGGTGTGGCGCCCCATGGACACGTCGTGGATCAGCGGCACCCGCTTCAGATCGCCCGGCACGGTGATCCGCCCGTGCGCCTCCAGCAGGCTGGGTGAGCAAACCGGATACACCTCTTCGTCCATCAGCTTGTCGGCCGCCAGCCCCGGCCAGGTTCCCGTGCCGTAGCGCACTCCGATGTCGATGCGGTGGGCGACGAAATCCACGCCCTTGAGATCGGTGTCCAGCCGCAGGTCCGTGGGCCATTCGGAGCGGAAGCGTTCGATCCGCGGCAGCAGCCACTTGGCGGCGAACGAAGGGCTCACCGCGACCGTCAGCACGCCGCCGCCCAACCCCTCCTTGAGCCGTTCCAGACCCAGCGTCAGGCTGTCGAACCCCGCCCGGATATCCGGCAGGGCCCGCTCCGCCGCCTCCGTCGGCACCAGCCGCACCCCCGGCCGGGTACCGCGGTGGAACAGCGGAGCGCCGAGCCAGTCCTCCAACGATCGCACGAGCTGACCCACCGCGGCGGGCGTGACGTGCAGTTCCGCCGCCGCGGCCGAAAAGCTCTTGTGGCGCGCACTGGCTTCGAATGCGCGCAATGCGTTGAGGTACGCCGGGGTCTTCATGTCGATAAAGAATTTCTTTCAATTCGGAACACTTTATCGCGTTTGCGCCCGCTCCGAAACAGGCCAACAATACTGCCCGCTGCTCATCGCGCCGGTCGCCGGCTGCGTCCGGCGGCAAGCCGCTCCGGTGTCTCGGAGCCGCCCAGGTATGGAAAGCTTTGCTTTTCGATTCCAGCAAGCCGCCGTCACGGCGGATCGATCGGAGAGGGAACCGCATGAACAACATCATTCCGGACGTCGCGCTGATCGACAACAGCGACGAACGGGCGCCGCTCGTGCTCGTGCTCGACTGCTCGGGCAGCATGGCCGAAGACGACAAGATCCACCTGCTCAACGACGGTCTCAAGACCCTCGAGGCCGAGCTCAAGAAAGATCCGATCGCCGCGCGCTGCGGACGCGTGCTCGTCATCTCCTTCGGCGGCGACAACAACGTCGAAATCATGGGCGACTGGACCGACGCCATGGACTTCACGCCCCCCGAACTCCATGCCGGCGGCATGACCCCCCTGGGCGCCGCCATGCGCTGCGCCCTCGACGAAATCGAATCCCAAAAAACCCAGATGCGCAGCGCCGGCGTCTCCTACAAGCGCCCCATCGTCATGCTCCTCACCGACGGCGAACCCACCGACGACTGGCAGCAGGTCGCCGCCGAATGCAAAAACGCCGAGGCCGCACACAAGGTCAACATCATGCCCATCGGCGTCGGCGCCGCCAATCGCGAAATCCTCGCCGAATTCAGCAACAAGGGCGCCCTCAACCTCAACGGCCTGCGCTTCCGCGAACTCTTCATCTGGCTCAGCCGCAGCATCCAGGCCGTCTCCCGCGCCGCCTCCGGCGGCACCGTCCAGTTGAACCCCGTCGACAGCTGGGCCCAAATGCAGGCCTGAGCGCGGGGCGCAGCGAACTCAGGAGGAGGTCGCCTCGGGCGGGTCGACGACCTCGGCGAACCGGGTCAATTCGGCCAGATTGCCGGCGCCGGTCTTCCGCATCACCCGGGTGCGGTGGATTTCCACCGTGCGATGGCTGATGCCGAGGTGGCGCGCGATCACCTTGCTGGACCACCCCAACGCCGCCATCGCCAGGACCTCCCGTTCCCGCGGGGTCAACCCCTCCAGCCGCGCCTGCAGGACTTGGCGGCGCGACGAGTCATCCTGCGCGTGTCGGCTTCTCGTCAACGCGTCGTGGATCCGATCCAGCAACTCGGCGCCGATCACGGGCTTCGTCAGAAAATCGACCGCCCCGAGCTTCATGGCCCGCACCGACGTACGCACGTCGCCATAAGCGGTCACGAAGACGATGGGCACGTCACAACCGCGGCGGACCAGTTCGGATTGCAACTCCGGCCCGCTCATGCCGACCATTTGCACATCGAGAACCAGGCAACCGACCCGTCCCGGCACATATGCGGCGAGAAAGGATTGCGCGTCGCCGTAGGCCCTGGCCACATAACCCGCACTCTCGAGCAGCACCGCCAGACTGTCCCGCACCGCGGGATTGTCATCCACCACGGCGATGATCGTCTGCTCGTTCATGAGGAAAACGGCACGGTGAAATGAAAGATTCCCCCCCCGTCGCGGGCTCGCACCACAGGAGGCCGCCGTTGGCTTCGATCAGCGACCGGCTGATCGCCAGCCCCATGCCGATTCCCGCCGGTTTGCCGCTACAGAACGGCATGAAGATGTGTTGAATTTCTTCCTCCCGCACGCCCGGGCCGCAATCCTGCACCGTCACGCGCGCCATGGCCCGATTGCCATCGTCTTCGACGGCGCGTACGGTGATCGTGATCTGCCGCGGATCAACGCCCGCCGCGCGCATCGCATCCACACCGTTGCGTAACAGATTGACGATCACCTTTTCGATCTGGACCCGGTTGGCCCGCACCGGGCGCAGGTCGGGCGCGAGATCGACGACGGCGTGGAATCCTCCGTGGCCGTTTCCTTCCACCAAAGCCAATGCGCGCGGAATCGCCTGCGCGAGTTGGACCTCCTCGATGGCGCCCGGTCCCGCATGGAAGAACTGCAGCAGCTCGCGCACCACCTCCCCGGCCCGCTGCGCCTGGAGGGTACTGCCCTCCAGCGCACGCCGGAGGGGTTCCGAGCGCAGCCCTTCGGATTGCGCCAGACGCAGCGCCGCTTCCGCATACGACGCACACGCCGACAGCGGTTGATTGATCTCGTGGGCGATTGCCGCCGCGGTCTGACTGGCGATCTGCGACTTCGTCAGTAATTCCATTTCCGCGCGCAGCTCGGCAATCTCGGCCTCGGCCTGCTTGCACTCGGTGATGTCCTCGGTGAAGAGCACCAGTCCCCCGACGGCGCCGTCGACCTTCCGCCACGGCCGCACTTCCCAGTGGTGCCATTGGACGGTACCGTCGGCTCGCTCGAAGCGATCCCCGCGCTCCTGCACCACCTCACCGGCGAGCCCGCGCCGATGCGCCGCCTTCCAGCGTTCCGGAATTTCCGGGAACACGTCGTAATGGGAACGGCCGATGATGTCCTGCTCGCCCAGTCCATAGTCGCGCAGCCAGCGGCGGCTGACGGCGAGGTAACGCATGTCGGCGTCGAACATCGCAAGTGCGACCGGTGCATGTTCGATCAGGGTCCGGAATCGTTCCTCGCTCTCCCGCAGCGCCATGTCGTCCTGCACGCGTTCGATCATCGCCGCGGCATGGTTCGCCAGCAGATCGAGCAGTCGCTCTTCCGCCTCGTCGGGGCGATGCCGCTGGCGGAAATGGGTCGAGAACATGCCGATCGGATTGCCCGTACGGGCGAAGAGCGGCGTGGACTGGACCGCCCGGATCCCGGCCCTACGCTGGATCTCCAGCGCAGGCGTGCCAAAGAAGATCGGGCTCTCCTCGACATCTTCGACGACGACCCGTTCCCGGCGCGCCAGCGCCGTGCCGCAGGCACCGGCGCCACCGTCCGCCGCATCCCAGAAGTCGCGCCACCATTGCGGCAGTCCGCGATGGACGACGATTTTCAGCTGGCCCAGGACCGGGTCGAGCAACTGGATGTTGCCGAAGTCGGATCGCGTGATCGCGATGGCGGCGTCGAGCACTTCGGCCAGCACCCTCCGCAGCGGCTCGTCGCCGGCCGCCGCGGCATTGTCGGCGCGGACCGAGCCGCTTGAGGGAGCGTCCGTATTCCCAGGGCTCATTTCAGCCGCATCTCCAATTCACCCCACAAGAACACCCTGGTGCGCGATCGAGCCGCCGCACTCTCGCGTTTATCCTAGACAAAGCGGAACGATGATTCCTTTTTCCTGGATTTGTAGTTGTATCTCATTACTCGAACTGAAACAATCACATGTTGCGTCGATGCCGCCGCACCGGGGTGCAGACTGGATCCGCCAGATCACGCTGGAAGCACAAATGGGGAAAGTGCGGCTGTTGTCTCCCGCGTTAATTCGCAATCCGCGATTCTCTGGATGCCGGATTGCGTCCCCGGTGAGCGGTGGACTGCGGTGGTTGAGAGCGGGTCGCTGGCGGGGGTGAGGGGTTTCTGAAGGGTATTTCTCGAGCGGCGGGGGGAGCGGGGGGCGGCAGGCCCCCCGCTTCTCCTGATTGATGTTGATCGCTGTGCCGCGGTTGCCATTTGGCAACGGACGTTTTGGACCGTGACGGCGATCGGCGGTAGGCTTGCGCGATCACATGGAATGGGGTGGCCCGGCGGGGTACACGGCCCCGCCGGGCCGGTGCTGGTGCTGCTTCGATTCGCGTCGGGGCTGACCAGCGAGGAGTACGTTACCCGACAGGGGTGGCGGCAGGCAAGTCTCGAGAGGTGTCCGCTGCACCCGAAGGGCGGCTGCGGACTGCACCGAAACGGCACCTATGCACGCGTCACCCCTGTCGGGACACGGATCGCCCGCTGGTACTGCCCGCAGGGACACTGCACGTTCGCCTTGCTGCCCGATTGCCTGGCGGCGAGGTTTCCGGGCGCGCTGGCCGACATCGAGCGGGTCGTGGCCGCCGTCGAGCGATCCCCAAGCCTTGCGCAGGCCGCGGCGCTGCTGCGGCCCGACGACATCAGCCTACCCAGCGCGCTGCGCTGGCTGAGGCGACGGCTGCGGCCGGCGCGCATGGCATTCCAATGCTGGATCACGCTGTGGCCCGAGCGGCTGCGGGGCTGTCTGCCGCGAGTCGAGCCGTTGCGGGCGCATTTGGGGTGCGCCTGCGTGCTGGTGCACGGCCGCGCCCTTGCCGCCGAGTACCTGCACGAGTTGCCCCGGTTCGTCGGGTTTGCGCCACCGGCTGCTCGTGCCGGTGGACGCAAACGGCTCGACCAACAACACATGGGGGCTGATCCGCCGGCTCAGGCGCCGTAGTGTCGCGGCTCCCATCTTGCTCAAGGAGCCGATCCGATGTCCGAGCCCGATCCCGGCCGGGCCGTGGCGCTGTTTCGCTACGGCCTGATCGCCGACCTCATCCACCGTCCGCCCGCCATGCCGGGCCTGTACGCGCTGCTCGCCCGCAAGGCCGAACAGTCCTACGTCATCCCGGGAACCACGCGCACCCGGGTGGCGACCGAGACCTTGCGCGACTGGTTGCAGTCGTACCGGCGCGGCGGCTTCGACGCGCTGGTGCCCAAGCCGCGATCCGACCGCGGCCAATCCCGTGCGCTGCCCCAGGCCGTGGCCGACGCGCTGCTCAGCCTCAAGGACGAGCAGCCCGGGCTGTCGATCCCGCTGCTCATCGACACCCTGCGCAAGCAAGGCGCGATCGGACCCGAGCAGGACGTGCCCAGGACCACCGTGCACCGCCTGCTCAGCCGTGCCGGCCTGATGCACAAGGGCGCCGAGCAACCCACCGACCAGGATCGCCGGCGCTTCGCATACGCGCAGCCCGGTCAGCTGTGGATGAGCGACGTCATGCACGGCCCGACGGTGAGCGTCGGCGCAAGCCGCCGCAAGACCTACCTGATCGCGTTCATCGACGATGCCACCCGCGTCGTGCCGTACTGCGCCTTCGCCCTGTCGGAGAACACGGCCGCGTTCCTGCCCGTGTTCAAGCAGGCCCTGATGCGCCGCTCGATCCCCCAGCGCCTGTTCGTCGATAACGGCGCCAACTACCGCTCGCAGCACCTCGCGCTCGTCTGCGCCAAGCTGGGCGTTGCGCTGATCCACGCCCGCCCTTACCAGCCTGCGGGCAAGGGCAAGCAGGAACGCTGGTTCCGTACCGTACGCTCCCAACTGCTCTCGCGCCTCAGCGCCGAGGACACCGCCAGTCTCGATGCGCTCAACCGCCGTCTGTGGGCCTGGGTCGAGGGCGAGTATCACCGCACCCCGCACCGCGGACTCGATGGACAGACTCCGCTCGAGCGCTGGGCCCAGTGCGCCGAGCACCTGCGCGCACCCGACCCGCGCCTCGATCTCGATGACCTGTTCCTCTTCGAGGCCAAGCGGCGCGTGCACCGCGATCGCACGGTCAGCCTCAACGGCACCGTCTTCGAGGTCGATGCCTCGCTCGTCAACGAGACCGTCACCCTGCGCTTCGACCCGGCCGCCCCCGCCGGCCGCGGCATCGAGGTCTGGCACAACAGCGTCTTCATCCACCGCGCCAAGCCGGTCGATGCCTACGCCAACTGCTTCGTGCGCCGCAATCGGCCTTCCCGCACTCTGGAGGCCCAGGCCCAGCCCGGATCGCAGCCCACCCCCGGCCTGGCGCTGCGCAGGCTGCTGACCGATAAACCCGATGAGGAGTCGCGCTGATGTATCTGGCCCACTTCGGCTTCACCCACTATCCCTTCGAGCGCGCGCTCGCCCCCGACGAGCTCTTCGGCGCCGTGGCGCTGCGCGAGGCCCAGGCACGGCTGCAGCACCTCGTCGAGCTGCGCGGCATCGGCCTGATCACCGGCGAAGTCGGCAGCGGCAAGACCACCGCCTGCCGGCACCTCGCCTCGGCCCTGCACCCAGGGCTCTATCGCCTGTTCTACGTCACGCTCTCGACCGGCAACGTGCTCGACATGTACAAGTCGATCGCCTGGCAGCTCGGCCTGCCCATCGAGCGCAACCGTGCCTGCGCCTACCGCGCGATCCAGGCCGAGGTCCTGCGCATGACCTCCGAAGCGCGCCAGCACCCCGTCCTGGTGATCGACGAGGCGCAGCACCTGCGCAACGACGTGCTCGAAGACCTGCGCCTGCTGACCAACTACGCGATGGATTCCGAGCGCCGCTTGACGCTGCTGTTCGTCGGTCTGACCGAGCTGCGTCGCCGCCTCTCGATGGCGGTGCACGAATCGCTCGAGCAGCGCATCGTCGTGCGCTACCACCTCAACGGCTTCTCCCGTGAAGAGCTCCCCGCCTACCTGACCCACCGCCTGCAACTCGCCGGCAGCACACTGCCGCTGTTCGACCCCGCCGCCACCGAGGCCCTCTACCAAGCCTCCCAGGGACTGCCGCGCCGCGTCAACCGCGCCGCCCACTACGCCCTGTCCGCCGCCGCCCTGGCTAAATCCCAGCAGGTCAGCACCGAGCACGTCCAAACCGCTCTCGAGGAGTTCCGGCCATGAACGCCTACGACTCCGATCCCTGGCCCTCGTTCCTCTGCGACTCCGACGACGACGACATCAACGACGCCGACGCCGCTCGCCTCGTGGACCTCATCTACGCCCTCGGCGACTTCGTCGCCACGCACTTCGCCTCTCGCCTCTCCAGACACGCGCGCCGCCAGCGCGACAACTGCCCCATCAACGAGCAAAACCCGGATCCCCGGCAGATGAACCTCTTCCCAGGCTACCTCCTCGATCCGTTCTGAATCCGCCACCACCCCGCAGCGGCAGCGGCGCAACAGCGCCGCCCACTACCGCCCGCCTGCGCAACCCCCGAAATCCACCGTCCGCATCGCCGCCGCCAATCGATCGCCGGCTCCCGCATCGCTCCACCGCTTCCACATTCCGCCACGCGGGCAACCAATCCGGACACCCCGCGTTCAAACCTCGCGAACTATCGCGGAACATCGCTCGCGAAATACCGCGGGCGCTAACAGCGGCCATGCCGCGCTGCCGTTCGCCGGCAACTCAGCAGCGGTCGTGGTAAAGAGGAGTTGCCAGACCTTCACGCGGCGCCCCCGGAAGCGGGACCGCTGCAACGCGCACCGGGTTGCGATGGCCGACGCCGTGCCGACCCTCCTGCCAGGAATCGGGTTCGTCATCCGGAGATTGCACGCGCGCCACCCGGCGCAACCCGTCGAAATCGAGAACGGTCAGACGCTTCTTGTCGAGTTCGATCAATCCGTCACGGACCAGACAGGAGAAAGAGCGGCTCACCGTCTCCAGCGACAAGCCAAGGAAGCTGGCGATTTCCGCCCGCGTCATCCGCAACAGGAACGCAGAGCGCGAATAGCCCCGGAGCTCGAACCGCTGCGAGAAATCCAGCAGAAACATCGCGAGGCGTTCGTCGGCGCGTTTGCTGGCGAGAAGGCGCATGGCACTGTGCTCGCGCACGATCTCCCGGCTCATGATTCGCCGCAGATTGTTCTGCAAGGCCGGCACGCCGACAGCGACCTCTTCGAGTCGCCGGTACGGAATGACGCAGACTTCCGCGTATTCCAGCGCCGCCATGCCGCAGGTGTGCTGTTCCGCGGCTATGCCGTCGAAGCCGACGATCTCGCCCGGCAGGTGCACCCCGGTGACCTGATCGTAGCCGTCCGCCGACAGGAGAGTGCTCTTGAGCGAGCCGAAGCGAACCGCATGGAGGAATTCGAATCGGTCTCCCGCCCGCAGCAGCGTGTCCCCCCGGCGAAGCCTGCGCCGGCCGACGACCAGATCGTCGACGCGGCACATCGCGTCGTCGGCGAACCCGGCGGGCAGGCACCAGTCGCGAACATTGCATTGCCGACACGACGCCGGAGACATGCGGCTGGAGGACTTCCGCGTCTCCTGCGCGATTGCAGGCTCCGCAGAATGCGCGGGGGAAGGGTCCGAACGCCCTTCCGCGAAAGTTCCGATGCGAGCGGTCATACGGTCACCCCGGTCGAACCCCGATCCAACCGAGGCGTCCCTTCTGTTGAGATTCCGTTGAACAGCAAGGCCATCTTATGACCCCGTGCTGCGCAAAGAAAATACGTATCAACACGTATGAATACGGACGATTCGAAGAAGCCCTTTCGTACCAATGGCGGCCGGCTTGGCCGAGCGCGCGCTGCGGTTCACCCCTCTTACGGGCATCCCGCCCGCGACACACTTACTTACGATTCTTCCGGCGTTCCGTCGTCGTCCGGAAACCCGACGTGGGTAAATCCGAAAGATAACCTCTCACTTCTTATGGGCGCCGGATGCCACGCAAGCCCAGCCCAATTTCCGATCGCTACGAGGTTGTCAGTTGACAACCACATCAGCTCCCTCCATACTTTGACGATTTATGGCCCGCCCCACTCATCCGAAGAAAGAGGTCGAGGAAGCGCTTCGGCATGCCGAAGCGCACGGTTGGCGCGTCGAAGTCGGTGGCAGTCACGCTTGGGGGCGCATTTATTGTCCGTACAACGATGAGGAATGTCGCTGCGGCGAGTTCTGCATCACCAGCGTATGGAGCACGCCGAAGAATCCTGGCAACCATGCGCGCGCCTTGCGGCGAGTCGTGGACAACTGCACCACACATCGCAGGAGGCGCGAAGATGATGGCGCCACCGAGGAGTAGCACGATGGAATACACGTTCACGTTCAAATATCAGCTCGATGACGGCGACCGCGATCCGGATACGGTGGTCGAGCGTTTGGGTGAGGCGGGCTGCGACGACGCCTTGGTTGGTGTCGGGCAGGCGGGGCGACTGGCGCTGGAATTCACCCGCGAGGCGTCGGATGCGGATACCGCCATGCGCAGCGCATTGGCGGACGTGCGACGTGCCGTGCCGTCCGCCAGACTGATCGAGGTGGCGCCGGACCTGGTTGGCCTGACCGATGTGGCGGAAATCGTGGGCGTATCGCGACAAAACATGCGCAAGCTGATGCTGGCCAATCCAGGGAGTTTCCCGGCGCCAGTGCATGAGGGCAATGCGTCGATCTGGCATCTGGCGGATGTGCTGGCGTGGTTGCAGGCCAAGGGCAGCTATTCACTCGCCAAGCAGGTCCTGGAAGTCGCACAGGTTGCCCTGCAGGTTAACGTGGCCAAGGAGGGTCGCCGGTTGCCACGCTCAACGTCCAAGGAACTCGAAGCCTTGGTTGGATGACGACGATCGGTGGCGGGGGCCATCTGATCGCACGAGGCTTGCGGCGAGCATCCCGTCGCACGTTTGAGAGACGGCGCTTCGGAACCGTGGCAACCGCTCTCACCGCCGCTCGACACCGGGACCTCAGGCCTCCTCGCCTTCCGGCGTTTCTCCAGGAAACAGGACGTCGGTGAAGCCGAAACGCCGCAGGTCCGCGCGCATCGGGTACAGAATTCCATCGAGATGGTCGCATTCGTGCTGCACGACCCGGGCATGGAATCCTTCGGCTTCGCGCACGAACGCGACGCCGCGCGCATCGCAGCCGCGGTAGCGCAGACGGGTGATCCTCGGCACCACGCCGCGCAGGCCCGGAACGGACAGACACCCTTCCCATCCCGGTTCGGTCTCGTCCGTCAACGGCTCGATGACCGGATTGATCAGCACCGTCGGTTCGAGCGGCGGCGCATCGGGATAGCGCGGGTTGTGGTCATAGCCGAACACCACCACGCGCAGGTCCACGCCGATCTGCGGCGCGGCAAGACCGGCGCCGTCGGCGGCGCGCATGGTGTCGAACATGTCGCGCAGCAGTTCGTGCAATTCCGGCGTATCGAACCGCTCCACCCGTCGGCAGACGCGCAAAAGGCGCGGATCGCCCATACGGAGAATCGGCCGGATCACGGCTGCACCGCCCGTTCCAGCACGCGCACGGCGCGCGCAACGCCCCGATCGAGGATCGCGCCGAGTTGCGCGAACTCGATTTTCTCGGCGCTCTCGCCGCGCCCCGCGGCGTGATTGACCACCACGGCGATCGCCGCATAGGCCAGGCCGGCCTCGCGGGCCAACGCCGCCTCGGGCATGCCGGTCATTCCGACGATATCGGCGCCGTCGCGCTCGAAGCGGTCGATCTCGGCCGCCGTTTCCAGCCGCGGCCCTTGCGTACAGGCATAGACGCCGCCGTCGGCCACGGCCTCGCCGGCGGCGCGCGCCGCATCGAGCAGCCGCGCGCGCAGCGATTGCGTATACGGATGGGTGAAATCGACGTGCATGACGTTTCCCGGCGTCGAGAAACTCGTCGCACGGCCGTGCGTGTAGTCGAGGATCTGGTGCGGAATCACCAACGCCTCGGGGCGCAGATCGGCGCGGATTCCGCCGACCGCCGCAACCGCGAACACCTCGGTCGCGCCCAGCTGGCGCAGGGCGTCGATATTGGCGCGATAGTTGATCTCGTGCGGCGCAAGCGCGTGCCCGTCGCCATGGCGCGGCAGAAAGACGACCTCCCTTCCGGCGAAGGTGCCGACCAGCGGCTCCGCGGATGGATCGCCGTACGGCGTTCGCACGACCTGCCGTCGCGGCGCTTGCAGCGCTGCGAGTTTCGTCAAACCGCTACCCCCGACAATCGCAAACATGCCTGATCCCGTTCTGTTCCTCGACCGAGGCGCTCCGCTCCCCTCCACGGGAGCCGAGGTCACCCCAGCAAATTCCGCAACCCTGCCTCATCCAGCACCGTCACGCCCAGTTCCCGGGCACGCGCCAGCTTCGAGCCCGCGTCGTCGCCGGCGACGACGTACGCCGTCTTGCGCGACACCGAGCCGCTCACCTTCCCGCCGGCCGCGGTGATCCGCGCCGCCGCTTCGTCGCGCGTCCAGTGGGGCAGCGTTCCGGTAAGCACGAACGTCTTCCCCAGCAGCGGCAGCGCCGCCGTCATTGTCGCCTCCGGCGCCGCGATCTCTCCCATGGCATCGAGGAGGTTTTTCAGTTCCTCGCGATTGTGCGGCTCCGCGAAAAACTGGCGGATCGAACGCGCGACGATCGGGCCGACCTCCGGCACGCGCATGAGATCCTCCTCCCTCGCGTTCTCGATGTCCCGCATCAACGCCCGTCCGCCGGTCTCCGCGGTCGCGGCAACGTTGCGAAAATGCCGTGCCAGATCGCGCGCGGTGGCCTCGCCGACGTTGCGGATGCCGAGCGCATAGAGGAAGCGCTCGAGCGTCGGTTCGCGGGCCCGCCCGATCTGCGCCAACAGGTTCGCGGCCGATTTGTCGCCCATGCGCTCGAGGCCGGCCAGATCCTGTGCGCCGAGCCGGAACAGATCCGAAGGCCGCTGCACGAGGCCGGTATCGACGAGTTGATCGACGAGCCGTTCCCCCAGACCGTCGATGTCCAGCGCGCGCCGGCCGGCGAAATGCAGCAGCGCCTGCTTGCGCTGCGCAGGGCACACCAGTCCGCCGCTGCAGCGGGCCACGGCTTCGTCCTCCCCGCGAACCACGGCCGAACCGCAGACCGGGCAGGCCTGCGGCATGACGAATTCCCGCGCGTCGGGCGGATGATCGCCGACGACCGCGACGACCTCCGGGATCACGTCGCCCGCGCGCCGCACCGCGACGAGGTCGCCGATCCGGATTTCCTTGCGCCGGATCTCGTCCTCGTTGTGCAGGGTGGCGTTGGTCACCGTCACCCCGCCCACCTCGACCGGATCGAGGCGCGCCACCGGCGTCAGCGCGCCGGTGCGCCCGACCTGCACCACGATGTCGCGCAGCCGCGTCACCGCCTCGCGCGGCGGAAACTTGCGTGCCACCGCCCAGCGCGGCGCACGCGCCAGCGAGCCGATGCGCTGCTGCGCGGAAAACGCGTCGACCTTGAACACGACGCCGTCGATCTCGTAGGGCAACGCGTCGCGCATCGCTTCGACGCGGGCGTAGCAGTCGCGCAGGCCGTCCAGACCCCGCACCCGAGCGCGATGCTCGCAGACCGGGAACCCCAGCGTCTGCAGCCAGTCGAGCATCTCCGACTGCGATGCCGGGGGGCTCGCATCCCCGACCGTCTCGGCGATGCCGTAGGCAAAGAAATGCAGGCCCCGCTGCGCCGTGACGCGCGCATCGAGCTGACGCAGGCTTCCCGCCGCGGCGTTGCGCGGATTGGCGAACTCCTTATCCCCCCGCGCCCGTTGCGCGGCGTTCAGGCGTTCGAATTCGCGCTTGAACATCAGCACCTCGCCGCGGACTTCGAGCAAGGGCGGCGCCGTGCCGAACAGCCGGAGGGGAATGCTGCGGATGGTGCGCAGATTGGCGGTGACATCCTCGCCGACGAAGCCGTCGCCGCGCGTCGCGCCCAGTTCGAGAACGCCGTCGCGATAGCGCAGGCTGACCGCGAGCCCATCGAATTTCAGTTCGCAGCAGTACGCGACGTCCGTCTCGCTGCCCAGGGCCCCGCGCACGCGCGTGTCGAATGCGGCCGTGTCGGCATCGTCCATCGCGTTGTTGAGCGACAGCATCGGCACCGCATGGGGCGCAGGCTGCAGATCGGCGCGCACGCCGCCGCCCACGCGCTGGGTGGGCGAGTCCGGCGTGCGCAGCGCCGGCTCGCGCTCCTCCAGGGCCTGCAGTTCGCGAAACAGCCGGTCGTATTCGGCGTCGGGAACCAGCGGCCGATCCAGGACGTAGTAGGCGTGATCGAGCCGCGCGATGGTGTCCCGCAGTTCCCGCGCGCGCGCGGCGTCTTCCATGCCTGCCCTCACCGGTAGAGCCGTCGCGCCCGCACGCCGCCCGGATCGATCCCTGCCCGGGCCATCTCCTCGTGGACCTGGGCAAGCTGGGGCTGCACGGACGCCATCGACTCCGCATCGACCGGCCGGCCGTTGTCATCGACCACGCGCCCGCCCAGGATGCCGGCGAGCGCCTCGGCCCGATCGATCAAGGCGGCCAGCGCATCGGCATGGGAAGAGACCATCGGCACGTCGAGTTCGAGGAACACCTTGCGCGGCGTCGCCGATTCCGCCGTCAACGTCAGCAGGGGCGCCCCGGAATCGTCGGCATGGACCCAGCCCTGGGATGTCGCGCCGGCGACGAACCCCGCGCGCTGCGCCGCCGCGCGCAGTTGGGGCGCGGTCCAGGCGGCGCCGGTGGCCAATACGGTCAGCCCGATGCGGACGTCGTACCGTGCGCAGACGGCATCGAGCTCGCGCGCCTGGGCAAGCAGCCGATCCGGGTCCGGCACGTCGAAATCCGCCTGCAGCGCCGCCGCCACCCGGCGGACCGCCGCCAGGAACCGCGTCAGGACTTCCGCTGTCAGGGCGCCGCGGCGCCCCGCCAGCTGGATTGCCGCCAGGGCGTCGGTGTAGTACCCGAAGCGGTCCGGCAGCACCCACTGCTCGTGGCGCGAATCCCAGACGACGAAATGGACCGGCAGCGGAAACGATTCCGCGGCAAGGGCCGCGGCGGCATCGATCACCGCAACCCCGTCGACCGCCCGCGCGCAGCGCAACTCGAGCGCCAGATCGAGCATCGGGTCCTCGACCCAATCCGGCGGGTTGGCTGCGGCAGGAAGCCGCAGCGGCTCCGAAACGACCTCCTCGGGCTCGCTGTGCGCCGCGGCACCCGTCCGTGCCGCCAGTTCCTGCGTCAATTGCGCCGCACGCAACTCCACCGGCGCCTCGCCCGCGACCGCCGCGTACGCCGCCGCCGCATCTCGTCCCGCCGCCTGTCCCGCTACCGACCCCGCTACCGATCCCGCTACGGCTCCGGCTGCGGATCCGGTCCTGGATCCCGGCGCCGCCGCATCGTCCCAGCGCGGTTCCGTGCGCGCGCCGACCGGCGGATCGGGCTGGTCCGCGCCGGACGCCGCGGCACCGGCCTGCATCAGCGCATCCTCGACTCCGCCGTGCAGCGTCGCGCGCATGCGCTGCAGCAGTTGGCGTTCCTGCCACTTCCCATGGACGTACAAGGCCAGCAGCACGAGCGCCGCAACGACGATCAGGGCGAGCTGCAAGCGGCTCACGCCGACTCCGCCATGTCGACCGCGCTGTCGAGGTCCACCGCCACGATGCGCGACACCCCCTGCTCCTGCATCGTCACACCGACCAGTTGCTGGGCCATCTCCATGGCGATCTTGTTGTGCGAGATGAACAGGAACTGGGTGGCGTCGCTCATCGAGCGCACGAGCTGGCAGAACCGCTCGGTATTGGCATCATCGAGCGGCGCATCGACCTCGTCGAGCAGGCAGAACGGCGCCGGGTTGAGCTTGAAGAGCGCAAACACCAGCGCCGTCGCGGTCAACGCCTTTTCCCCGCCCGACAGCAGATGGATCGAGCTGTTGCGCTTGCCCGGCGGTTGCGCGGTGAGCTGCACGCCCGCGTCGAGGATTTCATCGCCGGTCATCGACAGGCGCGCCTGGCCGCCGCCGAAAAGGCGCGGGAACATCTCCCCGAAATGGCCGTTGACCTTGTCGAAGGTTTCCTGCAGCAAGGCGCGCGATTCGACGTCGATCTTGCGGATCGCGTCCTCCAGGGTCTCCACCGCCGTGCGCAGGTCTTCCGACTGCGTACGCAGAAAACCCTGCCGCTCCTGCGCGGCGCCCAGTTCGTCGAGCGCCGCAAGGTTGACCGCCCCCAGATCGGAGATCGCCTGGGCGAGCCGGGCGATCTCGCGTTCCTGCTCGGCGGCGGCCGGCGCCTGCGCGAGCCGCGCGTGCAGCGCCTCGCGCGCCGGTTCGCCCTCGACCCCCACCTCCGCCAGTTGCCGGTCGAACTGTTCCACCGCCAGCCGTGCGGCCTGCTCCTGCAGGCGCAGATCGGTGATGCGGTCGCGCCGGGGTTGCAGGCCGCGCTCGATCTTCTGGCGCTGCTCGTCGCTCGCCCGCGCGCGCTGCATCCACTCGTCGAACCGGGAGCGGGCGTCGGTCGCGGCGCGCTCGGCCTGCCGCTGCCGTTCCAGCCATTCCTCGAGTTCACCGCGGACGCCGCTGTCGTCGAGTTTCGCCGCCTCGAGCCGCGCGCGGTCGATCTCCTCACCCAGCCGCGCGATGTCGGCCGCCGCCACGCCGGCGCCGTGATCGACGTCGCGGCGGCGATCCTGCAGGCCGGTGACGTCAAATTCCGCGCGCTGGCGCTGCGATTCGAGCTGCCGCAGGCGCTCGCGCGCCTCGCGCAATCGCGCCGCCGCCTGCTCGTCCTGCACCCGCGCCGCTTCCACCGCTTCCTGGTGGCGGCCCAATTCGCCGTCGAGCTGGGCAAAACGGGTCTCCGCCTCCTCGCGGTGGCGATTGAGTTCGGCCTCCTCGCGGGCGATCTCCTCCAGCTCGGATTCGATCTGTCCGCTGCGGTTGCGAATGCGCTCGATCGTTTCGGCGAGCCGCACCGACTCGAGCTGCAGTTGATGCAGGCGCGTGCGCATCTGCGCCGCGCGGTCGCGCGCCGTGCGGGCCTGCTCCTGCGCCTGCCGCAGTTGCGCCTCGACCCGCGCCAGCGCCTCCGCAGCCTGTTCGTCGATCAGGCGCTGCGCCTTGATCTGGCGCTCGAGGTTCTCGGCGTCGCGCCGGTGGGCAAGCAGGCCCGCCTTGCGGTCCTCCGGCGCGAAAAACCGCAGTCCGTGACGGGAGACCACATGGCCGCCCGGCACCACGAACTGCGCGCCGGCGGGCAGTTCCGCGCGCGCCGCCATCGCCTGCTCGAGATCCGGCATGACGTACACGCCCGCCAGCCAGTCTTCCAGCACCGAGCGCAATCCCTCGGATTCGACTCCGCCGCGCACGCGCACGGATTCCGCCAGCCGCGGCCACGGCGCCTTGGCGGGCGGCGGCAGCTCGCGCTCGGCGCGCGCGTAGAAGCTCACCCGCGCCGGCGGCGCCATCGTCCCGAACGCCGTCATCGGCTCCAGCCGGCCGACCTCGATCGCTTCGATGCGCTCGCGCAGCACCGCTTCGATCGCCGTCTCCCAGCCGCCGTCGACCTCCAGCCGCGCGAAGAGGCGCGGCAAGGCCTGCAGCTCCTGCTTGCGCAGCCAGGGATCGAGTTTTTCATCGGCCTGCATCTTGGCCAGGGTGTCGCGCACCGCGTGCAGGCGCGCGTCGAGGCGGTGCAGCTCGGCCGAGGCCTTGCTGCGCTCTTCGGTACGCGTCTGCCGTTGCCCTTGCAGTTCCCGCTCCTGCGCCTCGGCCTGCGCGCCCTGCGCCTGCGCCGCATCGAGGTCCGCCTGCAAGGCGGCGATCTCGGCGCGCAGCCGATCCAGGCGCGCCGCGTCGGGCGCGCCGAGCGACGACTGCTCGTCGCTCAGGCGCTCGCGGCGCATCGCCAGGGCGTTGCCCTGCCGGTCGAACCCCTGCATCTGCGCCGACGCGCCGGAAATCGCCTGCTGCGCCGATGCCGCCTGCGCCCGCGCCGCGGTGACGGCCTCGCGCGCCGCATTCGCCGCCGCTTCGCATTCCGGCACCCGGGCCTCGTGTTCCGCGCAGGCCGCGCGCGCCGCCTCCAGCCGCGCCTGCGCCTCCCCCGCCTCGCGTTCCAGTTCCGCGCGCCGCTGCACGAGCTGGGCCAGCTCGGCTTCCCGGCGCTTGCGCGACTCGGCAAGGGCATCGCCATGCGCGACCAGCTTGGCGCGCGATTCCAGCGTCGAGCGGACCTGGGCGTCGCGCTTGCGTACCTCCTCGTTGGCCCGCGCCAGCTCCGCCTGCGCCGCCTGGGCGCCGGCGTTGGCCTCGTCCTGCGCCTGCCGCTCCTGCACGAGGCGCAATTCGACCGCGCGCAGATCCGCCATCTGCGCCTCGAGCTGGGTCTCGGCCTGCTCGATTTCCCGCATCCGCCGCGCCTGTTCGGCCACGCCTTCCTCGCGCCGGGTGAACCAGAGCAGGCTCTGCGCATCGCGGTGGCGCTCGGTGAGCGTGCGATATTCGCGCGCCACTTCCGCCTGCTTGTGCAGGCGCTCGATCTGCGAATCGAGTTCGCGCAGCACGTCCTCGACGCGCGTCAGGTTGTCGCGCGCGTCGGCCAGACGCGATTCCGTCTCTTTGCGCCGCTCCTTGTAGCGGGAAACGCCCGCCGCCTCTTCCAGAAAGATCCGCAGTTCCTCCGGCTTGGCCTCGACGATGCGCGAGATCGTCCCCTGACCGATGATCGCGTAGGCGCGGGGGCCCAGGCCGGTGCCGAGGAACAGGTCGTGCACGTCGCGCCGGCGCACCTGCTGTTGATTGATCAGGTATGCGGAGGCATTGTCGCGGGTGAGGACGCGCTTGACCGACAGCTCGGAGAACCGGCTCCACTCCCCGCCGATGCGCCCTTCGCTGTTGTCGAACACCAGTTCGACGCTCGCGCGGCCGGCCGGCTTGCGCTCCGTCGAACCATTGAAGATGACGTCGAGCATCGACTCGCCGCGAAGTTCCGCGGCCTTGCTCTCACCCAGCACCCAGCGCACGGCGTCGATGACGTTGGACTTTCCGCAACCGTTGGGGCCGACGACCCCGACGATCTGTCCCGGAACGTCGATCTGCGTCGGATCGACGAACGATTTGAACCCGGCAAGTTTGATCTGGCGCAACCGCACGTTTCGCTCGCAAAACAGCAAAACTATAATGATAGGCTATGAAAAAATCCGCCCCCCGCACCAAGGCCCGCGCGACCGCCGACGCCGCCCTGGAGACCTTCCCCAATCCCAACCCGGAACGCGACTATCTCGTCCGGATCGAGATCCCCGAATTCACCTGCCTGTGCCCCATCACGGGCCAGCCCGACTTCGCCCGGTTCGAGCTCGAATTCGTGCCCGACCGCCGCAACGTCGAGCTGAAGAGCCTCAAACTCTACGTATTTTCGTACCGGAACCAGGGCGCCTTCCACGAAGCGGTCACCAACCGCGTGCTCGACGACCTCGTCGCGGCCATGGCACCGCGTTTCCTGCGCATCACGGCGCGCTGGAACGTCCGCGGCGGCATCTACACCACCGTGGCGGTCGAACACCGCAAGCGCGGCTGGAAACCCGCCGCGCCGGTCGATCTGGGCCCCGCGTCCGCGCAGACCATGCCGATTCCGTTCTCCGCCGCGCCTCTCAACCCCGCCCCCTCCCCCGCAGGCGGGCGCGGGGAGCGCGGTCGATGAACCCGCTGCTCGACGCGCTGCAGCCCTACCCCTTCGAGCGCCTGCGCGAACTGCTTGCGGGGGTGCGCCCGCCGGCGGATCTCGCCCCGATCAATCTGTCCATCGGCGAGCCGCGGCACGCCACCCCGGCGCTGCTGCGCGAGGCGCTCGTCGCCGCGCTGGACACGCTCTCCGCCTACCCGGCCACGCGCGGCACGGACGCGCTGCGCGAAGCCATCGGGCAATGGCTGGTACGCCGCTACGGCCTGCGCGGCGTCGATCCGCAGACCCAGATCCTGCCGGTCAACGGGTCGCGGGAAGCGCTCTTCTCCTTCGCACAGGCCGCGGTCGATCCCCGGGCCGGCGCGATCGTGGTCATCCCCTGTCCGGGGTACCAGATCTATGAAGGGGCCGCCCTGCTCGCCGGGGCGCAGCCGCGCTACCTGCCGACCACCGAGGCGGGCGGCTGGCGGATGCCCTGGGAGCGCATCCCGGCGGCGGAATGGTCGCGGGTGCAGCTCGTCTATGCCTGCTCGCCGGGCAACCCCACGGGACATGTGATGTCGCTCGACGAGTGGCGCGAACTGTTCGAGCTCGCCGACCGTCACGATTTTCTGATCGCCGCCGACGAGTGCTACTCCGAAATCCATTTCGAGGACGCGGATCCTCCCCTCGGCGCGCTGCAGGCGGCCCAGCGCCTCGGGCGGGAAGGCTTCGAACGCGTCGTGTGCTTCAACAGCCTGTCGAAGCGCTCCAACGCCCCCGGCCTGCGCTCGGGGTTCGTCGCCGGCGACGCCCGGGCGATCGCCCGCTTCCTGGCCTACCGGACGTACCATGGCAGCGCGATGAGCCCGGCCGTACAGGCCGCAAGTGTGGCAGCATGGGGCAGCGAAGACCACGTCCTCGAGAACCGCCGCCGCTACACGCAGAAATTCCGGGCGGTGCACGAACCGATCTCCCGCGCATTGCCGGCACCGATGCCCGACGCCTCGTTCTATCTGTGGGCCCGGACTCCCGGTGACGACGCGCAATATGCCCGGGATCTGTTCGCGCGCCAGAACGTCCTCGTGCTGCCGGGCAGTTACCTTGGGCGCGACATCGACGGCGGGAATCCGGGCGCCGGGTACGTCCGGATCGCCCTGGTGGCCGAGGAATCCGAAACCATCGAAGCGGCGCGGCGCATCCTCGCGCATGCCCAACCAGCCTGATTTTTCCGAAAAAAGGAACCGAAGCCATGAGCCAGCACCAGACCACGATCGAAGAAGCCTGGGAGGACCGCGCGCAACTCACCACCCTCACCGCCCCCGCCCTGCTGCACGAGGCGATCACCGACACCATCGACCAGCTCGATGCCGGCCGGCTCCGGGTCGCGGAAAAACGCGGCGGCGAATGGGTGGTGAACCAGTGGATCAAGAAGGCCGTCCTGCTTTCGTTCCGCCTGCGCGACAACCGGGTGATGAACGGCGGCGCCGATTCCGCGCTGCGCTTCTACGACAAGGTCGACACCAAGTTCAGCTCGTACGACGAAGCGCGCTTCCGCGACGCCGGCGTGCGCGTCGTCCCGCCGGCCACCGCGCGGCGGGGCGCCTTCATTGCGCGCAACGTCGTGCTCATGCCCTCGTACGTCAACATCGGCGCCTACGTCGACGAGGGCACGATGGTCGACACCTGGGCGACGGTCGGCTCCTGCGCGCAGATCGGCAAGAACGTCCACCTCTCCGGCGGCGTCGGCATCGGCGGCGTGCTCGAACCCCTGCAGGCCTCCCCGACCATCATCGAAGACAACTGCTTCATCGGCGCGCGTTCGGAGATCGTCGAAGGAGTCATCGTCGAACAGGACGCGGTGGTCTCGATGGGCGTCTACATCGGCGCCAGCACCCGCATCTACGATCGCGAGACGGGGCAGGTGCTCTACGGCCGCGTGCCGCGCGGCGCCGTCGTCGTACCGGGATCGATGCCGGCCAAGGACGGCACGCACAGCCTCTACTGCGCGGTGATCGTCAAGCGCGTCGACGCGCAGACGCGCGCGAAGACCGCCATCAACGAACTGCTGCGCGACGCGGCGCGATAACAGACCGCACCCGAGACTGCGCCCGGCACCACCCCGGCCGGGCGCCGGACCGGAATCACCGGAGCGAGGGAGAACCCGCCATGGCCGTAACGCTCGAACGCCTCTTCCGTCTCATGGCGGAAAAAAATGCATCGGACCTCTTCCTTGCGCCCGGCGCCCCCATCACGGTCAAGCTCAACGGCGTCTGCGTGCCGATCGCCCAGGACGCGCTCACGCCCCAGGACATCATCACCCTGCTCGCCGAGCGCGTCAGCGATCCCAGTTTCCGCGAACTCGAGGAAACCCATGAACTCAACATCGCGCTGCCCCTGCAAGGCGTGGGCAGCTTCCGCCTGAGCGCGTTCCGCCAGCGCGGCACCATTTCGGCGGTGGTGCGCTACATTCCCTACGAGATCCCCAAGCTCGAAAGCCTGCACCTGCCGCCGGTTTTCCGCGATCTCGCGGTGGCGCGGCACGGCCTGATCCTGGTCGTCGGTGCCGCCGGATCCGGCAAGTCGACGTCGATCGCGTCGATGATCGACCATCGCAACGAGCGGCAGACCGGACACATCCTCACCTTTGAAGACCCCGTCGAATTCCTGTTCCGCAACAAGAAATCGATCGTCAACCAGCGGGAGATCGGCACCGATGCCACCTCCCTCGAAACCGCCCTGCGCAGCGCCCTGCGCCAGGCACCGGACCTGCTCTTCATCGGCGAGATCCGCGATCGCGCCACCATGACCGCGGCGCTCGCCTACGCCATGTCGGGCCACGCCGTCATCGCCACCATGCATGCCACCAATTCCGTGCATGCCTTGAACCGCGTGATCAGCTTCTACCCGCCCGAAGCGCGCAACGCCCTGTTCGAGGACCTCGGAACCGCCCTCACCGCGGTGGTGTCGCAGCGGCTGGTGCGCGCGCGGCAGGGCGGCCGGGTGCCGGCGGTCGAGGTGCTGCTCAACACCGCCCACACCCGCGACCTGATCCTGCGCGGCGATGTGTCCGCGATCAAGGAATCGCTCGAGCAAAGCCTTTCCCCGGACAATCAATCCTTCGAGCAAGGCCTGTTCCAGCTGTTGCAGGAAAACGCGATCACCCGCGACGACGCCCTCGCCGCCGCCGATTCGCAGAACAACCTGCTCTGGTTCCTCAACAACAAGGGCAACGCGCGCAAGGAGACCTCGATCCTCAACCCGCCGGCAAGCCCGGACGCGCCATCGCTCAGCGAGATCACGATTCACGTCCCGTGAGTTCCCGTCCCCTGGGTCCCGTCCCGATCATTCCTTCCCCGTTTCGATCAACCTCCCGACCCGCCCGCCGTCCCCCCTCGCACGCGAGGGGAAGACTGCGCGCGCAATCCCGATGATGCCCACGCCGTCCCCCACCCGAACCCTGCTCGAAGCGCTCATTGCCTGCCCCTCCGTCACCCCCGAGGACGCCGGCGCCCAGGACCTGCTCGCCGCCCGCCTCGCGCCGAGCGGCTTCGTGGCCGAACGATTCGACCGCGGCGGCGTCGCCAACCGATGGCTGATCCGCGGCCGTGGCAGCCCCTGCTTCGTGTTCGCCGGCCACACCGACGTCGTGCCGCCGGGCCCGCGCGAACTGTGGCATTCCGATCCGTTCCGCGCGGAGGCGCGCGACGGATTCCTGTACGGGCGCGGCGCCGCCGACATGAAGACCTCGCTGGCGGCATTCGCGATCGCAGCCGAAACCTTCGTCGCCGCGCATCCCGACCACCCCGGATCGATCGCCCTGCTGCTCACGTCGGACGAGGAAGGCCCGGCGACCGACGGCACCATCGCCGTGGTCGAGGCGCTCGCCGCCCGCAACCAGACCATCGACTACTGCCTCGTCGGCGAACCGACCTGCGTCGACCACCTCGGCGACACGATCAAGAATGGCCGCCGCGGCTCGCTTTCGGGACGGCTGACGGTGCATGGCATCCAGGGCCACGTCGCCTATCCCCATCTCGCCCGCAATCCGATCCATGCCTGCGCGCCCGCGCTGGCCGAGCTCGCGGCCACGGTCTGGGACGAGGGCAACGCCGATTTCCCGCCGACCACCTTCCAGGTGTCGAACATCCATGCCGGAACCGGGGCGGGCAACGTCATTCCGGCCCGCTGTGAAGTCGACTTCAACCTGCGTTTCGCGCCGGTTTCCGATGCCGACGGCCTGCGTGCCCGGATCGAGACGATCCTGCGCAGCCATGGGCTCAGCTTCGACCTGCAGTGGACGCTGGGCGCCCGGCCGTTCCAGTGCGCCCCCGGGAAGCTGATGGCCGCGCTGTCGACGGCGATCGAGGGCGTGACCGGCGTCGTTCCCCAGCGCTCGACCACCGGCGGCACCTCCGACGGCCGATTCCTGGCGACGATCTGCCCGCAGGTGGTCGAGTTCGGCCCCCCCAACGCGAGCATTCATACCGTCGACGAGCGGGTGCGCCTCGCCGACATCGACGCCCTCCGGGACATCTACCTCGCAACCTTACGGGGTATATTCGCGGTTTGATTCCGCCGACCATCATGTCCCTCGACGCCCAAGCCAACCTGCGGACGGTACGCGACGCGCTGCGCTATGCCGTGACCACCTTCAACGAAGGCGGAATCTTCTTCGGACACGGCCAGGCCGACGCCTACGACGAGGCCGTCTTCCTCGTGATGCGGGCGCTTTCGCTGCCGATCGAGCGCATGGACGTATTCCTCGATGCGTTTCTCACCATCGCCGAAATCAATACGCTGCTCGAACTGATCGACCGCCGCGTGCGCACGCGCACGCCGGTGGCCTACCTGCTCCATGAAAGCTGGATCCAGGGCTACCGTTTCTACGTCGACAACCGCTGCATCATTCCGCGCTCGTTCATCGGTGAACTGTTGCGCGACGGCCTCGACGCATGGATCGACGATTCCGACGCGGTCGGCCGCGTGCTCGACCTCTGCACCGGGTCGGCCTGCCTCGCCATCATGGCCGCCGACGCGTTTCCCAATGCCGAGGTCGACGCCGTCGACATCTCGGTCGATGCCCTGGCGGTCGCGCGGCGGAACATCGACGATTACGGATTGCGCGGCCGGATCCACCCGGTTTCCTCCGACCTGTTCCAGGAACTCGCCGGCCGCCGCTACGACCTGATCCTGAGCAACCCGCCCTATGTGACGGAGGCGGCCATGGCGGAGCTTCCTCCCGAGTATCGCCACGAACCGCGCCTCGCGCTGGCCGGCGGCACCGACGGCATCGACCTCGTACGCCGGATCGTGAAGCAGGCGCGGGCGCACCTCGAACCCCACGGCGTGCTGATCGTCGAAGTCGGGGACGGCCGGGCGGCGGTGGAGCGGGCCTTCCCCGATCTGCCCTTGACCTGGCTCGCCACCAGCGCCGGGGACGACATGGTCTTCGCCGCGCGCGCGGAAGATCTGCCCGGCGCAAAATAGTGCTGGCGAAATAGTGCTGCGCATTCGAAACGGCGCGCTGGCGCGCGGCGCCCGCATCCTGTATCGCGACGTCAACCTGCTCGCCGCCCCGGGCGAACGGGTGGGCCTGGTCGGCGCCAACGGCTGCGGCAAGTCGAGTCTGTTTGCCGCGGTGCTGGGCGAGTTGCCGCTCGAAAGCGGCGACCTCGACACCCCGCGCGCCGAGCGCATCGCGCATCTCGCGCAGGACATCGAATCGCAGGAGCCGAGCGCGCTCGCGTACGTGCTCGAAGGCCATGCCCCGCTCGCCCAGGCCCGCGCGACTCTCGCCGCCGCCGAACGCTCCGGCGACGACCTCGAACTGGCCCATGCGCATGCGCAGCTCGCCGAGATCGATGCCGGCGCGATCGCCGCGCAGGCACGCACGGTGCTCCACGGACTCGGGTTCGCGCCCGGCGACGCGGAGGCCCCGGTCACGTCGTTCTCGGGCGGCTGGCGCAACCGACTGGCGCTGGCGCGCACGCTGCTGCGTCCCGCCGACCTGCTGCTGCTCGACGAGCCCACCAATCACCTCGACCTCGATTCGGTGCTCTGGCTCGAAGCATGGCTGCGCCGCCAGCCGGCCACCGTCCTGATCATCTCGCACGACCGCGAATTTCTCGACCGCTGCGTGGAGACGATCTGGCACGTCGACGGCGAGACGATCCGGCGCTATGCCGGCAACTACACCTCCTTTGAATCCGCCCAGGCGGAACGGCTGCGCCAGCAGGACGCGCTCGCCCGCAGCACGGCACGCACGGCGGCGCACCTCCAGCGCTTCGTCGACCGGTTCCGCGCGCAGGCGACCAAGGCCCGCCAGGCGCAAAGCCGGATGAAGATGCTCGAGCGCCTGGTGCAGGTCGAGCCGGCGCGCGCGGCCCGCGAATGGCGCTTCACGTTCCCGGAGCCCGACAAGATTCCCGACCATCTCGTCACGGCGGCGGACCTTCACCTGGGCTACGGCGGTCAGGCCGTGCTGCGCGACGTCAAATTGCGGATCGAAGCCGGGGATCGCATCGGTGTGCTCGGCGTCAACGGCGCCGGGAAGTCCACCCTCATCAAGGCCATCGCCGGAACGCTGGCCCCGAAGGCGGGAACCCTGCAGCGCGCCTCCGCCACCCGGATCGGCTACTTCGCCCAGCACCAGCTGGACCAGCTCGACGGCGACGACAGTCCGCTTGCGCAACTGCGCCGCATCGCCCCCGACGTGCGCGAGCAGGAGCTGCGCGACTTCCTCGGCATGTTCCGCTTTTCCGGCGAAATGGCGACCGCTCCGGTCGGGCGCATGTCCGGCGGCGAAAAGGCCCGCTGCGCGCTGGCGCTGCTCGCCTGGCAGCGTCCCAACCTGCTGGTGCTCGACGAGCCGACCAACCACCTCGACATGGAAACGCGCGAAGCGTTGACGATGGCGCTGTCGGCGTTCGATGGCGCGCTGCTGCTCGTCTCGCACGACCGCCACCTGCTGCGCGCCGCGGCCGACCGCCTCTGGCTGGTGCGCGACAGGGCGCTCTCCGAATTCGACGGCGACCTCGACGAATACGCCGCCCTCGTGCTCGCCGACCGGCGCGACCAGCGGCGCGCCGAGGAATCGGCGGGCGAAGCGACGGCCGGCCCGGCGTCATCCTCCGCCGGACGGCGCGACGAGCGGCGCATCCGCGCCCAGGAACGCGAGCGCCTGGCCCAGGCGCAGCGGCCGATCCGCAAGCGTCTGGAAGCACTCGAGCGAACGCTGCATACCCGCACCGAGGAACTGCGCGCGCTCGACGAAACCCTTGCCGATCCCGGGATCTACTCCGGTGCCGCCGCCAACGACGTCCCGGAACTGCTCAAGCAACGCGCCCAGATCGCCGCCGCGATCGAAGCGCTCGAAACGGAATGGCTGGCGGGGCAGGAAGAACTGGAACGAATCGCCAATTGATCGCACCGGCCGCCGACGCTCGCCGTGCAGGCGGCATGCCTCGGAGCATCCCCTCGGCCTCTGCGCGGCCGCCGATCAGGGGCAGGTCGCCCCCAGCCAGGTTCCGATCGCCGTATAATTGCTCAGCGAGTGGGGATTCGCGTTGTGGATGGTGCACTCGACGTCATAGCGACGGCGTTGCGTCCGGATCGCACAGGCATAGTCGACCCGCGTGTTCGCCGCCACGCAATGCATGTTCCAGTGCATCACCCCGCCCGACGTGGTCTCGTGTTCCGTGCATCGCCCCGTTCCCGTCGGCACGAGCGCTCCGGGCTTGTGACCGGCGCGGACGCAGCTGCGAAGGACTTTCGAGAAGGGTTGCGAAAAGCCCATCACCTGCACCGTACCGCGCGTCGCAACCGACCACAGGCCGGGGTCGATCGGCGTCACACCGCGGGTATCGAAGGTCAGGGCGAAGGCCGGCATCACGGCGATTCCCAAGAATACGAGTACGACGGCACGAAACGGCTTTTTCATCTTCAAGGATCCTCGATGTCACCCGCTAAAATCGCAAGCGCGCGCGGGTGGCGAAACCGGTAGACGCATGGGACTTAAAATCCCAGGCCGCAAGGCGTGCGGGTTCGAGTCCCGCCCCGCGCACCACGACGATCAGGCTGCGGCCTGGATGGTAAAGTCGACGTGGATTGCATCGAAGGGGAAAACGAATCCTTCATCGATTCGGTCCAGCACACCGGCGAGCAACAGCGCGTGAACATCGGAGTGGACTCCCTTGACGTCTCGTCCGACGCGGCGCGCAATTTCCCGCAAGGCCAAAGGACCGCCTCCACTCATCACGCGCAAAATCTGCAGGCGATTGGGGGAGAGGATCCGCCACAGAAGCTCCGGAGTCGCAAAATCAATGCGCGCAACCGGCCGCTGCGCCTTGCCGCGCAGCGCCTCCGCCAAGCGAGCCTTGACCCCTGCCAGGGACTGGACTCCGATCGTCACGACGTTCATTTGCGTGCCTCCCGTTCTGACACGTCCGACCAAAAGTCGATCTGAAGCGCGTCAAGCGATCGGAACGTGTACTGCATCTCTCGGCCACCGATATGGCGGTGGTCTCCCTTTCCCGCTTCGTTGTCGTACCGCACGACACAGCGGCCCTCAATCACGTACGCAAGGCGATATTTGAGCGCATGCTCACAACCCGCCACGGGCGCCTCCAACTGCCAGACGACCATCTCGACAAAGGACAAATCGTCGAGAGCAAAGCGTTCGGCGATGAGCAACTCTGCGGACATGTTGAAAATGATGCCAACAACACGATCCGTTGTCAACAATTACAACGGCGCGCTCGCGCGTGTCCCCTTCTCACTCACGGCCCCGGTCTGAGCCCAGCGAAGCACCACACTACACGGTTGCTGGCGATCTCTCCGCACGCTTGCCAACGGCATTTGTTGCCCTGACGATCCGGGTAGCATGCAGCCATGCAGATTCCCTCGAAATCCGTCCAGATCCGCGGCCTTCTCGGCTGGCTCGGCCTGTCGCTCGCCGCCACGATCATTGGCGCGCTGGCGTCGGTGCGGGCCGCAGCGTTCTATTCGAGCCTCGTGCAACCCGCCTGGGCGCCGCCGCCGTGGCTGTTCGGCCCGGTATGGACGGCGCTCTACGCCATGATGGGCTTTGCCGCATGGCTGGTCTGGCGCCGGGGCGGCCTGCGCGCGCAGGCCGGGCCGTTGACCTGGTACCTGCTCCAGCTGGCCGTCAACGCGCTATGGAGCTGGCTGTTCTTCGCCTGGCATCTGGGCGGCGGCGCCTTCGCCGACATCGTGCTGCTGTGGGTGCTGTTGCTGGCGACGGTACGCAGCTTCCTGCGGGTGCAGCGCAGCGCGGGCCTGCTGCTGCTCCCGTATCTGGCATGGGTGAGCTTCGCCGCCCTGCTCAATCACGCCATCTGGCGGCTGAACCCGGCAATCCTGGGCACTTGAGCGCACGCCCGCCGCGCGGGACTTGCCGAACCACTCCGGACGATATCGAACCCGCCGGTATGCGCCGCACGCCGCCGGATCAGCCGCCGGTGCCCGCCCCGCCGTTGCCCACGCCGCGGTTCCGTACCATGTGGCGGTAACGCTGCGCCATCGACGCATCGTGTTCGGCCACGACGTCGTCCTTTTGCGCCAGCGCATCGAGATCGGCGGCACGCGCCTCCTTCGCGGGCTTGCCGCTTTCCTCATCGATCTGTGCCTGCTCCCGATCGAACGCCGCCCAGGCGTCCTCATCGCTGGCTTCCCGCGCGTAACGGGAAGCCAGGCTTCGATCGTGGGCGCAAGCCGTTGCACCCGGGCCTTGCTGCGCCGACGCAAGCCGCAACGGGCTCGCCGCCTGCGCCGGCGCGGCCAACCCCAATGCCGCGGTCACCGCTGCCGCACCCACGAAACTCGCGACGCGCACGGACGGCAACCGCAGATCGATCCTTGCGCTGCGCCGCGCGCCGTCCACCATGCCGAACACCCCAAACCGCAAAACCGAATCCAAAACGCCTGCCTTCATCCCTTCCTCCTGCAACGACCAATCAACCCCGTCGCGAATCGACCATGTCCACGGCGGGGTCGGACCAACAAAAACACATTCCCGCACGATTTCCATCGCGCAGGTTCCGATGTCTGACCCGATTCCGGGCGCCGGGTTCCATTCCGGCGATGCGGGTACGGTGCTCCTGGGTAGAATTCGCCGCGGACGCAACACGTCCCGTTCCGCAACCGATGGGGTGCACTTCCCCTACGCGTCCCATCGATCCCATCCGGAGGAATCATTCGTCATGAAGGTATCCGAGGCGATCCAGACGCGCCGTTCCGTCAAGCAGTACGACCCGACGCATGAGATGGGCGATGCCGACGTCGATCGTCTGCTCTCGCACGCCATGCTGGCGCCGACCGCGTTCAACATCCAGCACTGGCGCTTCGTCCACGTGCGGGACAAGGCGCTGCGCCAGGAAATCCGCAAGGTCGCCTGGGATCAGGCGCAGGTCACGGACGCCTCCTTGCTGCTGGTGCTGTGTGCGGACCGCAACGCATGGGACAAGCAGCCCGAGCGCTACTGGCGCAATGCCGCGCAGCCGATCCAGGATTTCATGGTGCCGGCCATCCGCCAGTATTACGCCGGCCGCGACGCGGTGCAGCGCGACGAGACCATGCGCTCCTGCGGAATTGCCGCCATGGCGCTGATGCTGATGGCGCGCGAAATGGGCTACGACTCGTGCCCGATGGACGGCTTCGACTTCGATGCGGTCGGCAAGCTGATCCGCCTGCCGGAAGACCATGTCGTCACGATGATGCTGGCGGTGGGCAAGGCCCTGCAGCCCGCCTGGCCGCGCGGCGGACAGCTCGAAATCGGCGAGGTCGTGATCCGCGACCGTTTTCCGGCCTGATCGCCGTCCCGGCCGGACTACGCGGCTATCGGGCAAACGGGCTGGGGCGGCGAAACCGCTTGGGCGCGGCACGGCGCGAAGGATCGAAGCTGCGGCGCTGCTCGCCGAGTGTCCCTTCATCCAGGCGCGCCGCCAGAAGCTCGATGTCCGCGGCACATACGCCGTGTTCTGCGAAATGCTCCTTCCAGGTAGCGACGACGCGAATGACCTCGCCGATCATTTCAGCAGCCTGCGTTGGCGTAAGCCCGAAGAGTTCGCACTGCGACATGGCGTTGTCCAAGGTCGAATCCCGCTGCTGCGCTCCGACAATGAATTCCTGGCAGCCCTGACCCGAGTTGGATGGCAACACATCGTACGCAGGGGAAAGCCGGTACTGTCCATATCGCGACGGCTCGAAGACCTGCAAAGCATGGTTTTTTTCGTGGTCATCCGTGTTGTCGATCAGGATGTTGAACACCATGCGCCGGAAAAGCTCCCGCATGTCCTGCAGATGCCGGTCCTGCGCCGTCACGCCGACCCGGCGCAACAACTGGGCGAGTTGCGGATAGCCGAACACGGGCTCCTCCCCCGCAATGGTCTGCGCGCGCAGGGCCGTTCCTGCGCTGATGCAATGGATGCGTTGGGAACCCTCGCGGTCAAACCGCAGCACCGCGACTGCGCTCTCTCCGGACAACGGTACCGCCCTGGTCGCAGCGACCCGGATGCCGGCCCTCCCGGCAAGCGTCATGGACGCATGCTCGATGAGTGGCGCATCGACGGGTTCATTGTTGAAGAACTTGATCACCCACTGCTTCCCGTCGATTTCGATGAGCGCCTTGGGTTTCGCGCCACCAAAGCTTCCGCCTGCGGCCAACATGCGGCGCTCGGCGTCCGTGATCGGTTCCTTGGCGATGATTTTGTGCGCGATTTCACTGAGAACCTGAGCATTCTCCAACCGTGGCAACGGGCCGCCGCGCCGAGGCAAATATTCGGTCGCGGAAGTGGAGACGCCCAGCGCACCGAAGCGGTCGTCGCCGGCGTAATACAGGTATTCCATCAAGGAAAGGCGAGGCGGCCTGTCCAGATACTGAATGACCCGCTCGCCCCAGCGATCCGGTCTGGCATCGTCCACGGCACCCGCGGCGAGCCCCTTCCACCTCGGAAGATGCTCCATATCCACCAGCGGAATGTCTTCGCTCAATGGAAATCCGTGTGCGAGCCATTCCGGGCCGTACTGCAGGGACACTCCCTTGCCCGCCTCCACCAGGCGCAACGGCCCGACGGGTCGCGGTCGAGAAGGATCGCCGACGAACCACAGGAACAATTGGTCGTGGCGCATGACGATCAGGGCTCGGATTGTCCCGCCGCCTTGCCGGCCCGCCCACGCCGGGCGTTCGCGGTTGCGCGAGCCCGGGCGCGCCCAAGCTCTTCGGCCGCCCGGACATCCAGTTCGAGCGCACCCCGGTCTTCTCTTGGAGTGGCCAACGTCGATAGGGCTCCGTCCCGGCCGATCAACCACAGTGCCGTCGCCAGGACCCCCAGGCTGACCGATGCCTCGCCCGCCTCGAGTCGCAGCAACGTGGGAACACTCACGCCAAGGCGCTTCGCCCAACTCTTGAGCGACTCCTTGCGGCGCATACGCGCAACGGCCAAGTCGGCACCCAGCTGAACCAAGGCAGCAGTAACCGATGGCGGCAGATGTTGAAGGGCGCCCGAGCTCTTAGACATAACATATACTTTAATGTCTTAAGCGTATACAGTCAAGTATATATTATCCTTATAAACCAGCCATTCTGCGACCCGCCTTCACGCCCGCGCGCCGGGATTTCGCCTCCAGACGTCTCGCGATCGACGCCGAGGTCGGCTTCGTCGGGCGGCGCCGCTTCGGAACCGCGGCCGCCGCATCCACCAGGTCCTGCAGGCGGGTCAGCGCCTCCATCCGGTTCTTCTCGAGGCTTCGGTGTTCCTGCGCCTTGATGACGATCACGCCATCCTTGCTGATGCGATGGTCGCCAAGGCGCAATAGCCGTCCCTTGACCGGTTCCGGCAACGACGACGCGCGGATGTCGAACCGCAGATGCACCGCACTGGAAACCTTGTTCACGTTCTGGCCGCCGGCGCCCTGCGCCCGGATCGCGGTGATCTCGATCTCCTCCGGAGGAATGGGGTGGCGGTGGCGCATGGCGGGTTCCCGGGTTTGCAGTCGCCGTCCTTTATACCCGGCGGGCGCCCGATCGGCCGACCGGGCCGGGTTCCCCAATCGCCCCGCCCGCGCTATCCTGGACTGCTCGAGACTCGTGGAACCGAACCTGGCACCCAGCCATGGCCGCCCCGTCCGACCCCGGCGCCGACATCGCATCGAATGCGGCCCAGCCCCCGCGCAGGAACCCGGGTTCCGGGTTCGCCGCGCACATGCTGCCCTATCCGGACCTGCCGCCGGAGCAGCGCATCGCCCGCCTGCGCGAGCGCATCTTCCGCGCCGGGTCCAGCGGCGCGGCGCTCGAAAAAATTCTTCGATCCCTGATTCAGAGCGAAGAGCGCGTCGTCCGCCTCACCAACCTGTGCCAGGCGCGCAGCGAAATCAACCAGACCATCGTCCGCCTGCAAACCCCGGCGGAACTGTTCTCGGTGGTGTGCCGCATCGCGGTCGAATACGGCGGCATGCGCATGGCATGGATCGGGATGCGCAACGCCGAGACCGGCCGCATCGATCCGGTCGCCCGCTACGGGGAAGCACTCGAATACCTGGATGGGATCGCGGTGTCCGCCACCGCGGAAACGCCGGAGGGTTGCGGCCCCACGGGCTGGGCCTACCGTACCGACCGCTACTTCACCGTGCAGGACTACGCCACCGATCCGATGGTCGCGCCCTGGCGCGAGCGCGCCCTGCGGCACGGGTTGCGCGCCACCGGCGCCTTTCCCATCCGACGCGACGACGCGCCGTATGCCGTACTCACCGTCTACAGCGCGCAGCCCGATTCCTTCGACGACGAAGCCATCGACCTGCTGCGCGAGATCTCCAAGGATCTGAGCTTCGCCCTCGACGCGATCGAAAACGCCCGCGTGCGGCGGGACATGGTCGACGCGCTCCGGCGCAGCGAGCGCGACCTGCGCGAAAAAAACGAGTTTCTCGACTCGATCCTCCAAAGCGAACCGGAATGCGTCCTCGTGCTCGACGCGCACCGCAGGCTGTTGCGCATCAACGAGGCGGGCCTGCGCATGCTCGGCGCGCACACCGAAGAGGAGGTCGCCGCCGCCGGCTTGCTGAGCTTCATCCAGGCCGAGTATCGCGGCGCCTTTCTCGACCTGCACCGCAAGGCCTGCGGCGGCGAGAACGGCGTGCTGGAGATCGAAGTCGGCGGCAAGGACGGCACCTCGCGCTGGCTGGAAATCCACGCCGCCTGCCTGCCCCACGTCGGCAATGAAAAGCCGGGGTTCCTCGGCATCGCGCGCGACATCTCCGAAACCAAGCGCTCGGCCGAACTGATCTGGCGCCAGGCCAACTTCGACTTCCTCACCGGCCTGCCCAACCGCTACATGTTCCGCGACCGCCTGGAACAGGAAATCAAGATCTCCCATCGCATGGGCGGCCTGGTCGCGCTCCTGTTCATCGACCTCGACCGGTTCAAGGAGATCAACGACACGTTCGGGCACGACCGCGGCGATCGCCTGCTGGTCGAAGCGTCGCGCCGGATCGCGGCCTGCATCCGCGAGGCCGACACCGTCGCGCGCCTCGGCGGCGACGAGTTCACCGTGATCCTGCCGCAACTGACCCATCCCGAGGAGGCCGAAGCCGTCGCGGGCAACATCATCACGCGCCTCGCCGATCCCTACGTGCTGGGCGCCGAGTCCGTCTTCGTGACCGCCAGCGTCGGCATCACCTATTTCCCGACCGACACGCAAAACGCCGATGCCCTGATCCGCAATGCCGATCAGGCGATGTACGTCGCCAAGCGCCAGGGGCGCAACCGCCTGGCCTATTTCACCGAGGCGCTGCAGGCCGAGGCGAAGACGCGCCTGCACCTGATCACCGACCTGCGCGGCGCCCTGCCCGGCGGGCAGTTGAACGTGTTCTTCCAGCCGATCATCGACCTGTCGAGCGGACGGATCTGCGCAGCCGAGGCCCTGCTGCGATGGAGACATCCGACCCACGGCTGGATTTCCCCGGACCGCTTCATTCCGGCGGCCGAGGAGACCGGCCTCATCGTCGACATCGGCGACTGGGTCTTCCGCGAAAGCGCGCGCTGGGCGAAGCGCTGGCACGAACAGGGGCTTGGCAGCGAATTCTGCGTCAGCGTGAACAGCTCCCCGGTGCAGTTCCGCGACAGCGCGCATATCCGCACCTGGCCGAAGATCCTGCAGGAACAGGGCCTGCCGCCCCGCTGCATCGCCATCGAAATCACCGAAGGCCTGCTGCTCGATGCCGATGCGGCAGTGGCCGAATCGCTTTCCTGGCTGCGCGACAGCGGCATCCCGATCGCCCTCGACGACTTCGGAACCGGATACTCCTCGCTCGCATACCTGCACAAGTTCCCGCTCGACCACCTGAAGATCGATCAGTCGTTCACGCGCAACCTGGAGACCGAACCCGCGGCGCGCACCCTGTCGAAGACCATCGTCCGGATGGCGCAGGAACTCGGGCTGCGCGTGATCGCCGAGGGGGTGGAAACCGCCGCCCAGCGAACCTTTCTGGAAAATGCCGGCTGCGGCTATGCCCAGGGGTATCTGTTCTCCCGGCCGGTTCCACCCGAAGCGTTCGAGACGCTTCTGCACGCCGACCGAAGCCCCGGATAGCCGCCCGCCCGCGCCGTTTTTCCCGCTACCGCCCGCGGCGGCCGCGAGCACAATGACGGAAAAGACGGGGCACTCCCATGCGGGAGTCCCGGACAACAAGAAGAAATGCTTCGATGGGACGGCGATCCGATCCGGCGCGACCCGGACCGCCGTCCGCTTTTCGCAGGGAGACGAAAACGAGCGCGCCCGCCCCCCCAACCCGCATCGCCCGCTTTGAAATCCTCGCCACGCTCGGAACCGGCGCGGAAGGATCGGTGTATCTGGCGCTCGACCCCCGCCTTGGCCGCCGGGTCGCGGTGAAGACCCTTCGGCTGGGCGCCGCCGGCGGCCTGCGGCACGACGGGCTTGCGTCCCTGCTCGACGAAGCGCGCATCGTCGCCACGCTGTCGCATCCGAACATCGTCCCGCTCCACGACGCCGGTGAACACGTTGGCACGCCCTATCTCGTCTTCGAGTACGTCGAGGGCAAGACCCTCGCCGCGCTGCTGCGCACAGGCGGCCCGCTGCCCGTCGCCCAGGCGGTGGAGATCGCCATCGCGCTGGCGCAGGGCATCGCATACGCCCATGAGCGCGGCATCATCCATCGCGACATCAAACCCGCGAACATCATGATCGCCCCGGACGGCGTGCCGCGCCTGATGGACTTCGGCATCGCCCGTCGCATCCAGGCGGACGGCGCCGCCTCGGGCGAGATCGCCGGCACGCCCTCCTACGTCGCCCCCGAATCCATCACCCGGCGGGCATTCCTGCCGGCCGGCGACCAGTTCGCGCTCGGCGTCGTGCTCTACGAGATGGTCACCGGCGCGCCGCCGATCCACGGCGCCAGCCCGCGGGAGATCGTCCGGCGCATCGTCGAAGAAGATTTCGTCCTGCCCTCGCAGCGCACCGACGGCGTCGATGCCCGCCTCGACGGCCTGTTGATGAAGGCCCTGGCGAAGGACCCCGAGGAGCGGTTCGCCAGCGCGGCCGAGATGGCCAAGGCCCTGCACGCATACCTGCACCCGGACGCCGAGGCGCAGACCGACGCCGCCACCGGCACCCTGGACTACCTGCTGCGCCGGATCCGCCACAAGGGCGACTTCCCGGCGATGTCGGCCACGATCACCGCCGTCAATCGCGCCGTCGCATCGGATCGGGAACCGATCTCGGTGCTGTGCGGCATGATCCTCAAGGACTTCGCGCTGACGACCCGCCTGCTCAAACTCGTCAACGCCTCGCATTTCACGCAATTCGGCGGCGAGATCAGCACCGTCTCGCGGGCCATCGCCATCGTCGGCTTCAACACCGTGCGCAACCTCGCGATGTCGCTCACGCTGTTCGAGCATCTCCACGAACACGCCAACGCCGCCGCGCTCAAGGATCTCGTCATCGGCGCCTACTTCAGCGGCCTGCTGGCCCGCGAGCTGGCGGTCGACGCCGACACCCCGAACGCGGAACAGGCGTTCGTCTGCGCGATGTTCCACCGTCTGGGCAAGCTGCTGGCGACCTTCTATCTGCACGAGGAGGCGCTGGCGGTGGCGCGCGCGATGCAGACCCACGGCTGGGACGAGGACCGCGCCTCCCGCCACGTGCTGGGCCTGAGCTACGAAGAGCTCGGCATCGGCGTCGCCAAGGCATGGAACCTGCCGGACGACATCCGTGCCAGCATGCGCGCCGTCGCCCTCCCGGGGCCGATGCGACCGGAGCGGGAACCCGAGCGCCTGCGCCTGCTCGCCGGGCTGACCAACGAGCTTTCCGAGATCATCCGCACCGGCGACGAATCCGCGCGCCCCCAGCAGGTCCGCGCCCTGCTCGAACGCTACGGCCCGGCGACCGGCATCGACGACCGCCGGCTCAACGCCGCGGTGCAGGACGCCACCGCCTCCCTGATGCGCGACGCCGACACCCTGGGCCACGGCGTTTCCCGCAGCGGGTTCGCGAAAAAGGCCCGGGACTGGGACACGGCGGCGGCGCAGACCGACCCGAACGCCGCCTCCGACAACGGGCCCGACACCCTGAGCCGGATCGCGCTCACCCAGCACCTGAGCGCCGACGCCGCCCTGGATGCTGCCAGCGGCGCCGACGCCGCCGCGGGGCCGGGCGCGCCGGCCGCACCCGGCAGGCGCCAGGCGCTGCTCGCCGCCGGCATCCAGGACATCACCAATTCGCTGGTGAGCGACCAGCCGCTGCAGGACATCCTGCGCATCATCCTGGAAACGATGTATCGGGCAATCGGCTTCGACCGCGTGCTGCTGTTCATCCTCGATGCGCCCCGCCAGGCGCTGCGCTGCCGCTACGGCTTCGGGCCCGGCGCCGACGCGTTCGTGAAGCAGAAACTCTCCCTGCCCCTGCAGGGCGAGCGCGACCTGTTCTACGCCGCCACCGTGATGGGCGTGGACCTCTGCGTCACCGACCTCGACGCCGAGAAGGTGCGCGCCCACGTTCCCGCCTGGTACCGGCGCGACGTCGGCGCGCGCGGCCTCGTCCTGCTGCCGATCGCCCAGAACAAGCGCACGGTGGGCCTGATCTACGGCGACAGCGCCTCGGCGGCCACCTTGCACTTCAGTGCCGAGGAACTCGGCCTGCTCAAGACCCTGCGCAATCAGGCCGTGCTGGCAATGCGGCAGACCGGGTGAGGAGACGCCCTCAAGTCTCCGCGCCGCGCGCCGATACCGTAGCGGTAGTACGGGAACCGCAAGAGAAACCTGCACCGAAGGTACCGGAATCGTGACCGAAGTCACATTCGCCGTGCCGTTGTCCCGGTTTCCATTGCGTTCCATACCATATTTACGGTAGGATCGCGGCCTCGCACATCGGCGCCGCAATGTGGGCGATCGAAAGTTGCGTTGCCATACCCCCGTCAGAAGCGCCGGGTAAAACCGGATTCGGCGGGAAAGCGTTCCGCGTGGGCCGATCCATCCGGACCCCCATGCGGCGGAATCGTCGTCTTGCATTGGTGCATCGCCTTATGAACACACGAATAAGCGCACTGCCCAGGGTTGCAAACGGGCACTGGCTGCAATGGCCCGGCGATTGGGTGCTGGCGTTCGGGGGACTGCTCTTCGCGCTGTCGGTGATCGACGGCAACGGCGAGCTGGCGCGCCACGCCGGCGAATGGCGAACCCCCTTCACGATGGCCTTCGCCGGCGGGTTCGCCGCGATGCTCCTCGGCACGAATCTCGCTGCGGGGCTCTACCGCGCCACCCGCTATCCATCGCGCTCGGCCGTGTTCGCCCGGGCGATCGCCGCCGCCGTGATCGACACGGTGATCTTCTACGTCGCGGTCCGCGCCCTCGCGCCCAACCTCAACGGGCCGGCGATCGGCACGCCGGCGTTCCTGTTCCCCTACACGCTGCTCGTCGCGTCGGTGCGGCCGCTGCTCTTCCTGGCGCAGCAGTGCGGCCCGGCGGCGCGGCGCGTGCTGGTGCTGGGCACCGGCCCCGACGCGCAGGATCTCGTCGACACCCTGGCGCGCAACCCGCAGCGCGGCCTGGAGATCGTCGGCGTCGTGCCGACCAACAATTCCGGCGCCTCGACCGCGACCACCTTGAACGGCCACACGCCGATCCTGCCGTGCAATGATCTCGTGGATCTCGTGCGGCGCTCCCGGGCCAACGAGATCGTGGTCGCCGAGCGCGAGCAGCGCGGCGGCGTGCTGCCGCTGCGCGACATGCTCGAATGCCGCATCCACGGCGTGCGGATCACCGACAAGACCGCATTCTACGAGCGCGTCCACGGCGAGTTTCCGCTCGATTCGCTCAAGGCGAGCTGGCTCATCTACGGCCACGGCTTCGAACAAGGCATCGGACGCCGCTTCGCCAAGCGCACGACCGACATCGTCGCTTCGGCCATCCTGCTCCTTCTCGCCCTGCCGGTCATGGCGATCACCGCCGCGGCGATCGCCATGGAGAGCGAAGGCCCGGTCATCTATCGCCAGGAGCGCGTCGGCCTCAAGGGCCGCACGTTCCAGGTACTCAAGTTCCGCAGCATGCGCACCGACGCCGAAGCCGACGGCCGCGCCCGCTGGGCCGGCGCGGGCGACCCCCGCGTCACCCGGGTGGGCCGCATCATCCGCAAGACCCGCATCGACGAGCTGCCGCAGTTGCTCAACGTGCTGCGCGGCCAGATGAGCATCGTCGGCCCCCGCCCGGAACGGCCCGCCTTCGTCGAACAGCTCAAGAGCGACATCCGTTTCTACGACGTGCGCCACAGCGTGCGGCCCGGCCTCACCGGCTGGGCGCAGGTGCGGTTCAACTACGCGGCCACGCTCGAAGATTCCCGGCGCAAGCTGCAGTTCGACCTCTACTACGTCAAGAACCACTCGCTCGCATTAGACTTGCGCATCCTCTTCGAAACCATCCGCGTCGTCCTGCGCGGCGAGGGCGCGCGATGATCTGCCTCGATTGAACTCCTTCGGAGCGCTGAGCTACGGCATCGCGGCCGCGGCATTCCTGCTGCTGGCCGCGGTGCTGTTCATCGGCGCCCTCGGGCGGCGCGGCATGCGCTCCGGCGGCGCGGCCGACCGGCAGGCGCAAATCGCCCAGGCCTCGAGGTCGGGGAGCCGCGCCGGTCTCTCGCTCGGCGTCGCATCCCTGATCACCGCCTTCTGGGCCGGCGTGCTCGCCATTCAAAGCGTCCACGGCGTCTTCCTCCCGCTTCCCGACTACCTCCTGGAAATGGCGCGCGACGGCGCATGGTTGCTCGCCATCATCGGCCTGAACCGGAACCTCTTTGCGCTCCCCTGGCGCATCGGCGCCGCCGCGCTGTTTCTGGCGCTCATCGCGCTCGGCCCGCTGCTGGCGATCACCGACCCCCATAGTTTCCTGCACGCGGCACAGGCGCCGCTGGTCCGGGCCGGGCTGTTCATGGCGGTGGCGACCTTCGTGGCGCTGGAACAGCTCTACCGCAACGCCAACGCCAGCGGACGCTGGGCGCTGCGCCCGCTGGTCATCGGCGTGGGCCTGCTGTGCGCCTACGACCTCTATCTCTACTCCCAGGCCGAACTGCTCAAGCACATCGGGGCGGTGTCCTGGGATGCGCGGGGGCTGGTGGATGCGCTCGCCGTCCCCCTGCTCGTGCTCGCGGCACGCCGCAGCCCCGATTGGTCGCTGGAGGTGTTCGTCTCCCGCCAGGCGGTGTTCTATGCCGGAACCTTCGTCGCCGCCGGGACCTACATGACGGCGATCGCCGCCGTCGGCTACCTGCTGCGCCGCTTCGGCGGCAGCTGGGGCGGCGCGATCCAGATCGTCTTCGTCGCCGGCGCCGCCGTCGTGCTGGCCGCCTCGCTCGCCTCGACCGCGGTGCGGCGGCGGATCAAGCTCTTCCTCGCCACCCACTTCTATCGCAACAAATACGACTACCGCATCGAGTGGCTGCGCTTTGTCGACACCCTCGCGGAACCCGGCGAAGCGGATGTGCGGCGCGCCGCGGCGCGCGCCATCGCGCAGATCTTCGAAAGCCCGGAAGCGGTCCTCCTGGTCCGCGAGGAGTTCGGCGACCACGACGGCACTGCGTTCGTGCCGGTCACCTCCTGGCCGGCGGAGGCACCCGGACTGCAGCACGCCCACCCCCTGTCCGCCGGCAGCGAACTCGCCCGCTACCTCGAACGCAGCCGGACGGTGATCGACCTCGCGGCGTACCGCAGCGCACCCGAACAATATGAAAACGTCGACCTGCCGGATTGGTTGCAGGGGACGCCGCACTGGCGGGTGCTCATGCCGGTTCTCCATCGCCACCGCCTGCTCGGCATGGTCCTGCTGCAGGCGCCGCCCGGGCCGTTCGACCTCACCTACGAAGACTATGACCTGATGCGCATGACCGGGCAGCACATCGCCGTGCACATCGTCCAGCAGGAGACCGATCGCAGCCTGGGGCAGGCCCGCCAGTTCGAAGCCTACAACCGCCTGGTCGCCTTCATGATGCACGATCTCAAGAACTCGGCGGCGCAGATGCAACTCATCGTCGACAACGCCCCACGCCACAAGCACAAGCCCGAATTCGTCGACGATGCCGTCCGCACCATCGCCAACGCCGCCAGCCGCATCAACGGCCTGATCGCGCAAATCAAGGAAGGATCGGCGACGCCCGCCTCCGGCTCGGCGGCCGTGGCGCTCGACGACATCGTCCGCAACGCCATGCAGCGATGCCGCGACCGGCAGCCCGTTCCCGCCGCGCAGGAACTGCCGCCCGCCCGCATCGTCGCCGACCCGGCCAAGCTCGAAGCGGCGCTCGAGCACCTCCTGCGCAACGCCCAGGACGCCACGCCCGCGGACGGCCGCATCACCGTGGCGCTCGACGTCGGCGCCGACGAGGCCCGGCTCACGGTGGCCGACACCGGCTGCGGCATGGACGCCGAGTTTCTGCGCGAACGGCTTTTCCGTCCATTCGACAGTACCAAGGGATCGCAAGGCATGGGCATCGGCGCCTATCAGGTGCGCGAAACCGTGCGCGCCCTGGGCGGCGAGGTCCGCGTGACCAGCGCGCCGGGCGCCGGAACGACGTTCACGTTGCGATTTCCGCTGGAAAGGATGACCGAATCGAGAGACCGCAATCGGGTTCCTGGATTAGGATAGGCTCCTTTGTCCAGTACATTTTCCGGTAAAAAACAGGGTTGGGCGTCCGCCGGGTCCGATATTGCGTTGCGCGCGCGGACCGGCCCTTCGCAGCCACCCGGATCTACGCGATCAACGCAGACCATGACCACGCAGCCGCGCCTCCTGATCGTCGAAGACGATCCGGGCCTGCAAACCCAGCTCAAGTGGTGCTTCGACGACTACGAAGTGCTCGTCGCCGGCAACCGCGAAGAAGCGCTCGCGCAGTTGCGCCGCTTCGCGCCGCCGGTGGTGCTGCAGGATCTCGGTCTGCCGCCCGACGCCGCCGGGGTCACCGAAGGACTGCGCACCCTGCAGGAAACGCTCTCGCTCGCCCCCACCACCAAGGTCATCGTCGTCACCGGCAATGCCGACCGCGACAACGCCCTGCGCGCCGTCGAGTCGGGCGCCTACGATTTCTATCAGAAGCCCGTCGATACCAACGTCCTCCAGCTCATCGTCTCGCGGGCCTTCGCCGTCCACGCCCTCGAAAGCGAGCTGCGCCAATTGCGCCAGGCGCGCATCGCCTCGCCGCTGGAGGGCATCGTCGCGGCCGATGACAAGATGCTGGCGTGCTGCCGGATGGTGGAAAAGGTGGCGCCGACGGAGGTTTCGGTGCTGATCCTGGGCGAAAGCGGCACCGGCAAGGAACTGCTGGCGCGCGCCGTGCACCGGCTGGGAAACCGCGCGCAGGGGCCGTTCGTCGCCATCAACTGCGCGGCGATCCCCGAGCCGCTGCTCGAAAGCGAGCTCTTCGGTCATGAGAAGGGCGCGTTCACCGGCGCCGTCAAGCAATCGATCGGCAAGTTCGAAGCCGCCGACGGCGGCACCCTCTTCCTCGACGAGATCGGCGACATGCCGCTGGCCTTGCAGGCCAAGCTGCTGCGCTTCCTGCAGGCCCGCGTCGTCGAACGCGTCGGCGGCCGCACCGAGATCCCGGTGGACGTGCGCGTGGTCTGCGCGACCCACCGCGACCTGCCGAAGATGATCCAGGAACAGACCTTCCGCCAGGACCTCTACTATCGTATCGCCGAGGTCACGGTCGCGGTTCCCGCACTGCGCGACCGCGCCGGCGGCGCGGTGCTGCTCGCCCACGCGATGCTGCAGCGTCACACGCAAGGTCGCGGCAAGCGCGGCTTCACCCAGGATGCGCTCGCGGCCCTCGAACGCCACCCCTGGCCGGGAAACGTGCGCGAACTCGAAAACAAGGTCAAGGCGGCGCTGATCATGGCCGACGGCGACTGGATCACCGCCGCCGATCTCGGCCTCGCCCCGCCCGCGGCGGACGAGGCCCCCGTGCTGCTGACGATCAAGGAGGCGCGCGCCCGCGCCGAGCGACAGGCGGTGCGCCAGGCGCTGCAGATCTGCGGCGGCCAGATCACCCGCGCGGCCGACCTGCTCGGCGTCACCCGGCCCACGCTCTACGAACTGCTCGACCGGCACGGCCTGCGGAGCGAAACACCGTGAGCGCGGTACCGCTCGCCACGAGCCCCGCAACCCGGGTTTCGCGCCATGCCGGCGTGCCGGTCTACGCCGCGCTCGCGCTGGGCGTCTTCGCGCTGTGGCCCGCCCTCGCCTCGCTCGTGCAATATTGGCGCGAAATTCCCGATTACGAGCACGGTTTCCTCGTCGCCGCGGTGTCCGCCCTGTGGCTCGCCATGCGCTACAAAGCGTTCGACGGCCAGGACGCCGAGCCTCGGCCGTGGGCGCTGCTTCCCCTCGCTGCCCTGCTGGCGCTGTGGTGGATCGCCCTGCGCGGCATCAGCCACATGGCCTTTCAGCTGCTCGTCCCCCCCATCCTCTGGGTGGCGGTGTTCGCTGCCGCCGGTCCCCGCGCCGCGCGCCTGGCGGCGGCACCGATCGCCTATTTCTATTTTGCGATTCCGGCCTGGGACTATCTCGTTCCAGTCCTGCAGCACGGCACCGTCTGGGCCGCCGAAACCGGCATGGGCGCGATCGGTGTCGCGACCAAGGTCACCGGCAACGTCGTGACGATTCCCGAGGGGACCTTCGTCGTGGAAGACGCCTGCAGCGGGGAACGATATTTCCTCGTCGCGCTGGCCTTCGCCGGCCTGCTCGGACCGATCTATCGCCTCTCCGCCCCGCGCCAGATCATCCTTTTCCTCCTTGCGGTCGCCACCGCCATCGTCGGCAACTGGATCCGCGTTCTGATGGTCATCTACGCCGGCCACGTCACGCACATGCAGCACTCCTGGGTCCAAATTTCCCATATCGCGCTGGGAAACGAAATCTTCGCGGTCCTGCTGGTGTTCCTCCTGCTCGGAGCGTGGCGACTGGCTCGCCCCCCGATCCCGCGTGCGGGAGAGAGCGGCCTCGGCTCGCCGCCCTGGATGCTGCGGCAGGCTTCACGCCCTCTCCCGCGCGCGGGAGAGGGCGGGGGTGAGGGTGCGCGCAGGAGCGATGCGACGGAAATGGGCCACTCTTCCCGGCCGGAATCCCCGGCGTCCCGGCGCCGCGCCTCCTCGCCCGGTGGAAAATGGGCACCCGCCGCCCTCTTCACCGCTTCGGGCCTGCTGGTGTCGGCATTTCCCGCTGCGCCCCAGGCCGGCCCGAGCCACCTCGGCGAACCCCCCGTCCTGACCGGGCGGTGGAACGGCCCGCTGCCCGCCCACGCCGACTGGCAGCCCGATTACCGCGGCGCCGCCGATACGCTGCAGGTCTCCTACGACGGCAAGGACGGCCGGGTGGACGTCTACGTCAACCTCTTCACCAACCAGACCCCGGACCGCAAGCTGATCAAGTACGGCAACTCGATCCTGACCCCGGAGGAATGGGTGCAGACCGCCGGACCGCGATGGCAGGACGCGTTCGCAGGAAGCTTCGGCGCCACCCCGCTCACCGCCGCCGCGCGCACCCGGTCGGGCGAGCGCTGGGTGCTGGCCTACGGCTACGTCGTCGCCGGACACCGCACCGCCAGCTCCATGATCGCGCAGCTGGAAGCCGGCGCCGCCTCGCTGTTCGGGCCGACCGGCAGCGGCGTCCTGGCCGTGGCGGCGCGGTGCGCCGATCCCGCCTGCGGGAACGCGCGCCGCGCCGTCCGCGATTTCTGGAACGAAGAAAGCAGCCGCTTCGCCTCGCTCGTCCCGCGGCACGTCCCGCGGGCGCCTACCGCCGCTTCCCTCCCCGCCAACGGAGTCGATCGACCATGACCGCCAACGCCTTCGCCCCGCTCCATCGCCAAGCCGGCGCACGGGGAGCCCGTTTCCGCCGCCCGCTGCTGACCCGCTCGGTGCTGGCCGCCATGACCGCGACCTTGGCGACCCTGGGCGGCTGCAACTACTTCGCCTCGGCCGATACCTGGGCCGGCCGTGCCGAAGCGGCCTTCGCCCACGCCGAATTCAGTTCCGCGAGGCTGGACGTGGCCAAGGCGCTGAACAAGGACCCCCACAATGCCCGGGCGCTGGTCGTGTCCGCACGCCTGATGCTGAAGGTGGGCAATACCGACGCCGCGCAGCGGCAGCTGGACAGCGCGGTCCACGCCGGCATGCCGCGGGAAAACGTGGTCGCACTGCAATCGCGCATCCTGTTCGCCGACAAGAAATTCGCCGACGCCGAATCGCTGCTCGAGCACGACCACGGCCTTGCCGCGCCCCTCCGGGCCGCCCTGCTCGCCGAAGCCCAGATCGGCCAGCACCACCTGGCGGCGGCCGATGCCACCCTCGCCCCGGCGCTGCAGTCCGCCCCCGACAACGTCGCAGTACGGATCGCGCAGACCCGGCTCCGGATCGCGCAGGATCGCCCCGCCGAGGCCCTCGCCGCCGCGACCGCGGCGACGAACGCCGACCCCCGATCGGCGATGGCCTGGTTCCTGCGCGGCCGGGTTCTCCTGCAACAGGGGGCGATCGCCGACGCGATCGCGGCCTACGAACACGCGCACCAAAACGCGATGGCGCAACTCGACTACCCGGACTTTTCGGCCCTGCTGCAAGAACTGGGCAACGCGCAGATGGACCACCAGGACGTCGCCGGGGCGGAGAAGACCCTCACGGAACTCGACCGCCGCTTCCCCAACGCGCTGGGCGATCGCTTCCTGCACGCGCGGATCGCCGTCTTCCAGCAGGACTACCCGACGGCGGTGAACGACCTGCAGACCGTGCTCTCCATGGTGCCGGACTTCGTGCCGGCGCGGCTGCTCGACGCCGCGGCGCTGCTCTACTCCGGCCAACGGGAGACCGCGGAAGCCCAGCTCAACGGCCTGCTCAGCAAGCACCCCGACAACCTCGCGGCACGCAAGCTGCTGGCCCAGGTCGAGCTCGCCCTGCACCGGCCCGCGGAAGCGGAACGCGTGCTGCGCGGCGCGCCGGCGGCGGCAGGCAGCGATGCGCAATCGAACTGGCTGATGGGGATGGCGCTGCTCGATAGCGGCGCGACCGGCCCCGGAATCGGTTATCTGGAACGCAGCGTCGCCGAGGAACCCGACCACGCCGATGCGCGGTTCAAGCTCGCGCAGGTGTACATCGCTTCCGGGCAGGGTGCCAAGGCGGTCGCATTGCTGGAGGCGCTGAAGCCGGCCGAACGCAGTGCCGAATCCGACCGGCTGCTCGTCGTCGCCACCGCGGCCGGGAAGCCGGCGGCGACCGCAAAACGGGCGCTGGCGGACCTGCTGGCAAGCCATCCGGACGACAACGGCTTGCTGGCCGCCGCAGGACTGTACGCGATGTCGCTCGGCGATCTGGGGCTGGCCCAGGACGAACTGGACCGCGCCCTGCAGCGGGCCCCCGGGAACCTCGACGCCCTGATGGGATTGGCGCAACTGCGCGTCCGCCAATCCCGGTTCGACGATGCGGAAAAAACGCTCCGGGCGGTGGTGCAAGCCCATGCGAAGTTCGAACCCGCATACTGGAGCCTCGCCGCGCTCTCCGTGCACAAGGGCGACCGCAGCGGTGCCGAAGACATTTTGCGCCAGGCCATTTCGGCCAATCCCTCCGCGGTCCAGGCGCGCCTGATGCTGGCGGAGCTGGCCCTTTCCCAGGGCGACGCCAAGACCGCGCAATTGCTCCTCGATCAGGCCGCGAAAGTGGCACCGAACCATGCCGCCGTGCTCGACATCGCCGGCCGGATTCTGCTGCGCGGCGGCCTGGCGGACCAGGCGCTTGCCGATTTCAACGGCGCGGTTTCCGGCGGATCGCAACCGGCCCGGGTGGATGCCGCACGCGCCTTGATCGTGCTCGGCCGCAACGATGAGGCCCGACGAGCGCTTTCCTCGATCGCCGATACCGTTCCCCAGGAAAAGCTGGCAGCGGAGTTGCAGCTCATCGGTCTGGACGTCGGGGAGCACAACATCGCCGGCGCCCGGCACCGCATTGCGGAGCTGCGCAGCCAGGGGTTGCCCGCCTACGCCGCCGCGGAACTCGAGGGGAACCTCGATATGTTCCTCCGGCAATATGGCGATGCCGATCGGCAGTTTGCGAGCGCCCTCGCGGCCCACCCGGACGCAGGCCTGGCCATCCGCCTCTTTCAGGCGCGACTCGCCGCCCGCGCCGCCGAGCCGCAGCAGGTGCTCGTCGACTGGACGACCAAGCATCCCGCCGACCGCAGCGTTCCGCTGGTGCTGGCGCAGTATTACGCCGGTGCCCAGGAGCAAACGAAGGCGATCGGCATCTATGAGCGCCTGATGCAAGGCACCGCACAACCGGAACTCCCGGTGCTGAACAATCTGGCGTATCTCTATACCGAGGTGGGCGACCCGCGCGCGCTGGCGACCGCCCGCCGCGCGTTCGACCTGGCGCCCGACAACGTCCAGGTCCAGGACACCTACGGTTGGGCGCTGGTGCGCGCCGGCAAGGCACAACAGGGCATTTCAGTGCTGGAAAAAGCGGAGAAAGCCCGGAACGCGAATCCCGCGGTACGGTACCACCTCGCCGCCGCCCTCGCCCAAACCGGCGACACAAGTCAGGCAAAGGACTTGCTGTCGTCGCTGCTGCAATCCGGCGACAAGTTCCCGGAGCGTGGCGATGCCGAGGCGCTGCAGAAGAAACTGCAATAGCTGTCCGGTCTACCCCCTCTCCCCGGAGGGGAGAGGGCGGGGGTGAGGGGGCCCGCAAGCACCGGGCCGGCCGGCCCGCGAAGCCACGTCTTCCCCGGCCCTTCTCCCGCCGACGCGGGAGAAGGGAGAGACTCAGGCCATCATGCGCCGGCGGCGTCGAACCGCCACGCCGGCGAGCCCGAACCCCGCCATCGCCACCAGGCCCAGCATTGCCGGCGCCGGCACGGTAACCGGCGTCGCCACCAGGTAGTTCTGTCCGACCACCCCGTTGCACGCCAGATTCCGGTTGACGTAGAGCGCCGTCAGGTCAAAGCGCTGCGCGCCCATCGCATAGTGGGAAGCGGCCAGCGCGGTGAGGATGTCCTGGGCACTGTTCCAGATCGACGTGTTGGTGTTCCAAACCTTGTCCACGCCATTGTTGGACACGATCTCCCATAGCGCCAACTGGAATGCCGCCGAGTTCGCGGCGTTGCCCACCGTGCCGCCGTAGTAGTTCGAGTACAGGGACTGGATCTCGGACTTGTTCGCGACCAGTTGTTGAATGTCGTACGTCGGACCGGCAGACGCCGTCATCGACGCCAGGTTGTCCTCGAAGTACGAAGCCGATCCGGACCCCGACCAGTTCCACGGATCGGCGCAAAACCCCAATTCCGACTGGTACGGCCCGTTCTGGCTGCTCGCCACCTTGAGATGCACCGAACTGACGTAGACGTCCCAGTTCTGCGCCGTGGAACTCGGCGTGGCGCTCGGGCTCGTGGACTGCAACAGGTGCAGTCCCAGATGGGACGTTTCGCCGGGAAACGCGACACTCCCCTCCTGGACATATACCGGGATCGGGCTTGCATGCGCCACGCCCGCGACCCCGATTGCCAGCAATGCGCCGGTCGCCGTTTTCTTGACTGTTTGCATTCCGATGTTCATTGGATTCCTTACGGCTTTGATGCTTATTCACGGATCACGTGAATATGGTATGCATGAAATATGCCAAATCCTTAAGGAAAATATTATCCATTTGATTTTAAAGACAATAAAACTCCAACATCCCAATCCAGCAGCGAAAGATTGTCATCTTTGTAAAATTCCTCGACACATCCATGATGGCTTGGAAAGCCGAGGGCGGACGCACGAAAAAAAGCCCGCACGAGGCGGGCTTTCGGGTACTACGGAAGCGACTGACGTAACCGAGCGCGCTCAGCTCTTCCGCGTACGACGGGCCAGGCCGGCACCGACCAGCGCCAGCCCCATCAGGCCGAGGGTGGCCGGCTCGGGAACCGTGACCTTGTCGTCCGTGCTGAGCCCGGCACCAGTGTTTCCAGCATTGCTGATGCTGATGGTTTCAACCAGGGAGTAGCTTCCGCTGACACCCGACACCAAGGTCGGGGAAGGCATCGTGCGCACTCCGTTGACGACTTGTCCGATCGTCGTTCCGCTGGCGGCACCGGTGACGTTGCCGCTGCCGTCCGTCGTCACACCACTCGCGCTCGTCGTGTAGAGATACGTCTGGGTTGCCGATGCGCCCCCGAGCAGATTCGTTCCGAACTGCGTACTGAAGTTCACATTGCCCTGCGGAGTGGTGAGTCCCGACTCGACGAAGATGAAGTTGATCGCGGAGCTCGATCCATCGGAGGTGATGGCCAGGGTCGAGGCATCCTGCAGGGTCGGAAGGCTCACCGTCGGGTACCCGTTCAGGTCCAGATTGATTTTGTTGAACCCACCGAGCGCACTCCCCCCGAAGCCGGTGTTGTACGTGAAGCAACCGCTACCGCTGGTCGCGCAGGTTCCACTATTCGCCAGTGCGGTGTAATTGCCGCTTCCCATGTTGTAGTAGGCGGTCCAGGTCGGCGCGGTCTGGATATTGTTGGCCTGTGCCGCCTGCACCCCCAGTCCCAAGGCGGCGATCACGACTGCCGCAAGAACTTTGTACTGTTTCATCTTTCCTCTTCCTCGAAGATGTGTTGCGTTGAAATCGCCAAAAGGCTGTTACCACCCAACGTAAAGCACGCTCCATGCCAACATCCAGAAACGGGACTCAACCGATTGATTTCAAAGGATATGAAAAACTCGATCCCCAGCGTAGCGCCCGGGCAACACGCGGAAGCGTAAAAAAAATCGACACTATCGGATCCCGGCACCTTCCCATCCCGCAAAGGCGTCAAAAAACTTTACGCCCCGAGGCCGTCTTTTCAAACCCATTGCAATCGCAAACATCCGTTATATTCGCGGGCGATTCACAGAACCACTCCAAACCGTCGTCCTCCGCATAAAAGACCCTTTCCGGGAGCAAAACATGACCGTAGTCGCCGTCGTCGGCCTGGGATACGTCGGCCTGCCGCTTGCCGTCGCCTTCGGCAAGCAATTCCGCACCATCGGCTACGACCTCTCGCGGCCCAAGATCGACGCCTATCGCGAGCACGTCGACCCGACCGGCGAAGTCAGCACGGAAGACCTGCGCGCCGCCCGTCTACTCGAAGTCACCACCGACGAAGCGATGCTGCGCGAAGCCGACTTCGTCGTGGTGGCCGTCCCCACGCCGGTGGACGAAGCCCACCAACCCGATTTCTCGCCGCTCGTCGGCGCCAGCATCGCCGTGGGACGCAACCTGAAACCCGGCGCGACCATCGTCTACGAATCCACGGTCTACCCCGGCGCCACCGAAGAGGTCTGCATCCCGCTGATCGAGCGTGAATCCGGCGCGAAGTGGAAGACCGGCTTTTTCGTGGGCTACTCGCCGGAGCGCATCAACCCGGGCGACAAGGAACACACGCTCACCCGCATCACCAAGGTCGTGTCCGGCGACACGCCCGAGACCCTGAAGCGCGTCGCCGACATCTACGGCGCGGTCATCGAAGCCGGCGTCTACCCCGCATCGAGCATCAAGGTGGCGGAAGCCGCCAAAGTCATCGAGAACACCCAGCGCGACCTCAACATCGCCCTGATGAACGAGCTTTCGCTGATCTTCCACCGCCTCGGCATCGACACGCTCGAAGTGCTGCAGGCGGCGGGAACGAAGTGGAACTTCCTGCCCTTCCGGCCGGGCCTCGTGGGCGGCCACTGCATCGGGGTCGACCCGTACTACCTGACGCACAAGGCCGACATGCTGGGCTACCACCCGCAGGTCATCCTCGCCGGCCGCCGCATCAACGACGGCATGGGCGCCTACATCGCCCACGAAACGGTCAAGGAAATGATCCAGGGCGGGTTTGCCGTGCGCGGCAGCCACATCACCGTGCTCGGCCTCACCTTCAAGGAGAACTGCCCCGACCTGCGCAATTCCAAGGTCATCGACGTGATCCGCGAACTGCAGTCCTACGGCGCGATCGTGCACGTGCACGACCCCGTCGCCGAAAGCGCCGAGGCCGAACACGAATACGGCGTGCGCCTGGAGTCGTGGGACGAGCTGCCGCGCGCCGACGCCATCGTCGCCGCAGTTGCCCACAAGCCGTTCACGGACATCGGCATGGCCCAGTGGAAGACCAAGCTCGCGCCCGGCGGCGTCTTCACCGACGTCAAGTGCTTCTTCGACGCCCAGGCCCTGCGCGACGGCGGATACCGCGTATGGCGGCTGTAGAAACGCTCGCCTCGCAAGAGGCGTTCGAGGCCTTCCTCCGTGGCCAGACCCGCCGCTGGCTGGTCACCGGCGTGGCCGGCTTCATCGGCTCGCACCTGCTCGAGACCCTGCTCGGACTCGGCCAGCAAGTGGTCGGCCTCGACAACTTCGCCACCGGCCGGCGCAGCAACCTGGACGACGTGCGGCAGCGGGTCGGCGCGGAAGCATGGCGACGCTTCGCCCTGATCGAAGGCGACATCGTCGACCCCGAAGCCTGCGCGCGCGCCTGCAGCGACGTGCAATATGTCCTGCACCAGGCGGCGCTCGGTTCCGTGCCGCGCTCGATCGAAGACCCGCAACGCTCCCACGCTTCCAACGTCACCGGCATGCTCAACATGCTGGTCGCCGCGCGCGACGCCAAGGTGGCACGCTTCGTCTACGCCTCGTCGAGCTCGGTGTACGGCGACGAACCCAATCTGCCGAAGGTGGAAGAGCGCATCGGCCGCCCGCTTTCCCCCTACGCGGCCACCAAGCTCTTCGACGAGGTCTATGCCGAGGTCTTCGGGCGCAGCTACGGCCTGCAGACGATCGGGCTACGGTATTTCAACGTCTTCGGCCCGCGACAGGACCCGAACGGCCCCTACGCCGCGGTCATCCCGCGCTGGGCGGCGGCGATGCTGGCGGGCGAGCCCTGCGTCATCAACGGCGACGGCGAGACCTCGCGCGACTTCTGCTACGTTGCCAACGCCGTGCAAGCGAACTTGCGCGCCGCGCTGGTCGAGAACCCCGCGGCAGTCGGTCAGGTCTACAACGTGGCGGTGGGCGGACGCACGACACTCAAGCAACTGCATACGATGCTTGCCGACGCGCTGCGGGAAGTGCGGCCGGATCTCGCAGTCGCGCCGCCGACGCACGTCGACTTCCGCGCCGGGGATGTGCGGCATTCGGAGGCCGATATCGGGAAGGTGGAGCGGCTGCTTGGGTATCGACCGACGTTCGATCTATTTTCGGGGCTTAAGATCTCGGCGGTGCCGTTTGCCACAGCCTGAAGACACTACCCCAGCTAAGCAGCCTGCGCTGGTCGGGATACCTTCACGATTGGATAGGCCGGATTCGAAAAAACGGCCTTTCCCCGAATGTCTCGACGGAAGCATTCAACTCCTTCGCCCACCGTCTCGCCGTCTCTTGCTCGGCCTCGCGAACGGCATCATCCAAGAGCAAGGTGAAGCGACGGCTCAGTCGCTCGGCCATCACCGGGACTAGTCCATACCGACCTCCCGGCGTGGCACTCGGCGGCCCATCGCAAACGACCAATCCGAAGCCACTGGGCATATGTTCAAAAGGCGGCCGGTACCAGGAAAACTCGCCGTAGTCGACGAGCGGCGCTTCGCAGACACGCGCGTTCCGCAGCCCATAGCGCGCCAAGGTCGCCCGGATGCGCCCGCGCCATGCGTCATGATGTTCCAGCGACCATATGGAACGCCCCGATTCGCTCAAGGCTGCCGCCAACACGATCGTACTCAACCCGGATCCGCACTCCAGCACTGGACCCTCGGCATCGAGGGCCTCCCGTACGCAAAACCGCAGGTACTCCTCGTTTGCCGACCACCCTTCGTTTCCCCACCCGGACGCAAGATCTCGGAGTAGTGGATCGCCGCTTGACAGAACGCGCATCGGATCGGCCAGCAACCGCCGAACCGCAGAGTGAAATTTGCGGTCCCGACGCCAATTTGCCAATCGTTGCCGCACACAACGCGGTAAAAGCGCTTTTACGAAATTTCGCAAAACTCCCCCTTTTACCGGAGAGGCGGTTGCAGCACCGTCGGGAGATCCATAGTGTTCACCCGCCTCCTCCTTGCATTATTCTATTTCCGCCCCACGATTTCGGACGAACCACGCCCCCGCCAGAGTGCTCCTTTTGGTGCCGCCACGGGATGCGGTTTCTTCTGACCCGCAGACCTCTGCACCATTCATCAGACAACAAGACCCTTTACCAAGTTCGGTTCAAGTAATTCCGCATCGGTCGCTCTACAAGGTAGAACGACGTCAAGCCACACAGGACACTAACAATGACCGCCCCCCAGTAGCTAATTTCTCCCCGATGCGCGGCCAAGTAAAACGGCTGCTGCCAGAGATAAATTGAATACGACCAAATCCCCATCTTTCTCATCGGCATGAAGGTCAACGCATTCCTGACCAGCACCGGCGCATCTTTAAGTGAATTCACCAGAACCGCGAATATTCCTACGCCAACAGTCGTCCTTACCGGCAGCGGCACGGACCACCATTGGATCACGACCCCAACCGCCAACATAACGAAATAAACGGCTGCAGGAAACTCTCTTCCCTGCCTTCCTGCGAACAGCAGCAAGAAAAATACGGATGCAAATATCCCAAAACCCGATACCTCCGTATGCAACCATTTCTCATACCCCAATGGCGTTCCTCCGTACCGGGCCCAGTACCAAACTCCGACAACGGAAAAAATCAAGGCAACCAATCCGACGACACTCCGGGCATTGACTGAATATGCACGCGATGCAATGGCTGCCAGAGAAAGCAGTATGTAACTGTGCTCCTCAACGGACAAAGACCAGACATGGCCGAATGGCATTACGTTCCGGCCGACATTCACCTCGAAATAATTGTTCGTGAATGTGACCGCCGAAATCACCTCCGGGAACGAGATTGGCCTCGAAAAGATCAAATCCACTAGTACTATCAAGAAAATAAAAACAAGAAAGGCTGGAAATATTCTGGAAATTCTGCGCTTATAAAAATGTCGAAGGTCCGTTTTTTTTATAAAAAGTAGCTGCCCCATCAACAACCCGGACAAGACAAAGAACAGATCGACACCGACACGACCGAAATTGATCCCCGGGATAGGGAAAAAGTGGCCGATCAACAAGCACACAATAGCCAAGCCACGCCAACCATCCAGATAGTCCTTATGGGATAACGATTCCCGGACTGTCAATTCGCTCACGCTCGACCACCAACGAATTTTCGCATTTCACGTTTCCGATACCAACGAGGTCAACACCTGGCCTAGCGGTCAGGCCTCGTTACACACCCAACCTTGCCCGCAACTCGGTGCGCACGCGATCGAACGCCAGTCGTTCCGGCCCCTCCGGTCGCCCAGACACATACCAGATCCCGATCAAAACAGTCATGTAGACACAGGCGCCTGCGAATACCGCCCCGAGCAGCCAAGCGGCTGAACCAATTCCGGGAACGACCACCGCGCGACTCGACAGCCCCCAGGACAAAACGATCACCATGAGGACCGCGGCGGCAACCGGTCGGATCACGGCGCGCAGGAAAGCCGAAAACGGAATCCCAGTGTGCTTGCGCAAAAAATAGAGAAAGAACGGCGCGGCGCACGCTGATCCACACAAAGTCGCATAGGCCGCGCCAACGGCGCCAAAACGCGTCACCAACAGGAACATCAGAGAAATCTGTACCGCGACGTATACGCCATTGACGCGCGTCACATCGTGCGGATATCCGATTGCGAGCAGCATGGTGTAGATCCCGCCTTCGATGACCGTCATCGCCCCGTTGAGTGCGAGCAGTTTGAGCAGCGGTGCCGCGCCTGCCCATTTCGCGCCCAGGATGACGGGAACCAGAAAATTTGCCACGGAAAAAATTCCCGCTGCGGCAGGAACGACGATCATTGCGACAAAGCCAATTGCGTTGATATACGCCGACGAAAGGGCAGCCGTATCATTGCCGATGCGTGCGAACCCCGGAAGAAGAACGCGATTGATCGGGGCACCCAGTTCCGTTGTGGGAAGGTTGGCGAACTCGGCACTAACGTTATAGAGCCCGAGCATTCCGGGACCCTGCAGGCGCCCGATCAGGAAATCGGACGCCCGCATTTTCAGGAATCCGAAAAAATTGCTTAATAGCAGCCACTTCGAAAAGTGAAACAGAGTCCCTGCGCTCGCGAGAGAAAACCGCGGCCGGAACGGATGGATGCGGTAGCTCATCACCGTGCCCGCCAGTTTTCCCGCCAGGGTCCCGGCAACCAGCGCCCAATAGGAATGGAGCCAGAACGCCAGCGGGACGACGACGGAAAAGCCGGCCAGTTTCCGGCTGATCTGAAACCGGAACTCCCGCCGGAAATTCAGTTCCTTGCGAAACGCCAACACCCCGACGTTCTCGCATCCGGTGATCGCAGGTCCCAGCGCCAGCGCCAGTACCACCCAGAACAAGCCGGGCTCCTTGTAGAACGCGGCGACGGGTTTGGCCAGGACCACCATCGCGACGGTGATGGCCAGCCCCATCAGCGCGTTGAGCGTCCACGCCGTGTGGTAGTGCTCCTCCGGCGCGTCCTGCTTCTGGATCAGCGCGACGTCGAAGCCGAATGCCGAGAGCAGTTCGGCCATCGCAATGAAGGAAGTCGCCATCGCCACGATGCCGAAATCTTTCGGCGCCAGCAAGCGCACCAGGATTAGCGTGCTGATCGCCCCCAGGCTGCGCTCGAGCAGCTTGAACAGCACCATCCACGCCGCCCCATGGGCCATGCTGCGCTGGATTTCCTGCGACATGGACTGCCTTTATCGGAAAATGGACAAAGATCGTATTGTGACCTGACGGACCGGAAAGCCGAAAATCCGGGACCCCGAACGTTCATCTTGCATAAACGAAAGTCGCATAATTTCGGCCTGCCCCATAAAATAGCGGGCTTCGAACCTGCCGCGGCCCTGCCCGACCGCACCAAGAAGGCGCCATGCCCACCAACCGCCCGTCCGGACCGATCCTGTGCGTCGTCGGCGCACGCCCGAACCTGATGAAGATGGCGCCGCTGCTGCGCGCGCTGGCGGCCGAGCCGGGCCTGCCGCCGGCCATGCTGCTGCACACCGGCCAGCATTACGACCATGCGCTCAACGGGCAACTGTTCGAGGATCTGGCGCTTCCCGTTCCCGACATCAACCTGGAGGTCGGTTCGGGCAGTCACGCGATCCAGACGGCCGAGATCATGAAGCGCTTCGAACCGGTGCTGGACCAGCACCGGCCGTGCTGCGTGGTCGTCGTCGGTCCCCCTGCGTCAGAATAGTTGTCGCCCGGATAGGTTTTTGGAATCCGGGGGCGCTATGAGGACGAGAAGTGGCGAAATACGGACAGGCATTCAAGGACAAGATGGTGGCGCGGATGCTGCCGCCGGAGAACACACCAATTGAGGTTCTCGCGCAGGAGGCACGGGTGAGCGTCGGGACGCTGGAGCGTTGGCGCAGTGAATCGCTGTCCAGACCCGCTCGCGAGCGGGTCTGGACAGCGGCGGCGCGGCTGGAGGCGGTGCTGACGACGGCCGCGCTGGACGAGGCGTCGCGTAACGCCTGGTGTCGGCAAAACGGCGTGTACCCGCAGGAACTTGCCGCCTGGCGGGAGGCGGCCACGCAGGCGTTGGCCGATCCGGAGGATATGCGCGCGACGCCGCAACAGACGCGAGCGGACCGGCGCCGGATCAAGGAGTTGGAACGGGAAGTCCGGCGCAAGGACAAGGCGCTGGCGGAGACGACGGCGTTGCTGGTGCTCTCAAAAAAACTCGAGGCGATCTTCCACAAGGGCGAGGACGAATGATCGGACTGGAAGATCGCCGAATGATTGCCCGAAACGTGGAAGAGGCGCACGGCGCCGGCGCACGGCTGCGTCTGGCCTGCGAGACCGCCGGAATCGATTTGCGCACCCTGCAACGCTGGAAGGTCCAGGACGGGCTGCAAACGGGTGATCGGCGCCCGCAGGCAGTCCGCCCCGAACCGGCGCATGCGCTCAGCGCACAGGAACGCGAGGCGGTCCTGGCGACCGCCAACGAACCGCGCTTTGCCGACATGCCGCCAGCGCGGATCGTGCCGGCCCTGGCCGACGAAGGAACGTACCTCGCCAGCGAATCGACCTTCTGCCGGCTGCTTCGGGCGCAAGGGCAGAACGCCCATCGCGGGCGATCCAAGCCTCCGCAGGCGAGCCGTGCGCCGAGCACGCACATCGCCACGGCACCGCGCGAGGTATGGTGCTGGGACATGACCTACTTGCCCGCGAAGGTGGCCGGCATGTGGTTCTACCTGTACCTGATCATGGATCTTTACAGCCGCAAGATCATCGCCTGGGAGGTGCACGACACCGACGACGCCGATCATGCCGCCAAGGTGGTCCAGCGCGCGGCCTTGGCCGAGGGGATCGCCGCAAACGAGCAACGACCGGTCCTGCACGGCGACAACGGCTCCACGCTCAAGGCCACGACGGTGCTGGCGATGCTGCACTGGCTGGGCGTCAAGCCCTCGTACTCGCGCCCGCGGGTGAGCGACGACAACGCATTCGTCGAGTCCTTGTTCCGCACGGCAAAGTACCGACCGGAATTCCCGACTGGCGGCTTCCAGGACCTCGATGCCGCACGCCAGTGGGCGGCGCGATTCGTGCACTGGTACAACAACGAACACCGGCACAGCGGGATTCGGTACGTCACCCCGGCGCAGCGACATGCCGGTCAGGACGTCGAGATCCTCGCGGCGAGACACGATCTTTACCTGCAAGCTCGCAGCCGCAACCCGGCACGTTGGTCGCGCCACACGCGCGACTGGACGCCGGCCGGGGCCGTCGCCCTGAACCCAGAGCGCGACTCCATCGTTGCCCAGGCCGGAATCAGGGTTCATAAACAGGTTCACGTTGTATGACCGAGGCGACAACTACCTTGACGCGCGCCGCGGTGACGTCAACTCGACCATCGCCTGCGGTCTGGTGGCGGTAAAAAAGGACGTGCCGGTGATACACGTGGAAGCGGGGCTGCGCAGCTTCGACCGCGGCATGCCGGAGGAGATCAACCGGGTCTTGACCGACCAGATTTCCGATCTGCTTTATACGACCGAGCGCAGCGCGCATGCCAACCTCGCCCGCGAGGGTATCGCGGCGGAACGGGTCGCGTTCGTCGGCAACCTGATGATCGATTCGCTGCTCGCCGCCCTGCCCAAGGCCGTTGCCACCGAGCGGATCCTCCAGGAGGCCGGCGCCCCCGCCGTCGAACCCGGGCGATATGGGGTCGTCACCCTGCACCGGCCGTCGAACGTCGACCGGGCGGAGGACCTGGGCGCCATCGTCGCCATCCTGAACCGCGTTGCGGCCGTCGCGCCGCTGGTCTGGCCCATCCACCCGCGCACCCAGGCCAAGCTCGAGCAGTTCGGGCTGTCGGATCGCCTGGCGCCGGGGATCGTGCGCCTGCCGCCGCAAGGCTACCTGGAGATGGTCGGCCTGATGAAGGACGCCGCCTTCGTGCTCACCGACTCGGGCGGCATCCAGGAAGAGACCACCGCGCTCGGCGTGCCCTGCCTCACCCTGCGCGACAACACCGAGCGGCCGATCACCGTCGAGCAGGGAACGAACACCCTGGTGGCGCGGGATGCGGCAGTCGTGCTGGCGGCGGTGCAGGACATCGTCGCCCATGGCGGCAAGCGCGGCCGGGCGCCGGAATACTGGGACGGCCAGGCCGCGCCGCGGATCGCCCGGCACCTGCGCGGGTGGCTGCAGGGACGGGGGGTCGTTTGATGGCGAATGCCGGAGATCTGGCGGTCCCCCTCACCCCCGCCCGCTCCCGCACGCGGGAGAGGGGGTTGCGCTCTGCCGTTCCGGATTCCAGCGATCTGGATGCGAGCCGCCCTGCACGCCGGGAAGATCCCGCCCCGCAAGCGGGAGCGGAAAAATTCCAGGGCGCCAACGCCCTCACCGTCGACGTCGAGGACTATTTCCAGGTTTCCGCTTTCGAGCGCCACATCGACCGCGGGCAGTGGGATGCGATTCCCTGCCGGGTCGCGCGCAACGTCGACCGGTTGCTGCAATTGTTCCGGGACCACGGCGCCTACGCCACCTTTTTCACCCTGGGCTGGATCGCCGAGCGCCACCCGGCGGTGATCCGCCGCATCGTCGACGCCGGCCACGAACTGGCCAGCCACGGCTACGGCCATCTTCGCGCCACCGGGCAGACCCGCGAAGCGTTCGCGGCGGACGTCTCCCGCGCCAAGGCCATCCTCGAAGACATCGCCGGATCGGCGGTGCGCGGCTACCGCGCACCGTCCTTTTCGATCGACGAGCGCAACCCCTGGGCGTTCGACGAACTGGAACGCGCCGGCTACCGCTACAGTTCGAGCGTCTACCCGGTGCGCCACGACCACTACGGCATGCCCGATGCGCCGCGCTTCCCCTACCGGGTGCGCGACGGCCTGATCGAGGTGCCGGTCACCACGGCGCGCGCCTGGGGCAACAATTTTCCGGCAGGGGGCGGCGGCTACTTCCGCCTGCTGCCGTATGCGCTGTCGCGCGCCGCGATCCGGCGGGTCAACCGTTCCGACCGGCAGCCGGCGATCTTCTACCTGCACCCCTGGGAAATCGACCCCGAGCAGCCGCGGGTTCCGGGCGTTCCCCTGCGAACCCGGGTTCGCCACTACGTCAATCTCGACACCAATGAGGAAAAGCTGGCGCACCTGCTGCGGGATTTCCGCTGGGATCGGATGGACCGGGTTTTTTCGTTGGAATGATTCGAGCATGACGCCCCCCCTCACCGCCGCCCCGCGCTCCCCTCTGGAGGGAGAGGCGGTCATTCGTGCCGCGATTCGGGTCGACTCCACCCGGGACGCCGACCGGCCGGCGTGGCAAGCCTTCGTCGACACCTGCCCGGAAGCGACCTTCTTCCATCGCTTCGAGTGGCGGCAGATCCTCGAAGACGTCTTCGGCCACAAGACCCACTACCTGATCGCGCGCCGGGGTGATGCGGTCGTCGGCGTCCTGCCGCTGGCGCAGGTCCGCAGCCGGTTGTTCGGCAACGCCCTCGTCTCGCTCCCCTTCGCCGTGTATGGCGGCGCGGCGGCGGCCGACGACGACGCGCGCCACGCCCTGCACGCCGAGGCGGCGCGCCGCGCGAAGGACCTCGGGGTCTCGCACCTGGAACTGCGCAATCGCGCGGCGGCCGAGCCGGACTGGCCCCGGCAGGACCTCTACGTCACCTTCCGGCGGGAAATCCAGTCCGAAGTCGAAGCCAACCTGCTCGCCATTCCGCGCAAGCAGCGGGCGATGGTGCGCAAATCGATCCAGCGCGGCCTGGCGTCCGAAATCGACGGCAATGCCGACCGGTTCTTCGAGCTCTATGCCGACAACATGCACCGCCACGGCACCCCGCCCTTCCCGAAGCGGTACTTTGAAACGCTGCTCCAGACCTTCGGCGACGCGGCCGAGGTCATGACCGTGGTTTCGCCCGAAGGAAGGCCGGTTTCGACCGTGCTCTCGTTCTATTTCCGCGACGAGATCCTGCCCTACTACGCCGGCGACCGGCCCGAGGCCCGCGAACTGGCCGCCAACGATTTCAAGTACTGGGAACTGATGCGGCGCGCCTGCGAGCGCGGCTGCAAGGTCTTCGACTACGGCCGCTCCAAGCGCGGCACCGGCTCCTTCGATTTCAAGAAGAACTGGGGCTTCGAACCGGCCCAGCTCCACTACGAATACCAGCTCTTCGGCCGCGACAGCATTCCGCAGAACAACCCGTCCAACCCCCGCTACCAGGCGGCGATCGCCGTCTGGCGCAAGCTGCCGCGGCCGGTGGTCAACGCGATCGGGCCGCACCTCGCGCGCCACCTCGGGTAAGCGCCGGGATGAACCGTCCGGAGAACGCCGGCGAGCCGCTGCTTTACCTCGTTCATCGGCTTCCCTACCCGCCGAACAAGGGCGACAAGATCCGCTCGTATCACATCCTGCGGCATCTGACCCGACGCCACCGGGTCTACCTCGGAACCTTCGTCGACACCGAAGAAGACCAGGAGCACGTCGCGACCCTGCGCGAAACCTGCGCCGACGTCTGTGCGGTGCGCCTGCACCCGAAATCGGCGCGGCTGCGCTCGCTCGCCGGCCTGCTGCGCGGCGAAGCGCTGACCGCGCCGTATTACCGCAATGCCCAACTGGCCCGATGGGTCGACGCCACGCTGCGCGCGCAGTCGATCCGCAAGGCGGTGCTCTTTTCCTCGCCGATGGCGCAGTACGTCGCCGCGCGCAACCTCCACGTCGTCGCCGACTACTGCGACGCCGACTCCGCCAAATGGACCGATTACGCCACGCAGCACCGCTGGCCGATGTCCTGGATCTATCGCCGGGAAGGCCGCCGGCTGCTCGCGTTCGAGCGCGAGCACGCCCTGCGCAGCCAGGCCTGCGTCTTCGCCACCGAAGCCGAAAAATCCCTCTTCGCGCGCCTTGCGCCGGACTGCGCGCCGCGGCTGCATGCGATGGAAAACGGCGTCGACCAGAACTATTGGTCGCCGCGCGACGATCGACCCTCGCCCTACGCGCCCGGCGAGGACACCCTGGTCTTCACCGGCGCGATGGACTACTGGCCCAATGTCGACGCGGTCATCTGGTTCGCCCGCGAGGTATTGCCCCGGCTGCACGACACGCATCCCCGACTGCGCTTCACCATCGTCGGCATGAACCCCGACCCGGCCGTGCAGGCCCTCGCCGCCAACCCGGCGATCACCGTGACCGGCAAGGTCGCCGACGTGCGGCCCTATGTGCAGCATGCCCGCGCCGTCGTCGCGCCGCTGCGCATCGCGCGCGGCATCCAGAACAAGATCATCGAAGCGATGGCCATGGGTCGGCCGGTCGTCGTGCTCGAATCGGCGGCGGCAGGGCTGCGGGCCGAGGTCGGGCGCGACTATCTCCGCGCCCCCGAGGATCCGGCAGCGTTCGCCGAAGCGATCCGGAGCGCGCTGCGCGACGGCGCCGGGGAAGCCCTCGGTCGCCACGCCCGCGCGGCGGTGACCGCCGCCTATGATTGGGACCGCAATCTCGCGGCGCTGGACACCTTGCTGGAAGACTCCGCCGCGCTCTGCTGCAGATAGGCGTGGATGGCGAACCCCAGGATCACCGCCAAGACCGCATCGGTGCTTTCGGGAACCTTCCCCGGCAGGTACTGCTGCAGCCATTCCAGCCCGAGGAGCAGGAGACTCACGGCGAGGGTGGCGGGTTTCCAGTGCAGGCCGTAGTAGCGCAGCAGGAACAGCAGACTTCCGTAGACGTAGGTTTTCTCGATCAGCGCGTCCAGATCGACCAGCACCGAACCCTGCATCATTCCGGAAAACGGCAGCCAGAGGAACCGGGCATGGGCCGTAAACGAGAAGGGCTGGAGTTCAGACAGGCACAGGCTCAGGAACTGCAGGCTCACGAGCAGGAACAGGCTTGCCTTGCCGCGGTAGAACACCGGCCTCACCACCACCGCCGCCAGGACGCCGGCGACGTTGGCCCAGGACAGCAGCTTGCCCTCGAACGCCGGTTCAGCCAGAACGACGGCCACGCAGGCCAGGGCCAGCGCGTGCCGGTTCCATTTCGCCGCTGCCGAATACCGGGAAAGGCGCAGGAAGACCAGCCAGGCAACCCAATCGTGCAGGAACGCCACCCAGTCGAGATGCGGCGTCCGGAACAGCGGCTTGAGCGCGTTCTTGACGTTCTGCACGTCCAGGGACGGCATCAGCGGAAACCACCGGTAGAGGATCCAGCAGGCCATCAATGCCGTGGGAATCTGCCAGAACTCCGGAAATTCCCGCGCCACGGGTCGCAGCCGGGTGAGAACCGCAGACGCCGACGAATGCAGGAACAGGCCCACGCCAAGGCCCAGTACGTTGAACACCGCCGCGGACATGTCCGGCGTGCGGACCGGAAACCAGTACTGGACGTACTGGAGAACCCACGCAAAGACCACCGACGCCCAGAACAGCGCGAATCGGCCCGGGAAGCGCTTCGCGACCCCCGGGATGAACACCCCGAGCGGCACGAACAGGATGACGTTCGAGAGCGAGGAAATGACGCTCAGATGCGCGGGCCAGTCGAACAGGATGTACCGCAGGTCCGCCCAGGACGTGGCGTGCGGAACGTAGTCGAACGGCCACAGGGAACCGTAGGTGATCAGCGCCACGACCAGCGCGGTGAGCTTTTTCATGGGACGTTCGCAGGACGCGCTTCAGCGGGATTCGCCGACATCGAGCCGCGCTCCCTCCCGCGCTCGCACTGGAGCGTCGATCCGGTTGCCGATCGCGTAGACGTCGGTCTGCGGAAATCGCGCCACCACGCCCGCGGTGTCGAGCACCGTGTTCGACACCAGGCGCGTCCGCGCCGAGCGGTTGAGATAGATGCCATCGTCGGAGCAGGACTCGATCCGGTTTCCCGCCATCGTGCCGCCCTCCTCCTCGAAGGCACAGCGCCGGTCGCGACAAAAGGGAGCACCCGTTCCCCCGCCGCCAAACGACAGGCCGACGCGCGCGCCCGGCATGCCGCGGAGGCGATACTCGCAGATCACGGTATTGCGCAGGAACCGGTTTCCGGCTCCTGCCCCTTTTGCAAACGCGCCATAGCTCGTGCCGTCTCCCCGCGCTTTGATGAAATCGGCGATGAAATTGTCTTGGATCGTCCACCCGCTTGCCGCCACGAGATCGATCGGCGTCACCGGGTGGTCCGTCTCGCGCGGCGTGGAATCGATCAGGGTGTTTCCCTCGATGCGCCCGCCGTCGGGAAATTTCCCCCCTTCCCCGTTGATCTTGACCTGCGCATTGAAATCGCGCAGCACGTTGTTGCGAAGAACCACATCGTGGGCATTCCCCACGATGTGGAAGGCATGTTCGCAATCGTCGTGATGCGGGCAGACCCCGCGCACGACCAGATTCTCGAACGTCCAGAACGGCGCGGCCACGCGAAACCCTTCCACCGCGTCGAACTCGATCGTCGCCGTTCCGAGCTGCTTCGCCCGCACGACGATGGGCGCACCGGCACGACCGGCACGCGTCAGGTCGACCCCGGTGCCGGCAAACCGGTACGTCCCGGGAGAAAAGACGATCACATCCCCCGCGACCGCGTTGTGAAACGCGTGCACCGCGGCCAGCGCATCCGAAACCGGGATTTCATGGCCCGCCGTCGCCCAAATGGAATCCGATTTGGCGACGCTGGCGCCGATCCCCGGCCCAGGTCGGGCAAGGTCCATCCCATCGTCGCGCGAAACGAAGGCGAAAACCGACAACGCGCACGCCCCGACGACCGCAGCCACCGCGGTTTTTCCGCCGCTGCGCCAGGCGTCGGCCTTCCTTGTGAAGCCGGTATTGTTGCGCAGGGAAATCACCTCATCTTCTCCCGCTTCCCATAGCCCGCCCCGGGAGTCGCTCTTGCAAACGGAAGCCGCGAAAAGTTCTTCCTACACCAGCACCTCGACCGGCGCCGGATGCCCGAGAAAACCATGGGGGCTGGCGCTGAACCCGTACGCCCCCGACTGGAACACGACGATCAGGTCACCCTCATGCGCCCGCGCGAGTTCCACCCGGTCGCCCAGCAGGTCGAGCGGCGTGCAGAGCGGGCCGACCACCGACACCGTTTCGCGCGATGATCCCCGCACCCGGTTGCCGACCGCCAGCGGATAGTTCTTGCGCAGCACCTGGCCAAAGTTGCCCGACGCCGCCAGATGGTGGTGCAGGCCGCCGTCGGTGACCAGAAACACCTGGCCGCGCGAGACCTTGCGGTCCAGCACCCGGCAGACGTAGATTCCCGCCTCGCCAACGAGATAGCGGCCCAACTCGATCACCAGTTCCGCCCGGGGAAACGACGCCCGGGCGCGCTCGGCGACGCCGTGCAGATGCCGGCCGACCGCGGCAAGGTCGAGCGCCTGCTCGCCCTTGAAGTATGGAATGCCGAAACCGCCGCCCAGGTTCAACACCCGCACCGGCCCCGGCGCCGCATCGGCGAGCCGCTGCGCCAGCGCCAGGCTCTTGTCCTGGGCCTCGCAGATCGCCTCCGCGCGCAGGTTCTGCGAACCCCAGTAGATATGAAACCCCTCGAACGCCAGCCCGGCCACGCCGATCTCCGCCAGCGCCTGCGACGCCTGCTCGGCATCGATGCCGAAAGGCTTGGCGCCCCCGCCCATCTTCATGCCCGAAGACTTGAGCTCGAAATCCGGATTCACCCGCACCGCCACCCGCGCCGGCCGGCCGATGCGCTCGGCGATCGCGCGCAGCGCATGGATCTCGCGGAAGCTCTCGACGTTGAGCAACACCCCCGCCGCCACCGCCTGTTCCAGTTCCGCCTGGGTCTTGCCCGGTCCCGCGAAACTGATGTGCGCGGGGCTCATTCCGGCATCGAGGGCGATGCGCAGTTCTCCGCCCGAGGCCACGTCGATGCCGTCGACGCGCCCGGCCAGGAACGCGACCAGCGCCGGCATCGGGTTGGCCTTCATCGCATAATGCAGCGACACCTCCGCGGGCAGCGCCGCACGCAGCGCCTGCACCCGCGCATCGAGCAGCCGCCGATCGTAGGCATAGAACGGTGTACGGCCCACCCGTGCCGCCAGCGCGGTAAGGGGCATGCCGCCGATCTGCAGTTCGTCATTGACGACGGAAAACGATTCTGGAATCTGGATCATGATTTGATACCCTCACCCCCGCCCTCTCCCGCCGTCGCGGGGGAGGGGGTCGCTTGTTGTTGTCCCCACGCGTCCGCACTGGAAGACACGGGGGCCGTTTCTTCACTCAGGCGTTTCCGGTCGATCTTGCCGTTGGGATTGCGCGGCAGCGGTCCGGGCTGAACCACGATCCGCGCCGGCACCATGTACGCGGGAAAGCGCGTCCTGCACGCCGCGAGCAACGTCGCCTCGTCCAGTACGCCCCCATCCCGCGGCGTCGCGATCAGCACGATCGCCTGGCCCAGCACCGGATGCGCCACGCCCAGCGCCGCGCACTCGCCGACGAGTTCCGTCGCATACACGCCCTCCTCGACTTCGGTCGGACTCACCCGATACCCCGAGGTCTTGATCATCTCGTCGCGCCGGCCGATGAAATACAGAAATCCCTCCTCGTCCCGCCGCACCGTATCACCCGAGAAGACGGCGATCTCGGGCCGCACGAAACCCGCCTCCCGCCCCGGCAGCGGCCGGTAGCGCTCCGCCGTCTTGTCCGGGTCGTTCCAATAGCCCAGACCAACCAGCGCCCCGCGCTGCACCAGTTCCCCCGGTTCGTGGTCGGCGCAGACGCTGCCGTCTTCCCGCAGCACCAGCACCTCGGCGTTCGGGATCGCCTTGCCGATGGAGTCCGGCCGGCGATCGACCTCCTCCGGCGGCAGGTACGTCGCGCGAAAGGCCTCGGTGAGCCCATACATCAGGTAGGGCTTGCTGCCCGGCAGGGCCGCGCGCAAGGCCTTGAGCGTTTCCCCCGGCATGCGCCCGCCGGTGTTGGCGAAGTAGCGCAGATGCTCCCGCACGCTCTCAGGCCAACGCAACTGGGCGAGCTGGATCCACAGCGGGGGCACCGCCGTCAGCCCGGTCACCCGCTCCCGCACCACCGCGTTCAGTACGTCCTTGGGCAACAGGTAGTTGATCAGCACCACCCGCGCCCCGACGTGGAACGCCGTGGTGAGCTGGCTGAAGCCGGCATCGAAGGACAGCGGCAGCGCAGCGAGCAGCGTATCGCTGGCGCGGTTTTCCAGGTACTGCGCAACGCTCTTGGCGCCGGTGGTCATATTCCGGTGCGACAGCATCACGCCCTTGGGTCGGCCCGTGCTGCCCGAGGTATAGAGGATCGCCGCCAGGTCTTCGTCGATGACGCGATGGCCGGGCAGAGCACCGCCGGAAAGCATGTCCTGCCAGGGCACGATCGCCGGCACCGCGGCTTCGCCCGGCCCTTCCCCGTCGCCGTCCACGATCACGGCATGGCGCAGGTCGTGACAATCGCGCAGGACCGACGCAAGCCCGCCGAACCGCGGTGCCGAGGTCACCAGCACCCGCACGTTGCAGTCGCGCAGGATGTAGGCGACCTGCTCGGCCTTGAGGATCGGGTTGATCGGCACGAGCACCGCCCCCGCCGCCAGCGCGCCGAAGGCCGCAACCACGAATTCGGCGCGCTTCTCCAGGTAGATGCCGATGCGCTCGCCGCGTGCCACGTCGAGGCGCAGCAGGCCGTCCGCGAACCGCTCCGCCGCCGCGGCCAGATCGCCGTAGGGGAGGGTTTGATCCTGATAGGTGAGGGCGGGGGCGTCGGGCGCGGTCGTTGCCGAATGGCGCAGCAATTCGTGCAACAAGGCGGTCGATTGCATGGAGTTCATCCACGTAAAATATCCGTCGGCTATTATTCTCGATCCATGGAAAAAAATCTGCCCATCCGCTGGGATCTCACGGCAATCGCGGATTTCGATCGGCATACCGACGACTGGGATCGGCTCGCGACCGCGGTTCCCGCATCGCCGTTTCTCGAGTCCGGCTTCATTCGCCCCCTGCTCGCGCAGTTTGGAACCGGCAAGGAACAACTGGCCTGCGCCCGCTCGGGCGAACGAGCGGTCGGGTTTGCGATTCTCGAGCCCGCGGGATTCGGGCGCTGGAACACCTTCCAGCCGTCGCAACTGCCTGTCGGCCCGGTCGTGCTGGCGCAGGGCATTCCGCTGGAAGAAGCGGTGTCGAGCCTTGGCAGCGCATTGCCCGCGACCTGGCTCGCCATCGGCATGACCCAGATTGATGCGCACGTCCACCCGATGCCGGCATCGAACGGCGCATCGGCGCCCTCCCCTTACATCCAGACCGCCTGGGTCGAGATCGCGGGAACGTACGAGGCCTACTGGGAATCGCGGGGCAAGAACCTGCGCCAGAACGCGCGCAAGCAGCGGCGCAAGCTCGCGGAAGAGTCGATCACGACCCGCCTGGAAGTGCTGCGGGATCCTGCCGACGTCGCGGCGGCGATCGCGGAATATGGCGTGCTGGAAAGCGCCGGCTGGAAAGCCGGCGGAGGCACGGCGATTCATCCCGACAACGCACAAGGAAAGTTCTACCGAGCGATGCTCGAGAATTTTCTTGCCGCCGGACGCGGCCGTATCTACCGATACTCCTTCAACGATCAAGTGGTTGCATTCGACCTTTGCATCGAGAATGCCGACACGCTCGTCGTATTGAAGACCGCATACGACGAGCGCGTCAACAAGGCCTACTCGCCGTCCACCCTGATGCGGGAGGAAGCCTTCCAGCAGATCTGGACGGAAGGCCGGATACGCCGGGTGGAGTTTTTCGGCAAGATCATGGACTGGCACAAACGCTGGACCGACAACGCCCGCGACCTCTACCACCTGACCCGGTTCCGCTGGAACTGGATCAAGGCCATAAAAGACCGGAGCCGCGCGACCGCTACGCCCGCCGATCCCGCCACGCCCCCCCCTTCGGAAAGCGCGGCGTAGACATCCGGCAGGGTACGGCCTCAGTCCTTGCGGTCCGCGCCGATCGCCTCGTTCAACGCCACCGCCAATTCCCGCGTGCGCCCCTCCCGCGAGGCGCCGCGCACCGCGGCGTCGCCCGGCAACAACGCACTGCGCCGGACCTCATCGTGCAGGAATCCCGTCAGCAACGCGGCGATTTCCGCCGCATCGTCCAGGCGCGCCGTTTCGGCGATGCCGGCATCCCGAAGCGTCCGGACCGTATCGCCCACCGGATCCGAAAGCACCAGCAGTGGCCTGCGCGCCCGGAGGTATTCGTAGATCTTCGCCGGAATCTGGTCGTTGCAGTTCGACGCCTGCAGCACCAGCAATCCATCCGCGCGCAGCATTTCCACGAGCGCATCGCGATACCCGACCGCCGGCTCGATCTCCACCATGTCCGCGACCCCGTAGCGGTTGGCGAGATCGCGCAGCAGCGCATCATGCACCGCCGCCCGGAACCGCAGACGCAAGCGCGATCCGTCGGCAATTCCGGCACCCTTCAGCCGCTGCAGCGCTTCCATCAATTGCGTCGGATCCCGTTCGGAGGGATAGACGATGCCGCTATGCAGAACCGTCATGCGCCCGGGACACAGCGGACCCATCGAAGCCGCGTCCTGCTCGACCGCCGCGAAACTTTCCTCGTCATAGCCGTTCTCGATGAGGCGGACGGTGTCCGCATGATCGGGATAGCGGCGCGCATACTCGCGCGCCGCGCCGGGCGTCGTGAACACGTTGCGGCAAGCACGACGCATCGCCGTCTCTTCGATGCTGCGGAACTGCTTCCAGGTCTTCGGGTCGGCGGGATAGCCGTCCTGCGCCATCGGATCGCGAAAATCCGCCACCCAGGGCAGGCCACTCTTCGCCTGCAGGCGCGCCGCGATGACGTGGGCGGTCGCGATCGGATACGTCGACCAGATCGCATCCGGACGGAATTGGCGAATCATCTGCATCCCGACCCGAACGCCATCGTACTGCCAGGTCATCCAGCGGTCCGGCCGCGCCAGGACGCCAAGATACCGGCCCTTCCACGATAACTGGCGGGCGGTATCGAAGGCGATCGCGCGACGGACCGTCAGATCCCGGGGCACTTCCGCATCGAGATCGGCGCTGGTGCGCTCGTAGGCCTGCGGATGCGCGGTCAAGACGAGCGGCTCCCAGCCGACTGCCGGCAAGTGCCTGGCAAAGCGCAAACTGCGCTGGATTCCGCTCGACCCCGCCAGAGGCGGAAAGTGATACGCGACCATCAGCACCCGCTTCATTCGGGATTCTCCACCAGGGTTCGCACGCGATCCGCAATGGCGTGGATGTCTTCCTCGCGCAGATCCTGATGACAGCCGATCTGCAGGACGTGCGGCGACCAGGTCAAGCCCACGTCGCCGGGAATCGTCGGTACGCCGGGCCAGAGTACGTCCCAGCAGAACACGGGGACACCGGAACGCCGGATCGGCTGGTAACAGCGCTCCGGATGATCGACCCAGAAGGGAAAAACATACGGAACGGCGCCCTCCGGCAAATCCGGCGTGACCGCACGACCACCGCGCACCGTGCCCAACAATTCCGCCAGAAGGAGATAGTTCCGGCGCCGCCCGTCGACGATGCGCGCGCGGTCGGCATGGCGCTCGATCCAACGCACCGCCGGTGCCGGCTGCTGTTGCGCCAGGTCGACGTCGAGAACGGGGGTCGCCGTTGATGCGGCGATATGGGAACCTGGTTGCATCTCCGCATCCGTATGCGAAGTGCGCCGCCCGCGCAATCGATCCTTCGCGGCAAATGCCCAACGCAAAAGCGGCGTCAGCGGGCGGAACCGGCCATATTTCGCAGCCGTTTCCACGGTATCGAACAACTTGCGAACGGACGCCGCACGATCCCGAGGCCGCAGGAGGTGATCCGGGATCGCGCGCCGGGTCGATGCGATGCAGCCTCCTTCCTCGACCGGGAAAAACTTGGTGAGGCTTGCCGTCACGAAATCGCCTGTGGCTCCGATCGGGAGGCCCGGCGTATTTCCAAAAAATGCATGCGCGCAGTCCTCGATCAGGGCAATGCCGAGCCGATCACAAAGCGCGCGAGCCGGCGAGAGATCGCGCGGCAACCCGAAATAGTGCGCCGCAAGCATGGCGCGCACGCCGGTCAAATCGGCGTCATCGAACCACGACCGCAACGGCGCACCGTCGTCGCCGATGGGGAAAAAAATCGCGTTCGCACCGAGCGCCACGACGGGGCTGACCATCGTCGGGCAATGGTAGGTGGGCACCAGCACGCGATCGCCGGCGCCAATCCTGAGAGCCTGCAGGGCAAGAAAAATTGCCGCACGGCCGCTGGTGGTGAGATGGACGTGCGGCAATTCCGAAACCGACGGAACCGGCGCACGCCCTCCGCTCAGCACGGCATCCCAATCGGCGACTGGTAATTTTGGTAAGCGAAACACCGGGGTATTCAAGTCGACAAATCCTACGTACGCGGTAACCGCCCTTCCCCGATCGGGAATCCCGGGCGTCAGTTGTGCGTCTGCGCGGATTTCCTTCCGATTCGGGAGTTGGGCGCCCTATCTCTCCACTCTCCCACGGAACTCAACATGTCACGTAGGCCGGGCAGCGGGAATCCGGCGGCGTATGCCTTGCGCGCGTGGCCCGACGCAAGATCGTATTTCTTCAATTTAAAATAGGCCAACCCCAAGTTGTATTGCAGGTTTGCATCGTCGGTCGCCAGTTTATCGGCGACGCGCAGCTGTTCCAACGCCGCCGAAGGCTTCCCTTTTTCGATGAGATAGTTTCCGTACAACATCCGCACCATGGGATCATCCGGCGCAAACTGCACCGCCCGATCGAACCAGCATTGCACGGAGTACCGGGAGCCAGACGGTTGCTCCGTATGGTCCCGCCGCGCGAGTCGCATCATCGCAAGCAGGATCCTCGGATGATTGGGTATCGCCCTCAACGCATAATCCAGGTCGGCCCCTATCGTGCCCGTTGAACCTCGCTGCAACGTCTCGACCTGCGGAGGGAAATGCCGCATCTCGACCAAGTAGAGAGATCGCGGCGGAATCGTACGATAGTCGTAGGGTCCATAGGCGTTCCGCAGCGAACCACAGGCTCCGCCATCGACCAGTTCCGTTGAAGTGCCCTGCGCCTCGCCGATGGTGGCGCAAAAAAGCACCAAACCGGAAAGCCACAGGCGCGACGTCCAATTTGTCATAAACATGCTAATGATTTCGCATCAAGGGCTGCATTCGGACCAGACGAATCGATGCAAATACGGGGCAAGCTAGGCCTTTCACATGCTGTTCCCGGGACTGGGGAGTCCGTACTATACCTTCGTGCCGTAACTTGATGGTGGAGCTGGCCGAAAGCCGCAGCACGCAGCGGCTCCACCAGTCCAGGAAAGATTGCCATGAACGTCCCTTTCGGTCCCCATTCTTGCCCCACCCCGGACATGGCCCGCCGGGCCTTATTGCGGGCGTCCTTTTCACTTGGAACGCTAGCGATTACCGGCTGCGGTGGCGGAGGACCTGGATCCTCGGCTTCACCGGTGCTGGGCACAGCCTCGTTCAGCGCCTCCGCGGTGCCCCCCGGCACTTCTTCGGTGTCGGCGCCACCGTATGTTCCGATCGTCCCGGTTCCTTCCGGTCCGCTGCCAGCCTGGGCATCTCCGCTTCCACTATGGGAGTGGTATGAAATCCCGAATACGGCGCTGTCTGCACTTGACTCTTCGCTGGGAATCGTAACCGGGAACCCCCCGGGGATTACCGGACCATCCTCGAAAATCACGGCTTGGTGCGGCGCGACGCTGAAACGCCAAGGGTCGGTATATTTGCTAGGCGCCTGCGGCGGACACGGCGACTATGCTGGAAACGAGGTCGATGCGCTTGCACTCAATACGGACACACCACAGTGGGTCCAATTGCACGCGCCGACTCCTGCGCCAGACATCGTCAACCTGACACAGTTTTTCCTCGACTATCGACCGTCCCCCACCCACACGTATTGGGCAACCCAGTTCATCGACTCGCTCGATCGAATGATCATTCTCGACAGCCCGGGAATGAACTGGAACAATCTTCCCAGCCCGCCAGCAGGGTGGCCATATGGAAACGGAGGTCAAGGTGGATGGAACTTCAGCTTCGACCTCGCCGTCAACGAATGGGATCTGCCCAATCAAACAGGCTATCCGATCGCCAATTTTCCGGGTACCGGAGACTGGACTGCGTGTCTGTGCGTGAAACATCAAACCACGAACGACATCTACTACTCGCAAAACGGCGGCGCCTTCTATCACTGGAGCAGTTCCACTAACACTTGGACCGAAGTCAACTCCAACGTAAACTTCGGAGGATACGCAGGCGCGGCGATGGATCCGACGCGAAATCGCATTCTCGCCGTCGGCAGCTTCGGGGGCAATGTCGCTCCTCAGGTCCTGGATCTCACTGGAACGCCGGTTCCCGGCGCAACCGTCAGCGGCGCGGCCACCGCGACCCTCTCTACCGCGAGCGGTTATCCCGGAATCGTTTACGACGAAGTAAATGACAATTTCCTGGTTTTCCTGAACGATTCCGTATCGGGATCGATCGCGTTGTACCGCGTCGATGCATCGACATTCGCCATCGACCAGCCCGCCACCGGCGGCCCCTCGCCCCAGGCACGGCAGAACGGCATCATGAATTCCGTCCAGTATGTTCCCGAACTACGTGGAATTGTTCTTGCCAACAATTACTCGGGAAACGTATTTTTCATGAGGACCTCGGCCTAAGCACTAGGCCGCCTGCGAAGACTCTCGCTCCGCCCAGCTTGCATCCTGGCCCCACGGAGGCGCTGTTCCGGAACGCGCACTGCCACGATTGAGGGATGGTCCACCCCTGATCGATGCCGCCCTCGGTCGGCGACCCGTTGATCGTCCGTCCTAGACCCACCTCGGACGTATGCTTCTTGGCCCCGTGTGCCGATTCGCCGCCATAGGCCATTGACGAAACCGCGCCGCTTGGCCGCTCCCGGTTTACAATTGGACCGCATAAACGGCCTTTTCGGTGAAGAATCCGTCGGCCGTTTTTTATTGTGGCGAGGCATTTTCATCTTTGCATATTTTTCACTATGGCCTCCGACAGTACGGCTCCGCACCCGACGAATCCCCGCCACCCACCGTTGCTGCGCTGCGCCCCCGCGCAGGGATGGATTCGCCTCGGCAACCCAAGCCCCGGGGCCGCCAGAGAATCCCGACGGGAGTCCTCGGGATGGGAGTTCGTTGCAGAGCACCGCAACGTGCAGACCGCGACGGACGACAGGCACTTCGTGGCCATCGTCGGCATTCCCCGCGCGGCGCGTCTTGCCAGCGGCGAGAACGAGACGGGCGGGCTGGCAAAGACACTTTTGGCCCACTGGTCGGGCGGCCGGCGCAGCCTGGCGGGCTTGCTCCGGGGACGATTTTCCATCGTTGCGCTCGATCTGGCGGAGGGGCGCGCGTATCTCGCAACCGACCGGTTTGGGTCGATTCCGGTCTGTTACGCGGCCGAGGGAAACCGCTTCGCCTTCGCCCAGCGGGCCGACGAAGTTCCGCTGCAATCTCCTCCTGCGATCGATCCGCAAGCGTTGCTGCGCTACGTCTATTTCCACTGTCTGCCCGCACCCGAGACCGTGTTCCAGGGTGTACGCCGCCTGCGCGCCGCGGAGGAAGTGATTGCGGACCGCGACGGCGTCCGCGTTCGCGCGTACTGGACCCCCGAGTTTCAGGAAGAACAGCGGCCGTTTGCCGAGCGCAAGGAAGAATTCCTCGGATTGCTGCGCGGCGCGGTGCGGCGCGAAACCGAGGGCGGCGGAATGGTGGGTTCGTTCCTGAGTGGCGGTACGGACAGCTCCACCGTGACAGGAATGTTACGGGAGACAACGGGGCAACCGGTGCGCGCCTACTCCATCGGCTTCGAAGCGCAGGGCTACGATGAGATGGAGTATGCCCGCATCGCCGCCCGGCACTTTGGCGCCGATCATCGCAGCTACTACGTCACACCCGACGACATCGCGCGATCCCTGCCCGACATCGCCACCTGGTTCGATCAGCCGTTCGGCAACTCGTCGGCGTTACCGGGCTATTACTGCGCGCGCCTGGCGCGCTCCGAGGGCATCGACCGCATTCTCGCCGGCGACGGCGGCGACGAGTTGTTCGGCGGCAATTCGCGCTATGCGAAACAAAAGGTGTTCGACGTCTACGGCCGCGTGCCGGGGTTCCTGCGCGCCGGGGTGCTGGAACCCCTGCTCCTCGCCAACCTGGCTGCCGCCCATATCCCCCTGGTGAAAAAGGCCCGCAGCTACATCCAGCAGGCCAAGGTTCCGATGCCTGCCCGCATGGAAACCTATAACCTGCTCGACCGCATCGGTCCGGAGAACCTCTTCACGCGGGAGTTCCTGCAGCAGGTGGATCTCGGGGGCCCGGCCAGGGAGCAGGCCGAGACCTATGCCCGGGTTTCCAACGGATCTCTCGTCAACCGCATGCTGGCGTACGACTGGCAGTACACGCTGGCCGATTCCGACCTACCCAAGGTCTGCGGCACGACGGCGATGGCCGGTCTCGACGTCGGGTTTCCCATGCTCGACGATGACCTGCTCGATTTCTCCCTGCGCCTGCCCTCCGAAGACAAGGTGAAGGGACTGGCGCTGCGGTACTTCTTCAAGGAGGCGCTGCGCGGCTTCCTGCCGGATGAAATCCTGCGCAAGCAGAAGCACGGCTTCGGACTGCCGTTCGGCGTCTGGCTGACGCAGCATGCGGGACTGCAGGCCCTGGTGAGCGATGCATTCGGAAGCCTCGGCGAACGAGGCTTCCTGCAGCCCGCATACCTGAAGGAGATTCACCGCCAGGTGCTGTCCCACGCCGGGTACTACGGCGAACTGGTGTGGATCCTGACGACGCTGGAATATTGGCTGCGAAAAAATGCGCCATCGTTTTGCGCAGACGTAGACCAGACAGGAGGAGATCATTAGCCTCCTGATCGCCTTTCGCGCCGCGGCCGACGACCCTTTGCCGACGGAGCCGACCTTCGCGCGTGCCACCAAGGAGGCGGAACGCCAAGGTTTTTCCGGCGCCCGCACCTTCCAGTGGGACGGGGGTAGCGCATGGTGGTTCCCCGATTTGTACGGAAGCCCCGGAAGCGGCGCCGCCGTCGACGAACCGGAGGGGTTTGCTGCCTACGTCGGCACGGTGCACTGGAAAGGGCTCACGAAGGGTGCCCTGCTTCGTACCCTGCTGGCCCGATACAAAACCCCCGCAGAAATGCCTCTTGACGAATTCTCCGGCTCGTTCGCGATGCTGTATTCGGCGGGCGACGGCGTCTGGCTTTTCAATGATGCCGTGGGGTTGCTCAAGATCTACCAAACGGACGACGAGCGCCTGTTCTCGACATCGTTCATGGTTTGCCGGTCCGCCTTGGCCACACGCAAGGTAAACCGGCTACGCGCCCAGGAGTACGTTCTTTTCGGTGCCAACCACGGCCTGGAAACGCCGATTCGCGGCATCCGGATCGCGGACCCCGCACGCGCCACCGCACTGAGTCCCTCCGTGCCACACACTTCGTGGCCGGTGACGCGATGGCGATCCGTCGCCAACCTGCCGCGCAATCGCGGCGAGGCCCTGGAGCTCCTGTCCACCGCCATCCGGGACGATTTCCGCTCGATGGTCGACGCCTATGGGGCCGATATCGGTATGGCGCTATCGGGCGGCTTCGACTCGCGCCTGATGCTGGCCGCGCTCGACGGGCTAGGGGTCGAGCCGAAGCTGTACGTATATGGTGCGCCTGGAGACATCGACGTTCAGATCGCGTCGGTCATTGCGAAGAACCTCGGAACGGCTATCGAATGCATTGATAAAGGCGTCATCAATGCGGGGCAACCGCAGTTCGGCGCGGAACTCCTCACTTCCAATCTCTCATTCTTTGACGGAATCCCGGTCGACGGCGTCTTCGATGCAGGTGCGGACCGGCAGACGCGTCTACTCCAGGTGCAGGGCGGGCGCCTGAACCTCAACGGGGGCGGCGGGGAGGTCTTTCGCAACTTCTTTTATCTGCCCGATAGACGGTATTCGGCGTCGGCCTTGGCGTCGGTTTTCTATTCAAATTGGCTACCCGACGCGATTCCGGACGCAGATGATCGGATACGGTTGTCGCACGCGATGGAGGACGGCATGCTGGAATGTCTCGGACGCGAGTCCGGCTCCGATGCCGCGCGGAACTCTCCGCTGGCGCGTGCGGAAGTCGAACTGGTGTATTCCCTCTTCCGGCTGCGCTACTGGATGGGCCGCAACAATTCGGTTTCCGCCCGCTACGGCGCATTCCTAACCCCGCTCCCGCACCCGAAACTGGTTGCACTGACTGCCGCCCTGCCGATGAAGTGGAAAAACTTCGGAGCGCTGGAGGCGGAAATGATCAAGCGGCTTTCACCAAGAGTGGCGTCCGGCCCCAGCGCATATGGCTTCGAATTTGCAAATGGACCAAGCTTTGTCCATCGCCTGAAGGCCATCGAGACCCTCGCCCGGCCGGTTGTCCTGCGCAAGCACTCGGCCGTGCTGCGCCGGCTGATCCGCCGGAACGGTTCCGCGAAGCCGCCTCGCCTTCCAGCGGAAATTGCATCCATACTGCCGGACCAGGACTGGATCGCAACGGCGGGCCTTACGCATCGTGACCAGTTTGACCGCTTGCATACGCTACAAGCGGTACTTTCGGAGAACTGATGCGGGCTACTTTTGAATAACGAAATCCGCAAGCAGCCATTGTCAACGACCTCGGGTCAGGGCGGTGGGTTGCGGGGGTAGATGGCCCACAGCGGATTGGTCGGATAGCCGTTGCTCCCAGTCATCGCATTGGAGAAGCTCGCACTGGTGACGATGCGCTGCCATCCGGTCGCGGCACCGGTCGCGCCGTGATCCACCGCATAACTCAAGGCCACCATCTGAAAACACGTTCCGGATGACGTCGTCCAGCTACTGCCATCACTTGCCAAGGGGGTCGTGCCGTAGTAAATGGTCGTGTCACCCGGCTGCAGCGCCGGCAACACCGAGAAATTCCCGCCGCCATATTCTTCGTAGACGGGATAGGCGGCTCCCCAGTTGGGAAGCCAGGTTCCGGGCGCCGAACTTGCCGGGTAGGAAAACGGCATCACGTACTGCGAAAAATTCCGATAGTCCCACGCCCCGGCGGTGTTGGGCGGCCCCGCGCGTCCCACCACCTGCGAATAGCCAAAATCCCGTACTGTCTGGTGATCGGACTTCGCCTGCGCGTCATTCATGGTCGGCAGGCCGAGATCCCACGCGTAGCCCAGCGACATGATGATCGTCGCCTGCATCCAGGGGGCATCCCACCAGAAGGTGGTACTGCCCCCGTTGGTGCCATAAGGCGAGGACCCCGTACCATTTCCCGAATAGAGGCCCAAACATCCCAGATCGTTCTTCCATGTTCCACCGGACAGCGTTCCGTCGACGTATCGGGCACGGTATGACGACATGTTCGCTGCCCACGAGTTGACGAGACTCTGGTAGCTGGAGTGCGTGGCGGGAACCGCCGACAACGCCTGGGCCAGTGTGCGGAAGCACCAGCCACGCGCCCGGATCTGGCCATCGAACAATACGTAACTCGCGCCGGTATTCGTATTGCCGTTGCGCGTTGCGTAATCAGAGCGCAGGTAGCTCCAGAAATTCCAGAACAGCAGTTCCTCAAGAAAGAACCATCGGGCACTCAGAAGCCATGGATAGTAGGCGAGGGACGGCTGATGTGCCCGGTCCGGAGCCGCCGGAATGCCGCCAGTCTGATTGACGTTACCGGTGCTGGAAGGGATCGTCGGTGTTCCTCCCCAACTGATTGAAACGTTCGGGTAGGCAATGAACGTCGGCACGTCGTAGGGAATCTGATTCGCCGGAGTCGTATTGTCCCGATAATGCACCGACCAGGATCCGGAAGCCAAGCCGTTGGCGATGACATAGTTGTATGCGCGCGGATCGGCACCTCCTGCCAGGTGCAGCGCGCACCACTCGGGCAGGATGCCGATGAAGGTTTCGTATCCGGTGCTCGCCATCGCCGGATTGACATCGCCGAGGGAGTTCGGTGCATACGCTTCCGTGAACATGTACGGCGTGGTCGAACTGATGCCGAACGGGTAGTTCGGAACCAGCTTGGTCGCCATCAGATATGCCGTATCGTGCTGGGGTACGAACTGCGGGTTGGTCCCCACCCAATAGCTGCACTGCGTAGCCGTACCGCTGACCAACGGCACACGCGTGTGATTGCAGACGTCGAGCGTCTGCGTGAACACTTGGTTCGCCCCCACCTTTACGGTGAAAAGCAGGCTGTAATCGGTGTCGGTACCCAGCGCGCTGGCCGGATCGAGCCAACCGTTTTCCACCCACGGAAAAATCTCGACGGAATTGTCGTTGAACAGACGTACGTCGAACCAGACACTCAACTGGGCATTTCCCGGCACGACCTGCAGATAGATCCAGTTGCTCATCACCGGGCCGGTGCAGACGGTCCGTTGCAGCGCCGCCGTGCCGATAAGATTGTTGAGGGTGATCGTCTGCGCCCCGACCCCCACGGTAACCGGCGTCGCGCCGAGGGCGGTCGCAAGATCCGATTCGCTCAGCGGGGTTCCGGAGGGAGCCGATCCGGTCGTGAAGGTCACCGCCGCGGGGGTACTGGCGGTGCAATTGATATGCCCGGCGATGATCGCGTGCTTCAGGCTGCCGTCCGGCCAATAGGTCAGCGGCGTGCATTGCCAATCGTTGAGGCCCGATCCGGATCCCAGCGCGACCGATCCCGACGGCACATCGCCCTCGCGAAACGCATGCCCGAAACAAAACGGCAGGTTCGTGCCGCCGATCGCGCTGACCAGCTTGAAGGAAATCGTCCCCAGCGCAGGCGACGGCGAGGAAATCGGGGCGTAGGGAATCGCCGACGCCATCGTCGTCGCGATCGGCTGTGTAAAGGACCCCATCGTGGGAAGTCCGGGGATCGAAGACGAAGACGAGGACGACGCGGACACCGTCGCCGCGCTGGCGGTCCCACCCCCGCCACCGCCACCGCCACCGCCACCACCGCAGCCCGCCAACGCCAGCAGGCCGAACAGACCCGAGGCCCGCAGCAACTCCCGACGGGCAAGCGACACGCCGGGATGTTCACATTCCAAATTTTTCGGGTTCATACCCATAACCCCCAACTCATTCCAGGACTCGTCGCATCGCAGTCCCCATGCGGCGATTATCGTCAGGTCATTCGCGCTCGATGCCCCGAAAAGCGGGGGTGCCGCCCCTTGGGAACGCTAGTCCTTTCGGACCGGGACCGCCGAACCCTGGTTCAGGCCGTGGCCTTTTGCAGATAGTTTTGCACCATGCGCAATCCGAACCGGGCGCGGCTTCGATCCCAGGGGGTGAAGCGCGCAAGCTGGAAGTGATCCGATGCCTGATCGGACACCCCCCAGGCGGTGGATACGGCGGCCTGGAATCCGCACCGTTTCACCATTTCGACGTGGCGTGCGTCGTAGTCGACGCCGGGAACACCATTGGGATATGCGAACAGCGATACCGGCGCAGCGATGATGCCCTCCAGCGCTTCGCGCCCGTCCGCAATCTCTCGAAACGCCCGGTCGTCGTCCATCTGTCGCAGGATCGGATGGGTGACGGTGTGTGCGCCGATCTCCATCCCAAACGCCACCAGATCGCGTAGTTGTTCCGAACGCATCATCAGGTTGGCCGGAAGCGCGGCAGCAGCCGCGTCGGCGATGCGAGCGACGCGCGTGGCGCGCTCCTCGTAGGGCAACCGTTTGATCGCCGCGAGGATCGCGTCGATGGCGACGCGGCGCTGCCGTGCCTCGTTAAGTGGAAACCGCCCCAGTCCGATCGACGTCAGATCTATCTCGTCATGCGCGCAGCCGCGCAGCGCTTCGATCACCGTGTCGTTCCACATGCGCCCGCCGTCGAGCATGCCGCTGGCGACGAAAAACGTCGCCGGCAGTCCGTAGCGGCGCAGGATCGGCGCCGCCACCTCGGCGTTGTCCGCATAACCATCGTCAAACGTGATCGACAATGCACGTGCCGGCAGCGATCCCGAGCGCAAGCGCTCCACCGCCTCCGATAGCGGCAGCACGCCAAACCAATCCCGGACCCAGCCCATCATCTCGCCGAACCGCTCGGCATCGGGAATCTCCGGAAACAGCGGATCGGGCTTCGGCAAGACACGATGGAAGATCAGAATGCCCAAACGCGCGCGAGGGCCCGCGCCCGACAGGATGGAAAACGCCAAGTGCCAGGGGTTCATAAGACCAGTACTCGCTCAGGCTGCCACCGCCACGCCGCTCGCCACCGGCGTCGGCCGTTCGGCAAGCGTATCGTCGACGATGCGTCCCGCAACGACGAGCGCCGCCACGAGGTCGTAAGGCAGATCAAAATAGGCCAGACTGAGAAACGCGCCGCCGACCCAGTAGCCGATCAACGCCGCCTGACTCAGCGCCGCAAGGTCGGCAGCCCATCGGGTGCGCGGATCGCCCCGCGCGCGACGACGCAGGCGTGCTGCGGTGCCCCAGACCACCATCCAGAACAGCAGGAATATGCCCAGTCCAATGAAGCCGTGCTCGCCCAGCACCTGGAAATAGATGCTGTGCGCCGCGCGGACCAAGGCGGTATCCTCGGAATGCTTGTACTGGGCGAAAATCTCCGGCCGATAGATGGCGAACCCACCCCCGGTGACGCGATCCTCCGCGAGGTTGGTCATCGCACGCCACGTATAGATTCGCCCCATCGCCGACTCGTCCGAGTGATAAGTGCCGATGGTATCCATCCGCTGGTGCCAGCTCTCCGGCATGAAGAAAAAAAGGCCCACCGCACACCCTGCGATCACGACACCGGAAACTAGCTTGCGCGGACTGCGCCACCACAGCAACAGGCCCATTGCCGAAATCGCCAGCAAGGCGCCCCGCGACTGGCTGCCCAGAGCCGCGGCGGCGGTCAACACCATGGCCACGGTCATGCCGTTGCGCTGCCATGCGTTCTTCAAACCAAGCTGGAGGTAACGCATCAATGGAATCGTCATCACCAGCGCCAGTGCCAGTTCGTTGTTGCCTTCGATGAAGCTGTTCGGCGGCCCCCACACCCGATAGGAACCGCCGGTGGCGATGGTGAACAAGCCGCCCTTGACGCCGTAATACCCGATCGAAAACACCACCACCCAAAGGAAAATGTCGAGCTGGCGGCGATTGGTCAAGACCGCGATGGTCACGAAGACCATCAACTGGATTTTCAAAACCTTCTTGAGCATGTCCCAACTTTCGGCGGGATAGAACGCGACTGCCGTGGTCAGGCAAATCCAGAGGAGAAAGATGCACAACACCCAGGTCGCGGGCCGAAACGGCGACCGTTTCCGGTCACGGCTGAACACCAACCCAAGGAGGGTCGCACCGCCAACCGTCGCCGCCACCGGAAAATGGCGCGCCGTCCAGGTGTATTCGTGCGGATTCATCAGGCTGATCCACGCCCAGACCACGCTTCCCACCCAGGGGTGCATTAGCGACTTCGGCAGCAGCGCCGCCAACAATGCGAGCAGAGCGATGTCGCGCACGCCGCCCCCCTCAACTGCCGCGCGGCGGCAAGCCAGCCGCGGCGCCAAGCGCTTCGTAATACCGGTGCACCACCGGCTCCCAGGAAAACCCACACGCAACGTCCCGGACGGCGGACCGCGATTCCGGCCGCGCCTGTTCCAGCACGCGAGTGAGCGCGCCGGCAAACTCGCTCGGGTCGCGCGACGCAACGACGATTCCCGCGGCAGGGTCGGCCACGATCTCCGGCACGCCGCCCACGTTGGTGGCAACGACCGGGGTGCCGCAGGCCATCGCTTCCAGCAGCACGTTCGGCCAGCCTTCGCGCCGCGACCCCAGGGCCAAGACGTCCGCGGCCGAGTACACCCAGCGCAGGCGATCCTGCGGCATGTTGCCGAGAAACGTCGTCCGGTCGGCGATGCCGAGCGTCCGCGCCCGAACTTCCAGCGCAACCCGCTGCGGCCCTTCCCCGACGATCACCGTGCGCAAACCGGGAATCCGCGCCGCGGCGTCCAACACCAGATCGTGGCCCTTCTCTTCGGCGAGATTGCCCACGCTGACGGCCAGCGGTCCCTCGGGCAAGCCCAGTTCGCGGCGGGCTTCCTGCTGCGGCAGGGGGGAAAATCGCTCGGTGTCGACGCCGTTGCGCAGCGTCTCGATGCGCGATGGGTCGACCCCCAGTGCGATCAAGGTGCACCGGAGCGCCTCGGACACCGTGATCAATTTCGCCGCCGCGCGCGCCATGCGCAGGATCGCTGCGCGCGGACCCGGCAGGGTTGCGATCAGGTTGACGTCGCTGCCGCGGGCAGTGGCGATGAACGGCTTGCCGAGACGCGCCGCCAGCAGCATCGCGGCCACGCCGTCGGGGTACAGATAGTGGGCGTCGATGACGTCGAATTCCCCAGGACGTTCGCGCAGCGCGCGCCATGCCGCCTGCGCCACCGCCGCCGGCTGCCAGCGCATGCCGATCTTCGGCACCATCGCATAGCGCGGGTGCTGCACCGGAATGCGATGTCGCTCCTCTTCCGCTGGCACCGCCGCATAGTCGGCATATTTCCCGAAGCCCTTCCAGGAACTCGGGAACCACGGCACCGGCGCAATCACGCGCAGTTGCACGGGCATGCGCCGCCGCAACTCGCACAGGCGCGTCTCCACGAAGATTCCATGGCGCGGCGAACGCGCGTTGGGGTAGAGGGTCGTGAGGGTCAGCACCCGCAAGCCAGCACCCGCCGCTCCGAACGATCCGGACGATCCGGCAGCGCTCACGGATGCAACCCGAGGCGGCCGAAGACGTCGACGTAGCGCGCCACGCTTCGTTCCCACGTTCGTTCCCGCTCGACGAACCGCCGTGCCCGCTCGCGCATCGCCGGCCATTGGTCGCGGCGGGCCAGGAGATCGAGCACCGCCTGCGCCAGCGCATCGGCATCCCCCGCCGGGAACAGCCCGCCGACTTCGCCGCCGCCGGTGACCTCGCGATGCCCGCCGACGTCGGAGGCGACGAAGAGCTGCCCCTGGGCCATCGCTTCGATCGGCTTCAAGGGCGTCACGAGGTCGGTGAGACGCATCGCCCGGCGCGGATACGCCAGCACGTCGACGATGCCATAGTAGGACGCGACCTCGGCATGGGGGACCCGGCCGGCGAACAGGATTCCGTCCTCGATGCCCAGGCGTTTCGCGGCGTCGCGCAACTCCCGCTCGTGCGGGCCACCGCCCACCAGCAGCACCCGCACATCGGGCCGAGCCGCCCGGATCTTCGGCACCGCTTCCAGCAGCAGATCCAGGCCCTCATAGGCATAGAACGAGCCGATGAACCCGATCACGGTCTTGCCGGCCAGCCCCAGCCGCGCCTTCAGCACCTCGTCCGGAAGATCGCCGTACGAAAAATCCGCGAGGTCGACCGCGTTCGGAATCACGGTCACCCGCTCCGCGGGAATTCCGCGCGCAACGATGTCGGCGCGCAGCCCCTCGCAAATGCAGGTCACCGCGTCGACCCGCTTCAGCGCCCAGGTTTCCATCGCGCGGGTTGCGCGATACCGGAGATCGCCTTCCCGCGCCGTGCCATGGTCGACCGCCGCGTCCTCCCAGAATGCCCGCACCTCGTAGACGACCGGGATGCCGAGACGCCTGCCGACGCGGAGCGCGGGAATCGCATTGAGCACCGGCGAATGGGCGTGGATCGCGTCCGGCTTCGTCTTGCGCACCACGGCTTCGAGGCGCCGCTCCAGAGCTCGCATCAGCGCAAATTCGCGCACGACCGGGCGCGCCTGCAGTCCCGCGGGCGCCCAGCGTGTCCGAAAGAACGAGAACCCTTCCGCCTGTTCTTCGTCCGCCGTCACCACCCCTTGTTTCGGGCTTGTCAGGTGCACCGTATCCCAGCCCAGGGCCCGCTGGCCGCGCAGAATGCCCAGGGTGCGAAAGACGTAACCGCTGTGCAGCGGCGCCGAATGATCGAGGACATGCAGCACGCGCACGGTCAGGCTCCCTGCGCCGCGGCGATCGCCACCGACGATCCCTCATCCACCGGCGCCCCCGCATCCGCCGGTGTCTCCACACGGGTTCCGCCCCGTACGACCTGATCCAGGAAGCGCTCGAACATCAGCAGGGTCCACAAGGCGGTGCTGTGGTCGCGGGCGCCGCTCTGGTGGGCATCGACCCAGCCGCGCACGGCGCCCATGTCGAACCAGCCCGTATCCTCGAGCACCCCCGATTGCAGGAGGTTGGCGCGCACGCGCTCGCGCAACGGCCCCCGGAACCAGCTCGCCAGCGGAACGGCGAACCCCATTTTCGGGCGGTACAGCAGGTCGGAGGGCAATTGCGGTTCCATCGCACGCTTGAAAATCCACTTGCCCTGGCCGTCATGGAGCTTCAGCGACGACGGCAGGGTTGCCAGCCATTCCACGAAGACGTGATCCATCAACGGCTCGCGCACTTCGAGTGCATGCGCCATGCTGGCCCGATCGACCTTGGTATTGATGTCTCCGACCAGATACGTCTTCATGTCGAGGTATTGCACGAGCGACAGCGGATCGTCGGTCTGCGCCGCCGCCGCATGAGCGCGAAACACCTCGAGCGCGTTGTATCCCGCCAGTTGCGCCTTCAGGCGCGACGAGAAAAGCTGGCTGCGCTGGGGGTCCCGCAGGAACGACACCGAATGGAAATACGCCTGCACCGAATCGCGCGCCAGCCCCTGGAAGGTGGTCTTGGCCCGGAAGACCCGCGGCGCCCAGTCGGCCTTCGGGTACAGCCTCCCGAGAACGCCGAACAGCGGACGGCGGATGCCGTAGGGAATGGCGCGCCGCATGCGTTCCTCGGCCATGTGCATGCGGTAGCGCCGGTATCCCGCCATGCTCTCGTCGCCGCCGTCGCCGGACAGGGCCACCGTGACGTGCTTGCGCGCCAGCTGGCAGACGCGATACGTCGGGATGGCCGAGCTGTCGGCATAGGGTTCGTCGTACTGGCGCGCCAGCACGTCGATGAGATCGAAGTCGTCGCTCTCGACGCGATCGACGAAGTGCCGGGTCGCATAGCGCTGCGCCACCTCGGCCGCATAGCGCGATTCGTCGTACGCGGGATCAGCGAAGGAAATCGAGCAGGTATTGACCGGATCCGGCGACAGACCGGCCATCGCCGCGACGACCGCGCTCGAATCGACGCCGCCCGAGAGGAACGCGCCGATCGGCACCTCGGAAATCATGCGCAGGCGCACGCTCTCGCGCAGGCGCTCGGTCAATTCCGCCTGCGCGTCCGCGGCGGCGATCCGCGCATCGCCGGTGAACCGGACGTCCCAATACTGCCGCGGCGCCGGCAGCGGGCGACCCCGCACGATCTCCAGCGTATGGCCGGGAGGCAGCTTCGCCGCGGAGCGGAAGATCGCCCGCGGCTCGGGGACGTACCCGAGCGCGAAATATTCCTCCACCGCCAGCGGATCGATGTCGCGCGGCAAGCCGCCGTGGGCGAGCAGAACTTTCAGTTCCGAGCCGAACAGCAGCAGGCCGTCCGGGAGCACCGCGTAATAGAGCGGCTTCACCCCCAGCCGGTCGCGGGCGAGAAAGAGGGTCTGCCGGTTGCGATCCCAGAGCGCGAACGCGAACATGCCGCGGAAGCGCTCGACGCAAGCGCTGCCCCAGGCCTCCCAGGCGTGCACGATGACCTCGGTGTCGCTCCGGGTGTGGAAGACGTGGCCCAGGGCCTCGAGTTCGGGCACCAGTTCGCGGAAGTTGTAGATCTCGCCGTTGAAGACGACGCAGACCGAGCCGTCTTCGTTGAACAACGGTTGCTGGCCGGTGGAGAGGTCGATGATCGAAAGCCGGCGGTGCCCCAGGCCCACGCCGGGCTCGCAATGCAGGCCGCCCTCGTCCGGGCCGCGATGATGCTGGCTCTCGTTCATCCGGTGGAGCACGGCCCGGTCGACCGGACGAGCGCCGCGGGTATCAAATATTCCTGCGATGCCGCACATGGGGGTCTGGGTTTCGGGTATCTGGATAATCGGGAGCCCTATAGCTTACATGGGGAATATTGCGGCCGAATCCGGCCGCAAGTCCGGTTTTGGTCGCCAAATCCAGGACTTCTATAATCGCCGATCGATTTTCTTCCCTTGCGGAGCACCCCTTGAACATCGAGGAACAGGTCATTGCGTCGTTGGAGGCAGCCCTCAACATCCGGCTCGACCGCGCCAGGACGAACGCCGCCACGCCGCTGCTCGGCGCCCTGCCGGAGTTCGATTCGATGGCGGTGGTGGCGCTGCTGGCGACGATGGAGGAGCGCCTGGGCATCGCGGTCGACGACGACGAAATCGACGGGTCGATCTTCGCGACCGTGGGCAGCCTGACCGAGTTCGTCCGCGGCAAGCTCGCCGGCTGAGCGCGCCGACCCGTGGGCCGGTGATGGACGCGTTTTTTCTCCGGCGGGGAGCGCAACGGCTCTTTTGCGTGCTCCGGTCGCCTTCGGACCCGGAGACCTGCCGGGGCGCCATCCTGCACGTCCCGGCACTGGCCGAGGAAATGAACAAGTCGCGGCGGGCGACCGCCCAGGCGGCGCGCGCGCTGGCCGAAGCCGGATGGGTCGTGCTGACCGTCGATCTGACGGGAACCGGCGACAGCAGCGGCGATTTCGGCGACGCGCAGTGGTCCGACTGGGTGGAGGACGTCCGCACCGCATGGCGCTGGCTGGCGGAGCGTACCGGAGCCGTGCCGGTGCTCTGGGGCCTGCGCGGCGGCTGCTTGCTGATCGACGACGCCCTGCGCGACCTGCCCTGCGAGCGCGTGCTCTATTGGCAACCCGGCCTGAGCGGCGACATCGTGCTCACCCAGTTCCTGCGCCTGCGTACCGCGGCGGGTGCGACCAAGGGGAACGGCGCCAAGGAAACGCCCAAGATGCTGGTGGCCGCGCTGGAAGGCGGCGAGACGATCGAGGTCGCGGGCTATCGGCTGGCGCCCGGGCTGGCCCTGCCGCTGCGCGACGCCCGATTGGGGGCTGCGGACGGGATGGCGGCATATGCCGGAAGGCATGTCGACTGGATCGAGGTTTCGGCGACGGATCCCCTCGCCCTGCTCCCCGCCGGCGAAGCGCGGATCGCCGCGCTGCGGCAGGCGGGGGCGACGGTCGAGGCGCGCTGCGTGGAGGGTGTCGGATTCTGGCTGACGCAGGAGATCGACGAGGCGCCGGGCCTGGTTGCCGCGACGGTGGCGGCGCTCGAGACCCTCACCCCCGCCCTCTCCCGCCTGCGCGGGAGAGGGGGTGGGGCTGCCCTATGGCACACCGGGCACATGGAGCGAGACGGGGATGGGGAGCGCGTGGGCTGCGAAATCGCGCCCGGGGTGCGCGAGCAGCCGGTCCGTTTCTCCTGCGGCGAGGATGCACTGCTGGGGGTCGCTGCGGTGCCGCCCGACGCGCAATCGGTCGGCGTGCTGATTGTCGTCGGCGGACCGCAGACCCGTGCCGGCAGCCACCGGATGTTCGTCCTGCTGGCGCGCGCGCTCGCCCGCCAGGGAGTGGCGGCCTTCCGCTTCGACTGCCGCGGCATGGGCGACAGCAGCGGGGCGATGCGCAGCTTCGAGGACATCGAGGACGACATCGCGTGCGCGAGCGCGGCGTTTCGCGCCGCGGTGCCCGAAGTCGACCGCGTGGTCCTGTGGGGCCTGTGCGATGCCGCCTCGGCGATCCTGATGGGCATCGCGCGCTGGGGCGACGTTGCCGGCGTGGTTCTCGCCAACCCCTGGGCGCGGAGCGAGGAATCGCACAACCGGACCATCGTCCGCCATTACTACGCCGATCGGCTGCGCCAGCGGGAGTTCTGGGTCAAGTTGCTGACGGGGGGATTGCCGGTCGGCCGCGTCGCCCGCGAATTCGCAGCGCGGCTGGCCGGCAGTGCCGGCTCGGGCCGCAGCCGCAATCCGGCGGTGGCCGCCCGCGCCCATTTCCGCGACCGGATGCGGGCGGGCTGGCAGGCCTTTGGCGGGAACCGGCTCCTGATCCTGAGCGGGCAGGATCTCACCGCCCGGGAGTTCGAGGATCACGCCGGCGCCGATCCGGGCTGGTCGTTCTCCCGGCCCGACACCGTGGTCTGCCGGCTTCCGGATGCGGATCACACGTTTTCGGCAACCGCCGACTACGATGCGGTCATCGCGGCAACGAGCCGGTTCGTGGCGAGCCTCGTAGGCGGAACACGGACATGAGCCTCGAGACTCGGCTTGACGGACTGTTAGCATATCGTTAACATACTTTTATGCACTCGATCGAGTTCACGAAAGCGGCGCTCAAGGCTCTGACGCGAATGCCGGCAAATGTCCGAGGCTGACCCGGGAGAAGATCGAGGGGATCGCGGCAAACCCGCATGGCGCGCATAACAACGTGACCCGGTTGGTCGGCCGCCCCGAATTTCGCCTGCGGGTACAGGACTGGCGCGTAATCTACGAAGTGCAGGATGGGCGACTGGTATTGCTGGTCATCAAGATTGCACCGCGAGGGAGTGTGTACGAATGACTCGTGTTCAGGTGATCGAAAAGGATGGTGCACCGGCCTTTTACGTGGTACCGGCGGATCTTTGGGATCGCATGCGCGCATCGGCGGAGGATGTCGAGGATGTCGCCGACATCGAGGAATTCCGGGCGAATGACGATGGCGTGCGCATCCCGGCCGATGTTGCGTTCGCGGTAGCCGATGGCACGCATCCGGTGCGTGCCTGGCGCGAGCACCGAAACCGTACCCAGGACCAGCTCGCCGCAGCCTGCGGCTTGTCGAAACCATTCATCAGTCAGATCGAAAGCGGTGCACGCACGGGTACGCTGGATTCGCTGCGCGCGATCGCCCGCGCTCTCGACATCCCCGTTGGCGCACTGCTCCTCGACGATTAGCGAAGCATCGAGCCCGGGTGCTTACGCAACCGAACGTCGAACCGCGCGCGAATACAGGTCCTCGTAGTCGGCCACCATCCGGTCGATGCTGAAGCGCTGTTCGACACGCGTGCGGCCGGCGGCGCCATGGCGTCGGGCCCGCGCCGGATCGGCCGCATAGCGCAGAATTTCCGCCGCCAGGGCCGCCGGATCGGCGCGCGGCACGACGAACCCGGTCGCGCCCTCCTCCATCAGATCGGCGTTGGCGCCGACGCGGGTCGCCACCACCGGCAGGCCGCTCGCCATCGCCTCGAGCAGCGTGTTGGAGATGCCCTCCGCCAGCGAAGGCAGGACGAAGCAGTCGAGCCCCTGCATTATCGCGGGAACGTCGCTGCGCTCGCCGGCGAACCACACCCGGTCGGCCGCACCGGCGGCGTGCACCATGGCTTCCAGTTCGCCGCGCATCGGCCCGTCGCCGACGAGCGCCAGCCGCAGGCGGGACGCATGCGCCGAGCCGTCACGGATCGCATGCAGGAACGCCTGGACGAGATTGGCCTGATCCTTGACCCGCTCCATCCGGCCGACCGTTCCGACGACGAACGCATCGGGATCGGCAAGCGGCGTGCCTTCGATCGCGGCCCGGCCTCCGGGCGCCGGACGGAAGCGTCGGGTATCGACGCCGTTGTAGATATGCCGGACGCGATCCGGCGGCACGCCGATGCCGTCGATCAGGTAGCGCTCGAGGTCGTGCGACAGCGCGACGTAGCGGTGCACGAACGGGCGGTACATCCGCCGGACGATCCGGTAGCGCCGGCTCGTGCCATCGACGTCGGTCATGTCGCGGCCGTGTTCGCCGTGGATGCGCGCCGGCACGCGCGCCGCCCAGGCGGGAACGACGGCCTCGAGCGCGGCGAGGTTGCGCGTATGAACCACCGCCGGCCGTCGCGCGCGGAAGAGATCGAACAACTGCGGGTAGAGCCCGATGGCATGGCCCGGCGGCTTGCGCAGCGCAACGATCGTCACGTCGTCGCGCTCGAGCCGGCGGCAGAATTCTTCGGACGCGTCGGTCAGCGCAACGATCGCATGCCGCCACGATCGCTCCGGCATGCGGTTGACGAGGTTGACGATGCCGTTCTCCAGGCCGCCGACCGCGAACCGGTAGACCACATGGACGATCAGCGGACGAGGATCGGTCGTCGACCCCATCGGATCAGAAGGTATGGGTCAAGGCAACGTACGCAGCCTTTTCGCGCTGGTCGCCGAAACCGAAGAACGAATTGACGCCGGCGGGGGACACGAAGTACTGGTCGCGCAAGCCGAACAGCACGCCGCTCTTCGCCGACAGCGCCTGGTTCCACTGCAGGATCACCGAACCCTGGTTGCCGAACATGCCCGCCTGCGGGCCGATCCCGATGACCCGGGATCCGGTGACGGTAGCCGTCACGGTGGCGAGCTTGGTCAGGCGGTGATTGAGATTGACCGTGGCGCCGCGCTGCACGTCATCGAAGATGAACGAGGACATGCCCGCAACCGCCGGCGTGGACGCGGACGGAATCAGGCGGGTGCTCGAATCGAACACCGTCACGGTCACGGTATTGCGGTGGCCCAGCCAGGCGACCGACCCCTGGTTGTTCTGGGTCAGGAAGGCGATGGGTGCGAACACGGTAGTCGGTGCCGTCAGCGTATTCGGCAGGTTGGAACTGGTGATCAGGTTCTGCACGGCAAGCGCACGCGCACCGGGGTCGGGATACTCCGTCATCAGCATCGCATCGAGCAGGCTGGCGACATTGCCGGTCGCCGGCAGCATGAACATCTCCTCCGGGGTGGTGGAAATGTCCCGCCCGCCGGTGATGCTGGTCGCGAACCAGGGGTTGCGATGGGTGATCGAGTAGTGATACGTGGTGCCGTAATAGTGGCGCTCGACATCGCCCGACACGTTGCTGCGTTCGGTCGGAACCCATGCGAACTCGCCGCCGACGATCGACGTCCATTGATAGTTGTCGATGAAGTCTTCGCGTTCGATGCCCCCGCGCAGGCCGACGGTCCAATGCGGATCCAGCGCCGCACGCAGGAACAACCGCGCATCCTCCTGCCGGACGGGCGGATAGTTGTATCCGCCGGAACCCGGGCCGAAGCCGGAAAACTGGTAGGTCGAGTACAGGTCTTCGGCCCGGAACTCCCAACCCGCGGGGTTTGGCTTCTTGAGGAAATCGACGGAACTGTCGCCGAAATAGGAATTCCCGGCTTCGCCGGGCGGCGCCCCCACCGCCCGCGACCAGCCGTTCTGGCTCTGCAGATCGTACTGCACCGCACCCGGCAGCATCCCCTTCCAGTCGGGGTTGATGTGGTAGGTGTAGTTGCTGAACGTATTGAAGCTCGTCGCCCCGGCCTGCGGTGTCGGCAGATACAGGTAGTTCGGCACCTGCGCCACCCCGGCGCCGGCATCCACCGTCAGATGGTCGCCGACGCCGTGCCAGATGCCATCCATGTTTCCGCTCGGCAACACCATGTTCGGCTCGGAACCGCGCGCGTAGTTGACCGAATCGACCGACAGATTGGCGTTGAACTGAAAGTTCGGGTCGGTCTTGTTGGCGACGAGCGAGGGCGTGATCTGCGTGATCCAATCCGGACGCGAACCAGGCTGGAAGCCGAAATAGGCGTTGCTGGTATAGGTTTCCTGCGCCTGGATCGAAGTCTGCAAAAAGCCGCTGCTGCTTCCCGTATCCGCCCCATGGGCCGTACCCGGCATCGCGCCCGCGGCCAGCAGTGCCGCCATCAGCGTCCCGGCACGGCTGCGGGATTTCGGAAAGTCGATGGGACCGCGCCGCGTCCCCGTATCCGTCATATGGATTCGACCGCCCATCACACCACGGCCGGATGCATCACCATCCATACGATCCAGACTCCGGAAACGAAAAACAGCCCACCGAGCGCGCCGACGAATGCCAGCACGCCAACGCGTTCGCGGCGCTGCCGGCGCGCATCGACGAGCATCGAGATCGTGCCCAGCATGGGCAATCCGCCGGTCAGCTGCCGCAGATCCGCCGCGCTTTCCACCCGCGGGAACACCTGCGTCAAGCCGAACGACACGACGACCCCCGCCCCGAGCGACGCCAGCAGCGCCAGCGCCGCCAGGGCAACGTGGCCGGGGAACACCGGTTTGCGCAGGACGTGCGGCGGATCGATCACCCGGAACACCGCCATCTGGGCATTGGCGTCGACATCCTCCGAAATCGCCGCCTGCTCGCGGCGCTGCACCAGCGCATCGTAGTTGTGCCGGAGGACGTCATAGTCGCGGTTGAGCTTGGACATTTCCGCTTCCACCTCCGGCGCATGCACGGCCGTCGCCCGGAGCTGGTTCAACTGCCCCTCGAGATCATTGGCACGCGACTGCAGGCTGGCCACCATGGCGTCCGACTCGCCCAGGGCAACCTGCAGTTGCTGGTAAACCGGGTTGGTCGCCGGCGGACTGATGTGCGAGGCCGAAACGCCGAGCTGGGCCAGCCGCTTGGCCTGCGCGGCCTTCTTCTCGGCTTCGATGCGCGCGATCAGGCGCTTGGTCTCGACCACGTCGGGGTAGCTGTCGGTGTAGCGCCGGGTGAGGTCGTCGAGCTGCTTGTGCAGGGTATCGAGCCGCGCATCCCACTCGGACGTGCCGCCGAACCCCGGCGTCGGCGCGACTTCGGTCAAGAGCACCGGATCCTGGCCGCTCAACTGGCGCTGAATCGCATCGCGCGCATCCTGCGCCGCATGCAGGTCCATGCGGGCCTTGGTCAACTCATCCGACAGCAGGGAAAGCTGGGCGTAGCGATCCTTGACCGCCATGCCACTGTACCCGAAGTTCTTGAGCTTGAACTCCTTGACCCGGTTCTCCGCGTCTTCGAGCTTCTTCTCGTACTCGGCGATCTGCTCGTCGATGAAGGCGCGCGCCTGCTCGCTGTCGCGCCGCTTGCCGCCGGCGGTCGAACTGATGAACAACTCGACGAGGCTCTGCACGACCTGCTTGGCGCGCTGCGGATCGGTGTCCCGATAGCTGATCAGATAGAGATCCCGGTCGCCCGCCGGCGCGATCTGGATCCCGGCCTGGAGCTGTTCGACCATCCGGTCGAAGACCTGCTGATTCGCGCCCGGAGGAACGAGCTTCGCCATCCCGATCAGCTTTTCGAGGTTGGGCCGGGTGATCAGGGTCCGCGCGAGGATCGACACCATCTGGTCGACGTCCGGCTGCACCGCCAGTCCGCTGAGCAGCGGCCGCAGCACCGTCTGGGTGTCGACGTAGACCCGCGCGTCGGCCTCCCAGCGCTCGGGGACGCGCCAGACGGCGGCGGCCGCCACCGCCGCCACGATCCACGCCACCAGCAGGCCGGCCCAGCGCCGGCTCCACATGGCGCGCAACTGGCTCAATACGGGACCAAGGATGTCGTCCACGACAGGATCGTCTTTCAGAACCAGCTTTGCGGAATGATCAGGATGTCGCCGGGCAGGACGTCGACGTTGGCCGAGATGTCGCCGTGCTTGATCAGGTCGTTCAAGCGCACGTGGTAGCTCTTGTCATGCTCGGAGCCGCGCACCAGCACCGCGCGATTGCCGGCGGCGAAATCGGTCAGGCCACCGACGGCGATCATGACGTCGAGCAGGGTCATGTTCTGCCGGTAGGGCACCGCCATCGGGTGCGCAGCCTGGCCGATCACCCGGATCTGCTGATCGTACGGTCCGGAAAAGGACGTCACGACCACCGTCACCACCGGGTCGCGGATGTAGCGGCTCAGCGCGCGCTCGATGTCCGCCGACAGTTGGGTCGAAGTGCGCCCGACCGCCGGCAGGTCGTTGACCAGCGGGATCGAGATCTTGCCGTCCGGCCGCACCGGCCCGACGAACGACAGCTCCGGATTGCGCCAGACGATGACGTTGATCTTGTCCTGCGGCCCGATCAGGTATTGGTAGTTCGGCGAGGCCGCGGTGGCCGGCGCCTGCGGCATCGAGCTGCAAGCGGCCAGCATGATCACGGCCGCCAGGCCGCAGCACAGCAATTTCCCCTGCTTGCGCAAGTACGCACCCATAGTCTTCCCCCTACTCCCCCGATTCGACGGCATCTTCAGGATTGCCGCCACGAAAACCACGTTTGTAATCCAACGGCGGGGCTTCGCGCAATGCTGCCAAGCGCCCGCCGCGCTCTGCCCCCGCTTTCTGCCCCTGCTTTCTGCCCTTGCGTTCCGGCCCGTGCCTTCTGCCCGATTCCCCCGACCCCCGCCAGTCTAGGCCGCGGCGGCGTCCTCCCGGCGGGACTTCCCATAGCCATAGCCATAGCCATACCCATAGCCGTACCGCTTGCCCGCCCCGGCCCGCGCCTTGTTGAGCAAGGTCATCACCACCGGCCGGTCCTTGATGGTCTCGATCGCCGCGGCCACCGCCGAACGCGGCGTGCGCTGCGCCTCGACCACCAGCACGATCTGCCCGACGTGCGCCGCCAGCTGGCGCGTCTCCGGCGCGACGAGCAGCGGGGGCGCATCGAAGACCACCACCCGGTTCGGGTCGTAGGTCGCCAGGTTGTCGACCAGGCGGTCCATCGCGTCGCTGGCCAGCAGTTCGGTCGACTGTTCGCTCGCCGTGCCCGCAGGCAGCAGGCTGAGTTTGTCAATGTTGGTGCGCAGGACCAGATCGTCGAGCGCCAGATCCGGGTCGGTGATGAGGTCGAGCAAGCCGCGCTCGGCCGCCAGTCCGAGGCGATTGAGCACGCTGGGATTGAGCACGTCGGCATCGACGAGCAGCGTCCGCAGATCGACCTCACGGGCCAGCGACAGCGCGAGGTTCACGCTGGAGAACGTCTTGCCCTCGCCGGGCAGCGCGCTGGTGACCATGATGCAGTTGGCGCGCTTGACGACGGCCGCCGACTGGCCGCGGATGTTCTGCAGCAGACCGTGCTTGGCGGTGCGGAATTCGTCGGCAAGACGGTTGCGTGCGACATTGGGCGTCAGAAAGCCGTTTGCGGCCGCGCGGGCGAAGTCGATTTCCACGCTGCGCCTGCCGTCCTGGTCATGGCGCACCGGCGCCGCGGCATGCCCCGCAGCGGCCGGATTCGAAACGGCGGGCGGGCGATCCACTCCGGCCGGCCGGACTTCCGTCGCACTTCCGTTGCGGCCTGCCGCGCTGGATGGCGCGCCGGAATCCGCACCGCCGGCCAGGCCGGCCACGGGCGACCCCGGCTGCACCCCGGCCCGCCGCAACGCTTCCATGCGGCGGGCGGCTTGTTCGATGATGCTCATGAATGCTTCCCGAAGATTGCCTGCCGGCGATTGCCCAAACCCATGTCAAACCCCGCGGATCCGCCGCCGCGTGACCAGGCCCAGCATCGGACCCTTGCCCGAACCCGGCACGATGCCGCCGATGCGCTGTGGCATCGATCGGGGAGCCTCTGCGGCGATTCCATGCATGCCTCCGCGCACGATCTCGGTCAACACCGCGATGCTCTGTTCGATGCGATCCAACCGGGCGACGATCGCCGCCGGGGATTGGCGCGCCGCCCCGCCATCGCGGCCGAACGTGTCGTCCTCGTCGGCGGCAACCGTCCCGAACGGGTCCATCCCCAGTTCCTGCCGCAGCTCCTCTTCCACCGCGGCGATGTCCGCGGCCGTGATGCGATGGCTCTCGCCCAAATACGCCGCCAGCAGCACCCGGTTGCACAGCGCATTGATCCGTCGCGGCAAGCCGCCGGTGGCGGCATGCAAGGCCGGGAACGCCGCGTCGTCCCACGCCGGATCACCGCGCCACCCGGTCTTGCGCAAACGATGTTCCACATATGCCCGGGTTTCCGCCTCTTCCATCGGACCAAGGTGATACGAGGCGGTGATGCGCTGGCGCAATTGCCGCAGCGCGGGCGTGCGCAGCATGTCGCGCAGCTCGGGCTGGCCAACGAGAAAGCTTTGCAGCAAGGCGTGCTGACCCAACTGAAAATTGGACAGCATCCGCAGTTCTTCCATCGCCCGCGGACTCAGATTCTGCGCCTCGTCGACGACCAGCAGCGCCCGCTGGCCAAGCGTGATGAGCGAGAGCAGAAAGGACTCGATTTCCGCCAGCAGTTCGGCCTTGCCGGTCGATTTTGCGGGCAGGCCGAAGGCGATCGCCACGGAGCGCAGCAGATCGTCGGCTTCGAGCTGGGTGCTGACGAGCTGGGCCGCCACCACCCGCTTGGAATCGATCTCGCGCAGCAGCGCGCGCACCAGGGTGGTCTTGCCCGCACCGACCTCCCCCGTGACGACGATGAACCCCTCGCCCTGGAACGCGCCGTACTGCAGATACGAATAGGCGCGGCGGTGCCCCTTGCTCTCGAACAGGAACGTGGGGTCAGGGTTGAGCTGGAACGGGCTGGCGCTGAGACCGAAATAGGCTTCGTACATGGCGGTTATGCGGTCGCGAAACCCGCGGAAAAGAAGTCTGCGGCGAGACTAGCAGCCCGGATTGCATGGCAACCGGGGATTATCCGCTGTTTTGTACCGTACTTTCAAGCGAATTTCGATGACAGGGCGCACTCCTTTCCTTACGCCCCCAAGACCTTCAGCAGTTCATCGACGTTGCGTTCGAGCGCGACCCCGTCGGTCCGCAGGGCGAGCCGCGGCGCCTCCGGCGGTTCATACGGGCTGTCGATGCCGGTCATGTTCGCCAGTTCGCCGCTGCGGGCCTTGCGATAGAGCCCCTTGGGGTCGCGCCGCTCGCAGACGGCGAGCGGCGTGTCGACGTAGACCTCGATGAAATCGCCGGCGCCGACGCACTGCCGGGCCATCTCCCGCTCACGGTGGAAGGGCGAGATGAAGGCGGTGATGACGATGAGTCCGGCATCCATCATGAGCCGGGCGACTTCGGCGATCCGCCGGATGTTCTCCGCCCGGTCCGCTTCGGTGAAGCCGAGATCCCGGCTCAATCCCTGCCGAACCACGTCGCCATCCAGCACGTAGGTGCGGCGTCCCCGCGCATGCAGGGCGACCGCCAGGGCATTGGCCAGGGAGGATTTGCCCGAGCCGGAGAGGCCGGTGAACCACACCACCCGCCCGCGGTGGCCGTTGAGCCGCTCCCGGTCTTCGCGGGTCACGCTGGGGGCAGTCATCGGCGGGCCGGGATCCGGAACATCGCGCGCAATCTCCTGCTTTTTCCGAGGTACGCCCAGCGTAGCGCAAATGCCGTGCCCGAAAAAGATCGATCAGCGGGCTCGGTCCGGCGGCGGGCTGAGGATCTGCGCCGCCTGCCCCAGCAGTTCGTAGATCGCGAGCGAACTGCTGCAGAACGCGCCGAAGCCGGGTCGCAGATTCTTCGACCAGCGCCCGGAGAAGATCGGCGACGGGATGCGCACCGGCGCCGGGATCGCCCGCAGCCCGGTGGCCGCGAATTCGCGCAACGCCCGGCGCATGTGGTTGTCGTCGGTGACCAGCACGATGGTCCGCACCCCAGCAGCACGCAGGATGGGCGCGGAAAGCTGGGCATTCTCGCGGGTGTTGCGGGAGCGCGTCTCGAGCCAGTGCGCACCGACCCCATAGTCGCCGATCGCCCTTTGCTGCATGAGTTCGGCCAGCGCGCGATGGTGCAGCCCGCCCTCGCCGCCGGTGAAGAGCATCGGCAGGCCGGTTCGCTTCGCCAGCAGCACGCCGTAGCGCAGGCGCGTCAGCGTGAGGTCGCCCACGGTGTCCTCGAACGGTTCCGGCTTTCCGGGGTCCGGCGCCCAGATTCGATCTTCGGGTGCGGAGCGCGCTTCGCCGGCAAGAACCACGATCGCCTGTGCCGCGCGCGCATCGGCAAGCCGCAGCGGCCGATAGTCGCCGGCCAGATCGGTGAGCGCGCGGCTCACCGGGGCGAGCGACAGCGCAAGGAAGAGCAGCGTCCCGGTCCACAGGAGCGCGCGGCCCGCTTTGGGTTTACGGCGCAGCAGGAGCAGGCCCGCGACCAGCAGCAGCAGGAGCGGTCCCGGCGGCACCAGGAAGACATGCGCCGATTCGCGCAGCGCAATGACCCAGTCGGATTGCATCGCCCCCCGCTAACCGCGCGAAAGGGCGTCGAGTTTCCCCTGCACGAAGGCGTTGAGGCTGCCGAAGGTCGCGAACGTCGCGCCATCGAACTCATCGTCCGCGATGGTGAACCCGAATCGCTCTTCCAGCGTGGTGAGCAGGGCGACCGCGGCCATCGAGTCGAATTCCGGAATCGCCCCCATCAACGGGGTTTCCGGGCGGATCCGGCTTCGGTCCAGCGGGATGTGCAGGGCCGATTCCAGCGATTCGATCACGCGCACGTCGAGGTCCAATCCATTGCTCCGGAACGTCAGGTACAGCCGGAGGATTATAGAAGACCCGATCAGCTTGCCACGCGGAACGCCCGGCTCTGCAAATTGAAGAAATTTTCTTGCATTTGCAAAGCCATCAGAAAAACACCCAGTACAACACCCCGGCGATGCAGACGTACTTGCAGCCGTTGAAGACCGGCTTGTTCCACTGCTTGATCCGCTTGAGCCGCTCCTTGACGATGCCGACCGGCTTGTAGAGGCGGTTGATCCAGCCGATCTCCTCCGAGCCGTCGTTCTGCGTCGCCGCGGCGCGCAGGACGTAGCGCTCGAAGAGCCGGTTCAGGGCGCGGACCGGCCCGAAATGCAGCGGGCGCTCGACGTCGCAGAACAGGATGAGGCGCGTCCGGTCGGTGTAGTTCTCGGCGAAGTGCAGGTAGGTCTCGTCGAACATCACATCGCCGCCGTCGCGCCAGGAATGCGCGACACCGTCGACGACGATGCGGCAGCGATCGTCGTTGGGCGTCATCAGCCCGAGGTGGTAGCGCACCGAGGCGGCGCTCGGGTCGCGGTGTTCGTTGAGGCGCGCGCCGGGGGGCAGCAGCGCGAACATCGCGGCGTTCACCGACGGGATGGACTGCAGCAGCGCCACCGTCTTGGGGCACAGGCGCTGCGCCGTGGGCGGCGGGTTGTCGTACCACTTCAGATAGAAGCGCTTCCAGCCGCGCTGGAAAAACGAGTTGAAGCCGATGTCGACGTGGTCGCTGGCGGCGCGCAGCCCGCCTTCGTTGAGCAGGGCGACCGCCTCGTCGCGGATCGTCTCCCAGTTGTCGCGCAGCGTCGCCATTTCCGGGAAATCGCGCATGTCGAGGTATGGCTTGCCGGGCACGGCCGAAAACGCATACAACAGCACGTTGTACGGTGCCATCAGCGTCGAATGGTTGCCGATCTGCCGCAACAGGGGCAGGCGCGCCTTCCCCCGGAAATGCATGTAGAGCGACGACAAGACGAAGACGTAGAGAATCAGAAATTTTGGCGCCAGGAAATCGACGGCCATGAATACTCCTCCCCTCCTGCGGGTCGGTTGATTGTACGGTGCGGGGCGGCGCAGGGGGAGCGATTTGCGATAATCCCGTACGGAAACTATGCCAAAACCTCACCCCTTCGCGTGATTTGACGAGGGATTGATTCTCTTTCTTATGCCAACCCCATCCGACCCGGAATCCCCCGTCGCCGATCGCCATATCCGCTCGTTCGTCATGCGCCGCGGCCACATCACGGCGGCGCAGCGCCGCGGCGTCGAGGAACTGCTGCCGGCGATCGCCGTGCCGGTGGCGCGCACTGGTGCGCCGGAGTCGCCCACGGGGCCGCTCGCCGAACCGCTCGGCGGGCCCCTGGATTTTGCGGCCCTGTTCGGCCGGCAGGCGCCGGTGGTGCTCGAGATCGGCTTCGGCATGGGCGAGACCACCGCTGCCATCGCCCAAGCCCACCCGGAGCGCGACTTTCTGGGCGTCGAGGTGTTCATGGCCGGCATCGGTGCGCTGGCGCAGCGGGTGCATCAACTGGGATTGACGAACCTGCGGATCGTCCAGCACGACGCCGTCGAGGTCGTGCGCGCGATGATCCCGCCGGCAAGCCTGTCGGCCGTGCACATCTTCTTTCCCGACCCTTGGCCCAAGGCGCGTCACCACAAGCGACGGCTGGTCGCGCAGCCGTTCCTCGGCGAACTCGCCGAGCGCCTGCAGCCGGGCGGTACGCTGCACTGCGCCACCGACTGGGAGCACTATGCCGAGCAGATGCTCGCCGTGCTGTCGGAGGAGCCGCGGTTGCGCAATCTGCATGCGGGCTATGCGCCGGAGCCGCGCAGTCCGTGGTGCGAACGGCCGACCACCAAGTTCCACGCGCGCGGCAATCGCCTCGGGCATGGCGTCTGGGATCTGGTGTTCGAACGCAGAGCGTAGAATCGCCGTCGAACAATCATTACAACAACGCGCTGTGACGGACATTTCCTCGCCCTCGGCATCCGGGATCGATTCTTCGGTCTCGGACGCGGACGGTACGGCGCGAGCGGCGGGATCTTCTTCCTGCCCTCACCCCCGCCCTCTCCCGCCGCAGCGGGAGAGGGAGCTGAATCCACCCCCTCTTCCGCGTGCAGCGGGACAGAAGGTGGGTCCACCGGCAAACTCCGGGATCTGGAGCGGGCGCCGACTTCCCCCTCTCCCGCGCGCGGGAGAGGGCGGGGGTGAGGGTGCTTGCCATGGCAAACAGGAAGGGGGATTGAACCGGCGATGATCCACATCGACTGGATCATGCTCTGCGCCGCGGCATGGCTGATGCTGGGCCTCTCGGCGCTGTTCACGCTCCACAACACCCGCTTCGTCGCGCGCGTGCTCTTTCCGCTCGGCGCCGTGGTCGGCCTGGCGATGGCCGGGGTGGCGCTCGATGCGGTGTTCTCGACGCCGGAAGTCGCGCAACTCGTCGTCGGATTGCCGGGCTTGCCCTTCCATCTGCGCCTGGATCCGCTGGCGGCCTTCTTCCTGATGGTGATCGGCGCCGGCGCCTTCGGGGTGTCGATGTTCTCGGCCGGGTATTTCCGCAGCGGCGAGGGCACCGCGCCCGGCCTGCTGTGCCTCGAGTACCACGTCTTCCTGGCGGCGATGAGCCTGGTGGTGCTCGCCGACGACGCCTACTGCTTCATGGTGATGTGGGAGACGATGGCGCTGTCGTCGTTCTTTCTCGTCACCGCCAACGACCGCGTCGCTTCGGTGCGGCAGGCCGCGCACCTCTATCTGCTCGTCGCCCACGTCGGCGCGATCGCGCTGCTGCTCTGCTTCGGCGTGCTGCAGGCCGGGTCGGGCGACGGCGGCATCGGCAGCTACACTTTCGCCAACCTGCGGGCCCAGCATCTGAGCCCCTTCTGGGCCACCACCGCATTCGCGCTGGCGGTGTTCGGCTTCGGCGCCAAGGCCGGCCTCGTGCCGGTGCACGTCTGGCTGCCCGAAGCCCATCCGGCCGCGCCCTCGCCGGTTTCGGCGCTGATGAGCGCGGTGATGCTCAAGACCGCCGTCTACGGCCTGCTGCGCGTGGTGTTCGATCTGCTCCACGGCGGGCTGTGGTGGTGGGGCGTGGTGCTGCTCGGCCTTGGGCTGGCGAGCGCGCTGCTCGGCGTGGTCTTCAGCGCCGTGCAGACCGAAATGAAGCGCCTGCTCGCCTACTCGTCGATCGAGAACATCGGCATCATCGTCACCGGCCTGGGCCTGTCCCTCGTCTTCCGCGCCTACGGCATGGACCTGCTCTCCGCGCTGGCGCTGGCCGCGGCGCTCTTCCATGTGCTGGCGCATTCGCTCTTCAAGAATCTGCTGTTTCTCGGCACGGGCGCGGTGCTGCACGCCACCGGGGAACGCAACCTCGGCAAGCTGGGCGGCCTCATCCATGCCATGCCCTGGGTCGCCTGGCTGGTGTTGATCGGCGCGATGGCCGGCTCGGGACTGCCGCCGCTGGCGGGATTCGTGTCGGAGTGGCTGCTGCTGCAGGGCTTTCTCGTCACGACCAACCTGCCGAGTTCGTTCCTGGGCATGATGATTCCGCTGATCGCCGCGGCCATCGCGCTGGTCGGTGCGCTGGCCGGCTACGTGATGGTGAAGTTCTTCGGCGTGATCTTCCTCGGCCAGCCGCGCGAGGAGAAGCTGCGCCACGCGCACGACGCCACCATTCTCGAGCGCATCGGGCTGGCGTGGTTCGCGGCGGGGTCGGTGCTGCTGGGCCTGTTTCCGGTGCCGGCGATCGACGTCATCGACCGGGTGACGCAACGGCTGGTGGGCGGCGACCTGGCGGAGAACGTCCACGCCAACGGCTGGTTCCTGCTAGCGCCGCTCGGCACCGCGCGGGCGAGCTACGGTCCGCTCGCGTTTCTGGTCGGCATCGCGACGGGCGTCTTCCTCGGGCTGCTCATCGCCCGGCGCCTGGTGCGCGGCGGCCTGCGCCGCGCCGAGCCCTGGGCCTGCGGCTACGCCGGAGTCACCGCCCGCATGCAGGACACCGCCGAAGGATTCGGCCAGCCGATCCGGCAGGTCTTCGATCCCTTCTTCCGGACCACCCGCGAGTTGCCCTCGTCGTTCGACGCCCGGCCGCGCTACTTCGTCTCGATCGAGGATCCGCTCTGGCATCGCCTCTACGTGCCGATCGGGCACGCCGTCGAGCGCATGGCGCGCTTCGTCGGGCAGCTGCAGCGGGGTCGGATTTCGATCTACCTGATGTACAGCTTCCTGACATTGATGTTGTTGCTGTTCGTCATCCGGCTATGAACGTCACCGGAATCCTTGCCCAGGTCCTCGAGATCGTGCTGGCGCTGCTCGCCGCGCCGCTGCTTTCGGGCTGGGTCGACCAATGCCGGGCGCGGCTGCAGAACCGCGCGGTGCCGCCGCTCACCCAGCCCTACCGCGTGCTGAACAAGCTCTTCCACAAGGAATCGGTGGTCGCGCACAATGCCTCCTCGCTCTTCCGCTTCACGCCCTACGGCGTGTTCGGGGCGATGATGCTGGCCTGCGGCATCATCCCGACGCTGTCGACCGATCTGCCGCTCGCGCCGGCCGCCGATGCGATCGCCCTCGTCGGGCTGTTCGCCACCGCCCGCGTCTTCGTCGCCCTCGCGGCGATGGACGTCGGCACCGCCTTCGGCACGATGGCGGCGCGGCGCGAAATGCTGGTGGGTTTCCTGGCCGAGCCGGCGCTGCTGATGACGCTGTTCTCGGCATCGCTGATCACCCACTCGACTTCGCTCGCCAACATCGTCGAAACGATGACCCGCCGCCCGTTCACGCTCGAGCCCAGCCTGGCGTTCGCCGGTGTCGCCTTCACGATGGTGTCGCTGGCGGAAAACGCCCGCGTTCCCGTCGACAACCCGGCGACGCACCTCGAACTGACGATGATCCATGAGGCGCTGATCCTCGAATACTCCGGGCGCCACCTGGCGATGATGGAATGGGCCGCCTCGCTCAAGCTCTTCGCCTATTCATGCATCGGGCTGGCGATCTTCTTTCCCTGGGGCGTGGCCCAGATTGACTCGCCCGGCGCGATGCTCACCGCCGCCCCCATCCTCGCATTCAAGCTCGGCCTGGGCGGCATGGCGCTTGCGCTGATCGAAACGGCTAGCGCCAAGATGCGGCTCTTCCGCGTGCCCGAATTCCTCGCCACCGCCTTCCTGCTGGCGGTGATCGGGCTGCTGGTGCATGAATTGCTGACCTGAATCGAAATGCGCGCGCTCCTCACCCAAAGCATCGACCTCGACGCCGCGATCCTGCTCATCGTGTCGTTCGCGATGCTGTCGCAGCGGCGCATCGTGAGCCTGGTGCACCTCTACACCGTGCAGGGCGTCACGCTGGTGCTCGCCACCGGAACGGTCGCCTACGTCACCGACGAGCCGCACCTCTTCTATTCGGCGGCGATCACGCTGGCGCTCAAGGTGTTCCTCATTCCCTTTCTGCTGCACCGGGTGATCGACCGCCTCGACGTGCGCTGGGACGTCGAGCCGCTGATCAACATCCCGACGACCATGCTGATCGGCATCGTCCTCGTCGTGTTCGCCTTCGATCTCGCGGCGCCGATCTCGCAGCTGTCGTCGACCATCGCCCGCTCGACGCTGGGCATCGCGCTGGCCTGCGTGCTGCTGTCCTTCCTGATGATGATCGTGCGCGCCAAGGCCCTGCCGCAGGTGATCGGGTTTCTGGCGATGGAGAACGGGTTGTTTTTCGCGGCGACGGCCGCCACCAACGGCATGCCGATGATCGTCGAACTGGGCATCGGCCTGGACGTGCTGGTGGGCGTGCTGATCCTGGGGGTGTTCATGTTCCAGATCCGGGAGCAGTTCGACAGTCTCGACATCCGGAACCTGGAACGGCTGAAGGAGGAATAGTGCCGGTTGCCATCCACCCCGCCCTGATCGCGCTTTTCTGCACCCTGGCGGTGCCGATCGCCGGCGGCGTTACGCTCGCCCTCACCGGGCACCGCGACGACGGCCCGGAAATCAACGTCGGCTTCAGCGCGGCGACGCTCGCGGCGGCGCTCTGGCTCACCGGGGAGGTCCTGCTGGGCACGCCGGTGCTGGGGTTCGGCGAGCGGTTCTTCATCGACCCGCTCAACGCCTTTCTCGTCGCGCTCACCGCGCTCGTCGGCTTCACGACGGCGATCTTCTCGCGCCCGTACATGCGCCATGAACGCGACGCCGGGAAAATGACGGCGCCGCGGATGCGCCTCTTCCACAGCATGTACCAGCTCTTCTGCGCCATGATGCTGATGGCCCTGACCACCAACAATCTGGGCGTGCTCTGGGTGGCGATGGAAGCGGCCACCCTCACCACCGTGCTGCTGGTCTCGGTATACCGCACGCCCGCCAGCCTCGAGGCGGCGTGGAAGTACTTCATCCTCTGCGGCGTCGGCATCGCCCAGGCGCTGTTCGGCACCATGCTGCTCTACCTCGCCGCCGACCGCGTCGTCGGCGGCGGCGAAAGCGCGCTGCTGTGGACCCATCTCGTCGCGGTCAAGAAGTCGCTCGAGCCCACCATCCTCGGCCTGGCGTTCGTGTTCCTGATGATCGGCTACGGCACCAAGGTGGGCCTGGTGCCGATCCACAACTGGCTGCCCGATGCCCACGCCGAGGGGCCGACGCCGATCTCGGCGGTGCTCTCGGGCCTGCTGCTCAACGTGGCGCTCTATGCCATCCTGCGCTGCAAGGTGCTTGCCGACGGCGCCATCCACAACGGCATGCCCGGCAAGATGATGGTCGGATTCGGCCTCGTATCGGTGGTGGTTGCGGCATTCTTCCTGTGGCGCCAGCGCGACGTCAAGCGGATGTTCGCCTACTCGTCGATCGAACACATGGGCCTGATGACCTTCGCCTTCGGCCTGGGCGGACCGATCGCGAGCTTCGCGGGGCTGCTGCACATGACCGTGCATTCGCTCACCAAGTCGGCGATCTTCTTCTCCGTCGGCCATGCCACGCAGCGCGCCGGCTCGCAGGTCATGGAGGACATCCGCGGCCTGGTGCACGCCAGCCCGACGCTGGGCTGGGGGCTCATCCTGGGCACGCTGGCGATTCTCGGCATGCCGCCCTTCGGCGTGTTCGCGAGCGAGTTCCTGATCCTCACGAGTGCGATGCACCTGCAACCCTGGACCACGCCGATCCTGCTCGCGGCGCTGGCGATCGCCTTTGCCGCGGTGTTCGGGCGCGTGCAGGCGATGGTCTTCGGCGAATCCAACCTGGCGCCCGCCACCCACCCGCCGGCGCTGCTGCCGGTGTTCGCGCATCTCGGCCTGGCGCTGATGCTGGGCATTTTCGTGCCGCCGTTCCTGGATCACTGGTACCGGCAGGCCGTCACGCTGCTCGCCTCATGAGCGATATCCCGCTTCCCGAACTGTCGTGCGCCTTCGCGCGCCTTGGCGGCGCCCTCCCGGTGTGGCGCGCGGTCGTGACGCCGCGCCAATGGCGCGATGCGGCAAGCCTGATCCGCGGCCGCAGCGGGCGCCTGGTCGCGCTCTGGGGAACCGACCGGCGCGCGCATGACAGCCGCTTCGGCATCGCCGCGGTCTATGCGACGGCGGAGGGGTTCCTGTGGTTCGACCTGCCGATCGATGCTGCGGCAAGCGCCACCGAGGATGGCGGTCTGCGTTACCCGGACCTCGCCGCCGACTTTCCCCCCGCCGAGCGCATGCAGCGCGCCGTGGCGGACCTTCTCGGCATCCGCGCGGAATCGGCATCTGCACAACGCCCCTGGCTGCGCCATGCGGCGTGGCCCGAGACCTACTTCCCGTTGCGGCGCGAAGCCGGCGGCGCGGAGCGCTTCGCGGCGGAAGACGAGCGCTACGAATTCGTCGCCGTCGAAGGCGACGGCGTGCACGAGATCGCGGTGGGTCCGGTGCACGCGGGCATCATCGAACCGGGGCATTTCCGCTTTTCCGTGGTCGGCGAAAAGATCCTGCGGCTCGAAGCGCGCCTGGGGTATGTCCACAAGGGGATCGACAAGCGCTTCGAGGGGATGGACGTGACCGCGGGCGCGCGCCTTGCCGCACGGGTATCCGGCGACAGCACGGTGGCCTACGGGTGGGCGTACTGCATGGCGGCCGAAGCGCTCTGCGCGACCGCGGTGCCGGCGCGCGCGCAATGGCTGCGGGCGCTGGCGCTGGAGCGCGAACGCATCGCCAACCATCTCGGCGATCTCGGCGCGCTGGGCAACGACGCCGCGTTCGCCTTCGGGCTCGCCCAATTCTCGCGCTTGCGGGAAACCTGGCTGCGCCGCAACCGCGAGGTGTTCGGGCACCGCCTGGGCATGGACTGGATCGTTCCCGGCGGCGTCGCGGGCGACATCCCCGCATCGACGCTCGCGCAGCTGCGCGACGACTGCGCAGCGCTCGACGGCGAGGTGCACCGGCTGCAGTCGATCTACGACGAGCACGCGGGCCTGCAGGACCGATTCGTCGGCACCGGGCGCATGGACCCCGACCTGGCGGCGCGCCTGCATTGCACCGGCATGGCGGCGCGCGCGAGCGGCCTGGGAACCGATCTGCGTGCGGCGCTGCCGGTTGCGCCCTATGACCGGCTCGCCGTGCACGTGGCGCGGGCGACAGGCGGCGACGTCGCGGCCCGCGTGGCCGTGCGCTTCGCCGAACTCTACGAGTCCCTGCGGCTCATCGGCGACATCGCCCGCGACGTTCCCGACGGCGCGATCCGCACCCATGCCGGCGCGGCGGCGCCGGATGCGTTCGGCGCCGCCGCGGTCGAGGGATGGCGCGGGGAGGTCTTCGTGGCGATCGAGTCCGATGGGCAGGGACGCATCCGGCGCGCGCACTGCCACGATCCGTCGTGGCAGAACTGGCCGGCGCTGGAGCATGTCGTGATGGGCAACATCGTTGCGGATTTTCCGCTGATCAACAAGTCCTTCAACCTGAGCTATTCCGGGCACGATCTCTGACACGGGCTCTTGCCGCCACCCACATCATGCCGCTTCGCCTGCTTCGCCAGATCATCCGCATCGGCACCATTTCCGAGGCGCCCCCCGTTCCCGGCCCGGCGCACGGCGCAAGCGACGGCGCGGCGGCCATCGCAACGCACGAGGCGCATGCGCTCCAGGCGGAGATCCTGGCCCTGCTGGGACGCGCGCTCGCCATCCGGCAGGTCGACGCCGGCTCCTGCAACGGATGCGAACTCGAGATCCAGGCGCTCAACAATCCGTACTACAACATCGAGGGCATGGGGATCCGGTTCGTCGCCAGCCCGCGCCATGCGGACCTGCTGCTGGTGACCGGGCCGGTTTCGGCGCACATGGAAGCCGCGCTGCGTCGGACCTACGACGCCGTTCCCGCGCCCAAGCGCGTGGTCGCGGTGGGCGAATGCGGTTGCAACGGCGGGGTGTTCGGCGAAAGCTATGCCAGCCGCGGGCGCGTGGCGAACGTCATTCCGGTGGACGTCGAGGTGGGCGGATGTCCGCCGACGCCGGTCGACCTGCTGCGGGCGATCTTCACGGCCTTGACCGCCTCGCCGGCATGAAGGCCGGAGATCTCGACGCCGCATCACCCGCGCCGGAACCGGGCTGGCAGCGCCCCCGTCAGAACAGCTCCAGTTCCGTGGCCTGCACTTCCTTCCGGGCGAGCAGGCCGTATCGCAGCAGCGCTTCGTATGCCAGCGTGCGGTTGCGGCCGTTCTCCTTGGCGTAATACAGCGCCGAATCGGCGCGATCGATCGCCGAGGCGGGAATGTCGTAGGAGTCGATGCGGGTGATGCCGATGCTGACCGTGACTTGTCCGATCTGGGGAAACCGGTGTTGCTCGATCGCCTTGCGGAAGCGTTCGAACGCGTTCGTCGCGCCCGCCTCGTCGGCATCGTCGAGGATGACGAGGAATTCCTCGCCCCCGAATCGGAACAAGGCCTCGGACTGGCGGAACGTCTCCTGCATCCGGCGGGCGATGAGCAGCAGCACCTCGTCCCCGAACAGGTGTCCGAAGGTATCGTTGATCGCCTTGAATCGGTCGACGTCGATGATGCCAACCCAGTTGGTACGCGCGCCCGCCTTTTGGTCCCCGGCGCGGCGGCGGAACACCCGCCGCTTCGCGAACAGCGTTTCGAATGTTCGGCGGTTGCGCAGGCCGGTGAGCGTGTCCCGTTCGCCGTAGTCGAGCACGCTCAGATGATTGCGCAGGATGCGCAGGACTGCCTGGACCATCCGGGCATCCTCGGGCCGCAGGAACCTGCAGCGGCCGCCGCACTCGATTTCGAGCAGGCCGATCACGCCATGGTCGGCCAGGATCGGGAACACGGCGTTCCGGGGCCCGGGTTCGCCCGCATCCGGGTTCTCAGGGTCGGCGAGGTAGAGCACCACCTCGCCGCGCCGCACGCATTCCCGCCACGGCGCCCGGGATCCGAGCGTCGGGCACCCCTGCGGATCCGCGGCGTCTTCCTCGGCCACCGTCCGCGCTCCCGCCGCGTCGGCGACCGCGCGCAACTGCACGCCGCTCGATTCCGAGGCCCCGTCGGCCTCCCCGGGCAGCAAGCGGTACAGGCACACGCGCGCCGGGCGGATCTGGGAGAACAGCATCGCGGCGATCGCACGGTCGACCTCATCCCGGTCCCGATGGGACGTGATGTCGGCGAGGGAGTCGATCAGACCGGGAATCACGATTTTGAGGCGGAAAGGCGCGGAGCGCCCGTACGGAAAATCCGGCAATCGTATGCAAGCGCGCCGAGCGTGAATCGCGACATATCGGGGGGTTTCGCCCCCGCTTTTTGCCCTCCATCCCCGGCCTTTCCCCGCCAGCGGCGGCCGGATGCCGCCGCCCCGCCGGCCAGTTGGGATTTCGGCCACGCCCCGGTAACATTGCGGGGTTTGCAACCGTCGCATGTCCGTACAACCAGCCCGCGCAACTAGCCCGAGACCCCCGCCATGTCCATCTCCGCTGCCGAATCGACCGTTCCTCCGCATGCCGATTTCGAACGATTCCGGTTCAACATGATCGAGCAGCAGATTCGGCCGTGGGAGGTGCTGGAACCGTCGGTACTGGACCTGCTCTATGTCGTCAAGCGTGAGGATTTCGTGCCGGCGCATCTGCGCGCACTCGCGTTCACGGACTTCGAACTGCCGCTCAATCTGGACGGCGAAGTCACCGGCGAAACGATGCTGGCGCCGAAGATCGAGGCGAAACTGCTCCAGGAATTGCGCATCCATCCGCACGAGCAGGTTCTGGAAATCGGCACCGGCTCCGGCTACATGGCGGCGCTTGCCGCCCACAAGGCCGAGACGGTCTGGACGGTCGAAATCGACCCGCGCCTGGCGGCATTCGGCGCTGCCAATCTCGCGCGCGCCGGGGCGCACAACACCCACGTCGAAACCGGCGACGGCGCCCGGGGCTGGGCGGCGCACGCGCCCTATGACGTCATCATCGTCTCGGGATCGCTGCCGCTGCTGCCCAGAAGCCTGCTCGAACAACTCAAGGTCGGCGGGCGTCTCGCCGCGGTGGTCGGGCGCGGACCGGCGATGAGCGCGCAGATCGTCACGCGCGTCACCGAGGCCAACTACGAAACCCTGCCCCTGTTCGAAACGGTGACCAAGCCGCTGCGCAACGCGCTGCAGCCGTCGTCGTTCCGGTTCTGATCGGTCCGGTCTGAGGGGTCGGTCTGACCGCGAGCGCGGCGGTCGACCCAAGCGCAACCACCCTCACCCCCGCCCTCTCCCGCCTCCGCGGGAGAGGGGGAACCTTCGCCGTACGTGGGGCACCCTCGCGGGAGAAGGGGAGGCCCGGCCCGGGGGCCTCCTGCTACGTCATAGCCAGAGCATCAGGCCGGTCTCGAAGCGGTGCGTCAGCAGGTCGTGGTACGGGTACACCCGGATCCGGTAATCGAACTTCCCGCAGGACTCGGGCGTGAAATCGAGTACGTAACGGTGTTCCCCGGATGAAGGCAGCCCCGCGGCATGGACGAAGAATCGGCCCACCGTCGAATCGCTGTCCTCGCGCGTGACGTCGTTCAGGCGCAGTTCGACCCGCACGTCGCTGGCATCGAGCCCGTTGAGATTCACCGCCACTTCGATCCGAAGGTGTTCGCCGAACCGCGCGCGCGGCACCGTCCCGGTGTCCAGCCGGCGCAGCTTCACGCCCGGCCAGGCGGTGCGGACCTTGTTCTTCCATGCCGCCACGTCCCGCGCGCCACGGGAATCGTCGCGTGAGAACCGTCGACCCTGGCGCGCCGCCGGCCCATAGAACTGCGCGAGATAGTCGCCCACCATCCGGTTGGCGTTGAACCGCGGCAGGATCGTGGCGATGGAACGCTTCATCAGCCGGATCCAGTCCGGCGGGTAGCCCATCTCGCCGCGGTTGTAGTAGGTCGGCAGCACCTGGTCCTGCAGCAGTTCGTAGAGCGTGCGCGACTCCTCGATGGTGCGGTCGAACTCGTTGAGCGCCTCCGAGGCCGGCTTGATCGCCCAGCCGTTGTCACCGGTGTACCCCTCGCCCCACCAGCCATCGAGCACCGACAGGTTGAGCACGCCGTTGATCCCCGCCTTCATGCCGGACGTGCCGGACGCCTCGAGCGGATAGATCGGGTTGTTCAGCCAGACGTCCACGCCCGACACCAGGCGGCGGGCGAGGCGCAGGTCGTACCCTTCGACCATCAGGATGCGGCCCTCGAATTCCGCCGTGCGCGAAACGCGCGTGATCTGCCGGATCAGTTCCTGGCCCGGCTGGTCCGCGGGGTGGGCCTTGCCGGCGAAGATGAAGAGCACCGGACGCGCGTCGTCGCTGACGATCTGCCGCAGCCAGTCGAGGTTTTCGAACAGCAGGGTTGCGCGCTTGTAGGTCGCGAAGCGACGCCCGAAGCCGATCGTGAGCACGTTGGGATTTTCGGGGTCGGCATAGCGCAGCATGCGGTCGAGGTGGGCCTCGCTGCCCCGGTTGCGGAAATGCTGGGTCGAGACGCGATGCCGGATCAGGCGCAACATCTGCGACTTGAGAAACTGGTGACGGCTCCAGACGATGTGATCGGGCAACTCCTCGACCCGCGCCGATACGGTGGGGTCGCCGATGCGCTCCTGCCAATCGATGCCGAGGAAGCGATCGAAGTCATTGCTCCAGTCGGGCGACAGGAAGGTGGGGACGTGCACCGCGTTGGTCACGTACATCACCGGGTTTTCCTCCTCCGGGATCTGCGGCCAGAGGTCGCGCAGCATGGCCGCGCTGACGTCGCCGTGAATCCGCGAAACGCCGTTCTGGAACCGCGAACCGCGAACCGCCAGGGTCGTCATGTCGAAGTCGCTGCCGCCGGACTGGCCCAGGCCGTAGAACGCCGGCCAGTCGATGTGCAGTTCATTGCAATAGGCGGTGAAATACGTCCGCATCAGGTCTTCCGGAAAGCGGTCGTGCCCGGCCGCCACCGGCGTGTGCGTCGTGAAAACGGTATTGGCCGCGACCGACTCGATCGACCCGGCGAGGTCCAGCCCCTGCTTCATGTTCTCGCGGACCCGTTCGAGCACCAAAAACGCCGCGTGCCCTTCATTCATGTGCCACACCGTCGGGCGCAGGCCCAAGGCATCGAGGGCGCGCGCGCCGCCGATGCCCAGCACGATCTCCTGCTGGATCCGCGTCTCGCGGTCGCCACCGTAGAGCCGGTGGGTGATGTGGCGGTCACGCTCGGAATTGGCCGGCAGGTCGGAGTCGAGCAACAGCAACCGGACATGGCCGACCTTCGCTTCCCAGACCCGGACCTTCAGCGTCCGCCCGGGCAGATCGACATCGACGCAGACCTCGCTGCCGGCCGCGTCCAGCACCGGCATCACGGGCAGGTCATCGAAGGCCGAGTCCTGATAGATCGCCTGCTGTCCGCCGTCGGCGTCGATCTTCTGCTGGAAGTAGCCTTGGCGATAGAGCAGCCCCACGCCCACGAACGGCAGCCGCAGATCGCTCGCCGCCTTGCAATGATCGCCGGCAAGGATGCCGAGGCCGCCGGAATAGATCGGCAGGCTCTCGTGGAATCCGAACTCGGCGCAGAAATAGGCGACCAGATCGTTCTCGCCCAGCACCGCGCTGATGGGGCTGCGGCTGGTCTCGCCCAGATACGCATCGTATGCGGAGAGCATGCGCTGGTAGCTGTTGAGAAACCCCGGATCCTCCGCCGCCTCGACCAGGCGACGCTCGTCGATACGTTTCAGCAGCACTTTCGGGCTGTGCCCGACGCTGTCCCACAACTTCGAGTCGAGCCGCGCAAACAACTGGCGCGCCGGACTGTCCCAGCTGTACCAGAGATCGTGCGCGATCTCCTCCATCCGCTCGAGCCGCTTCGGAATCTTCGGATTGATTTCCAGCAAAAACGCGGTACCAGGGCGAGTCATGTCGTAGGGGTCCCCAAGGTGGATCGATGGTGCGTTGCCCCATATTAGCAGCCGATGATTGCGCGCCTTCGGCATGCCGATCGCCATCGAACATCACGATCGGAATGTTGCCTTGCACCAATCGAGGGCGCTCCCGACCATCGCACTCCGGTAAAATCGCGCCGGTGCGCGTCCTGATCGTCAAAACCTCATCGATGGGCGATATCGTCCATGCCCTGCCGATGGTCACCGACATCGCGCGTGCCTTTCCGCACGCCCGCATCGACTGGGTGGTCGAAGATGCGTTCGCGGAAATTCCCCGCCTGCATCCCTCGATATCCCGGATCATTCCGATCGCCTTGCGGCGCTGGCGGAAGAAGCCCTTGTCGCGGCAAAGCTGGCGCGAACTGCTCGCCGCGCGCAGCAGCCTGCGGCGGGTTCGCTATCACACCATCATCGACTGCCAGGGCCTGCTCAAAAGCGCGCTCGTGGCCGGTTCCGCCCGCGGCCCGGTGAGCGGATTCTCGCGGACCTCCGCGCGCGAGCCGCTGGCGACGTTCTTCTATCGGCGTACCGCCAGCATCGACCGGCGCCTGCACGCGGTGGACCGCAACCGCCGGCTTGCCGCGTTCGCGCTCGGCTACGCGCTCGACGGGGCCGAGGAATTCGGGCTGCGCCCCCCGCCGGGCGAAGGCGTCTTTGCCGAATCCGGTGCCGTGCTGCTGCTCACCAACGCCAGCCGCGCCACCAAGCTGTGGCCGGACTCGCACTGGACCGCACTCGAGCGCCACCTCGCCGACCGGGGCTACCGCTGCCTGCTGCCCTGGGGCAGCGAAGCGGAGCGGCAGTCCTGCGAGCGGCGGGCGCAACCCATGGTGGCGGCGCAAGTGCTGCCGCGCGCCAATCTTTCGCAGCTCGCCAGCCTGGCGGCGGGCGCGGCGCTGACGATCGGGCTCGACACCGGACTCACGCATCTCGCCGCGGCGACGGGAACACCGGCGGTAGGGATTTACTGCGACTACGACCCCGGACTGGTCGGGCTGCGCGGCAGCGGACGGGTCGCCAGCCTCGGCGGCGTGGGCATGACGCCGTCGGTGGCCGAAGTGCTCGCCGCCGTCGACCGGGTGCTCGCGAATCGGCCGGAGCCGGCGCCGCAATGAACGCGGAGGGTCGCACGCCGCAGCGCGCACCGGCCTGGTACACCGCGGCATGGATCGCCGCGCTGCCGTTCGTCGCGCTGTACCTCTGCCGTCGCGGGCTGCGTCAACGCGAGTACTTCCGGCATTGGGGCGAGCGGTTTCTCGGCGCGGGCGCCCTTGCCCCGGTGGCGCAGGCCGGGACAAGGGGGACGACGAAACCAAGGGGGACGACGAACCTCGCGACCATCTGGATCCATGCCGTCTCGGTCGGGGAAACCCACGCCGCGTGGCCGCTGATCGAGCGTCTCGCGCAGCGCCATCCGGACGCCCGCTTCGTGCTGACGCACATGACCCCCACCGGTCGCGCCGTCGGCGCCGAGCTCGCCGAGCGCCTGGCACGCACCGCGGGATCCGCGCACGCATCCGCGCGGATCCTGCAGCGTTATCTCCCGTACGACCTGCCCGGGCCCGTACAACGCTTCCTGCGCGAGACGCGCCCGGACGTCGGGGTTCTGATGGAAACCGAGATCTGGCCCACGCTGCTCTACGAAGCGGCGGTGGCGGGGATTCCGACCGTCCTCGCCAACGCACGGCTCTCTGAGCGCTCGGCCGCGAAGGCGGCACGATTCTCGCGCCTGTTCGCCCGCGCCGGCGCCAACCTCGCCGCCGTCGGTGCCCAGACCCCGACGGATCGCGATCGCATCGCGCGCTGGTTCCCCGGACCCATTGCCGTCACCGGCAACCTGAAATTCGACCTGGAGCCCGATGCCGAACTCGTCGCCCGCGGCGAACGATGGCGCGCCCGACTTGGCAGCGGTCGGCCGGGCGGTCAGCCGATATGGCTGTTCGCAAGCACGCGGGAAGGCGAAGAGGCGATGCTGCTCGATGCGCTGTCTTCCCGCGCCCGCAAGGAGGCGGCGGCACCGCAACCGCGGCTGTTGTTCGTCCCCCGCCACCCGCAACGCTTCGACGATGTGGCCGCGCTGCTGGTGCAACGCGGCCTGCGCGTGCTGCGGCGCACACAGTGGGATACGCCGTTTGCCGATCCGGCAGCGCCGGATGCATCCGCCGTCCTGCTGGGCGACTCGATGGGCGAGATGCCGATGTACTACGCGATGGCCGACGCCGCCGTGATCGGCGGCAGCCTCGCGCCGCTCGGGGGGCAGAACCTCATCGAGGCGGCGGCCTGCGGCTGCCCGGTCGTGTTCGGTCCGCACATGTTCAACTTCGCCCAGGCGGCAGCGGATGCGGTCGCCTCCGGCGCCGCACGCCGCGTGGCCGATGCCGCGGAAGCACTGCAGGCGCTGGCGGAGATCACCGGCGACACCGCGCTGCATGCCCGAATGCGCGCCGCGGCGCAGACGTTTTCCCGGACCCACCGCGGCGCCGCCGACCGGATGGTTGTGATGATCGAAGACGCGCTGCGGAAACCGCCGGTTCAGACGGCAACGGCAAGCGGACTGCCGTGAGGGTGCGATGCCCTGCGCGTCCCCCTCTCCCGCTAGCGGGAGAGGGGGTACCCCTTCTTCGGCGCAGACTCAGCGCCGTCATAGCCGTAATAGCCCCGCAGCCACCGCACCAAGGCGTCGAGTCCGACGTCGATGTTGGTCGTCGGCTTCCACCCGAGATCGCGAATCGTGGCGTCGATGTCCGCCGCCGTCGACCGGACGTCGCCGGCCTGCATGGGCTTGAACACCCGTTTCGCGGGTCTGCCGATCGCGCGCTCCAGGATCTCGATGAAGTGCAGCAGTTCCTCCGGGCGATGGTTCCCCAGGTTGTAGACGCGATGGGGCACCGCGTCGAACCGGGTCGTCTCGTCGAGCGCGCGCAAGGTTCCGTCGACGATATCGTCGATATAGGTGAAATCGCGACGCATGTCCCCTTCCCCGTAGACCTCGATGGGCTTCCCCTCGAAGATGGCGCGGGCGAACTTCAACGGCGCCATGTCCGGACGCCCCCAGGGCCCGTACACGGTGAAGTAGCGCAACCCGGTGAGGCGCAAGCCGAACTGCATCGCGTACACCTGCGCAATCAGCTCGTTCGCCCGCTTGGTGGCGGCATAGAGGCTGATCGGCCGTTCGACGGGATCGTCGATCGAGAACGGCTGCTTGACGTTGGCGCCGTATACGCTCGACGACGATGCGTACACGAAGTGCCGGACGTTCCCCGCAACCCGCGCCGCTTCCAGCAGATTGACGAATCCTGCGATGTTGCTGTCGATGTAGGCGTGCGGGTTTTCGAAGGAGTAGCGCACGCCGGCCTGCGCGGCAAGATGAATGATGCGGGCGGGCCGCGTCTCCGCCATCAGGGAAAACAGGGCGGCGCGATCCGCCAGGTCGATTTCCACCACCCGATAGGCGGGGTCGGTCCCGCGCGCCACGCGGTCGCGCTTGAGCCGCGGGTCGTAATACGAATTGAAGTTGTCGAGCCCCACCACGCGCTCGCCCCGCGCGAGCAGCGCCTCTGCGACCGCACTGCCGATGAATCCGGCGCATCCGGTAACCAGAACCGTGTCTTCCACCCTGCCTCCTGCCCAAGGCGGCGCGACCCTCGGCCGCGCCGCGTCCGCATCCGATGACGACCCGCAGGCGACCGCTCAGGCGGCCGCCGGACGCCCGATCCCGACATACCGCAGCCCCGCCGCGGCAACCGCGCGCGGATCGTAGAGGTTGCGTCCATCGACGAGGGTACGGGCGCGCAGCTTGGGCGCCAGCGCGGCAAAATCCGGACTGCGGAACTCGAGCCATTCCGTGACCACGACGAGCGCATCGGCGCCTTCGCAGGCGGCTTCCGCGGTGTCGCAGATGGTGACTTTTCGCTCGATTTCGGACAATGCCCGGCGGGCCGTATCGCGGGCCTGCGGATCGTAGGCCCGCACCGTCGCCCCGGCGGCGACGAGGTCGCGGATCAGGACCACGCTGGACGCCTCGCGCACGTCGTCGGTGTTGGCCTTGAATGCGAGTCCCCATATGGCGATCACCCGGCCGCGCAATTCGCCGCCCAGCGCGTCACGCAGTTTCGTTGCCAGGACGTGCTTCTGCTCCTCGTTCACCTCATGCACGGCCGACAGCAGACGCGCCGAGACCACGTTCTCGCGCGCCATGGCCAGCAGCGCCCGGACGTCCTTCGGAAAGCACGATCCGCCATATCCGGCGCCGGCATAGAGGAAACTGGGGCCGATCCGGGGGTCGGCCCCGATCGCGTCCCGCACCTTTTCGATATCCGCTCCGAGCTTTTCCGCAAGGCGCGCCAGTTCGTTCATGAACGAGATCCGGGTCGCCAGCATCGCGTTGGCCGCGTACTTCGCGAGTTCCGACGAATGCGGATCCAGGATGATCAGGCGATTGTGGTTGCGGTTGAACGGCGCATAGAGCGCGGTGAACGTCGCGATCGCGTCCGGATCCTCGGTTCCCACGACGATGCGGTCCGGATGCATGAAATCCGCGACCGCGGCCCCTTCCTTGAGGAACTCCGGATTCGATGCGACGGCGACCTTGACCTTCTTCCCGCGGTGGGCGAGCTCCTCCTCGACCGCATGGCCGACGAGGACGTGCGTCCCGACCGGCACGGTGGACTTGACGACCACCAGCGCGTTGCGCGTCAGGCGCCGGCCGAGTTCGCGCGCCGCCCCTTCGACGTGCCGGACATCGGCCGAACCATCCTCGTCGGTCGGCGTGCCGACGGCGATGAAGAAGATGTCGGAATGGTCGACCGCGGCGTCGTAATCGGACGAAAAATGCAGCCGTCCCGCCGCCCGGTTGCGCGCGACGACCTCGTCGAGCCCCGGCTCGTGTATGGGGATCTCGCCGGCGTTCAGCCGCGCGACCTTGGCATGGTCGATATCGATGCACAACACGGAGTTGCCGACGTCCGCCAGGCACGCACCGGTGACCAAGCCGACGTAGCCCGTTCCAATGACCGTTACTTTCATTTCAACCTTTCCCTATGCTCCAAGGAACCAACAGAAAATCGACTCGCCCCTAGGCGATCGCCGCGAACCGCGCCGAAATGCAGGTCCAGGCGGACGACCGCGCCCGGCTCGACCACGAACGTCCGGAACTGCGACAGCGGCAGATCCCCCGCGGCAAGAAGCGCCAAGCGGATGATTCCGGCGTGGGTGACGACGACGATCGTCCCCAACCGGTTCCGCCGCCGCGATCGCAGGGTACGAAGGAACGCCGCCAGGCGCGCCTGCGCCTGGGCCAGCGTCTCCCCGTCGGGGAATCGGAAGCGATCCGGGTTGCGCTTCCATACCCGGAGCTGGTCCGGCCAGCGGTCGCGCACCTCACGCTGCGTCAATCCTTCCCAGCTTCCGAAGCGAACTTCGTGCAATCGCCGATCGATGGCACGATTCCGGACGCCGAGGGATCTCGCGATGACCTCCGAGGTCCGGACCGCCCGGCGCAAGGGACTCGACACGACGGCCGTAACGCCTTGGCGCCGCAGGCTGCGGGCCGCACGGTGCGCCTGGCGCACCCCTGCCGGCGTCAGCGGGATGTCGCTGCCGCCCTGATACCGGCCCTGCGCCGTCCAGCGCGTTTCGCCGTGCCGGACGAAATAGATCGCCGCACGCCCCGCGGGACGGGGCCGGACCCGTCGTTCCGCGGTGCGCGTCACGACAACACCATCCCGGCCATCGGCGCCGCGCCGTCCTCGCCCAGCAGCGCGCGCCACAGCCGGCCATAGGCGCCGCGGCGGGCAACCAGTTCCGCATGGGTGCCGCGCTCGACGATGCGTCCGCGTTCCAGCACGAGGATCAGGTCGGCCGCGACGACGGTTTCCAGCCGATGGGCAATGACGAGTGCGGAGCGGCCCTTTGCAAGCTGCCGCAAGGCCGCCATCACGCCGCACTCGGTCGCCGGATCGAGACTGCTGCTGGGTTCGTCGAGGAGCACGATCGGCGCGCCCGCAAGCATCGCCCGCGCGATCGCGACGCATTGGCGCTGCCCGCCCGAGAGCGTGCTGCCGCGTTCCCCCACCACCGTGTCGAACCCTTGCGGCAGCCGCTCGAAGACGGATGCCACGCCGACCCGCCGCGCCGCCTCGATCGCCTCCGCGCGCCCCGCCGCCGGGTCGCCGTATGCGATGTTCTCCCAGATGCTGGCACGAAAGAGCACGGGATCCTGATGCACCGTCGCGACGTTCCGGCGCACGAAATCGAGGCGCAACGTGCGGAGGTCGAAGCCGTCGAGAACCACGCTGCCGGAAGCCGGGTCATGGAAGCGCGCGATCAGGCCGGCGATCGTGCTCTTCCCCGAACCCGTCTCCCCCACCAGGGCGACCATCTTTCCGGGTTCGAGCGCGAAGGAAACGTCGCGCAGCACCATCTCCCCCGGGAGATATCCAAAACGGACGTTCCGGAGCTCGACCCTGCCCTCACAATGATCCGGCAGCACCGCATCGGGCATCTCCACGATCGCCGACCGCTCCGCCCGACATTCGCCGATGCGTTCGATGGCGACGATCGACCGCCCGAACACCCGTCCCGTCTTGGCCAGCTGGCGTGCCGGCGTCGCCATCCGATTGACGTACGCCATGAAAACCAGCAGTTCTCCGACCGTCAACGTCCCGTGCAGGACGCTGCCGGCGCCATACCAGGCGACCGCCCCGGTCGCCACCGCGAGGACCAGTCCGATCGCGGGACCGAACTGCGCCTGGGCCTCGTTGGCCTTCTCGTTCGACGCGAGACCGGCATCGGCGATCGTGGCAAAGCGACGGTCCTCGTACTCCTCGCGCGCGAACGCCTGCACGACGTGCAGCGCGCCGAACACTTCCTGCACCTCGCTCCAGAGGTTTCCCTCCTGCTGCCGGACCTCGCGAAGCGACTGGCGCAAGCGTGCCGCGTAGTAGCGCGCGACGAAGAACAGCACCGGGGCCACCGCAACGGCAAACAGCGCAAATCGCCAATTGACCCAAAACATCACCGCCGCCATCCCGAGAATCGAAAGCGTATGCGGCACGACGTCGATCCCGATCGCAGCGATGAGGTCCTGCAACTGGCGCACGTCCGCCCCGATCCGCGTCATGAGTTCGCCGCCGGGCGTGCGCCGATGGAAACCCAGGTCCATGCGCTGCAGATGCGCGAACAGGTCCGCACGCACGCGCATGACCACCCGGCTTCCGGCATCGAGCAGCAATCGATTCCCGCCGTACACCAGGACGGCCTCGACCACCCCGAGGCCGATCATCGTGAGGACCAGGACATCGAGCAGCGCTGTCCGGCCAAGAACCGGATCGGGAAGCACGCCCGCGAGACGATGCGGCAAGGGATGCTGGAGCAGCACGCTGTCGAACAGGAACTTCAGCGGCCAGGGCGTCACCAGCAGGACCATGGAGCGCAGCACCGTCATCGCGCAACCGGCAAGGAACTTGCCGCGCTCCTGCGCGAGGTACTGCCACAGCCACGCACGCCCGCCCGGTGGCGAAGGCGGCGGGTTCGCGCCGCGATCGTTCATGCGCCCAACCCGGCCGCCGCCCCGATGTCGAATCCCAGCACCGTCCCGACCACGCGCTTCCAGCTGCATTCGCCTGCGAACGCCCGTGCGTTCTCCGCCATCCGTTGCCGAAGCTGCGGCTGCGCGAGCAGGACCCCGAGGGCCTGCGCGCAACCCCGTACGCTTCCGGGCTCATACAGCACCCCGGTCGCGCCGTCCTGCACGATGTCGGTGATCTGCCCCAGGCGCGGCGCCACCACCGGACGGCCGGCGGCCAGCGATTCGATGATCTTCAACGGCGAGAAGTAGAAATCGTCCTGCGGCGCATACGGCGCCGCGGTGACGTCCATCGCCTCCAGCCAGTGCGGGATGTCCGCATGCGGGACCCGCCCCGGCAGCAATACCTGCCCGGCGCACGAAGAGGCCGCCACCCGGTCCCGCGCCGCCGCCCAGTCCGGACCGTCGCCGACCGCCACGAGGCGGGCGGACGGGTGGCCGGACGCGATCTCCTCGAAGGCCCGGATCAACAGGTCCACGCCATGCCACGGCTTGAAGCTGCCGATGAATCCGATCACCGTACCGTCGCCCAGGCCGAACGCGCGGCGAATCTCGTCCCCCTTCCCGCCGGTCCCGAAGCGCTCGGTATCCACCCCGTTGGGAACTACTTCGACGCGCACCGCATACCCGACGACCTGACGCACATGCGCCGCGACGGCATCCGAAACGGCCACGACGACCTGCGCACCGCGATAGGAGGCGGCTTGCATTGCCGTAGCACGGTCGACCAGTCGCAGTCCCCGGTAGCGCGCCTGCTCGTCCACCAGCGGCGCGTTCACCTCCAGGATGCGCGCGACGCCGTAGTGGGCGGCGATTTCCGCCCCCGCGCTGCACAGCAGGCTGTGCCGCTCGTAGACGACATCCGGTCGGAATCCGATGCGGGACAACTCGGTCGTCGTGCGTCGGACAAGCGTGTCGTCGTAGGCGATGCGACGGAGTTCCCGCCGCATCTCGACGGTTTCGAGTTCGGAGGCGGCGATGCCGAGCCGCCGCCCCACCGCGGCCACCACCTCCGGATCGTTGGGCATCTCCAGATGGAGCAGTCGCGCCGGCGGCGGCGGATTGCCTTCGCCGAGCGCTGCGCATGCCAGGACGACCTCGTGTCCGAGCGCGGCGGCGGCCGCGGTGAATTCGCGCACATGCACCGAGGCGCCTTTGTCGCCCAGGACCGGGATGCCGGAATCGGCGTTCAAGTAGAGGATCTTCATTCGGTCACACCACTTCCGCAGACGCACGCCCCCGCCATGGCGTCGGACGGCGCGCGCGCCGCCCCGTGCTCCGCATCGCAACCCATGAGCGCATGCAGATGGCGCGTGTTCGACCACAGATCGAAATCGGACGCCACCAGTGCCCGCGCGGAATCCGCCAGACGCCGTGCCAGGCGCTCGTCGGCGAGCAACTCGCCGATCGCGGTCGCCAGCGCCGCCGGATCCCCGGGAGGAACGAGCAGCCCCGTCGAGCGGTCCCGCACGATTTCCGGAATTCCGGAAATTTCCGTCGAGACCACCGGCAGGCCGCTGGCCATGGCTTCGACGATCACGTTCGGAATGCCGTCACGGTCCCCGTTGCTGGTGATGCGCGGCGACAAGGCAAAGACCCGGGCCTCGCGATACAGGAGCGCAAGCGATTCGTGGGTCATCGAGCCGGCGAGCTCGACCACGTCGTCGAGGCCGTGGGCGTCGATGAGCGCCTGCAGCGTGTCGCGTTCCGGTCCGGCACCGACGATCCGGCAGCGGAAGACGCAACCGGAGTCGCGAAGCCGTGCGCAGGCCAGCACCAGGTCGTCGTGCCCCTTCTTGGGGACGAGCCGTCCGACCGCCAGAACCAGGGGGCGGGGATCGACCGGCTGCGACGACCCGGAACCGCGATCCGGGAAAAACGCGTTCTGATCGATGCCGTGGTACACCAACCGCACCTTGTCCGGGCAATCCTCGGCAAAGTTTTCGCGCAAGTATTGCGCGTTGTACCCGGTGCAGGTCGCGACGAAGGTGGCCGCGCGCATGCGCCATCGGATCACGCGTCGCGGCGTGAGGTAGATGTCCTTCGCGTGCGCAGTCAGGCTGAACGGAATTCCCGTCATGATGCTGGCGAGGTGCGCCACCGCCGAAGGCGCATTCGCGAAATGGGCGTGGATGTGCCGCACTCCGGTGCGGCGGCACTCCGCCGCGACGAACCCGGCACGGACGAACTGCTTGCCGACGGCCCATGGCGCCCGCGCTGCCGCGGACCAATACAGGGCACGGCCGGCCGCCCCGAGGTACCGGCCTGGCGCGCCGTACAGGGCGCTCAGGTGGGCGCGGACCACCGTGAGCGACTTGCGCACGATTCCCGGCGGCAGGAAGCGCACCGGCGCCCGCACCTCCGAGACCATGGGGTGGTGCGGCGGCGGCTCCGGGACGAGCAGGGAAAAGAGCTGCATGCGCGCACCGAGCCGCTCCATTGCGCGAATTTCATTGATGATGAACGTCTCCGAGAGTCGCGGATAGCGCTTGAGCACGTAGGCGACGGAGCCGAAATCGGGCTGTTTCACATCGTCCTCCCATGTGCGCCTTCGACCACCGCAAGAACCTGTTCGGCGACGTGCGCCGCACCGTCGATCGGGAGGTTCCGCCACAGGGCCTCGGGGGCGGGCGGCGCGGCCAGCGCGGCGTCGACGGCGACGCCAAGCTGACCGGGGAGGTCCTCTGCCGACGGCTCGACGCAGACCGCGAGGCCCATGTCGGCGAGCAGTCGCGCCCGCATGCGCTGCTCCGCGCGCGGCGCGGCACGGGGAACGAGGACGGCCTTCTTCCGGTTGGCCACGATCTCGGCGCAGGTGTTGTACCCCGCCATCGAAACCACCAGATCGGCGGCGCGGACGCATCCTTGCAAGCCGACGACGACGTCGACGAATTCAACGTCGGAGCGGCCCTCGGCCAGCGCGATCAGCGATGCCTTTTCGGCACGGTCCATCAGCGGCCCGAGGACGATGACCGAATATGCGCCCGCGCCGTGCCCGCGACACAGGGATTCCAGATAGGCCTGCACGAGAAATCGCCCGTCGCCGCCGCCGCCCACCGTCACCAGGGCGACCGGGCGGCCGGCTGCGCGCTCGACCGACCAGCACACGCCGCGGGACTCGCCATCGCCGTCGAAATCGCGCTCGACGACGTGCCCGCAATACCGCACCCGCTTCGCAACCCCGTGGGAAAGCCCATAGGCCCCGGCAATGTCGAACAACGAGCGGCTGCCATATACGAATACGTCGTCGTACGCCTCGTCGATCAGCGCATGCGTGCCCTGGCTCTCCCAGATCGACCGGACCGCTTCCGGGCTGTCCAGGATGTCGCGAAGACCCAGAATGGTGCGCGTACCGGGCATCTCGCGCCGGATCAGGGACAGGGTCGACAGCAGTTCCCCGTTCATTCCCGCCGGTGCGTGATCCACCAGGAGGACATCGGGCCGCAGATTCAACACCTGCTTGAGGATCAGCGCCTCCCGATACCCCTTCACCATGCCGAAGTGGCCCACCCCGTCGCGCGGCGCATAGGATTCGACGCCCACCTTCACCACCGGCGGCAAGGGTTGCACCCGCAGGCCCGCGGGAAGCCGCCAGATGCCGATCACCGGAGATCCGGTCAGCAGCGTGACGGCGAAGCGATCCGGGCGACGAAGCATCTCGGCCGCAATCGCCAGATTTCGACGCAGATGACCCAGGCCGAATGTGTCGTGCGAATAGAGGACAACCGACACCTTACTCGGCTGCACCGCCTCGGACATCCCACGCGGCCGCGCCGCCCGGACATCCATGCCATCCAAGACATCGTCTGTCATAGAGGAACCCGTTCCCAGTAAATTTCGCCAACATCATTTTTACGCGAGAATTATTAACTGGATATTTTTCCCACTCAACGAAAAGTGCGGTACGCTCGCCCCATGACCGACGCATCCGCAAAGGCGGAAGTGCGGCGAATCCTAGGGGCGCGGTGTTTAACGAGCGTGAACTTCCACACGGATCAGCCTTTCGTGGTAGCGCGTTTTGATGGATTCGATACCGCGATGACGCTATGCCATTCGCGCACACATCCGCGCCGCCGCCCTCCGCCGCCGATCAATAGGACAACTCATATTTCATTTTTGTTACAGAACGTCTCAGGCAATACATATGAAGAAACTCGATGATCGCGCTCCGGCAAGCGGCGGCGCGTCCGCGCGGGGACGTCCGCAGACATTCCATCCGTGGCCCATCGTGCTTGCGTTCGCCGCCGGCACCGGCATGATTTCCGCGTGCTCCGGCTCCCCGGGCACATCCATCGCGACGCATGCCGCTTCTGATGCGGGCAAGGCCGCCAGGTCTCCACATCGCGTCGCGGTGACGGTCCAACCCGTCGCCGCATGGCCCATGCGACGCACGCTGAGCGAGCTCGGTACGGTGACCGCGCGCAGGACCATCGTGGTGCGCACGCTGGTCGACGGCCGGCTCCTCCGCATGCCGTTTCGGGAAGGACAACTGGTGCATGCCGGGGACCTGCTCGCGCAGGTGGATCCTCGCCCCTTTGCGGCGGCGCTGGCCAATGCCAAAGCCCAGTTCGAGCGCGACGACGCCCAGCTCCAGGAAGCGCGCCGCGATCTCGCGCGATACCGACGCCTGGTGGCCGAGGATTCGATTCCGCGGCAGCAATTCGACACGCAGAACGCCCTGGTTCGCCAACTCGGCGGCACGCTTCGCGCGGACCTGGCGCAGATCCGGATTGCGCAACTCAACCTCGGTTACGCGCGGATCACGGCGCCGGTCAGCGGCCGGGTGGGGTTGCGCCAGGTCGACCCCGGCAACGTCGTGCATCCGGGCGACGCAACCGGCATCGTGGTGCTGACCCAGGTGCAGCCGATCGACGTCACGTTTGCGATACCGCAGGACGATCTCCCTGCCGTGTTGCAACGGATGCGCGCCGGCCAGACGATGCCCGTCGAGGCATATGGCCGCGACGGCTCGGCGCTCCTCGCGCGAGGCGTACTGACGGCAACGGACAGCCAGATCGATCCGACGACCGGGACCATCAAGCTCAAGGCCTCCTTCGCCAATCACGACCAGATGCTGTTCCCGGGACAGTTCGTCAGCGTCCGCCTCGAACTCGAGACCATCCGCGATGCGCGGAGCATCCCGACCGCGGCCGTACAGCACGGTGCGCCCGGCGCCTACGTCTACCAGGTTCTTCCCGACGACACCGTCGCGATCCGCACGCCCCGGTTCGGAATCACCGACGATGGCCGGATCCAGGTCGTGGACGGACTGGCGCTCGGCGACAAGGTGGTGATCGAAGGGATCGACCGGCTGCGAAACGGCGCCAAGGTCGAAATCGTCAACAAGTAAGGTCCAACGTGAATCCGTCGCGCATTTTCATATTGCGCCCCGTCGCCACGTCGCTGCTGATGCTGGCGTTGATCCTGGCAGGACTGGTGGCATACCGGCTCCTGCCGCGATCCGCGCTGCCGCAGATCGACTACCCCACGATCCAGGTCACCACCCGGTACCCGGGCGCGGCGCCCGCCGTGGTCACGTCCGCGATCACTGCTCCGCTCGAACGCCAATTCGGGCAGATGCCGGGGCTGTCCCAGATGTGGTCCGCAAGCTCGACCGGGTCATCGACCGTTACGCTGCGATTCGATCTGCGCCTCCCCCTCGACACCGCGGAACAGGAGGTGCAGGCCGCGATCAATGCCGCCTATACGTTCCTGCCCGCGGACCTGCCGGCGCCGCCGACCTACAGCAAGGTCAACCCCGCCGATCCCCCGGTGATCGCGCTGGCGATCACTTCCACGACGCTCCCGATTCCTGCGCTCGAAGATCTGGCCGACACGCGCGTGGCGCAAAAGATCTCCCAGATCGCGGGGGTCGGACTGGTGACCATCGGGGGCGGCGGCAAGCCGGCGGTGCGCGTCACCGTCGACCCGCGCGCACTCGCCGCGGCGGGACTGTCGCTGGAAGACGTGCGCAATGCCATCGCATCGCAAAACGTCAACCTCGCCAAGGGCGGATTCGACGGCCCGCTGCGCTCCACCACCATATCGACCAACGACCAGCTGCGTTCGGCCGCCGACTATCGCGGGATGGTCATCGCCTACCGCAACGGCGCCGCCATCCGCCTTGCCGACGTGGCCGGCGTCGCCGACGGCGCCGAAGACGTCCGTCTTGCGGCATGGGCCGGCGACACCCCGGCGATCGTGCTCGATGTCCAGCGTCAGCCGGGTGCCAACGTGATCGAGGTGGCGGACCGCATCCGGGCGATGCTTCCGCGGCTGCGTGCATCCCTGCCGCAATCGGTCCGGATCGTGCCGCTCACCGACCGCACGGTCACGATCCGCGCTTCCGTGCGCGACGTCCAGATCGAACTCGTCCTGGCCATCGCGCTGGTGGTCCTGGCGATCTTCCTGTTCCTGCGCAGCACCGCCGCGACGATCATCCCGGCCATCGCGGTGCCGCTCTCGATCGCCGGCACCTTCGGGGTCATGTACCTCGCGGGATTCGGAATCAACAACCTGACGCTCATGGCGCTGACCATCGCCACGGGCTTCGTGGTCGACGACGCCATCGTCATGATCGAAAACATCGCCCGGCACATCGAGGAAGGCGACGAGCCGATGCAGGCGGCACTCAAGGGCGCCGGCCAGATCGGCTTCACCATCATTTCGCTCACGGTGTCGCTCATCGCCGTGCTGATCCCCCTGCTCTTCATGCGCGACGTCCTGGGCAGGCTTTTCCGGGAGTTCGCGATCACCCTCGCCGTGGCGATCCTCCTTTCCGCCGTGGTTTCGCTCACGCTCACCCCGATGATGAGCGCACGACTGCTCCGGCGACAGCCGCCCGATCCCGGCACGGCGGGCACGGCGATCCAGCGCCTCTTCGTCCGGGCGTTCGACCGCCTGCTCGCGGCGTACAAGCGGACGTTGATCGGGGTTCTCGCGCACCAGGGCCTGACCCTTGTCGTGGCGGGCGGCAGCCTGCTGCTGGCCGTCGCGCTCTACGTATCCGCCCCGAAGGGATTGCTGCCGACGCAGGACACCGGGGCGATCCAGGCCATCACGGTCGCGCCGCAGTCGATCGCGTTTTCGGCGATGGAAGACCGCCAGCGTGCCCTTGCCGCCGCCCTCCTCGCCGATCCGGCCGTCGCTTCGGCATCGTCGCTGATCGGCATCGACGGCGTCAATCCGACGCTCAACAGCGGCCGCATCCTCATCAACCTCAAGGCCCGCGGCGCACGCGACGACATCGCGACGGTCCTCACCCGGCTGCGACAGCGCGCCGCCCGGATTTCCGGCATCCGCGCATATCTGCAGCCGGTCCAGGACCTCACGCTCGAGGACCGCATTGCGCGCGCGCAATACCAGATGTCGCTCGATGCGCCCCACCATGCAGTGCTGCGGGAGTGGGTTCCGAAACTGGTCGAACGGCTGCGCGCGCTCCCCGAGATCGAAGACGTCAGCGACGACAGCGCGGATCGCGGCTCGTTGGCATACGTCCAGGTCGACCGCGATTCGGCGTCCCGGGTGGGAGTGACCCTGTCCGCCGTCGACAACGTCCTGTACGACGCGTTCGGCCAGCGGCTCGTCTCGACGATCTACACCCAGTCGAACCAGTACCGGGTGGTTCTCGATGCGGATCTTCCGGAGCGCAACGGCACCGACGGCCCGCCCCTCCTCGATCGGGTGTATGTACCGAACACCGCCGGCCAGCAGATTCCGATCTCGGCCATCGCCCACCTGGTCCAGCGCACCACGCCGCTGATGATGGTGCACCTGGGCCAGTTCCCCGCTGCCGACGTGTCGTTCAACCTCCGCCCCGGCGTATCGCTGGACAAGGCGATCGACGCGATCGAGCGCGTCCGGCACAGCCTGGGAATGCCGCTGAGCATCCACGCCCGCTTCCAGGGGGCGGCCCGGGCGTTCGGCACCGCGCTCGGATCCGAGCGCCTGCTGATCGTGGCCGCGGTGGTCACGATGTATCTCGTCCTCGGCATTCTCTATGAAAGTTTCGTGCACCCGGTGACCATTCTTTCCACCTTGCCGTCGGCGGGAATCGGCGCCTTGCTTGCCCTGCGGCTTACCGGGTCGGATCTCGACATCATCGCCGTCATCGGCATCATCCTGCTGATCGGGATCGTCAAGAAGAACGCCATCCTGATGATCGATTTCGCGCTGGAAGCGCAGCGCAAGGGCGGAAAGTCCGCGCCCGAAGCGATCCTCGAAGCCTGCGTCCTGCGGTTCCGGCCGATCATGATGACCACCACGGCCGCGCTGTTCGGCGCGCTGCCGCTGATGCTGGGAACGGGCGTCGGATCCGAACTTCGGCACCCCCTGGGCCTGACCATCGTCGGCGGGCTCGTGGTCAGCCAGATCCTGACGCTGTACACGACGCCAGTGATCTACCTGGCGTTCGAACGCGTGGCGCAACGCTGGCGAAGCGCACGATGAATCTGTCCGCGCCATTCATCGCCCGGCCGGTCGCCACGACGCTGATCACGATCGCGATCGCCCTTGCGGGGGTTCTCGGCCTGGAGACGATTCCCGTATCGCCCTTGCCGCAGATCGACTTCCCGACGATCCTCGTCCAGGCGGTGCTGCCCGGCGCGAGCCCGGAAACGATGGCATCCACGGTGGCAACCCCGCTGGAACGCAAGCTCGGACTGATCGCCGGCGTGGACGAGATGACGTCCGTCAACTCGCTCGGCATGACCCGCATCAGCCTGCAGTTCGACCTGCACCGCGACATCGACGGCGCCGCGCGGGACGTCCAGGCTGCGATCAATGCGGCACGTGCCGTGCTTCCGCCGATGCCGGTCAATCCGAAGTACTGGAAGGTCAACCCGGCAAACGCGCCGGTGATGATCCTGTCCCTGACTTCCCGCAGCATGACGCGCGGCCAGATGTATGACGCGGCGTCGACCGTGCTCGCCCAGCGGATCGCACAGGTTTCCGGCGTGGGACAGGTCCGGATCAACGGCAGCGCGCTTCCGGCCGTGCGCATCGACGTCGACATCGAAAAGCTCGCGCGCATGGGAATTTCCCTGGAATCCGTCCATGCCGCGGTCGCGGCCGCGAATGTCGACAGCCCGAAGGGAATCATCGAGACCGGCGGCAGATCGTGGTTGATCGGAGCCAATGACCAGACCACCACGGCCGCGGCCTATCGCCGATTGATCGTTGCGTACCGCGGCGACCGACCGGTACGCATCGGAGACGTGGCAACCGTGCACGACTCGGTGGAAAACATCCGCAATGCCGGCGCCACCAACGGCCGGCCATCCGTTCTTCTTCTGATCTACCGTCAGCCCGGCGCCAACATCCTCGACACCGTCGGTCGCGTAAACGCCCTGCTTCCCCGTCTGCGGGCATCGATTCCGTCGGCCATCGACCTGAACGTCGACATGGACCGGACATCGACGATCCGGGCCTCCCTGCACGAGGCCAGCCGATCGCTCCTCCTCGCCGTGCTGCTCGTGATCCTCGTCGTCTTCGCGTTTCTCCGCAGCGCCCGCGCGATCTGGATTCCCGCGGTGGCGATTCCGGTGTCCCTCGTCGGATCGTTCGCCGCGATGAAGCTCCTCGGGTACAGCCTGAACAATCTCACGCTCATGGCCCTGGCCATTGCCACCGGATTCGTCGTCGACGACGTCATCGTCGTGCTGGAGAACATCGTACGGCACCTCGAGGAAATTCCCGGGGATCTCGCGGAACCGGGACGATCCGGCACCATTCCGGCGGGCAACGCATTCGCCCTCGACCGCCGCCGCGACGCCGTCCGTCTGGCGGCGCTGCGCGGCGTGCGGAAAGTCGGGTTCACGGTGCTGTCGATGAGCCTCTCCCTCATCGCGGTCTTCATTCCGATCCTGGCGATGGACGGACTGATCGGGCGGATCTTCCGCGAATTCGCCGTGACGCTGTCGGTCTCCATCCTGATTTCGCTGGCCATCTCGCTGACCACGACGCCAATGCTGTGCGCAGTGCTGCTGCGTCCGGGAGCGGCCGGCGCCGATCGGGCTCGACGTCCCACGAGCGGCGCGGGGGGCGGCTCCGCGATCCGCGGGCTGCGCAACGCATGGATCCGGGTGGCGCGTTCCGCCTCGAACGGGACCCGGGCGATCGGAAGCCGGGCTTCGATCGCCTACGAACGATCGCTCGACGCCGCCCTGCGCCATCCCCGCATCACCCTGCTCATTCTCGCCGCCACGGTCGCCGCCAACATCTCGCTCTACATCGCGATTCCCAAGGGATTCCTCCCCGCCGAGGATATCGGGCTGATCAAGGGCAAAGTCCAGGGCGACCAGAGCATCTCGTTCCAGTCGATGACGCGCAAGCTCGACCGGTTCATGGCAATCGTCCAGTCGGACCCGGCGGTGGCGCGCGTCAACGGCTTCACCGGCGGCGACGAGGCGAACAGCGGATTCGTGTTTGCCATCCTCAAGCCGTTCCGCGAGCGCGGCGAGATTTCGCCGGAAGCGGTCATCGACCGCCTGCGGAGCCGGCTTGCCAAGGTCCCCGGCGCGACGCTGTACCTCCAGCCGGCGCGGGATCTGCATTTCGGCGGGCGACCCAGCAATGCGGAGTACCAGTACACGCTGGAGAGCGACAATCTCGACGACCTGCAGACCTGGGGCGCACGAATCCGGCAAGCGCTTTCACGCCTACCCGAACTCGTGGACGTCAATTCGGATGCCCAGGATCGCGGATTGGGAACGGCGATCACGGTCGACCGGGATTCGCTCTCCCGCCTCGGGCTGACGATGAGCCAGGTCGACACGACCCTCGACGATGCGTTCGGCCAGCGGCAGGTGTCGACGATCTTCGCGCCACGCAATCAATATCACGTCGTCGAGGAGGCCGACCCGCGGTTTCTGCAGGATTCCGCGTCGCTCGTCGCGTTGAACCTGATCGGGCCCACGGGGTCGCCGATTCCGCTGCAGGCGTTCGCCCGCTGGGAGACCCGGGACGCTCCGCTGGTGGTCAATCACCAGGGCTCGTTCATGGCAACGACCATATCGTTCAATCTCGCGCCGGGCGTCTCGCTCGGCACTGCGGCCGCGGCGATCGATCGCACCATGGCCCGCATCGGTGTCCCGGCGACGATCCACGGCGGATTCCAGGGGACTGCGAAGCTCTTCCGGAACTCGCTCGCCGCCGAGCCTCTGCTCGGCTTGCTGGCCCTGTTCGCGGTGTACATCGTCCTGGGAATCCTCTATGAGAGCCTGACCCATCCGATCACCATCCTGTCGACGCTGCCCTCGGCAAGCATCGGCGCGATGCTGGCAATGATGGTGTTTCGCATCCCGATGACCGTGATCGCCTTCATCGGCGTGATTCTGCTGATCGGCATCGTCATGAAGAACGCCATCATGATGGTCGACGTCGCGATCGATCTCGAACGGCGCGACCGTCTCGACCCGCGCGAAGCGATCCGGCGCGCGTGCCTCCACCGCCTGCGGCCGATCATGATGACCACCACTGCCGCGCTGTTCGGTGCCATGCCGCTTGCGCTGGGAGGGGGCGACGGAGCCGAGTTGCGCCAGCCGCTCGGGATCGCAATCGTCGGCGGGCTGCTGTTCAGCCAGGTTCTCACCCTCTACACGACCCCCGTGGTGTATCTGACCCTGGACCGGCTGCGGATCCGCCTTCTGCGCCTGCGGCATCGCGACTCCGGTCCCTCCGGGGGGCAGCGGATTCCGGGCCTCTGACGCGGGCCTTCGAGCGCAAGGCAACACGACATGAAACGACTCCTTTCCCACAGCATCATCGTCTCGACCAGCCTGCTCGCATCGGCGTGCATGGTCGGCCCGGATTACGTGCGGCCCACGATCGCGGTGCCGACGGCATACAAGGAAGCCCCTCCGGGATGGCGGATCGCGCAGCCCGCCGACCGGACGCGACGGGGAGCCTGGTGGAAGATGTTCCACGATCCGGATCTCGATCGCCTGGAGACGCAGGCGGCCCGGGCAAATCAGAGCATCATCGCGGCGGATGCGCACTACCGCCAAGCGCTTGCCGTCGTGGACCAGAACGTCGCGTCGCTGTTTCCGATCGTTTCCGCGCGCGCCTACGGGCAACGCCTTGCCAACCCCGCCATCGGGGTTCCGCTGCCGCCGCAGACCTTCCGCTCGGTCTCGGTGTCGGCATCGTGGGTGCCGGACCTGTGGGGAGCGGTCCGGCGCAGCATCGAGGAAGCCCGGGCCAATGCCGAATCGAGCGCCGATACCTTGGGTGCCGCCATGCTGAGCCTGCAGGCGACCCTGGCGACCGACTATTTCGCGCTACGGGTTGCCGACGAACAACGGCGCCTGCTCCAGGATGCCGTGCGGGCCGACCGGCAATTGCTGCAAATCGCGCAGCACCGATACCGCAGCGGCGTGGCGGGACGCATCGAGGTCACCCAGGCACAGGTCCAACTCGAACAAGCCGGCGCGCAAGCCATCGACGTCGGCATCCAGCGCGCCCAATTGGAGCATGCCATCGCGGTGCTGACCGGAAAGGCGCCCGCCGAGTTCGCCATCGCGCCGCGCCCGACCATTCCGGCGCCGCCGCCGATTCCCCGGGAAGTTCCCGGGGCGCTGCTGCAACGACGGCCGGACGTGGCCAGTGCCGAACGGCTTGCCGCTGCGGCAAACGCGCAGATCGGCGTCGCGCAGGCGGCGTTCTACCCCACCGTGACGCTGTCGGCCCGGGGGGGATACCGTGCCCCCGGCACCCTGAACCTCTTCGCGATTCCGGCCCGGTTCTGGGCACTCGGACCGGCCCTTGCCCAAACGATCTTCGACGGCGGCGCGCGCTCCGCGCTCAAGCAGCAGGCCATCGACGGCTACGAAGCCGCCGTTGCAACCTACCGTCAAACGGTGTTGTCGGCCCTGCAGAACGTCGAGGATGCCCTGGTCGCGCAGCGCGTGCTCCAGGAAGAAGCCGTGATGGAGGGCGCCGCGGTCGACGATGCCGTGGATGCGGTGCGCATGACGACCAATCAGTACCGCAACGGCACGGCGGGATATCTCGACGTGCTCACCGCCCGCACGGCGATGCTCACGAACCGGATCACCGCGCTCAACATCCGCGGCCGACGGCTTGCGGCATCGATCGGACTCGTCGCCGCCCTCGGCGGCGACTGGAACCGCCCTGCAGAATAACCAGCATCGCGACAACCGGGACCCGTCCGAGCGCAGCGGCCGCAGGCCGCGCAGCGAGTTCGGTCGTGCGCCCGCGGACTGCGCAGCGCAGTCGCTCCGCAGGGGCGACCACCGCGCAGCCGGCCGGGCGGGGTGCAGCCACCGCTCGCCGGCGTGGTGCAAACGCCATCGCGACAATCGCACATCGATCCATCGCGCCGCACAGACTCCCAGCCACGGTCACGGCATCCCCATCGCCGCCCGATACACCTCGACATACCGCCTGGCACTCGCCGTCCAGCTGAAATCGCGCGCCATCGCGGCACGCTGCATCGTCCGCCATGCGGCGGGGCTTCGGTAGTGCGCGATCGCGCGGCCGGCCGCCTCGGCAAGCGCCTCGGCCGACGGCGGATGGAACACGAACCCGGTCGCGCTGCCGTCGGCCAGCGTCTCCGGCGTGCAATCGGTCACCGAATCGGCGAGTCCGCCGGTGCGGCAGACGATCGGCAAGGTGCCGTAGCGCTGACTGTACATCTGGTTCATGCCGCAGGGTTCGAAGCGCGAGGGCATGAGGAACATGTCCGAACCCGCTTCGATGCGATGCGCGATGCGCTCGTCGAACGCGATCCGCACCGCGACACGATCGGGGTATCTCTGCGCGAGGGCCTGCAGGCGGGCTTCGATCGCCGCGTCTCCCGTGCCCTGCAGCACGATCTGCGCCCCCGTCGCGAGGATCGCCTCCGCCGCGTCGACGATCAGGTCGAATCCCTTCTGCGCGACGAGACGCCCGACCGTCCCGAGCACCGGGACGGCTTCATCGACCGGCAGGCCGAGTTCCGCCTGCAGCGCGCGCTTGTTCGCCGCCTTGCCGGCCACCACCGTATCGGCGTCGTAATGCTGCGCCAGGTACGGATCGGTCGCCGGATTCCAATACGCGGTATCGATCCCGTTCAGGATCCCGTGGAGCGCCGCCGCGCGCATCGACAGCAGGCCCTGCAGGCCGAACCCCAGTGCTTCGCCGCGAATTTCGCGGGCGTACGTCGGGCTCACGGTCGTGATCGCATTGGCGCAGGCGAGGCCGCCCTTGAGAAACGAGATCTGGCCGTAGTACTCCGCGCGGTCGATCGTGACGCTCTCGGGTGCCAGCGCAAGCGCTGCCGCCCGCGCCATCGGGAACAGTCCTTGATAGGCAAGGTTGTGCACGGTCATCACGCTCGCGGCGTGCGCCCCGCGTTCCTGCGCCAGGTACACCGGCGCAAGCGCCGATTGCCAATCGTTGCAATGGATCACGTCCGGCCGCCAGGGCGTCGATGCGGACGACGCCAGGGGGCTGGCATCGGTCCCCAGCAGCGCCGCGACCCGGGACAGCTGGCCGAAGCGCAGATCGTTGTCCGGCCAGTCCTTGCCGTCCGCACCAAGGTACGGGTTTCCCGAGCGGTCATACAGCGCCGGACAGTCGACGAGCAACATCCCCGGGGCATGCGTTCCGTCCGGACCGACGGCGGGCACACGCAGCAAACGCGCCGGTGGCAGCGCGCCGACCGGCGGAATCTCCGCGACAACCCGCGGTGCCGCGGCCAGCGCACGCACGAGCGCGGGATATGCCGGCACCAGCACACGCACGTCGACGCCGAGTTCGTGCAACGCGTGCGGCAGGGCTCCGGCGACGTCGGCAAGACCGCCCGTCTTGATCCACGGCGCGATTTCGGAGGCAACGAACAGGACCTTCGGATGAAATCTTTTTGACATGGTCGTCATTCGTGTCCAAGAGACTGCGATTGCCCCGCTATCGAACCCACTTTCCGGTTAGGATAACAGCCAACCGGGACACCGAGATCCCGAAGGAGAAACGCTGTGACGGACACCGCAGGATTTCCGGACAAAGCAGTGCAAGGGCAAAGCGCATATGACATCGAGCCGCCGACGGGAGTACGGCTTTCCCGGACGACGATGGCGATGATCCTCGCCGGCGGGCGCGGATCGCGCCTCGGCCGCCTGACCGACTGGCGGGCCAAGCCGGCGGTGCCCTTCGCCGGCAAGTTCCGCATCATCGATTTCCCCCTGTCGAACTGCGTCAATTCGGGCATCCGCCGCATCGGCGTATGCACCCAATACAAGGCCCAGAGCCTGATCCGCCACGTCCAGCGCGGCTGGTCGTTCCTGGACGGGCGTTTTCACGAATTCGTCGAACTGCTGCCGGCACAGCAGAACATCAGCAGCGACTGGTACAAGGGTACGGCCGACGCGGTGTACCAGAACCTCTCGCTGCTGCGCGAGCATGCGCCCGAGCTCATCCTCGTGCTCGCGGCCGACCACGTCTACAAGATGGACTACAACCGCCTGCTGCACGACCATGTCGCGAAGTACGCCGACATCACGGTCGCATGCGTGGAGGTTCCGGTGGACGAGGCGCGCGCCTTCGGCGTGATGGCAGTCGACGAGGATATGCGCGTGACGGCGTTCCATGAAAAGCCCGAGCATCCCGCATCCATCCCCGGGCGGCCGGGAACGGCGCTCGCCAGCATGGGCATCTACGTGTTCAATGCCGAATTCCTCTACGAGCAGCTCACGCGCGACAGCATGGACCACCGGTCCTCCCACGACTTCGGCAAGGACATCATTCCGCACATCCTGGAGCGAGGGTACCGCGTGCAGGCGCACCGCTTCTCGGACAGCTGCGTGAACATGAACGACGGTCGCCCCTATTGGCGCGACGTCGGGACGCTCGACGCATACTGGGAAGCCAACATGGAACTCACCCGGGTGACGCCCGACCTCAACCTGTATGACCGGAACTGGCCCATCTGGACCTACCAGGAGCAGCTTCCGCCGGCGAAATTCGTGTTCGACGACGAAGGCCGGCGCGGTGCCGCCATCGATTCGCTGGTGTCGGGCGGCTGCATCATGAGCGGCTCGACCGTGAAACGGTCCCTGCTGTTCTCCAACGTTTACGTCCACAGCTATTCCCACGTCGAGGATTCGGTCGTGCTGCCGGACGTCGAAATCGGCCGCAACGTCGTGCTCAAGCGCGCCATCATCGAGCGCGGCTGCCGTCTGCCGGATGGATTGCAGGTCGGCGTGAACCCCGAACAGGATCGCGAGCGGTTCGAAGTCACGAGCAACGGCGTCACGCTCGTCGTCCCCGAGATGCTGGGCGGTCCGTCCGTCGTGAACGATTGATCACGAACGAACCGGCATGACTCCCCCCCATTCCCGACCCGCCCGGACCGATCCGGCGCCGCCCGCTCCCGGCGTCGACTTCATCCTGCTCTGGCACATGCACCAACCCGACTACCGGGAGCAGGCCGGAGGCGAATTCCGGCTGCCCTGGGTGTATCTGCATGCGCTCAAGGACTACTCGGACATGGCATGGCACCTGGAACGGAACCCCGCGATGCGCGCGGTGGTCAACTTCGTTCCGGTACTGCTCGACCAGATCGAGGATTACTGCGACCAGTTTGCCACCGGCACGCTGCGTGATCCGCTGCTGCGTCTGCTGGCCCGCAGCGATCGCACTCCGCTCTCGCGCGCGGAGCACGCGCATGCGCTCGGGCAGTGTTTCCGAGCCAACCACGAGCACCTGATCGCGCCGTTTCCGGCATACAACCGTCTGCACGAGATCTTCCACTGCCTGGACGAGGAAGGCACCGACGCGACCCGGTACCTGTCCGACCAGTACATCTACGAACTGGTCACCTGGTACCACCTCGCATGGACCGGCGAAGGGCTGCGGCGCGATTCCCAGGTTGTCGCGCAATTGATGGCCAAGGGGACGCAGTTCACGCCCGAGGATCGCACGGCGCTGCTGCAGGTGGTCGCGGAGACCATCCGCGACATCATTCCCCGCTATCGCCGTCTCGAAGAACGCGGCCAGATCGAAATCTCGACCACCCCGCACGGTCATCCGCTCGCGCCGCTGATGATCGATTTCCAGTGTGCGAAGGAGGCGCTGCCCGACATCACGCTGCCGCACGCCGAGCGCTACCCCGGCGGCCGCGGCCGCGTCAACGCCCACATCGAGATCGCGCAGGCGGATCACCAGCGCCGTTTCGGCCGCACGCCGACGGGCATGTGGCCAGCCGAGGGCGCCCTGTCGACCCCCTTTGCGGCGCTGATCGCGGCGCATGGCTTCCAGTGGGCGGCGAGCAGCGAAGCGGTGTTGCGCAACAGCCTGCGGGCATCGGGCGCCCCGGAATCCGCCCTCGCGGCGCCGCACTACCGGCCATTCCTGCTGGGGCCGCTCACCGATCCAAGCGTGCCCAAGACCGGCGGCCACGCGAAGAGCCTGACCCTGTTCTTCCGCGACGACCGGCTTTCCGATCTGATCGGCTTCGAATACGCGCGTTGGCATGGGCGCGACGCATCGGAACACTTCGTGCGCGAAGTCGCCGCGATCGCCGACCGCGATGCGACCGGTGTCAACCCGCAAGGCAACGGCGGCACCCGCCCTTGCGTCTGCGTGATGCTCGATGGCGAAAACGCCTGGGAGTACTACCCGTACAACGGGTTCTACTTCCTTTCCGGCATCTACGCCGGGCTGGCGACGCATCCGCAGATCCGCCTTCTCACCTGCAGCGAAGCGGCGGCCGAGCGGCACCGGCCGGATGCCCCGCTCGCGGCGATCGGTGCGCTGCGTGCGCTGGCCGCGGGCAGCTGGGTCTACGGCAACCTCTCGACATGGATCGGAGCGCGCGACAAGAACACCGCATGGGATCTGCTCTGTGAGGCCAAGGTCTGCTTCGACCGGGTGATGGCCAGCAAGCGCCTCGACGCGGCGCAGCGCCGGCAGGCGACCGCGCAGCTCTCGGACTGCGAGAGCTCGGACTGGTTCTGGTGGCTGGGCGACAACAACCCGGCACCATCGGTGGCATCGTTCGAGGCGATGTTCCGCGCCAAGCTCGCGCGTCTCTATGAACTGCTGCACCTGCCGGTGCCGGAGCAGTTGTCGACCCCCTTCCACCACGGCGACGGCAGTGCCGAGCACGGCGGGACGATGAAGCGCGTCACGTAGTGACGTGGTTCGAAAGGGTTGGCACGAAAGGAAGGATCGCCATCGATGCGCAATTGCGACGATGGTGCTTGCAGCGCGCCCTGCACCGTGACCAAACACCGCAGCCAACCGCTGCGGCCGGACACGATGGCTCCGCACGCCGACTATGCCGCCGACCGCGCCGCCGTCAACCGTCTCGCCAGTTCGGTGAATCGCGCGTCCCCACTCCAGTCCTCGAGATCGACCGGCAGTTTGCGCCGCCAGTTCGGCACCTCGTCTACCGTGCCGGGGAGATTCGCCTGTTCGCGGCAGCCGAGGACATCTTCGGCCTGGACGACCTGCATGCGCGCCGGTGCGCGCGCGAGATATTCCTGGATCGCCATCGCCAGCTCGGGCGTCATGTGTTCCGGCGCAAACGGCTCGGGCGAGGCGCCCTCGGGCAACAGTCCCTCGCGCTGCAGCGCCCACAACAACTGCTTGCGCTCTTCCTTGCGCCCCGCGAAGAGCCGCTCGCGCATGGCCTCGCTCGGGAAGAGATCCAGCTCCGCGCGGATCTGGAGATCGACGTCGTCCCAGAACCCGGCCAAGGTCGCAAGATCGTGCGTCGTCGCGGTGACCAGCGCATCGGCGGGAAACTCTGCCGGCGAAAGGTAGATGTCGCCGTAGGCATCGGTATGGCGCCGCGAGAAATACAAGACGCGATAGGACAGGATGCCCTTGCGCGCCATGCCCTCCCGCACCTCGTCGGGAACCGTCCCCAGATCCTCGCCGATGACCATGCAGCCGCTACGGCGGCTCTCCAGCGCCACGATGCCCAGCAGATCCTCGAACGGATATGCGACGTAGGCGCCCGCCTCGGGAGTGCCGCCACGCGGCACCCAGAAAAGCCGCGCGAGTCCCATGACGTGATCGATGCGCAGCGCGCCGGCGCGGCGCATGTTCGCGCGCAGCACGGCAATGAACGGCGCGTACCCCCGCTCGCGCATGGCATCCGGCAGCATCGGCGGCAAGCCCCAGTCCTGCCCACGCAGATTGAAGTCATCGGGCGGACAGCCGGCCGATGCCTCGCAGGCGTAGAGATCGCGCTCGGCCCACACGTCGGCACCGCCGAGATCGACGGACACGGCAAGATCGCAGTACAGGCCGACGCCCATGCCGAATTCGCGCGCCACTTCCTGGGCGCGGCCGAGCTGGATGTCGGCCAGCCACTGGAGATACTCGAAAAACTCGACCCGTTCGGCGTGCTCCTCCGCAAACTCAAGCACCGCCCGCGAGCCCGGATCGCGATACGCCTCGGGCCATTGCGTCCAGCCGGACGTATTGGCGTCCAGGCGGCGAAAGTGTTCCTGCAGTGCCTCATACAGGGCATAGCGGCGCAGGGCGAGCCCGCCGGACCGCTGGAATTCGCGAAAGGCGGCGCCGCGGACCGTTGCGGCGTCAAGACCCTCACCTCCGCCCTCTCCCGCAAGCGGGAGAGGGGGAAGAACCATGCCATCGCCGCCTGCGCCGCGTCGACGCGGCGCGCGCGAAGCGGGAGACAGATGCTTGCGACGGAAATGGTCGTACAGTTTCTCCAGCACCGGCAGCTTCGCCGCCGCGATGCCGATGTAATCCACGAGTTCGGCTGCGCGCAATTCGGCGAGCCGCTTCTGGAACGCCTGCGATGCGACGTGGCGACGCACCGCCGCCGACTCGGCAAAATCCGCCACCGCCTCGACGTCGATGTAGAACACGTCGAGGAATCGCCGCGAGGACGGCGAGTACGGGCTCGCGTGCGCCGGATTGTCGGGATGCAGGGCATGCAAGGGATTCAAGCCCACGAAACCCGCTCCGTGTCGCGACGCCAGGCGCACCAGGTTCTCGAGATCGGTGAAGTCCCCCATTCCCCAGTTGCGCCGGGAACGCAGTGCGTAGAGCTGCACCGCCCATCCCCAGACGCGCCCGCCGTCCTGGACGGCGGGGGGAAGATGACAGCGGGCGGGGGCGGTCACCACTTGCATGGAACAGCGCTTGGATTCCCCGCAGTACACCGTGACGCGATGGTAGCCGGGGGGCAGGACAGGCAGATCGATGCGCGGCCCCGTGCCATCCTCGGCGGACCGGCAGGTGCCGACGTGCGTGCGACCGCACTCTTCCTGCAGTTCCCAGTGCCAGTTCTCGCCACCATCCGGTGCGGCGACCGGCACGCTTGCCGGTTGCGCGTCTTCCCCGAATACCACGACCGGTGGCAGCGGCATGGCATCCTCCGGCTCACCCTGGCCCCGGGGCCCTGACAGCAGGGCGGCTTGCGCCGCCCCGGGCTGATCGACCGCCACCCCCATCGCATGGAGCAGGGCGCGCAGCCCCGATTCCGGAACCTCCCGGCGCGTGCCCCAGATGTCGTAGTAGAAAAGGGCGACCCCGCGCTGTTCGCACAACGCTGCGAGCGCCGCGCGCTCCGCCCCCGGACCTGCCATGCCCTCCTCCGGCACCAACGCCGGACCCTGCGCCGCAACAGTGGTCAATCGCCCTCCACAACGTAGAAAAAGCGGTCCCGAAACGCTGCCGGGTCCATCGCACATTGCCCGGCCAGTGCGGCCAGGCGTGCCGAATCGGAAAAATCCTGCCGCTCCAGCCGTGTCATGTACTGGCGCGCGACGGTGTATCGCAGCGAAGCCATGTCCACCGTGCGCACGCGGGTGCGCCCCGTTGCCGGATCGATCATGGTCGAAAACGGAATCGGGACAAAGCGGCCTTCCTGTACGGAAACCATTGCCCCCGAACCGCCGTCGAGCAGAAACTGCGCGGCGCAATAGCCCAGGTCGCGCGTGTATTCGACATCGAACGGAATCGGGTCGGCACAGCGCAGCTCGTAGCCGATGTCCTTCGAGACGATGCCGGTCGGGATTCCGAGCGCGCGCAGGCGCTCTTCCACCACCTTGCGGACGCCGCGACCGAGATCGATCTCCGCCAGACGGATATGGCCATGTTCGTCGTGCTCCACCGGGCCGAGGCGATGCAACTCGCCTTCCGGAATGGTTTCCGCAACGCCCTCGGCGAGCACCGCAAGACCATGCCGTCCGCCCTGCGCACGGCGTTTGACGATCGCGCCGACGAGGGTGTCGGCGATGCGGTCGAGGCTGCCCTTGCCGGCAGCGAATTCTTCGGGGATCAGGGTCAGCGCCGCGCCCGCCGCCTTCCCGATGCTCAGCGCGAGCGAACCGGCTTTGCGGCCCATCGCGATGACGACGTACCAGCGGCCGGTGGTGCGCGCGTCGGTCATCAGATTGCGAACGAGTTCGACGCCAAGATGACGCGCGGTCTGGAAACCGAAGGTGCTGATGTGCGGCGGCAGATCCAGATCGTCGTCGATGGTCTTGGGCACGTGGGCCACGCGCAATTGCGCACCGGCGCGCTCGGCCACCTTCATCGCCGAAAAGGCCGTGTCGTCGCCGCCGATGGTGATGAGCCGGTTGACGCCGAGGTGCGCCAGCGTCTGCACGACCCGCTCCAGGTCCTCGACGCGCCTGGTGGGGTTGGCACGCGACGTTCCCAGAATCGCTCCACCCTCGACGTGAATGCCGCGGACCTCGGCCCCCGACAGTGCGAACGCGCCTTCGGTCCGGCCCTGCATGAGTTCGGAGAACCCGTTGCGCACGCCGAGGACCTCCCCGCCGGCATGCTGAATCCGGAGGACCGCGGCGGCAATGACGCTATTGATCCCCGGCGCGGGCCCGCCGCCGACGAGGATTGCAAACTTTCCGGGGTCTGCTGCCATTCCGTGCCTCCGTGTCCGATTATTGCCCGACCGCCAACCGGATCCCCGTCCCCTCCCCAGAAATGCGGGAGGGGAATCGACCCGTTCAACTGTCCGGTTTGAGGAAGACCACCGCCAACGGCGGCAGCATCAGTTCGACGCTATCGGGCTGCCCATGCAGGGGAACCCCCCGCGTGTTGACCCACCCCAGATTCCCAAGGCCGCTGCCGCCGTAGGTCTGCGCATCGCTGTTGAGCAGTTCCCGCCAGCGCCCGCCGAGGGGAACTCCGACGCGATGCGCATGCCGCGGCACCGGCGTGAGATTGCAGACCACGAGCAGGGGCGTACCGTCGCGTCCGCGGCGAAGGAACGCCAGCCAGCTCGTCTCGGAATCGTCGCAGGAAATCCACTGGAACCCGCTGGCATCGAAATCGACCTGATGCAAGGCCGGCTCACTGCGCAGCAGGCGGTTGCAGTCGCGCACCCAGCGCTGCACGCCGGCATGGTCGCCATACTGCAGCAGGTGCCAGGCCAGGCTTTCCTCGTGCGACCACTCGCTCGTCTGGCCGAATTCGCAGCCCATGAAGAGCAGCTTCTTGCCGGGGTGGCCGCACAGATAGCCGAACAGCAGGCGCAGGTTGGCGAAGCGCTGCCACGCATCGCCGGGCATCCGCCCGATCAGCGAACTCTTGCCGTGCACCACCTCGTCGTGGGACAGCGGCAGCACGAAGTTCTCGAAGAACGCATACCAGATCGAAAACGTGATGCGGTCATGGTGGTACCGCCGGTGCACGGGATCATTGCGGAAATAATCCAGCGTGTCGTGCATCCACCCCATGTTCCATTTCAGACCGAACCCCAGGCCGCCGAGATAGACCGGCCGCGACACCATGGGCCAGGACGTCGACTCCTCGGCAATGGTCTGGGTGTCGGGGTGGTCGCGATAGACCGCGAGGTTGAGCATGCGCAGGAATTCGATCGCCTCGAGGTTTTCCTTGCCGCCGTAGCGGTTGGGGATCCATTCGCCTTCCTTGCGACCATAGTCGAGGTAGAGCATCGACGCCACGGCATCGACGCGCAGGCCGTCGACGTGATAGCGGTCGAGCCAGAAGAGCGCGCTCGACAGCAGGAAGGCGCGCACTTCATGCCGGCCGTAGTTGAAGATGTAGCTCGTCCATTCCGGATGGAAGCCCTGGCGCGGGTCGGAGTGTTCGAACAGATGCGTTCCATCGAACCGCGCCAGACCGTGATCGTCCCCCGGAAAATGCGATGGGACCCAGTCCAGGATCACGCCGATGCCGTGCTGGTGCAGCACGTCGATGAGGTACATCAGATCCTGCGGCGTGCCATAGCGCGCCGTCGGCGCGAAATACCCGGTCGTCTGATAGCCCCAGGAACCGTAGAACGGATGCTCGGTGATGGGCAGCAGTTCGACGTGAGTGAACCCCATCTCCACCACGTAGTCGGCAAGCGGTTGCGCGATCTCGCGATAGGTGAGCGACCGGTTTCCCTCTTCCGGCACGCGACGCCAGGAGCCGAGGTGCACCTCGTAGATGCTCATCGGCGCGTCGAGCGCATTGGCACGGGCGCGCTCGCGCATCCAGTGGCAATCGCCCCACGTGTAGTCCAGGCCCCAGACTCGCGAACCGGTCGCCGGCGGCGTCTCCGAATAGAACGCGAACGGATCGGCCTTGGTCCGCGTCAGGCCGTGGAAATGCGAGACGATGTGGTACTTGTAGGCGTCGCCATGGGCGACGCCGGGCACGAATCCTTCCCAGATGCCCGAACTGTCGTGCCGCGGCACGAGGAAATGCGCCTCGGGATCCCAATGGTTCCATTGGCCCATCACGGTCACCGACCGGGCATTGGGCGCCCATACCGCGAAGTGGGCCCCGGCGACGCCGTCGCGCACCTCGAGGTGCGCGCCCATGCGCTCATACAAGCGCGTGTGGGTGCCTTCGCGGAAAAGATAGATATCGTGGTCTGTCAGCATCGTTTTTGTGCGAATCCCCTCACCCCGGCCCTCTCACGCAAGCGGAACGCGCAAAGAGATGCCCTGCCATGTTTCAAAACGGCAACGCCGCATCGGGTTTTACCGCCCGCAGCGCCCGCCGGAAATCCTCCTCGATTCGCGCCAGCGCCGCAGGGCCGTCGGCCTCGAAGCGCAGCACCACGACCGGGGTCGTGTTCGACGGGCGCGCGAGGCCGAACCCGTCGGCATATTCGACCCGCAAGCCGTCGATGGTGATGAATTCGACCGCACCGGCGAATGCCTCCCGCGCCCGCGCGCCATCCTGCGCCACGGCCCGCAACGCGTCGACCACGGCGAAATTCTCCCCTTCCGCGGTACGCAACTGCAACTCCGGCGTGCTCGTCGCGTCCGGCAGCGCTTCCAGCACCGCCGAGGGATCGGCCTCCCGGCTCAGGATTTCCAGCAGGCGCGCGCCGGCGTACATGCCGTCGTCGAAACCGTACCAGCGGTCGTTGAAGAAGGTGTGGCCGCTCATCTCGCCGGCAAGTGCCGCACCGCTCTCGCGCAACCGCGCCTTGATGAGGGAATGGCCCGTTCGCCACATCGTCGGGCGCCCGCCGTGCTGCCGCACCCAGGGCGCGAGCAGCCGCGTGCACTTGACGTCGAACACCACTTCCGCGCCCGGCTTGTGCGCCAGTACGTCCTTGGCGAAGAGCATGAGCTGGCGATCGGGCCAGATGATCCTGCCGCCGCGGGTCACGACCCCCAGCCGGTCGCCGTCGCCGTCGAACGCGAGGCCGAGTTCGGCCCCGGTCCGCTGCACGGTGGCGATGAGGTCGCGCAGGTTTTCGGGGTGCGCCGGATCCGGATGGTGGTTGGGAAAGCGGCCGTCCACCTCGCAGAAGAGCTCCGTCACTTCGCAGCCCAGCGCCTTGTAGAGCTGCGGCGCGGCCGCCCCGGCGACACCATTGCCGCAGTCGATCACCACGCGCATCGGCCGCGCCAGGCGCACGTCGCCGACGATGCGATCGAGGTAGGCCTGCCGTATGTCGACGCTGCGCAGCGCGCCCGGCCGCTCCGCGACGTGGAGCCGACCTTCGACGATGCGCCGATGGAGCCGCTGCAGGCCCTCGCCATGCATCGCCTCGCCGGCAAGCACGATCTTCAGGCCGTTGTACTCGGGAGGATTGTGGCTTCCGGTGATCGCCACGCCCGAACCGGTGTTCAAGTGATAGGTCGCGAAGTACAGCGTGGGCGTCGCGGCCAGACCGATGTCGACGGCATCCACCCCGGCCCCACGGATTCCCGCAATCAGGGCATCGCGCAGCATCGGCCCCGACAGGCGGCCATCGCGCCCGACGGCGATTTCGCGCACGCCGCGCTCGCGGGCTTCGGTTCCCAGCGCGGCGCCGATGGCCTGCACCGCATCGCGCGTGAGATTGCGGTCGACGACTCCCCGGATGTCATACGCCTTGAAAATTCCGGGATCGAGATCGTGCGCCACACCCGCTCCTATCCAATAGAATGGGTACGAAACCCAACACCCAAAGAATACACGCTCGCCATCCCACAACCATGACGAATCCTGAAACCGCTCCGTCCCCCGTATGGGAAACCCTCGAAGCGTGCCGCCGGTCTTTCGACGCGCGCACCATCGACACCCTGTTCCGCGTCGAGCCCGGGCGCGCGCAGCGCTGGACGTTCGAGGCGCCACACGTCCATGCCGACTGTTCGCGCAACTGGATCGATGAAGACAGCTTCGCGGCCCTGCTCGCCTGGCTCGAATCGCGGAACTTCGAAAAGAGTCGCGCCGCGCTCCTCGCCGGCGAGGCGGTGAACAACACCGAACATCGGCCGGCATGGCATACCGCGCTGCGCACGCCGCCGGACGATCCGTCGGTCGCGCGCAGCCTGCACGAGGAGCAGACACGCTTTCTCGGGTTTGCCGAGGCGCTGCGGGAGGGTCGCATCCACGGCTCCACCGGAGAGGCGATCGAAACGGTCGTGTGCATCGGCATCGGCGGTTCCGACCTGGGACCCCGCCTGATGACCGAGGCGCTCGGTCCGGCCACCGGCCCCGTTGCCGTGCACTTCGTGAGCAACCTCGATCCGGCGGAACTCGACACGGCGCTCACCGGCGCCCGGCCCGCGGCGACGATGATCATCGCGATTTCCAAGAGCTTCACCACGCTCGAGACGCTCGAGAACGTGCGGGCGGCCCGCGAATGGCTGCACTCGACGGATTCCGCGCTGGATCCGACGCATCACGTCGCGGCGGTCACCGCGCAGCCCGAACGGGCGCGGGATTTCGGCATCCACGAAAAGCGGATCTTCTCCTTCCCGCAATGGGTGGGCGGGCGCTATTCGCTCTGGTCCGCCTGCGGGCTGCCGATCGCGATCGCGCACGGGCACCGCCAGTTCCTGGAACTGCTCGCCGGCGCATCCGAGATGGACCGGCATTTCGCCCAGGCGCCGCTCGACGCCAACCTGCCGGTGATCCTCGGCCTGCTCGGCGCGTGGTACGTCAACTTCTGGGGAGCACGGGCGCGCGCGGTATTCCCGTATGCCCAGCGCCTGAAGAACCTGCCGCCCTACCTCCAGCAGCTCGAAATGGAGAGTCTGGGCAAGCGCGTCAACCACGACGGCCGCCTGCTGACGTACGACACCGCGGCGGTGGTGTGGGGCGAGGTCGGAACGACGGCGCAGCACAGCGTATTCCAGTTCCTGCATCAGGGGACGCACTGGGTCCCCATCGACTTTCTCGTCGTCGCCGAGCATGAGCAGAGCGCCGACAAGCGCCACCGGCTGCTGCACGCGTACGCGCTGGCCCAGGCCGATGCGCTGTCCCGCGGCGACACGGTGCTGGGCGCGCAGCGTCCCACCACCCCCCACGGCGCGGCGCCGGGCGGCCGGCCCTGCAACGTCCTGTCGGTTCCGAAGCTCGACGCCCGCGCGCTCGGCGCCGTGATCGCGCTCTACGAACACCGGACGTTCGTGCAGAGCGTGCTCTGGGACATCAACGCCTTCGACCAATGGGGAGTGGAGGTCGGCAAGAAGATGCTGCAGCAGCGGCTGGAACAGGGAACGCTGCGCTGAACCACCCGTCCAATCCGGACCTGGGCGCCATCGCGCCCTGTCACCCTCGGTACAATTCACCCCTATGAGCCATCACAAAGTTCGCAAAGCCGTTTTCCCGGTCGCCGGATCCGGCACCCGCTTCCTTCCCGCCACCAAGGCGATGCCCAAGGAGATGCTGCCGGTCCTCGACAAGCCGCTCATCCAATACGCGGTCGAGGAGGCGGCGGCGGCGGGCATCGAGCAGATGATCTTCGTCACCGGGCGCCACAAGCGCGCCATCGAGGACCACTTCGACCGCAATCCGGAACTGGAAATGCTGCTGCAGGCGCAGGGCAAGACCAAGCTGCTCGACGCGCTGCGCACCGCCACGCCGCCGGGGGTGAACTTCGTCTTCATCCGCCAGCCCGAGCCGCTGGGATTGGGTCATGCCGTCCTGTGCGCGCAGTCCGTGGTCGGCGACGAGCCGTTTGCGGTCATCCTTGCCGACGACCTGATCGACGCCCAGCCCGGCGTCACGGCACAGCTCGTGCAGAGCTATGAGCAGCACGGTGCGTCGGTGCTGGGCGTCGAGGACATTCCGCTGGCAGATACGGGAAAATACGGCATCGTCGCCACGCAATCGCTCTCCGATCGGGACGAGCGCGTGACCCACATCGTCGAAAAGCCGTCGCCCGAAGAGGCGCCCTCGACGCTGGCGGTGGTCGGCCGCTACGTACTGCGCCCGGAAATCTTCGGCGAGCTGGCCCGCACGCAGCGCGGGCGCGGCGGCGAGATCCAGCTCACCGACGCCATCGCGCGGCGCGTCTCCCAGGGCGACGTGGTGGCGCACCGGTTTTCCGGCACGCGCTACGACTGCGGCTCGAAGGCGGGGTTCCTGGCCGCCAACATCGCGTTCGGACGCAAGCAGGGCCTGATCGACTAGGACCGTCCTTTGCAGCTCGCCCGTGCGGGCGGGCTGCGCCTGCGCCCCGCCGGGGCCATGGCACGCCGCCACCACGCGGCGCAAACCCGGACGAGGCGTGATCGGCTAGGCTGGAGACGCCGCAACCCGCCCAGGACATGACATGTCCGCCACGCCGCCCCCGCCCTGGCACGCGCTCGATGCCGAATCCGTCGTCCAACGGCTCGATTCCGACGCCGCAAGCGGGTTGACCACGGCGGCGGTGGCGGCGCGTCGCGCCGAATCCGGGTCCAATGCGCTCCCCGAGGATCCCAAACCCTCAGCCGCACGGCTCATCCTCCATCAGTTCAAGAGCCCGCTGATCTACGTCCTGTTCGGCGCCGCCGCGCTGTCCGCCGCGCTCCGGCATTGGGCCGATGCGGGCGTGATCTTCGGGGTCGTGGTCGCGAATGCGCTGATCGGCGCATACCAGGAGCGACGCGCGGAGGTTTCGATGGCGGCGCTGCGCAGGCTCGCCGAACTGCACGTGCGCGTGCTGCGCGACGGCCGGGAACAGCCGATCGCGGCGCGCGAGCTGGTTCCGGGCGACCTGCTGCTGCTCGCGCCGGGCGACGCGGTCGGCGCCGATGCCCGCCTGATCGAGGCGACGGCGTTGGCGACCGCCGAGGCGGCCCTGACCGGGGAGTCGGCGCCGGTCACCAAGCACACCGGCCGCATGGCCGAGGCAACGGCGCTTGCCGATCGCCACAACATGGTTTTTTCGGGCACGCTGGTCACGGCCGGCCATGGCCGGGCGGTGGTGACGGCGACCGGCACCCATACCGAGGTCGGCGCGATCGCCCGCATGACCCAGCAGACGCGCGAGCCGAAGACCCCGCTCGAACTCCGCCTCGCCGGCTTCGGCCGCCAGCTGGTGGTTGCCGCGCTGGTGCTGTTCGTCGCGGTGATGGCCTTCGGCATGCTGCGGCGAATGCCGCTGGTCGAATTGCTGATGGTGGCGATCAGCCAGACGGTGTCGATGGTGCCGGAAGGACTGCCGGTGGCGATGACCATCGCGCTGGCGGTCGGCATCCAGCGCATGGCGGCGCGTGGCGCCATCGTGCGCCGGCTGTCGGCGGTCGAAACCTTGGGATCGACGACGGTGATCGCCAGCGACAAGACCGGCACGCTGACCCGCAACGAGATGACGGTGCGCGCGCTGTGGCTGGCTCCCAACCGCGCGATCGCGGTGAGCGGCACCGGCTACGCCCCGACCGGCAGCCTGCACGAAGACGGGCACGCCGTTCCGGCGGACGACCCTGCGGTGCACGCCCTGCTCACCGCGGCGGTACTCTGCAACGACGCCGATCTGCTCCCGCCGGGCGACGGCGCTGCCGCGTGGCACGTGCTCGGCGACCCGACCGAAGGCGCCTTGCTGGTCGCCGCGGCCAAGGGCGGCATCGACGTGCGGGTGCTGCGCACGGCGCGGCCGCGTCGTGCGGAGATTCCGTTCGATTCCGACACCCGGATGATGGCCACGAGCCATGCCGGCGAATCCGCCGCCGTCTTCGTCAAGGGTGCGCCGGAGGCGGTGTTGCGGCTGTGCACGGCCGATGCGCTGCGGACCCTGCAGGCGGCACGCGCGGCCGCGGAAGAAATGGCGCAAGGCGCGTTGCGCGTCCTGGCCGTCGCCGGTCTCGCACCGCATCGGTCCGGCCGCACACCCGCGCTCGACGAGGGCTTCGACGTGCTCATCGGCCGCATGCACCTGCTCGGCCTGATCGGTCAGATCGATCCGCCGCGCGAAGAAGTCGCGGCGGCGGTCCGCGCATGCCGCGCCGCCGGCATCCGCCCCATCATGATCACCGGCGACCACAAGCTCACCGGTCTGGCGATCGCGCGGGCGCTGGGAATCGCCGGCGCGCAGGACCAGGCCATCGACGGCACCGAACTGGATCACCGGAACGAAGCCGAGCTCCTCGACGCCCTGCCCCACATCGCGGTCTTCGCGCGCGTGCATCCGGCGCAGAAGCTGCGCATCGTCGAAGCGTTGCAGGCCCGCGGCGACGTCGTTGCCATGACCGGCGACGGCGTCAACGATGCTCCCGCGTTGGCGCGCGCGGACGTCGGCGTGGCGATGGGCATCAGCGGCACCGAAGTGGCAAAGAGCGCGGCGAAGATCGTGATCTCCGACGACAACTTCGCCACCATCGTCGCCGCCGTCGAACAGGGACGCGTGGTCTACGCGAACCTGAAAAAGGTGATCCTTTTCCTGTTCGTGACTTCGGTCGACGAAGTCCTGGTGCTGCTCCTGGCGTTATTGGGAGGATACCCCCTGCCGCTTGCCGCGGTGCAGATCCTCTGGATCAACATCGTCACGGAGAGCACGCTGACCGTGAACCTGGTGATCGACCCACCCGATGGCGACGAGATGACACGCACCCCGGTTCCCCGCGACGAACCCCTGCTCGACCGGGTGATGCTCTGGCGCATGGCGCTGCTGGCGCCGATTTCGGTGGCAGTCACCTTCGGCTGGTTCGTATCGCGTCTGTCGCAGGGCGCACCGTTGGACGTGGTGCGCACCGAGACCTTCACCGTGTTGGTGACCTGCCAATGGTTCAATGTGCTGAACTGCCAATCGGCGACGCGCTCGGTGGCGCGGCTCGGCATGCTCCGGAACCGCTGGTTGACCGGCGGCCTCGCGCTCAGCGTGGCGTTGCAGGCGGCGGTGCTGTACTGGCCGCCCCTCAACCGCCTGTTCCATACGGTGCCGATTCCGGCCGGTGATCTGCTGCCGATCCTGACGTTCGCCAGTTGCGTGCTGTGGGTCGAAGAATTGCGCAAGGCGGCGATGCGATGGTTCCGGCGCCGCGCGTGATCCGAAGCATCGCGGGTCTTCGCGAAGCGCGACGCGCAGATGCGCGCGACCGCATCCCCTGACGCCGGACTGTCAAGGATCCTCGTACCTTCGATGCGGTAGCGATTATTGATTACCATCGCACAGGCGCGTACCGTTCCCCCATCACGAGTGCGATCCCGTCTGCCGCCCGCATGCCGTGCAGACGTGCCCGTTGGCGCCGGTCGTGGGCTGCAGTGTGTCGTTGCAGAGTTCGGGGTCCGACCCGGGTCTGCCATCGCAGGTGGAGGCGAGAATGCGAGAAGAGGGTGCGCTTCCCAGTGTCGTCCAGAACGTATTCCTGGCCATTGCCGATCAGACGACCGATTGCTTCATCGCGGCGGATCTCGACTTCCGGATCCTGGCGATGAATCAGGCCGCGGAGGCCAGTCTCGGAATTTCCCTGGCCGATGCGATCGGCAAGCATGTCGCCGAACTCCTTCCGAAAGATCGCGCGCCAAAGCTCCTGGAGGATTTCTCCCAAGTCCTCCGGGATGGCAAGCCGCAGGAATTCGAGGAAGTGCTCCACGTCAACGGCATGCCGCGGATCTTCGCGACGTCGACGTTTCCGATCCACGACGACGATGGCAAGACCGTCGCGCTGGGCTGCATCGCGCGCGACGCCAGCGAGCGGCTGCAGGCCGACGCGGCGCAGCGCCGCCAGATGGACCTTTCGCACAGCGTGGTCGAGGGCGCCCCGGTTGCGATGCTGATGACCGACAAGGACGGACAAATCCTGTTTGCCAACCCGGCCTGCGCGTCGCTGTTCGGATACCCCACGGAAGAACTGGTTGGTGCATCGATTGAACTCCTGGTCCCGGATGCCCTGCGGGAACAGCACGTCCTTCTCCGCTCGGCCTATGCGATGGCCCCCGCATCCCGGCAGGCAGGACGCGGCATGAGCCTGCGCTGCCGACACCAGGACGGCCACTTCATCCCGGTGGAGATCGGCCTCAACCATATGCGGTGCGACGACGGCTCGTTCCGCGTCATCGCCACCGTCGTCGACATCACCGAGCGCAAGAAGCTCGAGCGCGCCGAGTCGCTCAACCGGGTTCTCGACCGGATCGTCCGGGAGCGCACGGAAGCCTTGCTGGCCGCCAACCGCGCCCTGGACCACCTTGCCCGCCACGACGCCCTGACCGGCCTGCACAACCGGCGGTCCTTCATCGAGCGCCTTCGGGACGAATTTCTCCGCATGGGACGAACCGGCGAGCGCTACGCGCTGGTCTTTCTCGACATCGACCACTTCAAGCCGATCAACGACACCTATGGCCACCGGCTCGGCGATGCCGCCCTCACCCACGTGGCATCGATCATTCAGGACTCCTCGCGCATGACCGATTTCGCCGCCCGCCTTGGCGGAGAGGAATTCGTCGTCCTGTTGCCCGACACCGCCGAGGACGCGGTGGTGTTCGCGGAAAAGGTCCGTGCCGCCATCGCCGAAAGCACGATCCCCACCATTGGCAAGGTCACGGTCAGCATCGGCGTCGCGGTGGCCGGTCTCGATGATCTCAACGAGGACACCGCCCTGATCGCCGCGGACCGCGCGATGTATCGGGCCAAGATGGCGGGGCGCAATCGGGTCGCGCGGTAAATGGCGGCCGGAAACGGCCCTGCCTGCAGGCAGCTGCCGAGATCGATAGCGGTCAATTCGCCATGGCGACGACCCCGGTTCACCCCCGCCATCGAGGGCGTGCGCATTGGAGGGGAGGCAAGATGAAGTGGTCGGTCCGAGAAATTGTCGCAGGCGCCGCTGTCCTCTCGCTTTCGTCCCTTGCGGTCGCTCAGATGGGAATGGGCAGTGGCATGGGTCCGGGCATGATGCGCGGACCGCACGGTCCTCCGGGCGTCTCCATCGCCCGGCATCGGTACGTGATGGCGCGAGGCATTCCGCAACCCTATCGCCGGGCGAGAAATCCCCTGCGCGGCGCCGCTGCAGACATCGCGACGGGCAAAGCGCTGTACGAGCAAGATTGCGCCTCCTGCCACGGGACGACCGGGCGGGGTGACGGCCCGGTCGCGCGCGGTCTCAACCCGGTGCCATCGGATCTTGGCGCGACTGTCCACATGCCCATTGCCACCGACGCCTACCTGGACTGGACCATTTCGGAGGGTGGAGTTCCAATCGAAAGTCCGATGCCGTCCTTCAAGGCCAGCCTTTCCCCCGAGCAGATCTGGAGGGTGGTGCTGTACATCCGAACGCTGTAAGAGCGCCGACATTCGGCCCGGGATATCAGGACGGCGGATCAGAACGGCTTAACGACGTGCTTGAGCGAAGGGTCGTGGTCGGTCGGAAAGATTTGAAATCCCATGCGGGACACGAGGGTGAGCATGTTGCGGTTGTTCGACAGCACGTCGCCTTCCATGCGCTTGAGCCCCTTGCTGCGCGCCGTGTCCAGCAACGCGTCCATGAGGCGATGGCTGATTCCCTTGTGCCGCCACGCGTCGGCGACCACCAGGGCAAATTCGCAGGATTCCCCGTCCGGGTTGATGATGTAGCGCGCCACGCCGATCTCGGCTTCCTCGTGATCGGTCTGCACCACGGCAATCAAGGCCATCTCGCGGTCGTAGTCGATCTGGGTAAAGCGCGCCAGCATCGTCGGAGTCAGTTCCTGCAAGGTGCCGCCGAACCGGAAATAGCGCGACTCCTCCGAAAGATTGCGCACGAACGCCTGTTCGATTTCCGCGTCCTCGGGACGGATCGGACGGATGGTCAGGTCGGTGCCGTCGGGCAGGATCTGGCGGCTTGCCAAGTAGCTGGGATAGGGGTGGATCGCCATATGCGAGTACCGCTCGCCTCCCGGACTGGGGTAATCCACCACGATGCGCGCATCGAGCGCAATGGCGCCCTGCTCGTCGACGACCAGCGGGTTGATGTCCATCTCGCGAATGTGCGGGAGTTCGCATACCAGTTCGGAGACGCGCAGCAGCGTGCCTTCCAGCGCTGCCATCTCGACCGCCGGCATCTGCCGGAAAGGCCCCAGTAGACGCGCGGCGCGGGAGCCCCCGATCATGTTGCGCACCAGATATCGGTTGAGAGGAGGCAGCGCGACCGACCGATCGCCCATCACCTCCATCAGGATGCCGCCCGCGCTGAAGGTCACCACCGGACCGAACAGGGGGTCGCTGATGACCCCCACCATCAGTTCGCGCCGATTGGGCCGTCCGATCATCGGCTCGATCACGACGCCGTCGAGGCGCGCGTCGGGCCGCGATTTCTGCACCGACTCGAGAATCTCACGGAAGGCGATGTGCACCGCTTCGGCGTTGCCCAGGTTCAAGCGAATGCCGCCTGCGTCGGATTTGTGCGCAATGTCGGGGGAATGGATCTTCATTGCGACCGGCAAACCCAATTGCTCCGCGGCGAGGAGCGCCTCCGCCGGAGAACGCGCCACAATGGCGCGCGCGATCGGGATATGAAATGCCGCGAGCACGCCCTTCGACTCCAGCTCGCTCAGGACCGTGCGATGTTCGGCCAGCGCATTCTCGATCAGCAGGCGCGCGCCGTCCACGTCGGGCGGGGACGGGTCCGAGATCGGCCCGGGGGTCTGCATCAGCAACTGTTGGTTCTGGTAGTAGGTCGAGATGTAGGAAAACACTTCGACTGCCGGCTCCGGCGTTCGGAAATGGGGAATGCCGGTCCGGGAAAACGCGGCGCGGCTGCTGGCGACCTCCGTATCGCCCATCCAACATGCGATCAGCGGCTTGTGAAACTTGGCCGCGAGGTCGATCACCGCTTCGGCCACGGCCAGCGGTTCCGTCATTGCCTGGGGGGTCAGGATCACCATCATGCCGTCGACCCCCGGATCCTCCAGGCATGCGGTGACGGCATCGCGATAGCGGTCCGCGTTCGCGTCGCCGATGATGTCCACCGGATTGCCGTGCGACCACGTCCGGGGCAGCGCATCGTGAAGCTTATTCAGGGTGTCGTCGGAGAGCTTGGCCAGCGCGACGCCGAGGTCGTCGGCACGATCGCTCGCCATCACGCCGGGGCCGCCGCCGTTCGTGACGATCGCCAGGCGATTCCCGGCCGGACGGAATCGCGTCGACAAGGCTTGGGCGGCGGAAAACAACTGCACGATGCTGCTGACCCGCACGGCGCCCGAGCGGCGGATCGCCGCGTCGAACACGTCGTCCGCGCCTACCAGGACGCCGGTATGAGAAAGCGCGGCGTTCGACTCGACCTGGTGCCGGCCCGCCTTGACCAGGAACACCGGCTTGATGCGCGCCGCCGCGCGCAGCGCGCTCATGAATCGGCGCGCGTGCCGGATGCTCTCGATATACAGGAGGATGCTCTCGGTCTGCGGGTCCGAAACCAGATAGTCGAGGATCTCGCCGAAATCGACGTCTGCGGTCGATCCCATGGATACGATGCTGGAGAAGCCGACGTCGCTGGGGAGCGCCCAGTCGAGAATCGCCGTGCACAGAGCCCCCGACTGCGACACCAGCGCAAGGTTTCCCGCCTTCGCCCCACCCTTGCTGAACGTCGCGTTGAGCCCGATCGAGGGGCGCATGACGCCCAGGCAATTCGGTCCGACCAGGCGAATGCCGTACATGCGGGCACGCTCCAGGACTTGTCGTTCCGCGCCGCGGCCGGCTCCGTCCCCTTCGCCGAATCCGGCGGAAAGGATCACGGCCGCCTTCACTTCGCGCCTGCCGCACTCCTCGAGGATCTCCGGCACCGTCGGCGCCGGCGTGGCGATCACCGCCAGATCGATCGGCTGGGGAATTGCATCGATGCTGGCATAGGAGCGGTGCCGCTGCACCTTGGGGTGCTTGGGATTGACCGCAAACAGCTTTCCCTGATACCCGCCTTTCAGCAGGTTGCGGAACGTGACGCCGCCAACCGATTCCAGGCAATCGTTCGCGCCAATGACGGCGACCGAGCGCGGCGCAAAAAGGGGGCTCAGGTAATGCGGGTTCATGGCGGGGCGCTCCTGCTGGAACATGGCTACCATACCCGAAGGCCGACGAGTCGCGCCACGCGGAAAGGTCTTCGCCGTTGACGGAGCACACCATGCAGACCGCATATATCAGCCACCCTGTCTGCCGGAAGCACGAAATGGGGCGCAGCCATCCGGAATCCCCCGCGCGCATCCAGGCGATCGAAGACCAGTTGATCGCCTCCCGCGTGTACGACTTCCTGCGGCACTGCGAGGCGCCGCGCGCGAGCTACGAACAGCTGGCGCGCGTTCACTCCGCGCACTACATCCGGGAGATCGAGGCCGCGCAACCCTCGAGCGGCCTGCGCATGCTCGATCCGGACACCCTGATGAACCCCTATACGTGGGAGGCTGCGCTACGTGCCGCCGGTGCGGTGGTTCTTGGGACCGATCTGGTCGTATCCGGCCAAGTCGAAAATGCATTCTGCAACGTGCGGCCACCGGGACACCATGCCGGTCGCAGCCGGGCGATGGGCTTTTGCATTTTCAACAACATCGCAGTCGGCGCGGCGCACGCCTTGGAACACCACAAACTCGAACGCGTAGCGATCGTCGACTTCGACGTCCATCACGGCAACGGCACCGAGGAGATATTTCGCGACGACTCCCGGGTGATGCTTTGCTCGAGCTTCCAGCATCCGTTCTATCCGTATGAGGGCGCGGATACGGGCAGCGATCACATCATCCCCGCTCCCTTGCCGGCGTATACCGACGGCAAGGGGTTCCGGGCGGCCGTTGCCGAGCGATTCGTCCCGGCGCTCGAGGCATTTCGGCCGCAGATGATTTTCGTGTCGGCCGGATTCGACGCCCATCGGGACGACGAGATCGGCAGTCTGCGGCTGGTGGAAGACGACTACGCCTGGGTGACGCGCGAAATCATGCGGATTGCCACGGAACATGCTCGTGGGCGCATCGTATCCGCTCTCGAAGGGGGGTATACGCTGGATGCGCTGGCGCGCAGCGTGGTGGCGCATGTCAAGGTCTTGTCCGGGAACGCATGATGGCGGGCGGCATTCCTCCGCCGGAAAATCCCGAAGCGGAATGTCGTCTTCGCGCCTCCTTGGCATGTGGATCGCGGGAATGACCTGCTCCCGTTCGCGGCACCAAGCGCGATGACGTGCGACCGGGACCGCGCGCCACGAACCACAAGAAGCAAACCGTGATCGCCCTTGACGTCGATGCCGGGCTGGTTTCCATCATCGGCGTTTCCTACGGCGGACAGGACGATGAAACGCTCCTGCAGGACGATCCAAACGGCGACAATGGGGAACACTTGCGGCCGCTCGCGAGTTCATTTCAATCAGATGTGCCTGATTCCATAACGTGCGCACGTCACGCCGAAAATGGCATCCAGCGCGAACAGGATCCAAAACGTTGCCGGTTGATCGGCGCGGCACACCTTGCCATCTGGCTGCCGCCATCCGCCCCTTCCTGCCGGCAACCGGCCGGTGAACCAGCCTTGCAGGGCAATAATCAGCATGCCAACGCCCATGATCAGAATCAACCAGGCCTTGATCCGGAGCACGTTCATGCTTGAACTGCGAAGGGAAAAATCGCCACGTTCATGGCCATGCAATTGCGATGGACATTGGCACGTTTCCTGTGCCGAAGGTGCCCGCCGCTCCGCCAGCTGCGCTGTAGGCCGAGACACTATTGCTACCGCTGTTCGCCACATAGACAAACGCGCCGTTGGGACTGACGGTCACCGATGCCGGGTTCAATCCCGCCGTGAGTGTGCCAAAGGAAGAGAGCATGCCTGTGGTGGAATCGAATCTGTAAACAGAGACATTGCCTCCATAAAGGTTCGCCACAAAAACCAAACCATAAAGTTGAGTCTGGTCAATAGCAACGGAATAAGGACGCACTCCCGCTGGGTACGGGCTTCCCGTGAGCGGCGTAATCGTACCTGTAGATGGGTCGATGCTGTAAACCGAGACACTTGTGCTGGATTCGTTTGCCACATAGGCGAAGGCGCCATTGGGACTCATGGCCATGGAGATCGGGTTCGGTCCCGCCGCGAACGGGCTTCCTGTGATCGGGGTGAGCTCGCCCGTAGATTGGTTGATGCTGTAAGACGAAGCGTTGTTGCTATAGAAATTCGTCACATAGGCGAAGGCACCGTTGGGACTGACGGTCACGGAGCTCGGGCCCGATCCCGCCGCGAACGGGCTTCCGGTAACCGGCACGAGCGCACCGGTAGAGGGGGTGATACGGTAGGCCGAAACGCCATCATAGAAGTTTGCCACATAGGCAAAGGCGCCGTTGGGACTGACGGTCACGGAGCTTGGGCCCGATCCCGCCGCGAACGGGCTTCCGGTAACCGGCACGAGCGCACCGGTAGAGGGGGTGATGCTGTAGGCGGAAATGTTGTTGCTATTGGAGTTCGTCACATAGGCGAAGGCGCCGTTGGGACTGACGGTCACGGAGCTCGGGCCCGATCCCGCCACGAACGGGCTTCCCATGATCTGCGTGAGCGCGCCCGTCGATGTGTCGATGCTGTAGGCCGAGATGGTGTTATCGCCTTTGTTTGCCACATATGCGAATTGCGGCCCCGTCGCGCAAGACACGGCAATGTTGGTCACGTTGCTGCTTCCAACCGTACCGGCGTCGTTGGTGACCGTGCACACCTCGTGTAGAGGTTCCGTGCTCACCGTGACGCCATACGTCGCACCGGAAGGAAGTTGCGCGGGAAAGGTGAAACTGCCGTTGGTGGAGACGGTCAATGGATCGGTTCCGTTATTCAGCATCGTCACCGAGGCGCCGCTGTTGAGACCCGAGACCGCTCCGGAAATGCTGTAGGTCGGATTGGTGGAACACGACACCGTCACCGAGGCGACGTTGGATGTGCCCGCCGTGCCCGTACCGCTGTGGACCACGCAGGTCTGCCCTGCCGGCTGCGTAGCCACCGTCACGTAGTAAGGCGCGCTCCCAGAGAGTTTCGTCGAGAATACAAACGTTCCGTTGGCCGTGAAAGTCTGGATCGATCCTCCCGCCGACTCCTGCAGGGACACCGATCCCGACAAGCCGCTAATCGATCCGCCGATGGTGTAGGTCTGCGATGAATTGGCGGTGCATCCCACCGTCACGCCGGTCACGTTGCTCCCCGGCACCGTGCCCGAGCCGTTGCCGATCGTGCAGGTCTGCCCGCTGGGTTGGCTCAGGACCGTGACGTCATACGCGGCCTGGTCGTACAGCGCAGTAGAAAAGGTGAAGGCGCCGCCGCTCGTGATGCTGAGGTTGTTTCCGTTATTGTCCTGCAGCACCAGGGTGCCGCTCGTCAGTCCTGTGACCGTTCCGCCGATGGTGTAGGTCTGCGCGGGGCTGGTCGTGCAGGCGACCTGGATGTCGGTGACGTTGGCGGTTCCGACCGTGCCCGAGCCGTTGGTGATCGAGCAGGTTTCTCCGGCAGGCTGCGCGGACATGCTGACTTGATAGGCCGTTCCCGTGGCAAACGACCCGGGAAACTGAAAACCGCCGCCGGCCGTCACCGTCAACGGACTCTGGCCGTTCACCTGGAGCCCCAGGCTCGCCCCACCGGAGAGCCCGGTCACATTGCCCGTGATCTGGTAGTGGCTGACTGATGGCACGGACGTACCGCCCGCGGATCCGCCCCCGCCCCCGCAAGCCGTTAGCAGGCCGGAAAGCACAAGTACGGTGAGAAAACTTGCCATCCGCGTGCGGAACATGCCGAGTCCTGTTCAATAGAAGAAATCAGCGCGGGATGCTAGAGTTCCCTTGCCATCCCTGCAATTGAACGAAGGTCGTACGACTTTCGTCGCACGGAATCACACCGATATCGACCCGATAGTCCAACGACGAAAAGAACGTGGCGATTTTCCCTCCGCACACGGCAAACGCAGCGCATCCGAATCCCGCCGCGCCGACGCCGCCGTCATCGATTTCCGTAGTGCCGCTGCCCGAGCCGACCGAGCCCCGACGCCTACTGGCCGAACAGGCGGCGCTGCTGTATCGCAATGCCCCGATCACATTGGGAGGAGGCATGGTGATGGCCGTGATCCTCACGGTCGCAATCCCGGTGGCGCCGCAGATTCGCCTTGCCTGGCTTGCCGCGATGATCGCCGTCACGGCGGCCCGCGTGCTGCTGGTACTACGCTACCAATCCCGTGATTCGGAGGATCCGCGCTGGGCCCGCCGCAGTGCCCTGGGGTCTCTTGCCGCCGGCGTCCTATGGGGCAGTGCCGGCGTACTCATGTATGTGCCGGGATCAATGACCTACCAGCTGCTGCTGTGGTTCACGCTGCTTGGCATGGCATCAAGTTCGGTATATGCGCTTACGGCCTATCTGCCGGCCTTTTATGCCTTCCTGCTCAGCAGCATTCTCCCGGTGGCGATGGTGCAGGCCTTCAACCCCGATGCGGTGCATCGGGTACTTGCGGCCATGACCGTGCTCTACTCCGCGGCCACGGCCGCGTTTGGCTGGAATCTCCACCGCCTGCTGGTCGACTCGATTCTGCGACGATTCGAAAATATCGATCTGATCGCCCAACTGGAACACGAAAGGGATCTCGCGGAACAAGCCAATGCCAGCAAGTCCCGGTTCCTTGCGGCTGCGAGTCATGATCTGCGCCAGCCGGTGCATGCGATCGCCCTGTTTGTCGAACAATTGCGCGGGGAAGTCGGGGATCGACCCGGTGCAAAAAAGGTGGTTGATTACATCGCGCGGTCCGTCGAAGAAATGGGTAGTTTGTTCAACGCGCTGCTCGACATTTCGCGGCTCGACGCCGGCGTGGTTATGGCCCGACGCATGGCGATTCCGATCAAGCCGGTGTTCGATCGCCTTCACATGCTGTTTCGGCCGATCGCCGCGCAACGCGGCCTGCGATTGCGCCTGCGATCGTCCGATGCATGGGTGGAGGCCGATCCCGTGTTGCTGGAACAGGCGCTGGCCAACCTCGTTTCGAACGCCATCAAGTTCACCATGTCCGGCGGCGTGCTGGTCGGATGTCGCCGGCGCGGTGCGTCGCTGGCGATACAGGTCTGGGATACCGGTTGCGGCATCGCACCCGCCTATCGCAATCGGATATTCGAGGAGTTCTTCCAGATCGACAATCCCGAGCGCGACCGGTCCAATGGTCTGGGCCTCGGCCTGTCGATCGTGCAGCGGATTGCCGGGTTGATGAATGCAGCGATCGAGGTGCGTTCCGTCGAGCAGCGGGGCTCGATGTTCTCGATCGCGCTGCCGCAAACCGCATCCCGGCGGACGGACGACACCGCCGCCCCGACATGCGGTTCCACGGAAATCCGTCTGCAGGGTGCGCTCATCGCGGTGGTCGACGACGAAGCGGTGATTCGGCAGGCGGTACAGGGCGCCCTGGAGCGGTTCGGCTGCCGGGTACTCTGTGCGGACGGCACCGACGATCTGCTCGCCGCCCTGGATCGCTACGGCGAAACGCCCGCGGCCCTGATCACGGACTATCGCTTGCGCGCGGGAGAAGACGGCATCACACTGGTGCAGCGCCTGCGCCGTTCGATCGGGGCGGACATCCCGGCGATCCTGGTCACCGGCGATACCGCGCCGGAGCGGATCCGCGACGCCGAGACGAGTGGACTGCCGATCCTGCACAAGCCGGTCGCCCCAGCCCGCCTACGCTCCCTGCTCAGTGCAATTCTTGCCGGAACCGAGGTGACGTCGCAATGAAGACGCTGATCGTGGAAGATCATGCGCTGTTTCGCGAGGCGCTGCGCGGCGTGGCGGAGACGCTGGGCGCGACGGAGGTGATCGAGGCACGCAGCTTCGGAGAAGGCTGCCGAAGTCTGACCGCGGCAACGGACATCGACCTCATGCTGCTCGATCTGCATCTGCCCGATCGCCGCGGCCCTGAGATCGTACGCGAACTGCGACGGCAGCATCCGGCGGTGCCGATTGTGGTGATCTCCGCCGACGAAGATCCAGGCTCCATGCGCGAAGCGCTCGACGCGGGCGCCATGGGCTACATTCCGAAATCCGCTTCGCGCGATTTGATCGTCCGCGCGCTCGGGATCGTACTCATGGGTGAAGTGTTCGTTCCGCGCCATGCGCTCGACACCATGCCTGCCGAGACCATCCCGCAGGCTCCCGGAGGCGCCGAACTCACGCCGCGTCAGCGAAGCATCGCCGACCTGCTGGCGCAAGGCTGGTCGAACCGCGAGATCGCCCGTCGCCTGGACATCACCGAAGCAACCGTCAAGGCCCACCTCACCCGGATCTTTCTGGCGCTCGGCGTCGAAAATCGCGCGCAAGCCGCGCTGGCAACCAAAGAATTCCTGGTGCAGAGTAAAGGTAAGTAGCGCCACCCTCTCCTGCTTTTGCCAGCCAGATGACCACGTCAGCGGCGTCCGCGAGAGCGGTATGTTTCGACGGGCTCGGGTTCATTCCCTCACCGGGGGCCAAGCCCTCTTATCGCGCGACCCTCCCGGGCCGTAATGACCTCGTCAGTACGGAGTGCTATACTGTCTTCCGTGAGTTTTTTGGAAAGGTAAGCCATGCCGACCGCGCACGCCAGCGCTCCCAAGCGGGAAACGCTCAACCTCCGTATCCAACCCGAGGAGCGCAATCTGATTGACCAAGCGGCAGCCGTACGCGGGTTGACCCGCACCGACTTCATGCTCTCCGCTGCGCGCGCCGCAGCCGAGGAGGCGCTGCTCGACGCAACGCTGATCCGCGCAACTCCCAATGCCTTCGCGGCATTCATCGAGCGCCTGGAAGCGGCGCCAGCGCCCAATCCTCGTTTGGCCAGAACCATGCAAACGCCGGCCCTCTGGGATAGGAAGGTCGAAGGGGCATGACGCTGCGAGCGCCCGAGCTGCTCACTGCCGGGCACGCGCTCGACGCGTTCGATTCGGGAGAGCCTAGCCTTGATGACTGGCTCCGACGCCGCGCGCTACGGAACCAGGCAAGCGGTGCAACGCGGACCTTCGTCGTATGCGATGGGCCGCGCGTCGTTGCATACTACGCGCTCGCTTCCGGCGCCATCCGGGTTGATGCGGCTGCCGGCCGGTTTGGACGCAATATGCCCGACCCGATTCCCGTCGTGGTACTTGCACGACTGGCGGTCGATCGTGAGTGGCAATGTCGCGGAATTGCCCGGGGCTTGATGCGCGACGCCGGTCTACGGATCCTGCAGGCCGGCTCCGTCATCGGGATCCGTGGCGTGATCGCGCACGCGCTGAGCGCCAACGCCCGCGACTTCTATCTCGCACTCGGTTTCGATCCATCGCCGATTGATCCGATGATGGTCATGATCACAATCGCGGATCTGCAGGCGGCTGGTACCGATTCATCAAGATGAAAAGCACGCGGCGGATGCTGGCTGCCGCGTTGCAGCAGGCCGGTGTCTCTGTGGACCGGACCCTGGAGCGCAGGTCCGCCGAGCAGTCCTGCCCGACCCCTACCGGAAGTAGGACCACGAAAATTCGGTCAATGTCTGGCGGGCTGCTCTCCACGCCAAGCGTGCCATTCCAGCAGGTTCCGCTCGGACCCGTGTGGATTCCTGCGCAGCAGTTCGCCACCGAGGATCTCGCACAGGACTTCGAACGCGCCCTGCGTGCGGCTGGATATGTTGCAGAGTTGCAACGTAACGACCGCGTCACATAACAGATTGTCTCAGGCGCTCCGATCGCGCGCTTTGATCGACAAAGCCGAACCCGGCTGCGGGCTGGCTCTGTGACCGCAGGGCTTGGGGTGGCCCGAGATTCGATCCTTCGCATCCACGACAGCTGCTCGCTTCCCCCGCGTTTTTGATGACAGATTTGTGGACACCGACTCAGCCGGCAACAAAAAAGCCCAAGAGAAACAACCTCTTAGGCTTTATCGGTGGCGGAGAGGGTGGGATTCGAACCCACGGTACCGGAGACCGGTACACCGGATTTCGAGTCCGGCGCATTCGACCACTCTGCCACCTCTCCGGATTGCTGGTGTGCGGGCGCGTCGAAACCGATAAGTCTAGCAAATCTGCCGGTACCTGGGCGGGCGATCCGGAGACGATCGATGCGGCAAGCCGTATCGGGTGCGTCCTGCCCGGGCAGGCAGGACGCGGGCCTTGCTTCCGATCGGGATCAGTCGTTGATGATGCCCAGATCGAGTTTCACGCTCTTCACGCCGGGGACCTTCTGCGCGATGCGCTTGGCGACGTGGCGCTCGAACCGCGAATCGACCTGGCCCGTGAGGTGAACCCGGCCCTGGTGCGTCTCGACGCTGATCACATCGCCGTCGAGCATGGGGGAGTGGTTGATCTTGTGCTGAATGATGTCGGTGATCTGCCGGTCGGTAAGCGGCTTCGCCGGATGGGCCTGGACACCGAACGCAAACAGGGCCAGCACGGCCGCCGCCGAGAGTTTGACTGCGTTCATCCGATTCTCCTAGTTCGCAGTTGAGGAAACCTGACAAAACAATAATGCCAGGAAGGAAAGCATGGTCAGCGCGGTGTGTTACACCAACATGACACCGGGTCGTGACTCACCCGCGGACGGGCTCCAGGCGTTGCGTGCCCCCCAGATACGGCTGCAGGGCCGCAGGAATCGACACGGAGCCGTCGCCGTTCTGGAAGTTCTCCAGGATGGCGACCAGCGTGCGGCCGACGGCGAGTCCGGATCCATTGAGGGTGTGCACGAACTCGGTCTTGCCCTGGGCATTGCGGAACCGCGCCTGCATGCGCCGCGCCTGGTACGCCTCGCAGTTGGAAACCGAGGAGATCTCGCGATAGGTGTTCTGCGCCGGAAGCCATACCTCGAGATCATAGGTCTTCGCGGCCGAGGCTCCCATGTCTCCGGTGCACAGCAACACGACGCGGTAGGGTAGTTCGAGGCGCCGCAACACGGTCTCCGCATGCACGACCATCTCCTCCTGCGCTTCGAACGAGCGCTCGGGATGGACGACCTGCACCATTTCCACCTTGTCGAACTGGTGCTGCCGGATCATGCCCCGCGTGTCCCGGCCGTAAGACCCCGCTTCCGAGCGGAAACAGGGCGAGTGTGCGGTGAGCCGCACGGGCAGATCGGCTTCGCGCAGGATCCGGTCGCGCGCCAGATTGGTGAGCGTCACTTCGGCGGTCGGAATGAGATAGAGCGGCTCCACGGCGGACTCTTCGCCTGATCCCTCCGGACCCGCCACATCGCCGCCGCGCGGGACGCGGAAAAGATCCTGCTCGAACTTCGGCAGCTGCCCCGTGCCCACCAGCGCCTGGGCGTTGACCAGATACGGCGTGTAGCACTCGGTGTAGCCGTGCTCGGTGGTGTGCAGATCGAGCATGAACTGCGCGAGCGCGCGATGCAGGCGCGCCACCGGGCCCTTGAGCACCGCAAAGCGCGCACCCGACAGTTTGGCCGCGGCTTCGAAATCGAGCCCCAGCGCCGCGCCCACTTCGACGTGATCCTGAACCGCGAAATCGAATCCGCGCGGCGTGCCCCAGCGGCGAACCTCGACGTTGTCCTCGCTCGACCGGCCGAACGGAACCGAGGCATGCGGAACGTTGGGCACCTCGAGCAGCATTGCGTGGAGCCGCGCCTGCACGCCCTCCAGCCGAGCTTCCAGCGCCTTGAGCTTCTCGGGGATGGCGGCGACCTCTTCCATCAGCGCGCCGGCGTCTTCTCCGCGCGCCTTGCAGATGCCGATCTGCTTCGAGAGGGCGTTGCGACGCGCCTGCAGCTCTTCCGTCGTACTCTGCATCGCCTTGCGTTCGGCCTCCAGCGCGGAAAATCCGTCGACGTCGAATTCGTAGGGACGGGTGCGCAGCCGTGCCGCGATTTCGGCGGCATTCCGGCGCAAGGCGTTGATGTCGAGCATGGCGCTGTCCTGGCAATGGATTGGAGGAACCCTCCTCACCGGAGAATGGCGTGAGGGGACGGTCCGGATTATGGACTACGTATGGACTGCGTATGGGCTACGACTTGCCGGGCGGCTTGGCGGCCCGGAGGTTGCGCGCGCGAAGTTCCGCCAGGCGCTCGCCGATCCGCTGTTCCAATCCGCGGTCGGTCGGGCGGTACCACTGCTGCGGGGGCACGCCTTCGGGCAGGTAGGTTTCGCCGGCGGCGAAAGCCCCCTCCTCGTCGTGCGCGTAGCGATAGCCGGTTCCATAGCCCAGATCCTTCATGAGCCGCGTCGGCGCGTTGCGCAGATGCATGGGAACGGGGCGGGTGCCGTCGGTCTCGACAAAGCGCCGGACTTCACCCAGGGCGCGATACACGGCATTCGATTTGGGTGCCATCGCCAGATAGACGATCGCCTGCGCGAGCGCGAGCTCGCCTTCGGGGGATCCCAGGCGCTCGAAGGCCTGCGCGGCCTCCAGCGCGAGCTGAAGCGCACGCGGGTCGGCAAGACCGATGTCCTCCGACGCCATGCGGATCGCGCGGCGCGCGACGTACAGCGGATCCACGCCGCCGTCGAGCATGCGCGCCATCCAGTAGAGCGCGGCGTCCGGATCCGAGCCGCGCACCGACTTGTGCAGCGCGGAAATCTGATCGTAGAAATTCTCGCCGCCCTTGTCGAACCGCCGCAGGGTCGCCGGCAGCGCCCCGCGCAGGAACTCCACATCGACCGGGCGTCCCGCCTGCGCCGCGGCATTGGCGGTGATCTCCAGCGCCTGCAGCAGGCGGCGGCCGTCGCCGTCGGCCGTTTCCACCAGCATCCGGCGGGCGTCATCGCCGATCTCGACCTGCGGCAGGAACCGGGCACGCGCAGATTCCAGCAACTGCAGCAGATCGGCTTCCGAAAGCGGCTCCAGCACATAGACCACCGCGCGCGACAACAGCGCACCCACCACCTCGAACGAGGGGTTCTCGGTGGTGGCGCCGATGAACACGAACAGCCCCGATTCGACGTGCGGCAGGAAGGCATCCTGCTGCGCCTTGTTGAAGCGATGCACCTCGTCGACGAACACCACCGTGGGCAGGCCGGTGCGCGCCCGCGTGGCGGTGGCGCGCTCGACCGCATCGCGGATGTCCTTCACCCCGCCCAGGACGGCCGAGATCGCGATGAAGTCCAGGCCGAAGGCGCCGGCCATCAGGCGCGCCAGCGTGGTCTTGCCGACGCCGGGTGGCCCCCAGAGGATCATCGAATGCGGATGCCCCGACTCGAACGCCATCCGCAGCGGCTTGCCGGCACCGAGCAGGTGCCGCTGTCCGACGACGTCGTCGATGCGCGTCGGTCGCATGGCCTCGGCAAGGGGTACGGCAGCGGGTTGCACCGGTTTGCGTCCTGCGCCGGCCCGTTCCGGCGATGCCGGTGGGTCTGCCGACGAAGAGAACAGGTCACTCATCGATCGTCGAGTATGTCCACGCCGGCGGGAGGCACGAACCGGAACTGCGCCGGATCCAGCGCCGGATTGCGCTGGATGTGATCGAACGACAGTTGCGTGATCTGCCCGAACTGGTCCTCGAGACGCATCGCCACCGGCACGCCGTCGCGGAACCCGATGCGAATGCGCTCGAAGGGCGAATCCTTCGTCCGGGGAAGTGCGAGGATCCATGCCACGCCGTCTTCCGTGCCGTCATTGGTGACGACGAACTGGTGTTCGAAATCGTTGGAACCGAACAGGATCGACGCGGGCGATGCCGGCAGGGAGCCGGCCAGCGTCTTCTTCGTCACCTGTTCCAGGTCCTGATCGTAGAGGTACAGCGTGCGGCCGTCGCTGACGATGAGCTGCGCGTAGGGTTGCTGCACCACCCAGCGGAATTTTCCCGGCCGCTGGAAGGAAAAGCTGCCACGGGTCACGCTGGGGGCCGCCAGGCGCTTTGCCGGCGACCGGCCTCCGCCCGCCGGCGGATTGCGCTGCATGAAGTCGCCGCGCATCGACGCGGTGTGCGCCAGAAACGCATGCAGCTCGTCGATCGGCGCCGCATGGGCGCCCGCCGCCAGCACATTCGCCGCGCAGAACGCGGCGAGGATCCGCCACCACCGACTCATTCCGTTCCTTCCCGATTCGGCACGAGAATCTCGCGATTGCCGTTGGCCTGCATGCTCGAAACCATTCCCGCCCGCTCCATCTCCTCCAGCAGTCGCGCCGCCCGGTTGTAGCCGATGCGCAGATGGCGCTGCACCAGGGAGATCGATGCGCGCCGCTGCTTGAGCACGATCTCCACCGCCTGGTCATACAGCGGGTCGCTTTCGCCTCCGCCGCCGGCCGCATCGCCGGCCGCTTCGGCGCCGGCATCCGGCGCCTCGAGCAGACCCTCGACGTACACCGGCGCCCCCTGCCTGCGCAACGACTCGGCAACGCGGTGCACTTCCTCGTCCGACACGAACGCGCCGTGCACCCGCGCGGGAATGCCGGCGCCCGCCGGCAGGTACAGCATGTCGCCCTGCCCCAGCAGCGACTCCGCGCCCATCTGGTCGAGGATGGTCCGCGAATCGATCCGGCTCGACACCTGGAACGCGATGCGGGTGGGAATGTTCGCCTTGATCAGCCCGGTGATGACGTCGACCGACGGACGCTGGGTCGCGAGGATCAGGTGCATCCCGGCCGCACGCGCCTTCTGCGCGATCCGCGCGATCAGTTCCTCGACCTTCTTGCCGGTGACCATCATCAGGTCGGCAAGCTCGTCGATCACCACCACGATCACCGGCAGCGGCTCCAGCGGCTGCGCCTCGGCAGGGTCGGCGAACGGGTGCGGGATGGGTTCGCCGCGGTCGCGCGCCTCCGCCACCTTCTGGTTGTAGCTGGCCAGGCTGCGCACGCCGAGCTTGCTCATCAGACGGTAGCGGCGATCCATCTCCGCCACGCACCAGTTGAGCGCGTGGCCGGCCTCCCGCATGTCCGTCACCACCGGGGCGAGCAGATGCGGGATTCCCTCGTAGGCCGACATTTCGAGCATCTTCGGATCGATCAGCAGCAGCCGCACCTTGGCCGGATCCGATTTGTACAGGATCGAGAGGATCATCGCGTTGATGCCCACCGACTTTCCCGATCCGGTCGTGCCGGCCACCAGCAGATGCGGCATGCGCGCGAGGTCGACCACCACCGGCTTGCCCGCGATGTCCTTGCCCAGGCCCAGCGCCACCGGGGAATGGCTTTCCGCGTAGGCTGCCGAGCCGAGGATCTCCGCCAGGCGGACCACCTGGCGGCGCTGATTCGGCAGTTCCAGACCCATCAGGTTCTTGCCCGGGATGGTCTCGACGACGCGGATCGAAACCAGCGACAGCGCGCGGGCGAGATCCTTCGCGAGGTTGACGATCTGCGCCCCCTTCACGCCGGTCGCGGGCTCGATTTCATAGCGGGTGATGACCGGACCGGGATAGGCCGCGATCACCGTGACCTGAACTCCGAAATCCTTGAGCTTCTTCTCGATCAGGCGGGACGTGAACTCCAGGGTTTCGGTGGCGACCGCCTCCGGTCCGCCATCGGCTTCGTCCAGCAGATCGAGCGTCGGCAGGCCGCCGGCGGCGGCCGCTTCGGCAAACAGCGGCACCTGGCGCTCCTGCTGCTTGCGTTCCGAAATCGGCGCGTGTTCCGGTTGCCGTTCGATGTGCACCGGCTCGTGCTCCGGGGCCTGATCGCGTTGGGCGGCGAGCATCGCCGCACGCTCCTCCGACGCCGCGACGCCGATCGTCCGATCCTCGCTTTCCTCGCGCCGCATCCGTGCCCGGGCGACGACGGACTCCATGACGCCTCCCACGCGCTCCGCGACCGCGAGCCAGGAGAATCCAAACCCGAGGCTCGCACCCAGCGCGCACAGCACGATCAGCGCAACCGTGGCGCCGGTCGCGCCCAGCGCCCGCTCCACCCAGGGCCCGAGGGACGATCCCAGCACCCCGCCGGCGGATCCCGGCAGCACGGCGGCGGCCCGCGGCAGGCGCAGGGATTCGAGCGAAGTCGCCGCCAGCATCAGGACGGCGAAACCCGGCCCGCGTACCCACAACGGCAACGCGGGGTGGGACGGGTTGCGGTGCAGGCGTGCAAATCCGCGCCATACCCATTCCGCGGCAAACACCACCCAGAAAAACGCCGAGAACCCGAAGAGGAAAAAGAGCAGATCGGCCACCCACGCGCCGGCCGCCCCCTCCCAGTTGGCGATATGCGAACTGCCGGACAGATGGGTGAAGCCGGGATCGCTGCGGTGGTAGGAGAGCAGCGCGGCACCCAGTGCGAGCACGGCGAGCGCCGCGACGATCCAGCGTGTCTCGGCGAGCAGGCGGGCGCCGCGCTCGGGCGCCGCCGAAGCGGCAGACGCCCGTGCGGTGGCACGCGGTTGCGCCCGCGCCCGCACGGGGACCTCGTTCAAACCATCGGCAATCGGCTCCGCCATGGCGGGATTATAGGGAAGCCGCCTGCCGATCATCGGGGCCCCATCGGATCCGTCCGGACGAATGCCCGGTCCCCGCGCGATCGGGGGATATCGGCCGCGAAGGAGCGCGGGCGCCGGATGTCCGTCCGCGATGCAACGGTTTCGATAAAATCGCCCGTTCCTCCCCGAAAGCACAACAGCCATGTCGTCGCCCCGCCACTCCCGCGTTCTGATCCTGGGCTCCGGCCCGGCCGGCTACACCGCCGCGGTGTACGCCGCGCGCGCCAATCTCGACCCGGTGCTGATCACCGGCATGGCGCAGGGCGGCCAACTCATGACGACGACCGAAGTCGACAACTGGCCCGCCGACGTGCATGGCGTGCAGGGCCCGGACCTGATGCAGCGGTTCCTGCAGCACGCCGAGCGCTTCAACACCGAGATCGTCTTCGACCACATCCAGCGCGTCGACCTGCAGACGCGTCCGTTTCGCCTGTTCGGCGATGCGGCGGAGTACACCGCCGATGCGCTGATCATCGCGACCGGCGCCTCGGCGCAGTATCTGGGTCTGCCGTCGGAGCAGGCATTCATGGGCCGCGGCGTTTCGGGCTGTGCGACCTGCGACGGCTTTTTCTTCCGCAACCAGGACGTCTGCGTCGTGGGCGGAGGCAACACGGCGGTCGAAGAGGCGCTGTATCTGTGCAAGATCGCCCGCACCGTCCATCTCATCCACCGCCGCGACCGCTTCCGCGCCGAACCGATCCTGGTCGACCGCCTGATGGCCCACGTCGACGAAGGCAAAGTCCAACTGCATCTGTGGCAACGCCTCGAGGAAGTGCTCGGCGACGATTCCGGCGTCACCGGCGTGCGCCTGCGCGGCGTGCAGGACGAAGGCACGACGGAAATCGCGGTGCAGGGCTGCTTCATCGCGATCGGCCATCGCCCCAACACGGAGATCTTTGCCGGACAACTCGACCTGCGGCACGGGTACATCGTCACCCGCGGCGGGGCCGACGGCCTGGCGACCATGACCAGCGTGCCGGGCGTCTTCGCCGCCGGCGACGTGCAGGACCACGTCTACCGCCAGGCGATCACGTCGGCGGCAACCGGATGCATGGCGGCGCTGGACGCCCAGCGCTGGCTCGAATCGCAAGACTGACGCGGCGGAGCGCGCCGAGGTCGTGCGCGCGTTTCCGCGATTGGCCGCACGATTCACGGCACAATCGGCCGCGCGATATGCCGCGCGATATGCCACGCGATATGCCACGCGATCGGCCGCGCGATTGGCCGCGCAATTGGCGGGATTCCGGGCAGGTATTCGCGCCATGCGGCATCCCTCTTTTGCGTAATCATCCATTCACCCCTGCGATGCGCCGGATTCCGCCGTTCGGAATCGTCCGGCAGGGGACGGCAAAACGGCAGAATGACCCCATATTTCCTTCAATCCGGTTCGTCCCGACCCGCTCTGCGCCGACGGGGGACGCGACGATTCGCGGTCACGGCTGCCATCGCCGTGGCCATCGCTTTGGCGGGCAGCGCGCCCGGGGCATTGGCCTTCGGGTTCGGCAATCCCCAGGTACAGAGCGCGCTCGGAGAGGCGCTGCGCCTGCGCATTCCGGTGCTGGCCGATGCGGACGTGGAACTCACGCCGCAATGCCTGCGCCTGATCAACGACGCCGACGACCCGCTGCCGACCATCTCGGCTCTTTCCGGTACGCAGGTGCGCATCGAAGGCCGGGGAGCGGATCGGGTGCTCGAAATCGAAAGCCGCTACCCGGTCAATGAACCACTGGTCCATCTGATCATCGAGGCCGGATGCGCGGAGCCCGTCCGGCGCGAATTCACCGTGCTGCTGGATCCCCCGGCATCGCCCCGCAGCCCGGCGGCGTCCACCGCCGCCCCGGTGCGCGTTGCGGCGGTCCCGCCGCCCCCCGATCTATCCCTGGGCATGCCGCGGGTATTCGCCCAGGTCGGACGGCCGCTGGCGATGCAGATTCCCGTCGGAGGATCGGCTGCCGCCACCCTCCCGCTCCAGTGCGTGCACCTCACCGATGCCCTGTCCGGCGACGGCGCGCCGGTGATCCACCATGCCGACATCCTGATCGCGCACGAGGGCGGGCGCACCGAGATCCGCCTCGTCACGCCGCATCCGGTGACCGAACCGGCGGTGCGCGTTGCGGTGTCGGTCGGCTGCATGTCGCCGCTGCAGCGCGAATACGGCGTCCTGCTCGACATGCCGGCGGCGCCGGCGGTCGCGCCTCGCGCCCTCGCGGCCGCGACGCTCCCCACCCCGACGGCACACGCCGGCGGCGGACCCGGCGGGTCCAGCGGGTCCAACATTTCCCGGCCGCGGCATCGCCAAGCCGCAGTCTCCGGCCACGTCGTCCGCCGGCATCCCGTCCACCATGCCTGGCACCCCGCCATGGCATCGCACGCCCGCCCGGCGCCCGCGCATCCGCGCGCGCTCGCAGCGGCGGCACCCCATGCCCCGGCCCTGCCGCGCCGTCCCCATCCCGAGGCGTTCCGCACCCAGGACCGCCTCGTCCTCGCCGCCGCCCCCGCCGATGCCGGGATCGGGAATGCGACGCCGGACGCGCCCCCCGACCGCATGGCGGTGATGAGCAAGCAGATCTCCGATCTGACCCAGCAGATCCGGATCCTGCAGACCGAGCTCGCTGCCGACCGGGCGCGCGAGCGCCAACAGACCGCCCGTGAATTGGCGCTGCAGTCGCAATTGGCAGCGCAGGAGCGGTCGTCGGGCTTGGCATGGGTCGCCGCCGCGGCCATCGCTGCCGCGCTGGTCGCAGCCGGCGTGTTGTTCTGGATCCGGCGGCAAGGCGATCGCGACGGGCGGCGACGCACCTGGGACGCCATCGTGCCGAACGCAGCGACGGAACCGGAAACGGCCGATTTCGCGGCATCGACCTGGAGCGGCCGGCGGACCGCACCGCCACAGCCGGTGGCGACGGCGTCCGCGCCGGGTCCCATCCTGGCGCAGACCACGCTGCAGCGCCGGGAAGCATCGCCGGAACGACCCGCACCCCGGGCGGCACCTGCCGCCCCGCCACCCGTGCCGCCCATGCCGGACAGCGCGGCCGCGACGCATTCCTCGGACGACCTCGCCGACGATCACCCGGTGCTCGCGAGGTCCACGCCCCATCGGATCGAAGTGGTGGAACTGCACCATCCGACCGCGCACCGTACCGAGACCGCCATTGCACGTCTGGAGGATGTTCCCGGCGCCGGGGCATCGCCGGAGCCCGCCGCGGGAAGCGAATTCGAGCCGACGCCCGATCCGTGGCGGGACCTCGACGAGGAAATGCCGCTGGATTCCGGTCCTCCGTCGATCCTGGGCGCACAGCCCGCGGCGCCCCAGCCCAACGCGGAAACGGACATCCCGCTCACGCAGATGCCGACGATGCTGTCGCTCGATCTCGATCTGAGTACGGACCTGACGCTGCTGTCCGACCTGGAGCCGGGAAAGCGGGGGTGACCCAGCCTTCGGGCCCTCCGGCAGGAAGCGTCCCCGCCTGCCGCCGGCGCGGTCAATGAGCCGCCACCCGCACCCCGCCCTCTCCCGCAGGCGGGAAAGGGGACCGGCAGCCCATCCTGCCTTCGCGAAATCCCTCTGCCGCGCAGACTCCTCGTGTAGTGCTTTGGAGCTTTGGAAATCCTGGCACGAAAGGAAGGATCGCCGTCGACGTGCGATTGCGGCGATGTCGCTTGCACCGCCCCCTGTACCGAGCCGAACCTGCGAGCGGTGGCTGCACCCCGCCGGGGCCGGCTACGCGGTGGTCGCCCCTGCGGGGCGACTACGCTGCGCTGCGCAGTCCGCGGGCGCACGGCCGAACTCGCGGCGCGGCCTGCGGCCGCTCTGCTCGGACATGCGGCCGTGAGTCAGAAGGGTGGGCGCGCTGGCGCGCGCCGCGTCCGCGGCCTTGCCCTGCTCGCCACCGCGTCTTATGCCGGTCCCGGCGGGGTGCAGCCACCGCTCGCCGTCACGACCTCGACCGGGAAAAAAAACACCCCCCTCTATTGCGAGTCCCACGATCCGGAATGGGCGATCCCCTGCTTGCCATGCCGCGGTGCTTGCCGCGAGATCCGGGTGCCCTGCACCGGTTCCGGCCCCATCAGGGGGCGCGGTGCGCAGCGCAGGAGGCGGGGCGGCGCGCTTGCGCGCCTCCTTTTCTGACTCACGGCCGCATGTTTGAGCGAAGCGTCCCCATCGGGGACGCGGCGCGAGTTCGGCCGTGCGCCCCGACTTCGAGCAGCACAACGCAGTCGGCCCATGGGGCCGACCGCGACACCGGGCCGGAACCGGTGCAGGGCACCCGGATCTCGTGCGCGACATTCTTCGCACGGGCCCAGCGCGCACGGACGACATGCCCCAATCTGTGCCAAACGCTTACGCTCCAAACAGAGCGAAGCACTACACTAGATGGCGCTTTCGCCGCTCTCGCCGGTCCGGATCCGCACCACTTGCTCGACCGACTGGACGAAAATCTTGCCGTCGCCGATCTTGCCGGTGCGCGCCGAGCGGGTGATCGCCTCCACCGCTCGATCCACGATCGCGTCGGACACGACGGCGTCGACCTTGATCTTCGGGAGGAAGTCGACGACATATTCCGCGCCGCGGTAGAGCTCGGTGTGCCCCTTCTGGCGACCGAAGCCCTTGACATCCGTGACCGTGAGACCCGTGACTCCGACGTCGGCGAGCGCCTCCCGCACTTCGTCGAGTTTGAACGGCTTGATGATGGCGGTGATGAGTTTCACGGAAGTCTCCTGGAGAACTGGTACGGATTTTACTACCGCGCAGGCGGGATCTCCGAAACTCAATCCTCGCAAAAGCGGTTGGTGATCGGATATCGCCAGTCGCGCCCGAACGCGCGGTGCGTCACCCGGATCCCCACCGGCGCCTGGCGCCGCTTGTATTCGCTCAGGCGGATCATGCGCAGGATGCGCCGCACATCGGCTTCGGCATACCCCGCCGCGACGATCTCCTCGGCACTCGCGCCCTCTTCCATGTAGAGCGCGATCACCGCGTCGAGCATTTCATACGGCGGCAGCGTGTCCTGATCGGTCTGCCCCGCCCGCAACTCCGCGCTCGGAGGCCGGTCGAGGATCCGCTGCGGGATCACTTCGGAAATCGCATTGCGGTAACGAGCCAGGCGATAGACGAGCGTCTTGCTGATGTCCTTGATGACGGCGAATCCTCCTGCCATGTCGCCGTAGAGCGTGCAATACCCCACCGCCATCTCGCTCTTGTTGCCGGTGGTGAGCACGATCGCGCCGCTCTTGTTCGACAGCGCCATGAGCACGGTGCCCCGCACCCGCGCCTGGATGTTCTCCTCGGTCGCGTCCCACGGCCGGCCGGCGAACTCCGGCTCCAGCATGGAAAGCAGGGAATCGAAGGCCGGTGCGATCGGGATTTCGTCGTACCGCACCCCCAGCCGTGCGACCATGTCGCGCGCATCGAGCCAGGAAATGTCGGCGGTGAACCGCGACGGCATCATCACCGCGCGCACCCGCTCGGCACCGAGCGCATCGCAGGCCAGTGCCAAGGTCAGCGCCGAATCGATACCGCCGCTGAGGCCGACGATCGCCCCCGGGAAGCCGTTCTTTCCGACGTAGTCGGCGATTCCCCGCTGCAACGCCCGATATGCCTGCGACTCCGGCGACTCCGGCGTCGCGATCTCGCCGGCCTGCGGCACGCCGTCGACGAAATCGACGACCAGCATGTGCTCCGTGAACTGCGGCGCCATCGCCACAAGGCACCCCTGCGCGTCGAGGCAGAACGATCCGCCGTCGAACACGAGTTCGTCCTGGCCGCCGACGAGGTTGCCATAGACCACCGCCAGGCCGTTCGCGCACACCGTTTCCCGCATCACCTCCTGGCGCAAGGCCTGCTTGCCGAGATGAAAGGGCGACCCGTTCGGAACGAGCAGAACCTGCGCTCCCGCCGCCGCGGCACGCCGCGGCGCGTCGGGGAACCAGGTGTCTTCACAGATGTTCAAGCCGAAACGGGTGCCCCGGATCGCGAACACCAGCGGGCGCTCGCCCGGGGTGAAATAGCGCCGTTCGTCGAACACATCGTAATTGGGAAGGTCATGCTTGTGATACACGCCCGCGACGGTGCCCCCGACGAGGAGCGACGCGGCGTTGAAGCGCTTGCCGTCCTGCGCCATCGGATGACCCACGATGGCATGCAGGCCGGGGAACTGCGCCAGGTCCTGCGCCAACGCGGCCAGCGCCGCGTCGGCCGCGGCGTAGAACGACGCGCGCAGCAGCAGATCTTCCGGCGGATAGCCGGAGATCGACAGCTCCGGTGTAAGCAGCACGTCGGCACCGGCGCGGGCGGCCTGCGCCGCCGCGTCGACGATCCGCCGCCGGTTGGCGGCGAAATCGCCGACTGTGCAATCGATCTGCGCGACCGCGACGCGAACCGAGGACATGTTGCCGTCAGAACGCCGGCTTCACCGCCGCCGACTGATAGCGCTCGACCGACGTCAGGATCTCGGCACGCGCCGCGTCCGACCCCGACCACCCCAGGACCTTGACCCACTTGCCGGCTTCGAGATCCTTGTAATGCTCGAAAAAGTGCTGGATCTGGGTAAGCCGTTCCGGCGCGAGATCCTGCGGCGAGCGCCAGTGCTTGTACCAGGGCAGGATCTTGTCGGTGGGCACGGCGAGCAGCTTCGCATCGCCGCCGCTTTCGTCCTCCATGTTGAGCACGCCCAGCGGCCGGCAGCGCACGACCACGCCCTGGTGCAGCGGAAACGGCGTGATCACCAGCACGTCGAGCGGATCTCCGTCCTCGCCCAGCGTGTGGGGAATGTAGCCGTAGTTGCAGGGATAGTGCATCGCCGCGCCGATGAAGCGATCGACGAACAGCGCCCCGGTTTCCTTGTCGACCTCGTACTTGATCGGGTCGGCATTCATGGGAATTTCGATGACGACGTTGAATTCGTCCGGCAGCGCGTTGCCGGGGCCTACCTTGCTGAGACTCATGCTGGGTTCCTTACGTGATCTGCGGCACCACCGCCTGGATGGACGCGTGGCGCAGGATTGTATCGGGCTACAGGCTGGTTTCGCGCCGGGGCAGGCGTTCGACTCCGGCCGCCGGAGGCGGTGGCCGGTCGGCGAAGCCGAGGGCCGCTTCCCGGTAGGCCTGCGCGGCCGCTTCCGGATCCGCCACCGCGTCGGCAAGTTCGCCCAGCGCCAGCGAAGTCTCCGGCGCCGGTGCGAGTCGCCGGGCGTCCTCCAGGTATGCCCGGGCTTTCCCCCACAGTTGCTCCCGCAGGCAGATCCGGCCCAGGCACCGCAGCAACGCGACCGATGGGCCGTGCTGCGCCAGCCAGCGTTCCGCCCGGGCCAGCGACGCGCGGCCGTCGGCCGCGGCGCAGCGGCCATACTCGTCGAGCAGGGACTCGTTCCAGCCCGCCTCCAGCGCGTCTTCGATCACCCTCGCCGCCTCGGCTCCCATGCCGAACCCGGTGAACGCGCGCGCCGCAACCAGCGCAAGGTCCGGCGCGCGCCGATCGGCCGGCGGCACCGCAGTCCAGGCACGAGAGAAGAGATCCGCCCCGTCGGCGTCCTGCAGCAGGCCGCGATACGCCATCGCCTTGTAGGCCGCGCAGGCCGGTGCCGGCAGGCCGCGGTGTTTCTCCAGCGCGCGCACGATCCGCAGCGCGTCGTCCCAATGGCCCAGTTGCAGATGCGCCACCGCCGCCATGCGCAGGACATGGATATGCCGTGCCCCCGTCTGCTGCATCGCCTCGATGGTCTGCAGCACGCGCAGATTTTCCCGCTGTTCGGCCCAAAGCTCCGCGCTCACCACGCTGCGGGCCGTGGCAAGCTCGGGATCTTCGGCGGCACGCTCCAGCCACTGGTCCCGGCGGGCATATTCCTGCATGCGGTGCGCCGCGCGCGCCCCGAGCAGCGCGGCGAGACCGGCGATCTGCGGGTAGCCCTGGACCCGTTCGGCCGCGCGCTCGGCGCGTGCGAACCGCCCTTCGAGCAGAGCCTTGAGCGCGACCACCAGGCCACGCTGCGCCCCCCAGTCGCTGCGGCGCTCGCGGTAGGCCTGCACCCGCTCGGGAAAATCCTTGGCGCGCTGCACCAGACGCCCGGCGAGATACGCCAGCCACAGCGTGAACAGTGCGAGGAGCAGGACGAGGTCGAGCGACGCGTCGACCCGCCACGGCGGCGCAAGCGCGATGACCGCGCCCTCGGTCGCGTGCAGCAGCCACGCCAGCGCCGCCGCCAGCGCCGCCAGCGCCACGCCCCACGACAGGGTCTTCACGTCAGTTCCCCCCGGTGCGAACCGCCGCGCGCAACGCCGCCAGAGTCTCGTCGAGCGCGGGCGGCGCCGCGGAGGATGCCGCATCGGCAGCCGTGCGGATCTGGGTCAGCGCGGCGGCGATCGCGGGATCGCGCGGATCGAAATACCGCTGCAGCAAGGACTCGAGGGACTGCTCGCGGATCCGTGCCCGCACGCCATCCCGCAGGAGGACGGCCTGCTGCAGATCGAGGAGTTCCAGGCGGACCCGGTCGCGCAGGATCTCCTGCTGCGCCGGGTCGAGCCGGACCGCGTCGGGGGTCGGAACGGGCTGGATCCGCAACAGGCCGCCGAATGCGTCTTCGAGCCAGGCGCGGATCCGACCTTCCCGGCCGCCGTTTTGCCCAGCGGCGGACTTGCCGGTCGCAGCCGGTGCCGGATGCGGCGCGGGCAGATCGAGCGCGCCGTGCGCGGTATCGGCCAGGGTGCGCCAGGCGCCGACGGAGCGAAGCACCGAATCCAGTCGCGCGGCGGCGGCCCCGACGTCGGCGGTGGATGCCGTCCGCAGGCGCGCCAGATCGTCCGCCAACGCCCGCCGCACCCGCGCTGCCGCCGGGGTTGGCAATTTGCCCAGACGCGCATCGACCACCGACAGCACGCCGATCGCCCGGGCCGGCGCCAGGCCGAGACGCAATTGCACCTGGACCAGTTCCGCGACGCGCTCGGCGTCGAACAGGACCAGTGCCGTCAGCTGGCTGCGCAACTGCGGATCCAGGGCGACGTCCGCGGCGGCCTGCGGTGCGACGGGTCGCACCGCCGCCTGCCGCTCGAGCCCGGCGATGCGCCGTTCGAGGGCGTCCTCGCGCCGGATCTGCCCCGCGCGTTCGACCGCCTGCCGCGCCAGCTGCTGCTGCCAGCGATGGTTCTGCCAGGCCAGCGCAACGCCCAGAAGCATGGCGCCGAGGGCGAAACCGGCCAGTGCGGCCGCCGCCGTGTCGCGCATGCCGCCGGCACCGCCCGACGGCCGGGCCGTCGAGGGCGCGTCCGCGCGCGTCCCGCGGCCGTCCGGGTCGGCTGCCGCAGGCGTTTCCGGAGGAGTCTGTTGTGGCGAAGTGCTCATGAGGCCAATGTACCCGATCTGGTTTCCGGTGCGCGCCGCAGTCCGTCGAGGATCGATGCGGCATCCGCGTCGCACACGATCGCATCCGCGACGCCGCGGGCGGCCAGTGCGCCCGCGATGCGCGGGTGCAGGCACAACGCCGCGCGGATCTCGTTCCACGGCAGGGGCGGCATTCCCGCCGCCAGCTGCTCCCGGAGTGCGTCCACCCCTTCGCTGCTGCTCAAGAAGGGCACGATCGGGCGTCCGAGGTCGCGGATCGCCCGCAGCGCCGCCCACGCGCACGAATCCGGGCGATGCACGGTACGCCGATAGGCGGCAACCTGCTCCACCAGGGCACCCGCCTGCGCCAGCGCATCGGCGAGCAGTTCGCGTCCGCGCTGGGCGCGGACGACCAACACCCGCGCCGGTGCCAGGTCGGCCTGCCGCAAAGCGGACAACAATGCCTCCGAGCCGCCGCCGGCCGCGGCATCGTCCGACGGCGCCACGATGCGCGCGCGACCCGCCTCCGGAATGCAGGCCAGGACGGCCTGCCGGGTACCGGCGCCGACCGCCGCGATCGCCGTCGACGCCGGCCACGGTGCGCGCAGCGCCCGTGCACAGGCACGCGCCGCCGCCGGGCTTACGAACACCGCCAGATTGAAGCCGGCGAGCCGGGCGAGCGCGGCCTGCAGCGCCGGATCTTCGGGCAGGGGAACGAGATCGAAGGCCGGCCACCACAGCGCCGAGACCCCACTGCCGGAACCCGCGTCGCGCAACCGTGCCGCCAGCAAGCGCCCGGGGCGCTCCGGGCGGGTGACCAGAACGAGGGGCGCCCTATCCACCGGCGAGCAGCCGCTCCACTCCGCGCGCCTTGAGATCGCCCACCACGCGCAAGCCGATGGCCTCCGCCTCTTCCAGCGGTCCCGCGGCATCTGCTTCGAGCCGTTCTCCCGTGGCCGCGTTGCCTGCCCAGGCACGCAGGCGCAGCCCTGCGTCCGCAACCTCCGCGTAGGCCGCGAGCGGGAACTGGCAGGATCCGCCCAGCCCGCGCGACACCGCGCGCTCGGCGGTGACGATCGCACGCGTTGCGGGGTGCTCGAGAAAGGCCAGTTGTTCCCGGACCGCGACATCGCCCGCCCGGATCTCGATCGCCAGCGCGCCCTGCCCGGGCGCCGGCAGAAAGGAGTCCACCGGCAGGATCTGCGCAATGCGTTCCGCCAGTCCCAGGCGCTGCAATCCTGCCGCCGCCATGAGAAGGGCGTCGAACTCGCCGCGATCGAGTTTGGCGAGCCGCGTGCCGACATTGCCCCGCACCGCGACGATCTCGAGTTGCGGGTGGGACGCGCGCAACGCGAGTTCCCGCCGCAGGCTGGACGTGCCGACGCGCGCGCCGGCCGGCAACGATTCCAGGTCCGGATAGCGGGGACTGACGAAGCAGTCCCGAGGATCGGCGCGCTCGAGCACCGCCGCGAGTTCGAATTCGGGCGCAAGCTCCATCGGCACATCCTTGAGCGAATGCACCGCGAGGTCGGCACGGCCTTCCAGCAGCGCCACCTCGAGTTCCTTGACGAAGAGCCCTTTGCCGCCCACCTTCGAGAGGCTGCGATCCAGGATCTGGTCGCCGCGGGTCGTCAATTCCAGCAACTCGACCGCGCGCGCCGGATCGGCGTCGATCAATCGTTGGCGCACATGGTGCGCCTGCCAGAGCGCCAGGGGGCTCGCCCGCGTGGCGATACGGAGTTTGCGAGGTGTCATAACCCGTTAGTCTAACAAGCACGCCGCATCAGGATCGGGCCAACCCTTTCACGGTGGGCCACTGCCGGCGGCTCACCGGCAGGCGGTCGGGCACGCCGTGCAAGACCACCTGCCAGTAGGCCTCACCGCCCTCGCCCTCGGTCTCCGTGCTGCGCACCCGCTCGAATCCGGCGATCCGTGCGCGTGCGACCAGGGCACTGCGATGGACGCGGACGAACTGCGCATGGAACTCGGTCTCCAGCGACGCCAGCGATTCCTCCGTGCAGTATTCGCGCTCCGGGGTGCGCACCGTCACGTACTTGAGCTCGGCCCGCAGGTACACGATGTCCGCGATCGGTACGAAATGCATGCGCCCGCGCTCCGCGATCGCGAGCCGCGTGCGAACGACTCCGAGCGCGCGCGCCGCCGAGGCGAGACGCACGTCCGCAGCCGCCCCCGGGGTCGCCTCCGCCGCGCGCCGGCGAACCCGCGCCAGAGCGGCGGCCAGCCGCTCCGTGCGCACGGGCTTGAGCAGATAGTCGACGGCCTGCACTTCGAAGGCCTCGATGGCGTGGTCGTCGAACGCCGTCACGAACACGACCGCCGGCGGCGCCGGCAGGCGCGCGAGGTGACGCGCGGCCTCGATGCCGCTCATGTCGGGCATGGCGATGTCGAGCAGCACGAGGTCCGGTTGCAGCCTGGCCGCAGCCTCGACGGCCGCAGCGCCGCCGGCGGCCTCGCCCACCACGTCGACCGCGAATTCCGCCGCGCAATCCCCCAGCCGCTGCCGCAGGCGGGTGCGCGCCGGCGGTTCGTCATCGACGATCAGGATTCGAATCATCGCGGCATTCCTTCCGCACTTCCGAACGCGCCACCGGAAGCGTCATGGTGAGCTCGAAGCGCCCTCCGCGTACCCGCGTCTCCAGTTGTGCCTCCAGGTCGTAGATCAGCGCCAAGCGGCCGCGGATGTTGCGCAGGCCGATCTGGTTGCCTTCCCGCTGCACCGGTTCGGCTGCGATCGGATTGGCGACGAACACCTCCAGCCGGAAGCCGATCTGCCGCACGCGGATGTCGATTTCGCAGGGCCCGCCCTCGCCGCCCGCATGGCGTTCGGCACCGTAGCGCACGGCGTTCTCGACGACCGGCTGCAGGAGCAACTGCGGCACCCGCGCGTTCGGATGGACCGCACCGACGTCCCAGCGCACCGCCAGCCGATCGCCGAGGCGCGTCTGCTCGATCTCCACGTACCGCCGGCACAGGTCGATTTCATCCTCGAACGGCACCATGCGGCGCACGTCGCCCATCACGGCGCGAAACAGCTCGGCCACGCTCTCCAGCATGCGTTCCGCGCGCGGCGGATCCTCACGCAGCACGGCCAGCACGGCGTTGAGGCTGTTGAAGAAGAAATGCGGGCGGATGCGCGACTGCAGCGCCTGGAACTTCGCTTCGTCGATCGCCGGCGAGTAGGCCCGTGCCCGCAGTTCCAGGTAGTGCTGCACCGCAATCCCGCCGAGCAGGCCGAACGCCGCGGCCACGGCGATGGAAGTGCCGCTGGACCCGCCGGGCATGCCGGCGCGCAGCGCCTCCTGCACCCCCGCCGCCGCGATGCCGGGAACCGCCCACGCCGCCAGGCGTTGCGCCCATTCCGACCCCGGCGCGGCCCGGCGCCGCATCACGCACCACGCCAGCAGGCTGGCAAAGGTGACCGGTTCGGCCACCGCGGCAATCTGGAAAAACAGCACCGAGGCTTCGGTCGGCGCGTGCAACGCCGCGGCGGCGGCGGCCGCCACCGCGGCCAGCGCCGCGTTGACCCCCAGCGCCACGCGCAGCGCGATTCCGGCATTGCAGCCGTCGGGTACCGGGGAGCGATCGCGGGAACGGGACTCGGACACGGGGGCCGATTATGCCCCCGCGCTGCCGCACACGATAAAATTTCGCGATGAACGACAAAACCGCATCCGCCGGAAGCGCCGGGACATCGACCCCCGCCTCCACCTCCTCCCTGCACGCCAAGAACGAGGCGTGGTCGGGCCGCTTCTCCGAACCCGTTGCCGACTTCGTCCTGCGCTATACCGCCAGCGTCGGCTTCGATCGGCGCCTGGCCTTCGCCGACATCGAAGGCTCCCTCGCCCATGCGGCCATGCTCGCCCGCGCGGGGCTGTTGTCCGAGGGCGACCTGCAGGCGATCGAGGGCGGCATGGCGCAGATCCGCGGAGAAATCGAGCGCGGCGAGTTCGCCTGGCGCCTCGAACTCGAGGACGTCCACCTCAACATCGAGGCCCGGCTCACCGAACTCGTCGGCGACGCCGGCAAGCGCCTGCATACCGGGCGGTCGCGCAACGACCAGGTTGCGACCGACACCCGGCTCCACCTGCGCGCGGAACTCGACGTCATCGTCGGCGAACTCCGCCGCCTGCAGCGGGCACTCGTCGAACTGGCGGCGGCGCATACCCGGACCCTGATGCCCGGCTTCACCCACCTGCAGGTGGCCCAACCCGTGGTGTTCGGCCATCACCTTCTGGCGTACGTCGAAATGTTCGGCCGCGACGTCGAGCGGATGAGCGATGCGCGCCGGCGCATCAACCGCCTGCCGCTCGGCGCAGCGGCGCTCGCCGGCACGAGCTATCCGATCGATCGCGAATTCGTGGCGCAGCGCCTGGGATTCGAGGGGGTCTGCCGCAACTCGATGGATGCGGTTTCCGATCGCGACTTCGCAGTCGAATTCTGCGCCGCAGCCTCGCTCGTGATGGCCCACTGTTCCCGCTTCGCCGAAGAGCTGATCCTGTGGGTCAATCCGCGGTTCGCGTTCATCGAACTGCCCGATCGGTTCACGACGGGTTCCTCGATCATGCCGCAGAAGCGCAACCCGGATGTTCCCGAACTCGCCCGCGGCAAGACCGGGCGCGTGCTGGGACACCTGGTCGCACTGCTCACGCTCATCAAAGCGCAGCCGCTGGCATACAACAAGGACAATCAGGAAGACAAGGAACCGCTCTTCGACACGATCGACACCGTGCGCGACACGCTGCGTGCGTTCGCGGAGCTGGTTCCCGGCATCGTCGCCAAACCCGATGCGATGCGCCGGGCGCTGCGGCAGGGCTATGCGACGGCCACCGATCTCGCGGACGCCCTGGTCCGCCGGGGCATGGCCTTCCGCGACGCGCACGAGGCGGTTGGCCGCGCCGTGCGCCGCGCCGCGGAACTCGGCTGCGACCTGCCCGAACTGCCGGTCGAGGAGGTGCAGGCGTTCCTGCCGGGAATCGATCCGCAGACCATTGCCGAGATGATCGCCGCATTGACCCCCGAAGCCGCCGTAGCGGCGCGCGACCACCTCGGCGGGACCGCTCCGGCGCAGGTGGCGAAGCAGGTGGCGTTCTGGCGGGAGCGACTTGCCTAGTGCAGTGCTTCACGCTGTTTGGAGCGTAAGTGCTTCGCGCGTGTTGGGGCGTGTCGTCCGTGGGCGCCGGATCCGTGCGAGGAATGTCGCGCGCGAGATCCGGGGCATGGCAAGCAGGAGATCGCCTCATTCCGGATCGTGGGACGCGCAATCGAGCGCGGTTTTCTTGTTTGCTGGGTCGAGGCCGTGGCTGCGAGCGGTGGCTGCGCCCCGCAGGGGCGGCCACCGCGTAGCCGGCCCCGGCGGGGCGCAGCCACCGCTCGCTGAATTGATGCACGGTGCAGTGCAAACGCCATCGCCGCAATCGCGCATCGATGGCGATCTTTCCTTTCGTACCAACTTTTCCGAAGCGCTAGCTTCCCCCGACCGTCATCGATTCGATCAGGATCGAGCCCGTCGTGCGTCCGCCGCGGATGATGGTGTCGGCCCCCACGGCCGCAATCGCGCCGAACATCTGCGGGAGGTTGCCCGCGATGGTGATTTCCTCGACCGGATAGGCGATCTCGCCGTTTTCGACCCAGAATCCGCTCGCGCCGCGCGAATAGTCGCCGTTGACATAGTCGATGCCCATGCCGATGAGCTCGGTCACCAGCAGGCCGGTTCCGAGCTTGCGCAGCATCGCCTCGAAGTCATCTTCCGGCCGCGTCGCCGTCGAACGCAGGACCAGGTTGTGCGCGCCGCCGGCGTTGCCGGTGGACTTCATGCCGAGCTTGCGCGCGGAGTAACACGACAGAAAATATCCCTGCAGCACGCCGCCGGCCACGACGTCGCGCGCACGACCACGCACGCCCTCCTCGTCGAACGGGCTCGACCCCATGCCGCGCGGAATGAACGGGTCTTCATGCACGACGACGTGATCCGGGAACAGCTTGCGCCCCAGGGAATCGACGAGAAACGATGCCTTGCGATACAGGGCGCCGCCCGACGCCGCATGAACCAGATGCCCCAGCAGACCGCAGGCGGCCGGCGCTTCGAACAGCACGGGACATTGCCCCGTCTCGATCTTGCGACCGCCCAGCCGGGCCAGCGCCCGTTGCGCGGCATAGCGGCCGATCGCCTCCGGCTCGGCCAGGTCGACGCTGCGCCGCGCCGACGAATACCAGTCGTCGCGCTGCATGCCGCCAGCGCCGCGTGCGATCGGCACCACGGAAATGGAATGGCGGGACTGCGGATAGCCGAAGGCGAAGCCTCGGGAATTCGCCAGTACGAACTGATCGCAGCCCGTGTGGACGTTGGCGCCTTCCGAATTGACGATCTGCCCGCTCACCGCAAAGGCGGCCTCCTCGGCGCGCTGCGCGATGGCGATGGCGGCCTCGGCATCGACTTCCCAGGGATGGAAGAGATCCAGATCGATGGGCGCGGTCTCGAGTTCGTCCGGGTCGGGCAGCCCCGCCGCATCGTCCTGCGCGGTATGGCGCGCGATGTCGTATGCCGCCTGCACGGCCTGGCGGATCGCCTCGGGGGAAAAATCGGACGTCGACGCATTGCCCCGCTGCTTGCCGAGGTACACGGTGATCCCCAGCCCCTTGTCGCGGGTGGTCTCGATCGTCTCCACCTTCGCCTTGCGGGTGGTCACCGACAGACCGGTCGCTTCGCTGGCCTCGCAGACGCAGTCGGTGGCGCCGAGCTTGCGCGCATGATCCAGGGCATCTTGCGCCAGTTCGCGCAAGCGGGAAACAGGAATCGAGAATGGGGAGTTCATCGTGAGGAACGAGCGCCCTGAATGGCCGAAGTCGGATCGGTATGATACCTAGTGTCATACGGAGTGTCCGGAACCTCAGAGCAACAGCGCCATGCGCGACGACGAAAACCATACCGGCGAAGACGGCATTGCCGAACGCCCCAGCAAGTCGCAGCGCAAGCGCGACATGACGGAACTGCAGCAGCTGGGGGTGCGGCTGGTGGCGTGCAATCCCGACCAGCTTGCGCGCCTCAACCTGCCGGAGTCGCTGCGCGACGCGGTCCTCGCCGCCCAGCGCATCCACGCGCACGAAGGCCGGCGGCGCCAGCTCCAGTACATCGGGCGCCTGATGCGGGACAGCGATGCAGACGCCATCCGGACGGCATACGAAGCCATGTTCCCGGGCACGCGATCGGGGCGGCGCCGGCAAAAGCACTAGTTCGCACGCATCCGGCGCGCATGGACGACATGCGCCGCCATGCGCGCACGCATTCGATTCCGGACAGATCGATCCGTACGCCCGGCAACGTTCAGGCGGCGCGCCCCAGCACGCCGCGCAGCGCGCCCGCAACCGGAGGCGGCGGCTCGGAGACCGCGACATCGGCGGCGAACACCGTGCGATTCCCGCCTGCGTTCTTCGCCTCGTACATCGCGCGATCCGCGAGATTGAACAGCCAGGGCATGTCGCGGCCGGCCTCCTGCGCCATCGCGATCCCCACGCTCGCCGACAACACGTGCGTGCCGTTGCCCTCGATTTCCAACGGCCGCGCAAGTTCATCGAGCAGGCGACTGGCGATCGCCTCGACATCGCGGCGACTTCCGGCATCCGGGATGAGCAAGGCGAACTCGTCGCCGCCATACCGCGCGACGGTGTCCTGCGGGCGCACCACCCGCAACAGCCGCCGGGCCATCTCCCGCAGCACCACATCGCCTGCCTGATGGCCATAGCGGTCGTTGATGCCCTTGAAGCCGTCGAGGTCGATCACCACGACCGCGCAGCCCGTATTGCGCAGCGCCCCGGCCGCCAGCACCGCCTGCGCGCGCTCGGCAAAGAGCCTGCGGTTGGCCAGGCCGGTCAGTTCGTCGTGACGCGCGTCGAACATCGCGTGCGCTTCGCGCCGCCGGATCGAGTCGATGTCGGCCGCCACCAGGACGTACTCGCCGGGATCGATGGCGCGCAGGGTGAGCTGGCACCAGACGATCTGCTCCGACGCCAGTCCGGGGGCGAGGCGGCGCATCTTCACCTCGCGCACGATGGCCCGCTCGGACCGCGCGGCGCGATCGGCCGACCCGCAGAGGCCGACCCAATCCGCCGAATCCGCGAACAGATCGACGACGCGCATGCGTTCGATCTCGCGCGCCTCGCGCTGCAACAAACCCAGAAACGCTTCGTTGCACCGCGCCACCGCGTTGTCCTTGATCACCGCGATCGCCTGGCCGGCGGAGTCGAGCAGGCTGCGCTCCACCCGCAGGGCATCTGCGAGGCTCGCTTCCCGCTGCCGCAGAGCGGTGATATCGACGATGATCCCCAGAGCCCCGGTGAAGACACCGTTGGGGCCGGTCAGCCCCACCGCACTGAGATGCACGGCGACGCGCCGCCCGTCCCGGGTGATCTGTGTCATCTCCCTGTCGCGCAGGATCTTTCCCTGCCGCAAGGACGCCAGCGCCTGCCGCGCCTCGGTCTGATCGACGCCGGGATCGAGCAGGACGCTCAGCGATACGCCGATCAACTCCTCGACCGCATAGCCGTAGAGTTCCCGGCAGGCGCGCCGGCTCACGAACGTGAACCGGAAATGCTCGTCGCATGCCCAGATGAAATTCGGATTCACCTCCACCAGCGCCTTGTAGTACGCCTTGCGCTGGCGCAGATGTTCGGTCTCCAGCAATTCGCGCGCCGAAGCGATGGTGTCGAGCACCATCGCCGCCGGCTGCGCGGCGCCCGCCCCCTCCGTCGTGGCCGCCTGCGGGGGCCAGGAAATCGGCACGACGTGCGCGCGCAGCGCCAGCCGCCCGCCGGAGTGACTGGCGCGATCCACCTGCAAGTCGTAGGTCGGGCGGCCGTGCAGCGCGGCGTCGAGCGCGCGCACCATCGCCTCGCGGGAACGGGCCTGGTAGACGAAGGCATCCCACCAGCGCGGATGCATGTGCACTTCGATCCGCATGCCCCAGCGCCGTACGTCGTCGCTCTGTGTATGCAGGATGCGACCCTGCGCATCCACCACCCAGACGAACGCCGGCAACCGCTCCCAAAGCGCCGATCGCGGCCCCATGTCCGCATCGGTATCCGCAACAGGCAGTGGCACCGCACCGCCGAGCGGTTGAGACTGTCCCCCCAAGGTACCCAACAAGGTCCTTCCCGTCTACAGAATCACGACCCTTTTCCGAACACCCACCCGGAGGCTGCAAGCACCGCACCCCGCGAAGGGATGCGGCATTGGAGATCGAGGCGATCCTCGCGGGCTGGCGCAGGATGAAGCAATTATCCCTTGGCCCCGGCGCGAAAACAATGCGTGGCCGCAAGATGCGCAACCGCACCTTGGTGCGGGCCGCCGGCACCGCAGGCGCGATGCCTTACCTGCGTCCCCCGCCCAGCAGGGCGGCACGCCGGACGGTGGGCTTGCGCTCCTCCGCCACGGGTGCGGCAGCGGTTGCCGCCCCCGTTTCCGCGGGCGCCGACGGACCGGGTTCGTAGGGCTTGAGAAAGAAATCGTCCACCGGCGCCGCCGATCCCCGCTGCGCGGATGCGCCGCGGGCGGGACGACGGCCACCGTCGTGCCTGCCGCCTTCGTGCCCTGCGCCTTCGCTCCGGCTCGGGGCGGGGCGGCGGGGGGGAAGACGGAGATCCACCGTTATCGGTTCGATTCGCCGCTTGATCAGCTTTTCGATCGCGGCAACCGCCTTGTCGTCGGCCCCGCTGGCGATGGTGAACGCGACGCCGTCGGCTCCCGCCCGGCCGGTACGGCCGATGCGGTGGACATAGTCTTCCGCCGAAAACGGCACGTCGTAATTGATGACCGCGGGCAAGGCCGAGATGTCCAGACCTCGTGCGGCCACGTCGGTCGCAACGAGCACGCGCACCGCTCCGGCCTTGAATGCGTCGAGCGCCTTCATGCGCTCGTCCTGCGACTTGTCGCCGTGGATCGACTCCGTCGGCACGCCGTCGCGTTCGAGTTGCCGCGCCAGCCGCCGCGCACCGATCTTGGCGTTCACGAAGACCAGAACCTGAGCGTAATCGTGATCGCGCAACAATGCCGTCAGCGCGGCCTCCTTCTCCGACTCGTGCACCCGTACGAGCACCTGGCGCACCGTCTCCGCCGTGGCGTTGCTGCGCGCGACCTCGACCAGCACCGGATCGCGGAGAAAGTTTCCGGCGAGCTTCTTGATCTCGTCGGAGAACGTCGCCGAGAACATCAGGCTCTGCCGCTCCCGCGGCAACAGGTTGAGGATGCGCGAGATGTCCGGCAGGAATCCCATGTCGAGCATGCGATCCGCCTCATCGAGAACGACCGCCTGCACCTGCGACAAGGAGGTGTTGCGCGACTGCAGATGATCGAGCAGGCGCCCCGGGGTTGCGACGAGCACTTCCACGCCGGCCCGCAACGCCTGGGTCTGCGGATCCATGTCGACGCCGCCGTACACCACCGCGCTGCGCAACGGCGTCTGCGCCGCGTATTGGCGCACGTTGACGGCGACCTGGTCCGCCAGTTCCCGCGTCGGCGCGAGAATCAGGGCGCGCACCGGATGCCGCGCGGGCGACATGCTCGTGCTCGCGTGCGGCAGCAGCCGGTGCAAGATCGGAAGGGAGAATCCGGCAGTCTTGCCGGTGCCGGTCTGCGCCGCGCCCATCACGTCGCCGCCACGCAGCACGATGGGAATCGCCTTGGACTGGATGGGCGTGGGGCGCGTGTAACCAAGCGCACGCACCGCGGCGACGAGTCGGGGGTCGAGCCCGAAATGATCGAAATCGGAGTAGTCGGACATGGCGTCAGCAGCGCGCAGCCCGAAAAGACGGTTCGCAGGGAACCGAAGAAATGGCAACCATGGGGCGGCATTCTAGCGCGCTTGTGGTTCGCCGCGCCCGGACATGCCCCCCGATCGCAAGAAAATGCGATTCAGTACAAGCGGAAAACCACCCCGGAGGGACTGGCCTCCAGAACATTGATGATCTTTCCCTGGACCCGGATCTCGCGCGTCGTCCGCAGATCGATCGCAATCCGCCGCGTATCGATCGGACCGGACGGCGGGACCCCCGCGCCGGTGTCCGCCCCGACCGGCCCGCCGGCCAGCACGTCGACATCGTGGCGCTCGAATACCGCCCGCCCCGCATCGTCGATCCCCAGGTAGCGGATTTCCACGCTGGCCCGCCTCTCCCCGGGAATCAGGCTGTCATACCAGTGTTCCGAACCGGGGACGGAGAGCCGCAGCACCAACTCGCCGACGCCGGCATAGCCCTCGCCCGCCGGCCGATTGGTCGACACGCCGCCCGTTGCGCAGGCGCCAAGCGCCGCGGCGAGCATCAGCGCGGCGAGACCGCGAGGCGCTCGCCAGCTCCAAGCGCGCCAACCCCGGATGACGAAGGAGAAGTGCATGTCGCGAGGATAGGCGTCCGCGGCCGCCGCAAACGGGCGAGGAACCGCGCCGCCGCCGGGCTTCTCCGGCGATCCGGCGCGGCCGCCCGCCGCGTCAGCCGTCCTCAGACCCGGCGGCGATACTCGCCCGTACGGGTATCGATCTCGATGCGATCGCCTTGCGCCACGAAGATCGGCACCGGCACCTCGAACCCCGTGGCGATCTTCGCCGGCTTGAGCACCTTGCCCGAGGTGTCGCCCTTGACCGCCGGCTCCGTCCAGACGACTTCCCGTTCGACCGAATTGGGCAGTTCGACCGAAATCGCCTTGCCGTCGTAGAACACGACCTCGACCGGCATGCCGTCCTCGAGATAGTTCAGGGCATCGCCCATGTTCGCGGCTTCCACCTCGTACTGGTTGTAGTCGGCGTCCATGAACACGTACATGGGATCGGCGAAGTACGAGTAAGTGCACTCCTTGTGATCGAGCATGACCTGCTCGACCTTGTCATCGGCACGGAAAACGACTTCCGTGCCGGAGTTGTTGAGCAGACCGCGCAGTTTCAGCCGCACCGTCGCCGCATTGCGGCCGCCGCGATTGAACTCGGACTTCAGCACGATCATCGGATCCTTGCCGTGCATGACGACGTTGCCGGCACGGATTTCTTGAGCGGTTTTCATGGGGGAATTTCCAGGCGCGAGGCCGTTACGAAACCCGCAATTTTAGCGGTTTTTCGCCACGAAACGAAGCAGGCGCGAGACCAGGTCGTCCTGGGCCAGCGCGCGGGCTCGCGCCCGCGCCACGCACTCGCGCCAAGCCTCCGGCGGGTTCAGCGCCAGCCCTGCCGGCAGACTTCCCGGCTCCAGGCCGTTCCAGACCCGGTGGAACCCGCGCAAGGACTCCGGTGCGGCCAGCCAGTCGAGCAGCGCGGCAAGCTTGGCGCCCAGCACCGCGTCCTCCTGTGGATAGGGCTGCCAGACGAACGGCACCCCCGCCCAGAGCGCCCGCACGAGGCTGTCCTCGCCGCGCACAAAATTGCAATCGCCGCACCAGAGCACCCGATCGAATTCCCCCTGCGGGACGAACGGCAGGAACACCGTGCGGCCGGGGCCCGCCGCTTCGCCGGCACTTCCGGAGCCCGCCAGCGCGGCGCGCACCGCCGCGGTCGCGCGCCCCGCGGCCACGAGCAGCAGCACCGGGGCCCGGGCCAGCGCCTGCAGCAATTCGGCCAGATGCGGCGGCTCATAGCAGAACAAGGTCGCGATCGGTTCGCCATGCCACGCGATGCCGCGCTGCGCGAGCCAGGCGGCACGGTCGAAGCGCGCACGCTCGGCCATCAGATCCGGCTCCCGCAGCAACCCGCCCGTATCGTCCGTGAATCCCGGGAAGAAAAACCACTTGCGGATTCCCGCCTCGGCACCGCCATGCACCGGGGACGCCAGACCATGGGAGCGGGCCACCCAGGATTCGGCGCTCAGGTATTCGAGATCGATCCAGGAAATGGCGCCCCGGCCGCCTTCCGCCGCCCGCGCCCGGTTCGCCCGCGCGATCGCCCCGACGACGGCCGGCGGCACCGCACAGCCGAATGCTTCGATCACCACGTCGCCGGGGACAAAGTCCTGGTCCGCCTGCCCCAACGCATGCGTCGTTACGCCGTCGCAGCCTCCGGGCGCCATCCAGGCGAGCGCCGACGCATCGTCGACCCACAGGCGCACGGGATGGCCGCGGCGGGCAAGCTGCGCCGCCAGACGCCAGCTCACGCCCAGATCGCCGTAATTGTCGATGACCTGGCAGAAGATGTCCCAGATTCCGCGCGCGCCGCCCGGCATTCAGGCTTCCCCCCACAACGCGCGCCACCGGTCTGTCGCGGCCGTCAACAGATCCGGCACCGTCGTCGCGTCCGACGAGCCCAGGCCCAGGTCGCGCATCGCCTGCACCAGGGCTGCGGGGCCGGGCACGAAGGCCGCCGCTCCCGTCTGCTTGGAGAGCTTCTCGCCGGCCTCGTCGCGCACCAGCGGAACATGCAGATACCGCGGCGTTGCGAGCCCCAGCATGCGCTGCAGGAGCACCTGGCGCGCGGTCGAGTCGGCCAGATCCTCGCCCCGCACCACATCGGTCACGCCCTGCCCGGCATCGTCCACGACCACGGCAAGCTGGTAGGCCCACATGCCGTCGGCGCGCAGGAGGACGAAGTCCCCCACCGTGCGATCGACGGCCTCCGAGTGCGGGCCCAGGCGCCGATCGACCCAGTCGACGTGCGCAGCCGTCCCCTCGGGTACCCGCAGCCGCCACGCCCGCGGCCCGTCGGGCGCGCCCTCGGCAATGCCCGCGCGACAGGTCCCCGGGTAGATCCGCTCGGCGTGGCGTTCCGGCGCCATCCCCTGCTGCACCAGGGCCTCCTCGATCGCACGACGCGAACACGCGCAGGGATACGCCAGGCCGTCGGTGCGCAAGGCATAGAGCGCCCGTCGATACGCCGCCGTGCGGTCGCGCTGGCGGATCACCGGCCGGTCCGGGTGCAGGCCGCAGGCTGCGAGCTGCGCGAGGATCGTTTCTTCGGCGCCGGGCCGACAGCGCGGGCCGTCGACGTCCTCGATCCGGACCAGCCATTGCCCGCCGTGCGCACGGGCATCGAGCCAGGATGCGAGCGCGGCCGCCAGCGAACCGCGATGCAGCGGGCCGGTGGGGGACGGCGCGAACCGTCCGACGTAGGCCGCGGGTGCGGCCATCGGTGCGGACGGATCGGCGAGGGTGCCAGGAACCATGGGCGTATTGTGCCGACGACTCCACCCGCCCGAAACGGGTCGTCCGATCGGAGACGGGGCTCCGGCCGACTGCGGTGCGGACAATCGGGGAATGCCCGGTGTAGCATGGGCACCGTGGCAGCGACGGATCGCAGGAATCGACCGATTTTTTTCGAATCGGAGGTGACGATGGCGCGCATCGTGAAACACGTCCACCAGGGACCCTTGAAGCTGGAATTCGGCGGCGAAGAAACGTATTTCTGCCGTTGCGGGCTCTCCAGGAACCAGCCGTATTGCGACGGCTCCCACAAGGGAACGCTTGCCGAAGAAGCCGGGAAGCTATATTGGTACGACGAAGCCGGCCAACGCCATGAGTGCGCTGCCGGCGCGTTTCCGGAAATTCGCTCCCTGTGATCCGCCATGGCGCTGCATGACGTTGCCTTGATCCGGCGCGAGGCGGTGGCCGAAGGAACGATGGCGTTTTCCTTCGGCAAGCCGGCGGGGTTTTCGCACCGGGCGGGCCAGTCCCTGCTGCTGACGCTGATCGACCCGCCGGAGACCGACAGCGAAGGCAATTCGCGCACCTTCACGATCGCGAGCGCGCCGCATGAACCGGAACTGATGATCGCGACGCGCATGCGCGACACGGCGTTCAAGCGGGTCTTGAAAACCACCCCGCTCGGCACGAAATTCCGAATCGACGGCCCGCACGGCGAGATGACGCTGCATGACGACGCATCGAGGCCCGCGGTGTTTCTCGCGGGCGGCATCGGCATCACGCCGTTTCTCTCCATCGCCAGGCAGGCCGTGCACGAGGGGCTGCCGCAGCGCTTGTGGCTTTTTTACTCCAATCGAAAGCCGGAAGACTCCGCCTTCCTCGGCGAGTTGCAGCAGATGCAGGGGACCCATCCTCGCTTCCATCTGATCGCGACGATGACCGACCATGAGAACTCCGCCCACTCCTGGACGGGGGAAACCGGATTCATCCGACGCGAGATGATCGAGCGTCATGTGCCGGATTTTCGCAGCGCCGTCTATTACTTTGCCGGACCGCCCGCCATGACGACGGCGATGCATGAACTGCTCGCGGGCATGGGAATCGACGAGCCGTCGATGCGCTATGAGGAGTTCTACGGGTACTAGTGCAGTGCTCCGGAAATGTTGGCACGAAAGGAAGGATCGCCATCGATGTGCAATTGCGGCGATGGCGCTTGCACCACGCAGGCGAGCGGCGGAGGCGCTTTCCGGCTCGCAATGCCACGGCCTTTGCCACGGGAACCGGTGCAGGGCGCCCGGATCTCGCGTGACACCCACCTTGCACACCCATCCGGCGCGCACGGACGACATGCCCCAAGATGTGCGAAGCGCTTACGCTCTGGCCACGACAAAGGCCCTGGGTCACGCCGCCGGCACCAGGCCCTCGGCAGCCGCCCGGTACCGGGCGCGCAATTGCGGCAGACAGTCGGGATGGCGCCGATGGATGTAGCCGATGAATTGCTCCCGGACCGCGCAACGCAGGTCCCACGATGCCGAGGAGTTGGACGCCGTGACCAGGATTCGAAGCTGCATCGCCCGGTCCGTGGCCTCGGTGACCTGCAGGTTCCAGAATCGCCGGTCCCATAGGGGATGCGACTCGATGATCTGCTTCAGGACGCCGCGCGCTTCCTCGACCGGGAACGAATAGTCGACCCAGACATGCACGGATCCGAGCAGATCCGCGGAGTTGCGCGTCCAGTTCTGAAATGGCTTTTCGATGAAGTAGCTCAATGGCACGACCAACCGCCGCTCGTCCCAGATCCGGACGACGACGTAGGTCAACGTGATTTCCTCCACGCGCCCCCACTCGCCCTCGACGATCACGACGTCGTCTTCGCGGATCGGCTGGGCGAGCGCGATCTGGAAGCCCGCGAACAGGTTGGCCATGGTCTTCTGGGTGGCGAAGCCGACGACGATGCCCAGTACGCCCGCGGACGCAAGCAGGGTATCGCCGATGTGGCGCGCCGCAGAAAAGAGCATCAGCACGGAGCCGGCCGCAAACACGCCGACGATCACGTCGACGACCCGGCTGATGATGTGGACTTTCGTGTGGACCTGGCGCGCCCGGAGGTTGTCGGCGGCGGTGACGTCGTATTTCAGCAGGACCGCTCTTTCGGCGATTCGCACGGCCTGGAACAGCACCGCGGCTACGGCGACGATCATCAGGATGCTCGTGCCCGTTCCAACCGCGTCGGCGTAATCGGCGGGCAGGTGCAGGACCGGCAGGGCCAGGAAGACGCCGAGGACCGGCACCATCACCCGCAGACTTTTTCCGACCAGACGCAGCAGGAGGTCGTCGAGTTTGCCGGGGGTGCGCGAAAACCACTGGCTGAGCCGATCATCCAGGCCGCGCGTCGCACGGAAGAGGAACCAGAAGACGAGCGCGAACGCGGACAGATCCAGGGCCGCCCCCGCGACCGAGCGCGCGGCCTCCGCTTCCTTCCCGGGTGCGAAACGGCCGACCAGGACCGTTGCCGCGAGCACCAAGGCATAGGCCCAGATCAGCGCATACGCCGGCTTGCGGAGGGCGCCCAGCACGTATTGGCGGACCGAGGCCTCCGCCCCCGCTTGCGGCGCCGCCCAGCGCCGGAAGGCGGCCGCGGCCGCGGCATTCCCGAACGAGGCACCGAGCAGCAGGATTGCGATGACGCCGGCGTCGGCAATGCGGATCGGGCCGATCAGGATCCGGCTTCCGAGGGGGCCAAGCAGCCTTGCGCTCGCAGTTCCCAGCAGCACGGTCAATGTTTCGGAAAGATGGTCCATGGAATCCTCCTGTCGGCGATCGGGTCAACACAGGAATGGGTAACCTATCATGAAGCGGATGGGCGGCCTGCCGCGCGGAGCGCATAGAATCTCCCCATGCACATCGGCGTCCCCAAAGAGATCAAGAACAACGAATACCGTGTCGGCATGACCCCGGCGGCGGTGCGGGAGGCCGTGCATCGCGGCCATGCCGTGCTCGTCCAGGCGAGCGCGGGAATCGGTATCGGCTGCGATGACGACGCATATCGGGCGGCCGGCGCGCAGATCGCCCCCGAAGCGCAGGCGGTCTTTGCGCAGTGCGAACTGATCGTCAAGGTGAAGGAACCGCAACCCCAGGAATGCGGCTGGCTTTCGCGCGGGCAGGTGCTGTTCACCTACCTGCATCTGGCAGCCGATCCGCGGCAGGCGGACCTGCTGCTTGCTTCCGGCGTCACGGCGATCGCATACGAGACGATCACCGACGATCACGGCGGCCTGCCCCTGCTCGCGCCGATGAGCGAGGTTGCAGGGCGGATGGCGATCCAGGTCGGTGCGGTGTCCCTGCAGGAATCCAACGGCGGCCGCGGCGTCCTGCTGGGCGGCGTGCCCGGCGTCGCGCCCGGGAAGGTCGCCGTCCTCGGCGGCGGCGTCGTCGGCACCAACGCCGCGAAAATGGCGATCGGCCTCGGTGCCTCGGTCACGATTCTCGACCGGTCGATGCCGCGGCTGCGCGCCCTAGACGACCTGTTCCTCGGGCGCGTCCAGACCGAGTTCGCGTCGTTCGACGCGACCGAGCAGGCCATCGAGGAGGCGGATCTGGTGATCGGCGCCGTCCTGATTCCCGGCGCGGCGGCGCCCAAGCTGATCCGGCGCGAACAACTCGCCCGAATGAAACGCGGAGCCGTCATCGTGGACGTCGCAATCGACCAGGGCGGCTGCGTCGAAACCTCGCGGCCGACGACCCATGCCGATCCGACCTTCGTCGTCGACGGCGTCGTGCATTACTGCGTCGCCAACATGCCCGGGGCGGTGCCGCGCACGTCGGCCTTCGCGCTCAACAATGCCACCCTACCCTTCACGCTGGCGCTGGCGGATAAGGGGTGGCGGCGGGCCTGCGCCGAAGACCGGCACCTGCGCATGGGGGTGAACGTGCACGACGGCGCGATCACGCACGACGCGGTGGCCGCGGCGCTGAAAAAAAGTCCAGCCCCCCTCGATTGCGGATTTGCCTGACAACCCCTTGCAATTCCGCGAATATTTCGTGGAATTGTAAAGATTTTTGCCATGATTCCCCGTATCGCCGCGGCGCTGCTCGATGAGATACGGCGCTGGCAGGACGCCGCGTGATCGGCGAACGCGCGCGGGTCAGCGCGCGAGGAACCGCTCGAGCCAATACACGCCGATGATGGTCTTGACGTCGGTGACGGTGCCGTCGCCCGCCCAGTCCAGAAGCTGCCGCCAGGGTGCGGAAAACACCTCGAGCACTTCGCCGGCATCGAGCTCGGCGCCGCCCACGCGCTGCAGGTCGCGGGCAAGGAAGACTTCCAGCTTTTCGTCCGAATAGCCGATGGCGTTGTGGAAGCCGCCGAGGTGATCCCAACGCGCGGCGCAGTAGCCCGTCTCCTCCTGCAATTCCCGTTGGGCGCAGGCAAGCGCATCCTCGCCGAGGTCGAGCTTGCCCGCGGGCAGCTCGATGAAGCTGCGGCCGGCGGCATAACGGAATTGTCGTTCCAGCAGCACGGTGTCGTCGTCGAGCAGCGGCACGATCACCGCCGCGCCGGGATGGCGGATGTACTCGCGCACCCCGACGTGTCCGTCAGGACACCGGACGCGGTCGCGGTGGATGGTGAAGAACGTGCCTTCGAAGGCGCGCTCGGATTCCAGGGAGACTTCGGCCAGCGGATCGGGGGGAGATTCCATCGGTCAGCTGCCCAATTCAACTGCCCAAGGCGCGCAGGACGGCGTTGTCGCACAGGGCCAGCAGGCCCTGCGGCAGGATCCCGAGGATCAGGGCAAGCAGTCCGTTGAGCGACAGCGCGATCCGCATGTCATGGCGGGCATGGATGGGGTGGCTGTCGGTTGCATCCTCGAACCACATCACCTTGACCACCCGGATGTAGTAGAACGCGCCGATCAGCGAGAACAGCACGGCGGCCACCGCAAGCGACACCGTCCCGGAGGCGGTGCCGGACAGCAGCGCCTGCAGAACGACGAACTTGGCATAGAAGCCCATCGTCGGAGGCACGCCGGCGAGCGAGAACATCACCAGACTCATCAGGAAGGCGTACCACGGGCTGCGCCGGGCCAGGCCGCGGAGATCGGCGATCTCCTCCGCCTCGAAGCCCTCGCGGGCGATAAGCAGCACGATGCCGAACGCGCCCGCGGTCGCCAGCGCATACGTCACGACATAGAACGTCGCGGCGGAGTAGGCGCCAGCGGTGACGTTGAGGTTGCCGCTCACGACGCCGGCCAGCATTGCGAGCATCATGAAGCCCATCTGCGCGACCGTGGAATACCCCAGCATGCGCTTGATGTTGGTCTGCGCCACCGCGGTGACATTGCCGATCGCGATCGAGGCGATGGCAAGCACGGCCAGAATGTGCTGCCAGTCGACCGCCAGTTGCGGCACCGCCTCGACCAGCAGACGGAACGCCATCGCAAACGCGCCGAGCTTGGGTGCGGATGCCAGCAGCAGCGTCACCGGCGTGGGCGCCCCCTGATAGACGTCCGGAACCCACATGTGGAACGGCACGACCCCCAGCTTGAAGGCGATGCCGGCGATGAGGAAGATCGTTCCCAGCAGCAGCGCGAAGCTCACCACGCCGCCGCCGGCGGCCCGGTGGGCGATCGCGTTGATGTCCAGCGTCCCCGTGGCGCCGTAGAGCATCGACATGCCATAGAGCAGGAAGCCCGACGCCATCGCTCCGAGGATGAAGTACTTCATCGCCGCCTCGGTGGCGCGCGCATCATCGCGCCGCAGGGCGACCAGCGCATAGAGCGCCAGCGCCTGGAGCTCGAGCCCGAGGTAGATGACCAACAGGTTGTTGGCCGAGATCATGCACAGGATCCCCAGTAGCGCGAACAGCACGAGCGCGAAGAACTCGCCGCGCCAGATCGCGCGGTCGCGCGCATACGACTGGGCATAGATCAGCGAGAAGGCCGCGGCGACGATCGCGGTGATCTTGAGCACGCCGGTCATCGGGTCGACCACGAACATGCCGCCGAACGCGTACTGCACCGTGCCCGCGACCATGCTCTGCCAGACCGCATAGGCCGTCACCAGCAGGACGAACAGCGCGCCGCCGTAGGTAACGTTGCGTTCGCGGTTGCTGACGAACAGATCGCCGATCAGGACCGCGCCGGCCCCGATCAACAGGGCAAGCTCCGGCGTCACCGCGGCCATGTTGAACGAGTTCATTGGAAGTTGTCCGGTACGAGTTTGGTGTGGGCAATCTGCACCAGCAGATCGGAAACCGAAGCATGCATCGCGTGGATCATCGGCGCGGGATAGACCCCGATCCACAGCACCGCGACCGCGAGCACGCCCAAGGCAAACAGCTCGCGCCCGTCGGCATCGCGCAGCTTCGCCACGGTGTCATTGGCGACCGCGCCGAAGATCACGCGCTTGTACATCCAGAGCGAGTACGCGGCGCCAAGCACCAGCGTCGTCGCGGCGATCGCGCCGATCCAGAATTCGTAGCGCACGGACGCCAGGATGACGAGGAATTCGCCGACGAAACCGCTGGTCGCCGGAAGGCCGCTATTGGCCATCGCGAACAGCATCATCAGCGCGGCAAATCGCGGCATGGTGTTCACCACGCCGCCGTAATCGGCGATGTTGCGCGAATGCGTGCGGTCGTACATGACCCCGATGCACAGGAACATGGCGCCGGAAACGAAGCCGTGGGAAATCATCTGGGTGATCGCGCCTTCGATGCCGGTCTGGCTGAACAGAAAGAAGCCCAGGGTGACGAAGCCCATGTGCGCGATCGACGAGTAGGCGACCAGCTTCTTCATGTCGGTCTGCACCAGGGCGACCAGGCCGATGTAGACCACCGCCACGAGCGACAGGGTGATCAGGACCGGCGCCATCGCGTGCGAGGCGTCGGGCGCGATCGGCAGCGAGAAGCGCACGAAACCGTAGGCGCCCAGCTTCAGCATGATCGCCGCCAGCACCACCGATCCGCCGGTCGGCGCCTCGACGTGGGCATCCGGCAGCCAGGTATGCACCGGCCACATCGGAATCTTCACCGAGAAGGCGGCCAGGAACGCCAGGAACAGCAACATCTGCGCATGGAAGCCCAACGGCAGCCGCTGCCATGCGGTGATGTCGAAGTTCCCGCCCGCCTGGCGGTACAGATAGACCATCGCGACCAGCATCAGCAGCGAGCCGAGCAGGGTGTAGAGGAAGAACTTGATCGCCGCGTAGATCCGCCGCGGGCCACCCCAGACGCCGATGATGAGATACATCGGGATGAGGGTGGCTTCAAAAAACACGTAGAACAGCAGGCCGTCGGCGGCGGCGAACACGCCGATCATCAGGCCCGAGAGGATGAGGAAGGCCGCGTAATACTGCGGCATGCGCGATTCGATCGCCCGCCAGCTCGCGAGCACGGCGATGATCGTCGTGAACGCGGTCAACGGCACGAACCAGAGCGAGATCCCGTCGACGCCAAGGTAATAGTGCGCGAGCGGATTGGAGATCCACGCGATCCGCTCGACGAACTGCAGCCCGCCGCGCGTGGCGTCGAACCCGGTCATCAGGGGAATCGTCGGCAGGGCGGAAATCACCGATCCCACCAGGGCGATTTTCCGCACCAGGCCGGGGGCGCGATCGCGCCCGACGGCAAGCAGGTAGATGCCAAAGGCGATCGGCATCCAGATCGCAAAACTCAGCCAGGGCAAACTCGAACTCATGGGTACCCTCGCGGCTTACTTGCCCGTCAACGCGGGCAGGTAGGGCCAGGTCAGAAACACGAACAGGATCGCCGCGATGCCCGCAAGCATCGCAAACGCGTAGTGGTACAGGAAACCGGTCTGGACGCGCCGGATCGTCAACGCGATGCGGCCGACCAGGTTGGCGGATCCGTTGACCAGGGCGCCGTCGATCAGCGCCACGTCGCCGGTCTTCCACAGTTCGGTGCCCAGCCAGCGCGCGCCGCCGGCAAATACGATTTCATTGATCCGGTCCATGTAGTACTTGTGGTCGAGGAGGTCGTAGAGGAATCCGGTCCGCTGGCGCAGGGCGGCGGGCATCCAGGTCCATTTCAGGTACATCGCCCAGGCCACGGCAACCCCCGCCATCGCAAGCCAGAACGGCAGTTCGCGGAAGGCGTCGAACAGCATGGGAGCGATTCCGGTGAAGTCGCGCGCAAGTTCCTCCATCGCCGGATGCGCGACGGGATTGATGGCGATCGCATCGCCGAAGTATCCATGCAGGATCGGGCCGATCCCCAGCGCGCCGATGATGGTCGACGGGATCGCCAGCGCCACCAGCGGCACCCAGACCACCGCGGGGGACTCATGGGGGACGTGACCGTGGTGATGCCCCTCGGGCTCGTGTCCGGCCGTATGCGAATCGTCCGTCGCGGCCTCCTGCGCGTCATGGTGTGCGTCAGCGTGCGCATCGTGGTGGCCGTGCGCGGCCGCATCGCGGAACCGCTCGTTGCCGTGGAACACCAGGAAGAACAGGCGGAACGAGTAGAACGCCGTCACGAACACCCCCGCCACCGCGGCGAAGTAGGCGAACCCCGCGCCCGGAAGATGCGACGCCGCGACCGCCTCGATGATGCTGTCCTTGGAGAAGAACCCCGCGAACCCCGGGAAGCCGATCAGCGCGAGCGAACCGACGAAGCTGGTGATCCAGGTGATCGGCATGTAGCGCCAGAGGCCACCCATGTTGCGGATGTCCTGGTCATGGTGCATGCCGAGAATCACCGAGCCCGCGGCCAGGAACAGCAGGGCCTTGAAGAACGCGTGGGTCGCGAGGTGGAAGATCGCCACCGGATAGGCGGACACCCCCAGCGCGATGGTCATGTATCCGAGTTGCGACAGCGTCGAATAGGCGATGACGCGCTTGATGTCGTTCTGGATCATCCCGAGGAAGCCCATGAAAAGGGCCGTGATCGCGCCGATCACCAGGATGAAGGAAAGCGCGGTGTTCGAAAGTTCGAACAGCGGCGAGGTGCGCGCCACCATGAAGATTCCGGCGGTAACCATGGTCGCGGCGTGGATCAGCGCCGAGATCGGGGTCGGACCTTCCATCGAATCGGGCAGCCAGACGTGCAGCGGGAACTGCGCGGACTTGCCCATCGCGCCGACGAACAGGCACAGGCAGGCGACCGTGATCACCGGCCAGCCGGTCGACGGCAGCACGGAACCGGCGAGCACCTGCGCCTTGGCGAACACCTGACCATAATCGAGCGTACCGCAGTAGGCATAGATCAGGCCGATTCCCAGCACGAACCCGAGGTCACCGACCCGGTTCACCAGGAACGCCTTGAGGTTGGCGTAGATCGCCGTCGGACGCGTGTACCAAAAGCCGATGAGCAGATAGGACACCAGGCCCACCGCCTCCCAGCCGAAGAAAAGCTGCAGGAAGTTGTTGCTCATCACCAGCATCAGCATCGAGAAGGTGAAGAGCGAGATGTAGGAAAAGAAGCGCTGGTATCCCGGGTCCTCGGCCATGTAGCCGATGGTGTAGATGTGCACCATGAGCGAGACGAAGCTCACGACGACCATCATCGTCGCGCTCAGGTTGTCGATGAGGAACCCGATCTCGAGGTGCAGATGGCCCGATTCCGCCCAGGTGTAGACGGGCGTGAGGATCTTCTGGCCGTGGATCACCACCGTGTCGTAGATATCCATCGAAACGAGGGCCGCAACGAGCACCCCGAGGATGGCCACGGTGTGCGATCCCTTGCGCCCCAGCATACGGCCGAACAGACCCGCCCCGATCGCGCCACACAACGGCGCAAGCGGCACGAGCAGACACAAGCCCAGCATCGACGAATTCATGCCCGCGTCACCCCTGCAATGCGTCGAGTTCGTCGACGTTGATGGTTTTCTTGTTGCGGAACAGCGCGACGAGAATCGCCAGGCCGATCGCCGACTCGGCCGCCGCCACCGTGAGAATGAAGAACACGAACACCTGGCCGTTCAGGTCGCCGAGATAGTGCGAAAAGGCGACGAAATTGGTGTTGACCGCGAGCAGCATGAGTTCGACCGCCATCAGCAGGACGATCAGGTTCTTCCGGTTGAGAAAAATTCCGACGACGCTGATCGCGAACAGGATCGCGCCGACGCCCAGATACCAGGAAAGCGACACCATCTCCTCATCCCTCCTTCGCTTCGGCCGCGGCCACGGCCACATCGGCACCCTGTCCCGCCGGCGGCGTCGCCGGCATCTTGACCAGATGGACACGATCCTTGCGCCGGATCCGCACCTGCCAGCCCGGGTTCTGGTGCAGGGCGTCGGTGCGGCGCCGCAGGGTGATCGCGATCGCGGCAATGATCGCCACCAGCAGGATGGCGCCGGCGATCTGCAGCGGGAACACGTACTGGGTGAACGTCAGCATTCCCAGCGCCTTGGTGTTGCCGATCTTCGCGACGCCGGTGGCCGCGGGCGCCATGGTCTGCCAGGTGCCGTTGGCGAGCACCAGCCAGAGCTGCAGGGCGATGGCCACGCCGACCACCGCCGCCAGCGGCAGATGCCGCCAGAAGCCGGCACGGCTGCGGTCGATGTGGATGTCGAGCATCATCACCACGAAGAGGAACAGCACCATCACCGCGCCGACGTAGACCAGCACCAGCGTGATGGCGAGGAATTCCGCCTTGAGCAGCATCCACAGGCAGGCGGTCGAGAAGAACGCCAGAACCAGGTAGAGCACCGCGTGCATCGGATTGCGGGCGGTGATGACCCGCAACGCGGAGACCAGCGTGCAGGCGGAGAAAACGGCGAAAAGGGCTGTGGTCGGATCCATCGTCTGGGGTCCCCGTCAGCGATACCGCGCGTCCGCCTCGCGGGCGCGTGCGATTTCTTTTTCGTAGCGGTCGCCGACGGCGAGCAGCATCTCCTTGGTGAACAGGAGGTCGCCGCGGCGTTCGCCGTGGTATTCCGTGTGGTGCGTCTCGACGATCGAATCGACGGGGCAGCTCTCCTCGCAAAAGCCGCAGAAGATGCACTTCGTCAGGTCGATGTCGTAGCGCGTGGTGCGGCGCGTGCCGTCGGCACGGGGTTCCGCCTCGATCGTGATCGCCAGCGCGGGACACACCGCCTCGCAAAGCTTGCAGGCGATGCAGCGCTCCTCGCCGTTGTCATAGCGGCGCAGCGCGTGCAGGCCGCGGAAGCGCGGCGATGCCGGCGTCTTCTGCTCCGGATACAGGACGGTGATCTTGCGCGCGAACAGGTACCTGCCCGTGAGCGCGAAGCCCTTGAACAGTTCCCGCAGGAGCAGGGAATCGAAGAATTCGAGCAGGCGTTGCATAGACGTTACCGGGCCCCGGTCCAGATGTTCCACGGCGACTGCATCCATACCGCAATCACCACCAGCCATACCAGCGTGACCGGAATGAAGATCTTCCAGCCCAGACGCATGATCTGGTCATAGCGATATCGCGGAAAGGTGGCGCGAATCCAGATGTACATGGACGAGCCGCCGAAAATCTTCGCAAGCAGCCAGAACCAGTTGGACAGGCCGTCGTGCCACCACCCCGGGGTGTGCAGGCCCATCAGCTTGCCGAGGTCGACCGGCGCCGCCCATCCGCCGAGGAACATGACGGCGCTCATGGCGGCGAGCAGGATCATGTTGGCGTATTCGCCGAGGAAAAAGAGCGCGAACGTCATGCCGGAATATTCGATCATGTGCCCGGCGACGATCTCGGATTCGCCTTCGACCACGTCGAACGGATGGCGGTTGGTCTCCGCCGTCGCCGAAATGACGTAGATGCCGAAGAGGGGCAGCAGCGGCAGCCAGTTCCAGGAGAGGAAGGTCAGGCCGTGGGCGGCGAACCACCCGGTGTTCTGCCCGTCGACGATCGCGGTCATGTTGAGCGAGCCCGAAACGAGCAGCACGCCGACCAGCACGAACCCCATGGCGAGCTCGTACGACACCATCTGCGCGGAGGCGCGCAGCGCGCCGAGAAAGGCGTACTTCGAGTTCGACGCCCAGCCGGCGATGATCACGCCGTAGATCCCCAACGAGGTCACCGCCATCACGTAGAGCAGACCTGCGTTCACGTTGGCGAGCACCAGGCCGGGGCCGAACGGAATCACCGCCCAGGCGGCAAGTGCCGGCACCAGCACGATCACCGGCGACAGGAAATAGAGTGCCTTGTCGGCCTGCGCGGGGGCGATGACCTCCTTGGTCAGGAGCTTGATCGCATCGGCGATCGGCTGCAGCAGGCCCGCCGGGCCGACCCGGTTGGGTCCGAGGCGGATGTGCATCCAGCCGATGAGCTTGCGCTCCCAGAGGGTTAGGTAGGCCACCGCGCCGAGGATGGGCAGGGTGATGAGCAGTGCCTTGATCAGGATCCAGATCACCGTCCAGACCGGCGGCCACCAGCTCGCCGCCACCAGCCCCAGCGCCCAGGATTGGAATTCGGCCACCATTTACGCGCACTCCAGATGAATCGGTCCGAACATCGGTCCCAGTCCGGCCGTATCCGCATGACCGGCGGACACCCGCACGACGCCGTCCGCCAGCGCGGCGTCGACGGCACAGGGCAGCACCGCCGTCGCCTCGCCCTGCCGCACCCGCACCGCGGCTCCGGGTTCGACACCGAAGCGCGCCAGCGTCGCCGCATTGGCGCGAACCTGGGGCGCACGTGCCTGGACCGTCTTCTGCAGGGCCTCGGCCCGGCGCACGATGGCGTCGGTGAAATAGAGCGGGACGTCGGCAAGCCGCTCGGCAGCGCCGTCCGGCGCACTCGCCGCGCCGGACAGCAGGTCCCCCGTGGCGAACCCGTTGTCGAGCGGCATCCGGGCCTGGGACGGCAGCGCATCGGCGCGCACCTCCTCGGGCGTGTCGTAGCCGAAGCCGTCGAAGCCGAACTGGTCGGCCAGAACCCGCAGCACCTTCCATCCCGGCCGCGCTTCGCCCGGCGGCACGGTGACTCCCTGGAAGCTCTGCGCCCGCCCTTCACAGTTCACGAAGGTTCCCGCCGTCTCGGCAAAGGTGGCGATCGGCAGCACCGCGTGTGCGATCTCGAGCAGGGCATCGCTGCGGTATGCCGAGAACGCAACCACCGCCTCCGCGCGCTGCAGCGCGCGCCGCGCCTGCGCCGGGTCGGCGCAATCGAGTTCGGGCTCGAGTCCCCAGAGCAGGTAGCCGGCCATCGGCTCCTCGAACATCGTGCGCGCATTGCGCCCGCCGGGCCCCGGCGTGGCGCCGGCCAGATAGCCGCCGACGCTGTTGGCCGCTTCGCCGATCACGCCGAAACGCCCACCCACCGCCTCGGCGATCCACTGCATCCATGCCTGGATCCGTGCCGCGTCGGGATGCTGCACGGCGGCGTTGCCGGCCAGCAGCGCGACACGCTCGCCGGAACCGAGGTCCTGCGCAGCGGCGGCCGCCCAGGCATCGGGCTCGACGCCGGAGACCGGGTCCGGCAGCGATCGGGCACGCGCCACCGCCACGGCGAGCTGGGCAAGCGCCCGGACCCACTGCGAGGGCGCGGCAATGCGCTTTCCCGCGGCCCGCAACAGCAGATTCTCGTCGGCGGCGTGCAGGACATGCACGCGGGCGCCTGCCCCCGCCGCCTTGCGCACCCGCGCCGCCAACAGCGGATGGTCCTGGCGCAGGAACGAGCCGACGAGCAGCAGCCGGTCGAGACCGTTGATGTCCGCCACCGGCATTCCCAGCCAGGGCGCGCCCCGTCGCACGGCATCCGCCCGGAAGTCGCTCTGGCGGACGCGGAAGTCGATGCTCTCCGATCCCAGGCCGCGCACGAACCTGCCCAACAGATGCAGCTCTTCGGCGGTCGACCCGCCGGCGGCCAGGGCGCCAATCGCCGCGCCGCCGTGCGCATCGCGCACCCGTTCAAGCAGATTGGCGGTGTATTCCAGCGCCTCGGGCCAGGTGACCTCGCGCAGCACGCCGTCGCGGCGGATCATCGGACGCGTCAGGCGTTCCGCGGCCAGCCCTTCGTAGGAAAAGCGGTCGCGGTCCGAAATCCAGCATTCGTTGACCGCCTCGTTCTCGAGGGGAACGACGCGCACCACGTCGCGCTGCTTGAGCTGCAGCACGAGGTTCGATCCGAGGCTGTCGTGCGGGCTGATCGAACGGCGCCGGGCCAGTTCCCAGGTGCGCGCGCGATAGCGGAACGGCTTGCTCGTCAGCGCGCCGACGGGACAGACGTCGATCATGTTGCCGGAGAGTTCGGAATCGACGCTGCGGCCGACGAAGGTCAGGATTTCCGAATGTTCGCCGTGGCCGGCCATGCCCAGTTCCATCACCCCGGCGATCTCCTGGCCGAAGCGTACGCAGCGGGTGCAATGGATGCAGCGGGCCATCTCCTCGGCGGAGACCAGCGGTCCGATCTGCTTGTGCACGACGACCCGCTTCTCCTCGCGATAGCGCGATGCGCTGCCGCCGTATCCCACCGCCAGGTCCTGCAGCTGGCACTCCCCGCCCTGATCGCAGATCGGGCAGTCGAGCGGGTGGTTGATGAGCAGGAACTCCATCACCGAGCGCTGCGCCTGGCGGGCGCGTTCGCTCGCCGTGCGCACGATCATGCCGGGCGTCGCGGGCGTGGCGCAGGCCGGCAGGGGCTTGGGCGCCTTCTCGACCTCGACCAGGCACATCCGGCAGTTCGCCGCGATCGACAGCTTGCGGTGGTAGCAGAAGTGCGGCACGAAGATGCCCGCGGCGTTGGCGGCATCCATGACGGTGCCGCCTTGGGGCACCGAGACTTTCCGGCCGTCGATTTCGATCTCGATCATCGCGTCGTCACACGTAGTCCGGTACCAGGCACTGCTTGTGTTCGATGTGGTGCTCGAACTCGGCCCGGAAATGCTTGATGAAGGAGCGCACCGGCATCGCTGCCGCGTCGCCCAGCGCACAGATGGTGCGTCCCTGGATGTTCTCCGCCACGGAATCGAGCAGATCGATGTCCTCCGGGCGTCCCTGCCCGTGCTCGATCCGGTGCATCACCCGATACAGCCAGCCCGTACCCTCGCGGCAGGGCGTGCACTGGCCGCAGGACTCGTTCTGGTAGAAATACGACAGCCGCTCCAGGCAGCGCACCATGCAACGGGTGTCGTTCATCACGATCACCGCGCCCGATCCGAGCATCGATCCGGCCTTGGCGATCGTCTCGTAGTCGAGCGTCAGGTCCATCATCACCGCGCCAGGCAGCACGGGCATCGACGAACCGCCGGGAATCACCGCCTTGATCGCGCCGCCGCGCATGCCGCCCGCGAGTTCGAGCAGCGTCGCGAACGGCGTGCCGAGGGGCACTTCGTAATTGCCGGGACGCTGCACGTCGCCCGAAACCGAGAAGATCTTGGTCCCGCCGTTGTTGGGTTTGCCCAGGGCCAGGAAGGCGTCGCCGCTGTTGCGGAAGATCCACGGTACGGCGGCGAAAGTCTCGGTGTTGTTGATCGTGGTCGGGCGGCCGTAGAGACCGACCAGCGCCGGGAACGGCGGCTTGAAGCGGGGTTGCCCCTTCTTTCCCTCGATCGACTCGAGCAGCGCCGTTTCCTCGCCACAGATGTATGCACCCCAGCCGTGGGTCGTGTAGCAGTCGAATGAGAACTCCGAACCGAGGATGTTCCTGCCGAGCAGTCCGGCCGCGTAGGCTTCGTCGAGCGCCTCCTGGAAGCGTTCGTAGACGTCCCAGATCTCGCCGTGGATATAGTTGTAGCCCGCCGTCGCGCCGATGGCATAGCCGCCGATGATCATGCCCTCGATCACCGCGTGTGGGTTGTAGCGCAGCAGATCGCGGTCCTTGAACGTGCCCGGCTCACCTTCGTCGGAATTGCAGACGATGTACTTCGGCCCCGGCACGTTCTTGGGCATGAAGCTCCACTTCATGCCGGTCGAGAACCCCGCGCCGCCGCGTCCGCGCAGCGCGGACTTCTTCAGTTCCGCCACGACGGCGTCCGGCGCCATGCCCTCGCTGAGGATGCGGCGCAGCGCCGCGTAGCCGCCGCGGCGTTCATAGTCGCGCAGGCGCCAGTTGCTTCCGTCCAGATCGGCGAGCAGGATGGGATTGATGTGGCGCCCGTGAAAGGTGACCCGATCGCTCATACACCCCCCTCGCCGTCCGAAGCGGCCCCCTCGGCGCGCAAGGATTCGATCAGCGCATCGATCTTCTTGTCATCGTCCAGGAAACTGCACATCCGCTTGTTGTTGTGCAGGAGCACCGGCGCGTCGCCGCAGGCTCCCAGGCACTCGCCTTCCACCAGCGTGAAGCAGCCGTCGGCGGTGGTCTCGCCGAAATCGATGCCAAGACGCTCCTTCAGGCGTGCCGCCGCCCGCCCCGCGCCCGACAGCGCGCAGGGAAGGTTGGTGCACAAGGTGATCTTGTTGCGCCCGACCGGAGCGCGATGGAACATGTGATAGAAGGTCGCCACCTCATAGGCCGCCACCGGCGGCATGCCCAGCAGGTTGGCCACTTCCTCGATGGTCTCGGTCGACAGCCAGCCGAACTCGTCCTGCGCAATGGCCAGCGCGGGGATCACGGCCGACTGCCGCTGTTCCGGCGGAAACTTCCTCGTCTCGCGCTCGATCCGCTGCAGCGCTGCCTCCGACAGGCGCCGCGGCGCGGGCACGAGATCGTCCTCCGCCCCCGCTTCCCGGGTGCTGTCGCCGCTCATCGGTCGATCTCCCCGAACACGATGTCCTGGGTGCCGATGATCGTCACCGCATCGGCAATCATGTGGCCACGCGCCATTTCGTCCAACCCCTGCAAATGCGCAAACCCGGGCGCGCGGATCTTGAGGCGATACGGCTTGTTGGCGCCGTCGCTCACGAGGTAGATGCCGAATTCGCCCTTCGGGTGCTCCACCGCCGCATACGCTTCGCCCGGCGGCACATGGAAGCCTTCCGAAAAAAGCTTGAAATGGTGGATCAGCTCTTCCATGTTGGTCTTCATTCCAACCCGGTCGGGCGGTGCGACCTTGTGGTTGTCGGTGATGACCGGGCCCGGATTGGCGCGCAGCCAGGCGACGCACTGCTGGATGATGCGGTTGCTCTGCCGCATCTCCTCGACCCGCACGAGGTAGCGGTCATAGCTGTCGCCGGTCTTGCCCACCGGAATGTCGAAGTCGAGGCGGTCGTAGACCTCGTAGGGCTGCTTCTTGCGCAGATCCCATGCGACCCCCGAGCCGCGCAGCATCGGGCCGGTGAACCCCCAGGCCAGGGCCTTTTCCGGTTCGACCACGCCGATTCCGACCAACCGCTGTTTCCAGATCCGATTGTCGGTGAGCAGCGTCTCGTATTCATCGACGAGGGCCGGGAAGCGCCGCGTGAAATCATCGATGAAATCGAGCAGCGAACCCTGGCGGTTCTCGTTGCGCCGCCGCGCATCGCCTTCGGACCAGCCCTGGTCGGTGCGGTACTGCGGCATCGCATCCGGCAGATCGCGGTACACGCCGCCGGGCCGGTAATACGCCGCGTGCATGCGCGCGCCCGAGGCCGCCTCGTACATGTCGAAGAGGTCCTCGCGCTCCCGGAACGCGTAGAGGAACACCGCCATCGCGCCGACGTCGAGCGCATGGCCGCCGATCCACAGCAGGTGATTCAGCAGGCGGGTGATCTCGTCGTACATCACGCGGATGTACTGCGCACGGATCGGCACTTCGATGCCCAGCATGCGCTCGATCGTCATGACGTAGGCGTGCTCGTTGCACATCATCGAGACGTAGTCGAGGCGGTCCATGTAGGGCACGGACTGCAGGTAGGTGCGCGTCTCGGCAAGCTTCTCGGTCGCGCGGTGCAGGAGTCCGATATGCGGATCGGCGCGGCGGATCACCTCGCCGTCGAGTTCCAGCACCAGGCGCAGCACCCCGTGCGCCGACGGATGCTGCGGACCAAAGTTCAGGGTGTAATTCCGAATTTCCGCCATGACTCACTTATCCTGCGCGTAATGCTCTTCGCGGATCACGCGCGGCGTGTTCTCGCGCGGCTCGATGGTCACCGGCTGGTAGATCACGCGCCGCAACTGCGGGTCGTAGCGCATCTCGACGTGTCCGGAAACCGGGAAATCGCGCCGGAACGGATATCCGACGAAACCGTAATCCGTGAGGATACGGCGCAGATCGGGGTTGCCCTCGAAAACGATGCCGAAGAGGTCAAACGCTTCGCGCTCGTACCAACCGGCCGCCGGCCATACCTCGACCAGCGACGCAACCAGCGGCAGGTCGTCGGAAGGGCAGAACGCCCGCACGCGCACGCGCCGGTTGTTGGCCAGCGACAGCAGATGCATCACCACCGCGAACCGGCCCTCGCCGGGAAGCGTGCCGCGCTCGCCGTTGCCGTATTCGAGATAGTCGATCCCGCACAGATCGATGAGTTGTTCGAAGCCGAATTGCGGGTCATCGCGCAGCCGCAGCGACACCTCCCGCCAGTCGGCAGCACGAACCGTCACGGTCACTTCGTCGAGCGCTGTATCGACCGACAGCGCCTGCGCGCCCAGTCCGTCGCGCAAGCGTTGCGCAAGTTCTCCGATTCCATTCATCGTTGGCTCACCGGGCGATGGTGTTCGTGCGGCGGATCTTGTTCTGCAACTGGATCACCCCGTAGAGCAGGGCTTCCGCGGTCGGCGGGCACCCGGGCACATAGATGTCCACGGGCACGATGCGATCGCAGCCGCGGACCACCGAGTAGGAATAGTGGTAATACCCCCCGCCATTCGCGCACGATCCCATCGAGATCACCCAGCGCGGCTCGGGCATCTGGTCGTAGACCTTGCGCAGCGCCGGAGCCATCTTGTTGCATAGGGTTCCGGCGACGATCATGAGATCGGACTGACGCGGACTCGGGCGAAACACGACGCCGAACCGGTCGAGGTCGTACCGCGCCGCGCCGGCGTGCATCATCTCCACCGCGCAGCAGGCCAGGCCGAACGTCATCGGCCACAACGAGCCGGTCCGGGCCCAGTTGATGACCGCGTCGGCGCTGGTCGTGATGAAACCCTGTTCGAGCTTGCCTTCGATAGCCACCGGTTCAAATCTCCCAGGCGCAAACGGAACCCGTCATTCCCATTCGAGCGCACCCTTCTTCCACTCGTAGAGGAACCCCACGGTGAGGATGCCGAGAAAGATCATCATCGACCAGAAGCCTACGCTCCAGTGCCCCAGCGAACCGACGGACGCGGCCCAGGGAAACAGGAATGCGACTTCCAGATCGAAGAGGATGAAGAGGATGGCAACGAGGTAATAGCGCACGTCGAACTTCATGCGTGCGTCCTCGAACGCTTCGAATCCGCACTCGTAGGGCGAGAGCTTCTCCGGATCCGGGCGATGCGGGCCGACCAATGCGCCGAGCGCCATCGGTGCCACGCCGATCACGGCGCCGACGACGAGAAAGATCAGTACCGGAAGATAGGTCCCGAGATCCACAAGTCACCCGTTCCTCTGGCTCGCCCACGCCGCATTCCGATTCATCGGGGCGTGAACGGGCCTTTCGCAGCCCAAAATCCGACACGAGCCGCCGAGGGTCCACCTTCGGCCAGCTCCCCCTCCGTCGCCTGCCATCTTTTTCGGACGGTCGCCGTGGCGATGTCCGCGAGCAAGTCGACGCCTACCGCGCAGCCAGCCGCCCCGAGGACACTTGCTCGCTGCGCGCCCGTTTGATGGACATCATGCACACCAAACACAATGAAAACCACTTACCGTAACCCGCACTCCCGGGATCCTATTTCCTTCCGGTTCTGCGGATCCACGGTACCGCGCCACTTTGGTGCCGACGGCGAGACTCGAACTCGCACGGCTTGCGCCGCCACCCCCTCAAGATGGTGTGTCTACCAATTCCACCACGTCGGCAAATTGGCGCGGAATTCTACCCCGAATTGGTTACCCTACTTCGGAATCTCCGTGCTTTTCTCTTTCCCCGCGTTGGCGGCGTTGCCATTCTGCGGCACCGCCGCGCCGCCGTTCTTCGTACCGGTCGGCGCCGCCGGCACGGCCGCCCCATCGCCGGTCGGGTGGTACCCGCTCATCACGCCGCCGGAGGCCTCGTGGCCACCCCGCAGCGACGTAGAGGTGTACGCGAGCCCGATCGTTGCAATGAAGAAAATCGTCGCAGCCACCGCCGTGCTGCGGGACAGGAAGTTTGCCGATCCGGTGGCACCGAACAGGCTTCCTGACGCCCCGCCGCCGAAGGCCGCGCCCATGTCGGCGCCCTTGCCATGCTGCAGCAGGACCAGAATGACGACCGCGACCGCGCACAGCACCTGGACGACGATCAACAGATTTCCCAGCCACCCCATCGTTTCCGTCTCCGTCAGATCGCGGCCGCGCAAATGGCGAGAAAGTCCGCCGCAACCAGTGATGCCCCACCGATCAGGCCGCCGTCGATATCCGGCTGCCGGAAAAGCTCCGCAGCGTTGCCGGGCTTGACGCTGCCGCCGTACAGCAGGCGCGTCGCATCCGCCGCTCCCGCATCCCGTGCCGCCAGGCGCGCACGGATCGCGGCGTGGACCTCCTGGGCCTGTTCCGGCGTCGCCGTGCGCCCGGTTCCGATCGCCCAGACCGGTTCATAGGCAATGGCGCCGCCGACCAGTTGCGCGGGCGTGCAATGCGCCAGCACCGCATCGAGCTGCGCGGCAACGACCTCCTGCGTCCGGCCGGCTTCGCGCTGCGCCAGGGTCTCCCCCACGCAGACGATCGGGCGCAAGCCCGCGGCAAACGCGCGGGCGGCCTTGCCGCCGACCAGATCGTCGCCCTCGCCGTATGCGGCCCGGCGCTCCGAATGCCCGACGATCACCCACTTCGCGCCGGCATCCACGAGCATCTCGGCGGCCACCTCGCCGGTCCAGGCGCCGGTCGTCCGGTCGCTGCAATTCTGCGCACCGGCCTCGGCCGCCGTTCCACCCAGACCTTCGACCACCTGGGACAGATAGACGAACGGCGGACACACCACCGTTTCGCACGCGGGCAGCGCGTCGCGGAACGCATGCAGCCAGCGGGCGTTTTCCGCACGGCTGCCGTTCATCTTCCAGTTGGCTGCGACCAGCTTGCGACGCATGCTCATCGATCGAATCCCCTTCACCCCGGCCCTCTCCCCGGCGGGGAGAGGGTGACCGTTACGCCGCGGGCGCGGCCCCTTCCGTTCCGGCCGCCTTCATCGACAGGCGGACACGACCCTTCTCGTCGGCTTCGATGACCTTGACCTTCACGACCTGGCCTTCCTTGAGATAGTCGCTGACCTGGTTCACGCGCTCGTTGGCGATCTGGGAGATGTGCAACAGCCCGTCGCGGCCCGGCAGCAACTGGACGATCGCGCCGAAATCGAGCAGGCGCAGCACCGTACCGTCGTAGACCTTGCCGACTTCGACCTCGGCCGTCAACTCCAGGATCCGGCGCTCGGCCTCGCGACCCCGCTCGAGGTCGACGCTGGCGATCGTGATCGAACCATCGTCTTCGATGTCGATCTGGGTGCCGGTTTCCTCGGTCAGCGCTCGGATCACCGCCCCCCCCTTGCCGATCACGTCGCGGATCTTCTCGGGATTGATCTTGAGCCGGATCATGCGGGGGGCGAATTCGGACAATTCGCCGCGCGACACGGTGATCGCATCATGCATCTTGCCGAGGATGTGCGTGCGGCCTTCGCGCGCCTGCGCCAGGGCGACCTGCATGATCTCCTTGGTGATGCCCTCGATCTTGATGTCCATCTGCAGGGCGGTCACGCCGGTACTGGTACCGGCCACCTTGAAGTCCATGTCGCCGAGATGATCCTCGTCGCCCAGGATGTCGGTCAGCACCGCGAAGCGCCCGCCCTCCTTGATGAGGCCCATCGCGACGCCCGCAACGTGCGCCTTGACGGGAACGCCTGCGTCCATCAATGCCAAGCAGCCGCCGCAGACCGAAGCCATCGACGAGGAGCCGTTGGATTCGGTGATCTCCGAGACGACCCGGATCGAGTATTGGAATTCTTCCGGCGCCGGCAGCACCGCCACCAGGGCACGCTTGGCGAGCCGGCCGTGGCCGACTTCCCGCCGCTTGGGCGTGCCGACGCGGCCGCATTCGCCGGTCGCGAACGGCGGCATGTTGTAGTGCAGCATGAAGCGATCGCGATACTCGCCCTGCAGCGCATCGATGATCTGCTCGTCCTGCTTGGTTCCCAGGGTGGCGACGACCAGCGCCTGCGTCTCCCCGCGGGTGAACAGCGCCGAACCGTGGGTGCGCGGCAGCACGCCCAGGCGGATTTCGATGGGACGGACCGTGCGCGTGTCGCGCCCGTCGATCCGCGGCTCGCCCGCCAGGATCTGGTTGCGAACGATCTTCGCCTGCATGTCGAAGAGGATCCCGTCGACCGCACGTTCGTCGACCGTCGTTCCGGCGGCCGCGGCGTCTTCCGCAAGCTTGGCGCGCACCGCCGATTCCACTTCCTTGAGCTTCTGCGAACGGGCCTGCTTGCTGCGGATCTGATAGGCCTCGCGGTACCCCGGCCCGGCCAATTCCTCGAGGCGGGCATGCAGCGCCTCGTTGCGCGCCGGCGCCTGCCAATCCCAGACGGGCTTGCCCGCCTCGGCGACGAGGTCGTGGATCGCGTTGATCACCGCCTGCATCTGCTCATGGCCGTACATCACGGCGCCCAGCATCACATCTTCCGGCAGCTGGTCGGCCTCGGACTCGACCATCAGCACGGCGCGCTCGGTACCGGCGACGACGAGATCCAGGCGCGACTGCTTCAGTTCCGCGGCGCTGGGATTGAGCACGTACTGGCCGTCGATGTAGCCGACGCGCGCGGCGCCGATCGGCCCGTTGAACGGAATCCCGGAAATCGCCAGGGCCGCCGAGGTGCCGATCATCGCGGGGATGTCGGGGTCGATCTCGGGATCGACGGACACGACGTGGATGACGACCTGCACTTCATTGAAGAAGCCGTCCGGGAACAGAGGACGGATCGGCCGGTCGATCAGCCGCGAGGTCAGCGTCTCCTTTTCGGAGGGACGGCCTTCGCGCTTGAAGAATCCGCCGGGGATCTTGCCCGCGGCATAGGTCTTCTCGATGTAATCCACCGTCAGCGGGAAGAAATCCTGACCGGGCTTGGCCTGGTTGGCCGCGACCACCGTCGCCAGCACGACCGTATCACCCACCCACGCCATCACCGCACCGGTGGCCTGGCGTGCGATCTCTCCGGTTTCCAGTCGAACCGTGTGCTTGCCGTACTGGAACGTCTTGGTCACTTTGTCAAACACGTTTGCATTCCTTTCGCGAATTCCGTCGCAGCCGGTCCGTCATCCGATTTTCGCGGCAAACCCGTCGCCCGCCCGCGCGCGGGAAATCCCGTGGGAGCACCCCGCTCCGCACACCGCCGCGCCGCGGAAGCCGGCATACGGAGAATGCGGAGAAGCGGGAGCGATGCCGAGGTCGGACACCGGCGGCGTCCTTACTTGCGCAGACCCAGACGCTCGATCAGGCCCTTGTATGCCTCGGGGTTTCGGCCCTTGAGGTAGTCGAGCAACTTGCGGCGGCGGCTGACCATCTTGAGCAGGCCGCGGCGCGAGTGGTGATCCTTCACATGGGCCTTGAAGTGTTCGGTGAGTTCGTTGATGCGCGCGGTCAGAAGAGCGACCTGGACTTCCGGGGACCCGGTGTCGTTGGCGGCGCGCTGATACTTGGCGACGATGTCGCCCTTGTTGATGTCGGAGACAGCCATGATGCTTCCTTTACGTTCGACAGGCGGACACGGAAGGAATGCCGTGCCGTGGGAATCGCGGATTATATGACGATTTCAGCCATGACGCCCGTGCGGGATCACCCGACGGCTCGCCCGGAACGGGATCAGGGCGTCATCGAGATCTGCGGGTCGATCCGCTCGTTGGTGGTGTAGAGCTTGTTGAGCGCGTTGAAGTAGGCCTTGGCGGAGGCGGCGACGATGTCGAGGTCCGCACCCACGCCGTTGACGATGCGCCCGGCCCGGGCAAGACGCACGGTGACCTCGCCCTGCGATTCGGTGCCCGTGGTGATCGCATTGACCGAGAAAAGCAGCAGTTCCGAACCGCTCCGCACCCGGCTCTCGATCGCCTTGAACACCGCATCGACCGGGCCGTTGCCCTCGGACGCCGCCTGCTCTTCGCGCCCCTCCACCGCAAAACGCAGCTCGGCACTGGGCCGGCCGCCGGTCTCGGAGCGCTGGGAAATGGAACGGAACTGGAACCGCTCCTGCTGCTGCCCGACCTCCTCGTCGGAAAACAGCGCCTGGATATCCTCGTCGAAGATCTCCGCCTTGCGGTCGGCCAGGTCCTTGAAGCGGGAAAACGCGGCTTCCATCTCGGCGTCGCTCGCCACCGGGATCGCCAGCTCCTGCACGCGCTGCTTGAAGGCGTTGCGGCCGGACAGCTTGCCCAGGACGATGCGGTTGGCGCTCCAGCCGACATCCTCGGCCCGCATGATCTCGTACGTCTGGCGCGACTTGAGCACGCCGTCCTGGTGGATGCCGGACGCATGCGCAAACGCGTTGGCGCCGACCACCGCCTTGTTGGGCTGCACCGGGAACCCGGTGATGTTCGACACCAGGCGCGACGCGGGGACGATCTGGGTCGTGTCGATGCGCGTTTCCACCGCGAAGACGTCGCGGCGCGTGCGCACGGCCATGACGACCTCTTCGAGCGCGGTGTTGCCGGCGCGCTCACCCAGGCCGTTGATGGTGCATTCGATCTGGCGCACGCCGTTCAAGACGCCGGCAAGCGAATTGGCCACCGCCATGCCGAGGTCGTTGTGGCAGTGCACCGACCAGACCGCCTTGTCCGAGTTGGGGATCCGCTCGCGCAAGGTGCGCAGCAGTTCGCCGTACTGCGCCGGCACCGCGTAGCCGACGGTGTCGGGAATGTTGACGGTGGTCGCGCCTTCCGCGATCGCCAGCTCGAGCACCCGGCACAGGAAATCGAGTTCCGAGCGACTCGCATCCTCGGCGGAGAACTCGACGTCGTCGGTGTGCTGCCGGGCGAGCCGCACCGCTGCGCGGGCATGTTCGAGGACCTGCTCCGGCGCCATGCGGAGCTTCTTCTCCATGTGCAAGGGCGAGGTCGCAATGAAGGTGTGGATGCGCCGGGAAGCCGCCGGCGCCAGCGCCTCGGCCGCGCGCAGGATGTCGCGCTCGTTGGCGCGGGACAGCGAGCAGACGGTCGAATCCTTGATCGCGGCCGCAATCGCGCGTACCGCCTCGAAATCGCCGTTGCTCGCTGCGGCGAACCCGGCCTCGATCACGTCCACGCGCAGCCGCTCCAGCTGCTTGGCGATGCGCAGCTTCTCGTCGCGGGTCATGGACGCGCCGGGGCTTTGCTCGCCGTCGCGCAGGGTCGTATCGAAAATGATCAATCGGTCCATAGCGGAAGTATCTTAACTCTCCGGTCCGGAAGACGCGGACCGTACGGGGTTGGGCTGGCCGCGCCACCGCAGCCACGCCCAGTACAGGTAGCCGGAGATTGCGTAACAGCAGAACAGTGCGAAAAGGACGATGGGCGGATTCGACGAAACGAGGAATATGCCGAGGACGATCACAATCATCACCCAGAACGGCACGCTGCGCGCGAGGTGGAAGCTCTTGCCGCTGTAGAAGGGCACGCTCGAAACCATCGTCAGCCCGGCATAGACCGTGATCAGGAACAGGGTCCAGGGAAACCATGCTTCCCGGATGGGAAAACGACTGTCGACGGCGAGCCAGACGAAGCCGGCAACCAGCGCCGCCGCCGCCGGACTCGGCAACCCCTGGAAGAAACGCTTGTCGACGACGCCGATGTTGGCGTTGAACCGCGCCAGCCGCAGGGCGGCGCCGGCGCAGTACACGAACGCGCCGGCCCACCCCCAGCGGCCGAGGTCGTGCAGCACCCATTCGTAGGCGATCAGCGCCGGCGCAACGCCGAACGACGTCATGTCCGAAAGCGAGTCGTACTGTTCGCCGAACGCGCTCTGGGTGTTGGTCAGCCGCGCGACGCGGCCGTCCATGCCATCGAGGACCATGGCGAAGAAGATCGCGATGGCGGCGTGTTCGAAGTTCTGGTCCATCGCCTGGACGATGGCGAAAAACCCGGCGAACAGCGCGGCGGTCGTGAACAGGTTGGGAAGCAGATAGATGCCGCGCCGCCGCCGCGCGGCGCGGGCGCCGCCGAAGTCCTCCGACGACCCCGAGGGCAAGCCCGGGAGGTGGCGTTTCCGGTGCCGCAAACGCCCGGTCATGTCAGCCTTGCAACTCCGCCAGGATGGTCGTGGTCGCACGAACGACATCCCCGACCGCGACGCGCGGCCGCGCGTCGGTCGGCAGATAGACGTCGACCCGCGAGCCGAAGCGGATGAACCCGTAGCGCTGGCCGCGGACCAGCGCGTCGCCCGCCTTCACGTAGCAGAGGATGCGGCGGGCGATCAGGCCGGCGACCTGCACCACCGTCAGCTGGGCGCCGCCCGCGGTGCGGAGCACCAGCGCGTTGCGCTCGTTCTCCGTCGACGCCTTGTCCAGATCGGCGTTGACGAAGCGGCCGGGCGTGTATGCGACCCGTTCGACCACCGCATCGACCGGGGCGCGGTTGCTATGGACGTTGAAGACGTTCATGAATACGCTGATGAGCAATGCATCCCGATCCAGGCCAGGATCGCGAACGACCTGGATGCGGACGATACGCCCGTCCGCCGGCGACAGCACGGCTGCCGGCAATTCGGGGACCGGGCGCGGCGGATCGCGGAAGAACTGCAGCACGAAAACCGCCAGCACCCAGAAGGGCGCCGACCACCAGCCGCCCGCGAGCACGGAAACCAGCGCCGCGAGGAGGATCGAACCGGCCAGGAACGGCCACCCCTCGCGCGCGATGATCGGATGCGGATATCCCCGAACCGGGTTCGTCATCTCGTCTTCAGTTCTTGCTTTGATCGACCAGGCGATTGGCGCGGATCCACGGCATCATCGCCCGCAGCTTCTCCCCGACCTGCTCGATCGGGTGTTCGGCGGTCAGGCGGCGGCGGGCCGTGAGCGTGGGAGCGCCGGCGCGGTGTTCGAGGATGAAGCTCTTGGCGTATTCGCCGGTCTGGATGCGCTCGAGCGCCTTGCGCATCGCCGCCCGCGACTGCTCATTGACCACCTCGCCGCCGGTCACGTACTCGCCATACTCGGCATTGTTGGAGATCGAGTAGTTCATGTTGGCGATGCCGCCCTCGTAAATCAGGTCGACGATGAGCTTCAGTTCGTGCAGGCACTCGAAGTAGGCCATTTCCGGGGCGTATCCGGCTTCGACCAGGGTCTCGAAGCCCGCCTTGATGAGTTCCACCGTCCCGCCGCACAGGACCGCCTGCTCGCCGAACAGATCGGTCTCGGTCTCTTCGCGGATCGTCGTCTCGATCACGCCGGCCTTGCCGCTGCCGATGCCGCAGGCGTAGGACAGCGCCAGATCGCGAGCCTGACCGGAACGGTCGGCATGGATGGCGATCAGCGCCGGAACGCCGCCGCCCTGCGCATAGGTGCCGCGGACGGTGTGGCCGGGCGCCTTGGGGGCGATCATGATCACGTCGAGGTCCGCGCGCGGCTGCACCTGTGCGTAATGCAGGTTGAAGCCGTGGGCGAAGGCAAGCGCCGCGCCCTGCTTCATGTTGGGCTCGATGGCGGAGCGGTACACCTCGCCATGATTCTCGTCGGGCAGCAGGATCATGACCAGATCGGCCTCCCGCACGGCGTCGGCGATCTCCTTGACTTCCAGGCCGGCGGCAACCGCCTTGTTCCACGAGGCCCCGCCCTTGCGCAGCGCCACCGTGACCTTCACGCCGGAGTCGCGCAGGTTGAGCGCGTGGGCGTGGCCTTGCGAACCATAGCCGACAATGGCGACGCGCTTCGACTGGATCAACGCGAGATCGGCGTCCTTGTCGTAGAAAACTTTCATTCATTTCTCCTGATTGATAAGCTGCACCCGTAATCACAATCCGCACCCCCGCCCTCTCCCGCCCGCGGAAGAGGGGGAGGCAGCATCACACCCTCAGCACCCGTTCGCCGCGTCCGATCCCGGAACTGCCTGTGCGTACGGTTTCCAGGATCGCCGTGCGATCGAGCGCGCGCAGAAACGCGTCGACCTTGTCCGTCGCGCCGGTGAGCTCGATCGTGTACGTCTTGTCGGTGACGTCGACGATGCGGCCGCGAAAGATGTCGGCCATGCGCTTCATTTCCTCGCGCTCCTTGCCGACCGCCCGCACCTTCACCAGCATGAGTTCCCGCTCGGTGTAGTCGGCCTCGGTCAGGTCCACCACCTTCACCACCTCGATGAGCCGGTTCAGGTGCTTGGTGATCTGCTCGATCACGTCGTCGGATCCCATCGTGACGATGGTCATGCGCGACAGCGAGGCATCCTCGGTCGGCGCCACCGTGAGCGTTTCGATGTTGTAGCCGCGCGCGGAGAACAGCCCCACCACCCGGGACAGCGCGCCCGGCTCGTTTTCCAGCAGGACCGAAATGACGTGCCGCATCACAGTTCCTCCGCGCCGAGCATCATCTCGGTCAGTCCTTTGCCCGCACGCACCATGGGCCAGACGTTTTCGCTCGAATCGGTGATGAAATCCAGGAAGACCAGCCGGTCGCGGTAGGTCGTGAACGCCTCGCGCAGCGCGGGCTCGACATCGGCCGGCTTGTCGATCCGCATGCCGACGTGCCCGTACGCCTCGGCCAGACGCACGAAATCCGGCAGCGCATCCATGTACGATTCCGAATAGCGGCTGCCGTACTCGATCTGCTGCCATTGCCGCACCATGCCGAGGTAGCGATTGTTCAGATTGATGATCTTGGGCGTCAGGCGATACTGCCTGCAGGTCGACAGCTCCTGGATGTTCATCTGGATCGAGCCCTCGCCGGTGATCACCGCAACCTGGGCCCCGGGATTGGCCATCTGCACACCCATCGCGTAGGGAAGGCCGACGCCCATCGTCCCCAGGCCGCCGGAGTTGATCCACCGCCGCGGCTTGTCGAACCGGTAATACTGCGCCGCCCACATCTGGTGCTGCCCGACGTCGGACGTGACGAAGATGTCGCCGCCCGTCAGGTTCCAGAGGGTCTCGACGACATGCTGGGGTTTGACCACCGTCTCGCTGCGCTCGTAGCGCAGGCAGTCCTGGGACCGCCATGTACCCAGCTGGTCCCACCAGGCGTCGATCGCGGCCGCGCGGCCGCCCGCCGCATCGACCTGGGCCAGGATTTCCGCAAGCACCTCGCGCACATCGCCGACGATCGGCACGTCGACCTTGACGCGCTTGGAGATCGACGACGGATCGATGTCGATATGGATGATCTTGCGCGGGTTCTGGGCGAAATGTGCGGGACTGCCGATCACCCGGTCGTCGAACCGCGCCCCCACCGCAAGCAGCACGTCGCAATGCTGCATCGCAAAATTCGCCTCGATCGTCCCGTGCATGCCCAGCATGCCAAGGAACTTCTTGTCCGAGGCCGGATAGCCGCCCAACCCCATGAGGGTGCTGGTGCACGGAAATCCCAGGCGGTCGACGAGGCGCCCGAGTTCCTCCGTGGCATTCGCGAGGATCACGCCGCCGCCGGTGTAGATGAGCGGCCGCTCGGCGGCCAGCAGCAGTTGCACCGCCTTCTTGATCTGGCCCATGTGGCCCTTGACCACCGGATTGTAGGAACGCAGATGCAAATCGCGCGGATACGAGAACGCATGCCGCGCGATGGTGATGTCCTTGGGGACGTCGACCAGGACGGGGCCGGGACGCCCGGTCTGGGCGATGTGGAACGCCTTGCGGATCGTCGGCGCCAGGTCGGCGACGTTCTTGACCAGGAAATTGTGCTTGACGCAGGGCCGCGTGATGCCGACGGTATCGCACTCCTGGAATGCGTCCTGGCCGATCGCGTGGGTCGGCACCTGACCGCTGATGATGACCAGCGGGATCGAATCCATGTATGCCGTGGCAATGCCGGTGACCGCATTGGTCGCACCGGGGCCGCTGGTGACGATCGCCACGCCGACCTTGCGGCTCGACCGCGAATACGCATCGGCCGCATGGACCGCCGCCTGCTCGTGGCGCACCAGGATGTGCTGGAAGGAATCCTGCTTGAAAATCGCGTCGTAGATATACAGCACCGCGCCGCCCGGATAGCCGAACACATGGCGCACCCCTTCCTCGCGCAGGCAGCGGACGAGGATCTCGGCGCCGGTCAGCAGATCGGTTTCGGGGGACGGGACGGCGGCCGCGGCAGTCGCGGGGGATAAGGAAGCGGCAGGCGCCGATTCCGGCACAACGGATCGCATGGGGAATCCTCTCAAGATCCTGCTGGAGATTGATCGGACGCCGTTCCATACCCGCTCGTGACGGGCGGTGCGGCGAAAGCTTGTTACGATAGCGCGTCGCACCAATTTGCGCAAACACCGGAGTCCTCGTTTCCGCTCCCCTGCATGGCAACCCGCGTTGAACTTTCCGACTTCCTGGCCGGTGCCGAGCGTCGGGCATTCAAACAGGCGATGTTTGCCGTGCGCGACGCCGACCATGCCCTGGACATCGTCCAGGACGCCATGTTCAAGCTGGCGGAACACTACGCGGACCGTCCCGTCCCGGAACTGGGGCCGATTTTCGCCCGGATCGTCCAGAACGCCATCCACGATTTCTTCCGCCGCCAGAAGGTCCGCTCGACCTGGGTGACGCTGTTCTCGGCGCTGTCCTCGACCGAAGACGATGCCGATCCGCTGGAGATGCTCGACCCGGGCGACGACGGGCGGACGACGGAAAGCGCGGCCGACACCCTGGAGCGCGAGCAGATCGTGCACATCGTCGAGGAAGAGCTTGCCCGCTTGCCGCCCCGTCAACGGGAAGCATTTGTGCTGCGTTACTGGGAAGATCTCGATGTCGCGGAAACCGCGGCGGCGATGAAATGCTCCGAGGGCAGCGTCAAGACGCATTGTTCCCGCGCGACCCAGGCGCTGGCAAAATCCTTACGGGCACGGGGAATCACGCTATGAATGAAGCCGAATTCGCCTATCGCATCCGTCAGGCCCTCGATGAGGGCGCGGACGCGCTCGACTATCCGGTGCGGATGCGCCTGCAGAAAGCCCGGCGGGCCGCGCTCGACCGGATCGCCCCCCGGCAGACCGCCCCGGCGGAGTCGACATGGGTCTGGGTACCCGCCCTGCAGGGGGATGGTACGGCGGGCGCGGCCGGAGGGCCGGAATCCCGCGCCTCCGCCTGGGCCTGGCACGCCGGATGGATCCTTCCCATCGTGGCGCTGGCGCTGGGAATCCTGGGGATCCAGCAATGGCAGAACGAGCGCATGATCGCCCGCACGGCGGACATCGACCTTTCGCTGCTGCTCGACGACACCCCGATCGCGACGCTCGCCCACCAGGGGTTCGGCGAATACCTGCGGCGCAACCAGCAGACGCCGATCCCGGAAATCGCGCCGCAGGTTCCGGCTGCCCCGACCGCCGCCCCGACCGCAAACGCGGCTCCGGCCGCCCCTCCGACCCCGCCGGCAGGTCCATGAAGCGCCGGGGCCGGCGGTTCGCCACCGCGCTGTTGCTTTCCCTGCTGGTCGCCGGCGCATCGGTGCCCGCCGCACGAGCCGACGCCCCTCCGGAAATGATCCGGGTTTCGGCGCTCGCGGGGCCGACCTGGTCCGCCCTGACACCAGCGCAGCGCGAGGCCCTCTCCCCGCTGGCATCGATCTGGAACCGGCTCGACGCCAACCGCAAGCGGAAGTGGCTGCGGATCGCGGCGCGCTACCAGAAGCTGTCGCCGGAAGGCAAGGCGCGCATGCACGCGCGCATGCCGCAACTGGCCCACCTCACGCGGGAACAGCGGATCACGGCGCGCAACAATCTCGAACGGGCCTATTCGCTGCCGGCCGAACGCCGCCGGGCGCTCACCCGCAGCTTTCAGCACCTCTCCGATGCGCGCAAGCGCCAGTTGGCGGAGTGGTCGCGCAGGCGGCGGAAGATGCCGCCGCCGCGGCCCGGCACGGCCCGACACCCCGGCTTCAAGCCGGCGCCCGATGAAATCGATGCCCTGCACGCGACGTGGTGACTGGGGGCCTTACGGCAAATCCGGTACACTTTTGCCCTTTTCCGGCCGCGTTTTCCGGCCCATTCCCGATCAGGTCGCCAGATGACTCACGTAGTTACCGAATCGTGCATCCGCTGCAAGTACACCGATTGCGTCGACGTCTGCCCTGTCGATTGCTTCCGCGAGGGTCCGAACTTTCTCGCCATCGATCCCGATGAGTGCATCGACTGCGCGGTCTGCATTCCGGAATGCCCCGTCAATGCGATCTATGCCGAGGAAGACGTGCCGGCGGACCAGCAGCAATTCGTCGCGATGAACGCGGAACTGGCGAAGAAGTGGCCATCCATCACCCGCATGAAGGCGCACTCGCCGGACGCGGACGAATGGAAGGACGTGAAGGACAAGCTGCAATACCTGAAGCGGTAAGGAGCCTCGGGGCGATCCCAAGGCTCCGGAATGGGCGGCGCGAGCCGGCCAGGAACTTTATTTCGGAGGAGAAGACGATGCGTTTTTCCAAAAAGGCCGTCGCCGCGATGGCTTCCCTGAGCCTCCTTGGCGCAACCGTCCCGCTGCCCGCGCAGGCCGCGCTGGTCGGCACCGAACAGGTGCTGCATGCCGACGGTTCGGCGCGCCAGCACATCCGGTCCTGGCTGGCACGCCAGGACGTGCGCAAGGTCCTGCTCGCCAACGGCGTCGATCCGGCGCAGGTCCAGGCGCGCGTCAACGCACTCACCGATCGGGAGGCGCAGGACTTCGCCCAGCGCATCGACGGGCTTCCGGCGGGCGGCGACGTCCTGGGGATCCTGTTCGCCGTGTTCGTAATCCTGTTGATCACCGACATCCTTGGACTCACCAAGGTATTTCCGTTCACCCGGTCGCTTCATCATTGACCGGGGAGCGGCGCGCCCGGACCGGCCGTTGGCGGCGAATGCCGCCCGGCTCGTTCGCGCGCTTGCGCTGACGGCGTCGGCGCTGCTCGTCGCCGCCTGCGCCACGCCGCAGACCGACGCCGTGCGCGCGTCGATGCGCGGGACCCACGACACGCTGGGGATCGATCCCGCACACGACCTGGGCAACCGCGTTCCCTACTTCGCCCAGGAAAAAGATCAATGCGGGCCGGCGACGCTGGCGATGGTCCTGGGTGCAACCGGTTCCCGGATCACCCCCGATTCGGTGCGCGCGTCGGTGTTCACGCCCGGGCGCCACGGCTCCTTTGCGCCGGAAATGCTCGCCGCGGCGCGGCGGCAAGGCCGGCTTGCGGTGCAGCTGCCGCCGCGTCTCGACGCCGTCCTGCGGGAAGTCGATGCCGGAAATCCGGTGATCGTGCTGCAGAACCTCGGGCTGCCGATCTACCCCGTCTGGCATTACTCGGTGGTCGTCGGATATGACATTCCTGCCGGCATCATCCGGCTGCGATCCGGTCCGGAGCCGCACGAAGCCTTGCCCATGGAAGTCTTCGAGCACACCTGGGACCGCAGCGGCGACTGGGCGATGGTCGCCACGGACCCGCGCCGGCTCCCGGTGACACCGTCCCTCGACGCGCTCCTCGATGCGGCGGCGGCGCTCGAGCGCGTCGATGTACGGGCATCGCACCACGCCTACGCCGCCCTCACCCGGCGGGCGCCCCGGAGCTATGCCACGTGGATGGGCCTGGGAAACAGCGCCTTTGAAATGGACGACCCGGCGGACGCGGTCACGGCATTCCGGCGGGCGGTCGCGCTGCAGCCCGCCGCAGCGGACGCCTGGAACAACCTCGCGGCATCGCTGCTGGCGCAACACCGGCTTGCCGGCGCGCGCGCGGCGATCGGGCGGGCGCTGGCGCTCGGAGGCCCGCACCACGACCTGTACGAGCAGACCGCCCGGGAAATCGATCGGGCAGGGAAAATGCCTTGAACGCACCGGACGCGGGCGACCACGCGCCGTGCAGCCCCGCCCCTGCGACGGCATCGGCTCCGGCCATCGCGGAAAGTAGGAAGAGCCACGCCGTCGTACCCGACTGGCATTCTCATCGCTTTCTCGGGCTTGCCCGCATCGACGAATCGCGCTGTATCGGCTGCATGCTCTGCATCCGCGCGTGCCCCGTCGATGCGATCGTCGGAAGGGCGCGGCGCATGCATACGGTGCTGGCCGCCGAATGCACCGGCTGCGGCCTGTGCCTGCCGCCGTGTCCGATGGACTGCATTGCGCTGATGCCCACCCAGCCGCCCCGCGCCTGGACGGAGGGCGACGCGCTGCGCGCGGACGCCCGGACGCAGGCGCGCGTGCAACGCATCGCGCGGGAAAGCCGGGAACCGACGAAACGCCGACCCGGCTCCGGCAACCTCGACCTGGGCGCGCAGGACGGGGCGACGATCGGCCCGGAGGAGATCCGGCAGGGCCGCCACATCCTGCAGCAGGCGATGGAGCGCGCGCGCGCACGCCGGGCCGCCCGATGACGCCGCGCAAGATCCGGGAGATGTTTGCCGCCTTCGCGCGCGCCAACCCGCATCCCGAGAGCGAGTTGCACTATTCCACGCCCTTCGAACTGCTCGTCGCGGTCGTGCTCTCGGCACAGGCAACCGACAAGTCGGTCAACGCCGCGACGGCAAAACTGTTCCCGCACGCGAACACGCCCGCGGCGATTGCCGCCCTGGGCGAGGAAGCGCTGGCGGCCCATATCCGCACGATCGGGCTGTACCGCGCCAAGGCGCGCAACGTCGTCGCGCTTTCCCGCCGGATCCTCGAACAGCACGGCGGACAGGTACCCCGCGATCGCGCCGCGCTGGAGGCCCTGCCGGGCGTGGGTCGAAAGACGGCCAACGTGGTCCTCAATGTCGCCTTCGGAGAACCGACGATCGCCGTCGACACGCACTGCTTCCGCGTCGCCAACCGCACCGGACTTGCGCCGGGAAAGACCGTGCGGGCGGTCGAGGAAGGACTGCTGCGCGTGGTCCCGGCGGAATACCGCAACCACGCCCACCATTGGCTGATCCTCCATGGGCGCTACGTATGCAAGGCGCGCAAGCCCGAATGCTGGCGCTGCATCGTCGCGGCGCAATGCGGGTACGAGCCGAAGACGCCGGCGCCGAAGTAGCAAGGAAATCCGCCATGTTCAACCCCTCGCGCGAACAAGTCCGCCGGTTTTTCTGCGACGCCTGGCGCAAGCATTGCGAAGGGAGCGTCGCGACGCCGCTGGAGAGCCTGGCGATCGCCTGCATCGAAGATCATCCCGAGTACCACGCGCTGCTTGCCGACGTCGAGCGCGCTCAGGAAATGGATTTTCCCGTGGAGGCGGGGCGCGAAAATCCGTTCCTGCATCTTGCGATGCACCTGACGCTGCGGGAACAGGAATCGATCGATCAGCCGCCGGGGATCCGCGCCCTGCTGGAACAACTGCGCCGGCGCACCGGCGACGCGCATGCCGGCGCGCATGCTGCAATGGAATGCCTCGGCGAAGTGGTCTGGCGGACGCAGCGCGGCACGCTTCCCGCCGATCCGATGGCGATCAACGACGCCTTGCTGGAGTGCCTGCGGCGACGGTCATCCTGAGCCGGGGCGTTGCAACCGACCGCGGCGGCCCCACCCGATCGGGAGGACGGATCGGGATCCGGAACCCTTATGCCGGCGCCCGATCGGCCGTCGGAGCGGCGCGCAGCACGGTGCCGGCGACGAAGCGCGCGACCGCGTGCTCGGTGATCGACCGGCGCTCGAACGCATGCCCCGAGGCTGCGAGATACCGGTCGAACTCGGCGAGCGCCTGCTCGAAAAGCCCGGCGTCGCGGTCGAACTCGCGGACGATCCGGTTCACGTGCCGTTCGGCCTCGAACCGGAACGACTCGCTCTCGGCGGCGTCGGCGCTGCTGCAAACGGCCACCTGCGCGATGCGGTCCATGAAACGACGAGCCGGGTGGGTGCTCGACGCGAACCCGCGACAATCGAGCAACGCCGCCCTGAGCACCGGGAACTGCAACCGTGCGAGCAGGTCCTGGACCGCCGGCGGAATCCGCGCGGCGCACCGGATGTGGCCGAACAGCATGGCCACGATGTCGATCATGCACTGCTCTTCCGGCCGCTCCGCCTGTTCCACGAGGTGTCCGCGCCAGGTCTCGATGGACCCGGCGGCACTCGCGGCAAACGTCACGCCGCGGATTCCTTGCAGGGCAAGCGCCTGCAATTCCCCCAATGCCGCGAGGAGCGGTTCGCTCGGGAAGAAATCCGCCGCAAAAGTCCGCGTCCCCGCCTCGTCGCGCGCCCCCGCGCGCAATGCGGCGAGGAATTGGCATGCCCGCGCCAGGTCGGCGCTGCGCGTCGGATCGTCGCCCTGGAGGTCTGCCTGCGCGGCCACCCCATCGCCCCGCGCATCCGCCCGACTCAGATCGCCGGCCGCGCTCCGGCGGCGCAGGTACGCGATCCACGACCGGACCCGCTGGTCCTGTTGCCATGCGTCCTGCCGGGAATCCTGTCGGGAGTCCGGTCGCGCCCCCGAGCGCGGATCGACCCCCTGGAGGCGAAAGTGCTCGACCACGGCATGTTCGATCCGCCGCACCTCGGCACCGAGATCGCGTTCAAATACGGTAAGGAATGCGACCCAGGCCTGCGGTGCCAGCCCGACATCCACGGCCGCCTGCATCAGGGCGCCGACGAACACGTCGGGCGCAAACGGGTTGGCCGAAACCGGAAGATCCTCGCGGTCGGACAAAACGCGAACGATGGCCTGCAATTCGCGCAGCGGCTCCTCGGCCGCGGTGCGCATGCGCCCGACGATGCGGGCGGCGACCCGATCGACGATCCGGTCCGCGACTCCGTCCCCCGCCACCAGCACGTCGACCCCCGACCCGGACGGCCTGCGCCAGTTCGGGTCATCGGAGAACAGTCCCGCCACCGCGGCATCCTGCCGCTGTCGCAAGCGCCGCAGATAAGCATCCCGCAGCGCCTCGGACTTGGCCGCCAGCAATCCCCGCACCCACGGCAAGCTGACGTTGAAATCCCGGACCAGCGAGATCATGTCGCGAACCCGATCGACGATGCCGGAAAACGACGACGCCGACAGCCCGGACACGACCGCCACGGCCGCCTGCAACGCGTCGCGGGAATGCTCCGCGTATCCCGCCGGGAAACCATCCCCGACGAAATCCCCGGACAAGTCTGCATTCTGGATCATCGGCTCGCGAAGGCCATCGTGGTGCCCGCCCATGGCAAGGAAACGCGTAGTGTGCGACGGCAAACCTGAAAATATACTGAAAAAATACGGGACCGCCCATCAATACGGCATGCCGCGGTCAGCCGGACCTCGTAGGCCGTCGATCCACGCCGGCGCCGGGAGTCCGAATCGCGCCTCCACCGACCGCGCTGCCGCCGCCCGACCGGCCGCGGCCAGGCTGCAGTCGCCGGCAAACGCCAGGACGACGTGGTTGCCCTCGGCCGTCGCCGGCAGGCGGACCCAGCGCCGGGAGAATACCTCGTCGAGGGCCCGCAGGCTATGCCGCAGGCCCCGTCCGAACAGGTTGAATGCCGCCACCCCGCCGTCGCGCAAGGCCCCGCGGCAGGCGGCATAGAAGGGCACATCGTCGTACACCGGCCCTTTCGCACCCGCATCGTAGAGATCCACCTGCAACCAGTCGGCGCTTGCCGGGTGGCGATCGAGATATGCCCGGCCATCGGCGCGCGCCACGCGCAGGCGGGCATCGTCCGGCGGCAGGGCGAACCACTGCCGCGCAGCGAGAATCACCGCCGGATCGATTTCCACCACGGTGACACGGGAATCCGGCAGGTACCGGTGGCAGAACTTGGTCAGCGCCGCCGCGCCCAGCCCCAGTTGCAGAACCGCGCGGGGCTGCGGCGCGAATACCAGCGGTGCCATCATCTGCCGCTGGTATTCGAGCTCCAGGCGGTACGGGTGCGACAGCCGCATCGCACCCTGGACCCATTCCGTACCGAAATGCAGATAGCGGACCCCGTTCGCTTCCGAGAACGTGATCACATCGATCCGCGCCCCAGCAGCAGCGCGTTCATGCGCTTGACGAATCCGGCGGGATCCTCGACCTGCCCCCCTTCCGCCAGGACGGCCTGATCGAGCAGCAGATTTGCCCAGTCCGCGAGATGCGCCGCATCCTCGCCCTGCAACCGCTGCACGAGGGCATGGTGCGGATTGAGCTCGAGCACCGGGGCCTGCGGGGCGACCTGCTGTCCCGCGGCCTTGAGCATGCGCTGGAGGTGGGCACTCATCGCATCCTTGTCGACCACCACGCAGGCCGGGGAATCGGTGAGCCGCATGGTGATCCGCACGTCGGACACGCGCTCGCCCAAGGCCTCCTTCACCCGCCCAACCAGGTCCTTGAACTCGTCCTCGGCTTTCTGCCGGTCTTCCTTTTCCTGCGCGTCAGCCAGTGCGTCGAGGGCGAGATCGCCCTTCGCCACCGAACGCAACGGCTTGCCCTCGAACTCCGTCAGGAAGGACAGCATCCATTCGTCGACGCGGTCGGTCAGCAACAGCACCTCGACGCCCTTCTTGCGGAAGATCTCCAGGTGCGGGCTGTTGCGTGCGGCCGCCGGCGTATCGCCGGTGACGTAGTAGATTTCCGTCTGTTCGGGCTTCATCCGGGCGACGTAGTCGGCAAGCGAGATCATCGCATCTCCCGCCGTCGATGCAAACCGCAGCAGCTTGGCGATGCGCTCGGCGTTGGCGGAATCCTCGCCGATGCCTTCCTTTAGCACCGTGCCGAACTCGGCCCAGAACGTCGCGTAGTCGTCCGGACGGTTCTGCGCCAGGTCCTCGAGCAGCGACAGCACGCGCTTGGTGCAGCCCTCGCGGATCAGCTTCACGTCGCGGCTTTCCTGCAGGATCTCGCGCGAGACGTTGAGCGGCAGATCGCTCGAGTCGACGACGCCGCGCACGAAACGCAGATAGGCCGGCAGCAGCTGTTCCGCGTCGTCCATGATGAACACGCGCTTGACGTACAGCTTCAGGCCGTGGGTGTGCTTGCGGTCCCATAGATCGAAAGGGGCCTTCGACGGCAGATAGAGCAGCTGCACATACTCGTTGCGGCCCTCGACGCGGTTGTGGGTCCACGCCAGGGGATCGGAGAAATCGTGCGCGACGTGCTTGTAGAACTCCTTGTACTGCTCGTCGGTGATGTCCGACTTGGCGCGCGCCCACAACGCCGATGCCCGGTTGACAGTCTCCATCTCGCCGGTGGCGCGCAACTCGTTGGCATCCTTGTCCCATTCCTCCTTGACCATGCGGATGGGCGTCGCGATGTGGTCGGAGTACCGGGTCAGGATAGACTTGATCTTCCAACTCGACAGCAGATCCTCGTTGCCCTCCCGGCAGTGCAGGATGATGTCGGTGCCGCGGTGCGCGCGCTCCGCCGGTTCGACCGTGAACTCGCCGCCGCCGTCGGACTCCCAGCACGCCGCATCCGCCGCGCCCGCGCGCCGCGAAATCACGCGCACCTGGTCGGCGACGATGAACGCCGAGTAGAAGCCCACGCCGAACTGGCCGATGAGCTGGGCATCCTTGCGCTGGTCTCCGGTCAGCTGCGAAAAGAATTCGCGCGTGCCGCTCTTGGCGATGGTGCCGAGATGCTGGATCATCTCCTCGCGCGACATGCCGATGCCGTTGTCGGAGACGGTGATGGTCTTGGCCTCCTTGTCATAGCGGACCTCGATCGCGAGTTCCTCTCCGGCCGAAAGCAGGGCGGGATCGGCGATCGCCTCGAAGCGCAGTCGGTCGCAGGCGTCGGATGCGTTGCTCACCAGTTCGCGCAGGAAGATCTCGCGATTGCTGTAAAGCGAATGGATCATCAGGTGCAGCAACTGCTTCACCTCGGCCTGGAATCCGAGGGTCTGACGGGAATCGGTGGTTTGTTCTTGGCTCATGGAAATTCCTGGTGACGAAAAAGAATCCGCCGCAAAGATGGGGCCGCAGATGGAAAATTCAAGCACTCTGCCCATGCATCCCCCTCTGCCTTGCGCGCGGGTGCAACCATCCCTGCTTCCCCGCGCCCGGAACAACCGGCTAGTGTAGTGCTTTGGAAATGGGGCACGAAGAAAAGACCGCCATCGGAAGCCGATTGCAGCGATGGCGGTTGCACCCCGCCGGCGAGCGGTGGCTGCGTCTCGCCGCCACGACCTCGACCCGGCAACCAAGCAAGGCCCCCCTCCATTGGAATTGCCATGATCCCGAATGATGCGATCTCGTGCTCGCAATGCCACGGCGTTTGCCGCGGGATCCGGGTGCCCTGTACCGGTTCCGGCCCCATCAGGGGGCGCGGTGCGCAGCGCAGGAGACGGGGCGGCGCGCGACTGCGCGCTTCCACTTCTGACTCACGGCCCCTGTCCGAGCGTCGCGTCCGCAGGACGCAGAGCGAGTTGGCCGTGCGCCCCGACTCCGAGCAGCGCAACGGAGTCGGCCTGCAGGGCCGACCGCGACACCGGGCCGGAACCGGTGCAGGGCGCCCGGATCCCGAGCGCGACACCCACCTTGCGCACGCATCCGGCACGCACGAAAGGCGCGCCCGACCGTGCGCGTCGCACTTGCGCTCGAACCGGAATGACGCAGGACACTAAGGCGAAGGGCTGCGAATCAGGGTCACCTGCATCCGCGGCTTGAGTGCCGTTCCCTTGCGCGCCCGACTGCCGGCATATCCCGCCAGGTCGCGGCCGGCCACCACCACTTCCACCGCCTTGCCGGACCGCGCGGCGACCCCCGAAACCACCACCCCTGAGGCCGAACAACTGACCGAGCCGACCATCTTTTCCCCGACATCCAGGCCCATGAACCGGACGCCGCGCCCGCCGCCCGCCTGCGACTTGATTTCCGCGGCGGGGAATACCAGCAACCGTCCGCGTTCCGACACGCAGGCGATCCGGTCGTGGTGCGCCGGGTCGACGATCGCCGGCCGCAGCGGTTCGGCGCCTTCGTCCAGATTCAGGAACTGCTTGCCACCCTTCTGCCGGCTCAACAGATCGCCGATCTGGCAGGCGAACCCCATGCCCGCACTGGTGGCCAACACCAGCGGCGTCGCCGCTGCGCCGGCGACGTAGGCAAGCAGGCGCGTCCCGGCTTCGAGGTCGATCATCGCCGTCACCGGCAAGCCGTCGCCGCGCGCCGAAGGCAGACTGGCGACCGGGATGGTGTAGCAGCGGCCGTTCGATCCGACCGCCACCAGATGATCGACCGTACGGCACGCGAAGGCGCCGTACAGCGCGTCGCCCGCCTTGAAACCGAACTGCCCGGCATCGTGGCCGTGACCGCTGCGCGCGCGTACGTATCCCTGCTGCGAAACGATCACCGTCACCGCTTCGTCGAGCACCTTGGCCTCGACCGTGGCGCGCGCCGCCTCCTCCACCAGGGTGCGCCGCGCATCGCCGAAGCGGCGCGCATCCTCGTCCAGCTCCCGGCCGACCTGCCGCTTGAGCGCCGCGTCGGAATCGAGCAGTTTGCGCAGCGATGCTTCGTCCTTGCGCAGTTCGCCCAGTTCCCGCTCCAGGCGGATGCCTTCCAGGCGCGCCAACTGGCGCAGCCGCATTTCGAGGATGTCCTCCGCCTGCCGCTCGGAGAGCCCGAACGCCGCGATCAGGTCGGCCTTGGGCTCGTCCGAGTTGCGGATCACCCGGATCACCTCCTCGATCCGCAGCAGCACGGCCTGCCGCCCCTCGAGGACGTGAATGCGGTCGAGCACCCGATCCAGTCGATGGCGGCTGCGCCGTCGCACCGTCTCGACCCGGAAGTCCAGCCACTCGCGCAGGATCTCCAGCAGCGGCTTCTGCCGCGGACGACCGTCGCGCCCGATCATCACGAGATTGACCGGGGCATTGAGCTCCAGGCTGGTGTGCGCCAGCAGGGTATTGACGAGTTCCTGCCGGTCGACCTTGGCCGTGCGCGGCTCGAACACCAGCCGGACCGCCGCATCGCGGCTGGATTCGTCGCGCATGCGGTCGAGCACCGCAAGCACCACCTGACGCGTCTGCTGCTGCTCCGGAGTGAGCGATTTGCGCCCCGCCCGGACCTTGGGATTGATCAGCTCCTCGACCTCTTCCTGCACCCGCCGCGCCGAGGTTCCCGGCGGCAGTTCGGTCACGACGAGCTGCCACTGTCCCCGGGCCAGCTCCTCGAAGCGCCAGCGCGCGCGCATCTTGAGACTGCCCCGTCCGGTCTCATAGGCCGCCCGGATCTCCGCCGGATCCGAAATGAGCTGTCCGCCGCCGGGAAAGTCCGGTCCCCGGACCGATTCGAGCACCGCATCGAGGCCCAGGCCCGGATCCTGCAGCAGCGCCTGCGCCGCTGCGATGATCTCGCGCAGGTTGTGCGGCGGAATCTCGGTCGCCATGCCGACGGCGATTCCGGCCGCGCCGTTCAGCAGCACCATCGGCAACCGTGCCGGCAACAGCCGCGGCTCCTCCTGGCTGCCGTCGTAGTTGGCCAGAAAATCCGTCGTCCCCTGGCCCAGCTCGTCGAGCAGTGCGCGGGCGATGGGCGTCAGGCGCGCTTCGGTATAGCGCATCGCGGCGGCGGGATCGTCGTCGCGGCTGCCGAAATTGCCCTGCCCGTCGATGAGCGGATACCGCAGCGAGAAATCCTGCGCCATGCGCACCAGCGCATCGTAGGCCGCCTGATCGCCATGCGGATGGTATTTGCCGATCACATCGCCCACGACGCGCGCGGACTTGACATGCTTCGCGCCGGGAACGAGGCCCATCGCGTCCATCGCATACAGGATGCGCCGCTGCACCGGCTTCATGCCGTCGGCGACGTCGGGCAGGGCGCGCCCTTTGACCACGGATACGGCGTAATCGAGATAGGCCCGCTGGGCAAAGTGCGCGAGGCTCAGGCCTTCCGGCATTTCGGAAGGCGGAGCCGCAAAGAGATCCGGTTGTTCTGCCATGTGGGGTCGGTTTGCTATTGCACGGAATGCGCGCCGGGGTTGCCATCGCCGATCGGGCGCGATGCCGCCGGCCGGGCGCGCTCCGCCAGATACCGGCGGAGAAAATCCTCCGCCGGCATGGGGCGGGCGATGTGGAAGCCCTGCGCGGAGTCGCAGCCGAGGTGGTGCATCCAGGCTTCCTGATCGGCGGTCTCGATGCCTTCGGCGGTCACGGTCAGGCCGAGGTTGTGCGCCATGTCGATGACCGCCTTGACGATCGTGAGCGTGCGCGCGTTGCGCATGCATTCGACGGTGAAGCTGCGATCGATCTTGAGCCGATGGATCGGAAGGTCGCGCAACTGGGCGAGGCTCGAGGAGCCGACGCCGAAGTCGTCGAGCGCCGAGCGCACGCCGGCCATCTTCAGCCGCTGCAGGTTTTCCTGGGCGAGCGGCGATGAGGAATCGAGAAACCAGGTTTCGGTGATCTCGACCTCGAGTTCCTCGGGCGAGATCTGGAATTCATCGATCGTTTCCAACACGCTCCGCACGCACCCCGGGCTGCGCAGCTGCACCCCCGACAGGTTGATGGCAACCGGCGGAAGGTCGAGTCCGACCTGGCGCCACATCTGCCGCTGGCGGCAGACTTCCCGCAGCACCCAGTCGCTCAGGCCGTCGATCAGTCCGCTCGCTTCCGCGATCGGAATGAACTCCGCGGGCGAAATGTCGCCCAGCTCCGCATCGTTCCACCGCACCAGGGCTTCGGCGCCGACCAGGCGCCGGTCCGGCAAGGACACCTGCGGCTGGTAGAACAGACGGAAGTCGCGGGCCTCGCAAGCCCGCCGCAGCCGCTGCTCGAGGCGGATGCGCAGATCCTTGGCGCGGCCGAGGTCGGGCGAGAATCGCGCACAACGCTGACCGCCCTCGCGCTTGGCGCGCGCCAGCGCCGCATCGCCCGCCTCCACCAGGCTGTCGATGTCGCCGCCGTCGGCCGGAAACAGCACGACACCGGCAGAGGCGTCGACCTGGACCTCGATGTTCCCGACCCGCTCGAGGCGCTGGATCGCCGCGAGCATCTCGCGCGTCGCATGCATCGCCGTATCCGCGTCCGCGGTGTCCGTCAGCAAGGCCGCGAACTCATCGCCGCCGCGTCGTCCCAACAGATTGGGCTCGCGAACGAAATTGCGCAGCCGGGCCGCCACTCCCTGCAGGATCCGGTCGCCGACGCGCTGCCCATACACTTCGTTGAGCAGGCGGAATCCGTCCAACCCGATGACCACCAGCGCGCACTGCCGGCTGCCCGCCGACGCGTCGGCAAGCGCCTGCTGCCCGCGTTCGTCGAATGCCTGGCGATGCAACAGGCGGGTGAGCGGCTCCATGATCGCGAGCCGCTGCAGATCCTGCTGCGCGCGCTGCAACTCGGCCGCCGCCTCCACCTCGCGCCGGGGTTCGCGTTCCTCCCCTGCGGAAACCGGATCAGACACCCGATCACTCCCTGTATGCGGCTGTATCTGCCCGTCCTGTTTTTGCTGCAAAACCAACGGTTTAGGCTTATCCGATGTCAATGCGTGTAGCTCCGTGTAAGCCGTAGTCGCCGATTATTTTGTGGACTGGTTTGATTACACTCCGCCACACAAACGCCACACACTGCGGGGTGAGGATGCGCAACATCACGGCGGCGGAAGCCAAAAGACTATCAAAGATCGAGGGACTGCACCGAGCCGCGCCGTCCCTGTATCTGCGGGTCCGTGGTTCGAGTGTACTGTGGACGGTGCGGTTCTCCCAGGCCGGGCGCGCGACAGAGCGGAGTCTCGGTCCGTTCTCAACGCTAAGCCTGGCGGACGCGACGGCCCAGGCGGCCACCGTCCGCGCGGCGGCGCGGCGCGGAGAGGCGATCGGACCGGCAAAACCGGCCGGCGGGGCGGCGTTCCGGGAGGTTGCCGAGGCACTGATAAAGAACAAGCAGGCGGGGGGGTGGAGCGCCAAGCACCTGGCCCAGTGGGAAGACAGCCTCGAAAGGCACGTCTATCCGAAGATCGGCGATCGCGACGTGGCGACCATCGACACCGCCGCCGTGCTGGAAGTGCTGTCGCCGATCTGGTCGTCGAGGCACGAAACGGCGCTCCGCCTGCGCGCACGGATTGAGGCGGTCCTCTCGGCCGCGAAGGTTCGCGGGCTACGGTCCGGGGAGAACCCGGCACTCTGGCGCGGGCACCTGGACCAACTCCTAACGTCGATCCCGAAACGCAAACGGGTTCAGCACCTGGCGGCCATGGCCTGGGCCGACGTGCCGTCCTTTATGTCCGATCTGCGAAAGCGCCAGGGCATGCCGGCCCGGTCGATGGAGTTCTCCATCTTGACCGCGGCGCGGCGCGGTGAGGCGATCGGCGCACGGTGGAGCGAGATCGACCTCGATGCGGCGCTGTGGGTCGTGCCGGCCCGGCGCATGAAAGCCGGCCGCGAGCATCGCGTGCCGCTGTCGGCCCAGGCCGTTGCGCTGCTGCGCGCGCTGCCCCGCATGGACGGGGCCGATGTCGTGTTTTGGGGGCCGGGACGTATGCGCCGGGCGCGGGACGGATTGCCGGCCGGGGCGATCGGACCGATCAGCAACACCGCGCAGATCAAGCTGCTGCACTCAATGCGGAAAAACCAGGACCTCACCGCGCACGGATTCCGCAGTACGTTCCGCGACTGGGCGGCCGAGGCCACGCATTTCCCGAGCGAGGTGATCGAAATGGCGCTGGCGCACACGATTGCAAACCAGGTCGAGGCGGCGTATCGGCGCGGGGATCTGCTGGACAAGAGGAGGCAATTGATGCAGGAGTGGGCGGACTACCTGGATGGCGGCGGCGCTGGTTAGTCGGCAAGATCTCGCCCCTACTTCCACTCCCCCTTGGCCTTGGTTTTGAGCAGGAAAAGTTCCCACATCGCCGGGTGCATCCTCCTGTGCCCGACCTTGCCCTCATCGGCCTCATAGCCGCCCCACACCCGCTGAGTTGTGTGCACCAGAGCCCCGGCCTGGGCCTGGGTGAGGCCGGCCGCCCGACGGGCAGCGCGGACCTCTTCGGGCTCCGGCCCACGGGGCAGGCGGTCGTCCCGCCCCGCGCGATCAGGCATTGTAGGTCTCGGAAAGGAAATCGTTCACGCCGACGAGGAACGCGTCGGGGTGCGCGGCAATGAAGTCATCCCTCGCTTCGGCCTCTTCCTCGTCGCTTGCGTAGCCTCCTTCCGCCTGCCCCTCCCCGGCATCCCACTCGTTGGATGCGCGCTCCGCCGCTTCTGCCAGCCAGATTTCGGAGTCAGGGCGAGCGCCCTGCGCCATGACGATGATCGTTTCCCGGAACGCCTCAACATATTCGCGGCTGCCGGCGGCGTGCTCGGCGGCGAGGTTGTCGGCGACGCAGGCGGCGAGCAGCGCGTCGCGCCCCTCCAGGCCGCAACAGTCATCTGCAGAGAACTTGTCGGCTGCCAGGCGGCCCAGGCGGCGCGCATCGGCGGGGGTGATTTGGTTTTGGTTCATTTCAGATCCTTTCGGGGTTGATCGTGAACAGTGAGTGTGAGTCCGGACGCGGGGCGGCGACCCGCCCCGCGCAGTTGGTTAGGCATCCTCGCGCGCCTCAGCCTCCTCGGCGAGATGGAAAAACAAGCTGTCGAGATCTCCGGCCATGAGCATGAGATCAACGTACTGGAGCAGGGTCGACCGCCCCCGCTCCGGCGAATATTCCTGCTGGTCCGGCAGAATGGGGGCCTCGTCGTCGTCGAGCCCGCTATCCACCACGAAGCCATCGGCAACGCCGTCGAGGTCCAGTGCGACGATCATTCCCCCGCGCTCGCCCGCCTCGCGCTGCGCGCGGTCCGAAATGCTGCCGAGCGCATCGAAGCTCGCGCTCGTCACATCGCCCGACAGCGCATCGTCGAGATCGACCCAAATGGATCCGTTGGATTTGCACAGCATCGCCACGGTCTCGTCGCTGAGGTCTTCGACAAACTCCCGCACCGCGGTCACGAAATTGGTGCGGGCTTCCTTCGAGTCTACGAATTCGGTCATTTCAGTTCCTTTCAAAAACGGGTTGAGTGATTCGACAGTTCGCATTATACATGCGCTGTATGTGCCGTCAAGTGTTTTAATGGTTTTTTGCAATTTGTTACCTCTTCGCCAAGCGATTGATTTTGCTGGCGATAGTTTTGCGACGCCACACAAACGCCACACACTCAATCCCCGAACACCGCCGCGGCGTCGGCCGGTTCGCCCGACAGCGCCCCGACGCCGGCCCGGGCCAGGTCGCGGATCCGGAGCGCGATGCCGCGCACCGCGGCGGCTTCATCGGCCGGCATGCTGTCCTGCTTGCAAAGCAGCATGAGCGTTTTGCTGTGCGCCTCGATTTCGTGCAGCGCGGTGATCTGGATTTCCTTCGTTTCCATGGTGTTTTCCTTTGCTGATGGGGCTACCGGACGGCGCAACCCGCCTCGGCGAGCACCCCGCGCACCCGGTCGGCGGCGTTGAGCATGAGGCTAGTTTCTTCCTCATCGACCGAGAGATCGCGCGCCGCCGACCAGCTAATGCGCTTGCAAAGTTGGGCCAGCGCAAACGCTTCGGCGTCGCTCAATTCGACCGTCCCCGCCCGGCCGTTCTTGGTTGCTTGCAGGATCAATTTTCGCTCCTTTGGTTGGTCTCAGATATCAGCGCGCCGCGCTGTCAGGGCCGGAAATCCGGCCCTTCGCCTTTGATCAATGGGCGTCCGCTCCGCGCGTCTTCGCGCGGTACTCGATGCCGGCAAAGAACGCGTCGCGGATCGATTCGGCGGGGTAATACTTCACCCATTCCCGCATGCAGATGGGCCGGTTGTGCTCGATTGCCCCGTCGCATTCATCCATCCCGGCCTCAAAAGCTGCAGCGACGTGCGAGTGAAACGACGTCGGCAGCGCGCGGAATTTCGCGCGCGCAACGGCGTGCGACGGGATGATTTTTGCGGGGCGGGCGGGCTTGAAGAAGTTCAGCATTTCAATCTCCTTTGGTGGGAAGTGGGCTTACAGAGAAACGGAAACGGCGGAGTGACCAGCGCCACAAGCGCGGCTGTATCCGTCGTCGCCGGTCGTGAAAATCGATGCGGCCGTCTTGCTTTTGCCGGCCTCGGCGCGGTCGGTTTGCTCCGCGAGCGCTTGGAAAATATCGGCTTGCACACTCTGCCGGCCGTTGTGATGCAGGCCGGGAAGTTGCGTATTCCAGAGGCGGCCGGCGCGGAAATCTTCGACCGTTGGCATGCCGATTCCCGCATCGCGGAAGTTGCCCTGGAAGCGCTCGAAAACCGCGCGGATCGCGGCTTCAATCGCGGCGTCCGAGTGGTCGCGGTTGAAGAAAAGGTGGTCATTTTCAAGGCGGATTTCCTTGCCTTCTTGCATGTGGTAAACGCTGCCGGCGTAGTCGATCGAGCCGTCGAAATAGCCCCCGCAAAGGTGCCCGACGACCCCGCGCACCTGCTCTTCGCTCGGGCCATCGGTCCAGCGAACAGAGATAGAAGAGCCACCGGAATACACCGAAGAACGCACGGAAAACTTGATGCCGGCGAAGGCTTCTTTCAGCGATTTCCGGATGATCGCGGCGGTTTCTGCGGTCGAAAAGTAGATCATTTTCAAGGTCCTTTTGGGGTTGCTGTCGGGATCGGGCTGCGGTTTCAACCTGCTCTTTGGTGAGCCTCGCGGGGTGCGGGGAAAGGCCCCGCGTCGTTGGTGGTGCTGGTGGTTTCGGTGTTCATAACTTCCCTTTCTGGTCGCTTGACCTGCTCTTCGGAGCCGCCTCACAAAGGCGGCGGCGCAGCGGTCCCCGAAGGGGTGGCGCGTTGCAAGCGGGACGTGACAGACCGTCCCCGCTCGCGGGGCGACGGGAGAGGGATAAATAGAGGGGACCCACTCGCGCAGCGAGTGGGGAGTCGCTGTTTATGCTCGCCCGGCGGGGCTGGCGCGGCAGGCTTGCGTTTGCGCGCCAAGCGGAGCCGACGACTGGGCGGCTCTGAAGAGCAAGCGACCTGGATGGAGAACGGCGGAACGGGCTTCCAGCACCACGGCGCGGGCGCTCCGCGAGCCGCGAGGCGAGCCAAAGAGCGCTCCGCGCCCCTCAACCCCGCATAGCGGGGTTCTGATATCAACCGCGCGGAACGCGCGAGGGTGAGCCGCGCACCAGGCCGAAGGCCAAGGCAGGCCGCGCATTGGGCTTGGGTACGGCTGACAGCGCGCGGCGCGAAGTTGTAGGAGCCCGCATTCGCGGGCGGGAGAAAACGATGCGAAAAGTTCTTGCTTGTCTTGCTGTTGCAGCTGCGCTTGGTTGCGTGGCGACGCCAGCGTCCGCCGCTAGTACGCCCTTGCCCGGCACGATTCTTTGCACGTGGGGCGTTATCTCGGCGCCGGCGTCCCCGGCTTATTTCAATCCCCTTTACCCCACCGTCACGTTGAATGTGGAGTTTGATCGGGGTGGTCGGTACTATTTTGAAGAGCACTGGACCCAGACCGACTATGTCGGTCCGCCGGCGCGCGGGGTGGCGATCATGCCTCCGGGCGCGGGCGGCCAAGCTATCATTAATATTCCACCCGGCGGGTGGGTTGTGCTGCTGCCGGTAGACGGCGAAAATCTTTTGAAGTGCAGTCTTTCTTGATCGCGAAAGCCCGGGCGCGCAAGGCGCCCGGCTTCACAACCTCATCGTCGCCGGCCCAAGGCAAGCCAAATCAGGCCGACGCCTAGGCCGGCGACCATTAGTGAGCCGGCGCGAGCAAATTGATGCTGGTCGCTGGCGGATTTGATCACGGTTGTTGAGGTTTGGGTGCCGGATTCCATCGCGTAGCGTGGCAGGAATCGGTGGGCTGGTGCGGGTGATCGCCGGCCGGTTGGCGGACGCACGCGGTGCGGCGAGCGTTGTCCAGGGACGGCCGGTCCGGTCGCTTGCGACGAACCGGGGACCGGCCGTCGGTGGGCAACGCGGTGATCGCCAAGGCGCCGGGGCGATGCGCCTGCGCGTTGTGGTTGCGGTCAGCCGGCGCCGGGCGTCGGATCCAGTTTGGCGATGAGTTCGAGGAACACTTCTTCGAACCCGGATTCGTACTGATCGGGATGAGTTCGAATGAAGTCGACCACCTTGCGGTAGCAGTCGGCGGCGTCGCGCTTCTGGCCGCGGGCCTCGAAGACCATTCCGAGGCGGTCGTAGCCGTCATGGACCTCGGGGTAGCGCACCAGGAGTTCGCGGGCGGCGCTTTCGGCCTCATCGAGCTTGCCGGCCTGGACCAGGTCGACGACGGCGTTGGATTCGTCGGTGAAGGTGTCGTCGTCGGATTCCGGCATCGAGGCCGAGTAATCCCCGATCTGGGCGCGGTATTGCGCCTGCTGGGCCTGCGATTCGTCGCGCTTGGCCGCGAGGGCAGCGAGTTCGGCGGCCCGGTCCTTTTCCAGGCAGCAGTGCTTGTACTTCTTGCCGCTGCCGCAGGGGCAGGGTTCGTTGCGACCGGTCTTTGGCATAGTGGGTCAACTTTACCAAGACCGGAGGGAAGCGATGGATACCGCCTTGTTGGCCGATGGCCGACTGCACGCCACATTGCGACACATAGACGAAGATCTGGCCGCCGAGCAGCGCGCGGCGGGCTGTCCGCGCTGCGGCGCGAGGCTGCACTCGGCGCGCTACCCGCGCAAGCCGCGCGGGGTGCCCCGCGGGTCGCGCGCCGAGTATGACCGGCGGCTGAGCCTGTGCTGCGCGCGCGACGGCTGCCGCAAGCGCGCCACGCCGCCCTCGGTTCGGTTTCTCGGACCCAAGGTCTACGTGAGCGCGGTGGTGGTGCTGATCGCGGCGCTGCGTTGCGGGCCGACCCCGGCGCGGCTCCGGGTGCTCGAGGAGCTCGTCGGCGCGAGCCGCCGCACGATTCTGCGCTGGCGCCGGTGGTGGACCGAGGAGCTGATCGACACGCCGTTCTGGCGCGCGGCCGCGGGCACGCTGATGCCGCCGGTTGCCACCACGGAGCTGCCGGCCGCGCTGCTGGATCGCTTTGCCGGAGACGCCCGGGATCGATTGCTGGCGGCCCTGCGCTGGCTCTCCCCGACCACGACCGGGAGCGCCGCCGTGCAAGCTACCTGAGGCGCAGGTGCCGGCCCGCAGAGGATGCGCGTGGCGCGATCCGGCGGGCGTGGCTATGGTGCGCGCATCCCCGCTGCAACCGATCGGAACCAGCATGAGCGCATCGAAACACGCTTCAGTCCACGAACGTTGGGCGCATCTGCGCTTCTCGGTGATCGGGCAACTGTTGGCGGCCCCGCCGCCGAAGGGCGAACTGCGCGCCGAGCTCAGGAAGTTGGCTGAGCGCACTTGGCGGCACCCGGTCACGGGCGAGCCGGCGCGCTTTGCGCTCTCGACCATCGAACGCTGGCTGTTGCGGGCGCGGCGCGAGCGGCGCGACCCGGTCGGAGTCCTGCGGCGCAAGGTGCGCGCCGATGCCGGGGTCCAGAAGGTGGGCTCGGCGATCCGGCAAGCGCTGCAGGCGCAGTACGCCGCGCACCCGAGCTGGTCGGTGCAGCTTCACACCGACAACCTGCGGGCGCTCATCGAGCGCGACCCGGCGCTGGGGTCTATGCCATCGTACTCGAGCGTCCGGCGGCTGTTCCAGGCGCAGGGTTGGCGCAAGCGCCAGCGGCTCAGCAGCCGCGATACGGCGGGCGCTCAACGAGCCGAGGCCCGGCTGGCCGCGCGCGAGGTGCGCAGCTACGAGGCCCACTACGTCGGCTCGCTGTGGCACTGGGACTGCCACGTCGGTTCGCGACCGGTGTTGACCGCCGCCGGTCGATGGGCCACGCCAGTGCTCTTCGGCGTGCTCGACGATTGCTCGCGGCTGGGCTGCCACCTGCAGTGGTACCTGCGGGAGAACGCCGAGTGCGTGGCCCACGGTCTGTCGCAGGCAATCCAGAAGCGCGGGCTGCCGCGCGCGGCCATGAGCGACAACGGTGCGGCGATGCTCGCCGCCGAGATCACCGAGGGGCTCGCTCGGCTGGGCATCGCGCACGAGACGACGCTGGCGTACTCGCCATACATGAACGGCAAGATCGAGAACCTGTGGGCGAACGTCGAAGGAAGACTGATGGCGATGCTCGAGGGCGTGACCGACCTGACGCTCGCCACCTTGAACGAAGCGACCCAGGCCTGGTGCGAGTACGACTACAACCGCACCGTGCACTCCGAGATCGGCGCAACGCCGCTGGCGCGTTTCCTCGCCGGCCCCGATGTGCTGCGGCCCAGCCCGGATAGCGACGCGCTGCGGCTGGCCTTCACCCGCACCGAGAAGCGCACCCAGCGCCAGAGCGACGGCACGCTGGTGGTCGAAGCCCGGCGCTTCGAGGTTCCCAACCGCTACCGGCACCTGCGCGAGCTGCACGTGCGCTACGCCGCCTGGGACCTCGCCCGGGTGCACCTGCTCGATGAACGCAGCGGCCAAGTCCTGTGCCGCCTGTACCCGCAGGACAAGCAGGCCAACGCCCGGGGCGTGCGCCGGCCGCTCGAGCCGCTCGCGGCGGCGGCGGACGCGCCTCGACCGCCCACCGGCGCGATGGCCCCGCTGCTGCAGAGTCTGATGGCCAAGCAGGCTGCCACGGGCCTGCCGCCGGCCTACCTGACCAAGGACGAACCACCGGCACCGGAAGGGAACGAACCATGAACAAGAAGCTGCTGTCGCTCTACGGCCTGAAGTGGAATCCGTTCGCCCCCGATGTGCCGGTCGAGGCGCTGCACGTCGGCGCGCGCCTGGAGTCGTTCTGCTGGCGGGTCGAGCAGCTCGTCGGCGAGGGCGGCTTCGCGCTCGTCACCGGTTTGCCGGGGGTGGGCAAATCGGTGGCGCTGCGGGTGCTCACCGAGCGCCTGTCGGCGCTGCGCGACGTGCAGGTCGGTGTGCTCAGCCGGCCGCAGGCCGGGATGGCCGACTTCTACCGCGAGTTGGGCGAGCTCTTCGGCGTGCAGCTTCACCCCCACAACCGCTGGGGCGGCGCCAAGGTGCTGCGCGCCAGCTGGCAGGGCCACATCGACGCCTCGCAGTGCCGCCCGGTGCTGATCGTCGACGAGGGCCAGGAGATGCAGCTCGCCGTCCTCAACGAGCTGCGGCTGCTCGCCTCGGCGCGGCTCGACTCGCACCTGCTGCTCACCGTGGTGCTGGCGGGCGACCAGCGTCTGATCGAGCGCTTCCGCAGCGAGGAGCTGCTACCGCTGGGATCGCGCATGCGGGTGCGTCTGGCGCTCGATCGCGCCAGCCCCGAGGATCTGCGCGAACTGCTGCAGCACGCGCTCACCAAGGCCGGCGCGCCCAAGCTGATGACGCCCGAACTCGTCGCCACGCTCTGCGACCACGCCCAGGGCAATCTGCGCGCGCTGATGAACATGGGAAGCGAACTGCTCGCCCTGGCCGCGCAGCGCGAAGCGCGACAGATCGACGAGCAGCTGTTCTTCGAGACCTTCGCAGCGCCGGCCCCGGCGCAGCTCAAGATGGCGGCGCGCCGGCGGTGAGCACCGCGACGCTGCCGGTCGAGCCGGCCTGGCGCTTGGCCCAGCGGCCCGACGCGCAGCGCTGGCTGGTCAGCGAACTCTGGGCCGAGCAGGCGGTGGGCATCGTCGGCGGCGAGCCCAAGTGCTGCAAGAGCTTCCTCGCGCTCGACTTGGCCGTGGCGGTCGCCTCGGGTCGCCCTTGCCTGCGGCGCTTCGCCGTGCCCAATCCCGGCAGGGTGCTGCTATACGCGGCCGAGGATGCCTCGCACGTCGTGCGCCAGCGGCTCGATGGCATCTGCGCCGCCGCCGGCTGTCGGCTGGCCGAGTTGGACGTGCAGGTGATCACCGCGCCCATCCTGCGACTCGACCTGCCGGCCGATCGCGCGGCCCTCGAGCGCACCGTCGCCGAACTGCAACCGCGCCTGCTGATCCTCGACCCCTTCGTGCGCCTGCATCGCATCGACGAGAACGCCAGCGGCGAGGTAGCCCCTCTGCTCGCCTACCTGCGCGAGTTGCAGCGCCGCTACGCCGCTTCCGTGCTGCTGGTGCACCATGCACGCAAATCCGCCGGCGCCATGCGCGCCGGCCAGGCGCTGCGCGGCTCCTCCGAGTTCCACGCCTGGGGCGACTCGAACCTGTACCTGCGCCGCGCAAACGATGCGCTCAGCCTGACGATCGAACATCGCGCCGCGTCGTCGCCGCCCGGCATCCAGCTCGAGCTGCGGGCCGACGGCGATGCACTGGCCTTGCGACCCGTACAACCGTCGTCCGATCCGCCGCCACCGCCCGCCGGCCTCGACGAACGCATCACCGCCGCGCTGCTGGCCGCCGCTAACCCAATGAGCATCCACGCTCTGCGCGCCCAATGCCGCGTACGCAACGCCTCCCTCTACGAGCGCCTCGCCGCACTGACCGCCGCCGGTCGACTTCAGCGCACCGCCGACGGCTACCGACTCGCCGATCGCAACTGATCCGCCATCGCGCGCCAGCACCCGCCCGCCGGCCACGCCTTCTTCCCGTTCCCGCTTCCGCCACTCCCTACAAAGCGCCGGAACCGGTAGCCGGAACTCCATCAAATTCCTCGACCAACGGCACATCAAGAAGCGGGATCGTGCTCATAACCTACCGACAGACAAGTTGATTCTGGTCTCCAAAAGCGGCTTCTATCAGCCTGCTCGCCGCAAAGCTGAGTTCTACGGTATAGAAGTGCTCACCCTCGAAGAGGCGAACGAAGCGGACTGGCCGCTGATAGCCACGCTGACAGCTACGGGTGTCTTTGAGGTCATGACGATCAGTTTCGAAGTGGCAGGCATTCTGCAACAGGACGACGGCTCCCGGGAGCAGATTTCAATTCCTTTGGTAGCATCGTTCTCGACGCCTGAGGGGCCGGTGACGATTGATCAGTTCGTCAGATCCATTCTGGATAGGCAGGATGTGCGAGATGTGCTGCGACAGAACATCTCGTCCGACCAACCGCATGACTTCTGGTTTAAGTACTCGCATCCCAATGGTTTGTGGCGATGCGAGGAAGTGGGAAGGGTCGGCCAGTTTACCGAGTTGCGCGTCGGCTTGAAGGTACTCAATTCTGCATCCCCTGTGGCTTTTGCATCTGGCAAATTCCGATCTGTGCCCTATGTTTCTGGCACCTCAACATCGGGCAATCCTGTTCAGTTTGTGTTGGCAAGGAATCCAGATGGCAGTGCCTCCGGATCGGCGCGCGTCAAGGTAGTTGTCGCCTCGGTCATACAACGTGAACCTGTTTATGAACCCTGATTCCGGCCTGGGCAACGATGGAGTCGCGCTCTGGGTTCAGGGCGACGGCCCCGGCCGGCGTCCAGTCGCGCGTGTGGCGCGACCAACGTGCCGGGTTGCGGCTGCGAGCTTGCAGGTAAAGATCGTGTCTCGCCGCGAGGATCTCGACGTCCTGACCGGCATGTCGCTGCGCCGGGGTGACGTACCGAATCCCGCTGTGCCGGTGTTCGTTGTTGTACCAGTGCACGAATCGCGCCGCCCACTGGCGTGCGGCATCGAGGTCCTGGAAGCCGCCAGTCGGGAATTCCGGTCGGTACTTTGCCGTGCGGAACAAGGACTCGACGAATGCGTTGTCGTCGCTCACCCGCGGGCGCGAGTACGAGGGCTTGACGCCCAGCCAGTGCAGCATCGCCAGCACCGTCGTGGCCTTGAGCGTGGAGCCGTTGTCGCCGTGCAGGACCGGTCGTTGCTCGTTTGCGGCGATCCCCTCGGCCAAGGCCGCGCGCTGGACCACCTTGGCGGCATGATCGGCGTCGTCGGTGTCGTGCACCTCCCAGGCGATGATCTTGCGGCTGTAAAGATCCATGATCAGGTACAGGTAGAACCACATGCCGGCCACCTTCGCGGGCAAGTAGGTCATGTCCCAGCACCATACCTCGCGCGGTGCCGTGGCGATGTGCGTGCTCGGCGCACGGCTCGCCTGCGGAGGCTTGGATCGCCCGCGATGGGCGTTCTGCCCTTGCGCCCGAAGCAGCCGGCAGAAGGTCGATTCGCTGGCGAGGTACGTTCCTTCGTCGGCCAGGGCCGGCACGATCCGCGCTGGCGGCATGTCGGCAAAGCGCGGTTCGTTGGCGGTCGCCAGGACCGCCTCGCGTTCCTGTGCGCTGAGCGCATGCGCCGGTTCGGGGCGGACTGCCTGCGGGCGCCGATCACCCGTTTGCAGCCCGTCCTGGACCTTCCAGCGTTGCAGGGTGCGCAAATCGATTCCGGCGGTCTCGCAGGCCAGACGCAGCCGTGCGCCGGCGCCGTGCGCCTCTTCCACGTTTCGGGCAATCATTCGGCGATCTTCCAGTCCGATCATTCGTCCTCGCCCTTGTGGAAGATCGCCTCGAGTTTTTTTGAGAGCACCAGCAACGCCGTCGTCTCCGCCAGCGCCTTGTCCTTGCGCCGGACTTCCCGTTCCAACTCCTTGATCCGGCGCCGGTCCGCTCGCGTCTGTTGCGGCGTCGCGCGCATATCCTCCGGATCGGCCAACGCCTGCGTGGCCGCCTCCCGCCAGGCGGCAAGTTCCTGCGGGTACACGCCGTTTTGCCGACACCAGGCGTTACGCGACGCCTCGTCCAGCGCGGCCGTCGTCAGCACCGCCTCCAGCCGCGCCGCCGCTGTCCAGACCCGCTCGCGAGCGGGTCTGGACAGCGATTCACTGCGCCAACGCTCCAGCGTCCCGACGCTCACCCGTGCCTCCTGCGCGAGAACCTCAATTGGTGTGTTCTCCGGCGGCAGCATCCGCGCCACCATCTTGTCCTTGAATGCCTGTCCGTATTTCGCCACTTCTCGTCCTCATAGCGCCCCCGGATTCCAAAAACCTATCCGGGCGACAACTATTCTGACGCAGGGGGGGATATTTAATCGACAACTCCGGCAATCGCAGGCTGTCAGCCAAAACGGTGACGAAATGAGGTCTAACAATTCTTCCAACGGACGTTAGGCAGCATATGCCGTCCGCAATTTCGGTCTCGACTCAGCAAATTGGAAACTACTGAATCAGTAGGCAGACGTTACGGTGGTGCCAAAGTTACCGAACAAACGGTCTCGCCCCATCGTTCCAGTAGCCATTTGCTTTTGCGCGCGCTCCCGTATTGGAGGGCATCGCCTCGGCATTGGCGTCCCGCGGGGGTGAGCCCCGCGAGACATCACGTTCTCCGCTGCAACTGTCGGTAGGGCTTAAGCTGCTTTAGCCTTCCGCTTCGCCCACGCCTCTCTCATACGCGCAGATTGCGCAGCCTTTTGTTCCGGTGTGTAGTCTCGCCTACCTGCACGCTTCGCGGCCTTCTTGGCCGTAGCCTTCCCGCTCTTGGACTTGGCAGCCTTCTTCGCCGGCCCCCGGCGCCGAGGTGCCCTTTCTTGTGAAATCTCGGCCAGCGCGTCCTCTAGAACCTGGAGCTCCGCGCGTTTGGCTACAATTTCCGTCTCAAGCTCGCTGCGCATTTCCGCTTTGCGCGCTTGCATTGCTTGCAACTCTTGAAGGACTGATACGGCTGCTGTTCCGGCTGCGGTCGTCGCTTTGGTGGTCGTATCGCTGTGGGCTTGGGCCTTTTGTTCTGTCATTGCTGCTCCGGTGATTCTGTGGGGGGGCGGTATTGGAAAGCTATATATGGTAGCTGTCGCGAATCTATCACATTGAAGGCGTCTTGCCTAAATCTGTTCGATGGATATATCGCGGAAACTTGCGGATTTTGTGCTTGCGGCGCACTTCAGCAAAGACTACAGCTAGCCACAGGATGGCTGTCGTGCGTCGAAATGAGCTTCGGCCAGGGCGTCGTCACTGCCACCTACGTCCAGGGCAGCCAGGAAGCACGTGAAGCCCGTGGCGCTAGATTCATTGTGCCCAGGTGTGGTGGAGCGGACCGCGGCCACGCAAACGGTGCGTAGCTTGTCCATCGTCGCGGGGTCGGAAAGCGCAGAGGCGCGTAGCGCGCGCCAAGCCCGGAGATCGCCGTCTGTAATCTGCCGGGCGATTTCTCGGGTGGAGGGCGGCTTCGGAGACTTGGGCGTATGCATCCTGGCATTCTGGCCAAGACGAGGTGGCACGGCACTACCAGGATCGGTAGTGCCGTGCGTGCGGTCCCCATGCCACGGTGAGGGCCAGCCGTACCCCCCCTACATGGCGAAACTTGCTGCTAGCAAAGCTGGCCAGCGCTTTCGCAGCCGCTCCATGCAGAGGTGCGGAACAGCGTCCGGATCTTCTTCCAGATCCGACGGGGTGCTTCGTGGGTAGTCCCATAAGTCATGTTCCAGTAGGACTCGGTCAAAAAGTAGCTTCCAGCGGCCAACGAGAGCGCCAGGTGCATAGGTTGCCATCCTGGCAAATAGCTCTATCGTCATTTCGTTGGTGAGATGGCCTACCGGGTTAGCTTCTTCGCCGGTAGCCATGCAAGCGTCGACTATAACGCGATCCAGCCATTCCTGAATGCGAAGTCCGTGGCTTTGCGCTTGAAGTATCGCTGCGGCTGCTACCTCGGGTGAAATGTGGAAAGTTGTACGAACGGCTTGATTTCGTAACGTTGCTACTTGCATATTTACTCCTTTTGGTTGAGGAGCGCCCAGTATCTAGCCGGCGTATAAAATCTGCAAGCAGTTTATATTACGATATTTTTTGCAGAAGCTACATAGCTTTGTGTTTGCTGCTACCCGAATTTCCGCATTTTCCATATACATGCTGCTCAATTTCGAGCGGCCAGGAAAACGAAATGAGATCGCGATATGGGTAGAAAGGGCATAACACTTCAGGAAGTGGTTCGTGCCTACGTTGCGCTACTGCGCCAAGGTCGACCACCTAGCACGACAAACCTGCGTTTGGAGCTGGGCCGTGGGTCATTGTCGACAATAGGCGGGCACGTACGAGCGTTAGCGCTGAAGAGCCCCGTGGCGGAAAGGCGGGGGCGGAGGCGTAGTAACAGGTAGCAATAAAAAGGAAGGAGGGGAGAGGGGTATCGGACGATACTTCCGTCTTCCCAATTTGGATTCAGGGGGCGGCGTGAGTCGCCCCGTTCGTCACCCTGCCTAGGGGGCCTCACGACTTCCATAAGTTTCTTGTTCCAGCCCTTCGTTTTCATCATTAAACCTACGGAATCAGGAAATCCCCGGACGCGCCATATCGAAGTCCGGATACAACTTGGAGGGTTGGAAATACGGCATATCACGAAGACGGTTTCCTCTCAAAATTCCGATCCCTCGCGACATGGGTTGACCGGGCGGCGGAAACCACTGCAAGAAGGCTCCTTGTTCCTCACGGGTTCCCCACTCCCCCTCATCCGTGCAGACCACCCAAAGCTCGTCGCCCGGATTCATCGTTCTACTGGGATCAAATGGCCAATTCATCGCCATGAAGGCACGGTAGGAAGCCAATCGATTGCCGACAGAGACAAACTGCTTCCTGTCATTTACGAGGCAAATTTGCTGCTCAAGGTACATGTCCTTTGGCTCAAATAACGGACGCCCGGGGCCCTCTTTAATCACAAACCCCACCTTGTCGAGGTAATCCGTAAGCACGCAAAACGCCAGCCACTCCTTCCGCGTAATGTGTCGACGCCCGGCCTCTATGTCCTCCCACTCTGCAACACTGATGCCAGACGCCTCCGCGGCCTCATCGAGGGACAGTCGGTATATCTTCTCCCTAGTCCAGTTCACTTCCTTGGGAGTTAACGGATTCCAATGCCATTCGACTTTTTTGCATCCAGCGGGAATCATTTGTTCACCTAGGCTCTGAAGTGCGCGATCCCTGCCACCACCTTGTCGGGTTCCAAAGGGGTAGGCTTGGAGCCAGAAGGCAAATTTTGGCGGGTGTCGGGCGTGTCCATGATCTTTGTCGTGTGCGGCAACTCTATTGAAACCACGCGATCCACCTGTCGACCTCGAGATCAAACTCAAAGTTATCAACAGGGTACTTTCCAAGGAGCTCTTCAAGCCTATTGCGCTCGACAAGGAATACGCTGTTTGCTTCTGCCTGGCTCCTCGCGCCCTTCGTAAATGTTTGATTGGTAACCGCGATCCGACGAAATAGGGTTCCCGGGTGTTGGGCCTGATATCGGGCTGATCCGGCGGTGACTTCCTTAATGGCGTCCCACCCGAGGCCGTCTGACAAGCTGCTCTTGCACTGGAGTAGCTCGCCGTTACGCCCCTTTAGCGCGACGATGTCAATTCCCCCGTCGCCCCCGCGCTTCTTGGTGATGGAGGCAAGATACCCCTCTCTCTCCCAGAGAAACCTACAAAATATCTCGAAACGGGTGCCGTCCATACGGTCCACATCGTCCATGGTGAGGAACCGGCGTTGCGGCTCCGCCCCATCCTCGGCAGCAAATAGCTCTGATTTCGAGATATCAGAGCCACTCCCGTTGAGCATGACCTCCATCTCCGAGCCATCAATGGTGGAGTTCGCCAACTTGTCCTTTGCCTTGAGCAGCTCATCCAACCGCACGTCAAACGTGGGGTAGTCGGGTGTTGCGACAATCGGGCAGTAGACAAACACATCCTTTTTCTGGCCAATACGATATGCGCGATCGGTCGCCTGGTTTTCCTTCGCCGGGTTCCAAGCTCTTGTAAAGTGGAAGACGTGATTTGCAGCTGTTACATTCAATCCGGCTCCAGCCGCCAAAGTGGAAAGGATGATTACATCAAAGCCGGGGGATTCCGAAAACCGATCAATGTACCGCTGGCGATTCTGCGAGTCTCCGTTAATCACGAATGGCTTGAGTCCAAATTCTTCCTTCAAGAAATGAAACAACGCCAACTGCACCTCTCGCAACTCGGTAAAAATGATTGCCTTTTCTTCGCGCGCCTTGATTTGACTTAGCTGCTTGAGAAGCCATGCAAGTTTTGGGGAATTTTCGAGATGGGTCTCGTACCCTGACTTGGCAATTTCAAATTTCATTCCAGGAAGGCAGTATGGCTCGGCGCAGACTGCCTTCATGAGATGGAGGGCCCCAAAGCTTAACCTAGCCCGCTTAATGGAATCACTCTCTTGATTTGCATCCCGTAGCTTCTTTAATCCCCCAAGATAGAGGACGTTCTGATAGCTTGACATGGGCACGAGCAGTCGATCGCCCTGATCAAGGCGTTCCTTGAATTCCGGTGTAATGTCCTCGCCTGCACGATAGGCAAAGTATTTCCTTGGTAGCTCGTCGCTGATATCTTGTTTGGTGCGTCGTAAAGTTTGTGGTGCGATTGCCTCCTGGAGTTGTTTGAGCGCCGCCTTCTGCTCCTCCGTATTGCACTCGATTGGACGCCGATAGGTTCTACTAAACTCCTCTAGACTTCCGAGGAGCCCCGGCTGAACAAAATCGAAAAGAGACCACAAGTCCGATAGCGTGTTTTCGACCGGCGTTCCCGTGCAGGCGATTCGAAAATCGGCCTTGAGTGCCCTGACGGCGATCGATGTTTGCGTACCTGGAGTCTTTATGCGTTGAGCTTCGTCGCATACAACAAACGCAAATGGCTGCCTGGCTAGCGAAAACTCGAAATTGACCAGCGTTTCGTACGTGGTAATGACAATTTTGGCACTTCCCGGCCAATCCGGAATCAGAAGGTCAACGATTCCCCGTTGCCGCAGACGTTCGTCGATCAGGGATTGCGGCTGCTTTCTTTTTCGCAACTCATCCCCGTAAAGGACAAGAACCTTGGGGTAGGACTCCGTGAAAAACTTTTCGGTCTCGCCAGCCCAATTGTCGACCAGACTTTTCGGCGCGAGAATTAGCGAAGGCGATGCGTTCGGGTGTCGCTCGTAATAGGACCCAAGAACCGTAAGCAGCTGTAGCGTTTTGCCGAGGCCCATGTCGTCGGCAAGCAGCGCACCACGACAATCGATTGGTGCGCGTGAAACCAAATGTTGAAACCAAGCAACACCGTTGAGCTGGTGCTTTTTAAGCTCGATCGCTGGTCGGAGACATTTCGGTAGACTTGGACTGGCTTCACTCGGAAGAGCTAAAGTTAACCTACGCTCCTCCCGATAGTCGATATCGCTGAAATTCATTTTCACCAGAATTTTTTCTGGCTTCGGGCTATCCTTCGAGGGGGTTCTTGGCCGATCCTTTTTTATATCCTCCTGGCCGTCCAACATTGTTCGAAATGCATCGACCAGAGCCCGAGCTTGCGTCGTTTCGACGGGTGTTGGTAGGGACTCGTTTCGAACCTCCGCGGCCTTCGTCGACTCTGCCGCCGCCACTTGCTCTTGAAACTTATCAACCCACTCCCTCGTCAACGGAATGAGGACGCTTCCCTCGTGACCCGTCAGGGTCACTTTGACCATCGGGGTTAAGTCACTAGGTGTCCAGCCTGTCTCCTCGTCGTCCGTTTCCTTTTGAAATACGGGAACGTATATGGCTTTGGCGACGCCAATTCCTTCGATTCGATTGCTATATCCTGCAATTTCGTAGATATCCTCGAATGAAATGATTTCCTGGGGTTGGTTTTCCCAGAGGCAAAGCATTTGCTGTGCGAGTTCTAGCGTCGAGGCGGAATTTCCATCGACCGTCAGGTCATATTCATTCCAGGGAAATCGAGGTCTCTCATCCTCTAGAGCGGATTTGATGCTTTGGACAAACCGTTGCAGCTCTGCCGGCGTAGAAAAGGATTCCCGCTCGGTTCGAGCGGCGCCACCGTGGAAGTGCTCCGTAATAAGCAGGTCGACCTGTGTGACCCGGGAGTTGTCAATTCTTGGCGCAATAGAAAAGATAGCGGCTATGGCCCCAATGCCCGCTCGATCCTCTTCAAATTCTTCTTCTTTGATTACCTCCCGCGCCGCATCGCCAAGAAATGCCCACGGGTTGTGGATAAAGCGCTCCGCCCGAGCGCCGGCGACCCGCCGGCCTGGCATTTCCTGCTTGATGACATTGAGGACCTTCCGGACAGGTTCCGACACGACGACGCGAACGTGCCCGAGACCGGAACTCGTTAGGTCGTAGTGAGGTTGGACCGAATTAAATCCGTCAAATGCCTTCAGCCAGCCTGACGGCGCGCCCTCGAACGTCGGTTCGACCGTAACGACCCGTCCGAATGAAGTCTCCTGCTTCTGAAGAGGGAGGCGGATAGATTGCGGCGTCAATACATACGTCGTCTCCAGGTAGGGAGACCGGTAATACGCGCCAGCCGCATCAGCCAACTGACGAATGCTGCCCCAGCCGAGCTCATTTTCGTTCTGGGTCCGATGATCGGCGTCCCGGTCAGCAAACTTCTTGATTGCCTGATAGCACGCCCAAGCAGACCGACCCAGGAGCCAGGATTGATCTTGCAGAACGGCGATGGCGCCGTCTATTCGCAAAACGCGCACTTCGGTACCGTCTACGGCCCAACCGTCAACGAGAATTTCGAACGTTGAGTCCGCCAGGGTGTCGCTTGAATCCAGAACCGGGCGTAGGGCTCCCGCCGCCGGCAACCCCAATTGGTGCAGAACGTCCTGGTGGCTGTCGTCTTCCTGGAGGTCATAAATCGTGCTCCAAAGTATGGTGACACCATCGGGGGCAATTGAACATCGCTCTTCAATGGCAAGCTGAGCGAGATAGGCAACGAGGAGCTCATCCTCCTTTTTTGCCGATTGACCCGCTAGAGCGTTGAGGCCTTCGACAGATGCGTCCTCCAATGGATCAACAAACCGGATCATTACTCCGTCGGCGGTCCAGCTGCGTGTTAGCAATTGATGAGCGGATCCCTCACCGCTCGATCTACGAAATATGTCGAACAGCCCCATAGGTGCTCCGATTACTCCTCAGGGTAGTAATACCCAGATCTCTTTCCGGACCAGCGGAATCCCCACTGGACAAGCTTTTTGGACACCGGAATATTTGTCAGGGCACCAATCACCCAAAGGCGACCGCCCCCTCCGTCTTCCTTGCGAAGATCTTCTATATGTGACCCTGGGGTTCTACCAAGTAGCTTCGCTAGTTCCGCCATGGTGAACGGCGCCCCATGCGGAGCAGCCCTCAGCGTCTCCACCGTGGCTTCCTCCCCATGCTGCTCCGATACAGGTTCCCCGGCTCCGGCGCCGAGCGTGGGAGTTGGAAACGCCCAGTCTTCACTCATTAGCTTCGGGGTGGACCGGGTATTTTGGCGGTTCGTGACCCGTGTCACATGCGGAGTCGATGGCTTCTTCCTTGCTCTTTTATCCTCGTCCGGGTAAATCCCCAGTCTCCTCAGATCCGCTTCAACCCACTCCTCCCACTGGGGCCGATGAATAATCTTGATTACTGCGCCATCGTAATAGCCGTAGCGCAAATCCGGCGTGCCGCCATCGAAGCTACCGGAGTGTCGGTTAAACCTCAACCCCTCCGATTCATAAACGTAGGCCCCGTTTCCCTTTTTACTAAACTCCACGACGATGTATTTGCCAATTTGCATCATGAACGCATCGACACTTGAAGTGCGATAAAGCGTTGCGTAGGCGCCTTCCTCCCTTGCAATTAAATCTCGCACAGCAGGATTTCGCCTGGCAAGCTCAGTAGTTTCCGTCCCAAAAATCAACCGCGTCCAGGAAATCTGGCTTAAATATCGACTCCAAAACGCCAAGCGCCCTTCGTCAGCATCATTTCTGCTCGCCAGAATCTCAAAAAAGTCCTTCAGATTTCCTTCGTTAACCCAGCGCAGGACCATGCGCCATACGTCATCAGAAACTCGATTCCAGGCTGTAGCAATTCCAGCAGCCTTTAGCTTTGGATTTTTCCAGACATCGAAGCGAACGACGAAGTCACGAAGCGGCTCATGCACCGAATTATCCGAGCACTGATGGTAACGTTTGAGGGTTCGTTCAATAGCATCTCCGCGAAGAGTTGAAAACTCCTCCATCAGAAATATGAGCCGTGGGATCAACGCTTTGAACGCATCGTCAGACCGCGACGCTGCGGCGTCAACGACATTTTCGAGAAGATCGCGCCAGAACCAACTTGTCGGAGGTATCCCAAGGTCGGACGAGATCTGTTTGATTTCCGAATCATCTCCATTTAGATAATCGGCTGCATACTTCTTCGCTGGCCTTTCGCCAAGAAGATCAGCATGCTGGCGCATCAAAGAAATCCAATTGGGAACGATTGGCTTCCTGTTCTGCAAGTCAATCAACGGCCATGTTCTGTGAAGGAACCTTCGAAGTTCCAACCAACCATCCTGTTCGCCCTCTGATTCCGCTATGGGGCTAAATTCAAAATACGATGACAGCAAGCCAAACCACGTCAATCGCCACAAATTCCCTTTTTGCGCATCCGATTCATAGCGGCTTAAAAGCTCCAAGAATCGCTTGCTACCAATCACTCGCTTCCCATTTTGCTCCGCGATCGCAGTACATAACGCGCTAGCAATTAGGTCTTGCTGCCAATCATCAAGATCGCGCCCTCTAAGAAACGCCAGGGCCGCTGCGTATGCGCCCTCCTTGGATGGCTTCCTCTTTGCAACGTGCTGGAACAGTTCTTCCGTCTTTTTGACCGCCGATGCAACGAGCTCCGGCTTCCCGTACCTGGTTGACTCCGGTGCCAGTGCCGCTATAACTGCCGAAAGTCGGCGGAAAAGGTCCTCAACGGAAGTGCCATTTAGCATTGGCCGATTTCTTTCGTGTCAAGAATCGCCGTATTTACGTCCCTATCCTCGTCGACGCCCCAAAAGTCAAGCTTCAACTCAACTCGTCGGCTAGCTTCCTTCGAAGCCTTCATCGAGTTGAACGAATATCCGCCAACCAGGAAAAGATTTTGAATTTGTCGCTTTTGTTGTTCGGACAACGGCTGTTCATTGCCAGCCGGCCTCGAAAACAAAACGCATACGACGCTCTTGCTTCGATTGAGGCTCAATCCAAGGTTATAAAGATAGGTGCCATCCTGGTCGGTAAATCCTTCGACGACGATTCTCCGAATCCACTTTTGTCCCCTTGGAGTCGCCTGCACCTTTAGCAGCACAGGAACATATTTTCGCAAGAAGGCCGCGCCGGATGGAGAGATTACCGAACTACCGCTATCGAAATGAACGACATCCCCCAAGTCGATTTTGTAGGTCGGCGCGCCGCCAACCTTAACCTCAGGAAACTCGATCGAGTCCTGACGAATTTCGGCCATGAGTGCCTGGATGTCTTGCTCTCGTCGAATTTTCTTGCGCTCGGCACTGCTTACGTCCTTCGTAACGGAAATCAACGTAACCGCCATTACGACAAGGAACAAAACCATCAGGGCAGACATCAGGTCCGAAAAGGAAATCCAGAACGGGCTTTCCCCTTCCGCCTTTCCCCCGCGCTTCAATACAACCCGTCCGAACATCTTTTATACCTTCTTCAAGCGCGACATTGCCGCCGCTATTTCGTCTACCACCCCGGTCAGATGTTGAACGCCGCGTTCCATATGAGAATCTGTCGCGCCGATCGTCTTGGTTAGCTGGTTGTTCAGGGCGGTGCCGAATTTTTCAAACGCCTCAACCAACGCACCATTCACGCCCTGCAAATAGGCCTCGCTTTGGCTTTCCGCGCGCCGCAATTGCTCGACAATTCGTTCCAAATCCGTCAGGATCACCTTAGACAAGCCAGCTTCCCGCTTTGCGGTCTCAACCAAGGCGGTAAGCGACGCGACATGACCATCTACTGCCGCACGCGTGGAGTCGTATTTCTGGAATCCCTCTCGAATTGCAGCGGCTGCGGTCTGCAAAGCTCCGGAGGCTGTCGTTAGTTGCTCTGCGACATGTTGGGACTTGTCAAATACCGTCGAGACAGAACCTCCGGCACTTTCAAATCGTCGTGCCGCTGACTCCATGGTTGCCGCGCCCGCATTCATTCCCTCTACCGCTCGCAGCGACACCGCTCCGATATCACCAACCGATTTCAGCAATGTATCGACTTGGCCGGATAGTCCGGATACCAGCTCTTGCGTTCTCTGCGACAACTGTTGGTTTCGCCCCTGTTCTTGAGCTACCGCGCCTCTCCTCACCTCTTCCATTTGCTCGACCGCGACGGAAAGTTGCTTCAGTACGCTTCCGACCGCCTCGTCCATTGCTCGCTTGGCCTTGTCCTGCTCCTCCGTAGCTCGGGAACGCATTTCCTGGAGGAAGTCACGCATTTGATCGACCATGGCAGCTTGGTTTGCCGAGTTTTGCCTTATTGCTTCCTCGAGTACCCCGCTCAGGCCATTGGCCGCCTGCTGATTGGCTCGCCCCATGTCATCGATAAGCTTCTGCAAAGAGGATTGCGCGGTATTCATTACCTCTACGGAATGCGCTATCTGTTCATTTATTCCCCTCATTTGCCCGCCGAACGTATCTTCAAGCTTTGCCATAAACCCGGCCAGCATGGATTCCAGCATGCCCGTTACGGCCTGGCTATTTCCCTGGCTGGTTGTTTGAAGCGCGTTGGTCATTTCCTTTAAAGGCCCGGAAAGCGTTTCTCCGAGTTGCGTCCCAAGCGATTGGTGGCTATGAATTTGCGCTTGAATCTGGCGCTCGGTCAGATTTGTCATGAGCGTTGTCAAATCTTCGATTAGCGCCTGCTTTAGCTGGGCCGCATGCGCCTCGGCCTTTTCCGACGAATGGACAAGACGCGACAGGTACTCCTCCCCGGCGCCGGTTGAATAGAGGGCATCAATCTTGTGGTTTAGCTTTTCCACGAGCTGGTAACACCGTGCCAGGAGAAATCTACTGGTAGATGTGACGAACATTGCGCAGGCAATCGCAGTAGCGGATACCAGAAATGCATGGGCGACGCCCATCAAAAGCGGCTTTAAGCCGGCCACGGCAGTAGCCGATGTGGATGCATCGAAACCAGACAAGCCGCCGAGCAACCCAAAAAATGTCCCGATAATCCCAATTCCGGTCAAAAGACCTGGAAGGTGCCGCACAAAGTCATCGAGAAGGCGGCTATCCACCAGCGCTTCCCGCGTAAAAAAGAGTTCAGCAGGTTGTGTTGCGCGAATCTCCGTAAGCGCCCCTGCTGCGCCGGACCCTCTTTTCACCTCATGCAGCGAGTCGCTGTATTCGTTCCATAGGTGCCGTAGCGGCTCCCGCTCCATAGCCTTTGCGACCCGATCGGGAGAGACCCCTTTCCCCCCGTCCGATAGCGCTTCGACTGCGCTTACAGCCTTCTTCAATTGCGAGCCGACAACAAATCCTTTCCCAAGAAATCCGAACACATAGGCGATGGTCAAGAAGCTGGCCAGGAGGAAGCACAGAAGGGGAATTCCAGAGAGACTTCCGAGCGGAGCATAGATTTGCCCCAAAAACACCTGAATTGCCGCAATCATTTGAAAACCTTTTTTTATATTTGGGATCGATCGAAATTCGCTTGTTGAATGCTATTGACTAGAGTCCGGCACGCATGTTTGCGTCCCCAGGCTTTCCTTGCGTAAGCGCCTGGTAAACCATCTTCCCAAGCAACCCCTGCATCGCAGTGAATATCCGCTCGTCCTTGAGCAGCTGATCGGAAATCCGGTTATGTCCATCCTTGGCGTCAATCACCGTGTCCAGCAGGATCTCCTTGAAATCTCCCATGTGGAACTGCTCTTCGGTGTTGTTTCGCGCCTGCTCCCGAATGGTTTCATTTTCGATGAGCTTCTCTTTGATCGTCGTCACGTAGCCCACCATATCGCCCCCCGTGACGAAAGGTCTTCAAAAACGCCCGCAACCCAGTCTGCAACCAAATCACTGTTCCGGCTTGCGAGTACAAATTCTTGGCCGATCTTTGCTGAATCGAGCAGGACTGTATCCGAATCGGTTCGCTGCATCCATTTCGCCGGATCGGCGTGTAGCGACAGCGAGACCTCCCCACGCTGCGGGGCGAAGCGGGCAGGCAAGGACCAGAGGCTACGCCTGCTCTGGCCATCTCGGGTAAGGGATCGAGCAGCGGTGAACTTTCCGAATACTCCTCCGCCCGGCAGCCTACCTAGCTCGGAGTGATTATGGATATTCAAGCGCTCGGTTGCAACGAAGATGGAATTCTTGCGGCCCCAGGTTCCCCTTACGTGCGGGTGATCACATAGCCACGGATGTTGACGTACTGTGTCTGGGCCATTTGATCCAACGTCGATGATCGGTAACTGTCCGGGAATCGGCGTTCCTTGACGACGCGGGGGGATTGGGTCAGAGGTCGACGACGTGCTGGAGGAGCGCGTAGGCAACGCGCCAGAGGCCGTCGTCGCATTCCAGGGATGCGGTTTTCTGGTTCCGGCGCACGACGCGACCGAACCGCGTGTGGTGATCGCGGCCGACGAAGCTGACGGCATCGCCGATCTTGAAGTCTTCTCGTGCGGGACGACGATGCGCCGGCCTGGGTTGAGCATCCGCGTCGATGATCTCGACCGTGTCGGTGTCCGTCGCGCCGAGATCGATCGCGGCGTATGGGACGCCAGACCAACGGGTGTTCTGATTTGCGTCGTCGATCGTCAGATCCCGGTCGCGCAGCGCGACGATCTTGCCGGTATGGGTTGTGGCGTCGTAGTCGCTGAAGAATTGCACCGTCATTCCGAGATGCAGGTGCTTGCGCACATCGAGGATGCGCCTGGGTTCGCTGCGCAGTTTGCGGATCGCGACCTCGATTCGGTAGAGGTCCAGCGTCTTTGCCTGCGGCAGGTTGGCGATGAGTGTGGCGAGCTCGGGATCAAACGGGGTTGCAGTCACCGGTGGGCTTCCAGTTGAAGGGCAGCAACTCGTGCAGACGGTCGATGCGATGACCGTCGATGCGCTGCAGCACGTCGCGAAGGTATGCGTAGGGTTCCACACCCGCAAGTTTGCACGATTCGATGAGGCTGAAGGCAACCGCTGCGGCGTGTCCTCCGCGCTCGGATGCTGCGAAGAGCCATGCCTTTCTGCCTACGGCGACCGGGCGAATCGTTCGCTCGACCAAGTTGGAGTCCGGCGAAACGGTGCCGTCCGTGGTGAAGCGCATGAGCGCCGCCCAGTTCGAGAGCGTGTACGCGAACGCTTTGCCAAGGGGAGATCGCGGCAACAGGCTCGGCTGGTGGTGGCACAACCACGCATAGAACTTCTCCAGCAGCGCAACGGTGTGCTTCTTTCTTGCCGCAAGCCGCTGGTCTGGCGTGGCGTCCTTGTACTCGGAGTCGACGAGATAGATGCCGCGGATGAACGACAGGGCCTCGCTGGCCAGAGGCGATGCTCCCGGCTGCGACGCAACCTCGAAGTAGCGCCTTCGCACATGCGCCCAGCATAGGCAATGCTTCGCCAACCCCGTGGCAAAGGTTGGGTGATAACCGTTGTAGTCGTCGGCTTGCACAAAGCCGCGGTACCCCTTCAGGAACCGGGTTGGGTGGATCGCCTCCCGGGTTTCGGTGAACTCGAAGTACGCCGCCTTGGGGTAGGCGATCCAGTTTCCCTGGGGATCTTGTCTCGCACCGCTGCTGACGTACACCCAGAGCCTTGCGGTGCGCGATCTTCGTCGACCCTCCTCGACGAGCTTCAGTGTCGTGTCGTCGGCAAACATCCCGGGGGCGCCCAGAACGTGCGCCTTGAACGCGGGCATCAAGACGGCGAGCTTCTCCGTGCTTGCCAGGGTCCAGTCGTCGAGCGTCGTGCGCGCCAGATCGACTCCGTACCGGGCGAAGATCTTCTCCTGGCGGGCGAGCGGAATTCCGTCGCAGTACTTGGACACCAGTACGTGCGCGAGCATCCCGGCGCTGGCGTTGCTCTTGGGCAGCGGCGAAGGTTGCGCATCGGCCACGACGATCGAAGTAATTCCGTCCTTGGTGCAGCGATACTTCGCCCGCGCGTGGTCGATCACGAATACCTTCTGCGGAATGACGTCGAGCGTGGAGCTGACGACTTCGCCGATGAGCACGATCCGGTCGAATCCGGCCTTCTGATCGTCCGTGAGGTCATATTCCTTGCGGACCCGCGGCAGGTGTGCCGGAAGCGCTGGACGTCCGCGACGCTTGCGCTCGTGCGCGGCAACCGTCGTCGTCGGGAGCTTCGGCGGCGCCGGGGGAATGGGAAGATCCTCGGTGAAGAGCAGCGCCTGGCCTGCGAAGCGCTCCGAGCGCGACCCGAAGGTCATCTGCTTCATCTTCGCGAGCTGGGCGCACAGCGACTCGAGCACTGCGGAGAACTGTTTGCGCTGCTCGGCGATCACTTCGAGCAGCGCATCGACATCACGAGGAAGAGATTCGATGTCGAGGGCGGCGATCGAGTGCATGCATCCAAAACGGATGCATGCCGCGCCACGTTGACAGCGCAACCGCGATCAACGAGAAAAACTACGCGACGCGCGATGCGTTCACGTGTGCGATGCGCTTTGCGCGCGAGAGGTCGATTCCCTCGAGAAACGCCATGAGTTCAGCCATCGACAAACCACGCGAGGCCAGCATGTGCGGTGCCGGAAACCGCCCCCGTTCCAGGCGCTTGTAGAGCATCACGAAACCGGTGCTGTGCCACCACAGCATCTTGACCTTGTCTCGGCGGCTTCCGATAAAGACGAACACATGGCCGCTGAAGGCGGAGTGCGAAAACGCATCCGTCACCAGGCGCAGAAGACCATCGACCCCGCGGCGCATATCCACCACGTCGCGGTATACGAACGCTTGTACCGCGGGCGACAGAATCATGCCGGCGTCGCAATGCGCGCAAGGATCGAATCGACGATTCTGCCCGCTGCGGCACCCGAGACGCGAATCCGCATCGCACCGACGTTCAACTCGACCGATACGGATTCCGTAGGTTGCGGTGCGCTCTCGCGGATGGGTAATGGCAAGAACCCCTTGCCCGCCGGGGTTCGATTCCCCTTCGTCGGCGCCGCACCCAGGCGCTTGCGCCATTTGCCGAAACTGCTGCGGGGTACGCCGCGTTGCGCGCAAAACGCCGATACCGTCTGCCCAGACGCACGCTGCTCCGCGATCAACCCATTCCAGGTTTCCTCATCGCGCCGCGCACGCTTGCGGGTCCACCCAAGATCAACCGATTCCGACTCCACCGTCCGTCTCCCGAAAAAGACGGAACGATGCCCGCGTCAACCGCCGTTGCCTATGCGGTCGATTCCCGGACAGTTACGATGATCGAGCCGATCTGGAGCCAGCCGAAGATCACATGTCGGTTTTGGCCGATCCGCGCCTTGACGAGTGTCCCGTCAGGTTGCTCCTCGACTTCTCGAAACCACCCAAAAAAGAGAAACAGGTCTCCAGGTTCGACACCACAGTTCATCAGATGAGTCAGCTGGCCCTCCGTCTGACCGAACGCCGGACGCCAACCTTGCCGCCGCGGTAGGACCGTAAGATCGAGGTCTGGATCGAGGTGACTGGCTCCGTCCCGGCTTAACCGGCCTCGGGTGAGCGCCTCCACGACGGTGCCGAGATTTCTCCCCTGGGCAGTTATTTGGGAATATCGCGCTGAAGTGAGCCGGCGCGAGCAAATTGATGCTGGTCGCTGGCGGATTTGATCACGGTTGTTGAGGTTTGGGTGCCGGATTCCATCGCGTAGCGTGGCAGGAATCGGTGGGCTGGTGCGGGTGATCGCCGGCCGGTTGGCGGACGCACGCGGTGCGGCGAGCGTTGTCCAGGGACGGCCGGTCCGGTCGCTTGCGACGAACCGGGGACCGGCCGTCGGTGGGCAACGCGGTGATCGCCAAGGCGCCGGGGCGATGCGCCTGCGCGTTGTGGTTGCGGTCAGCCGGCGCCGGGCGTCGGATCCAGTTTGGCGATGAGTTCGAGGAACACTTCTTCGAACCCGGATTCGTACTGATCGGGATGAGTTCGAATGAAGTCGACCACCTTGCGGTAGCAGTCGGCGGCGTCGCGCTTCTGGCCGCGGGCCTCGAAGACCATTCCGAGGCGGTCGTAGCCGTCATGGACCTCGGGGTAGCGCACCAGGAGTTCGCGGGCGGCGCTTTCGGCCTCATCGAGCTTGCCGGCCTGGACCAGGTCGACGACGGCGTTGGATTCGTCGGTGAAGGTGTCGTCGTCGGATTCCGGCATCGAGGCCGAGTAATCCCCGATCTGGGCGCGGTATTGCGCCTGCTGGGCCTGCGATTCGTCGCGCTTGGCCGCGAGGGCAGCGAGTTCGGCGGCCCGGTCCTTTTCCAGGCAGCAGTGCTTGTACTTCTTGCCGCTGCCGCAGGGGCAGGGTTCGTTGCGACCGGTCTTTGGCATAGTGGGTCAACTTTACCAAGACCGGAGGGAAGCGATGGATACCGCCTTGTTGGCCGATGGCCGACTGCACGCCACATTGCGACACATAGACGAAGATCTGGCCGCCGAGCAGCGCGCGGCGGGCTGTCCGCGCTGCGGCGCGAGGCTGCACTCGGCGCGCTACCCGCGCAAGCCGCGCGGGGTGCCCCGCGGGTCGCGCGCCGAGTATGACCGGCGGCTGAGCCTGTGCTGCGCGCGCGACGGCTGCCGCAAGCGCGCCACGCCGCCCTCGGTTCGGTTTCTCGGACCCAAGGTCTACGTGAGCGCGGTGGTGGTGCTGATCGCGGCGCTGCGTTGCGGGCCGACCCCGGCGCGGCTCCGGGTGCTCGAGGAGCTCGTCGGCGCGAGCCGCCGCACGATTCTGCGCTGGCGCCGGTGGTGGACCGAGGAGCTGATCGACACGCCGTTCTGGCGCGCGGCCGCGGGCACGCTGATGCCGCCGGTTGCCACCACGGAGCTGCCGGCCGCGCTGCTGGATCGCTTTGCCGGAGACGCCCGGGATCGATTGCTGGCGGCCCTGCGCTGGCTCTCCCCGACCACGACCGGGAGCGCCGCCGTGCAAGCTACCTGAGGCGCAGGTGCCGGCCCGCAGAGGATGCGCGTGGCGCGATCCGGCGGGCGTGGCTATGGTGCGCGCATCCCCGCTGCAACCGATCGGAACCAGCATGAGCGCATCGAAACACGCTTCAGTCCACGAACGTTGGGCGCATCTGCGCTTCTCGGTGATCGGGCAACTGTTGGCGGCCCCGCCGCCGAAGGGCGAACTGCGCGCCGAGCTCAGGAAGTTGGCTGAGCGCACTTGGCGGCACCCGGTCACGGGCGAGCCGGCGCGCTTTGCGCTCTCGACCATCGAACGCTGGCTGTTGCGGGCGCGGCGCGAGCGGCGCGACCCGGTCGGAGTCCTGCGGCGCAAGGTGCGCGCCGATGCCGGGGTCCAGAAGGTGGGCTCGGCGATCCGGCAAGCGCTGCAGGCGCAGTACGCCGCGCACCCGAGCTGGTCGGTGCAGCTTCACACCGACAACCTGCGGGCGCTCATCGAGCGCGACCCGGCGCTGGGGTCTATGCCATCGTACTCGAGCGTCCGGCGGCTGTTCCAGGCGCAGGGTTGGCGCAAGCGCCAGCGGCTCAGCAGCCGCGATACGGCGGGCGCTCAACGAGCCGAGGCCCGGCTGGCCGCGCGCGAGGTGCGCAGCTACGAGGCCCACTACGTCGGCTCGCTGTGGCACTGGGACTGCCACGTCGGTTCGCGACCGGTGTTGACCGCCGCCGGTCGATGGGCCACGCCAGTGCTCTTCGGCGTGCTCGACGATTGCTCGCGGCTGGGCTGCCACCTGCAGTGGTACCTGCGGGAGAACGCCGAGTGCGTGGCCCACGGTCTGTCGCAGGCAATCCAGAAGCGCGGGCTGCCGCGCGCGGCCATGAGCGACAACGGTGCGGCGATGCTCGCCGCCGAGATCACCGAGGGGCTCGCTCGGCTGGGCATCGCGCACGAGACGACGCTGGCGTACTCGCCATACATGAACGGCAAGATCGAGAACCTGTGGGCGAACGTCGAAGGAAGACTGATGGCGATGCTCGAGGGCGTGACCGACCTGACGCTCGCCACCTTGAACGAAGCGACCCAGGCCTGGTGCGAGTACGACTACAACCGCACCGTGCACTCCGAGATCGGCGCAACGCCGCTGGCGCGTTTCCTCGCCGGCCCCGATGTGCTGCGGCCCAGCCCGGATAGCGACGCGCTGCGGCTGGCCTTCACCCGCACCGAGAAGCGCACCCAGCGCCAGAGCGACGGCACGCTGGTGGTCGAAGCCCGGCGCTTCGAGGTTCCCAACCGCTACCGGCACCTGCGCGAGCTGCACGTGCGCTACGCCGCCTGGGACCTCGCCCGGGTGCACCTGCTCGATGAACGCAGCGGCCAAGTCCTGTGCCGCCTGTACCCGCAGGACAAGCAGGCCAACGCCCGGGGCGTGCGCCGGCCGCTCGAGCCGCTCGCGGCGGCGGCGGACGCGCCTCGACCGCCCACCGGCGCGATGGCCCCGCTGCTGCAGAGTCTGATGGCCAAGCAGGCTGCCACGGGCCTGCCGCCGGCCTACCTGACCAAGGACGAACCACCGGCACCGGAAGGGAACGAACCATGAACAAGAAGCTGCTGTCGCTCTACGGCCTGAAGTGGAATCCGTTCGCCCCCGATGTGCCGGTCGAGGCGCTGCACGTCGGCGCGCGCCTGGAGTCGTTCTGCTGGCGGGTCGAGCAGCTCGTCGGCGAGGGCGGCTTCGCGCTCGTCACCGGTTTGCCGGGGGTGGGCAAATCGGTGGCGCTGCGGGTGCTCACCGAGCGCCTGTCGGCGCTGCGCGACGTGCAGGTCGGTGTGCTCAGCCGGCCGCAGGCCGGGATGGCCGACTTCTACCGCGAGTTGGGCGAGCTCTTCGGCGTGCAGCTTCACCCCCACAACCGCTGGGGCGGCGCCAAGGTGCTGCGCGCCAGCTGGCAGGGCCACATCGACGCCTCGCAGTGCCGCCCGGTGCTGATCGTCGACGAGGGCCAGGAGATGCAGCTCGCCGTCCTCAACGAGCTGCGGCTGCTCGCCTCGGCGCGGCTCGACTCGCACCTGCTGCTCACCGTGGTGCTGGCGGGCGACCAGCGTCTGATCGAGCGCTTCCGCAGCGAGGAGCTGCTACCGCTGGGATCGCGCATGCGGGTGCGTCTGGCGCTCGATCGCGCCAGCCCCGAGGATCTGCGCGAACTGCTGCAGCACGCGCTCACCAAGGCCGGCGCGCCCAAGCTGATGACGCCCGAACTCGTCGCCACGCTCTGCGACCACGCCCAGGGCAATCTGCGCGCGCTGATGAACATGGGAAGCGAACTGCTCGCCCTGGCCGCGCAGCGCGAAGCGCGACAGATCGACGAGCAGCTGTTCTTCGAGACCTTCGCAGCGCCGGCCCCGGCGCAGCTCAAGATGGCGGCGCGCCGGCGGTGAGCACCGCGACGCTGCCGGTCGAGCCGGCCTGGCGCTTGGCCCAGCGGCCCGACGCGCAGCGCTGGCTGGTCAGCGAACTCTGGGCCGAGCAGGCGGTGGGCATCGTCGGCGGCGAGCCCAAGTGCTGCAAGAGCTTCCTCGCGCTCGACTTGGCCGTGGCGGTCGCCTCGGGTCGCCCTTGCCTGCGGCGCTTCGCCGTGCCCAATCCCGGCAGGGTGCTGCTATACGCGGCCGAGGATGCCTCGCACGTCGTGCGCCAGCGGCTCGATGGCATCTGCGCCGCCGCCGGCTGTCGGCTGGCCGAGTTGGACGTGCAGGTGATCACCGCGCCCATCCTGCGACTCGACCTGCCGGCCGATCGCGCGGCCCTCGAGCGCACCGTCGCCGAACTGCAACCGCGCCTGCTGATCCTCGACCCCTTCGTGCGCCTGCATCGCATCGACGAGAACGCCAGCGGCGAGGTAGCCCCTCTGCTCGCCTACCTGCGCGAGTTGCAGCGCCGCTACGCCGCTTCCGTGCTGCTGGTGCACCATGCACGCAAATCCGCCGGCGCCATGCGCGCCGGCCAGGCGCTGCGCGGCTCCTCCGAGTTCCACGCCTGGGGCGACTCGAACCTGTACCTGCGCCGCGCAAACGATGCGCTCAGCCTGACGATCGAACATCGCGCCGCGTCGTCGCCGCCCGGCATCCAGCTCGAGCTGCGGGCCGACGGCGATGCACTGGCCTTGCGACCCGTACAACCGTCGTCCGATCCGCCGCCACCGCCCGCCGGCCTCGACGAACGCATCACCGCCGCGCTGCTGGCCGCCGCTAACCCAATGAGCATCCACGCTCTGCGCGCCCAATGCCGCGTACGCAACGCCTCCCTCTACGAGCGCCTCGCCGCACTGACCGCCGCCGGTCGACTTCAGCGCACCGCCGACGGCTACCGACTCGCCGATCGCAACTGATCCGCCATCGCGCGCCAGCACCCGCCCGCCGGCCACGCCTTCTTCCCGTTCCCGCTTCCGCCACTCCCTACAAAGCGCCGGAACCGGTAGCCGGAACTCCATCAAATTCCTCGACCAACGGCACATCAAGAAGCGGGATCGTGCTCATTAGCACTTCCGGCAAGCTCAAGGCCCGGAACGTCTTGAAGATCGCGCCGTAGATAAGGCCGTGAACCAGGCTCGATACGATCATGTGTGCAATGCCGTGCATGGTTTTCTCCTCAAGGAATGCGGAAAGTGGTCTGGACCATAAGGGTCCAGGTGGGGTTAAGGTTCCATCCGCCAAGGTGTACAGGCGGGGCGAGCGCGATGTTCAGGCCGAGCCCGGTGTGTTTTTCTTGGAGTGAGAGCGCCGGCAAGACAAATGGAACGACCTCGCGCCGGATGTCCTGATTCCAGGTGCCGGCGACGCGGCTGCGCCACCACAAGCCCGCCACCGCGCCCCCGTCGATCTCAATCGATCCGGCGCGGGCGACAGGCCATTCGCGGCCGACGCCGGTCATCAGCGATTCAACGCCAAGACTGTCGCGCACGACGTCGGCAAACATCAGGTCGATGTGGCCGCCGATGCGGTGATCTCGCTCCAGGCCCAGGGCGGGGTTGGTTTGACTCCAGCCTTTACGCTGGTAGACAGGCGGTTGGCTTCCGCAGATCACCTGCGTTAAGTTTTTCCCGGAGGCGACTACCGGGCTGGCGGCGGTGGTGCCGCCGCCTGGGAGGTTGATAATGGAGTATCCGGACGGCAAAGATGAGGTTGTCCAGTAAGCGCCAGCCTGCGGCAGCCATCCGGGCGGCGTTGTCCAGTTCTGGCAGTTCCATCGCGGCGTCAGCGCCTGCGGGCTGGCGGCTGCGGATCCGTGCAAGGACCACGCCGGCCCGAGCATCTTCCATTCGACACCATCATCGCCGCGCGCAGCGCCGCAGGCGAGCGCTGCGGCAACGGCAAACCCGGCGCCAAGGATCTTCTTGCTTTGCATCTTGATCTCCATTGGGCGCGGAATTGCGCCCTCACAATTTCGCGCCGCGCGCTGTCAGATCAAAACAGCGAGGACTGCGGATCGAAGCGATCGCGGATCTGTTGCGCGATCTCGTCGGGGGCGGAGTCGATCACGTGGCCGATGATCGCCTCGCGGTGCACGGGCGCGGCGCGCTCGATCATGCGCACGGCGCAGCACAAGCGCGTGAGGTCGTACATGCCGGAGCGACGCTTCGAGCAATGCGGGCAGGTGGCGGCGTCCATCGCGATCACCACGCGGAGCCGAGACCGCCAAGGCGGTCGAGCGCGGCGGCGGCGTGCGCGCCAAGGGCGGCAAGGCCGATCGTCGCGGCGGCGATCAGGCCGGCGGGGGCGCCATCGCGGTCTTCGAGCCAGTCCAGCGCTTCGGTGCGGAGTTCGAGGAAGCCGTAGAACGTGCGGCGGTGGTGGATTACTTCGAGTTCGGTCATGGCGTCGATCCTTCGTGTTGCGATGGACACTTGAGCGCAAAGGCAAAACGTGCAGATCCAGGGGTGAGGCCAAGGCCGCAGCCGGCAAAGCCGGACCGGGCGCAGGCGAACGCGAAGCGCTTGCCCCTTGATCTCGCGCGTGCCGGAGCGAACGTCCAAGCCAAGCAACCGGGGATCGACGGCGCCGAACCGAACCGCACACCCCGCAGCCGCATCGCGACGCCGCGCCGGGCGGGACGCCGCGCACATCGCGAGCCCGCCTATACGTTCGCGCCGGCCGCTGTCAGCGCCGCGAGGGGGTTGGGGTGCCCAGGCCCGCCGCGCTAGGCCCTGGCGGGCCGCTATGCGGTCCTATAGGCCCGCTTGTGCGGGCGGAGCGGCTACAGCAGGCCGCGGTCCGAGAAGGAAGTGGTCTGCGCGCCCGCTACGACGATGTGGTCGAGAACTCGAACGTCGATGAGCGCCAAGGCGCGCTGCAGCGCTTGGGTGATGGATTCGTCGGCGCGGCTGGGTTCGGCCACGCCGGAAGGATGGTTGTGCGCCAGAATCACGGCGGCGGCGTTGTGGTGTAGGGCCTGCTTGACGACCTCGCGCGGGTAGACGTTCGCCGCGTTGAGCGTGCCGCGGAATATTTCGTCGCACGCAATCAGCCGATGCTGAGCGTCGAGGAACAGCACGGCGAAGACTTCATGCTCGCGCTGCATGCGCAACGTGAAGTAGTCGCGAACGTCCTTGGGGGAGTTCATTTCCACCCGGGAACCGTTCAGTCGGCGGGCGATGATTCGCTTGGCCTGCTCGATCACCGCATCTTCACGCATGCGCTCGGTTGTGGTTGGGGACCCGAAGAAATCGTCTTGCAAAACTGCTTCCGGGTGAGGCGCGCCCTTGACGTTGCGTTTCGCCGAATTTCCTGTGCGTTGGGTTTGCGTGCTGCGCATGGTTTCCTCCCTGTTTGGTTGACCTGCTTCCCGGAGCCGACGCGGCGCAGGAAAGCGAGGGGAGGAAAGGCGAGCGCAAGTGGTGAGACCAAGGCCGCAGTCCGAAGGAACCGGGCGCAGGCGAACCGAAGGGAACCGCTTGCGGGAGACGATCACCGCGCTATGCGTCGGGAAGTTGTCGGCCGGGAGAAGGAAAGCCACACAGGGGCGCGCGCACGGAAACGGGGGCCACGCACAGGGAATGAGGCGCGGGGTTGAGGGGTGCGGTGTGCGCCGCCCAGGCGGCCCTGGCGGGCCTCCTGGTGGGCGGCTACCGCCGGCGGGAGAGGAGCCAGTGCTTCAAGATGAAGATGGGCGAGAAGGCCAGCGGGATGCCGATGCCGATGAGAAGGAAATCGTCGATGATCATGATTGCGATCCTTGAATGGTTGCGATAGGGATCGGTGCGCGAAGGCGGGACGGACGGATCCACGGGGTGAGGCCAAGGCCGCAGCCGGCAAAGCCGGACCGGGCGCAGGCGAACGCGAAGCGCTCCGCCCCTTGATCTGTCCGCGCCGAAGCGAACATCCCGAGTTGAGCAACCAGGGATCGCGGCATGATCGCGCGCAGGCGCGGGCATCAGGCGATCGTGGCGCGCAGATGCGTAGCGCGCTACCGAGGCCCGCCGCGCGTGAGATTGTGGGATGGCTTGCCGAGGCGTGGCGCGCTAGATACGACAAAGCCGCCCGAGGGCGGCTTTGAGGGGGATCCCGCAGGGCTATTTGTCCGCAGCGATCTCGCGGGCGCGGCGCCGGGCGATAAGCCAGTGCTTCAAGATGAAGATGGGCGAGAAGGCCAGCGGGATGCCGATGCCGATGAGAAGGAAATCGTCGATGATGATCAAGGTTGCCTCCCGTCGTTTGCGGAAATATACCTCTACTCCTGAGCCTGCGCCGGCGGCGCCTTGTGCTGCGGCTTGTCGGGCTGCTGCATCGCGGCGCGTGCCGCATCGCCGGCAGCGCCTGCGCCGGTGCGCGACACCATCATCGCGGCAGCATTGATATGGCCTTCGGCCGCACGCTCTCCCGAGTCGATGCCAAGCGATTGCCCCATCCAGCGCATGACGGTGGTCGGCACGAGCGAGATCAGGCGCACGCAAATTGTCACGGTTGCGAAAATCGCGCCGATGAGGATAACGAATTCCGCCGTTTCGCCGATCACGCCGGTGACGGAGCCAGACTGTGCCGATGCGAACGCTACCTGCATGACGCTGCCGACAAACCAGACGCCTCCGTTGGTCGCCAAAATTGCGAGAAAGAACCCGAAGACCAGGAGCGTCGGTCGGGCCAAGACGTCGAGGAGATGAAAGTACCCCGCCCGCGCCGATGAGCCCATCATGCCATCGCCCTCCGGGAGCACGTGGCAAAACGCCCACAAGGGAGCCGCCACGAGCATTTCCAGCACCACGATGCCCCAGCCGACGACTGCAAGCGTGTAGATGACCGCCGGCAAGAGCGGCAGATAGTAGGCCGCGACCGCCGCGGACGCGAGCGTCGCCGTGAGCGCCCCGAGCAGATATGGGCCAATCGACCGCAGCGATTCCCTCACGCCGGCCGCCACGCTGCCGGCCGCAGCGCCTACGACTCCACCGATCGACCCGAAGACCGGAACGCTGTCAGCGGCTCTTTGGGCTCCGGTCGCCGCATACAGCGCGCTGGCCGCGCCGCTGCGCACTGCAATGTATGCGGTGCCGGCCGCCTCGGCCTCGGAGATCGTGTCGGCCCCAAGCGCCTGCAAAGCCCCGATGGGGTTCGGTCCGGTCATTGCTGCGGCGGCATTCGAGTTGAACATCAATGCCGGCGCGCTCGCTTCACAGCTAAACCAGGCCCACGCGCCGCTGAACGCGCTGGGGCACGCCCCGCCCGGGAGCGCTTGCGCGCCCATGGCGGAGAGCGTCGTCGCGCCGCCGATGGCCGTGGCTTGTTCGCTTTGCATGTAGCTGTCCACCTCCGCAATCGCGGCCGACATCGAGCCCGACATCGAGCCTGAGAGCGTGGCCGGGTCGAATGCGTGGTAACTGACCGTCGCGCTGTTCGCGTCCGCCGCCGAGTTCCACTTCGCCAAATTGAAGAAGTAGAGTCCTGCCGTCGCCCAACCCTGCTGCTGCGCTGCTGTTTGGAAATCGCGCAAGCTCTGCGCGAGACCCGAATTTGCTGCGTTGAGATTCGCCGCAATCGCGCCCTGAACCGCATTCGCGTAGACCGCCTGCACTTGCTGCACAAGCCCCGCAGGGATCGGCGTGCCGTTTTGCCCGGGCGTAGTCCAACTCCATGCGGCCTGTGCCGCGCTCGCGACCGCGTTTTCGGCAGCCGCGAGCCCCTGCGAGACGGCACCACACACCGCCGGCGTGCAGCGCACGGTCACGGTGCCGATGCCTTGCGGGGCAATCTTTCCGCTCGCGCCTGTCGCCCGGTAGCCCGCGACGAACCCCGTTTGATCGCCGGTACTGATTGATCCCGCGCCGCTGCCGATGGAACTCGGGCCGCCCATGATCGGGGTGGTGAACGGCGTTACGGCGTAACCCTCGGCGGTCAAACCCTTGGCAATCACGGCGCTTTGCAGCATGCCAGCGACGACATCCTCGGGCAGATGGATGGTGGTGGCCGGGGGCGAGACTTGGCCGCCGTTGCTCGCAACGTACGAAACGCCGGAATTCCAGACGTCATCGGCCAAGCCAATGCTCATGCTGCAGGTCGCCATCACCAGCACTTGCAGCACGTTCAGGCCAGCGGCCCCAGGGAGCGGAGCAAGCAACATCATTGCGAGCGATTGGCGGATGAAAGTCCAGGTGTTGACCCTCGATGCGCCGGTGCGGGCGACGTCGGCGGTGCCGCGCACGTGGGTGTAAATCAGGACCACCCCGGCGAGACTCATCAGTGCGATGTTCAGACTGCTAAACATCGTGGCGAGGATGCTGCCCGCCCCGGCCGGCGCTGACCCCGTGGCCCATTGGTCCCAGCCGACTCCCAAAACCTTGTTGAGCAACTGGACAGACACATCATTTGGAGAAGGGGTGAGCATGGTTACTCCTCGTCGGCGCGCCGAATCAAGCGCACGAAATTGATCAATTCTTGCTGTTGTTGACGCTCGCGAGCCTCGCGTTCGCGGCGCGCGCGGCGGGCCTGCGCGGAAACCCAAATCAGTTTAGGGATTGCGAAAATTCCCAAAAATGCGCCCAGTTCAAGCCCGATCCGCCCGCCGGGCGTTTGCCAGAGTTCGAGGAACAGGAACGCGACCGCGAAGAAGAAGGCGTATTGCGGGATCGAATCGCGATGCCGCACAAGCCACCTGCGCGCGAGGCCCAGAGCGCGGCGCGCAGGGGGAACGCGGTGATCGCGGTCAACGCCGGGGGCGCGCAGGAGGTCGGCGACGATCCGCGATTCTGCAAAATTGAGGGTACGCATGACCAGATCACTCCTGAAGGGTGGCGGGAGCGCCGTCCAGGTGCCGGCGGATCGTTCCCGCATGTCGCGACGTGTTCATCAGCGCCTCGCGCAAGCGGACGCGGCACGCGAGGCTCATGGATCCACCCGACTTCTCGAGTATGGACAGGGCGGTTTCGCTTTCGCCCTCGATAACGCCTGCGCACCATCCAATTTTTTGCTTCGTTTCGCCGTCCATTGTTCCGCTCCTGTTGGTTGTGGAGCCCCCGACCGTCGGGGGCTTCTATAGATACGCGCCGCGCGCTGTCAGCGCCCGACGGCGCGGAGCGCCGATTCGATCTCGTCCGCCGTCGCGCCTCCCGACGCGACCATGCGCAGGATCGCCGCGCATTGCGCGATCCGGTCCAGGTCGCCAATCGCCCAACGCATGTGCCAATTGGCGAGGATTCGCCCCCAAAAGCCACGCTCGGCGCGGCGTGCCGAGGCGCAATTGCTGATGGCCCGCGCGGCGTGCTTCTCGAGTTTGTCCGCGCAGGCTACGAGCAGGCGGGCTTGGTTTTCTTCGGACATGGTTTTCTCCTTCTCCGGTCGGCGTCGGGGCTGGGCGCGGAATTGCGCCCGCCCTATACATTCGCGCCGCCCGCTGTCAGCGCCCACGATCCATCTCGCGCAACTTCGCCGCGCCCCGCTCGATGTCGGCGATGACCTCTTGCCGGCCGGCCTCAGCCGACGGGGTATTGCGCGGGCGCCAGTTCATCAATCGCGCCCAGAAGCCAGCCTCCTGCCGGGCCATCGCCTCATTGAACTCCGCGCGCCCGGAATCGACCGGCTCTTTCTTCGCGTTCATCGCTCTCTCCCCGGGAGGTTGCGCGCGCGCTCGGCGATTTGCTGTTGAACGCGCGGGCGGAGTGGTTGCTGCGCGATCCGGGCGCGCTCACCGCTGAATCGGTCGTCGGCCCGGGCCTGCGCCGCGTCGGCCTTTGCGCCCTCGGCCCGCAGCCTAGCGCCCTCCTTCGCCTCAAGTTTTTCTTCGGTCAAATTGCGCTCGCCGCCAAAGACTTCCTTGCCGATGTGCAGGAAGTGCAGAAAATCCATCAGACTCATTTTTGGTTCCTCTCTTTTTCGATCAGCGCCGCAAGGCGAGCGTCGAACTGCGCAATGTCATCATCGGCACCGCGCACGACCTTCTGCTCGACCTCCTCCTTCGGCTGTTTCTGTTTGCGTGGACCCTCGAGGCGACGGATCACTAGGATCCGGACCATGGTCGCAAGCCAAGCGCCGCAGACAACACCGGTGAACAAATAGATGCCGACATGGATCCAGATCTGCCGCCACGGATCCGCGGGCCAGGCGTTCATCCATTGCCATTGCCGCCACAGCCATCCATTGATGAGGCCGGGAATGGTCATGCCAGGCGGCCCGAGCGGCGGGAAAAGCCCGACCTCGCGCAGAAGTGCGTCGCGCGTGTATTCCACGGACGCGATGGTCCACTGCGCCGGCGGGATCAGCAGCGCGAGCGCGCCGCCGACCGCCGCGCCGGCAAGGCCGACATGGAAGTAGCCAAAGGCGCGCCGCAGTTTCAACTGAAGCGCGGTTTCGGCCTGAGTTTTTGGCTGGGCGGCGTTCATTTGATGGGCGTCCCGAAAAGCAGCGCGCCGATGTCGCTCGGGTGCTGATAGAACATCAGGACCACCAAGCCAATCGCAATGATCCGCGGCACCCGGCCGAGGAAGGCGGGATTCCCAAGCACGCGCCCGAGGCCGTGCGCAACGGGGGGGAGTTCAATTTTTCGCATAGCTCGCCCCTTCGCGCCGGGTCCAAAACTCTTTGACAATGGCGTGCTCGGCGATGCGGACCGCGATCTGCGTCGCCGCGAGGTAGCGGCTGGCCTTCATCCCCGCGCGCCGCTCGACTTGCGCGAGTGCAAAGTGGATAAGCTCCGCCGCGCTGTCGGCGTCGGGGCAGGCGGCAGCCAAGATGGACTCGTTTGACTCAACCATCAGCCGGATGGTCGGAGCGCTGTCGGCGGCAAGCAAGGCGTTCCGCGCCACCGCGATGCGGGTGTGGACCTCGGCGGCGTGAGCCACGCCGCCCTCGTCCGCCGCGCCCGGTCCAATGAAAATTCCATTCATGTTGTGTGCTCCTGGTTGTGGTGGGGTTATCTGTGGTGGGGTTATCGTTTCGCGATGGGCTGGGTTTGCAGCGGTTCGACTCGCTGGCGGCCGTTGACCATCGTGACGAGCACGGCTTGGCCGGGCGTGAAGACCACGCCCCTTTCCGCCTGCTGGACCGCAACCGCGGTGCCGGTGTCGCTCGCGCTGTAGTGGTCGCCGGACAAGTCCGGCGAGGCGCACGCGGCGGTCAGAACCGCCGCAACGGCGGCGGCGAGGATGGTCTTGCGCATAGTGTTTCTCCTGTTGGGGGTTGGAACGGGATGCTTGTCGGGCTTCGCTGGGCCGAAAGGCCCGCGCGGCCCGGCGGGGCCTTTCTTGTTGTCGATCCGGCGATCCGGCCGGAACTTTCGATAAATGCTCATTGGCTTCTCCTGGTCGCCCGGAAAATTCCGGGACTCACAACTTCGCGCGGCGCGCTGTCAGCGGTCAGCGCGAATGGTCGAAGTCCCGGCCGGGCTTCTGCTTCTGCGCCGCAAGTTCCGCCTGGCGCTGCGCCTCGGCCTCCGCCTGGCGCTTCGCTTCAAGCTCGGCCATGGTTGGCATGCTGCGCGGGTTCGTCGCCGCCATGGCGGCAAGGTCTTTGGCAAACGCCTCGCGCGCGGCTTTGCGGTCGCGCTCCAGGTCCATCGCGGCCGTCTTGTTCTGCTCGGCGCCGGCCGAGTCGCGCAGGAGGTTTTTGGAAGAAGTGAAGATGTGGATGTCGTCCACCGCGCGGGTGACGTTGACATAACTTTCCCGCGCGCCGTGTTTCCCGGCGTCCGGGTTGTGGTGAATGATCGCGTTTTGCGTTTTGCCTTGCGCCGCATGCGAGGTTGATGCGTAGGCGTGCGTCGCCTTGATCGCCGCCTCCGGCGCGAAGGTCACGCGCTGCGCCTTTGTGCCCTCGCCGATGCGCACGTGCGTGCCCTGCTCGTCGATCCGCTCGACGGTCGCTTGCTGGCCGTTGCGGACCCGCACGTCCGTTCCCGGGAGCATGTGGTTTTGAGTCCAGCGGATGCGGTCGCCGGCTTGCAAAACGGGCCGATCTTTTTCAAAAGCCTGGACCGCAATGCGCTTCGGGTCGACGCGAAGCTCGTTGCCGTCCGCGCCCTTGACAATCAAGTGGTTCATGCGCGAATCGACGCGCAGAACCTCAAACTGCGCGCCGCGCGCCGCAATCTTCGTGTCGCGCGCCGTCTCGACGATCCACCCGGCTTCATAGAACTGCGCGCGCTTCGCTTGGGCACCGGTTATGTCCACGCTGCGCAGCGCGTCGTGGCTACGCTGCGGACCATGGATCTCGCCGGTCTTTTTCAACTCCGCCCGCACCGCTTCGTTGAGCGCCAGCCGGTCGGAGTTCGTGGCGGTGAGGATCAGCCGGCGCGCGTCGGGGGCGAGCCCGGCCTGCATTTTTGCAATCGCGCCGATGGCGGCTTTGTTGTCGTCCGCGCGCGCGGTCTTTGCGAGCGTGCGGGCCTTCTCGCGAAGCTCCGTCGCTTTTTCGGCGTCGCCGGACTTCGCAGACTCGTCGGCCTTCGCGCGCAGCGCTTCGATTTTCGGTTGTGCAGCGCGCTGCGCGTCGCCGACTTCCGTCACTTTGCCGGCGCGGTCCAAGGCGTCGATCGCCTCCTTTTCCTTCTTGTCCAAGATCAGCGAAACGGCCTCGCGCAGGGTGTCGGTCTTTTGACGCCGGATCGAGTCTTTGCCCAAGACCGCCACCGGCGCGTGCGCCTGCGCCTTTTCGTCGTCCTTCGCGGCTTCGCCGCGGATCCGCTCTTGCAACTGCTCGAACGCGCGGCCGGCTTCGACCGACTGATGCTGCAACTTGTCGCCGAGGAACACGCTGCGAGCGCCGGATTGTTCGGTGGTAGAGATGACGTCGCGCATTTGCTTCGTGCCGGCCATGCTCGCTTCATCCATGATTCGCAACTCCCGAACCGGCGGAGCGCCTTCCGGGCGCGCGCCCTCTTCCTGGATTTGCTTCCGCGCATCAATCAAGTGCGCGGCCGTGGTGGTCGTTTTGATGCCCGACTCTTCTTCCATTTTTTGGGCTTGCTCGCTGCCATTAGAGTGCCCGGTCACCTTCCATCCGCGCGACTCCGCTGCTTCGCGCACGAACTCCAGCATCGTCGTTTTGCCGGTGCCGGCCGCGCCCTGCACGACCTGGAAACGATCACCGCCGACCAGAATCATTCGTGCCGCGGCGCGCTGTTCCGCGCTCAGCGAGAAGCCTTTGCGCGATTCGAACTTCTCGAGCGCGACGGAAAATTCCGGCAATGTCATCACCGCCTCGTGCTGTTGCCGGCCACCACGAACCTTGTCCTGGTTCGACTTTTCAAGCTCGAGCAGCGAGCGCGTCGTGAATATTTCGACGCCGCCGGGCCGGCCGTCTTCGCGCGGGGGACGTCCGATGATCAACTCGCCAGAGGCGCGCAGGCGCTCGATCTCGGCCTTGATTTCCGAGAAGCCGGTTTTGTCGCCGGCGAACTTCAACGCCTCGACGCGCAGCTTCTTCGCATCCTGGACCATCTCGCGCTCGGTGAGGTGGTCGATCGCGGCCGCAACAGCCTCGCGCGCGCGAGCGGCGCGGTCTTCCGCCTTCGCTTCGGCGGCGATCTCCGGCGTCTGCACCCCGCGCTCCGCGCCCAGAGGGGCATGCTCGGCTTGCCAGCGCGATTGCATCTCATCGCGCGCGGACTCCCGCACGAACTTCTTGCCGGCGGTTTTTGCGCGGGCGGCCTCCGCCGCCCCGCGATCCTTCTCAATAGAGAGGCCGGCAGATGAAAGCTCTTCTTTGATCTGCTGGCGCCGCCGGCTGCGCTCTTCAAGGGTTTCGCGGGTGTACCCCTCGATCTCCACCCGGCCTTCGGCATCGTGCTGGACGGCAAACCCCCGCGCGCGCAACTCGTTCCCGAGTTCGTTGTGAAAAACGTGGTCGGCAAGCCGACGCGCGCGAAACATCTCGCGCTCCGCAAGCGCGTACATCTTGCCGTCCACCTCCGCCATGTTCAGCACGGCAAAGTGCCGATGCAGGTGCTCTTGGCCGGCGCGGCTTGCGATGTGGTCAAACCACGCGCCGACCATGCCGGCCTCGACCTCCGAACCTTTCACCCGGGCGCGGCATTCGGCCTCGAACACTTTCATGGCGGCGAGGCTCGCTTTCTCAAAGGCTTCTAGCGCATCCTTGTTGCCGTGGACCAGCGCCTCGACGCTCACGGACTTCGGAGCCTCGACCGTGAAGTCGAACCCCGATTTCCTGGTGAACTCGCCTTTTTCCTTGTCAAACTTGCCAACCATCTGGCGCTCGCGCCACCGGCCGTCCTCGTCGCGCTCGCGCACGATGCCGGCCAAGAGCCGGTCGAACGCTTCGGCTTCGACCGGGCCTTTGAGGCCCATCGCCTCCGCGCCTTTGCCGAACCAGCCCGAGGGGACGGGCTCGCCGCTGTAGTACTCGGCCTGCTCGCCAAGCACGTGCTTGCTGTACCCGGCGGACTTGAGAACGGATCGGGAAATCATTGGTCACTCCATGCCCCGCGAAGATGGGGCCTATATAGATTCGCGCCGCGCGCTGTCAGTGCCGATGGCGGAGGATGGAGGCGGGCTCGCCACGCACAGAGCGCAGCGAGCCCGGGGACTACAGAAGATCGGCGCCGCCGCCGCCGAGTCCGTCCCCGAACGGGTCACGGACCGCTCGCGCCTGCTCCGCGAGGCTCGCCTCCTCTTTGTCAGCCTGGTCCGCCTGCACCACTGCGCGGGCCGCCTCCACCACCGCGGCGCGCTCTTCCAGGGGGAGCGCACCCAGGTCATGCCGGATCGCCTCGGGGCTGTCGGGGTCGGGCCCTTCCGCCTGCGGGGCGGGGGCTTCTTCGGCGGCGACGATCCCGTCGAGTTGCGCAAGCGGATCCGGCTGCGCTTGCGCCTGCGCAGCCAGGTCGGCCGGCGGATGGTCGCCGGGCTCGGTCGGCGCGACGACCGGCGCGGCCGTAGTGACCTGCACGCGCGGGGGGGCGGGCTCCCACGCCGCCGCGACCGGATCCCGCTCCGGCGGCACCGGGACCTGAACTGGGCGCTGGCCCAGGCCCGGCAGAAGCAAGATGCCGTGGAGCACCTTCATCTGCATCAGCTGCGATGGCAGGTAGGTGCGCTCAATGACAATCTGCTGGCTGCGGTTTGAAGAAGACCCGCTCGACCCGCCGCCGGGGCCGGAGTTTGAGGAATGGCCCTCAGACTCAACCCAGCGGGTCACCTGTCTATCGCCAATCTGGCGGCTCAAATATTCGGCCGTGTCGGCATCCGAGGTCCGCAGAATGAGCGAGGTTGCCAAAGAGGACAAAATCGTCTTCGCGTTGTCCTCACCGTACAGGGCGCGCAATTGCGCGATGCTCTGCAAGCCCAGGATGCTGCAGCCGCCATGCTTGCGGCTGTTGGTCACCCAGTTTTCAATGGACGAGACGCGGCCGAGGCTAGAAAACTCATCCAAAATCAGCCAGCGCCGCCGCCGGCGCGACGGCGGCAGGACCATCACCGCCTCGCAATACACATCGGCCATGCAAGCAATCAGCGACCGCATTGGGATCATTTGGTCCGTGCGGTACGGCCAGAAAACCCACGCCCCACGGTCCTCGCCCACCCACCGCCGAATAGAAAACGCATCCCGCCCGGCGCTGGGATCAAGCCGATTCAGTGGAGAAATGAACGTGGTGACCGTCGCGCGCACGCTTGCAAAGAACTTCTCCGCGCCCGGCTGGATCAAGCCGGCCGCCGAGTGGCCGGCGAGGACTTCTTGCAGACTCTCCGCTGGGTCCGCGATTGCCAGGCGCAGGATGTCCCGGTTTTTCATGTCATGTCGATGGCAATGCGCGAGGATTGCCGACAGGAACAGTCGCGCCGGCGCGTTCCACTCTTCCTGACTGGGGTCGCCCATGGGCACAAGCGAGCGCGCCAGGTTTTCCCCAGACCACTCATCTTCAAACTCTGACAATGGAGACCAAGACGCCGCGCGGCGGTCCAGGGGGTTGAGGATGATGTCGCCCCGGCCATGGGAGTAGTACCTACTCAAATAGATGCCGCTGCGGTCCGCCACGAACCCCCCGTCCCCCGCGTCACGGGTGGTCAAGGTGTCCAGGACGCCAGTGACCGAGAAGGACTTCCCGGTCCCTGGCGCGCCGCTCATCACAATCCCAAGGGTTTCCATGCTGATGGGGATGGGACACCCGCCAATTTTGATGGCCTCCATGGCTTTGCCGCTGGCCTTGGCCTGTTGTTGGCCGGAGGGTGCTGGGACGCCCCGCGCGGGTTTCCCTGGGCGTGAGGGCAGGAAAGCCCTGGCAACGGCGAGCGCCATGACGCCGCCGACCGCGGCGGTGGCGACGGCCGCCGGGCTGTAATCGGTTCCAAAGATTTCAAACATGTTCTTCCTTTCAGGGAAAATAGGGACTCATCAGTTCGCGCGCGGCGCTGTCAGCCCCCGGGCAGGGGAACCCCGCCCCGGCGCCGATCAGCGTCCGGCGGACTCTTTCTCCATCACCTTGGCGAGGCGCGCGTCGAACACGGCGGGGCTCTTCTCTACCCCGCGCACGTGCTCTTCGGCGGCGTCGTCCGCCGGCGGCAACCGCACCAATTCCGCGCGTCGAATCGCCGCGATGCGCACCGCGGGAAGCCAAAAAATCGCGCAGGCGGAGACCGAAATCGAATAGAAAATCCGCGCGGTCGGCAGGTCCAAAATCCAGCGGGGGCGGGGCAAAATCGGCGTGCCGGCGAGCGTGGCGAAGATCGCCCAAATTGCGACGGCGGCGGCCCCAAAAATGAAGGATTTCGCCCTCCGCAAGTTCGCCTTTTTCTGCGCCTCGATCTGCTCTTTGGTGGCTGGAATTTCGCGGTCCGCCTGGCGGGTTTCGCCGAATGAAAAATCGGTCAGGATCGCCACGACAAGCAGCGCGCCGGGGAAAATCAGCGCGCCGGAAATGCCGGCCGCGCCACCGCCGCGCCCGAAAATCAGCAGGTAAATAGTGAGCAGCGAGACCCCGCCCCACGCCGCGAAATTCGACCGCTTGCCGCGCCGAATTGCCGCCGAAACTCCGGCGGAAATTCCGACCAAAAGAATAGAAAGCAGCGCCGCCTGCTGGAAGGCGCGGGGGTTGGGAAGGTGCATCAGGGTGAACGGCGGGGTCGCCGCCGCGACGATCACAAAATTCGGGACAGTGATTCTGAAAAGAACCTCAGCGCCCCAGCAGGTCGCCAGAGAAAAAAGAGAACCCAAAACCCATCCGGGAGCGCGCCGGACAAAACTGAAAACGGCGCCCGGGAGCCACATCAAAAAAACAGCGCTCGCCGCGACGACTTGGGGGTCGAAACGGCCTTCACCTTCAACTTCTTTTGCATTTGCCATTTGAATTTCTCCTGAAAATGGGCGGGTCGCCCGGGAAAATCCCGGGCCTCATAACTTCGCGCCGATTGCTGTCAGCCGATCGCCACGCCGGCGGCGGACAGCAATTCCCGGCCCTTTTTCACCACCTCTTGCGCCTGCGCATCGGGGTTATTTGCTGCTGCACGAGAGGTCCATGAGGTCGCGAGGTAATGCGCGATCCGCGCAACTTCCGCCGGGCTCGATTTGCTGAAATCAATCCTCGCGTGACGCACGATTGCCGCCAAAATCTGAGCGGTCTTCTGATCAATTCCCGGCATGCCGGCGGCGCTCGCGATCCCGGTCCGCACGACGTTTTGCATGCCGGCGCGGGCTTCGGAAATTTCGCGCTCCAGCCGGGAAATTCCGGCGGAAATTTCGCGCAAATTCGTGGAAATTTCGAGCTCTTGAGCGACCCCCTGCGCGGCGGAAATTGAGACGTTTCGACAGTACAGGCCGACGCTCATACCCTCCCTCGCCGCCGCCTGCTCGACGATCTGGTGGTCCTCTTGGGTGACTCTGAACTGAACAAAAACGGATGCCATGCGATTCCCCTTCTTGAACCCTGCGCGCCCAAAATGAGCGCGCCTCTATAACTTCGCGCCGCGCACTGTCAGTGCCGCCGTAATACCGACTGATGACGGCAGCCCGAGAGGGGAAACGGCGAAGCTGTAATACATCGTTGTCATACAGCGCACGGGGCGGTTTTTAGGGTTTCTGGCACACCGCCATCGCGCTGGAAGCCTTGCAGCGCAAGGGTTCAGCGCATGGGCCGGCTCACCCGCAGGGTGTGCCTCATGTGCGTCAGCCCCCTGAGCGCAGCGAATGGGGGCGGGGAGTGGAGTGGATTTCGAGTCCAAAGGACGAGAAATTCACGCAACGATTGGCCTGGGGGTTAGAAGAATTTGCCGGAAATTCATCGGCAAATTCGCCCCGGGGTTTCAGGGCCGGCCGCTCGCCGGGGCCGGCTTCGATTCGCACGCATCAGGCCCGGCACGGGCCGGGGTCGAGTCGGGGTCGGGGTGCGGTTCGGGCGCGGTTGCGCCCCGGTGTCGGGTGCGGTTGCGGTCGGGTTCCGCGCACGCTACGCGGCGATCTTCCGGGCCGCGTTCAGGGTGCAGTTCGAGCGCGGTTTCGGCACCGGCTGGGTGCTCTCGCGGGGCACGCTCGCGGCGCTGGTTGGGGTGCGGTTCCGGCACGCGGTCGGGGCTGGTTCCGGCACCGGCTATTTCTTCGACTGACAGCGCCGCGCGCGAAGTTATGGAAGGCCCGGGAGGTCCGGGTCCAGATAGGAGATTGGGATGAGCAAAGCACGTCTTTCACGTCTTTTTGACCTGGAAGAGGTCGGCCCGCAGGTCGCGGCGGCGCTGCAGCGGATGCGCTCCACGGAGCGCCCGGAAGCACGCAGGAAGGCCACGGCCGGGGATGTTTTGGAAGCACATCGGGACGCGCTCCGGGGTGCGGCGGAGGCGGGTTTCAGCGTCGAGCAGATCGCCAAAGCGATCGCTTCGGCGGGCGTCCCGGTGGGCGTTCGGGCGGTCTCGGCGATCCTCGCGCAGGGCGCGCAAGGGCGGCGTCGCGGGCGGCCTCCGGGGCAGAAAGCGGCGGCGGTTGCGCCGCCCGCCGCGCCAGCGCAGGGGCGGGATTCGGCTGCGATTCCGGATGTTTTCTAGCCCGCCGCAGGTAGCAAAAAGGCCCCTGTTAGCGGCTGCGTAGAACCGCGGATATTTGCCGCGGTTTGCTGCTGGGGCTGGTTTGCGCCGGGCGCGGTTGGTCGGTATCGCTGAACGGCCGGTGGAGCGCTGGCTCTATAACGCCGATCCCGGGGTGGTGCCACCACGGCGATCCGCGGCGGATTCAGAAGGGTTCGAGCAGGTCGGCGGGGAACAGATCGAGTTGCACGCCGTCGGGTTTGGCGACGGCGGCGGGTTGGTCCTTGCGATGGCGGCGCCGGTAGTACCGCTTGATCTTGCGGTGGTAGCGCTCGGCGACGAGGTCACCCAGGGCGTAGAGCAGATCGACGAGTTGCGCGCAGGCTTCGCTGCTGGGTTCGTCGCCGGAGTCTGGCGACGGCCAGGGGAGTTGGTCGAATCGGGGGCCGGTCACGATTTGCGCTTGCGCCGCGCGGCGGCGCGTCGTTCGTTTCGTTCCTGGGCTTCCTTGAGGCGGTAGGACTCGCCTTCGAGGGCGATGATCTCGGCGTTGTGGATGAGCCGGTCGATCAGGGAGACGACGCAGGCGGCGTTGGGGAAGACCTCGTGCCACTGGGAGAACGGTTTGTTCGTCGTGATGACGGTGCTCTTTTTCTTGTAACGGCGGTTGGTCAACTCGAAGAGCAGATCGGCGTGGCGGTTGGAGTAGGACAGATAGCCGACCTCGTCGATGACCAGCAGATCGAATCCAGCGTAGTAGCGCAGCCTGCGCTGGAGGGCCGAGTCGCTGTCGATGCCGGCGAGTTCACCGAGCAGTTGCCCGGCGGTGATGAACAGGACCGTGTGGCCGGCGAGCAGGGCCTGGTGGGCGATGTTCTGGGCGATGGTGGACTTGCCGATTCCGTTGGGTCCGACCAGCACAGCGTTGGTCGCCTCGGCCATGAACTGCAGATCCATGAGTTCCGCGACGGCGGCGCGGTCGCAGCGGGTGGGCCAGGCCCAGTCGAAGTCGGCCAGGGGTTTGAAGGCGCCGATGCTGGCGCGGCGAAGCCGGCGCTCCATGCTGCGGCGGGCGCGCTCGGTTTCCTCCCATTCGATGAATTGCGCCACCCACTCCGCAGCGCCGATCTCGGACCAGTGGGCGAGGATTCCGTTCAAGCGCAGCTGAGCGGCGCGCTCACGCAGGTTCGCATTCGGGTTCGTCGTCATCGGGGCGTTCCGTGAGTTGGTCGTAGGAATCGAGCCGGTGCGGCCGCACGGCGACGTCGCGGCTGCGCAGGTGCTCGGGCAGGTGAACGGGGGTGGGCGGCGGCTCGCCGCGGGCGTGGCGCCGGGCGTCGAGCGCCAGACGCACCGCATTGGGGTGCGGAACGCCGCGCGCGAGCGCGTCGCAGACGGCCTGGTCGAGCTCCTGCGCCGGGTAGCGCTGCAGCAGGGCCATGAGCCCGCGGGTCACCGCTCCGAGGTTGTAGCCGTGGGCGGCGGCCTGCACGAGCAGGTCCTTCACCGCCGGAACGCAGGCAACGAGCGCGTCGGTCGTACGGTGCTGGCGGGCGCTGCGCTTGGCGTTCTCCAGCGCCCGGATATGGCCAGGATCCTCGATTTGCTGGCCGCGGTCGTAGCTGCGCGGGTGGGAGGCGATGACCTTGGCGCCGTCCATGATGCGCACCACGGATGTTGTGGCCAAGACGGTCAGACTGCGGCGCACGTACTCGGCCGGGACCGAGTAGTCGTTGGTGTCGAACCGGGCGTAGGGAGTCTTGCCGATGTTGACTTCGATGCGCTCGGCCACCGGGAAGTCGTCCTCGGGCAGCGGCACAAGCAAGGGTTGCTCCTGAGCGAAGGCGTCGCGCACGCGGACCGTTCGGTCCTCGGGACAGGGCCGCTCCATGGCTTGGCCGTCGCACCAGGCTTGGGCTTGGGCGTTGAGATCGTCGATGTCGGCGAACTGCCGCGCGGCGAAGAAGGCCTCCCGTACGTAGCGGATCGCGCGCTCCACGCGCCCCTTCTCGTTGCCGCGGGCCACCGCCACCGGGCGGGGCTCGAAGCGGTAATGGGCCGCGAACGCAAGCAACGTCGGGTGGAAGCGGATCGCGTCGCCGTGGCGCTCCAGCACCGCGCTCTTGAGGTTGTCGTAGAGCAGCACCCTGGGGCAACCGTTCCAAGCATGGAACGCCTGCAGGTGCCCGTCGAGGAAGATGGCTTGCCGCGCGTCGAGATAGAACCGCAGGAAGATCCGGCGCGAGTAGGACAGCACCATCACGAAGCCCATCAGCGGCCGCTGCGCCTGGCCCACCTGGAGGTGCCCGAAGTGTGCCCAGTCGACTTGTCCTTGTTCGCCCTGCAGGGTGCGAAGACGCAGGTACGCCTCGGCCGCTTTCCTCGGCCGAAGCAGCGCGACACGGTGCCGGAAGTGGCTCGAGCTTCCGCGGTAGCCGCGCTCCCGAACCATCTGGAAGAGCCGTGCCGCAGTGAGCGTCGGGAAGCGCGTCAGGGTATCGGCGATGAATGGCACGAACGCATCGACTTGCGAAACGCGTGGCCTCCGGTTGATCCGCGGCACGCCCGCCTGCGTCAACACGCGCTCCACCGTGCTGTGATGCACGTGCAACTGCTCCGCGATCGTGTTGATCCGCCACTTCTCGACGTGGTAGTAGCGCAGAATCTGCGCCTCAAGTTCGCGATCGATGCCCATGCAAGCCGCCCGGTATCCAGGAACCCGCCGGACGGCCTCGGCCCACGAAGTCCTGCCGCACCCACGGCGCGCAGCGCGCGCCGCAGAAGCAACATCGAACCCCGTCGGCCGCGACTTCCGGCGCAACGGCGGGCAGTAGATCATCCGAGGCGGTGGCGGCGAAACCCTGATGCGTCACTTCCTTGCGCCGCAGCCGGTACCGCTGCGACCGGGCCGCGTGCCGGAACCGCCCGGCACGGCTCGTCTGGTACCGGCGACCCGCCGCGCGCAGCGATGCCTGCCTGGCCTGTCGTGAACACTCCCGACCGCAGTAAATCTGCCCGCGGTCGCAGCGCCGGCAGACCACCACCTGCGCGCGGCAGCGGGCGCAAAGAAACATCCGACCAGTTTCCTGTTCCGGCATCGGCGCTTCGGCTCCCCAACCGAAGCGCGGTAGACGCCGCGCGCAGCCAGTGCAATACTGTGCTCGCACGCGTGCTTCCGGTACGCAGTGTCGGGCGCGGCGGCGGAGCGTGCTTGGCGGTATGAACCGTCGCCGCGCTTGCGTTTCTTCGGTGTGCCGATTATCCGAGCATCGCCCGGAATCCCCCGTTCTCAAGCAAACGCCGGCTTCGCCATCCCGCCGGTCGTTCACAACGCGTCTTCGTTACGCACCCCGCTTGCGAAGCAGGCATCGGGGAGGCGCCCTGCGGGCGCCAAAACCGGAAAAGAAAAAACCGAAAACCCCCTCCCGCCTACTGCATCCGGGAACCCAGGGCAATACCTCGACAAAACTCCGCGGCAAATAGTCGCGGTTTCTCGCAGCCATTCACAGCCCCGAAAGGGGCCTTTGTTTTGCGGGGTGCCGGGACCTATTACCGGCCTACACGCGAGGCAATGAATGCGCGCATTGAGCCTGTTTCCGGGGAGTTTGAGAGGAAGTAAGAACCGGATTTTACGGCCCCGAAAACGGTCATCCGCGGCGGGACCAGCGGAGAGACGACGCTGGTTTCCGGGAAAAACGCAGCCGGTCCACCGGGGGCACCGGGGGAATTCACCGGCCCCGGCACGCCGCCCGGGAGCTCGACGAGCAGCCCCAGTTCCGTCTTTCCGCCCTCTTTCAGGACCACCCCACGCACACGCCCGGAGCACGCGCCGGTCACACTTTTTGGATCCACATGGGCCAGCGCCGCCCCGTCATTGAGCACCGGCAGGATGGTTCTTTCCTCGAAGCTCAGCGTGTCCGGGGGGTACGGCCCCGGGCTGAATTTGAGAGTCGATCCGGGGCACACCCTGCCCCGTCCATCAAAGAAATACCAGGTCGCCGGCCGGCCGGGCGGGCCGACGAATTCGGCGGTAATGGGGTCGGGCTTGCCGCTGCCGCAGGCGACCAGGGCGGCCGCCAGGGGGACGGCCAGGATGAGGATGATTTTTCGCATGTCTAATCTCCAGGTGTCGGGGCGCGGGGTGCGCCCCATACACATTCGCGCGCGGCGCTGTCAGCCGGCGGCGGGGGGAGGGGGAGACCGTTACGCTGTAACGCGGCGCGCGTGGGGGTCGTCGGCGGAGGCGCGTGCGGAGGTCGGATCGCGGACGTAATTTCATGTGTTCATCGCGTGCCGGGGTCGTTTCGGGACGTGCGGAGGGTGATTTTGCGGTCGGCGTTTCTTTGTCACACCCTGCGCACGCGCGGAATGAGCATTCATGCGGGTTTGCGGGCAGGCGCACCGGAATGGTGCTGGCCTGGTCAACGCATGGGAGTGGCATGTTGCAGGCCACGATTGAGCCACTAACAGACCACAATCGCACCACTACTAGGCCATGGACACGCCACTACTGCACCACAAGTAGGCCAGCATCACGCCACCGATAGGCCACGAGCGGGCCACTACTGCACCACGAATAGGCCACGACCACGCCGCAGGCATGCGCAACGGATCGAGCGTTACCACGTAACGGAACGGCGAACGCCGGACGCCGAAGCCTGCCGTGGGCGGTCCGGCGGGCGGCCCGCGCGAGTAGTCTCGGCCGGGCCGATTAAAACGGCCCAGGATCGATTTTTTTTGGGGGGTTGGTATTCGGACATGGACCGCTTGCAAAAAAACGATCCTAGGGCCTCTGCGGGGCTGGGGCGGGCTTTTTGGTTTGCTACCAACCCCATGATTCCCTTCTTGCAAGCGCTTTTCCTGGGACTGGGTCGGCTGCGGCTGCTGGATTTTGGTGGGCCTGCCGACCGCGCGGGGTTGGGGGTTGGGGGTTGGGGGTTGGGGGGTTGGGGTTGGGGGTTGGGGTTGGGGTTGGGGTTGGGGTTGGGGTTGGGGGTTGGGGGTTGGGGGGCTTCGATTCCTCGCTCCCCGGCGCGCCGCGGCGCGCAGCGCAACGGCATGGTTCGAAGAACCATGTTCTTTTTCTTTTAGGTTGCTTTACCTTTTAGATTCGGGGGCAAAATTTGCCCCCTACCCCCCCCTAATTTTTGCCCCCCGGGGGGCAGAATTTGCCCCCTACCCTTTATCGTTTTTGACCCCCGGGGGGCAAAATTTGCCCCCTACCCCCTACCCATGCGTCCGATCGCATGTTTTGGGGGGTGGGGCGGCGGGAATCACATTTGTGAAAAAGAAGTAACTGTCCGGGAATCGACCGCATAGGCAACGGCGGTTGACGCGGGCATCGTTCCGTCTTTTTCGGGAGACGGACGGTGGAGTCGGAATCGGTTGATCTTGGGTGGACCCGCAAGCGTGCGCGGCGCGATGAGGAAACCTGGAATGGGTTGATCGCGGAGCAGCGTGCGTCTGGGCAGACGGTATCGGCGTTTTGCGCGCAACGCGGCGTACCCCGCAGCAGTTTCGGCAAATGGCGCAAGCGCCTGGGTGCGGCGCCGACGAAGGGGAATCGAACCCCGGCGGGCAAGGGGTTCTTGCCATTACCCATCCGCGAGAGCGCACCGCAACCTACGGAATCCGTATCGGTCGAGTTGAACGTCGGTGCGATGCGGATTCGCGTCTCGGGTGCCGCAGCGGGCAGAATCGTCGATTCGATCCTTGCGCGCATTGCGACGCCGGCATGATTCTGTCGCCCGCGGTACAAGCGTTCGTATACCGCGACGTGGTGGATATGCGCCGCGGGGTCGATGGTCTTCTGCGCCTGGTGACGGATGCGTTTTCGCACTCCGCCTTCAGCGGCCATGTGTTCGTCTTTATCGGAAGCCGCCGAGACAAGGTCAAGATGCTGTGGTGGCACAGCACCGGTTTCGTGATGCTCTACAAGCGCCTGGAACGGGGGCGGTTTCCGGCACCGCACATGCTGGCCTCGCGTGGTTTGTCGATGGCTGAACTCATGGCGTTTCTCGAGGGAATCGACCTCTCGCGCGCAAAGCGCATCGCACACGTGAACGCATCGCGCGTCGCGTAGTTTTTCTCGTTGATCGCGGTTGCGCTGTCAACGTGGCGCGGCATGCATCCGTTTTGGATGCATGCACTCGATCGCCGCCCTCGACATCGAATCTCTTCCTCGTGATGTCGATGCGCTGCTCGAAGTGATCGCCGAGCAGCGCAAACAGTTCTCCGCAGTGCTCGAGTCGCTGTGCGCCCAGCTCGCGAAGATGAAGCAGATGACCTTCGGGTCGCGCTCGGAGCGCTTCGCAGGCCAGGCGCTGCTCTTCACCGAGGATCTTCCCATTCCCCCGGCGCCGCCGAAGCTCCCGACGACGACGGTTGCCGCGCACGAGCGCAAGCGTCGCGGACGTCCAGCGCTTCCGGCACACCTGCCGCGGGTCCGCAAGGAATATGACCTCACGGACGATCAGAAGGCCGGATTCGACCGGATCGTGCTCATCGGCGAAGTCGTCAGCTCCACGCTCGACGTCATTCCGCAGAAGGTATTCGTGATCGACCACGCGCGGGCGAAGTATCGCTGCACCAAGGACGGAATTACTTCGATCGTCGTGGCCGATGCGCAACCTTCGCCGCTGCCCAAGAGCAACGCCAGCGCCGGGATGCTCGCGCACGTACTGGTGTCCAAGTACTGCGACGGAATTCCGCTCGCCCGCCAGGAGAAGATCTTCGCCCGGTACGGAGTCGATCTGGCGCGCACGACGCTCGACGACTGGACCCTGGCAAGCACGGAGAAGCTCGCCGTCTTGATGCCCGCGTTCAAGGCGCACGTTCTGGGCGCCCCCGGGATGTTTGCCGACGACACGACACTGAAGCTCGTCGAGGAGGGTCGACGAAGATCGCGCACCGCAAGGCTCTGGGTGTACGTCAGCAGCGGTGCGAGACAAGATCCCCAGGGAAACTGGATCGCCTACCCCAAGGCGGCGTACTTCGAGTTCACCGAAACCCGGGAGGCGATCCACCCAACCCGGTTCCTGAAGGGGTACCGCGGCTTTGTGCAAGCCGACGACTACAACGGTTATCACCCAACCTTTGCCACGGGGTTGGCGAAGCATTGCCTATGCTGGGCGCATGTGCGAAGGCGCTACTTCGAGGTTGCGTCGCAGCCGGGAGCATCGCCTCTGGCCAGCGAGGCCCTGTCGTTCATCCGCGGCATCTATCTCGTCGACTCCGAGTACAAGGACGCCACGCCAGACCAGCGGCTTGCGGCAAGAAAGAAGCACACCGTTGCGCTGCTGGAGAAGTTCTATGCGTGGTTGTGCCACCACCAGCCGAGCCTGTTGCCGCGATCTCCCCTTGGCAAAGCGTTCGCGTACACGCTCTCGAACTGGGCGGCGCTCATGCGCTTCACCACGGACGGCACCGTTTCGCCGGACTCCAACTTGGTCGAGCGAACGATTCGCCCGGTCGCCGTAGGCAGAAAGGCATGGCTCTTCGCAGCATCCGAGCGCGGAGGACACGCCGCAGCGGTTGCCTTCAGCCTCATCGAATCGTGCAAACTTGCGGGTGTGGAACCCTACGCATACCTTCGCGACGTGCTGCAGCGCATCGACGGTCATCGCATCGACCGTCTGCACGAGTTGCTGCCCTTCAACTGGAAGCCCACCGGTGACTGCAACCCCGTTTGATCCCGAGCTCGCCACACTCATCGCCAACCTGCCGCAGGCAAAGACGCTGGACCTCTACCGAATCGAGGTCGCGATCCGCAAACTGCGCAGCGAACCCAGGCGCATCCTCGATGTGCGCAAGCACCTGCATCTCGGAATGACGGTGCAATTCTTCAGCGACTACGACGCCACAACCCATACCGGCAAGATCGTCGCGCTGCGCGACCGGGATCTGACGATCGACGACGCAAATCAGAACACCCGTTGGTCTGGCGTCCCATACGCCGCGATCGATCTCGGCGCGACGGACACCGACACGGTCGAGATCATCGACGCGGATGCTCAACCCAGGCCGGCGCATCGTCGTCCCGCACGAGAAGACTTCAAGATCGGCGATGCCGTCAGCTTCGTCGGCCGCGATCACCACACGCGGTTCGGTCGCGTCGTGCGCCGGAACCAGAAAACCGCATCCCTGGAATGCGACGACGGCCTCTGGCGCGTTGCCTACGCGCTCCTCCAGCACGTCGTCGACCTCTGACCCAATCCCCCCGCGTCGTCAAGGAACGCCGATTCCCGGACAGTTACAAAAAGAAAATGGTAACATGATGTGCGGACGCTCGGATTTAGCTTGACAAAATTTTCGGCCGTGGTCATAATTTGATCATGGCTGCTCTCTCCCAACCAAAACCCATGCGCCGGACCTGCCGGGGATTCACCCCCCAGCAGGACTTTGATAGCGCTCGCCTGCGGTACCTCAAATATGAGGAACAGGAGCTGCGGGACCTGGGTTTTGGGGCGGCGGTCGCGGGCAGCGATCTCTTTTCTAGGCGCTGCGCCATCCTGAAAGACATCGCCGGCCTCGACTGCAGGTACCTCCCTCGCCCCCTCGATCTCATCGAGGCTGATGATGAGATCGAGATCGAGATCCGGATTCAGGATCTCGAACGCCTGCGGGCGCTCGTGGCGCCGAACCTGGATCTCCAATCGGCCGCCCACGGCGCCGGCCTCCCTGCACTCACACTCACCCCGCGGCTGCTCGCGCAGCGCCCGTTTGTCGCCTGCGGCTGAGCGCGGGCGCGATCTAACTTCCAAGTAGTTTTTAGTTAGCTGCCCGCGCGCCGAGCGCAGGGCGGCCGTTTGCGTTTCGGCCGAGCAATCCCCCGCCCCGCGCGCCACCGCCGCAAAAACCAAAAAAACAATTCGCGGCCGTCTTCCTAGCTTAGTTGTTACTGGGGACGAAATGAGCGATACTTCATTGGTACTAATCGACGATCCGGAGGTTCAGCGGCGCATGAATTGCAGCCGCCAGCACCTCTATAACTTGCGCATGGCTGGGTTAGTTCCCTTTGTAAAAATTGGGAACTTAGTTCGTTACCCGGCCGATGAAATCGATCGAATTTGCCGCGAGGGGACCCGGCGCGCCCCGAAAAAAATAGGGGGTGCAGCATGACCCCCCGAACGCAAACAAGCCCTTGCGGGACTGCAGCCCCGTCGAGATTTGGGCGTACGCCAGCGCCATGCTGCGCGGCCGGGGCGTCGCCCGGCTGCTGGCATCTGAGGTGATTCTGGAGTCGGACCTCGACGGGCGCGGCGGACGATGGGGCACATCCCCGCTCGCCGATGCCCTCCTGATGGCCCGCCATCGGCTGGCGCGGAGGGAGGACAGCCATGACCGCAAGGCGCGCGGCGCCGGGTGGAAAAAGTCCTGGGCCGCCACTAATGAGTATTGGTCAGATCGGCTTGATACAGTCAGTGAGTTCGACATCAAAGAAGAGTGGCAGGAAGTCCAGTTTGGAGACGGAGAGCGGTTCGGCGCCGACCCCTGCGACCTGGTGATTGCCAGGGAGGCGGCCGCCGGCGCTGAGAAAAAGGAACTCACTCACAAACAAGTGAGGGACAAAATCTCCGAAATTCGCCGCGCGCCGCCGGGGGAATTCACGGCCGAACGCTGGCCGATGCTGGGAGAGGGCACCAGCAAGCGCGCCTGCGCGCGCCGCAAGGCCGAAATTCTGAGGGTACTGAGGGAAGAGTTGCTGATGTGCGACCCCGTGCCAAATGGCGGGAAAAAACGGCCGAAACCGACCTCACACAAATGGAAACAGGCGGGGCTTTTTGATGGGGAAGGGGGTGAGGCATGAGCGCGCGCGCCGCCGCCTGGGCCTGGGGAATCGTCTCCGCCGGCAGGATCCCGAGCCCGTCGGGCAAGCTGGTCTTGTTGAAGATGGCCGATCGGGCTGACCCAGAGGGGCGATGCTGGCCGGGACATGAAAGGACTGCGGCAGACTGCGGACTTAGTGAAAGCTCAGTAAAGGCCGCTTTGCGGGACTTGACCGAGGCGGGGCTGCTGAGTGTGGAGCGGCGTCGAGACGCACAGGGCCGAGACCTGCCGAACATCTATCTCCTTTCCCTCCCTCCTTTGGAGTCTGAGACTGAGGCCGAGGCTCGGCGCGCCCCCAAGTCCCCCGCGCCGGCGCCGGTCGAGGATGAAGGGGATCTATGGGGTTTGGGGGTGCAGATACTGAGGGATGCGGGCCTGGCAAGCGGCACGGCCCGGGCGTTTCTTGGGTCCCTTCTAAAAAGCTGGGACCGGGATGTGGTTCTAGATTCCATCCGGGCCTCGGCCGGCGCGGCCGACCCGCGAGCGTACATCCTCGGATTTCTTAAGGACAAGCCCAAAAAAGGTCGGGCGCGGAACGCTCCCGGCGACCTCCTGCAATCCATTATCGACGATCCGAGGTGCCAGGTATGATTCCTCAAGACTTAGAAGTTCTCAAAGAAAGACTGGCTGAGGTTTGGGGGGCGCGGAACGCCCGCCCGCCCGAGGGGTCGGGGCTCAAGGGGTGGTTTATCCCTTTAAAAGACCTGCCCGTGGAACTGGTTGTGGATTCCTTGGACAGGTGGAACAAGACCAACCCCAAACTCCCAACTCCCCCAGAAATCCGCGCGGCGGCCCTTCAATTGCGGGACGAGGGTGCGGCGCGGCGCGCGCGGGCGCAGGCCGACATGGCCGCGGCGGTGCGGCTGGACCAGGTGCGGCCGGCGACGCCGGACTCGGCCGCGTATCGTGAATTTTTGGCCTGGCGGCGCCTCCATAACTCAAAGAAAAGGCCGTCCGGGATTTCCTGGGCGGCCGCACTGAGGGAGAGGGAAGAGGCGGGCGAGGTGCTGCTGCCGGCCCAGTCCCAGGCATGGCGCGCGGCGCTCGGTGCGGATCGCTGAGTGAAACGGGGCTGCGCATCCCCGTTTCAAATGATTACAAAATCGTAGAGCGAAATTTTGGGATTTGCGATTTTCCCTTGAAAATCAAGGGCTTCGCGAGATTCGCTGCCGGATCAGACATCCGCTTCCACCTCGTTGCCGTGGGCCTCCAGCCAGACGCGGCGGGAGGGCGCCTCGCCCCGCGCCATGAGCATCGCCATCGTTTCGATGGTCGCCGCACGATCCGCGCCATCGAGGCGCACTGCCTGGAGCAGCCGGGTGTCGGGATTCATCGTCGTCTCCCACAGTTGTTCTGCGGTCATCTCGCCCAAGCCCTTGAACCGCCCGATCTCCACGGCATCGGAACGCACGCCTTCGTCGCGGAGTTTCACGAGGCAGGAATCGCGCTCCGCCTCGTCGAGGCAATATACCCTCCGCGCCGGACGCTTTCCTTGCGCGGGCACATCCACCCGGAACAGCGGCGGACGCGCGACATATACATGCCCGGCGTCGATGAGGCGTGGAAAGTGGCGGAAAAACAGCGTCAGCAGCAGCACCTGGATATGGGCGCCGTCGACATCCGCGTCGGCCAGGATGCAGACCTTGCCGTAGCGCAGGCCGCTCAGATCGGGCTCGTCCTGCGGCCCATGAGGGTCGACACCCAGCGCCACCGCGATGTCGTGCACCTCGGTATTGGCGAAGAGACGGTCGCGCTCGACCTCCCAGGTATTGAGCACCTTGCCGCGCAGCGGCAGGATGGCCTGGAACTCCTTGTTGCGACCGAGCTTCGCCGAGCCTCCCGCCGAATCGCCTTCGACCAGGAACAACTCGTTGCGCGTCACGTCGGTGCTTTCGCAGTCGGTGAGCTTGCCCGGCAGCACGGCGACCGCCGAGCTCTTCTTCTTCTCGATCTTCTGCTGCGCACGCGTCCGGGCCTGGGCCGCCTGCACCGCGAGTTCGGTGAGGCGGCGGCCGAATTCGGGCTGCTGATTGAGCCAGAACTCGAACTGCGGACGCACGAAGGAGGCAACCAGCCGCACCGCATCGCGGCTGTTCAGCCGCTCCTTGATCTGCCCCTGGAACTGCGGGTCGAGGACCTTCGCGGAGAGCACGAAGCTGGCCCGGGAAAACACGTCTTCCGGCAGGAGCCGCACCCCCTTGGGAAGCAGACCGTGCGCCTCGGCATAGGCACGCACGGCGGCAAAGGCGCCCTCCCGCAACCCGGACTCGTGCGTCCCGCCCGCCGGCGTCGGAATCAGATTGACGAAGGATTCCCGCGCGACCGCCCCTTCCTCCGTCCAGCCGAGCACCCAGCTCGCCCCCTCCCCTTCGGCGAAATTCGGATCGTCGGCCGGCGCATATCCCTGGGATTCGAACACCGGCACGACTGGCTCCCCGCCCAGGACCGAAAGCAGGTACTCGGTCAGGCCGCCCTCGAAGCGCCAGCGCCGCTCGCGCCCGCTGCGTTCCTCGCGCAGGGTGACCTCGGTCCCCGGCATGAGCATCGCCTTGCTGCGCAGGATCCGCTCGAGTTCGTCCTCGGGAATGCGCGGGCTGTCGAAATATTTCGGATCCGGCCAGACCCGCACCCGGGTTCCGCTTGCCTTGTCGCCGGGACCGGCCGCGCGCGAACGCAGGGGTTCGGCCACCTCGCCGCCGGCAAACGCCAACGCATGCACCTTGCGCTCGCGCCAGACCTCGACCTCCAGCCGGGTCGCCAGCGCATTGGTGACCGAGACGCCGACCCCGTGCAGGCCGCCGGAGAACGAGTACGCCGCCCCGGCGCGCTTGTCGAATTTGCCGCCGGCGTGCAGGCGCGTGAAAACCAGCTCGACGACCGGCGCCTTCTCCTCCGGGTGCAACCCGACCGGAATGCCGCGGCCGTCGTCGTCGACCCCGACGGATCCATCCCGGTACAGCACCACGTCGATGCGCGAACCGTATCCCGCCAGGATCTCATCGGCGGCGTTGTCGATCACTTCCTGGATGATATGCAGCGGATTGTCGGTCCGGGTGTACATCCCCGGGCGCTGGCGCACCGGCTCCAGGCCCTTGAGAACCCGGATCGACGCCTCGCCGTAATCCGATGAGGCCGTGGTTGCGGTGCGGGAAGACTGCCGAGACTGCCGAGCTTGTGACGCATTCATGCCCCGGATTTTATCCACAGAGAATGTGGATAACGATGTCACCGTCGCCAAAAACCCGTGCATTCATGCGGGATGTACTGGCCTGCTCGATTTGGCAGCAATGTGACATGTCCGGCCGCACACCCGGCGCCGTATACTCACCCGCCCGCGCTCCCCGTAGCACAATGGATAGTGCACGCGCCTCCTAAGCGTGAGATCCCGGTTCGACTCCGGGCGGGGGGACCAGCCGTGCGTCGTCGGGACGATCCACCAAACGTTTGAGTTCCTTCCACGGCTCGATGTGCCAATACCGGCAAGCCGATCCAGATGGCGACGGCAGCACGAAGATCCGGGTTTCCGGGAACGCGGCGATCCCGAGGGGGCCGTAATCGAGGCGCCGCAGGCCGGTGAACTCCTGCGCCGCGCGCTTGCACGTGAAGGCCAGGATGCGCGGACGGACTCGTTCGATCCGCTGCCGCAACCCATCGCAGTCGAAATCGGCCCGGGAAAGAATCACGTCGTTGCCGGCAATCCGCTTCGCCAGATCGGTCAGCCCGATGCGATAGTCGAGCAGCTGGCGATACTCCTGCGGCTTCAGCCGGACGGGAGTGAATCCGGCTTCATACAGCGCCGGCCAGAAGCGATTTCCCGGCCCGGCGTAATAGGCACCCGCGCGGGCGGAGGCCTCACCGACGGCGGTGCCGCAGAAAACGACGTCCAGATCGGGCGCCAGGACGTCCGGGAGCACCGGACCCCGGACGCCGCCGCGCTCCGCACCGTCGGCATCACCGCGGAATCCGGCCATCCGCCGCCGCACGATCATCCGCGATCATCGGCCGGGGCGCTCCGGCGTTGCCGCCGGTCCGTCAAGCCGCCGGCGCTTCGATCCACCGCGTCCGGTAATGCCGCAGTTCGTCGATCGATTCGTAGACGTCGGCCAGCGCCTCGTGCCGGCTCTTCTTCTCGAAGCTGCGATAGACCTCGGGATTCCAGCGCCGCGCGAGTTCCTTGAGCGTGCTGACGTCGAGGTTCCGGTAGTGGAAAAAGGCTTCCAGGCGCGGCATCCAGCGCGCGAGGAAGCGCCGGTCCTGGCAGATCGAGTTGCCGCACATCGGCGATTTTCCCGGCCGCACGTAGCGCGCCAGGAACGCCAGCACATCGTTCTCCGCAGCGGCATCGTCGACCGTGGACTGGCGGACCCGCTCGATGAGGCCCGAGCGGCCATGGGTTCCCTTGTTCCAGGCATCCATGCCATCCAGGACGGCGTCGGACTGGTGCACGACGACCACCGGTCCTTCGGCGACGGTGCGCAGTTCGGCGTCGGTGACGACCACGGCAATCTCGAGAATGCGATCGGAGTCGGGGCTCAGGCCGCTCATCTCCATGTCGATCCAGATCAGCCGGTTGTCGTCGTACGTCTGCGCAGCCGCCTCGGGAGCGGCCGGGGAATCCTGTGCCATATAATTTTCATCGTGTCGGGTTTTGATCCCGGCGATTTTCGCATAGCCCACCCGCCCATCCGCTCCGCGCCCTCTGCGTGCCGTCCGCCCTGTCCGCCACCTGGATCATCGTTGCCGCCGTCGCGGCGAATCTCGCCCTGCGGCTGTGGCTGTCGACGCGGCAGATCCGCTTCGTATCCGGCCACGCGGACACGGTTCCGGCGGCGTTCGCCGCCGCCATCCGGCCCGAAGAGCATGCCCGCGCAGCGCGCTATACGATCGCGAAGCAGCAATTCGCCATCGTCGAGATGCTCGGCGAAGGCCTGCTCTTCACGCTGCTGACCTGGGGCGGCGGCATCCGTTTCGTGCGCGATGCCCTCGATGCGCGCCTGGGTACCGGGTTTGCCGGCGAACTGGCGCTCGTCGGCGCGATCTTCACCCTGATTGCGATCGCCGACCTGCCGCTGGAGTGGTTCCGCCAATTCCGCCTCGAACAGCGTTTCGGCTTCAACCGCATGACCCCGGGCATGTTCGCCCTCGACGCGCTCAAGACGGCCCTGCTCGCGGTCGCGCTCGGGCTGCCGCTCGCCGCGGTGGTCCTGGCCTGCATGCGCAGCGCCGGGCCCTGGTGGTGGCTCGCCGCCTGGGCGGTCTGGACGACGTTCACGTTCGCCCTGACCGCCGCCTACCCGCGCTGGATCGCGCCCATCTTCAATCGTTTCACGCCGCTGCCCGACGGCCCCCTGCTCGATCGCATCGGCGCCCTGCTGGCGCGCACCGGCTTCCGCAGCAACGGCGTGTACACGATGGACGGCTCGCGGCGATCCAGCCATGGCAACGCCTATTTCGCCGGCCTGGGCGGGGCGCGGCGCATCGTGTTCTACGACACCTTGATCGAGCGGCTGCAGCCGGACGAGGTCGAAGCGGTGCTCGCGCACGAACTCGGACACTTCCGCCTCCACCATGTCCGCAAGCGGATGATCGCCGGGATGCTCTCCAGCCTGTTCGGCCTGGCGCTGCTCGGCTGGCTGACCCGCCAGGACTGGTTCTATGCCGCGCTGGGCGTTCCGGTCGCGCCGCACGGGGCGGATGCGGCCCACGACGGGCTCGCGCTGGTCCTGTTCGTGCTCGTCGTTCCGTGGTTTGCCTTGTTCCTGGCGCCGGTCCGCAGCGCCTACTCGCGCCGGCACGAGTTCGAGGCCGACGCCTTTGCGGCGGCAAACGCGTCGGCGGCGGCGCTGGTGCGCGCCCTGGTCAAGCTCTACCAGGACAATGCTGCGACGCTGACACCCGATCCGCTGCACTCCCTGTTCTACGACTCGCATCCCCCGGCCGCGGCGCGGATCGGGCGGCTTGCGGCGGACGGCATGGATCGCGACCCCCGGCAATCCGGAATGGGACCTTTCTGATGCCCGAACTCGGTCGGATCATCGCCCGCTTCGGCCAGCACTCGATCATCGCCACGGACGACGGCCATGAATACGAGGCCGTCCGCCGCGGCAAGCGGCTCGACGCGGTCGTCGGCGACCGGGTGTCCTACACCCTGCACCACGGCAGCGCCGCGATCGAAGCGATCGAACCGCGGCGGAACCTCCTCTACCGCGAGGACGTCGAACGCACCAAGCCGCTGGCCGCCAACGTCGACCAGGTGGCGATCGTCTTCGCCCCGCAACCCGCGCCGCAGCGCGAGTTTCTGTGGCGCGCGATGCTGGCCTGCGCGGCGGCGGACGTCGACGCCCTGCTCGTGCTCAACAAGATCGACATCGAATCCCCGACGGCGCGGACGGTCTTCGACGCAGCGTGCGCGCTGGGCGCGCGCGGCTTGTGCGTCTCGGCCAAGACGCAGCCCGCCGAGGCGTACGACGCCCTGGACCGGGAATGCCGCGGCCGGGTAACGTTGTTCGTGGGTCATTCGGGGGTCGGAAAATCGAGCCTGCTGTCCTTGCTGCTCGGGGAACGTCTGCGCGTCGGCGAACTGTCGCAGCGCAGCGGTCAAGGCAAACAGACCACCACCGCAACGCGCTGGTACCCATATGGGGACGATGGGGCCTTGATCGATTCCCCGGGATTCCAGTCGTTCGGACTGCACCACCTGAATGTCGCCGAGCTACCGGAATGGATGCCGGATTTCGCCGCTGCGCCCGGCGCCTGCCGCTTCGCCGATTGCCGCCATCTCGAAGAGCCGGACTGCCGGATCCGGTCCGCGCTCGCCGCCGGGACCATCGCCCCCGAACGCCACGCGTTCTACCGGCGGCTATTGGACGAACGGGAATCTACGCCACGGTCGCCGCGACGGTGACCAGGAGCAACAGCAGCAACCAGAGGATCATCGCGCGCCAGGCCAGTCCGACCGCCGACTGCAGGGCCTGCGGAGTCGGCTCGACCAGCCATGCCGAATCGGCCCCCTCGCGACGAGACATGCGCGCGGAGTCGGTTCCGCCCAGCACGCGCACGCCCAGCGCACCGCTCGCCGCGGCAAGAATCAGGACGCGATCCGACTCCCAGGCCGGCTGGCCGCCCACCGACGCCTCGCGCCAGCAATAGGCCGCCCCTTCAAAATCGCCGACGATGGCGAACCCCAGCGCGGTCAGGCGCGCCGGCAGCCAGTCGATCCATGCAAAGGCGCGCCGCGCAAACGCGCCGAAGCGGTCCGGCGGCAGATCGAAATCCGTGGAGGCCGGCAGGCGGTTCCAGCGCCGGGCGACGAATTCGCTCAGGCGATAGAGCACGGCACCGGAGGGTCCGGGCAATACGAGAAACCAGAACAGCACGCCGAAGACGTGCCGATGCGCAGCGAGCAAGCCGAACTCCATCGACTTGCGCACGATCTCGGTGTCGTCGACGTCGGTCGGGTCGAAGTCGGGGTCGACCTCGCGCCGCCACTCCAGAAAGAGGCGCCGGGCCTCGGCGAGGTCCCCCTCCTGCAGGGCCCGCTGGATCGCGGTGATCGGATGACTGAACTGGCGGAATCCGAGGGTGAAGAACAGCACCGCCACGTTGACCGCCAGCGCGGGGATCCACCCTCCCCAACGCGCGAGTTGAAACCCGGCGATGGCGAGCGCGGTCGCCACGCCCACCACCAGGATCCACCCGTAGACACCATGCCGGACCTTGCCGGCATTGTAGTTGCGCGCAACGCGATCGGCCCAGGCCTCCACCCCTGCATACACGGGGTTGGCGGGCGGTACCGCCCGCGCCTGTTCCAGCAACAGCGTCAGGACGAGGGCGGCCCAGCTCACTCAGCGGATTTCGTCGGGAGCTTTTCGCGGATCCGTGCCGACTTGCCCGAGCGCTCGCGCAGGTAGTAGAGCTTGGCGCGGCGGACGTCGCCACGGCGCTTGACCTCGATGGACGCGATCGTCGGGGAGTACGTCTGGAACGTCCGCTCCACGCCTTCGCCGCTGGAGATCTTGCGCACGACGAACGCGCTGTTCAAGCCGCGGTTGCGCTTGGCGATCACGACGCCTTCGTACGCCTGGACGCGCTTGCGCGCACCTTCGACGACGTTGACGCTGACGATCACCGTATCGCCGGGGGCGAATGCCGGGATCGACCGGTTCGCGGTCAGGCGTGCGATTTCTTCCTGTTCCAACTGCGCAATCACGTTCACGTTCACTCTCCTAAGACCATCATGCGGCGGCATTCGGAATCGGGTTTTGCACCGCCCAGAGGATGGGGTTCATCGAAACTACGTATTCTGCAACAAATCCGGCCGGATCCGGCGGGTTCTGGCCAGCGCCTGCTCCTTGCGCCAGCGCGCGATGTCGGCATGATGGCCGGACAGCAACACCGGCGGCACCTCGCGTCCGCGCCAGACCTCGGGCCGCGTGTAATGGGGCGCGTCGAGCAGGCCCTCGGCGAACGACTCGTCCTGCGCCGATTCCGGCCGCATCGTCCCCGGCAGATGGCGCACCACCGCGTCGATCAACGCCATCGCCGCAATCTCGCCGCCCGACAGCACGAAATCCCCGACCGACCATTCCTCGTCGACGCAAGCGTCGAGGAACCGCTGGTCGATTCCCTCATACCGGCCGCACACCAGCACCAGCGACAAGCCCGCCTGCCCCTGCGCCGCCAGCTCCCGCACGCGCGCATCGCGCAACGGGGTCCCGGCGGCGGAAAACGCCGCGACCAGGGTCCGGCCTCCGTCCTGCGCCTGCGCCGTCCGCGCCGCCTCGACGCTTTGCGCCAGCGGCTCGGCCATCAACACCATCCCGGGTCCGCCGCCGAACGGCCGGTCATCGACCGTCCGATGTGCGTCGGTGGTGAAGTCGCGCGGATTCCACGTCCGCAGGTGCCAGGCCCCCTGCTCCCGCGCGCGGCGGGTGACGCCGTGCCCGGTGATCGCCGCGAACATTTCGGGGAACAAGGTAACGACGTCGAATCGCATTTCACCAGTCCGGCTGCCAGTCCACGTCGATCCGCCGTGCTTCGACGTCGACCCGGTCGACGTAGGCGTCGACCATCGGGATCAACCGCGTCGGGAGCTTCTTTTCGGCGGGATCGCCGGTCGGATCGGCGGAAGGATCCACCTCCAGCACGTCATGCGCCCCGTTGTTCCGCAGCTGCAGGACGGTTCCGAGCCGCAGTCCTTCGCGGTTGAACACCTGCGCACCGATCAGGTCGACCCAATATACCTGCCCGTCGGGCGGTTCCGGGAAATCCGCGCGGGCCACGAAGACCCGCGCGCCGCGCAAGGCCTGCACCGCTTCCGGAGCGTCGCATCCCTGCCATTTCGCAACCAGCTCGGCACCTTGCCGCCGTACGCCGGTCACCGCCACCGGCACGCGTGGCTCCGCGTCTGCCGGCCCGCCCGCACCCCGCTGCGGAGGCATGGCCAGCCACCAGCGGCGCGCGCTGCGCAGCACTTCCGCGTCCGCCGAATACGGCCGGACATGCGCCCAGCCGCGCACACCGTAGGGGCCGCACAGGACCCCCAGTTCAACCAGGTCGTCAGGCCGCAGCGGCCGCACCCGGCACAACACCCGCTTGCGTGCCGTGCTGCTTGATCAGCCGGGCAACCGTCGGACTGAGCTGGGCGCCGACGCCCTGCCAATACGCGATGCGATCCGCCGCGACGCGGAAATTCTGTACGCCGTCGGCACCGACCGGGTTGTAAAAACCGACACGCTCGATGAAGCGGCCATCGCGCGCATTGCGCGAGTCCGTTGCGACGACGTGGAAAAACGGGCGCTTCTTGGCTCCGCCCCGAGCCAGCCGGATTACGACCATGGAGTCTGCCTTACCGAGTTTCGGAAAACCGACGATTGTATCGTCAATCGAGCCTGGGCTTCAAGCCCCGGACGTCCCGATCGGAAATCACCCCCAGCATGTGCCGCTCCGGACTGATGACCGGAATGGCGCGCAGACCGTACCGCGCCAGGGCGTGGACGGCGTCGCGCAGCGTGTCGCTGGCGCCCAGGGTGATGACCTGCTCGGTCATGATCGCGCCGAGGGACTGACCCGGCTCCGCCGAAACCAGTTCGCGCAGGCCGACGACGCCCACCAGGCGATCCTCGGCATCGATGACGTAGAGATAGGAAAGCACGTCCTTGCCCTGCGCCAGATCGCGATATTCCGCCAGCACCCGCCGGACGGACGCGTCCGGTGCGAGGCGGATGTACCCCTGGCTCACGAACAGCAGGACGTTCTCGTCGTGGTGCTCGACGATGCGCCGGATCCGCGCCGCGTCGTCGCCGTCCAGGCCGCCCAGGATCTCCTCGGCCTCGGACGCGGGCAGCGCCGCCACCAGGTCCGCCGCCTGCGCCGGACTCATCTCCCGGATGAGCTCGATCGCGCGATCGTGCTGCATCGTTGCCAGCAGCTCGCGCTGCACCCGCGGCTCGATTTCCTCCAGCGTATCCGATGCCAGTCCGGGATCGAGCTGGCTGAAGATCGCCTGCCGCTGGCCGCTTTCCAATTCTTCCAGGATGTCGGCCAGATCGACCGGGTGGATTTCGTGCAGCGCCGACTTGAGCACATTGAGCTTGACGCTGCCCGAAAAGCTCCCCAAGGTGTCCGGCAGCCGCTGCACGTACTTCCAGGAAACGGTGTCCTCGCCGCCATGCTGCTGGGCGAAAAACCGCGCCATGCGCCGCAGGCCGAGGCGGCGCAGCAGGCGATAGCGGCTGAAATCGACCTCGCTCGCGTAGAGCTTGCCGTTCTGGAAGGCGAGCTTGACGTCGTAGACGACCTCGACCTCGCGATCGTCGAGGTCGAGAATCTTCTTGTCCAGGATGTAGTCGCGCAGCAGGATCGCTCCGGACTGCGGGTTCTGCTGGTAGTCCTCCAGCGCGCCGATGTCGATGGCGATCTCGTTGGTCGAGACGACCACCACCTTGTCCCAGGGAATCAGCAGGGACGGATAGCCGTATGGCCGGCGCACCACCAGCTGGGTCACCTCCGGCAGCCTGCCGGTCTCGACGATGACCAGATCCTGCAGCCGCCCGATGCGCTCGGACTGCCGGATGACCCGCCGGCCGATGATTTCACTCAGGAAGAATTCGTGTTCGACGACCGCGACCATGCATTTCTCCTCAAGCGCCGGCCATCAACGCGAACTTATAGAGCATCAGCAGCACGAGCACGATGAGATAGATCCGCAGCCCGAGCAGCGCCCGGCGCACCGCCGGCGACATGGCGATGCGCGGCGTGCGGTAGCGGGCGTGGATGGCGCGGAACTTGTCGAACATGCCGCCTCCGTCAACCGAACAGGCTCGGGAACAGCGCGCTGATCCCGTACAGGGTGGACAGGACGATGATCACGACCACGATCGTCCCGCCGATGACGTTCTGCGTCCGCGTATTGGCGTACTCCCCCATGTGCTCCTTGTCGTTGAGCAGCAGGATGAGAAACACCAGCGCCGCCGGCAGCAGGGTCACCGCGATGACCTGCACGAACAGCGTGATCAGCACGAGCGGCGCGCCGGGAATGAGCACCACCCCGCCCGCGGTCACGAGCGTCAGGAAATACGACACGTAGAACCAGGGCGCTTCGCGGATGTTGGTGTTCAGGGAATGCGCCCAGCCGAAAATCTCGCCGAACGCCCAGGAACTCGCCAGGGAAATGCAGATCGCCCCCAGCAGTCCGGCGTCGAACAGGCCGATCGCCATGAACGTGCCCACCCAGTGGTGGGTGTTCTGCAGCAGGATCGACGCCTGCGCCGCGCTGTCGATATTGACGCCGTGGAGCGCCGTGCCGGTGACGACGACGATGAAGATCGCGACGACGATGGTCAGGATCGAACCCAGCCAGGTGTCGAACCGACCCCAGGGGATGTCCTTTTCGAGCATCCCCTTGTCGACCACCGCGCTCTGCTGGAAGAAAAGCATCCAGGGCGCGATCGTCGTGCCGATGTTGGCCATCAGGAAGAAGAACATCTGGCCGTTGAACCCGCCCGGGAAGTTCGGGATCAGTCCGCGCTGCAGGACTTCCTGCACCGAGGGATGCACCAGGAACGCGCCGGGGATGTACACGAGGTTGAGCGCGCAGAAGAGCAGCGCGATCTTTTCCCAGGTCCAGTATCGGCCGGTCAGCATGATCCCGCACAGCAGCAGCACGACCGCGGCCGTGGTGAGCCAGGCGGGAATGCCGAAGATCTGCATGGCGGAGGTCATGCCGACGAACTCGGTGACGAGCGTCAGCCAGTCGACGATCATCAGGTCGATGAGCGAGAACCACCCCCAGAACGCGCCGAACCCGGAAAAGATCGCTTCGGCGTGCCCGCGCTTGGTGACGGCGCCCAGGCGCACCGTCATCTCCTGGACGTAATAGGCCACCGGAATCAGCAGCAGCAGGAACCAGATCAGGCCATAGCCATATTTGGAGCCCGTGGCGGCGTAGGTCGTGATGCCGCCGGCGTCGTTGTCGGCAACCATGACGACGATGCCGGGGCCGGCGATGACCAGGTAGAGCCGCAGGGCTTTGGCCGCGGTACGAAGCTGGTAATAGAGCTTGGCAAAGAGGTTCATCGCGAGTGCCGAGTCTACGCGAGGAGCGGGGGGCGAACGTTACCGGAAGACGACAGGCAGGAGGCGGGGGATCGCCGTGCCTTGCGGAGACGATGTTTGACCGCCGCAGGAGAGCGGACGTCGGAACGATCCTTTGTTGCCCATGGCCGCCCAAGCCGCAAAGACGACGTTCTCCCACCCCGCCCGCGATCGCCTCAAACGTTCAATTCTCCGAAAATTCCGGGCCTATTTCCAGGCTGCAGACGAAAACGTCAGCGATTCGTTGCCTCTGCGCCAGGCGACCCCCTCTTTGGTAACGGCCAGAAACCAGGTCTGCGTTTCCGGGTGTGGCTTGGGGCTTGCAAATGCGCTCGGTGTCAGCAAGGCCACACACCAGGCAGGTTGCGGATCTCGGACGGACTCATAAATGATGCCCGCGACATCGGCCTCGCGTGCCACACGCGCGAATGCCTGCGTTGCCCTATAGTCCGTCGGATGTCGCCAATGCTTGGCGTCCTTGACAAAGGGCTTGCTGCGAAGATCCACAGCCGCGCAACGGACCTGGGTCCGAAAGGCGGTATGCGCGACGGGCCCGATCCTTTCGAGATCCGCCGCATCATGCAAGAATTTCCAACGCCAATAGCCCAGTTCCGCGCTTGCCGTTCGTACCGATTGCGCCCCGTAGAAAACGCCGGGATCGCCAGTCCCGCGGAAGCGGGAACCCTCCTTCGGAGGGTCGTAACGAAATGGCGTTGCGAGAAGATAATCGAGTTCCGCAACGTCCCTGGGCATCGACGGCTTGCTGCCCTCGATCAGTTCTTCCAATAGATCCTGCTCAGCGAGGGAATCCACGAGCTTCATCGTGGAGGCGACGTGCTGGGCCTCGACCATGCGCCACACGTCCTGCAGCCACGGACGCGCACTAGACGCGACCACGGCTCGCGTCCAGGTACTGGACGACACGAACCAATCCTTCCGTGTGGCTCACCAGGTCGACGGGGCGACCGCCCAAGCCACGGTTTTCGCTCTTGATCCATGCGCGTGCGGCGTTCTCGTCGCCGATGATCGAGTCAAGCGATCGGAATGCGCGAACAAACAGAAGCGCAAATTCCCATTCCTTGCGCTGCTGGTCCAGCCGGTACTGCCCGCTGAAGAGGCGTGAAACGGTCGGCGCGCTCACGCCAAGAATCTTGGCAAGCTGCGTTTGCGAGATGCCGAGATATCGGGCAGCGCGCGTCACCGCCTTGCTCAAAACAGTCGCGGCATCCGGCTTTGCCGAGATGGTCCGTGTCGATCGTTCCATGGAGCTCTATCTTCCTCAGAAACAATGATAGGACAATCTTTCTGTGGAAATCAACCAAATTGAAGCCAATACGGACAACCGTCCGCAGCGCACATACCAGCCACCACGTTTTACAAGACCGGTGTCACGGTGAACCGGACATTGCGGCGCAATGTCTGTCGAGCACTCCCTGTCGACCCGGAGCAGACCGCCGACATGGGGGGCGCGCCAACCCCCTCTCCCGCCTGCGCGGGAGAGGGGGTTTCGTGACCTCAAGCAGCCGCTCCTGGCCGAGTCCCGCCACCGGAAAGCGTGTGCAAGGAGTCGCTGGTCTGACCGCTGTCGGGCGAAAACCGCCGCTCCGGCATTTCCATCGAAATCGCCGGATCCCCGGGACCGGAGATGCTCCGCGCCACGACAGGAAAACAACCGGATGGATCAGGACGCTAACTGCTCAGCCCGAGGTGCTCGATTCCGCGGTTGATGGTGGCCATGCCGCCGAAGAGTTTGGAGTTGAGCTTGATCTGCAGTCGCAGGTCGTTGACCGAGTCGGCGTTGCGCAGGGCGTCTTCGTAGGAGATCGTTTCCGACTCGTGCAGATCGAAGAGCGCCTGGTCGAAGGTCTGCATTCCCTGGTCGCGGGAGCGCTTCATCACCTCCCGGATCTCGTGGACGTCGCCCTTGAAGATGAGGTCGGAAACGAGCGGCGAATTCAGCAGCACTTCCACCGCCGGAACCCGCCCCTTGCGATCCTTCAGTGGCAGCAGGCGCTGCGAGATCATCGCGCGCAGATTCAACGACAGGTCCATCAGCAATTGCGGCCGGCGGTCCTCGGGGAAAAAGTTGACCACCCGGTCGAGCGCCTGGTTGGTATTGTTGGCATGCAGGGTGCACATCACCAGATGGCCGGTCTCGGCGAATTCGATCGCATGCTCCATCGTGGTGCGGTCCCGGACCTCGCCGATCAGGATCACGTCGGGGGCCTGGCGCAGGGTGTTCTTCAGCGCCACGTGCCAGTCATTGCAATCGACGCCGACCTCGCGCTGCGTCACGATGCAGTTGCGATGCGGATGGACGAACTCGATCGGGTCTTCGATGGTGATGATGTGTCCCTGGCTGTGCTCGTTGCGGTAGCCCACCATCGCCGCCAGCGTCGAGGATTTGCCCGACCCGGTGGCGCCGACGACCATCACGATGCCGCGCTTGGTCATCGCCAGATCGTTGATGAGCGGCGGCAGGCTCAGGCCTTCCACCGTGGGGATCGAATCCGCAATGGTGCGCAGCACGATTCCCACCCGGCCCTGCTGGACGAACGCCGAAACGCGAAACCGCCCGATCCCGGTCGGATTGATGGCGAAATTGCATTCCTTGCTCGCTTCGAACTCCGACGCCTGCCGGTCGTTCATGATCGCACGCACGAGTTCGGCCGTGTGCTGGGCGGTGAGCGGCTGATTCGACACCGGAACCACCCGTCCGTCGATCTTGAACGCCGGCGGGAATTCGGCGGTCAGGAACAGGTCGGACCCCTTCTTCTGGAGCAGCAGTCGAAGCAGGTCGTGGGTGAACCGTATGGCTTGGTCGCGATCCATGGCTTCCTCCGGGCCCTCAGCCCGCGAAATTCTCCGGACTCTTGGCGTAGGAGCGCGCGTCGGCCGCGCTCACGACATTGCGCCGCACCAGGTCGATCATGCACTGATCCAGGGTCTGCATGCCGAACTGGCTGCCCGTCTGGATCATCGAATACATTTGGGCGATCTTGCTTTCGCGGATCAGGTTGCGGATCGCCGGGGTGCCGACCATGATTTCGTGCGCCGCCATGCGCCCGCTGCCGTCCTTGAGCTTGATGAGGACCTGGGAGATAACGGCCACCAGCGATTCGGACAGCATCGCCCGGACCATCTCCTTTTCGGCGGCCGGGAACACGTCGACGATCCGGTCGATGGTCTTGGCCGCCGACGAGGTGTGCAGGGTCCCGAACACCAGATGCCCGGTTTCCGCCGCCGTCAGGGCAAGGCGGATCGTTTCCAGGTCGCGCAGTTCCCCGACCAGGATCACGTCCGGGTCTTCGCGCAGCGCCGATCGCAGGGCGTTGGAAAACGACAGGGTGTGCGCTCCGACCTCGCGCTGGTTGATCACGCACTTGCGTGGTTCATGCACGAATTCGATCGGATCCTCGATCGTCAGCACATGGCCGTACGAGGTGTTGTTGACGTGATCGACCATCGCCGCGAGGGTGGTGGACTTTCCCGACCCGGTCGGCCCGGTAACCAGCACCAGTCCGCGCGGTTTGGACGCAAAGTCCGCGAAGACCCGCGGGGCATGCAATTCTTCCAGGGTCAGCACCCGCGACGGAATCGTCCGGATGACCGCCGCGGCACCGCGATCCTGGTTGAACACGTTGACCCGAAAGCGCGCCAACCCCCCGATTTCGAACGAGAAATCGCACTCGAGGTGTTCGTCGTACTGCTTGCGCTGGGAATCGCTCATGATGTCGTACACCATGCCGTGCACTTCCTCATGATCGAGCGGCGGCAGGTTGATGCGACGCACGTCGCCATGCACGCGGATCATCGGCGGCAGCCCTGCGGACAGATGCAAGTCCGACGCCTTGTTCTTGACGGAAAACGCGAGGAGTTCGGAAATATCCATGAGCAGGCGCGGTGGCGTATCGAGGTCCGGGTAGCATACGGTAGGCTTGCAGGATGTGTAACGGTAAATTGGAGCCTTCGGACCCGTCTACGCTGGCGCTTCGTCTCGATGCGGTATGCGCGCGCATCCGGACGGCGGAACGGGCCGCGGGCCGCCCCCCCGGCTCGGTCACCCTGATCGCCGTGAGCAAGACCTTCCCGGCGGAGGCCGTTGCGGCCGCGGCGAGCGCCGGCCAGACGGCATTCGGCGAAAGCTACGTGCAGGAGGCCGTCGACAAGATCGCCCGGCTGCGATCGATGCCCGGGACCGGGCCGCTGCAATGGCACTACATCGGACCGATCCAGAGCAACAAGACCCGACCGATCGCCGAACACTTCGACTGGGTCCAGTCGGTCGACCGGATCCGAGTCGCGCAACGGCTGGCGGCGCAACGCCCCGCGGATCGCGCGCCGCTCCAGACCCTGATCGAGGTCAACATCAGCGGCGAGGCCAGCAAGAGCGGCGTCGCCCCGTCGGAAGTCACCGGGCTGGCACAGGAAATCGTCCGCCTGCCGGGCCTTCGTCTGCGCGGCCTGATGGCGATTCCGGCGCCGGGCCTGCCACCGGCCGCGCAACGCGCGGCATTCGGCCGGTTGCGCGCCCTGCAGGAGGCGCTGCGGACGGCGCTGGACGGCCCGTCTGCGGCCGGCATCGACACGCTATCCATGGGCATGTCGGCCGACTTTGAAACCGCCATTGCGGAAGGCGCAACCATGGTGCGCATCGGTACCGCGATTTTTGGGGAACGAGCATGAAGATTGGATTCATCGGCGGCGGCAACATGGCGGCGGCCCTGATCGGCGGCCTGCGCAAGCAGGGAATTTCCGGTTCGGCGATCCGCGTCGTGGAACGCGATGGCACGCGGCGGGATGTGCTTGCAACGGAATTCGGCGTTGCGGCCACCGACACCCCTGACCGGGACCTACTCGGCGCCGCGGTACTCATTCTGGCAGTCAAGCCCGGACAGATCCGCGAAGTCTGCGAAGCGCTCGATGCGCCCGCCCCCGGCCGGCTCCTCGTTTCGATCGCGGCGGGCATTCCCAGCGCATCGATCGCACGCTGGGCCCGCACCGAGTCGGTCGTACGGGCGATGCCCAACACGCCGGCACTGATCGGCGAGGGAATCACGGGCGCCTTCGCGCGCGAGGGCGTGACCGCGCAGCAACGGGAGGCCGCCACGCGGATCCTGCAAGCCGTCGGAGATGCGGTCTGGTTTGGCGACGAAGCCATGCTCGACACGGTTACCGCCATTTCGGGCAGCGGCCCGGCGTACGTGTTCTATTTCCTCGAAGCGCTGCAGGACGCCGCGCAGCGCATGGGGATGGATGCGACCCAGGCGCGCCATTTCGCCGTCCGGACCTGCACCGGCGCCGCCCGGCTCGCCGCGCAATCGCCGGAGAGTCTCGCCACCCTGCGCGAGCGGGTCACCTCGAAGGGCGGCACGACCGCGGCCGCGCTCGCGCAGTTTGCGCAGTCCGGCCTCCATGAGGCGATCGTCGCGGGCGCGCTCGCGGCCCAGGCGCGGAGCCGCGAACTGGCCCGGGAACTCCCCGGCAGTTGACTGTATTTGCCTAGGCAAGTATATTTTCTGCCTAGGCAAATATTGAGTGAACGCCATGACGCAACCCGACAACCCCCGGCCGCTGCCCCCCGTGCGGCCCGGCCATTACCGCGGCGAGTCGTACCGCATCGAAGAAAGCGTCGGCTTCCTGATGAAGCAGGTGGTCGAGATGCTGTCGCGCGCCATGGACGAGCGCATGGAGGAATACAGCCTCACCGATGCGCAATGGCGGCCCTTGCTCATGCTGCAGCGCCACACCTCCGAAACGGCGACCGGACTCGCACGCAACGTGGGCTGCGACGCCGGCGCCGTCACCCGGATGATCGACCGCCTCGAAGACAAAGGCTTGGTGCGACGCGTGCGCAATGCGGACGACCGGCGCATCCAGAACATCGAACTGACCGACGACGGGAAAAAGGCCGTTGCGGTGGTACCGTACGTGATCTCGGATGTCCTCAACGCCCATCTTGCGGACCTTTCCGACGCGGAAGTCGAACAGCTCAAAAGCCTGCTCAAGCGCATCCTCGCCTGTGGACAGCAATCCCATGACGGCCGATAAGAACGTTGCGCGGCCGCACTTCCGCCTTCTGTCTCCGGCGATCCTTGCCGCGCTGCTGGTGGTCGGCGGCTGCGCATCGACCCACGCCATCGCGCCGAAGGAAACCCTGCCGACGGCGGCGAGCGTCGCGAAACGCCTCGATCTGCGACCCACCCCGGCCGCATCCTTGCCGTCGCCGCGCTGGTGGACACGCTACGGCGATTCCCAGCTCACGCACTGGATCGACCTCGGCTTGGCGGACAGCCCCGATCTGCACATGGCCCAGGCGCGCCTCGCGCAAGCGCGTGCGGAAATCGCCTCGGCCAACGCGGCATCCAGGCCGACGCTCGCCGTCGACGGCAACAGCATTGCGCAGCGCTTTTCGTCGACGGGGATTTTCCCGCCCCCCTTCGGCGGCATGATCCACACCGTCAATACGCTGGGGCTCGACTCGGCCTGGGATTTCGATTTTTCCGGCCACATCGCCGACCAGGTGGACGCGGCACGCTGGCGCGCCCAGGCGCAGGCGGCCCGCCGCGACCTGGCCCGCGCGCAACTCGCCGCCGGCATCGCCCATGCCTACTTCACCCTCGCCCGCGAACAGGCGGCGCGGCGCATCCTGCTCGAGACCGAACAAGCGCGCCGGTACACCCTTCGGCTCGTCAAACTGCGGTTGCGCGCCGGTCTCGACACCCAGGTCCAACGGCACCTGGCGACGGTGCCGGTCCCGGTCATCCGGGAAGAGATCGCACAGGCCGATGAACGGATCGCCCTCGCCCGCCACGCACTGGCCGTGCTGGCGGGCCAGGCGCCCCAGGCTGCCGATCACGTCGAGGCCCACCTGCCCGCCGGGCCGGCGCTGAATCCGCCCGCCGCGCTCCCGTTCGATCTGCTGTCCCGGCGACCCGACATCGCGGCGGCGCAGGCGCGGGCGCGCGCGGCGCTGCGCGACGTCGATGCGGCAAGGGCGGCGTTCTACCCGGACGTCAGCCTGAGCGCAATGGTGGGGATCAACTCGATGACGACCCAAAGTTTCCTCGAATATGCCAGCCGGATCTGGCAGGTCGGCCCGGCGATCCACCTGCCGATCTTCGAAGGTGGGGCGCTGCGCGCGAACCTTCGGGCCAGCAGTGCGGACGCCGACGCCGCGATCGACGACTACAACGCCACCGTGCTGGGCGCCGCGCGCGAAGTCGCCGACACCCTGACGTCGATCGGCTCGGTACGCCAGCAACGCGAACAGCAAGCCCAGGCCACGAAGAACGCGCGCGCGGCCTACGAGCTTGCCCGCATCCGCTTCCGCGCCGGCCTCGGCGATCGCCTTGCCGTGCTGAGCGCGCAGGAGGCCGTGCTCCGGCAGCGCAGCGCCGCGCTCGATCTGCGGTCGCGCGCGGCCGCGCTGGACGTCACCCTCGCCCTTGCGTTGGGCGGGGGCTATTAACGGTTCACCACTCGGGCCAATTCATGGGAACGGAAACTCCAGCATCCGCCGCGCCATCCTCCCCCCAACCGGAGCCGACCGCCCCGGCGGCGGCGCCGTTTCGCCGGCCGGCGCTGCTCATCGCACTGTCGGTCTTCGTCCTCGTGGCCATCGGCGCCGCCGCATACTGGTTCTTCATCGGCCGGAACTATGAGGACACCGATGATGCATATGTGGACGGCCGGGTCATCACGATCACGCCGCAGGTCGCGGGCACGGTCGTCACCGTGGGCGCGGACACCAACGATACGGTCCGCGCCGGCCAACTGCTCGTCCGGCTCGACCCGGCGGACACGCGCGTGGCCTTGGCCGCGCGCGAAGCGGAGTTGGCCCAGGCGGTGCGGCGCACGCGGTCGCGCTTCGCCGACAACGGCGCGCTGCGCGCCCAAGTCGCCTTGCGCACGGCTCAGCTCGCGCGCGCCCAGGACGACCTGCACCGGCGCAACGCAGTGCGCGGCACCGGCGCCATCTCGCAGGAGGATCTGCGCCACGCCGAACTGGCCGTTGCCACCGCGCGTGCCGCGCTCGAGAATGCCCGCGAGCAGCTGCGGGCCAATCTGGCGTACACGCGGGGGACGCAGGTGAAGACGCATCCCGACGTCCTCGCCGCCGCCGCGCGGGTGCGCGCGGCCTATCTCGACTGGAAGCGGGCGCGGATTCTCGCCCCGGTCGCGGGGCAGATCGCGCGGCGCAACGTCCAGGTCGGACAGCGCGTCGCTCCCGGAACGCCGATCATGGCCTTGGTCCCGATGCGCAATCTCTGGGTCGACGCCAACTTCAAGGAGGTGCAGATCACGCGCATGCGCATCGGACAGCCGGTGCGGCTGGTCGCCGATCTCTACGGCAGCCACGTGCGGTACCACGGACGGATCATCGGCTTTGCCGCCGGAACCGGCGCGGCCTTCGCCCTGCTCCCGGCGCAGAACGCCACGGGAAACTGGATCAAGGTCGTACAGCGCGTGCCGGTGCGCATTGCGATCGACCCGGATGAACTGCGCGCGCATCCGCTGCGCGTCGGTCTGTCGGTGCGCGCGACCGTGGACGTGCGCGACGACCGCGGTCCGCTGATCTCGCTGCACAACCCGGCGGCCCTCGACGACCGCACCGACGTCTATGCCGGCGTGCTGCACGAAGCCGACGTCCTGGTCACGAAGATCATCACCGAGAACCTCGTCAGCCGATGAGCGCCGCCGCAAACAACGGCCCTCCCGGCGGCCGCGCGCTGCTGCCGCCGCTGCACGGCACCAAGCTGGCGGTGGGCACCATCGCGCTCTCGCTCGCGACGTTCATGAACGTCCTCGACACCTCGATCGCCAACGTCTCGATCCCCGCGATTGCGGGCGACACGGGAGTGAGCCCGGACGAAGGCACCTGGGTCATCACCTCCTTTGCGGTGTCCAGCGCGATCTCGGTCCCGCTCACCGGCTGGCTGGCGCAGCGCTTCGGCCAGGTACGCATCTTTCTCGCCGCCACGCTCGCCTTCACGCTGGCATCGTTTCTCTGCGGCCTTGCGCCCAACCTGCAGGTGCTGATCGCATTCCGGGTCATGCAGGGCGCGGTCGCGGGTCCGATGATCCCGATGTCGCAGGCGCTCCTCCTGTCGAGCTACCCGCCGGAACGCGCCGGCTCGGCCATGGCGATGTGGGCGATGACCACGCTGGTCGCCCCGATCGTCGGGCCGCCGCTGGGCGGCTGGATCTCCGACAACCTGTCCTGGCCCTGGATCTTCTATATCAACGTGCCCGTGGGGATCATCTCGGCCACGCTCACGGCAAGCATCTACCGCCATCGCGAATCGGCGATCCGCAAGCGGCCGATCGATTTCGTGGGGCTCATCCTGCTCGTGCTCTGGGTCGGATCGATGCAGATGATGCTGGACAAGGGCCGGGAACTGGACTGGTTCTCCTCGCCGGTGATCATCACCCTCTGCGCCACCGCGATCGTTTCCCTCATCCTGTTCCTGATCTGGGAACTGACCGAGGCGCACCCGATCGTCGATCTTGCGCTGTTCCGCATCCGGAATTTCGCGGTCGGCACTTCCGCGCTGGCGCTGGCCTACGGACTGTTCTTCGGCAACGTGATCCTGATCCCGCTCTGGCTGCAGCAGTACATGGGTTACACGGCGACCCAGGCGGGTCTTGCCCTGGCGCCGGTGGGCGTGCTGGCGCTCGCGCTGTCGCCGTGGGTCGGGCGCAATGTCAGCCGATTCGATCCGCGCCTGCTCGCATCGGTCTCCTTCATCGTGTTCGCCTATGTGATGCTGATGCGCTCGTGGTTCTCGACCGATGCCGATTGGGATACCGTGATCCTGCCGGCGGTGATCCAGGGCATCGCGGTCTCCTTCATGTTCATCCCGACGACGACCATCCTGCTCTCGGGCCTGCCGCCGGAACGCATCCCGGCGGCGACGGGTCTGTCGAATTTCTTCCGCATGAGCGCGGGAGCGTTCGGAACCTCGATCACGACGACCTGGTGGGACGACCGCGCGCGCCTGCACCACGCGCGGCTTTCCGAGGGCATCAGCGACTTTAGTACGCCGACCAACCTGGCGATCGGCCAGTTGCACGCCGGAGGATTCACCAAGACCCAGGCGCTCGGGATCATCAACCGGATGATCGACGTGCAGTCGTACACGCTGGGCGCCGACGAACTGTTCTACGGGGCGGCCGCAGCGTTCGTGGTGCTGGTGGCCGTCGTCTGGCTGGCCAAGCCCGGGACCATCGGGGCGAAGGTGACGGTGAGCGACGGGCACTGACCGGCCCGCGCAGTCGTTTTTCGACAGTCGGTCAGGAAAGCATCGGCGCCACCAGCCGGTACCCGAGCCCGCGCTGGGTCTGGATCGTGGACGCGCCGAGCTTGCGCCGCAGGTGGTGCACGTAGACCTCGATGGTGTTGCTGTCGGCGCCGCTGTCCCAACCGTAGAGCGCCGACTCGATCTGCGCGCGCGAAACGATGGCGCCGGGACGCCGCGCCAGGGCCATGAGCACGGTGAACTCCCGCGCCGACAGATCGATGGGCTCGTCGCACAGCGTCACCAGACGGGCGGTCGTGTCGATCGCCAGGGCGCCCAGCACCTTGCGTTCGTCGACCGGCCCATGCATGCGCCGCCGGATCGCGCGCAGCCGCGCGGCGATCTCGTCGCAGGCGACCGGCTTGACCAGATAGTCGTCCGCACCCGCATCGAGGCCGTGCACCCGATCGGCGACGTGTTCGCGCTCGCTCATGATCAGCACCGGGGTCTTGACACGCCGGTTGCGGGCGATGCGGATCAGATCGATGCCGTTGCCGTCGGGCAGATCGACGTCGGTGATCACCGCCTCATACGGATCGGCGTGCTCGCCGCGGGAGAACCAGGCCGCGCGCGCTTCGGCCGCCGTGCGCACCCAGTCGACGTCCTTCTGGGAAAACTGCTGGAGTCCGGCCTTGAGGGAGCGGCCCAGGGCCACGTCGTCTTCGATGAGTAGCAATCGCATGGCTTAATTCTCCAGAGAAATTGTGCTGGCCGGGTTCGACCCGCCATTGGTGTAATTCACGCTCACGTTCGCGCCGTTGGCGAACCATGAAGGAACCGTCGTGGTCGGCGTGTCATTGCAGTCGTGGCAAAAGGTGGTGGTCCCGCTGGTCCACGTCAGCGCCACGCCATTGACCGAAAAATTCCCGCTGCTCAATCCCGTTACGACCCCTTGGATTTCCGATTCGGAAGACGATGGCGCCGACCCGAGGAAGGTCACGCTGTAGACCGTCAGCGAACCGTTGGAATACGTTCCCTCCACCTCGACGGGCGTGCCCGACGTGGTCAGGTTCGATGCGTTGCCGTTGACGTAGGCCACGTTCGACGTCAGGGTCACGCTCATGGTCGAACCGGACGGATACGTTGTCCCGTTCCCGGCTGTCAGCACGAAGGTTCCGCCAACGGAGCTGTAGTTGCTCACCGTACCCAGGTAGTCGACCGTCGCTCCCGAGGGCGGCACCGTCGATGCGGCCACCGCGGTCGCGATGACCTGATCGCCCTGCCCGATCCCGCCGGTGACGCCACCGGGGTTGCCGGTGATCTCGACATATACGCCGTTACCCAGCGGCGGCGTCGACGGGCCGACGCCGGAAGGAATGTTCACCAGCACCCCGCGCACCAGGAAATTGGTGTTGTTGACGTACCCGGTGATCGTGCCCTTCAGACTGACCTGTGCAGCCGTATTGGGATCGGCATAGGCACGGACCGTGGTGGCGTGCAGCGTCCCCGCGGCATCGACCTGCCCGGTGACCACCAGGGCGTCTCCCGGCGTCCACGCGGACAGGCCGCTCGCACCCAGGAGGCCGCTCGCGCTCAGGTCCACGGGGATGCCATCGACCGCATATCCACCGGTGCCGTTGGCTTCGAGCAGTCCCTCGACCTGCGCGGTCCCGCTCACGCCCACCAGGCTGTGGATTCGCACCGTCGCAGCCGTGATCGTGCCACCGCCCGACGGCTGCGTGCTCGACACGTTCACCACCTGCCCGTTCGCAAGGGAAACACCGGCAGTGAGCAGGCTCGTCGACGCCGTGAGTTGCACCGTCGTGCCGCTGCCCTGGATCGTGAAGTACGGCCCCGTCTCATTCGAAGACAGGTTCTGGACGATCCCGGTGATCTGGCTGGCCGCATTCGACGCCGGCAACTGCACGATGCGCGTGGCCTGGATGTAGCCGTTGCCGTTCGGGTCGATGCCGAGCAGTCCATGCACTTCCACCGGCATGCCCGCCGTCAGGTCGGCGAACTTGGTCAGACCGACATAGAACGTGATCGGTCCCTTGGTCGCATCGAAGTTGGTCTGTACCGTCACTCCGTTGACAAGGAACGTGCCCGTGATTCCATCGGCATTGGGCGAGATCGACTGCACGGTACCGATCAGCGACGGCTCGACGGTCATCGCCACCGGGCTGCCGCCGCTCGTCTCCACGCGCATCCGGTCGCCCAGTCCCACGGCGGTGGCCGCCACCTGCGACGCATCGCTGTTCTGGTAGTACTTCGGCGTCTCGCTGTCGTACTCCTGGCCGTCGACCCCCACGCTGCCGAAGGCAACCACGGTGCCGATCGTCAGGCCGGTGCCGCCCGTGCCGACGCCGCCCAGTGCCGCCAGCGCCACCGCGCCGCCGCCGCAGGAACTGAGCGTCACCGCGCCGAGCAGCGGCAGAACCGCCGCAAGCAGCCACGCCACCGGTCGTCGCGCCCAAGCCAGGAGGAAATTCGGGGTCGTCGCCATGAGACTGTCCTATTCTTTTTTCAACGCATCGGGCTTCGCCTCGGGAACCCGCGCCTCCGCGCCCGTTCCCGCCGCTTCCGGCCCCTGCGACCAGTAGTACGCGCCGAAGCGCATGCGGTGCGTCGCGTCGACGCGGCCCTGGTCGGCTTCATAGCGGCGCAGGGCCTCGGCGATCATTTCGCTGCGCACCTGCGCCCACAGCTTGCGGGCCAGCTCCGACAGCGCCTGCGCCGACTCCCCGCTGATGCCGTCGGCGAACACGCTCTGCTCGAGCATCGGGTCCTGCCCGAGCAGGTTGCCCACCGCGGCGCGCGCATGGTCGGAGAGGTTCGCCCCGAACAGATCGAGCATCTCGCGCGACCCCGGCGGCGGCACGAAGCCCTCGCGGTTCGGCAGTACCGTCTCGACGCCCTTCACCATCTGCACCTGGACCAGGCCCAGCCGCACCAGCTCCGCCAGCACCGTGTACGGATGCACGTCCCGCGTGACGCTGCGCGCCAAGGTCTCGAACGACGGCTCCTCGCCGTGCCGCGCAAGCGGCTTCGGACGCCGGCGCCGGTCGCGATACAGCGGGTCCTGGACCCAGCGGGCAAACACCTGCGAGCTGATCGAGGCCTCGTGCGCCACCCGATCGCCCAGCGCGCCCTGGCGCCACGCCCGCACGTCCTTGCGGTGCACCCCGCTCAATGCGCTCAGCGCCGAGTCCGTATCCGGCTGCCCGGTCCGCAGCAGTTCGATGCGCGCCTGTTCGAGGATCAGCGGCTTCAACTGCGCGGCGAGCCGCGTGTAGTCCACCCCGCTCGCCAGCAGCATGCGCAGCATCGGGCCCAACACGACCGCGGCGGCACGCAAGGCGTCATCGGCCGCCGGCGCGGGTTGCGCGGGAGCGACGAGGCTGGCGATCTGGCGCGGTGGACGTCCCATGCAACGCAGTGTAGCAAAAAACTTTAATGCGTGGTAAATTTTCCCACCTTACGATGCGTTTCTGCAGCACGACCATGTAGCAACGAAATCGGGCGCGAACAGAGCGAGCAGGAAAGCCGGACGAGCCCCCTTCCACCATCAGGAGACAGACATGTCCATGCGTCACCCCATGAAAAACCGTTTTGCGCCCTTCGTTCTGACCCCGATCGCCGCCGCGCTCGCCCTGAGCCTGGCGGCCTGCGGCGGAGGCGGCGGTTCGGCCGCCGGCGCCGGCACCTCGGTCAAACTTGCCGGAACGGCGATCGATGCGCCGATCAGCAATGCCACGATCACGATCACCTCGGGCGCACCGCTCAGCGCGGGCGGCACGGTGCTCGGCACGGTCACGGCAGTCGGAACCGGTGATTTCACGCTCAGCGGCATCACCCTGCCCGCCGGCAGCGTGCCGATCTTCGCCAACGCGACGTCGCCGAACGGCACCGTCATCCTGAACAGCTACCTCGGCCAGTCCAACAACCTCGCGACGGCCGGTTCGCTCAGCCCCGCCAACCTTCCCGACCTCGACGTCTCGCCGGTCACCACCGCCGCCCTGGCGGTCTATGGTCAGGTCAACGGCAGCAGCAGCTACGCCAGCCTCACGCCTGCGGCGTACTCGACGAATCTGAGCGCGTACCGCAGCGAGATCCTCGCGATCGCCGCCGGAATCAAGGCCGTGGGCGACAACCTGTGCACGCCCGCGCTGCCCAGCGGCGCCGGCAGCACGACGACCAGCCTCGCCGCCTATCTCGCCGCCAATTCGAACCTGACCAGCAGCACGTCCACGACCTTGTCCACCGTCGCCACCACCCTCGGCGGCAACTGCGCTGCCGCACTGGCCGCCCTTCCGGGCGAAATCGCCGCCGATCCGGACTTCGGGCCGGAACTGGACCTCGGCGACGTGATCGATGCCAACGTCACGCCGGTCGTGACCGCGGGCACCTACCAACTGGAAGGCGTGATCGCGGAAATCCGCGCCCTGGCGGCGACCAGCACTGCCGCAAGCACCCCGACCGTCAACCAGGCGGCCCCGTTCGCCGACACCACGCTCACCATCGATGCCATCGGGAACATCACTTCCACCGACAACAACGTCAGCGGGACGGTGACCGGAAACCTGGTTGCGATGACCGTCACTGCCGGCACGCAGCAATACAACCTGCGCCTCAAGCTCGGCGTGCTGCCGGCAACCGTGGTGACCGGCGGACCGGCCTATGTGGTCGAAGGTGGCGGCACGAACTCCACCACCGGAGCGCTGACCAACTTCGAGGCGGTGCTTGCCGCCACGACGACTTCCGGCGGCACCACCACCGTTGCGCTGCCAAACTGGTCGGGCTTCGGTTCGACGCCATCCGAGTCGCTGGACGGTGTCAGCTGCCCGGCCGGAAATTTCGCAATCCGCCTCAACGCCTCGTTCTTCGGCCCGAGCGTGACCGGTGGCAGCTTCGGCGAATGCGTCTTGCCGGCGAGCGGGGGGGCTGTCTGGACCATGACTTCGCCGAGTTCCAACACCGGGGAAGATTTCGAACTGGATGCAAGCGGCATGATGTCCCTGCGGTCGACGTCCCCATTCACCGCGACAACGTGGGGCGAATACACCACGGCCACAACGCCGGCGGTCAGCCTGCCGTTCGTGCTCACCACAGGTACCAACGGTGCAAGCTATACCCCGCCCGGTACGACGGCGATCCCCGGCATCGCCTACTACGTCATGGGCGCGCACACCATCGTGTTCTCCAGTTCCTCCGGCAACGGACTCCTCAGCCTGCGCGGCAATTCGTTCCGGCTGAACAGCCTCGTTGCGGAAACCCAGCAGGAAAGCGTGGATGGCGGTTCCGGCTCCATCGCCGTCTTCCACGGCGGCGACCACTAAGCCATGCCCGCCCCGGCATCGCAGGAAGCCCCGCACGCAACCGGACTGCGGCCCGCGTTGCGCGCGATCCGGGCGGGCCATCCTGCGCTGACGGCGTTCCCCAAGGCCCAGCTCCGCTGGGCCTTGCAGGAACGCCGCCTGCGGGTGGCCTATCAACCGATCGTGCGCCTGCGCGACGACCACATCGTCGGCCAGGAAGCCCTGGCACGCCTGATCGCGCAGGACGGCACCGTCCTGCCGGCGGAGTCGTTCATCGGCGTCGCCGCCGACATCGCGTTCGAACCGCATATCGACCGCGAGATCTCGGCGCAGGTGATGGCCGCGGCCCATGCCGAGCCGGAGCCGTTCACGGCCGAACGCGGCAAGCGCTTCATCAACTGCTCCAGCGCGTTCCTGACCGACCCCGCCAGCGTGCGTCGGCTCGCCGACCACCACCAGCGATGGCGTGCGGCCCGCATGCAGGCCGGCGACGAGGAGACTCCCTGGGTGCTGGAAATCACGGAACGCAACCTCGACCTCAGCCCGACGCGCCTGCGCGAAAGCGTCGCACCGCTGCTCGATCTGGGGTTCCAGCTCGCGCTCGACGACTTCGGCAGCAAATGCAGCGCATTCCCGCATCTGCTGGCAATGCCGATCCGCTACCTCAAGATCGACCAGACCCTCGTCCAGGCCGCGGTCACCGATGCGCGAGCCGAACTGGCACTGCGCCGGGTGGTCGACCTCGCGCAAGGCCTGGGATCGATCCCCATCGCGAAGGGGATCGAAACCGCCGCCACCCGCGACCGGGCCCAGGCCGCGGGCGTCCCCTGGGGACAAGGCTATCTGTGGGCCGCGCCCACTTCGGAATTCGACATCGAGGACGTCGCACACTGAAGCGACTGCGCCGGGAACGGGCGCGGCATTGCATCCCGGCAGATCGATCCGCCATGCGTCCAGCCGGGTTCCGACGCATCCCCGCTACCGCCCACCGGCATCGCGGATCCGCCCAGTACTTTTGCGTGTATGATTTTTCGGTTTGCCTGTTTCCTGACGGCCTGCCGCCGTTTCCCCTTTTCCCGAATTCCAACGATTACCTTGAGGTGACGGAATGAATCGAGTGATCACCGCTGCTGCCGCTGCCGCGATGCTGGCCCTGGCCGGTACCGCGTCCGCACAGCACCACAACGACCAGAACATGGGCAGCGCCGCGTCGGCGAGCGCCGACAAGACCGTGGCCTTCGTCAACGGCCGTCCGATCAAGCGCTCGGAAATCGACCTGATCGTCCGCGAACTGCATCAGCCCGACACGCCCCGGCTGCGCGCGGGCATCCGCGACAAGCTCATCGAGTTGGACGTCCTGATGCAGGAAGCCCGCCACCGCCGCATCACCGACCGCGAAGGCGTCCGTTTCCAGGCTGACAACGCGGCGCGTTCGGTGTACATCCAGGCCCTGCTGCGCGACGAGATCGCCAAGCACAAGCCGACCGAAGCCCAGATCCAGGCCGAATACGACCGGGAAGTCAAGCTTGCGGGCGACAAGGAATACAAGGTCCACCACATCCTGGTGAAGACCGAGCAGCAGGCCCAGGACATCATCGCCGAGCTCAACAAGGGCGCGAGCTTCAGCGCGCTGGCGAAGAAGGACAGCCTGGATCCGGGATCGGCCTCCAACGGCGGCGCCCTGGGCTGGGCGCCGGCGGCGGCCTACGTCCGCCCGTTCGCCGATGCCGTGACCGGGCTGCATAAGGGTCAGGTCAGCCAGACCCCGGTGCACACCCAGTTCGGCTGGCACGTGATCCGTCTGGACGACGAGCGCCCGATCCACAACCCGTCGCTGGACGAGGTCAAGTCGCACATCGTGCAGGCGCTGGAGCAGCGCGAGGCGCAACAGTTCATCGCCTCGCTGAAGCAGAAGGCGTCGGTCAAGATCGTCTCCGCCAATCCCTGACCGCCCTGCCGCCCTCCCCGCTGCGCGGGGAGGAACGCATCGCAACGCGCCGGCTCCGCAGTCCCCTGCGACCGGCGCGTTTTTCTTTTTCCGCCGATCCGAATTCCCGCATCCCGGCTCGGCGATTCCTCCCTCCGATTTCCCGCTCAGACTGCCGGCTCGTTCCCCGGTTTCCACTTGACGCTGCAGCCGATCGACGCACGCTGTTCGGCGAGGGGCGGCATGCCCGCCAGCAGGCGATCGGTGGCTTCCCGCAGATCCCTGCCGGTGGCCGTGATCGCGTTCTTGGGTCGGGCGTCGTCGAACTGGCCATGGTATGCAAGACGCAGACCGCCGTCGTACAAGTACAGATCAGGCGTGCATGCCGCCTGATAGGCCTTCGCGACCGACTGATCGCCGTCGACGAGATATGGGAACGCGAGTTGCCGGGCGACTTCGGCCACCCGCTCCGGCGTCTCGTCCGGGTAGGCCACCGGATCATTCGGATTGATGCCGACAACCCGAATCCCGCGCTCCGCATAGTCCAGGGCGTATTGCTGCAGCGCATCGCGCATGCACAGCACGTACGGGCAATGGTTGCACATGAAGATCACCAGCGTTCCCCGCGAGCCGGCGCAGTCCCGCAGGCGATGCATGCGCCCTTCCCCATCCGGCAGCGCGAAATCCGGCGCCGGCGAACCGATCTCGATTGGATTGGACGATGCCGCCATTCCCTTTTCTCCTTCTGAGTTCCGAATCCATGGTCCCGCAACGGACGCACCAATGTTCCGGCCCGCCCCCGATTCCGCTATTGTATTGACCTTTGGCACCCTCACGAGGATCACGATGGCTCAATCCCCATTCCGCGCATTCCCGTCGATCGCCGCGCTGTTCGCAATGGTTCTCCTGCTTGCGCTGCCGTTCCGCGCGCATGCCGAATCCCGCGAGGAACTCAACGCCGACGTCCAAGAAGCGGTGCAGAAGCTCTATCGCACCAGTTCCGCGGCCCAGGAACTGGCGGGAAAGGCCGCCGGCATGCTGGTATTCCCCAAGGTGCTCAAGGCCGGCTTCTTCGTCGGTGGCGAATATGGCGAAGGTGCGCTGCTCATCCATGGACGCACGGTCGCGTACTACAACATCGCGGCGGCATCGATCGGCTTTCAACTCGGCGTGCAGGAGAAAAGCGTTGCGATCCTGTTCATGACGCCGGAAAGCCTGGCCAAGTTCCGCGCCAGCGAAGGCTGGAAGGCGGGCGTCGACGGCTCGGTCGCCATCGCAACCCTGGGAACGGGAAAGACGATCGACACGAACACCGCCCAGAAACCGATCATCGGCTTCGTCTACGGCAACAAGGGCCTCATGTACAACCTCACCCTGGAGGGAGCGAAGATCACGCGCATCGACAAGTAGTCAGGGGGATGCCTCAGGCTCGACGAAAAAACCGGCGCCTCCGCCGGTTTTTTTTCGGACATCGCCCGACCATCGGCGTTGCCCTTGCAGGCGCCTCGTCCGGTGAAATTCCACAGGCGACCAGGCCTCTGCCGCAGCCAAATGATGCATCTTTTCGACAAAATGCATCTTTTGTCAAAAGAGCACGTGATCCCCCTTGTGCCTGCACCCCGGTGCAGCGATATCCTGACTTTGTTGTCGCACGGACAAGCATTTTCACTTTCATTCCGTACGCGCCTCGAAGTGACCTCGAACAATAAACTTACCATCGGCAAGCTGGCCCAGACGGCAGGAGTGCGGGTTTCGACCGTCCGGTATTACCAACGGCAGGGCCTGCTGCGCGAGCCCCGGAAGCCGGAGTTGGGCGGGTTTCGCGCCTACGAAGAATCCGACCTCAGGCGCCTGCTGTCGATCCTCCAGGCCAAGGGGCTGGGGTTCACGCTCGCCGAAACCATCCACTTGCTGGATCGCCTGGACCACCGCGACTGTCATTCCGTTCTGGACCTCGCGGGCCAAAAACTGCGCGAGATCGAGACGCAGATCGATGCCTTGCAGAAGGCGCGGCAGGCCCTTCGCGACATCCTCGGCGAATGCGTGCAGGATTGCCAGCAGCCGTGCCGCGTCGTTCGCAACCTGGCGGCCCAGAACATTCATACCCTCGATGGGGCGTAGCCTGCGGCAGATCGCATTGCACGGTATTCCCGACGTTTCTCCGATGGCCGATTCCCTACAGCACTTGCGCTCCGCCCCCGACTTCCAACACCGCGACATCCTTGCCGCGATCCGCCACCTCGATACCGCTGCCGATGCGCATCTGCGCTGGCTGCTCGGATTTCTCGCCGGCCTGGCCTGCGGCGACGTCCAGCGCCAGTACGCGGAATCGGATCCGGCGATGGCAACCGGATTCGAAACATGGTTCACGGAGTTCGACCGGACCTTGCGCCGGCCGGCGGACCCCTTGCTTCGGCAGGTCGCCCTGAAACACCGCGCGCTGTCGAACTGCACGGCCGCGCTGCGGTCCCGCATCGGAAATGGCGGCATCACCACGGCCGAATTCGACCGCTTCGCCGATGCGGCGATGCATTACCACGGCTCGTTGCGCGCCCTCGAACGCGCGCTCATCCATGAAGCAAGCATGGTCGATGCCCTGACCGGCATATGGAACCGCAGTTCGCTCACGGACCGGCTCGGAGCGGAACGCGACCGGATGCTGCGGCACGGCGGCCCCTGCAGCCTGGCGATGATGGATCTGGACCATTTCAAGGATGTCAACGATCGCCACGGTCACGCCGCCGGCGACCATGTCCTGCGATCGGTCGTGGACGTCGCGAAACGGCACTTGCGTCGCTACGACTCGATCTTCCGCTACGGCGGCGAGGAATTCCTCTTCTGCCTGCCCAACATTGCCGCGCCGGAAGCGCAGATCGCGATGGATCGGATCCGCGAGGACATCGCGGTCTTGCGCCTTCCGCTCCCCGAGGGCGGCGCCATCACCATCACCGCGTCGTTCGGCATCGCCGAAATGGACACGCATCGCCCGATCGAAACCAGCGTCGATCGGGCAGACCGCGCCCTCCTCCGCGCCAAGAGCAGCGGGCGCAATCAGGTCCGCGTATGGGACCTCCCCGCCTCCGCGCTGCATGCCGATCCGGAGCGGATTGCACACCCGAACCCGGAAGGCGTATAAAAGAAGCCTGGTACGTTTCCGGAAAGGAGACGATCATGCAAGACGTCCTGGCGAGCATTCGCTTTTTCCTCCTGCTCATGGCGTTCGTCCTGTTGCTGGGTATCGTGTTCGTGGCCGCGGCCTGACGAACGCGCCGCGAAGACGAACCATCGGCGGCACCGCCGGTGGCGGGCCGCCGATCGAAACTGGTCATCCACGCCGGGCGACGATGACCGCCTCGTTGCCGTTGGCGAAGAGGTGGGCCGTGGCGGGCATGTCCACCGCGGCGAACGCGTCGACGATTTCCTGCGGACGCAGGAAGTGATTCCCTTGCACATGCTCGCCGAGGTTCTGGAACGCCATGGCGCGACGGGACGGGTCACGCAGGTCGGAACGCTGCGCCGGCCACGCCGGCTCCCAGATCACGATGAACCCACCCGGCCTGACGTTGTCCCGGAACCATCGGAACACCGGCTCACGTCCCTCTTCCCAGACATGATGCAGCGCCCGATTCATGGCCACGAGGTCGGCCGGTTCGTCGAGCGTGAACTGCCGGATGTCGCCGACGGAGAACCGCACGCGATCTCCCAAGCCCTCCGCGTCGGCACGCTCCTGCGCCTGCGAAACGTTCTCCGCGAAACCGTCCAGCCCCAGTCCGCGCAGCTTGCGGCACCGGCGCGCCAGCGCACGAAGGTACCAACCGTTGCCGCAACCCAGATCGACTGCCAGGCCGCCGCGGCGATCGATCTCGGCAAACGCCGGAACCGCCGGAACAATGGTGTTTTCAAACATCGGCGCGAAGTTGGCTTCGAGCATCGGACCGAACCACGGCAACAGCGTCTGCCGTTCCGCCAGGACGGACTCTCCCGGACGTTCACCGGTCCGCATCAATGCCGCCGCGCGTTCGGCCATGTGCGCGGTCAACACCGACTGGATCGCCATCGGCATGACGCCGCCTTCGGTTCCCGGAACCATGGCCGCTCCGTTTGCCGTGAGGGAAAACGCTTCGCCATCGACATCGAGATATTCGAACGCATAGGCCGCATCGCACCAGCGGCGCACGTACCCCTCGTCCATGGCGGCGGCCTGCGCCAGCACCGGCGGTGCTGCCATCCCCAGGGAACGCAGGGCAGCGAACAATCCGTTCACGACGCCGATATAAGCGACGTTCAGGCTGAGCGCGGCCTGCGAGCGCTGACGAAACTGTTGGACGCGATCTTCGTGGTTCATGGCTTTCCTCGGAAATCTGCAGTAGTCAAAGGGCGTGTCGGAAGAGCGCCAGCAGTTCGCCCCACGCACGCTCGGCCTGCGGTTCGTTGTATACCGGACGGCCGGTTCGCTCCGAAAGGTCCGGCATGCACCACCCGTGCAGCGTCCCTTCGTACACCACGATCGTCGCGGTGCGGTGCGCAGCGGCGAACGCATCCGCCAACACCGACTTCGCCTCGGGTTCGCGCTCGTCGTCATTGGCCGCGATGCCGAAATAAAACGGCGCGCGCATCTTGGGCACCAGGCGATGCGGACTGTTGGGTGCATCCGTCGCCAACCCACCGCCATGGAACGACGCCCCGGCGCCGATCCGATCCGGAACACCGGCGGCCGCCTGCATGGCGAGGACCCCTCCCATGCAATAGCCCACGACCCCGACCTTTCCGTCCTTGCGTACGAACGGTTGCGCGTCGAGAAACGCGATGAACGCCGCCGTGTCCTGCGCAACGGCCTCGTGGGTCATCGGTGCGCGCAATTCCATGAAGCGGCTGCGATCCGCCGGGTCCTGAAAGTCGAAGACCATCCCGTCCGTGGGTGATTTTCCGGACCGATAGAACGGATTCGGGACCAGTACCGCATACCCTTGCGCCGCAAGGCGCTTCGCCATGCCGCGAATTGCGGGGCGCAGGCCGAACGCATCGGGAAACAGGATCACCGCGGGCAGCTCGCCCCGGTTGGGAGCGTGTGCAAGAACGGCATCGCAATGCCCTGCGGGCGTTGCAACCTCGACGTCGGCCAGCATCGATTCGGGTTTCATTCGTAGGTTTCTCCCCATTTCCAGGACTTCGAGCTCGTCATTTTAGGGGCTGCGATTTCCCGGCCGCCCCCGATTCGCGGGACCGGTCGTCGCGGCCCGCAGGATCGTCACGCGCACTTCATGGATCGTCCGTATGGTGATCCCTGCGCGCGCTACCGAACCCATTTGTTCATTGCTCTCCTTTCGCAACAGGAGTCATCATGCGCAATACCCGCTTCCGCCGCGCGGTCACCGCCGGCGCCCTCGTGCCATTTGCATTGGGACCGTTCGCCGCCCTTCCGGCGCACGCCGATTCCGCCGATTACGACACCCGCACGCCGATCCGGCACGTCATCGTCATCATCGGGGAAAACCGCTCGTTCGATCACGTCTTCGCAACCTACGAGCCGATCCGGAAGGACGAGCAGGTCCGGAACCTGCTCTCCGAAGGCATCGTCGACGCCAACGGCCGCCCCGGCCCGAACTATGCGATGGCCGTGCAAAAATCGGCGGTCGACACCTACCCGTCGCCGTACTCGGCAAGCCCCGCCCAGGCGGCGCCGTATGCCACTCTGCCGCCCCCGCTCACCGGCGGTCCGACCAAGCCGTATTTTCCGGTCGGCATGTCCGCGTCTGCGCTCGCTTCCTACGAAAACGGGTTGCCCAACGATTACCTGCAGTACATGACCACCGGCGGCACGGGCCTTCCCAAAGGCGTTCCGGACACACGCATTCCGGGCGTGAACGCGCTGCCGCCGGGGCCGTTCCAGCTGACCTCGACGACCTTGCCGTATGACAGCTATACGGCGAGCCCGGTGCACCGCTTCTTCCAGATGTGGCAGCAGCTCGACTGCAATGCCGGGTACGTCACGCCGGACAATGCCAGCGGTTGCCGCAACGACCTGTTCCCCTGGGTCGAAGTGACCGTCGGCGCCGGCGCCAACGGCAATCCGCGCCCGGCGAACTTCAACGACGCGACGACGCGGGAAGGCGCCAGCGCGATGGCCTTCTATAACGTGCAGCAAGGCGATGCGCCGTATCTGAAGTACCTGGCGGACCACTACGCCATGAGCGACAACTACCACCAAGGCGTGGTCGGCGGCACCGGTGCCAACCACATCATGCTCGGCACCGGAGACGTCCTGTGGTTCTCCGACGGGCACGGCAATGCCGCGGTTCCCCCCAACGGCGTGACCGTGGCCCAAGGCACCGCCAATGCGGGAGTCGTCTCGGAAATCGAAAATCCGAACCCCGCGCCCGGCACCAACAACTGGTATACCGAAGACGGCTACGGTGGCGGCTCGTACGGATCGCCGTCCTACGGCGGCGGCTCGTACGTCGACTGCTCGGACCCCAACCAGCCGGGCGTCGCGTCGGTACTGCACTACCTGGCGTCGCTCCCCCATCCGGTCAAGCCCAACTGCCAACCCGGGCACTATTACCTCGTCAACAACTACAACCCCGGCTATTTCGGCAACGGCAACGACGCATACACCGACCCGAACAAGAACAACACGGTGTTCACGGTTCCGCCGTCGAACCTGCGCCACATCGGCGATGCCCTGTCGGCAAAGGGGATTTCGTTCGCATACTTCGGCGACCAGTGGAACCAGTATGTTCCGGATCCGTACCAGCTCAAGTGGGGATCGACCGACAACTACTGCAACATCTGTAACTTCTTCCAGTACACGTCCTCGATCATGACCGACGCCAATGCGCGCGCCGAGCACCTCAAGGACACCGTCGACCTCTACGCGGACATCGCCAACGGAACGCTTCCCGCGGTTTCCTTCGTCAAGCCGAGCGGCATCGTCGACGGCCACCCCGCCTCGTCGAAGCTCGACCTCTTCGAGGGATTCGTGAAGAAGATCGTCGACGGCGTGCGTGCCAACCCCGCGCTGTGGAAGGACACGGCAATTTTCGTGACCTTCGACGAAGGCGGCGGCTACTACGATTCGGGCTATGTGCAGCCGCTCGATTTCTTCGGCGACGGCACGCGGGTTCCGTTCCTCGTGATATCCAAGTACACCCGTGCGGGACACATTTCGCACGATTACGCGGACCACGCCTCGGTGTTGAAGTTCATCGAGCGCAACTGGGAACTTCGCCCGCTGACCAACCGCAGCCGCGACAACCTGCCGGATCCGCAATACGGCCGCAACCCCTACGTTCCGACCAATGGACCGGCGATCGGCGATCTGTTCGATCTCTTCTCGTTCCATCGTGACGATCGCGACGGGGAACACGGTGACCACCGCTCTGCCCGCGACACCGTCGCCCAGGCGGATGACGGTCGATAACGTTCCACACGCCGGTCATGCGCCATGACCGGCCGTCCCGGCCCGGGTTCCCCGGCGCCGGGACGACGCCGCACTCCCGGCCACGACGCGGCTACACTTCGGAGTCGACCCGCCCCTGCGGTGACGGGTTCCTCGACCTGCGGGACAGCACGCGATGACCAACCCCCTCGCCGTCGGCCTGGATTTCGGCACCAGCGGTGCACGCTGCTGCGTGATCGAAGCCGGGCCGTCCCCATCCGTCCTGTTCGCGTCACGCCATGCGTTTTTCGCGCCCCGCGCGCAGACGCCGCAGCACTGGTCCGACGCGCTCGCCGAGCTGCTCTTCGGAATCCCCCTGGCGTTGCGCGCGCGCCTGCAGCACGCCGCGATCTGCGCGACCTCGGGAACCGTCCTGTTCGCAGATCGGGATCTGCAGCCCGTGGGGCCTGCGCTACCCTATTTCGACAACCGCGCCGAATCGATCGCGCAGCGCCTGCGACAGCAGTTGCCGCCGCCGACCCAGGTCGACGCGCTGGCCCGTTTCGCATGGCTGTGGCAGGAACTCGAGCGGCACGCGCTGGCCGGGCGGGCCGCCCACGCCATGCACCAGGCCGACTGGATCGCCGCGCAGTTGCTGCGGCGGGCCCCGGCGACGGATTGGCACAACGCCCTGAAGTCCGGGGCCGACGTCACCGCCGGTGAGTGGCCCGCCGCGGTCGCGGCCCTGCCCTTTGCGGGCCTGCTTCCGCCCATCGTTGCGCCCGGCGCCGACCTTGCGGCGATCGACCCCGCGGCAGCCCGGCAGTTCGGACTTCCCGCCACGCTGCGCATCCACGCCGGCACCACCGATGCCAACGCCGCCTTCCTCGCCACCGGCGCGTGCCGTCCGGGTCAGGCCGTCACCAGCCTCGGCAGTACGCTGTCGCTCAAGCTGCTCTCCACGCGTCGCGTCGCAGCGCCGGCCTACGGCGTCTACAGCCATCGCTGGGGCGATCTCTGGCTGGCCAGCGGTGCGAGCAATGCCGGGGGCGCCGTGCTGCGCGCACTGTTTTCCGATGCCGAGATCGAGGCGCTCAGCGCCCGCATCGACCCGGAGACCGACAGCCCCCTCGACCTGTACCCGCTGCCCGACCGAGGCGAGCGCTTTCCCGTCAACGACCCCGAGATGGCACCACGACTCACGCCGCGACCGGCCGATGACGTCTCATATCTGCACGGCCTGTTGCAAGGCCTGGCGCGCATCGAAGCTGCCGGGTATTCGCGCCTGGTGGAACTCGGCGCCACCCCGCCCACCGAGATCCTCAGTGCCGGCGGCGGCGCGCCCAATCCGGTCTACACCCGGCTGCGCGCGCGTGCCGCAGGCCTTCCCGTGCGGCAGGCCGCCTGCACCGAGGCGTCCTACGGCGCCGCATGCCTGGCCTTGCAGGCCTCGGTAAAATGAGTGGAATGAACGCTCCGCAAACCGACGCCCCAACCTCCGCCGCCGGCACCAGCCTGGCCGTGCGCTGGATGGCCTTTCTCGCTGTGGTCGTCCTCGGCCTTTTCTACGTCAAGTGGTTCCCGTACTACCAGCGCGCGTTTTTCGCCGCGGCCCACCATTCGATCGGGTCGTCGATCCTCACCGGCGCCGCAGCGAATCCGCCGCCTCCCTCGCTGCATGCCGCGCTCGATTATGCGCAGGTGTATGCGAAGGCGATCTGGAAGGCGCTGGTGCTCGGACTGCTGGTCGGTTCCGCGATCCAGGTTCTGATCCCGTCGCGATCCATCGCCCGAGCGCTCGGGGCAACGCGCTTTCGGAACATTGCAACGGCGGGCCTGCTGGCGGTCCCGAGCATGATGTGCACCTGTTGTGCCGCGCCCGTCGTCGCGGGACTGCGCGCGCGTTGCGCCGCGCCGGGCGCGGCGATCGCCTTCTGGCTCGGCAATCCGATGCTCAATCCGGCGACCCTGGTATTCATGGGCTTCGTGCTCGGATGGCAGTGGAGTCTGCTGCGCATCGCGTTCGGTCTGTTGATGGTCCTCGGCATCGGCCATCTCGTCAACCGCCTGGGCGGCACGTTGTCGGCGGCACCCGCCACGGCGGCACCGGCGCCCGACGATGCGGGGTCCGCGGATCGCGGGACCGGCAACCTGTTCGCGCAATGGGGAAAGGTCGCCTTCCGCATGACCCTCCAGCTGGTGCCGGAATATGCCGTGCTGGTCGTCCTGCTCGGCGCCGCGCGCGCATGGCTCTTCCCGCACCTCGACCACGGAATCGGCAACGATCTGACGTGGATCGTCGCCTTCGCCGCTGCCGGTTCGCTGTTCGTGATCCCGACCGCGGGCGAGGTGCCGATCGTCCAGGCAATGCTGCTGCTCGGGGTCGGCGCCGGCCCGGCGGCAGCGCTGCTGGTCACCCTGCCGGCGATCAGCGCGCCCTCCATGGCCATGCTCGCGCGCTCGTTTCCCCGCGGCGTGCTGGCGCTCGTCGGCGCCTCGGTTTTCGCGCTCGGGGTGCTGGCAAGTCTCGCGGCACTGACGCTCGGCTTCTGAGGGAGCAGGCGCCAGTCGAGCGCAACCGGGAGATTACGGCTGCAGTCCCGTCCAGCCGCCGCCGAGGTCGCCGATCAGCGCCACGGTATCGAGCAGCCGCTGTTGGTGCACCGTAAGCGCGCTCTGCTCATCGCCGAACTGCGTCGTCAATGCAATCGCCACCGTGGTGTAGTCCACGGTTCCGGCTTCGAGCTCGTGGAGCGCGATTTCCGAACCGCGCGTCGCGTCGCGCACGGCGATCGCCAACGCGTCGGCCTGGCGGGCGAGGATACGCAGTCCGGCGAGATCGTTTTCGACGCTCTGCAGTGCGCCCAGGACCGTATTGCGATAGTTCGCCACGGTCGCCTGATAGCCCGCGCGCGCCAGGGCAACCTCGGCGATGTTCTGACCACCGTTGAATACCAGTTCGCTGGCGTTCGCACCGAGGGACCATGCCCGATTGCTCGCCTGCAGCAGCCCTGCCAGCGGCGAAACGCCGTAGCTGCCGAGGAGCGTGACGGTCGGGTAATACGCCGCCGTGGCCACGCCGATTGCGGCATTGGCGGCCGCCATCTGGCGCTCCGCCGCGGCGACGTCGGGGCGGCGCTGCAGCAGCGTCGAGGGCAGGCCGGCGGCGACCGTGGGCAAGAACGGCAGGCTTCGGCTGCGCGCGATCGCAAGGTCTTCCGGATTCTTCCCCACGAGGACGGCAATCGCGTGCGCATACTGGGCGCGCGCCACACCGAGCGCGATCAGGCTGGCGCGGGCATTGTCGAGCTGGGTCTGGGCGGCAACGACCTGCGACGGCGCCACGGTGCCCGCCCGGTCCTGCTCGGCGACGACCTGCAGGAACCGGCGATAGGCGATCACCGTCCGCTGCAGAAGATCGGTATCGGCATCGACGACCCGCAGGTCGATCACCGCCTGCGCCAGCGCGATCTGTTCGGACAGGGTCGCATTGGCGAGCAAGGCCTGATCGGATTGCGCCGTCGCCCGGCTCTCCTCGATCTGCCGGCGGATCTGGCCCCAGATGTCGGGCGTCCAGCTCACGTTGGCGGCGGCGCTGCCGACGGTGCCGAGCTGACCCGGAATGCCGAACGACGCCGGCGTGTTCTGCCGGGTCCGCTGTCCGGTCACCGTCAGGATCGGGAAAAGCCCGGCCTGCGCGATGCGCAGACTGGCCAACGCCTGTTCATAGCTGGCGTAGCTCTGCCGCACCGTCTGGTTCGATACCGCCACCAGCGGCTCGAGGTCATCGAGCAGCGGGTCGTGGAACGCACGCCACCACTCTCCCTTCGCCTGCGCCGCCGCCGGTTGGGCACGCGTCCACCCAGGCTGCTCCTTCCACGCCGGAGGCATGTCGACCGCAGGACGACGATAGTCGGGCCCGACCATGCAGCCGGCAAGCAGCATCGCGCAGGCGATCGGCAGCACGCGCCGGGTCATTGTCTTCATCATGATGCGCTTTCCTTGGAACGCCGATTCCACGGCAGGCCGGCGGCCCACCGCGCCAGGCGCGCGCGCCCCCGGTCGAGGAACAGGTAGATCACCGGCGTCGTGTACAGGGTGAAGATCTGACTGAATAGCAGGCCGCCCACGACGGTGATGCCGAGCGGCTGGCGCAGCGAGGCACCCTGACCGATGCCGATCGCCATCGGCATCGCACCGAGGACCGCGGCCGCAGTGGTCATGACGATCGGCCGCAGGCGGATCAACGCCGCTTCATGAATCGCGCTGCGCGCGTCCATTCCGGCGTTGCGCTGCAGTTCGATCGCGACGTCGACCATCATGATGCCGTTCTTCTTGACGATGCCGATCAACAGGATGATGCCGATCATCGCGATGACCGAAAACGGCGTGTTGAAAACCAGCAGCGCCAGGGTCGCACCGATCCCCGCCGACGGCAGGGTCGAAAGAATCGTGATCGGGTGGATCGTGTTTTCGTACAGGATTCCGAGAACGAAGTACACGATCCCGAGCGCCGCCAGAATGAGCAGCGGCACGGTCAGCATGGATTGCTTGTACGCCCGGGCCGCGCCGGCGAATTCGCCGTGGATCGACACTGGCATGCGGATGGCGCGTTCCGCCCCCTCGATCGCCGCCGACGCCGCGCTCAACGAGCCGCCCTTGGGCAGATTGAACGAGATCGTTCCCGCGACCATGCCATCCTGGTGGTTGACCTGGGTCGCGGTGTGATCGTTCTTCCAGGTCACGAGCGCCGGCAGCAGCACCATGGTTTCCGCCGCGGTACTGTCCGGGCTGCCGCTGGAGCTTCCGCCGCGACCGTTCGAGATCGCGTTGATCAACTGATTGGCTTCCGCATCGGCATTGCGCGCGTTGGTGGCAAGCGGGCTCCCCGCCGGCGCGGCGGCCGCCTGCCGCACGGGAACGCCGCTGACGGTATTGCTGTGCATCTGCGTCTGTTGCGGGCCGCGCGGATTGCCCGCCGCCGTACTCAACTGGATGTGTTCCATTTCGTGCGGGAACTGCCAGTAGCGCGGCGCCACCTCCATCACGACGAAGTACTGGTTGAGCGGATTGAAGATGGTCGAGACCGTACGCTGGCCGAACGCGTCATAGAGCGTATTGTCGATCTGGTTCGGATCGAATCCGTAGCGCTTGGTCTTGGCGCGGTTGATGTCGATGTAGGTCTCCAGGCCGCGCTGCTGCAGGTCCGAGTTGACGTCGCGGATCGAATTCGGATATTTCGACAGCTCCGAGACGAGTCTGGGCGTCCATCGGTACAGGGCATCGCTATCGTCGCTCGTCAGCGTGTACTGATACTCCGCCGCCGATTCGCGGCCGCCGACGTGCAGGTCCTGCTGCGCCTGGAGGTACAGACGGGCGCCGGAAACCGCATTGAGCCGCGGCCGCAACCGGTCGACGACCTGCACCGCGCTTGCATCGCGCTGCTCGATCGGCTTGAGGCCGATGTATACGTTGGCCGTATTCTGTGCACCCCGCCCTCCGGTGAATCCAGCCACCGACTGCACCGCGGGATCGCTGCCGACGATGGTCTGCAACTGAGCCAGCTTCTTCCGCATCGCCGGAAAGGAAATGCTCTGGTCGGCGATGATCTGGCCGATCAGGATTCCGGTGTCCTGCTCGGGGAAAAACGTCGTCGACAGCAGGCGGGCACCAAAGAAATTCCCCACGATCAACAGTCCCAGCACGAACATCGTCCGCCCGCCGTGATCGAGCACCGCATCGAGCGACCGCGAATAGAAGCGGTGAAAGTGGTCGAACGGCGCCGCGAGCCACGAGACGGAACGCGACTTCGCGGATTTCCCGGCGTCTTGCCGAAGCAGGTAGGCGCACATCGTCGGCGTGATCGTGAGCGAGACCAGCAGCGAGATCAGGATGGCAACGGAGAGGGTGACGGCGAACTCGTGAAACAACAGGCCGACGAATCCGGGCATCATCAGGATCGGCAGGAACACTGCGACCAGGGAAAGGCTCATCGAGACGACCGTGAATCCCACCTCGCGCGCACCGCGCAGCGCGGCCTCCCTGGGTTCCATGCCGGCCTCGAGGTGGCGTACGACGTTCTCGAGGACGACGACGGCATCGTCGACGACGAATCCCGTTCCGACGGTCAACGCCATCAGCGACAGGCTGTCGATGCTGTATCCGAGGAGATACATCGGGCCGAACGTCCCGATGATCGACAGCGGCAGCGCGATCGCCGGGATCAGGGTGGCGCGCGGCGAGAGGAGAAACACGAACACCACCCCGATGACGAGCAGCACCGCGAGGAACAGGGTGCGCTCGGTGTCGTCGACGGAGGCGCGCACCGACACGGAGCGGTCGATCGCGACGTGAACATGGATCGACGACGGAAGCGCCGCCTCGATCGACGGCAGGCGGGACCGGATCTGCGCGACGGTGTCGACGACGTTGCTTCCGGGTATGGGGAAGACGATCACCAGCACCGCCGGCTTGCCGTTGTAAAGACCGGCGTTGCGGATGTTCTCGTTGGAATCGAGCACCTCCGCCACATCGCGCAGAAAGACCGGGGCGCCGCTGCGATAGGCGATGACAAGATTGCGATAGGGTTCGGCCTTGCTGATCTGGTCGTTGGACAGCACCTCGTAGCGCTCTTCGCCCTGATCGAGATGCCCCTTCGCGCTGTCCGCATTGGCCGCGGAAATCGCCGCACGGACGTCTTCGAGGCCGATGCCGTAGCTGTTGAGCTTGTCGGGATTGAGCTCCACGCGCACCGACGGAAGCGCGCTGCCGCCGAGGACGATCTTGCCGACGCCGTTGACCTGCGACAACTCCTGCTGGATGACCGAGTCGGCGGAATCGTAGAGCTGCGCCTTGGTGAGGGTGTCGGACGTCAGCGCGAGCACCATGATCGGCGCGGTCGCCGGATTGTATTCGCGATACGTGGGATTGCTGCGCAGCGTGACCGGAAGGTCGGCGCGCGACGCCTGGATCGCCGCCTCGACATCGCGCGCCGCACCGTTGAGATCCCGATCGAGGTCGAACTGGGCAATCACGCGAGTGCTGCCGATCGAACTCGTCGACGTCAGCTCGTTGACGCCGGCGATCGTGCCGACGCGCCGCTCGATCGGCTCGGCAACGGTCTGGGCCATCACCACGGGGCTGGCGCCCGCCATTCTCGCCTGCACGACGACGACCGGAAACTCGACGTTCGGCAGCGGCGCCACCGGCATGTGCACGAACGCCAGGATTCCCGAAATCAAGATCGCCAGCGCGAGCAGCGAGGTCGCAACCGGCCGCCGGATGAAGATCGCCGAGAGGTTGATGTTCTTCACGGTGGCGCCCCCCGCCCTTATCCGGCCCGCGTCGGCTCGGTGCCGCCGAGGCCGGCGCCCGGACCATCCGATCCCGTGCCGTTGCGTCCGCGCACACCACGGAAGCGGCGGGAAAGTCGGTCGAAGAACAGGTAGATCACCGGCGTCGTGAAGAGCGTCAGGATCTGACTCAAGGCCAAGCCGCCGACGATCGCAAGGCCCAGAGGACGGCGCAGTTCCGAACCGGTCCCGGTACCGAGCAACATCGGCATGGCGCCAAGCATCGCCGCCAGGGTCGTCATCAGGATCGGCCGGAACCGCAGCAGCGAGGCTTCGAAGATCGCGTCGCGCGCCGACTTCCCCTGTTTGCGTTCGGCATCGAGCGCGAAATCCACCATCATGATCGCGTTCTTCTTCACGATGCCGATGAGCAGCACGATGCCGATGATCCCGATCACGTCGAGGTCATGGCCCGCAAGCTGCAGGGCCAGCAGCGCACCGATTCCCGCCGACGGCAGGGTCGACAGGATCGTCACGGGATGGATGTAGCTCTCATACAGCACGCCGAGCACGATATAGACCGCGACGATGGCGGCGATCAGCAGATAGGCCTCATTGGAGACCGACGCCTCGAACGCCGCGGCGGCGCCCTGGAACGTCGCGGTGATCGACAGCGGCAGGTGCACCGCGCGCTCGGCGGCACGGATCTCCCGCACGGCATCGGACAGGGACGCGCCGTCGGCCAGGTTGAACGACACGGTCACGGCCGGAAACTGGGCCAGATGGCTGATCGCGAGCGGCTCCTTGGTGACGTGCAAGGCCGCGATCGCCCCGAGCTGAACCTGCCCCGCACTTGCGGTCTGACTGGGGAGGTAGATGTCGCCGATCGAGCGCACCGTCGGAATCGTGCTGGACTTCGCCACCAGGATGACGCGATATTGATCGGCCTGCTGGAAGATGGTCGACACGATCCGCTGACCCATCGCATCGTAGAGCACATTGTCGATCGTCGCGGGGGTGATCCCGTAGCGCGCCGCAAGTTGGCGGTTGACCGTGACCTCGACCGCGAGACCATCGTTGTCGAGATCGCTGGTCACGTCGGTGATCGAGCGGATCGACCGCATCCGCGCCAGGAGCGCGGGCACGTAGTGCCGGAATGCCTGTTCACTCGGCCCGCGCAGGATGAGGCTGTACTGGTTGCGCGAAACCTGCGTATCGAGCGTGAGGTCCTGTCCAGGCTGCAGATAGAGGCGGATGCCTGGAACGCCGGCGGCCGCGCGCTGGATGCGGCGGGAAACCTCGAGGGCCGTCTCGTGCCGCTGTCCCGGCGGCTTCAGGTTGATCAGGAAGCGCCCGCTGTTGAGCGTCGGGTTGATGCCGTCGATCCCGACGTAGGAGGTGAGCGACGTCACATCCCGATCCCGCAGGATGACGTCCGCAAGTGCCGCCTGGCGCCGCGCCATCGCAGCGTAGGAAACCGAGTTGTCGGCGACGCTGATGCCCTGGATCACGCCCACGTCCTGGACCGGAAAGAGGCCCTTCGGAATGGCGATATACATTGCGAAGGTCAAGACGATGGTGAGCACGACCACGGCGAGCACGACCGGCTGGCGATCGAGCACCCACGACAGACCTCGGGAATACGCCGCGAGCGTCCGATCGAAGACGCGCTCGCTGAACCGCTCGAATCGGCTGGGATGACGCTGCGCCCGGGCGCGCAGGAGCTTGGCGCACAGCATCGGCACGCCGCTCAGCGAAACCACCGCGGACAGCAGGATGGTCACCGCCAGGGTGACGGCGAACTCGCCGAAGAGCCGTCCGATGACGCCGCCCATGAAGATCAGCGGAATCAGGACCGCGATGAGCGAGATCGTGAGCGACAGGATCGTGAATCCGATCTGGCCCGCGCCCCGGATCGCCGCCTCCCGCGGCGACATGCCGGACTCGAGGTGGCGGACGATGTTCTCGATCATCACGATCGAGTCGTCGACGACGAAGCCCGTTGCGATGATGAGCGCCATCAGCGACAGGTTGTCGATCGAGTAATGCATCTCGTACATGATCGTCAGCGTGCCGATCAGCGACACCGGAACGGAGATGCTGGGAATGAGTGTCGCCGGGAGGTTGCGCAGGAACACGAAGATCACCGCGACGACGAGGGCGACCGCCAGCAGCAACTCGCGGGCAGCATCCCGCACCGACGCCCGGATCTCCCCCACGCTGTTTGAAACGACCGTCACCCGCATGCCCCCCGGCAACGCCGATTCGAGCTGCGGCAGCCGACGCATGATCTCGTCGACGGTGGCGATGACGTTCGCGCCCGGTTGCCGCCGCACGTTCAGCACGATGGCCGGCTGGTGATCGAACCATGCCCCTCGTTCGACATCCTCCGGCGCGACGCGCACCCGTGCGACGTCCCGCAGGAACACCGGCGCGCCATTCTGGTACGCGACCACCGAATCCAGATAGTCCTTCGGATCGGAAATCTGGTCGTTGGCATTGATCGTGTAGTCGAGTTCGGGGCCGTCGAAATTCCCCTTCGGCTGGCTGACGTTGATATTGGCGAGGTAGGTCCGCAGATCGTCGATGCTGAGCCCGTAGGCGGCGAGCTTCTGCGGATTGGCTTCGACGCGCACGGCGGGCACGTTGCCGCCGGCCGTGGTCACGAGGCCGACGCCCGGCACCTCGGAAATCTTGGTTGCCAGCCGGGTGTTCGCAATGTCCTGCAACTGCGTCAGCGACATCGACGGGGACGTCACCGCCAGGGTGAGGACCGGCTGGTCGGCGGGATTGACCTTCGCATAGATCGGCGGCGCCGGCAGGCCGGCGGGCAGGAAGCTGTTGGCCGCATTGATGGCCTGCTGCACGTCCTGCTCCGCGACATCGAGGCTCAACGACAGGTCGAACTGCAGCGTGATGACCGATGCGCCTTCCGAACTCGTCGATACCATCTCCTGCAGGCCGGGGATCTCTCCGAGTTGCACCTCCAGCGGCGCCGTGACGGTGGTGGCCATCACATGCGGACTTGCCCCCGGATAGAAGGTCTGCACCTGGATCGTCGGGTAGTCGACGGTGGGCAGCGACGACACCGGCAGGATCTTCATCGCCACCGCGCCGACGAGAACGATGGCGATCATCAGCAGCGACGTCGCCACCGGCCGCATGATGAACAGGCGGGAGAGATTCATCGGCGCAAGGCCTGGGCGAGGCTAGGAAGCCCGCGCCGGGGGATGCGGCGCGCGCACCGTCGCCCCCGGCGCGACTTCGGTCGCGGGCGCCGGCCGGATCTTCCCGCCGTCGTGCAGGCGGTCCAGCCCGTCGGTGACGACGCGCTCGCCGGCGGCCAGCCCCGATCGGACGGCCGTGTACCGCCCGTTGCCCGGACCGATCGTGATCTTGCGCACCGACACGGTGTCATCGCGATTCACGACGAAAACGTAGGTGCCGGGGGCACCGGTCTGAATCGCCGGGGTGGGTACGAGAACCACGTCGTGCAGGGTATCGACGGTCAGCGTCACGTTGACGAACTCGTTCGGGAACAGCGCCTCGTCGCGGTTGGGCGTCATCGCGCGCAGGGTGAAGGTTCCGGTTGCCGTCGCCATCTGATTGCTGATCGCATAGAGCGTTCCGGTGGCGATCTGCTTCTGGTCCTCGCTGTCGTAGATCGCGACCGGCAACCGGGCGCCGGTATGGAACCGTTGCACCACGTCGCCCAGGATGTTCTGCGGGATGCTGAACTCGACCGTGGTGGGCTTCATGGTCGTGACGACGACCAGCGCCGGCTGGCTCGAGGCGGTGACGAAATTTCCGACGTCGACGAGGCGCAGGCCGACCCGCCCGGAGACCGGCGACGTGACATGGCAATAGATGAGGTCCAGGTTGTACTGCGCAATGTTCGCCCGATCGGTCTTCACCGCGCCTTCATACTGCTGGACCAGGTACTTCTGGTCGACGTAGATCTGTTCGGCGATCGAGTGCGTGGCATGGAGGCGGGTATACCGCGCCAGATCGGCGCGGGCCTGCCCCAGCGCGGCGAGGTCCTTGACCAGCTGTCCCTCGGCCTGCTCCTTGTCGATCTCGTATTGGCGCGGATCGATCTGGACCAGGAACTGCCCCTTCCGGACGTCCTGCCCTTCATGGTAGGCAACCTCGGTGATGTAGCCGCTCAGCATCGGCAACACGGTCACGGTGGTGATCGGCGTGACGGTGCCCAACTCATGGACGGTGACGGGCATCGATCCGAGCGCCGCGGTCGCGACGCCGACGACCTGCGCGGGCTCCTCGTGCTCGGGCGGCTTTTGACGCAGCACTCGCAGCGCCACGACCACCGCGATCGCGGCGATTCCGATCGCCAGCCAGCCAAGGCGGCGGCGCGGACGCCCCCCGGGTGGGGGAACAACGGAGCTTGCGGCGGGCTCGCCCTGCGATGGGACTTCGGAATCCTGCATGGTTCTCGACATCCAACGGGAAAGGAGGGGATCGGAGCGGCGCACGCCGCTCCCTGCCGGCCGTGGGCCGGCAACCCCCGATTCGACCATCAACCGACAAAATCGGAAGGCATTTTATGTCGCGGGCCGCGCCGCGTCTGTTGCAAGGAGTAATCGCCCCCGAAAACCCTTCGCCGCCCCGGACAATTCCGGGAATGCCGGAGGCAACTTCATATCATCGTGTGATATATTTTTCGGACGCAGCATCGACCTTCGAAGGGTGTGCCGGATGCGGCATCAATGCCCTCGGCGGGTCGGGAAGGGGATGGTCATGGACGGAAAAATGACGGAACTCGCTGGCGCAGATGGCGCAGGATGCCTGCCGCGCTCGGAATGCCCGTTGGCGCTCGACGCGATCTTCCTGATTCGTCGCGCCCACCAGATCGCGACGGCGCGCTTCCAGGAAGCCTGTCCCGACACCATGCTGACGCCGACCCAATATGCGCTGCTCGCCGCGCTGAGCCGGTGCGAGGCGGTCGGTCAGAACGAATTGGGACGCCGCATCCACCTCGACCGCGCAACCACCAGCATCGTGGTCCGCCTGCTGCGGCGACGCGGCCTGATCTCCGCCGCCACGGACGACGACGATCGCAGGAGGACGATCCTGCGCCTGACGAGCGCCGGGCGCGCGCTGCTGGAGCAGATCAGCCCGTCCGTCCGACTGGCGAACGACGCGCTGTTGTCGGCATTCAGCGCGCCGCAGACCCAGCAGTTCTTCGACCTCCTCGACCGGCTCACCGTCGACGATCGGCGCAAGGCACATCCCTGAGCAACGGCGCCGACACGGCAGGCGTCGGCGCCGAACGGGCGTTCCTCCCGGAGCGGCCGCTCCGTCGTTACACCCTGTTTCGACGCTGAACGCCTTCTGAATTGAACATTCAGAGGCCGTTCACGGCTCCGGCGCACAGTGTCGCCATGTCGAGTTCGCGCCGCGAACCGAAGTTCCGAAGCGAAACCACTGGAGAGCATCATGACGACCCAAAAGCCGAGTTTTCTGGAAACCCTCTCGCTCATCGTGATGGCCGCCCCCATCGTGCTGGTGCCGGTTGCGTTTGTCGCCTTCGAGGAGTCGATCCTCCGTGCGCAGACCATCGTCACCGGCCTCGAATGGACGGTCGTCGCGAGCGGAATCGCCCTTGCCCTGCGCGCCCTGAGCCGCTCCACGCCCGCGAACGGCGGACGGGAAGGCGAGGTACATGCCGCCTGAACACCGGCCCCTTCCATGGCGTCGCGGGGTGCCAGCCATGCTGCCCTTGCGATGCCATGTTCGGCGGATCCGCGACGGGTCCGCCGCTTTTTTTTGTGTGTCCTGTCCAAGGACACCCTGGACGTCTTCCCTGCCGGACTGCAGAACGGGGGTTTGCCGCGCATTCCGATCAAAGACAACGACGGACCCGATGGGGTCCGCCGCTTCGCATCCGGGAGGGCCGCATGGGCTGCGGCCCCCGGCGCCAACCACACCGCGGTGCCTATGCCGCGGGTGCCTCGGCGCTGCCTTCGATATGCCAATCCGTGGACTGGCGCAGCGCACGCACGGCCAAGGCGATTCCGCTTGCAACGAGCGTCAGCTCCAGTCCCGTCACGATGGCCTGCGCACGGAGGAACGATTCCTCGAACGCGAGAAATGCGGCGGGCACCAGAACTACGGGGGCGGCCATCACGATGAGCGAGAGGGTTCCCAGGAAGGTCGGTTTTTGGGTCGTCATGATTGTCTCCATCAGGTCGGCTTCAGGATTTCGGTTCGCGGCGCGAACTCAACATGGCGACATGGTGCGCCGGAGCCGTGAACGGCCTCTGAACGTTCGATTCAGAACGCGTTCAGCGATGGCAACAGCGAAAAATCGTCGCCAACGAGCGCGCCTCGCGGTATTCCACCAGGAACGCTCTTGAACTGAACCGCTCCGCAAATTCCGGAGACCGGGGGTTTTGATGGAACGTGTTGGGCGATTCGCGGTTGAGCCCGAAAGTCCCCTTCGCGACGCGAGATTCCGGTCCAGGGAAACCATGGGCGACCGGATTGGGTCGGATCCGATATCTCGCGTGCGGCCGCTTCCCGGCGGCCCAATTCTTCCGTGGTTTTAGGCAGTCATCAACATCAGGCCAACGTCGCCTCGAAAAAGACTGCAGGGCTAACATGAAAACGCCGCGATAACTCGGCAATCTGCCTGGCGTTCAGTTCCCGTTTCCCGCTGAGGATCTCGGACACAACGCCCTGGCTGCCGATCTCTGGGACGTCGGTTTGCTTCAGTCCATGCTGAGCCATCAGCTCACGCAAAACTTCGGGCGGGGACGCCTCCGGTATTTCGTGGTGCATATCAGCGAAATCGGCAATGACATCCCCGAGTGCTGCAGCAAGCGGCGCAAGCGGATGCGCTTCGTCGGCCGCGCCGGAATCCAGCAGTCCGTTGAGCACGCGGACAGCCTGGTCGTGCTCTGCTTCGGTCTTGATCGGGTGAAGCGGAACCTTTTTCATGATCGCCCCAAGGTGATCCGTCAATTCGCGGACTTCTTTCGACGAAAAAATCACGGTTTCCATGTGTCGTACTCCTTGTGCGTCAGGATCTCGCGCACGAATAGCCTCTGCGTATCGAAGTGGATCGCGGCGATCAGCCGGTACTTGTTTCCGCCCAGATCGAAGATGTAATAGCTTCCTACCCGGTCCGTTGCCTTGAACGCCTTCTTGAGCTCCGCGAAGTTGGCAAACTCGCTCTTGAGAACGATGCTTCGCCACGCCCAAATCGGGCCCTTCGCTTCCGGATGATCATCGCAAAACCGTCGCAGAGGCGTGTCGGAAATTACTCGCATGAGGACAAGGATATCTCATTTTGAGATGGCGCGCAACCGAAGCCGCACCAGAAATCTGGCAGCAGAGTCCGCAGGACCTTCAGCGTACCGGGCTTGATCAGCTTGCCAAGAGGTGGCGGTAGCCCGAGGTCGACCTTGTGCCTCCGATGAAGGAACAGGCGTCCGCAACGGAGTGATTTGCAGGAGACCGCTTCATGGGAGCGACGGGAGACCGCTCCGGGTCGAGAGCACCAGTTCGCCAGTGACTAGTCTCCGGATGCCAACATAATCCGAAATGCGCCAAGCTCACGATTCCTCAAAGAAATCCTCGTCGATTTTTTTCAGACGAATATGCATGCGCCCCTTCCATCCGAAAGAGCCGCGCAGGGCAAGGAAAATCAGAAATCGAACCAGTCACGCAACCGGCACAGTTTCTCGGTGGAGGGTTCGAAGATGCACCGACTCTCGGCGCGAGCATCGCCCCATTTTGTGCCTAAATCTTGTGTCCGCCACACGCAACCCATTGATTATTAATGGATCGTGGCGGAGAGAGTGGGATTCGAACCCACGATAGGCTTTTGACCTATACACACTTTCCAGGCGTGCGCCTTCGACCGCTCGGCCATCTCTCCGGAGTTCCCGCGGGCGCGGGAAACACAGCGGACGGTATTCTACCCGACCCGCCCCGGCAATCCCTGAGGTGCCGGCACCCCGGTGTTCACTGTGCCACCCGGAGTTGATCCAGGATCGCCGGATTCTCGAGGGTGGAAACGTCCTGCTGGATATCCTCGCCGCGCGCCAGCGACCGCAGGAGGCGGCGCATGATCTTGCCGGAACGGGTCTTGGGCAGGTTGTCGCCAAACCGGATTTCCTTGGGCTTGGCGATCGGGCCGATTTCCTTGGCGACCCAATCGCGCAACTCCTTCGCGATCCGGTCCGCCTCGGCGCCTTCCGGCCGCGCGCGCTTGAGGACGACATACGCGCACACCGCCTCGCCCGTCAGGTCGTCGGGTTTGCCGACCACGGCCGCCTCGGCAACGATCGGATTGGCCACGAGCGCCGACTCGATCTCCATCGTGCCCATGCGATGCCCGGAGACGTTGAGCACGTCGTCGATCCGGCCCACGACCGTGAAGTACCCGGTTTCCTTGTCTCGCACGGCACCGTCGCCCGCGAGATAGATGCGGCCGCCCAGTTCCGCCGGGTAGTAGGCCTTGCGGAACCGCTCGGGATTGCCCCAGATCGTCCGCAGCATGCCCGGCCAGGGACGCCGGATGACCAGCAGGCCGCCCTGCCCGTTCGGAACCTCGTGCCCGGCCTCGTCGACGATGGCCGCATCGATCCCCGGCAGCGGCAGGGTGCAGGAACCCGGAACGAGCGGCGTTGCGCCCGGCAGCGGGGTGATGACGTGGCCGCCCGTCTCGGTCTGCCAGAACGTGTCGACGACCGGACACTGCTCGCCGCCGACGTTGCGGTAGTACCACATCCACGCCTCCGGGTTGATCGGCTCCCCGACGGTGCCGAGGATGCGCAGTTGCGAAAGATCGAAGCGCGACGGATGGGTCTCCGGCACCGCGTCGTTGGCCTTGATGAGCGCGCGGATGGCCGTCGGCGCGGTGTAGAACACGGTGACCCGATGGTTCTGGCACATCTGCCAGAACCGTCCGGCATTGGGATAGGTCGGAACGCCCTCGAACATCACTTCGGTCGCACCAGTGGCGAGCGGCCCATAGCAGACATAGGTGTGCCCCGTCACCCAGCCGACGTCGGCGGTGCACCAGAAGACGTCGGTGGGCCGGATGTCGAACGTCCACTTCATCGTCAGCACCGCCCACAGGAGATAGCCGCCGGTGGAATGCTGCACGCCCTTGGGCTTGCCGGTCGACCCGGAGGTATAGAGCACGAACAGCGGATGCTCCGCCTCGACCCACTCGGGCTCGCACTGATCGGACTGCCCCGCCATCCGGTCGTGCAGCCATTCGTCGCGCGCGGCGTCCCAGGCGACCGCGCCGCCGGTGCGGCGGTACACGAGCACCTTGCGCACCGCCTCGCATCCGCCCATCGCCAGCGCCTCGTCGATCGCCGCCTTTAGCGGAATCGCCCGGCCTCCGCGCATCTGCTCGTCGGCGCAGAGCACGAGGCTCGCACCGACATCGACGATGCGCTCATGAACCGATTTGGCCGAGAACCCGCCGAACACCACCGAGTGGATCACGCCCAGCCGCGCGCAAGCCTGCATGGCGACCACCGCTTCGATCGACATCGGCATGTAGATGATCGCCCGATCCCCTTTCCGGTACCCCAGCGAGCGCAAACCGTTGGCCAGGCGGCATACGCGCTGGTGCAGTTCCCGGTAGGTGATGCGTGTCACCGCGCCATCGTCGGCCTCGAACACGATCGCGGTCTTCTCCGCGTTGCCGTTTTCGAGGTTCCGGTCCAGGCAGTTGTACGAGGCATTGAGCCGGCCGTCCGCAAACCAGCGGTAGAACGGCGCATCGGATTCGTCCAGCACCTCGGTGAAGGGGGTCTGCCAGGCCAGGTGCTCCTGCGCCAGACCGCGCCAGAACCCGTCCGGATCGCGGCGGGCATCCTCGCAAAGCCGCTGGTAGGCGTCCATGCCGGATATCGCCGCGCCCTGCACGGCGCGCGGGCCGGGAGGAAACACCCGCTTTTCCCCCAGGTCGAATTCGATGTTCGGCATGTTGCGGTCTCCCCTGTCCCGAAAAAAGAACGACAGGCGCAAGGTTACCGAAAGTTCGCGCGGCCAGCGATTACGGCAGCGTCGGCGGCTCCATCCGGACCATCATCCGCTCGGAAATCCGGATCGCACGATCGAGATGCATCGCCGCGTTGTATCGGAACCGCCACACGCTGGCATTGTCCTCGGGGGCGCCGATGTCGGCGCGCGCCCGACGCAGCAATTGCGACACCCGCGCCAGGCGGGGAACCCGCGGCGGCGGCAGGTCTTCCGCGGGGTGGAAGGCGAGGTTCTTGCCATCGCCGTACGCCGCCCGCTGGATCAGGTGCATCGTGCGGTTGATCTCCGCGATCGCGCGCCGTTCCGGCGGCGCCAGCGGGGGGCCGGGACGATGGGAAAGATAGTACCGGGCATCATGCAGATCGGTCAGGGCGTGGAGGTACGGCGGATGTCGGCCGGGGACCTGGGCACCGGCCCATCCCGGCAGCATTGCGGCAATAACGAGTGGTACAGCGACGAGCCATTGACGGTTCATGGTTTCTCCCTGGATCGGCGCGCAAGCTTAGACAAAAAAACAGCCCCTGTGGCGGCCATTCCCCGTGGCAACGAGGAACCGGCGGCCATTAGTCGTTTCCAATTCAGGTATGAGCCTGGAGGGGCCGGACTTGGTGGGGTAAGGCGCGTCGATTCGTTTTGAAGAAGTTAGGAGTGTAGACGGCGGGTTCCGGAGTGGTTTCTCCGTTTCTTTTTCTGCCGGCTGGGGGGTGCGGGGGGCGGCAGGCCCCCCGCGTCTCCGGAGGGTTCAGGCAGCACGGGTAGTGACCCCCTTGAAGAGCGCCTGGCGTGCCTGGGCAAGCTCCTGGGCGGCATCGAAGTCGCTGAGCGCGCGGGCGAGTTGGTGCAGTTCTTCCAACGAGATTCCGGGGCGTAGGCACTTTTCCGCGTTGGGTAGGCTGGCGAGCTTTTCGAGGGGCGTCATTGCGTCGCGCGGACGGTAGATGCGCTTGATGCGCCCGGGCTTCTTGGGGTCGAGCACCTCCGTGGCGAACAGGCACGGACGGTGGAAGTTCAAGTACGGGTTGAGGTATTCGCCACAGAATGTGTTGAACTTGGTCGCATAGCGCTGCGGGATGTGCGCGTAGCCGAAGACCTTGCGCACCACGGCGCCGTTCTTGGTTTCGGCCAGTCCATTGTCGTTGCTGTGGCGGGGCCGCGAGCGCGTAAATTCGATACGCAACTTCTCGAGCATTCTCGCCACTTGGTAATTGACGTACTCGCTGCCGTTGTCGGCATGGAATCCCAGGAGCGCGAAGGGGAACTGCGCGAGCATCTGCTCGATCACCGGCAGCAGATGGCTCTCGGAGATCGTCTGTACGCTGGCCACCACCTGCCACTGCGTGACGCAGTCGACGGCATTGATGTGGTAGAGCCCCTTGACGCCGTCCTGATCGCCCTGGTGGACGCTGTCGATGCGGATGAATCCCGGACGGCCCTGCGGCGCCGGCGCCTTGCGCACGCCGATGGTCACGGCCGAGGTCGGCCGGGTCTTGGTCGTGACGACGCGCTGCGCGCGATAGCGATCCGTGGCGCGCAGGTTGTAGAGGTGCGCCACCGAGATCGACCCCAGGCGCACGAAGCGCGCATCGCCGAACACGTCGCGCTGGCGCCGCAGCATGCAGACCGTGGCCGGTCCGGAGAGCGTCCCGGTCGCGCGGTCGACCTCGGCCAGCAGTGCGATGTCGGCGGCCGTATAACGGCGTGCGAAGGCGTGCTCCGGCGCGCGGTATTGCTTGACCAGCGGCTTGCCCGCCACCGCCCGGGACACCAAGCGCGTGACCTGCGCGCGGCTGTAGCCGCTCAAGCGCTGGAGGTACGCCAGTACCGTGCCCCGATCCGGCCGCGAGAGATGCCGATAGCCAAACCGCTTCAACACCGATTCGACCCAGGCGTAGCGCCCGGCGTCGTCCTCGGGCCGCTCGAATTGCAGCGCCTCCGTACCATCGAGCACCTGCCGCACCTGCTCCAGGGTACGGACCTGCGTTTCGTTCATGTCGATCACCATGCCCTCGATGATCGACGCGCCTCCCGGGGGCGACGGCCCCTCAGCCGGCCAACCGCCTCCTACAGAACCCCTCCAGGCTCATACCTCGCTGGAATCACGGACCCCGCTCCAGGCTCACACCTCGTTGGAAAAGACTCCATTTTGACTTCTCGTCCCTCGCGGTGCAACATAAAGGGCAGGCACCGGTTCGCATCGCCCCGACGTTCTCCCGCAAGGACGCGCAGCGAATCGGCAACGGGAGTTCGGGGCTCGCGCGCTCAACCGGGAGACCCAAAGGGAGACCCAACGCATGAACAACATCATTCCGGACGTCGCGCTGATCGACAACAGCGACGAACGGGCGCCGCTCGTGCTCGTGCTCGACTGCTCGGGCAGCATGGCCGAAGACGACAAGATCCACCTGCTCAACGACGGTCTCAAGACCCTCGAGGCCGAGCTCAAGAAGGATCCGATCGCCGCGCGCTGCGGACGCGTGCTCGTCATCTCCTTCGGCGGCGACAACAACGTCGAAATCATGGGCGACTGGACCGACGCCATGGACTTCACGCCCCCCGAACTCCATGCCGGCGGCATGACCCCCCTGGGCGCCGCCATGCGCTGCGCCCTCGACGAAATCGAATCCCAAAAAACCCAGATGCGCAGCGCCGGCGTCTCCTACAAGCGCCCCATCGTCATGCTCCTCACCGACGGCGAACCCACCGACGACTGGCAGCAGGTCGCCGCCGAATGCAAAAACGCCGAGGCCGCACACAAGGTCAACATCATGCCCATCGGCGTCGGCGCCGCCAATCGCGAAATCCTCGCCGAATTCAGCAACAAGGGCGCCCTCAACCTCAACGGCCTGCGCTTCCGCGAACTCTTCATCTGGCTCAGCCGCAGCATCCAGGCCGTCTCCCGCGCCGCCTCCGGCGGCACCGTCCAGTTGAACCCCGTCGACAGCTGGGCCCAAATGCAGGCCTGAGCGCGGCATTCCCCGAATGCGGGGCGCAGTCCGTCGACGACGGGGCCCCGCGCAACAACCACCGGAAATCCGTACCCCCATGCAGTGGAAAGTCTTTCTCGCCTCCGCCACCGGCGCGTACCATTTGACCAATGACCAGCCCTGCCAGGACGCGGGACACTTCGCCGTCAACGGCAACGTGCTGGTCGGCGTGGTCTGCGACGGCGCCGGATCGGCCGCCGAGAGCCAGGCCGGGTCGCGCTTCTTCGCCGAGCGGATCACGCAGCTGGCATCTGCCGCATTCGGAACGGAGGAACTCGCCGCGCGCTCCGACGCCGAATGGCACGAGGCCATTGCCGGCATCGTCGAACAGGCTCGCTCGGAACTGGCCGAAACCGCCGCCGCCCAGGAACGCAGCCTGCGCGACTTCGCGTCGACCCTGGTCGGCTGCGTCACGTCGCGCGACGGAGGATGCTTCTTCCATATCGGCGACGGCTTTGCGATCCACCAGCGCCTTACGGGGGAATCGGTGCTCTCACGCCCCGAAAACGGCGAATACGCAGACGAGACCTACTTCGTCACCGACGAATCCTGGAAAGAGCATCTGCGCGTGACGCCGCTCACCGGAATCGAGCGCGGCTGCCTCATCGGCTTGATGAGCGACGGCACGTCGCCGTTCGCGGTCGACGGCCCGAAGACCGGTTTCTTCCGCCCGTTCATCGACCCGGTGGTGAAGTTCCTGCGCGAAGCCACCGAGCAGAACGGCACGCAGGCACTGCAGAACGTGCTGGCGGACGAAAAGACGCACCGGATCACCGCCGACGACAAGACGCTCCTGCTCGCGCTTGCGCATTGAACCCGGCCGCATTCCATCGCCTGCGCCCGCCGTCCCCGTGAACGCTCCCGCCAGTCCTTCGATCCAGCACGTTCGCATCGTCTGGTCGGACGGACGGTCCGAGCAGGTCCGCCTCGTCTCCATCGGCAAGGCGGGCGGCGCGGGCGAAGTGTTCACGATCGACAACAAGCTCGAATACGTCGCCAAGGTCTATCACGCCAACATCCTGCAGGCGCACCGCGCGGAGTATGAGCAGAAGATCCGCTGGATGATCCGCAATCCGCCGGAACTGCCGTCGGTGCCGACCGGGCAGCGCGGCATCGTCCAGCTCGCCTGGCCGGTCGCCATGGTGATGCAGGGGGGCCGATTCACTGGCTTCGTGATGGAGAAGATCGACTTCCAGCGCACGATGGAGCTCGACTACCTGCTCACGCGCAGCCAGGCGGCCAAGGAAGGGTTCGACACCGACTTCGGCAAGCTCGTCACGATCTGCCACAACCTCGCCTCGCTGCTGCACTGCCTCCACAGCAAGAAGATCGCGGTCGTCGACCTCAAGCCCATCAACCTGAAGGTGTACAAGAAGGAGCTCTACGTCTCGATCCTCGACTGTGACGGGTTCCACATCCACGCCGACGACTTCGTCTCGGCGGCCCCCCAGGTGACGCCGGAGTACCTTGCACCGGAATTCCACGGACGCTCGGTCAGCAACCCCGAGAATCAGGACCGGTTCGCGCTCGCGACCATCATCTTCCGCCTGCTCAATTACGGCATCCATCCGTATGCCGGCATCGCCGCGAACCGCCATCAGCTCTATCCGACCGAGCTCGCGGGGCGCATCGAGAAGGGCCTGTATCCCTACGGGCGCAGCGGCAACCGCAGCGTCCGCGCCACGCCGGCGAGCGTTCACGAGTGTTTTCCGGACGTGCTGCGCGAAACCTTCGACCGCGCCTTCGCATCGGGAACCTATCGCGCCAGCGCCCAGGAATGGGCAGCCATCCTCAATAGCTTTGCCAGCAAGAGTACCGGTGCGATGTCGCTGTGCGAGCAGGGGCACCTGCGCTTCACCGGCAAGAGCTGCCCGACCTGCCTGCGCGAAGGAATCCTGAAGGGGCACGCCGAGCGCCACAAGCGCTTCCTGACCCGGGTGCAGACCTCGCCCACCCGGGCGGTGCGCTATGTCCGCAAGACGATCCGCGGCACACAGACCTCCCCCTTCCAGGCGGCCCTGGCGCAGGGACAGGTGCGCGGCCTGCGCCAGGCGCCGCCAACGCTGCCGGTGCGCAACATGATCAGCATCGAAATCCTGTGGATCATGGGGCTGGCCATTTCGTACTGGTGGCTGAAATGACGCAAGCCCTCGCGATCGCGTTTTTCGCGGCGGCGGCATTGGCCCTCGCCTGGCGGTGGCGTCCGCGCACGCTGCGCGTCGAACGCGGGGTCTGGGCCCTGCTGGTCGCATACCTGATCATGGGGCTGTGGGCGCTGTGGTTCGGCTATTTCGCACCCGGTACCGAATCGCCGCGCCTGCAGCACTGGCAGCCGACCATCTTCTACTGGACCCTGTGCGCGATCGGGATGCTGTCGCCGCGGCTGGGCGGCGGGTTCCCGGTCAAGGCGATCACCGGCACTTTCTTCATGCTCACCCAGCCCGAATGGCGCTGGGCCAACCGCGCGCTCGTCGCGGTGACCGCGGCGCTGGGGACGATGAACCTCCTCGTGATCTACCACCGGATCGATTTCGACTGGGACAGCTTCAAGTTCGGCTACATGGCCAATCTCGCGGCGGTGTTCATCCTGCGCTTCGTCTTCGTCTGGTTCGAGATCTTCATGCGGATCGTCACCGCGATCGGGAACCGATCGAAAGCCAGGGCGCGCGCGCGCGCGCCGACGCCGTAGCAGGCCGTTGAAACCTACCGCACGGACCGATTTGCCGCGCCGGGAAAATGCCGGTCCACGTAGTCGCGCATCGCCAACCCGAGGATCCAGTCGTTGATCACGAGGTACAGGTGCCGCGGACGGCGCCAGGGAATGGACCGCAGGAAATGCAGCCATCGGACGGGACCACCCGGGACGATGCCGCGCAGCAGAAACCGCAGCACGATCTGCGCCTGCTGTCGCGCGGGATAGGTCGTGTCGCGGACCGGATTTCCCATATAGCGCAGCTTGTTGCGGATCCGTTTCGCGATCGCGCTGTCCGCGGTCAGGGTCCGATAGAGCTGCTCGTACCCTTCGACGAGTTGCTCGTAGGTCATTCGCAAGGGCACGATGTTCGTCGCCGGCCGGGTGTTGTCGGCGCCACCGTCTCCCGTCCGCAGCCGCCCCGCAGCCGCGAGCCGTTCGTAGAGCGGGGTCTTCGGCAAGGCGGTGAGCAGCCCAACCATGGCGAGCTGGATTCCGGACGCAAGCAGGAACCGCAGTTGCGACCCGAACGCCGCCGGGGTGTCGGTGTCGAACCCGACGATCAGGCCGGCAAGCACGTCGATGCCGTACCCATAGATTCTCCGGATCGAAACGAGCACATCCTCCGCCATGTTCTGGGTTTTTTTCGCGAGCTTCAGCGCCTCGGGGTCCGGCGACTCCACGCCGATGAATACCCAGGTGAATCCCGCGTCCCGGCACAATGCGAGCAGATCGGGCTGTCGCGCGAGGTTGATCGACACTTCGGTGCCGAACCGGAACGGATTGCCGTGGCGCCGCTGATAGCCGACCAGGAACGCCAGCAGCTCCCGCGCGACCGCCGGGTTGCCAATGAGATTGTCGTCGACGAAGAAGACGCTGCGTACCTCCTGCACCCGTAGCGCATCGAGTTCCCGCTCGACCTGCGCAAGCGACTTGTGGCGCGGCTTGCGGCCGAACATCACGATGATGTCGCAGAACTCGCAGCGATACGGACAACCCCGCGAGAACTGCACCGTCGCGGTCGTGTATCGGGAGAGCCGCAGCAGATCGAATCGCGGCGTCGGCGACCACGCAAGGTCGACCACCTCGGTTTCCCGATACAACGCGGCGGGCGGCGCACCCCGCCGTTCATAATCGGCGCAGAACTGCGGCCAGATCCGCTCGGCTTCCCCCGAAACCACGGTATCGGCGATTCCGGCATAGCGTTCCGGACACAAGGACGCGAAGCTTCCGCCGGCGACGGTGTAATAGCCCTCGCTCCGATAGCGCCGGAGCAGCGCACACTGGCGCTCGAACTGCACGCCCATGCCGCAGATCCCGACGATGTCCGCATCGGGATGCGCGGGAACGGGCTCGATATTCTCGTCGACGATCGTCACCTGCCAGTCGGGCGGAGACAAGGCGGCCACCGTGGCCAGGCCCAAGGGCGGATTTACCGACCGCTTGCCGGGCAGCACGTCCCGCACCGCCCAGCGCAGGCTCCAGAAACTTTCCGGGACGCCCGGATTGATGAGCAGCAGCCGGACCGCATGCGTCCGGCACGCTGTCTGCCCGGGCAGGCACGGCGCGTCGCATGACGAAACTCCCGTCGATGACATGGGACCCCCGCAAGCAGGCCAAAGCCGCTAGCCTGCCCAAAACGGCCCGACCGCGGTTTGCGTCCGGTCAAGGGTCGATCTGTCGCCACCGATGCCCGTTGCGGGTCAACAGCTCGTCCGCGGCCGCCGGACCTTCGCTGCCGGCGGGATATTGCGGCAGGGGACCATCCATCGCGGTCCAGGCCTCTTCGATCGGCGTGATGATGCGCCATTGCGCCTCGACACCGTCATGGCGCGTGAACAGCGTCGCGTCGCCCCGCATCGCATCGAGCAGCAGTACCGCGTACGCCGAGGGCGGGTTCGCCCCGAACGCGGAGCGGTAGCGGAAGTCCATCGACACCGGCACGGCCCTGCGTTCGGCGCCCGGCTGCTTGGCGCCGAATACCAGGCTGATCCCTTCGTCCGGCTGGATACGCAGCGAAATGACGTTGGCCTGCTTTTCCACGCCCCCCGAGAAGAGCGCGAGCGGCGGATGCCGGAAATGCACGGCGATCTCGGTCAACTGGCGCGGCAGCCGCTTGCCGGTGCGCAAGTAGAACGGGACGCCGGCCCAACGCCAGTTCTCGACCTGCAACTGCAGCGCCACGTACGTCTCCGCATGCGTGTCGGGATCCACCCCCGGCTCCGACAACCAGCCGGGCACGGCCTCGCCATCGATCGTGCCCGCGCCGTATTGGCCCCGCACCGTCCGGTCACGCACCTGGTCCGGCGTCATCGGATGAATGCTCCGCCAGACATCGGTCTTGCGGTCACGGACGGAATCGGCGTCGAACGAAGCCGGCGCCTCCATGGCCGTCAAGGCCAGCAGCTGCAGCATGTGATTGGCGACCATGTCCCGCAGCGCACCCGCTTCCTGGTAATACGCCGCACGGTGGCCCACCCCGATTGGTTCGGCCGCGGTGATCTCGACGTATTCGACATGATCGCGGTTCCATACCGGCTCGAACAGCGCATTGCCGAAGCGGAAAAACAAGATGTTCTGCACCGTCTCCTTGCCAAGATAATGATCGATGCGGTAGATCTGGTCTTCCTCGAAATGTTGCGCCAGGACCGCATTGAGCTTGCGGGCCGTCTCGAGATCGCGGCCGAACGGCTTCTCCACGATGATGCGCGACCAGTTCCGCACTTGGCGGTTCAGTCCTGCGGTAGCCAGTCCTTGCGCCAGCATCGGAACCACGCTGGGTGCGGTAGCGAAATAGAAGAGGCGGTTTTCGACGGGCAGGGACTCGAGCGCCTCCGCCAGACGCGACATCGTCTCGACCGAACCGAAGTCTCCGGGCAGAAACGAGATATGCCGGGAGAAGGACGTCCACTCGTCCTCGGTGCAATGGGCGGTTTCCGGCGATTCAAAGACACCGTCCTTCAAGTGCGCGCGGAACGCCTCATCATCCATCGCCGGCAATCCGACCCCGAGAATCCGGAACGTGGGCGCAAGGCACCCTTCGCAGGCCAGATGGAACAGCGCCGGAACCAGCTTGCGCCGGGTCAGATCGCCGCTCGCACCGAAGATCACGATGACGCAGGGATCGGCGGTCGGCAGCGACGCGCCCGGCGCCGCTGCGATTTCCCGTACCGGTTCATCGGAATTGGGTGTTTTCGTTTCCATCGTGCAATCGGGTCCGTTTCGCGAAGGCGCGCCGCATCACCGGCGCGCGGAATCCAGGAAGAACACATCCACGCCGCCGCGCGGGCGGATCCGGCTTGCCGGAATCGGGTCCCCCGCCTGCCACCGCGCCACGGCGACCCGCTTCCCCGCCCCCGCAACCACGAACAGTACCCGGCGCGCGTCGCCGAGTCGACCCGGCGAGAGGGAGATCCGGCCCGGCGGCGGCTTGGGCGCATCGAATACGGGAACGACGGGGGGCATCACGGCGCCATCTTGCGCCGGATCCCGGTCCGCCAGCCGTTCCCAGGGCCCGCCGGGGAAGATGCTCGCAGTATGCCCGTCTTCGCCGAGGCCCAGCAGAACCAGGTCGAACGCCCCGATGCCGGCAACGGTCGCAGCGTACCGCTGCGCGCCGGCCTCGGGCCCGCGCTCGGCCTCGATCACATGGACCTGCGGCGGGGGAATCGCCACCCGGTCGAGCCATGCCGAACGGGCCATGACGCTGTTGCGCCCCGGATCATCCGGCGGAAGACATCGTTCGTCGCCGAAGTAGACGTGCCACCGATCCCAATCGGCATGCGCGCACGCCACGCGCTCGTAGATCGGCCGTGGCGTCTCCCCGCCCGCCAGCACGATCCGGAACGCGCCGCGCTCGGCGATCGCTTCCGCCGCCACGGCCAGGATGAAATCCGCCGCGGCGCGCTCGAACCGCGCCGGATCCACGAACTCCCGCCAACGCACCATCTGTCCGGCCATGCCGACGGGTCACGCCTTCGGCGGTTCGACGTGACCCCCAAAACCCTGCCGCATCGCGGAGAGCATCTTTTCCGCAAAGGTGTGTTCGCGTCGCGACCGGAAGCGCGCATACAGGGCCGCGGTCAAGACCTCCGCCGGCACCGACTCGTCGATGGCGGCCTGGACGGTCCAGCGTCCCTCACCCGAATCCTGCACGTACCCGCTGTATTGCGACAGATCGGGATCCCGCGCCAGCGCGTCGGCGGAGAGGTCGAGCAGCCAGGACGTAACCACGCTGCCCCGGCGCCACAGTTCGGCAATGTCGGCCACCGGCAGCACGTACCGCTGATCCGCCGGCAGCGCCTCCGCGGCGGCGTTGCGAAGAATGTCAAACCCTTCCGCATACGCCTGCATCAGGCCGTACTCGATCCCGTTATGCACCATCTTGACGAAATGACCGGCACCGGCGGGCCCGCAATAGAGCCAGCCTTCCGTCGCGCTGGTTGACTCGGTGCGCCCCGCGCTGCGCCCGGGCGACGCCGGGACCCCGGATTCCCCGGGCGCCAGGCTGCGGAACACCGGTTCCAGCCGCTTCGCCGCCGCGGCATCGCCGCCCACCATCAGGCAATAGCCGCGCTCCAGGCCCCACACGCCGCCGCTGGTCCCGACGTCGAGATACCGAATTCCGAGCGGCGCAAGCGCAGCCGCGCGGCGCACGTCATCCTTGAAGTAGCTGTTGCCGCCATCGATGAGGACGTCACCCGCGGAAAAATGTTCCGCCAGCGCGGCGACGGTATCTTCGGTCGGCGCCCCCGCCGGAACCATGATCCAGGCGGCGCGCGGCGGCGTCAATTTCGCCGCGAGCGCCGCCAGACTGTCTGCGCCGGACGCTCCTTCCGCAACCAGTCGGGCCACCGCTTCCGCATCGCGGTCGTAGACCACGCAACGGTGGCCGTCCCGCATCAGGCGCCGCGCCATGTTCGCCCCCATGCGGCCAAGACCGATCATCGCGATCTGCATCGCCGATTTCCTTTCTCCATGCCCTGCCAAATGCTGCAAAACGCCGCGCGGACGCGCGGCGATCCCGGAAGGAACCGTTTCCTGCCGCTGCTACACCGATGCGAGTCGCTGCAACAGCGCATCGTAGGAATGCACGAATGCCGCCAACCCGGCATCGAGCAATTTCGCCGTGACGTCATCCATCGCAATCCCCAGCGCTTCGATTTCCGCCAGCGCCGCCGCGGCGGCGTCGACCCCCGCATCCAGAACCACACGCGCCACGCCATGCTCCCGGAACGCGTTCAAGGTCGCGGGAGGAACCGTGTTGACCGTCTGCGGCCCGATCAGGTCCTCGACATAGCGCACGTCGCGATATGCGGGATTCTTGACGCCGGTGCTGGCCCAAAGCAGGCGCTGCGGATGCGCAGCCTTTTCCTGCAACGCCTGCCAACGCGGCGCTGCCATCTGCTCCTGCCAATTGCGATAGGCGAGCTTCGCGTTGGCGATTGCCGCCTTCCCTTGCAAGCCTCGGATCCGCTGTCGCAACGCGTCGTCCTTCGTGGACGCGAGCAGTGCATCGAGGCGCGCATCCACTTCGGTATCGATGCGGCTGACGAAAAAGCTGGCAACGCTCGCCACCTCGTCCAGCCGGTGGCCTTGAGCAGCGCGCCGTTCCAGGCCCGCACAATACGCATCCATCACGCGCAGATGCATGGACCGGGAGAACAACAGCGTCACGTTGACGGCGACGCCCTCCGAAATCAACTGGGTGATCGCCGGCAAGGCCTCGTCGGTCGCCGGCACCTTGATCATCAGGTTCCTGCGCCCGACCGCCTGCCGCAAGCGGCGCGCTTCGCGCACCGTGTCCTCGGCGTTGCGGGCAAGCGCCGGCGACACTTCGAGGGAAACGAAACCGTCGCGGCCGCCACTGGTTTCATAGGTCGCCAGCAAACAGTCCGCCGCCGCCTGGATGTCGGGAAGAACCAGCCTCTCCAGGCGCGCGGACGGGGCGATGCCGGCATCGTGCAACGCCCGCAACCCCGCCCGATAGTCCGGATCCTCCGCAACCGCCTTCTCGAAGATCGCCGGATTCGACGTCACTCCCCGGATGCCATCGACTTCGATCATCCGCGCCAGTTCTCCGGTCGCGACCAGATGCCGGTCGATGAAATCCAGCCAGATCGATTGGCCGCACTCCAGAATCTGCCGTAACGAGTTCATGAATCCTTCCAGTTGTCTTGATGATTCCGATTCACCCACGCCGACCGCCTCAGGCCAAGGCCTGTCCGATCTCCGCAAAATTCCGCGCCACATGGCTCGTCTCGACCGGCACTCCGAGCGCACGCTCGAGGAAATTCGCCGAAAGCATGCCGCGCACGAACGGCGTTCCATGTTCGGGAAATTCCACGACCATGATATGCCGGCGTGGCTGCTCGAGAAACAGCCCCAGCACATCGGCAACGGTCGCATGCTCCACGTCGCGCAGATCGAGCGTACGCCACGCACTCAGCGGCTCCATGACATCGCGCACGGTGACCTCGGCGCGACTGCCACGCTCGAGGCTGTAGTCCCGGGACTGCAGGAAAAGCATCGGTCGCTCGCCCTGAATGTCGTGAGAGGACACGGCACCAAGCAACCCGTACGAAGAGTCCACCACGAATAGCAGGCGAACCCCGGAATGGATCATTCGGTTCAATGCCTCGTCGATCTGCGTGTGCTCCAGAACCGTGATTGCCGGCGAACTGCGGAAGTCGGTCATCGCTTCCAGCGCGGGGCTTTCCGGTGTAAGAAACGGGGTTGTCCAACCTGCGGCTTTCGGCAGGCGCAACGCGCGTGGCGCGTTCATGAATGTCAGATGGCTCATCGTCAATTTCTCCGATTTCGGTTTTCCACCGATTGCGATGGAACCGGTTGGAGTGCGCGTCGCCCGATTGGTTCACCGGTCCGGAGCGCGGCCTACAGGCGATAGCCGTCCGGATCCTTGCCGCGGATCCGGCGCCATAGCACCTGGAAATTGACCCGATTGATGACGACGATGAAGACCTTGCGCAAGTGGCCTTCCGGACATGCGATCGGCCGCACGCCGTGCCAGGAATTGTCGGTGCGTTTGAACAGAAAGCTGTGATTCCCCAGGATCTCGGAAGCCGCCACTTCCTTCAGATCGTCGAAGCCCGGCGCGGAATGCGGATGAAAGCGCCGCTGTTCGTCGTCGAGCACCAGCGTCTGTCCGCCCCAGTGCGGATCCCACTCGTCGCCCGAATGAAAGTAGAAGATGTGCGATCCGATCTTGCGCCGGGCGTCGACGTGCGGCGAGACCGATGCGCCCGGCGGCGCGTAATGCCAATGCATCGACAGGACGAAGCGCTCGCTCGGCCCAAGACCATACAAAGCCCGTACGAATTCCCGGTACTGCGACCCCTGCAATTCTCCGACGAATTCGCGCCACACCAGCGGCAAGGCGTCATCCAGCGCAGGGCGGTATTGCAAGGCGTACCGATCGTGGCCCTGCTGCCCATGTGCACGCTTGTTGCCGAGTTGGACCTGGAACGCCTCTACCGAAGGAAGCTCCGCCAGCAGTCGCGGATAGCTCTCGTCCCGGATCACTCCCTTGGCGGCAAGCCACGGGAACGGATGTCGACTCAGAAATTCCCCCGGCTGCGCCGAAAGCTCCGCCAACCGCTCCATGTTGAGATGCGTCATGCCCTCTCCCGATCGACCAGGCCCACTATTTTTCGCCGCCATCCATGCTCTGCGCGACGCCATCGCGACGATACTGCAGAGTGGGCGTTCCCGCGTCACGGCTTTCCGGGTGGCTTGGGAGGTCCGGGGGAGAAGGGTTTTTACGTCGTCCAGGCGTATGCGGAAAACGCCGGATCGGTCTCCGGGCAGAAAAGATGGCTGGGGTAGTTGCGCAAGGTCAAATGGCGCCCGGACCCTGTCGAGCAGGATGCCCGTGATCCACGCGCGCCGTCGTTCGCGCGCGCAGACACGTTAGGTACCGAGCATTCCATAATCAACAAAAAAATCACTCGCCCCCGAGGAGTTCCGCGTACCGCCGTGCGGTCTTCCGGACAATCGACCGGGGCAGCCCGCTGCGCTGCAGGGTGCGCAGTCCTGCGATGGCGGTCATGATCTCCGCCGCCGCCAGCTCGGGCATTGCCCCGCGTCCCGACGGGTCCACGGCGCGCACGAGCTCCGCGAGCTTCGCCGCCACCCGCGCAAAGCCGGCATGGAGCGCCTCCAGCGCGTCCGCGCCCTCATCGTGCAGTTCATTGACGCCGTTGACCAGCAGGCATCCCTTCCCTTCGTTGTTGCTGCGCGCGATCCCATCGAATATCCGCTCCAGAGCCTGCCGCAACGACCGTCCGCGAAATGCCTTTTCGATCTCCGGAATCTGCCAGTCGACGTACCGCTCGATCGCCAGGCGCAACACCGCATCCTTGTTGCCGAAACTGCCGTAGAGCGAGGACCGCGAAAGGCCGGTCGCGCGCAATACCTCATCGACGCTGGTGGAGCCAAGTCCTCCCTGCCAGAACGCATTCGCGCTCGCATCGATGACGGCAGATTCATCGAAATTTCGCGGACGGGCCATCGTGAAATCCGGGTTTCGTGGTGCAATGAGTATCAGAACGGATGGTACAAATGAATTCCCCCCTCGGCAAGCCGGATTCCGGGATCGAATTTCCGGAGCAATTGCCATGCGGCCCGAAATCCGAACCGGCGCCCCGCCCCCGTAAGAAACGCGGCGTCTCCCGCGACATACGAGCCATCACCGCTGGACCCCGTTCCGGGGCCCGCGACGCCTGGAGAACCCGCATGAACCCGTGCTGCGCCGCTTCCGTCTCGACCTCCCCACCGCATTGCGCCGGCCCGATCCGTCTGCTGCGCTGCGGCGTCGCCCTGCTGGAGCGGATCCCCTACAGCGCGCTCGCCCTGCTGCCGCGCGCGGCGATGGCGACCGTCTTCTGGAACTCGGCGCAGACCAAACTCGCCAACTGGGACACGACGATCGAACTGTTCACCGACGAGTACAAGGTTCCGGTTCTCTCCCCCGATTTCGCCGCACATCTGGCCCTGGGAATCGAACTCTCCACGCCGGTGCTGCTGGTGCTCGGCCTGTTTACCCGCGGCGCTGCCCTGGTGATGCTCTGCATGACCGCGTTCATCGAGATCTTCGTCTATCCGCAGGCTTGGCCGACCCATATCCAGTGGGCGGCGATGCTGATGTTCCTGATCAGCCGCGGCCCCGGGACTCTGTCCGTCGATCATTTCCTGGCACGGCGGTTCGGCAAGCGGCCGGACGCCGCCTCCCGACCGATCGGGTGATGGCGCATTTCCGTCCGCCCCGGTGTAAGAACCGGACACCTGGCGCGACGAATGCCCAGTCCAAACCCGGACTGTTTCCGAAACCAGAGGAGAAAGCAATGTCTCGTACCGTTCGCACCGCGTCCGCACTGTCCGCCGCCGTTGGCCTGGCCATGGGCCTGCAACTCGCTCCCGCGTCCGCCCAGATGATGGGCGGCGGCATGATGGACATGGGCAAGATGCCGCCCGTCGTCCAGAAGAACATGATGCGCGCGAAGAAGGAGCACCTGCAGAAGTGCTACGGCATCAACGCCGTCGGCCGCAACGACTGTGCCGAAGGCGCGCACTCCTGCGCCGGTCAGGCAACGACTCCGCGCGACCCGACGTCGTTCGTGCTCCTGCCGGCGGGTGACTGCGGCAAGATCGCCGGCGGCAAGCTGAGCGCGTCGTAATCCCGCCCAGTGGGAACGGCAGTGGATCACGCGACCGCCCTCACCCCCGCCCTCTCCCGCCTGTGCGGGAGAGGGGGTGACACGCCAACGGCTGCCATTCCGGCCCGAGCCGGTGTCGGGCTGCGCTTCCGGCATCACCGCGAGGTGCTCGAAACGCGGCCGGCGGTCGCATGGTTCGAGGTCCACTCCGAGAACTATCTGGGTGGCGGTCCGACGCCGGCCACCCTCGACCGCGTGCGCAGCGACTACCCGGTATCCCTGCACGGCGTCGCGCTGTCGCTCGGATCGGCCGAAGGGCTTTCGGAGTCGCATCTCGCTCGCCTGCGCGACGCGATCGAGCGCTTTGAACCCGGGCTGGTTTCCGAACACTTGTCCTGGAACGTCGTCGATCACGCCTATCTCGCGGATCTCCTTCCGCTGCCGATGACCGAGGAGGCCCTGGCCGTCGTCATCCGCAACGTCGAGCATGCGCAAGCCGCGCTGCGACGGCGCATCCTGGTCGAAAATCCGTCCAGCTATCTACGCTACCGGCATTCGCCGATTCCCGAGTGGGAATTCCTCGCCGAGGTGTCGCGCCGCACCGGCTGCGGCATCCTCTGCGACGTCAACAACCTCTACGTCAGCGCATCCAACCACGGCTGGTCTCCCTACGAATACCTTTCGGCGCTGCCGCCGGAGGCGATCGGCGAGATTCACCTCGCAGGGCATGCCGTGTGCGACTTCGGCGATGGCCGGGTGCTGCGCATCGACGACCATGGATCGCGAGTCTGCGCGGCGGTCTGGGATCTCTACGCCGAGGCATTGCGCCGCTTCGGCCCGGTACCCACGCTCATCGAGTGGGACACCGACATCCCGCCGCTTGCCACGCTGATCGAAGAGGCGCGGCGCGCCGACGATATCCTGCAGGGCGGAACCCGTGAGCACGACTCCCTCGCTGCTTGAGATCCAACGCGCCTGGCGCGCGGGCGTCGCCGACGGCGACTACACCGTCGCGGCGCCGCATCTCATCGCCGATGCAATTGCGCCGGAACTTCGCCTGGCCATTTACCGCGGCACGGCGACATCGACGCTCCGCGGCGCCCTGCAACTCGCCTACCCGGCGGTGCGAAAGCTCGTCGGCGATGAATTCTTCGACGGCACGGTCCATGCCTACCTCGAAAAACACTGGGCCGCAACGACGTGGCTGGACGAATACGGGTTTGCCTTTCCGGATTTCCTGCGCACGTTCCCGCCCCTGCATGCGCATCCGGCGCTCCGCGCCTATCTTCCGGACGTTGCAACCCTGGAGCGCGCGGTCAATCACGCCCTGCACGCCCCCGACGCCGCGCCGCTCGATCTGCGCGCGTTGGCGGCGCTGTCGCCGGAGGACCTCGACCGAGTGCGGCTCGAACCGCAACCATCGATCGGATTCGTACTGGCGGCCACACCGGCCGATGCGATCTGGAACGCGGTGCTTGCCGAGGACGACGACGCAATGGGCGCGATCGATCTGCGCGAGGGACCGGTGCATCTGCTCGTGGAATGGCGCAGCGCCTATGGAGGCGGGCGAGACGCCGACTCGGACAATCCCGGCGACGCTGCCAGGCTTCACGTCGAGCGGATGGATGCTGCGGAATGGCGCTTCGCGCGTGCGCTGTGCGGCGACATCGCGCTGCGCGACGCGCTTGCCGGCAGCACCGCCCGCGACTCCGGGTTTGCGGCGGAAGCGGCGCTGGCGCGACATCTTGCCGCCGGACGATTTTCCGGATTCCGGATCGCGTCGTGAACACATGCCCCGACCCCCCCGTACAATCCCGTGAGTCTCCGCCAAGGACTCCCGCGCATGACCGATGCTGCCCTGACGCCGGAACCCGGCACCGCCCTGCACGATCCGGCCTTTTTGCGGGATCTGCGCCGGCAGATGACCAAGTTCGCAACCCTGCAACTGCGGGACGCCACCCTGGCGGAAGATGCCGTCCAGGAAGCGCTGATCGGCGCGCTCAGGAACGCGGCGGCGTTCGGCGGCCGCGCCGCGCTCAAGACCTGGGTCTTCGGCATCCTCAAGAACAAAATCGCCGACACCCTGCGGCAGCGCCATCGACTCGTCGAAGCGAGCCGCCTGCTGCACGAGGACGAGGAAGACGAGGATTTTGCGGCGCTGTTCGACGAGCGCGGCCACTGGACCGCCGATGCGCAGCCGACGGCCTGGATGGATCCGGAAGGGGCGACCCACAACCGCCAGTTCTGGAAGGTCTTCGAAGCCTGTCTCGATCACCTCCCCGGAAGGCAGGCCCGGATCTTCATGATGCGTGAATTCGTCGAGATGGAAACGCGGGAAATCTGCGACGCCCTGGGCATCAGCGTCAGCAACTGCAACGTCATGCTGCACCGTGCCCGACTGCGCCTGCGCGAATGCCTCAGCGGCAATTGGTTCACCACAGGAGACTCCCCGTGCTGACCTGCCACGATGCGACCCGGTTGATGTCGGAACAGGAGGACCGCCGCCTGACACTCCCTGAGCGCCTCTCCCTGCGGATGCACCTGCTGGTCTGCAGTGGCTGCCGCAACTTCGGCATGCAGATGCGATCGTTGCGGCAATTCGTGCGCGGCTACGCCCGCGGCGTAATGGACGAACGCGGCGACCCGATCGCGCCGCCGGACGACAAGATCGACGAATCATAGGCTCCGATCCCGAACATGCTGCCCACCCTCCCGCTACTCGAGGCCGCCGTATTCCCGCCCCTGTCCCGTGGGCGCCTGGCCACCCTCCAGGTCAACCTCGGATACCGCTGCAATCAAAGCTGTGTCCACTGCCATGTCAATGCCGGGCCCAACCGCCGCGAGGCGATGGATGCCACCACGCTGGCGCTGATTCCCGACGTCGTGCGCGCCCGCGGCATCGAGACCCTCGACCTCACCGGCGGCGCGCCGGAACTGCACGTTGGCTTCCGCCGTCTGGTCGCGCAGGTGCGCGCCCTTGGCGTTCGGGTCATCGACCGGTGCAACCTGACGGTTCTGCACGAGCCCGGCCAGGAAGATCTCGCCGCATTCCTCGCCGCGCAGGCGGTGGAGGTCGTCGCCTCGCTGCCGTGCTACGCGGCCGAAAATGTCGACCGGCAGCGCGGCACCGGCGTATTCGAGAAGAGCATCGGCGCGCTGCAAACGCTGAATGAACTCGGTTACGGCAGAGAAGGGACGGGCCTCGTCCTGAACCTGGTCTTCAACCCGCAAGGCCCGTCGCTGCCTCCGGATCAGCATGCCCTCGAAGCCGCCTACAAGCGCGAACTCCTCGAGCGCCACGGCATCGCCTTCAATGCGCTCTACGTGATCACCAACATGCCGATCCAGCGCTTCGGCTCCATGCTGTTGTCCAAGGGCGAATTCAATCGCTACCTGCAACTGCTCCAGGACAACTTCCGCGAGAGCAACCTCGATGGGGTGATGTGCCGCAGCCTCGTCAGCGTCGACTGGCAGGGCAATCTCTACGACTGCGACTTCAACCAGCAGCTTGGACTGCCGCTGGCCGGTTCTCGCGCCGGGGGGCGACCCCTGCACCTGCGCGACCTGCTGCGCGCGGAGCTGGACGGCGCACCGATCCGGGTGGCGGGACATTGCTACGGCTGCACCGCGGGGAGCGGATCGAGTTGTGGAGGATCCCTGGCCGCGAGGGCCGCGATTCCGGCATGACCCACGCGTCTTCCCGGCGGGGAATTCCGCGCGCGCTGCTGGCCATTCCGCTTCTCGTGACGATCGCCGCCTTCTTCGCGCTGGGGCTGCAGCGCCAGTTCACCCTGGCGGCCTTTCAATCGCATTTCGATGCGATGCGCGCCTGGCGCGCCGCCAATCCGCTTTCGGGCGCGGCACTCTTTTTTGCGGCGTACGTCCTCATGGCCGCACTCTCCCTGCCCGGAGCGGCCCTGCTGACGCTGGCGGGCGGCGCTCTGTTCGGGCTCCTGTTGGGGACGGCACTCGTTTCCGTCGCGTCGACCGTCGGGGCGCTGGCCTCCTTTCTCGTCGCACGCTACGTCTTGCGCGACGCGGTCCATCGCCGATTCGCGGAGCGGATGAAAGCCGTCGACGCCGGAATCCAGCGCGACGGCGCGCTCTATCTCCTGACGCTGCGCCTCGTTCCGGTGTTTCCTTTCTTCCTGATCAACCTGCTCTCCGGACTGACGGCGATGCGCGCCACCACGTTCTACTGGGTGAGCCAGTTGGGCATGCTTCCGGCAACGCTGATCTACGTCAACGCCGGAACGCAGCTCGCCGGCCTGCGGCACTTGTCCGGCATTCTCTCGCCCGCCCTGCTGGGGTCCTTCGCGCTGCTCGCAGCCTTCCCGTGGATCGGTCGCGGCGCTGCCCGTGCCCTGCGCAGGCGCCGGGTCTACGCACGCTGGCAGAAGCCGAAGCGATTCGACCGCAATCTCGTGGTGATCGGCGCGGGCGCCGCCGGACTCGTCGCGTCATACATTGCGGCAGCGGTTCGCGCCAAGGTCACGCTGATCGAAGCCGAGAAAATGGGCGGCGACTGTCTGAACTATGGCTGCGTGCCGAGCAAGGCGCTGATCAAGAGCGCCAGAATCGCCCATCAAATGCGCAACGCGGAGCACTATGGCCTGGATGCGCCGGCATCGGTCCGCATTCCTTTCCGCAAGGTGATGGCGCGCGTGCATGGCGTGATCCGGGCGATCGCGCCGCACGACAGCGTGGAGCGCTACGCCGCGCTCGGTGTCGACGTCGTTCTGGGTCACGCGCGCATCGTCGATCCGTGGACGGTGGAGATCCGCACCCGGGACGGAAGTGCGCGCCGGCTGACCACCCGCAGCATCGTGATCGCCGCGGGCGCGCGACCCTTCGTCCCACCGCTTCCCGGCCTGCAAGAGGTGGGCTACGTCACCAGCGACACGCTTTGGGATGAGTTCGCCAAGCTTGACGAGCCGCCCGCCCGCGTGGTGGTTCTGGGCGGCGGCCCCATCGGCTCCGAACTCGCGCAGGCGCTCGCCCGCCTGGGCTCACGCGTAACGCAGGTGGAGATGGCGCCGCGTCTGCTAATCCGCGAGGACGAGGAAGTATCGGCGCTGGCAAAGGCCGCCCTGGAAGCCGACGGGGTGGAAGTCCTCACCGGACACCAGGCACTGCGCTGCGAGCGGGTGGACGGCGAGAAGTTCCTCGTCGCCCAGCACGACGGCAAAGACCGGCGCATCGCATTCGACGTGCTGGTCTGCGCCGTGGGCCGCGCGGCGCGCCTCACCGGCTATGGACTCGAGGAACTCGGAATCGAAACGAACCGAACCATCGTCACCAACGAGTACCTGGAGACGCTCTATCCCAACATCTACGCGGCGGGCGACGTGGCAGGTCCCTACCAGTTCACCCACACGGCCGCCCATCAGGCGTGGTACGCGACGGTCAACGCCCTGTTCGGCGACTTCCGGCGCTTCGCCGCCGACTACCGCGTCGTCCCCTGGTCCACGTTCATCGACCCGGAAGTGGCGCGCGTCGGTCTGAACGAACAGGAGGCGCGCGAACGGGGCATCGCGGTCGAGGTCACCCGCTACGGCATCGACGATCTGGACCGCGCGATCGCCGACGGGGACGCAAGAGGCTTCATCAAGGTCTTGACCGAACCGGGCCGCGACCGCATCCTGGGCGCGACCATCGTCGGCGAGCACGCAGGCGATCTGCTCGCGGAATTCGTGCTGGCGATGCGCTGGGGCCTGGGCTTGAAGAAGATCCTCTCGACCATCCACACCTACCCGACGCTCGCCGAAGCGAACAAATATGCGGCGGGCGAATGGCGGCGCGCGCACGCGCCCAAGGCGGCACTGGGGTGGCTGGAACGGTTTCACGCGTGGCGGCGCGGATGATATCCATCGTCGTTCCGATGCTCGACGAGGCGGAAGCATTGCCGTCTCTGCTTGCGCACCTACAACCGTTTCGCGACCGCGGCTGCGAAGTCATACTGGCCGACGGCGGCAGCGGCGACGGCTCCGCCGAGATCGCCGAGAAAGCCGGATTTCCGGTGCTGCACGCTCCTCGAGGACGCGCCCGGCAGATGAATGCCGCCGCGCAGGCCGCGCAGGGCGACATCCTGATTTTTCTGCATGCCGATACGCGCTTGCCGGCGCAGGCCGACCGCCTCGTTGCCGATGCGCTGCGCGACCCGCTCCGTGCCTGGGGACGATTCGATGTCGCGATCTCCGGAACCCGCGCCATGCTGCCGGTCATCGCATTTCTGATGAACCTGCGCTCACGCCGGACGGGAATCGCCACCGGTGACCAGGCGATATTCGTTCGACGGTCCGCCTGGCAAGCCATTGGGGGGTTCCCGGACCAGCCGCTCATGGAGGACATCGAGGCGAGCCGGCGGCTCAAGCGGATCTCCCCCCCGGCCTGCGTTGCCGAGCGTGCAATCACGTCCGGCCGCCGCTGGGAGCGTTCCGGCGTCTGGCGCACGATCATCCTCATGTGGCGGCTGCGCCTTGCGTACCGACTCGGCGTGCGTCCGGAAACACTCGCACAACGGTATCGGTAATCCCCGATGAAGGCGCACGTCGTCATTTTCGCCAAGGCGCCCCGTGCCGGTTTCGCCAAGACCCGCCTCATTCCGGCCCTGGGCGCCGAAGGCGCCGCCCGCCTCGCGCAACGCATGCTCGACGACACCCTCACCCGCGCCCACGCCTCCGCGATCGGGACGGTGGAACTCTGCGTCGCCCCGGACGACGACCCCTTCTGGGAGCGGTTCGAGGCACCACCCGGGACGCTGCGCACCCGACAGGGGCAGGGCGATCTTGGAGAACGCATGGCGCGCGCGGCACAGCGCATCCTGGAAGGCGGCGACCCCGTGCTGCTGATCGGCACCGACTGTCCCGCCCTCGACGCCCTGGTTCTGCGGGAAATCGCCGGCGCGATGGCGACGGGCGATGCCGTGCTCGTGCCGGCGCACGACGGCGGCTACGTCGCCCTGGGGTTGCGCCGGTTCGACGCGACCGTTTTCTCGGGAGTCCCCTGGGGAACCTCGGCCGTCGCCGACGCCACGCGCGCGCGCCTCGCAAGGCTCGGCTGGGTCTTCCACGAACTACCGGCGCTGCCCGACATCGATGATCCGCAAGACTTGCGGCACCTGTCGGATGGCGCGCCGATCCTGTAATCACCGCGCGGTTTGCGCCGACCAACCCGGATCAAGGAGCTCCCATGCATTCCACCGTTCAAGACTACTATGGCAAACAACTGACCGGCTCGAACGATCTCAAGACCGATGCCTGCTGCGACGCAAGCGCCGTGCCTGGCTGGCTGCGCCCCCTGCTCGCCAACATCCACCCGGAAGTCCTGTCGCGCTACTACGGCTGCGGCCTGGTATGCCCGCCCCTGCTCTCCGGCTGCCGGGTGCTGGATCTCGGCAGTGGGTCAGGCCGGGACGTCTATGCGCTCGCACAGCTCGTCGGCCCGCATGGCGAGGTGGTCGGCGTGGACATGACCCCGGAGCAGCTCGATGTCGCCGAACGGCATCGTGCGTACCACGCCGACAAGTTCGGATTCGCGAACGTGCGGTTCGTTCCGGGATACATCGAGCGCCTGCATGAACTCGATCTCGATCCGGCCAGCTTCGACGTCATCGTCTCCAACTGCGTGATCAACCTCGCCACCGACAAGGCCGCGGTGCTGGCCGGCGTGGCCGATCTGCTCAAACCGGGCGGCGAGTTCTATTTTTCCGATGTCTATGCCGACCGCCGCGTTCCCGAATCCGTACGCAATGACCCGGTGCTATACGGCGAATGCATGGGCGGGGCGCTGTATTGGAACGATTTCCGCCGCCTGGCGCAGCAGGCCGGTTTCGCCGATCCGCGCCTGGTCACCGACCGGCCGCTGGCGATCTCGGATCCGAATCTGGCCGCGCGGGTCGGCAACGTGCGCTTCCACTCCGCGACCTACCGGTTGTTCAATCTGGAGACGCTGGAAGACGCCTGCGAGGACTATGGCCAAGCCGTCGTCTACCGCGGGAGCATCCCGGAGCACCCGGACGCATTCTCCCTGGACAAGCATCACCTCATCGAGAAGGGCCGCGTGTTTCCGGTCTGCGGCAATACCTGGCGCATGCTGCGCGAAACGCGGTTTGCTCCGCACTTCGAGTTCATCGGGAATTTCGATACGCACTACGGAATCTTTGCGGGCTGCGGCGGCGGACTGCCATTCGACGCCGCCGAGACGGCGGATCCGGCGAAGGGGTGCTGCTGACCATGCTCGACGCCATCCTGCTCGTCGTTGCCCTCGCGGTCGCCCTTGGCAACGGTGCCAACGACAACTTCAAGGGCTTCGCGACGATCTGGGGATCCGAGACGCTGACATACCGCAAGGCGCTCTGGCTTGCCACCGCAGCAACGATTGCAGGTAGCGTGGCGTCCATCTGGCTCGCGCACGGACTGGTGGAAACCTTCTCCGGAAAGGGTCTGGTGCCGCCCGCCAGCGCAGGATCGGCACATTTCCTGCTCAGCGTTGCGATCGGCGCAGCCATTACCATCGCGCTCGCCACGCGGTTCGGCCTGCCGGTTTCCACGACCCATGCGCTGATCGGAGGCCTCGTCGGCGCGGGTCTCGGCCAGGCAGATGGCGTGGTCCACTGGGCCCCGCTCATCCATTCCTTCGTCGCGCCCCTGCTGATCAGCCCCGCGGTCGCGGCCCTGCTCGGCGGCATCGCCGGACGACTGACGAAGAAACACCCCGATCCGCAAGCCGACTGCGCCTGCGTGGTGATGCCCCATCCTGCGACCGTCGCCGCGAACGGCATCGCCGCGCTCGCACCGCCCGCGCCGCACCTCGTCGTCGCCAACCCTGCAGAATGCGATGGACTGGATGCCGCCGTGCGCGTCTCCGTATCGCGCAGCCTCGACCGAGCCCACATCGCATCGGCGGCCTCGATCTGCTTCGCGCGCGGCGTCAACGACACGCCCAAGCTCGCTGCGCTGTTGCTCGCCGCCCATGCCTTGGGGGCATCGGTTTCCGTGGCCGCGATCGGCGCCCTCATGGGGATCGGCGGCCTGCTCTTCGCCCGGCGCGTCGCCGAAACCATGAGCCGGCGCGTGACGAGCATCGGGCACCGCGACGGACTGGGAGCGAATTTCGTCACAGCCATGCTGGTGCTGTTCGCAAGCAAACTGGGCATGCCGGTATCGACGACCCACGTCGCCGTCGGCGCGATTGCGGGAATCGGGGCGGCAGGCGGAACGCTGGACCGCGCCGCGCTGCGCAATATCGTCTTATCCTGGGTCGCGACCTTGCCCCTCGCCGCGGCCATTTCCTACCTGATGGTTCCGGTCATCGCATCCCGGTTCTGAACAACCGGAAGTCCGCGGCGTTCCCACGCCAGCATGCCGTCACGAACTCGCCCGCCATTGCCGGCGATGGATTGCGTAGCCGCCATTGGCCGCCAGAAATGGCAATGCCAGAATCGCGGTCAGATCCGCGATTTCCTTCGGGTCCCGATGGTCGCGGATTCCGATCGTCATTCCCTCGTGACCGGCATCCGGTTGCGCCTTGTACGTTCCGAACAACCGGTCCCAGACGGAAAGATTGAACCCGAAGTTCGAGTTCGTCTCGTCCTCTTCGATCGAGTGGTGCACCCGGTGCATATCCGGCGTGACGAGCAGCAGGCGCAGCGCCGCGTCGACCGGCTGCGGCACGCGGACGTTGCCATGGTTGAACATCGCGGTGGCGTTGAGCAGCACTTCGAACAGCAGCACGGCCACGGCGGGTGTCCCCAGCACGGCGATGACCGCGAGTTTGATCCCCATCGACAGTCCGATCTCGATCGGATGGAAGCGCGCCCCGGTCGTCACATCGCAGTCGAGGTCCGCGTGGTGGACGCGGTGCAGGCGCCACAGCGGCGGTACGGCGTGGAACATCACATGCTGGAGATAGATCGCGAAATCGAGCGCGATCACCGATCCGGCCACCGCCAACGCAAAAGGCCACCCGGAGTGGTTCAGCAGACCCCACCCGTGCGCCTGAGCCGTCATCGCAAAGGTCACCGCGCCCATCGGAAGGAGCCATCGCAGCAGCGCGGTGTTCAGAAACACGATCCCGAGATTGCCCGTCCAACGGCGCTTTCGCGGAAGCCTCCGCGCCCGCCGCGGAACCGCGACCTCCCACGCCGCCATCAGCACGAAAATGGTGAAAAACACCGACAGCCGCACAGCGGGTTCGTGATGGAGCAGCCAGCGGCTTGCATCCAACAGGTAGGATTCGGACATGGGAAGCACCCATTGCATATTCAATCGATCTATTGAATACTAGGAACCCGGAGCTTCCATGTCAACCGACGCGCTGAAAATTTCCCTGTATGAGGCTCTCGCCAAGGTGGCGCAGGCCCTGGCCAACGCCAACCGGCTGCAATTGCTCGAAACCATCGCCCAGGGGGAGCGCAGCGTCGATCGCCTCGCGCAGTTGGCCGGCTTGTCGATCGCCAACGCCTCCCAGCATCTGCAGGCGCTGCGCCAGGCAGGGCTCGTCGTTCCGCGCAAGGACGGCCAGCGGGTGCTTTACTCGCTCTCCGGCCCGGAGGTCGTGGCGCTGTACACCGCCCTGCGCGATGCGGGAGAACATCATGCCGCCGAGGTGGATAAGCTGCTGCGCGATTTCCTCGGTCGGCGCGACGAACTCGAACCGGTCCCCGCCGGGGAACTGCTGGCTCGAGCGAAGAAGGGCCTGGTCACCGTGCTCGACGTTCGACCGGAAGAGGAATTCGCGGCGGGCCACCTGCCCGGCGCGCTGAACATTCCCCTCGACCAGCTCGAAGCCGGCCTCGCTTGTCTGCCGAAGTACCGGGAAGTCGTTGCCTACTGCCGCGGACCCTATTGCCTGATGTCCTTCGAAGCCGTGGCAAAACTACGCAAGCGCGGGTGGAAGGCGCGCCGCCTCGAAAACGGATTCCCGGAGTGGAAAGCCGCTGGGTTGCCGGTGGCGTGACCGCCCACGGCGCCAGGAGGCCTTGCCATGCGCCGCACCCGAACCGTCGTCTGGATCGCGCTCCTCGCAACACTGGCAGGCGTTCTTGGCTGGCGCATGTTGCGGCCGATCGAGATCTTCACGGTCTCGGCCTCGTTCGCGCGTCCCGTCGATACCCGCAATGCCCCCGCCGTGCTGGGAGCGCTGCACGCGAAGGATTGCGGGCGATGTCACACGGCGATCTACCGCGAATGGCGCACGAGCGAGCATAGCCACGCTTGGGCGGACCCCTATTTCCAGGCCGACTGGCATTTCGAGGGCACCAAGCAGATCTGCCGAAACTGCCACACCCCGCTCGACCGCCAGCAGGAGCAGACGGTGCTCGGATTCCGCGATGCGGGCAAGTGGCAGCCGATCCTGGCGCCCAACCCGGCGTTCGATCCGGCGCTGCAACACGAGGGCGTGACCTGTGCCGCCTGCCATCTACGCGAAGGGAAGATCCGCGCTCCCGCCACGTACCGGCCGACGGCCTCGCGGGCGCCGCACCCGATCGAAACCATCGCCGATCCCAACCAGATCTGTATCCGCTGCCACATCGTACAAAATACCCGCTGGGATGCGTTTTTCCGCTTTCCTCCCTGCGGCACCGTCGCCGAGATCGCCTCGAACCGCGGCGTGGTTGCTCGTCGCGGCGAATATCTCGTCCGCGACGTCGGGACGCTGGGCTGCGTACAGTGCCACATGCCTGCCGTGGTCCGGCCAGTCGTCGAGGCCGGCGCGATCCGTTTCGGGCGCCGTCATCTCTGGCGCGGCGGTCACGACCCCGCGATGGTCGCGTCGGCGCTCCAGGCAACCGTGACCGAACGAAACCCACCCGAACCCGGTGCGCGCGCGTTTCGCTTGACCCTCACCAATGTCGGGGCCGCGCACTACCTGCCGACCGGGACGCCGGATCGCTACCTGAGCATCACGTGGCGGCTGCTCGACCGGGACGGGCGCGTGATCCGCGAACAACGCGACACCGTAGAGCGGACGGTGCTGTGGCGCCCGTTCATCGTCGATCTCTGGGACACCCGCCTGCCCTACCGCCAGCCGCGCAGCTGGGACTTCCAGGTCGCCGCGAACCCGGCGCAGCTGCCCGCCGCGCTCGACGTGACGGTCGAATACCATCTGCTGCACGAATCACGACGGAATCGGATCGGGTATGCAAACGCCGAGCCGATCTCTTATCCGATCTATCACCGGCGGATCCAGTTATGACATCCCGAGTCCTCGTCCACTACCCGGCGCAGCAGGACAACTGCGTCACGTTCTTGCGGAACGTCTGTGCGGCGAGCTTGAGTCCCTCGACCATCGTCAGGTAGGGAAACAACTGGTCCGCCAGTTCTTCCACCGTCATCCGGGTGTGAATCGCCAGCGCCGCCGCCTGGATCAATTCGCCTGCCTCGGGTGCCACGGCCTGCACACCGATCAGCCGGCGCGAACCTTCCTCCATGACCAGCTTGATGAAGCCGCGCGTGTCGAAATTGGCGAGCGCCCTGGGCACATTGTCGAGCGTGAGCGTGCGGCTGTCGGTCTCGATGCCCCGCCGGTGCGCCTCGGCTTCGGAACACCCCACGGTGGCGACCTGCGGATCGGTGAACACCACGGCCGGCATCGCCGACAGGTCGATGCGGGCATCGCCCCCCGTCATGTTGATCGCCGCGCGGGTGCCCCCCGCGGCCGCGACATAGACGAACTGCGGCTGGTCGGTGCAATCCCCAGCCGCATAGATGTCCGGCGCAGTGGTTCGCAAGCGCTCGTCGATGACGATCGCACCCTGCGGGTTCATCTGGACGCCGGCCGCCGCCAGATTGAGGCTGCGCGTGTTGGCGCTGCGACCAGTGGCGATCAGCAGGCGGTCGGCGCGCAACTCGCCGAGGTTCGTGGCGAGGATGAACTCATCGTCGCGGAACCCAACCTGACTTGCCTGGGTGTACTCCAACACCTCAATTCCTTCCGTCCGAAAGACAGCGGTCACCGCCTCGCCGATTGCCGGGTCTTCGCGGAGCAAAAGCGTGTGCCGCGCGAGAATCGTTACCCGGCTTCCCAGCCGGGCAAACGCCTGCGCCAGTTCCACGGCGACGATCGAGGACCCGATCACGGCGAGACGCGACGGAATGGTTTCGCTCGCCAGCGCCTCGGTCGAAGTCCAGTATGGGGTGTCTTGCAGACCGGGAATCGGCGGAACGGCCGGGCTCGCCCCGGTGGCGATCAGGCACCGGTCGAACCGCACGGTTTGGTCGCCGCCGTCGTTCATCCTTATGAAGAGACTCTTGGCATCCCGGAACCGGGCTTCGCCGCGCAATACGGCGATGGACGGATTGCCATCCAGGATGCTTTCGTACTTCGCATGGCGAAGTTCACTTACCCGCTCTTGCCGTCGGGCGAGCAGGCGATCATGCAAAATCGCCGGCCGGGTCGCGGTGATCCCTTCATCGAACGGACTGTTCGCGCGCAGATGGGCGATCTGCGCAGCGCGGATCAGGATCTTGGAAGGCACGCAGCCGATGTTGACGCAGGTGCCGCCGATGGTGCCGCGCTCGATGAGCGTCACCCGGGCGCCCCGTTCGACGGCCTTGAGTGCGCAGGCCATCGCCGCGCCGCCGCTTCCGAGAACGGCAACGTGCATCGCGCACGGCGTGCACGGCGATCCGGCAATTTTCGACTTCGTCATGGTGGTCCTTCCGATTGCCGTGGATTCGGTGATCCATCTGCGGGACGAACTTCCTTCCACCCGCGCCAGCGCGCACGCGCGTTCACCGTCCAATCGTATGGAAGGAACCGAACCCGGAAATCGGTAGGGATCGGTTGGGTCCGGTACCGGTTCACGTAGACGATGAGCGAGGGCGCGTGCGCAAGAAAGTCCTTGGTATAGAAATGAAAGATGTCCGACAGCCAGACCTCATGCCGTTCCGGGTCGACGCGGACGTTGCGCGGCTCGGCGATGAATTCCCGTGCCGCCTCATCGAGCTGTCGCTCGAGCGCCTCGGCGGTGAACGCCGCACGCGGCAGACGCGGGCAGCTCACCACCATGCAATTGAGGGCGAAGTGGACGCGCTCCTCACCCATGGGCCGGATGACATCGTTTTCGAGGTCATAGAGGGAAATCTCCCTTCCGCCGACCGGGAACTTCTGGAGATAGAAGAAGGTGAATTTCCTCCACCAGCCCAGACTCGCAGGAACACCGGCCTCGACAATCCCGTACATCGCCAATGCATTGTAGGCGTCGAGGTAATACGCGATCCGGGAGGCGCGATCGGGGAAGCGTTGCGCCTGCGACTGCGGCGAGACATCCGCCACGAACGCCACCACGCGATCCAGGTCGCGGTGATCACGAACGAGGCCGGAAAAATCGATGTGCCCCGCATCGTCGACATGACGCTCGAGCACCTTCGTCCACAGCGTCTCCCATTCCCGGATCGTAAGGTCCTCGTTCCGGATCGGCGCACGCCGATTCCCGACCGTACCCGAAGACAGCGTCATTCCGGTGCCGATCGCAACGACGGCGACGACGGCGATGGCAATCGCGATGCGAGCCGAAATGCCCATGGTCGGCAGGACGTCCCGTCCCGGCTATGCGTTGACTGCCGCGTCGGCAGCGCGCCGGATCCGTCCATTCCGCTTTGGAGACAGAGTATCGGCCCGCGGGCTCCATGAGATCGGGTGCTCGCGCAACTCGCCGGAAAGCGGGTCCCAGAACCGTTCGCCCTGGTCGCTGCGCAACCGCACCGGCTGGAGAATGTGCGCGCTTCGATTCGCATTGTGCTGGCACATGGACATGAGGCCGTGGGCCGTCGCAACCGTGAAGACGCACGCATCGATTCGCTCGGGATCGAGGCCGCCCGGTCCCATGAAGCTGTGGATGAAGAACGAGAGCTTGTGCACGCGCCCGCGCGCCCGCAGCAAGTCGGCCTTGGCCTGCCACGCCTTGCGTGCCAGCCAGCCGGCTCCGCGCAACGTCAGGCCCGGACTGTTCAGAATCCCGCGGACGAGGGTGCGCACCGCCACGGCGGGACGCTTCCGATCGAACTGCAGATGAGCGGTCCGCTCCAGGACGTCGTCGAACAGTTTCTTGTCATCGAACACGTCAAAGGCGTTGCCGTTCGTCACGAACGCCATCGCGTAACGATTGCATTCGGCATGGCCGATCCGCGCCGCGTCGAAGGAGAGGCGGGTTCCTGCTCCCGCCTCGATCTGACGATGGACCGAGGCCGGGGAAATTCGCGCCGGCATCCGACCGAGCACCGAGCGGCCAACCTGCGCCGCAGGTTGAAATGACGCGAGCCGGACCATGTCGCTGTTGCGGACGAAAAATGCCACGACATCCGGAATCTGGTCGAAGTTTCCCTCGTACACCGTGGTATTGAACATCACGGAAATGGGCAGGCCGCGAACGCGCTCGATGTACTGCCGGCGCAGCGCATTCAGCGCGATTTCACTGTCATATCCTCTGCGCCGCTGCGTCATGTCGACGTGGAATGCGACGTCGACCAGACCCGCATCCGCAAGTTCCTGCAGAAGCTCACGCCGTGCCCTGATGCCGTTGGTAAACAGCGTGGGCCGCATTCCCTTGTCGCGGACACGCCGCACGATCGCGAGCAGCTCGTCACGCCGGCGCAAGGTCGGATCGCCACCGGTGATCTGGATGTCGGTGTTCGGACCGTACTCTTCGAAGATCCGATCGATCCGCCGAAACACCTCGGCGAGCGGCAGGTCCTTCACCGATTCGGAGAGATCCGACAAATAGCACGCAGTGCAGTCCAGATTGCACCGTTGCGTGATCTCCAGCGCGACGCAGCCGATCGGCCAGCGCCGACCCATGAACTGACCTGTGCCCCATTGACCCGTCGCCACCATGCGCCGTCGCGCCACGCCGATCGGCGTATCGCACTCGCCGGAGCGCGAGTCCGTCTGCATATCGCGAGTCTTGCGCGTTGTCGTCATTCCGGCGCCTCGAAGTCGGGAAGTCCGCACCCGGACCGTAGAGCATAGTCGTCTGCACGCCGGCATCCTTACACCGGAGCCGCAAAAAGGGCTGGCATGGAACGGCTCGCACTTTATCGGAGGGGTTGGCACGAAACGAAAGATCGCCATCGGTGGGCTGGGCGCACCACGCCGGCGAGCGGCGGCTGCGCCCCGCCGGGGCCGGCTACGCGGTGGTCGCCCCTGCGGGGCGACTACGCTGCGCTGCGCAGTCCGCGGGCGCACGGCCGAACTCGCTGCGCGTCCTGCGGCCGCTGCGCTCAAACATGCGGCCGTGAGTCGGAAGGATGGGCGCGCTGGCGCGCGCCGCGCCTGCGGCCTTGTGCTGCTCGCCACCGCGTCTTATGCCGGCCCCGGCGGGGCGCAGCCACCGCTCGCAATCACGACCTCGACCGGGCAAACAAACCGCCCCCTCCCCTATTGCGGTCCCGCGATCCGGAATGCAGCGATCTCCTGCTTGCCATGGCACGGCGTTTGCCGCGAGATTCCTCGCACGGATCCGGCGCGCACCGACGACATCCCCCAAGCTGTACTAAGCGGTTACCCAGATAGCGGGAGAGAGGGAAATCTCGGTGCCGCGCAGACTACCGCGGCGTCGGCCCCTGCGTCACCTGCACCAGTTCGGTCGGCCGCAGCCACTTGGCAAACGCGGCACGGATGTCCTGGGCGCTCAGGTCGATGTAGCGCCGGGCGGCATGCTCGGGCTCATTCAGCGGCAGGTCGAGATCCCAGCGCGCGATCCACTCCCGGGCGATCGCGTCGGTGCTCGCCTCGGATAGCGGAATCCGGCGCAGCAGCAACTGCTTGGCGCGCAGCAGTTCTCCCGGCGATACGGGCGTCTTCTGCATGACCTGGATCTCGCGCACCACGCTGGCATGGACCTTGGATACGTTCTGCGGATCGCAGGCATACCGCACGACATACGCGCTCCGGCTCTTGCCGGCCTGGAATTCCGATCCGATGTAATACACCAGTCCGGCATTCTTGCGGATGTCGCTGCTCAGGCGCGCCGAGTAGAAGCCGCCCCCCAGCACCGCGTTGCCCAGGGCCACCGCGTAGTAGTCCGGGCTGGACCGCACGAGTCCGGTGGTCTCCCCGAGGACGGCGCGCACCTGCACACGGCTTGCGTCGGCCACCGCCACCGTCGACGGACGGTTCGCAGGAACGCGCGGCAGCGTCGTTTCCGGCCGCGGACCATGCGCATGCCAGCCGCCGAAGTAGTGCTCCACCACCTCCCTGGCCTGCCGTGGATCGATGTTGCCGATCACCACGATCACCGTCATGTCGGGCCGGAACACCTTGCCGTAGTAGCGCTTGACGTCATCGAGCGTGAGGGCCGAAACGGTCTGCGGCGTCGCCTGCCGCGTGGACGGATCCCCTTTCGGAAAGAGCGCCTTGGCCAGCGCGCGTCCAAACTGATACCCCGGGCTCTTGAGTTCTCCCGCCACCGCCTGCGCCGTCTGCGCGCGCACGGTGCGGAACGCCGCCGGCGGCAGCGCCGGGTGCAGTTCGTTGTCCGCCAGCAGTTGGACCGCGCGGGCGAAGTGATCCCGCAGCACGGTCACCTCGAACTCCGAGCCGGCGGATTCGTCGGCACCGATCGCGTCGAGCGCCCGCTGGAACGAAAGCCGGTCGAGGTCGGTCGAGCCGTAGGAGAACAGGCCGTCGAGCACGGTCGCGACGCCCTCCTGGCCCTTCGGCGCCTCCATTTCCGGCCGGTTGCGGATGTGCCCATACACGCTCACCGAATCGCCCACCGTCTCGGGCTGGACGATCAGGGTGATGCCGTTGGCCAGATGGTCGACCACCGGGTGGGCGGTGAGGTCCGGTACGCTCAGCCGGGTCAGTGCACGCTGCGCCCAGTCGGGCAGCGGCGTCGGCTTGCCCTCGCCGAGCGCGATCGACTCCTGGCCGCCGAAGCCGGCGCCGGAGACCGGCTTGCCGTTGGGCGTGGGGGTCAACACGGCAGAGACGGAGCGGTCCAGAACCAGATATTTCCGCGCGACGCGATTCACGTCGGCCACCGTCACCTTTTCGATGCGGGCCAGATCCTCATCGGGCGAGTTCAAGCCTTCCACCGCGACGGCGTCGGCCCATGCCCCCGCCAGGCCTTCGATCGAGCTCTTCTGCTGGTCGGCGGCGCGCCGCTCCTGCATCTTGGCTGCCGCCACCAGGTCGGCCGGCACGCCCTCCCGCGCCACCCGCGCCAGGATTGCGCGCACGTCGCGCTGCACCGCCGCCGGATCGGCGCCGGCGGCGTAGGTCACCGTCGCATACCCCAGGCTCGCCTTTTTCAGCGGGTCGTAGTCGAACTCGGCCGAAAACGCCTTGCCCTGCGGAACCAGTTGATACAGCGCACCGCGCTTGCTGCTCAGCACGTCGGCGAGCACCTCGGCCGCGGCATAGTCGGGGCTATCGAACCCCGGCATCCGGAAGGCCACGACCTGCATGCCGTACGGCAGGTCGCTCGGCATCTCGATCGACTCGGGGGAAACGGCAGGCAGACGGATCGCCGGCCGGGCGGGCAGGGTCTTGCTCGGAATGTCGCCGAAAAGCTTCCGCACCATGGCCAGCGTGGCCTTCGGATCCACATCGCCGGCGATCACGACGATCGCGTTGTTGGGCGCATACCAATTGTCATAAAACTGCTTGAGCATCGCGCCGGTCGTGCGATCGAAGGACGGCCGGCTCCCCAGCGCGTCATTCTCGTACGGCGTCCCCCCGAAGAACGCGCGGCGCAGCTGCACGTACATCCGGTACGACGGCTGCGAAAGATCCATCGCGACCTCCTGCTCGATCGCGCCGCGCTCCTTCTTCCAGGAGGCTTCGGTATCGTCGACGCCGCGCATGCGCAGCGCCTCGATGTGCAGCGCAATGTCGAGATCCTTCGACGGGATGGTGTAGAGGTACTGGGTCACCGACTGTTGCGTATCGGCATTGAAATCGCCGCCGAGGATGTTGCCGATGTCGGCGAGCTGATCGGCCGACAGCCCGGGCGAGCCCCGGAACATCATGTGCTCCTGGGCATGGGCGGTTCCGGGGAATCCGGCCGGGGTCTCGTCCGCGCCGACCAGATAATTGATCGAGGTCGAGACCACCGGCGCCAGGGTGTTGCGCACGATGACGACACGCAAGCCGTTTTTCAGCGTGGCCCGCAGGACATCGCCGGTCGCAACCGCCTGCTCGGGCGCCGGCCAAGCGGATTTCTCATGGGAACCATGCGCCGCCGTCGCCGCTCCAACCGGGGGCGATGCGACAGCCGCCGTCAGTAGAATAGCGAACGTGGCAGCGTGTTGCAGTCGTTTACTCATATTTTTCCTCGACATCCATGATGAAAAACACTGAAAAGCTTCGTGCCGCCGGCATTATCAGCGGAATTGCGTTGTTCGTCGCGGCTGCCCTCTTTGCAACCGTGGGTTCCCACAAGCCGGTCGTTCCCGCCACGGTGACGGCAAGTTCCGCCGCGCCCCTCGATCCGGCGGTCATCGCCCCGGCGTTACAGCTGGAAAAGGCCTATGAGGCCGTTGCGGCGCACATCCGTCCGGCGGTCGTAAGCGTCTATTCGGAAAAAATGGTGACGGTTCCGGCCTTTCCGTTTCCGTTCGGCAACGACTTCTTCGGACAGTTCTTCGGGCAACAAGGTTCCCCGCAACTTGCCCGGCGCGTTCCCCAGCGCGGCCTGGGGTCGGGCATGATCCTCGACCAGGCCGGCCACATCCTCACAAACTATCACGTCGTCGCAAACGTCGACCGGATCAAGGTGCGGCTCGCCGACAAGCGCAGCTTCCCCGCGAAGATCGTCGGCACCGACCCCAAGGCCGACATCGCCATCATCCAGCTCGAAGGCGCCGTTCCCCATGACCTGCCGACCGTGCAGCTCGGCGACTCGGATGCGATGCGGGTGGGCCAGCTCGTGATCGCCGTCGGTGCACCGTTCGGACTGACCCAGACCGTGACCCATGGCATCATCAGCGCGACCGGGCGCTCGGATGTCGGGATCTCCACCTATGAGGATTTCCTGCAGACGGATGCGCCGATCAACCCCGGCAACTCCGGCGGACCGCTCGTGAACATGCATGGCGAAGTCATCGGCATGAACAGCGCGATCGCCACCGGCGGAAACGGTGCGGAACAGTCGGCCGGCATCGGCTTTTCGATTCCGTCCAACATGATCAAGGCGGAGCTCCCCACGCTCATCAAGGGCGGGCACATCGCACGAGGCGTGCTCGGCGTCGTCGTCCAGGATCTCGATGCGAATCTGGCCCGAAGCTTCCATGTTCCGGGAACGGCGGGCGCCCTGGTTGCGCAGGTCAACCCGAACTCCCCTGCAGCGCGCGCGGGAATCCGCAGTGGTGACGTGATCACGCAATTCGACGGCAAGGACGTCGCCGACTCCAGCACCCTGCGGAACCTCGTTGCAACCACGCCCCCCGGTCACACCGTCCCCGTGAAGGTGATCCGCAACGGGGAGACCCGGACGCTGCGCGTGACCGTGGGTCGCATGGGAGCCGGATCGACGGCCGCGGCGACAACCCAGCCTGCCCAGGCGGCGAAACTCGCGAAACTCGGTCTGCAGGTGCAGACCCTGACGCCGGAACTGGCCAGCCGGAATCACCTGGACGGCGAACACGGCGTGCTGATCACCGGCGTCCAGGCGGGAAGCGTGGCGTCGATGGCGAATCTCCAGCCCGGCGACCTCATCGTCCAGGCGAACCACGAAGCCGTGACCGACGTCGCCTCGCTCGACCGGGCGATCGGCAGCGGCAGCGGGTCGCTCACCCTGCTGGTGAAACGCGACGGCATGAGCTTCTTCGTGTCGATCGACGATTGAACCGGCGGCGATGGCGGCGCTGCACGACCTGCTGGCCCGGGCGCTGCCCTATCTGCAGCATTACGGCTACGCCGCCATCGTTGCCGCGATCCTCGTCGAGGGCGTTGGCATTCCCGCTCCCGGCCAGACGCTGCTGATCGGCGCGTCGATCCTGGCAGGCCGCGGGGTGATGAGCCTGCCGCTGGTGGTCCTCTCGGCGCTGTGCGCGACGGTCGCCGGCAACAACTGCGGATTCGCCATCGGCAACTACGGCGGGCGCCGGCTCATCCTGCGGGCGGGCGTCAATCGGGCCCATCTCAGCAAACTGTCCCGCTTTTACCGGCGTTTCGGTGCCTGGCTGGTGGTCTTTGCCCGCTTCTTCGACGGGGCGCGGCAACTCGGCAGCCTGCTCGCCGGAACCGGCGCGATGCCCTGGCGGCGGTTCTTCCCCTTCGATCTCGGCGGCGCCTGCCTGTGGGTGGGCGTCTGGGCCGTCGGGCCGTATCAATTGACCGCCCATGCCGCCCGGCTGCATGCGATCTGGGCCCGGATCAACCCGATCATGGTCCTGCTCGTGGTCGGCGCCGTCGTCGCGCTCGGCGTCTGGCTATGGCGGCCCGATCGTGCCGTCCGGAAGTAGGCCGGAAACAGACCATTGGGCGCCACGTTCCGATCCCTGCGCCACCACAATTACCGGCTTTGGGCCGCGGGGGCGCTCGTCTCCAACATCGGCACCTGGATGCAGCGCACCGCCCAGGACTGGATGGTGCTCACGCAGCTGACGCACAACGATGCCACTTCGGTGGGGATCGTCATGTCGCTGCAATTTGGCCCCCAGCTGCTGTTGATGCCGATCGCCGGCCCGACGGTCGACCGGGTGGACCGCCGCACCCTCCTCCTGATCACCCAGAGCGCCATGAGCGTGCTGGCGTTCGTGCTGGGGGCGCTTGTGCTCTCCGGATCCGTCGCGCTGTGGCACGTCTACGTGCTGGCGTTCCTGCTGGGCTGCGTCACCGCGTTCGATGCCCCGGCGCGCCAGACCTTCGTCAACGACCTGGTCACCAGCACCGACATCGCCAATGCGGTCGCACTCAATTCGACGTCGTTCCACGCGGCACGCCTGGTCGGCCCGGCCGCTGCCGGCATCCTGATCGCCAAGGTCGGCACCGGCTGGGCGTTCCTGTTCAACGGGGCGTCGTTCGGCGCCGTGCTGCTCGCCCTGGCATCGCTGCGCACCGCCGAACTGCATCCGCGCAGCCGGCCTGCGGAGAGCCGCGGCCACGCGCGGGAGGGATTCCGCTATGTGCTCGCCCGCCCGGACCTGATCACCGCGCTCGTCATGATGTTCCTGGTCAGCACGTTCGGGCTGAACTTCGCGATCTTCATTCCGACCATGGCCGTGGAAGCGTTCCACGTCGGCGCCGCGCAGTTCGGTTCCCTGGCTTCGCTCATGGGCATCGGCGCCGTCGCGGGCGGCCTGTTCTCGGCGCGCCAGGAGCACCCCCGGATGGGCATCCTGCTGGCCGGCGCGGCGGCGTTCGGCATCACTGCCGCCTGCGCCGCGCTGGCGCCGAACATGCTGTGGTTCGGCTGCGCCCTCGTTGCAACCGGAACGGCCGTGCAGCTCTACATGACCTCGACCAACAGCCTCATCCAGACGTCCACGGACCCGGCGATGCGGGGGCGCGTGATGGCGATCCTGCTGGCGGTGATCATGGGCTGCACGCCGCTGGGCGCACCCATCGTCGGCTGGATCGCCGACACCTTCGGCCCGCGCTGGGCGCTGGGCGTCGCCGCGGCATCAGGGATCGCGGCGGCCTTCATCGGCTTCCGATACTGGAGGAAGTACCCGATTCCGCCACCCTTGGCCGCACCCCCGCCCGCTCCGGCAAGCGGGGGAACTCCGTGAACGGTCAGTAGCCCGTCCGCTCCTCGCGATCGAAGATCGCGCGCAGGTCCCGCGGGAAATGTCCCGCCGCGCAATCGGCCGACGACGGATTGCTGGTCTCCGCGCCATGGGCCATCATGAGCTGCTCGTCCAGGTCTTCCATCTTGGCCACCGCGCGATAGAACTGGACCCCGCCCCACGGGCTGATGTTGCCCTTCTTGTCGCCGTAGGCCTGCTGCGCGGTCCGCAACAGGGTACGGATGCTGGTCTGGACCTGCAAGGTCATGTCGACCGGCTTGATGAGATCACAGCGCACGGCCAGATCCATGGAGCGCAGCGTGTCGAGCAACGCGCGGTTCTCGACCTGGAAAAACACATCGTTGTCCGCGAAGTGGCCGCCGTGCGTCCGGTCCATGGTCTCGGAAACGGTCGGCGCCGCGTGCGCCCCGAGCATGAACAGACCGAAAATCGAGCCGGCGAGCAACTCCCGAAACCGCAACCCTGTCATCGCGCATTTCATGATCTGTCTCCTATCGTTTTTCTGTATGGGTGGTCGGCGACCCGGGCTTCGGATCGGTTCCGATTGTAGTCGCGGCCGGCGCGGTCGCCGAGGTCCCGGCCGCAGGCAGCCCACTCTGCGGTGCGGGCGGAGCCGCGTCCGGAAACTCGGCCGCGGTTGCGCTCACGTCGGAACCGCGGACCAGATACGCCTGATGCTGCAGCCACGCGCTGCGGGCGAAGTCGTAGGGCGAGAGCGCGTCCTGCACCATCTGGACCGCACCGCGGCTGGTATATCCCTCGTTGATCGTGCCCACGGTCGCAATGCTCCACTGCGCCGACACGCTTTGGACGTAATAGAACGGGCTGAGGAAAATTTCCGCCGGAACGCCCGACACGCTGCGCAGGGAGGACGGACCGAAGAACGGCAGAACCAGGTAGGGGCCCTGCGGCAGGCCCCAAACGCCCAGGGTCACGCCGAGGCCGTTCTCGTGCGGGGGCAGATCGAAGCGGCCCGCGACGTCGAACAGGCCGGCGATGCCGAAAATCGTGTTGCAGACGAAGCGGCCCAGATCGGACAGCCCTTGATGCACGCGCAACTGCAGAAAGTCGTTGAGTGCGACGTAGGGCATTTCGGCATTGGCGAAAAAATGGGCGATCCCGGTGCGCACGGGTCGAGGCGTGACCCGTTCATAGCCGCGCCCCAGCGGCTCGAACACATGGTTGTAGAGCCCCATGTTGAGGTCGAACATCTTCCGGTTCATCGGCTCCCACGGATCGGAGATGTCCGCCCCGGCAGACTGCACATCCGCCGTCCGCGATGCCGACGTGGTCGCGCAGCCCTGCAGGGCAACCGCCAGGACCGTCAGCGCAACGGCCCGGGTTCCGCGCCGCGCCACCCTCAGTGCGCCTCGCGCGCCAGGCGCGCGGTATAGCGCTTCAAGCCGGCGATCAGTCCCGGGAATCCCTGGGCATCGAGAAGATGGGTGAACTCCGCGTGCTTCAACGCCAAGTCGCTCACGCCATCGGCGACGACGTTGACGATGCGCCATTGCCCGCCGGTCGACTGCATCAGGTAATCGAGGCGATGGACGGTGCCGTCGGATTCGGTCAGCACGGTGTAGACCACCGCCCGGTCCGACCGCAGCGATTGGACGGACTTGATGGAGAACCGCTCGCCCGCATAGCCGTCGAACCGCGCGACGTAGGTCGCAACGGTGTAGTCGGTCAGTGCCGCGATGAATTCCTGCTGCTGCGCCGGAGTGAATCGGGTCCAATGCGGGCCCAGCACCAGCCCTGCGACCGCGGAAAAGTCGTAGGTGCGGCCGATCGTCGGCGCCAGGTTGCGGTAGCGCCCGGCATAGCCCAGCGACTTGGCCTGTTTCATGGTCGCCAGCAAGGCATCGTCGAGTTGCCCGATGAGAACCCGCGGGGCATCGGCCGCCGCCTTCGTCACGGCCTCGGCGGATGCCGCTCCGGCAAGCGCCGGCAACGGAGATGCGCACAAGCATCCCAACAGGAACAACAGGGAGTGTTTTTTCATCGCGATTGGATTCCTGGAACCGGTCCGCCGGATCCCCCGCAAGGACCTGATTCAGACCGTGTCATGTTGTCGGGGGACGTTCTCGGCACCGCCATTTTTTCGCCAGCGGCGCCGCAGATTATGCCCTTCCACCGCCTGCCACGACAGCAGGAACGGGATGCCGAAGGCCAGTTCCCGGAAGCGGCGTGCCAGGGAATACGCCAACGCCACCTCGGGCGATATCCCGGCGCCCGCCCCCATCAACAGGAACCCGCCTTCCTGCACGCCGAGACCGCCCGGCACGATGAACGTCGCGTTGCGCAGCGCCAGACCCAGGCTCTCCAACATCACGGCCAGCGCCAAGGAAACAGGGTGCCGAAGAATCCGAAACGTGACCCAGACTTCCACGGCGCCGACGAGCATGCCCGATAGTTGCCAGAACAGATTCGTCAGCAAAACCGTCCGCTGTCGATACAGATGGCGCACGGCGTCGTCCAGGTGCGCCATGCCCCCGGTCCATGGGTAATGGCGCCCCAGAATCGCCTTGATCAGGCGCTCCAGGAGCTGGAACAGTCCCCAATGGCGCTGCAGCATGATGAAGGCCACGATGACCGGAAGCATGACCGAGACACCCACCAGCGCATCGGCGAGGAGCGCGTGATCACGCACTGTGCGCGCCAGGATGAAGATCCCGATCAACGTGAAGAGAAACTGGCTCACCAGCGTCATGGAAACCTCCACCACGACGCTGGCCGCTGCGACCGGGCCGGCAACGCCGCGACGCGTGACCAGGCGAACACCGACCATTTCCCCGCCCACTCGGGCGACCGGCAGCAGGCCGTTGATCGACTCGCGGACGCCGCCGACCCACAACAGGAACGGAAAGCCGGCCCGCGGTTCGTCGCGCAGCAGCCGGCGCCAGCCCACAACGTCGAGCCCGATCGGCAGCAGGTGGAACGGCACCAGCCAGAGCAGCGCCCATCCGGCCGTTGCGAGCATGCCGAAAATGCCGCCCGCCCCTTCCCGGATCACCAGTACCGTCGCCACCGCCACGCCGAGCAGCCCGGCGACGAATATCCCGAAATGCGCGATGCGCTTCATGCCTCTTCCGATGGCGACGGCGTTGCCAGCATCAACAGCGCGGGCAAGACGACGAGGGTGCAGAGCAGGACCATGACCAGGGCCAGGCTCAACGTCTTCCCGAGGCTGGCCATGCCCGGATCCGAGGAAACGGCCATGCTGCCGAACGAACTGAGGGTCGTGACGCCGCTGAACAGCACGGCCGCGGGGGTGCTGGTCTGCAGCAGGTGGGCGATCGGCACCCCCTGCCGCCAACGGGCGACCACGTAGATCGCGAACGCCACGCCGAGGCCGATCAGCAGGGGCAGGACGATGATGTTGCCGAGATTGAAGGGCAGTTTGAGCAGGCTCATGACGGCGACGGTATAGGCTGCCGCCATCAGCAGGGGAATCATGATCAACGCCATCTCGACCCAGCGGCGGAGCACCATCAGCAGCAGGCAGACGATGGCAACCAGGGCGATGGCGCTGGCCTCGCGGAAGGCACCGGCAACGGCGTTCCCCCCTTCCACCAGCAGGACGGGCGTTCCCGCCGCCTGGGGGGCGACCTTGCGCACCGCGGCGACGAAGCGCTCCATGGCCGGGATCCCGCTGAGGTCGTCCTTCGGGAACACCTCCACCCGCGCCTGCCCGTCCGCTGCGACGTACCGCCTGCGCAGGTCCTCAGGAAGGTCCCGCAGGGCGACCGGCGTCGCCGTCAGCGCCTGCGCGAGGCGGGTCAACTCGGCCGGAAGCCCTCCCATGACGTCCTGCTGCAAGGCGGCCCACTCCTTGCCCGAGGCGCCGAACCGCGCGCGGAAGTCCCGCAACGCCGCACCCAGGGATGCTGCGCTCCGGCGCAGCGCCGCATCGCCGTCGCGCTGCGTCCCGCCGCGAGCCGGCAATCGGGCCAGATCCGACTGCAGTCGTGCGGTGGCCACCGCAAGGCCGGCGCCGGGAACCGCAGGGACCGCCGCGGCCTGCAGGGAAAAGGACGGCACCAGCATCTGGAGGTTCTGCAGGATCGCCAACTTCGGGTCCTGCTGCGCGGGGACGAAACTTGCCAGCGTCAGCGCCTGCGAGACCTCCGGCAAGCGTCCGAGGCGGTCGGCGAGGCGCTCGGCCGCCGCCAGATCGGGCGCAACGACCTCGATCCGGTAGGGCGAGGTCTGCCGGTCCTGCAGCAGCTTGTGGAACACCCGGACCCCTTCGGCGTTCGGATCGATCATGTTGAGGGGATTGAAGTCGAAGCGCACCTGCGCGATCAGCGGAATCGCCGCCAGGAAGAGGACGATCGCCCCGGCGATGATCCGTCGGCCGTAGCGATGGATCGGGTGGCGATCGACCGCCAGATCATGCGTCGTCACGTGAATCACGGGTTGCGCCGCATCGACCGCACGCAGCGGCCACAGGGTCAACAATGCCGGCAGGAGCGTGAGCGTCACCAGCAGCGCGACGAACATGCCGATGCCCGAGATCAGCCCGAGATCCATCATCCCCGCATACCGCGTCGGGATGAACGAGAAGAAGCTGATGGCCGCGGCCACGGCCGCCAGACTGAGCGCACCGCCGAGCCCGGTCGCCACGATCCGCAGCGCGGTGGGGTGCGGCGCCCCGTCGTGGATCTCTTCGCGATACCGGAGGCAGAACTGGATGCCGAAATCGACCCCCAGGCCGATGAAGAGCACCGCGAACGCCACCGAAAGCAGATTGAACGGGCCGACCGCGGCGAGCGCCACCGCGGTCGTCAGGATCATGCCGGCGATCAGACTGGCCAGCACCGCGACCACCAGCCGCACCGAGCGCAGCGAGACGGCGAGCAGCAGCAGTTCCAGACCCAGGGTCAGCCCCAAGGCCATGCCGGCGCCCTCCGAGACCGTCTTGATCTGTTCGTTGTCCAGCAGTGCGTCGCCGGTCAGGCCGATATGAACGCCGTGCGCCGCGTCCAACCCCATCCTGGCGATTTCGGCGCGCAGCGCGCGGATCGGCCCGGCCGCAGGCTGCAGGGAATGGAGATCCCGCACCGGATTGAGGATGAGGAAGCGCTGTCGCGCCGACGCGACGCCGCTGCCGCCCATCAGTTCGTCCCAGCGCAGCCGGGCCGTGCGCCCTTCCTGCTTCGCGCGGATCGAGTCGGTCATCTGGTCCAGCAGCGGCGCGAGCCCCGGTACGGCCTCCCCGCCGTCGATCCGCTGTCGGATCGCGGTATCGAGCAGGCCGAAGAGTCCTTGCAGGCTGGCGTCCTGCGCCAGGCTGGCGATGAGCGGCTGCGCGGCGGCGATACGGTCCGCCAGCTGCTGCAGCTGGGGGGGATCGAGAAACAGCAGTCCGTTGCGCTGGAAAAACGCGTCCCCCCCCGGTGCATAGACCCCGGTGAATTCCGAGGGGTGGGCGCGCGCCCACGCCGCAAGGCGGTCCAGCGCAGCCGCCGCCAGCCCCGAGGAGTCGCCATCGATCACCACGACCAGCGTGTTCGCCGTCTGCGGAAACTCGTGCTCGAAATGCTGCTGGTGGCGCTGGAACGGCAGGTCGTGCGACAGGATGCCGCTGGTATCGGCATCGATGTCGAAGTGGGTCGCGCTGTAGTACGAGGCCGTCACGAGCAGCGCCACGGCGGCGACGACCACGGAACGCGCGTGGCGGCCGGAACCCTCGACCAGCCGCAGGATGCCCGCCATGTAGCGCCGCCCGAGCGCCCGCAACCGGGGCTCAGCCCGACGCAAGATCCAGTTCACGGAAACTCATCCTCCGGTAGCCCGCCTCGTCGAGCGCCATCCGGACGGCGGGACTCAACAACGCGGCGAGTTCGTCCTCCTGGCGATAGTCCGGCATGCGGCGCACGAGTTCGGCGCTGCGCGCCGCCGCCGGGTGAAAATACAGTTCGCTCACCCCGTCGGGAAGTCGCCGCAACAGTTGCAGCAACGCCGCCTCGTTCCAGGCGCCCGTGTTCGAGAGCCCGAACAGGTAGTCGTTGTGGCGGACCCCCGCGCGCCGGATTCGGCGCCGCAGCAGCGCCAGCCAGGGCGCCAGGAACCCTGCCCACACCAGGCGACCGAGCATGCCGCCTTCCCGCATCCCGCCCTGGTTCCAGGGCTCATAGGGCAGGCGCACGCCGCGCAGGCCGTAGTCGCGCCCGATGTCGAGAATCAACGCCAGGACGGTAGGATGGACGTGCATGTGCTTGTGCGCATTGACGTGATCCAGTTCGAGTCCGGTGGCGCGGAAGGCCTCGAATTGCGCCCGGATCTCGGCCGCCAGCTGTCGGCGTACGCGCGGCAGGAAGAAGAAGCGCACGCCCGGTCCGAACTGGCCGGCGCGAAACTCGCCATCGGGCGTCACGAGGTCCGGAATGGCATCCGGCGGCAACACGCTGCGCCCATCGACCAGCGTGCAGTGCAGGCCGACCCGCAGCCCCGGCGTGCGCCGGGCGCGCGCCACCGCGTCGGCTGCCGCCGGCGCGCCGACCATCAGGCTCGTCGTCGTCAGGATGCCTTCCCGGAACGCGCGCTCCACCGCTTCGTTGACCGCCACGTCAAGGCCGAAGTCGTCGGCCGTGACGATCACGCGCTTGGCGCCCGCGCGTTCAGCCGCCCCGGCGGCCCGCGCATCGGTGCTCAATGCATTCCTGCTCAACTATGCCGCTGGCGCAGGAATCGCATGAACTCCACCCCCTCGCGCAGGCGACGCTTCATCATCTGCGAGTCGCGCAGCATCTCCCCGGTGATCGCCGCGATCTTGCCGGCGCGGAAGTAGAACTGCTTGTAGAAGGTTTCGACGGAATCGAAGATCTGGGTCGCGCCCAGGTGCGGATAGCTGAGCGGGCTGATCTGGATGCCGCGATCGTTGACGAGCTCGCCTTCGTTCATCTCGGTCAACCAGCCTTCCTCCTTCGCCTGACGGTACAGGTAGGTACCGGGGTAGGGCGCGGCGATCGAAACCTGGATGGTGTGCGGGTTGATGTCCTTGGCGAAGCGGATCGTCTCTTCGATCGTCTCCTTGGTTTCGCCCGGAAGCCCGAGGATGAACGTGCCGTGGATCGCGATGCCCAGCTTGCGGCAATCCCGGGTGAACTCGCGGGCCTTATCGACCTTCAGGCCCTTCTTGATGTTGTTGAGGATCTGCTGATTGCCGCTCTCGTAGCCCACGAGCAGCAGGCGCAGGCCGTTGTCCTTGAGCACCTTGAGCGTTTCGTAGGGGACGTTGGCCTTGGCATTGCACGACCAGGTCACGCCCAGCGCGCCCAATCCGCGCGCGATCGCCTCGGCGCGCGGCAGGTCATCGGTGAACGTGTCGTCGTCGAAGAAGATTTCCTGGACCTGCGGGAACGCCTTCTGGATGTAGCGGATTTCCTCGAGCACGTTCTCCGGGGAGCGCACTCGGTAGCGGTTGCCGCCCACCGTCTGCGGCCACAGGCAGAACGTGCACTTCGACCGGCAGCCGCGCCCGGTGTAGAGCGAGATGTAGGGATGCTTCAGGTAGCCGATGAAATAGTCTTCCACCCGCAGATCGCGCTTGTAGACCTCGGAGACGAACGGCAGGCTGTCCATGTTCTCGATCATCGCCCGGTCCGGGGTGCGCACGATCTCGCCGTCGCCGCCGCGGAAGCACAGGCCGTCGACCTCGGCCAGCGGCCGGCCCTCGGCGACTTCCTTGAGGGTGAAATCGAATTCCTCGCGCGCCACGAAATCGATCGCCGTCGACGCGCGCAAGGATTCCTCCGGCTCGACTGCCACCTTGGCGCCGACGAAACCGATCATCAGCTTCGGGTATGCCTCCTTGAGCGCCTCGGCAACGCGCACGTCCGACGGAAAGGACGGCGTGCTGGTGTGGATCACGCACAGCTCGAAATCGCCGGCGATCTTGATCGTGTCCGCCAGGCTGAGATCCGACGCCGGAGCGTCCACCAGCCGGCTGTCCGGGATCATGGCCGCCGGCTGGGCCAGCCAGGTCGGGAACCAGAACGAACGGATCTCGCGCTTGGCCTGATACCGCGCGCCCGCACCGCCATCGAAACCGTCGAAGGACGGCGCCTGCAAAAACAAGGTCTTCATCGCAACACTCCTTTTTCCATCCGGCCATCCGCGCCGACCGCGAAATGTTCCTGCCGCCAACGCACCTGCCTGCCCAACCAAGCGTGCAGCCAGATGGCGAAACCGAGAAAATCGACCACCAGGAAGGTCCAGTCCGCCGTCGCCATGACCTTCCGCCACCGTCGCTGCGCCGCAAGGTGCAATGCGCAACGCAGGGCCAGCGCAGCAGCCAGCGCGGCCCATCCTCCGTTCCCCAGCGGTGCCGCCAGGACGGCCAGCGGCAGGGGAAGCGTCAGGACGGAGCATGCATGTCCCAACGGTTGCACCGTGCGGACCGTCCGCGACCAGCGCAGCGCATGGCGATAGCTGCTCGCCAGGCTGTCTTCGTGGACGCGCGTGTCGACGATCCGATCCGACAGCACGGTGCGCAGTCCCAGCGCGCGCGTGCGCGCGCCGAGCAGATAGTCGTCGGCCAGATGATCGGCGAGCGCAGCGAAACCGCCCACGGCGTCGAGGGCCGACCGCCGCAATGCCAGGGTCGCGCCGCCGCAGAACGCGTTGGGGCCCAGGGACTGCGCCACCAGGACCGAGGGCGCGAACCCTTCGTTGATCCATTGCGCCAGCAGACGCGACCCCGGCGCGCCATCGGGCACGCCGCGATACAGGCAGGTGACGACGCCCACGCCGGAATCGGCGAACGGTGCCACCACGTCGCGCAGATACCCCGGCTCGACCCGCACGTCGGCATCGCTCAAGACCAAAACATCATGGCGGACCCGGCCGAGCATGTTGTGCAGATTGCCGACCTTGCGGTTGGCGCCGAGGACGCGTCCATCGATCACCAGTTGCAGATCACGCTGCGGAAACTCGTCCTGCAGACGGCGCACCACCGCGACCGCGGGATCGCCGCCGTGGTGAACGCCGAACACGATCTGGAAATCCGGGTATTCCTGCACGCAGAAGCTGCGCAGGTTTTCATAGAGTCCGGGCTCCTCGCCGTGCAACGGCTTGAGGAGGGTGACCGGGGGGGCATACGGCTCGGCGCCACCCGCCCCGCCCGCGGGGCGCGGCCCGCGCAGCAGCGCGGCAATCGCGGCGACCTCGTACGCGAGGCCGGGCACGACGAGCAGCGGAAGCCAGGCGGCGATCATCCGGCCTGCCCCGCCAGCGCCGGCGCCACCGGCGCGTCGCGCCGGAACCAACGTACCGCATCGGCGAACGCCTCCTCGGCGGGACGATGGACATAGCCGAGTTCGCGTTCCGCCTTGGCCGACGAGAACAGCATCGCGCCGGCGCTCATTCGCAGTTCGTCGACGGTCACCCGCGGCAGTCCGCCGGACAGGCGCGCCCAGAACTCGGCGCCCAGGGCGATCGGATAGAGCGGGAGACGCGGCAGACGCACGCGCGGCGGCGGGCAACCCGCGATCGCCGCAATGCGCGTGAAGATCGCCTGCAGCGACAGGTTGTCGCCGCCCAGGATGTAGCGCTCGCCGACCCGGCCACGCTCCAAAGCCAGCCAGTGGCCCTGCGCGACGTCGTCGACATGCACGATGTTCAAACCGGTATCCACGTACGCCGGCATCTTCCCCGCTGCGGCATCGCGCACCATGCGCCCGGTTGGCGTCGGCTTGACGTCGCCGGGTCCGATCGGGGTGGACGGATTGACGATGACGGCGGGCAGGCCGGCATCGCGGCACAGGCCGCGCACCGCCTCTTCGGCCAGGAATTTCGACCGCTTGTAGTGCCCGACCATGTCGGCCAGACTGGACGGGGTTTCCTCGTCCGCCGGCTGCCCGTCGGCACGCTTGCCCAGCACCGCAACACTGCTGGTATAGACGATGCGCGTCACGCCCGCATCGAGCGCCGCGCGCAGGAGCGCCACCGTGCCGTCGACGTTGCTGGCGTACATCGCCGCCGGATCCGGCACCCACAGCCGGTAATCGGCGGCGACATGGAACAGCGCATCGCAGCCGGCAACCGCCCGCCGCAGGCTGGCCGCGTCGCGGAGATCGCCTTCCACCACCTCGACGCCCGCCTGCCGCCAGCGCTCCGCGCTCGCGCCCGGGCGCGCAGTTCCGCTGTCCGGCCGAATCAGGACGCGCAGGTCGACCCCGCGCGCCAGCAGCATCCGCTCGACGGCCGCACCCACGAACCCCGACGCCCCGGTCAGCAAAGCCTTCACGCCGCCAACCCCTCCGGACTCAATTGCGCCCAAGCCCGCGCAAGACTCTGGCGGGCCCGGCGCAGATCGCCCCCCAGGCGGACACAGTCCACACAATCCCGCGGCCGCCGCAACAAGGCCGCCAACATGGCCCCGAACCGCGGCCGGCCGTAGGCATCCACCCCCGCCACCGCCGCCCGCGGCAAGGCGGTTGCCGCGCCGTCGATCACCGCGCGCAGCGCCAGCCCCGGTACACCGGCCGCATCGGCCACCTCCAGCACCGCCCCGCTTTCCATGTCGACCGCGGCGGCCCCGGTTGCGCGGAACGCATCGGCCTTGTCCGCGACCGTCACCAGGGGCCGGGACTGCGTGAGCAGGAGCCCCGCGACCGGTGCCGGGGAAAGCCGCACGGCGATCCGCTGTCGCCAGGATGCATCGACGGCGCGCACGGTCCCATGGTAGGCGATCCGCTCCGGCAGCAGCAATGTGCCGGGCGCCAGTTCGGGCGCCAGCGCGCCGGCGGTTCCATAGCTCAGCAAGGCGGTCGCGCCCTCGGCAAGCAGGGTGCGCGCCGCGTCGGCCGCCCGTTCCGGCCCCATGCCGCAGCAGCGCAGAAGCAGGGACGCACCGATCGCCACGGTCGCGCCGCAACCCTGCGCGGCGCGCGGCAACACCGTGTCGGCCTCGGTTTGCAGAGCGACCACGATTCCGACTCTCACAGCGCGGCTCTCACGGCGCGACGCTCACAGCCCGGTCAACCGGCGGTACCGTGCCAGCGCCCAGAGCGGGAAATACCAGCGGTAGCCGTGATAGGTAAGGTAAAAGACGCGCGGGAACCCCGGCGCATTGAAATACGGGTCACGCCAGCGGCCGTCCGCATCCTGGTGTTCCACCAGCCATGCGATACCGCGATCCAGCGATGCGCGATGCTCCTCGCCCGCCGCCATCAGCGCCAGGCAAGCCCAGGCGGTATGCATGACCGTCGAAGGCTGCCCGCGGCCGGCCAGGCCCGGATCGAAGTAGGTGTCGTTGCTCTCGCCCCACCCGCCATCGTCCTGCTGCACCGACACCAGCCAGCGCGCCGCACGCGCCATCGCCTCGCGCGGCCGCTCGTCGCCGAGCAGTTCGAGCGCCACCAGCACGGACCAGGTGCCATAGACGTAGTTGGTCCCCCAGCGACCGAACCATGAGCCGTTGGGCTCCTGCTCGCGCAGCAGATAGCCCACCGCGCGCGCGATCGCCGGACGATCCTGCGGGCGGCCCAGGTACGACAGGAACGCGACCACCCGCGCGGTCACATCCGCGGTCGGGGGATCGAGCAGCGCCTTGTGATCGGCAAACGGAATCTCGTTGAGGTAGTAGTGGGTATTGTCGGCGTCGTAGGCGGCAAAGCCGTCATTCTTCGACTGCATCGCCACCAGCCAGTCCGCCGCGCGGTCCAGGGACGCGGGGCGCTGCGGCTCGATCACGCGGGCGATCGCCCATGCGACCGCCGCCGTATCGTCGAGGTCGGGATAGAAATGATTGTGGTACTGGAAAGCCCAGCCGCCGCCCGGCACGCCCGGATGATTGACCCGCCAGTCGCCCGGCTCGTCGCGGGTCTGGCGTTCGAGCAGCCAGTCCACCGAACGATGCATCTCGGGCGTCGAAACCCCGCTTTCGCACAGGGCGTGCAGCGCCAGCGCCGTATCCCAGGTCGGCGATACGCAGGGCTGGCAATACGCGTCGTCCTCGCGCTCGACCACCAGCAGCCGCAGGGCGCGGCGGGCCTGCACCCGAACCGGATGATCCGGCGCGTAGCCCAGCAGCGCCAACGCCTGGTACGAGTTGGCCATCGCCGGGAAGATGCCGTTGATGCCATCCTCGCCGTTCAGGCGCGCGGTGAACCACTCCTCCGCGGCGCGAACCGCGCGGCGGCGCAGCGCCGCGGGAATCAGCGGCTCGCACAAACGGCCCAGCGAATCCAGCAGCAGGAACGCCCGCCCCCAGCGCGACGTGCCGCTGGATTTCATGTAGTCCCGGACCTGATCCGGATCCCGGCGGAACAATTCGCGAATGCCGAGGCCGGTGGGGTTGGCGGCGCGCGCGCGCAGGCTGCAGAGCACGAACAGCGGCACCATCACCGTCCGCGCCCAGGAGGACACTTTGTAGATGTGGAAGAAGAACCAGCGCGGCAGCAGCATCACTTCCACGGGAATGAACGGGATCGCGCGCCACGGCACCTGGCCGAAATAGGCCAGCGTGATCCGCGTGAACACGTTGGCACGTTCCGCGCCACCGCGCTCGATGATCGCCTGGCGCGCCCGCTGCATGTGCGGGGCCTCCGGATCGTCCCCCGCCAGCTTGAGCGCGTAATAGGCCTTCACCGCACAGCTGAGATCGGTCTGTCCGCCCCAGTAGAGCGGCCAGCCGCCGTCGGCGTTCTGGTGTTCACGAATGTATCGCGCCAGCTTCTTCTGCAGCGCCCCGTCGATCTCATCCATGTAGTGCATCATCAGGATGTATTCGGAGGGGATGGTGCAGTCCGCTTCGAACTCGAAGCACCAGTGGCCGTCCGGGCGCTGGCGCTCCGTCAGGGCGGAGCGGGCGCGCGCGATGGCGGCATCGAGGCGTTCGTCCATGGTCTGCGGTGCGAACAAGGTCTTTTCGTACATGATCTCACGCGTCCCGGGGCGATGCCGGCAGATAGACCGCGCACCGCGCACCCCGCGGCAGGCCGATGCTCGCACCCGCGAACAACTGCCGCAACAATCCATCGCGCGGCGCCGCGAAACGGCATACCGCGATCGTCGCCGCAACGCTGCGGCGCGTGATCTTGACCTGCCGCCCCTCGTGGAAATCGAGGTGGCGGTGCAGCTTGCGCAAACTGAGCACGGCCATGCCGATCGCCCACAGGCAGAAATTGCGGATGCCCGTCTCTTCGCGCGGAATCAGCAGGGTGTACTCCAGCGCCTCTTCCAGGCAGTTGCGGGCCTCCCCGATCAGCAGATCCATCGCCTTGGCGAAACCCGGCTGGGGGCGCTGCGGATCGAGACGGCTCAGGTCGCAGCCCTGGGCGAGAAACACGTCGCGCGGCAGCCAGCAGGCGCCGCGGATCCGGTCTTCCCAGACGTCCTTGAGAATATTGGTCATCTGCAGGCCCTGGCCGAACGACACCGAACGCGCCATGAGCCCGTCGCGGTTGCGCGCGATCTCGGGGGAGTAATCGCAGAACAGGCGGGTGAGCATCTCGCCCACCACCCCGGCGACGTAGTAGCAATAGCGCGCATGCTCGGCCAGGTCCGTCAGGCCGTCGAGGCTCTTGCGCTGCTGGAACTCGGCCATGCCGTCGGCCATGATGCGCACGCACTCCGTCAACGCGGCCCGCTGCGCCGGATTGAATCCGTGCATGATCGCGATCACGCGGGGGATCTCGCGCACCAGCGTATGCTCATCCGTGGACGCCGTGGGCGACAGCGTGGGGATCAGTTCATCGACCCACGGCTGCGCCGCCTCTTCGCCCGCCAGGGAACGCAGGAACCGGTCGTAGAACCGGCGTTTATCGGCCACCGGCAAGGTGACTTCGTCCTCGATCGTATCGATGATGCGGCAGAGCAGATACGCGTTGCCGACCACGCGGCCGAGCGAACCGGGGAGCTGCGGAATGGTGAGCGCGAACGTGCGCGAGACACCGTCCAGCAACGCGTCCTGCAGGCGATCATCCTCCGCCTGCGTCGGCGGCGAATGGCAAGCGTCACGCATGGTCAACGCGGCTCCGCGCGCTCGCCACCGGTCGAGATGGGAATGCTCTCGATGCTCGGATGCCGCATGGCCGGTTCGGGAACCATGTCCCCGGTCGTGCGCGGTCCGCGCAGCCGCACCAGCAGCGCCTTGAGGGGGTGCGCAACCGCATCCTCGACGGCGGTTCCCTCGTAGCCGCAATGCGCGAGGCAATTGCTGCACGCCGGATGATTGCCGGTTCCGTACCGATCCCACTCGGTCTCGTCCATCAGCGCCCGGAAGCTGTCGGCATAGCCGCCATCGGCCATCAGGTAGCAGGGACGCTGCCAACCGAAAATGTTGCGCGTGGGATTGCTCCAGGGCGTGCAGTGGTAATCCTGATTGCCGGCAAGGAAGTCCAGGAAGAGGCTGGAATGGTTGAGCCGCCAGCGGCGCCCCCGCTCCGTCCCCCGCTTGAAGATCTCGCGGAACAGCCGCTTGCTCTGGCGGCGCTGCAGGAACACGTCCTGGCGCGGCGCGCGCTCGTAGCTGTAGCCCGGCGACACTGTGATGCCTTCGACGTCCAGTTCGGTGCAGAAGTCGAAGAATTCGGCGACTTCCTCGGGGTTTTCGCCCAGGAACAAGGTGCAGTTGACGTTGACCCGGAACCCCCGCCGGCGGGCTTCGCGGATCGCCGCGACCGCCTTGTCGAACACCCCCTCGCGGCAGACGGACGCGTCATGGCGCTCGCGCAGGCCGTCGAGATGGATCGAAAACGTCAGATAGGGCGACGGCTGATACTCATCCATCTTGCTCTCGAGCAGGATGGCGTTGCTGCAAAGGTAGACGAATTTCCGCCGCGCCACGATCCCGGCGACGATCGCGGGCATGTCCTTGTGGATCAGCGGCTCGCCCCCGGGGATCGAAACCACCGGCGCGTCGCACTCGTCAACCGCCGCCAAGCACTCCTCGAGAGTCAGCCGACGGCTCAGGATCTCCTGCGGGTAATCGATCTTGCCGCAGCCCGCGCAGGCGAGGTTGCACTGGAACAGCGGCTCCAGCATCAGGACCAGGGGATAACGCCGCCGGCCTTGCAGTTTCTGGCGAAGCACGTAACGGGCGATGCGGTACTGCTGGATCAGAGGAATGCTCATAACAGATCAGATTATTTCTTGGCTGCTGGCGGCGCTGCGCCGATTGTGCTGAAGAACAGCGGGCAGATTGAAGCTCACTTGCTCCGGCTCGGCGGTCAATTGCCGCACCTCGATGTCTTCCATGCCCGCCAGCCGCTTCAGCACATCCTGAACGAGGCGCTCCGGCGTGGATGCCCCGGCGGTCACGCCTACCCGCAACCCGGGAACGATCCACGCGGGATCGATCTCGCTTGCGTCTTCCACGAGGTAAGCGGCCATTCCGGCCTGGGCGCCGACTTCCCGCAGTCGGTTCGAGTTGGAGCTGTTCCGGGCGCCGACCACCAGCAACAACTGGGTGTCCCGCGCCAGGATCCGGACCGCGTTCTGCCGGTTTTGGGTAGCGTAGCAGATACCGTCGAGTTCGCGTCCTCGAATGGCCGGAAATCGTGCACGCAAAGCCGCGATTGTATCGCGGGTATCGTCCACGCTCAAGGTGGTCTGGGTGACGTAGGCCAGACGATCCGGGTCGGACACCGTCAACCGGGCAACCTCCGCCGGACCGGACACGACGTGCACCGGACCGGGAATCCGTCCCCGCGTACCCTCGACCTCCGGATGACCCGCATGGCCGACGATGACCACCTCGGCGCCCTCGCAACTGTACTTCCGGGCCTGCAGATGAACCTTGGCCACCAGCGGGCAGGTCGCGTCGATCACGTGCAGGCGGCGAAGGCTCGCCTCGTCGACCCGCGCGTCGGACACCCCGTGAGCGCTGAAAATCGTCACCGCCTCCGCCGGAACCTCGGCCAGATCCTCGGTAAAGACCGCACCGCGGGCGCGCAAGGCCGCCACCACATGCTGGTTGTGCACGATCTCATGCAGTACGTAGACCGGCGATCCGTACAACTCGAGTGCCCGCTCGACGATCTCGATCGCGCGCACCACGCCGGCGCAAAAGCCCCTGGGTTGGGCAAGAACGACTTCCATATTCCCTCCAGCGCCCCCACCGCGTCGAAGCCCACCCGCGACATTCGACGCAATTGCCGCAAACGCCCCGGAAACGATTCCTCTTCCGTGCCGCGGCAGGAAAGCGGGCGGAGTATCCCAGATTCCTCGTGAACGTTACATAAGCGCTTCGGCTGACCCCGACCGACCGCGAACCGGCGGCGCGGGAATCGGACTCCCCGCCAGGAGTCCGGCCGGATCGCGCGCGGGAACCGCCTCGCCGTCAGGGCATCGTGCCGCCGGCGGCGACGTAGGCCTGATACGGGAAGACGATCGAGCCGATGAGGTTGAACACCTTCTGCAGGTCGGCCGACGGCGCGTCGGAGACATAGAGCAGGTCGTGGTCGCGCATCGGAAAGGTTTCCGCGGCGAACAGAACCGCCGGGTCGCGCAGATCGAATTCGAAGATCGTCGGAACCTTGCCGTCGACGGGTGGAACGCCGCGCAGATCCGACGGCAGCCCCTCCGGATCGGAAAACCGGAACACGAACACCGCGGAAGGATTGCCCCGGTTGTCGTCGATGCCGCCCGCCCGCGCGATCGCCTGCGCCAAGCTGATGCCGCTGGTCTGGAACTCGATCTCGCGGTTGCCGCCGGTGGCGCCGAGGACGATGAATCGCCACGGCCGGGAGATGGCGGCGACGACATCCCCGGCACGCAGCGGAATGTTCTGACTCGGATCCCGCAGGATGTCCTCGAACGGCATGACCATCACCCGCCCGCCGCGGGAAAGCTGGATCGAGACCTGATCGACCGGCTTGGTCACGCCGCCGGCCAGCGCAATGGCGCGCAACAGCCGCACACCGCCCGGATTCAGCGGTACCTCCATGCTGTGCGCCACGTTCCCCACCACGGTGACGTTGCGGGTGTTGTTGATCGTCCGTGCGACGAAGACCTGAAACGGACGGGGCGCAGCCGAAAGCCGCTGCGCGATGTCCCCCTCGATCTGTCGCACGGTGCGACCGGCGACATGCAGCGTGCCGACGAACGGCTCGGCCACATCGCCGGCATTGTCGACCATCCGGGCCGGCAGATTGACGACTGCCGGCGATCCGCCCGACGCGAACAGGGTCGCGGGTGATGCCTTCCAGATCGCGACGGTCAGGACGTCTCCGGAGCCGACCACCGGACTGGCCGGACCCGCGCCCGCCGCGAACGAGGAAAAGTGGGGGATGTGCTCCCGCACCGCGATCGCATGCGCAGTCGGGTAGTCGACCTTGACGAGTTCGATGCCGTGCGACGCGACCAAGGTTCCCGGAAGCACCTTGATGTTGATCGCATTCGGCCCGGTCTCGGCAATGAAATCGGAGCATCCGCCCAGCAACAGGATCGCGGCGGCCGTCGCAAGGAAAATCCGGAGCATGGTGTCGAGGGACGAAACGGATAACGCGCGTCCCATTCTACGCAACTCGCCCACTCACCCCGTCGGCTGTAAGGCGCACGCATGTTCGGTCGTCCCCATCTCGACCTGCAGCGTGCTGTGCGCGATCGAGAAGTGCGTGCGCAGGCCTTCGGCGATTTCGTCGAGCACGGCATCGCCGGGATGGCCGGCGGGCATGACGAGGTGCACCGTCAGGGCGTTCTCGGTCGTACTCATCCCCCAGATGTGCAGGTCGTGGACGTCGGTCACGCCCGGCCTGCCGCGCAAGAACGCCGTCACCGCGTCGCGGTCGACGCCCGCCGGCACCGCCGAAAGTATCAAGCGCACCGACTCGCGCAGGAGTCCCCAGGTGCCGGCGAGGATCAGAACCACGATCCCCAGGCTCACCACCGGATCGATCCAGTACCAACCGGTATTCATGATCACCAGGCCCGCGACGACCACGCCCAAGGAGAGCGCCGCGTCGCCCGCCATGTGAAGAAAGGCGCCCCGCACGTTCATGTCGGCCTTGCTGCCGCGCAGGAAGAGCCACGCCGAAACGCCGTTGACGAAAATCCCGGCAGCGGCAACCAAAGTCACGGTCAGGCCCGACACCGGCGGCGGCGCGAGCATGCGCCGCGCGGCTTCCCAGGCAATCCCGCCGCAGGTGAGCAACAGCAGCATGGCGTTGGCCAGCGCCGCCAGGATCGAACTGCTGCGCAAGCCGTAGGTGAACCGGGGGCTGGGGGCGCGCTTGGCCAGGATCGAGGCCGCAAGCGCCAGCGCCAGGCCGAGGACGTCCGCAAGGTTGTGCCCGGCATCGGCCATCAGCGCGGTCGAGTTGGCCGCAACGCCGTAGGCGAACTGCGCCACCACGAATGATGCGTTGAGGGCGATCGCCACCCGAAAGGCCGTCGACTGCCGGTCCGGATCGCCATGGTGATGATGTCCGCCGTGGCCGCAGCCATGATGGCAGTGCGAAGATCCGCCCCCTGCCGTGCCATGGCCGGAATCCAGGTCATTCGTCGCGTCGCCGGCCATCATTCCACCTCCGGTTGGGGCTCGGCACCGCGTCCGATCCTGCCATGCGGGACGTCCGACGTCCGCCGGCAGGCCACCGGGTGCCGCCCGTGCATTCCGTTTCGCTGGTACTTCTCGCTTCGTTGGTACTTCATCAGGCAATCCATAAAATTGCAACCGGTAATTCCTCCTGGTCTGATAGGATACCCCCCTATATGTCCCACACCGTTCACGAGAAGAAAAAGCTGTTGGCCCGGGTCCGCCGCATCCGCGGCCAGGTCGAAGCCATCGAACGGGCTCTGGAAGAGGAATCCGGCTGCGAGACGGTCATGCACCGGATCGCAGGGGTTCGGGGCGCCGTCAATGGACTGATGAGCGAAGTGCTCGAAGATCACGTGCGCACGCATCTGGTCGACGCCGGAATCGAATCCGGCACGGAAGATGCGCGGGAACAGTTGATCGACGTGCTTCGCAGCTACCTGAAGTGAGCGACTGCCAGTGAGAACGAGATCATGATCGAAGCCGCCACCGCAGCACCGGGGATCCATGGGCACGTCTTTCTTGCCGCCGACCACGAGGCGAGCGAACGGCGCACCTGGGCCGTGATCGCGCTGTGCGGGGCGATGATGTTCGCGGAAATCGTCGGCGGCCTCCTCTTCGGATCGATCGCACTCGTTGCCGACGGCCTGCACATGAGCACCCATGCCGGCGCCCTGCTGCTGGCGGCATTGGCCTACCGTTATGCGCGCAGCCACGCAAACGATCCCCGATTCTCCTTCGGCACCGGCAAGCTGGGCGACCTCGCGGGATTCACGAGCGCGATCATCCTCGCGATGATCGCCCTGCTGATCTGGTACGAGTCCGTGCTGCGCCTGCTTCAACCCGTGCAGATTCATTTCGCCCAGGCCATCCCGATCGCCTTCGTCGGCCTGGCGGTGAACATCGGCAGCGCCTGGATTCTCAGCCGCGGCGGCCACCATCATCACCATGGACATGCGCACGATCACGATGACGACCATGACCATGATCATGACCATGATCATGGTCATGACCACCATGATCCCGATCACGACCACGGACCGGAGCACGCAAGCGCCGCTCACCGCGACAACAACATGCGCGCCGCCATCATCCACGTCGCCGCCGATGCGGCGGTATCCATTCTCGTGATCGTCGGACTGGTCCTGGCGCGCGCATTCGGGTGGCTATGGATGGATCCGCTGGCCGGGATCATCGGCGCGGCCGTCATCGCAACCTGGTCGTACGCACTGATCCGGGACACCGGCGCGATCCTCCTCGACATGACTCCCGACCCGCGGCTCGCCGAGAACCTCCGCGCGACGGTGGAATCCGAAGGCGATCGCGTTACCGATCTCCACTTGTGGCGGGTCGGACCCGGCCACGTCGCCGCCATCCTCAGCGTGGAAACCGACTCGGCGCGCGACGCCGAGTTCTATCGCGCCATGCTCGACCGCTTCCGCGTGCTGTCGCACGTGACGGTCGAGATCGCGTTGGTGAAGTAGATCGGGCGAACTTGCACGCCGGGAAAATTTCCTGGAATGCGCGCGCCGCGTTACCGCAACTCCGGTAGCCGAACTCCCCCATCCAGCACCGTCAGCCGGATCCCCGCCAAGGGCTGAACGGCGGCACCCCCGGATTCCTGCGCGACGGCTGGTTCGCTACTGCCTCCCGCCGTTCCCATGCCTTGGCCCGGTTCGGTGTGGAGCGCGGGCTCCACCAGATTCCCGGCCTCGGGAGTGAACTCGATGCCGGACTCCACATCGGCAGCCACGCTGGATTGCGCCGCCTGCGCAGGCGAAGCGGAATCCAGGCCGGAGCCGAACGAATTTCCCGCCGTGGAAACCGTCACCGCACCGGCCGTCGAGTTCATCGCCACATTGGTCGCGACGCGGATCACACTTCCGGGTTGCTGGCTGATGTTTCCGGAAGCGTTCACCGTCAGGCTCCCCGCCGCGTCGAGCGCGCCCAGGTTCACGGCACCGGAATTGGCACCAAGATCGATGTCATTCCCTGCGAGACTGACAAACGACAGGTTCCCTGCCGCCTGCGTGATGGCAATGCTGCCCCCGACTGCGATGCTTCCCGGAGCGCTCTGGGAGAACGACTGCGTAACGTCGAGGCCGCCGCGATTGGCAATCTGCCCGCCACTCTGGGCCAAAGCGACCGCGCCCACGTTGCCACCATTGTCGATGCTCCCCGCGGTTTGCGTGAGCGTGCCCGCGGTGACATTTCCCCCGACAACGATCGACCCGCCGCTCTGCATCAGGGAGGATGCCGTCACGCTTCCCGCACCGCCCAGCGTTCCACCGCTCTGCGTCAGGACATCCACGGCCACCGGGCCATTGCTGTCGACGGTACCCCCGGTCTGCGCAAGCGTGTTCAACCGAACGCCGGAAGACACGTTCAGCGTTCCTGCCGCCATGGTCAGATTGCCGGCGCTGCCGACGCTCGCGAGGTTCACCGGCCCGCCTTGCGCCGGTGCTACCAGATTGGCGCTGTCGAACGTCACCGTCACACCCTGCGGAATGACGACGTTCGCGACGTTCGACAGATCCGGCACCGCTCCGCCAGCCCAGTTCGCCGGATCGAACCAGTTCCCGCTCGCGCCCCCGATCCAGGTTACCGACGCAAGCTGGGTGATGTTGGCCGTCAACCCCGTGGGTTGCATCAGCGTGTAGTTGCCGGCAGAAGGTCCGGAAATGCTGTCCGAGGCCGTGACTGTGATATTGGTTCCGACATTCTTACTCGCAAAGGTTCCTGCCTGGGTGAGCGTCACGCTATCGCCATTGATCAACCCTGGAAGCGTTCCGCCCGTCAGCGTGGCCGTGGTCGATCCGTCATAGACCTTGTTCAGCGCCGCTTCACCCGACACCGTCAACGCCTTCGGATCGATCGTGAGCGTCCCCGGAACGTAGCTGATCGTGTAGTTCGAGAGTCCCGTCCCCGTCGCCCCGCTCGCCAGAATCCCGTTGGTCGATCCCGTGTACGTCCCCGCCGCCTGCGTCACCGGAACCGTCGCGTTGCCGCCCTGCGTCAGCGTCACCCCGGCGACCGAGTCGCCATTGACCAACCCGCTCGGCGTGAACTGGCTCGTCCCCAACGCCAGCGCCGTGCCGTACGTCGTGCTCTGCGCCGAAGCCGTGATCGTCAGGGCTTTGGCATTCACCGTCAGCGTTCCGCCGGTGTACTGGAATCCATAACCAAACCCCGTCACGCCCCCCGACGCCGAAACGGCATATATGCCCGCGTTCTGATAGCCGCCAGAGGAAAGACTCGAGGTGTAGCTTGCCGACGGCACACTCGACACCACTTGCGCCAGCGCATCTCCGTTCACCAATCCGCTGGTGTAGGTCGGGGTCAGCGATGACATTGGTACGCTGCCGCCATAGGTGATCGTCGCCGAACCCGCCGTGTAGCCCAGGATTGGCTGCTCGCGGTAGACCGCGAACATGCCGCTGCTGCCCAGGGCGACCGTGAAACCGGGAGTGGTCTTGCTGCTGTCGTAGCGGGAATTTCCGCTCCCCACCAGCGCCCCAATACCCGTCGAGCCGGACACGCTGCCGGTATAAAGCACGGCCTTCCCCCCGGACCCAACCGAGATCGACGGCGATGGCGTACCGCCCAGAACGATGTCACCGCCGGTGGCGATTCCTGCCGCGGTCGCGTTGCCCGCGTCGAGCACGATTGCGGCGCTTCCCGTATCCGAGGTCGCGATGTTCTGCGTCACCGTCAGGCTTCCGGTCGCGGTTTCGATATCGATTCCCCCCGTTGCCGACACCCCGTTAAGGGCCGCAACCGAACCAACGGTCAACCCTGTAGCGTTGTCCAAGGAGAGCGATGCGACGTCCGCCGCCAAGGTGCCAATCGCGTTGCCGGTGTTGTCGAGGGTAACTGCGGAACTTGCGGCATCGAGCGCGAGCGACGAGACATCAATGACCCCGGTGTCCGTCACGCTGCCGCTTCCCGTGATGTTGACCGTCAGCGCATGGTTCGGAATGCTGATGGTTCCCAGGATGGCGTTTGCGCCCGTATCAACCGTTGTGACGTTATCGAATGTGTAGTTGTCCAGAGTCACGGTCCCGGTGCTGGCGGACCCGAACACGAAACTGCTGAACCCGGTCTTGAACAACCCGCTGCTGCCGAACATGGTGGTCGGATTGATCCACAGCGGGGTTCCCGAAGGGGGGGTCGTCTGCACCGCCAGCGCCTTGCCAGGACTCCTCGGGGCGATGCTCAGGGTTCCGGAACTCTGCACAGCGCTACTCGTGAAGGTTCCGCTACCGAACACGACATCGGTCTTGAAACTATCCGCGGTGATCGAGATATTGCTGCTGGACGACGTCACCGGTGACGCAATGCCGAAGCCACTGGGCAGTGTACTGACGAACCCCACCGTACTGTTGAGGTCGACGTCGCCGTACGTAGTCGACAACGCCCCTGCCGTCCCGGTCAGGGAGATCGGACCGCTCGCCGCAAGCACGTAGGCATTGGGCTCCGTGTGCGTCCCTCCAGCTTTGCCCGTGAAATTGCCTCCTTTGCCGCTGATGCTAACCCCTCCTCCGGTCCCGGTCGCTGCGACCACGATCCCGAAGTTGTTTCCACCCCACAGGAACACCCCCCATTCGTCAGAACTGGATGTGCTTGCACTTGCATCGCCGACGAGATTGATCGCCGTGGCGTTGGTCGCCGAGGACAGAATCCGGGTATAGCCGGTAATGCTGGTCTCGATGCCATTGCTGTATTGGCTTGAGCTATTTCCGACAGCCACACCTTCAAGATCGATGGTCCCGGAGCCCGCGTTGATCACGTCGGAGCCGTACATATGTATGCCGTCGTTGGTATTGCAGGGCGAACATTCTGATGTCGAGAAACTGGGATTGGTGGTCGAACTCTTGCCCCGGATGACGATGTTTCCGCCGCCGGAAAACAAGTTGACGGTATCGAGGGATACTCCGTTGCCGTTCAAGGCCGCGTCGCCCGTGGCATAACCAGTGGCGACATTGCTTCCACCGGATAGAGTGATGTTGCCGCCGTTGGTATTGATACTGGCGCCCGAGGTTCCCGTCCCCTGCAGCCAGATGTTGCCGCTCCCGAGGTTGGCGCTGTTGCTGTCGTACGTCACGCTTCCGCCGTTGGTGGTCACCGCGGCGGATGCCGTCTGGGTAATGTCCCCGGTGGCCTGGACCAGGATGGCCGAATTCAGGGCGGTGTTCGTGAGATTGGCTCCGACGGTAACGGTGCTGCCATTGATTGTTAGTGGATCGGCAACCGAAAGGGGGGAACTCACCGTGACGGCTCCCGTACTGCCAGACGAACCCAGGGTGATTCCCGAAAATCCGGGTACAAAATAAGTACCGGAGGTATTGAACCAAATGGGCATCAGGGTTTCCGGAGCCGAATTGGTCGATGGGGTGGACGCCGACACAACCAGCCCTTCACCGGCCTTGGGAAGAATGGTCAGGCCGCCGGTGCTCTGGACAAGGTCCGTACCCGAATCGAACAGGAAGACATCGGTCTGCAGGGTGATGTTGCCGTGTTCGCCTGCCCCACCCAGCGTCCCCTGCATGGCCAGACCCACATCCTGGGAACTCCAGGGTTGACCGTTGATGTCGCTATATCCGGTGATGTTGACGGCTCCCGTGGTCGAGGCCACCGTTCCGCTGGGATCCCAATGAATCCCGAGAAACTGGTTGGATCCGGAACCGCCACTGGCATCCCCGGTCAGGCTGATGGCGCCGCTCGTCGAACTCAATGTGCTGTTGCCAAATTCGATCGCCTGAACCGGGCCAGGCGAACCGGCGGTCGTGGAACCCTGACCGTTGATGGTCAGGGTTCCACGACCGCTGCTGACATTGGCACCATATATGGTCACACCCTGCACATTGTCACCGCTGATTGCCGTGGCGGGCGTGGCTCCGTTGATCGAGATGGAGCCGTCCGTGCTTCCGGAAGAGATCGTATCCAGACTGACTGTCGGTGCGCCGCTGTTCGGCCCCGCCACGATGACGCCCGACTCGAAATTGGTGCTACCACTCGCCGTCAGGGTCGCATTCCCGACCGCATAGCCGTTTCCGACCGTGATCGCGCTTGCGCCCGCGTAGGGGGTCCATTGCGCCGTTCCGCTGCCGCCGCCGATCCAGAGTCCACCGCCATTCGTCGTGATGCTCGAACCGCTCTGAAGCTCGACATAGCCTCCATTCCCCGCATCGTTGGCCCAATAGACGACATTTCCGCCTTGCGTGGTAATCCCGACGCCGGCCTGGATGATGTTGCCGGCTGCCTTCGCCTCGATCGAACCGCCGCCCGAATTGGCGATGCCCGCGTTCAAGTAGATCGAGCCTGCGGCCGCGAGAGTAAGGTTGGTGTTGGCACTCCAACTGATCGGGGCTGACACGGTGATGTCCCCGTTCTCGGTGCCGGAAGACCCGGTCGTTACCGTTACGCTGGTCGTGGCAAGTGCATTTTGCAGCGTAGTCGTATTGATGTTGGCGCCCGATGCCGTGGCCGTGAACGCCGACGTGTTGCTATCGGCAGCCGTCGAGATGGTGACGTTGTATGGATCAAGCAACCAGGTTCCTGCAGTCCCTGACGGCGCCGCGGTGGTTATCGCCACCGTGGGAGATATATCGAGCATTGCCGCGCTGGTTTCGATGTTGCCGCCGTTGCCGCCGTTGGGTGCACTCGCATCGAGCAAGCCGCTCACGGTCACGGTACCGGATTGCATGTCACCCAGCAGCCGGATCGTGCCGTTGTGGCTCTCGACGGTCTGCGCTTCGATGATCCCGCTGTCGTTCACCGCGGTGCTCAACAAATTCCCGGCCGCCTGCGTCGTGAGCAGCACGGTTCCGCCGTCCGCCTGGATCAATCCGCCGTTCTGCACCAGCGCGTGAACCGCCCCTTGGTCAACCGCCACGCTGAGCAGGCCGTCGCCCGCCACATCCAGCGTCACGGCGTTGCCGCCCGCCAGTGCCACCGTCCCCAACCTCGCCGCGATCACTCCCTGGTTGGATACATTCGCTCCCAGCAGCGCGACGTAGCCGCCGTCGGCGGTGATGCTCCCCTGGTTCTGCACCGCGGCCGCGCTCGCCCCCGAGAAGCGGTAGTTGCCCGCCAGGAAGTCGCGATCGGAGAGACCCAATGTCGATGCGACCAAGCCGCCGACATTGATCGACGCCCCCTTGCCGAACAGGATCCCGTTGGGGTTGATGAGAAAGACCTTTCCGTTGGCGTCGAGCGTTCCCCAGATGTTGGACGGATCCGGACCCAGCACGCGGTTCAGCGCCACCGCGCTGGCATTGGGCTGCACGAACGTCACCGACTGGTTCGACCCGATATTGAAGCTTTGCCAGTTGATCGCCGCGTTCTGCGTCGCTTGCGTGATCGTCATGGCGTTCGCCGTGCCGGAAATACGTGCGGACCCACCGATACCGATCCACCGGTGGGAAGCGCGCGGGCATTGGCGACGAGCAGAAGGACCAGAGCGATCGCCACCGGAATCGCACGGCATCCGGGCGCAACTCGGGATTTTGCGCCGCTGCTTCGAACGAGAGGAGTCTGCGTCATGCCACGTACCGTTTGGTTGAAGTCGATGTGGATCCGGGAGCCCGAAGTTGCCAAGGCCGGTCAGAAATACCGAATCGCCTGAATCCAGAATTGGCTCGACCCGGCCGGAACCGAAGTTGCCACCTCCGCTCCCAGCGTGTGCGCGTAATACGTCTTCACGATGTATTCGTTGCGCTCCCCGATCCAGTTCAGGCCGATCCCGAACCCGCTCAAGGCCCGGACGTTCTGACCCGCCGCCCAGGGATTCTTGTCGAGCTTCACCATGCCGGTGTCGAAAAATCCGATCAACTGCTTCTGTCCGGGCAATCCGTTCCAGGACACCAGTTTGTGCACCTCCAGATTCAACACATAGCCTTCATCGCCGAACGCCTCGCCTTCTGGGTATGCACGAACGGCATCGGCGCCGCCGAGTTCCATCTTTTCGGACACATCCAGATTCCGCGTCGCAAGCTGCCCGTGCAATGCGCCATAGAGCGATACCGTGTCGGTCACCGCCTGCACGCGCGTCGTCGAAAGCGAGAACTTGTTGTAGTGCCCATTCGTGCGCGCGGTGCTTGCGTCGGTGGCAAGGGTCGCCCCAGGCTGGATCTCCAGACGCCCGTCGGTCAGCGTCAACGAATACGTGTCGGCGCCGCCGGGACTTCGATGATCTCCGTTGACGTTGAGCATCCACACCCCGGCCCGGCGATCCGAGACCGAGGACGTCGAATTCACCAGGTCTTCGAACTGCTTGTCGTCGTAGTCGAGCTGCGCGTAGAGGTCGTTCTCCCGTCCCCGCAGCAGCGGATAGCTGCCGTAGATGCTCTTGATTTTCGCCGTGCCGTTGGCGCCCAGGTTCGAAAACGCCCCGCCAAGCTGGTAGCCCATGTCGGCGATCGCCACCCCCACCTTGGCGGCGCCGACCTGCGTCTGATATGCCGCCCGCCCGTAGTCCTGGGCGCCGTTCGATTGCAACACCTGTGCCGACAAGACGTCGCCATGGCCGGTTGGATCGTTCAGGTTGAAATTCATGCCGACGCGGTTCGCGCCCGTATACGGGTTCCCCTCATTGTCTGCGTACATGCTGCCGGAAACCTTGGGCCCGGGCGTGACTTTCACAATCAGGTTCGACGCGCCCACTGACGCGCCGGGAACCAGGGTCGAATGCACATCCACACCGGGTACGTCCGAGAGCAGCAGCAGTCCCCGCTCCAGCGGCGCAGCCTCCACCGATTCTCCACTTTGCACTTTGCACCTTGCCCAGCAATTGCTGGGCAAGGTGATTGGAGAGATTCGTTCCGTTCTGGATCGAGACCTGACCATATCGGCCTTCGACCACCGCAATCGTGATGGTGTCGTCATGAATCTCTTGCGCGGGGATATAGGCCCGTGCGACGAAGTACCCATGCTTGCGGTAAAAGGAAGTGATGCGCTCGGCCATGGCGCGTAGCTCGGCAAGCGTGAATGCGCCCGGACGAAATCCGGCAACCGCAATCAGCTTGTCGGCCGAGTACGCCAGTGCGCCGGTGATCCGCAGGCGCCGGACCGCGATCTTCGTGTGATCCGTGACCGCCCCGCCCGACACGCCGCCCCGCTCGATCTTGATCTCGGGGATCGGCTTCACCGGCGGGGGCACCTGAGGCAGCTCCTGGATGACGTTCCCGCCGCTGGGGGGTACGGGGGCCGCAAACGCAACACTGAACGGGGATGCCAGAAGGAATCCGGCCAGAAACGCCCTCGCGCGCATTTGGTCCACTCCTGTTCTTTTTCTGGAGGATTCGGTGATCCGACTGAAGTCCGGACAAAAATCGCGCTCTCGTATCCCGGTCTCGCGCCGGACAGGTCCAATTTACGGGATGCCCTGGTCATCCGTTCAGGATGTTTGCGGTTTTTTTTCCAGGACAATTCGACGGTCACCGAGGCGGTTCCCAGTCCGCGGTGGACTCTCGAGCCATATCTTCCATCTGCCCAGGAACGGGCGACTGGAGGGGAATGGGTCAACCGATAGGTGGCCGGCACCTGTTGAGCGTCGTCCCCGCCATCCAAGATGGAATACTTCGCCATGTCTACGTGGGATTGTGCCCTCCGCCGCGCTGGTGGCTACCCTTGCCGATCACCCCCAGAACAATGCGCGCGCTCGTGAACATGGGCGGCGAAGTGCATTTCGCATCATCGCTTTCCGCAACCCATTGACTTACATGGACTTTGTGGCGGAGGCGGTGGGGTCAAGAACTACATATAAATCATTGCATTAGGACTTCAATACCATTTTTCATGCCATGCCAAGGGGTTCAATGCTGCGCCGGATAGGGCGACAGGATCATGGTACGGCTGACAAGGACGTTGAAAGCGTCGCCCGGGCGGATGAGTGACGATTTCCAAGAAGGCCTAGGGTGTGCCGCCGAATTGTCGCCGGTAGATCGTAGGCGGCACTCCGAACGCAGCCGAAAAATGCTGTCGCAACGAAAGCGCCGACCCGAAACCGGAGAGTATTGCAATCGTCTCGACCGGTCGATCCGTCGTCTCCAGCAGTCTGGCCGCCAACGCAAGCCGCTGGTGCTGCAGCCACCGCAGAGCGGCCGTGCCGGTTGCTTTTCGGAACTGCCGCGTGAAATTGCGCGGGCTCATTGCCACGCGGCGGGCCAGGGAGTCGACGCTATGTCGTTCATGCAAACGCTCCCCCATCCAGGCAAGAAGATCCTGCAAGCGCGCATCGCGTCCCGACAATGGGATCACCTGCTCGATGAATTGCGCCTGACCGCCGCGCCGGTGCGGGGACACAACCAAGCGTTTTGCCACCCGATTCGCGGTCTCGGCGCCACACCATCTTCGCAACAGGTAAAGACAGCAGTCTATGGCAGCTACCGTGCCGGCCGATGTAACAACCCGACCTTCATCAATGTAGAGAACGGTTGGGTCCAGGCGCACTTTCGGGAATCGGTCCGAGAAGATTTCCGCCCAATGCCAATGCGTAGTCGCCGACCGTCCATCGAGCAATCCCGACTCGGCGAGCACGAACGCACCGAGGCATAGCCCAACGACCGTCGCACCACGCCGGTGTGCGGCCTGCACGGCGTTGCGTACGGGTTCCGGGACGGGCTTGTCCAAATCCCGCCAACTCGGAACGATGACGACATCGGCCCTACGCAGCGCTTGTAGCCCGTGCCGGGTTTCCAGCATGAACCCTGCCGACGTTCGTAATGGACCGGAGGTTTCCGAACAGACGATCAGCTCGAAACGGGGCATACCGATGTCGCGGCGGTCCTCGCCGAATATCAAGCATGGAACCGAGAGATGGAATGGACTGATGCCGTCGAAGGCAAGGACCGCAATCCGCCTCGGAACGGGTTCCGACCGAGCGGAAGCACAGCGGAGGCGAGGACTTCGTCCGGCTTTCGTCATGGCTGGATTTTATCGATAAGCGTCCGTCCGGCCACTATCAGCAATTCCGATCCGTGGGAACAATCTCGCCATGTTTCGTAACGCATCTGGAGATGCCCATGTCCGTTGCCCCCCGTCGCGCATTGATCGTGATCGACGTTCAGAACGAATACGTTACCGGCAACCTGCGGATTGGGTATCCGCCTGTTCAGGAGGCCCTGAATCGCATCGGGGAGGCGATGTACGCGGCGCGGGAAATCGGAATTCCCGTTATCGTCGTCCGGCATAACGCGCCGGAGACCTCGCCGCTCTTCGCCCAAGGATCCAGCAACTGGGAACTGCATGCCGTCGTCGCGTCGTGGCCGCAGGATCATCGAATCGAAAAGACGCTACCCAGCGCATTTGTCGGAACCGACCTCGACGCATGGCTGCGGCAGCGGGAGATCGATACGCTTACGGTGGCCGGTTTCATGACGCACAATTGCTGCGCATCGACCATCATCGATGCCATGCACCGGGGATATGCCGTGGAATTCCTATCCGATGCGGCGGGTTCGGTGCCGTACCGGAACGAGGCCGGCGCTGCAAGCGCGGAGACGATTCACCGAACGTTCCTGGTCGTATTCCAAGCGCGGTTTGCAGCAGTTGCCCGGACCCCGGGTTGGGTCGATGCAATCCAAAATGGAAAACCGCTGGTAGGTAGCAACATCCATTCATCGCATCAAGCTGCATTGACGTAGCGCCAACGCGGCAGGAAGGCCATCTGAACAACCTGCGGAGGGATCCATCACGGCCATTTGGCACGAAGACGGTCCGCCGCAGAGTGCTGGTGTGGTCCAGTGGCTTGCGCAGCGCCGGGGTGGGCACGGCAAAATCGGCGGACCTGGTCAAGGTTCGGTCGGCGTCGACACGGCATCCGTCAGCGCCGTCAGGGCGATGCGCTGCCGGCCGTCGGGATCGAAGTTCCCGGGATCCAGCCAGCGCTCGATCGCATTCCGCAGCGCCGGCCATTCGCCGTCGATGATGCTGAACCAGGCGGTGTCGCGATTGCATCTCTTGACCACGGTGGCTTGGCGGAAGGTGCCTTCATAGCGGAAGCCCAGGCGCGTCGCCGCGCGTCGCGACGGCTGGTTGAGGGAATCGCACTTCCATTCCAGTCTCCGGTAGCCCAGCGTGAAGGCCTCGCGCATCAGCAGGAAAGGCGCCTCGGTGGCCATCGGGGTGCGCTGTAATTGCGGCGAGAAGTGCAGATGGCCGATCTCGATGGAACCGGCGGCGGGGGTGATCCGCAGATACCCTGCGACGCCGACGGGCCGGTCGCTCGCGGCGTCGACGATGGCAAACAGCAGCGGGTCCGCGTCGTGGGCGATTGTTTCCATCCAGGCCGCGTAGTCCGCCGCTTCGGCGAACGGGCCATAGGGGAGGTAGGTCCAGCCTCGCCCGGCCGAATCTTGGGCATAGGCATCGAACAGAGCGGTGGCGTGGCGGACTGGGTCCAGGGGTTCCAAGCGGCAGAGGCGGCCGTGGAGGGGGTGGCGCTGCGGCGCCGGGGGTGGAAGCCAATCGGGCAGAGGTGTGCCGAGCGTTTGAGTGTGCATGGTGTGTGAACGAAGAAGGAAGGGACGTTTATCGATTGCCCCGCCTCGGTACCGTAACCCGTGGCGCTTCCGACCCCGAGCCCTGCGTGACGAAGCGCAGCACTTGGGACGCGACGACGTCGGGCATGTTCAAGCCCATCGCGTGCCCGGCACCCGGGATGACCTCGAACTGCGCGCCGCGGATGGCAGTTGCCAGGTGGCGGCCCACGGTCAGCGGGCTGATCGGATCGGCGTCGCCCCAAAGCAGCAGGGTCGGCACGTTGATTTCGTGCAACCGCGCGCTGAGGTCCGTTTTGTCCTCCAGGATCCAGCGGGCGGTTCGCGGAAAGGAACGGAGGAAGTCCGGTCGCCAATCGGCTGCGCCGAGCGCGGCGACGTCCAGGCCGCCCGACGTCGCGGTCAGGACAAGGTGGGTGACGAGTTCAGGGTGTTGCAACGTCAATTGCACGGCGACGATGCCGCCCATCGACTGCGCGACGACGACCGACGGCGAGCTGAGTTCGGATGCTGCCAGGTCGACGAGATCGGCAAATCCACTGATCCGCGGGTCAGGAGCCTGGTTACCCAGCCCCGGCCAGGCCAGGAAGCGCTTCTCCCATTCCGGAGGCTGGCGTTTCCCGACCCCCTGCCAGAACGACGGGTCGCCGCTGGCCCCGGGGAGGAAGAGGATACGGTGGCTTGTCGTCGGGCATGCGCTCATGGCTGGATCTCCAGCTTGAGCTTTCGCCCTCCAGTGATCGAAAAGCCTTGATGCTCGTAAAATGCCAGCGTCCTTTGGAATTGCGGCAGCGGTGGGGTTGTCACCTCCAGGCGTCGCCATCCGTGGCGCTGTGCGTACGCCCTGGCAGCCTCGGCCAACATGGCGCCAACGCAAAGGGAGCGTCGCTCCGGGACCACATAGAACTCCGGGATGGTTCCAAAGAAGCCGCCAGCGTAGATGGCGCAGCTTTCGCTCAGCGTCACGACGCCGACGATCCGCTCCCCGCGTTCGCGTGCCACAAGCGCGGTGTACCGGCCCGAATCGATCAACTGGCGCAATTGCCGGGCCGATTGGTCGGCATCGTAGGAAAAGGACCTTGCTCCGACCGCATTCATGATTTCTTCAAAAAGATCCCCGATCAGCAAGGCAATCGCTTCCGCATCGGTGGGGCAGGCCTGCTCCACCAAAATGGTTTGCTGCGTCATGTACCGAACTTCCGCATCCATGCCGCCAGTGTCGGGTTGCGGTGCGGATCGTCATCGGATGCCAACGCGGCGACGACGGCTTCGCGGTCTTCCGGATTCCGGTTCTGGGTGAGTTTGAACTTTCCTTCGATCGTGTCGATTGCGATCTCGATCCCCGCGATTGCTTGCAACAGCTGTGCGAGGAAGTCCGGCGGTGCGTCATCCGGACTCCATGGTGGATTGCGGCGCGCTTCGTGTTCGGCCGCCAATGCGACGACATGCTCGCGCAATCTTCCCGCATCCTCTATCAGCCTGACACGGCCGCGGACTTGCACTACGGCGTAATTCCAGGTCGGGACGACTTTGCCGTGCCGGCGTTTCGCCGGATACCATGATGGGCTGACGTAGCTCTGCGGTCCGTAAAACAGCACCAGGGATTCGCCGCCCGCGCGCAGGGCATCGAGTTGTGGGTTGGCCAGGGCCATGTGTGCGAGCAGGGTGCCGTGTGGTCCGACGTCCGGTTTCAGTAGAAACGGGAGCGGGGACGCTTGTAGACCTCCGGTACCCGATGTAATCAACGTGCCGAGGGGATATGCGCTTACCAACGCCTGTAGGGCGTGGACGTCGTCGATGCGGAATGCTTCCGGGATGTACATGACTGCCGCCTCCGGATCAAAGGATGATTTCGCCGCGCAGATAGTCGACTGCATTCCCCTCCAGCAGGACGCGATCGCCGCGAACTTCGCAGTGCAAGGCGCCGCCTCGGCGCGAAAGCTGCCGCGCGAACAGGCGGTTGCGGCCGAAGCGCTGTGTCCAGTACGGCGCCAGCCCGCAATGTGCGGATCCGGTCACGGGATCCTCGTCGACCCCGACCGAGGGAGCGAAACACCGGCTGACGAAGTCGCAATCCTTGCCGGGTGCCGTGATGAGAATGCCAAGAACGTCCAATTTTGCGAGCGCGGCAAAATCAGGATGTACCGCAGAGATCTGGCGCTCGTCATCGAATACCGCGATCAGGTCTCTGCCCCGGAGAACGTGGCTCGGCTGGGCGCCGAGCGCCGCGAACAGTCCGGCCGGCGCCTCGCATGGCGCAGTTCGGAGGACCGGAAAATCCATCTGCAGCCCTTGCGCAGCGCGGCGCACGCGCAAGACGCCGCCCCGCGTGCGAAATGTCACCTCCGGGCCGGCGTGCCCCAGATGCGCAAACCAAACGTGGGCGCTGGCGAGGGTGGCATGGCCGCAGAGATCGACCTCCGCGCGCGGGGTGAACCAGCGCAGGTCGGCACTGTCATCCGAGGCAGGAACGAAAAAAGCGGTCTCGGAAAGATTATTTTCCGCCGCGATGGCCTGCATCGTCGCGTCGTCGATCCAGTGGTCCAGTGGGCAAACGGCTGCGGGATTTCCCGCAAAAACGCGTTCCGCGAAGGCGTCGATCTGGTAGAGAGGAATACGCATGGGGTCCGGCTTTCATTGTGCGAAGCCCCCAGCGGGAAAAACAAACCCGCCTCGGGGGCGGATTTGTCGGCCTACGCTGCGCGCGAACTATTCCGCCACCATTCGGGTGGTGCAGATCATTCGGATGGCGTGCAGGGTAGCGTTCATGGCGCTCAGTGTAATGAACAAGAGCCCAGCGGGTCAACGATCGATCTGAGATCCCAGGGCTTTCCGGACTAGTCATGCATGACTCAAGGTCGGCCGTAACGTCGCCGACCAGATCACGGCAGCCTTTGGATGTGGGCCCCGCCTTCGATCACACCCAACCCGTTGCAGAAATTCGAAACCAAGAATTCACTGCCGCAAAGTGGATGCTGGAAACCACCCCTACTGCGCCGAATAGGGCGGCAGGATCATGGTACGGCTGACGAGGACGTTGAAAGCGTAGCCTGGCCGGATGATCAGGGTGGGCTGGATATTGAGGTTCTTGTTGAGGAGATTTGTCCCCACCATGTTGAGCTCCTGGCCCATCGCGGCGGCGGCCTCCTGGCCGGCCGAGGGCGTGGTGAACATGTTGGAGTTCTGCGGCTGGGAGAGCTGCGCGCCCGCGCTCAGCAGGCTCATCAGGATGGCGCTGCCGAAGATCCGCATGTAGTGGTTGTCGACCAGGTCGCGGAATCCGGCCTGTCCCTGCCCGTCGGTGCCTTCCATGCCCTTGAGGTCGATCGTCGCGCCGTCGGGGAAGATCACCTGATTCCAGGCCACGAGCACGCGCCGCTGGCCGTAGGCCACGTCGCTGCTGTACTTGCCGATGAGCCGGGTTCCCTGGGGGATGAGCACCACGTCCGGATCGAGGCTGTCGTATACGGTCTGGCGCACCTGGGCGGAGATGCTGCCCGGCAGATCGCTGTTGATCCCGGTGACGAGCACGGCGGGGATGACGGATCCGGCGAAGAGCTCGTGCCGGGCCCGCGGCGGCTGCACCGATGCCGGCAGGTAGTCGCCGTCACCCGTCTTGGATTGGGCGGCCAGGAATGCCTTGTTCTGCTGCTGCGCTCCCTGCCCTTGCGGCCCTTCGGGGGCGGCACCGCGCGGCCGCTGGAGTCCGGCAAGGGCGTTTTGCAGCGTCGATCCCAGATCGCCCGCCGGCGCCGCAGCGGCACCCGGCTGATCGGATCGCCGGATCCCTTGCGGAACGGCGCCTTCCGGGACGGTCTTGGCGAGCCGGGCGCTTTGCGCGGCGAGCATCGCACCCTCAAGGTTCTTGTAATGCTCGTCCTCGAGCCACTGGCGGTACTTCTGCGCGGGCGTGAGTTGCGATCCGGCCGGCCCGGCCTGCAACGCAGCAGGCGCCGCGGCGGTGCCATCGCGCGCGGACACCGGGGATTTCGATACGGCACCGCCGCCTGCGCCGGCACTGGCCACCGCGTCCTGCGCGTGCCGCGCCTTGTCGGCAGCCTGCTCCATCGCGTCGACATCCGGTTTGGTCTGCCCCACCCGGGCCGCGTCCGCCGATTCGGGCTTGGTCTTGGCATGATGCCCGGCCGACATCACTCCGATGACGATTCCCACGCCGGCCAGGCCGCCGAGAACGGCCAGCGCCCCTTTGAGGTTCTTGCTCAGGCGCGGCCCCTTGGCCGGCGTGCCACGGATGCGCAGCGGCTCGCCGCGCTGCGCCGTGCTGCCGTCGACGTCCGTTTCGAGCAGATCCCGATCGGTTTCTTCCGTCATCTCAGCGCCCCTGCGGCAGGAAGTTCGACCGGGGAATCGCAAAGGGCTTCGGCGCCGCGCCCTGCCCGCAGCTCACCGTACGCGCGCCCTTGCCCACGCCCACCACGAGCTTGAAGTGCTCCGGCAACCCGTCGATCACGAAGTAGTTGTTCACCAGGCGGCTGTTGATCAGTTCGGTTTTGCCGCCATCGAAGCGGAACACCGCCGGAGCGTCCCGGAAGCTCATGCCGTCTTGCATCTGCAGGTAGGTGTGCCCCCCGCCCGCGAACACCCGCACCGGCAGAAGATCCCGGTCGATCTCGTCCGGATCGTCGCCGGCGCAGTGGTAGTCGAAGTCCAGATCGGACGGGTCGACGCGCCCGATCTGGGCGACGACGGACTGCTTCTTCGCCCCGTCCTGCGCGGCTTGCGCATCCGCCTGCCGCTGCAGGCGGATGACGATCTGCTGCGGGTCGTAGAACCCGATCTGCGGCACGTAGCGGTGCTGCCGGGAGACGAGCGTCATGTAGTACACCCGCCCGGCGTCGGTCGTCACCACGAGGTTCGTCGTGAGCCCCGCGGCGACGGGCTTGACCACCACGACCGGGGTGTGTCCGGCGTCGGCGGTCTGCACCATCCAGCGCACGCTGTCGCCGATGCTGAGGTTCGTGATGTGCTCGCCCAGGAGCAGGTTGATCACGCAGATGTGCAGCGGCGCACAGGTGATCGTGGGCTGGCTCTGGCCGTAGGCGTACATCACCTGCCCGTTGGTGCCCAGCATGCTGGGCGCGTAGCCCGTCTTGAGCCAGGTCTGCGCCGCCACCGAGGTAGCACGCTCCGAGAGCGGAATCGGCGACTTGAGCGCGTAGATCTCGTGGCTGGTAAGCGGGTCGGGCGTTCCGACTTCGTCGACGATCGTTCCGGCAGATGCCGTGGCCGCGGCGGCCAAGGCAAGCGCGGCGATCGCCGTCTTGATGGGGTTCTTGCTCATCTCGGGAATCCTCTCTGTGGCGTGGGTGCGGTTCAGGACGCTGCGCCGACGACGGGCGTCCAGGTGACGTTCTTCAAGAAGAGGCCCAGCGGGTTGTCGAGCATCACCCGGGGGCTCTTGGCGAGGCCTGGGTTGATCCCCGTGGTGATGTTGGCCTTCCAGTGCTGCAGCGGCTGGGACTGGCCGTTCTCGCGCCGGGTCTCATCCCAGCCGACCTGCCAGGTGTCCTTGCTCACCGGCAGGACGCTCGTGATGGTGACGTTGACGGTGAAATCGCCAAAGGGCGGGTGGGCGGAGTACCACGAATTGAGGTAGGCCGCCGCGTCGGCGCTTGCCAGCGCATAGACCCGGGCGATCAGGGCTTTCTGCGCCTGGCCGTCGGGCAGGACGGTGCGCGCCGTCCAGACCCAGTTGGCGACTTGCGCCTCGATGATTCGCTGGCTGACGGCGCTGCCGCCCGCGGGCTGCGCCATCGCAACCGGGTCTCCCATCTTGTCGATGGCCACGACAAAGGGCTCGATCTTGCTCTGGCCGCCGATCCAGGCAATGCCCGCGACGGACACCGCCGCCACGGTGAGGCTGGCAAAGGCCGCCAGCCTCCAGCTCTTCGCGCGCGCGAGCGCGTCGCCATACCGCTCGTCCCACTCCCGGCGCGCATTCAAGTACGGGTTGGCATCGGCCATCTCGCATCCTCCATGTGGTGACGCCGAATACCGGCGTCGCTACAGGAACTCTGCGAGGTGGGCCCGCGCGCGGAGCGCGCTACGGCCCCGATCGGGGTTTTCGCACTGCAACGCACCGTCTTAGACTGCCCGAATGGTCGCTTTCGGAAGGACGCCATGCCGACTTCGGGTCGGCCGTGTCGGCATCTGCCCGCTATCGGTGATTGTCCGCATAGTCGCACAAGCGGTTCAGTCGCAGGCGCGGCGATATGATCGAGGCGAGGAGGTGATCGGCACACACATTTGCGGATTCAACATTCTCGTACTACGATTCGTTTCCATGATATTCCCTCGCGCACTGAACCGGGCGGTCGGTCTGCTGTTGATCGGCGCGTTGCTTCATGCCCAGCTTGCGGTCGCCGCGTATGCCTGTCCGGATATTTCGCGCGCGGCTGCCGCGCTGAAACACGCGACGCCGAGCAAAAGCGTGGCGCGCGGGTCTGCGCCAGCGCGGACTGGGGTCAATGTCGCGGCAGGTGCTGCAATGGACGCAGCCATCCCGGAAACGGCCGTTGGCGTGTCCGCCCGCTGCGCACCCGCCAACATGGGCGTACCGAATCTGTGTCTCGCGCACTGCACGTACGGATACCAAAGCGCGGATACACCCGCCGCCTCGCTCGTACATGCCGGCGCACCCGTGTTGTTGTACAGAGTTCCCGGCATCTTGGAGGCCGATCATTCTGTATGGCGGTTTGCCCACTCCGACACGCGGCTCGCAGTAACGTCTCCGCCGCATTCCATCCTGCACTGCGTTTTTCTCATTTGATCTCCGAGCGTCACACGCTCTGAACTGCCGCAAATCGCGGTTGCGTTCCCGTGCGTAGCGACTTGTGTGCGCGGCATTCCTTGCGCTGTGCGCGCAGCCACGCCACGCAAGCTCGTCCGGAGATCTCATGGTTCGTACATCATCGGGGCCGCTCGCGCAGAGCGCGCTCGGTTTCCCAGGCATACGCTTCAAGAAATTGTCGCGGTGTGCGGCCGTTGCGCTGCTGCTGGGTCTTGGTGCGGCGGCCGTCCGCGCAACCCCAGTGCCCGCAACTCCGCTAACGCTGGACGAGGCGACCCGGCTGGCCCAGGAACGCTCGCAGCAACTGCCCGCCTATCAGGCCTCGGCACAAGCCGCTCGCGAATTGGCCGTTGCCGCCGGACAGCGACCGGATCCGGTGCTCCAAGTCGGGGTCAACAACCTGCCGATCAACGGCCCCGACCGCTTCAGCGTAGTCAACGATTTCATGACGATGCGCTCGGTCAGCGTCATGCAGGAGTTCACCCGGCAGAGCAAGCTCGACGCCCGCGCCAACCGATTCGAGCGGGAAGCCCAGGTCGCGGAAGCCAACCGGGAATTGGCCCGTGTCGATCTCGAACGGGATACGGCACTGGCCTGGTTCGATCGGCACTTCGCCGAGCGGACTTGCGCAGTTCTCGTTGCGGAACGCGACGAAGCGAACCTCGAGGTGGTCGCGGCAGAAGCTGCCTATCGCGGCGCCCGCGGCTCGCAGGCCGACGTATTCGCGGCGCGGGGAGCGGTAGCGCTGATCGAGGATCGCCTCGAACAGGCCGAGCGCGACGTGGCAACGGCCACAACCCAGTTGTCGCGCTGGGTCGGGGCAAGCGGAACCAGGCCCTTGGCGGCGCCGCCCCCGGTGGACACCGTTCGCCTGCGCCCGCAGGACCTGGAAGGGCAACTCAGCCACCATCCGGAAATCGCCGCAATGCGCATGCAAGAGGCGGCTGCACAGGCTGAAGCCGATGTGGCGCGAACCGAAAAAAAGACGGACTTCAGCGTCCAGTTGATGTACAGCCAGCGCGGGCCGAGCTACTCCAACCTGATTTCGCTCAATGTCTCGTTCCCGGTGCAGTGGGATCAGGAAAACCGCCAGGACCGTGAGCTTGCAGCAAAACTCGCCACCGTCGAACAAATGCGCGCCGAACGAGAAGAAGCCACGCGCACGCACGTGGAGGAAGCCACAGCGATGCTCGAGCAGTGGCAAGCGGATCGCAAGCGCATGGAGCATTACGACGAATCCGTGCTGCCGCTCGCCAGCGAACGCACGAACGCTGCCTTGGCGGCGTACCGCGGAGGGACGGGCCCATTGGCAGCGGTGCTCGACGCCCGGCGCGCCGAGATCGACGCGCGGCTGGACCGGCTGCGCATCGAGGCGGAGGCAGCGCGCTTGTGGGTGCAAATCAATTCCCTCGTTGCCGGTCACCAGCGCATGCCTGAGAGCCTGCAGGAGGAGCAGCCATGACAGCGCAGGACAAGAAAACCAGTATCGCCCTGCTCGCCGCAATCTGCGCGGTAATGCTTGGCGCGGTCGGATTCGGCATATACAGGCTGGGCTTCGAGCATGGAATGCAGCGCGCGCCCGTCGCCCCCATCCCGCCAGCGGGCCGGGATGGACAGAGCGCGACCGAAGGCGAAAACGCCACTCTGCGGCACATGAAATTGGGGTTGAAGGCCGGCGACGTCGACCCCGCCAACGGCCGCAAGATCCTGTACTACCACGACCCCATGGTGCCCAACGCAAAGTTCAATGCGCCGGGCAAATCACCGTTCATGAACATGATGCTGGTGCCGGTCTACGCCGGCACCGGGGCCGGCGACGAGAGCCAGGAGATCGCCGTCAGTCCCCGCATGCAGCAGAGCATCGGCATTCGCACCGCAGAAGTCCGGGAAGGCCGATTGACGCCACAAGTGGTGGCCGAAGGCAACATTGCATACAACGAGCGCGACCAGATCGTCATCCAGGCGCGCGCCACGGGATACATCGAACACCTGTATGTGCGTGCAGCGCTCGATCCGGTGCGCAAGGGTCAAGCGCTGGTCGACCTGTACGTGCCCGACTGGGTGGCGGCGCAAGAGGAATTTCTCGCGTTGCGCCGTATGCAAAATGCCGATGTCGCATCGCTTCTGGAGGGAGCCCGAGAGCGCATGCGCCAAGTCGGCATGACGGGCGAGCAGATCAGGCTGGTCGAATCGACGAACAGAGCGCATCCGGTCATGACACTGACTGCGCCGATCGGCGGTGTCGTGACGGAGTTGGCGGCGCGCGAAGGCATGACGGTAACCACGGGGACGACCCTGTTTCGCATCAACGGGCTCGCCACCGTATGGGCCGATGCCGAGGTGCCGGAGAGTCAGGCTGCCTTGCTTCGTGCGGGCGCAAAGGTGCGGGCGCGGAGCCCGGCGGTTCCCGAGACGACGTTCGACGGGCGGATACAGACCATCTTGCCGCAAGTGAACGCTGCGACGCACACGATCAAAGTGCGCATGGAACTGAGCAATCGGGGCGACCGCTTGGCGCCGGGCATGTTCGTCACGATGCAGCTCTATGACCTGCCGGCTGGCAGATCCTTGCTGGTTCCCAGCGATGCCGTGATCCGGACCGGAAATCGCGCGGTAGTGATCCTGGCCCGGGACGACGGATTCTTCCATCCCGTGGAGGTCGAACCCGGGATCGAAAGCGGCGGGCAGACGCAAATCCGGCGCGGCCTGCAAGCCGGCCAGCGAGTGGTCGTGTCGTCGCAATTTTTGATCGACTCCGAAGCAAGTTTGCGTGGCGTGGAGGCTCGCATGGGCGGTCCGCCTTCCACCGCTGCCGTTGCGCCCAAAGCATCCCATCACCGGGGCAAAGGCAGGGTGGAAGCGATCAGCCGCGATGCGGTGACGCTGTCGCATGAAGCGATTGCGTCCATGCACTGGGGCCCGATGACGATGGCGTTCAAGATACCGCCTCAGGGTCTGCCGCCTGCGGTCGTGGTCGGAACACGGGTGCGGTTCGAGTTCTTCATGGGACCCGATGGCCTGCCGCAGCTCACGAGCATCGAACCGGCCGTGCTGCCGCAAACTCCGCGGGCCGGGTCTGCCGCGCCCGGGCCGGGAAGCCAGCCATGATCGCGCGCCTGATCCGCTGGTCGATCGGCAACCGCTTTCTGGTGTTGCTGGCAACGCTGATGGTAAGCGCCTGGGGCATTTATGCGGTGACCCGAACCCCGCTGGATGCCTTGCCGGACCTATCCGACGTGCAAGTGATCATCCGTACAACGTATCCCGGCCAGGCGCCGCGCATCGTCGAGAATCAAGTCACCTATCCGCTCACTACGGCGATGCTCTCGGTTCCGGGCGCCAAGACGGTGCGCGGGTATTCGTTCTTCGGCGACTCGTTCGTCTACGTGCTGTTCGAGGACGGCACGGACCTGTATTGGGCGCGTTCCCGCGTTCTGGAGTATCTGAACCAGGTGCAGTCGCGCCTGCCAGCGACGGCCAAGACCTCGATCGGCCCGGACGCGACCGGCGTTGGCTGGATTTACGAGTACGCGCTCGTGGATCGCAGCGGCACCCAGGACATCTCCCAACTGCGTGCGCTGCAGGACTGGTTTCTGAAATATGAACTCAAAACCGTTCCCAACGTCGCCGAAGTTGCCACGGTGGGCGGCATGGTGCGTCAGTACCAGGTCGTGCTCGATCCGGAAAAATTGGCGGCCTACTCCATTCCCCACACCAAGGTCATCGAGGCCATCCAGAAGGCCAATCAGGAAGCCGGCGGATCGGTGCTGGAACTCGGCGAGGCCGAATACATGGTGCGCGCATCGGGCTATCTGCGCTCGCTGGACGATTTTCGCCGGATTCCACTACGGACGACCGATGCCGGCGTTTCCGTTCGGCTCGGAGACGTCGCGCGAATTCAGGTGGGACCGGAGATGCGCCGCGGGATCGGAGAACTCGATGGCATCGGGGAAGCCGTGGGCGGCGTGATCGTGATGCGTTCGGGGAAAAACGCCCTCGAGACCATCACCGCCGTCAAGGAAAAACTCGCAACGCTGCAAGCGAGTCTTCCCAGGGGTGTCGAGATCGTGCCGGTATACGACCGCTCGGGGCTGATCGAGCGCGCGGTGGGAAACCTCACGCACAAGCTGGTCGAGGAATTCGTAGTCGTGGCGGCAGTGTGCTTCGTGTTCCTGTTTCACCTGCGCTCGGCGTTCGTGGCAATCGTGTCGTTGCCCTTGGGAGTTCTCGTCTCTTTCATCGTCATGTACTACCAGGGGGTCAATGCCAACATCATGTCGCTGGGCGGCATCGCAATCGCGATCGGGGCGATGGTGGATGCTGCGATCGTAATGATCGAAAACGCGCACAAGCACCTGGAGCAGTGGCGTCACGAGAATCCAGGCCGGACACTCGAAGGCGTCGCGCGCTGGGCAGTGATCGGCGACGCAGCAAGCGAAGTCGGGCCGGCCCTGTTTTTCTCGCTGCTGATCATCACGCTGTCGTTCATCCCCGTGTTCACGCTCCAGGCACAGGAGGGGCGCTTGTTTTCGCCCTTGGCCTATACCAAAACGTACGCAATGGCCGCCGCCGCGGGACTTTCCGTTACCCTGATTCCCGTACTCATGGGTTATTTGATTCGCGGACGCATTCCCGATGAGAAGGCCAATCCCGTCAACCGCTTTCTCATTGCGGTGTACCGCCCCATGCTCGACGGCGTGTTGCGCGCCCCCAAGACAACGCTGGCGATCGCAGGGCTGCTGTTCGTCGTCAGTCTATGGCCGCTGTGGCATATCGGCGCGGAGTTCATGCCGCCGCTCGACGAAGGCGATCTGCTCTACATGCCCTCCGCCTTGCCGGGAATTTCCGTCAGCAAAGCCGCGGAACTCTTGCAGCAGACCGACCGGCTGATCAAGTCTGTCCCGGAAGTGGAGAGCGTCTATGGCAAGGCAGGCCGGGCGGAAACCGCCACGGATCCGGCGCCGCTCGAGATGTTCGAAACCACGATCCGGTTCAAACCACGGGAGCAGTGGCGCCCAGGCTTGACCCCCGATCGACTGGTTGCGGAATTGGATCGCATCGTCAAGGTTCCGGGCCTGACCAACATCTGGGTGCCCCCGATCCGAAATCGCATCGACATGCTGGCCACGGGAATCAAGAGCCCCGTCGGCGTCAAGGTTGCCGGAAGCGATATCGCGACAATCGATCGCCTGACGGGAGAAATCGAACAAACCATCAAGGGTGTACCGGGCGTTACCAGCGCGCTCGCCGACCGCCTTACGGGTGGGCGCTACGTCGATGTCGACATCCGGCGCGACGATGCCGCGCGCTTCGGACTGAACATCGCGGATGTTCAGTCGGTGATCTCGTCGGCCATCGGCGGCGAGAACATCGGCGAGACCGTCGAAGGGTTGCAGCGCTTCCCGATCAATGTTCGCTACCCACGGGAGTTCCGCGATTCCTTGGAGAAATTACGAACCCTGCCGATCGTCACCGACCGCGGACAGCGGCTGGTGCTTTCCGATGTCGCCGATATCCGCATCGCGGACGGCCCGCCCATGTTGCGCAGCGAGAACGCGCGCCTCTCGGGGTGGGTGTACGTGGACATCCGCGGCCGCGATCTGCGCTCGGCGGTGCACGACATGCAAAAGGCGGTCGCAGCGAACGTGAAGCTGCCGCCAGGCTATTCGATTTCGTGGTCCGGTCAATTCGAGTTCCTGGAGCGTGCGACCGCTCGGATGAAAATCGTTGTGCCGTTCACGCTGACGATCATCTTCTTATTGCTGTACCTCGCGTTCGGTGCGTTCGACGAAGCGCTACTCATCATGGCCGCGCTGCCGTTCGCGTTGGTGGGCGGGATCTGGCTGCTTTGGCTGCTGGACTACAACCTGTCGGTCGCGACAGCGGTGGGGTTCATCGCGCTGGCTGGGGTGGCAACAGAGTTCGGCGTGATCATGCTGCTATATCTGAAAAAGGCACTGGAAGAACGCATCGAGCAAGGAAAAACCTCGTATGACGACTTGCTGGATGCGGTTCGTGATGGCGCGGCACTGCGCGTGCGGCCCAAGGCAATGACCGTCGCAGTGATCCTGGCGGGCCTGTTTCCGATCATGTGGGGTTCGGGCACCGGATCGGAAGTGATGCAGCGCATTGCCGCGCCGATGGTGGGCGGCATGATTACCGCACCATTGCTATCGATGTTCGTAATTCCCGCCGCGTTCGTGCTGTTGCGGCGGTCGCGGTGCGGTTCCATCCCCGGCTCGGCGCCGAAACCGGATCAAGCCGATTTGTCTTTTCCCCAACCAACAAACGGAGGTTTTGAATGAAGAAAGTCCTGGTCGTTTCCCTTCTCGTCGCCACCCCTTTCCTGTTCGACACGGCATCCGCACAGCAAATGATGGACGGAATGAATGGCATGAACATGGGCCAGGAGTCCGCCGGCACGATGTCGATGATGGCATTGCACCACGCAACTGGGGTCGTGAAAGCGATCGATCCGCGCGCCGGACATGTCACCATTGCGCACGGCCCCGTCAGGAGCCTGAACTGGCCGGCGATGACGATGACCTTCACGGTCCGGAACAAAAAGCTCCTCGACAAACTTACCGAGGGGAAAAAGGTGGACTTCGATTTCGTCCAAAAGGGCGGCAACTACATCGTTACCGCGGTCCGGTAAATACTTGACGGAAGGGGCCTCAAGCCCCGTCCGCATTCTTCGAGGCAGGAGGCGATATGGGAAGCAGACGTCGACGCAAGATGGGCATGCGCAGCAGGTCATGCGGATGGTCCTTAGCCATCTTCGCCGTTTCGTTCGGCTTGGTCGTACCTGTGCAAGCGTGGGAACAGCCGGTGGGAATGCCTATACAAATGATGGGTGGAGGGATGGGCGGGAGCAGCGCGATGAAGGGGATGATGCAGCGCATGATGGGCGGATCTCTGCCGCCGGGAATCGACCCTGCGCTGCTGCCTGAATCGGGGTCGCGCGGCGCGCAGGCTTTGCAACGCTACTGCGTCCAGTGTCACAACCTGCCCGGACCGGGCTTGCATACCGCGGCCGAGTGGCCGGCGGTTCTGGCTCGAATGAACGCCCGTATGCAAATGATGCAGGGTATGCCGATGATGCAGGGCATGATGCACCTCGAAGCACCAACCCCGACTGAACAGGCGGCGTTGCTGGAATACCTGCAAAAATATGCCACAAGGCCGATCGACCGATCGGCCTATCCGGACTTGCATGAGCCGGCAGGCCGGAGTTTCAGCAGCGTGTGCTCACAATGCCACGCCCTCCCGGATCCGAGGCAGCATACGGCGCGGCAGTGGCCCAAGGTCGTCGAGCGCATGAAACGCAATATGCTTGCCATGGGCAAGAGCGTTCCCGGCGACGCCGAGACCAAAGCGATCACCGAATTCCTGCAGCGACATGCCAGGGCGGAAAACTGATCCGATCCTGGTACCGCGCCATCAGCCGCAGAACCGTCGCGCCGTGAAAAGCGATAGCGGAGGAACAACCAGCCATTGCGTGAACGGCGCGAGCCCGGTTCCGAACAGCGGGAGCAGCGGCATCGAGGCGGCATAAGACCAGTTCCGCAACACTTCGACATTCCTCCATTCGCTGTACGTCGTATAGCCGGCTCCGAGCAAAGTCACCGCAAGTGCAACGCGACCAATGCTCCGAAGGGGCCACTGGGGACCTGCTACCAGCAGCAATCCGAGCAGAAATGTTGTGGAAAGGACAAGCAGGTCTCCGAGCGTGCAATGCAGCACCGCGTAGGCCAGCTCTTGGGCGGTCGCAGTCCGCCAGATCGTGTACAGCGGCAGTTGTATGACTTCCCACATCAGGTTCGCGGCGGTGGCTACAAGCAGATACGCAATGGTGAGCTTTCCCGCCGCTGGCGACAGGGCCGACTTGACGGCACGCAAGCTCATCTATTCATCCTCCAAAGAAGCGCATTTCTTGCAGCCACCTCTATTCGGGTGGGGCGGTGAGCACCGTTGGGCTCGCAAGGAGCGCCAGACCGAGGCAAAGACCGGCGTCGACGACCAAGCCGATGTCCCGAATCCAGAGGAGATCCCGCCGGAATCGCGGGTAGGCGGCGCGCTTGGCGCGCAACGCGGCAAACCGTTGCTGGAGGGTGTCAGTCATCGATCGCGGTCCTTATGCGCACGGGTTTTCTCCTTACCGTACCTGCAATCCGTTGCTGAGGTACTTCGCGATGGGATCCAGGAAGAAATCGATTACGCGGCGCTGCCCGGTGTGAATGTCCACCGTGGCGGTCATGCCGGGGTATCTGGCATCAAGCGTCGGAACGTGCACCACTTACGTCAATTTTCGGCATGGTAGCTTGAAGCGGCCTCAAAACTCGATTTCGATGGGCGGCCACCAGGCGGTGCCCGCCTTGGCAAACGCCCGGCTGCGCTCGGCGCCGCGGATGCGAACGCAAAGCACCGGCGCGCGACAGCGCGCCGCCAGCCAATCGACGCCCGGCCGCGGCGGCAGGGGCGCTCCGGTGTCGCTGATGCGGCCCTCGGGGAAGAGCATGACGGGCTCGCCGCGATCGAGCGCCTTGCGCAGGGCGCGCAGGCCGAAGGGCGACCCGGCGTCGATCGGGACGACGCGGCCGAACCCGAGCGCTGCCAGCGCCGCCATGCCGCGGCGGGCGAGGAGCGAGCGGCGCGAGAACTCCGTATCGACACCGAAGACGAGCGGCACGGGACTGGCGAGCGCGACGATCACGCCGTCGATGAGGCTCACGTGATTGGCGCAGACGAGAACGGGGCCTGCCCGCAGGCGCTCGACGCTCAGCGGCTTGTACCGGACCCGCACGCGCAGCGCGGCGAGGCCCGCCCGGCGAAGCACGAAGCGAAGAAGCGCGCGCATTGCATCTATCGCTTCGCGCGCTCGATCCGGACGATGACGCCGAGGCAAAGCGCGAAGAACGCGCCCCAGGGCGCCAGCGTCCAGATGGGCCGGAAGTGGTTTTGCCAGAGAACGGCGAACCACGCCGCGCCGATGATCTGGCCGGCGAGCGCGGCAAGCGCCATGCGGTCGTGGCGCAGCGCCCGGTCCACCTCCGCGCGCACCGCATCGAGCACCGCTTCCCGGCGCGGGTTTCGCATCTCAATGCCCCTCGTGGTGGCCAAGCCGGATCTGGATGCCTCCGCCGCCCGAACCTTCGAAGCGATTGAGATCGTGCTTGGCAAAGTCGTGCAGCTTGCCGGCGGAATCCTTTATTGCGCCGGCAGCGCCCTTGAGCAAATCGGCGGGGTCCCTGCCCTCGAAGTCCCTGGCCGCCCCGGCCGGATCCGCCGGCGCGCCCAGGGCGTCGACCGCGCCATTGGCGGCAACCGGCGCGACGGCGGATGGGGACGGCGCCGCGCCCCCCTGGGCAAGCTGCCGGGCCGGCGTTCCCGTCTGCGCCGCGGCCACTGAGCTCCCGCCCGGAGGAACCGCGCCGGGTGAGGCTGCACCCCGGCGCTCCATCATCGCCGTCGTCACCTGAGCGGTACGGGAAACCGCCCCGGAAGCGCTGCCGGATCCACTCGCGACGCCTCCAGCCGCCTGCCGGGCTGCCGACGTCCCGATCTGGCTGCCGACAATTGCGCCTGTAGGGCCACTGCGGCCCGTCGCCCCCGTGATCGAACCTAACTGAGCGAGCTTGTCCGTGCCGCCGATCCCGCCGGCGGGACTTGCACTGGAGACCGCCCCGGCGCCGACCCGCGCGGCAAGATTCTCGAGCCCCTGCATCGCCTTGGCGTACCCGCCCACCGCGGCCGCTCCCGCTGCCCCCGCGGCCATGACACCGGCTGCCGCCGGCGCCGCAAGGGCTGCCGCCCCGCCCGCCACATTGCCCAGCGTCATGCTGGGCGAGCCGTTCATCATGCTGCCGGCCAACCCCGGAACCTGAATGCCGATCACGCCGTAGAGCATCATGCTGACCCCGACGCTGAGCAGATCGGTGGGCGGCATGGTCCCGCTGGGGCTGCCGATGTACGACGAGATGTAGCTCATCTCGTTGGCGATCAGGTTTGCGCCCAGCCCGATGATGGCGTAGATCGTGAGGAGCTTGACGCCCACGCTCACGAGATACCCGATGTACTTTTCGCCGAAGCTGCTGGTCAGGCCCGAACCGGTGAACCCCAGCATCACGAGCCCCGCGCCGCCAACGAGGTACATCTCCACCAGCGTCATGAGAAGCTGCAGCGCGACCAGCCCGAACCCGGCCAGGGCGAACAGCGAGGTCACCGCGATGACAATCGCGAGAAACAGGTTCGAGCCGATATGGAACATTCCTCCCGGGGCGCTGTTGTAGACCGTGTAGAGCTGGTCCACCACCGCAAAGGCCATGCTCATCACGCCCGAGGGCGTCGATGCCGCGGCAGAGCCGCCGATCGCTCCGCCCATCGTCATGAAGCTCTGCGGGATGAGCGGCATCCAGGTCGGCGCGAAGGTGAGCAGCGTGTAGAAGAAACCCAGCGATGCAACCTTGAGCGCCGCGCCCGCGACGAAGTCGGCGAGGTCGTTTTTCTTGAGCACCTGCTTGATGCCCCACCAGGACAGATCCATGGCGGCGAGCGCCGTGAAGATCTTGAAGGCATAGCCCTGCGCCGTCGTCATCCAGCCCGAGGTCGCGGTGGCGAAGTCCGAACTGATGGAATCGAGATACCCCGACCCGCCGGGGCCGCCCGCCGGCGCGGCGTGCGCCGCCGCCGCGAGGCCCAGAAGCAGCACAAGCCCGGCCGCTCCCCCCTTCATCGCGTTGCGCATCGGCATTCCCCTCAGAATGCCCCGGGCTGGGTCGGAGCGGTGAGAATCGGCTCGACGCTATTCGTCTGATCCGTCATCGAATGCGCCTGCATCGCCATGAAGTTGAGCTCGGCCTGGTTGCCCGCCTCGATATCGGTCTGCAGGCTCTGGACCTGGTTGGCGGTCACGCCGGCGAGCTGGTTGCCCGCCTGCAGCGCCTGCAGGCGACCCGTGGCCGACTGCCCCATCTGCTGGATCATGGACATCGCCATCTGCGTGTTCTGGAACTGGCTTGAGTTGAGGTGGTAGGTCTGCAACACCCCGGCGATCTGGCTGTCGAAGTTCGAAGTCCACTGCTGCAGGCTACTGCCGTAGTTGGGCAAGACCCCGGTCGGCGTTCCGAACTGCGCCTGCACCGCCGCCGCGGTATTGGTCGTGGCGTAGGACAGGCCCTGCGCGTTGCCGATCACGTTCACGAGATTCATGAGCTGGCCGCTGATGCTGGGCCACATCATCATCGGGATGCTCTGCAGGTTCCGGGTCTGGTTGTAGAGCATCTGGACCTGCTGCGCGGTCTGCGTGGCTTCCTGCGCGTACTGGTTTCCCAGCGTCACTTCCTGGATGAGCTGCTCGGGCAGCGTGGCGCCCATGATCGCTCCGATTCCACCCCCGCCCGCGTGCGCGGGCGTTGCGAGGATCAGTGCGGCAATGGTGGCCGGGATTGCAAGGCTGCGTTTCTTCATTGGTAGGACTCCCAGAGTTGCGCGGCCTGGTTTTGGCCGCGCTCGCGCAGCCACTGGGCGGGCCACGCATCGCCCAACGCCCGCCGCAAGCCGCGAATGCGGGCGATGTCTTCCTTGCCGCTTGCACCCACGAACGCAAGTTCCGGGGCGCTCAGGCCCAGGTCGAAGAGCCGCCGGCCTTCCGGGTGGACGACGTAGTACTGGCGCTTGGGGGTGGCCATCGCGACGATTTCGATCTGCCGGGCGTTCAAGCCCACGTTGCCGTAGAGCGGCCGGATGTTCTCGGTTTGCGCCTCGGGGTTGGGCAGGAAGATCGTAACTGTCCGGGAATCGGCGTTCCTTGACGACGCGGGGGGATTGGGTCAGAGGTCGACGACGTGCTGGAGGAGCGCGTAGGCAACGCGCCAGAGGCCGTCGTCGCATTCCAGGGATGCGGTTTTCTGGTTCCGGCGCACGACGCGACCGAACCGCGTGTGGTGATCGCGGCCGACGAAGCTGACGGCATCGCCGATCTTGAAGTCTTCTCGTGCGGGACGACGATGCGCCGGCCTGGGTTGAGCATCCGCGTCGATGATCTCGACCGTGTCGGTGTCCGTCGCGCCGAGATCGATCGCGGCGTATGGGACGCCAGACCAACGGGTGTTCTGATTTGCGTCGTCGATCGTCAGATCCCGGTCGCGCAGCGCGACGATCTTGCCGGTATGGGTTGTGGCGTCGTAGTCGCTGAAGAATTGCACCGTCATTCCGAGATGCAGGTGCTTGCGCACATCGAGGATGCGCCTGGGTTCGCTGCGCAGTTTGCGGATCGCGACCTCGATTCGGTAGAGGTCCAGCGTCTTTGCCTGCGGCAGGTTGGCGATGAGTGTGGCGAGCTCGGGATCAAACGGGGTTGCAGTCACCGGTGGGCTTCCAGTTGAAGGGCAGCAACTCGTGCAGACGGTCGATGCGATGACCGTCGATGCGCTGCAGCACGTCGCGAAGGTATGCGTAGGGTTCCACACCCGCAAGTTTGCACGATTCGATGAGGCTGAAGGCAACCGCTGCGGCGTGTCCTCCGCGCTCGGATGCTGCGAAGAGCCATGCCTTTCTGCCTACGGCGACCGGGCGAATCGTTCGCTCGACCAAGTTGGAGTCCGGCGAAACGGTGCCGTCCGTGGTGAAGCGCATGAGCGCCGCCCAGTTCGAGAGCGTGTACGCGAACGCTTTGCCAAGGGGAGATCGCGGCAACAGGCTCGGCTGGTGGTGGCACAACCACGCATAGAACTTCTCCAGCAGCGCAACGGTGTGCTTCTTTCTTGCCGCAAGCCGCTGGTCTGGCGTGGCGTCCTTGTACTCGGAGTCGACGAGATAGATGCCGCGGATGAACGACAGGGCCTCGCTGGCCAGAGGCGATGCTCCCGGCTGCGACGCAACCTCGAAGTAGCGCCTTCGCACATGCGCCCAGCATAGGCAATGCTTCGCCAACCCCGTGGCAAAGGTTGGGTGATAACCGTTGTAGTCGTCGGCTTGCACAAAGCCGCGGTACCCCTTCAGGAACCGGGTTGGGTGGATCGCCTCCCGGGTTTCGGTGAACTCGAAGTACGCCGCCTTGGGGTAGGCGATCCAGTTTCCCTGGGGATCTTGTCTCGCACCGCTGCTGACGTACACCCAGAGCCTTGCGGTGCGCGATCTTCGTCGACCCTCCTCGACGAGCTTCAGTGTCGTGTCGTCGGCAAACATCCCGGGGGCGCCCAGAACGTGCGCCTTGAACGCGGGCATCAAGACGGCGAGCTTCTCCGTGCTTGCCAGGGTCCAGTCGTCGAGCGTCGTGCGCGCCAGATCGACTCCGTACCGGGCGAAGATCTTCTCCTGGCGGGCGAGCGGAATTCCGTCGCAGTACTTGGACACCAGTACGTGCGCGAGCATCCCGGCGCTGGCGTTGCTCTTGGGCAGCGGCGAAGGTTGCGCATCGGCCACGACGATCGAAGTAATTCCGTCCTTGGTGCAGCGATACTTCGCCCGCGCGTGGTCGATCACGAATACCTTCTGCGGAATGACGTCGAGCGTGGAGCTGACGACTTCGCCGATGAGCACGATCCGGTCGAATCCGGCCTTCTGATCGTCCGTGAGGTCATATTCCTTGCGGACCCGCGGCAGGTGTGCCGGAAGCGCTGGACGTCCGCGACGCTTGCGCTCGTGCGCGGCAACCGTCGTCGTCGGGAGCTTCGGCGGCGCCGGGGGAATGGGAAGATCCTCGGTGAAGAGCAGCGCCTGGCCTGCGAAGCGCTCCGAGCGCGACCCGAAGGTCATCTGCTTCATCTTCGCGAGCTGGGCGCACAGCGACTCGAGCACTGCGGAGAACTGTTTGCGCTGCTCGGCGATCACTTCGAGCAGCGCATCGACATCACGAGGAAGAGATTCGATGTCGAGGGCGGCGATCGAGTGCATGCATCCAAAACGGATGCATGCCGCGCCACGTTGACAGCGCAACCGCGATCAACGAGAAAAACTACGCGACGCGCGATGCGTTCACGTGTGCGATGCGCTTTGCGCGCGAGAGGTCGATTCCCTCGAGAAACGCCATGAGTTCAGCCATCGACAAACCACGCGAGGCCAGCATGTGCGGTGCCGGAAACCGCCCCCGTTCCAGGCGCTTGTAGAGCATCACGAAACCGGTGCTGTGCCACCACAGCATCTTGACCTTGTCTCGGCGGCTTCCGATAAAGACGAACACATGGCCGCTGAAGGCGGAGTGCGAAAACGCATCCGTCACCAGGCGCAGAAGACCATCGACCCCGCGGCGCATATCCACCACGTCGCGGTATACGAACGCTTGTACCGCGGGCGACAGAATCATGCCGGCGTCGCAATGCGCGCAAGGATCGAATCGACGATTCTGCCCGCTGCGGCACCCGAGACGCGAATCCGCATCGCACCGACGTTCAACTCGACCGATACGGATTCCGTAGGTTGCGGTGCGCTCTCGCGGATGGGTAATGGCAAGAACCCCTTGCCCGCCGGGGTTCGATTCCCCTTCGTCGGCGCCGCACCCAGGCGCTTGCGCCATTTGCCGAAACTGCTGCGGGGTACGCCGCGTTGCGCGCAAAACGCCGATACCGTCTGCCCAGACGCACGCTGCTCCGCGATCAACCCATTCCAGGTTTCCTCATCGCGCCGCGCACGCTTGCGGGTCCACCCAAGATCAACCGATTCCGACTCCACCGTCCGTCTCCCGAAAAAGACGGAACGATGCCCGCGTCAACCGCCGTTGCCTATGCGGTCGATTCCCGGACAGTTACGGAAGATCTTCGTCGGGCAGGATTCGAAGATCACGTCGGCAATCCCCGAGCGCGTGAGATCGGTGAGCGACTGGGTCGCGAACACCACCGCGACGTTGGCCTTGCGCAGGACCTTCAACCACTCCCGGATCTTCTCCTTGAACACCGGGTGCCCCAGCATGATCCAGGCCTCGTCGAGGATGAGGAGCGTAGGCTCCCCCTTGAAGCGCTGCTCGATGCGGTGGAATAGGTACGCGAGCACGGGCAGCACGAGCCGCTCACCCTTGCCGAGGAGGTGCTCCATCTCGAAGACCTGGAAGGGGTCTGCGCCCAGGCTGTCCGTCTCGGCGTCGAGGAGGCCTCCCGCCATGCCGCGCAGGCTGTATGCCTGCAGCGCTTCGCGCAGGGTCTGGTCCTGCAGCAGGACGAGGAAGTTCGTGATCGTGCGCTGCGCCATCGCCTGCGTCGACCCTCCCAGGTGCACCAGCGCGCGGTAGATCTCCTTGCGCTGGCGCGGGGTGATGGCCACCCCCTGGAGTTCGCAGAGCTGCTCGATCCACTCCGCCGCCCAGACCTGCTCCGCGGGCTCGTCCACCCGTCCCAGCGGACAAAACGCGAGGTCTCCCGACTCGCCCGCGATGTCGTAGTGCTCGCCCGCCGCGGCCCATACCAGAGGCAGCATGGAGTAGCCCTTGTCGAACGCGAAGACCTGCGCGCGGGGGTAGCGGAACTGCTGGGCGGCGAGGAGCCCCAGCAGCGTCGACTTGCCCGATCCGGTGGGCCCCAGGATCGCCGTGTGCCCGAGGTCGCCCGCGTGCAGAGTCAGCCGAAATGGCGTGGCGCCGTCCGTTCTCGCCCACAAGAGAGCGGGACTCCCAGGCGGATAGAACGGACAGGGATTGCGCTCCTGCCCGCTCCACACCGAGGTGAAGGGCAGCAGGTGCGCGAGGTTGAGCGTGTGGACGAGCGGCCGTCGCACGTTGGCGGCGGTGTTGCCGGGCATGGAGCCCAGGTACGCTTCGACGGCGTTGACGTCCTCGACGCGCGCGCCAAAACCGCGGTTCTCGATCAACTTCACCATCTCGCGCGTCGTCTCGTCAAGAATCTCCGGGTCTTCGTGGGAGAGGAGCAGCACGCTCGTGAAATAGCCATAGAGCACCATGCCGCTCGAGGCCTCGGCCAGAGCCTGCACGGCATCGTTGGCCATGCGGTCGGCGTCGGCGTCGACGTGGGTGGCCTGCCCGCCCGCGTTCTCGCGCAGGAGGTTCATCGCGCTCTTGCGCTTTTGCGCCCACTTGGAGCGGTAGCCGTTCAAGATCTTGCCGGCCTGGCCCGGGTCGAGAAAGAGGAACCGGTTGCTCCAGCGGTAGGACACCGGCAGCCGGGAGAGCGCATCCAGAATTCCCGGAAAGCTCTCCTGCGGAAGCTCTGCGAGCGCGATGCACGACACCGAGCGGCGGTCGACCGTGGGGACGAAGCCCGTGGTCAGGTCGTGGTTCCCGAGCATGGCATCCAGATACATCGGCACGGCGTTCATCCGGAAGGCCCGCGCCTGGGGGGCGAGCGAGACGCACTGCTCGAGGTGAGAGAGCAACTCGCTTTGCACCGCGCCCGAGCGCGGATCGACCCGGTCGCGAAGCCTGCGGATGTGCACCAGGGTGGAGAGCCGGTCCTGCAGTTCGCGGACCCGTTCACGGAAGCGCTCCAGGTTGCGCGCAGCACCCCCCTTGACCCGTCCGTCGACGAAGAGGTCTGCCGTCTTGCCCGCGGCGTCGGGCATCGGAAACCAGGTCACGACCAGCACAAAGCGGCTGGCAAAGCCCGCCGCGCTCGACTCGTGCTGCGCGCGCCGGACGTCGTCGATCATCCGGGTGGTACGGTCCGGGAACGCCCCCCGCGGGGCGTACCCCGGCGCCGGACCCCGCACCGCGTCGCAGTGCAGCACCCAGCCCTCGCCCAGCTTCAACGCGGCGTTCAGCCGCGCGGCCATCGCGCCCAATTCCTCGGGAGTCGAGGAATCGAGGTCCGGGCCGCGGTACTCCCAGCCCGCCATCAGCCCGCCCGACTTCGTGAGCACGATCCCATCATCGACCAGCGCCGCCCACGGCAGCAGGTCCGGGAGCCCGTAGGAGGCGTCGCGAAATTCCCGAAGCCGCCTCACGATGCAATCTCCCGCGAGGGCGCAAAGGGCGTTGCCCGCGCCGGATAGAAGTGCCGGTACCGCAGCAGGCGGGATCCGGTCTTGGAGAGTTGCGGGTCGTAGGCCGCCGCGCGGGTGAGCGCCCAGTGCCCCACCGTCCAGAGACTGACCCCCACCGCCGCGGCCCAGAGCTTGTGCAGCGAAAAGATGAAGATTCCGGCCACGATCGCCAGCATCAGCACGAGCTGGCGCTCGCCCCCCATCATCAGGATCGGGCGATTCAACGACTCGTGAATCGGTGTCTTGTTGTCGTTCACTGCCGTGGTCCTTTCGTCTTGTCCAACATCGCCGACATCCCCGCCACGGCGCGCATCGCCGCGGCGATATCGGCAACATCCCAGCCCCGGTAGATCAACTCCTGCATGACCTTGACCATCGTCTCCTGCAGCACCGGGGGCGGAAACTCCGCTCCGCGCCCCGGCGGGCACTCGGGCTCACGCATGGCTCGATCGCCCATGACCGTCAGATCACCAGCGTGCCGGTCAGCCCAAGCGCCGCGAGGAAGGAATTGCCCAGGACGATGAAGGCCACCCCCAGCACGACGTAGAGCGCCTTCTTGGCGATTCCGCCCAGCTCCTCGCCAAACACCAGCGCAGCGCCGGCGGCCAGAAACGCGATCACGCTGATGCCGGTGGCGACCGGCCCGGTCAGGTCGTTTTGCAGCGTGGAAATCGCGCCATCCCACGGCAGGCCCCCCGCGCCCGTGGCGTGGGCTTCGTTCATCGCGGTTGCGGCAACCGCGGCGGCGAACAGCATCCGGCGCGCCGCGGCAAGGCGCGGGCGGCGGAAGATGGAGGCGGTTCGAGCATTGTTGAGTCCCATGGCGGTCCTTTCGAGAATGGTTCGGGCGCCGGACAGTCCGGCTCCCTACTCCTACTCTGTGGGGTGGGCCCCGGGGGGTCGCGCGCTTGCCTTGCCGTAGTTTCTAAACTACACTTGCCGGGTGATTGAGTTAAAGCAGACGGAGACCTTCCGGAAGTGGTTCGCCAGACTCCGGGATGAGCGGGCCGCCGCGGCCATCGCCTCGCGGCTTGACCGCTTGGCATTCGGCCACGCTGGCGACGCCGAGCCTGTGGGCAAGGGTGTCCGCGAGCTTCGCATTCACTACGGCCCCGGCTACCGGGTGTATTTCCAGCGACGCGGCAAAACGATCATCGTCCTGCTCTGCGGTGGCGACAAAGGCACGCAGGCGCGCGACATCAAGACCGCCATGCGGCTCGCCGATGATTGGAGCGAATGACCATGACCGAGAAACTGACCACCTTCGACCCGGCCGAGCACCTGAAATCCGATCAGGCCATCGCCGACTTCATGGCGGCCGCGTTCGAGACGAACGATCCGGCCTACATTGCCCACGCTCTGGGCGTCGTCGCGCGCGCCAAGGGCATGACGCAGATCGCCAGCCAGACCGGCCTATCGCGCGAGCAGCTCTACCGCTCGTTCAGTGCCGAGGGCAACCCCACGCTGCGCACGACGCTGGCGGTGATGAAGGCGCTCGGAATCGATCTATCCGCGAAACCAGCCGGAGTTCATTGACCAGCCACGCCTATGGCGGCGGGAATCACCGCGCGACCCGCCGGATCTCCGCCCGGTCGGCCGGTCCCCAATAGCGGCTGTCGAAGCTCTGCGCGGCGAGCGCGGGCCGCGCGCCGCTGCCGTAAAGCCAGTACTGGTCGCGCCCGAGCGTGAACTCCCCTGCCTGGTGCCGCAGGCGCACCCAGGGCCACTTCTGCGAATGCGTGATCTGGGAACTGAACGGGAGCACGACGCCGTTCACCGCGATGCTCGCCATGCTCACCCGGATCCGATCACCGGGAATTCCCGCGACCTGCTTGAACATCGGCATGCCGCCGCCCGGGCAGTCGCCCCGGGCGTAGAACGGAAAGTCCGCGGGCGTGACGCCAGCCGGCGGACAGAACTCCACCATGGCGCCGCGCGCTATCGGCGTTCCGGGACCGACCGGCTCCAGCCGGTAGAAGCCGAGCGGCTCGCTCTCGGTGAAGTTCACTCGCCAGCCCATCCCCCCGAGGATGCCGGCGCCCGCCCGCATGCCGGCAAGCGCCAGCACCGCCACGAGCAGCCACCAGGCGCGCCGGCGGCGCGATCCCGACCGGCAGATAGCGGCAAGCATTTCAGGCCCCCCTCCCCGTCGAGGACGCCGCACCGAGCTTCACGCGCGCCGTGAAGGCCGAATCGGTGTAGTACTTGATCTTGCGGCAGTAGAGCGGCGCGTACCCGGCGACGAAAACGAGTTCGTCCTCGGGCGGCAGCCGCATGCACTCGTCGGCCGTGAGGAGCGGCCGCTGCACGATCTGCTCGTTGGTGTTGACGTGCTGCAGCACGACCGCCATCCGGTTGCCGGAATACTGCCGCTGCGTGTGACTGACGGTGGCCTGCCCGGCCATCTTCGAGAGCAACTCCGCCGTCTCGATCTTGTTGGGCGCGTAAGCCACCCGGATGTGGCAATTGCTGATGATCGACTCGTCCTTGCCGTAGGCCGCAAAAAGCTGGCTCAGGTCCTGCACGATCAACACGGCCTTCAATCCATAGCCCGCGATGAAGGCAAGCGCCTCCTGGAAGATGTCGAGCTTGCCCAGGCTCGGGAACTCGTCGAGCAGGAGCAGCAGCCGGTGCGGATAGCGGCTCTTGCTCGCGCCGCCCGCCTCGAAGTCCATGCCTTCGGTGAGCCTGCGCACCACCTGGTTGATGACGAGCCGCAAGAGCGGCTTCAACCGGTCCTTGTCGCTGGGCGGCACGACCAGATAGAGCGCGGTCTTCTCGATCACCGGCCGGCCGTCGATGCCCGGCCCGCCCATGATGCTCTCCAGCGTGAAATCCGATACCCGGGTGTTGTCGGCGACGATCGGATCGCGGTAGAGCGACAGGAAGGAAAGCGCCGTGGAAAGCACCCCCGACGCTTCGTTCGGGGCCTTGTTCAGGAAGGACTGGCTCGCCTGCGCGACCACCAGCCACCCGGTACGCGCGTGCGGATTCTCGACGGCCGTGGACTTCTCGAGCGCCACGTCCCGGATGTAGGTCATCACCGCAGCCGACCCCTCCAGCTGCTCGTCCTGCTCGCCTTTACCCTGCCTTCCGGAGCGGGCGTTTTTCTGCGCGGCCTGCTCGGCGATCTCGCGAATCGGCCCGCCGTCCGAGAGGATCGCCTGCACGGTGTGCAGGCAGCGCAGCCGGGCGTCCGGGCCGCCCGCCTCCCAGTAGAGCAGCACGAAGAGCACGACCCCCGTCATCAGGTCGAATCCGGTCTTGGCCCAGTGGTCGTTCAAGCCCTTGCCGTCCGGGTCGACGATCATCGTGGCGATGTTCTGCACGTCCTTGACGAGGCTTGCGTCCATGCGGATTTCCTGCAGGGGATTGAAGCGCGCCGAGTCCGCCGCGGTCGGGTCGAACTTGATGACTCGCTGCCCGAGCACCTTCTGGCGGTAGCCGCTCGTGAGCGCCCAGTTCTCCCCCTTGATGTCGTGCACGAGCACCGATTCGTCCCAGGAGAGCAGAGTCGGGATCACGACCCCCACGCCCTTGCCCGAGCGCGTCGGGGCAAAGACCATCATGTGCTCGGGCCCCTTGTGGCGCAGATACCGGGTTTGCCCCTTTTCCTCCCAGGCGCCGAAGAGCACCCCGCCCGTGTTCTTGGGGTCGGGGAGAATCCCCGCCCGCTCGACCTCCTCCTGCCCCGCCCAGTGCGCCGAGCCGTGCAGGTCGTTGCGCTCGGCGTCGGCCTTGCGGGTTCTCCGGTAGGCCATCGCCACGGGCAGCACCAGGGCAAGGAATCCGCCAACTCCCATGATGAGGTGGGCGCGCTCGAAGACTGTCATGACGGCTTGGCCGTTTTCGATGCGGTCGAACTTCCAGGTCCACAGGACGATATCGAACGGGACATAGAGGTGCGGCGCAATCGGCGCGCCCAGCGCCGCGCCGTAGCCCAGGCCTGTGAATGGCTGCGAGAAACCGCGACTATTTGCCGCGGAGTTTTGTCGAGGTATTGCCCTGGGTTCCCGGATGCAGTAGGCGGGAGGGGGTTTTCGGTTTTTTCTTTTCCGGTTTTGGCGCCCGCAGGGCGCCTCCCCGATGCCTGCTTCGCAAGCGGGGTGCGTAACGAAGACGCGTTGTGAACGACCGGCGGGATGGCGAAGCCGGCGTTTGCTTGAGAACGGGGGATTCCGGGCGATGCTCGGATAATCGGCACACCGAAGAAACGCAAGCGCGGCGACGGTTCATACCGCCAAGCACGCTCCGCCGCCGCGCCCGACACTGCGTACCGGAAGCACGCGTGCGAGCACAGTATTGCACTGGCTGCGCGCGGCGTCTACCGCGCTTCGGTTGGGGAGCCGAAGCGCCGATGCCGGAACAGGAAACTGGTCGGATGTTTCTTTGCGCCCGCTGCCGCGCGCAGGTGGTGGTCTGCCGGCGCTGCGACCGCGGGCAGATTTACTGCGGTCGGGAGTGTTCACGACAGGCCAGGCAGGCATCGCTGCGCGCGGCGGGTCGCCGGTACCAGACGAGCCGTGCCGGGCGGTTCCGGCACGCGGCCCGGTCGCAGCGGTACCGGCTGCGGCGCAAGGAAGTGACGCATCAGGGTTTCGCCGCCACCGCCTCGGATGATCTACTGCCCGCCGTTGCGCCGGAAGTCGCGGCCGACGGGGTTCGATGTTGCTTCTGCGGCGCGCGCTGCGCGCCGTGGGTGCGGCAGGACTTCGTGGGCCGAGGCCGTCCGGCGGGTTCCTGGATACCGGGCGGCTTGCATGGGCATCGATCGCGAACTTGAGGCGCAGATTCTGCGCTACTACCACGTCGAGAAGTGGCGGATCAACACGATCGCGGAGCAGTTGCACGTGCATCACAGCACGGTGGAGCGCGTGTTGACGCAGGCGGGCGTGCCGCGGATCAACCGGAGGCCACGCGTTTCGCAAGTCGATGCGTTCGTGCCATTCATCGCCGATACCCTGACGCGCTTCCCGACGCTCACTGCGGCACGGCTCTTCCAGATGGTTCGGGAGCGCGGCTACCGCGGAAGCTCGAGCCACTTCCGGCACCGTGTCGCGCTGCTTCGGCCGAGGAAAGCGGCCGAGGCGTACCTGCGTCTTCGCACCCTGCAGGGCGAACAAGGACAAGTCGACTGGGCACACTTCGGGCACCTCCAGGTGGGCCAGGCGCAGCGGCCGCTGATGGGCTTCGTGATGGTGCTGTCCTACTCGCGCCGGATCTTCCTGCGGTTCTATCTCGACGCGCGGCAAGCCATCTTCCTCGACGGGCACCTGCAGGCGTTCCATGCTTGGAACGGTTGCCCCAGGGTGCTGCTCTACGACAACCTCAAGAGCGCGGTGCTGGAGCGCCACGGCGACGCGATCCGCTTCCACCCGACGTTGCTTGCGTTCGCGGCCCATTACCGCTTCGAGCCCCGCCCGGTGGCGGTGGCCCGCGGCAACGAGAAGGGGCGCGTGGAGCGCGCGATCCGCTACGTACGGGAGGCCTTCTTCGCCGCGCGGCAGTTCGCCGACATCGACGATCTCAACGCCCAAGCCCAAGCCTGGTGCGACGGCCAAGCCATGGAGCGGCCCTGTCCCGAGGACCGAACGGTCCGCGTGCGCGACGCCTTCGCTCAGGAGCAACCCTTGCTTGTGCCGCTGCCCGAGGACGACTTCCCGGTGGCCGAGCGCATCGAAGTCAACATCGGCAAGACTCCCTACGCCCGGTTCGACACCAACGACTACTCGGTCCCGGCCGAGTACGTGCGCCGCAGTCTGACCGTCTTGGCCACAACATCCGTGGTGCGCATCATGGACGGCGCCAAGGTCATCGCCTCCCACCCGCGCAGCTACGACCGCGGCCAGCAAATCGAGGATCCTGGCCATATCCGGGCGCTGGAGAACGCCAAGCGCAGCGCCCGCCAGCACCGTACGACCGACGCGCTCGTTGCCTGCGTTCCGGCGGTGAAGGACCTGCTCGTGCAGGCCGCCGCCCACGGCTACAACCTCGGAGCGGTGACCCGCGGGCTCATGGCCCTGCTGCAGCGCTACCCGGCGCAGGAGCTCGACCAGGCCGTCTGCGACGCGCTCGCGCGCGGCGTTCCGCACCCCAATGCGGTGCGTCTGGCGCTCGACGCCCGGCGCCACGCCCGCGGCGAGCCGCCGCCCACCCCCGTTCACCTGCCCGAGCACCTGCGCAGCCGCGACGTCGCCGTGCGGCCGCACCGGCTCGATTCCTACGACCAACTCACGGAACGCCCCGATGACGACGAACCCGAATGCGAACCTGCGTGAGCGCGCCGCTCAGCTGCGCTTGAACGGAATCCTCGCCCACTGGTCCGAGATCGGCGCTGCGGAGTGGGTGGCGCAATTCATCGAATGGGAGGAAACCGAGCGCGCCCGCCGCAGCATGGAGCGCCGGCTTCGCCGCGCCAGCATCGGCGCCTTCAAACCCCTGGCCGACTTCGACTGGGCCTGGCCCACCCGCTGCGACCGCGCCGCCGTCGCGGAACTCATGGATCTGCAGTTCATGGCCGAGGCGACCAACGCTGTGCTGGTCGGACCCAACGGAATCGGCAAGTCCACCATCGCCCAGAACATCGCCCACCAGGCCCTGCTCGCCGGCCACACGGTCCTGTTCATCACCGCCGGGCAACTGCTCGGTGAACTCGCCGGCATCGACAGCGACTCGGCCCTCCAGCGCAGGCTGCGCTACTACGCTGGATTCGATCTGCTGGTCATCGACGAGGTCGGCTATCTGTCCTACTCCAACCGCCACGCCGATCTGCTCTTCGAGTTGACCAACCGCCGTTACAAGAAAAAGAGCACCGTCATCACGACGAACAAACCGTTCTCCCAGTGGCACGAGGTCTTCCCCAACGCCGCCTGCGTCGTCTCCCTGATCGACCGGCTCATCCACAACGCCGAGATCATCGCCCTCGAAGGCGAGTCCTACCGCCTCAAGGAAGCCCAGGAACGAAACGAACGACGCGCCGCCGCGCGGCGCAAGCGCAAATCGTGACCGGCCCCCGATTCGACCAACTCCCCTGGCCGTCGCCAGACTCCGGCGACGAACCCAGCAGCGAAGCCTGCGCGCAACTCGTCGATCTGCTCTACGCCCTGGGTGACCTCGTCGCCGAGCGCTACCACCGCAAGATCAAGCGGTACTACCGGCGCCGCCATCGCAAGGACCAACCCGCCGCCGTCGCCAAACCCGACGGCGTGCAACTCGATCTGTTCCCCGCCGACCTGCTCGAACCCTTCTGAATCCGCCGCGGATCGCCGTGGTGGCACCACCCCGGGATCGGCGTTATAGAGCCAGCGCTCCACCGGCCGTTCAGCGATACCGACCAACCGCGCCCGGCGCAAACCAGCCCCAGCAGCAAACCGCGGCAAATATCCGCGGTTCTACGCAGCCGCTAACACCATCGCCACGTCGCGGTCCTGGAAGGACAAGGACGGCGAGCGCCACGAGGAAACCGAGTGGACGCGCGTGGTGCTCTTCGGTCGCTTGGCCGAGGTCGCCGGCGACTACCTGCGCAAGGGCAAGCAGTGCTTCATCGAAGGCCACCTGCGCACCCGCAAATGGCAGGACAAGGAAACCGGCCAGGACCGGTACACCACCGAGGTCGTCGCCGAAAACCTGATTCTGCTCGGATCCCGGGCGGATGCCGGTGACCACGAGGCCGAAGCGCCGCAGGCGCCGGCGGGCGGGGTGGCCGAACTGGACGACGACATCCCGTTCTGACGGTGCGGCCAACCATGATGATGCTCACTTTCCGCGGACACGAAGTGACCCCGGGCCGGCTGGATCCGTCCCAGGTCTGCATCGAGGACATTGCGCATGCTCTGTCTCTGCTCTGCCGCTTCGGGGGGCACACGGACGTGCACTACTCCGTCGCGCAGCACAGTCTGCTCGTCGCGCGGATCCTGGAGCGCATCGGCGCGCCCACCAGCGCCCAGCTCGCGGGGCTGCTGCACGACGCCCACGAGGCATACGTCGGCGACATGCCCACGCCGGCCAAGACGCTGCTCGGCCCCGCCTGGCGCGATCTCGAAGCCCAGGCCAGCGCCGCGGTGCACCGGGCGCTCGGCGTCGTCGGTCTGATGCAGGAGTGGGAGGGCCTGGTCAAGCACGCCGACCTCATCGCCCTGGCCACGGAGCGACGCGATTTGATGCGATTCGATCCGGATCGCCACACGCCCTGGACGATCCTCGACGCAATCCCGGAATTCGATGGTCCGGCAACCGAAGGCGGATGGTCCCCGCAATGGTGGGAGGAGGCATTCCTCGACCGGTTCGCCTCGCTCACCCGGTACCGCGAACGGGCCCAGGCAACCGAGTTCGCAGCGGTACACCTCGAAAACATCTGATCAACGAAACGGAGAACAAGATGAAGCGACATGTCACTTTCGCCATCGCCGCCGCCATCGCCGCAATCGCCCTGACGGGTTGCGGCAACAACAGCGGGACCGGAAAGACGGCGGAGCCCGCCGCGCAACCCCCCGGTCCGAGCCCGTACGCCGGGCACGACAAGGCATGGTTCGATTCGCACCTCAAGGAGCGCACCTCCGAAATCCATTGGTGCAACACCAACAGCGGCTACGTCAACCCGTTCCAGCCCTCGCACCGCGCCAATCAGGCCAAGACCTGGGATCCGGCGTGCGACGCCGCATCGGACTCGTGGAACGCGGCGCAGCGCAACGCCAAAACCGGGCCCGGCGCGTTCTGACTTCCACCCAAAAGCGCCGATACCCCGCAAGGACATCATCATGCGTCTTCCGATTGCCCTGTTCGTTCCCTGGCTCACGTTCTTCACCATCGGGCGGCCCATCGCCGGGGTCTGCTGCCTGATCCTCCAGCTCACCCTGATCGGGTGGCTACCGGCAACCATCTGGGCGGTCTATGCATTGAGCCAGTACAAGACCGACAAGAAGATCCAGAAGGCCATCGAATCCGTCGGCGCCGACACCGCGCCGGCGAACGGATGACAACGCAGGACACCGCTCCATGAACATCGCCCACATGATCGCGAGCTCGATCGTTCACGGCTTGATCTACGCCGCGATCTTCAAGTCGATTCGACACCTGAGCATCGCGCAGACCGCGGCCGCCGCGGCGGCCGGAATCGCCATCGTGTGGGCAATCTCCGGCCTGTTTTCCCGGCGGCGGTGAGAAGAAAACCGGGAGAGGAGACCGGCAATGCCAATGCTACTGATCGGCAACGCACGAAACATCATGCTCCGCAAGGCGGACGACGGGTCCGGCCGCGCAAGCGTCGAGGTCGTCCTGGTCGGGGCCGTGCCGCGATTCGAATACGACGCCTCAGGCCTGTGCCGCACGTTCGGAACCACCGAACTACGGTTCGAGGGCAGTCCGGAATGCCTGCGGAATCTCGCGGCGGATTTGGTTCGGTTTGCCGGCGAAGCCGAGAAATTCCTTGCATCCTGCGGCGGGGAGAAGGCCCAAGCGCCCGCGCCTGGCGCCGCCGGATGATCGCCCTCACCGCCATGAACGCCGCCTTCACCATTCTGTCCGTGGCCGGCAACGAATTCATCAAGCGCCGCAACCGGCGCGGCTACTGGTTTTGGCTCGCCGGAAACGCCATCGGACTCGCGATGTTCGCGCTGCAGCGCCAGTGGATCACCGCGGCGCTGTACGTCTATTTCGCCGCGTCCTGCCTCCAGGGACTGCGGCACTGGGGACGATTGGAGAGAAAAGCATGACCGAAAAAATCCTGGTGACTGCCCTGGAAGGGGCGCACATGCTCTCCATGGGCCGCTCCACATTCTGGCGAGCCGTCAGCGAGGGGCTGTTGCCGCAGCCCGTGCGCATCGGGGGCCTCACCCGCTGGCGGGTGGTCGATCTGATTCGCGCTGTCGATCCAGCCAGTCCGCCCACCACTGCATCAACCCCCGGCGCTGATCGAGATACTGCGCCCGGTTGTACGCCGCCCGAACCGCGTCAGTCTCCCGGTGCGCGAGCTGGCGTTCGATGACGTCGTGCGCAAAGCCCGATTGCTCATTGAGCACCGTGGACGCCAGCGCGCGGAATCCGTGCGCCGTCATCCGGCCTCGGTAGCCCAGCCGGTAGAGCGCGAACAAGAAGGTGTTCTCCGAAACCGAATGCCCCGGGCGCAGCGGTGAATCCAGCACCAGATCGCGATCGCCGGTGAACACCCGGAGTTGTTCGAGCACCACCCGCGCCTGCCGCGATAGCGGCACGACGTGCGGCAATCCAGCCTTCATCCGGTCCTCGGGAATCACCCAGACCGCACCGTCCTCGCGCAGCTCACCCCACCGCATGCCGCGCAACTCGCCGACGCGCACAAAGGTCAATGCCAGCAACCGCAACCCCAGGCGGGTGACCGGTTCTTCATAACTGTCGATCGCCATGAGCAATGCGCTTGCCTCGCCCGGCGGAATGCTTGCCATCGGTTTTTTCACCTTGCGCGGCTGCAGCACCCGCACCAAACCGCCGGCGCCGTGGCTCTCGATGTAGCCCACGTCCTGCGCGTAGTCGAACACCGCCGTGATGCGTCCGGCCACGCGATGCGCGGTTTCGATGCGGCCGCCCTTCTGCACCGCCTGCACCACCTCCACGAGCTTCGTGCGCGGAATCTTGTCGATCGGCAGCGAACCAATCACGGGGTAGGCAAAGCGCTCCAGCGTGCCGGCAACCTGCACCTGGTGCTTACCGTTGGACAGCGAAGGCAGCTTGATCTGGAGCCACTGCTCCGCGACCGTCTTGAAGGTCGGCACCGCCTTGTCGGCTGCGGCTACGCCGGCTTCGGCCGATTCCTGCTTGGCCTGTACATGTATCGCTCGGGCCTGCGCGAGGCTTACTTCGGGATAGCGCCCGTACGTGCGCGTGCGCTGTTTGCCGGCGACCCGGTAGTTGGCGCGCCAGCTTTTCAAGCCGGTCGGCGCCACGAAAAGGTAAAGGCCAACGCCGTCGGTGAGTTTGTAGGGCTGCTTCCGCGGCTTGGCCGCCTCGACAGCTTTCACAGTAAGACTCATGGTATCGCCCTCTTCGATGCCATGGACGGTACCACGATTGAAGGTTGGCTGGCACGGTATCGCCCCGGCCACGCCAGGACGATTCTGGACGACATTCCCTCTGAAGAAGCCTTGCTGCCGGGACGGAGCAAGGCTTCAAAGGACTGACTTGGATGGATTCTGGCGGAAGCGGTGAGATTCGAACTCACGGACGGTTGCCCGTCGCCGGTTTTCAAGACCGGTGCCTTAAACCCCTCGGCCACGCTTCCCCGACATGATGCGCTGCCGGCCCCGCACCCGCGCGGCCGACCGACGAACGAACTATCCGGCCATGCCGCCCGCTTGCCGGGCCCGGCGCAGATCCTGCAACAGATTGGCGAAGCGCCGTCGAATCGACGCTTCGATGCCCGCCGCATCGAGGCCGGCCTCGGCCAGCAGCTTGGCGGAATCGCCATGATCGATGAAGACGTCGGGCAGACCCAGGCGCAGCAGGGGGACGACCCGCCCGGCGGCGTCGAGTTCCTCCGCGCACGCGCTTCCGGCACCGCCCTGGATGACGTTCTCCTCGATGGTGACCAGCGCATCGTGGGTGTCGGCGAGACGGAGCAGCAAATCGCGGTCGAGCGGTTTCACGAACCGCATGTCCGCGACGCTGGCATCGATGGCTTCGGCTGCACGCAAGGCCGGGTGGAGCAAGGTGCCGAAGGCCAGGATCGCGATGCGGCTGCCGGCGGGAGCCGTCGATTCGCGCACCGGCACGCCCTTGCCGAGTTCGACCGGATCGAGCCCGGGATCGAGCGCCGCGCCGATACCGGCTCCGCGCGGATAGCGCACCGCGGCCGGTCCCTCGTGATGGAATGCCGTCGTGAGCATGCGGCGGCACAAATTCTCGTCGCTCGGCGTCATCACCACCATGTTCGGAATGCAGCGCAGGAACGACAGGTCGAACGCGCCATGGTGGGTCGCGCCATCGGCGCCGACGAGGCCGCCGCGGTCGATCGCGAACACCACCGGCAGGTTCTGCAGCGCAACGTCGTGAATCAGTTGATCGTAGGCGCGCTGCAGAAACGTCGAATAAATTGCGACGACCGGATGCATCCCTTCGCAGGCCAATCCGGCGGCAAATGTCACGGCGTGCTGTTCGGCGATACCGACGTCGAAATACCGGTTGGGAAACTCGCGCTCGAAGCGCACCATGCCGGATCCCTCGCGCATCGCCGGCGTGATGCCGACGAGCCGCGTGTCGGCGCGCGCCATGTCGCACAGCCAGTCGCCGAACACCTGGGTATAGGTGAGTTTGGCCGGCGCCGCGGGCTTGCCGACGATCCCCACCGCGGGGTCGAACTTGCCCGGCCCGTGATAGAGGATCGGGTCGGCCTCGGCATGGGAGTAGCCCTGCCCCTTGCGCGTCACCACATGCAGGAACTGGGGCCCGGTCGTGTCGCAGAGATTCTGCAAGGTCGGGACCAGCGCATCGAGGTCGTGGCCATCGATCGGGCCGATGTAGTTGAAACCGAATTCCTCGAACAGGGTACCCGGGGCGACCATGCCCTTGGCGTGCTCCTCGAACTTGCGCGCCAGTTCGAGAACCGGCGGCAGATGTTTGAGCACCTGCCTTCCGGCGCTGCGCGCGGCACGATAGAAATTGCCGCTGAGAATGCGCGCCAGATGCCGATTGAGCGCGCCCACCGCCGGCGAAATCGACATGTCGTTGTCGTTGAGGATGACGAGCAACCGCACGTTCTCGGTGACGCCGGCGTTGTTGAGCGCTTCGAACGCCATGCCGCCCGACATCGCCCCATCGCCGATCACGGCGATGCTGTGCCGCGTCTCGCCGCGGTTGCGCGCACCCACCGCCATGCCCAGCGCGGCCGAGATCGACGTCGAGGAATGCCCGACGCCGAATGCGTCGTAGGGCGACTCCGCCCGCCGCGGAAACCCGGAAATTCCGCCGGCCTGGCGCAAGGTCGGCATCGCGTCCCGGCGCCCGGTGAGAATCTTGTGCGCGTAGGTCTGGTGCCCCACGTCCCAGACGATGCGGTCTTCGGGCGTGTTGAACACGTAATGCAGCGCAATGGTGAGTTCGACCGTGCCCAGGTTCGAACTCAGGTGCCCCCCGGTGCTCGCGACCGAGTGGATCAGGTATTCGCGCAATTCGTCGGCGAGCGATCGCAGCTGGAAACGATCCAGGCGGCGCAGGTCGGCCGGCGATTCGATCGCCGCCAGCAGGCCCCCGGTGCTCGACGACCGGGTTGTCGCGGAAGACGGGTTTTGCATCGTCGGCATGATCGGAATGCTGGGAGTGGTATTCATCGGCGCCGCGAGACGATGAGATCGGCAAGCTGTCGCAGCCGCAGCGCGCGATCCGCCGGCAGGCCGGCTTCGGTTTCCAGGGCGGCCAGGGCACGATTCGCCGACTCACGCAGCTCGGCGGCATGTCGACGCGCCGCGTCGAGTCCGAGCACGCTCACATAGGTGGGTTTGTTCTGCGCGGCATCCTTGCCCGCCGTCTTGCCCAGCTCTTCCGAACTCGACTCCACATCGAGAATGTCGTCGACGATCTGGAACGCCAGGCCGATCGCCTCGGCATAGCGATCGAGCAGCGCCAGAACCGTCTCGCTCGCACCGCCCGCGCGGGCGCCCATGACGATCGCCGCGCGCACCAGCGCGCCGGTCTTCATGCCGTGCATCCGTTCGAGCCCCGCTGCGTCGAGCGGGAAATCCGCCTGTCCGCGCATCGCGTCGAGGTCGATCGCCTGGCCGCCGCACATGCCATCGGTTCCCGCCGCCAGGGCCAGGTCGCGAATCAGGTCGGCACGCACGGCCGGCGCAATCGGGGCCTCGGCCAGCACCCGGAACGCCTCGGCCTGCAAGGCATCGCCGACGAGCATCGCCGTCGCCTCGTCGAACGCCACGTGGACGGTCGGCTTGCCGCGCCGCAGGACGTCATCGTCCATGCACGGCAGATCGTCGTGCACCAGCGAATAGACGTGCACATACTCCAGCGCCAGCGCAACGCAGTCCAGCGCCGCCGGATCGGCATCCGTCACGATGCCCGAGGCATAGGCCAGCAGCGGGCGGATGCGCTTGCCCCCGCCCAGCACCGCATAGCGCATCGCCTCGTGCAGGCGTCGCGGCGTCCGATCCGCGGCCGGCAGGCGAGCCGAGGCCAACGCCTCGAATCGGTCCTGACAGGCACGCACCCAAGCTTCAAATTCCGGCATCACGTTTCACCACCCCGCAGCTCTTCCGGATCCAGCGCCCGCAGCGCCTCACCGTCCAGCTTGCGAATCTCCAGTTCGGCCGCGTTCAACCGGCCCTGACATGCCTTCGCCAAATCCGTGCCGCGGCGATATGCCGCGATGGATTCGTCCAGCCCCAGTTCTCCGGACTCCATTTTCCGCACCAGCGCGTCGAGCTCGTCGAGCGCCTGCTCGAAGCTCAATTCGTCCGGCGATTTCGGGGATGCGGATTTTTTCATGCTGCGGCGACCGAAACCCCCATTTTACGATGCCGAGCGGGGTTTTCGATCGCGCGGCGGGCGGAGAATGCGCGCCCCGCTCTCAATTGGTGTCCAGGCTGGCCGCGGCGACGGCGATCACGACACCCAGGAGCACCAGGCCGACGTCCGGCAGGGTACGCCGTAAGGATGATCGGCGCATCAGCTCGGGCAGCAGGTCGGATAGCGCGATGTACACGAAGCTTGCCGCCGCCAACACCAGCGCGTAGGGCATGAGCGCCTGCAGACGGTCCAGCACGAAGAAGCCGATCGCGCCGCCGAGCACCGCCGCCGACCCCGAAAGTAGCATGAAGCCGAACGCCCGCCGCCGGGAAAACCCGGCGTTCAGCAGGATCATGAAATCGCCGATCTCATGGGGAATCTCATGCGCCATCACCGCCATGGCCGTCAACAAGCCGGCATGCACATCCACCAGAAACGCGGCCGCGATCACGACGCCGTCGCCGAAATTGTGGAACGCATCGCCGACGAGCACGGGGTAGGCGCCCCGCCCCGCCTCCTTCGCGTCGTGGCCGTGTTCGTGGTGGTGGACGTCACCCTCGTGGTGGTGGGTGTGGTGGATCAGGGTCGACTTTTCCAGGACGAAGAGCGCCAGAATCCCCAGCAGGAGGGTCCAGCCCAGGCGCGCCGGGGGGATGCCCCGCGCCATCGCCTCGGGCAGAAGATGCGTCAGGCCGGTCGCCAGGAGTAGGCCGATCGACATGTGCACCAGGCGGTCGACCAGGCCCGCGAGGAAGCGGAAACCCAGGATCGCCGCCAGCGAAAGCGACACCGCCGTCGACGCCATGTTGGCGCCGAGAATCAGCAGGAAGGTGCCCATCAATGCGCCTCGTCCCAGTTGCTGCCCACGCCCACTTCCACCTCCAGCGGCACCTGCCACCGCACGACGCCCGTCATCAGCCCGGGAACCGCGGCCCGCACCCGGGCCTCTTCGTCCTCGGGCACCTCGAACACCAGTTCGTCATGCACCTGCATCACGAGGCGCGTCGCCATCCCTTCCCGCGTCAGCCACTCGTCGACGGCGATCATCGCCAGCTTGATGAGATCGGCCGCCGTCCCCTGCATCGGCGCGTTGATCGCCGCGCGCTCGGCCGCCTGCCGCCGCGGGCCGCTCGGTCCGTGGATCTCCGGCAGCCAGAGCCGGCGGCCGAACACGGTCTGGACGTAGCCCTGCCGGCGCGCCGTCTCGCGCGTGGCCTCCATGTACTGCGCGACCCCGGGATAGCGCTGGAAGTACCGGTCGATATAGTTTTGCGCGGCGTCCCTGCCGATTCCCAGGTTGGACGCGAGGCCGAACGCGCTCATCCCGTACATCAACCCGAAATTGATGACCTTGGCCACCCGTCGCTGGTCGTCGCCGACCTCGTCCGGCGCAACGCCGAAGACCTCGGATGCCGTGCGGCGATGCACGTCCTCGCCACGCTCGAACGCGCCAACGAGGCCCGGATCGCCGCAGATGTGGGCCATGATGCGCAACTCGATCTGCGAGTAGTCGGCCGACAGGATCCGCGCCCCCGGCGGGGCGACGAACGCGGCCCGGATGCGCCGCCCGTCGGCGGTCCGTACGGGAATGTTCTGCAGGTTCGGATCGGAGGACGACAACCGCCCCGTGACCGCGATCGCCTGCCCGTACGTCGTATGCACACGGCCCGTTCGCGGATGGATCATGCCCGGCAGCTTGTCGCAGTAGGTCGACCGCAGTTTCGACAGACCACGATGCGTCAGCAGCAACTTCGGCAGCGGATAGTCCTGCGCCAGTTTCTCGAGCACTTCCTCATCGGTGCTCGGCGCCCCGCTCGCCGTCTTTTTCACCACCGGCAGTCCCAGACGGTCGAAGAGCACCTCGCCGACCTGCCTGGTCGACGCCGGATTGAACGTCCCGCCGGCCAGGACGAACGCCTCGGCCTCGAGGGCGGCGATGCGCAGGCCGATTTCGCGGCTCTGCTCCTGCAGGCGCTGCGGATCGATCAGCACGCCCGTCCGCTCCATCCGAAACAGGACGCGGGACACGGGGATTTCGATCGTTTCATAGATCCGCCGCAGGTCCGCATCGGCCTCGATCCGGGGCCACAGCGCATGGTGCAATGCGAGCGTGACGTCCGCGTCCTCGGCGGCGTACTCGGTCGCCCGGTCGATCGGCACCTGGTCGAATCCGATCTGCTTGGCACCCTTGCCGCAGACCTCCTCGTACGAAATCGTCTTACGGCCGAGATGGCGCGCGGCGAGGGAATCCATGTCGTGGGAGCGGTGCGCCTCCAGCACGTACGACTGCAGCAGCGTATCGTGGCGGATTCCCGCCATCTGCAGTCCGGCATTGGCGAACACATGACTGTCGTACTTGACATGCTGGCCCAGCTTGGCGTGGTCGGCGTTTTCCAGCCAGGGACGCAACCGCGCCAGCACCCGATCGCGGTCGAGCTGCCGCGGCGCCTCCGACGCCATGCCGCGATGACCGAGCGGGATGTAGCAGGCCTCGCCGGCGCGCACCGCAAGCGAGATCCCGACGAGTTCGGCGCGCATCGGATCGAGCGAGGTCGTTTCGGTATCAATGCTGGTCAGCTCCGCCCGCTCGATGGCAGCGAGCCAGCGCCCGAGCTGTTCCTCGGTGCAGACGCACTCGTAGGTCCGATCGCCCGCCGCAGTCGGGGTGGAGACGGCGCCGTCCGGATCCGCGGTGCGCGACGCCGACGAATCGCCGGCACCGTCCGGCGCCAGTTCGCGCAGCCAGCTCCGGAACTCGCAGCGTTCGTAGATCCGGCGCAGGGCATCCCGATCGGGAGTACGCAGGGCAAGCATCTCCAGGTCCGGCACCGCCCCGCCGAGATCGACGTCGGTGCGCACGGTGACCAGCACCCGCGCCGTCGGCAGCCAATCGAGCGCCTTGCGCAGATTGACGCCGACCGCGCCCGCGATGGCGTCGGCATGAGCGATCACGCCATCGAGCGAGCCATACTGCTGCAACCATTTGACGGCCGTCTTGGGACCGACCTTTTCCACCCCCGGGACGTTGTCGACCGCATCGCCGACCAGCGCCAGGTAATCGACGATGCGCTCCGGCGGCACGCCGAATCGTTCGATCACCCCCGCCCGGTCCATCCGTCGGGGCGGACCGCCTTCGCGGCGCATCGTGTCGATCAGGCCGATCGAATCGTCGACGAGCTGCGCCAGATCCTTGTCGCCGGTGGCGATCACCGCGCGCAGCCCGGATTCCGCCGCCCGCCGCGCCAGCGTCCCGATCACGTCATCGGCCTCGACGCCTTCCACCTGCAGCACCGTCCAGCCGAGCGCGGCCGCGGCATCGCGAATGAGCGGAACCTGCGCCGCCAGGTCCTCGGGCATCGGCGGCCGGTGGGCCTTGTAATCGGGGAACATCGCGTCGCGAAACGTCGGCCCCTTGGCGTCGAACACGCAGGCGCAATACTCGCCGGGCACGATCTCGCGCAGGCTGCGCAGCATGCTCAGGAATCCCCGCAGCGCGCCGGTCGGTTCGCCCCGGGCGGTACGCAGGTCGGGCAAGGCGTGGTAGGCGCGGTACAGGTACCCCGAGCCGTCCACCAACAGCAGGGTCTTCACAAGTGGCAGTCTTTCCATCGGAATCCCGCCAAGGATATCCTGTCGCCCATCACCACTGCATCTATAATCCCCAATTTTCATCCGGCGATGGCCGTCTTCACCGACCTCTCGCGCGAGGACATGCTCGCGCTGCTCGACCGCTACGCGCTCGGCGCGCTGCAGCGCTTTCAGGGCATCGCCAGCGGCATCGAGAATTCGAACTTCTTTCTGACCACCGATGCCGGCAAGTACGTGCTGACGGTTTTCGAACGTCTGCGGGCCGAAGACCTGCCGTTCTATCTCGGCCTGATGCGGCACCTCGCCCGCCACGATCTGCCGGTGCCGGAACCGGTTGCCACCCGGGACGGGGAATTGTTCACGCGCACACATGGCAAGCCGGTGGCGATCGTCGCCCGCCTTTCGGGCAAGGCGATCGAAATGCCCGACGCGGCGCACTGTGCCCGGGTGGGGGAGACCCTTGCCCGCATGCACCTTGCGGCCCGGGACTACCCCCAGACCCATCCCGACCCGCGCGGACTGGCGTGGTGGCAGCAGACCGTGCCATCGCTGGCGACGCACATGCCGGCGGCGCAGTTCCAGCGCCTGGCCGAAGAGATCCGCTTCCAGGAGCGCATCGCCTCGGAGCCCGGCTACGCCCGGTTGCCGTCGGGACCGATCCACGCCGACCTGTTTCGCGACAACGTGCTGTTCGACGACGACCGGATCGGCGGCGTGATCGATTTCTACTTTGCCGGCAACGGACCATGGCTCTACGACCTGGCCGTCACCATGAACGACTGGTGCGTCGACCTGCACGACGGGCGGCTGGCTCCGGACCGGGCCGCGGCGCTGCTCGCCGCATACCATCGCGTGCGCCCGCTGCAGGCGGACGAACGTCCGTTCTGGCAGCCGATGCTGCGCGCGGCGGCGCTGCGGTTCTGGATTTCGCGCCTGTACGACCTGCACCTGCCGCGTCCGGCCGCCGTCCTGGCGCCGCACGACCCGGCGCGGTTCGAGCGCACCCTCCACGCCCGTGCCGATGCGGCGCCGGAGGCCCTGCCGTGGGTCTGACGCCGACCATCCACACGCGCAAGGCGTCCGACGGCATCCGGTGGATCCGCAGCGGTCTGCGGCTTTTCGGCCGCCAGCCGCTGTCGATCCTGACCTTCGTGCTGATGGGAATGATCGTCATCTGGACGATCAGCCTGCTGCCGCTCGTGGGGCAGGCATTCGCCCTCATCCTGATGCCGGCGGCATGGGTCGGCATGCTCGGCGTCTGCCGCGACGTCGACCGCGGCAAGGCGCCCGGGCCGCACTGCTACACGGATCCGCTGCGCGAGCCGTTCACGCGCCTGCATCTGATCAAGATCGGCGTGGTCTCGGCGATCGCCGCCGGTCTGCTCACCACCGGTTTTGCGATGCTCCCGTCCGGAACCGGAAAAGATGCAGCCGAACACCTGACCCACGCGCAGACGGCGTGGGTGCTGGGCAGCTTGGTGATCTGGGTGCCGCTGCAGATGGCGATCTGGTTCGCGCCTCCGCTCGTCGCCTGGCACGGCATGACCGCGGGCAAGGCGATGTTCTTCAGCTTCTTCACCTGCTGGCGCAACCGCTGGCCGATGCTCGTCTATTTCCTGTCGCTGATCGCGCTCGCCACCCTGCTCGTCCTCGCGCTGGGGGCGATGGTCGACGCCTTCAGTGTGGGGGAGACGACGGTCGGCATGGTGCTGGCGCCGCTGTCGATGGTGGTAGGCGCCGCAACCCAGACCTGCGCCTACGCGATGTACCGGGACATCGTCGAGTAGGAAGCCGCGCCACGCCCGCGGCGGTCCCCCCCCGCCCGCTCAGGCCGGCTGCAATTTGGCGACCGAAAGCAGCAATTCCTTCACTCCGACCGACCGGAAGTTGATCTGGGCGCGCGCGTCGGTGCCGTTTCCCTGCAGCCGGACCACGATGCCCTCGCCGAACTTGGCGTGGCGCACGCCCTGGCCGACGCGCAGGCCATGCGACTCGGCGGCGGCCGTCGCGGCCCCGCCCGCCTGCAGCGGCGACCGCGGCGGCATCCCGTTTCCGCTCATCCCCGCCGCTTCCCCCATCGGGCGGGCGAACGGTGCGCTGCGACCACCGGCGATCTCTCCCCGTCCCCGCACGGCGCCAGCCGGGCGGGCCTGGGAGGTCTCGCGGCCCCATGGCGCCCGATCCTGCATCCCCGCGCCGAAGAACGTCCCGCGTCTGGGCGTGCGGATCTGCAGCAGCGCCTCCGGCAATTCGTCGACGAAGCGCGAGCGCAGCCCGTAGCGGGTCTGGCCGTGCAGCATGCGGCTCTGGGCATAGCTCAGGCTGAGCCGCTTGCGCGCCCGGGTGACCGCCACGTACATCAAGCGGCGCTCTTCCTCCAGGCCATCGGCCTCGCTCAAGCTGTTCTCGTGCGGAAACAGCCCCTCCTCGAGCCCGGTGAGGAACACCGAATCGAATTCCAGCCCTTTCGCGGCATGCACGGTCATGAGCTGCAGGGCGTCCTGCCCCGCGCTCGCCTGATTGTCGCCGGCCTCGAGCGACGCGTGTGCGAGAAACGCGATCAAGGTCGACCGCGGATCGGCCTCATCCCCGGCGGAATCGGCCGCGGTCGACCCGGGGTTCCGCCCGGCGTCGAGCCCAGGATCAAGCCCGATCTCGCGTGCCAGGTCGCGCGCCTGCTCGGCGGAAAATCCGGTGGCGGCATTGATCAGTTCCGCCAGGTTTTCCAGCCGGTCGGCGCCGTCCCGTTCATTGCGGTAGTGCTCGTTGAGGCCGCTGCGCTGCAGCGCCTCGGCCACCAGTTCGGCCAGCGTCACCCGCCCGGCCGCCTCCTGCAGCACGCCGACGATCGCGGCGAACTGCGCGAAATTGGCTCCCGCCCGGCCGCCCAGGGTCCCGATCGCACGGAACAGGCTGGTCCCCGCCTGCCGCGCTGCGTCCTGCAATTGCTCCAGGCTGCGCGCCCCGATGCCGCGCGGCGGAAAGTTCACCACTCGCGCGAAGGAAATGTCGTCGTCGGGATTGGCCGCCAGCCGCAGATAGGCCAGGGCGTGCTTGACTTCGGCGCGCTCGAAGAAGCGCATGCCGCCGTATACCCGGTACGCCATGCCGGCATTGAACAGCGCATGCTCGATCACGCGCGACTGCGCATTGGAGCGGTAGAGAATGGCGACGTCCTGCAGCCGGGCGCCCCGCCCCTGCAGGTCGCGCACCTCGTCGACGATCCACGCCGCCTCCTGGCCATCCGAACCGGCTTCGAAAAGATGGATCTTCTCCCCCGCCCCCGCGTCCGTCCAGAGCTTCTTGCCGAGGCGCCGCGCATTGTTGCCGATGAGGTGGTTGGCGGCGTCGAGAATGTTGCCGTGCGAGCGGTAGTTCTGCTCGAGCTTGATGAGATGCCGGACCGCGTATTCGCGCTGGAAATCCGACATGTTGCCGACGTTGGCGCCGCGGAAGCGGTAGATCGACTGATCGTCGTCGCCGACCGCGAAGATTGGCACACCCGTCGGCCCGCCCTCGGATCCGCCCAGCCCCGCGAGAAGCTTGAGCCAGCGGTATTGCAGCGTATTGGTGTCCTGGAACTCGTCGACCAGGATGTGGCGAAAACGGCTGCGGTAGTGTTCCCGGATCGCTTCGTGCCGCGTCAGGAGTTCCACGCTCCGCAGCAACAGCTCCGCGAAGTCGACGCAACCCTCGCGCTGGCACTGCGCGTCGTAGGCGGCATAGAGCTCCACCCAGCGGCGATCGGTTCCCGCTCCGCCGAGGTCCGAGGCGCGCCGGCCCGATTCCTTGGCCGAGTTGATGAAGTACTGCAGGTCGCGCGGCGGGCAGCGCTCCTCGTCGACGTTGGCCGCCTTGATCAGCCGCTTGATCGCCGACAGCTGGTCCTGCGTGTCGAGAATCTGAAAGGTCTCGGGCAGGTTGGCGTCGCGATGGTGGGCGCGCAGCAGACGGTTGCAAAGGCCGTGGAAGGTTCCGATCCACATCCCCCGGGGATTGACCGGCAGCATCGCCTCGAGCCGGGTCTGCATCTCGCGCGCCGCCTTGTTCGTGAAGGTGACGGCAAGGATCCCGGCCGGCGTCGTGCGCCCGGACTGGATCAGCCAGGCGATGCGGGTCGTGAGCACGCGGGTCTTGCCGCTGCCCGCGCCGGCGAGGATGAGCGCCGGTTCGTCGGGCAGGGTGACGGCGGCGCGCTGCTGGGGATTGAGATCGTCGACGAGATTCATCGGCGAATTTTAGACGAGCGGGCGGACGACGGCATCCGCCATCCGCCCCCTATAATTCCAAGATGCAAGAAAAGTACACCCCCCAAGACGTCGAAGCCCGGGCTCAGGCGCACTGGCGCGCCATCGACGCCCACACCGCCACCGAAAACGATCCGCGCTTCCCCAAGGGGAAGTTCTACGCCTGCTCCATGCTGCCCTACCCCAGCGGCAAGCTGCACATGGGCCACGTGCGCAACTACACCATCAACGACGTGATGGTGCGCCACCTGCGCATGCGCGGGTACAACGTGCTCATGCCGATGGGCTGGGACGCCTTCGGCCTGCCGGCGGAAAACGCGGCGATCGACAAGAAGATCGCGCCCGCGGCGTGGACCTACCAGAACATCGCCGAGATGAAGGCGCAGATGGAGCCCCTGGGCTTCGCCTTCGACTGGTCGCGCGAACTGGCGACCTGCCGGCCCGAGTACTACCGCTGGAACCAGTGGCTGTTCCTGCGCATGCTCGAAAAAGGCATCGCGTACCGCAAGACCCAGGTGGTGAACTGGGATCCCGTCGACATGACCGTGCTCGCCAACGAGCAGGTGATCGAGGGCCGCGGCTGGCGCTCCGGCGCGCCGGTCGAAAAGCGCGAGATCCCCGGCTACTACCTGGCGATCACGCAGTATGCCGACGAGTTGCTGGACGGCCTCGCCGCGCTCGAGGGTTGGCCCCATCAGGTGCGGGCGATGCAGGAAAACTGGATCGGCCGCAGCACCGGCGTGAATTTCGGCTTTCCGTATCACCTCGACGGACAGGACGCGCTGCTGCGGGTGTACACGACGCGCGCCGACACGATCATGGGCGTGAGCTTCGTCGCGATCGCCGCGGAACATCCGCTTGCCCAGCGACTGGCGCGCGACAACCCGGCGCTGGCCGCGTTCATCGATGAGTGCCGGCAAGGCGGCGTCGCCGAAGCGGACCTGGCGACGCTCGAAAAGCGCGGCATGGCGACGGGTTTTTCGGTCCGCCACCCGCTCTCGGACGAATCGGTCCCGGTCTGGATCGGCAACTACGTCCTCATGGGCTACGGCGAGGGTGCCGTCATGGGCGTGCCGGCCCATGACGAACGCGACTTCGCCTTCGCGCACAAATACGGCCTGCCGATCCGGCAGGTCATCGACGTTGCCGGGAAGACCTTTTCCGCCGACGCCTGGGAGGCCTGGTACGCGGACAAGGAAGGCGGCGTCTGCATCCGCTCCGGCCGCTACGACGGCCTCCGCCACGCCGCCGCGGTGGAGGCCATCGCCCGCGACCTGGAATCCCGCGGCCTGGGGCGCACGCAGACGCAAACCCGCCTGCGCGACTGGGGGATCTCCCGCCAGCGCTACTGGGGCACGCCGATTCCGATCATCCATTGCGAATCCTGCGGTCCGGTGCCGGTCCCGGAGGCCGACCTGCCGGTGACCCTGCCCGAGGATCTGATCCCCGACGGCAGCGGCAACCCGCTCGACCGCTGCGAGGAGTTCCTGCGCTGCACCTGCCCGCGCTGCGGCAAACCGGCGCGGCGCGAGACGGACACCATGGACACCTTCGTCGATTCGTCCTGGTATTTCCTGCGCTACTGCTCGCCGGGCGCCGACACGGGCATGGTCGACGAGCGCGCGCGCTACTGGATGCCGATGGACCAGTACATCGGGGGCATCGAGCACGCGGTGCTGCACCTGCTGTATGCGCGGTTCTGGACGAGGGTCATGCGCGACCTCGGAATCGTCGACTTCGACGAACCCTTCCGCCGGCTCTTCACCCAGGGGATGCTCCTCAACGACTGCTTCTACCGCGAGGAGGAAGGCGGCCGCAAGCGCTGGTTCTACCCCTCGGAAGTGGAACTGCGCCACGACGAACGCGGGCGCGCGATCGGGGCGACGTCCCGCACCGACGGGCAGCCCGTGACGCTGGGCGGCATCGAGAAGATGTCGAAAAGCAAGAACAACGTGGTCGAGCCGCGCGACATCATCGCCCGCTTCGGTGCCGACACGGCGCGCGCCTTCGTCATGTTCGCAGGCCCGCCGGACCAGAGCGCCGCCTGGTCGGATGCGGGCGCGGAAGGGACGCACCGGTTCCTGCGGCGGCTGTGGTCGTTCGCCCATGGCTGGCGGAAGGCTTCCCCCAACGCCGCAAGCGGGCAGGTCGGCGACGCGGCGATCCGCTTCGAGGTCCACTCCCTGCTCCGGCAGGTCAACTACGACTACGAGCGCCTGCAGTACAACACCGTGGTGTCGGGCGCGATGAAACTGCTCAACGTGCTGGAAACGCAGGGGCGCGATGCCGCCGACGCCCGGATCGCCGCGGCGGTCGACGAAGGGCTGCACATCCTGCTGCGCGTGCTCTATCCCGTCGCACCGCACATCACCCAGGAGATCTGGAGCGCGCTGGAATTGCCGGCGCGCTTCGGCGAACTCGTCTACGCCCCCTGGCCCGAGCCCGAGCCCGCCGCCCTGCAGCGCAGCGAGATCGAACTCGTGGTGCAGGTGAACGGCAAGCTGCGCGGCGCGGTGCGCGTGCCCGCAGATGCGAGCCGGGAAACCATCGAAGCGGCGACCCTGGCCGATGCGGGCCTGGCGAAGTACATCACGGGCACGCCGAAGAAGGTCGTGGTGGTGCCCGGGAAGCTGGTCAATGTGGTCGTGTAATCGGCGGATTGCCGCGATCGTGCTGGTGCTCGTGCCGGCGCTGCTGGCGCTGGCGACCTCGTCGGGCTGCGGTTTCCAGCTTCGCGGCACCCGCCACCTCGCGTTTTCGACGATCGCGCTGAAGATCCCGCCCAACACGCCCTTCGGCACCGAACTCGCGCGCAGCATTCGCGTAGGCACGAACACCCGTGTCGTGCCCGCGGGGCCGAAGGCGGAGGCCGTGTTCGACCTGCTCGGCGACACCAAGGACAAGGAAGTGCTCACGATGGATGCGCAAGGCAACGCCATCCAGTACACGCTCAGCGACACGCTGCGGTTCCGCCTCGTCGACCCCAAGGGACACGAACTGATCGAGCCGACGACCATCCGGGTTCAGCGGGTCATGTCCTCCAGCGACACGCAGACCATCTCGAAAGAAACGGAAGACGCCCTGCTGTACCGCGACATGCAGTCCGACCTCGTCCAGCAGGTCCTCGACCGGATCGCAGCGGTCAAGCCGAATGCAAATCCGCATTGAGCAACTGGCGACCCACCTGCAGCGCGGGCCGCTGGCGCGTCTCTATACCGTCAGCAGCGATGAAGCCCTGCTGGCGCTCGAAGCGCAGGACGCGATCCGCGCGGCGGCCCGGCGGAACGGCTTTTCGGAACGGGAAGTCCTGCATGCCGACAGCCGCTTCGACTGGTCCCAACTCGTGCGGGCGGCGTCCGGCCTGTCGCTGTTCGCGCCCCGGCGGATGCTGGAGATCCGCCTGCCGGGCGGAAAACCCGGCAAGGCCGGAGCGCAGGCCTTGCGCGAGCACGCCCACGGCAAAGGCGACGACCTCCTCAGCATCGTGAGCCTGCCGCGCCTCGACCGGGCGACCCGCACCACCGAGTGGGCGGAAGCCTTGCAGACCGAGGGGGTCTGGATCGAGATTCCCCGAGTCGAGCGCGCACAACTGCCCGAATGGATCGCCGGACGCCTGGCTCGCCAGCGTCAGAGTGCGGACCCCAAGACGCTGGAATGGATAGCCGACCGCGTCGAGGGCAATCTCCTCGCTGCGCATCAGGAGATCGGCAAGCTCGGCATGCTCTACGAGCCCGGGCCGCTGCACTTCGAGCAGGTGCGCGCGGCGGTGTTCGATGTCGCACGCTTCGATCCGTCGGCCCTGCCGGCGACGATGCTGGGCGGCGATCCGGTACGCATCCGCCGGCTGCTGGCGGGCCTGGAGGCGGAAGGCGAGCCGCTGCCGCTGCTGCTGTGGATCGTTTCGGAGGAGCTGCGCAGCCTGCTGCGACTCAAACAGGCGGCAGAGCCACGGCACGGCTACGGCGCCGCGCGGTCCGGCGGCCGGGCGTGGGGGCCGCGCTCGGGAGCGCCGGCGGCGATGGTCGAGCGGGTCCTGCCCCGCCTCGGCGAACCCGTGCTGGCGGAGTTGCTGGCGCGCTGCGCCGAGGTGGATCGCATCGTCAAAGGCCTGCGCGTCGCCGATCGCGGCGACGATCCCTGGTTAGAATTGACCGATGTCGCGTTGGCGCTGCACGCCGCCGCACATCCCGGCTGACCACGCAGGCCGACCGTCCGATCCATCCCTGTCCCGACCCGACCGACACGCCGCCGATTCCGATGACCGATTCCGCCGCCAGCACCGTTCCCGCCGATCTGGGCGCCCATGTCCGCGACCTCTGCAAGGCCGCTCGCGAGGCCAGCGCAGCGCTCGCCCGCGCCCCGACCGCCGTCAAGGATCGCTGCCTGCGCACGCTGGCCGCGGCCATCCGCGAACGGAGTGCGGAACTGCTGGACGCCAACGCCCGCGATGTCGAGCGCGCGCGCCGGGAAGGGCTGGATCGCGCGGCGCTGGATCGGCTGACGCTCACCGAGAAGACGATCGAAACCATGGCCACCGGGGTCGAGCAGGTCGCCCAGCTGGCCGATCCGATCGGCGCGATCGACGGCGTGCGTTCCATGCCTTCGGGCATTCGCGTCGGCCGGATGCGCGTTCCGCTGGGCGTGATCGGCATCATCTACGAGAGCCGGCCGAACGTGACGGTGGACGCCGCGGCGCTCTGCATCAAGAGCGGCAACGCGACCGTGCTGCGCGGCGGCTCCGAGGCCATCGAATCCAATCGCGCGCTGGCCCGCCTCGTCGCCGACGCGCTCGAGCAAACCCAACTGCCGCGAGCGGCGGTCCAGATGATCGACACCACCGACCGCGCGGCGGTGGGACACCTCATCACCCTGCCGGAATACATCGACGTCATCGTTCCGCGCGGTGGCCGCGGCCTGATCGAACGCCTGATGCGGGAAAGCCGGGTTCCGATGATCAAGCACCTCGACGGCGTCTGCCACGTCTACATCGACGATTCGGCGGATCTCGACCAGGCCGTGCGGATCGCGGACAACGCCAAGACCCAGCGCTACGGTACCTGCAACACGATGGAAACCCTGCTCGTCGCCGCGGGCATCGCGCCCGCGGTGCTGCCGCGGCTTGGCAGCGTCTACGCCGCCAAGCAGGTCGAACTGCGCTGCTGTCCGCAGGCGCTCGCCATCCTGTCCGCCGCCGGAATCGGCCCCCTGGTCGCGGCGACCGAAGACGACTGGCGCGCCGAATATCTGGCGCCGATCCTGTCGATCCGCGTGGTCGCAGGGCTCGACGAGGCGATCGCCCACATCAACACGTACGGCAGCAAGCACACCGACGCCATCGTGACGAGCGATCATCCGCGCGCCATGCGCTTTTTGCGCGAAGTCGACTCGGCCTCGGTGATGATCAACGCCTCGACGCGCTTCGCCGACGGGTTCGAGTACGGACTGGGTGCGGAGATCGGAATCAGCAACGACAAGCTCCACGCCCGCGGACCGGTCGGGCTCGAAGGGCTCACGTCGCAGAAATTCGTGGTGTTCGGCAACGGCGAGGTTCGCAGCTGATGCTCTGGGTCAAGACGTTTCACGTGTTCTTCGTCATCGGCTGGTTCGCGGAACTCTTCTACCTGCCGCGCATCCTCGTCAATCTCGCGCAGGTTCCCGACCCGGGTGCGGAACGCGACCGGCTCCTGCTGATGGCGCGCAAGCTGCGGCGCTTCGGTCACATGCTGAGCGGGGTCGCCGTTGCGCTCGGCCTCTGGCTCTGGCTCGGATTCCACATCGGCGACGGCCAGCACTGGATCCACGCCAAGCTCCTGCTGGTCGTCGCGCTGTTCGTGTTCGAGACCGCCTGCGGCCGCCAGCTGAAGGCGTTCCAGGCCGGCAGGACGCCGCATGATCACGTCTGGTATCGCTGGTTCAACGAGATTCCCACCGTGCTGCTGGCCGGGATCCTGGTGCTGGTCATCGTGCAGCCCTTCTGATGAGCGAAGCCTTTTTTGCCGTCTGCCCGCGCGGCGTCGAATCCCTGCTGGCCGACGAGCTGCGCGCGCTCGGCGCGGCGGACGCCACCGCGGCAGCGGGCGGCGCGCGCTTCTCCGGCACGCTGGCGACCGCCTATGCCGCCAACCTGCACTCGCGACTCGCCAGCCGTGTTCTCTGGTGCCTGGCCGAGGGCGGCTACCGGGATGAAACCGATCTCTATGACCTGGCGCGCAAGGTGCCTTGGGAACGCGAGTTCTCCGCCGAGCAGACCCTGCGCGTCGACGTCACCGCGCACCGGTCGCCGTTGCGCAGCCTGCAGTTCGCCACGCTGCGCATCAAGGATGCGATCGTCGACCGGGCACGCGAACGCAGCGGCGCCCGACCGTCGATCGATCGCCAGCGCCCCGACGTCCAGGTGCTCGCCCATCTCACCGACCAGCGGGCGCAGATCTACCTCGACCTCTCCGGCGAAGCGCTCTTCAAGCGCGGCTGGCGGGCGGACAAGGGCGAAGCGCCGATCAAGGAAAACCTGGCCGCCGCCCTGCTGCGGATCGCGGGCTGGGCGCCGCCCCACCCGCTGCTCGACCCATTCTGCGGCAGCGGCACCATCGCGATCGAGGCGGCCTGCATGGCCACCGGCCGCGCGCCCGGGTTGCAGCGCCGGTTCGCCTTTGAAGCGCTACGCAGCTTCGACCGGACGTCGTGGACGCGCCTGCGCAAGGATGCCCAGGACCGCATCGACGACAGTGCCGCCCTGCAGATCGTCGGACGGGACATTTCGACCCGGGTGGTCGCCACCGCGGTAGCCAACGCGCGGCGCGCCGGCCTGGCCGGCCTGCTCGATCGCGGCGTCCTGCGCTTCGAAGCCCAGGACGCGCGCACCGGCACAGCCATCGCGGAATCGGGCTGGATCGTGACCAATCCGCCCTATGGCGAGCAGAGCAACCCCAAGTCCGCCACCGTTCCGGCGATGATGAACGACGTCGCCGCGCAGTGGAAACGCAATTTTGCCGGCTGGCAGGCATGGGTGCTCAGTTCGGACCGCGAACTCCCCCGGCAGATGCGCTTGCAAGAATCCCGCAAGACAGTGCTCTACAATGGGCCGCTCGAGTGCCGGTTCTTCCGGTTTGAAATGGTCGCCGGAAGCATGCGGGGCTGACGTGAAAGGAGTCTCCATCATGGATTTTCCGACCGCAGGCCGCGCCCGGTTCGCGGCTGTCGCGCTCTTCGGAGCGATGCTCACCACCGCCGCGTGCGGCGCCCGCGCGGATGTTCCATCCGCCAACGGTTCCGAAGCGGTGCAACAATGCACGACCCTGGCGTCGCAACTGCATGCGCAGTCGATGAAAAGCAACGGCATGCTTCCCGGGGAAACGACCGGATTCGTCAGCCACTACAACGCCGGGCGGGAAACCTGCTACTACATCGAGAGCCAGACGGCCAACATGAACGATCCGGCGCTGCGGACGATCCTGCCGCGCACCGTTCTGCGCCTCTGGGATGCCACCAACAACCGGCTGATCGGGCGATTCGACATCTGGGGCGGCGTCACGCCGCTCGCCTGCGTGGTCGAGGGCGCGCCGCCCTGCGGCTCGGAAGCGCAGTGGCTCGAGTTGACCCGGACCTACATGGAAGGCGCGGCCCGGGCGAACTGATCCGGTCGCCGGGCGGGCGGACGTTCGGGCCGGGTGCCCGCGCCGCCGTCTGCCCTTGCCGGGTACCGTTCCCTACTGGCGACCGGTCCAGTTGTAGCCCTGCACGACCCCCCGGCCATCGAACTTGATCTGCAGCATCGTGAAGTTGCCGCCCTGCAGATCGGGGAGATCGCCGGTACCGCGGTAATACGTCCATTGGTCGTAGCGGCTACCGTCGGGCTCCATGTCGGTGCCGATGCTCACCGGCGCACCCAGCCAGGCCTGCACGTCCGCCTGGGTCGTGACGCCCCGCTGCACCTTCGATTCGAAGGTGGCAAGATCGAAATCGCGCCCGACCGATACGGACGCGCAGGCGGAGAGCAGCAATGCGGCCGACGCCGCCAGGCCGAGCACACGGGATCGCATGGGGACCTCCTTCCTTCGGGAAACGCACACGGTATCCGCAATGATACCCAGGCACCTCCGCCGCCATGATTACACGGCGAAGTCGCCGGCCAGCGATTCCTGCACTTCCGGCGCGACGCGGATCGCCCCGGTGCGATAGTTCGGGTGGTCGATCCCGATCGAAACCGGGGCGCCTTCCCGGAATGCCGCAATCGCATCCGGAGACAGTTCGAAGCGCAGAAAATGCACTGCGGACGTCTTGTCCGCATTGGAGCGGTCGAGATCCTCGTCGGCGACGGCGTAGGCCGGTGCCCGATCCCCGACCTGCAGAAACACCCGGTCCTCGATGCCGATGAGCCGCGCCAGTTCCCGCGCCCGCTCGTCGGGTTCGGCGTACTCGATCATCATCGTCGCCTTGAGGTTGGTGCCGTCGGGAACGAGGGGGTTGTACGCCGCGAGTTCGTCCCGGATGCCCTCTTCCTCGAAGGTCTTCTCGATCCGCAGCATCTCCTGGATCTGATAGCGGACCGTCGTCTCGTCCTCGAAGACCAGGGTCACGCTCGGACCGACGGCGACGGTTCTGCGCTTCTTGTGCGCAAGGACCTGCTCGCGGATGCCGGCCCGTGCCTTGGCATAGGCTTCGAGCGTGAGCAGGCTTTCTCTCTGGATCGCCATCGGTCCTCCGGTCAGGAAAGGCCGTATGCCATGCGCAGCAGCGTGAGCGGGTGCGCAAGCCGCGGGGCCGCGCCCTCGCCGCCTTCCGCTGCCCGCATTTCCGCAATCCCCTGCTCGATGTGGTGCGCGGCGAGCTGGCAGTCGGAGCTGATGTAGTCGGGCCTCGCCTGCAGCATCGCGCGAAACACCGGGCGGCCGATCTTCATCGCCGACGCGTGAAACTCGGTTTTCACGCCCCAGGTCCCGGCGTGACCCGAGCACCGCTCGACCACGGTGACCACGGTCTGCGGGATCCACTGCAGCGCCTCCTGCGTCCGGCGGCCGACGTTCTGCACGCGCGCATGACAGGGAACGTGGTACGAAACCGCGCCCAGGGGGTTCGGAAACTCTCTGCGCAACAAGCCGTCGTTGCTGCGCGCGACGAAATACTCGAACGGATCCCACATGGCCGCGGCCACCACGCGGACGTCGTCGTCCTCGGGAAACATCAGCGGCAACTCGCTCTTGAACATCAGCACGCAGGAAGGAACCGCCGCGACAATGGCATAGCCATCGCGGGCGAGCGCCGCGAGCACCGGGATATTGCGCTCCTTGAGACGCGCCACCCCGTCGAGATCGCCGAGTTCGAGCTTCGGCATGCCGCAGCAGGCTTCCTTTTCGACGAGGGTGTAGGGAATCGCGTTGTGTTCGAGGATGCGCAGCAGATCGTGCCCGATCCCGGGTTCCTGATAATTGACGTAGCAGGTCGCATATACCGCGACCTTGCCGGGCGTGCGCTCGCCGTCGCGTACCGGCGCGCCGACCCAGCGCCGCGGCGCCGTGCGGCGGAATTTCTTGGCCGCGTACATGGGGCGCCACGCCTTGCGATCGACCCCCAGCACCGATTGGGCGGCGATCCGGCCCGCCGCGCTCTGATTGACGGCATTGACCGCCTGCGTGACGACGGGAATGCCCGCCAGCTTGCCCAGCGCATCGGTTGCCGAAAGAACCCGGTCACGGGTGCGCCCGCCGGTCTTGCGAAATGCCACCGCCTTCGCACGCAGCATGAGGTGGGGGAAATCCACGTTCCAGGAATGCGGCGGCACGTACGGGCACTTGGTCATGAAGCAGATGTCGCAGAGGTAGCAGCGATCCACCACCTCGCGATACCGCTCCTTCTCGACGCCGTCGATCTCGCCCGTCGGGCCGGAATCCACCAAATCGAACAGCGTCGGGAACGCGCCGCACAGGCTCACGCACCGCCGACATCCGTGGCAGATGTCGAAGACGCGCTCGAGCTCCCGCTCGACCGCCTGCTCGTCCCAGAACTCGGGAGTCTGCCAGGCGATCGGGTGGCGGGTCGGCGCTTGGAGGCTTTCTTCTTTCATCAGTCCGTCAGCGAGTCCAGCGTGCGCTGGAACTTGTTGGCATGCGAGCGTTCCGCCTTGGCCAGGGTCTCGAACCAGTCGGCGATCTCCTCGAATCCTTCTTCGCGCGCCGTCTTCGCCATCCCCGGGTACATGTCGGTGTACTCATGGGTTTCGCCGGCGATCGCGGCCTTGAGGTTGTCCCGCGTCATGCCGATCGGCAGTCCGGTGGCCGGGTCGCCGACCTGCTCGAGATACTCCAGGTGGCCGTGCGCATGGCCGGTCTCGCCCTCCGCGGTGGAGCGGAACACGGCCGCGACGTCGTTATAGCCCTCGACGTCCGCCTTCGATGCGAAGTACAGATACCGGCGGTTCGCCTGCGATTCGCCGGCGAACGCCGCCTTCAGGTTTCCCTCGGTTTTCGATCCCTTCAATGCCATGGCGATACCCTCCTCGGTGGGACACGTTGGTAAAAAACGCCGGCCGGGCGGACCCGGCGGATCCGGAAAATCTACCGGCGCGCACAAAATAAAACAAATGAATTGCCGTTATCGAAACGATAGACGATAACGATCACCCAAGTTTTTCGATCAGTTCCGGCACGGCCTGGAACAGGTCCGCCACCAGCCCGTAGTCGGCCACCTGGAAAATCGGCGCATCCGGATCCTTGTTGATCGCCACGATCACCTTCGAATCCTTCATGCCGGCCAGATGCTGGATCGCGCCGGAGATCCCCACGGCGATGTACAGGTTGGGGGCGACGATCTTGCCCGTCTGCCCGACCTGCCAATCGTTGGGCGCAAATCCCGCGTCCACCGCCGCGCGCGAAGCGCCCAACGCGGCATTCAGACGATGTGCCAGCGTGTCCAGCATCCGGAAGTGCTCTGCCGAACCCAGGCCCCGACCGCCCGAAACGACCACCTTGGCGCCGGCCAGGTCCGGACGATCGGATTTGGCGAACTCCCGCTTCACGAACCGCGACAGCCCCGCATCGGGGACGGCCGCCACCGCCTCGACGCTCGCCGCGCCGCCGTCGGCGGCGGCACCGAACGACGTCGGGCGCACCGTGATGCAAAGGATGGGGTCGGAACACCGAACCGTCGCGATCGCGTTGCCGGCGTAGATCGGACGCGAATAGGTGTCCGGCCCCAGCACCGCGATCGCATCGGAGATCTGCGCGCAGTCGAGCCGGGCTGCGACGCGCGGCAGCACGTTCTTGCCGAAACTGCTCGCGGCCGCGAACACGTGGGTGTAGCCGCGGGCCAACCCCTCGACCTGCGGCGCCACGTTCTCCGCCAGCCCGGCCTCGAAATGGGGCGCGTCGGCGAGCAGCACCCGGCCGACGCCGGCGATTCCCGCCGCCTCCTGCGCGACCGCCGCGCAGCCGGAGCCGACGACCAGCACGTCGACGGCGCCCGCTGCCTGCAAGGCCGCCGTGATGACGTTGCGGGTCGCCGCCAGGAGCACGGCGTTGTCGTGCTCGGCCAGCACCAAAGCCTTCCCTGCCGGCGCGCTCACGAGATCACCTTCGCTTCCTCGCGCAATTTGGCGACCAGCGTCGCAACGTCCGGGACGATCGTCCCGGCCTTGCGCGCAGGCGGCTCGGCAACCTGCACGGTCACGCAGCGCGGCGTCGCATCCACGCCCAGGGATTCCACCGTCAGCGTCTCGAGCGGCTTCTTCTTCGCCTTCATGATGTTCGGAAGCGTCACGTACCGGGGCTCGTTGAGCCGCAGATCCGAGGTCACCACCGCCGGCAGACGGACGGCAACCGTCTCCAGGCCGCCATCGACCTCGCGCACGACTTCCGCCCAGCCGTCGGCGACGGTCAGCTTCGACGCAAAGGTGGCCTGCGGCATGCCGCACAGCGCCGCCAGCATCTGGCCGGTCTGGTTGGCGTCGTCGTCGATCGCCTGCTTCCCCAGCATCGTGATCCGGGGCTGCTCGCGGCCCACGACGGCGGCGAGCAGCTTGGCCACCCCGAGGGGCTGCAGTTCGGCATCCGTCTGCACCAGGATCGCCCGGTCGGCGCCGATCGCCAACGCGGTGCGCAAGGTTTCCTGGCACTGCGCGGGGCCGCAGGACACCGCCACCACCTCGGTGGCGATTCCGGCCTCCTTCAGGCGGACCGCCTCCTCGACGGCAATCTCGTCGAATGGGTTCATGGACATCTTCACATTGGCGACGTCGACCCCGCTCTGGTCGGGTTTGACCCGCACCTTGACGTTGTAGTCGACGACCCGCTTGACACAGACCAGCACTTTCATGGGGATTGATCCAGGTTCAAAATGCGTTCACGAATCGCGCCCGATTATACGAACCCGATATCACGAGCCGCCAAACCACCGATCCGGGCTACGGCATCCGCGCGATCGGCACATGCGCCGCCGGCCTACTACAATCCCGGAACCCGGCGATGGAGTGCCCTCCCCCGGCGTCGGCCCCATCGACCACGAGGCGATCCCAAGGTGACTCAACCCACCGCAACCCCGAAAGACGTCCCCGCCGCCCGGTCACGGATCCTGCTGGCCGATGGCGGCCGGATCTCGCACAGTGCCGCGGCGGAAGCGGTCCGGCGGTATTTCGACGTGCGGGAAGCGCCGGACGCCGGCGCGGCGTGGCAGGCGGTGCTGCTCGACCCGGCGATCCGGGTCGTCGTCGCCGATTTCTCGGCCCCGCCCGGTGCGGAACTGATCCAGCGCATGCGGGCCTCCAAGGTGGAGCGGATCCGCGACATGCCGGCCGTCGCCCTGCTTGCTCCGGGCTCCGACGTCGGGCGGGACCAGGTCGCCGTGCTCGATGCCACGGCGATCGAGGTTCCGGAAGATCCGGGAGCGGAAGCCGGGCTCGATCTGGTCGTGCGGCTGCGCGTGCTCGCCGAACTGGCAGCCACCCGCGAAGCGCTGGTGGAAACCCGCACGCAGCTCGAATCCGCCCACACCGTCGACCTGGAAACCCAGCTGCTGCACATCGCCCCGTTCGACAAGCAGGTCGAAAAGCTCCTCTCCTATGCACGCCGCTGCCTCGGCGACGTGGCCCTGATCTGCATCCGGGTCGAGCTGAAGCCTGCCGAAGGGCAGCGATGGGAAGGCGAAATGGCGCAACGGATCCGGCTCGTCGGCCGCGCGCTGAGCGGATCGGTCCGGCTCGAAGATCTGGCGACGCATTCGGACGAGGCGGAATTCTGCGTGGCCACGCAAAGCAACGGCACGGTGGACATGCTGCAATTCGCGGCGCGGCTGCGCAAGGTGCTGGAGAACGTGGATGCGGCCGGCCCCGGCGTCGAAGTCTGGACCTACATCGGCGTGGCGACGCTCTCGGAAGAGCTGCAACGCAACGCCGGTGATCTGCGCGCCGTCGCGCAGCGGCGGGCGCAGACCGCGCAGAGCATGCAATCGCGGCGCATCGTGGTCGGTTCGGCCGACGACCACGGCGCCATGGCGCCGCGCCCGGAAGCCGGCTCGATGGACATCCACCTCGCGCTCGCCCTGATCGCGTCCGGGCGCGCGGCGGAAGTGGTGCCGCATCTCCCCCGCCTGCTCGACCAGATCAACCCGTTGCTGCGATTGCTCCGCCAGCAGCAACCAGCCGCAGGAAGCCCGGGAACCAAGGCACAGTGAAGTACAGTACGGCCGATATGAATGCCCCCACGTCCCCATCCGTCATTGCCGTACCAACCCAGGACCGCAGTGCGGCCAACCCCTCCGTGTCCTGCGTCGTTCCCGCGCACAACGAGGCGCAGAACCTTCCACGCCTCCTGCCGGCATTGATCGACCTGCTGAAATCCCTTGCCGAACGATGGGAAATCGTGATCGTCGACGACGGCAGCCGGGACCGGACCCTGGCCGCGATCGAACCATGGCTGGGCACCCCCGGGGTGACCTGTCTCGCCTTGTCGCGCAATTTCGGCAAGGAAGCCGCGCTCGGCGCCGGCCTGGACCACGCCCGCGGCGACGTCGTAGTGACGATGGACGCCGATCTGCAGCATCCGGTCGAGATGATTCCGGAAATGCTGGCGCGCTGGCGCGCGGGGATGGATATGGTGTATGCGGTGCGCGCCGACCGCAAGGACGAACCGGCGTTCAAGCGGGTCGGCGCCCGGTTGTTCTACTCCCTGCTGCGCGTCGGCTCGGCGATCGACATCCCGCCGCATGCGGGCGACTTCCGGCTGATGGACCGGTGCGTCGTCGATGCGATCTGCTCGCTGCCGGAACGCACGCGTTTCATGAAGGGCCTCTACGCCTGGGTCGGATACCGGTCCGAGGCGATCGAGTTTTCGGCGCCGCCGCGCACCGCGGGACGCAGCCACTTCGGCGCCAAGACGCTGTTCTCCCTCGCCGCATCCGGCATCACGGCCTTCTCCAATCTGCCGCTGCGCGTCGCGAGCGCGGTGGGCTCGGTGCTCGCACTGCTGGCGTTTGCCTATGGTGTATGGGTGGTGGGCGAACACTTCTTCGGCGGCCACAACGTCGCCGGCTGGGCGACGATCGTTGCCGGCATGATGTTCTTCAGCGGCGTGCAGCTGCTGTTCATCGGCATCCTCGGCGAATATCTGGGACGGGTGTACGAAGAGGTGAAGCAGCGGCCGCGCTACATCGTGGCTCGGGCGCTCGGACACAGCCCGATCGATATGCGGGTGCCGAAGTCCCTGTGAGCGTCGGCGGACATCCGGTCCGCGCGCTCCTCCGCGCCCGATATCGCTCCGATCGCGCGCGGACCGAACATGCGCCGGAGCCCACGCCCAACGACGAATGCCCGCCCCTCCCGAATCCCGCCGCTGGATCCTCTGTGCCGACGACTACGCCATCGACGCCGGCGCGACGGACGGCATCGCCGATCTGCTTGCGCGCGGCCGCCTCACCGCGACCAGCGTACTCGTCGACGGGCCGCGCTGGCCTGCGGCCGCGCCATCGCTGCCCGCGGCGGAGCGCGCCGACATCGGGCTGCATCTCAACCTCACCCAGACATTCCCGGGATGCCGCCATGAAACGTGGCTCCTGCGCGAACTGATCTTGCGCAGCGCCGTGGGCGCCGTGCCGCGCCGCGCCGTCCGCGATGCGATCGAAATGCAGCTCGATGCGTTCGAGAACGGACTCGGCCGGCGGCCCGACTACATCGACGGCCATCAACACGTCCACCAGTTCTCCGGCGTGCGCCAGGAACTGCTGGCGGCCCTGCAGCGCCGGTATCCGAACGATCCGCCATGGCTGCGCAGCACCCGGCCGCCTCCGGGGATCCGCGACCGCAAGGCACGATTCATCGCCGGCCTCGGCGACGCCGCGCTGCGCCGTCTGGCCGCGGCAGGCGGGCTGCGCATGAGCACCGGGCTCGTCGGCGTCTACGACTTTGCGCCCGCGGCCGAGCCGTACTGGCGCAACCTGGCGCGATGGATTGCCGCCGGCGCGGACGGCAACGTCCTGATGTGCCATCCCTCCCGTGCCGCGGAGGCAGGCGATCCGATCGCCGCGGCGCGCGTGATGGAATATGCGATTCTTGCCAGCGACCGCTTCGCGCAACTTCTGCAGGAGGCGGGAATCCGCTGCGTGCGGGGGAAGGACTGCCTGTGAGCCACGACGAGACCGCCTTCCTGGACGCACTCCGCGCCGCCGCCGGCGCGCAGGCCATCCTTGCCGGCGAACCGGACATCGCACCGTTCTGCACCGACTGGCGCCGCCGCTACACCGGATCGGCCATCGCCGTGGCGCAGCCGGCCTCGACCGACGAGACGGCGCGCGTCGTGCAAGCCTGCGCGCGCCACGGCGTGGCCATCGTGCCCCAAGGCGGCAACACCGGGCTGGTCGGCGGCGCGACCCCGGCGCCGGGCGCGCGCGCGATCGTGCTGAGCACCCGCCGCATGAACCGCATCCGCGCCATCGACCCCGTCAACGACTGCATCACCGTCGATGCCGGCTGCACGCTGCGCGCGGTGCAGGAAGCGGCGCAGGCCCGGGGCCGGCTGTTTCCCCTGCGCCTCGCGTCGGAAGGCAGCTGCACCATCGGCGGAAACCTGGCGACCAATGCCGGCGGCACGGAGGTCCTGCGCTACGGCAATGCGCGTGAACTCACCCTCGGGATCGAAGCGGTGCTCGCCGACGGCCGCGTCTGGAACGGCCTGCGCCCCCTGCGCAAGGACAACTCCGGCTACGACTGCAAGCAATGGCTCATCGGGTCGGAGGGAACCCTCGGGATCATCACCGCGGCGAGCCTGAAACTTTTTCCGGCGCCGCGCGCACAGCTCGTCGCCCTCGTCGCACTGCCCGACATCGACGCGGCGCTGGCGCTGCTGGCGCAGGCGCGCGCGCAGGCGGGACCGGCCCTGACGGCATTCGAAGTGCTGTCCGAGCCGGCCGTCGAACTGGTCGGGCGCGAAGGCCCCGGAAGGCGGCGCCCCTTCGCGACGCCACACCCGTGGCTGGCCCTGCTGGAATGGACCGATCACGAAAGCGATGACCACGCGGCCGCCGGTCTCGAGGGGCTCTGCGCGCAGGCGATCGAAGCGGGAATCGCGCGCGATGCCGTGGTCGCGCGCACGCTCGCGGACTGCGCGGACCTGTGGCGTCTGCGCGAATCGGTACCCGAGGCGCAGACGCGCGCGGGCGGCAACGTCAAGCACGACATCTCCCTGCCGCTCGAAGCCTGGGCGCCGTTTCTCGCCGAAACCGCGACCGCCCTGGCGACGCTCCATCACGGTCTGCAGGCCTTCGCGTTCGGCCACCTCGGCGACGGCAATCTGCACTACAACGTCGGCACCGTCGCGGACACGCCGCCGCACGTCGCGTTCGCCCTCGAGCAGGAAATCAACGACATCGTCTTCGGCGCGGTCGAACGCCATCGCGGCTCGTTCGCAGCGGAGCACGGCGTCGGACAGTTGCGCCGCGAACTCGCCAGCCGGGTCAAGCCGCCACTTGAGATGGAGCTGATGCGAGCGATCAAGCAGGCGCTCGATCCGCGCGGCCTGCTCAACCCTGGGAAGGTGATATGACCGAACAAAAAATTCACCAGATCGTCATCGTCGGCGGCGGTGCCGCCGGCCTCGAACTCGCCACGCAACTGGGCAATCGGTATGGCCGCAAGGGCCGCGTCCAGGTCACCCTCATCGAGCGCGAGCGCACCCATTTCTGGAAACCCCACCTGCACGAGATCGCCGCCGGCAGCATGGATCTGTCGACCTACGAGACCAACTATCTCGCGCAGGCCTATTGGCATGGGTTCCGCTATCGCATCGGACAGATGATCGGCATCGATCGCGAGCGCAAGGAAGTGATCGTCGCCCCCCACGTCGACGACGACGGCGAACAGGTGACCGCCGAGCGCCGCTTTCCCTACGACACCCTGGTCATCAGCATCGGCTCGCTCACCCACGATTTCGGCACTCCCGGGGTGGCCGAATACGCCATCGCGCTGGAAAACCCCCGCCAGGCGGAGCGATTCCACCGCCGCGTCGTCAACGCCTGCATCCGTGCCCATGCACAGCCCGGGCCGCTCGGCCCGGAACAATTGCAGGTCGCGATCATCGGCGCCGGAGCCACCGGCGTCGAGCTGGCTGCCGAATTGCACAACTCGACGCGCGGGCTGGTGTCGTTCGGCCTCGACCGCATCGATCCGGAAAAGGACATCCGCATCACCGTGATCGAGGCCAACGCCCGCATCCTGCCGGCGCTGCCGGAGCGCCTTTCCGCGGGCGCAATGAAGCTGCTGCAGGAAAAGGGCGTGGCGGTGCGCTGCGGATCGCGCGTCGCGAAGGTTCTGCCGCACGGTGTCGAACTCGCCAACGGCGAAACCATCCCCGCCGAACTCGTCGTCTGGGCGGCGGGAGTCAAGGCGCCCGACGTGCTCAAAGATATCGCCGGCCTCGAAACGAATCGCATCAACCAGCTCGTCGTCACGCCCACGCTGCAGACGACACGCGACGAAGACATCTTCGCCATCGGCGACTGCGCTGCATGCCAATGGGCAGGGAAGGAGCCCGGCGTCCTGGTGCCGCCGCGCGCCCAGGCGGCCCACCAGCAGGCGGCGCACCTCGCACGGCAGATTCCCCGTCGCATCGCCGGCAAGCCCATGACGCCATGGCGCTACCGGGACTTCGGCTCGCTGGTATCGCTGGGCGAATACTCGACGGTCGGCAACCTCATGGGTGCCTTGGTCGGAGGCAACATGTGGGTCGAGGGGTTGTTCGCATACGGGATGTACCTCTCGCTCTTCAAGATGCACGAACTGGCGCTGCACGGGTTCTGGAAAGTTGCGCTCGACACGCTGGCGCGGATGATCACGCGGCGGACAGAGCCGCACGTGAAGCTGCACTGACGCACGAAGCCGTTTCGTGCCGGCTTACAACTTGCAACGGACGTCGCCCGGCGGTGGCCATAGAATGGTGACACCCCGTCACGAAGGAGACGTCATGGACGCATCACACCCGGCAGTGTCCGGTTTTCGTTCGCATATCGCACGCGCTGCGGCACTCGCGATCGCGCTGGCCGGAGTCGCGACGGCTGCGCACGCCCAGGTCGGCATGGCCGCCGGGGTCGGCGGGCCCGGATACTACGGGCAGATCCAGATCGGCGTGGCCCCGCAGCCCCCGCAGCTGATCTACGGAACCCCGATGATCATCCGGCGCGACCCGCGCTATGCCGGGCCGCCTCTCTACCTGCACGTCCCGCCGGGGTACGAACGGCATTGGGAACGGCATTGCCGGGAGTTCCGGGCATGCAATCGGCCGGTCTACTTCGTCCGCGACGACTGGTACCGCCACGTCTACATGCAGCGCCACCGGCATCGGGAAGAAATGCATCATCGCGACGAAATGCGCCATCACGGTGACCGTGGGCGCCATGATGGAGGCGGCGACTATCGCGACTGACGCGGCGACGTCCGGCATGACGCCGGCAGCGCGCACGCAGTGCGAGGCCGCGCTGCGTGCAGTCGAAGCCGGAATCCAGTCCGCGGGCGCAGCGGTTTCGACCGAGCTGCTGTTCCAGCGCGCGGTCCTGCTGCTGCAGCTCGGCGACGAAGCCGGAGCGCGCAGCGCATACCTCGATACGCTGGAACGTGATCCCGACCATCCCGGAGCGCTCTGCAATCTCGGACGCGAATTGATGCGCACCCGCCACCATGCGGCGGCACGGATGGTCCTGCTGCGGGCGGTCGAAAAGCACCCCGACGACCGCGACAGCCGGGTCGCGCTGGGCATGCTGCTGGTCCAGACCGGCGATCCCGCCGCGGCACGAGCCGCCTTTGCGCAGGTGCTGGAGCGAACCCCGGAGGACGCGATCGCCCACACCGGAATGGCCTTTGCCCTGGCGCGTCTTGGCGATCCCGAGCGGGCCGCCGAACACCGCCGGCTCGGGTTTCAAAACCGCAGCATCATCGAACAACCGTACCGGGGCGATGGCGAACCCATCCGCGTGCTGATGCTCGCCTCGGCGAACGAGGCCAATGCACCGCTGGAGCGCTTTCTCGATGATCACACGTTCCAGGTCTGGATCGCGGTGACCGAATTCCTGGATCCGCAACAGGCCTTGCCCGCGCATCATCTGGTGGTGAATGCAGCGGGCGACATCGACGCCGATGCCGCCGCCGTGCGGGGTGCCATCACCCTGGCGGCGCGCACCGACGCACCCGTGATCAACGCCCCGCAGGCGGTGGCGCGGACGGGACGGTGCGACAACTGGCGTCGCCTGCGCGAAATCGACGGCGTCCTGACGCCCCACGCCCATACGCTGCCGCGCGGCGTCCTGGAAGGCGGCGATGCGGTTGCCACCCTTGCGCGGCACGACCTCTCGTTTCCGCTGCTGCTGCGATCGCCGGGATATCACGGCGGCGATCATTTCGCGCGCGTCGACCGGCCCGACGAATTGCCGGCAATCGTCGCCGAACTGCCCGGCGAGCAGTTGATCGCGATCGAGTTTCTCGACCTTCGCGATGCGGACGGCAAGAACCGGAAATACCGCGTGATGATGGTCGACGGCTGCCTCTACCCGCTGCATCTGGCGATCGGCCATCGGTGGAAACTGCACTATCGCAGCGCCGACATGGTCGACAACGCCGCGCATCGCGCCGAAGACGCGCGCTTCCTTGCCGACATGGCCGGCGTGCTCGCGCCGCGCGCGATGCGGGCCCTGGCGGATGTGCAGGCGGCCTTGGGTCTCGACTACGGCGGCATCGATTTCGGCATCGCGCCGGACGGCAGGGTCGTCGTGTTCGAAGCCAACGCCACCATGATCGTGCCGCCACCGGACGCGGATCCGCGCTGGGACTATCGCCGGCCGGCGGTGGCACGGATCGACGACGCGGTACACCGGATGCTGCTCGACCGGGCCGGGCGCCGCCAACCGGCGGCGACATGATGACCGCGGCGAACGAACTGAATTTCTCGGCCGGTCCGGGCGCCCTGCCCGCCGAGGTGCTGGACGCCGTGCGGGAAGCGGTCGTCGCCTTGCCGGAAACCGGCCTCTCCGTGCTCTGCACGAGCCACCGCAGCGCTTGGTTCGAGGACCTGCTTGCGGAAGCGGAGGCCAACCTGCGCCACCTCCTCGCCGTGCCGGCCAGCCACGGCATCGTCTTCCTGCAGGGCGGCAGCAGCCTGCAGTTTTCGATGATTCCGGCCAACTTCGCGCCCCCCTCCTGCGACGATCCGCTGTATGTGCGATCCGGCTACTGGAGCGCCAAGGCGATCGCCGAAGCCGGCTGCGTGCGGCCGGTGGCCGTGCTGTGGGACGGTGCGGCCGAGGGATTCCGAACCTTGCCCACCACCACCGCGCTGGCGGCACGCCGGGCGGAGCGCCCGCGCCGATCGGCGGCACCGGCGTACCTGCACTACGTTTCCAACGAAACGGTCGAAGGACTGCAATTCGCCGACGCGCCGGGTCTGACCGACCTACCGCAGGTCGCCGACATGTCGTCGGACTTCCTGTCGCGACCCGCCGATGTCGCCGGGCACGCGTTTCTGTATGCCCACGCCCAGAAGAATCTCGGCCCCGCCGGAGTCACCGTCTGCGTGCTCGACCGGCAACTGCTCGAGCGGGTTCCCGCCGGCCTGCCGCCGATGCTCGACTACCGCACGCATCTGCAGCACGGCTCGAACTACAACACCCCGCCGGTCTTCGGAATCTACGTGCTGACGCTGGTGACGAGATGGCTGCGGGACACCATCGGCGGCCTGGCGGCGATGCATCGGATCAACCAGGACAAGGCGGCACGGCTATACCGGACGCTGGAAGGACTGGACGGCCTGGTGCACATGCACGCCGAGCCCCGCGTTCGGTCCCTCATGAATGTCCCGTTCCGGTTCCACGATCCGCGGCTCGATGCCTTGTTCCTGGAACAGGCTACCGCCGCCGGATTTTCCGGCCTGGCCGGACACCGCGCCCTGGGCGGCCTGCGCGCATCGCTGTACAACGCCGTCACGCCGACGGCGGTGGCCCGGCTGTGCGATTTCGTCACCGATTTCGCCGCGGCGCACGGCTGAACCGGATCCGCCCGGAACATTCGGGTGCGGGAACCGCCCTCACGGTACCGCCGGGCCTCGCGCCCCGGGCTGCCGATCGGCCGCCGGGAAGTAGCGCAACGCGGCGTCGCCGACGAAATCGGCAGTCCCGCCGTGCGTCAGCGTACTGCGCAGATCGAGCCAGATTTCCCCACCCAGCGCGCGCCAACGCTGACAGAACGCAAAATCCTCGCTCAGGTACATCCCGGTTTCCCGATCGATCATCGGGTCGAAGAGCGCAAATCGATTCTTCGTGTCGACGTCGAACTCCGGACTTCCGTGGATTCCGCAAAACGCCAGCTCGGGGTGCGCCGCGATCAGTCGCTCCAGCACCGTCCGCTTGAGCAGCATGAATCCGGTGCCGGCATACCGCGCGGTCGCGAACCCGCTCCGCATCCGCAGCGCGTCATCGGTACACAGTGCACCGACGTACTGCAATCCGGCGGTCGGAGCCGGCTCCCCTTCGGCCATCCGGCGCACCAGTTGCGGCCAATCGATCCGCTTTGCCGGGTACATCGCACCGGCGAAATCCTGGTCCAGCGCGAACAGTCGCTCGAACTGGGCGGCATCGAAGGCGATGTCGCCATCGACGAACAACAGATGCGTGGCATCCGGATTGTCGAGGAACCGCGCGACGAGCAAGGCCCGCGCCCGCGTGACCAGCGCATCGCCGCCGATCTGGATCAGTTCGAGGCCGATCCGCCCGCCCACCGCCGCCATCAGCCGCAGGACCGAGTTCATGTACGCGATGCCGACCTGCCCACCGAAGCAGGGGGTGGCGATGACGACCAGTGGTTTCTTCATTTGCGGTTTCTTCCCGTCCCTCAGGATGTCTCGGCCTCGGATCGGGGCCGCGCCGCCGCCACCCGAAACGCCATGGTGCCATGCCGGTCGACGAAATCCCGGTCGGAGAGCGCACGCCGCCAGGCCCGCGCCCCGGGCCGGCCATGGAACAGACCGAGCGTGTGGCGGATCACCGACCATGCCGGAACGCCGCGCGCAACGGCCTGTTCGAGATAGGTGGTGAGGGGTTCGATCGCATCCTCCGGCTCGACCAGAACATGGGTTCCGAACGCCATCCGCTCCCATTGGGCGAGCAGCCAGGGTTGATGGTAGGCCGCACGCCCCACCATGACGCCGCCGAATTCCCGCAGCGCAGCCGCGATCTGATCGAGGGTCGTCAATCCTCCGTTCAGCACGAACATGGCCTCCGGAAAATCGCGCTGCAGGCGCGCGACGACGTCATGGCGCAAAGGCGGCACTTCCCGGTTTTCCTTGGGACTCAGGCCCTTGAGCCAGGCATTGCGCGCATGGGTGATGAACGTGCGGCAACCGGCATCGAAACTGGCCCCGACGAAATCCCGCACGAACCCGTAGTCCTCGTTGCGATCGATTCCGATGCGGTGCTTGACGGTCACCGGCACCGCAGCGGCGTCGCGCATCGCGCGCACGCAATCTGCGACGAGTTGCGGCTCGGCCATCAGGCAGGCGCCGAACGCGCCGCGCTGCACCCGCTCGGACGGACAGCCGCAGTTCAGATTGATTTCGTCATACCCCCAGTCCGCGCCCATGCGTGCGCAACGCGCCAGATCCGCCGGCTCGGAGCCGCCCAACTGCAAGGCCACCGGGTGTTCGCGCGCGTCGAAATCGAGATGCCGGGCGGCGTCGCCGTGCAGCAGCGCGCCGGTGGTGACCATCTCGGTATAGAGCCGGGCATGCGGGGCGAGGATGCGGTGGAAGCCCCGGCAGTGCCGGTCCGTCCAGTCGAGCATTGGCGCGACGCAGAAGCGCCAGGGGGATACGGCGGAGGGATCGTCGGCGAAATCCATGGGAGGCATCGGGCAGGCGGCGGGCAGGCGGAACAACGGAAGCTTAAAATACGATTTTCGCCTCCGGATCAAAACCGTGCCCGCGAACCCTGAAAATCCGCCCAAAGTGTATGTCCGCAGCTTCGGCTGCCAGATGAACGAGTACGACTCGGAGAAGATCGCCGACGTGCTGCGTGCCGAACAAGGCTGGGAGCCGGCCGACGCGCCCGAAGGCGCCGACCTCATCGTGTTCAACACCTGTTCGATCCGCGACAAGGCGCAGCACAAGATGCGCTCGGATCTCGGACGGCTGCGCGAACTCAAGGAAGCCAACCCGAACCTGCTGATCGGCGTCGGCGGCTGCGTCGCCAGCCAGGAGGGCGCCGCGATCATCGAATCGGTGCCCTTCGTCGATATCGTCTTCGGCCCCCAGACCTTGCACCGCCTGCCGCGCCTGATCGCGGCGCGGCGCGCCAGCGGCCGGCCGCAGGTGGACATCTCGTTTCCCGAGATCGAAAAGTTCGACCACCTGCCGCCGCCGCGCAAGAGCGGGCCCTGCGCCTTCGTGTCGATCATGGAGGGCTGCAGCAAATACTGCACCTACTGCGTCGTACCGTATACCCGCGGCGAGGAGATCTCGCGCCGGCTCGACGACGTCCTCACCGAAATCGCCGACCTCGCCGACCAGGGCGTGCGCGAGGTGACGCTGCTCGGGCAGAACGTCAATGCCTATCGAGGGGCGATGGGTGAGAGCGGCGATTCCGGCCAGACCGCCGACTTCGCATTGCTGCTGGAATTGGTCTCCGAGATTCCGGGCATCGAGCGCATCCGCTACACGACCTCGCACCCGCGCGAATTCACCAGCCGGCTGATCGATGCGCACGCGCGGCTGCCCAAGCTTGCCGAACACGTGCATCTGCCGGTCCAGGCCGGCTCCGACCGGATTCTTGCCGCCATGAAGCGCGGCTACACCGCCCTCGAATACAAGGCGATCGTCCGCAAGCTGCGCGCCGCCCGGCCGGAAATCCTGATCGCCACCGACTTCATCGTCGGCTTTCCTGGAGAGACCGAAGAGGACTTCGAGCAGACCATGCGCCTCGTCGACGACGTGCAGTTCGACGCGAGCTTTTCCTTTGTCTACAGCCGCCGACCCGGCACGCCGGCGGCTGACCTGCCGGACGATACGCCGCAAGCGGTCAAGCTCGAACGCCTGCAACGGCTGCAATCGCGTCTCGGCGAAATCGAGGCGCGGATCGGACAGGAGATGGTCGGCAGGACGTACGACGTGCTCGTCGAGGGACCGTCCCGCCGCGACCCCGGCGAGTGGTCGGGGCGCTGTTCCAACCACCGCATGGTGAATTTTCCGATCGGTTCGGAACACGCCGCGCAATGCGCGGGGCGCATGGTGCGGGTACGCATCACGCAGGCCTTCCCGCATACGCTCCGGGGCGAAGCGGTCGCGGATCTTGGCCAAGCGCCGCAGCCGGCGCCGGCCCCCTCCGCCGCCGGAGCGCGCCAGAACGGCCTGCACGACGGGCAGGCGACGGCGTGATCGAGTTCACCACCCAGGCGGACAACCGGCGTCTCGCCGATGCCGCCGGCCCCCTCGACGAGAACCTGCGGCAGCTCGAGACCGAGTTCGGCGTCACCATCCGCCGCCGCGGGCACGCATTCCAGATCGATGGCCCGACCGACGAAGCGCGGCACGCGCAAGCGGTGATCGAACGCCTGCTCGCCCTGGCGCAACAGCGGCCGGTGACGCTCGAAGACGTGCAGCTGCATGTCTTCGAGCGCAAGCGTTTCGGCGAGGAGACGTCCGCTCCGGCGCTGCGCACCCGCCGCACCGACCTGCACGGCCGCACACCGCGCCAGCGCGAATATCTGCAGGCGATCCTCGACCACGACATCAGCTTCGGCATCGGACCGGCGGGAACGGGAAAGACCTATCTCGCAGTCGCCTGCGCGGTCGATGCGCTCGAACGCGACTCGGTCGAACGCATCGTCCTCACCCGGCCGGCGGTGGAGGCCGGCGAGCGGCTCGGGTTCCTGCCGGGCGACCTGGCGCAGAAGGTCGATCCCTATCTGCGCCCGCTCTACGACGCGCTCTTCGATCTGCTCGGTTTCGACAAGACGCAGAAGCTGCTCGAACGCCAGACGATCGAGATCGCTCCCCTGGCCTACATGCGCGGCCGCACGCTCAACCGCGCCTTCGTCATTCTCGACGAAGCGCAGAACACCACGCCCGAGCAGATGAAGATGTTCCTCACCCGCATCGGCTTCGGATCCAAGGCGGTGATCACCGGCGACGTGACGCAGACGGATCTGCCACGGGGCCAATCGAGCGGTCTCGTCGAGGCGCAACACGTGCTGCGCGCGGTACGCGGCATGGCGTTCACCTATTTCACCGCAGCGGACGTCGTGCGGCATCCCCTCGTGGCGCGCATCGTGGAGGCGTATGAACGGGCCGAGTCGAAGTAAGGCCACCCGCTCCCGCGCTCCCGCGCGCGCCGGAGCGGAGACCAATTCGTTGCAACTCACGATTCTCGGGGCGGAGCGCCACGCCGACCTTCCCGTGCGCGCCACGCTGCGACGCTGGATCCGCCTTGCGCTGCGCCGCGACGCCCGCCTCGTCCTGGTCTTCGTCGACACGCGCGAGGGGCGGCGGCTGAACCGCAGCTATCGCGGCCGGGATTACGCCACCAACGTGCTGACGTTCGACTACCAGAGCCGGCCGGAAGCGGTTGCCGACATCGTCCTGTGCATGCCCGTGGTGCGGCGCGAAGCGCGCGAACGGGGCAGGACGCTGCGACAGCATCTCGCCCATCTGGTCGTTCACGGCGTGCTGCACGCGCAGGGCGACGACCATGAAACCCCGTCACAGGCGCGTCACATGGAGCGGCGGGAGCGGGAAATCCTGGCGCGCTTGCGCATCCCCGATCCATATGAAGGCGAAGTCCGGTAATCTACGGACTTGTTCCTCTGCCGGGCACGCCCGACCGCAATGTCCGACCACATCGATTCCGATTCCGAACGCCAAGAACCCGGCAATCGCCAACGCAGCCTCCTCGAACGCTTGACGGCGTTTCTGTACCGCGAACCCGAAAACCGCGAGCAGTTGCTGGAAGTGCTTTCCGAAGCGCATGGCCGCAACCTCCTCGATGCCGATGCGCTTTCGATGATCGAGGGCGTGCTGCAGGTGTCCGACCTGCGCGCGCGCGACCTCATGATCCCGCGCGCGCAGATGGATGTGGTGGACATCGGCGACCCGGTTGCGACCTGGATGCCGCGGGTCATCGAAACCGGCCATTCGCGCTTTCCGGTGATCGACGGCTCGCGCGACCACATCATCGGCATCCTCCTGGCCAAGGATCTGCTGCGGTACACGACGGAGCCGGATGTCGATCTGCGCTCGCTGCTGCGGCCGGCGGTGTTCATCCCCGAATCCAAGCCGCTCAACGTCCTCCTGCGCGACTTCCGCTCCAAGCGCAACCACATCGCGATCGTCGTCGACGAGTACGGCGGCGTGGCTGGCATGATCACCATCGAAGACGTGCTCGAACAGATCGTCGGCGACATCGAGGACGAATACGACATCGACGAGCAGGAAGACAACATCATCGCCGAAGGCGACAGCCGCTTCCGCGTCAAGGCCCTGACCGAACTCGAGCAGTTCAACGCCAACTTCGGCACCACCTTCTCCGACGAGGAATTCGACACCGTCGGCGGCTTGGTCACCGACGCACTCGGCCGGGTACCGCGGCGCGGCGACGCCGTGGAACTGGATGGGCTGCGCTTCGAGGTGCTGCGTGCCGACCCCCGTCAGGTGCAGCTGCTGCACGTCACGCGCGCCGCCCCCGAGGAAAGCCATTCCCGCGAGCCGGAACCCATCCCGCATGACGAGTGAGACACCGCTGCCGGGTGGGGATGCTCCGCGCGGCGGCAAGTTCTGCGGCCTGGGCACATTCCCCGCCGAGGGGAGGACCGCGGTCCGGATGGCTTTGGCGGCAGCGGCCGGCGGCGCACAGGCCCTCTCGTTCGCCCCCTTCGACCTGCCACTCCTGCAGATCGCCGCGCTGGCGACGATCTTCGGCCTCGCCCTGCGCGCGCGGAGCGTCCGCGGTGCGGCCCTGCTCGGCGGCATCTTCGGCATGGGGTGGTTCGGCGTCGGCATTTCGTGGATCTACATCAGCCTGCACGAGTATGGGGGGCTCTGGCCGTGGCTCGCGGCCGCAGCCACCGCGGCGCTCGCCGCCTACCTCGCGCTCTATCCGGCGCTCGCAATGGCCGCCGCGGTCCGGATCAGCGCGCCCGGAACCGCGACGCGCGCCGTGGCGCTCGCAGCCGCCTGGACGCTCGCCGACTGGTTGCGCGGCATCGTCCTGACGGGATTCCCCTGGCTCGCCACCGGCTACGCGCAGGCCGACGGGCCGCTGGCCGGCTTCGCCCCGCTCCTGGGCGTCTACGGCGTCGGCGCCGGCGCGGCGCTGCTCGCCGTCCTGGCCGCCTGGGCGCTCGACAACCACTGCGCCCCCCGCCGCTGGCTGCCCGCCCTGCTGGGCATGGCCGCGCTGCTCGCCGGCGGCGCCGCGCTGCATGCGATCGTCTGGTCGCACCCCTACGGCCCGCCGCTGCGCGTGCGCCTCGTCCAGGGCAATGTTTCCCAGGACATCAAATTCGCCGACACCGGCCTCGACACCGCGCTGGCACGCTATCTGCCGGAACTGACCGTCAACCCCAAGGACCCGCGGCGGCCGAAGCTGCTCGTATTCCCGGAATCGGCGTTCCCGGTGCCGTTGAACGAACTGCCCGACGAGGTCGTGGCCGCGATCGACGATCCGGTACGGCGGGCGGGTGCGGCGCTGATCTTCGGAATCTTCGTCGTCGAACCGGAGAACCGCTACTTCAACAGTGCGCTGGGCGTGCCGGCGGACGGTGTCACGGCGCCGCAACGCTACAGCAAGCGGCACCTCGTGCCGTTCGGCGAATTCATTCCATACGGCTTTCACTGGTTCGTGGACATGCTGCACATTCCGATCGGCGACCAGGAGCACGGCGGCCGCTACCAGGAGCCGATGCAACTCGCCGGCCAGAACATCGCCGTCAACATCTGTTTCGAAGACCTTTTCGGATCGTTGATCCGGGACGCATGGCACGACCCGAAACGGCAACCGACCATGCTGCTCAATCTCTCCAATCTCGCGTGGTTCGACGCGTCGAGCGCCCTGCCGCAGGATCTCCAGATCGCGCGGATGCGCGCGATCGAGACGGCACGCCCGCTGTTGCACGACACGAACACCGGCGTGACGGCGATCATCGATGCGCGCGGCGGCGTGCAGAGCCGGCTGCCGATCCGACAAGAAGGTGCCTTGGAAGGCAGCGTCCAGGGAATGACCGGTGAAACGCCGTTCGTGCGCTTCGGCAACACGCCGATTCTGCTGGCCAGCGCGTTTGTCCTGGTCATGTCGGCGGCACGACGGCGGAAAACTTGAGGGTGAGAAGGCAGGAAATTTTGCCGCTATCCCACGCCATGCCGATCCCCTCTTGAGGCTACCCTTCGGTTTCACAAGCAGGGAAGCGGTGTCGCGTCCGCGACCGAACGGGATCCAGAAAACGTGGGCAACATGGGCAGCATCGACCAGTTTTTCCTTGCGGCAGACGCCTTCCCCGCGATGCCGGAAATCGCACGCCAGATCGTCGCCAGCGTCGACGATTCGGGCGTGGGCACCGACACCGTCGTGTGCATCGCCGAGCAGGACCCCCGGTTCGCCGCCGACGTCCTGCAGTGCATCCGCCTCGTCCGTCCCGGAACCACCCCGGACTGCGCATCCCTCGCCGATGCCTGCGCCGATTGGCCACTGGAGCCGCTGCGCGACGTCGTTCTGTTCGTCTCGATCGCATCCGCATTCCCGCGCGCCAGGATTCCCGACCGGGTTTCCCTATGGAGCCATGCCGCGGCGACGGGCAGCTACGCACGCTGGCTGAGCCACTACCTGCACGTCGATGCCGACAGCGCCTATCTCGCAGGAATCCTGCTGCGCAGCGGCCAGATCGTGATCGCGCAGGCGATGCCCCACGCCGTGGCACACGTCGAATCCGCCGCCCACGCGCCGGGTTCGCGGCTTCGTCTGGAACTCGAAACGATCGGCTGCCGCCATACCGACGTCACCGCCGAGCTGGGCCGGCGCTGGCAGCTGCCGCATCGCCTGATCGACGGCATCCGGCATGCCCCCGATCCGCTCGCCGCACAGCCGTTCTCCGATCTCGCCGCCGTGTTGCACATCGCTTCGCTGCTCGCCGACGGCGGCGCCCTGGGCATGTCACCCGCCGCCGCCCTGGCCCCGCTGCCGCCGGACGACCGCCGCCATCCATCCCGAACCGGCGCAGATCTGCTGGATTCCCTGCAACTCGACACCGCCTGGCTGCAGACGCTCGCCCCGCACTACACGGAGCTCGCCGATCCCGTCGCGCGGTGGCTGTCCGCGAACCCCAAGTAGAATCCCCGCCTGCGATCCGCCCCTTTGAATCGGCGGACAAACCGGGCAATGATCACATTTCAAGAAGCCATCCTGCGCCTGCAGGCGTATTGGAACGAACAGGGTTGCGCGATCCTGCAGCCCATCGACATCGAGGTCGGAGCGGGAACCTCCCATACGGCGACGTTCCTGCGCGCCATCGGACCCGAGCCCTGGCGCGCCGCCTATGTCCAGCCGTCGCGCCGTCCCAAGGATGCGCGCTACGGCGAGAATCCCAACCGCCTGCACCAGCACCATCAGTTCCAGGTCGTGCTCAAGCCGTCGCCGCCGGACATCGTCGACCGCTACCTGGGCTCGCTGGCAGCGCTGGGCATCGATACCCGCCGCAACGACATCCGGTTCGTCGAGGACAACTGGGAAAACCCCACCCTCGGCGCCTGGGGCCTGGGCTGGGAGGTCTGGATGAACGGCATGGAGATCACCCAGTTCACCTACTTCCAGCAGGTTGGCGGCCTGGAATGCAAGCCCATCACCGGCGAGATCACCTATGGCCTGGAACGCCTGACGATGTACCTGCAGGACGTCGACAACGTGTACGACCTCGAATTCACCCGCTGGCGGGACGGCGCCGGCGACCATGTGCTGCGCTACGGCGACGTCTTCCACCAGAACGAGGTGGAGCAGTCGAAGTACAACTTCGAGTTCTCCGACCCCGGGATTCTGCTGGGTCAGTTTGCGCTGTTCGAGTCCGAGGCGAGCCGGCTGATGCAGGCGGATCTGGCGCTGCCCGCCTATGAGATGGTGCTCAAGGCCGCCCATACCTTCAATCTGCTCGATGCGCGCGGCGCGATCAGCGTGACCGAGCGCGCGGCCTACATCGGGCGCATCCGCACGCTGGCGCGCGCGGTGGCGCAAAGCTATTACGCGGCACGCGAACGCCTCGGCTTCCCGATGGCGGCACGGGCGGACGCCGTACCGGGAGCCACCGCATGAAGGCCCCTCTGCTCGTCGAGATCTTCACCGAGGAATTGCCGCCCAAGGCGCTCCCCGCATTGCGCGATTCCTTCGCCCACACGATCCGCGACGGCCTCGTTGCACGGCAACTGGCGGACCGCGGCGCACGCGTCGACGCGTTCGCGACGCCCCGCCGGTTGGCCGTGCGCATCGCCGACGTGGCCGCGGTCTCGCCGGCGCGGCAGTTCCAGCACAAACTCGTTCCGGCGGCGATCGGCCTCGACGCCGCCGGCAACCCGACGCCGGCCCTGCGCAAGAAGCTCGACGCCCTGGGACTGGAATACGATGCCGCCCGCATCGAACGCGTTGCGGACGGGAAGCAGGAGATCCTGCGCTATCAGGGCGTGGCGCCTGGGATCCCGCTCGGTGACGGCCTGCAGGCCGCGCTGGAAGACGCCATCGCGGGACTGCCGATCCCGAAGGTGATGCACTACCAGCTCGACGATGGTCGGACCACCGTCCAGTTCGTACGGCCGGCGCACCGGCTGGTCGCGCTGCATGGCGACGCGGTGGTTCCGGTGCAGGCATTGGGCCTGCAATCCGGTCGCGAAACCCGTGGACACCGCTTCCTGTGCGCCGAGCCGCTGTGCATCCAACATGCCGACACCTACGAAAGGCAGTTGTTCGAGCAAGGCAAGGTGATCGCCTCGTTCGAAGCCCGGCGCGCCCGCATGACCGTGCAGATCGAAGCCGCCGCGGCCCGCGCCGGCGCGAAGCCGGTGATGCCGGCCGCGCTCGTCGACGAGGTGACGGCCCTCGTGGAGTGGCCGGTGGTATATGAATCGGGCTTCGAGGAAGCCTTCCTCGAAGTGCCGCAGTCCTGCCTCATCCTCACGATGCAGCAGAACCAGAAGTACTTCGCGCTGCAGGACGAACGGGGGGCACTGCGCAACCGTTTCCTGCTGGTGAGCAATATCGAGACGAGCGATCCTTCCGCGATCGTGGCCGGCAATGCCCGCGTGGTGCGCGCGCGGCTGGCCGATGCGAAATTCTTCTTCGACCAGGACCGCCTGCAGCCGCTGGAGTCGCGCCTGAGTGGTGCGGAAAACATCGTTTACCACCACCGTCTGGGCTCGCAACTGCAACGCATCGAACGCCTGACCGCGTTGGCGCGCGCCATTGCCCTCGCCATTCCCGAAGCCCTGCGTCCGGAAGAAGTGGCGGTGGCCCGCGCCGCCCGCCTTGCCAAAGCGGACCTCGGCACGCTCATGGTCGGGGAGTTTCCCGAACTGCAGGGCGAAATGGGCCGGATCTACGCCCGACAGGAAGGCGAGCGCGAGGACGTCGCCCAGGCGATCGAAGAGCACTACCAGCCGCGCTTCGCCGGCGATGCCGTTCCGGCTTCGATGATCGGCGCCTGCGTCGCGCTCGCCGACAAGCTCGAGGCGCTGGCAGGGCTTTTCGGCGCCGGCGAACGCGCCACCGGCGACCGCGATCCCTACGCCCTGCGCCGCAACGCGCTGGGCGTGCTGCGCATCCTGACCGAAAAGTCGCTGCCGCTGTCGCTGCACGGGCTGGTCGCACTGGCCTTCGACATTTTCACGGCGTCCGAACTGCCGAAATTCTCCCGCTGCGAAAACGAGGTGCTGGACTTCCTCTACGACCGCCTGCGCGGCATGCTGCTCGAACAGGGGTATACGGCCAACGAAACCGATGCCGTGCTCTCGCTGCGACCGGAACGCATCGACCGGGTTTCCGCGCGGATGGAAGCGGTGCGGGCGTTCATGCAGCTGCCGCAGGCGATGAGCCTCGCGTCAGCGAACAAGCGCATCGGCAATATCCTGCGCAAGGCGGAGGCTGCGGAATCCGCCCGGACGGACGTCCTGCGCGAGGACCTGCTGCAGGAACCGGCCGAGCGCGAACTGGCCGCGGCGTTCCACACCGTGGCGCCCGAGGTCGACCGCCTGCTGGCCGCCGGCGACGACGCCGGCGTGCTGCGGGCGCTGGTGCCGCTCAAGCTGCCGGTCGACCGTTTCTTCGACGACGTGATGGTGATGGTCGATGAACCCGCACTGCGCGCCAACCGCCTGACGCTGCTGGCGCGGCTGCGCACGGTCATGAACCGGGTCGCCGACATTTCCCAGCTGGCCGCGGGATGACGCCGTCTCCGGAGGGGCCGGTCGCACCGGCGGCACGTCCCCGCGATCTGTCCCGCGCCCAACCCGCAGCCGTCGCTGCGGGCGCGCCGCCCCCGCCGGTGGGAATCCGCAAGGCATGGATCGCTTTGCGCTCGGCGGTCTATCTCCTTCTGCTGGCCGTGACGGTCGCGCCGTACTCGATCTTCTCCCTGCTCTGCATCGTGACACGGCACCCGCTGCGCTACTGGCTGATCACCGGCTGGCCCAAGACCGCGCTCTGGCTCGCCCGGGTGGTCTGCGGCATCCGCTATGAAGTGACCGGCTGGGAAAACCTGCCCGACGGCCCCGCCGTGCTCCTGCCGAAGCATCAGTCGGCCTGGGAGACGATCTGGTTGATCGCCTCGATGCCGCGGCCGAGTTCGTTCGTCTACAAGCGCGAACTGCACCGCATCCCGTTTTTCGGCTGGGGCATCGCCACCCTCGGCATGATCAGCATCGATCGCGCCCGCGGCACCGACGCCTTCGAACAGGTCGTCGAACAAGGGCAGAAGCGCTTGGCCGAAGGCTGGTACGTGATCATCTTCCCGGAAGGCACGCGCACGGCCCCCGGCACCCATACGCGCTACAAGACCGGCGGCGCCCGCCTGGCGGTGCGCGCCGGCGTGCCCGCGGTGCCGATCGCCCTCAACTCGGGCGAACTATGGCCGCGCAAGGCCTTTCTCAAGATTCCCGGTACGATCACGGTGTCGATCGGCGAGCCGGTCGACACCCGGGGACGCAGCGCCGGGGAAGTGGCGCGCATGACGGAGCGCTGGATCGAAACGGAAATGCGCAGGATCGCACCGCACCGCTATCCACAGGAGTCCGCCGCCGGCAATGGCTAGCGTCCCGCGGCAACTCAGCCTCGACCTGATCCCGCTCGCGGATCCGCCGGACCCGCCGTCGGCGGTCCGGCCCTCCGCCGACGGCCCCCCTCCGGAGCGCCGCATCCTGCTCTCCGGCGAAACCTACGCCTACCGCCTCCGGCGCGCGCGCCGGCGCACGATCGGCTTCCAGATCGATGACCGCGGCCTGACCGTCAGCGCGCCGCGCTGGGTGTCGCTGCGCGACATCGAAACCGCGATCGTCGAGAAGGAGCGCTGGATCCGCACGCGCCTCGACCAATGGCGGCAATGGCGGGCGCGGCGCAAGCTGCCCCAGGTGCGGTTCTGCGACGGCGGCACCCTACCCTACCTCGGCGCACAGATCACGCTGCGGCTGCGCGGCGATCTCCGCGCCTCGGAGCTGGTACGTGGCGCCGGCGACGACCCGCTTCCCGACCTTGCAACGCCCGACGAACTGCGGCTGGCACTACCGCCGCAGGCCGCCGAGGCGCAGATCCGCGACGCCGTGCAGACATGGCTCAAGGCCGAAGCGCAGCGGGTGCTGGGATCGCGGCTGCGCGAACTGGCGATGCGCAACGGCGTCACATACACCTCCTGGGCGCTGTCCTCCGCGCGTTCGCGCTGGGGTTCCTGCTGCGCCGACGGCCGCATCCGCCTCAACTGGCGATTGATCCATTTCCCCCTATCGATGATCGACTATGTGGTCGCGCACGAACTCGCGCACCGCAAGGAACTCAACCATGGACCGGAATTCTGGCTTCAGGTCGGCCGCCTGCTCCCGGGTTTCGAGGCCGCGCGCGACCGGATCCGCAACGAAGACCTCTCGGCGCTGCCGTTTTAGCAAGGAAGGCCCGGCGATGCGGAACGCCGCGTTGCCACAAGCGCGATAAGGCGCGTCGGCGCATCGGACAAGACCAACCCCGGTAGTGCGCGCCGCGCCGCCGCGCCGCAAGATTCCCTCGTCGCCCCGTCCGGGGCCATCACCAGGGAATCTCCGATGACCAACCCGGCATCCACACCGCGCCGACGCAGCACACGAACACCGGCCTGCGCCGTCGCGGCGGCCGTTGCGCTGCTGCCGGCAATGGCCGCCGCGCAGGCCATCAGCAACATGGGGCCGGACGCCGGCACCACGCTGTGGACGGCATTCCGCAGCGTGCTCTATGGTCCCTGGGGCCTGGTCGGCTCCGCCGTCATCGTCGGCCTCGGAATCTATCTCTTCCTCGAGCGCGGCTTCATGCATGCGCTGGGGGTGATGGTGGCCGGCGCACTGATCTTCTTCGTCCCCCTGATCGTCATTTCGATGCGCAACACCGCGCAGGCGCTTGGAGGTGCAGGGTGAGGCCGGTTCCGCGCCTGATCGACGACGCGAGCCGCATCGGCGAGTACTGCATGGCCTTCCTGGTACCGCTCTTCCTGCTGCGCACCGTCGATCCGCTGATCGCGCTGGGCGCCGGTGCGGTCGCCTGTGCGCTCACGGTGCGCTGCACCCTGGGCAAACCCGAAGGCTACCTCGCGCACCGCGCCTATCGCGCCGGCATCAATCTGCGGGGCCTGCTCGACGGGCGTCTGCGCAACCTGGATCCGTGATCGACCGAGGACGACCATGGCCGAATTCCGCACCCTCGAACAGGCGATCCACCGTGCGATCACGCTGGCCGCGACCAGCGGCGTGGCACTGTTCGCCGTCGCCGCCGCCAGCCTGGCCTTCGCCGTCCGGACCGCCGGCAGTGCGCAGGACCTGGTGCGGCACATGCCGGTGTTCGTCGTCCCCGGCGCGATCGGCGGCGTCTACACGCCCGGCATCACCGAGGAGCAGATGCGTGCCACGGCGCGGTATCTGGCCACGCTCGCCACCAACTTCGGCGGGCCGCGCAGCTTCGCCGAGCGATTCGATGAACTCGAAACCTTCGCCGCGCCGCGCTTCCTCCCGGCGCTGCGGCTGGCGCGCAGCGGATTGCAGCGCGACGTCGAGGCGCAGAACCAGTCGCGGACCTTCTTCGCAAGCCCGGGAACGGAATCGTTGCGGCGGATCGGCTCGGGCCGGTACGAGTACGCGGTCGACGGCGAGCGGACCGTCTACGCCAGCGGTCTGCCGATGAACCGCAACCGATGCCGCGTCCGACTGCGATTGCGATGGGGGTCGCCATCGGAACGCAATCGCGCGGGAATCGTTCTGGAGGATTTCAACGTGGTCGACGAGGAGGCGAAATGATTCGATGCATTCCTGAACCGTACCGGACGCCGCAAGCGCGGGCAGCCCGGAACACATCGGCGATCGCAGGCGCATCGTCGCGATCGGGTCGCGCTTGGGCCGCGGATCGGGCGAGCCGGCATGGAGTCGCCGCGCTCGTCCTGCTGTGCGTCGCGGTGACCTCCGGCAACCCCGCCGGTGCATCGGAGACCGCGGACCATGCCGGGATGCCGCCGATCAACACCGACGCGGTCTGGGATGGCGCAACCACCCTGCGCGTTCCCGTGCGCCTGGGTTCCGATACCCGGCTGGTGATGCCGGAACCGTTCGACGACGTCTGGGAACACGACGACGACGTCGCCTGCACGCTGCTCGACGATCGCACCCTGATCATCCGGCCGCGCAAGGCCGGGATCGAGCAGCGCCTGACGATGCGGGGCCGAAGGACGGGCACGCTGTACCTCGCGCGCGTCAGCAGCGCGCTGCCCTATACCCCGATCGTCACGGTTCACGATCTCGCCCCCCACCCAAGCGGGGCGCCCGCCGATCCCGGTGAAAGGGCGGTGCTCGATGCGCTCAAGGCGATGATGCGCGCCACGCCGCCTCCCGGATCGGAGATCCAGCCCAGCCGGCGAATCCTGCTCGACCAGGCACCGGTCCGCATCGCCGCACGCGAATTGTGGCGGCTGCCGCGCGGCATCACCGGAATCATCGTACGCATCCAGGCAAGCGTTCCGCCGGGGTCTATCCCGGTCGTACCCGCCGACATCGACATCCGCATTCCCCGGCTCGGCACCCTGCGGGCGATGGGCGCCGACGACTTCCGGCTCGACGCCGCGCATCCGTCGACGCAGGGATATCTCGTCTATGCGGATCGATGATGCCTCCGCGGACTCCAGGATCCCTTCCGTCATCGCGGCCTCGCCTCCGGCCGCGACGTGCCCGAGTGCGCTGTACGGTGACCCGGGCGATGACGGCGGCGATCGCCTGCGCCCCGATCGGCGCGCTGCACGCCGCAGGCAACGTCGCGGCCACGGGATCCGCCCAATTCGGCGCGGCGATTCCGACCGAACAGTTCATCCAGTCGTTCCAGCGGAAGGTCACCGAGCAGATGCAGCGTTCACTCACCCAATCCAGCCATGAGCAGGAGCAACGGCTACGCGCGTTCGAATCGCGACAGCGTGCGCAGCTCGATGCCGAACTTTCCCGCCGGCTCGGCGCAATGCAGCAGTCGCTGCGCCCATCGTCCGACGGGGAGCCGCAAACGCCGGTCGCTGCGCCGCGCGTGCACGTCCGCCGCGCAGCGGTTGCGGGCGATGCGCCCGCGGCGGAATCCAAGCCGGACGCGGAGCCCGAAGCGGAGCCCGACATCGTGCCGAACGGATTCATCCGGGGGACGCTGCTCAACGGCGTGGTCGCCATCGTCGGTGGATCCGACCGCGAGAGCCTGGTCGCGCTGCACGGCCGCTATCGGTCCGCCAACGGGTTTTCTTCCGATCTCGACGGCTGCTTCGCGCTCGTCCAGGGGCGGCCGGAAATCGCCGCCGGGCGCATCGACTTCAAGCTTGCACGCCTGACCTGCACCTTTCCCGATGGCGCGTCGCGAACCTGGGATACCGCCGGCTGGCTGGTCGATCGCGACGGGATCCGCGGCGTACGGGCGACGATCGTCGAAAACCTGGGGCGGAAGACCCTGGTCGCCGCGGCCGGCGGCGCCTTGAGCGGATATGGGCAACGGCTGAGCCAGGAGCAGTACCAGTACAGCGCCATGGCGATGGGGGCGAGCGCGAACTTCGTCGGCAGCCCCATGCGCGATGCGACCGGCGGGGCCGCCGTCGGCGCATCGAATGCGCTCACGCAATCGATCAACGACTACTACAACCTGTACAGCCCATCGCTGCAGGTGGGAGGCGGCACGCCGGTGACGGTCGTGCTCGCCAACGATCTGCGTGTCCCCGCAAGCGGACGCGCCATAACCCCGACGCATATCGCACTGCCATGACCCATACCCTTCACTCCTCCGCGCTCCGCGCAATGACCGCTGCCGCAGCCCTCGCGCTGTCGGCATGCGCCGTTCCCGCCACCAAGGTATCGGTGCCGACGATGTCGATGGACCAGGCCCTGAAGCAGGCGCACCGGGATTCGCTGCGCGTCCTCGAAACCGCAGCGGTCGTGCCGCTGCGGCACGGCGACGACGCCGGGTCGGCGATTCCCCGCCCGGCGATCCGGCCGCCGGACATCCGCATGGCCTACCTCTATTCTTGGGTCGACGCGGAACACAACAAGCACTTCGGCAGCTGGGTGGCGATCCCGGTGTCCGACTTCGATTGGGCCGAGGGCGACCATGCGAGCCGCTGACCGCCTGTTCGGGCGGCGTCGACGCGCCCTGGCCGGACGAGCGGGGCAGCACCACGCATCGCTGGCGGCCGAGCTGCCATACCTGCACTGCGGCGAGTTCCAGGGGTTCGGTCCGCTGCATCTCCTCGCCGACGATACGCTGGGCTATGCGTTCACCCTAATCCCCCCCACAGTCGACACCGTTCCGAACGCCGAGGACGATGTTGCACAGGGCATTCTCGCGATGCTGCACGCCCTTCCGGCGGGGTCGCATTGGCAATGGTTCGCCCGCAGCGAACCGCAGGTCAACGGCGCACTGCGCCGCTATCGCGCCCAACCCGGCATCGATGCCTGCGGCCGCCTGTTCACCGACCGGATCGTCGAGCGCTGGCAACGTGCCTGCGGCGAAGGCTTCTTCCCGGACGACCGGGCCGGAAACCTGGTTCCCCGGCGGCGCATTCTTGCGGTTGCGATCAAGTCCGAACCGCTGGGCCTCGCGCGCCCGGGACTTCGCGCCTTGCTGCGCCGTCCCTTCGCGGCATCTCCCGAGGGTCAGCCGGCCGCCGCGCCGCCGACAGGCGCACAGCGGCGCGCCGCCCGGTTCGTCGAGGGCATCCGCGACGTGCTGGCCGCCGCGCAGGCCCGGGGATGGGAGCCGACTGCACTCGACGAGAGCGGCCTGATCGACTGGGTCGGAGCGGCGTTGTTTCCGCAACGCGACGCCGCCGATCGACCGGCAGCCAGCCCCGCCGCCGCGGACCACGGGGACCCTGGTCTCGCCCCCTGCGGCGAGGAGTTGCGTGCCGCGATCGCCGCGCTCGGGCGCATCGAAGGCATCGACGGCCGCGGATTCCGCAGCGTAGCGCGCGGCGCCGCGATGCACCACCGGGTGGTATCCATGCTCTGGCCGCCGCGCGCCGTCGCCTCGGGCATGCTGGATGCGCTGGCGGTGGCGCTGCCGCGCATCACGGTATGCGTTGCCGCGACCCCGATTCCCCCCGTCCGTGCGCTGGCACAGATCAAGGCCCGCGCCCTGCTCAACGCCCGCTCCACCCATCGATTCAACGAAACGGAGATGCAGGCGCGGACGGAGGCGCTGCACGACGTCGAGCACCGGATCTTCGCCGACGGGGAACGCATCTTCGAAACCCGCCTGCAGATCCACATCAGCGAGGATCGCGCCGAAGCAGCCGATGACGCGGCGGCGCAGGTCTGCAAGATCCTCGAGCAGGCGGACATCGAGTCGGCGCCGGAGTCCGACATCGGCAGTTCGCTGCTGCTGCGCGGCTGCCTGCCCTTCACCGTCTATCCGCTCACCGAACGCGCGTTGCGCCGCCGACGCCGCATGTTGTCGCGCGACTGCGCCGACATCCATCCCGCGGGCGGATGCTGGACCGGGGTTGTCGCCGAAGATGCGTTCCCCGACCGCGACCGCGCGCCGGTCGTGCTCTACAGCAGCCCGTCCGGCGAGCCGCTGTTTCTGGATCCGACCAAGGCGGAAAAGAACCCGCACGCGCTCATCGTCGGTCAATCGGGTTCGGGAAAGAGCTTCTTCGTCCACGATTACCTGCTGCAACTCTGGCGTCTTCCCGACATCCGCCTGTTTCTGGTGTCGATCAAGGCCGACTATCGCAAGCTCGCCATGCTGCTCGGCCGCTATGTCGAATTGACGCTGGACAGCGACATTTCCCTCAACCCGTTCCATGGGCGGCCGACGCTCGAGAACCAGGCGCGCTGGTTCGCCGCGCTCACCCTGATGATCACCGAGGGCAGCGCGCAGGAAGCGATTTCCCGGGAAGAGGAAGTTGCGCTCCAAACCGCGGCGATGACCGCCGCACAGCGGAACTGGGATGCGCTGCGCGACGTGCCGGTGCGTGAAACCGTTCTCGACGATGTCTGCGCCGAACTCGAACGCATGGGCCCCTCGGGACGCGGGCTTGCGCAACGGCTCCATCCGTACCGCAAAGGACCGTATCGCAAGCTCTTCAATGCGCCGCGCGGCATCCGGGCAGACGACCGGTTCGTCTTCTTCAATCTCGGCGGCATCCTGCGACAGCCTTGCGCCGCGCTCGTGTCGTTCTGCGTGTTCGGCATCGTCGACGAGGTGATGGCCGATCCGGTGCTGCGCGCCGTGCCCAAGGGATTGGTCGCCGACGAAGTGTGGGCGCTCGTACAAAACGACCATGCCGCAGCGATCCTGGAGCGGTCGCTCAAGGCCTATCGCAGCCTCGGCGGATTTGCGATCCCGATCGTGCAGGACCCGCAGGACCTCGACACGCCCAGCGGCCGCGTCATGCTCGTCAACACGGCGACCAAGATCGTCCTGCCGATGGACCGCGCCGGCCACAACGACCTGCAACGCTACGTGCGGCTCAACGAGCGCGAGCTCGAGATCGTCCGCAATCTGCGACTGGTGAAGCGCCGCTACAGCGAATTCTTCGTATCGATCGATGGAATGCGTTCGGCCAAGGGATTGCTGATTCCCGACCCGCTCCGCTATGCCGTCTCGACCACCGACCCCGCCGACGAGGCCCGGATCGAACGCCTGGTCCAGGAATGCGGCGATATGCTTGCGGCGCTGCAACGGTTCGCGCGCGACTTTCCATACGGCATCGCGCGCACGGCCGAACCGGGACCGTCCTCGTGAAGCTTCCCGACCTCTCGATCGATCCGGCGGCGAAACGGCGCCGCGCGCGCATCCGGGCCATCGGCGCGATCGCCGCGCTTGCCGCGCTCGCCGCGATGGCACCCCGGCTCCTCGGCGTTCCCGGCAACGCGACGGATCGATGGACGTATCCGTCCGTCGCCGTGCGAAGCGCTCCCGGCCCGATCGCCCCGGTCGACCTCGGAAGCCGGCATGCGGTGCCGCGGCAAAGTGCGGCTATCAGGGAACCGCCGCCGTCCGCCGGCTCCCCATCGCCACCGTCGGTCCACCCGGCATCGTACGGTCCGCGACCCTCGAGCGGCACCGAGGCCGGGACCGCCATCCAGCCGGATGGGGACGGCCATGCCGGAGGTCCGATGACCGCATCGCGCGGCAGGCACCGGATGCGATCCGCCACGGCGCGGCGAATCGGGGCACGCATCTCGTCACGGCGGCACTACCGCGGCCACCCCCCTCTCCGGCAGCAATCGATGCCGGATCCGCTCGGCGACGTCGCGATCGTCGCCCGGGTGTTCGACGGGCGCGGGCGCTGATCGGGAGGCCTGCCATGCGCCGAACCGTTGTCCTGCTTGCCTGCTGGTGCGCCGTGGTCGCCATGGACGCAAGCCGGGCGCAACCGCTGCCGGTGGCGGGAGATCCCGGGCCCCGCATCGCGGACTGCCGCTCGGCGCTGCGACCCGGCTGGACGCGATGCGCAACGCCCGCACAAGAGGCCCAGGCCATGTTGCGCAAGCGCCGGATCGACGCGGAAATTTCCGCCTTCCTGGCCAATTACGGCAAGCCCCCGCCGGAAGCCGTGCGGGCGCTGCTGGACCCCACCGACGACAACATCCGGGCATGGATCCAGGCGCAGCAAAGGACGCTTGCCGTCGCCGCATACGTCGCACGGCGCATGACCGTGCTGCAGCAGGAACATCCCGCCGACAGCGTCGCTTCCGTCCCGCCGTACCCACCATCCGGAGTCCATCCATGATCGGGCCACGATTGCGTCAGCGACGGCAATGGCGCGGGCCGCGCCTGGGGCGGTGCCGCTGCGGCCTCACGCTGTCGTGGATCCTCATCGCTCCCGGGGCGGTCGCCGCGCAGCAGTTCCTGCCGGGGAACACCACGCCCTATTCGGAGTCGATGTCCGACTCGCGTCTCGGCGCGATCCTCGGCACCGGTGCGGAGCCCGCCTACACGCCCCCGGCGACGGTCTCGGCCGGCGTGTCCTTCGGCGGCGCCGCGCAGCTCGGCTGTTCGGGGGTCGACTTCAACGGCTTCCTCCAGACGTTCGCCCCGACCGAGCTCCTGACCGAACTGCGCCAGATGCTGCTCTCCGGCGCCCAGGCCGCAGCCGCGAACTATCTCATCACGCTTTCCTACGCCAGTCCGACCATCGCATCCGTGCTCGACATGCTGGACAAGAAATATGCGGCACGCTTCTTTGCATTCACCCAGGCGTGCAACGCCCAGGCGGACCGCGCACGGGGCGAAAGTCTCGGCGCAACGACGATGGCCGAAGCGGGCAACGAATGTTATGGACAGCAGATCGCCAGCGGCGCCTCGCCCACCGTTGCCTACCGGATCTGCTCGGTGCAGCATCTCTTCGCCAATTTGAACCTAGCGGCCACCGCATCGACTGCCGAGTTCCTGCGCCGCTACACCACGTGGAACCCGACGCCGGACGGCGATGCCCTCCTCGCCCTGCTTCCGGACGGACGCATCGCCAACGGGGCATTCCAGATTCGCTCTCCGCGCCTGACGGTCGCCTCGATGGCAGACCGCTATCGCACCCTGTCGCGCGCGGCGCTCGAGCGCATCGACTCCGGCACCGATCCGTCGCAGATTCCATCCTGCGACAGCAACGCGCTGCTTGCCACGACGGCCGATCCTGCGGGATGCCTGCCCGCCGACGCATTCCCGACGGTCTCGTCGGGTGCGTTCCAGAGCGTGCGCCTGCTCGATCCTGCGGCGCGCGCGCTCTACAAGGATGCGCTCGCGTCGCAGATCGCCGTCAGTGCGATGTACTCGCGCCTGCTCGATCTGTATGAGCAGACCGACCGCATCGAGGCCAAACCCGGCATCGACGCCGATGCGTCCGAGATCCGCGCGCGCCAGACCCGACTGCATGCGGAAATCGGCAACCTGATCGACGAAGCGAACGTGCTCACGAAGGCCCAGGAGGCGCGGGCCGGCCTGGCGCGTGCGCGGATCGATGCATTGGACGCCGTGCGGACCCAAACCGCCGCACGCGCCGATGCCTTGGGGAACGTGCGATCGGGCCCGCAATTCGGCATGCGCGACCTGATGCAGCTGTTCGGAAATTACTGAGGACGGCGTCATGGGCGAGCAATTCGTCGATCTGTTCACCGCGGGGGCCTACGCCCTGGTCGGGCGCATCGATGCCGCGCTCGCAAATCCGTCGCTTGCCTGGCTGTTTTATCTGCTGGCCGCGGCCGGACTGATCGCCGCGATGCTGCAGAGTGCGATCGCCGGCCAGCCGATCATCTGGCTGCGCCATCTTGCCTGCCTTGCGCTGGCGAGCGTACTCACGCTGATGCCGCAGCGCGTCGATCTCACCACGCTCGATTACGGGGCGCCGGGTGAGGTGGAACGGCTCTTCGGCACCCGCACCGGCGCCGCGCCGCACCTGACCTACTGGATCGAACGCCTGGGGGCGAACGCGACGGTCAGCCTGCGCGCGCTCACCCACCAGGGGCCGACGTTCGTGGTTCCCGGCGTCGCCGCGCAGGTGGATGCGATCACGCACGACGCCGCCCTGCTCGACGAACCGCAACTCAAGGCCAACGAGATCATCTGGCGGCAGGATCTCGTGCCGCAGATCCTGCACGACGATCCCGCGCTGGCGCAGCGGATCGCCGCAGGCGGCCTGCTCCCCGCCCTGCTCGCGCCCGCGCCCGACGCCCCGCAGTTGATCGGCACGCGCCCCGCGGCCCAGGCACAGGCCGTGCAGGCGGCGCTGGCCGGCGCCGGAATCGACCTGGGCGCGCTGCTGCGCGCGCAGGCGCCGCTGATCAACCAGGTCACCAGCGATGCCGGCGCACAGCCGTGGACCATCCCCGCCGCGCCGGGCACGCCGGCGCAGATCGCCTTCAGTCTGCGCAGCGCCGGTGCGATTCCGGGGCTGCCCTGGCGCCTAGCCAACGCCCCCGCATACGACGATGCGATCCGGCATGCCGATGCGCTCACGGCGACGCTGCGCGCCCAGCTGCCGCAGGCCGATTCCGCGGTGCCGGTCTCCCGCATCGAAGACCTGTACGACCGGATCGGCCGATCGGTGTTCTACGATGCCGCCGCCGGGATCGCCGCCGACGGCCAGGCGAAAGCGGCGATCGGCAGCCTGTGCCAACGGACCAGCGATGCCAACTGCGCCTTCGCCATGGCGCCGCTTCTCGAAACCGCGGCACGGCTGCGCATTCCGGCCGCCGACCGCTACGCCAGCGTCAACCGGACCACCTGGCTCGAGCAGCCGATCACCACCGTCCTGCTCACGATCGCCTCGGTAATGCTGGGCACCCTCGCCACGCTCGTGGTGTCGGTGCTGCCGTTCACCCTGGGCGTCGCCAAGACCATCGCCATTCTCGTCTCCACCATCGGGTGCTGGATGCTCCTCTGGCCCGGGCGGGCGCGCGTCGCCATCGCCTGGATGGTCGGACCGATCTCGTTCGTCAGCCTCTGGGGCGTGCTGTTCGATCTGTGGGCGGACATCGAACCGGCGCTGTCGCAGATCGGCTCGCTGGTCGGTGGGGCGCCGCACGGTTCCTGGTCCGCCGGCCGCGCGATGTCGATTGCGATCTCCCTTGGCTACATGGGCCTGCCCACCCTCGCCCTGGGCATCGTCTACGGAGAAGGTCGCGCGCTCTATCACGCCAGCGCGCGGATGGAGACCGCACTGATGACCGCCTGGCACGCGCGCGCCTCGATCATTTCGTTCTCCCGGCACTGGATCGTCAACTCGCCCCTGGGACGGCGCTGGAACCAGCGCGTCTACCGTGCGGTCGGGCTGGGCCCGCTCGCGGCATCGCGCGGCGGCGTCAGAACCTCGCCGAAGCCGTCACCGCCGAAGACGACGGCCCGCAAGCCGGGAAGCAAGACTGCCGGCGCCGCCAAAACGCCGCGCCCCCGCAAGCCGCCCGAGCCTTCCTGACGAGGCGTGCGGGCCGGGCGCCCCGGACCCTGGATCGCGACGGCGGAGTAGCGCCTCAGGCACCCCAGTCGCGCAGCCAGTACATCATCGCGCAAAGCACGACGCCGACGACATAGATCCACCATGTGCTGGAGATCGCATAGGGGTAGACCATCAGCGCGGCCCCGATCCACCGGACCGCCGGCATGCCGGACTTGCCGCCGTAGCGGAAGGCGGCAAGTCCGATCAGGCCGAACAGCAGCATTCCCGCAAGGTAGGCGGGGCTGGGGAGCGTCATGGGCAGCGTCGCGGGAAGCGTCATGGCAAGTTCACCCCTGCGCGGCGCGGGTGAGGCGCACGAACGCCGCGACGTCCAGCGTTTCCGCGCGCGCGCCCGGATCGACCTGCGCGGCTTCGATCGCCGCTTCGGACAGGACCTGCGAAAGCGCGTTGCGCAGCGTCTTGCGCCGCTGCGTGAACCCGGCGGTGACGACCTTGGCGAAGGCTTCCGCGTCGACCTCCGGAAGATCCGCCGCCGCAACCGGCCGCATGCGCACGATCGCCGATTGCACCGCGGGCGCGGGCCGGAAGGCGCCGGGCGGCACCAGGAAGAGACGCTGGATGCGATAGCGGAATTGCAGCATCACGGAAAGCCGCCCGTAGTCCTTGCCGCCGGGCGGCGCAGCCATGCGATCCACCACTTCCCTCTGCAACATGAAATGCTGGTCACGCACCCGATCGGCAATCGGCAGCAGCGCGAACAGCAACGGCGTCGAGATGTGGTACGGCAGATTCCCGGCGATGCGCAGCGCGCCCTCGCCGGCGCGCGCGACGTCGTGCCAGTTCACCGTCAGCGCGTCCGCCTCGATCAGTTCGAGTTGCGCGGGCTCGAACCGCTGCCGCAGGCGCGCCGCGAGGTCGCGGTCGATCTCGACCGCCGTGATGCGGCCCGCCCGCGCGATCAGGTGTTCGGTGATCGCGCCGAGCCCGGGGCCGATTTCGACGATGCGCTGCCCGGGTTGCGGATCGATCGCCGCGACGATGCGGGCGATGATGCCGGGGTCGTGGAGGAAATTCTGGCTGAAGCGGCGCCGCGCGCGGTGCTCATCCATGCACCCTCGCCTCCCGCCGCGCCAGTTCGACCGCCAGATGCACCGCCTCCCGCATGCTCCCCGCATCCGCGACCCCCTTGCCGGCGATGTCGAGGGCGGTGCCATGATCGGCCGAGGTGCGGGGCAGGGGGAGTCCCAGGGTGACGTTCACGCCGCCGCCGAAGCTCGCGTACTTGAGCGTTGCCAACCCCTGGTCGTGGTACATCGCAAGGATCGCGTCGGCGCGGGTGCCTTCGCGCTTCTGCGCAGCAAACACGGTGTCGGCCGGCCACGGACCGGTGGCGTCGATGCCGCGGGCGCGCGCAGCCTCCAGCGCCGGAGCGATGACGTCGATCTCCTCCCGTCCCATATGTCCGCCCTCGCCGGCATGGGGATTCAATCCCGTCACCGCGATGCGCGGCCGCGCGATGCCGAAGCGGTCGCGCAGGTCGCGATGGAGGATGTCCAGCGCCGCGTCCAGCCTTGGCCGGGTGATCGCCGCCGGCACGGCCGCGAGGGCAAGATGGGTGGTCGCCAGGGCCACGCGCAGCCCCCCGCCGACCAGCATCATCACGACTTCCGGTGTGTCCGTCGCCGCGGCGAGGTATTCGGTATGCCCGGAAAATGCGATCCCGGCGTCGTTGATCACCGCCTTGTGCACCGGCGCGGTTGCGATCGCGGCGATCTCCCCGGCACGCCACGACGCCAGCGCCCGATCGAGCAGCCGCAGCACATAGGGAGCGTTGCGCGGATCGGGCACGCCCGGGCGCACCGGCGCGGCCAGCGGCTCATGCACGACGCGGACCGGGGCAGCCAGCGGCCAGGGGAGACCCAGCGCGCCCGCGACCGATTCGAGCAGCGCCGCGTCTCCGAACAAATCGCAGGGCACGCCGCATTCGACCGCGGCGCGCAGCGCCACTTCCGGACCGACTCCCGCCGGTTCACCGGTCGTGACCGCGATCCGCGACGGGCTCACGGATTGTTGCCGAGGCGGTATTCGACATACGAGCGATCCCGCAACTGCCGCAGCCACTCCTGGGTCGCTTCCTCGGACTTGCGCGAGCGCAGCACCTGCCGCGCCTCCATCCGTTTGCGCTCGATCGACGGCTGTTCGACGCGCTTGGCCAGTACCTGGATGAGGTGCCAACCGAAGGGGCTCTTCACCGGCTGGCTCACTTCACCCACCTTCAGCGCGTCCATCGCGTGTTCGAACGCCGGGACGGTATCCCCCGGGTAGAGCCATCCCAGATCGCCGCCCCGGGTCGCGCTCGGATCGGCGGAATACAGGCGCGCTAGCTCGCCGAAGCTTTCATGCCCCTGGACGATCCGCTTGCGCAGATCCTGCAACCGGCGCACGACCTCCTCCTCGGGCATGGCATCGGTCACCCGCAGCAGGATGTGCCGGGCGTGGATCTGCATCACCGGCTTGTCGGAGAACTGTCCGTCGGCCGCACCGCGCTTGCCGATGAGCTTCAGGATGTGGAAGCCCACGGGGCTGCGCACCAGGGCAATGCCGCCGGGGGCGAGATCGCGCACCGCGTTGGCAAACAGGCTGGGCAGACGATCCAGGGTGCGCCATCCCAGGTCGCCGCCCTGCAACGCCTCGGGCGCGGACGAATAGCCGGCCGCCAGGCGGCCGAAGTCGGCACCGCCCCGGATCTGCGAAATCAGGTCTTCGGCCCGGGCCCGGGCACGCTCGACGTACGCCGGGCTGGCGACCTCGGGCACGCCGATCAGGATCTGGGCGACATCGTATTCCTCGCCCCGATGGGCCATCTTCGCCTGCGTGGCGAGATAATCGTCGATCTCGCCTTCCGTGACCTGGATGTGGGCGTCGACCTCGCGATCGCGCAGCCGCATGATCGTGATTTCATTGCGCATGTCCTCGCGGAACCGGTCGAACGGCACGCCGTCGGCCTCGACCTTGGTACGCATCTGCGCCAGGGTCATGCCGTTCTGCTGCGCCATGCGGGCGATGGCGGCGTTGACGGTCGCGTCGTCCACCCGCAGGCCGGTCTCCTGCGCGAGCTGCAGCTGGGCCCGGTCGAGGATCATCCGTTCGAGCACCTGCTTGCGCAGCACGTCCTCCGGCGGCATGGGAATGTGCTGGCGCGCGAGCTGGGCTTCGGCAAGGTGCATCCGGTAGTCCAGTTCCCCCTGGGTGATCACGTCGTCGTTGACCACCGCGACGACCCGGTCGAGCAGGCGCGGCGCGGCGCCCTGCGCCGGAACCACCGCCAGGACACCCGCCACCGCGACGGCCGCCGACAGGGCCACCCGGCGCACCGCCCGCAACATCCACCGCGCCGCTTTTTGCTCGCAATTCATCATCCGGAACTCACTGATAGAAATCGAATGGACCCGGCGGAGGCCGCGGCGGGCTGATCGATTGATAGCCCAGAATGTTACTCTGCAGCAGGCCCGCGGGATTGGTGCCGACGCTGGCCAGTCCGTTCAGCTGGATCTGGAAGAAATACGTCGTCGTATAGAAATTGTTGAACTGCCCTGTCCCGACCGGGTAGGGAATGGCGTAACGCGAGAATATCACCCGTCCGACCCAGCAATCGGCCCGGTACTCGACCCCGGCCAGCGATTCGACCCAGCTATGGTTGGCGACCGAGTAGTTCAACGCCCCGACGCCGTACCAGTTCTTCGACAGCGGCCACTGCGTGGAAAGCCCGTAGTTGTTGATCGGATAGCCGGTGTAGTACGGCGTCTCGTACTGATAGGTGAAATTCACCACCGAGGTTTCCCGCGGCTGCCAATGCAGCCCGAAGGAAGCCAGCGCCGTCTGGCTGGTCACCGTGGAGTAGTCCACGCTCATGTTGACGCTCCACTTGCGACCCATCGACGCATCGGCAAGAAACAGCGTATCGGAGGTCGCACTCGTGGTCGGGGGCACGCCGGGCAGGGTCACCATCTGCGGCGAGAAATAAAAGCGCTGCCCGATCCCGACACGCAACCGCTCCGCGCCGCTGGCGCTGTCGATGACCCGGCTCGTCAGGGCGGTCGTCAGTTCGTTGGCCTGTGCGACCCGGTCATAGCCGGTGAAGATGTTGGGCGCGAACAACTGCGCGAACGTGAGGTCCGACACGGTACTGTCGAAATTCGGCAGCAGCGACTGATTGCGGTAGGGAACGAAGGCGTAGTACATCCGCGGCTCCAGGGTCTGCCGCGCGTCCGCACCAAGCCAGTGAATCGGCCGATCGAAGATCAGCCCGGTATCGAACGACGCCGTCGGCACCGTGCGGGTGGTCGACGTGTTGCCGTAGTTGTAGATCGGATCGAGCTGATAGTACGTGGCGTTCCACTGCACCTTCGGAATGATGAACCATCCCGGCGAGAGGATCGGGTAGCTCACCTCCGGATTGAGGATGAACCGCGAGCCGCTTTGCGTATAGAACCCCGGATTGAAGGTCTCGGGGGCATCGTATTTCGGGTTCGTCGCCGGCACGACGAAATACGGATTGATCGCCGGATGCGTGAAGTGCGTCGCATCGAAGAATCCGGTCACGTCGAACCCGTTCCAGTCGAGATGCTGTCCCTGGACCGTCAGGTCGGGCACGCGCTGGTACGGTCCGGGGTCATAGGGCAGCAGCAGCGGCACGAGCGTCTGGCTTTCCTGCACCCGCAGCGTCGTCGTCCAATAGGTCTTCGCGTAGTTGAGGTAGGCCTCCTGCGGCAGTTCCTGCGGCGAGGATGCCAGGATGTTCTGCGAAAAATCGATCAGGAAGTTGGGGTCCGAAACGCGGTTGTAGTTGATCCCCGCGGAAAGTCCCGCCGGACCCACATACTGCGTCGACAGCACCATGTGGTCGCGCATCGTGTTCGTTCCACGGTCGTGCGGCATCACGTCGTAGTTGACGATCCCCTGGGTTTCCGGCGTCAGGAAGCGGAATTCGTTGCCCAGCAGCGTCCCCCGGCTCGGGAGGATGTACGGCGTGAACGTGTAGTCGTAATTGGGCGCGATGTTCCAGTAGTAGGGAATGACGAATTCCGACCCGAGCAGGCTGTTCTGCATGTACCCCGGGGTCAGGAAACCGCTTTTCCGGGCGTCGCCGATCGGGAAATCGAAATAGGGCGAGTCGATCAGCGGAACGCCGCCGAAATACAGGGTCGCCGCATAGGCCGTCGCCTCCTGATCGCCTTGATTGATGTCCAGGGTATCGGCCTTCACCCACCAGGATGGATTGTCGGGATTGCAGGTGGTGAACGTGGCATCGTGCATCCGCTCGTTGCCCTCGCCCAGGAACTCGATCAGGTTCGACTTGCCGCTGCCGTGGCGCGCCGGATAGGTGTAACTCGCATCGGGCATCGTCCCGGTCTGCGCCTCGACCTGGAACTTCAGGCTGGGAGCGTTGAAGACCGCGTTCTTGGCCACCAGGCGCACGTGGCCCTGCGCGTTCACCTCGTCGGTGGCGATGTCGTACACAACGCGATCGCCGAACAGCACCATTCCCGCACGCCGCAACTCGACGGACCCGGTGAGCGTGGTCGATTCGTCGATCGCGCCGACGACATGGTCGGCGCGGGCATAGATCGGCGGTGCCTGCCCGACCACGACCGCCCCGCGCCCCGCGCCCAGGGTCCGCTCGAGCCGCAACGCCACGGCAGGCCCCGGATCCGCCCACCCCGATGCCACGGTCAGCAGGAGTCCGGCGACGACCAGTGCAGCGGCGACACGATGTCCGGGATCTCGATTTCCCTGGCGCATGGGACGGTACTATTCCGAATTCTTCTGAAAAACGCGCCATTATGGCGGATCGTCCCGAAACCCTCTCCAACCCCGACATGCCGCACGAGGACTCGCCCCCCCAAGACCTCCGGCTCGACGCGCTGCGCACGTGGCTGGCATCCCTTCCGGCAACCTGGAATCTGGATCCGGCCAGCCTGCGGCCGGCATCGAGCGATGCCAGTTTCCGACGGTATTTCCGCGTCGATCGCCGGTCCGGCGACGGCTCCGCCGCGGGGGACCGCTCCTGGATCGTCATGGATGCCCCGCCGCAGCACGAGGACTGCCGCCCCTTCCTGTTCGTTGCGGACCTGCTCGCGCGCCAGGGGGTACGAGCGCCCGCCGTGCTCGAACGCAACCTCGAACACGGGTTCCTGCTGCTGCGCGACCTCGGCGACACCACCTACGCCGACGCGATTGCGAGCCGTCCGGAACGGATTCCGGACTTGTACGAGGGCGCGATCGCGGCCCTGGTCCGCATGCAGGGCATTCCGGTCGCCGGAACAGCCCTGCCGCCCTACGACCGCGACCGCCTGCTGGCCGAAATGCGGCTGTTCCCGGAATGGTACGTCGCGCGCCATCTGGGCATCGACCTGAGCCCGGCGGAGCGCGCGGTGCTGGATGCGGCCTGCGAGCGCCTCGCCGCGTCGGCGCTGGACCAGGCGCAGGTGTTCGTGCATCGCGACTACCACAGCCGCAACCTGATGGCGCCCGACGCCGATGGCGGAAGCGGGCCGCAACAGGATCGCACTCCGGACTCTGCGGTGGAACCCGGAGTGCTGGACTTCCAGGATGCGGTGATCGGTCCGATCACCTATGACCTGGTGTCGCTGCTCCGGGACGCCTACGTCGAATGGCCGGAACCGCAGCAGATCGACTGGGCCGCCCGATACTGGGAGCGCGCGCGGCGGCAGGGCTTGCCGGTGCCGGCCGATTTCGGCCGGTTCTGGCGCGACCTCGAGTGGATGGGACTGCAGCGCAGTCTCAAGGTGCTCGGGATTTTCGCGCGCCTCCACCACCGCGACGGCAAGGATCGCTACCTGGCGGACCTGCCGGTGGTGCTGCGCCATGCCCAGCGCGTCGTCGAGCGGTACGACCCGTTCGCCGCCCTTGCCCGCCTGCTTGACCGCATCCACGGACGCGCACGGGAAGAGGGCTACACCTTCTGACATGCGGGCGCTGCTCCTTGCCGCGGGCCGCGGCGAACGCCTGCGGCCGCACACCGACACCTGCCCCAAGCCCTTGCTGCAGGTCGGCGGCAGACGGCTGATCGAATGGCAGATCGCGGCGCTCGCACGCGCCGGGATCGCGGACATCGTCATCAACACCGCGCATCTGCCCGACCAGTTCGAGCCCGCGCTGGGGGACGGCAGCCGCTACGGCGCGCGGCTGCGTTACGCCCGCGAGGGCGAGCGCGCCGAAGATGCGCGCGAAACGCTGGGCGGGATCGTCCACGCCCTGCCGCTGCTGGGGGACGAACCATTCGTCGTCGCCAGCAGCGACATCGTGACGGCATTCGATTATCGGAGCCTCTCCGAGCCGGCGCAGCGCATCGCGCGCGGCGACCTCGACGCCCATCTCGTCCTGGTCGACAACCCGCCCTACCATCCGGGCGGTGACATGGGCCGATCCCCCGGCGGAACCGCGACCCGCACGGCGCCCCGACTGACCTACGGCAACATCGGCCTGTTCGCACCGCGGATCTTCGCCGACCTGCCGCCGTCACGGGCGCGGCTGTTTCCCTGGCTCTACCAATTCGTCGACCGCGGACGGGTGGGCGCCGAGCACTTCGGCGGCGCGTGGTTCAACGTCGGGACGACCGCGGAACTGGCGGCCTGTGAAGAGGCCCTCCGATTGCGTAGAATTTTCTGATGCGTACGACATCCCGGATCGCAATCCTGGGCGGCGGCCCGGTGGGCATGGTCACGGCCCTGCTCCTGGCGCGGCGCGGCATCGCCGCCACGCTCTACGACGCCCGCCCCGTCGACGATCTCCGGCGCGACCGACGCCTGCTGGCCCTGTCCCGCGGCAGTCTGCAGATCCTCGACGCACTGCTCGGCGCCGGGACGCTTCCGGTGGCACCGATCCGCCGCGTCCACGTCAGTTCGCGCGGCCATGCCGGCGCCGCGCATCTCGGAAGCGCCTTTACCGATTCCATGGGCGATGCGACCCGCGATCCCGACTTCGGCGCACAGCCCGTCGGCGCCACCGTCTGGTACGCGGACCTGGTCGCGGCGCTCGCCCGCGCGATCGATGCCGAGCCGCGGATCGCCGCGGAACGCCCGCGGCGGGTCCTAGGCCTGCAGCAGCATCCCGACTGCGTCCGCGTCACGCTCGACGACGGCGCCGAAATCGCCTGCGCCCTGGCGATCGATGCGGAAGGCGGACCCGACCGCCACCGGAACGGGGGCGGTGTCGCACCGGTCCGCTCCCATGCCCTGCTCGCCGATCTCACCCTCGACGGCCTGGCTCCCGGCGACGCCTTCGAGCGCTTCACCCACGAGGGGCCGTTCGCGCTGCTGCCGGTTCCCGGAAGCCGCCAGCAGATGTCCATGATCTGGTGCCTTCCCTCGACGCTCGCGCGCGCCCGGCAGCAGGCCCCCGAGGAGCCGCTGCTGCGGGAGATCGCGCAGACGCTGGGGCCGCGATTCCGTGCACCCACGGCCATCGGCCCGCGCAGCGTCTTTCCGCTGCGGCCGACCCGGGTCGACCGGGTGTGCGAACACCGCCTGGTGCACATCGGCAACTCCGCCCAGGTGCTGCACCCCGTCGCCGGACAAGGCTTCAACCTCGGGCTGCGCGATTGCGTATGTCTGGTCGACTGCCTGACCGACACGCCGGCCGGCACCGACATCCGCCGCACGCACGACGTTCCCGCGGCCCTGGCCCGCTATGGGGCCACGCGCCGCCTCGACCGGGCCGTGGTGCCCGCCCTGACCGGAATGCTGCCGCAGCTTTTTTCCTCGGCACCCCTGCCGGTCGCGATCGCGCGCTCGGCCGCGCTCGGCGCGCTCGATCTCCTGCCGGACGTGCGGCGGGCGTTCGCCCGCCTGCTCATGTTCGGAGTCCGGGTCTGATATGGACCCGGCGCCCGTGCAGATCGGCCCCCACCGCATCGCCAATCGCGTCTTCGCGGCTCCGATGGCCGGCATCGCCGACCTTCCCCTGCGCCGGCTCTTCCGGGCCTTCGGCGCCGGCTACGCGGTGGGCGAGATGACCACCTCCGACGCGCGGCTGCGCGGCAGCCGCAAGACGGCGCGGCGCCTGCGCACCGACGGCGAAACCGAACCGGTTGCCGTGCAGCTTGCGGGGGCGGATCCGGCAATGCTCGCCGACGCCGCCCGCGATGCGGTCGACCGGGGGGCGCAGATCATCGACATCAACATGGGCTGCCCGGTCAAGAAGGTCTGCAATGCCGCGTGCGGCTCGGCGCTGCTGCGCGATGAAGCGCTCGTCGGCCGCATCCTGGACGCCGTCGTGCAGGCCGTCGCGGTTCCCGTCACCCTGAAAATCCGCACCGGCTGGGATCCGGCCCACCGCAATGCGCCGCGCATCGCCCGCATGGCGCAGGATGCCGGCATCCGGATGCTGACCATCCACGGTCGCACCCGGGCCTGCGGATTCCGCGGCCATGCCGAGTACGACACGATCGCGGAGGTGAAGTCGCAACTGGCGATCCCGGTGGTGGCCAACGGCGACATCGACGGCCCCGAAGCGGCCCGCGCCGTGCTCGCCCGCACCGGAGCCGACGCCGTGATGATCGGCCGCGCGGCCCAGGAACGCCCCTGGATCTTCGGGGAGATCGACCATCTCCTGCGCCACGGCGTGGCGGCGCCGCCGATTCGGGTGGCCGATGTCGCACCGGCGCTGCTCGCCTATCTGGACGAGCATTACGCCCACTACGACGACATCCAGGGCGTGCGCACCGCGCGCAAGCGCATTCACGGCTGGCTGCGAGGCCTGCGCGGCGGGCGGGACGCGGGACAGCGGATCAACGAAATCGAATGTCCGACGGCCCAGCGCAAGGCAGTGGAAATCTTTTTCGGAGAAGCGGCTGCACGCAGTCCGTTTTTTGAGTACATTCCCCGGTCCGAGTAAGGACTCCCCGAAGTGCCCACCGACCGCGCCGACCCGACCCCCAGCCTCCCCCGCAAGACCGGCGAGGACGGCGCTGCGCTCGATCACGCGCGCGGCATCGGCGAGACCATCGAACAGTGCGTGTTCCGGAACCTGGAGGAGTACCTTGCCAGCCTGGACGGCGCGTCGCCCCATGCCCTGCACGAGATGGTGCTGCGCGCGGTAGAGCAGCCCCTGCTGCGGTTCGCCCTGGCGCGCTGCGCGGGCAACCAGTCCGCGGCGGCCGAACTGCTGGGAATCAACCGCAACACGCTGCGGCGCAAGCTGCACGATTTCGACGTCCGCTGAAGCGCGCAGAATGATTCGTCGCGCGTGCCGACCCGGTGCCCGCGATGCTCCACGTACCATAGCTCACGCAAGGAACCCGATCCATGTCCCAATCGACCCGCACCGCGCTGATCAGCCTGTCCGACAAGTCCGGCGCCGTGGAATTCGCCCGCGGCCTGGTGCAATGCGGCTTCCGGATCCTCTCGACCGGCGGCACCGCGAAGCTGCTCGCCGAAGCGGGCATCGCCGTGACCGAGGTCGCCGAGGTCACGGGGTTCCCCGAGATGCTCGATGGCCGGGTGAAGACCCTGCACCCGAATATCCACGGCGGCCTGCTCGCGCGGCGCGACGATCCCGCGCACATGGCCACGCTGGCGCAGCACGCGATCGCCCCGATCGAAATCCTCGCCGTCAACCTCTATCCGTTCCAGGCGACCGTCGCCAGGTCCGGATGCACACTGGCCGAGGCCATCGAAAACATCGACATCGGCGGCCCGGCGATGCTGCGCTCGGCAGCGAAGAATCACGCCGCGGTCACCGTGATCGTCGATCCCCAGGATTACCACCGGGTACTCGAGGAACTGCAGGCGTCGGGCGCCGTCGGCGCGGCAACGCGCTTCGAACTCGCCACCAAGGCCTTCGCGCACACCGCCGCCTACGACGGCGCGATCAGCGCCTATCTTTCGGGCATCGATGCGGACGGATCGCACCGCATGTTCCCGCGCATCCTGACGCGCCAGTGGCATCTGGTGCAGGACATGCGCTATGGGGAAAACCCGCACCAGGACGCCGCGTTCTACCGCGACGCCGCGGTGGGCGCAGGCTTGCTGGCGTCCTACCGCCAGATCCAGGGGAAGGAACTCTCGTACAACAACATCATGGATGCCGATGCAGCGTGGGAGTGCGTGCGCAGCTTCACGGCGCCGACCTGCGTGATCGTCAAGCACGCCAACCCCTGCGGCATCGCCACCGGCGCAACGGTTCTGGACGCCTACCGGCGCGCCTACGCCACCGACCCCACCTCGGCCTTCGGCGGCATCATCGCCTTCAACCACCCGGTCGACGGCGCCACCGCCCGGGCGATCTGCGAGCGCTTCACGGAGGTCGTGATCGCGCCCGCATTCGACGCGTTCGCGCTCGACGCCCTGCGCGCCAAGGCCAATGTACGGATCCTCGAACTCCCGCAGGGCGACGCCCACAACGATCTCGAGTTCAAGCGCGTGGGCGGCGGCCTGCTTGCACAAACGCCCGACATCGCGACGATCGACCGCGCCGACTGCAAGGTAGTCACCCGCAAGGCGCCGTCGGCGAACGAGATGGACGATCTGCTCTTCGCCTGGAAGGTGGTGCGGTACGTCAAGTCGAACGCCATCGTGTACGCAAAGGGCGGCGCGACGCTGGGCATCGGCGCGGGCCAGATGAGCCGGGTCGACTCCACCCGCATCGCCGCGCTCAAGGCCAAGGACGCCGGCCTCTCGCTGGCCGGATCCTGCGTGGCGTCGGACGCCTTCTTCCCGTTCCGGGACAGCCTCGACGCCCTCGTCGATGCCGGCGCGACCTGCGTGATCCAGCCGGGCGGCAGCGTCCGCGATGCGGAGGTGATCGCCGCGGCCGACGAGCGCGGCATTGCCATGGTATTCACCGGGATGCGGCATTTCCGCCATTGACGTGACAAGACCCACGCGGCGCATCCTGGGAATCGATCCGGGACTCAACCGGACCGGCTTCGGCATCATCGAAGCCAGCGGTGCGACGCTGCGGCATCTGGATTCGGGGGTGTTGCGGATCGCCGCCGGGGAGCTGCCGCTGCGTCTGCAGGCGATCCTGCGCGAACTCGGCGCGGTGATCGAGCGCAATGCGCCCGACGAAGCGGCGATCGAAAAGGTCTTCGTCAACGTCAATCCGCAATCGACCTTGCTGCTGGGCCAGGCGCGCGGCGCCGCGATCTGCGCCGCAGTGGGACGGAACGTGCCGGTACACGAATACACCGCGCTGCAGATCAAGCAGGCGATGGTCGGATATGGCCACGCGGACAAGACGCAGGTGCAGAAGATGGTGCAACGCCTGCTCGGACTCGACCGCGCGCCGGCGACCGATGCCGCCGATGCCCTGGCGTGCGCCATCTGCCATGCCCACGCGTCGGCCCGACTGCGCGGGACCGCCGGAGCGCAACTGGTGGCGCTGGGTGCCGGGACGACGCGCCGGGCCAGTTCGCGCCGCCGTGCCGCAGCGGCCTGGCGGGGCTACACCGTGGAGAACTGAACGATGATCGGACGCCTTGCCGGAACGCTCCTCGAAAAACATCCGCCGTCGCTGCTGCTCGATGTCGGGGGCGTCGGGTATGAACTCGACGCGCCGATGAGCACGGTCTACAACCTCCCTGCCGTCGGCGAGCGCGTCACCCTACTCACGCACCTGCTGGTGCGCGAAGACGCCCACCAGCTCTACGGATTCGCGACGGCGGCGGAGCGCCACGCGTTCCGCGCCCTCATCCGCATCTCCGGCGTCGGGGCGCGCACCGCGCTCGCGCTGCTCTCGGGCCTGAGTGTCGAGGAACTCGCGCAGGCGGTGGCGCTGCAGCAGGCGGGAGCGCTCACTCGCGTTCCGGGCATTGGCGCCAAGACCGCGGAACGACTGCTGCTCGAACTCAAAGGCAAGCTCGTTCCCGCGATCGAGGGCGCCGGCGGCGGTGCGCAGGCATCCATCGGCGATACGTCGACCGACATCCTGCGCGCACTGCTCGCGCTCGGATACTCCGAGCGCGAGGGCGCCGCGGCGATGCGGTCGATTCCCGCCGGAACCGGGGTGTCGGAAGGAATCCGGATGGCGCTGCAGGCGATCGCGAAGCGGTAAGTCCGGACGGACATTCCTTCCGCGCACGCCCCCCGCCCGCCGTCCGCCGCGGGCGAGCGGGATATGATCCTTGTCACCATGACCGAATCCCGCATCGTTTCCGGCACGGCCGGGTCTCCCAACGAGGAGGCGGTCGAGCGCGCCCTGCGCCCACAGCGCCTCGCCGAATACGTCGGCCAGGCCCGGATCCGTGAGCAGCTCGACATCTTCATCACGGCGGCGCGCAACCGCGGCGAGGCCCTCGATCACGTGCTGCTCTTCGGACCGCCCGGCCTCGGCAAGACCACCCTCGCGCACATCCTTGCCCACGAGATGGGCGTCAACCTGCGGCAGACCAGCGGGCCGGTACTGGAGCGGGCCGGCGATCTCGCCGCCCTGCTCACCAACCTCGAGCGCAACGACGTGCTCTTCATCGACGAGATCCACCGCCTGAGCCCGGTGGTCGAGGAAATCCTGTACCCCGCACTGGAAGACTTCCAGATCGACATCATGATCGGGGAAGGGCCGGCGGCGCGCTCGATCAAGATCGATCTTCCGCCCTTCACGCTGGTGGGGGCGACGACCCGCGCCGGCATGCTGACGAATCCCCTCCGGGACCGCTTCGGCATCGTCGCCCGGCTGGAGTTCTACACCGAGGCCGAACTGACTGCGATCGTCGCGCGCAGCGGCAAATTGCTGCAGGCGCCAATGGACGAATCCGGCGCACGCGAGATCGCGCGCCGCTCCCGCGGCACGCCGCGCATCGCCAACCGGCTGCTGCGGCGCGTGCGCGACTTCGCCGAAGTCCGCGGCGACGGCAACATCTCGCGCGACCTCGCCGACCGTGCCCTGTCGATGCTCGAGGTCGACACGCTCGGCCTCGACGTCATGGACCGCAAGCTCCTGCACGCGATCATCGAACGCTTCGGCGGTGGCCCCGTGGGCATCGACAACCTGGCCGCGGCGATCGGCGAGGAGCGCGACACCCTCGAAGACGTCGTCGAGCCGTTCCTGATCCAGCAGGGCCTGCTGCAGCGCACGCCCCGCGGCCGGATCGCGTCGGCCGACGCCTACCGGCACTTCGGCGTGGTCGGATCCTCACCCGGAAAATCCGGGACGCTGATCTAGCGCCGTGCTTTGGAAGCCCCACCCCAGCCTCCTGAAGGCCGGCACGGCGATTCCGGAGGCGGAACAGGATGCGCCGGAACGCGGCCAGCCGGCGCCCCTCGCCCGGACAGACCGAACGACCGGGCTCGCCGAAGCCGAAGCCGAACGGCGCCTGCGCACGTTCGGCGCGAACGCCATCGCGGAAACGCGCACGCCGCGATGGCGGCAACTGGTCGCCAAGTTCTGGGGACCGGTGCCGTGGATGCTGGAAGCGGTCATCGTGCTGCAGTGCGCGCTCCACCGCGATCAGGAGGCGCTGGTCATCCTGTTCCTGCTCGTCTTCAATGCAGCGGTTTCCGATGTCCAGGAGCGTCGGGCGCAGGATGCGCTCGCCCTGCTGCGCCGGCAACTGCAGGTGACCGCGCGGGTGCTGCGCGACGGCCGGTGGGCACGCATCGCCGCCGCGCAACTGGTGCCCGGCGATGTGGTCCACGTGCGGGCCGGCGACCTCGTGCCGGCGGACCTGCAGCTCTTCGACGGTGCGGTCGCGCTCGACCAGTCCGCCCTGACCGGGGAATCGCTGGCGGTCGACGCCGGACCCGGCCAGCCCGCCTACACCGGCGCGATCGTGCGCCAGGGAGAGGCAAGCGGCGAAGTGGCGGCCACCGGCGCGCGCACCTATTACGGCCGGACCGCCGAACTGGTGCGCACCGCCAGCGCCCCGAGCCACATGCAACGAACGATCCTCGCGATCGTCAAGCACCTGGTGCTCTTCAACGTCGTGCTCATCGTCCTGGTCGTCGCCTATGCCGCCCAGCATGCGCTGCCGCTCGCCGACACCGCGGTGTTCGCGCTGATGCTGCTCGTCGCCTCGGTCCCGGTGGCCCTCCCCGCGACCTACACGCTGGCGACGGCGGTGGCCAGCGCGCAGCTCGCCCGCCGAGGCGTGCTCGTGACCCGGCTCCCCGCAGTCGAGGAGGCGGCGGCGATGGACACGCTGCTGTCGGACAAGACCGGCACCCTGACGCAGAACGCACTGACGGTTTCGGGGGTCCGGCCGCTGGGCGAAGCCGCTGCCGCCGAGGTGCTGCGGGTGGCGGCCCTGGCCAGCGACGACGCCTCGCAGGACCCGCTCGATGCCGCAATCCTGACCGCGCACCGGGCAAGCGGATCGACGACGCCCATTCCTCCCCGCGCCGATTTTCACCCCTTCGACCCATCGACACGCTGCAGCGAAGGGATATACGAATCCGGCGCCGGGCAATGGCATGCGCTCAAAGGCGCGATGGAGGCGCTTCTCGCCCGCTGCAATGCGAACGCGGACGTGCGTGCGGAGGCGCAGCGCGCCGAGCAGGAACTCGCCGCCGATGGCGCCCGCGTGCTCGCCGTGGCAGGGGGGCCGCCCGACGCCGTCGCACTGATCGGACTGATCGGCCTCGCCGATCCGCCTCGTCCCGATGCCGCCGAGCTGATCGCCCGGCTGCGCGGCCTGGGCGTGCGCGTGAGCATGGCCACCGGCGACGCCCTGGAGACGGCGCGCGCGATCGGCACCCGGCTCGGCCTCGGCGCACGCGTATGCACGGCAGGTCCCGAAGGTCTGCGGGACCCCGGGCAATGCGACATCTATGCGCGGGTGCTGCCACAGGACAAGCACGCCATCGTCCATGCGCTGCAACAGGCGGGACACGTCGCCGGCATGACGGGAGATGGCGTCAACGACGCCCCGGCGCTGCGACAGGCGGAACTGGGCATCGCGGTGGCCAGCGCCACCGACGTCGCCAAGGCGGCGGCGGGCGTGGTCCTCACCGATCCCGGACTGTCCGGGGTGCTCACCGTGGTCGGCACCGGGCGGGAGGTGCACCGGCGCATGCTGACCTACATCCTGAACAAGGTCATCAAGACGCTGCAGATCGTGGTGTTCTTGACGATCGGCCTATGGCTCACCGGCGGCTTCCTGATCTCGCCCCGCCTGATCGTGCTGCTGCTGTTCGCCAACGACTTCCTGACCATGAGCATCGCGATCGACCGCGTCCGGCCGCCGCCCCGGCCGCAGCGCTGGCAGGCCGGACAACTCGTCGGAGCGGCCGCGGTGCTGGCCGGGATCTCGATCCTCTTTTCTCTGGGCCTGTACGAGTGGGCATGCGCCCGCTACGTCCTCGGCCCGAACCGGATCCACACCATGGTGTTCCTGCTGCTCGTCTTTACGACCCAGGCCAACGTCTACGTGCTGCGCAACGACGACCGGATCTGGTCCTTCGCACCCGCCCCCGCCATGGTATGGGCGAGCATCGCCGCCATGGCGATCGTGAGTGCGCTGGCCGCGACGGGAATCGGGATGGCGGCCGTGCCGCCCGGCCTGATCGCCGCCATGGCCGCGCTCGTCGCCGCATTCGCACTGATCCTGGACCAGACCAAACGCATGGCGTTCCGGCGTTTCCATCTCGGATGAGCCGGCCGCCCCCCATCGAGGAACCCATGGAACCCCTTCGCGACCCACTCGAGCAGGCTCACGCGACCCATGTTTCCGGCGTGCTCACCGAAGCCGAGGCGATGTACCGGAACATCCTTGCCGCGGCTCCCGACACCGTTCCCGCGCTCGTCAACCTGGCGGCGATCCTCGCCGCGAGCGGCCGCCTGGAAGAAGCCTCGTTGCTGGAAGCGCGGGCATACGTGCAGCCGCCTTGGGACGGAAAACCGCACAAGATCCTCGCCACCTGTCATTACCGCCTGGGCCAGTTCGAGCAGGCCGCCGAGTGCTACCGCGCATGGCTCGCCGAGGAGCCGGACAACGAGATCGCGCGGCACCATCTCGCGGCATGCAGCGGCCAGGGCGTTCCCGATCGCGCGCCCGACCGCTACGTTGCGACCTTGTTCGACGGCATGGCCGAACAATTCGATCACCGGCTCGTTTCCGTACTGGGCTACGATGGTCCCGGGGTCATGCGAGCCCTGCTCGAGGGCGACATCCCGACCGACAGGTCGCGCGACATCCTCGACGCCGGGTGCGGCACCGGTCTGTGCGGCCCGGTGCTGGCCCCGATGGCACGTCGACTGACCGGGGTCGACCTGTCGCAGGCGATGCTGGAAAAAGCCCGGGCGCGCGGCGTCTACGATCGGCTGATCCACGCCGAACTGACGGCATTCCTGCGGAACCGGCCCGCCGGGGGCGATCCGATGGGCTTCGATCCGACCGGCTTTGATTTGATCGTCATGGCCGACGCGCTCATCTACTTCGGCGATCTGGGCGAGGTGTTCGATGTCGTCGCCGGGGCGCTGCGCCCGGGGGGCCGGTTCGCATTCACGCTCGAACTCCTGCCGCAAGACGACGGCACCATTCCGGACTTCGCGCTCCTCCCCTCCGGGCGGTATGCGCACAGTGCACGACACTGGACGCAACGCCTCGTCGAGCGGGGCTTCCGCATCCGGCGCAGCGAAGCGATCGTGATCCGCCAGGAGTTCTGCCAGCCGATCCATGGTGCCGCGGTACTCGCCGAGATTCCCGCCGAGGTTGCCGCCGCCGTGTCGCCATGATCGCGGCGGTTCCCCCGCCGACGGCGATCCCCCTCCGCCGCGACGGTGCCCGCGTCAGCCGCGGGTCGATGCCGCGGCGAGGAACGCCTGGATGAAAAAATTCGTCACGGCGATGAAGATACTGGCAAAAAAGGCGGTCCAGAATCCGGAAATCTCGAATCCGCGAACCAGCGTCGAAACGAGCAACAACACGACCGCGTTCACGACCAGCAGGAAGAACCCCAAGGTGAATATCGTCAGCGGAAAGGTGAGAACGATCAGCACCGGCCGCACGACCGCGTTGGCGAATCCCAGCACCAGCGCCGATATGATCAGGGACGAAGCGTCCGCGAACCGGATCCCGGCAAATACCCGGCTGGCGATCCACAAGGAAGCGGATGTGATCGCCCAATGGAACAGGAATCGCACGAACGGGTTCGGCATGCCGGGATCATATCCCGGATGGATCGCCGGCGCAGCCGTCGGCTGCGGGTTCGCCCCATGCATCCGCCCGCACCGGAGCAACGCCGTCGGTCGGCCGAAACTGCGGCATCATCCGGCCATGGCCCTGAATGCGACGATCCACATTTTCGACATCGACCTGGCGGACGCCGACCGCGGCGTCTACGAGACATTGAACCTGCGCGTTGCCTGCCATCCGTCCGAATCACCGGACTACCTGGTGACGCGGGTTCTCGCGTATTGCCGCGAATATGCGCCGGGCATCGGGTTTTCGCCGGGGCTTTCGACGCCGGACGAGCCGGCGATCCACATCCGCGATGCGACCGGAGCCCTGCTCGCCTGGATCGACATCGGCGTGCCGGACGCCGCGCGCGTGCACCGTGCCGCCAAGGCCGCGCCGCAGGTGGCGGTATACACGCACAAGCATCCCGATCTGTTGCGCAAGGCGCTGGCGGGCGAGCGCATCCACCGCGCGGAGCATCTGCGTCTGATCGCGGTCGATCGGCGGCTGGTCGCCGATTGGTGCGCACTGCTGCAACGGCGGATGAAGATGTCGGTTGCGTTCAGCGGTTCCGAGGCGTACCTGGCGATCGGGGAGCACACGCTCACGGGCGCGCTTGCGCCGATCTCCCTCGATCCGGGCGTCGGCACCGATCCGCAGTGATCCGAGCAGGTCGATCCTCCCTGTCGCAGCAGGGCGCACATCGGCGGGCGAGTCTGGTAGATTTTGGGCGCGTGGCGCACGCCACTCCCGCAATCCCTTCCCAGGTCGGAGAAAAGATGAGCAGAAACGTTGCATTGGCAGGTACGTTCGCGCTTGGTTTGTTCCTGGCGGCGACGGTTCCCGGCAATGCCGAGACCTCGCAGATGACGATCCAGCAGGTACGGCACACGATCCGAACGGCGCACACCAAGGCCGACCATCGTGCGCTGACTTCCTTCTACGAGGCGAAGGCCCGGGAGGCGCGGAAGTGGGCCGAACTGCATCGGGAAATGGCGCAGGACTATGAGGAAAGCGGGAAGCCGGAGGACGAGTCGCAGGTTCCGCTGATGCAGAGCATCGCCAAGCAGTACGACGAAATGGCGGCCAAGTACGATGCGCTGGCCGCCCACCACCGCACGCGCGCCCAAACCGTACCGAAATAACAGGACAACGCTGCGGACAAGACCGCCCGCCGGGACCCTGCTGCGTCAGGTCCCCGGTCGGAACGCATCAGTCGCCGGACAGCAGTCCGAGTTCGGATTCGCCCAGATGGCACCAGCCGCCTTCCGGCAGCGCGAGGGCATCCAGGCGCAGCTCGCCGATAGCGACGCGCTGCAGCGCCGTGCAGTGGTTGCCGGCGGCGGCCAGCATGCGTTTCACCTGGTGATACTTGCCCTGCTCCAGCGTCATGGCGATCCGGTTCGGCCCCAAGGCCTCGCATTGCACCGCCGCCAGTGGCGCGGGTTCGTCATGGAGCTGCACCCCGGCTCGCATGGCCGCAACGAGTTCGGGCGTGACCGGATCATGGGTGCTCGCCACATAGTGCTTGGGCACCTTGCGCTTGGGTGACGACTGGGCATGGATGAAGCGGCCATCGTCGGACAGCAGCAGCAGGCCCGTGGTGTCATGGTCCAGCCGTCCGACCGGCTGCACGCCGCGCACGCGCATCGGCTCGGGGAGCAGGCTCAGCACGCCGGGATGGTGGCTGGGGCGGCGCGAACATTCATATCCGGCGGGCTTGTTCAGCGCCAGGTACAGCTGTTCACGATAGACCCAGGGTTCGTCGAACACCGTGAACTCGATGCCGGTCGGATCGAGCTCCATCCGCGGATCCCGCACCGCCGCGCCGCCGATGGCGACATGGCCATCGGCAACCAGCTGCTGACAATGCCTGCGGGTTCCAAATCCCTGGGATTGCAGAAGGCGGTCCAGGGTCATCCGCCGCATCGCGCCCCCCGGGGCCGCGATGCCCGCAACACGTAAAGCTTTCGGCCGGCATCGGCTGCGCCTTTCCCGACCACCTTACTGCTGCGCCTTCTTCTCGCCCCGCGCCCACGTGACGTCGTCGCCGAAAATGGCCACGATCGGAACGACGAAGGTAATCAGAATGAAAATTCCCAGCCACCAGTTCGTATTCATGATCTGTCTCCCGAAGTAAGTGCGTCACAGACATCCGGTGATCCTGCGTCCGCGGGAACCATGCCGGGTCAGGACGCGGCGGCGGCTCAACGGCGCATGCGGATATGCCTAAGGGCACTAGGACCGAGCCAGCGAATGTTCGAATTCATCGAACTCCGCGCTCGACATCCTTCCGTCATGGTCGCTATCGAACCGATCGAACGCAAGCGCCAGGCGTTTCCAACCGGCCGCATCGTCGCGGCTGATATAGCCGTCGTGGTCCCGATCAAGGCTTTCGAACTCGGCCTTGATTTCCTCTTCTTCCTTCATATACACGGCCATCACATAGTAAAGGAAGACCATCATGAGCCCAAGCATGGCGGGCCAGGTCCAGTCGAGTCCCTCGGTGATGTGATACAGCGCGTTCGGCATTTTCCAGAGCAGAAAACCAACCATGAGAAACGGCGCGAAGACCGAGATCACGGCTGTAGTGATTCGAATCGTCTTCATTTGAACACCTCCTGCATTTCCAAAATGCATCGGAAACACATTCACACTTATACGCCAACTCAAAATAAGAATCCACAAATCCTGTCGTCACCGACTCACTCGAAAAGGACGCCCTCTGCACCGGCGATCGACTGCGATTCGGAATCGCACATCCCGCATCGAAGGGGCGGATGAGCACAAATCCGCGATCCCGCCCCTTCGGGTTTCCGATCGTGCTTTCCGATCAAGCCCGGCGCACCGCGCAAGGAGATCGCGCGGTTGCGTCCCCGACCATTCCTTCGGGCCGCACCCATTCGTCGAACTGCTCGGCGGTAACGTATCCCAGCGCGAGAGCGGCCTCGCGGAGGCTCACGCCGCTCGCGTGCGCAAGCTTTGCCACCATGGCGGAACGGTCGTATCCGATATGCGGACTGAGCGCCGTCACGAGCATCAGAGAACGGCCGACCAGATCGGCGATGCGCGCCGTGTCGGGCTCGATGCCGCGCGCGCAGTGCGCATTGAAGCTGGCCATGGCGTCCGACAGAAGACGGACGCTCTGCAGAAAATCGTGGGCCAGCAGCGGCTTGTACACGTTGAGTTCGAAATTTCCCGAGGCACCGGCGATCGTCATCGCGACGTCGTTGCCGAACACCTGACAGCAGACCATCGCCAGCGCCTCGGATTGCGTCGGGTTCACCTTGCCCGGCATGATCGAACTCCCCGGCTCATTCTCGGGCAATCGGATTTCGCCCAGACCGCAGCGCGGACCGGAAGCGAGCCAACGCACATCGTTGGCAATCTTCATCAAGGCCACTGCGAGGGTCTTGAGCGCGCCATGCGCACCGACCAGTGGATCGTGCGCCGCCAGCGCGGCGAAGCGATTCGCCGCGCAGTGAAACGGCAATCCGGTCTCTTCCGCCAGGAGCTCGGAAACCCGTTGCCCGAACTTCGGATGGGTGTTGATGCCGGTACCGACCGCCGTGCCGCCGACCGCAAGTCCGTGAAGCGGGGCCAGACCCCGCGTGATCGCCTCGTCGGCATGATCGAGTTGCGCGACCCACCCCGAAATCTCCTGCCCCAATGTCAGGGGCGTCGCGTCCTGCAGATGCGTCCTCCCGATCTTGACGATGTCGGAAAACGCAACCGACTTTTCGGCAAGAGTCGTCCGCAAGTCGCGCAATGCCGGCATCAGATCCTCGCGGATCCGCACCACGGCGGCGATGTGCATGGCCGTCGGAAAGATGTCGTTGGTCGACTGCCCGAGATTCACTTCGTCGTTGGGGTGAATGCGGCGGTCCATGCCCCGGCCGCCGCCGAGCAACTCCGATGCCCGATTCGCGAGAACCTCATTCATGTTCATGTTGGTCTGCGTTCCCGAGCCGGTTTGCCACACCACAAGCGGGAACATCCCGCGATGCGCTCCGGAAAGCACCTCGTCGGCCGCCCGCGTGATCGCCTCGGCCTTCGCGGCATCCAGAAGGCCCAATGCGGCGTTGGCGCGCGCGCAGGCGCGCTTGACGAGCGCCAGCGCCATGAGCAGCGCCTCCGGCATCCGCTCATCGGAGATGCGAAAGTGCGCCAGCGAGCGCTGGGTCTGCGCGCCCCACAGCGCATCGGCCGGCACTTCGATCTCGCCGAAGGAATCGCGCTCCCATCGGATGCCGCCGTCCATGAGCACGGGCGGATCGACGTCGGATTCCCGGGCGTGGCCTCCTTCGGCCACCATGTCGCAAACCGCCTGCGAGACGCCCCGGGGCCGCAGCGTCGGGATGACCATGGCCGCTACCTCGCCGTTTCGTCGATGAACCGGGAATAGGGCAATTCATCCAGTTGCAGCGGCTTTCCGTCCGCAAGCACTTCCTTGAAGGGGCCAAGCTCGGAACCGGCACCGCGAACCATCAGGACAACCTTGCCGTCCGTGATGGCATTGTGGAGGGATTCGATCTTCTCCTCCGGAATGCCGGCGCGGTGGAATGCCACCGCCAACTGCGACAAGGCCGCGGAGCCGCTCATCGCCGCAGCCCCGATCGCCGTGCCGCCGGCAATGGCCTCGACGATGTGCCCCGCGGCCAGGACCAACCCGACTCCCGGAATCAGGAACACCCCGGCCGCTCCGGCGAGCAGACCCCACAATCCGCCCCAAAAGGCGCCCTGCTTGCCCCACGCCCGCATCCGGTCGCCCACCTCCAGGTGGTAAATCCCCAGCGTGTCGTCCCCGATCGCATGCTTCTTTCCCAGCACGGAGATGAGGTCCATCTGGCAGCCCTTGCGATTCAGCCGCCGCAAGACGGACTCCACCGCCGCTTCGTCGGGATACACCGCAACCAGAACCCGATTCCGCTCCCGCCATGACGGTCTTTCGATCTTGTCCATATCGGCACCTTCCCAACGTGACTCCATCCACCACCGCCGGGCGGACCGCGACCGTGCGGCGGACCTGTCGGTTGGACTGAGCGGACCAGCGGAAGTTGCCCGGCGATCCGGTCGGATGGCCGAAGTCGCCCAAAGCGACCGCCACGCAACCCGCACCACGACGGAAGTCGTACTGCCCGACCCCGGCCGAAGAGGAATTCCTGGTTCCGGCGTCCGTTTTGCGCCGATAATTTCCGTCGTCCGGCATCCGGCCATTCCCGCGGATCCGGGACGGGTCCGTGCCGTCGGGCTGGAGGCTGACGCAAGGCAATCGCCCCGGCACCGGATCACCGAAGTCAGTGCACGTTGGTTGCATGGGTATGCAATACGAGAAACTCACGGTACTGGAACTCCGCGAACGGGCACAGGGAACGGGCTTTCGTCCCCCGGATGCGATCGCGCAGCGCGTGCTCGGTCAGCGTTACGCCAATGGCGAAGGGGTCGGCAAGGACGAAGGGGAAGCCGTCCGCTGGTTCCGCCTCGCCGCCGAACAGGGGGATGTCGAGGCGCAGCGCTATCTTGCGTTTGCGCTGCTGCATGGCCGCGGCGTGGCGGAAGACGTTGCGGAAGGAATTCGCCGTCTTCGCCTTGCCGCCGATGCCGGCGACGCACCCGCGCAGCGCGAGATGGGGTATCACCATGCCGTCGGGTCGGGGGTCGCCCTGGACGAAGCGCAGGCCGTGCACTGGTTTCGTCTGGCTGCCGGGCACGGAGACGCGATCGCGCAGTATGACCTTGGCTACGCGCTGGCAAACGGGTACGGCGTACCGAAGGACCCGGTCGAGGCTGTCGAGTGGTATCGACGGGCGGCCGAGCACGGCAGACCCGAGGCCCAGAGCGCCCTGGCCATCGCCTATGAACGCGGGGTCGGCGTTGCCGTCGACTACGAGAAAAGCCTCCACTGGAACCGGCTCGCCGCCGGGCAAGGCTATGCCGAAGCCTGCAACAACATGGGTCGGATGTATGAAAACGGCCTGGGCGTGACGAAGGACCCGGAAGCCGCGCGACATTGGTATGCGGAATGCGCAAAGAGGAAGTCCACCGGGAGCTTGCCGCGCGAGGAAACTCCCCCCGGGCAGGCTGCGACGACCGGGGATGGTTCGACACCGTCGATTCCAGGGCTCGCAGGACTTTCCATACGCGGCGCCGAATCGATCGTCGCATTCCTCGACGCGGCATTCGCGGGCTTCGTAGGGCTGCGCGCAGTGCGCGACGAGGTCTTCCGCCAGGCGAGCTACATCCACGTGCAAGGTCTGCGCGCGCGTCAAGGGCTCAGCGTGCCCCACTTTCCGTCCCGACACATGGTCTTCCTCGGCAACCCCGGGACCGGAAAGACCTCGGTCGCACGGATCATCGCCGGCCTCTATCTCCGACTGGGCATATCGAAGACCGACAAGGTCGTCGAGACCGACCGCGCAGGCCTGGTTGCGGAGTACGTCGGCCAGACGGCGGTCAAGACACACAAGATCGTGGAATCCGCCCTCGGCGGCATCCTGTTCATCGACGAGGCCTACTCGCTCGCCAAGGGCGGCGAACAGGATTTCGGCCACGAAGCGATCGAAACGCTGCTCCAGCGGATGGAGGACCATCGCGACGACCTGGTGGTGATCGTGGCGGGCTACGTATCGGAGATGGAGGAGTTCATCAACTCGAACCCCGGCCTGGCGTCGCGTTTCAACCGCTACATCCGCTTCCCCGACTACAGCCCCGCCGAGTTGCTGCAGATCCTCATCCACTTCTGCGATCAGGCCTCCTACACCCTGAGCAGCACCACGCACTCCGGTCTGCAAGCGCTGTTCGCGCGCGAGATCCGGCAGCAGCGGCAGCGCTTCGGCAATGCCCGCTACGTTCGCAACCTGTTCGAGAAGATCGTCGAAGCCCAGGCCCAGCGCGTGGTCTGGATGTCCCAGGTCTCAACCGCCGATCTGAAATCCATCCTCGCGGTCGACGTCGAAAAAGCGACGGGAGCTCCACTGCCGGCGGATGGCGACATCGAAGCCAGCCACGAGGCGGCGCGGAAACGACTCGACGGTCTGGTCGGGCTGAAGCGGGTCAAGGCGCAGGTGCACCGCCTTTGCGACTTCGTCCGCATCCAGCACGTGCGTAGCGAAGCCGGAAGCCGGACGCCGGTCGGGTTTTCCCAGCATCTCGTGTTTGTCGGCAATCCCGGGACCGGCAAGACGATGGTTGCACGGATCCTTGCCGATCTCTATTTCACGCTGGGAATTACCGCCTCCAACCATCTCATCGAGGTGGATCGCGCCGGACTGGTCGCCGGATACGTCGGCCAATCGGCAATCAAGACGCGGCAAGTGCTGGAGTCGGCCATCGGCGGCATCCTCTTCATCGATGAAGCGTACGCGTTGGCGCAAGGCAACGGAGAAGGCGATTTCGGCAAGGAAGTCATCGATACGCTCCTCAAGACCATGGAGGACTATCGTGACCGACTCGTGGTCATCGTTGCCGGATATACCGACCCGATGCGGGTGTTCATCGACAGCAATCCGGGACTGCGTTCGCGCTTCAACCACTACATCGAATTCGACGACTACGAGCCGGAGGAACTCCTCGGAATTTTCGAGTCCTTTTGCCGCGACTCCGAGTACGTGTTGGAGCCCGCCGCGCAATCCTTCCTGCGCGACCAGTTCCGGCACCTGTACGACGCGGGCCGGACCACCGACAACGGCCGGTTCGTCCGCAACGTGTTCGAGCGCTCCGTCGAGGTGCAGGCAGACCGCATCGCCCACAGCAGCGACGGGACCGATGCGAACCTCGACACCCTGAATGCCGCCGATGCCGCCGCCGCGCTCCAGGAAGTCCTGTCGGGCATGGCCGACTCCGGTTTTCATCCCCTGGCGATCGGCAGTTCCGGACCGCGTTAGCATAGTTCTTTGGAAATCTTGGCGCGAAAGAAGGGATCGCCATCGACGTGCGATTGCGGTGATGTGGCTTGCACCGCCCCAGGTACCGAGCCGAACCTGCGAGCGGCGGCTGCGCCTCGCCGGGGCCGGCCAGCACCCACGAAGCGGTGCCCATGCTGCCGCCGATCAGCACAGGCTGGCCGGTCTGTGCGTATTCGGGCGGCAGTTCGGCATGTCCCGGCCCGAAAGCGCGTGTCGCGCCCTTGCGATGGACGAAGAGCCGCCGCGTCCGTCCGTCGACGACATGCGTTTCCTCCTTGCAGGTATTGTGCGAGACGTCATAGAGCAACGGCAGCGTTGCGCCCCGAAAGATCTCGGCAAACGTCTGCCGCGCAAGGTGGGTGAGAATCTGGCGGTTGGCAAGCGCGCAGTCGATGCCGGCGCGCATCGCGCCGAGATAGCGTATTCCCAGGGCCGACTTCAGCGGCGCGCAGGCGAGTTCCCGGTCGGGCAGGTCGATGCCGGCGGCGGGTGCCGCGATGACCATCTCGCGCAGGTAATCGGTGCCGATCTGGTGGCCGAGACCGCGCGAGCCACAGTGGATGCTCACCGCCACGTCGTCCGGCGCCAGGCCATAGGCGCGCGCCGCGGCGGCGTCGAAGATGGCTTCGACGACCTGGACTTCGAGATAGTGGTTGCCGGAACCGAGCGTTCCCATCTCGTCGCGCTGGCGCTTCTTCGCCTGCTCGGAAACCGCGCGGGGATCGGCGCCTGCGATGCAGCCGTGCTCCTCGATGCGCGCGAGGTCGGCCGCACCGCCGAAGCCTTGCTTGACGGCCCAGCGCGCACCGCCTTCGAGCATCGCATCCATTCCGTTCGCATCGAGACGCAGGCCGCCGGTGCTGCCGATCCCGGCGGGAATGCGCGCAAACAGGAGATCGGCCAACGCCTCCTTTTCGCGCTCGATGTCGGCGCGCTTGAGGCCGGTATGCAGCGTGCGCACGCCGCAGGAAATGTCGAACCCCACGCCGTGGCACGCAGGCGATGGCCCGTGATGCGCACGGCAAAGCGCGAGAACAGCAGACGCCGCGTCGCCATCTCGTAGATCAGCGCATTGAGCCAGTCGAGGAGCAGCAGTTCGTCGTCGGGCGCCGTGCACTCGATGCGCGTCGTCTCGGCGGCACCAACGGCTGCCGGATCACAGACGACGGCAGTGAGGGCGGTCGCCGCGCCGGCGAAGGCTTCGGCCATGGTCGCGCCGGTGCCGCGCACGCCGATGTCGGCCTCGTGGGGAAAGGTTTCCCAGTTCACGGCGTCGCCTCCGCGGGCAGCCGCGCCGGCGATGCGTTCCGTGCCGCGGAAAACGCCGTACTCGTTGAGTTTGAGCCCGCGCGCGCGGGCGATGCGCGCGGCTTTGCGGTAGGCGCCGATGCGGAACGGATTGGCCTGCTCGATCTCCAGCAGGTCGGCGATCTCGGTGAAGGTCGCCGCGATGACGGCGTTATGGATCGGCATTCCGTGTTTCCCCGTATCGACTCGACCCGCCGGTTCGCGCAACGGTCCGGCCGGGTCGGCCGAAACGATGCCCCATCGCGAACGCGCCATGATGTGACACGATAGGTCGACCCCCGCCGAGTGGTCGTTGATGGGAATCAGCGCCGACGACGAAAGTCCGGCGGGATGGAGCGTGGCGAGGAATATCGAGTATTCCCCAGGAGGTTCCGCGAGTTGCTGGAGACCGGCGTAGGGTGTGTCCGTGTCATCCCGGTCCCATGCCCACCCTATGCCGTCCAAGGATCAACAATGTCGATTCCGCAATCATCGAAATCGCGCACGTTGCGGGTTGCGATGCTCGCCCCGCGGGAACGGGCCATGCCGCCGATCATTGCATCGAATTGGCTGATCGGCTTCCCGGCTGCCCGCCGCGCAGCGCCGATTTCCGCAAAGGCATCCGCCGCGTCGGCATCAAAACTCAGAACACGTCCGTCGAAGTCTTCATTGAAAATCGCCAGGGCCGCGTCCCACAAACCCCGACGACGCTTGCCGTCGGGTAGCAACCGAATCCCGTACAGGATCTCGCCCCTCGTCACCGTCGTCGTGAACAACGACGAGAGCGGCTGGCCCTTCAACCACACCAGAACGCGCGGGTCGGGTTCCGCCTTCAATGCTTCGGAAAGAACATTGGTGTCGATGATGATCACGCATCCATCCCGAACGGATCGCGCATTGGTTCCCGCGGCGGAATTTCCAGGTCCACGCCACCCAACGGTTCGATGCGGGCGCGGATCGCATCGACAAGCGTATTCGGATGGCGTTGCTGCAGGGAGAGCACGGTCCGCAAGATATCGCGGGCCTCGTCCTCCATCGATCGGCCGTGCTCAGCGGCCCGGACACGCAAGCGAGCCTTGAGCGTGTCATCCAGATCGCGAATGGTCATGCTGGCCATGGCTTCCCCAACGAAATCATTGATTTCATTTTAATCAATGATTGCAAGTCAGAGAAGTGCCGCATAGGACCGCAACCGAGCCGGCCGAAGCCCTTCGGCATTTTCCCGGAAGTGCACATCCTGCGGTCGGTTGATCGATGAGCCCTGGAGGCTGACAGGACCTGCGGATGGTGCGGACCTATACGCGCTGGGCGGGGGTGGAACTCGCGCCCTACGCGAACGCGATCCGGATTCCAGGGCACAGCCCCGAAACACCCGAGGAAACAGAATTGGGAAACATCAATGGAATCAGTGGGGTGGCTGATGGGACTCGAACCCACGACAACCGGAATCACAATCCGGGACTCTACCAACTGAGCTACAGCCACCGCAAACGGCCGGAAATCTGGCCTGCCCGGCCGGATTCGAACCAGCGACCCTCAGCTTAGAAGGCTGATGCTCTATCCAACTGAGCTACGGGCAGGAACGAACGGGCCCGGGGAGTCGCGAAACTACTGGTCGGGGCGAGAGGATTCGAACCTCCGACCCCCTGCGCCCAAGGCAGGTGCGCTACCAGGCTGCGCCACACCCCGAAAGCGCAACATGATACCGTGTTTTCCGTGGCCCGGCACGGGATCACCCTTCGGATTCGGTCCTGGCTTCCGCCGCCGTGCCTCCCGCATCCGGCAGGACGCGCGCCGCCGGCAGCCAGGCGATGAACGTGCTGCCGCGGCCGACCTGCGATTCGATTTCCAGGCGCCCGTCATGGCGCATCAGAACGTGCTTTACGATCGCCAGCCCGAGCCCGGTCCCACCGGTACCGCGCGAACGGCCCTTCTCGACGCGGTAGAACCGTTCGGTCAGGCGCGGAATGTGCTCGGGCGCGATGCCGATTCCGCTGTCGGCGACCTCGAACACCGCACCGCCGGCCATCGCCGCCGCCCAGCGCAGGCGCACCGTCCCGCCATCGGGCGTATACCGCACCGCGTTGATCGCGAGGTTGCCGAATGCGCTGCGCAGTTCGTCGCGGCTGCCGCGCACGTGCCACGGCGTCTCGACGTCGACGACGATGCGATGGCGCCCGGCGGAAAGCGTCCGCGCCTCATCGGCCACTTCCCGGACGAGTTGTCCGATGTCGACGTCCTCGGCCTGGACCGAGGCTTCCGATTCCAGGCGGGACAGCATCAGCAAGTCCTCGATCAGACGGTGCATGCGGTCGGCCTGTTCCATCATGAGCTGCAGATGGTTGCGTCGCACCGGGCCGAGATCGACGTCGGAATCGACGAACGATTCGAGGAACCCCTTGATGACCGTCAGCGGCGTCCGCAGTTCGTGCGACACGTTGGCAACGAAGTCCCGGCGCATCGCGTCGACGCGTTCGCTCTGGGTGACGTCGCGTGTGATGATGATCGACCGAGCCGGCTCGAACTCGATCACGTCCAGCGACAAGACCGCCGAGGGCTTTGCCATCGGGCGGAAGACGAGTTCGCGGGAGTAGTTGCCGCCGGTGACGTACGCGACCAACTGCGGATCGCGCACGAGATTGGTGAGGCGCAGGCCATAGTCGGATTTGAGCGAAATTCCGAGATGCCGTTCCGCCACCGGGTTGCACCACTCGATCTGCATCGAGACGTCGACCAGGATGATGCCGTCCGGAAGTGCGCTGATCGTGCGCCGGAACCGCTCCTCGTTGTCGATGAGGCGGCGGCGGCCGATCTCGCTGTCGCGGTGCCATCGATGCAGCCGCGCGAACACGTCGGCCCAGACGCCGAAGCCGCCGGGGATCCCGTCCAGCGAGGGACGCCCGAGCCAACTACCCAGGGCACCCAGGTAATACAACTGCACCGCGTAGAGCGCGATGAGTACGCCGGCACCCAACGCGAGGGCGACCTCGGCGCCGAAGACGTGCGCCAGGAGCGCGCATACGAGACCCAACGCGCATAGGCCGGCGATGGCCGGCAGAACGATGCGCCAGGGGCGGAGGGCCAGATCGGGCACAGGCGGAAAACGAAGCCGGAACCGATCAGGAATCGAGTTTCACCGACAGGCGATATCCGAGACCGCGCACGGTCTGCACCATGTTCTGGGCATTCGCCACCGTCAGCGCCTTGCGCAGACGCAGCACATGAACATCCACCGTCCGCTCTTCGATGAACACGTGATCGCCCCAGACGTTGTCGAGCAGCTGGCTGCGGGAAAACACGCGCTCCGGATGGCCGGCAAGGAAGACCAGCAACTTGAATTCGGCCAGCCCCATCTTGACCTCGCGGCCGTCGATCTGCACCTCGTGGCGCTGCGGGTCGATCCGCAGCGGCCCATAGACCACCGACTCGCCGCTCTTTTCCGGGGAGCGCCGGCGAAACACCGCGCGCACGCGCGAAACCAGCTCGCGGGGGGAGAACGGCTTGACGACATAATCGTCCGCGCCGCCGTCGAGGCCGGCAATGCGGTCGCCCTCCGAACCCTTCGCGGTGAGCATGATCACCGGCACCGACCGCGTGCGCTCGGACTTGCGCAGGTCGCGCAGGAAATCGATCCCGGCGCGATCGGGAAGCATCCAGTCAAGGATCACGAGATCCGGAAGCTCGCCGCGGATCGCGCTTTCCGCGGCACCGACCGAATCGGCCTTGCGTACGCGGTAGCCGCTATTGCCGCAGGAAAACGCGACGAGTTCCTGAATCGCCGGTTCATCTTCCACGACAAGGATCGATGCATTGGCCATGACGCTAACCTCACTCCTGGGGAGAAACTGCGCGTGCGATCTGCTCGGGGGTGGCGTGCCGCACGTCGGCGCCCTGCACGACGAAGATCACGTGCTCGGCGATGTTCTTGGCATGGTCGCCGATCCGCTCGATCGCCTTGGCGACCCACACGGCGTCCAGCGCCGCGGAAATCGTCCGCGGATCTTCCATCATGAACGTGATCAACTGCCGCATGATCGACTGGAACTGCTGGTCGACGCCGCGATCCTCCTCGATGATGGCCGCGGCGGCCGTCGCATCGAGATGGGCGAATGCGTTGAGCACGCCGCGCAGCATGCCCGCCGCCGCCACCGCGGACTGGTGGATGTCGCGCAGGCGCGGCGTGCGGATGCTGCGCTGATTGTCGATCAGCCACTTCGCGGCGCGGGCGACCTTGGTTGCCTCATCGCCGATCCGCTCGAGATCGGTGACGATGCGCGCCACGCCGATGATGAGGCGCAGGTCGCCCGCCGTCGGCTGCCGGCGCACGATCAGGTTGACGACCACGCGATCGAGGTCCACCTCCTCCTCGTTGACGCGCTGCTCCATCGCCATCACGTCGTCGCCCGCCCGTGAATCGGGATGCTCGTATGCGTCGATGGCGAGTTGCAGCTGCGATTCGACCAGGCCGCCCATCTGGAGGATGCGCGCGCGCAGGCCTTCGAGTTCCTGGTCGTACTGCTTGGAGAGATGTTCGCTGATGCCCACGATGTCGTTCCTTCTATCCGAACCGCCCGGTGATGTAGTCCTCGGTCTGCTTGCGTGCCGGCCGAATGAAGATCTGGTCCGTCCCGCCGAACTCGACAAGCTCCCCCATGTACAGGAATGCCGTGTAATCGGAACAGCGCGCGGCCTGCTGCATGTTGTGCGTGACGATCAGGATCGAGACCCGATCCTTGAGCGTCGAGATCAGTTCCTCGATCGATGCGGTGGCGATCGGATCGAGTGCCGAGGTGGGTTCGTCGAACAGCAGCAGTTCGGGGTCCGTCGCCAGCGCGCGCGCGATGCACAGCCGTTGCTGCTGCCCCCCCGAAAGATTGGTCGCCGAACCTTGGAGGCGATCCTTGACCTCGTCCCACAGGGCGGCGCCGCGCAAGGCGTTCTCGACCTTCTCCTCCAGGGCCGCGCGCGACGGCACGCCCTGCAGGCGCGGGCCGTACGCGACGTTCTCGAAGATCGTGGTGGGAAACGGGCTCGGCTTCTGGAACACCATGCCGATCCGCATCCGCACATCGATCGGATCGACGTCGCGCGACAGGATGTTGATTCCTTCCGGCTGCAGACGGATCGCGCCGTCGTAGCGGTTGCCCGGGTAGAGGTCGTGAATGCGATTGAAACAGCGCAGGAACGTCGATTTGCCGCAGCCGGACGGGCCGATCAACGCGGTCACGCGGTTGCGGTGGACGGTCAGGGAGATGTCCTTGAGCGCCTGGACCGAACCGTAATAGAAATTCAGGCCCGCAACCTCGACCTTGACCTCGCTGGCCGCCGCGGATTCGGCCGCGGCGGCGCTGCGCGCGCCCCCGGCGGCGTATCGCACATCCGGGCCGTCCGCATCGATTGGGTTCTTCAAGTTGCTGTACTCCATGGGCAACACCAGTCTATGACCGAATTACCACAGGATTGTGACATGACACATAATTTACGTCGCGAGCGTCGCAACCAGACGGTCGCAATATGCCCTCGCCACGCCCGCGTCTTCCGCCTCGACCATGATCCGCAATACCGGTTCGGTTCCCGAGGGTCGGATCAGGATGCGCCCCCGGCCCGCGATCTCGCCCTCGACCGCAGCGAGTTCCCGTGCCAGCGCCCCATGCTCCTTCCAGGCGAATCCGGGTGCAACCCGGACGTTGGTCATGACCTGCGCAAGCATCGGCAGGTCCGCGGTCAACTCGGCCAGCGTCCGGCCGGACCGGCGTACCGCAGCCAGGACCTGCAAGGCGCTGACGATGCCATCGCCCGTCGTGTGCCGGTCGAGACAGAGGAGATGCCCCGAACCTTCCCCGCCATAGAGCCAGCCGTTGCGCTCGAGCAGGTCCAGGACGTAGCGGTCTCCGACATTGGCCCGCTGGAACGGAACCCCCATTTCCGCAAAACGCCGTTCGACGGCGTAATTCGTCATCAGCGTGCCGACGACGCCGCCGATCGGGCCCTTGCGCATGCGGTCGCAGGCGATCACGTACAACAATTCATCGCCGTTGTACAAGCGCCCCTCGCGGTCGGTCATCACCACCCGGTCGGCATCGCCGTCGAGTGCAATCCCGAAATCGGCTCCGTGCTCGCGCACCAGCGCGCTCAATCCCTCGGTATGGACGGCGCCGACGCCGTCGTTGATGTTGAATCCGTTCGGCGACACCCCGACGGCCACGACATCGGCCCCCAGTTCGTGGAACACGGCCGGCGCGACGTGATAGGCGGCGCCGTTTGCGCAGTCGACGAGCACCCGCAACCCCTTGAGGTCGATTTCAGCGGGGAACGTACTTTTGCAGAACTCGATGTACCGCCCGGCGGCATCATCCAGGCGCCGCGCCTTGCCCAACTGCTGCGACGGGGCGCAGACCATGGGCTCGGCGAGCCCGCGCTCGATCGACAACTCGGTTCCGTCGGGGAGCTTGCGGCCACCGCCCGAAAAGAACTTGATGCCGTTGTCGGGATAGGGGTTGTGCGAGGCACTGATGACGACGCCCGCATTCAGCCGCAGCGCGCGGGTCAGGTAGGCAACCGCCGGGGTGGGCAGCGGACCGCAGAGCACGACGTCGACGCCGGCACTGGAAAAACCGGCTTCCAGCGCCGCTTCGAGCATGTAGCCGGAAACCCGCGTGTCCTTGCCGATCAATACGGCCGGCCGTCCGACGGCATTCTGATGCGCCAGCACCCGGCCGGCGACGTGTCCGAGCCGCAACACGAAATCCGGCGTGATCGGCTCCTGGCCGACGGTGCCGCGAACGCCGTCGGTTCCGAAGTATTTGCGTTTCACTGCGTTTTCTCCTCCTCACCGAATCCCAAAGACACCGCCCCCCACACCGCGAGCGCGTCGCGGGTCGCCGCCACGTCGTGCACGCGCACGATGCGGGCGCCATTCTGGACTGCGATCAGGGCCGCCGCAATCGACGCGGCAAGCCGTTCGCCCACCGGGCGCCCGGTGATCTCCCCCAGGGTCGACTTGCGCGACAGGCCCGCCAGCAGCGGATGGCCCAGTTCCTGCAGCGCGCCCATGCCGGCCAACAGCGCGCAGTTGTGGCGATGCGACTTTCCGAATCCGAACCCGGGATCGAGGGCAATGCGCTCCGGCGCCACGCCCGCCGCGCAGACGGCATCGCGGCGCTGCGCGAGCCATCCCGCCACCTCGCGCACCACGTCGTGGTAATCGGGCCGCGTCTGCATGGTCGCCGGATCCCCTCGCATGTGCATCAGCACCACACCGCAGTCGGCGTCACGGACGGCGTCCAGGGCACCGGGGACCGACAGCGATCGCACGTCATTGATGATCGACGCGCCCGCCCGCAGCGCCGCGGCGATCACTTCCGGTCGACTGGTATCGACCGAAATCGGCACCGGCACGCCCCGCAGCGCCTCCAGCGCGGGCAGCACCCGCCCAAGCTCGACCTCGGGCGGAACCCAGGCCGCCCCGGGCCGGGTCGACTCGCCGCCGATATCGAGGATATCGGCGCCCTCGTCGATCAGGCGCCGTGCATGGCCAACGGCCGCCTCGACCGCGGCATAGCGACCGCCGTCCGAGAAGGAATCGGGGGTGACATTGAGAATGCCCATGATGCATGGGCGTTCGAAGGAAAGGAGATGCGCCCCGCAGTGCCAGGACGGCGGGGGCGCGGGATGCGGTTTCACCGGAACGGCGCAGACCCCCTCCCGCCCGGGAGGGGGCATCTTCAGGCCGGCTGCGTCGTGGCTTCGGGAGCGCCGCCGCTCGGCGGCGTACTGGAACTGCCGCTGCTGGCGGCAGGCGCCGACGTCTTCGGAGGACGCGGAGGGCGCCCTTCCATGATGTCGGCGATCTGCTCGGAGTCGATGGTCTCCCACTCCAGCAGCGCCTTGGCCATCGCCTCCACCTTGTCGCGGTGGGTCTCGAGCAGGTTGCGCGCCAGGCCGTACTGATCGTCGATGATGCGGCGGATCTCGCCGTCGACCTTGCGCATGGTGTCTTCGGACATCGTGACGGTGCGGGTGATCGACCGGCCGAGGAACACCTCGCCTTCATTTTCCGCGTAGATCATCGGTCCGAGGATGTCGCTCATGCCGTAGCGCGTGACCATGTCGCGGGCCATCTGCGTCGCCCGTTCGAAGTCGTTGCTCGCCCCGGTGGTCATCTGCTTCATGAACACCTCTTCGGCGACCCGTCCGCCGAAGAGCACCGCAATCCGGGCCAGCAGATAGTCGCGATCGTACGCGTAGCGGTCCTGTTCCGGCAATTGCATCGTCACCCCCAACGCACGGCCGCGGGGAATGATCGTGACCTTGTGGACCGGGTCGGTCTTCGGCAGCAGGCGCGCCACCACGGCATGGCCGGACTCGTGATACGCGGTGTTGCGGCGTTCGTCCTCGGTCATGACCATGGACTTGCGCTCCGCGCCCATCATGATCTTGTCCTTCGCCTTCTCGAAGTCCTCCATCTCCACGACGCGCGCACTGCGCCGCGCCGCGAACAGCGCGGCCTCGTTCACGAGATTGGCAAGGTCGGCACCCGAAAACCCCGGCGTCCCCCGTGCGAGGATGTCGGCCTGCACGTCGGATCCGATCGGAACTTTGCGCATGTGCACCGCGAGGATCTGCTCGCGCCCGCGAATATCGGGCAACGGAACGACCACCTGCCGGTCGAAGCGTCCCGGCCGCAGCAGCGCCGGATCGAGGACGTCCGGGCGGTTGGTCGCGGCGATGACGATGATCCCCTGGCCGGTTTCGAATCCGTCCATTTCGACCAGCATCTGGTTCAGGGTCTGCTCGCGCTCGTCGTTGCCGCCGCCCAGGCCGGCGCCGCGCTGGCGGCCGACCGCGTCGATTTCATCGATGAAGATGATGCACGGCGCATGTTTCTTGGCGGTCTCGAACATGTCGCGGACGCGCGCGGCGCCCACGCCGACGAACATCTCGACGAAGTCCGAGCCCGAGATCGAGAAGAACGGAACCTTGGCCTCGCCGGCGATCGCCTTGGCGAGCAGGGTCTTGCCGGTGCCGGGCGAGCCCACCATCAGCACGCCGCGCGGAATGCGTCCCCCCAGCTTCTGGAATTTGGACGGGTCGCGCAGGAACTCGACCAGTTCCTGCACTTCCTCCTTGGCTTCGTCGCAGCCTGCGACGTCGACGAACGTGATCGAATTGTTGGACTCGTCGAGCATGCGCGCGCGGGACTTGCCGAACGAGAACGCGCCGCCGCGCCCGCCGCCCTGCATCTGCCGCATGAAGAAGACCCAGACGCCGATCAGCAGGATCACCGGGCCGAAGGCGTAGAAGAAGCTCAACAACGGCGACTGCGGTTCATGCTGCTCGAAGTCGAAACGCACGTTGGCATCGAGCAGATCCTTGAAGATCCCGCGATCCCACAGCGTCCCGGTCGTGCGGATCTGTGAGCCGTCGGTGGTCTGCGCGATGATGTCGGTCATCCCGGGCGAAGTTTCCTCGATCCGGGCGCTCTTCACGCGCCCGGCATGCACATCGGCGACGAACTGCGAATACGGGATTTCCTGGACGTTCCCGCCCACCCCATGCTCCAGCTTCTGAAACACCGTGAAAAGGACGACCGCGATCACGAGCCATACGGCAGCTTTCGCGAAGGTGTTGTTGTTCAATGCAATCTCCTGCCGGACACGACGGCGGCGCGGGTGATCTGCCAGAAAAGGGCAGACAGTGGCATTTTATGCCCATCCGAGGGGCTTGTGACAGATCCGTTATGAGGGTTCCGGGCGGGAATTTCAATCCCTTGACCGCGATCGGGGATCACGCCGATTCTCCCGCCGTCATTCCGGCTTCCGCCCCTGCGCCAGCAGATAGGTTTCCGCCGATTCCTGACGGGAGGAAGGGGGTTTGCGCACCGCAACCCGCACAAACCGGCGTTTCAGCTGTTCGACGAACTGGCTGTAGCCGCTCCCCTGGAATACCTTGATCAGCAACGCTCCGTCGGGTTTGCAGTGGGCGAGCGCAAACTCCAGCGCCAACTCCCACAGATGCGCGCTGCGCGCGGCGTCGGCGGCCCCGATTCCGCTCAGATTCGGGGCCATGTCGGAGAGGACGAGGTCGACCGGCTCCCCCTTCAAGGCGGCGGCCAGGCGGGCGGCGACCGCCTCGTCCCGGAAATCGCCCTGGATGATCTCCACCCCGGGAATCGGGTCCATCGGCAGGATGTCGAGCGCGATGACCCGGGCCGGCGGGCGTCCGCCCGGCGCCGGCCCGGCGCCGATCCGCAGCCGCTCGACCACCACCTGGGTCCAGCTGCCCGGTGCCGCCCCCAGATCGACCACCGTGATGCCCGGACGCAACAGCCGATCCTTCTGGTCGATCTCCGCCAGCTTGTATGCCGCGCGCGAACGATAGCCGTGGCGCGTCGCCGCCTGGACATACGGGTCGTTGACGTGGCGGTCGATCCAGGCACGATTGGATCGATGCCGGGATTTGGCGCCCTTCGCAACCGCGGGCCGGCCGCCGGCGCCGCCCTTGGGGGCGGGACGGGCGGCCTTCGCGGGTTTGGCCGCAGATTTCGCCGCAACGCGGGCCGGCTTCTTCCCGGCAGGTTTGTCCGTACTCATCTCAGCAATCCCCCGCGTGGGGTACCATCGGCGCATGACCGAAGCAACTCCCCGCGAACTTTCCCTTCCCCAAGAACAAGTCCTGCATCTGCGGGCGCAGGCGCATGCACTCAAGCCGGTGGTCCTGCTGGGCGCAGCCGGGCTGAGCGACGCCGCGCTCAAGGAAATCGACCGCTCGCTCACCGCCCACGGCCTGATCAAGGTCCGCGCCGGCGGAACCGAACGCGAAGAACGCGAAGCGATGTTCCGGCAGATCGCCGAGCAGCTCGGCGCTGCGCGCATCCAGGCGATCGGGCGGGTGTTCGTATTGTTCCGGCCGAAACCGGAGGAGTGAAGCGGGCGCTCGTCGCCTGCAACCCGCACGCGGATATCCGCTCCGCGTGCAACCACCCCACTGCTGCCGCCCCGATCCCGCCTTCGCGGGAGCGGGGGTATGCGGTCATCGGTAGGAGACGTCCAGAATTTCGTACTCGCGGTTGCCGCCCGGCGCCGCCACCGTCGCGACGTCGCCGACGTTGCGGCCGATCAGCGCGCGCGCGATCGGGCTCGACACCGAGATCAGCCCTTCCTTGATGTCCGCCTCGTCATCGCCGACGATCTGGTAGCGCACCTGCGCCCCGGATTCGGCGTCTTCCAGCTCGACCGTCGCGCCGAACACGATGCGGTCTCCCGCGTCGACCGCGGCCGGGTCGATGATCTGCAGGCTCGACAGCTTTCCTTCGAGTTCCTGGATCCGTCCTTCGATGAAGCCCTGGCGCTCGCGCGCCGCGTCGTACTCCGCGTTCTCGGAGAGGTCCCCCTTCTCGCGGGCCTCCTTGATCGCCTGGATGACGTTCGGGCGATCGACCGCCTTGAGTCGATTCAGCTCCGCCTTGAGCCGTTCCGCGCCGCGCGCGGTGATCGGAATTGCCGCCATGAAAAACCGTTCCCTACAACTGTCGATGCAAAGACTGCAGATCATAAACCTCGAGTTCGGCGAGGTGTCGCATCCCTTCCACTGCGGCACGGCCACCGGCCACCGTCGTGTAGTAGGTAACCCGCTGCGCGAGGGCCGTGGTGCGGATCGAGCGCGAGTCGGCGATCGGCGCGCGCTTCTCCTCGACCGTGGTGATGACGAGATCGATGTTGCCGTTCTTGAGCAGGTCGACCACGTGCGGCCGGCCGTCCTTGACCTTGTTCACGACCTTGACCGGCACGCCGGCCGCCTCCACGGCGGCGGCGGTGCCACGGGTCGCCACCAGGGAGTACCCCATTTCGTGGAGCAGGCGCGCGATCTCGACCGCACGGGCCTTGTCGGCGTCCTTGACCGACAGGAACACCGTCCCGTTCGGCGGCAGGGACGCCCCCGCCGCCAGCTGGGACTTGAAGAGCGCCTCGCCGAAACTGCGGCCGACCCCCATCACCTCGCCGGTGGAGCGCATCTCCGGCCCGAGCAGCGGATCGACGCCGGGGAAGCGCGCGAACGGGAACACCGCCTCCTTCACGCAATAGTACGGCGGCACGATCTCGACCGGCACCGCCTGCTCCCGCAGGCTGCGCCCCAGCATGCAGCGCGCCGCGATCTTGGCGACCGGGACCCCGGTGGCCTTGGACACGAACGGCACGGTACGCGACGCGCGCGGATTGACCTCGAGCACGTAGACCGTGCCGTCCTGGATCGCGAACTGCACGTTCATCAGGCCGACCACGCCCAAGGCGCGGGCCATCGCCGCGGTCTGGCACTTCAACTCGGCGACCGTCTCGGCGGAAAGGGAATACGGCGGCAGCGAACAGGCGGAATCGCCCGAATGCACCCCCGCCTGCTCGATGTGCTCCATCACGCCGGCGACGAGCACCTGGTCGCCGTCGGCGATGCAGTCGACGTCGACCTCGATCGCATCATCCAGGAACCGGTCCAGCAGCACCGGCGATTCGTTGGACACCTTGACCGCCTCGCGCATGTAGCGCTCGAGATCGCGCGGCTCGTGCACGATCTCCATGGCGCGCCCGCCCAGGACGTAGCTCGGCCGCACGACGAGCGGGAAACCGATCTCGTCGGCGAGCCGGAGGGCGTCCGCTTCGGTCCGGGCCGTACGGTTGGGCGGCTGCCGCAGGCCGAGGCGCTGCAAAAGCTGCTGGAACCGCTCGCGATCCTCCGCGATGTCGATCGAATCGGGCGTGGTGCCGACGATCGGCACGCCGTTGGCCTCGAGGTCGCGGGCGAGCTTCAGCGGCGTCTGGCCACCGTACTGCACGATCACGCCGACCGGCCGTTCGCGGTCGACGATCTCCAGCACGTCTTCGAGCGTCAGCGGTTCGAAATACAGGCGGTCGGAGGTATCGTAGTCGGTGGAAACGGTCTCCGGATTGCAATTGACCATGATGGTCTCGAACCCGTCCTCGCGCAGCGCGAGCGCGGCATGCACGCAGCAGTAGTCGAATTCGATGCCCTGGCCGATGCGGTTGGGCCCGCCGCCCAGCACCATCACCTTGCGCCGGTTGGTGGGCGCCGCCTCGCACTCTTCGCCGTACGTCGAATAGAGGTAGGCCGTCGTGGTGGCAAACTCCGCCGCGCAGGTGTCGACCCGCTTGTAGACCGGCTGCACACCCTGGGCGCGCCGCGCCGCGCGCACCTCGGCGGCACTGCGCCCGAGCAGCCCGGCGATCCGCGAATCCGAAAAGCCCTTGCGCTTGAGCAGCATCCAGTCCTGCGCATCCAGCCCGTCGATGGTCGCCTGCGCGAGCCGCTGCTCGATCTGCACGAGTTCCTCGATCTGGGCCAGGAACCAGGGGTCGATGCCGGTTTCCTCGGCAATCTCATCGAGGGTCAGGCCGATGCGGAAGGCGTCGGCGAGGTACCAGATGCGGTCGGGACCCGGTTCTCCGATCTCTTCGACGATCTCGTCGCGGTCCCGCGACCGTTCATTCAGTCCGTCGGTGCCGATCTCCAGACCGCGCAGCGCCTTCTGGAACGACTCCTGGAAGGTGCGGCCGATCGCCATCACCTCGCCCACCGACTTCATCTGCGTCGTGAGGTGGTTGTCGGCCTGCGGGAACTTCTCGAAGGCGAATCGCGGGATCTTGGTCACCACGTAATCGATCGTCGGCTCGAACGACGCCGGTGTCGTGCCCCCGGTGATGTCGTTGCGCAATTCGTCCAGCGTGTAGCCCACCGCCAGCTTCGCCGCCACCTTGGCGATCGGAAATCCGGTGGCCTTGGATGCCAGCGCCGACGACCGGGAGACGCGGGGATTCATCTCGATCACGATCATGCGGCCGTCGCGCGGGTTGATCGCGAATTGCACGTTCGAGCCGCCGGTTTCGACGCCGATCTCGCGCAGGATCGCGATCGAGGCATCGCGCATGCGCTGGTATTCCTTGTCGGTGAGGGTCTGCGCCGGCGCCACGGTGATCGAATCGCCGGTGTGGATCCCCATCGGATCGAGGTTCTCGATCGAACAGACGATGATGCAGTTGTCGCGACCGTCGCGCACCACCTCCATCTCGTACTCTTTCCAGCCGATGAGCGACTCTTCGATCAGCAGTTCGCGCGTCGGCGACAATTCCAGGCCGCGCTGGCAGATGGAGACGAACTCCTCCATGTTGTAGGCGATGCCGCCGCCGGTGCCGCCCAGCGTGAAGCTCGGCCGGATCACCGCGGGGAATCCCACCGTCTCCTGCACCGCAAGGGCCTCCGGCAGGGAATGCGCCACCGCGGACGCGGCGGAGCCGAGGCCGATGCGGGTCATCGCCTCTTTGAACAACTGCCGGTCCTCGGCCTTCTCGATCGCCGCCGGCGATGCGCCGATCAGCTTCACGCCGTAGCGCTCCAGCACGCCGTTGTGGTGCAGGTCCATCGCGCAGTTGAGCGCCGTCTGACCGCCCATCGTCGGCAGGATCGCGTCGGGCTTTTCGCGCGCGATGATGCGCTCGACCACCTGCCAGACGATCGGCTCGACATAGGTGACGTCGGCCATTTCCGGATCGGTCATGATCGTCGCGGGGTTGCTGTTGACCAGCACGACGCGATAGCCCTCTTCGCGCAGCGCCTTGCATGCCTGCGCACCGGAGTAATCGAATTCGCAGGCCTGGCCGATGACGATCGGGCCTGCACCGATGATGAGAATCGTATGAATGTCTTGGCGACGGGGCATGCGTTCTTCGCTTTGCGCCGGCTTGGGCGCCTTGATTGGTTTACGCCGCTCCGGCGGCACGCTCCGCCGGACCAGCGAGATGATGTTCAACGAGTTCGATCAGCGTATGCAGAACCTTGATGTGCAGTTCCTGCACCCGGTCCGAATACCGGCCCGCCGGAGTGGCGATCAGGACGTCCGCCACATCGGCCAGCGCGCAGTCCACACGGCCGGTCAGGGCGATCACCGTCATGTCCGCCGCATGCGCCGCATGCGCCGCCGCGACCACGTTGGGGCTGGTCCCGCTGGTGCTGATCGCGACCAGGATGTCCCCCCGCCGACCGTGGGCCTCCACGTAGCGGGAAAACACCTGATCGAACCCGAAATCGTTGGCCACGCACGACAGGTGGCCGGGATCCGCGATCGCGGTCGCCGCATAGCCGGGCCGATCTCCGCGAAACCGGCCGGTAAGTTCTTCCGCGAAGTGCATGGCGTCGCACAGCGAGCCGCCGTTGCCGCAGCTGAACACCCGCCCGCCCGCGCGCAGGCAGCGCGCAACGGCCTCGCCGCCGCGGACGATCGCTGCAGTTGCCGCCGTGTCGGCGCGCAACGACGCGAGGGCCTCGGCGGCCTGCGCCAGCGCGTCGGCGACGATGGCTTCGCCGCGACGATCCTCGCCGGTGGCGACGCGACTCATCGGCGCGCCTCCGTCCCCGCCGCGCGGGCCGCGTCGATGCGCTGCACGAACCGGTCGAACAGCGGGCCGATGTCCTTGGGCCCCGGGCTGGCTTCCGGATGGCCCTGGAAGCAGAACGCCGGCCGGTCGATGCGCTCGAACCCCTGGAGCGATCCGTCGAACAGCGATACGTGCGTCACCCGGCAATTCGCCGGCAGCGTCTGCGCATCGACCGCGAAACCATGGTTCTGCGAGGTGATGTAGACGCGCCCGCTCGCCAGTTCCTGCACCGGATGGTTGGCGCCGTGATGGCCGAACTTCATCTTCACGGTGCGTGCCCCGGACGCCAACGCCATGATCTGATGGCCGAGGCAGATCCCGAATGTGGGGATGCCGCGGTCGATCAGATCCGCCGTCGCGCGCACCGCATAATCGCAGGCCTCGGGATCGCCGGGGCCGTTGGAAAGGAACACGCCGTCCGGCCGCATGCGGAGCACCTCTTCCGCACTCGTGCGCGCCGGCACCACCGTCACGCCGCAACCGCGTTCGGCCAGCATGCGCAGGATGTTGCGCTTGACGCCGAAATCGAACGCCACCACGCGACGATGCGGGGTCGCCAGACGGCCATATCCGCCTTCCAGCGTCCATTCCGTCTGATCCCAGCCGTACGGTTCGGGGGTCGACACTTCCGAGGCGAGATCCAGGCCGTTCATCCCGGAAAACGTGCGCGCCAGCGCCACCGCCGCCGCCGCATCGTCGCCCACCACGATCGCGCCCGCCTGCGCGCCGCCGTCGCGCAGGCGCCGCGTCAGGCCGCGCGTATCGATGTCGGCGATGGCCACCACCTTGCGCTCCGCGAGGAACGCCCGCAGATCCTGCCGCGCTCGGAAATTCGAACTGCGCAGCGAGCAGTCCCGCACGACCAGTCCGGCGGCATATACCGATGGCGATTCGTCGTCCTCCGGATTGGTTCCGACGTTGCCGATGTGCGGGTAGGTCAGGGTTACGATCTGACGCGTATAGCTCGGATCGGTAAGGATCTCCTGGTATCCGGTCAATGCGGTATTGAAAACAACCTCTCCGACCGTCGCGCCATCGGCGCCGATCGAGATTCCGCGGAACACCGTTCCATCGGCGAGCGCAAGCAACGCCGCTGGGCGTGAACGATCGATCAGGCTCACTGAGACTCCTGGAGAAACCCCGGTCCGTCGGCAGGCTGCGCCCGCGGGTCGATGCGGGCGGAATGGAACCGGGCAAACCTTGTCATTATACCCGGGGGCTCTTCGTCCGATTGCCGGATCGACGGTCGCGAAAAATTCGGCCATCATAGGGCGACCTTCCCGGAATTCCCCGGGGAGCCCATCCGCAACCCCTCGGGGAACCGCTTTGCACGCCATCATGTCGATTCCGCTCTGGGCCTGGATTGCGGCGGGGATCGTCCTCGTCCTGCCGCTGGCCTGGCTGGCCCGCAAGCCGGCCTCCCGCGCGCGACAACCCGCGGCCGCCGGCGGCTCGCCCCCCCGCGGAGCGTCGTTGCTCGAGCAGGCGCAGGAAGCGACCACCCGCCTGGACATCCGCCGCGCGACCCGTCTCTACCGGGAACTGGTGGAACGGGACCCCAAGAACCCGGACCTGCTGTGCGCCTACTTCAATGCGGCATTGCTCGGAGCCGACCAGGAGGTGCTGCTCGATTCCGCCCTGCGCCTGCTGTGGACCAAAGTGCAGACGCCGACCGACGAATTGCGCAGGACGTTCCTGCGGCTGGCGCAACCCAAGGTCCTGAAGGCGCTGCCCATGGAGGAACAGCTGCGGCTTGCGCGCCGGCTGGTGCGACTCCGCGAGGATGCCGCGGCGCTGCGGATCCTCGACGACACCCTGCGCGATGAATTCCTCCGGCACCGCTATGGACGCCAGATCGCGGATTGTCTGTTGGGCCTGTACACCAACTACAAGCGCAACGGCCTGCACAAGCAGGCCGACCAGATCCACTCCCGGCTCGCCGCCCACTTCCCGTCCGCCGAACAGATCGGCGGCGCCGATCCGGCACATCACTCACCCTCTTCGCTGGAGGCAGGGGTCTCGACGATCTACCGGGGCTTGCCGACCGCATCCCAGCTGCGGGGTCCCGCCGCCAAGTAAGCGCCGGGCTCAGCGCGGCGGGTCCGCCGGTGCTTCGAGGTGGTCGCGGTCGGCCCAGAAGTGGATCCGCAATGCTGGCCCCGGCAGACGCACGGTGGCCCGGCTGATCGACCCATTGGGGATGGCGTATGGGCGCGGCGTCGCCCAAGGGATGTCGAACGCGGCGCGATAGACGGCGTCGAGGATCCCGCCATGCGTGACCACCACGACGGTCTTTCCCGCAAACTCGCCGGCGATGTCCTGGATCGCCGCCAGGGTACGGGCCCGGACCTGCACGTAGGACTCGCCACCGGGCACCGCGTAGTCGGGCTCCCGTCGCTGCCAGATCGCATAGATCTCGGGCCACCTGGCGTGGGCCTCGGCATAGGTGGACCCCTCGAACAGGCCGAACCCGCGCTCGCGCAAGCGGGGGTCGATCCGCAGCGATACGCCCGCGCGCGCAGCGATGGGGGCGGCCGTTGCGCGGGCGCGCGTCAGGTCACTGGCAAATACCGCGGCAATGGCGGGGGCTTCGTCCGCCGGGGCGCGCGTCAGGTGACGCGCAACGGCCTCGGCCTGTTCCACGCCGCGCGGGGAGAGGGCGATGTCGCGGTGGCCCTGCATGCGGGACTGGATGTTCCACTCGGTTTCCCCGTGGCGGACCAGAATCAGCGTGGTTTCGTTCATGGCGATCTCGCCGCGCAAGGGGGCACCCGGCCTCGGGCGGACATCCGGTCCGCGCACCCCGCCCGCGCCTATTCCACCGTCACCCGCGCCCAGCGGCGTTTGCCGATCTGCACGACATAGGTGCCGCAGGCGACGCGCAGGGCGCGGTCTTCGACGCGCTGACCGTCGATCCGCACGGCGCCCTGATCGACGCTGCGCAGCGCGTCGCTGGTCGAGGACGCCAGGCCCGCCTGCTTGAGCAGGTGCCCGACCGCGATCGCGCCGTCGGTCGCCGGCACCGCAACCTCGGGCATGTCTTCCGGGATCGCGCCGTGGCGGAACCGGGCTTCGAACTCCTCCAGCGCGGCGACCGCGGCGGCCTGCGAGTGGAAGCGCGCGACCATCTCCTGCGCCAGCGCGACCTTGGCATCCCGCGGATTGCGGCCTTGCGCGATCTCGCGGCGCAACCCGGCGATCGATTCGATCGAGCGCGCGGAGAGCAGATCGTAATAGCGCCACATGAGATCGTCGGAGATCGACATCAGCTTGCCGAACATCTCCGCGGGCGGCTCGGTGATGCCGATGTAATTGCCCTTGGACTTGGACATCTTGTCGACGCCGTCCGTGCCTTCGAGCAGAGGCATGGTGAGCACGCATTGCGGCTCCTGCCCGTAGTGCTTCTGCAATTCCCGTCCGACCAGCAGATTGAACTTCTGGTCCGTTCCGCCCAGTTCCAGGTCGGAACGGAGCGCGACCGAGTCGTAGCCCTGCATCAGCGGGTAGAGCAGTTCGTGCATCGCGATCGGTTGTCCCCCGGCGTATCGCTTCTGGAAATCGTCACGCTCGAGCAGGCGGGCCAGCGTGTAGTGGGAGGCGAGGCGGATCATGCCGTCGGCCCCCAGGGGCTGCGACCATTCGGCGTTGTAGCGGATCTCGGTGCGATCGCGATCGAGCACCAGCGCGGCCTGCTCGAAGTAGGTTTCCGCATGGGCACGGATCTGCTCAGCCGACAGCGGGGGGCGGGTGACGTTGCGTCCGGACGGATCGCCGATCATGGCGGTGAAGTCGCCGATGAGGAAAATCACCGTGTGGCCGAGATCCTGCAGCTGACGCAGCTTGTTGAGGACCACGGTATGCCCGAGGTGGATGTCCGGCGCCGTCGGGTCGAGCCCGAGTTTGCAGCGCAAGGGCGTGCCCGTGGCATGCGAACGCGCCAGTTTGGTCACGAACTCGCTTTCGACCAGCAGTTCATCGCAGCCGCGCTTGACGATCGCCAGCGCGCGCTCGACCTCGGGGGGAACAGGAGAGGATACGGATTCGGTCGGCATAAGGGCGGAGATTTTAGGGCAAACTGCTCTTCCGCACCCCACTGCCTCCGCGCGGCCGCGGCCGGCAGGGCGTGGCGGCCGACCCGGCCTTGCTCTCGACTGCCCTGGACCTTATGCGCAACGAACCTCAGGACGATCTCTACATCGGCGTCATGTCCGGCACCAGCCTCGACGGCATCGATGCCGTGCTCGCGCAGTTTCCCGCAGCCGGGCAGCCGCCGGTGCGCCTGATCGCCCATGTGCACCATGCATTCGCGGACGAGTTGCGCGCGGCCCTGTTGGCGCTGCAGAGTCCCGGCGACAACGAACTGCACCGCGCAGCCGTCGCCGCGCAGCACCTCGCGCGCGGAACCGCGCAGGCGATCGCGGAACTGCTCGATCGCGCCGGATGCACTCCGGCGCAGGTGCGCGCCGCCGGCGTCCATGGGCAGACGATCCGGCACCGGCCCGATGCCGGCTACACCATCCAGCTCAATGCGCCGGCGGTCGTCGCGGAACTTGCGGAGATCGACGTCGTCGCCGATTTCCGCGCTCGGGACATCGCCGCCGGCGGGGAAGGCGCGCCGCTCGTGCCGGCATTCCACGACGCCGCCTTCCGCGCCGACCATCCGCGCGCGATCGTCAACATCGGGGGGATCGCCAACATCACCGGACTGCCAGCCCGGGGGGAAGCGGCGGCCGGTGCGGCCGACGGGGTGCTGGGGTTCGATTGCGGCCCGGGCAACGTTCTGATCGACTTATGGCATGCACGGCACCGCGGCGGCCCGTGCGACCGGGACGGCGCCTGGGCGGCACAAGGGCGCATCGACCCCGCCCTGCTCGCCGCGCTCCTGGACGAGCCGTTCCTGTCGGCGCCGCCGCCCAAGAGCACCGGCCGCGATCTCTTTCATGCGGACTGGCTGGACCGGAACCTGGCGCGGGCCGATCCGCACAGCCGTCTTGCTCTCGCCGATGTGCAGGCGACGCTGACCCGGTTCACAGCGGCGACGATCGGCAGCGCCATCCGGCAACACCACCCGTCGGCGCAGGACGTCGTCGTCTGCGGCGGCGGGGCGTACAACGCGACCCTGATGCGGATGCTGCGGGAAGAATGCGCCGCGATCCCCGTGCTCGACTCGGGCAGCCTGGGCGTTGCGCCCGAACACGTGGAAGGGCTGGCCTTCGCGTGGCTGGCGCGGGCATACCTCGCGGGAATGCCGGGGAATCTGCCGGCAGTGACGGGGGCGCGGCATCCCCGGGTGCTGGGCGCGCGCTATCCCCGCTGAGCCGCGCGCCAATCCGCGCGGGCGGCCCCATCGCGAAGGACCTCCGGTCCGCCGCGATGGAAATCCTCCGGTCAGACGGAGAAGGACGATCCGCAGCCGCAGGTGGTGGTGGCGTTCGGATTGCGGATGACGAACTGCGCGCCGTCCAGGTCTTCCTTGTAGTCGATTTCGGCGCCGACGAGATACTGGAAGCTCATCGAGTCGATGAGCAGCGTCACGCCGTTGCGCTCCATCGTCGTGTCGTCATCGTTCACGGTCTCGTCGAACGTGAACCCGTACTGGAAGCCGGAACATCCGCCCCCCTGCACAAACACGCGCAGCTTCAGATCGGGGTTTCCTTCCTCTTCGATCAACTGCCGCACCTTGCCGGCGGCGGCATCGGAAAAGATCAGCGGAACGGAGGCTTCGACGGGAGCGTTCATGGTGGGAACTCCTGGTGGGAATAATCGCGATTATAGGAACGTATGGCCGGGATGCGGGAAGACAACCATGCCCCCTTCCCGGTTTTGGGTCACGGTTCCGGCTGAGGGTCCGGCTGGGGTTCCGGCTGGGGTTCCGGCTGATTGACGCGCCCATCGACACGCGTCTCGGAAGGAATGTGAATCATCATCCCCTCGACGACGGCGCCGTGATGCATCTCGAGCGCGGTATAGCGCACGTCGCCGACGATCCGCGCCTTGGGCTGCAGTTCGACGAGTTGCCCGGCGTTGACCGGACCTGCGATGCGGCCGCCCACCACCAGGTGGGCCGCGCAGACCTCCCCCTCGACGCTGCCGTGTTCGCTGATGACCAGAAGGCCGCTTTTCTCGCCCTCCGCGCACCGCACGGCCCCCTTCACCGTCCCATCGATCCGCATGCCGCCGACGAACGTGACGTCGCCGGAAATGGTCGTCGTGGCCCCGATCAGACTGCCGATTTGGTATTGCGCTGCCGCCTTCTTGCCGAACATCTCCTGCTCCCGTTCCCGCCGACCGGATCACCCGGCGAATGTCTGTCGCAGCCGAACCGCTCCGCCGGCGAGGACGCGCACCTGCACCGACTGCAGTCGCGCTCCCGCGGGCAAGGTGAAGCTCCCCTCCACCCGCTGGTAATTGCGGAAGGATAACTGCATCGCCTGCCGCGCATCCGAAGGCGCATCGGCCGCCGGAACCCACAAGGTGCTGACGTGGCCGTTCTGCACGTACGTGACGCGCAACTGCACCGATCCGACGAAATCGCGATCCGGTCTGCCCGCCTGCTGCACCAGCAGGCGGTAGTGCATCTGCGCCGCGACTCCCTCCGGTTCGATCCGGAAACTCCGGATCACGACGCCCTTCTCGCCCCGCCGCACCGGCAGCAGGCTTTCAAAGAAGTCCAGGTCCGCCTGCATCCGCGCGCGATCCGCTTCCAGATTGCGCACCTGCAGCATGAGTTGATCCTGCGCGGCCTTCTCCACCTGCACCTGGCCTTGGAGCGCCGCCGCCTTCATGGCGTCGCGATCCCGCTCCGCCGTGGCCGCATGCAAGGCACTGCGCAAGCTCGCCACCTCGGCAACCAGTTGCTCGCGGTTGGGGCCGCCGAAATGCCGGCCCCAGTTGTAGAGCGCCAGCCCGGCCACCGCAGCCGCCACCATCAGCAAAAAGGTGATCGCCGTCCGCACCGGCCAGGACATGTGCGAACGCACCGAGACCCTGGGTGCGCTCAGCGTGTTCTTGCGCAGGAACAGCTTCCACTTCATCGTATTGCCACCGTCCCTTGCCGCCTCTTCGTTCGCGCCCGCCCTTGTGACTCGCGTACCGCCCCGCGATCGCCTTCCTGCCCGCCTTCCGATCAGGGCACGGCCGCGATCTGCATCAGCCCTTCCGTCTCCGGAAGGCCGAAGAGGCGGTTCATGCATTGCACGGCCTGCCCCGCCGCCCCCTTGACGAGGTTGTCCTCGACCACCAGCACGAGGAGCAGATCCCGCGCCGGACGGCGCAAGCCGATGCGAGCAAGGTTCGTGCCGCGTACCGAACGGGTCTCCGGCGCACAATCGGCGGGCAGCACGTCGACGAACGGCTCGCCGGCATAGCGGCGCTCGTACAGGGCCTGCAGTTCCGCGTCGGTCTGATCCGCCGCGGTCCCCAGGCGCACGTAGATGCTGCTGAAAATGCCGCGGATCATCGGCACGAGGTGCGGGACGAAGGTCAACCCGACCGGCTTGCCGGCCAGGATCGATAGTTGCTGCACCGTCTCCGGATGGTGCCGGTGACCGGAAAGTCCGTAGGCGCGGAAGTTCTCGGAAACCTCGGCGCCCAGATAGTCGACCTCGGCCTTCCGGCCCGCGCCGCTCACCCCCGACTTGCAGTCGGCGATGATGGCGCCGCAATCGATGGCGCCCGGATGATCGCGCTCCCACTCCAGGATGGGTGCCAGACCAAGCTGCATGCTGGTGGGATAGCAACCGGGGCAGCCGATGATCCGCGCCGAATCGATCGCCTCCCGGTTCAGCTCCGGCAATCCGTACACCGCTTCCGCGAGGAGGTCCGGGCAGGCATGCGGCATCTTGTACCAGGCTTCGAATTGCGCGGGGTCGCGCAGCCGGAAATCCGCCGCGAGATCGATGACCCGCACGCCGGCGTCGACGAGCGCCCGCGCCTGGTTCATCGCCACGCCGTGCGGCGTGGCAAAGAACACGACGTCGCAACGCTCGAGTTCTCGGGATTCGGGATTGGTGAACCGCAGATCGACCCGGCCGCGCAGAGACCCGAAAATCCGGTCAACGGGCGTGCCCGCTTCCTTGCGGGAGGTGATGGCGACCAGTTCCGCCCTGGGATGCTGTGCGAGCAGGCGCAGCAACTCGACGCCGGTATATCCGGTACCGCCAACGATGCCGACGCGGATCTTGCGGGTCATGGTGGTTGCTACCCTTGTCGTCCGATGTCCGGGGAACAGGGGAGTATAGATTCCCGGTGACCGATCGCGCCGGCCGGGCTCCCCACATTGGCGCATCATCCGCTTGGAAGCACAAGAACGCCGCGCGGCCCGTGCGGGTGCGCAAAACGGCCGCGTGCGCCGCGGCCGATCCTGCCCCATGCACCGGTGCGTCCCTTGCGCCAAGGCAGGGACGCCGGAAAATCAACGCTTGGAGAACTGCTTGCGGCGGCGTGCCTTGCGCAGGCCGACCTTCTTCCGTTCGACTTCCCGCGCGTCGCGCGTCACCAACCCGGCATGGGAGAGCGCGGGCTTGAGCGTGGCGTCGTAGTCGATCAGGGCACGGGTGATGCCGTGGCGTACCGCGCCGGACTGGCCCGACTCGCCGCCGCCATCGACGTTGACCTGGATGTCGAACGTCGTCAGGTTGCCGGTGAGTTCGAGCGGCTGGCGCACGATCATCCGGCCCGTTTCGCGATGAAAGTACTCGTCCATCGGACGGCCGTTGATGACGATGTTGCCGCTGCCGCGGCGCAAAAAGACGCGCGCCACCGAACTCTTGCGGCGCCCCGTTCCGTAATTGTGCTTACCGATCATGGCGTACCTTGCTGGTTCTCGATTCGATATTCCGGGCGTCAGATATTCAGCGCCTTGGGCTGCTGCGCCTCATGGGGATGCTCTGCATCGGCGTAGATCTTGAGCTTCTTGATCATCGCGTAGCCCAGCGGACCCTTGGGCAGCATGCCGCGAACGGCGATCTGGAGCGCGCGCCCCGGGAAGCGCTGCTGCATCTTGCCGAAGGTGGTCTCGCGCACGCCACCGGGATAGGTGGAATGGCGGTAGTACATCTTGTCGGCTTCCTTGGCCCCGGTGACGCGGAGCTTGCCGGCATTGACGACGACGATGAAATCGCCCGTATCGACGTGCGGAGTGTATTCGGGCTTGTGCTTGCCGCGCAGGCGCAGCGCGATCTGCGAGGCGAGCCGACCCAGTACCTTGTCGTTGGCGTCGACCACGAACCAGTCGCGGCGCACTTCGTGCGATTTGGCGGAAAATGTCTTCATGGCGTCAAAAAGGTTCTGCCGACCGGGAAAAGCCGCACATTGTACGGCCTGATCGGAACCCCTGCAAGCGGAAGCGTTTCCGGAGCCGGCGAAGGCCCGAAACCGGCAGCGCAGGCGGACTCCCCGCCCGGGCGCACCACCCGACGCGATGCGGTCCGGATCAGGCAAAATCGGGGTTTTGCGGAGGAAGACGTCATGGAGTGCTTTGTTCGCTGGGGCGGACCGTCGGGAATGACCTTCGTTGCCGAGACCGGGAGCGGCCATCTGGTCGCAATGGACGGCGCGCCCGAAGGCGGCGGACGCAACCTCGCGCCCCGTCCGATGGAATTGCTCCTGGCCGGCACCGGCGGCTGCACGGCGTACGACGTCGTCCACATCCTCAAGCGCGGGCGCCACGACGTGCGCGGCTGCGAAGTACGGCTGTCGGCCGAGCGCGCAGCCACCGACCCCAAGGTATTCACCCGCATCACCATGCATTTCGTGGTCACCGGCCGGTCGCTGCCGCAGGACGCCGTGGAACGCGCGGTACGGCTTTCGCACGAAAAATACTGTTCGGCGGGGGCGATGGTCGAGAAGACGGCGAAGATCGAGATCGAGGTCGAGGTGGTGGACACGCTGTGACGGTGCGCAGCAACGCCGTCCGCGGTAACGCCATGAGAAGTCAGATGTAGTAGGCCGTCGTCGTCATCACCTTCGCCGCGGCCTTCATCGCCAAGCGCACCGGAAACGGCAGGTCGGCGCCGCCGTGGGCCACCGCGGTGTTGGCGTGGCCGACTTCGTCGAGCTTCATCTGCTCGACGATCGCCCGCGAAACCTGATCGTGGGGCGGCAGTTTCTGCAGATGGTCCAGCAGGTGTTCCTCGACCTGCCGCTCGGTCTCGGCCATGAACCCCAGGCTGGGACGGTCGCCCACGAGTGCCGCGGCAAGGCCGATCCCGAACGCCCCGGCGTACCACAGCGGCACCAAGGCGCTGACCCGGCTGCCGAGTTCCTCCACCCGGCGGCGCGTCCAGGCGAGATGGTCCGCCTCTTCCACCGCCGCCTGCCGAAACACGGTGCGCAGGCCGTCGTCCCGGGTGGCCATCGACTGCGCTTCGTACAGCGCCTGGGCGCAGATCTCCCCGACGTGATTGACCCGCATCAGGCCGGCGGCATGGCGCCGGTCGGCCTCGCCGAGAACCGGTGACAGTTCGACCGACCGTGCGGGATTCCCCGGGTCGGGGCGCGACGACGGCGGCGAACTGGTGACCACGGTCAAGGCCGATTGCGCGACCCGCAGCAGTTCGTCGAGCGCCGTTGCCTTCCGGAGTGTATCCATGACCCGCCCCCTTTCCCATCGCCATGCGCCGAGCACCGAACCCCGCAATTGTACGAATCCTGGAGGCGACCGCCAAAGCGAGATTGTCACGGTCCGGAAACGAACCCTTTCGCGAGCGCTGCAAGAACCCCTACGGGCAACGCGCGTCGTTGGAAAATTGCGACATGTAATAAAGATGTAATCGTACGTGCATAGCCTCCGGTCAGTGGATTTATTAACCCTCCATCATCATTTCAGGAGATCACCTTGCGCAAGTCCCTCATCAAGTTCGCTCCGCTGGCCCTGGCCGTCTGCACCAGCGCCGCATTCGCGGATGACTCCTCGGGCGTGACGCTGTATGGGATTCTCGACACCGCCGTCGCGAACATCCAGCACAACGCCAACTTCGACTCCTACTTCCCGGTCACCGGCAACCCGACCCCGGTGAACAACACCGCAGCCCCGCACTCGGTCACCGGCATGGTCAACGGCGGCCTGAGCCAATCGCGCTGGGGCATCAAGGGCCAGGAAAACCTGGGCAGCGGCCTGAAGGCGATCTTCAAGCTCGAGTCGGCGGTCAACGTCCCGACCGGCACCCTTTCCAACGCCGCGATCGGCGTCGCCAACGGCGGCACGGCCTCGCAGGACAGCGCGATTTCGGGCCAGTTGTTCTCCCGCGGCGCCTTCGTCGGCCTGTCGTCCGACACCTGGGGTACGGTGACGGCCGGCCGCAACACCAGCTTCTTCCTCGACAACATGGCGATCACCGACCCGCTGGGCGAAGCGCAGGACTTCTCGCCGCTGGGCTATTCGGGAAGCTATGGCGGCGGCGGCAACACCGACGATTCGCGCGTCGACAACAGCATCAAATATGAGTACTCGCTCGGCCGGTTCACCTTGGGCGGCCTGTACAAGTTCGGCGGCGTCGCGGGCTACACCGCGGCGCAGAATGCCTTCCAGTTGGATGGCACGTACGTCGACGGCCCGCTGGCCGTACAACTCGGCTATGAAGAGTTCCACGACGCGCTGCACGTCGACGGCCAAGGCACGCTCGGCACCGCCACCAACGGCTACCTTGCCACGCCGGGGGTGACGCCGGGAGTCGGCACGCTCAACGTGACCGCCTCGAACACCAAGGCGTTCCTGCTGGCCGCGCGCTACGACTGGCGGCAGACCACCGTCAACGCCGGTTACGAGCGTCAGGAATTCACCGACCCGTCGAACCCCGCTGCCGACCACGTAACGTCGATCTTCGGCATCCCGGTCGCCGGCGTCAAGACGGCGCAATATGGTAGCCAGTTCAACCTCAACGTCCTCTGGATCGGCGCGACGCAGCACATCACGCGCGCGTTCTCGCTGACGGCGGCGACCTACCACGTCGGCAAGGACTCGTACACCAGCGGGATCACGGGCAGCACGATCGGCGCAGCGGCCGAAAACTATTACACCCTGCTCGCCGACTATCGCCTGTCCCGCCAGTCCGATCTGTATGCCGGCCTGATGAAGGTCAATACCTCGGGCAGCGAAGCCAACATGGGCAACCGCATCATCGGCGCGGGCTTCCGCCACGCGTTCTAAGCGGCCCTCGCAGCACCCCGGGAACCGCTGCCGCGGCTTCCCGGGTTCTCCTCAGAAAAAATTTCGGCCCGGACAAATGTCCGGGCCGTTTTTTTTTGGGGGGGGAAGGTGGTCAGCGTCCGGTGCCCGGATTGGCCAGGCGCCGGAACATCGCCACGATGGCCGGTTGCGGCATGCGGATCTTCGGCGGGCCGCCATAGTTCTCCCAGCCGCCGCCGAGGGCCTGGTACACCGCGACGTAGCGCTCGGCGAGCAAGGTCTGGTCCACCGCGTACTGCCCTTCGAGGTCGTACTCCTGCCGCTGGGCATCGGCGACGTTCAGGAAGTCCGTGAGGCCCCGATCGTAGCGCTCGGACGCCAGCAGCATCGCGCGTTCGCTGGCCACCACCGCATCGGCCAGTTCCCGCAGTCGCTCCTGCTGCGCGCGGAATGCGGCCATCGAGGTGTCGACGTCCGCAACCGCGTTCAGCACGGTCTGCTTGTAGTGCACGTACTGCACATGGGCCTGCAGATCGGCGACGTCGGCAAGCGCGTCGAGGGTGCCGAAATCGAGCAGCGGGAGGATCGCACCGTAGCCCAGCGACCAGATCCGGTACGAGTTGTTCGGCAGGAACTGCGAGTTGAGGCTGGTTCCTTCCTGTCCCAGGCCGGCGACGACCGTGAGACTCGGGAAGAGCGCCGCCGTTGCGACGCCCACGTTGGCCGTCGCACTCGCCAGTTCCCACTCCGCCTCGCGGACATCCGGCCGGCGCCGCAACAGCGTCAGCGGGACGCCCGGGTCGATCTCATCGGGCAGATTGGGAATCAGCGCCGGCTTGGACAGTTCCGCATGCAGGTCTTCGGGGTAATGCCCGAGCAGGACCGCGATCCGGTCCTGCGCCGCTTCGATCCGACCCAGCACCGGCCCGATTTCCGCCCGCACGATATCCAGTTGGCGGCGCGCCAGGGTCGCATCGAGTTCGTTGGTGATCCCGCGGTTGTAGCGGGCCTGCATCAGATGCCAGAGATCGCTGGCGGCAAGTTCGTTCTGCCGCAGCACGAGAAGTTGCGTCTGCAGCCCGCGCAAATCGACGTACGCCCGCACCACCTGAGCCACCACCGCCACCTGCACGGCGTCGCGCGACGCCATCCGCGCCTGCGATTGATAGCGCGCAGCTTCGATCATCCGGCGATAACGGCCGAACAGATCGAGGTTCCACTGGGCCATGCCGCCGGCGACATAATCGATGCGGTCGATCCCCGCGCCGCTCAGCCGTCGATTGTCGGCGGCGTGCAGCGCTCCCGGGGCGAGTCCGCCGCGGTCGAGGTTCGCTCCAGTACCGCGCCCGCCGCCCGCGCCGAGATCGACGCTGGGCAAGGCGAGACCGGTGACCGCGACCTCGTAGGTGCGCGCCTGCTGCAGATGCGCAAGGGCGATCTCGAGGCTGGGGTTGTCCTTCAGCGCCCGCGCGACGAGGGAATCGAGCTCGGGGTCGTGCAGGTTGTGCCACCAGCTGGCGATCGCCGCAGGGTCATCCCGGGTACCCTTGGCGGAATGGGCGCCGGTCTGCACCGCGAACTGTTTCGGTGCCTCCGGCTTGGGACGATGGTAGTCCGGGCCGACCGCGCAGCCCCCAAGGCACAATGCCGCCAGCACCGCGCCGGCGAGGATGCTGCGGGAGCGGCGACGGGCCGCTCGTTCCAACTTCATTTCTCGCTCCCCACGTCGTTTGCGATCACCGCTTCGCCATCGGCGATCTGGCTGCTGATGTTCAGCGCCACCCGGTCGCCCGGGTGGACGCCCGACGAGAGGTCGAGCACGTTACCCTCGTCACGCGCGATCGTCACGCGGCGGAAATGCACCACGCCGTTGGCGTCGACCACCGCGACGTGCGGCCCGCTGGACTGGAAGACCATCGCCGCCGCAGGCACCTGGAACAGCCCGTTGTTGGGAAGGTTGAAACGGACGTCGACATACATGCCCGGGATCAGGATGTGGCGCCTGTTGGGCAGGTCGATCTCGACCTTCAGGGTCCGCGCATCCGGATCGATCGCCTGCGCCGTGCGGGTCACGGTGCCGTGGAACACCATCCCGGGCAGATCGTTGGCGCGGATCGTTACCGGCGTCCCGGGATGGCGCAGGTCGTTGGCCACCGCCTGGGGGGCATCGACGAAGATCCGCATCGGATTGTCCTGGCTGATGCGATAGAGGGGCGTGGTCGACGCCGTGCTGCCCGCCGTCACCAGATTGCCGACGTCGATTTCCCGCGCCACCACCACTCCGGTGAACGGCGCCGTGACCTTCTTGAACGCGGTGAGTGCCGAATAGTGGTTGACGTCGGCCTGGGCCAGTGCCACCTGGGCGCGCGCCGCATTCAAGCGGGCCTTGGCGCTGACGTAGTCGGCCTTCTTCTCCTCGCGATCCTGCACGGAAACCACGCCCTTGGGCGCGTCACGCCAGCGGATGTAGGTCGTCGTGGCGAACTCTTCCTCGGCCTTGCGCACGCGCACGATCGCCTTGTCGGCATTCACCCGCGCCCGGGCGGCCGCAAGTTGGGCATCGAGTTCCGGCGTATCGATGAGCGCCAGCACCTGCCCCTTGCGCACATGGTCGCCGATGTCCGACCACCATTTCGCCACGTAGCCGTCCACCCGCCCGTAGATCGTCGCCTCGTACCAGGACGCGGTCTCCCCCGGCAACGTCAGCTGCGCGCCGTGCGGCGTGCCCGTCACCGTCACCACGTCGACGGCGATCTTCTGCTTCACCGCCGCGGCCGACTCGGCACGCAGGGTATGGGCCTCGTGCCAGCGTTTCACGGCCACCACGCCAAACGCCACCACCAGCAGGACGAGGAAACCTATGACCCCGCGGCGCACCGTACCACCGGTGTCTTCGGAAAAGTCGGTGGCAGCGCGGCCCTCGTCCGAATCGTCATCCGGCAACGGGGCATGTTCCTGATTTTCGTGACCGGATTCGCTCACGGTGTACCTCTCTCCATGTTCATGTGGGGGATATGCGGAACCAAACCCGACGGCCGGCGCCGCAGCAGCCGGTACATCGTCGGGACGAAAACCAGGGTCGCCATGGTGGCAAAGAGCAGACCGCCGATCACCGCGCGGGCAAGCGGCGCGTTCTGCTCGCCGCCTTCACCGACACCGAGTGCCATCGGAATCATGCCCAGGATCATCGCGCCTGCCGTCATCAGCACCGGCCGCATTCGCATGTAGCCTGCGGACACCGCCGCCGTCAGCGAATCATCGCCCTTGTCCATCCGCTGATTGGCGAAAGTCACGACCAGAATGCTGTTCGCGGTCGTCAGACCGATGCACATGAGGGTCCCCATCAGGGCCGGAACGCTCAAGTGGGTCTGGGTGAGGAACAGCATCCACATCACCCCGGCGAGCGCGAACGGCACCGCCATGAGCACGATCAGCGGATCGATCCAGCTCTGGAAATTCATCACCAGGAAGAGGTAGACCAGCACCACGGCCAGGGCGATCCCGGTGAACAGACCGGTATAGCTCTGCTCCATGGTGTCGATCTGCCCCGAAAGCGTGACCTTGATCGCCTTGGCGGGTGGCGGCCGGTCGCGATCGAGCACCCGGTTGATCGCCTTCGCGGCCGATGCCAGGTCGATTCCCTGCACGTCCGCCTGCACGTCGAACACCGGACGGATGTTGTGCTGCGACGCGACCAGCGGAACCGGCGCCCGTCCGAACTTGGACACGTTCATGAGCAACTGCCGCGGATCGCCGGGCTTGGTCTTGACCGGGATCGTCCACAGATCCGGACCGGTGTCGATCTTGTACTGCGGCACCTGCACCACCAGCGGGTAACTCACGGCATTGCGGGGATCGACCCAGAAGTTCGGCGCCAGCTGGGCGCTGGAGTTGGTTGCAACCAGCACGCTGTTGGCGCTGGCGAGCTGGTTGACGCCGACGTCGGTCGCCAATGCCCGATCGACGTCGATCGTGAGCGACGGCGAATCCGGAACCTGGAAGATGTGCGAATCGACGATGCCGGGGATCTTGGCGATGTCGCGCATGATGTGCTTCGCCACGTCGTAGGTCGCACCGCTGTCGTAGCCCGAGACCTGGATATCGATCGGCGCCGGCTGCCCGAAATTGAGCACCTGATCGACGATGTCCGCCGGTTGGAAGAAGAACGTCAGCTCGGGAAATTCGCGCGGCAGCTTGCGGCGCAATTCGGCGACGAAGCCTGCGGTCGGCTTGTGCTCCTTGTTGAGCGAAATCAGGATTTCGCCGTCCATCGGCCCGACCGTCGCCGAGTCGGACAGCGCCATGTTGATGCCGCTATAGGGAAGGCCGATGTTGTCCAGGATCACCGAGATCTGATCGTTGCCGACGATCTTGCGGATCGCGCCTTCGACTTGCGCGAAATACGCCTGGGTCTGTTCGATCCGCGTGCCGGCAGGCGCCCGCACGTGCAGCCGCATCTGCCCGGCATCGACCTGCGGGAAGAAGTCGCGGCCGAGGAAGGGGAAAAGCGAAAGCGAGACCACCATCAGCCCGATGAAGAAGGCAATGACCGTCTTCGGCCGCGTCACCACCCACGAAACGACATTGCGGTACCCCTCCCGAAACCGGGTGAAGCCGCGCTCGAATGCGAGGTGGATGCCATAGAGCGCCTTGCCGATCCGCCCGAGCAGGGTCGGCGTCTCGGCTTTCCCCGCGTGCGCAACGTCGTGCACGGCATGCTCGTGCTTGGCGTGGGCCTCGACCGACGCGCGCATCAGATACTTGAAGAGCAGCGGCACCATGGTGAACGACAGCGCAAGACTTGCCAGCAGCGCACAGATCACCGACAGCGACAGGGGCGAAAACAGGTACTTGGCCGTGCCCTGCAGCAGGAACACCGGGACGAACACGATGCAGATGCAGAGCGTCGCCAGCATGGTCGGAACGCCGACCTCGCCGCAGCCGCGCAGAATGGCCTTGTGCAGCCCCGCTCCGGCGCGCACGTGGCGTTCGATGTTCTCGATCACCACGGTGCCATTGTCGACCAGGATCCCCACCGCGAGCGAGAATCCGCCCAGGGTCATGGTGTTGAGCGTATTGCCGCCGATGTACATGATCAGCACGGCGGTGATGATCGACAGCGGGATCGCCGCCAGGATGATGAGCGTCAGCCGCCAGTTGCCGAGGAAGAGCAGGATCATCATCGCGGTGAGCCCCGCCGCCATCGCGCCGCCCATCGCCACGCTGTTGAGCGCCGCCTTGACGAACACCGACTGGTCGAAGAGCGGCGTGATCTTGACGCCCTTGGGCATGATGCGGTTCATATAGGGCAGGACCGCGCGGATGCCGTTGATCACCGCCAGCGTGGAGACGCCGCCGGTCTTGCGGATCGTCATCAGCGCACCGGGCCGGCCGTTGACCGCCACCGAGTTGGTCTGGATCTGGAATCCGTCATGCACGCGCGCAACGTCGCGCATGAAGATAGTCTTGCCGTTGATTTCACCCACCGGGAAGGAATTGAGTTCCGAGATCACATCGGGACTGTTGTTCATCGTCAAGGTGTAATCCTTGTGGCCGATTTTCACGTCACCGGCCGGCAGGATCACGTTCTGGTGCATCAGCGCTTTGGCGACATCGGCGGGCGTAAGCCCCCGCGCCTGGAGGGCGCGCTCGTCGAGGTCGGCCATGATGACCCGCGGCTTGCCGCCGTACGGATACGGCACCTCGGCACCGTGGACCACGGCGAGCGCCGGGCGGATGATGTTCTGGCCGAGGTCGTTGAGTTTGGTGTCGGGCAGCGTCTTGCTCGACAGGCTCAGCTGGATGATCGGCACGTCGGTGGCGCCGTAGCGGATCACCATCGGCGGCGTGATGCCGTAGGGCATGTATTTCAGCACCACCAGGGCCGAGCTGGCGACCTGCGCCACCGCCCGCGAGACGTTCGCGCCCTCATGAAGATAGACCTTCTCGACGCCCACGCCGTAATAGCTCGTCGCATCGATGCGCTCGATGTCGTCGACCAGCGAGGCCATCTGGCGTTCATGCAGCGTGATGATGCGGTTCTGCATGTCCTCCGCGCTCATGCCGTTGTAGGTCCAGACGACGCTGACCACCGGGATGTCGATCTCGGGAAAGATGTCGACCGGCATGCGCAGCGCGGCTCCGATCCCCAGCAGGCAGATCAGGATCAGGACGGCGGGAACTGTGTACGGTCTTTTTAGGACAAAATCAACCAGGGACACGATTGCTCTCGTTTTCCAAGAAACTAATAAAGGATAATTTCAGCCATGTACCGACCCACCGTATACATCGTCGATGACGACGACGCAGTCCGCCGATCCCTCGCCATGTGGCTTGGATTCCGCGGCCTCGCGACCCAGGTGTTCGATTCCGCCGAATCGTTTCTCGCGCACGTCGACGGCAACTGCCGCGGCTGCGCGATTCTCGACATGCAATTGGGGGGCATGAACGGGCTGCAACTCCAGAACCGCCTGGCGGAAAAGCAGATCCGCCTGCCGGTGCTTTTCCTCACCGCGCACGGCGACGTGCCCACCGCGCGCAATGCCCTCAAAGCGGGCGCGTTCGATTTCCTCGAAAAGCCCGTCGACAACGACCGCCTGGTCGAAGTGGTGGATGCCGCCATCGCCCGCGACGAGCGGTACTGGGAATCCGAGCGCGAGTCCGAGCGAGTCGCCGAGCGGGTGGCGCGCCTGACCTCGCGCGAACGCGAGGTGATGGACCTGGTGGTGGCCGGCCGGCATAACCGGGAAATCGCGGTGGAGTTGGGAATCAGCGCGCGAACCGTCGAAGTCTACAAGGCGAGACTGATGCACAAACTCGACGTCCGCCGCATTCCCGACCTGGTTCGGCTCGTGCAACCCTTGCAGGAGCCGACAGAAAATACCCGACACTGAAACCTCGCAATCGAATCGGGCTTCCGTCTGGGAGCCCGCAACCCGTACAAACCGAAGTCCACCTCGCGCAGTTCACCCCGTTTTGGCGGACGCGCAACCTTAACGATCTTGCTTGCTGGCCAAAAGCGGCGAATTCGTAAGGGCTTCACGTACTTCCGTGCATCCCCACGGACTCCGCGTCCTGGACCGGCAAGTCCAGGCAGAACGTCGTCCGCTCCGCCTCCGGATCGAACCAGAGGCGCCCCTCCTGCCGCTCCGTGATCGAGCGGGAAAGCGCCAGACCCAGTCCCATCCCCCCCGGCTTGGTGGTCGCGAGCGGCGTGAAAAGCCGCTCGCGGACCTCCGGCGCGATGCCGGGCCCAGTATCCTGCACCCGGATCCGCAGCATCGTCCTCGCTCCCTCCTGGATCCGGTAGGCGTCGCAGCGAATTTCACGCGGACCCTGCCAATCGGCGAGGGCATCATAGGCGTTGTTCAGGAGATTCGCGAGCACGGCGCCCATCTGCACCGCGTCGACCCGCAACGGCGGCAGGCCCGGCTCGATCCGGGAACGCCAGCGGATCCGTGCCCGCCGGGCACGGTCGCTCAAATGTTCGTAGGTGTTGCCGATCAGGTCCGCTGCCGCGATCCGGTCCTGGTGCGAAACGCCGGTGCGGAAGAAATCGCGCATGCGCCGCACGTACTGCCCGGCGCGGGCGCTCTCCTGCGCGATGCGGCCGAGCGTGTCGATCAACTGGCTGCGATCCGCGTCGCCGCGCTGCGCCAGCACCTGGCTGGCCCGGGCGTAGGTTCCGATTGCGGAAAGCGGCTGGCTGAGGTCGTGCGCCAGGGCGGCGGCAAGTTCGGCGGTCGACGCCGTGCGCTGCGCCTGCGCCAGCGCACGGTCATGTTCCCGCAATGCCAGCTCATGTTCGGCGATCCGGGCGGCAGCGCGACGCTGTTCGTCGGCCAGAACGCCCATCGCCAGCGCCGTCACCGACAGGGTCAGCATCGCCAGTTGGAATTCGAACGCCGTCCCGGTGCTCGTCCCCGTCCAGGATAACGCGGCCAGCATCCCCACCTGGGTCAAGGGCAAGGCAAGGGCCGCGCCCAACAGCCCCAGACGCATCGCGACCACCCCGACCGGCAGGAACAGCAGGTACGACATGCGGAATTCGTCCCATAGGCGCAGGCCGAACACCAGTTCCAGGATGCCTCCCTGAACCACGAGGAAGAGGATGCTGTCCCGCAGCGCCGCCCGCGCGGCCAACCGGGCGAAGGTCCCGCGCAATCCGTCCGCGGCGATGTACATCAACAGAGGGGCGAGCACCACCAGCCCCAGCAGGTTGGCGACGAACAGGCGCAGGAACAGGACCGGCTCGGTCCGCCCGCCCACCGCGCCGGACAGCACCGACGGTGTGCCGTCGACCAGGGAAACCAGCAACGCGAGGATGGTGGCAACCGCCAGGAACCCCACCAGGTCGCGCAGACCGTGCTCCGGATTGCGCCAGTTGGTGGTACGGTCCAACGCCAGCCCTGCGCCCAGATACACCGCCGTCAACACCACGGCGGCAGAAAACTCACCCGTCGCCGTATCGGCAACGGGCACCAGCCACCAGGAGGCCAACACGGCGGAAAACAGGATGGGCACGGCGCCGGTACCGGCGTAGACCACCATGACCAGCGCGATCGCCGGATGCGCGCTCCAGGGCTGCACCCCGAACCGCGCGTGCGGGAAGAGGTCCGTCACGGGACCGGAAAACACATACAACAGGCCCAGCGCGATCGTCGCCAGCCATTGGGAACCGTGCAGGGAGATCCCTGGAATTTTCCCGCCCGCGAGCCGGTCGAAAAGCATGGTCACAGAAATTTTCCGCTCAAGGGATCACACTATGCACGCGGGATCGCCCGACGCCATTCCGCGTAGATGGAGAAAAACCATGGACTATCGGATTTTCGCACGCGCCATTTTGTTCCCGGTCGCGCTGGCAGCGTGCGGCGCGGCCTATGCCGCGCCCGGCCACGCGTTCGGCGGGGGCGGTGGCGGGTTTCACGGTGGCGGAGGCTTCCATGGCAGCGGGCGCATGGGCGGCGGCCGTTTCGGCGGGCGTGGGTATGGCGGTTGGGGCCACGCCGGATACTGGGGCGGCGGTTGGCGCGGGGACTGGGGCTGGCGCGACGGATGGGGCTGGGGCGGCCCCGGCTGGGGATGGGGCTGGGGCATCGGATTTGACGACCCGTTGTGGTGGGGCTGGGGCGCACCGATCTATCCATATTCCCCCTATTACTACCCCTACTACGCCGCGCCCCCGGTGATCGTGAACCCGCCGCCGCCGACCCAGGTTCCGACCCAGTCGTATTACTGGTACTACTGCCCGGGCAGCAAGACCTACTATCCTTATGTGCAGTCCTGTTCCTCGGGATGGAAGAAGGTGACGCCGAAGCCTGCCGGCCAATAGCCGACGCCGGCGTTCCGGGCCGCGGCGGTATTGCCGTTCCCCGAACGGGCGCGCGGGAACGGTCCACCGCGCACCCGCGCTCACCCGGTGATCACGCCGATGTCGAGCCGGTCCGCGACTTCCCGGAAATCCACCCGCGCCAGGTGCGGGACGACCCCCATGCACGGCGCCGGCAGCAGGCGCCGCAAGGTCGCCAGATTCCGCTCCGCCTCCGCCATCGCCGGGTCGATCCGATTGGCCACCCAGGCCTGCAGACGCAGGCCGCGCGCCGCAATCGCCTCGGCGCTGAGCAAGGCGTGATTCAGACAGCCGAGCCGCAGGCCGACCACCAGCACGACGGGCAGGCCCAGGAAACAGGCGAGGTCGGCGGTATCGAAATCCGGGGCAAGCGGCACGCGGAACCCGCCGACCCCCTCGACCACGACCGCGTCGGACTGCGCCCGCAGCGTGGCGAACGCGGCTTCGATGGGCCGTAGAGCGATCCGGATTCCCGCCGACTCCGCAGCGATATGTGGTGCCACCGCCTGCGGCAGCAGCACGGGACACACCGCCTCGCGGGGGGCGACGACGTTGGCCGCGGCGATCAACGCTTCCACGTCCTCGTTGCGCAGCGCGCCATCCCGCCATTCCGCGCCGGCCGCAACCGGCTTCATGCCGACCGCCCGCCGCCCGGCCCGCGCCAGGGCGTGGACCAGGGCTGCCGCAATCAGGGTCTTGCCGACGCCGGTGTCGGTACCGGTCACGAAGCACGAATCCATGCGCTCACCCCGGCCTTGCCGCCAATTCCCGCAGGACCCTTGTCAGTCGATCGACCTGCTCCGCGGTGTGCGCCGCCGACAACGTCACGCGCAGGCGCGCCGTGCCTTCGGGCACCGTGGGCGGGCGGATCGCCGGTACCCAGATGCCGCGGTCCAGCAGGGCCGCGGCAAGCGCCAGCGCCGCTTCATTGCCGCCGACCACGATGGGCTGAATCGGCGTCGGCGACGACAGCAGCCGCCAGATTCCACCCGGCCCACCCGCCCCACCCTGCAAAGCGGCGGCCTGGGCCGCCCCGGGGGGGGACGATCCCGGGAACCCCGCCTGCAGCCGGGCGACGTGGGCGCGCAGCGTGGCGCGCAGCGCCTCTCCTTCCGCGCCCAGGGCGATGTCGAATGCCGCCGCCACCGCCGCCGCGAGCGCGGGCGGCGCCGCGGTCGAATAAATGTAGGGGCGCGCCCGCTGGATCAGCCACTCGATCACGTCTTCCTGCGCGCACACGAGCGCGCCGCCCACGCCCATCGCCTTGCCCAGCGTCGCCATGTACAGGATGCGATCCGAACGCAGGCCGAAATGCGCCAGCGAGCCGCGGCCGCCCGGCCCCAGCACGCCGAAGCCATGCGCATCGTCGATCACCAGCCAGGCGTCGTGGCGCTCGGCCAGCGCCAGCAGCCGGGACAAGGGCGCGAGGTCGCCATCCATGGAAAACACCGCGTCGGTGACGATCACCCGCCGACGTGCCGTGCTGGCCTGCAGCATCGCCTCGAGTGCATCGGCATCCGCGTGCGGATAGACCCGGCGGCGTGCGTAAGCGAGGCGGATGCCGTCGATCAGCGAGGCGTGATTGAGTTCTTCGGAAAAGACCTCGGTCTCGCGATCGGCCAGCGCGGAGATCACCGCGAGGTTGGCGAGATAGCCGGTGCCGAAATGCAGGGCGCGCGCCGTCGGAATATGCGCCGACTGGGTCGCGGCAAACCGCGCCTCGAGGTCGTGGTGCACCGCGTTATGGCCGCTGATCAAGGGCGAAGCGCCGCTACCGGCACCGAATCGCCGCGCACCCGCGGCGAGCGCCTCGACCACGGCGGGGTGCGAGGCCAGACCGAGATAGTCGTTGCTGCAAAAGGCGAGCACCGCGCGCCCGGTGGCGCCGGGCTCGGCCAGTCGCGCCGTCGGCGTCCATTCCCCTTCGACGATGCGACGGGTCCGGCGCAGCTGCCGTTGGTCCAGGGCCGCCAACCGCGCCCGCAGATCTTCGAATCCGTTCACGCCGCGCCATCCAGTCCGGCATGCAGCGCGGCATCCAGTGCGCCCGCCGTGGCCTCGGCGAGATGCGCGCACTCCGCATCGGTCAGGATATAGGGCGGCATCCAGTACACGGTGCGCCCGATCGGCCGCAACAGCACGCCCCGATCGAGCGCCGCGATAAAGAAGCGCCGGGCGAAGGACGACGCGTCCGCACCCAGCGCCTCGGGACGGACATCGAAGGCATGGATCATGCCGCGGCTTCGCACATGTTCGACGCGCGGATCATCGCGCAAGGGCTGCAGCCGCGCCGCCAGGGCCGCGCCGCGTTCGCGGTTGCGCTCGATCACCGCGTCCTCTTCGAAAATATCGAGGGTGGCGAGCGCCGCCCGACAGGCAAGCGGGTTGCCGGTATAGGAATGCGAGTGCAGAAACGCTTTCGATGCCGTGTCGGAATAGAACTCCCGGTAGATCTCCTCGCGCGTCATCACCACCGACAGCGGCAGATAGCCGCCGCTGATCCCCTTCGACAGGCAGAGGAAGTCGGGCCAGACGCCGGCCTGTTCGCAGGCGAAGAAGGTCCCCGTGCGGCCGAAGCCGACGGCGATCTCGTCGGCGATGAAGTGCACGCCGTACCGGTCGCAAAGCGCGCGCAGTGCGTGCAGATAGGACGGGTCATGCATGGCCATGCCGGTGGCGCACTGCACCAGGGGCTCGACGACGATCGCGGCGATGCGGTCGGCACGATCGGCGAACAGGCGCTCGGCGTCGGCGATGGCGCTCCGGGCCGCCTCGGCGGCACCCCACGTTTCCACACCCTCACCCCTGCCCTCTCCCGCGCTCGGGAGAGGGGGGGAGGCGGCGTCGCGGAGCGCTGGCGGAAGGGGCGGATGGGCTTGCCGCGCGTCCGGACTGGCGACGACATGGGCGGCATGGAGCAGGCTGCCGTAGGCGTCGCGGAAAACCGGCACATCGGTCACGCCTAGGGCGCCCAACGTTTCGCCGTGATAGTCCCCGCGCACGCAGACGAACTCGCGCTTTTCCGCCCGCCCCGCGTTGCGCCAGGCGTGGTGGCTCATCTTGAGCGCGACCTCGACCGCCGACGCCCCGTCCGATGCGTAGAAGCAGTGCCCGAGGGCGCCGCCCGTTCGCGCCGACAGTCGCTCGGAAAGCGCCACCACCGGGGCGTGGGTGAAGCCGGCGAGCATGGCGTGCTCGAGGGTGTCCAGTTGCTCGCGCAGGGCGGCGTTGATGCGGGGGTTGGCATGTCCGAACAGGTTGACCCACCACGAACTGATGCCGTCGAGCAGGCGCCGGCCTTGCGTGTCGACGAGCCAGGCGCCCTCGCCGCGCGCGAGGGCGACGAGCGGCAGCTGCTCGTGCTGCTTCATCTGAGTGCAGGGGTGCCAGACCGCACGCAGGCTGCGCGTCTGGAGGTCGTCGTCGGCCATGGATTCCTTCTCGTGGCGATTGCCGGATGCGTCCGGGTTGCGCGCGGGGCCAGGCCCCGGGGAAAGGTCCGGTCGCACACGCAACCCGGGGCGGTCGGTCTTCATTCGCCCGCATTCTCGCCCGCGGTTTCACCCCGCCGATTCGCCCGCCGATTCGCCCGCACTACGCGCCCACCGATTCGCCCGCGTCCCGCAACGCCCGCCGCAGAATCTTACCGACGTTGCTCTTGGGCAGTTCCGTCCGGAACTCGATGGCCTTCGGCCGCTTGTATCCGGCCAGGCGATCCCGGCAGAACGCCTGCAGCGCCCCTTCGGTCAGCGCGGGATCCCTGCGCACGACGAAGAGCTTGACCGCCTCGCCGGAATGTCCGTCCGGCACGCCGACCGCCGCGCATTCGAGCACGCCCGGATGTCCGGCCGCAACCTCCTCGACCTCGCTGGGATAGACATTGAACCCCGAGACGAGAATCATGTCTTTCTTGCGATCGACGATCCGCGTATATCCCTGCGCATCCATCGTCCCGATGTCACCGGTGCGCAGGAAGCCGTCGGCCATCAGCACCTTCGCGGTTTCGTCGGGCCGGTTCCAGTAACCGGCCATGACCTGCGGGCCCCGTGCGGCGATCTCCCCCACCGCGCCGATCGGCAGTCGTCCGCCGGCGTCATCGAGAATCGCGATCTCGGTCGATGGCAGCGGCAGGCCGATCGATCCGTTGTAGGCATCGGTGTCGGTCGGATTGCAGCTCACCACGGGAGAGGCCTCGGACAATCCGTAGCCTTCGCAGATCGGCCGTCCGGTCACGGCCAGCCAGCGCTCCGCCACCGTCCGCTGCACCGCCATGCCGCCGCCGACACACAGCACCAGCGACGAAAAGTCGAGTCTGGCGAATGCCGCATCGTGGGCCAGCGCGTTGAACAGGGTGTTGACCGCCGGAATGATGTGGAACCGCTCCGCGCGCAAGGCCGCGACGATTGCCGCCAGGTCGCGGGGATTGGGGATCAGGACGCACGAGCCGCCGTTGCGCATCGACAGTAGCGCACAGGAGGTCAGCGCGAAGATGTGGTACAGCGGCAGCGCGGTCAAGGTCACCGGGGCCTCGCCTGCCGGGATCCGGCGCAGCGACGGCTGGTACCAGGCATCGGACTGCAGCACGTTGGCAACGAGGTTGCGGTGCGTGAGCATCGCGCCCTTGGGAACGCCCGTCGTACCGCCGGTGTATTGGAGAACGGCGACGTCGCCCGGCGCGGAGTCCACCCGGCTTCCCGGCAATCCGCCGCCGGCGCGCACGACGTCGCGATACCGGAACGTGCGGGACTGCGGCAGCGAAAACGGCTTCACCAGCCGCTTCACGTGACGGATGACGAAGTCGACCGCCGCCCCCTTGATGCCGGAAAACATCTCCCCCATCGAACAGACGACGACGCGGCGCAACGGGGTCTCGGGCAACGCTGCGGCCACGGTCTGCGCGAAGTTCTCCAGCACGAAGATCGTCTCCGCACCGCTGTCGGCCAACTGGAAAACCAGCTCGGGGGGCGTGTACAGGGGATTGACATTGACCACGACCCCCCCGGCACGCAGAATACCCATGAATACGACAGGGTACTGGAGCACATTGGGCAGCATCACTGCGGCCCGATCGCCCGGGCGCAGCCCCTGCGCCTGGAGCCAGGCCGCCACGGCTGCGCTATGCCGATCGAGGTCGGCATAGCGCAGCCGTGCCCCCATGCAGGAAAAGGCGCTCCGGGCCGCATGATCCCGGAAAGACCGCTCCAGCATCGCGGTCAAGGATCCGAACTGCGACGGATCGATCTCCGCCGGGATGCCGGCCGGGTAGCCGGCCAGCCAGGGCCGGTCCGCCCCCTCCTGTGCGAATTCCCCCACGCCCCCCTCCCGCGCGATTCCGAAGTTTGAGCGACAATACACAACTATCGCCGGCCCCCGGAGAGCGGACTTCCCAAACCGCCGTGGCTGCATCGCACCGGAACCTTTTTTCAGCACCACTACCGAAGCAGTGATGAAACCAAGAACCAAACGATTGGCCATCGTCGGCGCGGGCCTGGCTGTGGGTGGAATTGCCGCCGTGTTGATCCTCAACGCGTTCCGCAGCAATCTGGTCTTTTTCTACACCCCATCGCAGGTGGAGGCCGACCAGGCGCCGCACCACCGGCCATTCCGCATCGGCGGCATGGTCGTCAAGGGCAGCCTGCACCGCGACGGCGCCACCGCGCACTTCCTCGTCACCGATACGGCGAAGTCGGTGCCAGTCACCTACACCGGCCTCCTTCCGGACCTATTCCGCGAGGGCAAGGGAGTGGTGGCGGAAGGCGAACTCGCCAGCGACGGCACGTTCCGCGCCTCCCAGGTGCTCGCCAAGCATGACGAAAACTACATGCCGCCCGAGGCTGCGGAAGCGATCCGGCGCGCCAAGGAAGGGCGGCCGGTGTCGACTTCCACCCTGGTTTCGGCATCGCCCAGCACGGGAGGCAAGGCCCAATGATTCCGGAACTCGGCAATTTCGCGCTCATGGTCGCCGCGACCGTGGCGCTGGCCCTCGGCACGATCCCGATGATCGGCGCGGCCCGGGGCAACGTCCGCTGGATGGCGCTGGCCCGGCCGGCGGCGCGCGCGCAGTTCCTGCTCGTGAGCATCGCCAGCGCCTGTCTCGTATGGAGTTTTCTCCACGATGACTTCTCGGTAATCTACGTCGCCGCCGACTCCAGCCGCCTGCTGCCGCTGCGGTACAAGTTCGCGGCCTTCTGGGGCGGCCATGAGGGCTCGATGCTGCTCTGGGTGCAGATCCTGTCGCTCTGGATGCTCGCCGTGAGCATCTTCAGCAAGCATCTGCCGCGCGAGATGATCGCGCGCATCCTGGCCGTGATGGGCCTGGTTTCGCTGGGCTTCCTCGCGTTCATCCTGTTCACCTCGAACCCCTTCCTCCGTGTCCTGCCCGCGGTGGCCAACGGCAACGACCTCAACCCGATGCTGCAGGATCCCGGCATGGTGGTCCACCCGCCGGTGCTCTACATGGGCTACGTCGGGTTCTCGGTCGCCTTTTCGTTCGCGATCGCCGCGCTGCTCGGCGGCAACCTCGACTCGACCTGGGCGCGCTGGTCGCGGCCCTGGACGACGGTGGCATGGACCTTCCTCACCGTCGGTATCATGGCCGGCAGCGCCTGGTCCTACTACACCCTGGGCTGGGGCGGCTGGTGGTTCTGGGATCCGGTGGAGAACGCGTCGTTCATGCCCTGGCTCGCCGGCACCGCCCTGATGCACTCGCTCGCGGTGACGGAAAAGCGCGGCGGCTTCAAGGTCTGGACGGTCATGCTGGCGATCTTCGCATTCTCGCTCTCGCTGATCGGCACCTTCCTCGTGCGTTCGGGCGTGCTCACGTCGGTGCATGCGTTCGCTTCCGACCCCCGTCGCGGCGTCTACATCCTCGGTTTCCTGGTGGTCGTGATCGGCAGTTCGCTGGGGCTTTTCGCATGGCGCGCGCCGAAGATCGGCCTGGGCGAGCGCTTCGAGGTGATTTCGCGCGAGTCGATGCTGCTCACCAACAACGTGCTCTTCCTGGCGGCAACGGCCTGTGTGCTGCTCGGCACCCTGTACCCGCTGGCGCTCGACGCGCTGCACATGGACAAGATCTCCGTCGGCCCCCCGTACTTCAACACCGTGTTCGTGCCGTTGATGGCGCCGGCGCTGTTCCTCATGGGGGTCGGACCGCTAGCCAAGTGGCGCAAGGCGGAACTGCCGGAACTGGCTTCCCGCCTGAAATGGGCGGCGGCCATCAGCGCGGTGCTGGCCATCCTCGTTCCCCTGGTCGAGGGCCGCTGGTCGCCCATGGTGGCGTTGGGCATCCTGCTTGCCGCCTGGATCGCCAGCAGCGGCGTGATCAACCTCTGGTCGCGGATCCGGCCGATGCAGGGGGGCAGCGTGCTGACCAAGCTGTCCACCCTGCCGCGCGGCTACGTCGGCATGCTGATCGCCCACCTGGGCGTGGCGGTGTTCGTCGTGGGCGTGACGCTGGTGTCGGGGTATGCCACCGAGAAGGACGTCAACATGGCCGCCGGCGAGACCGTCGGCGTCGGCCCCTACACCGCGAAATTCGTCGGCACGGAAAAGGGCATGGGACCGAACTACGAGTACACCCGCGGCGTCTTCGACATCTATCGCGGCACCGCCGCGACCGGCACCCCGGTGCGCACCATGTACCCGGAGAAGCACCAGTTCTCGGAGCGCGGCGAGCCGATGACCGACGCCGCCATCCACACCGGCTTCCTCGGCGATCTTTATGTGTCGCTGGGCTCGCCGACCGGCAAGACTTCCTGGGTGGTTCGCGTGTACTACAAGCCGTTCGTCGACTGGATCTGGGGCGGCTGCGTGCTGATGGCCCTGGGTGGCGTGTTCGCGCTCTCGGATCGCCGCTACCGCCTTGCGAATCAACGGTCCATGGCGCCGTCGGGTGCGACGGTCAAGGCGTAAACGGGTTGCCACATCATGCGTTCCCTGCGTTATCTCCTGCCGCTCGTCGTATTTCTCGCCATCGTCGGGTTCCTGTTCAAGGGGCTGTGGATGGATCCGCGCGAGATTCCGTCTCCGCTCATCGACAAGCCCGCGCCGGATTTCCGGGTGGCGTCGCTGTCGTCGCCGGAACAGATGGTCGACCGCAAGGACATGCTCGGCAAGGTGTGGATGCTCAATGCGTTCGCATCCTGGTGCGTGGCCTGCCGGGAAGAGCAGCCGATGCTGGTGGACTTCGCACGCTCGAGCGGAGTGCCGATCATCGGCCTCGACTACAAGGACACCCGGCCCGCCGGGTTGGGCTGGCTGGTGCAGTACGGCAACCCATATGCGGAAATCGCCTTCGATCAATCCGGCCGCATCGGCATCAACTATGGCGTCTACGCCGTGCCCGAAACGTTCCTGATCGACAAGCAGGGCGTGGTCCGCTTCAAGCAGATCGGGCCGTTCACCCCCGATATCATCCAGAATACGTTGTTGCCGCTGATTCGAAAGCTGCAGAATTCGTAGTGGCCCGTCGCCGATCCATGTTTGTCACCTGCAATGCACCGCCTTCCCGCCCGTCCGGGGGAGCGCGGAACCGATCCCTATGAGACCCTGGATTCTTCCCATCGCGCGCCGCTGCGCGCTCGGACTCGCCCTGGCCGCCACTCTGGCCGGCCCGGTGATGCTGCCCGCCGCGTACGCCAAGGAGGCGCCGGAACTCGGCAACGACCCGGCGATCGAGCACCACATGATGCGGCTGGCGGCAACGCTGCGCTGCCTGCAATGCCAGAACCAGACGCTGGCTGCCTCGGAAGCGCCACTGGCGGTGGATCTCCGCCAGGAAATCCGCGAGATGCTCGCCAAGGGCGAGACGGACGCCCAGATCCGGTCCTATCTGGTGGCGCGCTACGGCAATTTCGTCCTGTACCGTCCGCCGGTCCAGGACGACACCATCCTGCTATGGTTCGGCCCCGGCCTGCTGCTGGTAGGCGGCCTGGCCGCGCTGTACTTCACGCTCAAACGGCGCGCCACACAGTCCCTTGCTGCGGCAAGTGACGCAACCCTGAGCGCAGAAGACGCGAAACGCGCGCAGCGCCTGCTCCAAGAAGGCGCTGGAGAAGAAAGCCACCTCTCATGATCGGATTTCTGTTTGCCGCCGGGATCCTGCTGATCCTGGCCCTCGGTCTGCTGCTTTGGCCCCTGCTGCGCAACGCCGAACCCGGAGAAGAAAAGAAGGCCGGCGCCGTGGTCGCGCTGTTCCGCGACCAACTGCGCGAACTCGAGGCCGAATATGCCGCCGGCACCCTGGGCGATGCCCAATTCCAGCAAAGCCGCATCGAACTCGAACGCCGTCTGCTCGAGGAGGTCGGTCCGGACGCCGCGGCGCCGGCAGGTCCCAAGCGTGCGCGCGGCACCGCGCTCGCGCTCGGGGTCCTGGTCCTCGCCATCCCGATCGTGCTCTACAGCCGCCTGGGCACTCCCGACGCCCTGGCCCCCGGCGCAACGGTGGCGGCGGCAGCGGCGCAGGACGGAGGCCCGGGCGGTGCGCAGAATCCATCCGTGACCGCAGCCCAGATCCAGAAGATGATCGACAAACTGCAGGCTTCGCTGCAGAAGAATCCCGGTGACGCCGCCGGATGGGCGATGCTCGGCCGGGTGTATGCGTACATCGGCGAGCAAAGCAATGGCGCCGATGCCGCCAAGAACTTCCAGGATGCCGTGCACGCCTACGCCAAGGCGGTGGCGCTCACGCCGAAGGATCCGAACCTCCTGGTCGACTTCGCCGACGCGCTGGCGATGACGCAGGGGCAGGATCTCGACGGCATGCCGATGAAACTCATCTCGCGCGCCCTCAAGATCGATCCCCGCAACGTCAAGGGCCTCGCCCTGGCCGGCACGGACGCCTTCGGGCACCGCCGCTACGCCGACGCGATCGTCTACTGGGAGCGGGCGGTGCAGGCCGCACCCGAGGACCCGCAATTCGCGCAGAACCTGCGCAGCAGCATCGAAGAAGCCCGCAACCGTGCCAAGCAGGCCGGGCAGACGCTGCCGGCGGATCTCGCCGCGAATGCGGCGTCGGGCATGAGCGCCGCAGCGGCGGCAGCGGCGGGGGTCCAGGGCAAGGTGGAAATCGCCTCGGCCCTGGCCGGCAAGGCCTCGCCGGACGAAACGGTGTTCATCTACGCCCGCGCCGCCTTCGGCCCGCGCGTGCCCCTGGCAATGCTGCGCAAGCAGGTCAAGGACCTGCCGATGACATTCACCCTCAACGACGCGATGGCCATGGTGCCGGCGTTCACCGTGTCCAAGTTCTCGCCGGTGATCATCGAAGCCCGCGTCTCGCGCAGCGGCGATGCAATGCCGGCCTCCGGCGATCTGGAAGGATCCAGCCAACCGGTGGCGGTGGGGACGAAGGGGCTGACGATCACGATCGACCACGTCGTACCGTGACCCTGCCGTGATGTCGGACATCCCGGTCCGGCATCGCAGCAGGCGCGGCATACAATGGGAGTCATGCGCCTCCCCGACGACATCGCAAGCGCCGTTTCGCCGTTGCAGGCGATCCGCCGCGACATCCACGCGCATCCGGAACTCGCGTTCGCCGAACAGCGCACCAGCGATCTCGTCGCGGATCTGCTGGCGCAATGGGGCGTCGAAGTCCATCGCGGCATCGGCGGCACCGGCGTCGTCGGCGTGGTCCGCGGCAGCCGCCCGGGGCGCATGATCGGCCTGCGCGCCGACATGGATGCGCTGCCCATCCAGGAGGCCAACCGGTTCCTGCACCGCTCCGTCTTTCCCGGCCGCATGCACGCCTGCGGCCATGACGGGCATACGGCGATGCTGCTGGGGGCGGCCCAATCCCTTGCCCAGGACCGGAGTTTCGCCGGCACCGTGGTCGCGATCTTCCAGCCGGCGGAGGAGGCCGGCGGCGGCGCGAAGCGCATGGTCGACGATGGCCTGTTCACCCGCTTTCCCTGCGACGCGGTGTTCGCAATCCACAACTGGCCGGGACTTCCGGTCGGAACCTTCGCCATCGCCGACGGACCGGCGATGGCCTCGACCAGCGAATTCGAGATCCGCATCGAAGGCCGCGGCGCACACGGCGCGATGCCGGAACTCGGCGTCGATCCGGTCTTCGTGGCGGTCCAGATCGCGCAGGGCTTGCAGGGGCTGATCACCCGCGTCAAGCGACCCATCGATCCGGCCGTGCTCTCGATCACGATGATCCATGCCGGCGACGCCACCAACGTGATCCCGGACATCGCGACGATCTGCGGCACCCTGCGGACGTTCGACGACGCCGTCACCGATCGGATCGAGGCGGGAATGCACCGCATCGCCGAAGCGACCGCGCAGGCCCACGAGGCGCGGGCGCGGGTCCGCTTCGACCGCAACTATCCCCCTACCGTCAACCACCCGGGAGAGGCGCGATTCGCCGCCCGGGTCGCCGAGGAACTGGTGGGCGCGGACCGGGTCCTTTTCGGGGTGGAACCGAGCATGGGTGCCGAGGATTTCGCTTTCCTGCTGCGCGAGCGCCCGGGCGCCTACCTCCTCCTGGGCAACGGCGACGGCGACCACCGCGCGCCGGAGCACGGCATCGGTCCGTGCACCTTGCACAACGCCTCCTACGACTTCAACGATGACCTGCTGCCGATCGGGGCGGCCTACTGGGTGCGATTGGCGCAGGCGTTTCTCGAATCATGAACCCGGCAGCATGAGTCCGCCGTCGGATCGACAGCGCTGGATCCGCATCCGCGGCGCGCGCCAGAACAATCTGCGCAACCTCGACCTGGATCTTCCGACCGGGAACCTGATCGTGGTGACCGGAGTCTCCGGCTCCGGGAAAAGCTCGCTCGTCTTCGACACGCTCTACGCCGAAGGGCAGCGGCGCTACGTCGAAACCTTCTCGCCGTATGCACGCCAGTTCCTCGACCGCATGGATCGGCCCGCGGTCGACCGCATCGAGGGCGTGCCGCCTGCGATCGCAATCGACCAGACCAACCCGGTCCGCAGTTCGCGCAGCACGGTCGGCACGATGACGGAGCTCAACGATCACCTGAAGCTGCTCTTTGCGCGCGCAAGCCAACTGCATTGCCGGGGCTGCGGCCGCCTGGTCCGGCCGGACACCCCGGCGTCGATCGCCGCAGACCTGATCGCGCGGGCAGCCGGCACCGCGCCGCGCGAAACCGGCGTCCCGGAGGCAAGGCGCCTGGTGCTCACCTTTCCCGTCCGCGTGCCCGCCAACTTCACCGAGGACGAGATCCGCGAACACCTTGCGGCGCAAGGCTACACACGCGTGCATCGCAGCCGCCGGGACGGCGAGGCACAAACGCTCGCGGTGGTCTGCGACCGCCTGCGCTGGGACGCCCTCGACGACGACCGCCTGCGGGAAGCCGCGGAAACCGCGCAACGGCTCGGCGGCGGACGCGTCGACGCGTGGATCGCCGACGGCACCGCGGCGGGACATGATGCCGACGATGCGCCCTGGGCGCGCTATTCGGCGGGCCTCCACTGTGCGCACTGCGACATCCGCTACCCGGACCCGACGCCGGCAAGCTTTTCCTTCAATTCACCCGTTGGCGCCTGCGAGACCTGTCGCGGTTTCGGCCGGGTGATCGGCGTCGATCACGCGCTCGTCATTCCGGATGGCCGCAAGACGTTGCGCGAGGGTGCGATCAAACCCTGGCAGACCAAGAGTTTCGTCGAATGCCAGCAGGACATGGAGAAGTACGCGGGACAGAAGTCCGCCCGCGAGGCCGGCGTGGATCTCGACACGCCGTGGGCCGAACTGCCGGACCGCGCACGCCAATGGGTTCTCCGGGGCGACCCGGACTGGACCGGGAAATGGAAGACCCAGTGGTACGGCGTGGACCACTTTTTCGAATGGCTCGAATCCCGGGCGTACAAGATGCACATCCGCGTGCTCCTGTCGCGGTACCGCTCGTACACGAGCTGCCCGGCCTGCGGCGGCACGCGGCTCAAGCCCGATGCGCTGCTGTGGACGATCGCGCCGGGCGACGGCCACGCCTACACCATTCACGATCTGATGCTGCAGCCGATCGATCGGCTGTTCGCCCTGTTCGACCGCCCGCTCCCGCTCCGGCAGGACGCCGAAGCGATTGCCACCCAGATGATCCTCGACGAGGTTCGATCCCGCCTGCGATTCCTCTGCGAAGTCGGACTCGGCTATCTCACCCTCGATCGCCAGAGCCGCACGCTCTCCGGTGGCGAAGTGCAGCGGATCAATCTGACGACGGCGCTCGGCACCTCGCTCGTCAACACCCTGTTCGTCCTCGACGAACCCTCGATCGGCCTGCATCCGCGCGACATGCAACGGGTGGTCGGCGTCATGGAAAGGCTGCGCGACAGCGGCAACACGCTCGTCGTGGTCGAGCACGACCCGCAGATCATGCTTGCCGCCGATCGCATCCTGGACATGGGCCCGGGGCCGGGGGATCGCGGCGGGAAGATCGTGTTCAACGGCACGCCCGAAGAACTGGCCCGCGCGGATACCGCCACCGGACTCTACCTGAGCGGAAGGCGGAAAGTAGGGTCTCCCCCCGGAGCGACATCCTCGCCCCCGCCCTCTCCCGCCCTCGCGGGAGAGGGGGTTATCCGCATCACCGGCGCCCGCGAACACAACCTTCGGTCGCTCACCGTCGCCTTCCCGCTGCACCGCCTCGTGACGGTGACCGGCGTATCCGGATCCGGCAAATCGACCCTGATCCAGGATGTGCTGTATCCCGCGCTTTGCCGAGCCCTGGGGAAACCCGCGACGGCGATCGGCGCGCACGACCGTTGCCTCGGCGCCGAGCAACTCGCCGACGTCGCCCTCGTCGACCAATCGCCGATCGGCAAGACTACCCGGTCCAACCCCGCCAGCTTCGTCGGCGCGTTCGATGCGATCCGCAAGATCTTTGCCCAGGCCCCGCTGGCGCAGGAACGCAAATACACGGCCGGAACCTTCAGCTTCAACTCCGGCGACGGCCGCTGCCCCACCTGCGGCGGCAACGGATTCGAGCACGTCGAGATGCAGTTCCTCTCGGACGTCTATCTGCGCTGCCCGGACTGCGACGGCAAGCGCTTCCGCGCCGAGGTTCTCGCGGTGGAGATCGAGCGTGGCGGCCACATGCTTTCGATCGCCGACGTCCTTGCCTGCACCGTCGCCGAAGCGGTGGACCTGTTTGCGCAGGACCGTGACGTGCTGCGGGCGCTCGCCCCCCTCGCCGAGGTCGGCCTGGACTATCTGCGCCTCGGCCAGCCCGTACCGACGCTCTCGGGCGGCGAGGCGCAACGCCTGAAGATCGCCGGCTTCCTCGCCGAGACCGCCAAGAGCAGTCCGGAACGCCAGCGCGGCACCGCCAAAGGCGCGCTCCTGCTTTTCGACGAACCCACCACCGGCCTGCACTTCGAAGACATCGCGCGACTGATGCGCGCCCTGCGCAAGCTGCTGGTGGCCGGGCACTCGCTGATCGTGATCGAGCACAATCTCGACGTCATCCGCGCATCGGACTGGGTCATCGATCTCGGCCCGGAAGGCGGGGATGCGGGCGGGCAGATCGTTGCCGCCGGAACACCGGCGGAGATTGCGGCGCACCCGACGTCGCATACCGGGCGCGCGCTGCGGGAGCATGAAGCGGCGATGCGGCAATGGGCCGACCCTCACCCCCGCCCTCTCCCGCAGGCGGGAGAGGGGGTGCAGCATACCGACGCCGGGATTTCGTACGCGGGAGAGGGGGTGCAGCATACCGACGCCGGGATTTCGTACGCGGGCGAGGGGGTGCAGCGTACCGACACCGGGATTTCGTACGCGGGCGAGGGGGTGCAGCGTACCGACACCGGGATTTCGTACGCGGGCGAGGGGGTGCAGCGTACCGATGCGAGGATTTCGTACGCGGGAGGGGAGGCCATCGAGATCGTCGGCGCCCGCGAGCACAATCTCCGCAACGCCACCGTCGCCATCCCCCGCGACACGTTCACCGTCATCACCGGCGTCTCCGGCAGCGGCAAGTCCACGCTCGCCTTCGACATCCTGTTCCAGGAAGGGCAGCGGCGCTACCTCGAATCGCTCAACGCGTACGCGCGCTCGATGGTCCAGCCGGCGGCGCGCCCGGACGTCGACGCGATCCACGGCATCGCCCCGACGGTCTCGATCGAGCAGCGCGTCAGCCGCGGGGGGCGCAAGAGCACGGTCGCGACGCAGACCGAACTGCACCATTTCCTGCGCCTGCTCTACGTCAAGCTCGGCACCCAGTATTGCCCCGACTGCAATCTGCCGGTGGAGCCGCAGACCTTCGATGCGATCACGGCAACGATCGCCCGGGAATGGCACGGCCGCGAGATCGGCGTGCTCGCCCCCCTGATCGTCCACCGCAAAGGGGTCTACACCGAACTTGCGCAATGGGCCGCGCGCAAGGGCCATAGCCATCTGCGCCTCGACGGGCGCTTCGTTCCGACGCGTCCCTGGGAGCGGCCGGACCGGTTTCGCGAGCATTCGATCGACCTGCCGGTCGGTACCATCCTGGTCCAGCCGGAGCGCGAAGCGGATCTGCGCGCCCTGCTGCACACGGCCCTGGAGCACGGCAACGGCGCGCTGGAAATCTGCTGGCCGATGTCGGCACTGCGCGAGGCCATCGCCGGCGGCACCGCGCAGGACGCCGTTCTGGAGCACCGCACGTTCTCGACCAAGCGCGCGTGTTCCGGTTGCGGCAAGTCGTTTTCCGAACCCGATCCGCGGATGTTCTCCTACAACTCCAAGCACGGCTGGTGCGAACGCTGTTTCGGCACCGGCCTGCAACTCTCCGGCTTCGACGCCGAGCACAGCGGCGAAGAGGTCTGGTGGAACGAGTGGTACGAAGGCGAGGAGACGCCCTGTTCGGCCTGCCATGGCAAGCGGCTCAATCCCACGTCGCTCGCGGTGCGCTTCGACGGACGCTCGATCGCCGATGTCGGCGCCATGACCGTGGAGCAGGCGCGGACATGGATCGGCGGGCTCGTGCTCGATGGCCGCGCCGCGGAGATCGCCCGGGACGCGACCGCCGAGGTCCGATCGCGGCTCGACTTCCTGCTCGAGGTCGGTCTGGGGTATCTGGCACTGGACCGGGCGGCGCCCACGCTTTCGGGCGGCGAGTCGCAACGCATCCGCCTCGCCGCGCAACTGGGCTCCAATCTGCAGGGCGTCTGCTACGTGCTCGACGAACCCACGATCGGCCTCCACGCCCGCGACAACGATATCCTGCTGCGCGCACTGCGCAAGCTCGAGTCGCGCGGCAATACGCTGGTGGTGGTCGAGCACGACGAGGAAACGATCCGCGCCGCCGAGCATTGCATCGACGTCGGGCCGGGCGCCGGTTCGCGCGGCGGACGGATCGTCGCGCAAGGACGCGTCGAGGATCTGATCGCCTGTCCCGAGTCGGTCACCGGCGCGCATCTGCGGCCCGGTGCGATGCAGCCGCCGGATCAGGTGCGCACGGTCGACGCCGACACCATGCGGCTGCGCGTGCGCGGCGCCCATCTGCACAACCTGCAGGGCCTGGATGTCGACATCCCCCTGGGGCGTCTGGTGGTCGTGACGGGCGTGTCGGGAAGCGGCAAGTCGACGCTGGCGCGGGACGTGCTGCTGTCGAACCTGCGGCGGGAAGGACCTCCCATGCACGGGTGCACGGCGATCGACGGGCGCGAGCACATCGCCCGCGTCCTCGAAGTCGACCAGACCCCGATCGGCAAGACGCCCCGCTCCTGTGCGGCGACCTACGTCGGCATCTGGGACGAGATCCGCAAGCGCTTCGCCGACACCACCGAAGCGCGCATGCGCGGTTTCACCGCGAGTCGGTTTTCCTTCAACACGACGGGCGGCCGCTGCCCCGAATGCGAAGGCCAGGGCGTACGCACGATCGAGATGAGCTTCCTGCCGGACGTCAAGATTCTCTGTGAACGCTGCGGCGGCAAGCGCTTCGAACCGGCTACGCTGGAGGTGCTGTGGCGCGGCAGGAGCGTGGGCGACGTCCTGGCGATGGAAGTCGACGAGGCGGTGGAGTTCTTTGCCGCAACGCCGCGGATCGCCCATCCCCTGCGCCTGTTGCAGCAGGTCGGGTTGGGATACCTGACGCTCGGCCAGCCCTCGCCCACCCTGTCCGGAGGCGAGGCGCAGCGGATCAAACTCGTCACCGAACTCGCCAAGGCCCGCGGCGAGATCGGCGCATCGAACCGCAAGGCGCGATCCGCCCCGCAGTCCCACACGCTGTACGTGCTCGACGAACCCACCGTCGGCCTAGCGATGGCCGACGTGCGCCTGCTGCTGCAGGCGCTGCACCGGCTGGTCGATGCCGGCAACAGCGTGATCGTCGTCGAACACAATCTGGACCTGATCGCCCATGCCGACTGGATCATCGACCTGGGGCCGGAGGGCGGCGACGCCGGAGGCCGCGTCGTGGCGTGCGGGCCGCCGCGTTCGATCGCCGCGCAGTCCAGTCCGACGGGAGCGGCGCTCGCCCGGAGTTTCCGCACCGGGCGGGGAGACCCGGTGTCCTCCTGAACCGGATCGCGAAACCGCTTCCCGGAGGATCGTCTGGATCCGGCGAGTATCCGGCGTTCGCCGCATCTTATTTGCCGATCGGCAGCGGCGATCCCGTCCCATAGTCTGGGTGAGCCGTGCGGGCCGCCCAGACGCGATGCGGTCCACACGTTCCGTTCCGGACCATGGACCCGTTGGGGTCGTGAGCGCATCGAACCGGCAGATCCGCCATGCAGCCTTGCTCGAACCGTCCTTCCGCCGATGCGGCGACGGAGCCGACCACGGTGCGCGATCATCCCGACCCCGAGCGGTTCGCGCGTCAAAAGGCGGACAACACCCGCAAGCTCACCTGGCTGGAGTCCCTGGGCGGCGTAGGCCTGTTCGAGGTTGCGTTTCCGGCCGGTACGCTCACGGCATCGCCGGCGCTCAGCGCGATGCTCGGCGGGTCGCCCGACCCTTGCTGCTTCCCGCTCGACACCTGCCCCTGGATCCCCGCCTCCGACCAGGCGTACGTGACGGCGTTCTGGCGGATGGCGACCCCCGGGCAACCCTTCGAATTCCGCCACCGCGCCGTCCACGGCGACGGCAGGACCCTGATCGTCCGCCATCGCGGCATTCTCGAACGCTTCGACAGCGGTGATCTCCATGGCGTCGGCCTGCTCCAGGACATCACCCTGCACGTCGAGGCGGAGCGGCGCATCAAGGAGCTCACCGATCGCGATGAAGTCACCGGGCTGCCCAATCGCGCATCGCTGCGCGAGGAGGTCGATCTGGAAACCGCTGCGCTCCGAAGCCGGGGCGCAGCCCCCGCATCGGGCACGATTCCGCTCGCGCTGATCGCCATCCAGGTGCCGACGATCGCGGCGGACCTGGGAATCGCCGCCGGATCGGGCGCGTCGAACAGCCTCGCCATGACGATCGCATCCCGGCTGGGGGAACAGTGCGGCCCCGGAGATCTCCTCGCACGCATCGGCGAAGCCGGATTCGCCGTGCTCCCCGACCCGGGCCAACGCCAGACGCCGGAAACGCTGGTGGCCCGGGCGCGCCAGTTGCGGGCCGCCGTCAACCGCCCGGCGCGGATCGGTGCGTCGGAACGATTCCCGCAATGCGCGATCGGCATTGCGGGATTCCCCGGCGACGCCGACGACCCGGCCAACCTCATCGATCGCGCCGAGTCGACCGCGTCGGGCGCAGCCCCCGGAACCATTGCCTTCGCGGGCGAGGCCGACCCGGACGTCATCCGCTCCCTGCGAATCGAGTCCGCGCTGCCCGGAGCGATCACCGCCGGTGAACTCTCGCTTGCGTACCAGCCGGTCATGAACCTGACGAACGGGGAAATCGCGTCCGTCGAGGCCCTGCTGCGCTGGCGCTCCCCGGCGCTGGGCGAGGTGCCGCCCGCCGAGTTCATTCCCCTGTCGGAACGCAGCGACATGATCCTCGCCGTAAGCGGCTGGGTGCTCCGGGAAGCCTGCCGGCAGGCGCTCGCGTGGCGCGCCGCCGGCCTGCACGCGCCGCGGATCACGGTCAACCTGTCCCGGGGCCATCTCCAGCAGCCGAACTTTTCCGCCTGGGTGCAGCGGATCGTGCTCGACTGCCACTGCGATCCGTCCTGGCTGGGACTGGAAGTGCCCGAAACGGCGCTCCTCGACGACGCGCAGCAGGCGGCCGCGGTCCTGCGCGACCTGAAGGCGATCGGGTTCGAAATCGCGCTCGACGATTTCGGCACCGGCCACGCAAGCCTCAGCCGGCTCCATCGACTGCCCGTCGACGTCGTGAAGGTCGACCGCTCGCTCATCCCCGACGTGCTGCTATCGCCGGAAACCGCCTCGGTCACCCGCGCCATCATCGCCATGTCGCACAGCCTCCAGCTTCGGGTGCTCGCCGAAGGCGTGGAGACGGAGGATCAACTCCAGACCTTGTCGACCAACGGGTGCGATCTCGTCCAGGGGCACTACTTCAGCAAAGCGGTGGAGGCGGACGAGATCACGGCCATGCTGCGCGAGGACCGACGGCTGCCGGCGCAGTTCCTGCGCGGCGCCGGAACACAGCGGACTCTGCTGCTGGTCGACGACGAGGAAAACATCCTTTCCTCGCTGCGCCGCCTCCTGCGCCGGGAAGGGTATCGGATCCTCCTCGCCCACAGCGCTGCCGAAGGGCTCAAGCTCCTCGCCGAAACCCATGTCGACGTGATCCTCTCCGACCAGCGCATGCCCGGCATGACCGGTGTCGAATTCCTGCGCCGCGCCAAAGAGCTGGTACCCGACACCGTTCGCATGGTGCTGTCGGGATTCACCGATCTGCAGTCGATCATCGATGCCGTCAACGAAGGCGCGATCTACCAGTTCCTCACCAAGCCCTGGGATGACGAGAAACTGCGCAACCGGATCGCGGATGCGTTCCGCAAAAAGGAATTGGCCGACGAAAACCGCCGCCTGGCGCGGGAAGTCGAAGCGGCAAAGGCCGATCTCGAGCAGATGAACGCACGCCTGCAGGAGGCGGTGTCCCGCCACAGCGACCATGCACGCGTCCTGGCACGCGCGGCCAACGGCGTGCGCCGGATCCTCGACAGCCTTCCCGCGGTGATCATCGGAGTGGATGCCGAGGGCTTGATCGTATTCGTGCAAGGGGATCCGGCGCGGTTCGATCCGGCCATCCCGGCGGTCATCGGCGGTTCGGCGGCGATGTTGCCGGGCCCGCTCACGGAAGTCCTCCGCAAACCGGATTCGACGGCGACCCGGCTCGAAATCGGGAGTCGCCGGTACCTTGCATTCCGGCGTACGCTGGCGGCGGCGGACAACGCCCTGGAGAATCTGCTCATCTTGTTCCCTTCCGAACCGTTTGCGGCGCCCCTTGCGGCAGGAGCCGACTCATGACCGATCCTCGATCCCCCCGGAACGAAGCGGTGCCGCCGGACCCGACGGCGCCCGCCTCGTCATCGGTGGAACTCCGCCGGCTCGACATCCTGTTCCGCGTCTGGCTGCGCGAAGGCCGGGTGCATCCGCTCATGCATCTGATGCGGCGCTACCGCACGGAGCCCCCGTCATGATGGCGCGCATCGATGCCGAGCAGGTCCGCGACCGCGTCCAGGCGCTGCCGATGCTTCCCGCGGCAGCGCACGAGTTGATGGCCGCATTCCGTGATGACGACATCGGGTTCGACGATCTCGCGCGCAAAATCGACATCGATCCGGCCATCACGGCGCGGATCCTGCGGGTTGCGAACTCGTCGTTTTACGGCATGTCGGGATCGATCTCCACGGTGGGAGACGCGATCCGCCTCATCGGACTGCGCACCGTCGAAACCATCGTGATGCAGGAGTCCTTGGCACAGCGATTACACGGCCCCGGCTGCCCGACCTTCGACTTTCCGAAATATTGGGAGCACTCCCTGGCGACTGCGATCGCCGCGCAGGAACTCGCGCGGGAGTCGGGCCATGCGATGCACGAAGCCTTCACCGCGGGCTTGATCCACGATCTGGGTTCGCTCGCCCTCGCCTCCCACTTTCCGCAGGAATACGGTGCCGTGGTGCGCGACGCGCGGGATCGCGACCTTCCCCGGCTCGAAGCCGAACGTGCGGCATTGGGGATCGATCACTGCCAGGTCGGCGCCTGGATCGCCGCCCACTGGCACTTCACCGAAGCGGTCATCGATGCGATCGCATGGCACCACAACCCCGGTCATCTGTCCGGGGAGGACGAGGATTCCGATGCGGTCGCCGGGACCTCGTCCAGGCGGCCCGGCCGTGCCTCGCTTGCCGACCTGGTTCACAACGCCGACGGCATCGCCCATGCACTCGACCTCCATGCCGCCGGCGACGACCTGGTACCGCCCATGCAGCGTGCATCGTGGGATCGGCTGCAATGGTCGACCGAAGCGCCTCTGCGCCTTTTCCATCGCGTCGAAACCGCGTTCCGGGAGATACGGCATGGACTCCGATGATTCGCGCACTCCCGTTCCCGCCGAGGCCACGCGCGACGCCGATCAGATCCGCAATCTCATCCGCGCCAACGAGGAACTGAAGGAGGCGAACCGGAAACTCTCGCAGACCCGCAACATGCTGATGCAGTCGGAGAAGCTGGCCTCGATCGGCCAGCTTGCCGCGGGCGTTGCGCACGAGATCAACAATCCGGTCGGATATGTGTTCTGCAACTTCGGCAGTCTCGAAAAATACGTCATGCAGCTCTTCCGCATGCTGGATGCCTACGAACGGGCGGAATCGCTGGTGGCCGACCCCATGGCCCGAATGCAACTGCGGCAACTGCGCGAGGAGATCGAACTCGATTTTCTCAAGGAAGACATTCCCACCCTGATGGCGGAGTCGCGGGAAGGGATCGAACGCGTGCGCAAGATCGTGCAGGATCTCAAGGACTTTTCGCGCGTCGACGCCCGCCAGGAGTGGGAGCATGCGGACCTTCATCGCGGCATCGAATCGACGCTCAACATCGTCAACAACGAGATCAAGTACAAGGCCGACGTCGTCCGGGAATACGGCGATCTTCCGGACGTGGAATGCCTGCCATCCGAAATCAACCAGATCATCATGAACCTGCTCGTCAATGCCGCCCAGGCGATGGATGGAAATCGCCGCGGTACCATCACCATCCGTACCGCATACGACGAATCCGATGGCCAGGTCCGGATCGAGGTCGCCGACGATGGTTGCGGCATTCCGCCCGAAAACGCCGCGCGCATTTTCGACCCGTTCTTCACGACCAAGCCGATCGGACAAGGAACCGGACTAGGGCTGTCGCTTTCCTACGGCATCGTGCGGAAACACCACGGCGACATCGCGGTGCATAGCCAACCCGGAAGGGGGACGCGCTTCGTCGTCCGCCTGCCGGTACGGCAGCCCGAGCCGCCAGCCGCATAGAGCAAGGAACCGCCCATGACCGTACCGATCCCGGATTCCACCGACGCGCCGCAAGGCCTTGCGATCGCCGTGCAGAAGGCGCCCCCGCCGACCGTGCTCTGCGTCGATGACGAGCCCAACATTCTCGCGTCCCTGCGGCGCGCCCTCCGGGCGCCGGATCTGTGCATCCTCACCGCGGGAAGCGGACCCGAGGGGCTCGCCATGCTGCGGGAAACGCCGATCGACGTGGTGATTTCCGACATGCGGATGCCCGGGATGGACGGGGCGCAGTTTCTCGAACAGGTCCAGGCTTCCTGGCCCGATACGATCCGCATCCTGCTCACCGGGCATGCGGACATGAGCGCGGCGATCGCCGCCGTCAACCGGGGCCGGATCCACCGCTACTTCAACAAGCCCTGGGACGAATCGGAACTGCGCGCGGCGGTCCATCAGGGCCTGGAACGCGTCGAGCTGCAACGCGACAAGGATCGGCTGGAGGCCCTCACGCAGCAGCAGAATCTCGCGTTGCGGGCGCTCAACGAACATCTCGAAGAACGGGTGCAGGAGCGGACGCAGGAACTGGCACAGGCCAACCGGAAGCTGAAATCCACCTTTCTCACCTCGATCAAGGTGTTTTCCAACGTCCTGGAGTTGCGCGGCGGACGGCTGGGAGGCCACGGCCGCCGGGTTGCCGCCGCGGCCCGGTCGATCGCGCAGGCGATGGGCCTGGACGAATCGGAGAAGCAGGATCTCTTCGTCGCCGCATTGCTGCATGACATCGGGCACATCGGCCTGCCCGACGCAATGCTGGCGAAGCCGGTCGCGCGGATGGAACCCGAGGAACTCGCCCAATACCAGCAGCATCCCGTACTGGGAGAGCACTTGCTCATGCCGCTGGAAGATCTCCATGGGGTCGCGGCGATCATCCACGAACACCATGAGCGCTTCGACGGCCTGGGCTACCCGGATCGGAAGGTCGGGATCGAGATCAGTCGGAGCGCGCGCATTCTCGCCGTCGCCGATGCCTTCGACGAACTGCAGGAAGGACATCTGGGCGGCGCGATGCCGAACGAGGACGAGGCGCAGATCCTGCTGCGGCAGGGGCGCGGCACCCAGTTCGACCCCGAGGTTGTGGACGTGTTCCTGCAGATCCGGCTGTCGGAACATCGCCAGGCACCGGTTTCGGGAACGGCCGTACCGATGGCGACCGGCGAGCTGGCACCTGGAATGGTCCTGGCGGCAGACTTCCTGTCGCCCCAAGGCGTGCTGCTGCTCGTTGCCGGACATGCATTGACGGAGCCGCTCATCCGGCGGATCCGGCAATTCGAGATCCGGACCGGGCAACCGATCCGACTGCAGATCCGGATCGATCCGCTCCATTCCTGAGGGCTTCCCCGCCACGAACGCGAGCGGTGCGCCAAGGCGGGGCCGCGTGCGGGATCCGGTCTCGGCGCGCTTGGACGTTCGTCGTCAGTTCTGCGGACCGAGCACCCGGAAGATTTCCTCGGGATTGGTCATTCCGGCCTTGATCTTCTCGAGTGCGTCGTCGATCAGGGATGCAAACCCCCGCTCGCGGGCGCTGTGCGCCATCTCGAGAACGCTCACGCCGGCGGCGATCTGCTGGCGCAGCGTGTCGTCGGGGGACAGCACCTCGTAAAGACCGACACGGCCGAGATAGCCGGTGCCGTGGCACTTTCCGCAGCCCCGTCCGCGGCGGATCGACGACACCTCCTGGACAAAACGCGGGCCCAATTGCGCAAGCAATGCGCGGTCCGGCGCATGCTCCTCTCCACAGTGGGCGCAAACCTTGCGCGCCAGGCGCTGCGCGATGATGCCCTCGAGCGTGGTGGCGATGATCTCGCGCTTCAAACCCAAGTCGAGAAGGCGCGAAACGGTTGCCGCCGCCGAGTTGGTATGCAACGTGGAGAACACGACATGGCCCGTCGATGCGGCATGAAATGCGACCTCCGCGGTTTCCGCATCGCGGATCTCCCCGAGGAGGATCACGTCCGGATCCTGGCGCAGGATCGCGCGCAACGCGACCGGAAACGTGAGGCCGATCCGTTCCCGGATCAGCACCTGCCCGGCCTGATCCATGTAGTACTCGACCGGATCTTCCAGCGTGATGTAGTTCTTTCCCGGTGTTGCACTGTGCTGCAGCAGGCTGTAGAGCGTGGTCGTCTTGCCGCTTCCCGTCGGGCCGGTCGCCAGGATGATGCCCTGGGGCTTGTCGGCGATCCGCTGGATCCGCAGCAGATCGCGATCGAGGAAACCCAGTTGTTCCAGCGACAGTGCCGCCGAGTTGCGGTCGAGAATGCGCATGACCACCTTTTCGCCATTGATCGTCGGCAAGGTCGAGATTCGCAGATCGACGATGCGCGTAGGCGTCTTGACGGTGATGCGGCCGTCCTGGGGGCGCCGCCGTTCGCTGATGTCGAGTTCCGCCATGACCTTGATGCGCGACACCAGCGATTGGTGAATGCCGCCCGGAATCTGGAACTTGTCGATCAGCACGCCGTCGATCCGGTAGCGCACGGCCACGTTCTTGGTCCGCGGCTGGATGTGGATGTCGCTTGCCTTCAGGCGGATCGCCTCGAGCACGATCGAGTTCGCAAGACGGATCGATGGCGGCTCCTCGGTCTGGCGCAGCAGCTCCTCGAGCGCCACATCGTCGTCGTCTTCGATGACGATCTCGATTCCCTCGTACGGGTCGGCGACGTCGACGACCGAGGTGAGCTCCCGCAGGTCCGTGGTGTCATTGCCGCCATACACTTCGGCAATCTTCGCTTGGATCGCCGCCACCGCCGCGAGCGCCGGCACGATCTCGAGACCGGTGACGAACCGCACGTCGGAGAGCAGCCCCGCGTCGAGAGGATCGGCCATGGCGAGCAGCAGCTTGCGCCCGGTCAACCGAACCGGCAGGACCCATTCGCGGGTGCAAAACGCGTGGGGAACGAGGGCCGCAACCGCCGGATCGATCGAGAACTCCGGTAATGCGACCTCCTCCGCCAACATGTCCTTGCGGAGAATGTCGAAGATCCGGTTTTGGTCGACCCATTCCCGCTCGACGATGAGCTTGATCATGGGCTCCTTGCGCTGCTGCTGGAGGCGGTGCAGTTCCTGCACCTGCTGGGAAGTCAGCAAGGCCCTCTTGTTCAACAGGAGCGCGAGTTGGCTGCGGTTGTTGACGGCCATCCGGGCCAGGGCGGAGATTTCCCGCTCCCTGTCGCGATTTTCCTGCTGCAGCGCGCGGTTCTTCCGCGACAATTCGTATTGTTCGATCGCCAGGGCGACGCTCAGGCGCAGATCGTCGTCGTTCCAGGGCTTGAGAATGAACTTGTAGACCGCGCCATCCTTTACCGCCCCCATCACCGCACCACTGTCGGCGTGACCGGTGAGCATGATCCGGATCGTGTCGGGATACGCCGCCTTCACTTCCCGCAGAAAGTCGGCGCCGTTCATCCGGGGCATCATGTAATCGGAGATCACCACCTGGACTTCGTGCTGCCCGAGAATGCGCAAGCCGTCGACGCCGTTCGGCGCCGTGACGATGTCGTAATTTTCCTGGCGGAAGGCACGCTCCAGCGCCCGCAACACGTTGGGTTCGTCATCGACGATCAGGAGCCGGTAGCGCGAGGGCGGTGTTGCCGCCTCGGTGGTGAGTCCGGCGCCGCCGGCCCCGGTAAAAAACGCGGCGAGGTTCGACATGATGGGGGGGTTCCGCCTAGCTTCCGCCTGTCCATCCTGCAGGGATGCGCACGGTCACGGTGGTTCCGCGCCCCGGCGCGCTGGCTAGATCGATCGTTCCCTCGTGCGCCTCAACGATGTCCCGGCATACGGTCAGCCCAAGGCCGGTGCCTTGGCCGATGGCACGGGTGGTGAAGAAGGGGTCGAATACCCGGGGGAGCGTCTCCGGTGCGATCCCCTCGCCGGTATCGATCACTTCCAGAACGAGGCAGGAATCGGCCATTTCGGTACGCACCGTGACCTCCCCGCCCGACTGGATCGCGGCGATCGAATTGGATAGAAGATTCCGAATCAGTTCGCTGATCTGCGCCGGCCGGCAGCGGATCGGCGGGACGTTCCGGAGCTGAAGCGCGAGGCGGGGATGCGCCGCGGCGCCGTTCGACGCAAGTGCCACGGCAGCGCGCACGAGCTCGTTGACGTCAGCGAGCGCTTCCTCGGCGCGGTCGATATTGGCCGCGCGCCGCAGGTCGCCGACGATGGCCGCAATCCGGTCGGCGCCGGCGATGCTTTCCTCGATCAACGCGGAAAAGTCTTCCAGGATGTAGTCGAGGTCGGATTCGCGCCATCGACCCTCCGCTTCGCCTGCCCGTCCTTCCCGCAACGCCGCCCCCACCGATCCGAACTTCTCGACATATCCGCGCGCGGTGGCAAGGTTGCTGCGCACGAAGCCGATCGGGTTGTTGATCTCATGGGCGACACCGGCGGCGAGTCGGCCGACCGATGCCAGTTTCTCGGAACGGTAGACCTGGCGGTAGCCGTTGTCGAGGGCCTTCACCTGGTCTGCAACCCGCCGTTCCAGGCTTGCGGCCAGGTCGCGATATCGTGCCTCGGACGCGGCGAGCTGCGCGTGTTTGCGCTGAAGGGCATCGAAATCGGCGGCGACGGCCTCGCTGTGGAGATCCCGTGCCATGGCATAGCGCGCCGCCGACGCGATGATCGCCTCCAGCAGGTCGGCGGCGCTGCGCAGGGCGGCGGGTTCGACGGAAACCGAGGCGCGCAGGAACCCGATCGGCTCGGCCTGCCACCGGATCGGGATCTCGGCGTACTCGATCGCGATCACTCCCCGGCGGGTATGAACGGAACCCGCGCCGTCGACCAGGACATAGGGGCCGCACAGCTGTTCGATCGCCGCACCGATCTGCGGCATCGGCAGGTCGTCCAGGAGTTCGTGCAGGCTCCGATCGCGATCGAACCGAGGTCCGGGCGCGGCGACGGCCGGCGGCGAAACCTCGCTGGATGAGCGGATTTCCTTCATGCCAGCCCCAACGCCTCCAGCACTTCCCGGCCGTCGGGAACGCACCGGTGGAGCCGTCCGCCTTCGGCATGGTGGCGTCCAAGAACCGCCTGCAGCAATGCCGCGAAGGTCTCGGACACGCCTTGCCCGGCAACCGCCGATGCGAACATCAGGGGCCACGCAGCGCCATGCCAGCGCGCCTCGATTTCGGCTTCGGTGAGGACGCCCGGCAAATCCCGCTTGTTGTACTGCACGACCAGCGGCAACGTGTCGAAGTCGATTCCGACCCGCGCGCAGTTCGCTGCGAGATTCTCGAACGATTCGCCGTTGTTGATGCTTTGGCCGCGCTGCGAGTCGGCGACGAACGCCACGCCGTCGGCCCGCGACAGGACCGCCTTGCGCGTCCCGTCGTGGGCGACCTGGCCCGGCACGGTATATACCTTCACCCTCAGCAGCAGGCCGTCCGGCAAGCGTGCCCCGATCGGGAGGAGATCGAAAAAGAGCGTGCGATCGCCTCGCGTATCGAGGCTCATCACCTCCCCTTTCACCGGCGGGGCAAGCCGGTCATGCAACTGCAGGAGGTTCGTCGTCTTTCCGCTCAGCGCCGGCCCGTAGTAGACGAGCTTCAGAGTGAGTCGGTTCGCAGACTCGTCGAACTCCGCCATGGCAACTCCGCGGGCGCGCTCCGCGCCCTGCTGGACCTTGGAATTGCCTCAGCGTACGGAAACGGGCGGTCAGCCGGTGGTCCGGTTTGCGCGTCTTTCCCCGCTCTTTTCGCCGTGGCGGCGGCCCGCGCCGGAGCGCCCGCCTCCGTCGTGTCGCGCTCCTCCGGCCGCGGGAACGCGGCCTCCCGCGCGCGCAGGGGGATGATTCGGACCGCGATTGGCCGCGGGGCGGGAATCGCTCCGCTTCCGCGCGCCGCCGGAGCCGGCCTGGGGCAGCGGCCGTTCGGGCTCGAATCCGGCAACGGTGCGCCGCGGGAGATCGCGTTTCGTCAGGCGTTCGATATCGTGCAGGCGTGGCGCCTCATCCACTGCCACGAGCGATATCGCCTCCCCGGTTGCGCCCGCCCGACCGGTGCGGCCGATCCGGTGGACGTAGTCCTCTGCGACCATGGGCAGTTCAAAGTTCACCACGTGCGGGAGCTGCTCGATATCCAGCCCTCGCGCCGCAATATCGGTGGCCACCAAGACCTGCAGCGATCCGCTCTTGAATTCCTGCAGCGCGCGCGTCCGCGCGTTCTGACTCTTGTTGCCGTGAATGGCGAGCGCACTGATCCCGCACTTTTCCAGGCGGGTCGCGAGCTTGTTCGCACCGTGCTTGGTTCGCGTGAACACCAGCACCTGGAACCAGTTTCCTTCGCGGATCAGGTGCTCCAGCAGGTCCGCCTTCCGCGCAGCGTCGACCGGCACCACGACCTGGTTGACCGCATCCACCGTCGTGTTCTTCGGCGTCACCTGGATTCGCTTGGGCGTGTGCAGCAAGGATTCCGCCAGGACCCGGACCGGCTCGGCAAACGTCGCCGAGAACAGCAGGCTCTGCCGCTTCTTCGGCAGGATCGCCAGCACCCGGCGGATGTCATGAATGAACCCCATGTCCAGCATGCGGTCGGCTTCGTCCAGAACGAGGATCTCGATGCCGGAAAGATCGATCGTCCGCTGGCTGTGGTGGTCCAGCAGCCGCCCGGGGGTCGCCACCAGGATGTCCACACCGCGGCGCAGTCGTTCGATCTGCGGATTGATCGACACGCCCCCGAACACCGCCAGGGACTGCAGCGGGGAGTACTTTCCGTATTCGCGGACGCTCTGCTCCACCTGGGCCGCCAGCTCGCGCGTCGGTGCCAGGATCAGCGCCCGGATCCGGCGTCCATTGCGGCGCCCTTCCTGCGGCGCGTCGCCCGCGCGATGGAGGCGCTCGAGAATCGGAAGAACGAACGATGCAGTCTTGCCGGTACCGGTCTGTGCTCCGGCCAACAGGTCGCCACCGCTCAACACGGCAGGGATCGCCTCCCGCTGGATCGGGGTGGGCTCCGTATAGCCCGCATCCGCGACCGCGCGCACGAGCGCCTCGCCTAGCCCAAGGGATTCAAACGACATGATTTGCTTTCGAGTGCGGAAGGGCACGGATCGCGTAGTCGCGGTGCGGTTCTTCCGGGAATCGGTGTCATGATTGACACGAGAAAAGCGAAAAACCCCGCACCGCGGGGTTTTTCTCTCTCACCAAGTAAGGTTAGCCTGACGATGTCCTACTTTCACAGGAAATACATCCCACTATCATCGGCGCTGAGGCGTTTCACTGTCCTGTTCGGGATGGGAAGGAGTGGTTCCACCTCGCTATGGTCATCAGGCTGAAGACGGACGACCTTTCGTCGCGCGCCGGAAACCGGCGCGTACGAACGATCCAATTCGAAGGAAGCAAGCGTCTGTTCCGATTCGGAACAGACCTGGTTGATTGCACTCTCACCCCAACACCTCGAGGGAGGCAGCACGGTTATAGGATCAAGCCTCACGGGCAATTAGTACTGGTTAGCTTAAGGCCTCACAGCCCTTCCACACCCAGCCTATCAACGTCCTGGTCTCGAACGACCCTTTAGGGAGGTCAAGCCTCCGGGAAGACTAATCTCCAGGCAAGTTTCCCGCTTAGATGCTTTCAGCGGTTATCTCTTCCGCACATAGCTACCCGGCGATGCCACTGGCGTGACAACCGGTACACCAGAGGTGCGTCCACTCCGGTCCTCTCGTACTAGGAGCAGCCCCCGTCAATCTTCCAGCGCCCACGGCAGATAGGGACCAAACTGTCTCACGACGTTTTAAACCCAGCTCACGTACCTCTTTAAATGGCGAACAGCCATACCCTTGGGACCGGCTACAGCCCCAGGATGAGATGAGCCGACATCGAGGTGCCAAACACCGCCGTCGATATGAACTCTTGGGCGGTATCAGCCTGTTATCCCCAGAGTACCTTTTGTCCGTTGAGCGATGGCCCTTCCATACAGAACCACCGGATCACTAGGTCCTACTTTCGTATCTGCTCGACGTGTCTGTCTCGCAGTTAAGCACGCTTATGCCCTTGCACTATCAGCACGATTTCCGACCGTGCCTAGCGTACCTTCGAACTCCTCCGTTACCTTTTGGGAGGAGACCGCCCCAGTCAAACTGCCTACCATGCACTGTTCCCCACCCGGATAACGGGCGAAGGTTAGAACCGCAAACAAACCAGGGTGGTATTTCAAGGTTGGCTCCACGAAACCTAGCGGCTCCGCTTCAACGCCTCCCACCTATCCTACACAGATCGGTTCACAGTCCAATGCAAAGCTACAGTAAAGGTTCATGGGGTCTTTCCGTCTAGCCGCGGGTAGATTGCATCATCACAAACATTTCAACTTCGCTGAGTCTCGGGAGGAGACAGTGTGGCCATCGTTACGCCATTCGTGCAGGTCGGAACTTACCCGACAAGGAATTTCGCTACCTTAGGACCGTTATAGTTACGGCCGCCGTTTACTGGGGCTTCGATCAAGAGCTTGCACTCCATCAATTAACCTTCCAGCACCGGGCAGGCGTCACACCCTATACGTCCACTTTCGTGTTAGCAGAGTGCTGTGTTTTTAATAAACAGTCGCAGCCACCGATTCTCTGCGGCCTATTGGCGCTTCAGGTGTTTCTCCTGTCACGCTACTAAGGCACACCTTCTTCCGAAGTTACGGTGTCAATTTGCCGAGTTCCTTCTCCCGAGTTCTCTCAAGCGCCTGAGCATATTCAGCTCGCCCACCAGTGTCGGTTTGCGGTACGGTCGTGCCAAGCTGGAGCTTAGAGGCTTTTCCTGGAAGCACATCCAATCACTTCGCGGCCAAAAGACCGCTCGATCCTTCACCTCGGAGATCCGCCAGCGGATTTGCCTACTGGCCTCCTACGATCAGAAACCGGGACGTCCAACACCCGGATGACCTTCAATGCTCCGTCCCCCCATCGCACTTGGCATCGGTCCAGGAATATTGACCTGGTTCCCATCAGTTACGACTCTCGTCCTCACCTTAGGGGCCGACTCACCCTGCTCCGATGAACGTAGAGCAGGAAACCTTGGGCTTTCGGCGAGCGGGCTTTTCACCCGCTTTAACGCTACTCATGTCAGCATTCGCACTTCTGATACCTCCAGCAGTCCTTACGAACCACCTTCGCAGGCTTACAGAACGCTCCCCTACCACTTGCGCTTTCGCGCAAATCCGCAGCTTCGGTTATCGGCTTAGCCCCGTTACATCTTCCGCGCAGAAAGACTCGATCAGTGAGCTATTACGCTTTCTTTAAAGGATGGCTGCTTCTAAGCCAACTTCCTGACTGTCTTAGCCTTTCCACTTCGTTTTCCACTTAGCCGATATTTGGGACCTTAGCTGGCGGTCTGGGTTGTTTCCCTCTCGTGTCCGGACGTTAGCACCCGGTGCACTGTCTCCCGCGCTGACACTTCCAGGTATTCGGAGTTTGCCATGGTTTGGTAAGACGCCATGTCCCCCTAGCCATAACAGTGCTCTACCCCCTGGAGTGATACGCGAGGCACTACCTCAATAGTTTTCGGGGAGAACCAGCTATTTCCAGATTTGTTTGGCCTTTCACCCCTATCCACAGCTCATCCGCTGTTTTTGCAACAACAGTCGGTTCGGTCCTCCAGTGGGTGTTACCCCACCTTCAACCTGGCCATGGATAGATCATCTGGTTTCGGGTCTACACCCTGCGACTGAACGCCCTATTCGGACTCGCTTTCGCTGCGCCTACCCTACACGGTTAAGCTTGCCACAGAATGTAAGTCGCTGACCCATTATGCAAAAGGTACGCAGTCACCCTTGCGGGCTCCTACTGTTTGTATGCATGCGGTTTCAGGATCTATTTCACTCCCCTCCCGGGGTTCTTTTCGCCTTTCCCTCACGGTACTAGTTCACTATCGGTCGATTACGAGTATTTAGCCTTGGAGGATGGTCCCCCCATCTTCAGACAGGATTTCACGTGTCCCGCCCTACTTGTCGTGCGCTCAGTTCCACAGTCGACCTTTCGAGTACGGGGCTATCACCCGCTATGGCCGGACTTTCCAGACCGTTCCTCTAGGACAACTGCTAAAACGCACAGGCTGATCCGATTTCGCTCGCCACTACTTTCGGAATCTCGGTTGATTTCTGTTCCTCTGCCTACTTAGATGTTTCAGTTCAGCAGGTTCGCTCCACACACCCTATGTATTCAGGTGAGGGTACCCTTGCGGGTGGGTTTCCCCATTCGGAAATCCCCGGATCAAAGTCTGCTTGCCGACTCCCCGGGGCTTATCGCAGGCTGCTACGTCCTTCATCGCCTGTAATCGCCAAGGCATCCACCACATGCACTTAGTCGCTTGATCCTATAACGGTGCCGTCTCCGGTCCGTCATGTCGCGACGATTTGCTGTTTCTCAAGTTGCTGAGAGTTTGAATGCAATAATTCAACCCGGCATCGGCTCCTCTCATATCAAGAGCCGATGCGCTTTGCTTCTTCGAATTGTTAAAGAACGAGATTCTGTCCAGACCCGGAGGTCAGGCGCCATGGCACCGAATGCCATCGCGCATGAACTCCGACAAGGCTGCAGTGGTGGAGGTGAACGGGATCGAACCGATGACCTCCTGCTTGCAAAGCAGGCGCTCTCCCAACTGAGCTACACCCCCGTCAAGCGAGACGCGAGACGCTGGTGGGTCTGGTTGGATTCGAACCAACGACCCCCGCCTTATCAAGACGGTGCTCTAACCGGCTGAGCTACAGACCCTAGAATCATCGATTCCTCAGGCCAACAGCGCTTGCGCTATGCGCGCCGAATGTCGCGCCATTCTCCGACCCTGCCTTGGACATGAACAACCGATAAGTGTGGACGCTTGAATCGAGGCGCGATCTCTAGAAAGGAGGTGATCCAGCCGCACCTTCCGATACGGCTACCTTGTTACGACTTCACCCCAGTCATGAAGCTCACCGTGGTCGCCGCCCTCCTTGCGGTTAGGCAAACGGCTTCTGGTGAACCCCACTCCCATGGTGTGACGGGCGGTGTGTACAAGACCCGGGAACGTATTCACCGCGACATGCTGATCCGCGATTACTAGCGATTCCGACTTCATGCAGTCGAGTTGCAGACTGCAATCCGGACTACGACCGGCTTTCCGGGATTAGCTCCCCCTCGCGGGTTGGCAGCCCTCTGTACCGGCCATTGTATGACGTGTGAAGCCCTACCCATAAGGGCCATGAGGACTTGACGTCATCCCCACCTTCCTCCGGTTTGTCACCGGCAGTCTCACTAGAGTGCCCTTTCGTAGCAACTAGTGACAAGGGTTGCGCTCGTTGCGGGACTTAACCCAACATCTCACGACACGAGCTGACGACAGCCATGCAGCACCTGTGCCCAGGCTCCCTTTCGGGCACTCCCACATCTCTGCAGGATTCCTGGCATGTCAAGGGTAGGTAAGGTTTTTCGCGTTGCATCGAATTAATCCACATCATCCACCGCTTGTGCGGGTCCCCGTCAATTCCTTTGAGTTTTAATCTTGCGACCGTACTCCCCAGGCGGTCGACTTCACGCGTTAGCTGCGTTACCGAGGAAATGAATCCCCAACAACTAGTCGACATCGTTTAGGGCGTGGACTACCAGGGTATCTAATCCTGTTTGCTCCCCACGCTTTCGTGCATGAGCGTCAGTCTTATCCCAGGGGGCTGCCTTCGCCATCGGTGTTCCTCCACATCTCTACGCATTTCACTGCTACACGTGGAATTCCACCCCCCTCTGACAGACTCTAGTCTGGCAGTCACAAATGCAGTTCCCAGGTTGAGCCCGGGGATTTCACATCTGTCTTACCAAACCGCCTGCGCACGCTTTACGCCCAGTAATTCCGATTAACGCTTGCACCCTACGTATTACCGCGGCTGCTGGCACGTAGTTAGCCGGTGCTTATTCTGCAGGTACCGTCATTCGCGCGTGGTATTGGCACGCACTGTTTCGTTCCTGCCAAAAGCGGTTTACAACCCGAAGGCCTTCTTCCCGCACGCGGCATGGCTGGATCAGGGTTTCCCCCATTGTCCAAAATTCCCCACTGCTGCCTCCCGTAGGAGTCTGGGCCGTGTCTCAGTCCCAGTGTGGCTGGCCGTCCTCTCAGACCAGCTACCGATCGTCGCCTTGGTGAGCTCTTACCTCACCAACAAGCTAATCGGGCATCGGCCGCTCCAATAGCGCGAGGTCTTGCGATCCCCCGCTTTCACCCGTAGGTCGTATGCGGTATTAGCCAGTCTTTCGACTGGTTGTCCCCCACTACTGGGTACGTTCCGATGTATTACTCACCCGTTCGCCACTCGCCACCAGGGTTGCCCCCGTGCTGCCGTTCGACTTGCATGTGTAAAGCATGCCGCCAGCGTTCAATCTGAGCCAGGATCAAACTCTTCAGTTTAAATCCTTAGCAAACATACTTACGTACGTCCGCTTTCTATGCTCGCGGAATTGATCGTTACTTCAATCCGTGAGCTACTCTTTGAGTTGAGACAATCCGCCAACGAACCCGGAACCGGGACCGTCGTGCGGTTGCGCCTACCCATCAAGCGCCCACGCTTATCGGTTGTTTCTCTTGTTAAAGAACACCGCCACCGGCCAGGCAAGTACCAGGGGCACTTGCGTTTTGCAGCGCGAGCAGCAGAGAAACGAGATTATGGGGATGAGAAAGAGTCCTGTCAAATTGGAAAATGGCCCTCTCTGGAAGCCTTTGCAACCATTTGATATAAAAAGGAAAAAAATCGCGCTTTGCGCGGGGCCGGCAAGGCGCCCGGCGCAGGCGAGGACCGCGCCCTAGGCGATCAGACCCTCGATTTCGGCCGCAGACATCGGACGGGCAAACAGGTTTCCCTGGGCATAGGCGCAACCCTGGGCATGGAGATACCCCGCTTGTTCCTCCCGCTCCACCCCCTCGGCGACCACGGCGAGGCGGAAATGGCGCGCGACGGCGAGCAGCGCATGCACGATGGCGCAGCCGTCCGGGTCGTGCGGCAGGCCCTCGACGAACATGCGATCGATCTTGATCGCCCGGATCGGCAGGCGCCGGAGATAGCCGAGTGTCGAATAGCCGGTTCCAAAGTCGTCCAGCACCAGGCCGACGCCCAGGGCACGCAGTTCCCCGATGACGTCGTTGTCGGCTTCGCCGTCGCGGATGACCGTGCGTTCGGTCACCTCCAGATTGATCATCCGGGGGTCGACGTTGAAGCGCGCCAGGGCGGAGCGCACCAACGCCGGCAAGGTATTGGAGCCGAACTCCCGGCCGGCGACGTTGACCGCGATCGGAATGTCGAATTGGGGGTGAGCCTGACGCCACCGCACGATCTGGGCGCAGGCCTCATGCACGACCCAGGACGTGATCCGCTCGGACAACCTGCCCGTTTCCGCCGCCTCGATGAACCGATCGGGCATCAGGACGCCCCGAACGGGGTGGCGCCAACGCACGAGCGCCTCCAGGCCCACGACCCGGCGCGTGGTCATGTCGACCTGCGGCTGGTACTCGAGGAAGAGCTGGGGCGAGTCGGCCTGCACCGCCCGTGCCAGTTCCACGCCCAGGCGCAATTCCTGGGCCTCCCGCTCGTACCGGATGGGATTGAAGAAGCGCACCTGGTTCCCGCCGTCGCGCTTGGCCTGATACATGGCGGCGTCCGCGTACTTGAGCAGGGTGCCGATTTCCCGACCGTGCTCCGGATACAAGGCCACGCCGATCGACGCCGAAACCTGCGCCATGACGTTGGGAACGAAATCACTGCGATGAAGCGCCCCCGCGACCTGCGCGGCAAGATGCGCTACTTCCTGGCGATGCGAGAACCCGTCATAGACGACGACGAACTCGTCGCCGCCCAGCCGCGCCACCGCCTCCCCGCCCGCGACCTGGCGAAGGGTGTCCGCAACCGACTTGATCAGGGAGTCGCCGACCAGATGGCCGAGCGTGTCGTTGACATCCTTGAAGCGGTCCAGGTCGATGAGCAGTACGCCGACCCGTGTCTTGTTTTCGGCGGCCGACGACAGGGCATCCCGCAACGACTCCCGGAGGAGGTTGCGGTTCGGCAGTCCGGTGAGCGCGTCATACCAGGCCAGTTGCTCGACCCGACCCTCGACTTCGGCGCGCTGGGCCGCCTCCAGGGTCAGCGAAACCATGAGCCCGGCGCTCGCGACGAAGCCCACCTCCTCGTCCGTCCAGCGCCGCGGCACCGTATCGGCCGCGGCGATCACCCCGGCGGGTTCGCCCTCGATCAGGACCGGCGCGGACAGGAATGCGCGGATCCCGCGCCATCGCGCCCCCCTTCGGCCCGCGTCATCCCGTCCAAGGTCACCCAGCGCCAGTGGGGCGCGATCGTGCAGGCGCGCCATCGGCTCGACGACGCCGACCTCCGGGAACGGCATCCCGACCCAGTCGCGCAGCAACCGTTGTTCCGGCCGCGAGTACACCGCCTCGCACACCAGCTTTCCCGATGTCCGATCGGTTCGCCAGAATCCCACGATCGACGTCCGCAGAGCGTCGGCGCTCGACTGCAGGACTCCGGCGAGGGACTGCAGGAAATCCGCATGGGACTGCACCGTCATCTGCAGGAGGCGGTCCCCAAGGCGGCTGGCGGGCGCCGGCACGGCGCCCTCCTCCCCCGCATCGCGCACCTGCACCAGGAGGCCATCGATCCCCACGACCCCGACGAAATTCGTCACCGTCAGGGCGATGCGCCGCGCCGCCGCGCCCTCGGCAATATTTCGCATCATTCCGGAAAGCGTGACCTCCGCGCGGATCGGGCGGGACGGCAGCCCATCGACCGCAAGCAGAAACTCCCGCGCCGTCGCTTCGTCCAGCAGGTATTCGAACGGCACGCCTTGGGCCTCGGCGGGACGCACCCCCAGAAAACCGCCTATCCGCCCCGCCGCCGTCAAGACACGTCGATCCGGCGCCAATAGAGCGGTCGCCACCACCGCCGGGTCGGCATATGCAGCCGACTGCGCCGCCCCCAGGCGCACCGCGGCATCCATGCCGGACTCGCGAATCAGCAAAACGGCGATCAACTCGCCGTCGCTGCGCGGCATCGATGCGGAGATATGGAGCGTCAGGCGCTTGCCGCGCAGCGCTCCCCCGCGGAGACGCAGGGCCATCGCTCTACGCTCGAGGAGGCGAATCCAGAACCGGGACCAGCGCCGCGGGAACGCCCGCGGGCGTGCAACGAGCGGCAATTCGGCAAGGTTGCTCCCGACGAGTCCACCCTCGGCGGCTCCGACCATTCGCGCGAACGCACGATTGGCGGCGAGAATCTGCGCCGAAGCATTCAGACAGACGCAGGCCAGAGGAAGATGTTCGAACGCTTCCTGCTGAAGCGTAGATTCCAGCGCGGACTGACGAAGTGGGATAACGGCAAAACCCAACGCGCCTCCGATCTGGCCCGATCCCCGGAGCATGCCTGGGAACCGCGTTCCGGCTCGGACCGGAGAAGGATTCTGCCATGTCCTGGGCAAAAAAATCCAGTATTTTTCAATAGTTCCGTAATATTGTTGCCATGACTACGCATTACGCAATCCGTCCCGTCGACCTCGGCAGAAACACGTTCCACGTCACGGTCCGGATCGACGATCCCGACCCGCAAGGGCAGCGGTTCTTCCTCCCCGCCTGGATCCCCGGCAGCTACATGATCCGCGACTTCGCGCGCCACATCCTGCGCGTGCGTGCCCGGGACGGACGGGGACGACCGGTGCCGATCGAGAAGATCGACAAGCACACTTGGCGCTGCGCGCCGATCGGGGCGGCGGCCCGCCGCCGGGCTCCCGCAAGACCCGCATCCATCACTCTCGCATACGAGGTCTATGCCCACGATCTTTCGGTACGCGCGGCGCATCTCGACACCACGCACGGCTTTTTCAACGGCTCCAGCGTATTCGTGCTTCCCATGGACCGGGCGTGGGACGCCTGCGAGGTGGAAATCCTCGCCCCCGAGGATCCGGCGGCCCGCGACTGGCACCTGACCACCGCGCTCGAGCCCTGCGCCGGAACCGCGCGGGGCGGATTCGGCCGCTACCGCGCCAAAAACTATGACGAATTGATCGATGCGCCCGTGGAAATGGGCCGCTTCGTTTCGCTGTGCTTCGACGTCCAGGGCGTGCCGCATGAAGTCGCCGTCACGGGCGCCGGCCCACGCCTCGATCCCAAGCGACTGGCTTCGGATCTGGCGCAGGTCTGCGCCACGCACGTGCGCCTGTTCGAGCCGCGCTCGCATACGCCACCATTCGCGCGCTATACCTTCCTGACCCTTGCCGTCGACGATGGCTACGGCGGCCTGGAGCACCGCGCCAGCACCGCACTGCTATGCCGCCGCGACGACCTGCCCTACGTCGGAATGCAGGCGAGCACCGAGGGATACCGCCGCTTCCTCGGCCTTGCGAGCCACGAGTACTTTCACGCCTGGCACGTCAAGCGGATCCGCCCCGCCGCGTTCATCCCTTACGACCTCACCCGCGAGAACCACACCACGCTGCTCTGGGTGTTCGAAGGGTTCACCTCCTACTACGACGACCTGGCGCTGGTGCGCTGCGGCCTGCTCCGCCGCGAGCAATATCTCGACATCCTGGCGCGGACGATGGCTTCGGTCCTGCAACACAGCGGGCGGCGCAGGCAAAGCCTCGCCGAAAGTTCGTTCGACGCCTGGATCAAGTACTACAAGCCCGACGAGAACACGCCGAACGCCGTGGTGAGCTACTACCAGAAAGGCGCCCTGGTGGCGCTCGCACTGGACCTGTCGATCCGCCGCGAGACCGCGGGGCGGCGATCCCTCGACGATGTCATGCGCCATCTCTGGCGGCGCTACAAGCGGGCCGGGGCGGACTACGCCGGCGTGGCCGAGGACGAAATCGCAGCGGTCGTCCTGGAAGCCACGGGAGTGGACGCCAGCGCATGGCTCGCCGCCTGGACCCAGGAAACCTCCGATCCCGACCTGTCCGAGTTGTTGCCGAAATTCGGGGTGCGGGTCGAAGCCGGACCAACATCCGATCCGCTGCACTTCGCCCGCCTCGGATGCCGGGTCGACGCAGCGGACGGCCGGATCCGTGTCGCCTTCGATGGCGGGCCGGCCCAGCGCGCGGGTTTGTCCGCCGGCGACCAGATCGTCGCCGTCGACGGATTGCGCGCCGGCAACAACCGCCTGGATGCGCTGCTCGCGCGGATTCCGCCCGGGGAAAACGTCGAAATCCTGGCATTCCGCCGGGACGAACTGCTGCGTTTCCCGGTGCGGGTCGCGGCGCAAGCTCCGGTTTCGTGGAAGTTGTCGCTGGATCCTCGTCCGACGGTCCCCGTAAAACGACTGCGGACGGGATGGATCGGGGCTTGATCTCAAATCAGGGGCTTCGCCCCGAGGTATCGGGCCGCCCTTGCGCCGGCCCGCCTTTTTGTTCCGAGTCTGCGGGGGGACGCTCGCTCCCGGACGCCCCCCTCCCATTCCATTGCTCGGAGCCCCGGCCCCTGTGCGGCCGACCCACCCCAAAATTGGCCACCAATAGGTAGGCCGGTGCGGATAGGCAAATCACGAGCAAAACCGCTCGGAACGCGTATCCGATCAACCTCGCCCCCCGTTGCATTGCACGCGTCACCGACCGGCCTCCACTCGGTGACGCCGAATCTCGCCCCATCTATCTCTCGACAGCTGGAACGTTCCAATCATTCGTTCGATCGCCACCAATTGCCGAAATCCGACGAACTCAAGCGACCCCCAAAACGCCACCTTGAGCGTATCGCGCAACCGCGTATATCGATGAACGACAAGATTGTCGATCAGAACCCCGGCGGCATTCAGCCACATCCCCCACAAAACCGCAACCAGAAAAAACAAGGTCGCAAACGGTACGCTGACCCAGCCCAAAAGCGCAAAAAGAGCAAAGCCGATGTACCCCAGAAACTCAACCAACGGGCCCAACAGTTCAAAAAAGAAAAAATAGGGAAAACCGATCAGGCCGACCTTGCCATAACGCGGATTCAAGAACATGTCCCGGTTATGCCAAAGACAATCCACCAGCCCCCGCTGCCAGCGGTTTCGCTGCTGAAGCAAGGAGCGGATATCCGACGGCACCTGGGTCCAGCATACGGGCTCCGGAACGAATCCGACGTCATAGGCAATCCCATGATCCACGCAGTGCCGATGCAAACGGATGACGACGTCCATGTCCTCCCCGACCGTCTTTCGATAGCCCCCGACAGCTGCCATCAAATCCTTGCGAAAGACGCCGAACGCACCGGAAATGATCAACAGGCTGTCCACCCGATGCCAACCCAGCCGCCCCACAAAAAAACTCCGCATATATTCGGCTGCCTGCACACACTCGATCAGGCGCTTCGGAGCCCGAACTTCCTGCACCCTGGCATCTTCGACGCGGCAGCCATTCAGAACCCGGACCGCCCCTCCAACCGCAACGAGGCGCTTGTTGAGGAGAAATTTCTGCCCCAACCGCAAAAGAGAATCCTGTTCCAGGTGTTGTCTCCCGCGTTAATTCGCAATCCGCGATTCTCTGGATGCCGGATTGCGTCCCCGGTGAGCGGTGGACTGCGGTGGTTGAGAGCGGGTCGCTGGCGGGGGTGAGGGGTTTCTGAAGGGTATTTCTCGAGCGGCGGGGGGAGCGGGGGGCGGCAGGCCCCCCGCTTCTCCTGATTGATGTTGATCGCTGTGCCGCGGTTGCCATTTGGCAACGGACGTTTTGGACCGTGACGGCGATCGGCGGTAGGCTTGCGCGATCACATGGAATGGGGTGGCCCGGCGGGGTACACGGCCCCGCCGGGCCGGTGCTGGTGCTGCTTCGATTCGCGTCGGGGCTGACCAGCGAGGAGTACGTTACCCGACAGGGGTGGCGGCAGGCAAGTCTCGAGAGGTGTCCGCTGCACCCGAAGGGCGGCTGCGGACTGCACCGAAACGGCACCTATGCACGCGTCACCCCTGTCGGGACACGGATCGCCCGCTGGTACTGCCCGCAGGGACACTGCACGTTCGCCTTGCTGCCCGATTGCCTGGCGGCGAGGTTTCCGGGCGCGCTGGCCGACATCGAGCGGGTCGTGGCCGCCGTCGAGCGATCCCCAAGCCTTGCGCAGGCCGCGGCGCTGCTGCGGCCCGACGACATCAGCCTACCCAGCGCGCTGCGCTGGCTGAGGCGACGGCTGCGGCCGGCGCGCATGGCATTCCAATGCTGGATCACGCTGTGGCCCGAGCGGCTGCGGGGCTGTCTGCCGCGAGTCGAGCCGTTGCGGGCGCATTTGGGGTGCGCCTGCGTGCTGGTGCACGGCCGCGCCCTTGCCGCCGAGTACCTGCACGAGTTGCCCCGGTTCGTCGGGTTTGCGCCACCGGCTGCTCGTGCCGGTGGACGCAAACGGCTCGACCAACAACACATGGGGGCTGATCCGCCGGCTCAGGCGCCGTAGTGTCGCGGCTCCCATCTTGCTCAAGGAGCCGATCCGATGTCCGAGCCCGATCCCGGCCGGGCCGTGGCGCTGTTTCGCTACGGCCTGATCGCCGACCTCATCCACCGTCCGCCCGCCATGCCGGGCCTGTACGCGCTGCTCGCCCGCAAGGCCGAACAGTCCTACGTCATCCCGGGAACCACGCGCACCCGGGTGGCGACCGAGACCTTGCGCGACTGGTTGCAGTCGTACCGGCGCGGCGGCTTCGACGCGCTGGTGCCCAAGCCGCGATCCGACCGCGGCCAATCCCGTGCGCTGCCCCAGGCCGTGGCCGACGCGCTGCTCAGCCTCAAGGACGAGCAGCCCGGGCTGTCGATCCCGCTGCTCATCGACACCCTGCGCAAGCAAGGCGCGATCGGACCCGAGCAGGACGTGCCCAGGACCACCGTGCACCGCCTGCTCAGCCGTGCCGGCCTGATGCACAAGGGCGCCGAGCAACCCACCGACCAGGATCGCCGGCGCTTCGCATACGCGCAGCCCGGTCAGCTGTGGATGAGCGACGTCATGCACGGCCCGACGGTGAGCGTCGGCGCAAGCCGCCGCAAGACCTACCTGATCGCGTTCATCGACGATGCCACCCGCGTCGTGCCGTACTGCGCCTTCGCCCTGTCGGAGAACACGGCCGCGTTCCTGCCCGTGTTCAAGCAGGCCCTGATGCGCCGCTCGATCCCCCAGCGCCTGTTCGTCGATAACGGCGCCAACTACCGCTCGCAGCACCTCGCGCTCGTCTGCGCCAAGCTGGGCGTTGCGCTGATCCACGCCCGCCCTTACCAGCCTGCGGGCAAGGGCAAGCAGGAACGCTGGTTCCGTACCGTACGCTCCCAACTGCTCTCGCGCCTCAGCGCCGAGGACACCGCCAGTCTCGATGCGCTCAACCGCCGTCTGTGGGCCTGGGTCGAGGGCGAGTATCACCGCACCCCGCACCGCGGACTCGATGGACAGACTCCGCTCGAGCGCTGGGCCCAGTGCGCCGAGCACCTGCGCGCACCCGACCCGCGCCTCGATCTCGATGACCTGTTCCTCTTCGAGGCCAAGCGGCGCGTGCACCGCGATCGCACGGTCAGCCTCAACGGCACCGTCTTCGAGGTCGATGCCTCGCTCGTCAACGAGACCGTCACCCTGCGCTTCGACCCGGCCGCCCCCGCCGGCCGCGGCATCGAGGTCTGGCACAACAGCGTCTTCATCCACCGCGCCAAGCCGGTCGATGCCTACGCCAACTGCTTCGTGCGCCGCAATCGGCCTTCCCGCACTCTGGAGGCCCAGGCCCAGCCCGGATCGCAGCCCACCCCCGGCCTGGCGCTGCGCAGGCTGCTGACCGATAAACCCGATGAGGAGTCGCGCTGATGTATCTGGCCCACTTCGGCTTCACCCACTATCCCTTCGAGCGCGCGCTCGCCCCCGACGAGCTCTTCGGCGCCGTGGCGCTGCGCGAGGCCCAGGCACGGCTGCAGCACCTCGTCGAGCTGCGCGGCATCGGCCTGATCACCGGCGAAGTCGGCAGCGGCAAGACCACCGCCTGCCGGCACCTCGCCTCGGCCCTGCACCCAGGGCTCTATCGCCTGTTCTACGTCACGCTCTCGACCGGCAACGTGCTCGACATGTACAAGTCGATCGCCTGGCAGCTCGGCCTGCCCATCGAGCGCAACCGTGCCTGCGCCTACCGCGCGATCCAGGCCGAGGTCCTGCGCATGACCTCCGAAGCGCGCCAGCACCCCGTCCTGGTGATCGACGAGGCGCAGCACCTGCGCAACGACGTGCTCGAAGACCTGCGCCTGCTGACCAACTACGCGATGGATTCCGAGCGCCGCTTGACGCTGCTGTTCGTCGGTCTGACCGAGCTGCGTCGCCGCCTCTCGATGGCGGTGCACGAATCGCTCGAGCAGCGCATCGTCGTGCGCTACCACCTCAACGGCTTCTCCCGTGAAGAGCTCCCCGCCTACCTGACCCACCGCCTGCAACTCGCCGGCAGCACACTGCCGCTGTTCGACCCCGCCGCCACCGAGGCCCTCTACCAAGCCTCCCAGGGACTGCCGCGCCGCGTCAACCGCGCCGCCCACTACGCCCTGTCCGCCGCCGCCCTGGCTAAATCCCAGCAGGTCAGCACCGAGCACGTCCAAACCGCTCTCGAGGAGTTCCGGCCATGAACGCCTACGACTCCGATCCCTGGCCCTCGTTCCTCTGCGACTCCGACGACGACGACATCAACGACGCCGACGCCGCTCGCCTCGTGGACCTCATCTACGCCCTCGGCGACTTCGTCGCCACGCACTTCGCCTCTCGCCTCTCCAGACACGCGCGCCGCCAGCGCGACAACTGCCCCATCAACGAGCAAAACCCGGATCCCCGGCAGATGAACCTCTTCCCAGGCTACCTCCTCGATCCGTTCTGAATCCGCCACCACCCCGCAGCGGCAGCGGCGCAACAGCGCCGCCCACTACCGCCCGCCTGCGCAACCCCCGAAATCCACCGTCCGCATCGCCGCCGCCAATCGATCGCCGGCTCCCGCATCGCTCCACCGCTTCCACATTCCGCCACGCGGGCAACCAATCCGGACACCCCGCGTTCAAACCTCGCGAACTATCGCGGAACATCGCTCGCGAAATACCGCGGGCGCTAACACCAGGATCGAATCGGCGTCGATCGTGCAAACGAGCGGAAAGCGCGCATATTCCATACCTGCGTTGAGCGCATCGGCCTTGCCGCCATTTTCCTTCTCGAGGATCCAGAGATTGGGATGAATGCTGGATAGATAGATCTTCTCAATCGTCTTGTGCGGAAAAACCCTTCGAACGGAGCGCTCGACCGGGTACGCCTTGTAGGCATCGATCAAGGTCATCAGCGTTCCGTCAACAGAGCCGTCATCGACGACGATGACCTCATGCTCCGGATACTCGGCATTCAGAATCGACGTGACCGTAGATGTAATCGTCGCCTGTTCGTTGTATGCCGGGACGACCACCGAGATCGGCCGCACATTTGCATCCCGCATTCGCCTGCGCAGGGTGTCCAGGTCGCCGACCGCCGATGCGCCCGCCTCGACTTCTCGGAACGCATACGACGTCACCATCGTGTACCCAAGGTTGAGCACAAGAAAATAGATGAACACCGCAACCTGGAATGCCAGTAGAAGAACTGCGATTGCGTCAAGCATAGACGGGGCGCGACATGTGCAATGCGTACCGACTGATGTCGCGGGCGAATCGGTCCGGGCAAACCAAGGCCCGTTCAAGCGCCTCGCGCCCCGAATCGCCCAGCGTGGCAAGGGTCACCGCGGCGTTGAACCGGACATAAAACGCCGAAGCCGTCAGGCAAGCCGAGAGGGCGCCGATCACCTCGGGCGTCGTGCCGCGCAAGTACTTTGCACCGACAGCACAAACCTCCCAATCCCGGTCCCTCAACGCGCGCAGCAACAGGCTGTGATCCGGCCGAACGAGCCCAACCGCACGCACACACGCAATGCGGGTCGCCTTCGATGCACGCTCCTGAGCATATCGCGCAACCAACTCGGGAACCAATTGGCCTAATCCCGCCTTGCCGATGGCCGAGATCAGATCCAATGTCAAGGGATCCTGCAGAGAGGCGTTCACGAGCAGTTCCCGGACGGCCGCAACGGCGACTTCAGCGCCCCGGCGCCCCGTCAATGCCCCGATCGCCGTCCGAAACAGCCATTCATTGAAGCTTCCCGATAGCGCCGGACGATCCTGCAACCGGTCCCACAGGAATCGCAGCCAGGAGGAGTCGTCGACGAATTCGGCCAGGCAACCCAAACCGGCCGCATATACCTGCGGATGCGATTCGTGTCGCACGATCTCATCGACCATGGGGCGCTGCTCGACCGCCCCAAGCTTCCCGAGCAGCTCCAGAGCGAAAACCCGCATGCCCCACTTCCCCCGCATGGCCGATTCTTTGAGGTTCCGGACTGCCTCGCCATACCATGGCGCTCGCCGCAAGTGCTCCAGCGGCACCGGCACTTCTCCGGAGTTCAGCGCCATCGCCAGAGCCTTTCGGTCAACTCGCCGCTTCAGATCAACCGTCACATCGCTTGGCCAAGCGTCGCTGGATATCGCCTGCCTGTAGCGATCGATCGCGCCGTCGATCGCGCGGGCGTGGCGCTCGAGCACCAACTTCTGGACAACCAGAAAGACGACCAGTGCCGACAAGGAAGCCGCCATGCCGACCACGATGTCCTTCAGGACGAGGACCGAGACAAACGAGTCGACCAACCGGATGGAAGAAGGCACCGCCATGCGCCATAAAGCCGAATTGCCGTATGCAGCAAAAACGCCAGTTTCTATCAGTGAATTCCGGCATTCTCAGCATACTAACAATGCCCACCCCGTAAACCAATCTTACAATAACAGGGGCTCCAGACTCGAATCGTGCCATGGCCCCTTGGAGAGCAATGCCTTGAAAAGCGGCACTTCCTCCAACAGTCGCCTTATCATTGCCGCATAGATTTTCGCGGTCGGCGCGAAGCCTCTTGGGGTCCTGCCGCGGATCCCTAGGGGGAGACGGCACACCAATCCGGCGGCACGCCCAAAAAGCACGCGATTTCAAATGTCTTTTAGTCCAATCGATGCGGGCATGGAGGCGCACAATCGCGGGTCGATCTTCGCCCCTGCGCACGGGGCGGAGAAACTCGACTGTGTCACTTTTTGAGGGACAGATGCGCCCATTTGTCGTAGCGGTGCGCCGTATCGCAACGTTGCTTTGCGCCGGAATCGCCTTTTCCTGGCCCGCGCCGGCAGTAGCCGGTGCGATGGGATTCGACCAACAATTCCAGGAAGCACGCGATCTTGCGCTGCACGGGCATAGGGAGGCGGCGATTGCGGCATACAGCAAGCTACTCGAACGATCCCCGCACAACTCGGACGTCCTGCTTGGTCGCGGCCGCGTGTACTCCTGGATGGGGAACTGGCCAGCGGCCGAAAAGGACCTCAAGGCCGCAGTCACGGCCTCGCCCCATTATGCCGATGCATGGTCGGCGCTGGGGGACATGTATCTCTGGTCAGACCGGCCGAAACTCGCGGCCGAGGCGTACGGCCACTGGGTCGCGCTTGCGCGCAACGACCCCCGGGCGCTGCTACAGCGAGGGCGGGCCGAGCGCAATGCCGGGGACAGGAAAGCGGCACGCGCGGATTTCTTGAGGGCTTTGAAGGAAGGCGCCGCTCCCGCCGAAGTCAAGGCATACCTCGAATCGCTCCAGCCCATCCAGGGCATCAGTTCTCGGCCGCCGGACGCCCTAAACCGCAACGGCTTTCCATGGTCCGCCAGCTTTGGCGTCGACTACACCGCGTTCCCATCGGGCGGGCTGCACTGGTTCGACACCACGACGACGATCCGCCGCCATTTCGCGTCGGGCTCTCTGGGCTTTGAAGAACTTACCGCCCATGCCTTTCACATCAATGACCGGGCGTGGGCGATCGACGACTACACCGACCTCTGGCACCGCGCCTACATCAACCTGCGATACCAGCAGGGCACGGACGTCCTCTTTCCCCGCACGCGCTATCGGGCAGAGCTATTCCAAGGGGTAGGCCACGGCTGGGAATTCTCCGGAAGCTACGACCGCCTGAACTTTCCGACGCCGATCGAACTCATCGGAATGAGTGCCGCCAAGTACGTCGGAGACTGGTACATTCGCTGGCGACACCTCTACGTTCCAGGGACGCCCGGGAATCCTTCGTACAGCAATAGCGATCAAGTGATGGTGCGCGACTACTATCGCGGCGATGCGGACAATTACATTCAAGTGACCGCGTCGTACGGACTGATCGAAGAGCCAACGGGATTCATTCTTGGGCCGGCGTACGCACAGCACAGTTGGGCGGCCAGCGCCTCGATCGTTCGATTCGTGACCACCCATGTCGGGTTCGGGTTCGGAGTGGATGGCGGATACGGCGTCGAAGACGAACCCTACAGCAGCATGGGAGCCTTCACCACCTTGTATTACCGATGGTAAACACCAAGGCCGGCGATACGGCCCCCATCGCTCCACAGCGGGCGCCATCCTGGATCAGCCTTCCGGCACGGCGCTTTCTTGCTGCGCTGCCGGCGCTCATAGCGGGATTTGCGCTACTTCGTATCGGGGGGCTGATCGAGGGCTGGCCCCCCGGCGGCACCCCCCACGGGGCGTCGCTGGTCGCGGGCGCGCTTGCCGATGATTTCCTGGAGTTCGGCCGCTACCTTCCCGTGCTGTTTCTCGTCTCGTGGCCACTACTCGCGCTACCGTCGAAACGCGCCCGGCTTCTATCCATCGGCGGCGCATGGTCGGCGATCACCCTGGCGCAATTCGGACTGACAGGCTATTTCCTGATCACGCGCGTGCCTCTCGGAGCAGACCTGTTCAGCTACTCCTGGAAGGAGATCAAGACCGCGGCCGCCGGCGGATACCAGCCGGAGCCCGCCCTGGTCGCGGCGGAGGCGGCCGCCCTGGCCGCGTTGTGGCTCGTACTGATTTGGCGCATCGGCAATCGCGAACGCCTGCCTTCCGGTCGCTCGACCGCCGCAATCTTCACGCTGGGCGTCGCCCTGCTCCTTCTCGCCCCGCATGAACTACCGCTGGCGGCGGAAACGGAATACGTCCACGACTTGCGCCTGCCAAAACTCGCAGCCTTCTTCGACAACAACCGCGGCGCAATCGCCTCGGACCTGCTTCTCGCGACGTCCGCCGACAGATTGAGCAAAGGCCCGCCCACCGGCGGACCGATATTGGGTTTTGACTACCTGGCCCCCCGCTACCCGTTCCTTCATGCGGAACATACTCCCGACGTGCTCGGCGCGGACTTCCCGGACAGCGGAGGGCGCGCGCCCCCGAATTTCGTGTTCGTGATCGTCGAGGGATTGGGGCGCTCCTTCTCAGGCCCCGGCGCCGCCCTTGGCAGCTTCACGCCGTTCCTCGACCGACTTGCCGCCCGCAGCCTCTATTTCGAGAATTTTCTGTCGGGCCAGGGCCGAACTTTTGCCGTGCTACCAACGGTATTCGGATCGCTTCCGTATGGGAAGGAAGGGTTCGCTGCCCTGCGGGACAGAATGCCCGATCAGCCGACGCTATTGAGCCTTCTCAAAAAGCAAGGATACCGAACGAGATTCTTTTGCGGATGGGATCCAACGTTCGACAACGAGACCGGCTTCCTTCGGCGACAAGGGGTCGACGAGATATACGGCGTACACGACTTCGGTCGCGTCCCTCCCGCCAAGGGCTATTGGGGATTCGAGGACGGCGACCTCGTCTCGTTCGTACTGGCACACGAAGGACACCCCCCTTCCGGTCCGTTTTTGGACGTCGTTCAGACGATCACCATGCACACTCCGTACTGGTTCCCGGGCCAGAGACATTACTATCCGCGCCTGGAGCGGAGACTTGACGAACTTGGCATCCCAGCGAACCAGCGGGATCGTTACCGGGAGCAGCGGGCGATCTACACCTCGATCCTGTACACGGACGATGCCCTGAGGCGCTACTTCCGGGAGGCAGCCAAGCAACCGTGGTTCAGGAACACGATCTTCCTCATCACCGGCGATCATCGCCTTCCAGAAATCCCGGAGGGGCAGTGGATAGATCGCTATCACGTCCCGCTGATCATCTACTCACCGATGTTGACGAAGCCGCGACTCATCAAGGCCGTTTCGTCCCAGTTCGACATCACGCCCAGCATCCTGGCTTTCTTGTCCAAGAACCATGACCTACGCAGCCCGCCACAGGTCACGTGGGTCGGATCGGGACTGGATCTCGGGACAACCTTCCGCAATGTCCATGAAATTCCGCTCAAGCAGACCAAGGCGACATTCAATGCCTTCGTCCACGGACGGTGGGCGCTAAGCCGGGACACGTTGTATCGCCTACATGACGGATTGGATGCCGAGCCGGTGGGGAATGGCGAAATGCGGGCTGAATTGCAGATGCGATTCCGCGCATTTCGTGCGGCGAATGACGAGTTCTCGCGCAGTAACGTCCTGATGCCCCAGGACGCAGCCACCCGGTTGGTCTCCTACGACGATTCGAAGCGGGCCCCGGTCATTTCGGTCGCAGCCAAAGCCGGCCCCAGCCTGGCCATCGGCGATGTGCGGGTCGTGGTCGTCGGTCGCGCGAGGAGCCTCAACATCGAGGTAGCGGCAAAAAACTCAGGCCCACACGCCAGTCCGCAAGTGGTGCCGCTCGCCGTGCTGGAAACCGCGCGCGGGCGGGAGCTGCGCGAGTCCTATGGAACGCCGCTGCACATCCCGGGGCCCGGCGAAAGTCGCCAGCGCATTTCGATGCCAATTGACGATGTGCCGACCGGACGGTATTACCTGGCGGTGATCCTATCGGATCCGAACAAGGGCGGCCGGATCGGCGACGGACGATTTCACATCCCCGTCACCGTTGCGCGATGATGATTTTGGGCCGGGTTGCCGCACTGCTCGCGTCCCTGGCGCTGGCGGTTCCGCCCGCCATCGCTGCCGAATGCGCGACCTGGGTTTGGGAGTCGGATGCACTCCATCTGATCGAGAACCCGTCAGACATGCGGCAAGCGTTTTCCTTGGCGCGGCACCGACACATCACCACGCTCTACCTCTATGCGGACGCGGTCCATGACCAAGGCCTTCTGGTCCGCCGGGCGGCCGATTACCGGCACTTCATCCGGCGCGCCCATGGCGCAGGGCTGCGCGTATTCGCACTCCTCGGCCCCGACTGGCGAACCAGCGCCATGATGATGTTCCAGCGCGTGCTGGACTACAACCATTCCGCCGCAGCATCCGAGCGATTCGACGGGGTAAACCTCGATATCGAACCCTACAACATCGACGGGTGGCGGCGCAATGAACACGAACTCCTTCGACAATACCTTGACCTGGGCAACGCCTTGATGGACTTGAAGCGCGCCTCGGGCCAGGCGCTCGTGGTGGGGCCTGCAATCCCGTTCTGGTTTTCCGCGCTTTCGGTGCGATGGCGCGGCGTCTCCGGCAGCGTCACCCAACACGTCCTCGCAGTGTTCGACTATGCGGTCGTAATGGATTACCGGAACCGAGCAGATGGCGAGGACGGAATCATCGACCATGCCGCCGCATCCCTGGCAATCGCCGCGCATGAGGGGAAGCCGGTTCTGATCGGCATCGAGGTGGCGCCCAGCAAGCTGGGGAAATCCTCTTTCTGGGAGCGAACCGAGCGCGATCTGAACCGCGCACTCTTCCAAACGAAACATGCCTTCCGTGACAACCAGGCGTTCATGGGTTTTGCCATTGAGGACTACGGTTCGTATCGCGAATGGCTGACTCGCCAAGCACAGGCACAAGAAGGCAAATAAGAATCACCACGCCACCGGTGCCCGCCCCTGCGCAACCAGGAACTCGTTTGCTCGGGAAAAGTGCCCGCAACCCAGGAAGGGCACCGGCGGACGCCGTGCGGAGAGCGGCGACGGGTGGTTGGCGGTGAGGATGCAGTGCCGCCCGCCGGCCGCCGCCTCGATCCGGCCGCGGCGCGCCTGCGCGTGCGCCCCCCAGAGCAAGAAAACCTTGGGGGCCGGGTCGCGCGCCACGGCGTCAAGGACCGCGTCCGTAATCGCCTCCCATCCCTTGCCGGCATGACTGTTGGCCTGCCCCTCCTCCACCGTCAGCACCGCGTTCCACAACAGCACGCCTTGGCCCGCCCAGGAAGCGAGGTTGCCCGTGGACGGGATCTGCGCGCAGATCCCGTCGCGCTGGAGTTCGCGGAACATGTTGCGCAGGCTGGGCGGCGGCCGCACGCCGTCGGGGACGGAAAACGCCAGCCCATGGGCTTGGCCGGGGCCGTGGTAGGGATCCTGGCCGAGGATCACGACCCGGACGTCACCGGGATCGCACCCCTCCAGCGCGGCAAAGGGGCGCGGCGGATAGACTCGCGCTCCGGCGGCGATCCGCGCGTCGAGAAACGAGACAAGGCGATGAGACGCCTCGTCGGCGAGCGCATCGCGCAGTCGCGTGCGCCAAGCCGCAGGGAGGGCGTCGAAATGCGCTCGGGCGGGAGCGCGGAGGCATGGATTGGAATGCATCGGCGTACGGGAAAGCATGGCGGGATCCCCCCTACCCGACTAGGGGATGGCTTCTCCAGAATGGGGGGATCCAGAATCGGCGCGAGGGTCCTTCCGGCGCACCCCGCCGTCCACAACATCACGAAACACAAGGGAGACGATACCCGATGAGTTCCTCCAAGCTCAGCATTCTGGTCGTCAGCGGCAGCATCGAGCGCCTGCAGATGGCCGCGATGGTCGCGTCGGTCGGCGCGGTGAGCGGAACGGCCGTCACCGTTCTGCTGTCCATGAATTCGCTGCAATTTTTCGTGCGCGACAATCCGTCCGCCCCGGCTCCGGAGGGAACTTTCGGTCAGATCATGGCCGGCAAGAAGGTTCCGCCATTCAAGGACCTGTTTGAAAATGCCATCGAACTCGGCGACGCCAAGGTGCATCCCTGTTCGATGGCGATGGACGTGCTCGGCGTCAAAGCCGGGGATCTGGACGGATTTCTTGCATCGCCTCTGGGGCTGACGAAGTTCTTGACCGACAGCGCAGGCGGGCAGATGCTTACGTTTTGAATTCGAGAAAAAGAAGAAGGAGCAGTGCGATGGCGAAGCGACATACGATCGACGCGCGGGGAACGTTCTGTCCCGGGCCGCTGATGGAACTGATCGCCGGGATCAAGCTGGCGGACGTGGGGGATGAGCTCGAGGTGCTGTCCTCGGACGAAGGGTCGTCGGCGGACATCCCGGAATGGATTCGCAAGGTCGGCCACGAAATGGTTTCCACCTCCCAGGAGTCGGGGGTGTGGCACGTCGTGGTCCGCAAGACGAAGTAATCGGGACGACAAGGGAGGAGACAAAAAATGAAAATTCTGATCGTAGGCGGCGGAATGGGCGGCACGATCCTGGCCAACAATCTGGCCCGGCGGCTGTCGCACGAAATCAAGACCAAGAAGGTGCGCCTGACGATGCTCTCCGCATCGGACCGGCACATGTATCAACCCGGACTGCTCTACGTCGCGCTGGGGCGTGCCTCCACGGACGAACTCTATCGGGATCAGGCAAGCCTGCTCGAGCCGGGAATCGAGTTCCACGTCGACCCCGTGGAGGAGTTCGATCTCGACAAGAACCGGGTGAAGACGAAAAGCGGCCGCACGTTCGATTACGACCTCATCGCCATCGCCACCGGTTCGCGTGCCGTGCCGGAAGAGATCCCCGGGCTGGCGGAGCATTCGATCAACGTCTACACCGAAGAAGCGGCGTTGAAGTTCTGGAAGACCATCAACGCCTTCCGCGGCGGGCGCATCGTGATCTCGGCGGGCGTGCCGCACAAGTGCCCGATGATCCCGCCCGAACTCACCTTCACGCTTTACGACTTCTTCCGCGACCGCGGACTGGCCGACAAGGTCTCGATCCACTACACCTACCCGATCGGCCGCCTGCACAGCCTGGAGCCGGTCGGCAAATGGATGCAGGGCGAGTTCGACCAGCGCGGCATCACCAGCGAAACGCTGTTCAACATGAAGGAAGTCGACGGCGAGAAGAAGGTGATCCGCAGCATCGAAGGGGCGGAGACGCCGTTCGATCTGCTGGTTGCCGTTCCCGGCCACAAAGGGATGGAGGTGATCGAGAAGAACAACCTCGGCAAGGGCGGCTGGATCCCGGTGAACCGGAACCGGCTCAACATCGAAGGACGCGAAAATGCGTTCGCGCTCGGCGACACCACCAACCTGCCGATCAGCAAAGCCGGATCGACGGCCCACTTCGAGGCCGAAGCGTTGGCGGAGAACCTCGCGGCGATCGTGAAGATCGGTTCGCCCGTGCGCGACTACGACGGCAAAGTGTTCTGCTTCATCGAAGCGGGGAAGGACAAGGCCACCTACGCGATGTTCAACTACACGACGCCCCCGGATCCGAAGCCGCCCACCAAGTCCATCCACTGGTTCAAGATGGCCTACAACCAGTTGTACTGGGCCAGCGCCCGCGGACTTTTGTAGGGAGCCGCCATGAGCCAGGGACAAACGGACCCGACCGCCGCCAACGCGGTGGTAACGGGGGAATTGGAGCGCCTGTTTGCGGGGGCTCGCGATGCGCTGACGGATGACACCGTCACACGCCTTTCGGCAACGGTCGGCAACGGACTCGACGCCCTGGACCGGGCCAACCGCAGCGGCGTATGGGATGCACTCCCAACCGTGTCGGCGCTGGTCCAAAGCGGCGACCTGCAGCGCGTGGCCGATCTCGCCCGCCTGATCGGTGCGGCCGAGGACAGCCTGTCGGACGATATCGTCGGACGCCTGTCGGGCGCCGCGGCGGGCGGCCTGGACCTGCTGGACCGCATCAACCGCAGCGGGATCATGCAGGCCCTGCCGACGATCACGCGGATGGTCGAAAGCGGCGACCTGGATCGTCTCGCCGGCCTAGCCCGGCTGGTGGGTTCGATGGAAGACTCGCTGTCGGACGACATCGTCAACCGGCTCGCCCTCGTCGCCACCCAGCTCGCAGCACTCGTCGACAAACTGGCGCGCAACGAAGGATTCCTGCGCCTGATCGACGTCCTGGGACGCGAGGAAGTGCAGGACGGCCTGATCGATCTTGCCGAAGCGGCCTGCGCGGCGAAAGCCGCGGTAGCCCGGGAGCCGGCGCCTTCGGGTGGGCTGTTCGGGCTGCTGCACGTCGCCGGCAATCCGGACACGCTGCGTGCGCTGCGGTTCGTGTCGCTGACGTCGGCAAACCTGCAAAAGGGAAACAAGGGCTGAACGCCTACCCCCCGTCCTCTCCCGCCCCGGCGGGAGGGGGGTCGCGCCGGGCGGCGCCACGGCACTGCCGCCAAGACCCGGGATTACGCCACCCGCAACGAAAAATCGATCGCGCGCACGTCCTTGGTGAGGCTGCCGATCGAAATCCGGTCGACGCCCGTCGCCGCGATCCCGCGCACGGTTTCCAGCCGTACGCCGCCCGAAGCCTCCAGCACCGCCGGCTCCGTCCCGGTGTCCCGGGCATGCGCGCGTGCCAGCGCCACCGCTTCCCGCATCGTCTCCGGCACGAAGTTGTCGAGCAGAACCGACCGCGCACCGGCGGTGAGCGCCTCCTGCAATTGCGCAAGGGTCTCGACTTCGATCTGCACCGGCACTCCCCGTCCCGCCGCCGCCCGTAGCGCCGGGCCCACGCCTCCCGCTGCGGCGATGTGGTTCTCCTTGATCAGGATGGCGTCATAGAGTCCCATGCGATGGTTGACGCCCCCGCCGACCCGCACGGCGTACTTCTGCGCCACGCGCAGGCCGGGGATCGTCTTGCGCGTATCGAGAATGCGTGCCCGGCTCCCCGGCACCTCGGCAACCGCATCGACGTAGCGCCGCGTCGCGGTGGCAACCGCCGACAAGGTTTGCAGAAAGTCGATCGCCGCACGTTCGCCGGTCAGGATCGCGCGCGCCGGACCGTGCAGGCGGCACACCAGCGAATCCGCGGCCATCTGCGCGCCTTCGGGATACGCCCATTCGATCGTGACCCGCGGATCGAGTCGATCGAACACCGACTCCGCCCAGGGTTTGCCGCACAAGACCGCCGGCTCGCGGACCAGCAGCCGGGCATCGACCGTGGCCCCGGCCGGCAGCAGTTCCGCGGTGCAATCGCCGGAACCGACGTCCTCGGCCAAGGCCGCAGCAACATTGGCTGCCACCGCCGCTTCGAGTACCGGGATCTGCCCGGGATCGGCAAAACACCAGCGCGCAGCCGTCACGCAGGCCCCACGCCTTGCGATCCCGCCTGAAGAAATGGCGCCGGCGCCGGGGCCCCCGCAGCCTTGCGCGCCGCAGCGAACGCCAGCATGCGCTCGATCGGGATCAGCGCGCGGGCGGCCAGGTCGCGATCGACATCGATCTCCTGGGAGCGATCGCCCCGCACGGCGGCATCCAGCGTATCCGCCAGACGGTCGAGTTCGTTCATGGCCATCCAGGGGCAGTGCGCGCAGCTCTTGCAGGTTGCGCCACGGCCCGCGGTCGGCGCCTCGAAAAAGACCTTGTCCGGCTGGGCCAGTCGCATCTTGTGCAGGATGCCGTTGTCGGTGGCGACGATGTATTCCGGCGCCCCCAGGGTCTCGGCGGCGCGCAACAACTGGGTGGTCGAGCCGACGACGTCGGCCTGCGCGACGACCGCGGCCGGCGATTCGGGATGGACGAGCACCTTGGCCCGCGGATGCTCCTTGCGCATCGCCTCCAGCTCGGCCGCCTTGAACTCGTCATGGACGATGCAACTGGCGTTCCACAACAGCATGTCCGCGCCGGTCTGTTGCTGCAGGTATTGGCCGAGATGGATGTCCGGCGCCCAGAGGATCTTCTTTCCCTGCTCGTGGAGATGGCGCACGATGTCGAGCCCCGTGCTCGATGTCGCCACCCAGTCGGCACGCGCCTTGACCGCCGCGCTGGTGTTCGCGTACACGACCACGACCCGGTCCGGATGCTGGTTGCAAAAAGCGTCGAACCGATCGATCGGGCACCCTAGGTCGAGGGAACATGTCGCCTCGACGGCCGGCATCAGCACCCGCTTGTCGGGGCTCAGGATCTTTGCGGTTTCGCCCATGAAGCGCACTCCCGCGACGACCAGCGTCCGGGCGGGATGGTCGCGCCCGAACCGGGCCATTTCCAGGGAGTCCCCGACGCAACCGCCGGTTGCGTCGGCAAGGTCCTGCACCGCGCCATCGACGTAGTAATGCGCCACGAGCACGGCATCGAGCGCACGCAACGCCTCGCGGATGCGCGCGATCAGGGCCGCCGACGGTGGCGGCGATGGTGATTCAGGTCGAAGATCGTCCATAGGAGGGTAGCCAATTATAATGACCCCTGCTCCTTTTCCCCTTGCCGGCGCGCAAGGCGCCGCCGACCCAGGCGGGAATCACAGACGAACCACCCGCGAACATGTCCGTGCCAGCCCATTCCGCAGCGTTGTCGCCGCCCCGCCGGGAACGGCGGAGCAATGCCGCCCGTCCGGAGACGGTGGCCGTGGTCGGGACCGGAGTCGTGGGACTGGCCGCCGCGCTGGGCTGCGCGCAGCGCGGGCTGCGCGTCCGCCTGATCGGCCCGACACCGCGCCTTTTCGAAGCGGCGGGGGATGGTCCGGCCCCGCCCGGCGGCGGCCGACCGGCCCGATTCGACCCGCGCATCTATGCGATCTCGGAAGGGTCGCGGCGGCTGCTCACGGATTGCAAGGTCTGGGCCCAGATCGACCCGGCGCGCACCTGCCCGGTATCGCGCATGCAGGTGGCCGGGGATGCGGGCGGGCGCCTGCGGTTTGACGCCTACGCGTCCTGCACCGAACGCCTCGCGACGATCGGGGAGGAAAGCGCGCTGTTGCGCGCGCTATGGCTCGGCTGTGCGATGACGCCGGGGATCGAGCACATTCCGCTCCAGTTCCACGCCGCGACATTCGATGGCGGGGCGACCCGCGTTCATCTGGTGGAGGGGGCGGACGGCGCCGCCACGCAGATGGAATGCGACCTGCTGATCGGGGCCGACGGGAAGAATTCCTCGGTCCGCGCCGCGGCCGGCATCAGCGCCCACGCGAAGCCGTATGGCCACATCGCCTTCGTGGCCAACTTCGCCTGCGAGCACCCGCATGACGGCGTCGCCTATCAGTGGTTCACGCCCGATGAAGGCATCGTTGCGCTGTTGCCGCTACCCGGCAACCATGTCTCCCTGGTCTGGTCGGCGCCGGACGCGCTTGCACCGCAACTGGAATCCCTGCCGCTGCCGGAATTCCAGCGGCGGGTTACAGAGCGCAGCGGCAGCGTCCTCGGCGCCCTGGAAATCCTCGGCGACCGGCATGCCTTCCCGCTGCGCCGGCTGGTCGTCGACCGGCTGGTGCGGCCCGGACTGGCGCTGATGGGCGACGCGGCCCATGTCGTGCACCCGCTGGCCGGCCAAGGCCTGAACCTCGGGCTCCAGGACGTCGCGGACCTGCTGCTCCATCTGGATACGCGGGAATCCTGGCGGGGCATCGGCGACCTCGTGCTGCTGCGCCGCTATGAACGCGCGCGTGCCGAGCCGATCGCGCTCATGCGCGGCACGGTCGGCGCGCTTGCCACGCTCTTCGCGACGCCGGACGCGGCAACCCGCCGCCTGCGCAACGCCGGCATGTCCCTGGTCGATGCGCTGCCGCCGATCAAGAATGCGCTCGTGCGCCACGCCCTGGGGTGACCGTCGTTGGCGCCCGTCCCCGTCCCCCCCGAATCGTTTTCTTCCTGCTGGAGCTGATCGTGGTTCGTCGTCAATGGATTTCCAGTGTCGTCAGCGCGCTCGCGCTGTTCCTTGCAGGCTGCAGCACCGCTACGCTGGCGGCGGCATCGCCTCCGCCGCTTTCCTCCTGCCCGCAAACGGTGGCCGGGCGGGCGGTCGCGCCGGTTCCCGCCGCACTCGCCGGATCGATTCGCGCCCGCGTCGAACAGCGGATCGGCGGCACCGTTCACTCGGTGTGCCGGATGCCTTTCGGACTGTACGAGGTCGTCGACGACATGGATGTCGTCTATGTCGACGCCCGCGTCGACTACCTGCTCGTCGGGCGGGCGTTCGACCTCCGGGGACAGGAGGCCCAGGACCTCACGACTCCGCGCGAGGAGGCGGTCCAGCGCGTGGACATCCGGGCGCTGCCGCTGGCGGACGCCATCAAGACCGTCCGCGGCAACGGGTCGCGGCTGCTGGTGGAATTCGAGGATCCCAACTGTCCCTACTGCAAGCACTTCGAGCGGGAGATCGCCGGCCTGAAGAACGTCACGATCTACACCTTCCTGTATCCGATCCTGTCGCGCGATCGCAACGACCCGGGGGACTCCTACGCCAAGGCGCGGGCGGTATGGTGTTCGGCCGACCGCGCGCGGGCTTGGGATGCCGTCATGGTGCAAGGCGAACGCCTGCCGCCGGCCCCGGCGTCCTGCAACGCGCCCCTCGAACGGAACCTGGCGCTCGGACACAAACTGAAGATCACGGGCACCCCCACGATCCTGTTCGCCGACGGCCGGCGCGCGCCGGGGATGATTCCCCTCGCGACGGTCGAACGTCTGATCCAGGAGGCCGGGCAGGGCCGCTGATTCCGCCGCGCGGGAACGGGGATGGCCACGGCGAATCCCCTACAATCGCAGGTTTCCAGTCATTCGCACTTCCGAGAGGTTGTCCCCCATGAGCGCTCCGTTCCGTATCGCCCCGTCCATCCTGTCTGCCGATTTCTCCCGCCTGGGAGAAGAGGTGCGTGCCGTCGTCGATGCGGGCGCGGAATGGATCCATTTCGACGTCATGGACAACCACTACGTCCCCAACCTGACCATCGGACCCCTGGTCTGCGAAGCGATCCGCCCGCACATCCAGGCCCCCATCGACGTGCATCTGATGGTCGAGCCGGTTGATTCCCTGGTGCCGATGTTCGCGAAAGCGGGCGCCAACATCATCACGTTCCACCCGGAAGCCTCCCGGCACGTCGACCGCACGCTCGCGATGATCCGCGACCATGGCTGCCAGGCCGGACTGGTCTTCAATCCGGCGACTCCCCTCGACTACATGGCGCACGTGATGGACAAGCTCGATGTGGTGCTGCTCATGTCGGTCAACCCCGGATTCGGCGGCCAGAGCTTCATCCCCGAGACGCTGAACAAGCTCAAGAGCGCTCGGGCCCGGATCGACGCATGGAAGGAAGAGACCGGCAAGACCATCCTGCTGGAAATCGACGGCGGCGTGAAGGTCGACAACATCGGCGCGATCGCGGCGGCCGGCGCGGACACGTTCGTCGCGGGCTCGGCGATCTTCGGGTCGAAGGACTACAAGGCCACGATCGCCGCCATGAAGCGGGAAGTGGAAGCGGCGCACGCCAAGCGCGGATAAGCAGAAGACCCCTGGACATGAACACGGCCCCCCACGGCGCGCTCCGCGCCGCGCTGATCGATCTCGACGGTACGCTGATGGACACGGCGCCGGACATTGCCGCCGCGACGAACCGCCTGCGCGAAGACTTCGGCATGACAAGTCTGCCGGAAGCGCGCATCGCGCAGTTCGTCGGCAAAGGGGTCGACCTGCTGATCCATCGCGCGCTCACCGACGACATCAACGGCCAGGTCGATGCGGAGCGTTTCGCGCAGGCACGGGAATCGTTCCGCCGGCATTATTCCGCGATCAACGGCAGTCTCGCCGTGGTTTTCGACCCCGTCCCGACCGGGCTGACGAAGTTGCGGGAAGCCGGGCTGCGCGTCGGCTGCGTCACCAACAAGCACAGCGAGTTCACCACGCCGCTGCTGGCCCGCGCCGGGTTGCGGGATTTGCTCGACGTCGTCGTGACCGCGGATGAAGTGGCGCACGGCAAGCCGCACCCCGACGTGATCTTCGAGGCGTGCCGCCGTCTCGGCGTCAGCACGCAGGAGACGGTCCTCATCGGCGATTCGGCCAACGACGTCCAGGCCGCCCATGCCGCCGGCAGTCGCTGCGTACTGGTGGAAACTGGCTACAACGAGGGCGAACCGGTGCATACGCTGCTGGAAGGGGAAGGCGGCGCCGACGCGCTGTTCCCCGACTTCGCGGGCGCAACGCAATGGGCGCTGCAGGCCGCACGAGCCGGCATGGCATGACATTCGGGGGCCGGGCGGCGCCCGGCCCCCGCGCGCCCCTGCGCCGTTTTCGGGACGGAGCACGGGCAAGGAAACGGGAACGGTGTCCAAATGACGGAAAGTGAATTCCAGGCTCTGGCAGCGCAGGGATACAACCGGGTCGCGCTGGTCGCCGAAACCTTCTCCGACCTCGACACACCGCTGTCGCTGTACCTGAAACTGGTGCGGAGCCAGCCCAACCCCGCGAACTCCTACCTGCTCGAATCGGTGGTCGGCGGGGAACGTTTCGGCCGCTACTCGTTCATCGGCCTGCCCGCGCGCACGGCAATCCGTAGTTTCATCGGCGCCGATGATCGGCATCGTACCGAAGTCCTCACCGACGGCGCCGTCACGGCGACCGACGAGGGCGACCCCCTGCGCTTCGTGGAAAACTTCCTGGCGCGCTTCCGCGTGGCCCTGCGGCCGGGCATGCCGCGATTCTGCGGCGGACTGGCCGGCTATTTCGGCTATGACACCGTCCGGCTCATCGAGCGAAAGCTCCGCCGCACGCCACCCGACGACCTCGGCTTGCCGGACATCCATTTGCTGCTGACGGAGGAACTCGCCGTCGTCGACAACCTGAGCGGCCGGGTTTATCTGATCGTCTATGCCGATCCCCGGGACCCCGACGGCTACGCCCGCGGGCGGGCGCGCCTGCGGGAACTGAAATCCCGGCTGCATCGATCGGTCGAGGCGCCGCATGCCCACGCGACCTCCCGCCACCCCGAGCACCGCGAGTTCGCGAAGGACGCCTACCTTGCCGCGGTGGCGCGCGCCAAGGAGTACATCACTGCCGGCGACATCTTCCAGGTGCAGGTCGGGCAGCGGATCCGCAAGCCCTACACCGCCTCGCCGCTGTCGCTCTACCGCGCGCTGCGCACACTCAATCCCTCCCCGTACATGTATTACTACGATTTCGGCGAGACCCAGGTGGTGGGTGCCTCGCCGGAAATCCTGGTGCGATCCGAAGCGCGCGACGGAGAACGCTCGGTGGCGATCCGCCCGCTCGCGGGTACCCGTCCGCGGGGCACGACGCCGGAACAGGATGCGGCCCTCGCGGCGGAACTGCTCGCCGACCCCAAGGAGCGTGCCGAACACCTGATGCTGATCGATCTGGCACGCAACGATATCGGCCGGATCGCAAAGATCGGCAGCGTGCATGTGACGGAGCAGATGGTCGTCGAGCGCTACTCACACGTGATGCACCTGGTGAGCCACGTCGAGGGCGCCCTGAAGCCGGATCTCACCAATTTCGACGTGCTGCGGGCCACCTTTCCGGCGGGAACCCTGTCGGGGACGCCCAAGGTCCGCGCCATGGAAATCATCGACGAGCTGGAACCGGTCAAACGCGGCATCTATGGCGGCGCGGTGGGGTACCTCAGCTTCGCGGGCGATATGGATCTCGCGATCGCAATCCGCACCGGCATCATCAAGGACCACATGCTGTACGCGCAGGCGGCCGCCGGAATCGTCGCCGACTCGGTTCCCGAGTCCGAGTGGAAGGAAACGGAAGCCAAGGCGCGCGCCGTGCTGCGCGCGGCCGAACAGGTCGAAGACGGGTTCGATCTCGAGATGGATTGACGGCGGGCAGGCCTGGGACGGGCACCCAACTTGCTCCTTGCGGTGCAAACGCGCAAAATCCACGAATCATGACCCACTGCATCGACGTGGACATTGGCTCGGTTCTGTCGCCGGAGGCACGGGATCCGGAATCGGATCGTGCGCGGATGATCGACGACGAGGTCCACGCGCGCGTCGAGCAGGAGCGGCAGATGCTTGCCAACGAGGTCCACGACTCCGTTGCGCAGAGCATCACCTCGGTTCGGATGCGCATGACGATGCTGCGCGACGCCATCGCCCGCGGCGACACCTCGCGGGCGGGCGCGCTCGCCACCGACATCGACACCGCGATCGCAGGCGTGCAGTCCGGGCTGCGCGAAATCATCACGCACTTCCGCGGCGCGATGGCGGCCCCGGATCTGGTCTCCGCGCTGGAAATCGCCATCGACGAATTGCGCGTCGTGAGCGAGGTCGAAATCGACTTCACCAATCTGCTCGGCGACGCCAAACTCTCGGCATACGAAGAGCACCAGATGTTCTATATCGCCCGCGAGGCGATCACCAACGCGCTGAAATATGCCCATGCGAATTGCGTCGGCGTGTTGCTGATCGAAGAGCAGGGTCATATCGAACTGATGGTCACCGACAACGGCATCGGCCTCGAGCAGGCGAACGTCCGGCAACAAGGACATTTCGGGTTGCGCATCATGCAGGAGCGGGCGCGGCGCCTCGGCGGCACCCTTGCCGTCGAACCCTGTCCGTGCGGCGGCACCCGCGTCCGGCTGGTGATCCCGTGCTGCCCGCCCATCTCCGGAGAACGCCAATGACCCTCACCACGATCGATGTCGCGCTGGTCGACGACCACCGGTTGTGCCAAAGCGGCCTGGCGGAACTGCTCGAACACAGCGGCGGGTTCCGCGTGGTCGGCAAGGCGGGCACGCCCGCCCAGGCTCGCGTCATCATCCAGGACGCAAACCCCGCGCTGATCATCATGGATCTGCGCATGCCGCAGATGGACGGCGTCAGCCTGCTGCGGGAACTGCGCATGGAAGGAATCGACGTCCCCACCGTGATCCTCACCATGAGCGACTCGAAGGACGATCTCGCCAATGCATTGAGCGCCGGGGCCCGCGGCTATCTGCTCAAGGACATGGAGCCGACCGACATCGTCGAGTCGGTGCGGCGCGCCGCGCGCGGCGAACTCGTGGTGGCGCCGGCGATGGCGAGCAAGCTCGCCCATCTGTTGCAGACCGGAACGGCCGGCCAGCGTACCGAAAAAGCGGTGAAGCTCACCGAGCGGGAGCGGGAGATCCTCAATCACGTCGCGGCGGGAAAAAGCAACAAGGCCATCGCCAAGGCGCTCAACATCAGCCACGATACCGTCAAGCTGCATGTGCGGCACATCCTCGCCAAGCTCAAGCTCACCTCGCGGGTGGAGGCAGCGGTCTTCGCCGTCGAACACCGGCACAGCGGCTCTTCCCATTCGGTGCTATAGCGATTCGGCGCGGAACGGCGCACAATCGCCGTACGATGCTTCAACGCCCGAACGCCCGCGAGCCCGGAATCGCAGCAGTGGCGCAACTTGCGGCCGCGGTCCAGGATAACTGCGACGTCGCTGACGCGCGCCACGCCCGCGAGTTGGGCATGTGCGTCTACCTGCTCGGGATGCGCGAATACTTCCGCTGGATGAGCGACTACCCGCTCGGCATGGCCCCGCCGAGCGAGCGGGTGCGGGAATGGATCACCTGCCAGGAATCGCGATGGGATGCCGTATTCGACGACGTGGATGCCTTCGCCGGCATTCCGTTTCCGGACGGCGACCTCGTCGATGCCTTCGATGAGGCCGAGGTCAACCGCCGGATCGGCGCGATGGGGCTGCCGGAGCGGCTTTTGTATGGCGCCGGGCTAGGCCGATTTGGTGTCCCGATATTTTTTCTCGCCGAAACGGTACGGGAGGAAGTCCGCGACGGCATCCGCGTCACGATCGTGGATCGCGAGTGGGCGCGGGGTTTCTCGGCGCCCCCGGCAACCAGCCGGAACGGCGCCATCCAGATCCGTCGCGACGCCTTCCGACGCTGGCTATGGACGCGCGCCGAGCAGCATGGTCTGCGCCTCGCCGGTGCCACCGTTCCGTCGGCGGTTCCCGGCCATGGCGGGAGCGGCGGCAAGACGGCAGCGCGCGCGGACCACATCGAACGCATCGTGGAACGGGAAACGGAAACGCTGATCCTCCATGAGATCGGCGAGATCCGCGCGGGCGGGGTCCTGGGACCGGATTGGGAGCGGATGCTGGCGCAGGTCGACGACCGGCGAACCGAGGTGATCCTGCGCGCCGTGCGCGATCTGCTCGCCGACTGTCTGGTCACGCTGCCGGAACTCGTCGCACGGCGGGCGGGCGAGTCGCTGGCATTCTGGCGTTCGAACTTCGACGGGATGCGGAAAACGCTTGCGCCGGAACTGGGGGCCGCCGGCGGGCCGGATGGCATCCGCCTCGACGCAATCCGTAGCGCGGCCGACGCGGGCACCGATCGATGGGAAGCGTGTGCGCGGGCCTTGCTGACGTGCTGGCGCGACGCGGGCCCCGATGGAGTGATCGGCGCCGCACGCGAGCTCGTGCCGAACTGACCTTCCGCGTCGTCTTCCCTTAGCGGGAAGGGGAAGCCTCCACCGACACGGGCTCCCCCCGCGGATTCCCGCTTTCGTCCCGGCCCCCGATCACGCAGCCCGCAACCTCGCCGACAAGGACCACCGTGGGCGCCTTGATTTCTTCTTCCGCCGCACGTTGCGCGAGCGTCCGCAGCGTCGCTACGAGCACGCGTTGCCCCGGTTGCGTCGCCTGCTGCACGATCGCCGCAGGCGTTTCGGGCGCGCGGCCGTGCGCGATCAACTGCGCACAGAGCGTGGCAAGACCATGCAGCCCCATGTAGATGACCAGCGTCTGTCGAGGCCGGGCCAGCGCCGGCCAGTCGAGATCGAGGCTGCCGTCCTGCAGGTGGCCGGTGACGAAGGTGACGGCCTGTGCGTGCCCACGGTGGGTCAGCGGGATCGCGGCGGCGGCCGATGCGCCGATCGCGGCGGTGATGCCCGGCACGACCTCGCAGGCGATTCCCGCTGCCGACAAGGCCTCCAGTTCTTCCCCACCCCGCCCGAAAATGAACGGATCCCCGGATTTGAGCCGCAACACCCGGCGGCCGGCGCGCGCCAGCGACACCATCAGCGCATTGATGTCCTCCTGGCGCATGGCATGATGGTTGCGGCGTTTGCCGACATAGATCCGTTCGGCATGCTCCGGCAGCAGATCCAGGATCGCCGACGAGACCAGGTTGTCGTAGAGCACGACATCCGCGCTTTCGATCCGGCGCAAGGCGCGCACCGTCAGCAACTCCGGGTCGCCGGGGCCTGCGCCCACCAATGCCACGCAGCCCCCGTTCGGGGTCGGGGTCGGCGTCGGCTCCGGCGCCAGGGTGCGGGAGGAATGCATCTCCATGATTTCACGCGGCATGAACCGGCTCCGCGGCGCAATTCGCACACGCCGCGGTCGCGTGGGCCACGAAGTCGACGAACTGCGTCGCCCAATCCGCCCCCGCAATGCTGCGCAGATGGCTGTACGAGGCAACGAGGTTGTGGACCACGATGCCGTCATTCTCTCCGTCCACGCCATAGCCGCGCCGCACCCGATAGGCGTAGCACGTTTCCGGCGGCAGGCCGGCGATCGCGGAATAGTGGAACTCGTGCGCGCGGAATACCGCTCCGCCAATCCGACCCGGTCCGTGCGGGGCGTGCCCGGTACCCTCCAGTTCGACATAGCCGGAACCCACCGGGCGTCGCTGCATGTGAATGTCGCCGGGAATCGCACCGACCATTTCGTGGCGGCGGCCGTCGACGATCAGGCTGCGCGCCAGATACATCAGGCCGCCGCACTCCGCATATGCCGGCATGCCGCGCGCCACGGCCGCAGCAATCTGGCCACGCAGGCTGGCATTCGCTGCGAGTTCGGCGGCGCAGCTCTCCGGAAATCCGCCGCCGATGAACAGGGCGTCCACCTCGGGCAGATCGCGGTCGCGCAGCGTATCGAACGGTACGATTTCCGCACCGGCCCGTCGCAGCGCTTCCAGGTCGTCGGCGTAATAGAACCCGAACGCCCGGTCCATCGCAACGCCGATCCGTGCACGGGGAGATTCGGTCCCGCCAGGGAGAACCGCCTGCGACATGCTGCCGCCCACCGGCCGACCGCCGCCGCGCCGGTCGGCGGACCGGGCGACCGCGAGGACCCGGTCCAGATCCACCTGTTCCGCGATCTGCGCTCCGATCCGGTCGATCTGTTCGCGGGCCGATGCCGCCTCATTCGTCGGCACCAGCCCGAGATGGCGCTCGGTCATTCCCACCGCGGGGTCGTCACGCACCGCACCCAACACCGGAATGTCGGTGTAATGCTCGATCACCGCGCGCAGTTTCGCCTCATGCCGGGCGCTGCCCACGCGATTGAGCACCACCCCGCCGATCCGCACCGCACGGTCGAACGCCTGATATCCGAGCAGGATCGGGGCAACGCCGCGGTTCATGCCGCGCGCGTCGATCACCAGGACGACCGGCATGCCGAGCAGCGCAGCCAGTGCCGCGCTGCTGTTGGATCCGTCGAGTGCGACTCCGTCGAACAGGCCTTGATTGCCCTCCACCAGCGCGACGTCGGCGTCCGCCGCCTTGGCGGCGAACATCGCGCTGATCGCATCTCCGGTCATGAGATAGGGATCGAGGTTGTAGCAGCCGCGCCCGGCGGCATGACCGAGCCACATCGGATCGATGTAGTCCGGCCCCTTCTTGAAGGGCTGCACCCGCAATCCGCGCGCACGCAGCGCGGCCGCCAACCCGAGTGCGATCGTCGTCTTGCCGGAGGAACGATGCGCCCCGGAAATCAGGACGCGGGGCACCGCACCCGCCCCCGCCGCCGCGGCGGCGGTCACCGCGGACTCCCGGAACATGCGGTCGGCGTCGGCCATGGCGTCACTCGCCGCGGGCCGTGCCGTCGTGCGGCAGGAAGTCCAGGACCCGGACGCCGATGACGGTCAGCGTATAGGCCAGGCCGATGCCGCCGATCGCCAGGCCGATCTCCGGCAGGCTCGGCGTGTAGCGGGCAACCTGCCCGTCCCAGAAGGTGCTCTGGGCGACGAATCCGGGGAAGATGTCGAGCGGGAACGCCTGCCCCCCCACAATGAACACGTAGAGTTCGGCCAGCGCCCCGCCCAGCACCAGCAGCGCCGCAGCGATGGCGATGCAGGGCGTCGCGGTCGCCGGGCGGAACACCATCAGCAAGGGCAGAAAGCTGCCGAGGAACACGAATCCGACCCAGAACAGCATGGCATAGGGCGATCCGTACACGAGGATGAAGCGCTCGAACGCGGTCTGGCGCGCGTAGTACAGGTTCGTCAGGTGATAGACGAGCATGAAATACAGCACGCCGACGAGGAAGATGCCGAGCAGCCGCGTCATGCGCCGCTGCATGCCTTCCGGAACCCTCATGCCGTTCCACGAAAACATCGTCTGCTGCACCACCAGGAACGCTGCCAAGCCCCAGGCGAAGGACATTACGATGAACATGGGGGCAAGAATCGCCGACTGATAGGCCTGCCGGGCCACCAGGAAGCCGAATATCGACCCGGTTCCGGTTGTCAGCACGAACCGCCACACGAACGTGACCATGCCGACCGCGTGCGAAAGCGGATTCATCCGCCGCTCCATCAGCGTCCAGAGATAGACCGCCACCACCGCGAACAGGCCGGAATACAGGAACACATTCCACGCGAACACCGAACGGAAATTGAAATGGGTGATGGCCACCATCAGGCGATCCGGCCGGCCGAGGTCCAGCACCAGCACGCTCAATCCGCCGGCCAGCATCGCGATCGACAGCAGCCCGGCGAGGCGGGCACGCTCCTTGTATTCGTGGCGCCCGAACACGGAACCGATCGACGCAACGTTGAGCACCCCGGACGCCGCCACGATCAGGAAGATCGCGAACACGTGCGGCAATCCCCAGACCACCTGGTTGCTCATGCCGGTGATCACGTGGCCGTAGCGTTCGAGCTGCACCGCCGAGTAGAGACCGATCGCAACCGCCAGCAGGCCGACGCCGAGCAGCGCCGCAAACACGCGACCCTCACGCTGGCGATCGCCGCCGAACGGCAGTCTTTCGAACGGGGCCAGGACGGCGATGGGTTCCGGAACGGCAGTCATGTCAAATTCCCTGATACCGCACACCCGGATCCAGATCGAGGTCGGCACGCACCGCCTGCGTCGGGACTTCCCGGATCCGGCGGGCGATCGCGCTCGTCGGGTCGTTGAGGTCGCCGAACAGCATCGCCCCCTGCCCCTCGTGGGCACAGGCTTCGACGCAAGCCGGCTGCTCGCCGCGGTCGATCCGCTGGACGCACATCGTGCAACTCTCCACGCACCCCTTGCCCCGCGGTACGTCGGGCTTCTGGTCGTGAACCGCTTCGTGGACGAAGGACCGCGCCTTGTAGGGACACGCCATCATGCAATAGCGGCAGCCGATGCAGCGGTGCCGGTCGACGAGCACCAGCCCGTCGGCGCGCTGGAACGACGCCCCGGTCGGACACACGTCGACACAGGGCGGCTCGGCGCAATGCTGGCACATCATCGGCAGGGACACCTTCCGGCCGGTTCCGATCTCCTTCAGATCCACCTTGCGGATCCATTGCGGGCGCTGCGCGAGGTCGATCCCGGAGGTGAATCCGTTCTCGCGCGCGCAGGCATCGACGCAGGCGTTGCAGTTCGACGCGCAGCGCGTCGTATCGATGAGCAGGCCCCAACGATTCTTCGATGACGCCGGCTCCCCGGCGGTCCGGGCCTGTGCAAGGGAGATCAGGCGCAGGCCGGGCGCGAGGGTCATCGCACCCAATGCCGCCGCGCCCATACCAAGCGCATCCCGGCGGGCCGGGCTCGCCGGTGGCGCGGAAGGCGGCGGGGAAGGCGCCGCCGAATCGCCATGGTCCGCGCCTTCGCGGTCCATCGGCGGGTGGGGTTCCACGCGGCTCATGGCATCCTCACAGGCTCGGCGCTCGCCGTCGACAGGTGAATGTTCTGCACGCCGGGGGGCGCGTCCCCGGTACGCGGATTGTGACATTCGAAGCAGTCGATACGGACCGCGACGAACGCGTGGCAGGCTTGGCAGAAATTGCGATCGCTGCCCACCACCGAATGGCTTTCCCGGCCGGCGTGGCATGCGATGCACTCGCGCAGTTGCACGCGCGCGCCCCGGACGCCCTGCCGAACGGTGACCTCGCGCTGGTGCAGCAGCAACGCGAAATGGTTGCGGCGCATGTACTCCGTCGGGGCAATGCAGTGGCCGGGATGGGCGATCACGATGTCGGGCCGCGGTACGCGGTCATCCGCGCGGGCCGGCGCCGCGAATCCCGCCAAGCCCAGGCCGGCGAGCGCGAACCACCCCGCTACGATGCAGACGACGGCGGACCGCGCCGCAGCCCGAAACATGATCATTCTCCCAGGCCCATCTGGATGTACCCCGTCGGACAGACGTCGTGGCAGATATGGCAACCGATGCACCGTGTGTAATCGGTTCCGACGTACCGGCCCAGCGTCGACTCCTTCTTCGACACCCGATACACCGCATGCTGAGGACAGTAGACGACGCAGTTGTCGCACTCGAAGCACATGCCGCAGCTCATGCAGCGCTTGGCCTCGGCCACCGCCTCGGCCTCGGACAGCCCCTCCAGGCGTTCCTGGAAATTGCCGAGCGCCGAGTCCCGACTCAGCGTCGTGACCTTGCGCCGGTTGCGGTCGACGTACTGGAAATGCCCCAGGAACATCTCCGTCGCCGGGATCACATAGCGATTCGCCCGGTTTTCGAAGTTGTGGATTCCAACGTGCGTCTCGCTGCCGCGCAACGGCTCCTCCGCCGGATTGATCTCCAGGCCGGCCTCGATCATCTTGCGCGAAAGATCGAAGGAATGGACGTCGATCTTCGGCCGCTTTTCCAGTTCGATGCCGCGCAGGACCGCATCGATTCCATCGGCGGCGATCGCGCCGTGGCCGATCGCCGTGGTCAGCAGATGCGGACGGATGACGTCACCGCCGGCGAACACGTTCTCCGTTCCCGCCACGCGGTAGTTCTTGTCGGCGTTGACCGCCCCGCGGCCGTTGTCGAACTCTTCGATGCCGGTGAAATCGACCGCCTGGCCGATCGCCGAGACGATCAGATCGGCCGGGATGTCCTCCTCGCTGCCCTCGACCTTCTGGATGTCGAGCTTGCCGCCGGCGATCTTCGCGGTGCACTGCGCCACGCGCAACGCGGTCGCGCGGCCATCGGCGCCGCGGACGATCCCGATCGGCACATATCCGCCGCGGATGGCGATTCCCTCGGCACGGGCCTGTTCCACTTCATGCTTGCTGGCCTGCATCTTGTCGACCGGGAACACGGAGGTCAGCGTAACCTCGCAGCCCTGGCGAGCCGACACGGCCGCCGCATCGTGCGCGAGCCGCCCCGCAATCGCCGATTCGATGTCGGTCGGCCGGGCGTTCTGGATATGCCCCAGGCGGCGCGCAACCGTCGCGACGTCGATGGAGGTGTCGCCGCCGCCGACGACAACCACGCGCCTGCCGACGTGCTGCAGGCGTCCGTCGTTGAACGCCCGCAGGAACGCCGTCGCCGTCACGACGTTGGGCGCCTCGCTATCGGCGAGCGGAAGCGCCCGGCCCGACTGCGCGCCCATTGCGAGGAACACCGCGTCATACTGGGCGCGGATCTCGTCCATGGTGACGTCGCGCCCGATCCGGCAGTTCAGCCGCGCCTCGACGCCCAGATCGAGAATCCGCTGGATCTCGGCGTCCAGCAGATCGCGCGGAGTCCGGAACCCGGGAATGCCGTAGCGCATCATCCCGCCCAGGTGTTCATGCTCGTCGAAGATCGTGACGCCGTGGCCCTTGCGGGCGAGCTGGAATGCGCACGAAAGTCCCGCGGGTCCACCGCCGATGACCGCCACCTTCTTGCCGGTGCGCTCCGACGGCGCGACGAAAGACAACCCTTCGCGAATGGCGAAGTCGCCCAGGAAATGCTCGACGGAGTTGATGCCGACGTGATCCTCGACGTCGTTGCGGTTGCATCCCGACTCGCACGGGGCCGGACAGACCCGGCCCATCACCGCCGGGAAGGGGTTCGCCTCGGCGAGCTTGCGCCAGGCATATTCCTGCCAGCGCATTCCCTTCGGCGGCTTTTCCGTCCCTCGCACCACCGCAAGATAGCCGCGGATGTCCTCTCCGGCCGGACAACTTCCCTGGCACGGCGGCGTGGACTGCACATAGGTCGGGCACTTGTGCGTATGGTCGCCGTCGAAGATCCACTCGCGCCAGGATTCCTGCTCGTGGTCCCCGTCGCGGTATCGCCGGAACGTGAGCGCGGTCTCCTTCCCTGCCGAAACTTGGTCCAGATCTGCCGACATCGAATGTCTCCCCTGCCTTGGTCCTATTTCAATCGGATCGCCGTGCTGACGAGTTGGTGCACACCGCCCACCATGCTCATCTTGAACTTGTAGTACGGCAGAACCTTCGTGAACTGCGCCTTGCAAATCGCGCAGATGGTCGCCATGAAATTGACGCCGTGCTCATCGACCACCTGCTGCAGCGCCTCCATGCGCGGCAGCGCCCCCTTGACGCGCACGTCGAGCAGATCGTCGGTGAGGATGCCGCCCCCGCCGCCGCAGCAGAACGTGCGCTCGTTGATCGTCTCGGGCGCCATGTCGTAGAAATGATTCGCCACCGAGCGGATGATGTTGCGGGGGATCTCGAACTGTCCGTAGGGCGTGTCCCCCATCCCGGAGCCGCGGGCGACGTTGCACGAATCATGAAACGTGATGATGCGATGGTCGTTCGCCTCCTTGTCGAACCGGAGGGCGCCGCGCCGGATCAGATCCCAGGTGTACTCGCAGATATGGGTCGGCTGCTTCACCTTGGGATCCAGCATCTTCTGGAACTCCACCGCGTACGGATCGGTCGCCCCGGCGCCGATGCCAACCAGGGTGTTCCAGAAGCTGTACGCAACCCGCCAGGCGTGGCCGCACTCGCCGACGATGATCCGCTTGACCCCGAGCTCCAGCGCCGTCTCGCGAATCCGCAGCGCGATCTTGCGCAACTGCTCGTAGCTGCCGATGAACATGCCGAAATTCGCCGCCTCGGATGCGAACGACGCCAGCGTCCACGACACGCCGGCGGCATGAAACACCTTGCCGTACCCGATCAGGCTTTCCACGTGCGGTTCCGCGAAGAAGTCCGCCGACGGCGTGATCAGCAGAACCTCCGCGCCCTTTTCATTCAGCGGGTAGCGGACCGGAACGCCGGTGTCGGCGAGCACGTCCTCTTCCAGCCCCTGCAGCGTGTCGGCAAGGGCCGCCTCCGGCAGGCCGAGGTTGTTCCCGACCCGATGAACCTTGCCGATGATCTCGTTGGTGTACTTCTGCCCATAGCCCACGGCATCCAGGATCTCCCGCCCCGCCATCGTGATCTCGGCGGTATCGATGCCGTAGGGACAGAACACCGAGCAGCGCCGGCACTCCGAGCACTGGTAGTAGTAGGAGTACCACTGGTCGAGCGTCTCCCGCGTCAGGTCGCGTGCGCCGACCAGCTTCGGGAACACGCGCCCGGCCACGGTGAAATAGCGCCGATAGACGCTGCGCATCAGATCCTGGCGCGCGACCGGCATATTGAGCGGGTCGTGGGTGCCGAGGAAATAGTGGCACTTGTCGGTGCATGCGCCGCAGTGCACGCACGAATCGAGGAACACCTGCAGCGAACGCTGCTTTCCCAGCAGCTCGCGCATCTTGTCGAGCGCGACGTCCTTCCAGTTCTCGACCAGGGTACCCGGAAACCCCAGGTCGTTCTGGATTTTCTCGTTGGCCAGAAACGACTTGGTTCCCGCCATTGCGCCGGGCTCGAGCGCCGGGATGATCGGGATGGTGCGATACGGCGGCGCCGTGACTTCGACGTGGGCCATGGCTCAGCGCTCCACTTCCATGCGCGCCGCCCACGGCGCCAGATGCCGGTGCTCGCGCGGATTGTTCCGCTGGTTGCGCGTCGGCGAGAAGAACACGCCGGGCGCATGGAGCAGCTTGCTGAACGGAAAGACGATCATCAGCATCGCCACCAGGAACAGATGGACATAGAGCAACGGGTCGGACGGCAGCGGCTGGGGGTCGAAGCGCTCGAGCCCGAGGATGAAGATCTTCACCGAAACGATGTCGGTATGAATGCCGAACTTCATTCCCAGCCCCGTTCCCGCGATCGCAATCAGCAAGGCCAACATCAGATGGTCCGATGCAGTCGAGATGTAGCGCACCCGTTCGACCAGGATGCGGCGCGCCCACAGCGCGGCCAGCGCGGCGGGCATGGCGAGGCCGGCCGCGATTCCGAACGGCTGGATCGGCACCACCCAGCTCCACACGGGCTGGGTGAAATAGCGCAGATGGCGCAGCAGCACGAGCGCCAGCGCGAGGTGGAAGGGCCACCCGAATAGCCAGGTCCAGAGATTGGACCGGAACAGACTCTCGAACAGCGTCACCTCGCGCGCCATCCGCAATGCGACCCCGGGCAGCGTTTTGGGTGCCGGCGTCGTCGGGATCTTCAGCGGCGCCGGCGTCCGCGCATAGAGCGCGATCCGGCGGCCCACCCCGATCACGAACACCAGGGCGGCGAAATAGAGCAATCCGGCAAAGAAGAGGCTGGCGGCATCCATGAGCGGGGACAGCGAATTGACCTGTTTCAGACCCTCACCCTACTGACCTGTGCGACGGCACGACGCGGAATCGCGGATCCGGGCGGCACCTGCCGGCAAAACTCCGGGGGTCGGGCGTCGGGAGGGGTGACGCCCCCTCCCGCAGCCCGCCGCCGGTCTTGCCTCGCGCCGCCCTGCTACCGTCCGCAGGTCAGACGCAGCCCGTCGGCTTCGGCAGCCCGGCGATCTTGCACGCCTGCTTCGCCGGGCCATACGGGAACAGTTCGTAGAGATACTGGCTATTCCCCTTCTCCGGCCCCAGAGCCTTGCCGATCGCCTTGGTGAGGACCCGCACCGCCGGGGCGATCTGGTATTCCTCGTAGTACTTGCGGAGGAAGTTGATCACTTCCCAATGGTTGTCGCTCAGATCGATGCCCTCGGTCTGCGAAATGTGCTTCGCGACATCCTCATTCCAATCGGCGAGGTTGACCAGATAGCCTTCCTCGTCGGTCTCGAAGGATTTGTCGCCGATCGTGATCGTCCCCATTTCGTTGCTCCTTATCTCGTAGTTATGTCATCCGGTTCCCGATGGGACCAGATTCTCAGAATCGAATATGCGTCGACGCGTTCAGGTTCGCCCGCGCGCCGCGCCAATCGTCAATCAGATACTTCGTGAACGGCAGGCCGGTGCGCTCGAAAAATCGCGGCCAGCCGATGCGATCGATCCAGTCGGCCAGGCGTTCCCAGGGCCGTGCGTCCTCCTTGTAGGTGTACAGGATCTTCTTGACGATCTCCGACACCTCGGGCCAGCGCGGGGGATTGTTCGGAATTCCCGACGCCACCATCTTCATGAACGTCGGCTTGCCGCGCGCGTTGGAGTTCTTGCCGCCGACCCAGATCGCAAACTTCGAGTATTCCGGATCGTTGATCTGCATGGGCGGGCACGGCGGGTAGCAGGCGCCGCAGCAGACGCACTTCTTCTCATCGACCTCGAGGGAAGGCTTGCCGTTGACCAGTGCCGGACGAATCGCGGCAACCGGGCACCGCGCGACCACCGCCGGCCGTTCGCAGACGTTGGCGACCAGATCGTGGTTGATCTTGGGCGGCTTGGTGTGCTGGATGATGATGGCGATGTCCGCCTGGCCACCGCAATTGATCTCGCAGCAGCTCGTAGACAGGTGGACGCGGTTGGGCATCTCTTCCCGCCGGAACTCCTCATAGAGTTCGTCCATCAGGGCCTTTACGGCGCCGGACGCATCGGTTCCCGGAATGTCGCAGTGCAGCCAGCCCTGGGTATGCGCGATCATCGACACGGAATTGCCGGTGCCGCCGACCGGAAACCCCTCGGCTTCGAGTTTCGCGACCAGCGGCGCCACTTTCTCGGCCTCCGACACCATGAACTCGATGTTCGAGCGGATGGTGAACCGCACGTGCCCCTCGGCATACTGATCGGCGATATCGCACAGCTTGCGGATGGTGTAGACATCCATCTGCCGCTGCGTGCCGGCACGCACCGACCATACCTCGTCGCCGCTGCGCGCAACGTGATGGAGGACTCCGGGGCGGGGGCGGTCGTGATACTTCCAGGCACCGTAATTCTTCTTGAGCAGCGGATGCAGGTATTGCTGGTTGTCCGGAACGCCGCTCTCGATCGCACGGCGGGGCTTGGCCGGCGGCGCCGCGACTGTCTGTACTTGCGTCATCGTTTTCTATCTCCTGTCGTGGCCTCGGCGACCCGCCGCGTCATACGACCTTCTTCCTTCGATGGCCTCATTCGTGGCCCTGTTCGTGGGCCTTTTTCCTCACGCGGCCTTCTTCTTGGCTTCGAGGCGGGCAACTTCCTCGTCCCAGCCGTCGGTACGGACATACGGATTGGTACGCGGCGCCGAAACCATGTTCGGGTCGGCGTCGATGCCCATCGCGTCGAGGAAATTCATCAGCCCGATGCGCTCGATCATTTCGCCGGTCCGCTCGTGCTCGAGCGCGTTCTCGGCAAAGAAATCGATGATCTTCTGCGCCATCTCGACGAGCTTCTCGCGATCCTCGTCGGTATCGAGCTTCATGAACGGGACGATCACCGTTCCCATCAGGTCGCCGATCTTGAGGGCCCGCTTGCCGCCGACCAGGATCGCCGCGCCGCGATCGCGCCCCGGCGCCAGCCCCCCGGTGATGACGTTGATGCAGTGCATGCACCGGACGCAGTCGCTGTTCTCGATCTGGATGGCATGCGTGTCGTCGACCTTCACGCTGCTGATCGTCGGCCCCTGCTTCACCGCATTGGCATCGACGACCTGGATCGCCTTGCTCGGGCAGCGCGCAACCACATCATTCACCAGCGCGCTCATGCCATGCTCGGCGAAATAGCGGCGGGCGAGGGTTTCGTCGGTCTGGATATTGTCGCGCCAGATCCCGATCACCGCCATGTCGGCGCGCTGGATCGAGTTCATGCAATCGTTCGGGCACCCCGAGAACTTGAACTTGAACTTGTACGGCAGCGACGGGCGATGGATGTCATCGAGGAAATTGTTGATGATCGCCCGGTGCGCGCGCGCCTCGTCGAAGCACGACTGCTCGCAGCGTGCAGCGCCGACGCACGACATGGAGGTGCGCACCGCGGGACCGGCACCGCCGAGATCGAAACCCAGTTCATTGATCTCGTCGAAGGCCTTCTGCACGTTCTCGGTCGTGGCGCCCTGGAACATGATGTCGCCCGACTGGCCATGGAAGGCGATGAGGCCCGTACCGTGCTTTTCCCAGACGTCGCAGAGCTTGCGCAGGATGTCGGTCGTGTAATGCATGCCCGGGGGCGGCATGACACGCAGCGTATGAAACTCGGCCGCGTCCTTGTATACCGGCTTGTCGTTCTCGTCCTTGAGTTCGGTGAATCGCGGAATCACACCGCCGCCGTACCCGAACACGCCGACGGTACCTCCTTTCCAGTATCCCTTGCGGGTGCGATATGAGGTCTCGAGCTGACCGAGGACGTCGACGACGTAATCCTTGTCCTGCGCCAGTCGCTTCAATCCGGTCACGAAGCTTGGCCACGGTCCGCTCTCGAGTTCATCGAGCATCGGCGTGGGATGCAACGGTTTCGCCATGATCGGGTCTCCTTTTCCCGGTTGCGTGCGTTTCCGGCCGCACGGCCGATGCGCGGTGCCTCGCATCTGGACGGCCCGCAGCCATGTTGTGATATCGACCATCCTAGTGGCGGCGCCCGGCGAACGCCATTGCTCCGGTTGATAAGTCGCACACTTCCCTTCCGGGATGCCACGGACTACCCGTTGGGAGTAGGCGTGGCGCCTCGCAACGGCTATAGACATCCACCGGCTCCCCGCGACGACAATACGGTCGGTCATTACGCCTTCTGGCGTAAGGGATAACAAGGATTCGAGACAACCGCGCTGCATCAGACGGTTGCGCGGAAGAGGATGCGATGGAATCGGCCACGACGCTGTTCCGCTGCACGGTCCCGTGGGGCCGGCAGGAAATCGAACTCCAGGAGCTGCGCTTCGAGGCAGGCGGCGCGCCCTTGCTGCGCCTGCGGATCCGGGAAGCGAAGCGCTTCACGATTTTCGACATCGATGCTGCGACGGCCGCGCGCTGGGGCGATGCGATGGCCGAATGGGGGCGCGGGCAGTTGGCCGAAGGCCGTGGCCCTGCCGGGCAACCGGGCCACGATGGGGCGTCGGCGGAGGTGCCGCACCCGGAGGAGAGCGGCCATGCGGGTGCGTAGTCACTGGTTCCGGGACGATCATGCGCGCGGCACCGGGGAGGTCGCCCAGGCCGTCGCATTCAACGTGTGGCGCATCGCGCAACAGATCCTCCGCGACATGCGTCGCGCCGATTTCGAGATCGCTCCCGGGCCCCGCTACTTCGACTTCCTTGCCGAGTGGCTGGTGTTCCTGATTCACGTTGCCGATCGCAACGCGTATGAGCGGCTGGGCGACGGCCGCACCGAATTCACCACCGTCCTCGCCAATCGCACGGCCGAGATCCTCGCGGACAACCAGGTCGAGTTGCTGGGGGAAGGCACGGCGGCGGAGCACAAGGCGCGGTTCATCGAACTCCTCAACCTTCACCTGCCCGAATATTCGGATTTTCCCGAGTTGGACGCAGACTGCCGCCGCTACCTCGCGGCACGGATTTCCGTGGCGCTGGGGCCCCGCGATCAGGTTTGGGTCCACGACCAGGTGATGGAGATCGAGGCGCCCCAGGCGATCGAGACCGTCGGACGGGTGTTTGAAAACCTGTTCCGGCTGGCGCCGCCGGGCGACACATCATCAACCCGTGGGCGCGCCGGCCGCCGCGAGGGACGGCCGCCGGCGGTAACGGGGGAGTAGACGCGATGCATCCGTCGGCAGGCTACCCGTTCGACCTCCACGACGACCGCGCCTACGCGGCCTGGCGGAGCGAAAAGCTGCGCAATGCGCCGAGATCGGTCGAAGATCTGATCGTCGACGTCGACGACATCGCAGCCTTGCGTCCACGGGAACGCGCCGCGATCGCCGACCGGCTGCGCCGCGGCAACGTGGCGGTGTATCGCTGCGCCGCGCCGGTCGATCGCGAGGCGCTGCGGGCCCTGGGTCGGCAGTTCGGCCTGGTTCGCCTCGATCGCAATGAGATGGCCGATGACGACGGCATCAGCAGCATCCAGGTCGGGCCCGACGCGGCGCACCGCGAGTTCATTCCCTATACCGACCGGCCGATCCGCTGGCACACCGACGGCTACTACAACCCGCCGGCCCGGCGCATTCACGCGATGATCCTGCATTGCGTCCGGAATGCGGCCTCGGGCGGCACGAACACCCTCTTCGACCACGAACTGGCATACATCGCCCTGCGCGACCGCGACCCCCGCCACATCGAGGCGTTGAGCCGGCCCGACGCGATGACCATCCCGGCCCGGTCAGACGAGTCGGGGGTGGCGCGCGACGCGCAGGCGGGCCCGGTGTTCGAAGTCGACGCCCGGCGGCTTTTCATGCGCTACACCGCGCGCACCACCAGCATCGGCTGGCGCGGGGACGCGATGACGCAGGCTGCCGTGCAGGCCCTCGAATCCGTGCTGGCCGCGCCCGAGGCGCAGCGGTTCACGCTGACCCTGCTCCCGGGCATGGGAATCCTGTCCGCCAACGTGCTGCACAGCCGTTCCGGATTTTGCAACGACCCGCAACACCCGCGGCTGCTGCTGCGGGCGCGGTATCACGAACCGATCACGCTGTGATCGCACAACGACACAAGGAGATGCTTCATGAATTTCGACAAGGAACTCGACGCACGCGGACTCGCCTGCCCGATGCCGATCGTCAAGACGAAAAAGACGCTCGCATCGATGGAGTCCGGCCAGATCCTCAAGGTCGTTTCGACCGACCCGGGGTCGGTTGCCGACATGAAGGCGTTTGCCGAAGCCACCGGGCATGACCTGCTGTCCCAGGAGGCGCAGGGAAGCGAATACTGCTTCTACCTGAAGAACTGAAGGGGCCGTCATGGGAAACATGGAGTTGCCGGCCGGGCTCGACCCGGCCTTGGCGCAGCGCATCGAAGAACTCATCGACAAGAAGGTCGATGAGCGGGTCGCGGCGCAGGTTGCGGCACAGATCGCCGCCCTGCTGCCGAAGAAGAAGCCGCCGTCGATGACGATCATCGCCACGAAAGGCACGCTCGACTGGGCCTACCCGCCATTCATTCTCGCTTCGACGGCGGCTTCGCTCGGCTGGGATGTGACGATCTTCTTCACGTTCTACGGCCTCAACCTGCTGCGCAAGGATCTCTCGACGCTCAAGGTGAGCCCGCTGGGCAACCCCGGCATGCCGATGAAGATGCCGTTCGGACCGAAGTGGTTCCGAGGCATCAACTGGAACATCCCCAACGCGGTGCAAGCGGTCATTCCGGGATTCGAATCGCTGGCGACGAGCCTGATGAAACAGACGATCAAGAACAACGGAGTTGCCGATATCGCCGACCTGCGCCAGGTCTGCGTCGAGACCGACGTCAAGATGGTCGGCTGCCAGATGACGGTGGACCTCTTCGGCTTCACGCACGACGACTTCATTCCGGAGATTGCGGAGTACTGCGGCGCGACGAGCTTCCTGCCGACGGCGCAGAAGGCCGACGTCAGCCTGTTCATTTGAACGGAATGTAGACATCGCAGTTTTTACAGGGCCGGGCGAAAGTCCGGATTGAAATCGTCGGCGGGGAATCCGGCGGAAATCGATACCGGGCGCAGATCCGGGCAACAGGGAGAAGGACGATGTACGAGACGGAGACAGGGGGTAATCACGGATGTGCCGCCAAGCGGATGCGGATGCGGAACCACGCGGCCGCGGCAATCGCCGCGGCAGGATTGCTCGCGCCATTCGCGGCGCAGGCGACGGACGGCTATCTCTCGCATGGCTACGGGATGAAATCCCTGGGCATGGGCGGCGCAAGCGTCGCCCGCACCGACGACACCTTCGGCGGCGCGAACAACCCGGCGCAGATGGTCTGGGTCGGGAACCGCATGGACGTCGGGGTCAGTTTCTTCGGCCCCGACCGTTCGGCACAGCGGAGCGGCGGTTCGAATCCCGGCATGAACGGGTCGACCAGCAGCAACAGCGACAGCTTCTACATCCCGGAATTCGGATTCAACCACCTGTACCGTCCCGACCTGTCCTTCGGCGTCTCGGTCTACGGCAACGGCGGCATGAACACCAATTATCCGCAGGGCAATTTCAACTGCGGCCGGGGGCCCGCAAACATCCTGTGCGGTTCCGGCGGCGTCGGCGTCGATCTGCAGCAGCTGATCGTCGCACCCACGATTTCCTGGAAGATCACCCCCAGCCAGAGCATCGGGATCTCGCCGCTGCTTGCCGAGCAGCGGTTCAAGGCATGGGGGCTGGATGCCTTCAGCCAGATGAGCACCAACCCCGCCGCATTGACCGGCACCGGTTACAACTATTCCTTCGGCGCCGGCGTGCGCATCGGCTACCTCTGGGAGGCCTCCCCGATGTTCGCGGTGGGGGCAACCTACGCATCCAAGATCAGCACGGTCAATTTCCACAATTACTCCGGACTGTTCGCGGGCGCGGGCTCGTTCGATATTCCCGCCAACTTCAGCGTCGGGATCCGCGTCACGCCGGTCCAGCAATGGACCGTCCTCGCGGATGCCGAGCGGATCCAGTACGGCAACGTCCCCTCGATCGCCAACCCCAGCGCCAACATCCTGCAGTGCGCCGGAGGCAACGCGTCGTACTGCCTCGGCGGGGCGAACGGCGCCGGATTCGGATGGAACAACATCACCGTCCTGAAGATCGGCGTCGAATTCACCGCCAAGCCGAATCTCATCCTGCGCGCGGGCTACAACCACAGCCAGAACCCGATCAGCCCGTCGGACGTGACATTCAACATCCTCGCCCCCGGCGTCGTGCAGAATCAGTACACCATCGGCGCGACGTACGACATCGACAAGTCGAACGAGATCACGTTCGCGGCGGCCTATATGCCGCGAAACACCGTGACCGGGCCGTCCCTGTTCAACTCGTTCGGATACACCTCGGGAGCCAACGAAACCATCGGCCTCTCCGAGAAGCTGTTCGGCATCGCCTGGGGAAGGAAGTTCTAACCATGCAAATCGGCATCCTCATCAACGCCGGCCCGTACACGTACCAGGCCAACGACAGCGCCTATCAGTTCGCCAAGGCGGCACTGGCGAAAGGACACACCATCCAACGCGTGTTCTTCTACCACGACGGCGTGAACACCGCGAACCGCCTTACCGAACCGCCGCAGGACGAACGCAACGTCGCGACCCGCTGGGCGAAGCTCGCCGAAGAACACCAGATCGATCTCGTCGTATGCGTGGCCGCGGCGCTGCGTCGCGGCATCAAGGCCGACATCCTGGCGCCGGGGTTCCGCATCTCGGGCCTGGGGCAACTGGTGGAGTCGGGCATGAAGTCCGACCGTCTCGTCGTGTTCGGCGACTGAAAAAGGAGACCTGCGATGAGCGTACCCAAGAAATTCATGCTGGTGAACCGCAAGGCGCCGCACGGGACCATCTATGCCCTCGAAGCCCTGGAAGTCGTCCTGATCACGGCAACGTTCGACCAGGACGTCAGCCTGGTCTTCGCCGACGACGGCGTGTACCCCCTCGTCAAAGGGCAGCAGACCGGCGGCATCGAACTGAAAAACTTCTCGAACACCTTCCGGGCGCTCGAGGACTACGACATCACCAAGCTTTATGTCGAAGCCGAGTCGCTGCAAGCGCGCGGACTGACCGCCGACGACCTGATCGTCCCGGTCGAAATCCTGGACGCGGCCCGGATCGGCGAAATGATGGCCCAACAGGACGTGGTCCTGAGCTTCTGATTCCAAGGAAACCGACATGCTTCACATCGTCAATCGCTCGCCGTTCGAACGGAACAGCCTGGAAACGTGTCTGCGCATGGTGCAGCCAGGATCGGCGATCCTGCTGATCGAAGACGGCGTCATCGCCGCGACCAAGGGAACTCCGTTCACCGACCGCCTGACCGGGCTCCATGATCGCGTGGCGGTCTATGCGCTCGGCCCCGACCTCGATGCGCGGGGCCTGCGCGACCGAACCGCCGACGGAATCCGCGTCGTCGATTACGGCGGCTTCGTGGATCTGGTCACGGAGAACCACACCGTCCAGTCCTGGCTCTGACGGCGGCTGCCCGGGACTTTCACCAGCCAGGTGTTCCCTCCCCGTCGGCGACCGTTCCCTGCCCGGGGAGTTCTCGGCCGGACCGCATACGCGGCTCCGGCCGTTTTTCCCTTGCCGACGCACAAGCCCACAGGCCGGCAAATCAGGTACAGTTTCCCCGACGATCGAAGTTTGCGAGGGGGAAGCATGACGATTGCATCGGAGTTCAAGGAATTTGCCATGCGGGGCAACGTCATCGACCTTGCGGTCGGTGTCGTGGTCGGCGGCGCATTCGGGAAAATCGTCTCGTCGCTGGTGGGCGATCTGATCATGCCGGTCGTCGGCGTGCTGACGGGAGGCGTGAACTTCGCCGACTTTGCCCTGCGTATCGGCACCGACCCCAAGGGGGTGCCGGTATTGCTGAAATATGGCGACTTCGTGCAGACGATCCTCGACTTCCTCATCATCGCGCTTGCGATCTTCCTGGCGGTGCGCGCCATCAACAAACTCAAGCGGCCGGTTCCCGAGACGGTGCCGGCCGAACCGCCGCCGCCCCCCCGCAACGAAGTGCTGCTGGAAGAGATCCGGGATTTGCTGTCCAAGCGCAGCAGCGACTGACCGATCGGGTGGGCGGATGCGGGCGGATTCCGTCGGCATTTCGGCCAAAGTACACTAGCGGATTCGGGCTGGGCCCGGGGAGTTCGACGGCGGCCGGAATCCGGGCTGCGCGATCCCCCATGGCCGGACTGCCCGGATCGTGCGCGGACCGGAATCCCGCCTGCGTACGGGCTTGCCAAGGAATCCCGCATGCTCCTGATGATCGACAACTACGACAGCTTCACCTACAACCTCGTGCAGTACTTCGGGGAGCTGGGCGAAGACGTGCGCGTATATCGCAACGACGAAATCTCGCTCGACCAGATCGAGGCACTCGCCCCCGATCGCATCTGCCTCTCGCCCGGGCCCTGCACGCCCAACGAAGCGGGCGTCACGCTGGGCGTGATCGAGCGGTTCGGCGGACGGATTCCGCTGCTCGGCGTCTGCCTCGGGCACCAGGCGATCGGCCAGGCCTACGGCGGCAAGGTGGTGCGCGCGAAGGAGCTCATGCACGGCAAGACCTCGCCCATCGACCACACCGGCCGAGGCGTCTTTGCCGGACTGCCCCAGCACCTCATCGCCACCCGGTATCACTCGCTCGCGGTGCAGCGGGAGAGTCTGCCGGAGTGTCTGGAAATCACCGCCTGGACGGCCGACGGCGAGATCATGGGGCTGCGACACAAGACCCTCGCGGTCGAGGGCGTGCAGTTCCACCCTGAATCGATCGCGACCGAACATGGGCATGCAATGCTGCGCAATTTCCTGATCCAGCATTGACAGGAAGGCGCACCGTGTCCATCACCCCCAGCGAAGCGATCGCCCGCTGCATCGACCACCGGGAAATCTTTCACGACGAAATGCTGTCGCTGTGGCGGCGGCTGATGCGCGGTGAGCTGACCCCGGTGCAGATCGCGGCCCTGCTCATCGGGCTGCGCGTGAAAAAGGAAACCGTCGGGGAAATCGCGGCGGCGGCCCGGATCATGCGCGAGTTCGCCACTCCGGTTCCGGTCGTCGACCGCACCCGTCTCGTCGACATCGTGGGCACCGGCGGCGACGGCGCGCACACCTTCAACATTTCCACCGCCGCGATGTTCGTCGCCGCAGCGGCCGGTGCGCGCGTCGCCAAGCACGGCAACCGCAGCGTTTCCTCGCGTTCCGGCAGCGCCGACGTGCTCGAATCGCTGGGCGCCCGGATCGCGCTCGCGCCGGACCAGGTGGCGACATGCCTGGATCGCACCGGCATCGGATTCATGTTCGCTCCGGGCCATCACGCTGCCATGCGTCATGCGGCACCGGTGCGCAAGGAACTGGGCGTACGCACGATCTTCAACATCCTGGGGCCGCTCACCAACCCGGCCGGCGCGGAAAACCAGGTGATGGGCGTGTTTCACCCGGACCTGGTCGGTATCCAGGTTCGCGTCCTGCAGCGCCTGGGCAGCCGCCACGTACTCGTCGTGCACGGTCGGGACGGCATGGACGAGGTATCCCTGGGTGCGGCGACGATGGTCGGCGAACTCCAGGACGGGGAAGTGCGCGAGTACGAGATCCATCCCGAGGATTTCGGGATCCCGATGGCGTCGAGCCGCCGGCTGCGCGTCGCGGATCCCGACGAATCGCGCGCCATGCTGCTCGATGCGATCGGCGGCGTGCCGGGACCGGCGGCGGACATCGTCGCCCTCAATGCCGGCATGGCCCTCTATGCGGCCGACGCCGCGGCCTCGATCGCCGACGGCGTCGGGAAGGCGCGCGCCGCGGTGGCGAACGGAGCGGCGCGCAAAAAACTCGATGAGTTCGTTGCCGTGACGCAGGAGCTGGCGACCCCCTAGCAACCACCATCGCCCCGTCCCGCAAGCGCGAGAAGGGGAAACGCGACATGTCCGACATCCTGCAAAAGATCCTCGCCGTGAAGGCCCAAGAAATCGCCGCGGCGCGCGCTGCGGAGCCGCTGCCGGCGCTGCGCGCCCGCGCCGAATCGCGACACGACGTGCGCGACTTCCCCGGCGCGATCGAACGCCGCATCGCCGCCGGGGGTGCCGGCGTGATCGCGGAAATCAAGAAGGCCTCGCCGTCCAAGGGCGTGCTGCGGGATCCGTTCGACCCGCCCGCGATCGCCCGGAGTTACGCGCAGCATGGCGCCGCCTGTCTTTCCGTGCTGACCGACGTGCAGTTTTTCCAGGGGGCCCTGGCCTATGTCGATGCGGTGCGCAAGGTCGTCGACCTCCCGGTGCTGCGCAAGGATTTCCTGGTCGATGAATACCAGGTCTACGAGGCGCGGGCGGCCGGCGCGGACTGCATCCTGCTGATCGTCGCCGCCCTGGATGACGCCCGACTGCAGGCGCTGGAGGACTGCGCGACGGCGCTGGGCATGGCCGTTCTGGTCGAGGTGCACGATGCCCGGGAATGCGATCGCGCGCAGCGGTTGCGCACGCCCCTGCTCGGAGTCAACAACCGCAATCTGCGCAGCTTCGCGGTTTCGCTGCAGACCACGATCGACCTGCTGCCGGGGATCGAGGCAGGTCGGCGAGTGGTCACCGAAAGCGGCATCCTCGCCCCCGACGACGTACGCCGCATGCGCGAGGCCGGCGTGGACGCTTTCCTGGTCGGGGAAGCCTTCATGCGGGCGCCCGAACCGGGAGCGGAATTGGCCCGCCTGTTCGCCGGCAGCCCGCCGCAATAGCGGCCGGCTCGCGGATCACCACATCCCGCGGGGAGACTGCGGAATCGCCGGGGAGGCGGGCCCACGCCGCGATGACCGGGGGGCGAGGACGGTCGGCGCCGGATTGCCCGCTGCCTGCGGAAAATCCCGCGAATAGTGCAAGCCCCGACTCTCCCGTCGCGCCAGCGCGCTCGCCACGATGAGCGCAGCGACATCGACGAGATTGCGCAGTTCGAGCAGGTCCCGCGTCACATGGAACTGGGCGTAGTAGTCGTGGATCTCCTCGCGCAGCATCCCGATGCGGCGCTGGGCGCGCTCGAGCCGCTTGGTGCTGCGCACGATCCCGACGTAGTTCCACATGCAGCGGCGCAACTCGTCCCAGTTGTGCGAGATCACCACCTCTTCGTCGCTGTCGCGCACCCGCGTATCGTCCCATTCCGGCACCGCGACCACCGCCGGCGGCGCCTGCGTCAGGATGTCGGCGGCAAGCGCGCGGCCGACCACGACGCATTCGAGCAGGGAGTTGGACGCCAACCGGTTGGCACCGTGCAAACCCGTGCAGGCGACCTCGCCCACGGCATAGAGGCCGGGAACGTCGGTGTGGCCGGCGACGTCCGTGACCACGCCCCCGCAGGTGTAGTGCGCTGCCGGAACGACCGGGATCGGTTCCCGGGCGATGTCGATGCCCAGTTCCAGGCAGCGGGCATGAATCATCGGGAAATGTTCCTGGAGGAATTCCCCCCCCAGGTGCGTGACGTCCAGATGCACGTAGTCGATGCCCAGACGCTTCATCTCGTAGTCGATGCTGCGCGCGACGATGTCGCGCGGCGCAAGTTCGGCCCGCGCATCATGGTCCGGCATGAAGCGCCGCCCCGCCTCCTCGCCGGCCGACGGCGGCAACCGGAGGATGCCTCCCTCGCCGCGGACCGCCTCGCTGATCAGGAAGGATTTGGCGTACGGGTGGTAGAGGCAGGTCGGATGAAACTGGATGAACTCCATGTTGGCGATCCGGCAACCGGCGCGCCAGGCCATGGCAATGCCGTCGCCGGTCGCGCAATCCGGATTCGTCGTGTACAGGTAGACCTTGCCGGCGCCCCCGTTTGCCAGCACGACGAACCGGGCGGCCAGCGCGTGCACCGTCCCGGCGGGGACCTCCTGCACGTACACGCCGACGCAGCGGCCGTCGCGGACGATCAGGTCGACCGCCATCTGCCGCTCCCACACGACGATATTGGGGTGAGCGCGCACTTTCGCGACAAGCGTTGACTGAACCGTATGTCCGGTCGAGTCGGCGACATGAAAAATGCGCCGGCAGCTATGCCCGCCCTCGCGCCCCAGGTGATACTCGTGGCCATGGGCGCGATCGGTGGTGAACGGCACCCCCTGCGCGATCAGCCACTGCACCGCCTGGCCGCCTCGTTCCAGGATGAACCGCGTCGCCGCCTCGTCGCACAGTCCGGCACCCGCGATCAGCGTGTCGCGGACGTGCGACTCCACACCCTGCGGATCGAGCGAGGCGGCAATTCCTCCCTGCGCCTTGTCGCTCGCCCCGGCTCCCAGTTCCTGCTTGTCGAGCAGCAGCACGCGCCGGTGGTCGGCCAGTTCCAATGCCGTCGTCAGGCCGGCCAACCCCGTTCCGATGACGATGACGTCGACATCCGGCGCGCACACGGCGCCGGTACCCGGGGGTTCCGTAGGGGGGTTCATGCCGACCGATTGTATCGGGTGGCCGGAAGCGATGCCCGGATTTTCCATCTGGGATATACTCTCGGGCTTCGTTCGTCAGTTGCCCGTCGGGCAGAACCTGACGAACGCGAGATGCGTCCTGGCGACGGTAGCAGTACAGGTACGGCCAAGTAGCTCAGTTGGTAGAGCAGAGGACTGAAAATCCTTGTGTCGGTGGTTCGATTCCGCCCTTGGCCACCACTTCCCCATCCCGCGGGAACCCGGTTTTCTCCCCCGACAACGCCGAGCGCTTCTCCGGCGTACCATCCCGATATGCCTCGGGCGCGCGCCGCCGTCCCGGGAGCCACCGAGGACACCATCGGGATTTCCCGGGAGTACACGGAGGCCACAGGACGATGCAGACCAGGAGCGCCAACCCCGATCCCCGCAACGGTGATACCGCGGCGCTACTGGATGCCGTGATGTTCGCCGCGGACCGCCACCGGAACCAGCGCCGCAAGGACGCGGAGGCGTCGCCATACATCAATCACCCCATCGCGCTCGCGCATCTCCTGGCAACGATCGGCGGTGTCACGGACGTGGACGTGCTCCGTGCCGCGATTCTCCACGACACCATCGAGGACACCGAGACCACGGAGGCGGAGTTGCGCAGCCGCTTCGGGGATGTGGTCGCGGCGATGGTCATGGAAGTCACGGACGACAAGACCCTTTCCAAGCAGCGCCGCAAGGAATTGCAGATCGAGCAGGCGCCCGACATCAGCAACGGTGCCGCACTCGTGAAGCTGGCGGACAAGACCTGCAATCTCCGGGACGTCGCCAATGCACCCCCGGTGGGTTGGACTCTTGCGCGCCGGCAGGAGTACTTCGAATGGGCAAAGCGCGTCGTCGATCGGCTCCCTCCGGTCAACGATGCCCTGCTCCGCGCATTCGCGGAAGCCTACGCCGGCAAGCCGGAGGGGGATGGATCCCCCGGCGAGGAGTGAGCCCCGGGTGGTGACGTTGCGGCGGCGGACGCGCCCGGATCACTGCGTCCCCGGCCCTGCGCTACGATACGAACCCTGGCCGATCGCAGCGCCTTGGCCTTTCTTTCTGTGAGACTGACCCGATGAATGCTGGAAAAAATCGCGGCCCCGAGCCCTATGTCGGCTTCCACCAGGACAAGCACGGACTCACGCAACTGGGTCGGGTGGTGCTCGACGCCTGGGTTTTCGGGTTTCTCCCCGAAGACGAGGACTGCCGGGACTGGGATCTCGGTCGCATGCAGGGGTTGATGGATCGGGTCGATACGGAGTGGGACCGCTACGGCAACCTGCCGAGCCGGCTTCCCGAGGCGCTGCGCAGCCGGCATGCGGAAATCTACGACAAGGCGCGGGCGGAAGCGCGCGCCAAGGGGTGGGACCCGGAACTCGGCGACGACGACTGAGTCGGAGCCGGAGCCGAGCCGAACCCGTCAGGAAGTCCCGCCACCCCTGCGCGGGACGAAATCGAGGATCCGCGCAGGGTGGTCCTCGGCAGGCACCTTGGCGGCGAGCGCGACCAGCGCAGCGTCAAACTCGCCTTGCAATCGCCGCATCAGGATCGCTCCGTCCTCCCGGTAGTAGACCGCCTGGTACGGCACCGCGGCGTCGAGCGCGCTGCGCTGCCCTGGCCGGAACTCGCGCCACGCGACGACCGCCCAATTTTTCCGAAGATGGTCGACGAACACGATTTCCTCGGTGTCCACGATCGCGAGGAACTGCATGCTGCGGATCGGCACGAACACGACGCTCGACGCCTTTCGGAGCAGGGTTCGCATCCGGTTGTAGGTTGCCGCAGGCAGCTGACGCGGCTCGCTCCTGCAGGGCACATCGCGTTCGACACGGATCTCCATCGCAGCTTCCTTCGAAGGATCGATGCCGGTGCGCCGGTGACGTCGCAGGCGCACCTGCCGCCCACCGCCGCCGGCGCAACCGCGGGCATGGACGATACTGTACGCCGGAATCGCCACCGGGGCGACGAGCGCGGCCTGGACTCCGGCATCCCGGGCCTCGATCACCGGGTTGCGATCGTTTTTCTGGTTGCATCCGGCAACCAGGGCGTTGTGGGACCGCAGTTAGGTGTCCGGGACCGGGTGTTCTTTCTCGACCAACACGCCAAGAACGCGCGTCTCCCGCAGCGACAACGAGGGGATTGGGCTCATGGGCGCGCATCGTAGACGGCCTCGGAAGATGCGGACACGGATTCACTCGTGCTTCTTGCCGGCCGCGTCAGCCCGGCATTGCTCGACCAGGGCGGCCCATCCCGATGCGCCGAGACGCTCCATGGTGGCGATGTTGTCGTCGAAGATGGCCGCCGCATCCGGGAACGCCTCCACCGCGCGGTCGATGCTTTCCTCCCGGATCAAGTGCAGCGTCGGATAGGGGGAACGGTTGGTCGCGTTGCCCGGATCCCCGGGCGCGCTGCCGGAAAACTGGTACTGCGGATGAAAGCTGGCGACCTGGAGCACACCCTCGAGGTCCAGTTGCTGCACGGCGGCTTCGGCCACATCGAGAAAGTCGTTGTAGTCGGCAAAATCATTGAGAACGTATGGGTGAATGAGCAGGGTCGTTTCCGCGCGGTCGGACGAGGCCCCGGCCAGCCGGCGCAACTCCTCGAGCAGCGCGACAAGCAGGCCCTCGGCGTCGGTCGCGGGGCAGACGACATAGCGCACCTGGCCCTTGCTCTGCGGACCCTTTGCAAACGGGCACAGGTTGAGCCCGATCACGACGCGGTCGACCCAGGCGCGCGTCCGTGCGATCACGAATTCCTCTGTTTCCATCGTTTCCCCCGGCCCCTCCCCTTCACCCAAGCGGCGTCGACGCGAGGCGCTGCCTCCTGCCCGCCGCCCGGCGTATCGCATCTGGTCAACGCCCGCTCGTCGGCCAACCCCATAGGGCAAAAAACAACGCCAAGAATAGACAGGACGAGACACCCGCAATCTCGGAAATGAACGACAACCCAAACGCCACGAAATAGAAAAGCGGGGCGAGTTGGTAGCGCTTGGTGATCCGTGTCACCTCCCCCTCATTCAAGCTGCCCACGTCGACCGGCAGCAGCTTTCCGCCTTTCGAAACATGCCGCCATAGCCCATAAAAGACGATCGAGATCAGTAGAAAATTCCCCGTATAGAGAATCGCCGCGACCCTCGCCTCCGGATTCAATAGATACCGCGCCAACAATCCCGTTGGAAATGGAACAAAGGTGACAAAGAGCAACAGCACGCCATTCCAGTAAAGGAGTGGATGATCGGCGCGCCGGATCTGGGTGAATATCCAGTGATGTTGCACCCAGATGATGAGAACCGTCACGAAGCTGATAAAAAATGCCAAATACGCCGGCCAGAGCGCGACCAGCACAAGCGCCAGGCCGCGGCCGGACACCGCATCGGAACCCGGCACCTTGATCGAAATCACAAGCAGCGTCATGGCAATCGCGAAAACGCCATCGCTAAACGCTTCGATCCGTACGGTTTCCTTCTCTTCATTGATCAATTGATTTTCCTGACCCGCAACACGTGGGGCGTTGGCATCACGACACGCAGATCAAACCCGTATCGGCACTCGGATGGAGCCCGATCACCGCTGCCACAGGATGTGCGGGTCTTCGAGGGGAACCGCGACGCCGTCGTGATTTGGTACGAGTCGCACCGTATAGTCGCTCGCCGGCCGGACTGCAGGCACCGAAGCGCGATAGACCAAACGGCCCTCGCCCTCGCTACCGGAAACGCGCTCCATCACCCGCCGCTCCGGCGTGCGCTCACCGCGCCCATCGGCGTAGAGCTCGATCTGCACTGCGTCCGGGTCGAGGCGGCCGAGATGCACCGAAACTTCGAATACGTTCTGCTCGCCGCCCGTCTCGACCCGGGTTTCTCCGAAGCGTAACGCGCTCCACTTTTGCTGGAGATCGTTTCGCCAACTCACGACTTGCGCGCCGATCCTGCCCTTGTCGGCGCTGCGTTCACGGTAGGCCGTGGCGGCCGGGAGGTAGCACTGCTGGGTGTACTCCCGCACTGCGCGGTTGGTGGAAAACCGCGGCGTCAGTCGGGCCATGCTTTCGCGCACCCGCGCCATCCAGGCAACGGGGATCCCTCGCTCGTCGCGCGCATAGAACTCCGGGATCACCTCGCGTTCGAGCAGATCGTAGAGGGCTTCGGCTTCGACATCGTCCCAGTTCGGATCGTCATCATGTTCCTGGCCGTCCCCCAACGCCCAGCCGACCTCGGGCGTGTACGCCTCCGCCCACCAGCCATCGAGCTCCGAAAGGTTGATGCCGCCGTTGACCAACACCTTCATGCCACTGGTGCCGCATGCTTCCCACGGACGCCGCGGCGTGTTGAGCCATACATCCACCCCTTGAACCAGTCGCTCCATCAGCAACATATCGTAGTCGCTGAGGAAGATCACGTGCCGGCGCGCGGGGGATTGCCGGATGAACGTCGTCCACTGCTGAATGAGATCCTGCCCCGGGCGATCCGCAGGATGCGCTTTGCCGGCGAGAATGAGCTGCACTGGACGCGCGGGGTCGGTCAACAGGCGCATCAAGCGCGCGGTGTCTTGGAGCAGCAAGTTCGGTCGCTTGTATGTCGCGAATCGCCGTGCGAACCCCAGTGTCAGTGCGGTGGGATCCAGCAAGTACTTCGCCGCTTCGATCGCTTCCGCGCTGGCGCCCGATGCGGTCAAGAGTTGCGACAGCCGTTCCCGCGCATAGGAAACCAGCAACTCGCGGGCGTGATTGCGAAAACCCCACAGGCGGGCATCCGGAATGCCGCGAATCGACCGCTCCAGCGACTCCGTTCCGCCCAACCAGCGGCCTTTGCCGCAAGCCTCGGTCCAAAGCGTGTCGGCTGCGGCCGAGTCCCAGCTCGGCATGTGCACGCCATTCGTCACGTGGCCTACCGGCACCTCGTGCTGCGGCCAGCCGGGGAACAGCGGCGCGAACACCTTCCGGCTCACCTCGCCATGCAAACGGCTTACGCCGTTGGCCACGCCGCTGCCGCGCAATGCCAGATACGCCATGTTGAAGCTCTCTGACGCATCATCGGCGTTCATCCGACCGAGCGCCAGCAGTTGCTGCGGAGAAATGCCGAGGGTGTCCTTCGCATAGGTGCCAAGATAGTGCTCGATGAGCGCAGGATCGAACCGATCGAATCCGGCCGGCACTGCCGTGTGGGTCGTGAAGACATTGCCGGCACGCGTCGTGGCAAGCGCAACATCAAAAGGCACCCCGGCCTCCTCCATGAAACCGCGCGCGCGCTCCAGCACCGCGAAGGCCGCATGTCCTTCGTTCAGGTGACACACTTCGGGCCGCAATCCCAGCGCCGTGAGCAAGCGCCAACCGCCGATACCCAGCAACAATTCCTGTTGCAAGCGCAGTTCCGGCCCGCCGCCGTAAAGCTCGCTGGTGATCCCCCGATACGGCGGGAAGTTCGCAACATCGTTGCTGTCCAAAAGGTAAAGCGTCGTTCTGCCGACCTGCGCCTGCCACGCGCGCAGCCAGATCGGGTTGCCGGGCAGATCGAGCTGCAGCCGCAGCCATTCGCCGTTCGCATACCGCAATGGCGCAATCGGCAGCTGTCCGGGGTCGTTGTAGGGGAAGAGTGCCTGCTGCGCTCCGTTCTTGTCGATTACCTGGCGAAAATAGCCCTGCTGATAGAGCAATCCCACACCGACCACGGGGACCCCCAAATCGCTGGCGGCCTTGAGCTGGTCGCCGGCGACATTGCCCAGCCCCCCCGAGTAGATGGGCAGCGCTTCGCTCAGCATGAACTCCATGCTGAAGTACGCGACGCAATGCAGCGGGGATTGGGGGTGGCTTTGCTGAAACCATGCGGCTTCCTCCGCCGCATCGCGCCGGGCTTGCACCAGATCTTCGACGTTTTTGCGAAAGCCGGGATCCGCCAGGACACGTTGGAGCTTGTCTCGCGACACGGTCTGCAAGATGGCCCAAGGATTGCGGGTCAGGTTCCACAACGCGAGATCCAGATTCTTCCAGACCTCGTCGGCGCCATGGTCCCACGACGATCGCATGTCCAGGGCGAGCTCGACCAAAGAGTCAAACCCCGCGATGTCCTTTGCAAGCAAGTGACCGTAGATCAGCTTGCTGACGGGTGTTTGGTCGCTCATGTTTTCCTCGGCAAGCCCGTTCCTGACGCAACGTCCGGCGGCGGAGGGCACGCCGCCCGATCGGCGCAGACGAACCTCGGCACCGGATCTGCGCCGGCGGCCGCGCTCGATTCAATGCCGCGGGCGGTCCAGGACCTCGGTGACGGCGCGCACCAGATCGGGCCCGGAAAACGCCGTCAGATCGCGTGGGATGGCCGCGCTCACGACCCGCCGCGCAGCGCTGCCCAGATGCGACTCGAGTTCGCCAAGAAACGGAGCGGAAGCAATCAGCACCAGCCCGGGACAGCGCCCCTGCGTGACCGCGTCCTCCAGATAACGGGACACCTCCGTCGCGAAGACCGCGTGTTCCTTTTGGCGGGGGTCGGTGCGTGGCTGGAACTCGGTTCCGGCATGCCCCGGATCGCCGTGCGCCTTCTGCGCATGGCCTTCCCGGTCGGAGGTCAGGGCACTTCCCTTGTCGCGACTTTGCGGATGCACCAGATCCGCCAACTCCTCAAGGCGGCCACCGCCGGGCTCGCGATCCAGAATCCGCGCGCGCGATGCATTGGCCAGAACGATCCAGGTCCTTTTCATCCGCCACCTCACTCCAGAAGTCGAGGGAGGCAGATTACCCCCGATTGGCCACGACGTGCCGCGGCGCCGCACAAAACCTTGACCGGGATGACCGCTTGTCGCCAATTCCCGCCCCGCCTTGAAAGCCGCACTCCGCGAACGTTGACCGCGCCGTTGGCCGCCGATCGCTCACGCATGGGGAATGATCGTCGCGGCAATGGCGCAGAATGCAACGACGGCGACGGGCGGCGCCTTCCACACCGTCAACATCACGAATCCGGCGAGAGCAATGGCGAAATCCCTCGGGCCGCGGATGGTCGTCGTCCAGATCGGGCTGTAGAGCGCAGCGGCGAGCAGGCCGACCACCGCAGCATTGACCCCGCGCATCGCCGCCCGCGCGGCGACGCCTGCACGCAGGCGGCTCCAGTACGGCAATGCGCCGACCAGCACCAGGATCCCCGGAAGGAAGATCCCCAACAGGCCGAGGACAGCTCCCGACAGGCGATGCTGCGGACTGACGAGGAACCCGAGATAGGCAGCGAAGGTGAAGAGTGGCCCGGGGACGGCCTGCGCCGCGCCATACCCGGCGAGAAACGCCCGATCATCGACCCAACCGCGCGACACGAACGCGTCGTGGAGCAGCGGCAGCACCACGTGGCCGCCGCCGAACACGAGCGCCCCCGCGCGATAGAACGCCTCGAAATGCGCCAGCCCCATTCCGTCCGCCAGGCTCCGCCAAACCGGAACGCCGGCAAGGAGGCCGAAAAAACCGATCAATGCCGCCGCGCCCGCGGCGGGCGAGACCGGGAAGGCAAGCACGGTCGCTGCCGTCCGCGGGGCCGCCCCGCGACAGAACAGCAGCCCCGCCGTCGCACCCAGCATGATCGCAACAATCTGCACCGCCGAGGACGCCCCCCACAGGACGATCAACGCAGCGACCAGCGCGATCGACGCCCGGGCGCGGTCCGAGCACAGGTTGCGGGCCATGCCGAGGACCGCTTGTGCGACGACGGCGACGGCGACCAATTTCAGTCCATGCAGCAGCGCGGCGCCGGCGGGACCGGCAAACGCCCCCATCGCGCGGGCGAACAGCACCAGCGCGGCCGCCGACGGCAGCGTGAAGCCGAACCATGCCGCGAACCCGCCGAGATAACCCGCCCGCAGCAGGCCGATCGCAAATCCGATCTGACTGCTCGCGGGGCCGGGCAAAAATTGACAGAGCCCGACCAGGTCGGCAAAGCCCTCCTCGTCGAGCCAGCGCCGGCGCATGACGAATTCGTCATGGAAATAGCCGATGTGCGCAACGGGGCCGCCGAAACAACGCAAGCCCAGGGCCAGAAAGGCGCGCAGCACCTCCCAGGGCGAACCGGCGGAATCGATCGAGCTGCCCATATCGCGCAGTATCATCTCACGCCGCATCGGCGTCCCGGCTCGCGCCCGCACGACCGTCCGGCATCAAAAGGATTCCGCGATGCCCATGGCCTTCCTCGTCCTGCTCGGATTTCAACTCCTCGGCGAAGTCATCCGCAGCGCGACCCATGTCCCCCTTCCCGGCCCCGTCATCGGCATGTTCCTGCTGACGGTTGCACTGGTCTGGCGCGGGCGGGACGGCGAAGTGCCGTCGTCCCACCGGACCCCGCTGTCGACCGCCGCCCATGGCCTGATCCGCAACATGGGCCTGCTCTTCGTGCCGGCCGGCGTAGGCATCATGGCCGAGGCGCCCATGCTGCAGCGGGAGTGGGCGCCGATCCTGGCCGGGGTCGTCGGCTCGACGATCCTGGGCATCATCGCAACGGGAACCGTGATGCACCACGCGACCCGGAGGGCGGGCAACGCCGCGGCGCCCGCGGAGCCCGAATCGGAATCGCGGCCGCCCCAGGCCGCGGGGGAGGACGCGTGATGCGCGACCTCGTCGCGACCGTCTGGACGCCGCTCCAGCCCAACCCGCTGCTCTGGTTGACGCTGACGATCGCCGCGTACGTGCTCGGACTGCGGATCCAGCGCCGCTGCAACGACTCGCCGTTGGCCAATCCGGTGCTGATCGCGATCCTCGTGATCATCCCGATCCTGCGCCTCACGCACACGACGTACGCGAGCTATTTTTCGGGTGCGCGCGTCATCCACATGCTGCTCGGCCCGGCAACGGTGGCCCTCGCCGTTCCCCTGGCGCGGCACCTGCCGCAAGTGCGCCGCGTTCCGATGGGCGTCGCGCTGTCCCTGCTTGCCGGATCGCTGACATCGATCGTCAGCGGCATCGCCATCGTCCGGCTGTTCGGCGGCACGCGGGACGTGATGCTCTCGATCGCCCCCAAGGCGGCAACCACGCCGATCGCGATGCCGATCGCGGACGAAATCGGCGGCATCCCCGCCCTGACGGCAACCATGGCGATCGCCGGCGGCATCGTCGCCGCAATCTGCGTTCAGGCAACCTTGCGGCGCCTGCGCATCCACGACTGGCGGGTCCAGGGATTCGCTGCCGGAGTCTCCGGCAGCGGCCTTGCGGCAGCGCGGGTCGCTCCCCTCCACAGCCTTGCCGCGGCGTTCGCGGCATTGGGCATCGGATTGAACGGCCTGCTGACGGCAATGATCGTGCCGCTCGTCGTGCGCATCTGGCCTTGAGCGCCGTTACGAACCCGACCGGTCGGCCGGCGCCCGGGTTTCTCCGTCCGTCCGATGCTGTGCGATCAGCTTAGTAGCCTTCGCCGCCATATCCCGGAGGCGGCGGGGGCGGCGGCGGAAGATTGCCCTGCGACTGCGGGGGCGGAGGCGGCGGGAGATTGCGCATGCGGTAGCTGGGAGCCGCCATCCCCGGCACGATGTTGCCCTTTGAATACATGCATTGCATGTATGCGATGTTGTACTGCCGCTGCAACATATAGCTGTCACTGGAGCCCTGGCCGGCGCCTAGCGCCGAACCGGCGATCAGCCCGACGCCCGCGCCCGCTGCGGCAGACTCGCCGCTGTTGCCCAGGAGCGCCCCCGCCGCGGCACCCAGCGCGGTCGCCGCGACCGTGCCGGCGACCTGCGAACTCGCGGTCGAGGACTTGCCGCCCGCGATCGCCTGCGACGCGTAGGCCTTGCAGACCTGATCTTCCCCTACGAAAACATCGAAGGGCTTCCCGGGCGCCGGCATGACCTGCACGGTCGGACCCGTCGGCATGGTCTGGCAACCGGCCAATGCCAGGAACCCGGCACCGGCGACAACTCCGAGTCCCCAGGAAAAAGGACGCATGGCAAACCTCCCCGCAAAAAATCCGGACGGCCCGGCGAATGCCTCGGTGCGGACAACCCGCAACGACAAGGCAGGTTATTGTAGATCGGTCGGGCGGGAATGCCGCCGAACCATCGCGACCAGAGCGTAACAGGTCATGTCCCGGGGCCGCATTCCGGCGCTGGCGCCGGCGCCGCCACGCCGCGCCACCGGGGTGCGAGCTGGTGCTCGACTCCGATCAGATCGAGCACGCGCGCGAGGGTCTGGTCGACCATCTCCTCGATCGAGCGGGGGCGGTGATAGAACGCCGGCACGGGTGGGAAGACGATGCCTCCCATCTGGGTCACTTCCTGCATGTTGCGCAGATGCGCCGCATGCAGGGGCGCCTCGCGAACGAGCAGGACCAGACGCCGCCGCTCCTTGAGGGTGACGTCGGCGGCGCGGGAGATGAGGTTGTCGGCAAAACCGCAGGCGATCGCGGCCAGCGTCTTTCCCGAGCACGGCGCAATCACCATCGATTCCCAGGCGAACGACCCGGAGGCGATCGCTGCGCCGATATCCGATACGCCATGGACGACGTCGGCCAGCGCTTCGATGCCGCCGCGCTTGATCCCGAGTTCCTGGCTTGCGCTCAAGGCACCGGCATGCGAGACCACGACATGGGTTTCCACCCCGCCCGCGGCACGCAGGTGCTCGAGCAACCGCACGCCGTACACGGCGCCCGATGCACCGGTGACAGCGACGATGACACGCCGCGGCATCACTGCGTGGCGTCGAGCAGGTTCTGCAACTCCCCGCTTTCGTACATTTCATTCATGATGTCGGAGCCGCCGACGAACTGCCCGTTGACGTAGAGCTGCGGGATCGTCGGCCAACTGGCGTAGTCCTTGATCGCCTGGCGGATGACGTCGTCCTGGAGCACATCGACGATGACGATGTTCTTGACGCCGCAAGCCTTGAGAATCTGCACCGCGCGACCCGAGAACCCGCAACGCGGGAACTGCGCCGTGCCTTTCATAAACAGGACCACGGGATTTTCGGTGACGGTCTTCCGGATGAACTCTTGCGCTTCCATGATGGGATTCCAGGAAAGAAACGGACTTTGAACGAGATCCTACACGCATGAGACGGCGGATGCCGCCGGAAATTCCCCGTCCCGGGCGTGGGGAAGGACGCGGGCAGCCGGCACGCTCACTGCCAACGCGCCAGGCAGACGCGGTCGCGGCCCTCGAGATCCAGCAAGGTCTCGACCGAACCGAACCCTTGCTCCCGCGCCAGGGCATGCACCTGCGGCCCCTGATCGTAACCATGCTCGAGCAGCAGAACGCCGCCCGGGCGCAGATACTTCCCTGCGCCCGCGATGATGGTGCGCAGCGCGCTCAGGCCATCGGCACCGTCGGTGAGGGCATGCCGGGGCTCGTGGGTCAGGCTGGACAGATGGGGGTCACCCTCCGCCACGTAGGGAGGATTGGAGACGATCAGATCGAACTGCGCGCCGCCGAGCGGTGCGAACCAGTCGGCGGCGACCAGCGCGACGCGCGCCTGCAACCGGCTGCTGTTCCGGCGTGCGACCGCCAGCGCCTGCACGCACCGATCGCTCGCAACGACCTGCCAGTGCGGCTGCGCCAGCGCCAGCGTGATCGCGATGCAACCCGAACCGGTCCCGAGGTCCAGCACGGAGGCGCCCGGCCTGGACGGCAGGAGGCGGATTGCGGTATCGACCAGAAGCTCCGTCTCGGGTCGCGGAATGAGCACGGCGGGCGTGACTTCGAGGGTGTGGCCGTAGAACTCCTGAAACCCGGTCAGGTAGGCCATCGGCGTGCCGCCGCGCCGTCGCGCCGCCAGATCGGAAAACCGCCCTTGCGCGGCCGGATGCACGGCGATTTCCGGATGCGCGACGAGGTGCTCCGGCGACACCGCCAGGGATAGGGCGAGCAGCGCGCGCGCCTCCCGGAACGGAAGCCGGGATTGCCGCAGCAGAATGCTCGCATTGACATGCGGATCGGTCATCGCGCAATCCGGTTCGAAATGGAGGGAAAGACTTCCCCGGGAACACAAAGTTCCGCCCGGCTCACCGGGGGACGACATGGCGCAAGGTTCCGCCCGGAACCGGTGGCACCGGAACGGCGCTATTCCGATTCGGCCAGGGCCGCCAGCTGATCCGCCTGATACTCCGCGGTAAGCGCATTGCTCAGGTCGTCCAGGTCGCCGTCCATGATCTGGTCGATCTTGTACAGCGTCAAGTTGATGCGGTGATCGGTCACCCGCCCCTGCGGGAAATTGTAGGTGCGGATCCGCTCCGAGCGATCGCCGGTGCCGACCAGCGAACGGCGCGCCGACGCCTGGCTTTGTTGCTGCGCACGGACCTGCGCGTCCTTGACCCGCGCCGCAAGAATCTTCAGCGCACGCTCCTTGTTCTTGTGCTGCGAGCGGTCATCCTGGCACTCCGCGACCAGACCGGTCGGCAGATGGGTGACCCGTACGGCCGATTCGGTCTTGTTGACGTGCTGCCCCCCGGCGCCGGAGGCGCGGAACACATCGATCCGCAACTCGCTTGGATCGAACTTCACGTCCTCGATCTCGTCGGCTTCGGGAAGCACGGCGACCGTGCAGGCCGAAGTGTGGATGCGACCCTGCGCCTCGGTCTCCGGAACCCGCTGCACGCGGTGCACCCCGGACTCGAACTTCAGCCGGCTGTATGCCCCCAGGCCCGCGATCCGGACGATCACCTCCCGATAGCCACCGAGATCGGAAGGGCTCTCCGACAGGATCTCCGTCTGCCAGCGGCGCCGCTCGGCATACCGCATATACATGCGCAGCAGCGCCGCCGCGAACAAGGCCGACTCCTCGCCGCCGGTGCCGGCCCGGATTTCGAGGAAGATATTGCGCTCGTCGTTCGGGTCGGTGGGCAACAGTAGCCGTTGCAGTTCGTCTTCCAGCGCCGCGATCCGGGTCCGGGCAATCCCCTCCTCCTCCTGACCGAGCGTGCGCAGCGCCGGGTCGGCGATCATCTGCTGGGCGGTGTCCAGATCCTGTTCCGCCGTCAGGAACTCGCGGAAGCGCGCGACCACGGGCTCGAGTTCCGCCCGTTCCCGCGACAGTCGGCGGAACTGGTCGAGATCGCGCGCCGCGTCCTCGCTCGCGAGCGCGGCATCGATTTCCGCAAGGCGATGCACCAACTGGGCCAGTTTGGCCCGCATGGATTCTTTCATGGGAACAGGCACCCACCCGCCCGGGCGGGCGCTAATGACGCATTGAAAAAGGCATCACCGGCGCAGAGGAATCCGCAGCTTCGGAGCGCGACGCCGGCCGGTGCGACACGTGCGATGCCATCATTGGTGGTTGGCCGGCTTGCGGTAGAACTGCGAGAGCATTCCGATCTGCCGTACACGTTCGTCGTCGGAAGCACCCGCCGCCTCGTTGAGCACCGCGATCGGGGCGTGCAGGAACTTGTTGGTGAGGGCGCGCGAAAAGCGCTCCAGCACCACTTCGACGGGTTCCCCGCGGGCGATCTGCCGCCGCGCGCGTTCGATTTCGTACATGCGCAGGCACTCCGCCCGCGCCCGCATGTCGCGGATGACCGGGACCGTCTCGCGGCCGGCAAGCCAGCTTTCAAAGTCGCGCACGCGAGTCTCGATGATCACCTCCGCCTGCGCCACGGCGGCCTGGCGGGCCTCCTGCCCGGTCTGCACGACCTGGCCGAGATCGTCGACGGTGTACACGAACACGTCATCGAGACGGGAGACCTCGGGTTCGACGTCGCGAGGCACCGCAAGGTCGACGACCACCATCGGCCGATGACGGCGACTACGGATCGCGCGCTCGACCATGCCCAGCCCGATGATCGGCAGGGAACTTGCGGTGCACGAGATGACGATATCGAAGTGCGCCAGCGCGTCCGGAATGTCGGAAAGCGGAATCGCGCGTCCATGGAGGTGCGACGCCAGATTGTGCGCGCGCTCGAACGTGCGGTTGGCAACGGTGATCGTCTTCGGCCGCCGCGCGGCGAAGTGCGTCGCCGTCAGTTCGATCATCTCGCCTGCGCCGATGAACAGCACATGACAATCGGCGATATCGCCGAAGATGCGTTCGGCCATCTTCACGGCCGCCGCTGCCATCGACACCGACCGGGATCCGATTTCGGTCGAACTGCGTACTTCCTTCGCAACGGCAAAGGTGCGCTGGAACAAGTGATTGAGCAACAGACCGAGGCCGCCCGCCTGGCGCGCCAGTCGCTCCGCCTGCTTCATCTGTCCGAGGATCTGCGGCTCCCCCAGGACCATCGAATCGAGGCCGCTCGCCACCCGGAACGCATGGCGGACCGCGTCGGCCGCAGGCAGCGTGTACGAGGAACGCACGAAATCGCTGGCGACGACACCCTTCTCTTCGGCAACGAACTCCGACAGGGCCGCCCCTGCCGGTTCCGGATCGTCCACCGCGCAATAGAACTCCGTCCGATTGCAGGTCGAGACGATCGCCGCTTCGGTCACCGTTCCGCGCGTGGCACTCGCGAAGCGCTGTCGCAATCGCGCGATCGTGCCCTCGATTTCCTGCGGCAGAAACGCGACCCGCTCCCGCAAGGCGAGCGGCGCCGTTTGGTGATTCAATCCCAGGGTCAGCAGTTGCATCGTCGTCCGTCGGAACGCTCCGACATTTTCTCCGCGGGAATCCATCCCTACCGCACGCAGCCGCAGATTATGACGGGAAAATGATGCATTTGAGAAGCAGGTCTTACGCGGCGTGCGGCCTGCGGAAAGATCGCGGGCACTCCCGGATCCGCGCCCTCCTTTGCAAATCTAAATGAGAAGCATTACTATTTAGGTGTCGCCCATTTGCGATCCAGGGCAACGACTCGCTTTATCCTTAACGAATTTTCATAATACAGAAGAGAACTCCATGAGAACACCGTCCGCCGCTTCGCCATCGCCAGCTTCCCACCCATGCGGAGAGACTGCGCGATGAAACCCATGACCGCGGTCTGCGCCGCGCGCCTCCGCCTGCGCCGCGCCCGAGGATGGGTCCGGATCGCGGCAGCCTGTCTTTCCGTGCTCGCCGTCTGCCGCACCGCAGAGGCGGACCCCGACGACTACGTCCAGGATCTCGACATTTCCGCCGGTCAGAAGGAAATCGCCGTCATCGCGGGCGCCGCGACCGCGACGCCCAACGGCGCACCCGCGCAGGAAGCCACGGCAGTGCAATACGAAGTGGGGGTCACCGACCACATCCTGTCGGAAACCTACCTCCAGTTCGCAAACTCGACCCCGGGATCAAGCGGCGGCGGCGTGGATGGATTCACCGAAGAGGGCGTATTCCGATTCACCGACCCCGGCGAGCATTGGGCGGATTTCGGCGCGATGATCGAGGTCGAACATCCGCGCGTCTGGTCGCAAGGCTGGTACCTCACCCTTTCGCCGATGCTGCAGACCGACATCGGCCCCGTCCAGGTGAACCTCGATCCGATGGTCACGAAGATCGTGGGTGGACCGGCATATGGGTCCGCCGTCCAACTCGGATTCCAGTACCAATTCAAATTCCGGACCTCCGGCCCCCTCGACTATGGCATCCAGGGATTCGGATACGGGAAAAGCTGGGCAGCCCAAAACATCGTATTCAACCGCTGGAACAACGTCGGGCCGGCCGTGTTCGGAAGCATTCCGCTCGCCTCGGGGCGATCGATCGACTTCGACGCCGGATTGTTGTTCGGTACGACGAACGACGCGCCCAGCCGCACCGTGCGCGCGGAGGTGGTCTACGCATTTTATTGAGCAGGCCGGATTCGCGCGCGCACCGCAAGGCCACCCCCGGCAGACGGGAGGTGGCCTTTCCTTGCCCTGGAGGACATCCGCAGGAGATCAGTAGGAGGCGACGTTGCTGCCGCTGCCGTTCAACGCCACGAACCCATCGCCGCTGCTTTGCAGGGCGACCGGGTTGGCGATTCCGGCATAGCCGGTCGACGTCCAGTTCGTGCCCACCCCGGTCTCGTTCGCATAGGCGTTGCCGCCCGAGTCGAGCGCCAGGAAACGCGTGGTATAGCCGATCCCGACGATGGACGCGCCGCCGGTCACCGGGATCGAACCAAAGGCCCACGCCTGGTTGGTCCCGGCGCCCGACAGATAGGCCGTGTTTCCCTGCGCGTCGACCACGACCCAGGTCTGGATGGTTTCGTTCGTAGTGTTGATCCCCACCTGGGTCGGGTTCGAGGAATAGGTATATCCTAGGGGAGAGAACCCGCCGTAGAACGAGCTCAGTGCCGCGGCATTGGTCGGCGTGCCGGCCCCCAATTGCAGCGTAATGGCGTCGGAATTGGCATCGTCGTTGCCATACGCAACGGCAATCCAGTTATTGGTCTTGCTGGCGGTCTCCGGGACCCGCCCCCACTGGCTGAAGGGCGACGCGATCGACATCAGGATCGTTCCGCCGTCGCCAACGGCGACGCAGGTGTTGCTGGGCGTGTCGCACTGCACCGCCCGCAGGTTGTTGGTGGTTCCGCTGATCTGGGCCCCCCAGTGGATGCCGTCAGTACTCGTCAGGATGGTTCCCTGGTCGCCGACGACCACGAACACCGGTGTGGCGGTGTCGACGCTGTACACGGACACGCCGCGCAGATTGGCGGTGGTCCCGGACGCGACCTGCGTCCAGTTGACGCCGTCGGAACTTTGCAGGATCGCGCCCCCCGCGCCCACGGCGACGACGGAATATCCCGGCGTGGCGGTGTTTGCGCCGCTGGAGTTGCCCGCTGCCGCGTAGAGGTCGGCCTGGAACCCTTGCGGCAGATTGGCCGGCGTCCAGGAAAGCGGCATGTTGCCCTGGTCCGCAGTAAGGGGACCGGCAACGTCGGGCTGCAGCAGGGCGGTATAGATCATGCCGCCCTTCCCGACCGCGACGAACAGACCTGCCGGAGGAAAGCCTCCGGCACCCGTGGAACCGCAGGTGGTCACCGGGACGTAGCCGAGACCAACCAGGGAGCCGCTGGTCACGCCGATGCCGCCACCGGGGGTCCAGGGTGCCCCGCTCCCCGGGTACGGCCCTCCCGCAGGGCGCGCCACCGCGCTCACCACCGGGCTGCCGGTACCGCCCGGCGCCGTGCCGGTACGGCCGTCCATGGTGAAATACATCGCCGGGAACTGGGTCGTGGGATTCGGATTGTTGACCTGGTTGCAAAGCAGCCAGGGGGAACTGGGATTGAGCGCGATGCCGGCGTTGAGCAGTCCGTTCACCCAGTTATTGGTGCTCAACGTCGGATCCTGCGCATAGAACAGCCAGTAGCTGGTCGCGGCCGACCCGCTCCAGGTCACGCTGATCATCGCGTCGCCGCCATATGTCCGCACCGAGGTGGGCGGACTCTGCGGGCTGCCGGTGTTGCCGAGGCATCCGCAAAGAGCAAGCGTGGCAAGCAGCACGGGCAGGGCGGTACGAAGCTTCACGACGGTTTCCAGGAACGAAGCAAACTTTAGACTGTAGCAGAAGGCCGACGGAATTCGCCCCGCCTGCCGCCAGGTCGCCCGACGGAACGGGATCGACAAAAAAATGCAACCCTCGCGCCGCCCGATCGGCGACGATACCGGCGACACCCAACCGAGGTCGCGCCATGCCGGAGCCCTACACCGCCCCCACCCCCCGCCAGCCCGCGCTATACATTCCGCATGGCGGCGGGCCCTGCTTTTTCATGGATCCGATGCCGGGGATGCCCCCCGACCTTTGGGACCGGATGGCGACGTACCTGCGCGGAATCCCAGCGTCGCTGCCGGCCGCGCCGCAAGCGATCGTCGTGGTCTCCGCCCACTGGGAAGCGCCGAAACCGACGATCGGCGTCGCACCGTCGCACGCGCTCCTATTCGACTACTACGGATTCCCGGAGCATACGTACCGGCTCCGGTATCCGGCCCGCGGCGCGCCGGCGCTGGGCGCGCGAATCCGGACGCTGCTCGCCCAGGCCGGCGTGGAAGCCGACACCGACGATCATCGGGGCCTGGATCACGGGGTGTTCGTCCCGCTCAAACTGATGGTTCCCGACGCCGATGTGCCGATCGTCCCGCTGTCGCTGCAACGCAACTTCGATCCCCGGTTCCACTTCTCCGTCGGAGCTGCGCTGGCGCCCTTGCGCGACGAGGGCATATTGATCGTTGCCAGCGGGATGAGCTACCACAATCTGCGCGAGTTCTTCCAACCCGGCCGCGGCGACGACGCGGCGCAAGCGTTCGACGACTGGCTGGCGCGGACGATCGCCGATCCGGACCCGCAGGCGCGGAACCATGCCCTCCTCGACTGGGCAAATGCCCCAGGAGCGCGGGCATGCCACCCGCGGCCCGAACACTGGATTCCGATCCTCGTCGCGGCCGGAGCGGGCGCCGCGGACCCGGCCAGCCGGCCCTACGTCGATCGACTCTTGAATAAGCCGGTCTGTGCAGTTCGTTTCGGTTGACGGGGGGGGAACCGGATCGCAAATTCCCGTATACAATGGCCGCGCATTTCGTTTCAGCCTCGTTTGCCATTGGTCCTCCGAGCCGGTCGCGCGAGATCGCGCTCCTGCGGTAGCCCCAGCTTGCGGTGCCTGATCGTTTGCACACCGTGTGCGGTTTTCAACGCACGGGGATTTTTCCAATTTGTTTTCAGGAGTTGTTTATGGCGACCGGAACCGTCAAATGGTTCAACGATGCAAAAGGGTATGGGTTCATCACCCCCGACGACGGCGGGAAAGATCTCTTCGCCCACTTTTCGGAAATCCAGGGCTCGGGCTTCAAGTCCCTGCAGGAAAACCAGCGCGTTGAATTCACCGTCGCGCAAGGCAACAAGGGCCCGCAGGCCACCCAGATCCGCGTGATCTGACGACCTGACTGGGTACCTTCTGCCCACGGGCGGCACCGCAACGATGCGGTGCCGCCCGTTTTGCTTTTCAGAGGACCCGTGCGGCGGTGCAGCGCAGGTCCCTCCCCGGGCCGGTTACGGCAAGGTCCGGACGACCCGGAGCCCGTATTCGTTCAGGCGATACGAGCGCGCAACACCGATGCGCTTGGACGTTCCGCGAAAGCCCGGGTCGTAGATCCAGGATCCGCCGCGCAGGACGCGGTAATCGCAGTCATACTCCAGGCACCCGTCGGTCCACTCCCAGACATTGCCGTTCATGTCGTAGAGGCCCAACGCGTTGGGCTGCTTCATCCCCACCGGGTGGGTATGTCCGCCGCTGTTGCCGGCAAACCAGGCGACATCCTGGTATCGCTGGCTGCCGCAGAACTTCGTCGCCGCCCCGCCGCGGCACGCAAACCGCCATTCCGCTTCCGTCGGAAGGCGGTAGTGCCTGCCGGTTTTCTCATTGAGTTTGGTCAGGAACTCCTGAGCGTCGTCCCAGCTCACCTGCTCCACCGGACAGTTCTCCCCGCACTTCAAGAAAAAGCTGGGGTTGGCGCCCATCACGTCGCGCCATTGCTTCTGGGTGACCAGATATTTTCCCATCGCATATCCGGGCGTGATGACAACCATTTCCGGACAGTCCGGGCAGTCCCGGAACACCGTTCCCAGTTTCATTGCCGCGCTCGGCAAGGTGGCAACCGGTGTCGCGGGTTGCGCGATGACGGCCGCGGAGGCCACGGGGGCCGCCGGGGCGGGCGCGACCGGCGTCGCTGCGGCGGGCTGCGCGTGCAGATCGCGCATCTCGTCGCGCATTTCCTCCAGCGCGTAAATGTGGTCCTGTGCCTGCCGTGCCTGCGATTTGTCCGGACCGGTCTGCAGAAACCGGTGCAAGGCGTCGATCGCTCCAGAATAATCCTTGGCCGCTTCCTGCGCCTTGGCAAGGTTGCGATATGCCTCGCCCCACCAGGGCGCCAAGGCCAGCGCCTTGTCGTAATTGCGAATCGCGCGCTGGGCGCCATACGTCCCCAGGCCGCTCGCCATGGCGGTATTGCCCCGGATGAAATACCGCCGCGCCTCCTCGGGAACCGCCGCCGCCCGCCGGCGCGCCGCGGCAATGATCCGCGCGCGCAGCGCCTCGTCCTCCGGGTGCTGCTGCAAGCTTGCCACCCACTGCGCAAATGACGCCGACGAAACCTCGCTCGCCAGTGCCGGATGCGCCGCGGCCGCCCACATCAGGACGCTCCCCACCCAGATCGCCTTGCGCAATGCCCTCGCCGCCTTGGCGAACCCGCCGTTCCTTTGCATTCCCGCTCCCTCTCGCTGATTTTCCGATCGTTCCCCGCAGCCCGGACCGCCGCCGGGGCCGCCTCACACGCCCGGGGATTCTATTTCACGATGGAAAAGGATCGCCCGCGCAGCGCGGGCCCCGGCCAGGCGGGAGGATGCCGCTTATGCGGCGTTCTGGACCGGCTGCCGCGAGTCCGGAAAGCAGAACTCCATCTGCACCCCGGCAAGCTCGATCACGTCGCCGTTGTGCAGCGGATGCGCGGCCGAACCCAGGTTGCGGCCATTGACGGCGGGAAACACGTCGCCCTCGACATGGGCGATGAAATAGCCGGTCGGACGCCGGGTGATGACGGCCACCTGGCTCCCGGGACGCCCGACCGTAGTCAGGGCCTTGACGAGTGCCATCTCCCGTCCCGCGTTGCCGCCGGTCAGGATGCGGATCGTCGCCGGCGCCTGCGGCGCGGCGGTCGGCTCTCCGGGCGGCCGCACCTGGATCGTGGCAGGGCCGGGGCTGTAGTACTCGCGCGCCAGCGGCTGCTGGGTGTCGATGTCGACGCCCGCCGGGGCATCGCCCATCGCGGCATCGAGCAGATAGCGCAACCGGTATTTGCCGACCTCGATGGTGTCGCCGTTTCGCAGCAGGTGCCGCTTGATCGGCTGGCCGTTCACCGTAGTGCCGTTGGTCGACCCCAGATCCTCGATGTACGTGTTGTCGCCCGACCGAACGATGACGGCATGCTCGCCGCTCACCGCAAGATTGTCGATCACCACATCGTTGTGCGAGCGGCGCCCGATCGTCTCGCGATCCTTGGTCAGGGCGACTTCGCGCAGGACGACGCCATCCAGACTCAGAATCAGCTTCGACATATACAGATCTCTCTGCTCGCCTGGTAAAAAAATGCCAAACGGAATCTCTCCGCACCAACAAGCCTACTCGATTCGAGACCCCAAAACAACCAGACCCGGGTGTCGTGGCGCAAAAATCCGGGCACCCCGCGCCAACCGGCGGAGCGCCTCGCCGCGAATCAGGGAACGGCCCGCGGGTCATCCTCGCGCGCCATGCCGGCGCGATCGACCTGGACCAGGATCACGGAACAATTGTCCCGGCCCCCGGCGTCGTTGGCTTCGTCGATCAGCCGGCGGGCGGTGGCCGCAAGATCGCCGTCGCACGCGCACAGCAGGGCGCGGATCCGCGCTTCCGCGACCATTTCGGTAAGGCCGTCCGAACACAGGAGCAGCAGGTCGCCCCGCTGCACGTCGTAATCGCGGACCTCCGGGTCGCAATTCGGCGACGTGCCGATCGCGCGGGTCACGAGATTTTTTGCCGGCAGGGTGCGTGCTTCTTCGACGGTGATCATGCCGGCATCGAGCAATTCCTGGGAAAAGGAATGATCTTTCGTGATCTGATCCAGATTTCCATCGCGCAAGCGGTAGAGCCGGGAATCGCCGGCATGCGCGACCCACATCCGGCTGCCCAGCAACCACGCCGCGATCACCGTCGTCGCCATGCCTTCGTACATGGTGCTCCGCAATGCCGCACGGAAAATTTCGCCATTCAGCGCAAACAATGTCCGGCGCAGCGCAACCGCGGGGTCGTAGGTCTTGGAAAAGCAGATGGCCGCCGTCAGGCCCCGGCCCAGGTCACCCAGCAGACGGCTGACCGCCATCGTCGCCGCGATCTCGCCGGCGTTGTAGCCGCCCAACCCGTCGGCAACGACAAACAGGCCGATCGCCGGATCGGCCCCCACGGCGTCCTCGTTCAGCGGCCGAACCATGCCCGGATGGCTTTTGATCGCAAACCGCAACGCAAGGGGTCCGGGCATCGTGCGTTTCGCTTCTTCGCGGTCTGCGCGTTTCGCGCGCCTTACAGAACGCTCTGCAGGAGCTTGCCGAGTTCCGAGGGATTCCTGGTGGTGCGGATTCCTGCCGCCTCCAGCGCATCCAGTTTTTCCTGGGCGGTCCCGTGGCCGCCGGAAATGATCGCGCCCGCGTGTCCCATGCGCTTTCCCGGCGGTGCGGTAACACCGGCAATGAAGGCGACCACGGGCTTCTTCATGTGCTCCTGGGCCCATGCTGCGGCGAACTCCTCGTCATTGCCGCCGATCTCGCCGATCATGATGACGGCATCGGTTTCGGGATCGTCGTTGAACAGCCGCAACACGTCCACATGCTTCAGTCCGTTCACCGGATCACCGCCGATTCCGACCGCACTCGATTGCCCCAGCCCCAGTTCGGTCAGCTGCGCCACGGCTTCGTAGGTGAGCGTCCCCGAACGCGACACCACGCCGATGCGACCCCGGCGATGGATGTGCCCGGGCATGATGCCGATCTTGATTTCGTCCGGGGTGATCAGGCCAGGACAGTTCGGCCCGAGGAGAACGGTCCTCGAACCCGCCTTCCGCATCCGATCCCGCACGAGGATCATGTCGCGCACGGGAATTCCCTCCGTGATGCAGACCACGATGTCGAGTTCCGCCTCCACCGCCTCCCAGATTGCGTCGGCCGCGCCGGCGGGAGGCACGTAGATGACCGAGGCGTTGACGCCGGTCTGTTCCTTGGCTTCGCGCACCGTGCCGTAGATGGGGACTCCCTCGAAGTTCTCTCCGGCCTTTCTGGGATTGACCCCCGCCACGAAGCACTCCCGCCCGAACGCGTAATCGCGACAGCCGCGGGTATGGAACTGGCCCGTCTTGCCCGTGATCCCCTGGGTGACGACGCGGGTGTTCCGGTCGATCAGGATGCTCATGCCCGCCCCCCTGCCGGCGCCGCGGCGCCCCCGGCACCGGAAACCGCCGCAACCACGCGCTGCGCCGCCTCGGCCATGGTGTCGGCCGAGATGATCGGCAGGCCGGACTCCGCCAGCATCCTGCGGCCCAGTTCCTCGTTCGTCCCCTTCATGCGAACCACCAGGGGCACTGCGAGGTGCACGGCGCGCGATGCCGCGATGACGCCTTCGGCAATGGTGTCGCACTTCATGATTCCGCCAAAGATATTGACCAGAATCGCCTTGCAATCGGGGTTGTGCAGCATGAGCTTGAACGCCTCGGTCACTTTCTCCACCGTCGCACCGCCTCCGACGTCGAGGAAATTCGCCGGCGTGCCGCCATAGAGCTTGATCGTATCCATCGTCGCCATGGCGAGCCCGGCGCCATTGACCAGACAGCCGATGTTGCCGTCCAGCTGAATGTAGGAAAGGTCGAATTTCGACGCCTCGATTTCCGCCGGATCCTCCTCGTCCATGTCGCGCAGCGCGACCAATTCGGGATGGCGGTAGAGCGCGTTGGCATCGAAGTTGAATTTCGCGTCGAGGGCAACGATGCCGCCATCGCCGGTCAGCACAAGCGGGTTGACTTCGGCGAGCGTCGCGTCGCACTCCCAGTATGCGCGGGACAGGCCCTGCAGCGCCTGCCGCGCCGCCGCCAGCGAAGCGTCCGGGATGCCGATGCCGCGCGCCATGGCTTCCGCCTGGGCATCTGTCAGACCGGCCACCGGGTCGATCAGCACCCGATGGATCTTCTCCGGAGTGTGCGCCGCGACCTCCTCGATTTCCACGCCCCCTTCGCTGGACGCCATGAGGCAGATCTTCTGCGCCGACCGGTCCAGGACGAGGCCGGCGTACAGTTCCTTGCGAATGTCCACCCCTTCCTCGATGAGCAGCCGACGGACGGTCTGGCCATGCACTCCCGTCTGGTGGGTGACCAACCGCATGCCGAGCATGTCCTGCGCGTGGGCGCGCACTTCCTCGAGCGAGCGGGCCAGTCTCACGCCGCCGCCCTTGCCGCGCCCTCCGGCATGGATCTGTGCCTTGACGACCCACAGCGGGCCGCCAAGCCGGCGCGCCGCGTCGACCGCCTCAGCCACGCCGAACGCGGGCTCCCCGCGCGGCACCGGCACGCCGAAACGCCGCAGGATCTCCTTGGCTTGGTATTCGTGGATTTTCAAGAAAGGTCTCCACTCCGCTCATGCGGGCAGACCCCAATACTAAATGACGTTTGCAACGCGGAAAAACTCAGATTGCTTCGTTCGCCGATCCATTCACGATCCGGCGAACGACTTCGGCATCGAAGCCGCGCGCGACCAGGAAGCGGCCCTGCCGGGCGCGCTCCTGCGGCGTCTCGGCCGGCCGCCCGAATTTTTTCTGCCAAAGCGCCAACGCCGCCCGCCCCTCCTCGTCGGCGGAGGGCAGTGCCGCCGAGATGGCCGCATCCTCGACCCCTTTTCGGGCGAGTTCCTGACGAAGACGCACGCGCCCATAGCGCGCGCCGCGGGACCGGGTCCAGGCCTGCGCCATGCGGGCGTCGGACAGGAAACCCTGCGCTTGCAATCGGTCCAGCGTGCGCGCGATCTCGTCCGGAATCGCTTCGGCGGCGAATTCGCCCTCCGGATCCTCCCCGGCACCCAATTTCCGGCGCAGCAGCCGCTCCAGTTCGGCGCGGCCGTATTCGCGGCGGGCCAGGGCGGCGAGAGCGATCTGCCAGGGCGATTTCCGAGGCGTTGCGCCCCGGTCGCCTTCCCGCGCCCGCGTGCGGGAGCGGAGGCGCGAGGAATCGCCCTGCTCCGGCAACGGCGAAGATCCGACCGCGGGAAACGGCACAGCAAGCCTCGCGCTACTGGCCGTCCACGGCGGCCCGCGGCGTAATGCCGAGGCGCTCTCGAATCTTGTTTTCGATCTCGATCGCGATGTCGGGGTTGGCGCGCAGGAACTCGCGGGCATTATCCTTGCCTTGCCCGATCCGATCGCCGCCGTAGGCATACCAGGCGCCCGACTTTTCCACGACGCTCTGCTGGCTGCCGATGTCGAGGATTTCGCCTTCCCGGGAAATCCCCTCGCCATAGAGAATGTCGAACTCGGCCTGCTTGAACGGTGGCGCCACCTTGTTCTTGACGACCTTGACCCGGGTTTCCGAACCGATCACTTCGTCGCCCTTCTTGATCGAGCCGATGCGGCGGATATCCAGGCGCACGGAGGCATAGAACTTCAAGGCGTTGCCCCCGGTCGTAGTCTCGGGGTTGCCGAACATCACACCGATCTTCATGCGGATCTGGTTGATGAAAATCACCAGGCAATTGCTGCGCTTGATGGTCGCCGTGAGCTTGCGCAGCGCCTGACTCATCAGGCGCGCCTGCAGGCCGGGGAGCGCGTCGCCCATCTCCCCCTCGATTTCCGCCTTGGGCGTGAGCGCTGCCACGGAATCGACCACGATCAGGTCGACCGAACCGGAGCGCACCAACGCGTCGACGATCTCGAGCGCCTGTTCACCGGTGTCGGGCTGGGAGATCAGCAGATCCTGGAGATTGACGCCGAGCTTCTGCGCATACTGGGAATCGAGCGCGTGCTCGGCGTCGATGAACGCACAGGTGCCGCTCATCTTCTGCATCTCGGCGATCACCTGCAGCGTGAGCGTGGTCTTGCCGGAGGATTCCGGCCCGTAGATCTCCACCACGCGCCCGCGCGGCAGACCGCCTACGCCCAGCGCGATATCCAGACCCAGCGATCCGGTGGATACCGTCTGGATGTCCTCGACGACCTCGCCATCGGCGAGGCGCATGATCGACCCCTTGCCGAACTGCTTCTCGATTTGCGCCAGCGCAGCCGCGAGCGCCTTCTGCCGTTCCTTGTTTTCCGCCACGAAGGCGCTCCTTCCGTCGTCCATGATTTCTCCCGCCGAGGCGATACTGAATGAAAATCCAGTATTACTGTAATTTCCTTCACGCCCGGCGTCAAGCCCGTTCCTGGTAGGCGCAGCCGGATACCCGGCACCGAACCCGGCGCCGGGGCGCCGACCGAGTGCGCGCTGCGCAGTTCGGCCGCAGTTCCGCTATACTCCGCAGCCTTTGGCGGATTAGCTCAGCTGGTTAGAGCAGAGGAATCATAATCCTTGTGTCCGGGGTTCGAGTCCCTGATCCGCCACCACCCCTCTTCTGCTCATCCCTCCGTTCCGAGGGGCGAACCTGGTCCCGATGGCGTACTCCACCCAGACGGCGAACAGCTACACCTTGCGCGTGACGTGTCCGGCGACGACCGGGCTCATCGCCGCGATCACCCACCATCTGGCGATCCGGCAGTTCGACATCACCGAGTTGTCGCAGTACGACGACGCGGAAACCCGGCGATTCTTCCTGCGCTGCGTTTTCGTGGTGCCGCCGGACTTTTCCGGCGCGGTCCTCGACACCGGCTTCCACGACACCGCGGCCCGGCTTTCGATGGACTGGACGCTCCGGCGCAACGATCACCCCTACCGGGCGCTGCTGCTCGTCTCGAAAGTCGACCACTGCCTGCGCGACCTGCTCTACCGATGGGAACTGGGCGAATTGCCGATGACCATCGCCGGGATCGCATCCAATCACGCCTTGCTGGAGCCGGTTGCCGCCCGCGCGGGGGTGGCGTTCCATCACCTGCCGATCGTGGGCGGAGACAAGATGGCGCAGGAAGAGGCCCTGCGGCGCCTCATCGCCGACACGGCGACCGATGTCGTCGTGCTGGCGCGATACATGCAGATCCTGAGCGACCGGTTCACGCGCGATTTCGCCGGCCGCTGCATCAACATCCATCATTCGTTCCTGCCCAGCTTCAAGGGCGGTTCGCCCTATGCCCAGGCACACGCCCGAGGCGTCAAGCTGATCGGCGCCACCGCGCACTATGTGACCAGCGATCTGGACGAAGGGCCGATCATCGAACAGGACGTGCGCCCGGTCGACCACCGGCACTCCGTCGCGGAAATGGAGGCGCTGGGCCGCGACATCGAAGCGGCCGTGCTGGCACGCGCCCTCCGGCATCACCTGGAGGATCGGGTGTTCATCGACGGCAACAAGACCATCGTCTTTGCATGACGGGGCGGTTCCTGTAACAACCTCTCCGATGCGCCGGAGCCGGGCATGCGTCCAAAAGAAAACGGGTACGTTCTTGCGAACGCACCCGTAAAAGAAACGCACCCATCCAGGGCGCAGCACCACACGCAACGAAAGGCCCCGTTGCCAGGGCCTTTCTGGCTCGCCCGGGAATGCGCAGATTCGCTGGCGCATCCCCTGACAAGCCGCTGGCGCATGGGAAGGAGCGCCAGCTGAAACCGGAAACCACCGGTCGACTACATTGTGGCAAGCGCCGCCGGACTCGACATGACCTAGGTCAAACAGCGGTGTTACGGGGCTCCGCGCGGTGCCCCGCTCCGGATTCACGCCGCGACGGCGTCGAATGTCTCTTCAAGGATCCGCAAGCCTTCGTCGAGAATGGCATCGCTTGCCGTGAGCGGCACCATGATCCGCAACACGTTGGAATTCGATCCGGCCGAAAGGAGCACCAGCCCGCGCCGGGCCGCTTCGGCGACGATGCGCGTCGTCAGTTCCGTCGCGGGCGCATCGCGGTTTCCCCCGTCGAACAATTCGGCCGCGATCATCGCGCCCAGCCCACGGACATCTCCCACGCAAGCGTGTCGCGCGGCAATGCGCTCCAGTCCGGTCCGCAAGCGTTCGCCGACCGCCTGCGCCCGCGCAAGCAACCCCTCCTGTTCGAACACGTTGAGGACTTCCAGTGCGGCAGCGGCCGCCAGGGGATTGCCACCGTAGGTTCCCCCCAGCGCGCCCGGTCCGAGCGCATCCATGATGTCTGAGCGCCCGACGACGCCGGAGATCGGGAAGCCGCCCGCCATCGATTTCGCCATCGTGATCAGATCCGGCACCACACCCGAATGCTCGATCGCGAACCAGGTTCCGGTTCGACCCGCACCGCTCTGGATCTCGTCGACGATCAGCAGGATTCCATGCCGATCGCACAATTCGCGCAGGGCCCGCAGAAACTCGAACGGCGCGACGTAAAACCCGCCTTCCCCCTGCACCGGCTCGACGATGATCGCGGCCACACGCTCGGGGCCGATATCGTTGCGGAAAAGGTGTTCGATCGAGGCCAGCGAGTCCTCGACGCCGATGCCGAACAACGGGTTGGGAAACCGGGCGTGGTACACCTCGCCCGGAAACGGCCCGATTCCCGTCTTGTACGGTGCCACCTTGCCGGTCAGCGACAAGGTCATCATCGTGCGCCCGTGGAACCCGCCGCTGAAGGCGATCAGCCCCGGCCGGCCGGTGTAGCCCCGCGCGATCTTGACGGCGTTCTCCACCGCCTCCGCGCCCGTCGTGGCGAAAAAGGACTTTTTCGGCGTGTCCCCGGGAGCCAGTGCGTTGCAGCGTTCCGCCAACTCGACCAGGGGTTCGTATGCGAGCAACTGAAATGCCGTGTGCGTGAACCGGCCCAGTTGGGCCTGCACCGCAGCGACCACCTTGGGATGCCGGTGGCCGGTGTTGACCACGCAGATGCCGCCGGCGAAATCGACGTAGCGCTTTCCCTCGACGTCCCAGATTTCGGCGTTTTCGGCGCGGTCGACGAATATTGCATGCACCTGCCCCGATCCGCGCGGCATGGCCGCGCGGCGGCGCGCCATCAACTCCGCATTGGTTTTGGCGGGGCGCAAGGTTTCCTGGGGATCGCGTTTCATCTCATCTCCGCGGAGTGGGGTACCCTTCACCGCGGCATTGTAGCGAGGGCGCGCCCCTCATCGGGAAGGCGGCGCGGGAAAACGCCCGCGCAAACTCCTAGCCGCGCTGCGGGTGCGCAACGTGCACCGCCCACAGGCGGGCCAGATCGGCCGCGCCATCGGTGCCGCCAACCCGGCGGAAGGCGGCGATCGCCCTGGCGTCGTCGCCCGCCATCCAGTATGCGATGGCGAGATGCAACCGCCCATCTTCCGGATGCGCGATACCGCCCTGGCGCAATCCGCGCTCCATCCGCGCCAGCCCGACCGCGCCATTGCCGTTGAGGACATCGTTGAATCCGATGTTGAGCAGGGCATCGCCGGTGTGGGCCTTCTTCGCTTCAACTCGATCCCCTGCGCGGTCCCGCCGATCTTCGGCCAGGTCCTTTTTCACCAGCGCCTCGAGACGCCGTTCCCGCGCGGCGCCGGGACCTTTGCCGAACACGCCGCCGGCCACGGCCGCATCCACGACCTTTTGCGCCTCGGCGGGGAAGCCTGCCTGCAGATCCAGTTGCGCCATGGTCATCGCATCCGATTCCTGCGTCAGCAATCCCAGGGCAAACCGCAGCCGAAGCAGATCCAGGCCGAGACGATCGGGGAATTTCGGATTGCTCTCGATCCGTGCCAGGGCCAGGCGCCAATATGCCTTCTTGGGGTACGCGGCGAGCAGGCGGTCGAGCGCATCCGCGGCCCCGGCGCGATTCCCGAGGTGGTCCTCACACGAGAGCAACAGCTGCAGATGCGCCTCGGACGGCGTGCGCCCGGCCGCGGCGTCGGCCGCAAGCACTTGCTGCAGCGACTGGACGGCCGAGCCATAGTCCTTGCGCAGATAGCGGGAATCGATGGCGACATCCTGCATCGCCGGATCGGGGCCGCCGTCATGCAGAACCCGATCCGCCCACTGCGCCGCCTGATCGTAATTCTTCTCGCGGTAGTACGTGCCGGCGAGCGCCCGCATCATCCGCAGCCGGTCCGCCGGCGCGAGGAACCCGCTGCCGACGACCGCCGTCAGGGAGGTCGTCAGCGTTTTTTCATCCCCGCTGTTGGCGGCGACGAATGCCCGCACGCGCTCGATGAGAAAGTGTTCGTATGGACTCAGGTCGGCCACTGCGCTCGCCGCCCGGATCTTGTCGCGCGCCGCGGCAAACTGCCGCTCCTTGGCGAGCTGCTGCGCGGCCCGCAACGGTTCGCCCACCTGGGCCCGAACGGCCTGCTGCGCCGGGGCAGCGGATACCGGTTCGGCATGTGCCTGCATCCAGACCGGCGTTCCCGCGAGCGCTGCCAACACGACACCGGCGCGAATCCAGACCCCGCGACGCTTGCTATTGCATGAATTGTTCATTGCCCACCAGTCCGATCTTGGTCAATCCCAGGCGCTGGGCCGATGCCAGCACCTCGGCAACGTATTTGTAGGTCGCCAGCTTGTTGGGCCGCAGATGAATTTCCGGCTGATCCGGCTCGGCGGCAGCAGCCTGCAGCAGCGCATCCAATGAATTTCGATCCGCCACCGGCTGCCCGTTCCAATAGATCGTGCCGTCGAAATCGACATCGACATTGACCACCACCGGAGGCTTGGGCGGCGGCGGGGGCGTCCCGACCGGCATGTCGAGGTTGACCGAGTGCAACTGCACGGGAATCGTGATGATCAACATGATGAGCAGCACCAGCATCACGTCGATGAGCGGCGTGGTGTTGATGTCGACCATCACGTCCTGGTCGTCGTTGCCGCTGCCGCCAAGGTGCATCGCCATCTTCGTCTAGCCTCCATTCGCCGGCGGCTGGATCACGAACCCCACCTTGGCGATGCCTGCGCGCTGGCAGTCGAACACCACCTTGCCGATTCCTTCGTAGCGCGCGTCCATGTCACCGCGAATCTGCACGTCCGGCTGCGGAATCTTCACCGCCGCCGCCTTCAAGCGGACAAGCAGGGCATCGTTGTCGGCCATCCGCACGGCTCCCCAGAACACGTCGCCGGCACGGTCAACCGTGATCGTCACCGTTTGCGGCTTGATCTGGCGCGGCTGATTCCGCTCCTTGGGCAGGTTGACGGGAACGGTATGGACGACGACCGGAATGGTGATCAGGAAAATGATCAGCAAGACGAGCATCACGTCGACGAGCGGCGTGGTGTTGATCGCGGAGACGACGTCATCGCCGTCCGATTCGCCTTGCACGAGATTTATCGCCATGCCGCAACCCTGTCCGGACGAGCACGCAACGAAACCGGGCGGACCAAGATCACAGGCCCTTTCCGGATCCGCCCAGCAGGGTCAGATGCAGGTCCGCACTGAATGCCCGCACCCGCTCGAGCGCAACCTTGTTCCGGCGCACGAGGAGGTTGTATCCCAGAACCGCGGGAACCGCGACCAGCAAACCGAAGGCCGTCATGATCAGCGCCTCGCCCACCGGCCCGGCCACCTTGTCGATCGACGCCTGTCCGGCGATCCCGATCGCGGTCAGCGCATGGTAGATCCCCCACACCGTCCCGAACAATCCGACGAACGGAGCCGTGGATCCCACCGTCGCGAGAAACGCGAGGCCGTCCTGCAGCCGGTTCTGGACGTTCATCACCGCCCGATCGATGGAAAGCGAGATCCAGGTATTGAGATCGATCCGCTCCATCAGCGGACCGGCGTGCCTGCTGTTGGCCTCGACCCCCGACTGCGCAATGAACCGGAAGGCGCTTTGCGGTTTGAGCGCCTCCATCCCCGCCGCGATCGAGTCGGCGGTCCAGAAACTCTTCTGCACGGTCGTCGCTTCGGAGAGCAGCTTGAACTGTTCCCAGAACTTGGTGAACAGGATGTACCAACTGCCGAACGACATCACCGCCAGCACGAACAAGGTGCCACGGGCGACGAAATCGCCGTTTTTCCACAGTGCGCCGAGGCCATACGGATTCGCCACCTCGACCTTCCCGGGCTCGCCCGCGACCGGCACGGGCGCCGCCATGGGCGCGGCAACCGCCGTCGGTTCTGCGGAGGTCGGCGCGGTCTGCGCCACCGCATGGGGCGTCCACGCCGCGGCCCCCAACACAAATGCCGCGCCCAACACGAAAATCCGCGCCGCCGATGCGGCGCGCCCAAACCGAATGCCGAACATGCCCATGCTCCCCATTTCCTCAATCCTGCAGCGTGAAGGTGTACGCCTGCGCCACCCAACTCAATACCGGTTTGCCATCGACCGTGGCCGGACGGAACCGACAACCGGAAATCCACTCCCGCGCCGAGACGTCCAGGCGCTCATAACCACTCGACCGCGCGATGTCCACCCGCGCCGGCAGGCCATTGGTGCCGATCTCGATGCGCAACACGACCGTTCCGGCCTCCATGTTGCGCCGCGATGACATGGGGTAATCCGGTTCCGTGGTGGCACAGGAACTTCGATCCAGCGCCGGACGTGTCCGGGCCACCTGCACCGGGCGCGCCGGTGCCGGCCGAACCGCAACCGGCTTCGGCGGCGGCGTGTGGACAACCTGGGCGATTGCGTGCTGCGGCGGCGGAACCGCGATCGGGATTTCCGGCGGCGGCACGAACGGCGGCGGCGGAACGTCGAGCTTGGGCGGCGGCGGCGCGGCCGGAGGCGGAGGCGGAGGGGTGTTTTCCTTGACGATCACCGTCTCGATCGGCTTGCGCACCGCATCGACGATCTTGTGCGCCAATCCGTTGACGAGCGCATAGATGACCACGACGTGCAACAACGCAACGAAGGAAAGACCCAACCAATGCCGTGCCGGATTTCGTTGCTGCTGTGCATAGTCCATCCGGCGATTCTATGCTTGAAATATGGCAGAACGACTACATGTCATCTTCGCGACGTCAGGGCGGCATGCGACGATTCGGGCATCCCGTAAGCGTCCACGGGCAGCATCCGCGACCCAAGGCCCCGCCACGCGCCCGGCGCAGGCACCCGGCACCGGGAATCTTTGCTATCGTCCCCGTGGCCCCACTCCTTACCAAGAAATAATCATGTCTACGTCTCAGATCCTGTCTCTTCTGCAGCGGCGCGAAGAATTACTCAAGGAACTCAGCCACGTGAATGGGCAGATCATCCGCATCGCACTGGAACACAACGGCGACCAGGAAACGATCCCGGGGCTGCGGCGTGGCCGCGCGGCCAAGGGGGAAGTCGTCGGCGCGCGCCGCAAGTGGTTCAGCCGCGGGGAGATGCTCGATCTATCCCAGAAGATCCTGACGAAGCCGATGTCGCAGGCCGAACTCGTCCGGCACCTGCTGGCGGCGAAAGGCTATGACAAGGATCTCCCGGCGTCGGAACAGGCGCGATTCAAGAGTGCCGCATACCAAGCCATTGCGGCGGCGATCAACGCCAAGCAGTTCACACGCGGGAAAGACGGGACGATCACGCTCCGAAAAGCGTGAGTCGGAAGAGAAAACGCGGCGCGAATGCGCCGACGATTCTGGTAGGGGCAGTAGGAGTCGAACCTACGACCTACGGATTAAGAGTCCGCTGCTCTACCAACTGAGCTATACCCCCGACCTCGATCAACCGAGGGCCGGATTGTAGCGGAAACGGCGCCCCGCATGCGGGGCGCCGTCGCGCATCAGCTCCAGTCTCCGCCGTCGCCGCCTCCGGCAAGGTCGCTCGAGTCATCCCAGGAGCCGGCATCCGCCACGCCGAAGTCGCTGCCGCCGTCGTCGAAGGCAACCGGCTGCTGACCGTTGTCGACAAACGGGGCGGGGTTGGCGCCCGACCCATGATGGCCCATCAAGTCATTGGCCAGCGCCTCCCCGGCCACCATGCCCGCCCCCAGGGCCGCACCCGTTGCAAGGCCGCTCACGATGCCCGACCCCATGCCACCCCCACCCATGGGATACCCACCGCCGCCACCATACCCCGGTGGCGGATAGCCCCCGCCCATCGGTCCCATGGCACCACCGGGCATACCCGGCCCGCCCTGCACCATGACCACCGGGCGGGAGCGCTGCCCACGCAGAAACACCACCAGCAGCAGCACTGCGCCGCCGACGATCAGGACGATCCCCCAGGGGAAGTGCGAGGCCGGGGCCGCCGAAGACGGCGTCAGCATTGCCGGCGCCGCGCCCGTCTGGCGGGCGATCATGGCACGCAGGCTGCGCACGGAATCGGGCCGCGCGAACGGCAACCCGGGCTTCAGGCGCTCGGCTTGGCCGAGCTGATCCTGCGCATCGGCTGCGCGGCCCATGCGAACCAGCACTTCCGCCTCGACATAGTGCGCCTTGGCACTGTCCGGATGGTCGTGCAACACCTGAGTCATCATCGACTGGGCATCGTTGAGCCGGCCTTCCTGCACGGCCTGATAAACCTGATGCAGCGTCGGATCGGCTGCCATGGCCACCGTGGACAAGCCGGCCGCCGCCGCAAGGACGAGCATGGCGAGAAATCGTTTCATAGCTGGGAAACTCCCTCCAGGAAAATCCCTTGCAAACCAAGGGGACGCGGCATGCGCACATGCGCGCTAGGCAGTTAGATGGAGGCGGGAAACCGAAGTTCAAGCGGTGCGGGCGGATTGCAGAACTCGATCCAGTTCCGCGGCGGCTCCCCGCAGCGCGACATCGTCTCCCGCAGCCATCCGCCACACCGGGATCGCCGCGAGATACGCCGCAAAGCGGCCTTTCGCTTCAAACCGCCGGCGGAACGCCGCGACGTCGAACCGTTCGCCCAGGCGCGGGATCACCCCGCCGCTCAGGTATACCCCTCCGCGCGCGCCATATGCCAGCGCCAGATTACCGGCAATGCCGCCGAGCATCGCACTGAAGACCGACAGGCACTGCGCAGCCGTCGATCCATCGTCCGCCCGCGCCCGTGCGACGACATCCTCCGCCGTCGCCGCCGGCTCTTCCGGCACCCCATTGACCGCGCACAATGCGGAATGCAGCAGCGGAATTCCCGTGCCCGAGACGATCCGCTCGGCGGAGACATGCGAAAAGCGCCGCCACAGCACCGCCAGCAAGCGACACTCCGTTTCGTCCGCCGGCGCAAAGCTGACGTGGCCCCCTTCGCTTGCCACCGGCATCCAGGTTTCCGGAACATCGCCACCCGCGGCGGCGGAGATCGGCACCAGCGCACCCACCCCCAGCCCGGTTCCCGGCCCCAGCAGGACCTTCACCCCGGTGCAGGGCTCGCCGGCATCCCCGACCTTGTGCAGCTCTTCCGGCGCAAGACGCGGCAACGCCATCGCCATCGCAACCATGTCATTCATCACCACCAGGCGGGAAAAGCCCAGCGCGCGCTCCAGGCCGGATACGGAAAACGACCAGTCCCGATTGGTCATCCGCACCGCGTCTCCCGCCACCGGATTGGCAATTGCGATTGCGGCGTGGCGAACCGGCGGATTTCCCCGGTCGCGCAGATATGCGGACAGCAAGGCATCGACGCCGGGGAAGTCATCACAGGAATGCAGCGCCACGGCCTCGATCCGTCCGGGCGCGACTTCCAGGCCCAGTCTTGCGCGGGTGCCCCCGATGTCAGCGAGAAGCCGCGGCGGATCCATCAGATCTCCTCTGTGACGGCGCTCCCGGGGCGCACCCCATCCAGATCGCTCAGGACCAACGGAACCGGGCCCCGGCCGTCTCGGCCTTGTACTCCACATCGCGCCGGCCATGACCGGTCGCCAGGATATCCAGCAAACCGACGAAGGTGCGCGCCTGCGCTTCGTCGAACACCGAAAGCAGGTCGCGGCTCGCCTTGGTGCTGAGTTGTTCGGCGCGTCCGAGCAGGAGCCGCCCGGCACTGGTCAGCGACAGCAGGGTCTTGCGCTTGTCCCGTGCGTCGTCCGTCGCAGCAATCAGATCCCGCCCCCGCAGCAGGCGAACGACGAGGCTGGTCGTCGCGCGATCCAGGCAGGCGTACCGGCCCAGCTCGTTCTGGCTCACCGGATTGCGATGGCGCAGCACGAACAGGAGGGAATACTGGGTCGGGGTGAGATCCAGGTCGGCACAAGCCTCCTGGAATACGGACGTGGCGATCTGATGAGCCCGGCGAATCAGGAACGTGGGGCCGGCATACAAATCGTCCATCGGTCGATGTGAATCCTCTGCCATAGGTGCTCGCTATCGTCCCGAACCGCCCCTGAATCAGGTGCACATCCTGCCCTGGTACCCACCGCGCGGCTTGAATGGAAGCCTGAATAACCGCGAATCATTCTACCGTTTTCTCCCGGTCGCAGGGCAAGTTTTGGAATGGAATCTTTGGAATGGAATCGCGCGCATCCGGCATCAGGATGGGAAGAACTGCAGCGCCTCTTCCCGCAAGGTGTGGACCACCCGATCCAGTTCGACGCGGGACAGGATCACCGAACGCTCGATCGAGTCCCTCCCGCCGTCCAGCGACGCCGCCATCGCATCCGAGAGGATTGCCAGTCGGCTCGCACCGGTCCCCCGGGCGATGGCGCCCAACTGGGCCGTAGAGCCAAGCGCGTCCTGCGCCTTGCCCTCGTACACCGCCATCAGACTGCGCTGCAGCAGATCGATGCCGCCGGAATCCATCGCGAGCGCCAGACCGAGAATCGCATGCCGTCCGCCCCCCGAGTGGGAATCGCTCGGGAAACGGGCAACGATCGAATCCCGGTCTTCCGAATGGGTGTATCGGTGGAGGTGCGGTCGCAACGTCCGGGCACGCAACAAGGTTTCGTCGAGCAGATACGAGCGCACCGCAGCCGCCCCCAGACAGGATATGAAGCCGGCGGCCAGGGCGCGTGCGCGCGTTTCCGGACGGCAGCGCCGCCCCACTGCCACGACCGGAGCGCTGGTTCCGGACCGGGACTGCTCGTGCGAACGGATCAGAGACAGGATGTCGAACCCGCTCCAACCGGGGGCGTCGAGCGGGACGCAAGTCAGTAGCACGTCCGGATCGAAGATGCGCGCGATCGCCCCTTCGAGGTCGGCGACGGCTTCGGCTCGGAGACCCTGCTCGCGAAAGCCGTTCGACAAGTCGTGCTGAAGCTCGGCGTCTCCGCCGATCACCACCACAACGCGTCGCTCTGCCAACCAGCCAAGGTCACGCATACCTGTCCACCGTTGCAAACTCCGGATCGCGGGCGACCCACCCAAGGTCCGCCCGCGCAAACCCGGATTTTGTACGACGTGAATCAAATTTACACGTTCCCAGCGAGGTTTTTTTTCGCTCCGCAACGACTTCGGAGCAGATCGCCCGGGTCGGATTTTCCCTGGACCGGAACGGCGCATGGGCGCCCCTCATCCGTTGACGAGCGACCACTTCTGGAATATCCATAAAGAATTAACGAGAATGGAACTTATTCGCAACAATCAGTTCCTACCCGGTTCGTAAGCGCAGCTTCTTATCCGGCCATCGCGATCCCACCCGGATCGTTCTCGAACCCGACAGGCGAGGCATGAAAGCCCTTGCAATCAAGGTCAGGCTTCCGCACATTGCCGCTTCGCGCGCGGGGCCGGGGCGGCAACCCGTTCGTAATCAATCGAATCGGTTGACGCACGTCAACGGGGTCCCGCGTGGCGGCGACCCGCAGCAAATTGCGCCGGAAAACCGCCCCAAATCACCGGAGGACACGCTTCTCACCCTGCACCCGGGTGCGCATCATTGCCCCGGTCCGCCGCACCGGTATTCCGGGAATTCATGTCGGCGCGTGAATCTCCGCTTACGGCACACCGTGAAATGAATCCAACACCGGGGCAACCGATACCAGAGTTGTCGACCGATCGGCGCGCCATGCGGACCCGGCTCTGGATCTTCGCCGGAGCGGTATTCGTGGCGGAATGGGCGATCATGGCGGTCTTCGCCCAGTTGCAAACCACCATCCCGGTCTGGCAGCAGGCGCTGTTCGACTCCCTGCTGGCTGCGGCCGTGACGACGATGGCATGGCAGACCGTGGTCGTGGGCAACCGGCAAGACGATACGGCCGAGCGCCCGGTCATCGACACCGTGGGGTGGATGATCATCGGCGCGGCCACGACCTCCTTCGAGTTCTCGATCCACCGCTACGTCACAGGCGCGCCGTCGGCATTTCCGACGCAAGCGGCGATGCTGCTCGACGCCGGCATGCTTTCCGTCCTGATGCTTCCCATGGGCGGCGGACTTGCGGCCCTGCGGGCGGCGGAAGTCCGCGCCGCCGCCGTAAACCCGCCGAGCGACCGCCACCTCGGCCGGATCGTTCTGATCAGCGTGCTCACGGCGGCCGGCCTGATCGCCCTGCTAACCCTGGGTGCCACTGCCGGAATCCTCCGCGATGCCTCCGTCATCCGAACCTCGTCGCGGATCATGAATCTCGCCGGGCGCCAGCGCATGCTCAGCCAGCGGATCGGATGGATGGCGCAGCGGGCTCTGGCGACGAACGGCATTCCGCGGGCACGGGCGATCGACGCGCTGGATGGTGATGCGCGCGCGCTGCGCCGCGACGCCGCGAGCCTCGATGGTCTCGTCCGCGCCTCGACGATGGCATGGAGCGAGGCGCGGCATACGGCGTCCTGGGCCATGGCCCGAGCCGAAGCGCGGCGCTCGGTCGTGCTCCGGCAAGCGGCGGCCGCGGGCGCCGCGGGCGCAACGATAGCCGCCCAGGACCGGGCCCTGTCCGGCTTGATGCGTTCGTCAGAGCGATTCCTCCCTGCCATGGACCAAGCGGTCGCCGTGCTGCAGTCCGTCACCGAGGAGGAACTGCGGGACCTCGTCGACTACGCGGCCGCAGCCACCCTGCTCGTCGCCTTGAGCGCGCTGGCATATGGCGCCGGCGTCGCGCTCCCGATCCGCAACATCGTCCGCAGCCAGCAGCGCGCCCTGCTCGCCCAGACCGACGAGCTGCACCGGCTGACGATGGTGGCGCGGAACACGAAGAACGGCGTCCTGATCTGCGACGTCGACCGGCGCATTCTCTGGGCCAACGCGGCATTCGAAGCAATGACCGGCTATTCCCTTGCCGAAGTGATCGGCAAGAAGCCCGGCAGCCTGCTGCAGTTCGATCAGACCGACCCGGCTACGGTGCGACAACTGCACGAAGCACTCGCGTCGGGACAGGGCGCCCATGTGCAGATCCTCAACCGTTCGCGCCACGGCCGGACCTACTGGCTGGATCTGGACATCCAGCCGGTGCATGACGAAAACGACCGGCACGTCGGCTTCATCGGCGTCGAGACCGACGTGACCGAACGGGTGCTGGCCCATCGACGCCTCGAATCGGTGCTCGACGGCACGGGTGCCGGCACCTGGGAGTATGACGTGCCATCCGCAACGACCGTGGTCGACCGACGGTGGCTTCGGATCTGCGGCGACACGCCGACAACGACCGCGCCGGTGCGCATCGGGTCCCTGGAGTACCGCGCCCACGAGGATGACCTCGCCCGCTATGCGGCCCAGTTCCGTGACCACCTCGACGGCACGACCGACTCGTTCGACTGCGAGTTGCGCGTGCGTCATCGCGACGGACGGTGGATCTGGGTGCATGACCGCGGCCGGATCGCGAGCCGCAAGCGGGACGGCACGCCGTTGCGCGTCCTGGGCATTCGCATCGACGTCACCGGGCGCAAGGAAATCGAACTGGCGGCGCTCGCGGCCGCCAATGCCGACAGCGTCACCGGGCTGGCCAGCCGCAGTCTTTTCGTCCACCGCCTCGGCGCGGCCATCGATCGGACCTGCCGCCATCGCGTTGCGGGATTCTGCGTATTGCTGCTCGACCTGGACCGCTTCAAGGTCGTCAACGACACGCTCGGCCACCCGGCCGGCGACGCGGTCCTTCGTACCATCGCCGGACGCTTGCAGGCCGTACTGTGGGAAGTCGCGGCCGCCTCCGGTGCGAACGAGTCATTCCTTGCCGCCCGCTTCGGAGGAGACGAGTTCGCCGTCCTGCTGGAGGGCGTGCCCGACACCGGAGAGGCCGTGCGGATCGCCCAGCGCATCCTCGCGTCGATCAACGAGCCCTATACGATCGAGCGGCAGGAGATCCGCATGGCGGCTTCCATCGGCGTGGTCGGCAGCGAGCACTGCGACGAAGGCGCGGACGCGGTGCTGCGCGACGTCGACACCGCCATGTACAACGCCAAGCGCGCAGGCCGCGGCCGCGTCGCCGCCTTCGATCCCGGCATGCGCCGCAAGGTCGCGCGGGAATTCCAGATCGAGGCCGAACTGCGCAAGGCGATCGGCACGCCGCAACTATCGCTCGTCTATCAGCCGATCGTATCCCTCGATACGGAGGCGATGCAGTCGGTCGAAGCGCTGGTCCGCTGGAACCACCCGGAACTCGGCGGCATCGCGCCCGCCGAATTCATCCCGATCGCGGAGGAGTCCGGCCTCATCGTCAGCCTCGACGAATGGGTGCAACGGCAGGCCTGCCGGCAATGGCGAAAGTGGCAGACCGAGCACCCCCAACGCGCGCCGCGCGGCGTCAGCGTGAACATCTCCCGCATCCAGATGGGCTTCCCCAACGCCCTGGTGCGCCACGTCGACCAACTGCTGACGGAAAACGCCATGCCTACCGGCGCCCTGCAGCTCGAGGTCACGGAGCGCGATGTGATGCGCGATCCCGACGCCGTACTGGTCCTGATGCAGCGACTGCGGGACATGGGTGTGCGGCTGGCCATGGACGACTTCGGAACCGGAACGTCCTCGCTGGCATGCCTGCGCCAGTATCCGTTCGATTGCGTGAAGATCGACCGGTCCTTCATCGCCGATCTGGCCATCGCACCGGATATGCGCGCGCTGACCCGTGCGAGCGTGATGCTCATCGAAAGCCTGGGCAAGCACAGCGTCGCCGAAGGCGTCGAGGATCCGCTGCAGGTCGAGATCCTGCGCTCGATCGGCTGCCGATCGGCGCAAGGCTACCTCTTCGGCGTGCCGCTGCCACCGGACCGGATCCTGGCCTGGCCCGATCCTGCGGACCGGTTGACGCCGCCCCACGGGAAGGAAGGGGCGGGCACCCCCGATCATGCGGTCGATGCCGCGGCCAAGCCGTGAACTCCGCCCGGTTACCGGGGAACCGCCGCGCCTCCCCGCCCGGGAGCGCGCGGCCATTCCCCATCCCGGTCAAGCCGCTTCGCGTTGCGCGCGCTTGCGCTCGTGTTCCTTCAGGAACCGCTTGCGGAGGCGGATCGTCATCGGCGTGACCTCCACCAGTTCGTCATCGGCAATGAACTCGACCGCATATTCCAGGGTGAGCTTGATCGGCGGCACGAGGTCGATGTGCTCGTCCTTGCCGGACGCCCGGACGTTGGTGAGCTTCTTTTCCCGCACCGGATTGACGACGAGATCGTTGTCGCGGGAGTGGATGCCGATGATCATTCCTTCATACAGCTTGTCGCCGGGCGAGACGAACATGCGGCCACGCTCCTGCAGCTTCCACAGGGCGTAGGCCACGGCGTCGCCGTCGTCCTGCGAGATCAGCACGCCATTGCGCCGCTCGCCCAGATCCGGGGCGCGCACAGGGCCGTAATCGTCGAACACGTGACTGATGAGCCCGGTGCCGCGCGTCATCGTCAGGAATTCGCCCTGGAACCCGATCAGTCCCCGAGCGGCGATGCGGTACTCGAGGCGCACCCGCCCGCGTCCGTCCGGCTGCATGTCGAGCAAGTCCCCCCGGCGACGGCCAAGTTCCTCCATGACCGTTCCCTGGTGCTGCTCCTCCACGTCAACCGTCAGCATCTCGTACGGCTCGCAACGCTCGCCGTCGATTTCCTTGAACATGACGCGGGGCCGCGACACCGCGAGTTCATAGCCCTCGCGACGCATGTTCTCGATGAGCACGGTCAGGTGCAATTCGCCGCGACCCGCCACCTCGAACACCGTTTCGTCGTCGGTTTCGCGCATGCGCAGCGCGACGTTCGATTTGAGTTCGCGTTCGAGGCGTTCCCGCAACTGGCGGCTCGTTACGAACTTGCCTTCCCGCCCCGCCAAGGGGCTCGTGTTCACGCAGAAGTTCATCACCAGGGTCGGTTCGTCGACGCGCAGAAGCGGAAGCGCGTCGGGAACGTCCGGGGCGCAGACCGTCGAACCGATATTGAGTTCCTCGATGCCGTTGATGAGCACGATGTCTCCGGCGATCGCCTCGTCCACCAGTTCCCGGTCGAGTCCGCGGAACTTCAGCACCTGGTTGATCCGGCCGCGCAAGGGCGTGGATCCCGGCCCGTCGAGGACCGCCACTTCCTGTCCCGCGCGGATCCGGCCGCGCCGGATCCGGCCGATGCCGATCTTGCCGACGTAACTCGAGTAGTCGAGCGAGGAGATCTGCAACTGCAAGCCGCCGTCGGGATCCTCGTCCCGGACCGGAACATGCTGCAGGATCGCCTCGAACAGAGGCCGCATGCCGCGGCCGTCGGTGCGCGCCGTCTCGAGGTCGTCCAGGCTCGTCGTCGCGTAGCCGTTGAGCGCCGAGGCGTAGACCACCGGGAAATCGAGCTGCTCTTCGGTTGCGCCCAGCTTGTCGAAAAGATCGAAGGTCGCGTTGACGACGTAATCGGGCCGCGCGCCCGGCCGGTCGATCTTGTTGACGACGACGATCGGCTTCAATCCCTGCGCAAGCGCCTTGCGGGTGACGAACCGGGTCTGCGGCATCGGCCCCTCGACGGCATCGACGAGGAGCAGCACGCCGTCGACCATCGACAGCACACGCTCCACCTCGCCGCCGAAGTCGGCGTGTCCGGGAGTGTCGACGATGTTGATGTGCGTTCCCTCGTACTCGATCGCACAGTTCTTCGCAAGAATGGTGATGCCGCGCTCCCGCTCGAGGTCATTGCTGTCCATGACCCGCTCGGCAACCTGCTGGTTGTCCCGGAACGTGCCGGATTGCGTGAGCAGCTTGTCGACCAGCGTCGTCTTGCCGTGGTCGACGTGCGCGATGATCGCGATGTTTCGTAACGCTCTCGATGTCATTTCGCTTCCTCGATATTCGAAATCAAACGTCCGGGAGCCAGCCAGCCCCCTTCGCACATTCCCAATCCCAGCAGCCTGCCGCAACCGCCGTACACGCGAACGCGCGGGCAGTCCGCATGCGCCAACGCTACGCGCTGACCATGACCGAATCGCTGCGTCGCGGCCGCATCGAGCACGATGCGGGGCAACCCGGTCAGCAGCGCGTCCGCCGGCGCGAGCCGTTCCCGGCGGTCGGACAGCGCCAGCGCCTCCAGGTCCGCCAAGGTCGCCGCCCGGTCAAGCGTCAACGCCCCCACCCGCGTACGCCGGAGGGCGGCCAGATGCGCACCGCAGCCCAGCGCGCGGCCGATGTCCTCCGCCAGGACGCGTACGTACGTGCCTTTGCTGCAGGCAACTTCGACGCGGGGCCGCAGCGGATCCCACTCGATCAGCGCCAACCGGGAAACGGTCACGGTACGCGGTGCGCGCTCGACCTCGATGCCGGCGCGCGCCAGCGCATAGAGCGCGCGCCCGTCCCGCTTGAGCGCCGAATACATCGGCGGCACCTGTTCGATCTCGCCGACGAAGCCCGCAAGCACGTCCTCGAACCGTGCGCGGGAAACGTCCACCGGGCTGCGGGCCACCACCTCGCCCTCGGCGTCGCCGCTCGTCGTGGTGACCCCCAATTCCAGTTGCGCCTGGTACTCCTTGTCTGCGTCCAGGAGATCCGCGGAGAACTTCGTCGCCTCGCCGAACGTCAGCGGCAGCAGGCCGCTGGCGAGCGGATCGAGCGTTCCGCCATGGCCGGCCTTGCGGGCGTTCATCAGGCGGCGCGCCGTCTGCAGCGCCGCATTGGACGTCATGCCGAGCGGCTTGTCCAGCACGAGCACGCCGTCGACCCGATCGGCATTGGAGCGGCGCACCATCGTTCTCTCGCCCCATCCCCGAAGGGAAGAGGATGCCCCCTATTTGCCGGTCTCCCGCATCGCTTCATCGATCAAGGCGTCGATGCGGAAGCCGCGCTCGATCGAGGTGTCCTGCACGAAATGCAACCGGGGCACGGTATGGATGCGCAGGCGCTTGAACAGCAGGTTGTGCAAGTGCCCCGCGGCGGCGTTGAGCCCCGCGGCGGATTCCGCCGGATCGGATCCGATCACGGTGAAGTGCACCTTCGCGTGCGCGTAATCCGGCGTCAGATCGACGCCACTGATCGTCACCATGCCGACGCGCGGATCGCGCACTTCGCGCGCGATCAACTCCGAAAGATCGCGCTGGATCTGATCGGCGACGCGTTGGCCGCGGTTTGGAGATTTCACCATGAGTGGGTTCCGGGTCGTCCAGGAAACAGCGCCTGCCGCCGATCCTGCCTTCCGCGGCGCCATCGCCCATCGCCCCGCGACGCGCGACCTGCCGCAAGGCGCAGGTCAGAGCGTCCGGGCAACCTCCTGCACCTCGAAGATCTCGAGTTGATCGCCTTCCTTGATGTCGTCGTATCCCTTGAGCGAAAGGCCGCACTCGAAACCCGCCTTGACTTCGCGCACGTCGTCCTTGAACCGCTTGAGCGAATCGAGTTCGCCCGTCCAGATCACGACGTTGTCACGCAACAGGCGGGCACTCGCGGTCCGCTTGATCAGGCCGTCGAGCACCATGCAGCCGGCGACCGACCCAACCTTGGAAATCCGGAACACCTGCCGGATTTCCACCAGGCCGAGGATGTTCTCGCGCTTTTCCGGAGCCAGCATTCCACCCAGGGCGGCGCGCACGTCGTCGACCGCGTCATAGATCACGTTGTAGTAGCGGATGTCGATGCCGTTGCTCTCGGCCAGCTTGCGCGCAGACTGGTCCGCCCGCACGTTGAAGCCGATGATGACCGCCTTGGAGGCCATCGCGAGATTGACGTCGCTTTCGGTCACACCGCCCACCTGCGCATGCACCACCTGCACCTTGACTTCCGCCGTCGAGAGCTTGGTGAGCGCGTGCACCAGCGCCTCCTGGGAACCCTGCACGTCCGACTTGATGATCAGCGCCAGGGTCTTGACCTCGCCCTCGCCCATGCTCTCGAAAATGTTCTCGAGCTTGGCGGCCTGCTGCTTGGCAAGCTTGGTGTCGCGGAACTTGCCCTGGCGGAACAGGGCGATTTCGCGCGCCTTGCGCTCGTCGCCCAGCACGATCAGCTCGTCGCCTGCCGCAGGCACGTCCGAAAGACCCTGGATTTCCACCGGGATCGACGGTCCCGCCGACGGAATCGATTTTCCACCCTCGTCGAGCATCGCGCGCACACGGCCGAAGCAGCTTCCCGCAAGGACGACGTCACCGCGCTTGAGGGTTCCGGACTGCACCAGCACCGACGCCACCGGTCCTCGCCCCTTGTCCAGGCGGGACTCGATGATCAGGCCCTTGGCCGGAGCCTCCTTCGGCGCCTGCAACTCCAGAACCTCGGCCTGGAGCAGGACATTCTCGAGCAGGTCGTCGATCCCGGCCCCGGTCTTGGCGGACACCGGGACGAACGGCGAATCGCCACCGTACTCCTCGGGCACGACCGAATGCGCAACCAGCTCCTGCTTCACCCGCTCCGGGTTGGCTTCCGGCTTGTCGATCTTGTTGAGCGCAACGACGATCGGCACGCCGGCGGATTTCGCATGGGCGATCGCCTCCGCGGTCTGCGGCATCACGCCGTCGTCGGCCGCAACGACGAGGATGACGATGTCCGTCGCCTTCGCGCCGCGCGCCCGCATCGCCGTGAACGCTTCGTGACCCGGCGTATCGAGAAAGGTGATGACGCCGCGCGGGGTTTCGACGTGATACGCGCCGATATGCTGCGTGATCCCGCCGGCTTCGCCGGCGGCAACCTTGGCGCGGCGGATGTAATCCAGCAACGAAGTCTTGCCGTGGTCGACGTGGCCCATGACGGTCACGACGGGCGGGCGCGGCTCCATGGCCACATGCGGCGCGTTCGGCTCCTGCTCCGCGAGCAGCGCCTCCGGATCGTCGAGTTTGGCCGCAAACGCCTTGTGCCCCATCTCTTCGACGACGATCATCGCCGTCTCCTGATCCAGCACCTGGTTGATCGTGACCATCTGGCCGAGTTTCATCAGCAGCTTGATGACCTCGGAGGCCTTGACCGCCATCTTGTGCGCCAGATCCGCAACCGTGATGGTTTCGGGTACCGACACCTCGCGCACGATGGCCTCCGGCGCAGCAAACTGGTTCTTGTCCCGGTCGTCCTGCCGACGATGGCCCTTCGGCGCACGCCAGGAAGCTCCCGCCCCGGGGGCGGCGGAGTCGCCGCGGGTCTTGATCTGCCGACGGCGCGCCGCGTCCTCGGACCAGCTCGATGCGAGCTTGGCGGACTTGACTTCCTTCGCCCCTGCCACCGGCGCCTTCTTGTCGTCCTTGCGCTCGCCCGCGGGCTTCGCGGCTACGCCGGTCTTGGCCGGGACGGCAGCCGTCGCCGGCTTGTGCAATGTTCCTTCGGCAGCGGGAGCCCGCAACACCTTCTTGGGCGCCGCCATCATGTTCTTGATCGCCGCGACCTCCTCTTCCACCGCCCGACGCGCACGTTCCTGCTCCAATTGCGCAAGCCGCGCCTGTTCCGCCGCCTGCGCCTGCGCCGCCGCCGCCGCATCCCGTTCGGCCTGCGCGCGCTCCAGTTGTGCCTGGCCTTCGACAGCCTGCGACTCCGAGGCCTCGCGCGCCGCCTGCTCGCGCCGCTGCGCCTCCTCGAGTTCGCGCTGCGCGCGTTCGGCGCGCTCGCGCGCCTCTTCCATCTGGCGGGCGATCAGTTCGGCCTGCCGGCGCGCTTCCTCTTCGCGGCGCGCCTGCTCCGTCTCATCGATGACGGAAGCGGGAGCCGCAGCCGACGGCGCCGCAGCCACGTCGCCCTCGGACTCATCGCGCTTGACGAACACGCGCTTCTTGCGAACCTCGACCTGGATCGTCCGCGCCTTGCCGGTCGCGTCCGCCTGCTTGATTGCCGAAGTCGAGCGGCGCGTGAGGGTGATCTTTCGCTTGCCGGCATCCTGGCCGCCACCGTGCGCCTTGCGCAACGCTTCGAGCAGACGCGCCTTGTCTTCCTCCGACAGTTCGTCGGTTTCGACGTGCTTGTCCACGCCGGCGGAGCGCAACTGCTCCAACAGCACCGACGGCGGAAGCTTCAGTTCCGTTGCGAATTGAGCGACTGTGTTACTGGCCATCCTGTGTCAGACCCCTATTCAACGCTTCCTAAATGAATGACGCAGATGCTTCGGCTACGAAGTTGCTTGCGACGAAAACCCGGAGGATCGGCTTCGATGGGGGTCTGCGACCCGCCCTCGAGCACCCCCCGCGGCATTCACGACTGCCGCCTCGGTCAGCACCCCAATCAAACATCGCCACCACGCTTGTCACTCAATTCATTCAAACCAGTGGGCGCGCGCCGCCATGATCAGGGCGCTGGCCCGTGCCGGTTCGATCCCGGCCATGTCCACCAGTTCATCGACACCCAGGTCCCCGAGCTCGTCGCGCGTGCGGATACCCGCCGCCGCGAGCTTGATCGCCAGTTCGGCGTCCACGCCATCGAGTTCGAGCAGCGTCTTGTCCGCCTTGTCGAGCGTCTCCTCGCGCCGGATCGCCTCGGTCAGCACGGCATTGCGCGCCCGGGTGCGCAGTTCCTCGACGGTGTCCGGATCGAACGCCTCGATCTCCAGCAATTCGTTCACCGGCACGTAGGCGATCTCCTCGACGCTCGAGAAACCCTCGCCGATCAGGATGTCCGCGACCTCCTGATCCACGTCCAGGCTTTCCATGAACGACTTGCGGATGTTCTCCTGCTCCTGCTGCTGCTTCTGGTCCGATTCCTCGGCCGTCATGATGTTGATCTGCCAGCCGGTCAGTTCCGAGGCCAGCCGCACGTTCTGGCCGCTGCGTCCGATCGCGATCGCGAGATTGTCCTCGTCGACGACGACGTCCATGGAATGCTGATCCTCGTCGACGACGATCGACGACACGTTGGCCGGCGCCAGGGCGCCGATCACGAATTGCGCGGGGTCATCCGACCACAGCACGATATCGACGCGCTCGCCGCCCAGTTCATTGGTAACCGCCTGAACGCGGGAGCCGCGCATGCCGACGCAGGTGCCGATCGGATCGATGCGGCGATCGTTGGTCCACACCGCGATCTTGGCACGCACGCCCGGATCGCGGGCCGCAGACTTGATCTGCAGCAGCCCCTGCTCGATCTCCGGAACCTCGAGCTCGAAGAGCTTCATCAGGAATTCGGGCGACGTCCTCGTCAAAATGACCTGGGGACCACGCAGATTGCGATCGATCTTCGCGACGTAGGCGCGGACGCGGTCGCCGATGCGCAGATTCTCCTTCGGGATCATCTCGGACCGCGGCAGGCGACCCTCGATCTTGCCGATCTCGACGATGGCATCGCCCTTGTCCATGCGCTTGATGGTGCCATTGACGATGGAATCGTTGCGCGACAGAAACTCCGCCAGCAGTTGCTCGCGCTCGGCATCGCGGATCTTCTGCAGGATCACCTGCTTCGTATCCTGCGCGAAGCGGCGGCCGAGATCCTGCCGCGGCAACGGCTCCTCGATGTATTCGTCGACCTCGACGTCGGGGATCTGCTCGCGCGCATCGGTCAGGATGATCTGATGACCCGGCTCCTGGAGACCGGCCTCGTCCGGAACGACGAGCCAGCGCCGGAACGCGTCGTACTCGCCGGTTTCCCGATCGACGGCAACCCGGATCTCCACGTCATCCTCGGCGAACAGCCGCTTGGTCGCAGCGGCGAGCGCAGATTCGAGCGCGCCGAAAACCACGTCCTTCGGGACGTTCTTCTCGCGCGCCAACGCATCCACCAGCAACAGAATTTCTCGACTCATCGTGATCGCTCAACCCCAACGAAAACAGCCAGAACCCTATTTTTTCCCACGCGGACGCCCGCCACGCCGGGCCGACTCCGGCGCGGGCGCGGCAAACTCCCACTCCGGAGCGAGACGTGCCTTTTCGACATCCGCCAACGCAAACTCGATCATTTCCTCCTGCACCGCCGCAGCCGCCTTTCGCGCGCCGGCACCGCCGCGGCGCGCCCCACCCGCCGGCAACGCGCCATCCGGGATCAGCGCCACGCGGACCCGCTCCTCCGCGCCGTCCGCACCAGCGACGAGCCCGAGCAATCGCCCGCGGAAACGGCGCCTTCCCGCCACCGGCTCGCACAACTGCACCTTTACCAGCGCACCGGCGAACCGCACGAAATCGCGCGCGCTGCGCAGCGGACGATCCAGGCCGGGGGAAGACACTTCCAGCCGGTCGTAATCGATCCCTTCCACGGCGAAAAGGTGGCTCAAATGCCGACTCACCCGCTCGCAATCCTCGACCGTGATGCGCAGGACACCCGCCGCATCCTCCCCGGCGGTTCCTTCCTGCGGCTCGCGATCGATCGTCACCCGCAGCAAACCCCGACCGGCGCGCTCCACATCCACCAACTCGTAGCCCAGGCCGGCCACGGTGCGCGCAAGCAACTCGGCATGGCTGGGCGCCAAGGCGCCGGGCCGCTGCCGAGCCGAAACTGCCGGAATCTGCGCAGCTTGCGATTCGGTTTGCACTACGGTCTCTTTCAAGGAAAAAAAAATGGGCCGTTGCTAGCCCATTCTCCTCATCCGCAAAAAACAGGCGGACGCCTCACTCCCGACGGCCGGAAGTCGGCGCCGGGCGCCGCGAACAATTCGGCAGGACACCGGCTCCGCCGCCGGATGGCGTACCTACTCCGACAACTATTTATTATATACCGAAGCGATGCAACACGGCGGGCGTTTCGGATCGTCCTGCCGACCACGGCGCCCTTCAGGTCAACCTCCAGGCTACCCGCCGAATCCGCCGCCGCGGGGCTTCGTGCGCCGGAAATTGCCCCGGCCTGCGCCGGCTCCGCCGCCGCCGCGCGGGCCGCGAATCGCTCCGGTCCCGTGACCGCTGGCGATGTAGCTGACGGTGCTGGTCATCGGATCCGGCTGACGCGAACCCGTCGGGCGCCCCCCGGCGGGCCGACGCGACGGCCCTTTCATGCCCGGCAGCGCGCCCTGCGCGAAGTAATGCACGGTCGTCGCCATCGGATCCGGCTGACGCCCGCCGCCCGGACGGCCGGCGTTGCCCCGGGCACCGCCGCCGTTCGTGCGATTGCCGCGCTTGGCGCCTCCGGGCTTGCCACGTCCGGCCGGCCCCGCCCCCGACCGCATCTCGTTGATTCCGATCCCCAGGTCGCTCAGCCAGGCCTCGACCCAGGCCGGCGACAGTTCCTGGTACCGCCCCCGGGAAAGCGTCCGCGGCAGCTGGACCGCGCCGAACCGGGTCCGGATCAGACGGCTGACGGTCAGCCCGACCGCCTCGAACACCCGGCGCACCTCGCGGTTGCGACCTTCCTGGATGACCACGCGGAACCAATGGTTCGCACCCTGCCCACCGGCATCCTCCACCCGGGAAAAACGCGCCGGGCCATCGTCCAGTTGAACGCCTTCGAGCAGGCGCGCCTGGATCTCCGGCGTCAGGTCTCCCAGGATGCGCACGGCATATTCCCGTTCGACCTCGAATCGCGGATGCATCAAGCGATTGGCCAGATCTCCCGAGGTCGTCAGCACCAGCAGACCTTCGGTGTTGAAATCCAGCCGGCCAACGGCGATCCAGCGTCCGCCGGAAATCTTGGGCAATTTGTCGAACACCGTTGCCCGCGACTGCGGATCATCCTGCGACACGATCTCTCCGGCGGGCTTGTGGTACAGCAGCACGCGCGGCAAGCGCCCGGGCTGCTTTCGCATCAGCAGCTTGCCGTTGACCCGCACCTGATCGGTCGGCATAACCCGCTGCCCGACGTGCGCCGGCTGACCGTTGACCGACACCCGGCCGGCGACGATGAGTTCTTCCATGTCGCGCCGCGACCCGATTCCCGCATCTGCCAGAACCTTGTGCAACTTGTCGGACTGGGCGTTCAGCGCCTGTTTGGCCGCGCGCTTTCCGCGATCCAGGACGGTGTGGTCCAGCGCCTGCTCCGCCATCGCCAACTCGGAGAAATCCTCGCCCTCTCCGACCGGCGCGACCGGCGCGACCGGCATGGCGGCATCGCCCTCCCCTTCCGGTGCGGCACCCTGCGCCCCGCGCTCGCCGTGGCGCGGCCCCCGACGGCGACGGCCGAGCAGGCCCCGCCCCCGGCGCTCTCCGGCCCCGGCAGACGGATCCGCCGGCGCGTTTTCCGACTCCGGCGAGCGGCCTTCGGCGGCCGGCGCGGCGTCGCGGCCTTCCGCCGCTTCGCGCAAGGGAACGGATTCCGACAGCACGTCGGAATCGGGGGTGCGCCCGTCGTCGGGCAGATCCACAGATGGACTTGAGTTCATAGAGAAGAATTCGTTTCGGTAAGGGCTTCGGTAGCGGGAATGGCGTCGATCAGATCGGTCTGCAAAACCGGGGCGTCCGCCGGTGCCGCCGAAGCGGACGCGGCGGTGATCCCTGCCCCGGAAAGCGGAAGCTCCGGCTTCGCGGCGCCGGTATCGGAATCGACACCGATCGGCGGCAGCTCCTGCAGCGAGCGCAGGCCAAAATCATCCAGAAATGCGGGCGTGGTCGCGAACAGCGCCGGACGCCCCGGCGCCTCGCGATGGCCGATCGCTTCGATCCAGCCCCGCTCCTCCAGCGTCTTGATCACCGGCGAGGAAACGCTCACTCCCCGGATTTCTTCGATGTCACCCCGCGTCACGGGTTGCCGATAGGCGACGATCGCCAGCGTTTCCAGGATTGCGCGCGAATACTTCGGCGGTTTTTCGGGATGCAGCCGATCCAGGTACGGCGTCATCGCTGTCGTACTCTGGAAACGCCACCCGCTTGCCAGCGGAACCAGTTCGACTCCCCGTCCCGCCCAATCGCGACGCAGATCCTCCAGCAGAACCCGGACGGTTTCGTCATCGAGTTCTTCCGGAAACAGTTTGCGCAACTGACTCACGGCAAGCGGCTGCTCCGCGGTGAGCAAGGCCGCTTCCAAGACGATCTTCGCCTCTTGCGTATTCATGATTCGGTGCAATGTTCAAGCCGACGCAAGCACAGCGCACAGCGAAAGCTGGCGCGCGTGTGTCGTCGGACCGGTAGAACGGATGGAACAAGCTCTGCGCGGGCACAGCGCGCCGGAAACAGCCGCGCCGGTTCTCCACCACGCCGTCGCCACGAATGGCCGCTATCGAAAACCGCCAAACGGTACAACCACGGTACGCGGCGGTTTCACAAAAAATCCTTGCGGGCGAGTCTATCACCGAACCCGGTTGACAATGGATACTGTATATCCGTACAGTGTGAACAAATCCAGTATCCCGCGGCGCCTTGCCGCCTCCGCCCGAGCCCGCGCGGGGACCGCAAGGCGCCGAACCCGCGCAGGAGCCCGCCCATGCATCCCGACCCGACCGGCATCTTGACCGCCCGTCAACGCGAAATCCTCGAATTCATTCGCACGACGCTCACGCAAAGCGGTGCTCCGCCGACACGCGAGGAAATCGCCCGCGCGTTCGGGTTCCGTTCGCTCAACGCCGCGGAACAGCATCTGCAGGCGCTGCAGAAGAAGGGACTGATCGAACTGATCTCCGGAACCTCGCGCGGCATCCGTCTGCACGAATCCATCCGCGCCGAACCGGCGCGCGAGTTCGGCCTGCCCCTCATCGGCAAGGTCGCGGCGGGTAGCCCCATCCTCGCCCAGGAAAACGTTCTCCGGCATCCGGCCGTGGATCCCGCCACGTTCACGCCCCGCGCCGACTATCTGCTGGAAGTCCGCGGCATGAGCATGCGCGACGCCGGCATCCTCGACGGCGACTGGCTGGCGGTCCATCGGCAGAATCAGGCCCGCAACGGTCAGATCGTCGTAGCCCGCCTGGGCGACGAAGTCACCGTCAAGCGATTGCAGATGCAAGGCTCCCGGGCCGAACTGATCGCCGAAAACCCCGACTACGCCCCCATCGTGGTCGACCTGCGGCGTACGCCTCTGGTCATCGAAGGTCTTGCGGTCGGCGTAATTCGCCCGACGGTATGAACCGCACCTTGCCGTCGCCATGCCTTTCTGGTTCGCCTTCCTGCTGGACCCCGTGCCACTGCCGTCGCCTCGGCAAGGCAGCGAAGCCCATGCCATCCCCCTGTCGGCATGGGCCCAGCGCTTCAGCACACAGGTCGCCCCGCTATCCGGCCCGGACCACGCGGGATTCCTGATCGAAACCGGCGGTAGCGAACGCCTGTTTGGCGGCCGCGCAACCTTGCATCGCAAGATCCTGGACGGTCTGTACGAACAGGGGTTCGCCGCAGACCGGATCGCCGCTGCCGGCGCCCCCACCCCCGCCGCCGCCCACGCGATTGCCCGAGCGCGCGCGCTCGGGTTGACCGCCGCCCCGGCGCCGCTGGCAGTGGAAATGTACGAACTCCGTGCCGCCCTGGACCCCCTTCCCCTGCGTGCGCTCGCATGGGAGGCGCCACGGCTCGAACCGCTGGACGATCTCGGCATCGAAACGATCGGGGACGTTCTGCGCTTGCCGCGCGCCGCATTCGCGCGGCGGTTCGGCACCCGGTGGCTGACGGCCCTGGACCGGATGATCGGAACGGCCCCGGACCCGCAAGCCTGCCTTCCCGCTCCCGAGCGCTTCCATCTGCACGAAGAACTTCCCACTGCAGCCATCGGCATCGAATCGCTCCAGGGCCCGCTCACGCGGCTGCTTGGCGGTGCCGAGACATTCCTGCGCGCACGCAACCTGGGCGCCACCGCCCTGCTGTTGCGCACGCAGCACCCCAGGCGCCGCGGAACGACACCGCCGCCCAGTGCCACTCCCCTGATGCTCGCGGCACCGGAGCGCGATGCCACCCGACTGCAATCCCTGTTCACCGAGCGGCTGACGCGCGCGCGCCTGCCAGAAGCGGTCGTCGGCCTCGAACTCGAAATTCTCCAGGCGCATGCGTTTTCGACATCCAGCGGCGAGCTGCTGCCCCCGGCCGTCCGAAACCTGCCCGAAGAGGGAGGCGTGGCGCGCCGAAACACCCGCCACCTGTGCGAGATGCTCCATGCGCGCCTGGGTTCTTCCGGTGTATTCCAGTTGCAGACCTGCGACGATCACCGCCCGGAGCGGGCCTACTGCAGTGTCCCGATCTTTTCCTCCCCCGAACTCATGGCCCCGTCACCGGCAGCGTTGCGCCCGCTGTGGATCCTGCCCCAACCCCTGCGCGTGTCCGAGATCCACCATCCCCAGCCCCGCTACGGCGGCCCCCTGGCACTGCTGGCCGGACCCGAGCGGATCGAAGCGGGATGGTGGGACGCCCTTCGCCCGCGAACGCATGCCGTGCACCGGGATTACTTCGTCGCCCGCAATTCCCGGGGACAGACGCTCTGGATCTACCGCGAACTCGCGGCGCCGCGAACCTGGTTCCTGCATGGCTTCTTTTCCTGAGTACGCGGAACTCCACTGCGTGTCCAACTTCTCGTTTCTGCGGGGCGCATCGCACCCGGAGGAACTGCTCGGGCGCGCGCTCGCCCTCGGGTATGCCGGGCTCGCCCTGACCGACGAATGCTCCTTCGCCGGCGCTGCGCGCGCCCACATCGCCCTGCGCAACGCGCGCACGACAATCCCGGCCGCGAACCACTTCCGCCTGCTCCACGGCACCGAGATCCGCCTCGCAGACGGCCCGCTACTGGTGCTGCTGGCGCAGAATCGCGCCGGGTACGGCAACCTCTCCGAGCTCGTCACGCGCGCACGCCGCGCCGCCGGCAAGGGCCGATACCACATCGATCGCGCGGCCTTCGACACCAACGAACCCTTGCTGCGCGACACGCTGGCGCTGCTGATCGCGGAGCCGGCGCACGGCGCACCGGGGCGGGGCGGCTGCGATGACACCACGCTGAAGCAGGATGCGGCCTGGCTGCGGGAGCGCTTCGAAGATCGCGCCGGAATCGTCTGCGAACTATTGCGCGGACCCGACGACACCGGACGACTCCGCACCCTGCAGTCGCTCGCCCGGCATTACGGCATGCCGCTCACCGCCGCCGGCGGCGTGCACATGCATGTGCGCAGCCGCAAGAAGCTGCAGGATGCCGTCACCGCCATCCGACACGGAATTCCGCTATCGCGATGCGGAACCCGGCTCTTCCCGAACGCCGAACGGCATCTGCGCTCGCGGGCGCGCCTGGCGCGGATCTATCCACCCGAGCTGCTCGCGCAATCCGTGGCCATCGCGCAGCGCTGCGCGTTTTCCCTGGATGAGTTGCGCTACGAGTATCCGGACGAGCTCGTTCCCGCCGGGGAAACCCCGGCCACCCATCTGCGCCGGCTCACGCTCGAAGGCGCGACGAGCCGCTACCCGCAGGGAGTCCCGCGATCCGTGCAGGACCAGCTCGAACATGAGCTGGTCCTCATCGGCGACCTGCGGTACGAGCCCTACTTCCTGACCGTGCACGACATCGTCCGGTTCGCCCGCAGCCGCGGCATCCTGTGCCAGGGGCGCGGCTCCGCCGCCAACTCGGCGGTGTGCTACTGCCTCGGGATCACCGAGGTGGATCCCGCCTGCTCGAACCTGCTGTTCGAGCGATTTCTCAGCCGGGAGCGCAATGAACCTCCCGACATCGACGTCGATTTCGAAAATCGCCGCCGGGAAGAGGTGATGCAATACGTCTTCGCCAAGTACGGACGGGAACGCACCGCGCTCGCCGCCGCCGTCCACACCTACCGGACGCGCGGCGCGGTGCGCGATCTGGGCGCGGCGCTGGGTCTGCCGGCAGAACGGATCGAACAACTGGCAAGGTCGGCGTCGCTGCGATTCCGCGAACACGGCCGCGCATCGGAGGAGGCCGCCGGACGGCCCCGGAGCGCCGGCGCATCGCCGCGAGCGGACGGGACGGCCGATTGGGCGCTTTCCGAAGACTTCGACCATCCGGCACGGGAGCCGCTCGCCGAACTCCTCCCGCAGCTGATCGGCTTCCCCCGGCACCTCTCCCAGCACACCGGCGGATTCGTCATCGCACGCGACCGTCTGTCGCGTCTGGTCCCGATTGAAAACGCCGCCATGCCGGGGCGCACCGTCATCCAATGGGACAAGGACGATCTCGACGCCCTGGGCCTGCTCAAGGTGGACGTGCTCGCACTGGGCATGCTCTCGTGCCTGCGGCGCGCATTCGATCTCGTCAATACGTTCGAGCACCGCGCCGCATCGCCCCCGATCCCGCCATGCGCGGAGGAAACCCCTGCCCGACCGACGGCGCTGACCCTTGCGAACATCCCCCGCGAGGACCCTGCGGTCTACGAAATGCTGAGCCGGGGCGATTCCCTTGGCGTATTCCAGGTCGAGTCGCGCGCGCAGATGAGCATGCTGCCGCGGCTGCGCCCGCAATGCTTTTACGACCTGGTGATTCAAACCGCGATCGTGCGTCCCGGTCCGATCCAGGGCGGCATGGTGCATCCGTATCTGCGCCGCCGCCAGGGACTGGAGGACGCGTCCTACCCATCGCCCGCCGTCAAAGCCGTGCTCGAACGCACACTCGGCGTGCCGATCTTCCAGGAGCAGGTGATGCAACTGGCAATCGTCGCCGCAGGATTCACTCCCGGGGAGGCCGACCAGCTGCGCCGCGCCATGGCGTCATGGAAACGCAAGGGCGGCATCGGCCCACTGCGCGACAAACTGGTTTCCGGCATGCTTGCGCGCGGCTATGGCGACGAATATGCCGAACGGATCGTGCGCCAGATCGAAGGGTTCGGCGAGTACGGTTTTCCCGAGAGCCATGCCGCCAGCTTCGCATGGCTGGTCTATGTGTCGGCCTGGATCAAACGCCACCACCCCGCAGCGTTCTGCGCCGCGCTGCTCGATTCCCAGCCGATGGGGTTCTACGCCCCCGCGCAAATCGTGCGCAGCGCCGTCGACCATGGCGTCCGCGTGCTCCCTGCCTGCGTCGCCGCCAGCGACTGGACCTGCACGCTGGAACCCGACGAAAACGATGCCGGCACCCCCTGCGTGCGCCTGGGACTCTCGCGGATCCGCGGACTGGCGCAGGAGGCGGCGCAACGCATCGTGACGGCGCGCATGCAGGCGCCGTTCCGCAACCTGACCGATCTGGCGCGGCGCGCACGATTGTCCCGCGCCGAACTGGAGCGGCTGGCACACGCCGATGCGCTGCGCAGCCTCGCCGGCAACCGCCGCACGGCGCTCTGGGACGCCCTGGGCATCGACCCGCAGGCACCCCACGAGGCGCCGCTGGCCGCCGATCCGCCGGCGCACGAAGCCGCTCCCGCGCTCGGCGCACCGACGGAGGAACAGGACATCGTCGCCGACTACCGGCGCACGGGCCTGAGCCTGCGGCGTCATCCGCTCGCCCTGCTGCGCCCGGCGCTGCAAACGATGCGGGTGTCGAGCGCCAGCGAAATCGCGCGCGCGCGCGACCGCCAACTGGTCCGTGCCAGCGGCATCGTGATCTGCCGCCAACGCCCATCGACCGCCAGGGGCGTGACCTTCGTCACGCTGGAAGACGAGACCGGCACGATCAACATCGTCGTGCGGCGCACCGTCTCCGAACGTTTCGAGCGCGAATTGCTGGAATCCACCTTGCTCACCGTGTACGGCCAACGCGACTCCAGCGGCCCGGTTCCGCACATGATCGCTGCACGCCTGGTCGACCACTCCCACCTGTTGAACGGACTGATCGGAAAAAGCCATGACTTCCACTGAACCGCTTCCCCCCGGCGTCTGGCGCGCCAACGCGCTCGCGCACGACCCGCAGGAACGTTGCGCATCCAGCGGCTTCGCCGCGCTCGACCGGGAACTTCCCGGCGGCGGATGGCCGCAGGGCCACCTCATCGAACTGCTGGTCGACCATCCCGGGATCGGAGAACTGAGCCTGTTGCAGCCTGCCCTGGCCGCCGCCACGAAGCGCGGCGCCTCGTGCGCATGGGTGCTCCCCTGCACGCGACATCCGGCCGCGGAACCCGCGGCCCTACCGTACGCCCCCGCGCTGGCCCAGGCAGGCCTCGACCCGGCCGACCACATTTTCATTCGCCCGGATTCGCCGCGGGAAAGTCACTGGGCACTGGAACAATGCCTGCGCAGCGGACAACTCGGCGCCGTGCTGGGATGGGTTCCGGACACGCAGGGGCCGGACGCCGGATTCCATGCGCTCCGGCGATTGCACCTGCTTGCGCAGCGAAGCCGGACGCTGGTATTCCTCCTGCGGTCCCCGCACAATGCGCGCACGCCTTCCCCGGCAACGTTGCGCATCCGGCTCCGGGACGACGCCGGCCGGCTGTCGGCCTGCATCCTCAAGCGCCGCGGTCAACCCCTGCTCGACCCGGTCCTGCTTCCGGTACACCCCGCGGAATGGCGCGATGCGATGGCGGGCTCTCCCTGCGGAATGCCGTCCCCGGAACCGGCGGAACTCAAAAATGGAATGACCACGTCTGCACGATCGGCGGCTCGACGCCCGGCATCACGTTCCCGGAGCGGGAGCAGTACGTCGAGCCGCTACGGGTTGATGTCGTACATAGGGCTCCTCCCGGAGCCTTGCGCGTGATCTGCTCAGGCCGCTCCGTCCCGAGATTGCGGGTGAACACGGCATGCACCCCGGGGCCGCGCAGGCGCTCGCCGAAAATCACGATCCGCCCGGCATCGGGAATCGAATTCAGGATGTTCCCCCATTGCCTGCGGGTGATCCCGCCCACCGGAAACGCCGGATCGATCACGACCGGCTGATCCGACAGCGGCTCACGACAGCGCGAAATCACGGCCGAATTGCACTCGCCGCGCGACACCACCGGCAACGCATTGTCATCGGCCGCCGCAACCGCCGCCGCGACCGCCAGGCCGACCGCCAGCACAGCTTGCGGAAGCCGCCGCCCCCCTCTGTCTACGCACCCAAGAATTCCGCTGTTCCCCACGTTCCGCCCGTCCCTATTTCCTGTCATTGCGACTCCACGCCTGCCATCGCCCGCCCGGCCTTCCCCTCCTGCGCGATCGGCAGGATCACCGTAAATCGGGAACCGCGCCCCGTCTCGCTCTCGACCCGAATCTCGCCTCCGTGCATGTCGACGATCATCTTCGCCAGGTACAGGCCGATCCCGGTTCCGACAATTCCTTTGACCATTGCGCCGCGAAAATGGCGCTCGAACAAATGCTCCCGATCCTCGGAAGGGATTCCCATACCCTGATCCTCGACCGCCACCCGCACCCGCGTCGGGGCGCCTTCTGGTCCGCACTCCACGCCACCAAGGACCTGCACCCGCGCACCGCCCGGAGAATACTTGATCGCATTGGACAACAAGTTCCCGAACGCCTGATCCAGCAGTCTGGCATCCCCCTCGATCTGCGGCGGCAGACCCGACAGGTCCTCGGCGATCTTCGCCCCCGACGCGATTTCCCGGTACACCTGACACACCTCGCGCAGGATCGCCGCCAGATCGATCGGCGCGGGATGGAAGTACAGGCTGCCGCGCTCCTCGACCAACAGCGACGAGTTCAGCAGCCGGTCCATCACGTTCGTGATCCGCTGCACCGCAGCCCGGATCTTTCCGGCGCGCTCGAAAATCTCGTCGTCCGATGCTCCCTTCATCTTGAGCAGCCGCTGCGCCTGCCCATCGATCCAGGTCAGCGGCGTGCGGAACTCGTGCGAAGCGACGGCGATGAAATTGCGCTGCATCGCCGCCAATTCCCGCTCGGCCTCCAATTTCTCGGCGAGCATCGATGCCTGCTGTTCCAGCCCGCGCTGGCTCGCCATGAGTTCGATCGCGTTGTTGCGGAACACCACCACGGCGCGCGCCATTTCGCCGATTTCGTCGCCCCGACCGGTTCCCTCGATCTCGCCGTCCGTACGGCTCGCCGCCAGGTCTCGCATGCGACCGGCCAGACCGAGGATCGGCCCCGACACCGTGCGCGTGATGTGCCATATCGACAGAACCACCCACAATCCCGCGACGGCGATGGCGGTCCCGATCCAGAGAAACGCCTGATGAAACGTTTCGTCCGCGCGGTCGCTGGCCTCGTTGGCGCTGCGGACCGTGCGGTCGGTAAGGAGATCCACGGCGTCACTGGCCGCGCGGTACGCCGTCATCGATTTCGATCGGTACAGCGTCTCGGCCTCCCGCACGCGCCGCCGCCGCGCCAACGCGAACTCCTGGTCCGCCACGCTCCGGTATGTCGCCCAGTACCCTTCGAAATCCCGCCACAACTCCGTTTCGGTGTCGCTGTGGGGAAGCGACTCATAATTGCGCCGCGAAACCGATATGATGCGATCCAGATTGGCGATGGCATGGTCGGCGGCGGTGACATCGGCGGGGGTTCGGGCAAGCAGCCGGTCGGCCTCGGCACCGCGGAAATCGGATGTGTAATTGGTGACGTCGCCCAGAAAACGCACGCTCTGCAGCCATCGATCGCGGATTTGCGCCGACGCCGAGTCGACCGTCCGCAGGCTCGCCACGCTGAACACCCCCAGCGCCAACGCCAGCAGGCCGAGCAGGGCCAGGGCAAGCGACAGCCGCGTTCGGATGGAGTAGCGTTGCGTCACGATCGCCGCCTGCTGAAAGGTTGGTACACCGTGGCCGGAAGCCGAAAAACGATCCTGTGCATCGAAGACGAACGCGAAACCGCGTCGCTCGTCCAGGAGGACCTTGCCGAACGCGGCTACGAAGTCATTCTGGCATACGACGGGCATGCCGGGATGGCGTCGATCCTGGCCCGCCAGCCGGACCTCGTGTTGTGCGATGTGAGCATGCCCGGCCTCTCCGGGTTCGAGGTCCTGGAGCATCTCACCGCCATGGCGCCGCGATTTTCGGACATGCCGTTCGTGTTTCTCACGGCGCTCACCGAGCGGGAGAACCAGCTCAAGGGCCGCCAACTCGGCGCCGACGACTATGTCACCAAACCGATCGACTTCGACGTGCTCGCGGCCATCATCACCGCACGGCTGGCACGCGTCGCGCGCGCCGGACACTGGCAGCGCAACGTCGGGCTCACCGCGCGCGAGGCCGAGGTGCTCACTTGGTCGGCGCGCGGCAAGACCTCGGACGAAATCGCCCAGATCGTCGGGCTGAGCAAGCGGACCGTGGACTTCCACATCGACAACGCCCGCGCCAAACTGGGCGTGGCGACGCGGATCCAGGCGGTGGTGCAGGCGGTCACGGGGAAGCTGATCCGGCCGTAGCCGCCCGCGCCGCGCAAGCGGTACGGGCATGGTTTTGATCGATGCCGCCCGACGTCTATAATCGCCCCCCTACATCCTGACTGACTGGTTGCCCGATCATGGCCCGCATCACCGTCGAAGATTGCCTCAAACAGATCCCGAACCGCTTCCAGCTCGTGCTTGCGGCAGCGTATCGCGCCCGCCAGCTTTCCCAGGGGCACACGCCCCGGATCGAGACCAAGGACAAGCCCGCCGTGGCGGCGCTGCGCGAAATCGCCTCCGGGAAGGTGGGGCTCGAAATGCTGCGCAAGGTTCCGACCTGACCGCTTTCCCCGCCCGGCAGCCAATTGCCGATTTGACGCCTGCGCGCTAGCGTAGCGTTCATGACCACCACGTCGCCGGGCGACCCGGCCCCTGCCCCCGTACCGCCGCCCGCTCCCGCCGCGCCGGAAGGACCGGAGGCGCAGCCCAAGCCCGCCGGGTTCGCCCGCAGGGCCGCGGCGGCCCTGCGCAAGGCCGGGAGCGCGGTGTGGCGAACCGGTGCAGACCAGGCGACTCTCGATCCCCGCGTCGTACGTTTCGGCGAACTGACCGAGACGCTCAAGACCTACCTTTCCTCAAGCGACATCCAGAAAGTCCGCGAAGCCTTCCGCTTCTCGGACGCCGCGCACCTCGGCCAGTTTCGCAAGAGCGGCGAACCCTACATCACCCATCCGGTCGCCGTCGCGGGAATCCTTGCCAAATGGCGCATGGACGTCCCGGCGATCCAGGCCGCGCTGCTGCATGACGTCATGGAGGACTCCGGCGTATCGAAGTCGGATCTGGTCGCGAAGTTCGGCCCGGTGGTCGCCGACCTGGTCGATGGCGTGTCCAAGCTCGATCGCCTGAACTTCGCGAGCCAGGCCGAGGCGCAAGCGGAAAACTTCCGCAAGATGCTGCTGGCGATGGCGCACGACGTCCGCGTCATCCTCATCAAGCTCGCCGACCGCCTGCACAACATCCGCACGCTCGAGGCGATGGATCGGGGGCGCCAGCGGCGGATCGCCCGCGAAACGCTGGAAATCTACGTTCCGATCGCACACCGCCTCGGCTTGAACGAAATCTACCGCGAGCTGCAGGAGGCATGCTTCGCGCATCTCTACCCGATGCGCCACCGGGTGCTCGAAAAGGCGATCCTCACGGCCCGCGGCAACCGGCGCGAAGTGCTGGAAAAGATCCGCGTCGCCGTGCAGGAGACACTGACGCGCAACAAGCTCAAGGCCGAGGTATTCGGACGGGAGAAGACCCTCTACGGCATCTACCGCAAGATGGCCGAAAAGCACCTGTCGCTCTCCGAGGTGCTCGACATCTACGGCTTCCGCGTGATCGTCGGCTCGGTTCCCGAGTGCTACCTCGCCCTGGGCGTGCTGCACGGCCTCTACAAACCGGTTCCGGGGAAGTTCAAGGACTACATCGCGATCCCCAAACTCAACGGCTACCAGTCGCTGCATACGACCCTGATCGGGCCGTTCGGCCAGCCGGTCGAGTTCCAGATCCGCACGCGCGACATGAACCGCATTGCCGAATCGGGCGTCGCGGCACATTGGCTGTACAAGGAAAACGCCAAGAGTTTCACCGAGATGCAGGCGCGCACCCACGAATGGCTGCAGTCGCTCATCGAGATCCAGCAGCAGACGGGGGATTCCGCCGAATTTCTCGAAACGATCAAAGTGGACCTGTTCCCGGACAAGGTCTACGTCTTCACGCCCAAAGGGAAGATCGTGCCGTTGCCGCGCGGTGCAACCCCGGTCGATTTCGCCTATGCGATCCACACCGACATCGGCAACCGCTGCATCGCGGCGCGGATCAACGGCGACATGCAATCGCTGCGCAGCGAACTGCACAACGGCGAGATCGTGGAGGTCATCATCGGCCCGACGGCGCAGCCCAATCCCGGCTGGCTCGGCTTCGTGCGGACCGGGCGCGCCCGATCGGAAATCCGCCATTTCCTGCGGACGATGAAACGCCACGAGTCCGTCGAACTCGGCCAGCGGCTGTTGGCCCAGGCGGCGCACCAGTTCACGTTCGATCTAGCCGATGTGGATGCCGGCCAGTGGAACGAACTGCTGCGCGAGGCGCAGGCCAAAGATCGGGAAGACCTGCTGTCCGACATCGGCCTGGGCCGACGCCTGGCCGCCGTGCTTGCGCGGCAGTTGAGCATCATCCTGTTCCGCGGTGCCCCCCCGGCGGCGGGCGCCGGGGATGCCGGGGAATCGATGACGGCGTTCGACGCCAAGTCCGGCGGTGCGCTGCAGATCGAAGGCACCGAAGGCATGGCCCTGCAATTCGCCAACTGCTGCACGCCGATCCCGGGCGACGAAATCATCGGCCAGCTGCGGCGGGATCTGGGCCTGATCGTCCATCAGGCGGACTGCTCGGTTGCCAAACGGGCCCGCCGGGGCGAACCGGAGCGATGGATCGAACTGCGCTGGGCGCAGAACCCGATCGGCGTCTATGCGGTGAACATCGACGTGCGGGCGCGCAACGAGCGCGGCGTCCTGGGCTACGTCGCCGTGGCCATTGCCGAATCGGAGTCGAACATCGCCAGCGTGAATGTCGACGACGAGGACGCCAACGACGTCACCATCCACTTCAAGATCCAGGTCCACGACCGGCGCCACCTGGCCCGCGTCGTACGGACGCTGCGCCACATCCGCCAGGTGACGCGGGTTGCGCGCACCCGGCAATCGCCGAGGGCTCAGGCCGCCGACGACTCGTCGTCGGAATCCTCCGAGGAATAACGCACCGAGAGGATCTCGATCGTCTCGGTGCCCGCGGGGGTGCGGAACTGCACCACGTCGCCTTCCCGCGCCTTGAGCAGGGCGCGCGCGATGGGCGAAATCCAGCTCACGCGTCGACGCGCGGGGTCGACCTCATCCACTCCGACGATCGTCACCGCGTTGCGCGAACCGTCGCTGGTTTCATATTCGACGTGGGCTCCGAAGAACACCTGATCGGTCGCGCCCCGTGCCGCCGGGTCGACGACCTCGGCCGATTCGAGCCGCTTGGTCAGGAAGCGGATGCGGCGATCGATCTCGCGCAGGCGCCGCTTGCCATAGATGTAGTCGCCGTTTTCCGAGCGGTCGCCGTTCGACGCCGCCCACGACACCGTGCGCACCACCTCCGGCCGCGCGACGTTGACGAGATGGGTCAATTCCCGGCGCAACCGCCAATAGCCGCCCGTCGTCATGTAATTCTTGGCACCGACCGGGATCGCCGGCGCTTCGAATTCATCCTCCTCGTCGCCGGCCGACTCTTTCACGAACGCCTTGCTCATCGCGCGTCCCCCGAAATCCGCTCCAGACGCTGCGCCAGGGTCGCGGCCGACAACGCCCCCATCCGCGCCGCCGCCAAGCGGCCCCGGGCATCGAAGAACAGGGTCGTCGGCAGCGCGCGCGACCGGAACCGCGCCGCCACGGCGCCGTCGGCGTCGAGCAGGACATTGCGGGGCGCCAGATGCTGCGACAGCAGGAATGCGCGTACCCGCTGCGCGGCGCTCTCTTGCGCAACGAAAACGAACCGGACCTCCGGATGTTCCGCCTGCGCGCGCACCAGCGCCGGCAGTTCGCGGACGCAGGGCGGACACCACGTCGCCCATACGTTCACGACCACCGGCTTGCCACGAAAGTCGGCAAGCGACACGCTGCCGCCGGCAAGCGCCGGCAGGCGAATGTCCGGCAGCGCAGCACCGCGCGCCGACGGCAACGCCGCAACCACCCCCGCGCCCAAGGCCCCGACGCAGCTTGCCGCCAGCGCGCCGGCGACGATCGGCTTGCGCAGGCCGGCGATGCCGCGATCCAGCCAGAGCGCATAACCGAGGGCCACGATGACACCGGCCAGCGGCGCCCAGCCGCCGTCACGGATGTCCGGAATGCTCCAGGGAGATTGCAGGTAGGCGGGCCAGAACCGCAAGACGAACGCGATCCGCGCGCCGAGCAGCCCGGCCAGCAGGACGTGGAACAGATGCGGGGCGACATCGCGCGCACCGGCCCGACGCGCCACGCGCTGCCCAACCTGGAGGCCCAGCACGAGCGCCGCCATCCCGGTGAACCACGTGTACGGCAATACCAACGGACCGATTGCAAATGCCTTCATTGCCGCTCCTGAGGGTAGCGCTGCGAACTTAGTATCCGTGGACGATGCGGCTGCGCGCGTCGATGACCATCTCCATTGCGTTGTGCGCCGCCTCCCCGAGTTCATGGAACTGAACGCCGATCCGGTATTCCGAGTGCTCCAGCACGCAATTGCGCACGTCGCCGCGGGCCTCCACCGTGACCTGCCGCCCCTCGCACAGCACCGAAAACCGCATCGCGCCGCGCGTGTTGACGGGAATGGGATGGGGAACCCGGAACGAGATTCCGCCAAGAGAAATATCCAGGAGTTCGAATTCGACCTGCACCCCGGAAGGAATCGCAATCCACCGGCCGCGACCGGCCGTGCGGTAGCGCATGTGGAGGCGTCGGTCCGTTGCGCCGTTTTGCATCATTTCCCCGCTCCAGGGCTTCTTCTCAGCCCCGAAAAGAGAAAGAGTACCGCAGTTGCCAAGCCTCGCCGCATCGGCATCGAAGCGGGCAACGAGGACTCGAAACCAGCGCGTCCATGCACCCGCACTCCATCATTACGGCGCGTCGAGCGGACTACTCGGCGCTATTGACGCGCAGCGTAAACCGAACCGCAGCGATCCGCGCCGCGACCAGCACGGCAAGCAGTGCGGCGAACGCCAGAATCTCGGTCGGACCGATGGCGTGGTCGTAAAGGCCGATGAAGATTTCCCGCAAAATGAACGCGATGCCGACCTCCGCCAGCACCGTCATGCGGACGCGGTGGAACTCCAGGTAATCGGTGAAGGTACGAAACAATTCGATCAGGACGAAAACGGAAAGGACATCCACCACTAGTTGCCGATCGAGGGCGTCGACCAACCCATGCACAAGGCTGTGGCTAGACACGCCCTTTCCAATGGCATCTACGGCGGTAACGAAATCAAATACCAGGCCCACCACGGCCCCGATCAGAGTCAGCAACATGACGACGACCAAAGCCCCAACGATGAGATCCAGGGCCCAGCCATAGATTTGCAAGGCCCGGCGCTTCAGGCCGGTAATCACCACCGCCGGCGGTATCTCCTCAACCTGCCTTTTCTCTGTCATTTCGTAGCCTTGCGGTCACGGCCGCGTGTCATTTCCTGCGAACGTCAGAGGGGTAATGCGCCCGGCTTCGGCCGCTGCGTCACCGTCGCAGACCCTGAAAAAAGCGACAAGCCACTGTAGCGCAAGTCCGATCATCGCGTCGGCGAGCGCCCTGGCGAATGGCGCAGCAGACGCAGACCGCACGCAGTCAACCGCCGCAGCAAGCAGCGACCGAGCCCCCGGAATCGCACGGTTCAGGAGGGATTTTTGGACAAGCTTTGGGAAAACCCGGAACATTGGCGGTGGCCGCCGATGTAAGCCATTGATTTCAATGGCGTCCCCAAAGGGAGCCGATCTTACCCCGGTAACGTGGACTGCCACGACGACGGTCAAGCCGCGGCGGACGGCCTAGGCTGAACGAGGGGGGCGGCGCCGAGAGAATGGAACCCGCGGTGCTACTGCGGAATGAACATGCCGAGATTTGTCAGCCGGTACTCCATCGCTTGGGGGCTGACCTGAAATTCAGCCGCCAGCTCATCGATGATTTGGCTCGGTGAGATATCCGCTTTCTTTTCCTGCCGGCGGCGTACCGCCTCTATGACGAAACTTTCTGGCATCAACAAGTCCGCCGCGAACCGGTTGGCATCAATTTCCTGGCGATCGACGGCCTGTGACGACCGCGCGTCGCGCCTTACGACCGTCTGATCTGGCGACCCGGTGCACCGGGCGCACGAGGCCGACGTTCGACTCGGCGATGGTTGTCGTCAAAACCGCGGCGTCTGCGGACGCCCGATGATTTCCGGGAAACACGGAAATTTGCATCAAACCGCCGACCCTTCGGGTTGGCGGTTTTCCTCCTGCGCGCGCAGAACGACCGTATGCAAACGGCTTCTGGTCCCTTTCACCGAGAACCTCTAATTCACCGGTCGCACTGGCTTCGGACAAGTTGATTTGAGCCCGTCGATGTGCTCATGCAGGTCGTCACGAATTGGCGCCCACATTGGGTCGAGAACAAAGTCGATACCCTCTCGCCTTGCCAACTTAGCGGCAGGCACGAAGTCGCTATCCCCGGAAACCAGGACAATCTGGTTAGCCTGTTTCTTAAATGCCACAGAAGCGATGTCGAGGCCAATTCGCATATCAACACCCTTCTGGCGAACGTCGTACCGAAAATCATCTTCCGTTAGGTCAGCAACCGTCGTAGTCCCCCTGCATAGCCCACGAGTTTTGGCTTCATCCAAGCCCCATTTCGCGTTTCGCTCGTCGAGGTAACCAAGCCGGAGAGCAACTTTTCGAATCTTCCGAAGTTCGTTATGAAAATCAAGTCGCCAAGCAGACCTCGGCGACTGCTTGAAATCGATCGCCGCACCCGTAAGCGGATGATGTGCCTTTTTTGAAAGCGGCGGACAGTCGTAGAAAAAGATCCTGTAAAGCTCGGCCTTCTTGTCGCCGTCGTGCGCCTTGGTAGTCAAATGGGCCATGCACATGGACTGAAGAATTTTTGCGAGATCTGGAGGAGTTTTTTTCCCCCAAATTTTCGGCACACGCTTCAAAAAGAAGCCCCCATCGACCATGATCGCAGTAATAATTGACATTTTCTCTCGCCAGAAATACAAAAGCCCGCGGGCTCGGCCAAACGCGGACAATTTGGTTTGGCGTACTACCGTGGGCTATGGCTGCGAAGCAACGCAGCAGGGTTATTTTGCTTGCAATTCCAGCGCGCTGTCAATTTTTATTGACGAGAAATTCCGTCGCATTTTTGCGACGACGCGAAAATGGGGTTCTGATTACCGCAATAATCGCAACCCTATTTATTGATGTCGATTTCGGCTGGGCTGCTGCCGACCAACCGAACACCAACAAAATCAATCCGTTGCGACGAGACCGCCGGATTGATCGGCGCGCCGTTTCATCCGATATTCCGCCGGGGTGGTCAATCGCGACGTTTGCAGATCGGCCACCGAACCGTCGGTGGCTAATGGACCGCTGGCCGCTGGCCTCGATCCCGGCCAGCTTGGCCGGGATCAATCGGTACGACAACGCGCTCCCCGGCCATCAGCGCCGCCGCGAAGGCATCCACAACCGCGCGCATGGTTTGGCGGAGGTCCCCGGCTTCCATCGCCAGAGCCTTGACGGCCGCTTGATCGATTTCCAGCCGGCGCCGTGTCTTCCGGTTCAACCGCTCGATCTCGTCCTCGATCATCCGCGTTCGCTGCGCCGGCCCGGGGGCTTGCACGTGGAAAACCTCGACACGGCTTTGAAGCGGTGCGGGCACCCGATCCAAACTGTTGGCCGTCATCAGGACGATCATGCGGCTGACGTCGAACTCCATGCGGAAGAACTCGTCGCGCCAGATGCGCGCCGTGCTTTGTTCCAGAAGGTCGAGCAACACAGGCACAACCGGATAGCGGTCATCGCTTCCGATCTTGTCGACCTCATCGAACAGGAACATGGGCGCCGCGCTCGCGTCCTTGGCGAACACGTCGAGGATCAAACCGTGTTTCCCGTTTCGCCAGTCCGACGAGCTGCCTGTGAGCTGGAAACCTCCCTGCGCAAGGGCCGCAGACCACTTCTGCATCGGCACGCCGAGGGCTTCGGCGACTTTTAACGCGAAGTAGGTCTTGCCTGTACCTGGATCGCCGACCAGGAGAATCGGGCGAACCCGAAAATCACCTCGAGGCATTGCGCTCGAGAGCGCCAAGTCGACGCGCAGCGTTTCGATGACCGCACGCATGTTTGCATGTTCCTGCTGCAATACATCGAGACGCTTCAACGCTGGCCGGATCTTTGGCACAGAACGAAAGCCGTCATTGCGGGCTGCTTGGTTCAGTAGTGGGTGTGGGCTGTCCGAAATTTCCTTCCAGTCGTGCCGGGCTCTCTCCAGCGCTTTCGCGGAGAACACCGATACGGCGCGCGCCCGCGCCCTGGCAGGCTTCTTGATAATGGCCGCCGCAGGGGCGGCCGGCGCGGTCGCAGCAAGTGCCTGCGCGGCCTCCTCTTTTTTCTGCCGCTTCCGCTCGCGGATGCTTTCCAGTGCCATCGCGGGCACGAGCAGGTCAACGCTGGCCATCTCCGAGGCAACATCCCCCAATTTTCTGAAACCGGACTCGACGAAATCACGTCCATCGGGAACACGAACTACGGTAGTACGGGCCATTTTCACCTCGTCGGATGACGGCATTTGCAATGGATCGGCGGCTGCTTCGACACCCACCGATCCTCCAAAACTAGTTCCCGGTCGTGAACGAGAAAGACCGGGAGAACGGCGTCCCGTTGATCGCGCCGTTGATGACGACGCTGTAGGTCGTCGTCGCGGCCAGGGGTGCATTCGGGATTGCGAAGGCTTCCCACGACAAAAGCTCGTGGTTCGGGTCGGTGGTCGAGTCGTAGAAGCTGACCGGCACCGTGCCGCTCGGGCCCGTGACCGAGACGGAACTCAACGTGATGGAATCCGAAAGATTTCCCTCGACAATGAGAGGCGTCCCCCAAGAACCAGGAGCATCGTTGGCCGGGAAGCCGTTGACGTACGGGGTCGGAGATTCCGGCGCAAGGTTCTCGCGTTCGACGTTCGTTGCGCCCTGGCACGGATAGGTCAAAGGGGCCTGCGAAATCGCCGGAGCAGCCGGAGCGTTCGATTGATCGCCGAAGTCTTCGATGAACTCGTAATAGGCTCCCGCGCTCGAAGAAAGCTGCTGGTAGATGATCCCGGTTTCCGCCCAATCCCCGAACAGAACCCCGCCGTGATACGGCACACTCGCCAAGGCGGTAATGTCGTACGAACCGCCGACGTTCGTGGTCATCGGAGCAATCACTTCCCCCGCCGTTGCGAGGGGATAACCTGCCGCGGTCGCGCGCGCGGCCGGGTCGTAGCCGGTGAAACCCGGATTGCCGGACGTTTCGTAATGCCCAACAACATTCGGACCGCCGTTGAGGTTGACGTAATTCCAGTGATTCGCCACGGACGTATCGAGCTTGCTGTTCTCGTCCAAGGCGGGAAAGCCGCAGGTCTGACGGAACGAATTGATCTGATTGAAAGCCGCCAATGCCTCCGAGCCGGCCGGATAGGTCGGGGTCGTCAGTGTCCCGACATCGCTCGGAGCGGCGGTGGTCGTCGGCGTGGAACTGCTCGCCGCCGTCGTGGTCGGGGAGCTACCGCCGCCCCCGCCGCAAGCGGTAAGGATGGCCACAAGCGAAACGGCCAGGATGACGCGGATGTGATTCATAAGGACGCCTTCGTTGTTGTCGGTGACCTCCCCTGCCCTTTGGAGAGCCTCGCGGGGTGCGGGGGAAGACCCCGCGTTGTTGGTGGTGCTGGTGGTTTCGGTGATCATGATTTCCCCTTTCGGTCGATTGACCTGCTCTTCGGAGCCGCCTCACCCAGGGTGACGGCAAGCGTCCCGAAGGGCGGCGAGTTGCAAGGGGTCGTGACGAATGCGAACCCGCAGGGCGAAGCGGGACGGATAAATGGAGGGGACCCGCCCAGCGGGGGAAGCCGTTTATGGTCACGCAGAGGCATCCGGCGCGAACCGTTGCCAAGCGAGCCGAGCGCAGCCGGAGCCCGGGCGGCTCAGCAGAGCAAATCGACCGAACGGAGAACACCGAAACTCGGTTCCAGCACCACGGCGCGGACGCGGGCTCGCCGCGGAGCCAAAAGGCGGCCGCGCCACCTCGCGCCTGTTGGCGCGCTGAATGCGCCCGTCCGCAATGACCCGATCGACGGGGATATAAACCCCGTGCTCGCGTGCGAATTCGGCAAAATGGCCCCATACCAGTTAATCGGGCATGGGGTCAACAACTCCGCGTATTGTCTACGTCATCTGAGTATGAAATCAGGCTTCCCATCGCGCCGTCCGCTTATGGCCTGAGATGGGCTGGCGCCTGCGCCGTCGGAAACCCTGCGCCGCATTCACTGGGCTGCGGCCTGATCCGCGGGAATCCCGAGCGCGCAAAACACCTGCATTTGCTGGCGCGGCATCGACGAGGAAAGCAGAAGGCTCGCCACCGCGGGAACCAGGACGATGAGACCGCCTGCTGCCTTTACGGGCTCTTCGCGGTCCATCCGCACTCCGTCGCAAAGCGGCCGCGTGCAGCCGCCGTTACCTTCCCAGATCAGCGGAACCAGTCCGGCGGCTGGTTCCCCAAACCCGGCCACCCCGGAAAGCGCTTCTCCCATTTGGCAGGCAGGCGTTGCCCGACCCCATGCCGGAACGACGGATCTCCGATGGCTCCGGGAAGAAACAGGACACGGCGCCCATCGGCGCCTGGATCATCTTGTTTGCTCATGACCCGAACTTCCGCATCCATGCCGCGAGATCCGGGTTGCGATGGGAATCATCAGCGGACTCCAAAGCAGCCACCACGGCGCTGCGATCGGCCCGATCGCGGTTCTGGCTCAGCTTGAACTTTCCTTCGATTGTGTCGATCGCGATCTCGATTCCCGAGATCGCCTGCAACATGCGCGCAAGGAACTCGGGCGGAGCGTCGTTCGGGCTCCAGGGTGGATCGCGGCGCGCTTCGTGTTCGGTCGTCAGCGCGGCGACGAGCTCGCGCAATCGTTCTGCGTCCTCGATCACCGTGGCGCGGCCGCGGACTTGCACCACGGCGTAGTTCCAGGTCGGGACGACCTTGTGGTGCTCGCGTTTCGACGGATACCACGAGGGGCTGACATAGCCCTGCGGTCCGTGGAACAACACCACGCATTCGCTGCCCGCACGCAGTGCCTCGATCTGCGGGTTGGCCCGCGCCGCATGCGCGCGCAGGGTGCCGTTGCGGCCTGCCGCGCGATCAAGCAAAAACGGCAGCGGCGATGCCTCCAGCCCTTTGGCCCCCGCGGTGATCAGGGTGCCGAGGGGATACGTGCTCACCAGCTCATGCAGCGCGCGGGCCTCCTCGACGCGAAATGCTTCCGGGACGTACATGGGCTTCTCCAATTCAAAGCACGATTTCGCCGCACAGATAGTCCACCGCGTTCCCTTCGAGCAGCACTCGGTCGCCGCCAATCGCGCAATGGATCGCGCCGCCCCGGCGCGAAAGCTGTCGCGCGAATAAGCGGTCGCGGCCAAGGCGCTGCGCCCAGTACGGCGCGAGGGCACAGTGCGCCGATCCCGTCACCGGATCTTCGTCGACCCCGACCGAGGGATAAAAGCAACGGCTGACAAAATCGCAGTCCTCGCCCGGGGCGGTGACTACGACGCCCAGCGCGTCCAGCCGCGCGACGGCCGCCAAATCCGGGGCACATTCGCGGACCTGCCGCGCGTCGTGGAATACCGCGATCCAATCCCGACCCCGCAGCGCTTGAATCGGCCGCGCTCCCAGCGCGGAGCACAGCGCGTCCGACGCTGCCGCAGCCGTCGTTTCCATGACCGGAAAGCGCATCTGCAACCCATGCGTTGTGCGGCGAACGTACAAGGCGCCGCCGCGCGTGTGAAATGTCACTTCCGGGCCGGCGTGCCCCAGATGCGCAAACCACACGTGGGCGCTGGCGAGGGTGGCATGGCCGCAGAGGTCGACCTCTGCGCGCGGGGTGAACCAGCCCAGGTCGGCGCCGTCGTCCGCGGTTTGAACGAAAAATGCCGTTTCGGAAAGATTGTTCTCGGCAGCGATGGCCTGCATCACCGCGTCGTCGAGCCAGCGGTCGAGCGGGCAGACGGCGGCGGGATTGCCTTCGAAAACGCGTTCCGCGAAGGCGTCGACCTGGTAGAGAGGAATACGCATGGGGCCCGGCTTTCAAGAAGCCCCCAGCGGGTAAAACAAACCCGCCTCGGGGGCGGGTTTGTCGGCCTGTGTTGCGCGCGAACTATCCCGCCACCATTGCGGTGGTGCAAATCATTCGGGCGGCGTGCAGGAAGGAATTCATGGAACCCAGTGTAACAATCCGGCATTCCGTGGGTCAAGGCCGCGTATGTCGAAGTTGGATCTGCGCATGCGGACCGGCGCCACGAACGACAGAGGTGCGCGACGTAGTAGTCCGTGGCAACATTATCGACGGGGCGGCGCGACTGGCGACACGCAGGCCACCGCCTACCGTTCAGCGAGTTGGGAGACGTGCCGTTGGATTGACTGCGGAACTACGGAATAAAAATTGTGCGCTTAACTTATAGTCGATAGGGTTTCGCAAGCAATAACAAGTGAGGAAGTGTGGTGGAAAAAGCAAGATGGTTACCGCTGATCCGGGGCAGTGGTGAGGTCTAGTCTATGGGCATGCGATTTCTACTGGACACCAACATACTTATCCCACTGGAAGACTCCAAAAGACCTTTGCTGCCTAGCCTTGCCAATTTTGTACGTCTGGCGACCGCTCATGGCCATGCTCTGCTATACCACCCAGCATCCGTAGAAGATATCCGCCAGGATGGCGACATCGAGCGGCGCAAACAGACCATCCAGCGTCTTGCCCAATACACCTCCTTATCTGCCCGCCCCGACTGTCCGTGGAACAAGGGAGAGGTTGACCGCAATGATGCCGCAGACAATGAAATCCTCTATGCGCTTCAATTGGATGCGGTCCATGCCTTGGTCACCGAGGACAAAAAAATCCACGCAAAAGCCAAGACCCACGGTCTGGTGGATAGGGTCTATACCATCCAGACGGCCGAGGATCTGTTGCGTCGGCTGCATGAACGGCAAACGGTTTCTTTACCCAACATCGACGATGTCCCCCTGTACAGTTTGTCTCCCCTGCTTCGGAGCACCTTCTTCGACAGCTTACGCGCACGCTATCCCGGTTTTGACGACTGGTTCGCAATAAAAGCTCGTTCCGGTCGCAATGCCTGGGTAAACTGGGAGCGAGAAAACGAGTTGGGCGGCATCTGCATCTATGACCGCCAAGACAACGAGCCGATAACCGACACCATGACCTTGCCCGGTGCCGCATTGAAGCTGGCAACCTTCAAGGTGGGCGTGACTAATCGGGGCAAGAAAATCGGAGAACTGTTCCTGAAGATGGCTTTCCGCCATGCGAGCATCAATCGGCTCGAGCACATCTTCATTCATGGCGACGAAGACGAGCACCGCTTCTTGTTCGAAATGTTGGAGGACTTCGGCTTCTCGAAAGTCGGATATCACCCTGGATCAACGAACCATGATGCGGTATATCTCAAACCGCATCCAGTAGCCGCGCCGGCCGACCCGCTATCGCCATTCGATTATGCGCGCCGCTACTTCCCACATTTTCGCCACGACGCAGGGGTTTCCAAGTATATCGTGCCGATTCAGCCACCATATCATCGGATACTCTTTCCCGATTACCCATCGCCGATGGATCTTCAGATGGCCCTGTTTCAGCAACCCAACCCCGCCGGCAATGCCATCAAGATGGCGTACTTGTGTCATGCCCAAACAAAGCACATCGAGCCTGGCTCCATCGTGCTGTTTTATCGGTCACGAGACGAGCGGGCTATCACTAGCATCGGCGTAGTGGAAAGCTATGACACCCTGTCGGAAGCCGCTGACATCGTAGCGCGGGTTAAGCGACGCACCGTCTACTCCATGGAAGAGATCGGCAAGATGGCGGCCAAATCGACACGCGTCATGCTGTTCCGCTTGGTTCGCCACCTGGAAAATCCCTTACCGCAATCCTGGCTCGAAAAGGGCGGCGTGCTGAATGGCGCGCCCCAGAGCATCATGAAAATCTCAGATGACCGATTCGAATGCATCCTTGCCCATGGGCGCTAACGTCGCCCTGATATCCATCCGCCCGGAATACGCCGAGAAGATACTGGCCGGAGAAAAACGCCTGGAATTCCGACGCGTTTGGGCTGCGCGGCCCGTCGATGTGCTGGCGATATACGCCACGGCACCGGTGCAGCGCATCGTTGGCCTAGCTTGGATCGAGCATGTGCATCACGGCAGCAAGACAAAATTGTGGGAACTGGGAAAACAGCACGGTGGCGGCATCATCCGCAGGAAATTGTTTTCCTACCTGAGCGGACGCAAGGAAGCCGTGGCCTTGGTCATCGGCCGACACCAGCGGTTCGCCGATGCGCTGGACCCACGTCGGGTGTTCGACGTCAATTTCAGGCCGCCTCAATCGTTTCGATATCTGCGGCCGGAGGAAATCCGTCAATTGAATAACCAGGCCAGGCGGGAATCATGGGAGTGATCTTCGTCGCCGGTGTCCATGCCGTGGGCAAAACCACCTTGTGCAAGCAGGCCGAGCAGACCAAGGAAATCGCCCATTACAGCGCCAGCGATCTGATCCGGGAAGAAAAGGCCAACGCGGTACCGGAACAAGGCAAGGTGGTCACCGAGGTAGATGCGCCCCAGCGTCACTTAATCCGTGCTGTCCATCGCGTCCTGCCGCGTCATGGCGGGAAAATCCTGCTCGACGGGCATTTCTCCCTACTCACGGCGACGGGGAAAATCGAAATGATAAGCGTGGATGTCTTCCATGCCTTAGGGCTGGAGCGCGTGGTCGTACTCCATGACGAACCCGTGGCAATCGCGGCGCGCTGGAGCCGTCGAGACGGTGGCGCGGTTGACTTGGCGATGGTCACTACCCATCAGGAAGAAGAATTGCGTCATGCCCGCCATGTCGCGCAAACCCTGGCGATCCCACTGACGGAGGTCCGGGCCTTCGATACTGTGGCCTTTATGAGCAGCCTAGCTTGATCGGCGCACCATCAAGGAAAATACTGGGCAAGCATGGCATACAAGTGAATGTGTACTTCGTTGACATTCAATAATTGGCGGCCGAAGTAAGAGCCGAGGCCACTTCTGTGGCCTACGGCGTCGGGCTGCGCGCGGGTGAGGTCGTTGCCCTGAAAACCGGCGACATCGATAGCACTCGCATGACGCTGTGCATCGAACAGGGCAAGTGGCGCAAGGATCGATACGCGCTGGAAGATGAAGTAGAGGAAACGGACGCGCGCGCCTTGCTCAACGCGATGACGCACTCGCTGGATCGGAGAGGTCTTTCGTTTCTTCCGCTTTGGCCTTCGCGATAAACTGGTTAATTCTTGATCGAAGAGGATCGTTAGGCTGCAGACTAGTTTTTGCTCGTTCGAGTGCAGCGATTCCCCGAGCGTAATCATTGTGTGCGAAGTTATATTTCGCCACAGCCATCTCCTCATCCAAGGAATAACTTGGGCCGACTGCGCCGCGAGAAATGGCTATAGCCAACAACACGCCAATACTAGCAAATCCAAGAACCGCTGACACGCCGTACGATTCCTCGCGGGCTTTGGCTTCCTTTCGACCAAGGCCCATGAAGGCGACAACGAGCCCCGATAACGCGATGAGCACAAAGATAACCAATAGCGAGATTGTTATTGGGCTATAGTTCTTTAAATCGATATCAATACTTATCGATTTCATCATGCCAAGGATATTCCCGACAAACACCCCAAGGCTGATGTACAGCGCCGCTTTTCGTGCCTCCCTGTGCGCAGGGAAAATATCTGCAACCTGAAGAAAGAGGCCAATAAGCGTAAGTAGGCCGCTTATCGCGCCGGTGAAATATCCAAAGAGCTGCAGCATTTTTGTTTCCTTTGAGGCACTCCAACCTTTCCCTTAATCGTCTCGATACCGCTGCGGCCTCGTCACCCTCGAAATTGCGACACTTTCCAATGTCAGCAGACGATCATAGTGCGGACGCCTTGAGCAAGTGTAGCGACAGCAATGGCCGACGTGCTGTCGGCGAGTGATGGTGCTGTACGTCCGCTCGACTCTGGAAGCAGCCATTGGAACCCGGGTGACAGGAACAACGGGTCAGGGCGTGAACGATTCTTTCGCGGCAACGTAGTGATTGCGTCCGCACAGCCACCAGCACCGACCATTTGGCCCTCGGTCGGCCATCGCCGCACCGCCCTGCCCCGTGCCGGGTATGCACCAGCCCGGATCGATCAGGGACCGGCTGGATTCGTGCCAATACCACGTCGCGGTGAGCCCGGTTACGCACCTGCCGACGTCCCGCGCGATGCTCACATATTTTCATGCAACCGCCCACTCTGCCGACAACGACTCCGCCTGCCGCAGCACCGTCTCCGTCGCCTCTTCCTGCCGATCCGGCGGATACTTGTAGCGTCGCAGCAGCGTCTTGACCATTACCCGCAGCTTTGCCCGTACCGTCTCGCGCTTTGCCCAATCAACGGTGACGGACTTTCGCAGGCTCTGCGTCAACTCGACGGCGATTCTCTTGAGCGTTTCGTCGCCGAGTTCGCGCACCGCGGATTCGTTTGCGGCAAGGGCATCGTAGAACGCGGTTTCATCCCGGTTCAGACCCAGTTCCTCTCCGCGATGCGCGGCCTCCTGGAACTTCTTGGCCATCGCGATCAGTTCCTCGATGACCTGTGCGGTCTCGACCGCGCGGTTGCGATAGCGTGCAAGGCTCTGCTGCAGCAGCTCCGAAAACTTCGCACTCTGCACGACGTTGGTCTTGAAGCGCGATCGGATTTCGCCTTTCAACAGGCGCTCCAGCAGTTCGACCGCGAGATTGCGCTCTTTCATGTGGCGTACGTCCTCGAGGAATTCTTCCGACAGCACGCCGATGTCGGGGCGCTTGAACCCCGCCGCCGAGAAGATGTCGATGACCTCGTCGCTCACCAGTACGCCGCTGATGATCTGGCGCAGCGCGTGCTCTTTCTGCTCGTCGGTGAGTTTCCGGTCGGTTTCGCGGTGCTTGGTGAGCGCCGCCTTGACCGCCTGCAGGAAGGCGAGTTCGTCGCGGTGCTGCCGCGCTTCGTCCAGGGTGCAGCATAGGGCGAACGCCTTGCTGGCCGCGAGCACGGTATCGGCGAAACGCTGCTTGCCGTCGTCCAGGCCGAGAACGTGGTTCGCCACAGCAGGCAGCAGTTGCCAGGCGTGGCTGCGGAACTCGCGGTAGTCCACGCCGTGCAGCATGTCGCGCAGCACGCCCATCTTCTCCTGCAGCACGGCAAGCGCCTCGCGGGCGTCGATCGTCGGCTTGCCCCGGCCCTTGGCCCGGGTGTAGTCGGCCAGCGCCGCTTTGAGTTCGTTGGCGATGCCGATGTAGTCCACCACCAGGCCGCCGGGCTTGTCCTGGAATACCCGGTTCACGCGGGCGATGGCCTGCATGAGGTTGTGGCCGCGCATGGGCTTGTCGACGTACATCGTGTGCAGACAGGGGGCGTCGAAGCCGGTGAGCCACATGTCGCGCACGATCACGAGCTTGAAGGGGTCGGCGGGGTCCTTGAAGCGGCGCTCCAGGCGCTTGCGCACGTCCTTCGGGTAGATGTGGGGGCGCAGCAGCGCCTTGTCCGCAGCGGAACCGGTCATCACGATCTTGATCACGCCCTTTTCCGGATCGGCGTCGTGCCATTCCGGGCGCAGCGCGACGATCGCGTCGTAGAGATGCACGCAGATCTCGCGGCTCATCGCCACGATCATCGCTTTGCCGTCGATCGCGGCAAGCCGGGCTTCGAAGTGTTCCACGATGTCGGAAGCGACCTTGCGGATTCTGGGCGGCGCGCCGACCAACTGCGCCAGGGCGGCCCAGCGCCGCAAGCGGGCGACCTTCGCGGCGTCGCCTTCGTCGCTTTCCGAGAGTTCGTCCACCTCCTCGTCGAGCAGCGCGGTTTCGTCTTCCTTGAGGTCGAGCTTGGCGAGCCGGCTCTCGTAAAAGATGGGAACCGTCGCATGGTCCCGGACCGCCTGTTCGATGTCGTAGACGTGGACGTAGTCGCCGAACACGGCACGCGTGTCGCGGTCATGCAGCGATACCGGCGTCCCGGTAAAGGCGACGAAGGTGGCGCCGGGCAGCGCGTCGCGCAGGTGTTGCGCGTAGCCGTAGCGCAGGCCCCCGCGGTCGGCGCCGGTGGTCACCCGTTGCACGGGGGCATCGGTCTGCGCGGCCCGGAGCGCCGTTGCCTCCGCGCGGTCGTCGTTCGCGGCCCCCGCCGCAGGTTCCCCGTTGGGCTTCACGAGCCGGGCTTCGAAGCCGTATTGGCTGCGGTGCGCCTCGTCGCAGATGACGACGATGTTGCGCCGCTCGGAAAGCACCGGAAAGCTGTCCTCGTCGACGCCGGGGGTGAACTTCTGGATGGTCGTGAAAACGATCCCGCCGGAAGGCCGATTGGCGAGCAGGCGGCGCAGTTCCGGGCGGGTGTCGGCCTGCACCGGGGTTTCGCGCAACAGGTCCCTGGCGCCGGCGAACACGCCGAAGAGCTGGTTGTCGAGATCGTTGCGGTCGGTCACGACCACCAGCGTCGGGTTGCCCATTTGCGGGTGGGACATGAGCTTGCCGGCGAGGCAGGTCATCTCGATGCTCTTGCCCGCCCCCTGGGTGTGCCAGACCACGCCGCCCTTGCCGGCCGTTTCCTTGGGGCCGCCGGGCCGCGAGGCGAGCAGCACGCTCTCCACGACCGCGCGCACCGCGTGGAACTGGTGATAGGCGGCGACCTTCTTGACGAGACGCGTTCCGTCGTCCTCGAACAGGATGAAGTGCCGCAGGTAGTCGAGCAGCCAATCGCGCCGGAACAAGCCCGCCGCCAAGGTCTCCAGTTCGCGCATCGGCCCCAGGGGATCCGTCGCGACGCCGTCGATCGTTCGCCACGCCAGGAAACGCTCCCGATCGGAGGCGAGCGCCCCCATACGCGCCTCGATGCCGTCGGAGATCACGAGGAGCGCGTTGGCATGGAAGAGGTCCGGGATGTCCTCCCGGTACGTCTGCAGTTGGTTCCACGCCGCCCAGATATCGGCATCCTTGTCGCCCGGGTTCTTGAGTTCGATGACGACGACGGGCAGGCCGTTGACGAAGAGCACCACATCCGGCCGGCGCGTGCGCTTGGGGCCCTGCACGCTGAATTGGTTGACCGCCAGCCAGTCGTTGGCGGAAACGTCGGCGAAGTCGATCAGCCGCGTTCGATCGCCGCGGGTTTCGCCGTCCTTCTGGAATTCCACCGGCACGCCGTCAACCATCCAGCGGTACATCTGCCGGTTGGTTTGCAGGGCGCCCGGAACGTTGGGGTCGAGCACGCGGCGCAGCGCGTCCTCGCGCGCCCCGGCCGGGATTTGCGGGTTCAGGCGGGCGATGGCCTCGCGCAGGCGGTGGGCCAGTACGACTTCGCGGTAGGTATCCCGTTCGGTCCCGGGGGTTTGCGGGTCCGGCGGGGAGATGTCGGGGCCGTGGGCGGTCGACCAGCCAAGGGCTACCAGCCATTGCTGGCAGGCTTGTTCGAGGTGGTCTTCGGTCAGGAGGGAGGTCATGCCGCAGGGTTACCACGCTTCGCCGCGACAACGCCCAGCATAATCGGGGAGTCCACCCCTTGCGCGTGGGCGACGATATGTCGAAGATTTGGACGTACCACCCGGAAATGTTTAAAAACGGGCGAGAAATTCGACATATCGGGAGAATCCTGCACCCTCGTTTCGCTAGCCAAACGACCCAGAGAGGTGATGAAAAAAGATTTTTTCGATTTGTTTCGCATTGCTAAACGCCGTGTCCGATCGGATGGCCATCGATAATTCATTTGACAAACAGCGATCCGCATATTACTTTTATCGGAGTCTCATCCACCATGTGTGGAAGGAGCATCAGAAGCCCTGTCGCAGCAATGCGTCGGGGCTTCAGTCTTTATTGCCTGCCCAAAACGCATCGCGCTCTTTTACGAAGCTGGCCTTCCGGTGCGCCTTCAAGCAATACGCCGTCTTGAGCAAAAAATAGCGCGTCCCGGCGGCCGTTCCCCGCTTCGCCAGCACAACGGCGAAATCGTGCGCCTCGGCCCAGATGACAACATGAATTTCGCGTCCGCGCCTGCTCTCCCACCAAGAGAAACCTGGCTCGTCCGCATTCCGTATACACCAGCTCACCCAACGAATGCGCGCACAGCGATCGAGATCCGGAAGCCGATCGTCTTCGTCGCGATTGGTTCGATCTCGCGCTTCGGAAATCAGATGCCAGAAGCTGAAGCCTTTGCCGCGGGTCTCCGGGCGGTACTGCGCTCTGACGGGAGCGCCTCGAAATGACACTCCCGCACGAACGACCGTTGCTAGATACTCCTCGTACAGAACGTCTTCGTACGCTTTCCAGTCGCCGCCCCAATCGTTGAACGGCAATAGGTCCGGAGGCGCGCTCATGCTTGCGGCCGCCATACGAACAAATTGAACTTCTCTGCCCGTATCAGGTGAGCACGATCCCGCTTCTTGATGTGCCGTTGGTCGAGGAATTTGATGGAGTTCCGGCTACCGGTTCCGGCGCTTTGTAGGGAGTGGCGGAAGCGGGAACGGGAAGAAGGCGTGGCCGGCGGGCGGGTGCTGGCGCGCGATGGCGGATCAGTTGCGATCGGCGAGTCGGTAGCCGTCGGCGGTGCGCTGAAGTCGACCGGCGGCGGTCAGTGCGGCGAGGCGCTCGTAGAGGGAGGCGTTGCGTACGCGGCATTGGGCGCGCAGAGCGTGGATGCTCATTGGGTTAGCGGCGGCCAGCAGCGCGGCGGTGATGCGTTCGTCGAGGCCGGCGGGCGGTGGCGGCGGATCGGACGACGGTTGTACGGGTCGCAAGGCCAGTGCATCGCCGTCGGCCCGCAGCTCGAGCTGGATGCCGGGCGGCGACGACGCGGCGCGATGTTCGATCGTCAGGCTGAGCGCATCGTTTGCGCGGCGCAGGTACAGGTTCGAGTCGCCCCAGGCGTGGAACTCGGAGGAGCCGCGCAGCGCCTGGCCGGCGCGCATGGCGCCGGCGGATTTGCGTGCATGGTGCACCAGCAGCACGGAAGCGGCGTAGCGGCGCTGCAACTCGCGCAGGTAGGCGAGCAGAGGGGCTACCTCGCCGCTGGCGTTCTCGTCGATGCGATGCAGGCGCACGAAGGGGTCGAGGATCAGCAGGCGCGGTTGCAGTTCGGCGACGGTGCGCTCGAGGGCCGCGCGATCGGCCGGCAGGTCGAGTCGCAGGATGGGCGCGGTGATCACCTGCACGTCCAACTCGGCCAGCCGACAGCCGGCGGCGGCGCAGATGCCATCGAGCCGCTGGCGCACGACGTGCGAGGCATCCTCGGCCGCGTATAGCAGCACCCTGCCGGGATTGGGCACGGCGAAGCGCCGCAGGCAAGGGCGACCCGAGGCGACCGCCACGGCCAAGTCGAGCGCGAGGAAGCTCTTGCAGCACTTGGGCTCGCCGCCGACGATGCCCACCGCCTGCTCGGCCCAGAGTTCGCTGACCAGCCAGCGCTGCGCGTCGGGCCGCTGGGCCAAGCGCCAGGCCGGCTCGACCGGCAGCGTCGCGGTGCTCACCGCCGGCGCGCCGCCATCTTGAGCTGCGCCGGGGCCGGCGCTGCGAAGGTCTCGAAGAACAGCTGCTCGTCGATCTGTCGCGCTTCGCGCTGCGCGGCCAGGGCGAGCAGTTCGCTTCCCATGTTCATCAGCGCGCGCAGATTGCCCTGGGCGTGGTCGCAGAGCGTGGCGACGAGTTCGGGCGTCATCAGCTTGGGCGCGCCGGCCTTGGTGAGCGCGTGCTGCAGCAGTTCGCGCAGATCCTCGGGGCTGGCGCGATCGAGCGCCAGACGCACCCGCATGCGCGATCCCAGCGGTAGCAGCTCCTCGCTGCGGAAGCGCTCGATCAGACGCTGGTCGCCCGCCAGCACCACGGTGAGCAGCAGGTGCGAGTCGAGCCGCGCCGAGGCGAGCAGCCGCAGCTCGTTGAGGACGGCGAGCTGCATCTCCTGGCCCTCGTCGACGATCAGCACCGGGCGGCACTGCGAGGCGTCGATGTGGCCCTGCCAGCTGGCGCGCAGCACCTTGGCGCCGCCCCAGCGGTTGTGGGGGTGAAGCTGCACGCCGAAGAGCTCGCCCAACTCGCGGTAGAAGTCGGCCATCCCGGCCTGCGGCCGGCTGAGCACACCGACCTGCACGTCGCGCAGCGCCGACAGGCGCTCGGTGAGCACCCGCAGCGCCACCGATTTGCCCACCCCCGGCAAACCGGTGACGAGCGCGAAGCCGCCCTCGCCGACGAGCTGCTCGACCCGCCAGCAGAACGACTCCAGGCGCGCGCCGACGTGCAGCGCCTCGACCGGCACATCGGGGGCGAACGGATTCCACTTCAGGCCGTAGAGCGACAGCAGCTTCTTGTTCATGGTTCGTTCCCTTCCGGTGCCGGTGGTTCGTCCTTGGTCAGGTAGGCCGGCGGCAGGCCCGTGGCAGCCTGCTTGGCCATCAGACTCTGCAGCAGCGGGGCCATCGCGCCGGTGGGCGGTCGAGGCGCGTCCGCCGCCGCCGCGAGCGGCTCGAGCGGCCGGCGCACGCCCCGGGCGTTGGCCTGCTTGTCCTGCGGGTACAGGCGGCACAGGACTTGGCCGCTGCGTTCATCGAGCAGGTGCACCCGGGCGAGGTCCCAGGCGGCGTAGCGCACGTGCAGCTCGCGCAGGTGCCGGTAGCGGTTGGGAACCTCGAAGCGCCGGGCTTCGACCACCAGCGTGCCGTCGCTCTGGCGCTGGGTGCGCTTCTCGGTGCGGGTGAAGGCCAGCCGCAGCGCGTCGCTATCCGGGCTGGGCCGCAGCACATCGGGGCCGGCGAGGAAACGCGCCAGCGGCGTTGCGCCGATCTCGGAGTGCACGGTGCGGTTGTAGTCGTACTCGCACCAGGCCTGGGTCGCTTCGTTCAAGGTGGCGAGCGTCAGGTCGGTCACGCCCTCGAGCATCGCCATCAGTCTTCCTTCGACGTTCGCCCACAGGTTCTCGATCTTGCCGTTCATGTATGGCGAGTACGCCAGCGTCGTCTCGTGCGCGATGCCCAGCCGAGCGAGCCCCTCGGTGATCTCGGCGGCGAGCATCGCCGCACCGTTGTCGCTCATGGCCGCGCGCGGCAGCCCGCGCTTCTGGATTGCCTGCGACAGACCGTGGGCCACGCACTCGGCGTTCTCCCGCAGGTACCACTGCAGGTGGCAGCCCAGCCGCGAGCAATCGTCGAGCACGCCGAAGAGCACTGGCGTGGCCCATCGACCGGCGGCGGTCAACACCGGTCGCGAACCGACGTGGCAGTCCCAGTGCCACAGCGAGCCGACGTAGTGGGCCTCGTAGCTGCGCACCTCGCGCGCGGCCAGCCGGGCCTCGGCTCGTTGAGCGCCCGCCGTATCGCGGCTGCTGAGCCGCTGGCGCTTGCGCCAACCCTGCGCCTGGAACAGCCGCCGGACGCTCGAGTACGATGGCATAGACCCCAGCGCCGGGTCGCGCTCGATGAGCGCCCGCAGGTTGTCGGTGTGAAGCTGCACCGACCAGCTCGGGTGCGCGGCGTACTGCGCCTGCAGCGCTTGCCGGATCGCCGAGCCCACCTTCTGGACCCCGGCATCGGCGCGCACCTTGCGCCGCAGGACTCCGACCGGGTCGCGCCGCTCGCGCCGCGCCCGCAACAGCCAGCGTTCGATGGTCGAGAGCGCAAAGCGCGCCGGCTCGCCCGTGACCGGGTGCCGCCAAGTGCGCTCAGCCAACTTCCTGAGCTCGGCGCGCAGTTCGCCCTTCGGCGGCGGGGCCGCCAACAGTTGCCCGATCACCGAGAAGCGCAGATGCGCCCAACGTTCGTGGACTGAAGCGTGTTTCGATGCGCTCATGCTGGTTCCGATCGGTTGCAGCGGGGATGCGCGCACCATAGCCACGCCCGCCGGATCGCGCCACGCGCATCCTCTGCGGGCCGGCACCTGCGCCTCAGGTAGCTTGCACGGCGGCGCTCCCGGTCGTGGTCGGGGAGAGCCAGCGCAGGGCCGCCAGCAATCGATCCCGGGCGTCTCCGGCAAAGCGATCCAGCAGCGCGGCCGGCAGCTCCGTGGTGGCAACCGGCGGCATCAGCGTGCCCGCGGCCGCGCGCCAGAACGGCGTGTCGATCAGCTCCTCGGTCCACCACCGGCGCCAGCGCAGAATCGTGCGGCGGCTCGCGCCGACGAGCTCCTCGAGCACCCGGAGCCGCGCCGGGGTCGGCCCGCAACGCAGCGCCGCGATCAGCACCACCACCGCGCTCACGTAGACCTTGGGTCCGAGAAACCGAACCGAGGGCGGCGTGGCGCGCTTGCGGCAGCCGTCGCGCGCGCAGCACAGGCTCAGCCGCCGGTCATACTCGGCGCGCGACCCGCGGGGCACCCCGCGCGGCTTGCGCGGGTAGCGCGCCGAGTGCAGCCTCGCGCCGCAGCGCGGACAGCCCGCCGCGCGCTGCTCGGCGGCCAGATCTTCGTCTATGTGTCGCAATGTGGCGTGCAGTCGGCCATCGGCCAACAAGGCGGTATCCATCGCTTCCCTCCGGTCTTGGTAAAGTTGACCCACTATGCCAAAGACCGGTCGCAACGAACCCTGCCCCTGCGGCAGCGGCAAGAAGTACAAGCACTGCTGCCTGGAAAAGGACCGGGCCGCCGAACTCGCTGCCCTCGCGGCCAAGCGCGACGAATCGCAGGCCCAGCAGGCGCAATACCGCGCCCAGATCGGGGATTACTCGGCCTCGATGCCGGAATCCGACGACGACACCTTCACCGACGAATCCAACGCCGTCGTCGACCTGGTCCAGGCCGGCAAGCTCGATGAGGCCGAAAGCGCCGCCCGCGAACTCCTGGTGCGCTACCCCGAGGTCCATGACGGCTACGACCGCCTCGGAATGGTCTTCGAGGCCCGCGGCCAGAAGCGCGACGCCGCCGACTGCTACCGCAAGGTGGTCGACTTCATTCGAACTCATCCCGATCAGTACGAATCCGGGTTCGAAGAAGTGTTCCTCGAACTCATCGCCAAACTGGATCCGACGCCCGGCGCCGGCTGACCGCAACCACAACGCGCAGGCGCATCGCCCCGGCGCCTTGGCGATCACCGCGTTGCCCACCGACGGCCGGTCCCCGGTTCGTCGCAAGCGACCGGACCGGCCGTCCCTGGACAACGCTCGCCGCACCGCGTGCGTCCGCCAACCGGCCGGCGATCACCCGCACCAGCCCACCGATTCCTGCCACGCTACGCGATGGAATCCGGCACCCAAACCTCAACAACCGTGATCAAATCCGCCAGCGACCAGCATCAATTTGCTCGCGCCGGCTCATCAGGGAGCTTCGATCGAGACGCAGTCCCGAGCGATAGCGCAGGTGTTCCACCAAAGCGGACTTAGCCGGACTGCCATCCAAACCACGATGAGCGTAGCCCAGCGCACCGATCAGCAGGTCCGCCAACTGCAGCAGCGCGACCTCGTGGGAATGAACAAGCTGAATGGACTGGATCACCGATCGGTCGAAATCGTAATTGGCATTGCACAGGACGTCGTGCAGCTTCTCGACCTTTGCCACCCCCCTGGTATCTTTGATGTCGAGGAAGATTCGATACCGTTCCTCAGGCGCGATCAGCCGGTTGAGCAGCAGGTACCACATTTTGTAATAAAAGCTATCGTGGTCCTGCGCAAAGCGCGCGTGATCGAGCGCATTCTTGTCCGGCACGACGAGTCCGCGGAAATGCAGCAGCGGCTCATCGAAAAAGAAATCCAGCAATGCGCGGTAAAAACCAAGCTTGGCTGGCGAAACCTTCACCCACTTGATCTCAAAACCCGGCGCGAGGCCGTATCGTTTTTTCAGCGCCTTGATCTCGCGAGTCAACATTGCTCGATGCGAGCCTGGACACCACACCGCGCCCAGAACCATCGAGCGCGCATGGTCGCGCTCGAGGTGGCAAGACTCGTCGCAGTAAATGTGGATGGCGTCGTTCATGTCAACGCCCCTTCGCCTTCCTCTTGGGTGGCCGGAATACGGACTTTGCCGGAGATGAGACGGGGGAGGAGGGTGTCGCGCAAGCGGGCCAGGGAGCGAAGCTGAAGCTCGTTCATGAGAATTCGCTCATCCAGTGGGCCAGCTATCGATGCAAAAGCGGCGAGCACCTGATTGCCAGGGAATACGCATGGCAACGCTTCAAACTGCTTCTTATTGATCGAGCCAAAAACCGTCCCATGAGATTCATACTCGGCAAAACGATCACGCAACGCCTTCATCGAATAGAGTGCGAATGATGGCGAACTGTCCAAGGTCACAGCAGCGACGCCGCGCCCTATAGCGCAGTTTTCAAGAGCAACATTCACGTCTCCAACAGGCGCGCGAACGCTAATCAAGACGTCGCCAGTGTTTGCTAATCGCGTTGGCGCCGTGCAGTACACCCGCACGGTGGGAAATCTAAAACCGAAATCGGCGCGTCCTTGAAAAAAAGGAACACCGTCGCCCGCCTCGTTGTACGTTTCTCCGGGCGGCGACTGCCCCATGGTCAACGCGAAGAATTCGCCAACCATCACCGATCGCCACCCCTTCGGAATCGGACCCAGTGCCGATTCCTCGAACTCGGTGGGAAACAGCGCTGCCGTTGCGGCGTCCATGCCTTCGGGCTCGCGGCCCTCTGCTTTGGCACGCACGGGGTCGAAGTCGATGAACCAGCTTTTGAACAGGGTTTGGGCGATGGATTCGAGGGTGGCGTTTGCTTGGTGCAGGAGGTCAATGCGGTCGTCGAGCGCACCGAGTACACCGACGATTGCATCTTGGACGTCGCATGGAGGACAGCTCACGACCAGTTTCTTGAGGTTTGATTGCGTCAGCTTCGGCATCACGGCTCCTGTCAAATAGGGGCTGATGTCGGCTGCGAGAATTGCGTATTCCAAGAACCGGGTACTCGCCAATGCATTGCCTTGAACGATATGTGCGTGGTTGTTGACCCAAAACTTGCCAACAGCCCGGAAGGCCACGGGCGTGTTGCGTGTGCGGAGATTCTCGCCGTCTTCGGCTATAAGCAAGTACTCTCCATCAAAGAGATAACCGTCCACATAATCAACGACTCCTGACGCGCCATAGTATGGATACGGCCCGCTAATGCGCTCGGACTCCTTAACTGGCTTGCGCTGAGTGTCTAGGTTGACCGTTAACTCGCCGAGCGGACGTGTCGGCCACTCAGATCGCATACCCCATTCCCCCGAGCTTCTCCCGAATCACCGCATCCAGTTCGGCCCCCTTCGCCATCTGTTCGGCGAGCTGCGCGGTCAGCCGCTCCATCTTCTCGTTGAAAGCTTCGTCGTCATCTTCCGCCGCCTCGGCGCCCACGTAACGTCCGGGCGTGAGCACATGACCGTGCTCGGCGATATCGGCGAGCTTTACGGCGCGGCAGAACCCGGGCACATCGACATAAGGCTCGTCGGCGCCGTCCTCGCCATCGGCCCGCCAGCGGTGCACGGTGGCCGCGATGTGCGCCACATCCTCGTCGTCGAACACGCGGTTCACGCGTGTCTCCATCCGGCCGAGCTTGCGCGCGTCGATGAACAGCACTTCGCCGCGCCGATCGCGGCCTTGTCTGCCGCCCGGCGCGGCGGCGCCCTTCTTGTCCTTGGTCAGAAACCACAGGCAGGCCGGAATCTGGGTGTTGAAGAAGAGTTGCGGGGGCAGCGCGATCATCACGTCTACCACGTCGGCCTCGACCATGGCCTTGCGGATGGCGCCTTCGTTGTTCTGGTTGCTGCTCATGCTGCCGTTGGCGAGCACCACGCCCGCCTGGCCGCGCGGGGAAAGGTGGTGCAGGATATGCTGCAGCCAGGCGTAGTTCGCGTTGCCCGCAGGCGGGGTGCCGTACGCCCAGCGCTTGTCTTCCAATAGACGCTCGCCGCCCCAGTCGCTGATATTGAACGGCGGATTGGCGAGGATGTAGTCGGCGCGCAGATCCGGGTGTTGGTCGCGGTGGAAGGTATCCGCCGGCTCCTTGCCGAGATCGGCCGCGAAGCCGCGGATCGCCAGGTTCATCGCCACCAGCCGCCAGGTCGTCGGATTGGCTTCCTGGCCGTAGATGGAAATGTCATCGGCTTTGCCGCCGTGGCTCTCGATGAACTTCTCGCTCTGCACGAACATGCCGCCCGAACCGCAGCAGGGGTCGTAGACGCGGCCCTGATGCGGGGCAAGCACCTCGACGAGCACCTTCACCACCGAAGCGGGGGTGTAGAACTGCCCGCCCTTCTTTCCTTCGGCGCTGGCGAACTGGCCGAGGAAGTATTCGTAGACCTCGCCCAACAGGTCCTTGGCGCGATGCCCTACTCCGAACCCGATGGTGGAGATCAGATCCACCAGTTCACCGAGCTTGCCCGGTTCCAGTTGGGTGCGGCCGAAGCGCTTGTCGAGAATGCCCTTGAGGCGCGGATTGTCGGTTTCGATCGCCTCCAGCGCGGCGTCGATCCGCACGCCGATCTCCGGCTGCTTGGCCTGGGCGCGCAGGGTTTCCCAGCGCGCCTGCGCCGGCACCCAGAACACGTTGGCCATGGTGTAGTAGTCGCGCTCCTCGAGCGCGGCGGCGTGGTCCGCGGCGTCCGGCAGGTGCAGGTCGGAGTTCTCGTCCAAAAACGCTGCTTGCAACGCCGCCCGGCGCTCGTCGAAGGCGTCGGAGATGTATTTCAAGAAAATGAGGCCGAGCACGATGTGCTTGTACTCGGCGGCGTCCATGCTCGCGCGCAATTTGTCGGCGGCGGCCCAAAGCGTCTTTTTAAGGTCCTGATTCATCTGGGAAATTGACTGCCACGAAGCGCCGGCCGAAATCCGCCGGCGGAAAGGGGGGATTTTCAACCGCGAAAGGCCGCCCCGTCTAGCGTTCTTTGCGGCGCAACGCCACGCCGTCGATCCCCGCCGCGGCTCACGACACGCCGATAGTCGCACCCCTCCTTGAACCTGTGGGCACGCCGCCGCGCCGCAATCCACACCGCGAACGCTTCCTCGGCGCCGAAGACGCCATGCTTCTCGGAATCGGCTCCTGCGCATGGACTCCCCGCTATGGCACTTCTCCCCAGGCTGCGACAAGACCGAAGGCGCGGAGGAGATGGTCGAGGGAACGGGTGTCGGGCGGAGCCTGACCCAAGATGGGTGTTTGCCGGAACGAGCTGCCGAAGGCGCGATGTACGGACAAACCCTTATCTTGTCCGGTTTTCCTTCAGTCATCGCCAGAACTTTCATCGCTAATCTCTGCTTGTTTACCACATGTTTGCCGGCTTCGCGGTTGAATAAGCGCGATATCTCATCTACTATCGCCGTAACAGCGTGCTTAAGCGATAAATATGAGCCTTGCAGATTTCAAGAAGCGTCACCAGCCCGGCCACGCGACACGAACCTCAAAACTGAGGCCCTACGAGGCAGCGATCCTTGAACTGCACAGCGATGGGTACACGCTCGCGCAGATCGCACTCTTCTTGAAGGAGGAGGCTGGAATCGACGTGAAGATTCCATCGATTTCCGCCTTCATTCGGCGCCGGATTACCGACAGCGGCACCAGCGCACGCAAGCGTGCCGGCGGCCACGTTGCCCAGCAGGAGACGAGCATCCCCGCGAAACCGGAGCCCCCTTCGGGCGCCGCGCATGCGGCCGAGCCACAGGCATCGGGCAGTGAGTCGGGGCCACGACGCGCGTTGTCAACGCGCGAAGCACTCATCGAAGCGCGCCGGCAAGCCGAAGAGCGATTCCCGGCCCCGGAAGACGGAACGAGTTTGTTTAAACCCAAATGACAACCATCGGTTGCGGCGCGGAGTTGTTGACCCCCCTGCGGATATAGAAAGGTGGGAACAATTTCGAAACCCACCCCCGTAGCCGATCGCGTCTTGGATGGGCGCGACGAACTCATGAAAGGAACGTGACGTGAAAGTTGTTGATCTAAATCTGTCGGGCAATGTCGGAAAAACGACCATCGCAACCTTCCTGCTCAGCCCGCGCCTGAAATGTCCGGTCGTTTCCGTCGAATCCATTAACGCCGAGGGGACAGAAGACGAGGTGCTCCGCGGCAAACAATTCGCGGACCTAATGGATCGCGTCACGATTGCGGACGCGATCGTCATCGACGTCGGAGCGTCGAACATCGAGAGCTTCCTGGAGCAGATGAAGGCATACCGTGGATCCCATGATGATTTTGACGCATTCGTAATTCCCACTGTACCGAAACAAAAGCAGATTCGCGACACGATGGCTACGGCGTCGATGCTGCGCAACATCGGGGTGCCGGCACGGAAAATCCGCGTCGTAATGAACATGGTCGAGCTTGGCGAAGACCCAGAGCACCTGTTCAAGCCCCTTTTCGAAGCGGCGGCGCGAGGCGAACTTCGTGTGCATCGCGATGCCGTCATCCACGCAAGCGAAGCGTACGGAAAGCTGCGCGCCGCGAATCTATCGATGGAGGATGTGCTGAGCGACCCGATCGACCTCAAGGCCGCACTGAAAGAGGCCAAAACCGAAGAGGACAAGATTCGCGTGTCGCGCGCCATCGGCCTGCGTCGCCTCGTGGATGGCGTCGCCGAGGAGCTAGACATGGCGTTCGATGCGCTCTTTTCGTGAGGGCAAAAATGGAAAGCACCGCCCTCGAAGCGCTCACCGCCGAACTTCTCGGTGACGTTGGCGAGCTTCACGACAAGATTAAAGAGCTACCGCGCGAATTGCAGGGTGCCGTCGACCCTTCGATCAACGCACTGGAGAGATTGGCTGCGGAAATCACGGCCGCCGCCAACGGGCTTCGGGTGCGGATAAGCGACGATGACCTGAAAACACTTGGCGCGAATATCGCCAAAGCACTGCCGCCACCGACGCAGAACGTCAAACCCGACTGGTCCGTCCTCACGGTCCCGCTTCGCGAGGCTTTTTCCTGGTGGTACGTCGTCGGCCTATGTGCTTTCATAATTCTCGGCGCCCTCGGCTGGGCCAAGGGGGTGTCGTACGAATTTGATCGCGGCTACAGCCAGGGCTTAGTTGCCTGCACGAAAGTGGAGCCGGGTGCCCTCAAAAAAAATGGCAGTGCGCAGTAATCCGTCGCCTGGGACCACCAGGCACAGAGCGGTCCGGGCATGTGCAGCAACACATGCCCGGACCTAACCACAACGCCCACCCCATCAGGAGGGGACGCGCCATGGTGTGGATATCGAGACGACATGGGAGGTCGTTGAGCGCGATCTTGCGCCCGTTCGAAACGTGGTCGAGTCGATTGCCGATACGCTCGGAATTCACGTGGCTGCCGTCAAGGGCGCTGACAGGTAGCTCGACTGGTTGTCACGCCGTATGCGGTTGGCGCCATTTTTCGGCTTTGCCGGCCCCTCACCGCGACAGATCGTCCCCCCGCGACCGCGGCCTGGTTGGCCGCTGCGTTTCCCGCCCCGCCTCTATCTTCCGGCGCTCGTCCTCGACGGTCGCCGCTAGGTCTTGATTGAGCACCAAAATTCCGAGCCGCGTCGCTTCCCGCGCGGCGCGCTCCCGGAATTCCTCCGATCCCTGGAGATCGACGCGACCGCCGAACTTCTCGGCCGCAATTCGCAGTGCGGCTTCAATGCTCTGCTTTTCCCGGTCGCGCATCACGATGCGCGGGCCTGTGTCTGTGAACCGCTCGCGACCGTCTTGGCCGAGGTAGTGAACCACCTGGCGCACCTCGTCCACCTCGGCGCGCAGATTCCCGACCGCAAATGGTCGCAGCGGCGCAAGATCCTCGCCGTCGATCGCGTCACGCTCGGACTTCGCGTTTCGCTGCTCCCGGTACTTGATCCCGCGGAGGGCGGCCTTGGCCGCCTCGTCGCCGGCCGCGGCTTCCCCCTCGACCCACAGCCGCCACACCTCATTTCGCGGCAGCCGGAGCGAAAGCGCCGCCCGGGCTTGTTTCTGACGCTCCTGGAGCGCTTCGCGCGCTTTCGCGTGGCGGTACGCCAGCAGCGATAGGTCCGTGCGCTTCATCTTCCCTTGGCGCGCCTGCCGGCGTTCTTCCCGCTGCTGTTCCCGGAGCGCTTTGCGCTCCGCGGCATGCTCGGCCCTGAGTTTTATCCGCTCATCCTTCCGCGCTGCCCGTTTTTGCGATTGCTCCCAATCGAACCGGTGCGCAAGCTCCGCACGCGCGACGGCGCGGGCCTCGCGCGCCTTGGTGCGCTTATCGTCCGGATCCGGCCGCCGATCGGCCGCCACCGCCCCGCGGCGTTCCGCCTCGACGTGCTGCGCGTAGCTGGCAGCCGCTTTCGGCAAGTTCCCCGCCGGCGGTTGGTAGGCCCCGAGCTTCTTTTCCAGCGCCGATTTGGTTGCCCAGCGTCCCAACTGGCTCGCCTTGGCGGCCAGAACCCGGCCCGTGGCGAGCTTCGTCGCGACGATCATTCCACTGCTCTTGCCTTCGATCGAGATCCCAAACCGGGCGAGCGCCGCATGCGCGTCCGTCCAGGTCGCGCCGGGCTTCTCCAGAGCGGCATGCAGCGCATCGGCCGGCGCGCCTTGCGCCCACGTCTGAAAACTGTCCCCGCCCAGATTGTGTTCGGCGCGCGCCGCGCGCTGGGAGATTGCGGGCTTCGTCTTCTCGTCCGTCTTCCAGAGGCCGCGGGCCTCGGCGCGGTGCCGCTCCATGATGAGCGGCACCCCGGGTTCCGGCTCGACGGAAACCCAGGCACCCTTCGTACGTGCCCATTCGTGCTCGAGTTCCAACTCTCGGCATGCCTTGTGAAGCAGCGCGAAATCCCGCCGGAACGGCGGGCCTACCCGCACCCCGCGCTCGGGGTGGATCGTGTTCACCAAAACGTGCAGGTGAACGTGGTCCGTGTCGCGGTGGACTGTCCAAAAGGTCTCGCACTCCTCGAGGCCGACGGCCGCGACGGTCTTTCCGACCACAATCTCGACTTGCTCACGGGTTGGCTTTTCGCCATCTGGCCAAGAAACCGCGAAGTGGTATCCCGGGTGCCGACGGGTGCGGGTCGATTTCTGCGCGGTCTCGTGCATCACCTCCGCGATGATCTTGCGCCCCTCGCGCGTGTCGTAGTAGTACCCGTCGAGGTTCCGCGTACCGATGTCCTCGGGCGGTACCGGCGGAATGCCGTTTGCCAAAGATTCCGGATCGTCGCGAGCGATGTATTCGACCAAACCACCAAAATTATCCCGGTCCCTTGCCTTCCGCTCCGTGCCAATGACCTTCGGAATCACGGTTTCCGCCCCGCCAGGGCCTTCGCCGCGGCATCCAGCGCCTCGACGACCGCCCACGCCTGCCGCTTCTCCGCCGGCGTCAGGCCGGTGGCCCGTTCACCGAACAGATGCTTGATGAGGCCACCCAGCTTGCGCAGTTCGGCGATCGTCTCTTGGTCCGACTTGGCGACGAGCGGTTGCCGAGTCGCGACGCGCCGAACGAACTCGGACAGACTTACGCCGGCCATGTCGGCGTGTCGCTTCGCAATTGCGAGTTCTTCCGCGCTCCAGCGGATTTCGTAGCGCTCGGTTTTGTTTCTGCTCTGTACGCGGGATTCCATATAAGGGAATCCGCGGGGGGGTCAACAACTTTTCCAGTCCACAAAACGCACTGGCGGTCTTCTATGGCCTTCTGCGTGGCACCCGTCTCAAGGGACACCGCGCCCTTGCCATTCTTGCTGCGAGCCCGGCGGGAAAGCGCGCCTGCAGGGTGTGGAAGCTGGAATTCCCCGCCTCAGCCCCCGAACTTATCCACAGTAGGCGCCGCACCAACTATCGGTGAGATATAGGAAAACGATATAGGGAACCATATAGGTATTAATGAAGGGGGTCCGATTCGGCGCGTTTGGCGGGCCCGATTCGGCGCTTTTTTCTCAAATCCCCGGGTCCGATTCGGCGTGCCGGAGGGGTCCGATTCGGCGTGGACAACTTTCACCATCCCCAAGCTTGTCCACAGACGAACGCTGGCAGCGCGCCCCAGCATGACCGTCAAACCTGCGGCGCAGACCCGATGGCATGAAAGGGACAAGGTCCATGCCTATTGCCCCGAGTTTTCCCACCCTGACAACCGGCGGTTTCGCCATGAGGAGTTGTTGACCCCCCCGCAGATTAAATGGCATGGAACCGAATTCTTCCCAGGCAAACCGCGGCGAGTTGTTAAAAACGGAGAACATTCGTCCCCCCCTCGACCGCGTCTTCGTGCATCCGATCATGTGCCAACTCGGATTGCCAAGATCCGAGCGGGGTAACGAACTGGCGTTCGAAAGGCGATCCGGCAAGGCAACGCTACGAATCGAGGCTGGAACGCTTTTCGACGGCGAGAAGTTTGTTCAGCAGCCCCTCCCATATGGCACATGGCCGCGATTGTTCTTCGCATTCCTGAACACGCAGGCTTTGATTACGAAATCGCCCGAAATCTATGTGGGTACGAAAAGGGCCTTCATCCGGGCGCTAGGTAGGAATCCTAATGGTGGCATCCGCGGCTCCCTTGCAATGTTTGAAAAGCAAGTCCGCGCCACTGCGGCCAGTCGGATCAAGCTGGGCTGGGCAGACGGAGATCTTGCCCACGATTTCGAAGACAAACCGATAAAACACTTCGCCACTTGGATCGGTGCCGACGGACGACATCCCACATGCCGGCCCCACCACGTAACGTTGTCCGACTCGTACTACGAGCTGCTGCTAGAAAGAACCGTTCCGCTCGATTGGAATGCACTCCAAGCGCTCGACGATTCCGCCCTGGCGATGGATGTATATGCGTGGATGGCGCATCGCCTTTGCCGACTCGACAGCAAGGTCGACCTCCACTGGAACAGTCTTTTTGAACAGTTCGGCAGCGAATACCAGGGAAAGGACTCGAAAAAAACTTTCCGCACAAAATTTGCCCTGGCGGTGGCTGCGGCGCTACGCCAATACCCGCGAGCCAAGGTAGCGCTGACAAAGGAGGGGCTCCGGCTATTTCCATCGCCCCCTCCAATCGCCCCGAAGAATTTCCGGGGGCCGACGTGACCGCGCCGCCCCAACTCCCGCCGAAGCCCCCGGAGTGTTCTACCGGAGCAATGGGCAGACGCCGGTTACAACTCGCCGTACGATCCGTCGGTACCCCAATGCAAACCGCCGGAATCGCGCGGCTATTATTCGAGGTATCCGAACGCCAACGCCTTCACCTCGTCACCGAGCATGCACAACAACCGTGCCGTTCTCTATCTCCGGTCAAGTAAGGACCGTTCCGACGTCTCGATCGACGCACAAAGGCGCCAGTTGCATGAGTTGGCGCACAAGCGCGGACTGGTGATCGTCGATGAGTTTTCCGACGCCGTCGAGTCCGGAAAGGACGAAGATCGGCCGGCATTTCAACGGCTATTGCACGAACTGCGCGCCCCCAGTCGCCCTTGGCAAACCATCCTCGTACTCGATACCTCGCGCGTCGCACGCAACCGTTTCCTCGCAATTTTCTTCGAACGCGAAGCCGCCGCGGCCCGCGTCCAAATCGTTTTCCGGAACGTTCCGGACACCGACCCGGTAACGACGATGTTGCTCACGTCCATCCTGCAGGCGATGGACGAATGGCACAGCCTAACGAGCAAACAGAAGGGGCTCGCCGGAATGGCGGAAAACGTTCGCCAAGGCTGGCGGGCTGGCGGACGGCCTCCGCGCGGTTACGACCTCGAACATTCTTCCACCGGCGCGATCCGTGACGGACAGCCAGTACAGAAGAGCAAATTGGTGCCCTCCGGCGAAGCCGCCGCCGTTGCGGCATACCTGCGAGGCCGCGCCGCCGGAAAATCGCGCGGAACGCTGCTCGCGGAATTGGGGGTCGATTGGCCCACCGCGAGCCTCAACGACATGGAGTGGCGTGCGCTGACCTACGCGGGACACACGGTCTGGAACGTCCACTCCGAGCGCAGCGGCGGATCCTACGCGGCGGGAACGAAACGGCGCCCCCGGTCGGAATGGGTCATCACCCGCGACACCCACGACGCCTTCATCACCAATGCGGAAGCGGAAGCGATTCTCCAGCAGCTTGAGCAGTCCGCGTCACGGCGGACACGGTCAAGCGATCGCAGCTACCTCCTCGCCGGGCTGCTCGTTTCGCCAGATGAAACGCCCTGGCACGGGGAATGGGATCAAAAAGTCGATCAGCCGTTCTACCGGATGCGCAAAGGCACCCGAATCGCAGCGCGCCGGGTGGACGATGCCGTCATCGACCACGTTTTCACCGACCTGCAAGCCGACGAATCGGTCAACGCGATCGTTGCGCACATGCGCGAGATGCTTTCCCCACCGGACACCGGACAAATCCGCCAAGCGGAAACCCAAGCCGCCGATCTCACGAGAAAAATTTCCCGCCTGATCGATCTGATCGCCGATGCCGGCAGCGAAGCAGTCGCCCGGGCCTATCGGCGCAGCATCGAACAGTACGAAACGGAACGGGCCGCGCTGATCGCCCAAGCCGAAGACGCGCGCCGCAAGATGGCGCAGGCGAAGGCAGCTCGCCAGTTCGCGCCGGCGGATGTACGTGCGCTGCTCCGCACGCTTGCCGGTGACATTCGGGAGGGTCTTGACGAAGGACAGGTGCAAAAAGCGCGCGCCGCCCTGAGCAACCTGCTTGACCGGATTGTGCTGGACTTGGACCACGGAGCGATCACGCTCCACTACCGTGTCGCTGCCGCGTCAAACCTTACTACCGGGTTTAACGTGGCGTCCCCAAGGGGATTCGAACCCCTGTTACAACCGTGAAAGGGTCGTGTCCTAGGCCTCTAGACGATGGGGACCCGGCAAACAGTCTTTCAGACTTTCTTCCCGCCGTTTCCGGAAACGGAATTCCGGAAACCGTGAGTGGTGGAGGTAAGCGGGATCGAACCGCTGACCTCTTGCATGCCATGCAAGCGCTCTCCCAGCTGAGCTATACCCCCACGCGGGAACCGCGCATTATACGCAGGGTTCGCGGGGGTTGGCAACTAGGCGGCCAAGGCGGCGCGCACGCGGCGCACCGTCGCTTCCCGTCCCAGCAGCTCCAGCACTGCGTCGATGGATGGCGTCTGCGTCCGGCCGCTCACCGCGACCCGCAGGGGAATCGCGAACTGCGGCATCTTCAGGCCGAACTCGCCGAGCACCCGCTTGATCTGTTCGCTGATCGCGGCACGTCCCCACGACCCGGCATCTTCCGCCGCCCGCGCAAACGCCTGCAGGGCATCGCGAGCCGGCCCCTGGACATGTTCGCGCAGCAGGTCCGCATGGACTTGCGGATCGCGGTAGAAGAGCATCGCTTCGTCTGCCAGTTCGTTGAGGGTCCGGACACGTCCCTTGTACAGCGCCACCACGGCGTCGAGCTGCGGCCCGCCACCCGGATGCCCGGCATCGATCCCGTGCGTCCGCAGCCGCGGCGCCGTCAAGGACGCCAGGCGCTGGTCGTCGGCTTCCTTCAGGTACTCGCCGTTCAGCCACAGCAGCTTGTTGATGTCGTACTGGGCCGGGGCACGGTTGACGTGCTCCAGGTCGAACCACTGCACGAGTTCCTCGCGCCCGAATTTCTCGGCGTCACCGTGGCTCCAGCCCAGCCGTGCAAGATAGTTGAACAGCGCCTCGGGCAGGAACCCGTCCTCTTCGTACTGCAGCACGCTCACCGCACCGTGGCGCTTGGAGAGCTTCTGGCCGTCGGGGCCGAGAATCATCGACAGGTGGCCGAAGCGCGGCAGCGCTGCGTCCTCGCCGAGGATCGCGCGGTAGATGTTGATCTGCCGGGGCGTGTTGTTGACGTGGTCGTCGCCGCGCAGGACATGGGTGATTTCCATGTCGATGTCGTCGACGACCACTGCGAAGTTGTAGGTGGGGACGCCGTCGCCGCGCGCGATGACGAGATCGTCCAGTTCCGCATTGGCAATGTGGATCGGCCCCTTGACGAGGTCGTTCCACCACACCTCCCCGGTGTCGGGGGTGCGAAAACGGATCACCGGCGCCACGCCGTCCGGCGGCGTCCTTCCCTGCGCGCGTTCGGGGCGCCAGCGCCCGTCGTAGCGCGGCTTCTCGCCACGCGCGGTCTGGTCGGCGCGCAGCGCGTCCAGTTCCTCGCGGGTCGCATAGCACCGGTACGCCTTGCCTTCCGCGAGCAGCCGCTCGATCACCTCACGGTAGCGCGGCAGGCGGTCGGTCTGGCGGAACGGCCCCTCGTCGTATTCGAGGCCGAGCCACTTCATGCTGTCGAGGATGACCTGCACGGCCTCCTCGGTGGATCGTTCGAGATCCGTGTCCTCGATCCGCAGAATGAAGGCGCCGCCGTGGTGGCGGGCGAATGCCCAGCTGAACAGCGCCGTGCGGGCCGTTCCAAGATGCAGCATGCCCGTCGGGCTGGGAGCAATCCGGGTGCGCACCGTCGATGTCATGCCGACCTGTCCCGCGCGGAATTACCGGCGCACCGGTTCCGATGCCAACCCGCCGTCGTCGGCGCCATCCTGCCCGACCTTGGCCACCCGCAGCAGATTGGTCGTGCCCGACTGGCCGAAGGGAACCCCCGCGGCGATCACGACGTAATCCCCGACCGACGCGAACCCTTCCTGCAGCGCGGCGCGGCACGCCAGATCGGTCATCGTGTTGACGTCCGGGGCTCCGGTGCTATGCAGCGAATGCACGCCCCAGACCACGGCAAGGCGCTGCGCAGTGCGCGGGCTGGGCGTGAGCGACAGAATGGGGGCGTCCGGACGCTGCCGGGCCGCGCGCAATGCCGACGCGCCGGAAGCGGTGTAGGTGATGACGGTCTTGGCCGACACGATATGGGCCATCTGTCCCAGCGCCGCACACACGGCGTCGGCCACGGTGGACGAAGCCTTCTGGTGGTCCGCATCGAGCAGCGCCCGGTACTGCGGATCCCCTTCCACCTGGGTGATGATCCGATCCATGATCGTCACCGCCTCGACCGGATATTTTCCGGCGGCGGATTCGGCCGACAGCATGACGGCATCGGCACCCTGGAAGATCGCGCTGGCGACGTCGGACGCCTCCGCGCGGGTCGGGACCGGGCTGGCGGTCATCGATTCCAGCATCTGGGTCGCGACGACCACCGGCTTGCCCTCGCGGCGGCTCACGCGCACGATCGAGCGCTGCAGGATCGGCACCCGCTCGGGCGGCATCTCGACGCCGAGATCCCCCCGCGCGACCATGATCGCATCGGACACCGCGACGATCTCGTCGAGCCGGTCGATGGCCGAGGGCTTTTCCAGCTTGGTCATGATGAGCGCGCGATCCCCGATGAGTGCGCGCGCTTCCAGGACGTCTTCCGGCCGCTGCACGAACGACAGCGCGATCCAGTCGACACCCAGGTCCAGCGCATATTGCAGGTCGCGCCGGTCCTTTTCCGTGAGCGGGGAAATCGGCAGCACCACGCCCGGGACATTCACGCCCTTGCGGTCGCTCAGGCGCCCGCCGACCACCACGCGGGTATTGGCGAAATCCGGACCGTGCTCTTCGACCCGCAACTCCAGGCGACCATCGTCGAGCAGGAGGGTCGCATCGCGCACCAGCGCGGCAAAAATCTCCGGATGCGGGAGATTGACGCGCCGCGCATCGCCGTCGGCCGAGTCCAGATCGAGCCGGAACGTCGCGTCCGGCTCGAGCATGACGGCGCCTTCGGCGAACTTGCCCACGCGCAGCTTCGGGCCCTGCAGATCGCCGAGGATGGCGATCGGGCGGCCGAATTCCTGGCTGATCCGGCGGACGATGTCGTACCGCTCCTTGTGTTCGGCGTGGGAACCGTGACTGAAATTCAGCCGGAACACGTCGACGCCGGCGACGAACAAGTTGCGGATGATCTCTTCGGAGGAACTGGCGGGGCCAAGCGTGGCGACGATCTTGGCGTTGCGATTTCTGCGCATGGACATTCGATTCAGAGGAAGATGCGGATTGTACGCGTCCCGACAGCGCCGTATCGCATAATCGCGGTTTTTCGCGCCTCCGCAACCGGAAGGAGCCTCCGTGCAATCCGATCGATCGCCCGCCGTCGCCAACGCTCGGGCGCGGCGCCGTCCCGCGCTCCGCGCCGTCGCGCGGATCGCGCTCCCGCTGATTGCACTCCTTGGCGCGGCGACTCCCCTGAGCGGCCGCGCCGCCCCCCTGCCGACGCCGTCCCACACGGTGATCGTCATCCTGGAGAATCATTCGGCATCCCAGGTATACGGCAACCCGGACATGCCGTTCTACAACGCGATCGCGCGGCGCGGCGCCCAAATGACGGGGGCCACGTTCGGAGAAACGCCCTACGGCATCATCCCCCGGGGATTCGCACACCCCTTGCCCTCGCGCCCCAGTCAGGCCAACTATCTGTACCTGACCTCGGGCAACAATCAAGGCGTCACGCCGTCGTACTTCGAGGCAGCCGCGCCGTTTCCGGGGTATCCGTACCGGGGCATCGCCACCAACGCGCCCGACGGTGCGCGGCTGCGCTTGCCGGCCTTCCACGTTCCGACCGGCATCGGCGACCGGATGATTCCGGCGGCCCTGCGCCCCTTCACGACGCCGAACCTCGGGGCGGCGGTACGCGCGCATGGCGGAACGTTCGCGATCTTTTCCGAAACGCTGCCCTTCCCCGGATTCGACGGCGACCTGTTCGGCACCGGCATCGAGCGCTACGCGCGCAAGCACAATCCGGTGATCAACTGGATCGATTTTTCCGGCACGCCGGATTCCGCCGCCCGGCGGCGGTTCGTTCTACCGGAGTCGATCAACCTAGGGTTCGAGGCCACGATCGACCCGAACACCGGCAAGCGCTACCGCGGGTTCGCCGTCGACGAGCAAGGCAAGCCGCTCGGATTCGAACACCTGCCGACGGTGAGCATCGTCATTCCCAACCTCGCACACGATGCCCACGACGGGTCGCTGCGCGACGCCGACCAATGGCTGCGGCGAAACATCCGGTCGTATGCGGAATGGGCGATGCGGCACAACGCCCTGCTCATTCTCACGTTCGACGAAAACGGCGCCGCGAAGTATGCGATCCACGGCGATCCGTACAAAGAGGGCATCACGCCGATCCCGACCGTCTTTTACGGTCCGATGATCAAGCCCGGGCGATACGCCGAACCGTCCGACCATCTCAACGTGCTGGCCACGATGCTGGCGATGCATGCGGACCTGGACCGATTCCGCAAGGACTTCGCCCGGTCCCACGCCGGAACGGAAGCGCAACAAGAACTCGCCAACCTGCGACCGATCCGCGACATTTTCGGCGCAGGGCCGGCACTGACCGCCCAGGCGCCGGTCCGCTGACGGCGGCACGGCGCCGGCGAAGGCGCTCGGCCCCGGAGGAATTCCGACGCGAATCCGCCGCGTATGCGGTCTATGCGCTCTTTTCGATCGCCCGTTGCTGGCGCCAATGCAGGCCCAGCAAGACCTTCAGGTCGTGGCCGGTCCGCCGGAACTCGGGGCTGGACGTTCCGTTCGCGGCAACGGCGTGATGCTCCTTGAGCAGTTCCTGCAGCGCCGAACCTTGCAAACCGTGGTGGTCGATATAGCGCTGGACCGCGCACGGGAACCGCACGAAGTGCCCCACCAGTTCCGGCCAATGTTCGAGCGCCTTGTGTTGCTGCCCCCAGAGCAGATAGCCGGCAAACGCGCCCAAGGGCGTGCGGGGGCTCTTGGGATCGATGTTCCATCGGAACCGCTCGCGCCACGGCAGGACTTCCTCCGCCGGCATCGGCCGGGCGATCGCGTACCCCTGGCCCTGCTCCGCACCGAGCACCGCCGCAGCTTCGACCAGGGCGGGATCCTCCAGGCCTTCGACGGTGACGGTGATGCCGAAATTCTTCGCAAGGGCGGTGAGATGGCAGATGAATTCCAGCGCGCGGCTCGGGTCTTCGAAGGCGCTGCGCACCAGCCCCTGATCGATCTTCACGCCGTCGAACGGAATCGCGTTCAAGCGCAGCAAGGAACTGTGGCCGGAACCCAGGTCGTCCTGCACGACCCGGAACCCCGCGCTGCGCAGTGCCATGATGCGGCCTTTGCGCTCGTCGAATGAAACGCAGTCCTGGGTTTCCAGGACCTCCAGGTGGATCCGCGCCGGCGGGATCCCCGCCTTGGCGACCGTCTCGAGGAGCACGTCGCGATAGGCGTCATCCGTGATCGCGTCGGCGGGCAGGTTGATGGATACGGACGGCTCCCATCCGCCGACGCCATCGCGCCACGCGTGGAGATCCCGGCAGACCTGATGCAGTCCGAGTTCGAACAACTGCAGCAGGTCGTTGTTGCCCAACGCCGGCAGGAATTCCCCCGGCGGAATGATCGATCCGTCGGGGGCAACCAGGCGGGCGAGCGCCTCGAGGTGGCCCACCGTTCCCGCCTGCAGGTCGACGATCGGCTGGTACACCATCCGGACGGCGCCGTCGCGGAGCCGCCGGCGATAGATCTCCCGCTGCGATGCCGCAACCACGGCCCCGTGCTCGATGCGTACGGCCGAATGGCCGAGCAATTGCTGGATGTGCCGCAGCATGTCCCAGCGCGCGATGGCGTTGAAAAAGCTGGGCCAGCGGCTGAACAGCAGCAACAAGGAATACGACTGCCCCGACTCGTCGACCAGCGGAACCGCCGCCGCGCTGCGCAGCGACAGATCCGCCAGCGCCGCCTCCCACGGCTCCCAGGTCGCGTCCAGGGAGATCGCCGCGCACACCTGCGGAACCCCGTCACGCCACGCATGCGCGACGGTTCCATTGGCGATCGCGCCGCGGCCGCGCACACGCATCGGCGGGCACCCTGCGCTCCCGATGTGCTCGAGGTATCGGACTCCGACCGCGCCGCCGATGACCTCGACACGCAGCACGCCTTGGGAATCGGGGCGCGCGACCAGGCAGACGTCGACACCGTCGACCCGGGCCAGGGTATCGACGCACCCCTGCAGGAAGTCGGCGGGATTGGCGGCTTCGCGCACCAACCGGGTCAGGCGGGAAATGATCGCGGAAAGCTTGCCATGCGCCTCGTCGTGACTGAGGCTTTGCGCCTCCATATCCAGCATGGTCCGGCGCAGCAGGGCCGAAGCGAGAAGCTCCCGCTGCCGGCATTGCGCGTCGCCGGGGAGCCACGCCCGCACCAGCGCGAGCACCTCGTCCTGGTAGGAATGGTACGCTTCCAGCAGGGTCGGCAGATCGAGTCCGATCCGCTCGTGCACGACTCCGATCTTCCGGGCCCACGAGTAATGGGCGTACTTGGTCAGGTTCGGAGATAGCAGCAACGCAAAATGCTGCGCGAACCGGCGTTTCAGATGCGCAACTTCCGCCGGTTCCAGCCGCGACAGGATCTGCGACGTGCTGTCGCGGCGGAACAGTGCGTCGTAGAACCGGTCGGCAAATCGCGCTGATGCCTCCTCGACGGCGCCTTGGATCGCGGGGTCGGCAAGAATGGCGGCGACATCCTCCCCATACGCCGAGTCATAGGAGGAAAGGTTGCGCGTTTCGTCGGAATCCGGTGACACGTCCACTCGCTGCTCCGGTCGGTCTTGTTGCTCGGCTCACGGTTGCACAACGGCCGCCACGCACCCATAAGGTGCGTATGGTTGCGCTACATCAAACGACAATATTGTTCTAGATCAACTTTTTTCCAGATAATAGTCGCACAGCGTTCCCCGACATTGGGCCGAAATCAACCGCAACTCCCGGACAAATGATTCGATCCGGGATTCGCGTACGGATCCATTCCGCAGCACACGCGCACCCGGGCGCCGCAGCGGACAAAAATAGGACATGAGGTGGGAATCCGGGTTGCGCGATCTGGCAACCCATTGATTTTGCTGGTGGACGGCACAGGGTTCGAACCTGTGACCCCTGCCGTGTGAAGGCGAATGACCGCCAATGACAGAAATGGCTTCCGAGAGGAGACTCTGCCATTGACCGACAAAAAACCGGGTATTCCGACAGCGTTTTACACCGGATTTACACCAGACGCGCAGGAATCAACACCGCCTCATCCCTACTGCGCCGGATAGGGTGACAGGATCATGGTTCGGCTGACGAGGACGTTGAACGCATAGCCGGGGCGGATGACCAGGGTGGGCTGGATGTTGAGGTTCCGGTTGAGCAGATTCTGCCCCACCATGTTGAGCTCCTGGCCCAAGGCGGCGGCGGCCTCCTGGCCGGCCGATGGCGCGGTGAACATGTTGGCGTTCTGCGGCTGGGAGAGCTGCGCGCCGGCGCTCAGCAGGCTCATCAGGATGGCGCTGCCGAAGATCCGCATGTAGTGGTTATCGACCCGATCGCGGAATCCGGCCTGTCCCTGCCCATCGGTGCCTTCCATGCCCTTAAGGTCGATGGTCGATCCGTTGGGGAAGATCACCTGGTTCCAGGCCACGAGCACGCGCCGCTGGCCGTAGGCGACGTCGCTGCTGTACTGGCCGATGAGCCGGGTTCCCTGGGGGATGAGTACCACGTCCGGATCGAGGCTGTCGTAGACCGTCTCGCGCACTTGGGCGGAGATGCTTCCCGGCAGATCGCTGTTGATCCCGGTGACGAGCACCGCGGGGATCACGGATCCGGCGAAGAGCTCGTGCCGGGCGCGCGGCGGCTGCACCGATGCGGGCAGGTAGTCGCCATCGCTCTTCGATTGGGCGGCGAGGAAGGCCTTGTTCTGCTGCTGCGCCCCCTGCTGCCCTTGCGGTTCTGCGCCAGCGGCGCCGTGCGGCGGCTGGAGTCCGGCAAGAGCGTTTTGCAGCGTGGTCCCCAGATCACCGGAGGGCGCCACGGCAGCGCCCGGCGGATCGGGGCGTTGCGCCCCCTGGGGAACGGCGCCTTCCGGGACGGTCTTGGCAAGCCGGGCGCTTTGCGCGGCGAGGATCGCGCCTTCGAGGTTCTTGTAGCGTTGCTCGTCGAGCCACTGGCGGTACTTCTGCTCGGGCGTGAGTTGCGCTGCGGACGCAGGCCCGGCCTGCAGCGCAGCGGGCGCCGCAGCCTTGTCCGTGCGTGCGGACACCCGGGGGGTCGACGAATCGCCGCCGGCCGCGTCCTGCTCCAGCCGCGCCTTGTCGGCGGCCTGCTCCATGGCGTCGACATCCGGTTTGGTCTGCCCCACCCGGGCCGCATCCGCCGACTCCGGCTTGGTCTTGGCATGCTGCCCGGCCGACATCACCCCGATGACGATTCCCACACCGGCCAGGCCGCCGAGAACGGCAAGCGCCCCCTTGAGGTTCTTGCTCAGGCGCGGACCCTTTGATGGCGTGCCGCGGATGCGCAACGGCTCGCGGCTCGCGGTGCTGCCGTCCACGTCGGCTTCGAGCAGATCCCGATCGGTCTCTTCGCTCATCTCAGCGCCCCTGCGGCAGGAGGTTCGAGGGCGGAACCGCAAAGGGCTTGGGGGCGGCGCCCTGCTCGCAGGTCACCCCGCGCGCCCCCTTGCCTACGCCCACCACCAGCTTGAACTTCTCCGGCAACCCGTCGATCACGAAGTAGTCGTTCACGAGCCGGCTGTTGATGAGCTCGGTCTTGCCGCCGTCGAATCGGAACACGGCCGGGGCGTCCCGGAAGGTCATGCCGCCCTGCATCTGCAGGTAGGTGTGGCCGCCGCCCGCGAACACCCGCACCGGCAGCAGATCCCGGTCGATCTCGTCCGGATCGTCGCCCGCGCAGTGGTAGTCGAAGTCCAGATCGGAGGGGTCGACGGTTCCCAGCTGGGCGACGACGGCCTGCTTCTTCTGCTCGTCCTGCGCGACTTGCGCATCGGCCTGCCGCTGCATGCGGATGACGATCTGCTGCGGGTCGTAGAACCCGATCTGCGGCACGTAGCGGTGCTGCCGGGAGACCAGGGTCATGTAGTACACCCGTCCGGCGTCGGTGGTCACCACGAGATTTGTCGTGAGCCCGGCCGCGACGGGCTTGACCACGACGACCGGGGTGTGTCCGGCGTCGGCGGTCTGCACCATCCAGCGCACGCTGTCGCCGATGCTGAGATTCGTGATGTGCTCGCCCGGCAGCAGGTTGATCACGCAGATGTGCAGCGGCGCGCAGGTGATCGTGGGCTGGCTCTGGCCGTAGGCGTACATCACCTGCCCGTTGGTGCCCAGCATGCTGGGCGCGTAGCCCGTCTTGAGCCAGGTCTGCGACGCCGCGCTGGAAGCGCGCTCCGAGAGCGGGATCGGCGCCTTGAGCGCGTAGATCTCGTGGCTCGTGAGCGGGCGGGGCGTTCCGGCCTCGTCGACGATCGTTGCGGCAGACGCCGCGGCCGAGGCGGCCACGGCAAGCGCGGCGAGCGCCATCTTAATGGGGTTCTTGCTCATCTCGGGAATCCTCTCTATGCCAGGGGGGGTCAGGACGCCGCGCCGACGACGGGCGTCCAGGTGACGTTCTTCAGGAAGAGCCCCAGCGGGTTGTCGAGCATCACCCGGGGGTTGTTCGCCAGGCCGGGGTTGATCCCCGTGGTGATGTTGGCCTTCCAGTGCTGCACCGGCTGGGGCTGGCCGTTCTGGCGCTTGACCTCATCCCAGCCGACCTGCCAGGTGTCCTTGCTCACCGGCAGCACGCTCGTGATGGTGACGTTGACCGTGAAATCGCCAAACGGCGGGTGGGCGGAGTACCACGAATTGAGGTAGGCCGCCGTGTCGGCGCTTGCCAGCGCATAGACCCGGGCGATCAGGGCTTTTTGCGCCGGGCCGTCGGGCAGGACGGTGCGGGCCGTCCAGACCCAGTTGGCGACCTGCGCCTCGATGATGCGCTGGCTCACCGCGCTGCCGCCCGCGGGTCGTGCCATCGCCACCGGATCGCCCAGCTTGTCGATCGCGACGACAAAGGGCTCGATCTTGCTCTGCCCGCCGATCCAGGCAATCCCGGCGACGGACACCGCCGTCACCGCCAGGCTGGCAAATGCCGCCAGTCTCCAGTTCTTCGCGCGCGCAAGCGCGTCACCGTATCGCTCGTCCCACTCCCGGCGCGCATTCAAGTACGGGTTGGCATCCCCCATCTCGCATCCTCCGTATCCGGCGCCGAAACCCGGCACCCCTACACGAACTCTGCGGGGCGGGCCCGCAATTAGGACGGAGTTGAGGCAGGATCCGGTCGACCGCTACACTCAGGCAGCGGACGTCCGAATAGCCGCTCCGGTACGAGTCGAGCCGGCGGGATCCGGCCAACTGCGGTCGGTCGTCGTATCGGCAGACCGGTCTCTTCAGCGACCGCTCCGGTCCAAGACCTGCCGGAAAGGCTATGCGTGCAAGTCGGCCTGAACGGACATCGGTGCCGGCGGGCTGTGGGGCGGCAATGGGGCGGTAAGCTGCCGCCGAAGAATCTGGCGGTCACGCACAGCTTCAGTCCGTTGCCGTTTCCCCCAACCCACCTCGGCACATCAAACGCCCATAGCGCCTCGGCTCCGTTGAGCACTGCTACGGCATCCGGCTGGCGGATTTCGGCGCGACCCTGGAAAAACTGCGGGAGCAGATGGGCAGGCTGCCGCCGGCGTAGCGATTCCGTTGGAACGCAGCGTCCTCCGACAAACCTGTCGCGGGGCGGTCGAACCATCGGCACGACCGCGACCGTTCTCCAGCTCGCCGGATCTGTGGCATGTCACGGAGCGCCAACGACCACTGGGGTAGAATCGCCGCCATGAAGCGTTCAGGCCTGCTCCGCAAGATGATCGGAATGCTCACGATGGTCGCCGTGTTGTATGCGCAATCGGCTGCGGCGGCCTGCGTGTGGACGGGCGTGCACACGAACGTGCCGAACCCCTGTGCCGCAGGCGTCGGCAATGCGTCCGTGACGGCTGCGCAGATGGCCCGTGGTTCGATGGGTGCACATTGCCTGAAGCGCGACATGGGCGCTCCCTGTGTTTGCCCGGGACACGATGCGAGCCATACGACGGTGGGCGCGCCTTCGCACCCCCTGCTGGCGCATGCCGTCGGCGCGGCGCTGCTCTATGTCGTGACCGACATGAAGACGCCGGCTGCGCGGAGGTCGGTCTCGCCTGGCATCGCACCGCCGATTCGAGCCATTCCTCCGCCCCACAGCATCCTGCACTGCGTATTCCTCATTTGATCTCCTGACCTCGCGAGTGGGATCCCCGCTGCCGCTGCAGCGGCGCATTCACTCGTGGTGATCCGCCGCCGGCGTCCGGACTGATCGGGCGCGCCCAACGGACGGCAGTTCATTGCATTCCGGTCGGAGATTCCTATGAAGCGCATCACCCGAACATTCGTCCTGGTACTCCTCGCCGCTGGCCTGGGCGCGGTCCTCGGGGCACGGTACGCCGGCGGCGGCAGAGATCCCATTCGAAGCATGGGAGCGCAAAAGGCTCCCATGGCCGCCGCCCCGGTCGACTCGACACGCAAGGTTCTCTACTGGTGGGATCCGATGTTGGGACCGGCGTCGATCTCGCCGAAACCGGGAATCAGCGCCATGGGCATGGCACTCGTTCCGGTGTACGCCGCGGGAAGCACGGCCGGCAATCCGGGCGACGTGACGATCGATCCGGCGATCGAACAGAACCTCGCGGTCGAGACGAGCACCGTTCGCTTCGGCACCCTGCACCAGACCGTGCACACGGTCGGCTATGTCCGGCAGGCGACACCGGTCGTCTACGCGGTGACGCTGCGGGCGAGCGGCTGGATCGGGACGCTCTATGCCACCACCGACGGCACGGCGATCGGGAAGGGCGATCCGCTCTTCACCCTGTACAGCCCGCAGCTCCTCGCCGCAGAGGAGGAAATGCTCGCCGCGGCGCGCAACGTCGCGCTTGCCACGCGGGCGCGCGACGAGAACGCGCTTGCCGAGGCGCGGCAGATCTTTCAGTCCATCCGCATGCGCCTCGTCCATCTCGGTGTGAGCACCGGCCAGCTCGACCGCATCGCCGCCGACGGCAGGGCGCAGGAATACCTGACCTTTCTCAGCCCCGTGTCGGGATATCTGGCGGCCGTCGGCGTCCGGCAACAGTCGTTCATCAAGGGCGGCGAAACGGTGATGCGGATCGATCAGTTGAACCATGTCTGGCTGGACGCCCAGGTGTACGACAATCAACTGCGCTGGCTGCGCCTCGGCCAAGTCCTGCAGGCGCATCTGGCGGCCGATCCGGGCCATGTTCTGGAGGGCCGGATCTTCTTCATCGCCCCCGATGAAGATCCGCAGACGCACACGGTGACGGTACGCGCCCGGCTAGAGAATTCCGACGGATTTCTTCGCCCCGGAATGTATGCGCTGGTCGACATCCTGACCACTCCGCTCGAGCGCAGCCTGCTGGCGCCGGCATCGGCGATCATCCATACCGGCACGGGCGAGCTGGCGCTGCTCGCCGAAGGTAAGGGCCGATTCGCTCCCCGGGAGGTGCGCACGGGCCTCTCCGGCAGCGACGACCTGGTTCAGGTGCTCTCCGGCTTGCAGCCCGGGGATCGCGTCGTCACCAGCGGCCAGTTCCTGATCGACGTCGAGTCGAACATGAACGAAGTCGCCGCCAAGTTCACCGCCGGGGCGCAGGCGCCCGGCGGTGCCATGGCGGGAATGAAAATGCCCAAGCCGCCGATGGCGGCCCACTGACCGGCGCCGCACGAGACTGCCATGCTCCGGAAAATTATCGAGATTTCCATCAGGAACCGCGGACTGGTTCTGATGCTTGCCGCGACGATCATCGCCGTGACGGCGTGGCTGACGTTCCACAGCAAGCTCGACGCCGTGCCGGATCTCTCCGACACGCAGGTGCTGGTCCTGACCAACTACATGGGCGAGCCGCCGGACGTGGTACAGGATCAGGTGACCTATCCGCTCGAAACGGCCTTGCTGGACGTGCCGAAGGTGCAATCGATCCGCGGCGAGAGCATGTTCGATTTCTCGCTGATCCACGTGACCTTCCAGCCGGGAACGAACCTGTACTGGGCACGCAGCCGGGTGCTCGAATATCTCAATTACGCCAGCACGCAGTTGCCGCGCGGGGTTACGCCACAACTCGGCCCGGACGCCACCGGCGTCGGCTGGGCATATCAATATGCTCTGCTTTCCGGCTGGTACTGTCCCGATCACCCGCGTGGCATCTGGCACGATCCCGCCACCGGGAAATGGTACGCCTCGCCCAACGCGACGGAAGACGCCGTTCGCGCGCGACTCGTACGGGTGCGGGGCTTCTTGCGCGGCGGCAAGTGTCCGCTCACCGGCAAACCCCTGGCCAAGGCCGACATCGATCTCGGCGGGCTGCGCAGCCTGCAGGACTGGTTCGTGCGCTTCGAACTCGAGTCCGTACCCGGAGTCTCCGAGGTCGCTCCCCTCGGAGGATTCGTGCGCGAATACCAGGTGATCGTCGATCCGAACCGGATTCGCGCCTATCGCCTGTCGATCGGGCAGGTCCGGGCGGCGATCGCCGACTCGAACAACGACGTGGGCGGCTCGGTCGTCGAACGCAGCGAACTGAGCTACCTCGTGCGCAGCCGCGGGTATTTCGAGAACCTGCACCAGATCGGCGAAGTGCCGGTCGGCCGACAGCGGAACGGAACGCCGATCCTGCTGCGCGACGTGGCGACGCTGCAGCTGGGCGGGGAGCAGCGTCAGGGGTTGTGCGAGTGGAGCGGCATGGGCGAGGCGGCCTGCGGCATCGCCGTCGTGCGCTTCCAGGGAAACACCTATCAAGTCGTCCGGAACATCAAGAAAAAGATCGCCGAGATCGAACCCAGCCTCCCGGCCGGCGTGCTCGTCGAGGCCGGATACGACCGCACGCTGCTGATCGACCGCGCGATTGCGACGCTCTCCGACACGTTAACCGAAGAAATGATCGTGGTGGCGCTGGTCTGCATCGTCTTCCTGCTGCACGGCCGCAGCGCCCTGATCGCCATCATCGTGATCCCGACGAGCATGTTGGCCAGCCTCGCGATCCTCAAGCTGATGGGCGTGAGCGCCAACATCATGAGCCTGAGCGGCATCGCCATCGCCATCGGAGTGGTGGTCGATTCGGCCATCATCTCGGTCGAAAACGCCCACCAGTATCTGAACGCGGACGAACTGCGCGTGCAACGCGGCGAGGCCCCGCGGGAACGCGCAAGCCTGATCCTGCAGTCCGCCGCCGAAGTGGTGCCGAGCCTCTTCTTCAGTCTGCTGATCCTTACGGTGAGCTTCCTGCCGGTCTTCGTGCTGCCAGGAGAAAGCGGGAAGATGTTCAGCCCCCTCGCCCTGACCAGCACCTTCGCAATGGCCGCCGCGGCGCTGGTTTCGATCACGCTGATCCCGGTGCTGATGATGAACTTCATCAGCCCGAGTCTGTTCCCCTTGCAATGGTCGCGCCGGGTGCATTATTCGCTCGCTGCCGTCCTGGCGACGGCATCTGCCATTGCGGTGTTCGTGTTGGCCGGACACTCCGCGCTGCTGGCCCAGCATCGCGGGGCGGCCTCGATCATGACCGCCGTGCTGATGCTGCTGCTCGCCGTTCCGCAGCGCATCGTCCAGGAAGAGCGCAATCCAATCAATCGAGCGCTCCAGGCGGTGTTCGCCCTGGCATTCCGTTTCGCCATCGCCCACCCCTGGCCGACGATTGCCGTCGCCGTGGTACTGGCCTTGTCCACCATCTGGCCGCTGTCGCATCTCGGCACGCAGTTCACCCCGCCGCTGTGGGAGGGCGACCTGGAGTACATGCCGACGACCTACCCGGGGTTGGGGATCACCGAGGCCCGCACGATCCTGCAGCAGACCGACAAGATCATCCAGCGCTTCCCCGAGGTGGCGAGCGTGTTCGGTCAGACCGGGCGGGCGGAAACCGCGACGGACGACGCGCCCATCGGCATGTTCGATACCATCGTGCACCTGAAGCCGCGCGATCGATGGCCGAGCGTCACGATCCCGCGCTTTTACGCGCGCTGGCCGCGGTGGTTGCAATGGCCGTTCCGCGACACCTTCTGGCCGGACACACGCCACATCGGCCTCGAGGAACTGGAAGACGGCTATCGCGACGCCTCCGGCAACCGGCATGAGGGCTTGAGCGAAGCGTTGAACATCCCCGGCCTGCCGGTCTACTGGACCGCGCCGGTCGTCAACCGGACCAACATGGTCAACAGCGGCAGCAAGACGCTGATCGGAATCCGCGTGACCGGGCCGCGCCTTTCGGTGCTGAGCAAGCTCTCCAACGACATCGCCGCCGCCATCACGCCGGTACGCGGCACCCTGAGTGCCATCGCCAACCAGGCCTTGGGCCGCTACTACCTGGACATCACGGTGGACCGCAAGGTCGCGGCGCGCTATGGGCTGACGGTCGGCGACGTGCAGCGCGTCATCGACTCCGCCATCGGCGGTAGCCGGATCAGCACGATGGTGCTCGGCGTGGAACGCTACCCGATCAACCTCCGCTACCCGGTCGACCTGCGCGACCACCCCGACGAACTGCGCCAGGTACCACTCATGCTGCCGAACGGCGGAAGCATCCCGCTGGGCATGGTCGCCGACATCCGCTACAACGCCGGTCCGCCCGAGATCGACAGCTACGACACCCGCACGGTCAACTACATCAACGTAACGACGCAGGTTTCGGACCTGCTCGGCTACGTGCGGCGCGCCGACGCTGCGATCGCAACGGCGGTCGCGCTTCCGCCCGGCTACACCTATGAATGGATCGGCCAGTTCGAGCAGATCCGCGCCGCCAACCACCGGCTTGCGGTGGCGGTGCCGCTGGTACTGCTGGGCATCGTGGCGCTGCTGTATGTGGCGACGGGCAGCGCGGTGAGCACGGCGGGCGTGCTGTTGGCGGTGCCCTTCGGACTCGTCGGCGCCTTCTGGGGTCTGTGGTTCATGCACTATGAGCTGTCGGTGGCGGTCTGGGTCGGCGTCGTCGCGGTCGCGGGGCTCAGTGCCGAGATGGGTCTCATACTGCTCGTATATCTGGATGTGAGCCTGCGGCAGGCGCAAGAGAGCGGCCGCCTGAATAGCCGCGCAGACCTGCTGGAGGCGGTGCACACCGGCACCATCCGCCGCATCCGGCCGAAGACCATGACGGTCTCCGCGGCACTGATGGGCCTGGCGCCGTTGCTCTGGGCGCAGGGTTCGGGCGCGGACGTGATGCGCCACCTCGCGCTACCCATGATCTGCGGCCTGATCACCAGTTTCCTGCTGGAGTTGCTGGTTCTGCCGACGCTCTACTACATGGTCAAGGGCTACGCGCTGCGGAACCGGTTCGCGCCGTCCGCTGCCGATGGGGTGAATCCGGACGTTGCCGCGGGAGATGGAGCATGACGACCAAAGCGTTGAACCAGACCGGGGACGGACACCGCCTGCTTGTGCCTGCCGCGGCGGCCGCGGCGATCGCGCTCGTCGCGACGGCGGGCTGCACGTTCTCTCCGCAGGGAGAAGCGGCGCTGCGGCGGCAGGCCGACGCAGCGGGCCGGCCGTTCGCGTCGTCGCCGCAGCAGCGCCATCCTCCGCGTCTGCCGGCCGTACCGACACCGCGGCAGCTGGTCGCCCGGGCCCTGATCGAAAGTCCCGATGTCGAAGCGGCATACTGGCAGTGGCGCGCCGCCATCGAGGAGATTCCGCAGCAGGGAACCGAGCCGACCGTGCCGATGCTCGGTGCGACCATCGGCCTCCAGAACGGCGCGACGAGCGCCGCCAACTCGATGCTCCAGCTCACCAACATGTCCAGCGCACCCATCGAGTGGCCGATCAAACCGCTCACGCAGGCGCGCGCTGCTCTGCAACGAGCCTATGCGGCAGGCTGGAACTACCGCCGTGCGCAGTTTGCCGTGCGCCGGGACACGCTCGACGCTTGGTACAAGCTGGTCGCGGACACCGAGATGATTGGCCTCCTGCGCCAGGACGAGCGCCTGCTCGACGAACTCGACGCCTTCGCCCGGGCACGCATCGAAACGGGGGCGACGTCGGCGACCACCGCCCTGTCGGTCGAGGATGAACGAACCGAACTACGTGCCCGGATCGTTTCCGTGACTGCCCGGTTGCCCGCCGACCGCGCGGACCTCAACCGGATTCTCGGCCGCCCCGTACGGCAGACGCTGGGCGTACCCGATCGGTTCCCGCGCCATCCGGCATGGCGGCGGGACGTGGACCGGATCCTGGCGCAAGCGGTGCGGCGCAACCCGGATCTCGCCGCGTTGCGCCGCGAGATCCGCGCCGACCGTTTCGATATCGAGCGCGCCCGCCTGGACTATCTCCCGGACTTCACCCTTTCCCTCGCCGCCAGCCTGGACGGTGTCACGCAGGACCCGGGGGGCGGAATCATGTTTCCGATCGTGGCGTACCAGGGCATCGATGCAGCCATCCGCCAGAGCCGCGACTGGCTGCGCCAGACCCGGGCGCAACTGCGCAGCCGGCGACTCGGCATTGCCGCCCATCTCGTCGCCGATCTGATGCTGCTCGACGGCGACATGCGCCGGATCGGTCTCTATGAAACCGAACTGCTTCCCCGTCTGCGGCGCATGGCCGCCTTCGCCCACACCGACGTTGCGCAGGACGAGGCGCCGAGCGACGAGCCGGTACGGATCGAACGGCTGCACATCCAGGCGCAGGAGACGATCCTGGACTTGCGCCTCGACGCCGCCCGACGCGCCGCCGACGTCGATGCGCTCACCGCGGCACGGCTTTGACGCAGAGCGAATCGTCTGCGCGAAACCTCGGCGCCCGTACCGCATGGATCACGGTATCCAGGGTGTGCGGCGTGGGAAACTGCTGCAGAAGAAGAAGATCGGGATCGAACGCCTTGGGATGCAGCGCGCAGAAACTGCCCATCGCCCAAACGAAATGTGGCGGGCGTAGGCATGGCGCAGCCAGTGGGGAGAAGCTGGCGATGAGCAGCTATGGTCTCACGGCCGAGAAAGGGGGCTCGCCATCGGAGGGAATAGTGTTGTTTGGCCCCGCCACGCGTTGTGGCGTCGCGCTGCCGCGCCACGGGAATTTGTTGATTTTGATGAAAGGACTTTCATGAAACACATGCAACTCGCGATTCTCCTGGCCGGTGCGCTGGCACTGCCGGCCCATGCGGCCATGGACAACATGCCCGGCATGGGCGATGCCCACGAGACCGGCAATAAAGCGCATCGGGATCCCGCCGGCCAGTCGTTCATGGCCCACGGCAAGATCAACCGAATCGATGCCGAGGCGGGGACGGTCAATATCACGCACGGCCCCATCCAGGCCCTCCACTGGCCCGGCATGACCATGGGCTTCCGCGTGGCGGATAAGTCACTGCTTAAGGGTTTCAAGGCGGGCGACGTGGTGGATTTCGACTTGGCGAAAGCACCGAGCGGGAACTATGTCATCAGCAGGATCGCCCCGTCCGAATGATCGGAACAATTGTCGCAGCCGACGGCAAAACGTTGCCGCCTCGATGGGAGAACGCCGGGGGCTGCGCCGCAATTTTTTTAACCCGAATCAGGGCTGTCCGAAAGTTTTCGGTTATAGACATCGTGACCAGTGGATCGGAAAAGAGAAAAACGCAGAAAAACGCATTTTGGGGTGTCCACGACTTGAACGGCGAATTGCTTCGGCGGCACGCTTCCGAGTTTTGTTCCAGAGCGCCCGACGATGTATGCCGGCAAACTCGTGTTCGCCCAGATCATGGAATTCGCGCCGTGGAAGACCTTCGGCGTGTTGGTCGAGAAATACCAGGGCGATGCCAACGTCCGAACCTTCCGCCGCATCGATCCGTTCCTCTGCATGGCCTTCGCGCAGTTGACCTACCGCGAGCCTGCGGGACATCGCCGCTGAATGGGATGCCACCATGAAGCAAAACCGTTGGTGCGCAAGCGCGCTTGCCATGATCGCCGTCGTTTCCCCGGTACTGGTACTCCCGGCGTTCGCGCACGGATTTGCCGGCCAACGCTTTTTCCCGGCAACGATCCTGACCGACGACCCGTTCGTTGCCGACGAAATGTCGTTGCCGACGGTTACCGGCAACCCCCCGGCCGCGGATGGGTCGCGGGAAACCGACCTTGGTTTCGACTTGTCGAAGCGGATCACGCCCGATCTCGGCATGACGATTGGCGAGCAGTGGGAGCGCGTGCTCCCCGAAGGCGGAGCGGTCGCCAAGGGATGGGGCGCGCTGCAGACGGGCGTGCAATACCAGTTCTTCGTCGACGAACCGCGGGAAAGCATCGCTCTCGTCGGCCTCAATGCGACATGGGCGAACACCGGCCGCGTCCAAGCGTTGGGAGCGCCCGATTTCACGACGCTGTCCCCGGTATTCGACTTCGGGAAGGGCTTCGGCGACCTGCCCGATTCCGTCTGGTACCTGCGCCCGTTTGCCGTTACGGGCAACCTCGGCTTCAGTTTCCCGACCAGAGCCGAGAGCGCCGGCATGCCGAACCCGGACAGCGTCAATTACGGATTCGCCCTCGAGTACAGCCTGCCGTATCTCGAATGCTGCGTGAGGGACGTCGGATTGCACCGACCGTTCAGCCAGATCATTCCGCTTGTCGAGGTTGCATACACGGCCCCGATCAATCACGTTCCGAGCAGCCAAGCGATCGGGACGATTCAACCCGGGATCATCTGGAGCGGCCAGACGTTCCAGGTCGGCATGGAAGCGGTCGTTCCGGCGACCAGGACGACGGGACACGGGTTGGGGTGGGTGGCGCAGCTTCACTTCTACCTCGACGATCTGTTCCCGGGCGGTATCGGCCGGCCCATTTCCGAGTGGTGGCAGCAATGACCAGGATTCGTACCTTCATCGCAGAGTCCTTTCCTTTCCGAGGCAGGGCAGCCACGACCCATCCAGTATCAAACGGAGGCCGCTATGAGCTGTCCATGACCTGCATCGGGGATATGGTTCCGAGCGCACCGACGAGGACCAGGACCGCGAGGCCCAGGCCCATCTCGATCAGACTATGGCGCCTAAGCTGGCGCAGGGCTTCCACGCCGCGGCGCTGCCCGCTCTGATTGGCCTCGATAAGGCGTGGCGTCAAGTACATGCGGTTGAATGCGGCGAGCGCGAGCATGACCAGGAACGCCGCCACCTTGAGCAGTAGCAGTCGTCCATAAAGGGTGCCAAGAAGCCGCGGCATTGTGCCGACCAGAACCCAGGTGTTGAATAGGCCGGTGATGACCAGCGTGCCGACGGACGCGACACCGAGCGTCGAAAATCGCATCGTGGCATCGCGCGCAATAATCGCCCAGTCCTGGCCCGGTGTTCGCAGCGCCGCCGAGAAAAAAAGCGCGAGCGGCAGCAATCCGCCGACCCATGCCCCCGCGGAGACGAGGTGCAGCATGTCGGCGGCGATATGCACGTCGCCCCGCACCCCCGGTGTCGCGCCGCCGTGCCCAGACCACACCAACGAGCCCAGGAAAAGTACGGCCAGCGCCGTTGCGAACACTGCTTGCGGCAAAGACCACCCCGTTTCACGCCGGAACCGAGTCAGCGCGGCAGCCAGCAAGCCGGCCATTACCAGGCGCGCCTCCCAATCGTGTCCGAACCGGGTACGAGTCAGCAAGGTCGCCACGGTGCCATCGGAGATCACGCGGATCAGCGAAGATCCCGTGATCTCGGCGGCCAAAAGCCAAAGCCAAGCCGCACCGGAAAGGACGCTGATGGCGAGGCTGAAACAAGCAATTCGCGATAAACGCCCGCGAAACGCGGCGGCACCCGGCGCCTCCCGGTTGGAGCTGAGGCGAAGGGCAGGCTCACCGACGAATAGCAAGAAAATGACGATACCCGCCAACGAGATCGTCGACGCGAAGTGGACGGCGCGCGCGCCGATCAGCGGGAAATTCAGCATCGACTCTGGCACGTTCCGCTTCCAAGCCGTTCCCGGCGCTACTTGTCCACGCTGAAGCGGAAGCGTCCCTCGGTCGTGTGCGTATCGACGGACAGAACCTGCCAACGGACCTCGTAGGTGCCCCGCGGCAGCGGCTTCAACGCGATGTGCAGTTCCGTCGGATCCGAAGCATCCGCGCGCACATCGCCCTCATCGACACGCGAGCCGTTTGCATCGCGGACCTCGATCTTGCTGAAAACCGGTTCGACCTCCTGTGTGAACCACAGCGACAGTTCTGCCGGTGCACCGGCAATCGTGCTGCCGACGCGAGGACTCGCGTGGTCCAACATGGCGTGTGCCTGCGCGACCGACGCGGCGCATAAAAGCGGAGCCAGGCTCGCAAGCGCTAACGGATCACGCATGGCTCGTCATTTCCTATAAGGGCCTTGCCACGCCGGACGTAGGACCCAACAGCGGTTGCGCGGCAGGCAGAGGCAGGAGCTCGGCGAAGACTCCCAGTGCAGCAGCGCGCAAACGGTCGATAGCCGAGACTTCCATGTGCGAATGGTATCGAGGACGACTGGGACGCGAGGTGCGACAAATTGTCGCAGCCTCTGTGACTGGATCGGGACTCCGCCCGTCGTTTGACCGGCGCCCCTCGCGTTGGCCGTGTCGCCCGTTTTGGTGAGCCGTCCCACCACCCTGAACCGTAAGCAACGGGATGAACGCTCCCACCTGGGCGTTGAGATCGTCGATGTCGGTAACGCTGCGCGCGGCGAAGAAGGCCTCGCGCACAGAGCGGACGCCGCTGCGGAGCAGGAACTCGTGGCAAAACCGGCAGCAACTCGGGCAGTACGCGATCGCCCTTTGGCCTCAGCAATGGGCATCAGGAATCTGACACGCGGTACCACGGATACATCGCGAGCGGATCGGGCCATGATCACCCGGCCCCTCAGCGGCAGCTTGCCGCCGCATTGCCACCCCAAAGCCCGTCGGCGCCCATGTCCGTTCAGGCCGACTTGCCGCCCCTTGGCATCCGCGCGGGGCGACCGCTTCACTCGGATACCCGCCGTCGAACCAACGCTGCATTGAACAGCCGGATTGGGTCATGAGCAGTCGCGGGCCGGCTGCAGCGCGAAATGACCGCAGCACTCCGATTGCAGGCTACGGCCGCCGTGCCGTCGGACGGGCGCGTTGCGGCAATTTTCGGAGCGATTCCGGATGCAGTCGATGCCATTCGCCCACGGCTCCGGCATTTCGCGGTCCAACCCCAGTTGCACGAACGGGTATGCCAAACCGAAAGCTTTTTGGCGACCGTATTTTGCACAAAGCGGAGGTTACCCGCTTCGGCTTCTCCGGGCCGCAACCAACCTCAAATTGCACATAGCCCTCAAAACTCCATTTCGATGCGCGGCCACCAGGCGGAGCCCGCCTTGGCGAAGAACTTGCTGCGCTCGGCGCCGCGAATGCGCACGCGAAGCACGGGCGCGCGGCAGCGCGCGGCAAGCCAGGCGACACCGGGTTGCTCCGGCAACGGCCGGCCGGTGTCGCTGATCCGTCCTTCGGGGAACAGCATGACCGGCTGGCCCCGATCGAGCGCGTTGCGCAAGGCGCGCAGGCCGAAGGGCGATCCGGCGTCGATCGGGACGACACGGCCGAAGCCGAGCGCGGCGAGCGCCACCATGCCGCAGCGGGCGAGTGGCGAGCGGCGCGAGAAATCCGGTTCGACGCCGAAGACGAGCGGCACGGGGCTCGCGAGCGCGACGATCACGCCGTCGAGGAGGCTCACGTGATTGGCGCAGACGATCACGGGCCCGGCGCGCAGGCGCTCGATGCTGGCTGCGCGGTATGCGACCTGCACGCGCAGCGCTGCGAGTCCTGCCCGGCGAAGAAGGAAGCGAGCGGCCGCGCGCATCGCGGAATCAGCGTCGCCCGCGCTCGATCCGCACGGCCCATGCGAGACAGACCAGGAAGAACGCTGCCCAGATCACTGTGGCCACCACCGGTTTGAATCCCCGCGTCCACAACGCCGCGAACCACACAGCATTGACGAGCTGCTGCCCGGCGATCAGTAGTGCCGCGCGGTCGGCGCGCAGCGCCCGGTCGAACTCCGCGCGCAGCGCATCGAGCACCGCATCCCGGCGGGGGTTGCGCATCTCAATGCCCCTCGTGATGCCCAAGCCGGATCTGGATGCCTGCGCCGCCCGAGCCCTCGTAGCGGTTGAGATCGTGTTTGGCGAAGTCGTGCAGCTTGCCTGCCGAATCCTTCATCGCGCCGGCTGCGCCTTTGAGCAAATCAGCCGGGTCCCTGCCTGCGAAGTCCTTGGCCGCGGCGGCGGAATCCGCCGCGCCCAGGGCGTCGACCGCGCCGTTGGCAGCAACCGGCCCAGCGGCGCCGGATCGGGTGGAGCCGGACTGAGATTGGGTTGCGCGTCCCTGCGCAAGTTGCCGGTTCGGCGCTCCCTCCTGTGCCGCACCCCGCCGCTCCGCCATCGCTGCCGTCGCCTGCGCAGCACGGGAAACCGCCCCGGAAGCGCTGCCCAATCCTCCTGCAACGCCCCCAACCGCCTGCCGGGCACCCGACATCCCGATCTGGCTACCACCAATGGCGCCCGCAGGGCCGGCCCGGCCCGCCGATCCGGTGATCGCACCCAACTGAGCGAGTTTGTCCGTGCCGCCGATCCCGCCGGCGGGACTTGCGCTCCCCACCGCCCCGGCGCCAACCCGAGCAGCCAGATTCTCGAGCCCCTGCATCGCTTTGGCATATCCGCCCACTGCGACCGCTCCGGCCGCCCCCGCGGCCATGACGCCCGCCGCAGCCGGCGCCGCGAGCGCGGCCGCCCCGCCCGCCACGTTGCCCAGCGTCATGCTGGGCGAGCCGTTCAACATGCTCCCGGCCAAGCCCGGAACCTGGATGCCGAGGACGCCGTACATCAGCATCGAGGTCCCGACGCTCAGAAGGTCGATCGGATGAATCGCGCAATTCGATCCGGTGCATTGGGCATACTGCACCAGGTAGTGCGTTTCGTTGGTAACGAGCCCCTGCCCCAGCCCGATGATCGCGTAGATCGTCAGCAGTTTCACGCCCACGCTCACGAGATACCCGATGTATTTCTCTCCAAAGCTGCTGGTCAGCCCCGAGCCGGTGAAGCCCAGCATCACCAGGCCCGCGCCGCCGACGAGGTACATCTCCACCAGCGTCATGAGAAGCTGCAGCGCCACGAGCCCGAACCCGACCAGGGCAAGGAGCGCGGTCGCCGCGATCACGATCGCCAGGAAGATGTTGCTGCTGATGTGGTAGAGCCCGCTCGGAGCATTGTTGTAGACCTGATACATGGTGTCGACCACGCCGAAGGCCATGTTCATCACCCCGGACGGCGTCATGCCCGCCGCGCCGCCGCCTCCGATCTGCTGCCCGATCTGCATGAAGCTCTGCGGAATGAGCGGCATCCAGGTCGGCGCGAAGGTGAGCAGGGTGTAGAAAAACCCCAGCGACGCGACCTTGAGGGCCGCGCCCGCGAGGAAGTCGCCGAGGTCGTTTTTCTTGAGCACCTGCTTGATCGCCCACCACGCGAGATCCAGCGCCCCCAGGGAAACGAAGATCTTGAAGGCGTAGCTCTGCGCGGCGCTCATCCACGTCGTCGTGGCGCCCTGGAACTGGTTTGCGACCTGGTCGAGAAACCCGCTGCTGCTGGTCGCCACGGGCGCGAGTTGCGCGTGCGCAGCCATCGGCGCCAGAAGGAGCGCCAGGACCAATACGGCCGGCGCCGCGAAATGCCCCCGGCGCACCACGGCGGCTTTCTCATCGGACATGGTCTGCACCTTCAGAATGCGCCCGGGGCAAACGGCGCGTTGAGGGCCGGGGTGACCGTGTTGGACTGGTCGACCATGGAATGCGCCTGCATCGCCATGAAGTTGAGCTCGGCCTGGTTGCCCGCCTCGATATCGCTCTGCAGGCTCTGGACCTGGTTGGCGGCAATGCCGGCGAGCTGGTTGCCGGCCTGGATCGCCTGCAGCCGGCCGGTGGCCGACTGCCCCATCTGCTCGATCATGGACATCGTCATCTGCGTGTTCTGGAACTGGTTCGAGTTCAGGTGATAGGTCTGCAGCACCCCGGCGATCTGGTTGTCGAAGTTCGACGTCCACTGCTGGAGGCTCGCCCCATAGTTGGGCAGCAGCCCGCTGGGCGTTCCGAACTGCGCCTGCACCGCGGCCGCGGTGTTGGCCGTCGCGTAGGAGAGGCCCTGCGCATTGCCGATCACGTTGACGAGATTCATGAGCTGCCCGCTGATGCTGGGCCACATCATCATCGGGATGCTCTGCAGGTTGCGCGTCTGGTTGTAGAGCATCTGGATCTGTTGGGCGGTCTGCGTGGCTTCCTGCGCGTACTGGTTGCCCAGCGTCACCTCCTGGATGATCTGCTCCGGAAAGGTGGCACCCAGGATCGCGCCCATACCGCCGCCACCGGCATGGGCGGGGGTTACGGCGACCCCGCCGAACAGTCCGGCGGTCAAAATTGCAAACGTGTGCTTCTTCATCGATAGGACTCCCAAAGTTGTGCGGCCTGGTGCTGACCGCGCTCGCGCAGCCACTGGGCGGGCCACGCATCGCCCAGCGCCTGCCGCAAACCGCGAATGCGGGCGATGTCTTCCTTGCCGCTTGCCCCGACGAAGGCGAGCTCGGCGGCGCTCAGACCCAGATCGAAGAGCCGCCGGCCTTCCGGATGCGCGACGTAGTACTGGCGCTTGGGCGTGGCCATGGCCACGATCTCGATCTGCCGGGCGTTCAAGCCCACGTTGCCGTAGAGCGGCCGGATGTTCTCGGTCTGCGCCTCCGGGTTGGGCAGGAAGATCTTGGCCGGGCAGGACTCGAAGATCACATCCGCGATCCCGGAGCGGGTGAGGTCGGTGAGCGATTGGGTCGCGAACACCACCGCGACGTTGGCCTTGCGCAGGACCTTCAACCACTCCCGGATCTTGGCCTTGAAGGCGGGGTGGCCCAGCATGATCCAGGCCTCGTCGAGGATGAGGAGCGTCGGCTCGCCGCGGAACCGCTGCTCGATGCGGTGGAACAGGTAGGCAAGAACGGGCAGGACGAGCTTCTCGCCCTTGTTCATGAGGTGCTCCATCTCGAACACCTGAAAGACGTTCTTGCCCAGGCTGTCGGTCTCGGCATCGAGCAGGTTTCCCGCCATGCCGCGCAGGCTGTAGGGCTGGAGCGATTCGCGCAGGCCCTGGTCCTGCAGCAGCACGAGGAAGTTGGTCATCGTGCGGCTCGCCATGCGCTCGGTCGACTGCCCGAGATGCACCACGGCGCGGTAGATCTCCTTGCGCTGGCGGGGCGTGACGCTCACGCCCTGCATCGCGCAGAGCTGCTCGATCCAGTCGGCCGCCCAGACTTGCTCGGCGGGCTCGTCGACCCGCCCCAGCGGACAAAACGCCAGATCCCCCGATTCGCCCGCGATGTCGTAGTGCTCCCCGCCCGAGGCCCAGCAAAGCGGCAGCATCGAGTAGCCTTTGTCGAACGCGAATACCTGTGCCTTTGGGTAGCGGAAGTGCTGCGCGGCAAGGAGTGCGAGCAGCGTCGACTTGCCCGATCCGGTCGGCCCCAGGATCGCTGTGTGCCCGAGGTCGCCCGCGTGCAGGGTGAGCCGAAAGGGTGTTGCGCCGTCCGTCCTGGCCCACAGGAGCGCGGGGCTTGCCGGCGGATAGAACGGACAGGGGTTGCGCTCCTGCCCGCTCCAGACCGAGGTGAAGGGCAGCAGGTGCGCGAGGTTGAGCGTGTGAACGAGCGGCCGGCGCACGTTGGCCGCCGTGTTGCCCGGCATCGAGCCCAGGTACGCCTCCACGGCGTTGACGTCTTCGATGCGCGCGCCAAAGCCCCGGTTCTCGATCAGTTTTACCATCTCGCGCGTCGTCTCGTCGAGCACCTCCGGGTCCTCGTGCGAGAGCAGCAGCACGCTCGTGTAGTAGCCGTAGAGGACCATGCCGCTGGAGGCCTCGGCCAGGGCCTGCACGGCGTCGTTGGCCATGCGGTCGGCGTCGGCGTCGACGTGGGTCGCCTGCCCGCCCGCGTTCTCGCGCAGGAGGTTCATCGCGCTTTTGCGCTTTTGTGCCCACTTCGAGCGGTAGGAGTTGAGGATCTTGCCCGCCTGTCCCGGGTCGAGAAAGAGGAAGCGGTTGCTCCAGCGGTAGGACACCGGCAAGCGGGAGAGCGCGTCCAGAATCCCGGGAAAACTCTCCTGCGGCAGTTGCGCGAGCGCGATGCACGACACCGAGCGGCGTCCGACTCGGGGAACGAAGCCCGTGGTCAGGTCGTAGTGCCCGAGCACGGCGTCGAGATACATCGGCACGGCGTTCATCCGGAAGGGCCGCGCTTCGGGGGCGAGCGAGACGCACTGCTCGAGGTGTGCGAGCAGTTCGCTCTCCACCGCGCCCGAGCGGGGGTCCACCCGGTCGGCAAGGCGCCGGATGTGCACCAGGGTGGAGAGCCGGTCCTGCAGCTCGCGCAAGCGCTCGCGGAAGCGCTCCAGGTTGCGCGCGGCGCCCGCCTTGACCCGGCCGTCGACGAAGAGGTCCGCCGTCTTGCCGGCGGCGTCGGGCATCGGAAACCAGGTCACGACCAGCACGAAGCGGCTTGCAAAGCCCGCCGCGTTCGACTCGTGCTGCGCGCGCCGGACGTCGTCGATCATCCGGGTGGTGCGGTCCGCAAACGCCCCGGGCGGGGCGTACCCCGGCGCCGGACCCCGCACCGCGTCGCAGTGCAGCACCCAGCCGTCTCCCAGCTTCAATGCGGCGTTCAACCGCGCGGCCATCGCCCCGAGCTCTTCCGGCGTCGAGGAATCGAGGTCCGGGCCTCGATACTCCCATCCGGCCATCAGCCCGCCCGCTTTGGTGAGCACGATCCCGTCGTCGACCAGGCCCGCCCACGGCAGCAGATCCGCCAGTCCGTAGGCCGCATCGCGAAACTCCCGCAGCCTCACGATGCGATCTCCCGCGCGGCGGCAAAGGGGGTCGCCCGCGCCGGGTAGTGGTGCCGGTAGCGCAGCAGTCTGGCCCCGGTCTTGGAGAGCTGCGGGTCGTAGGCCGCCGCGCGGGTGAGCGCCCAGTGGCCCACGCTCCAGAGCGTCACGCCCGCCGCCGCCGCCCAGAGCTTGTGCAGCGAGAAGATGAAGATTCCCGCAACGATCGCCAGCATCAGCACGAGCTGGCGCTCTCCGCCCATCATCAGGATCGGGCGGTTCAACGATTCGTGGATCGGGGTTTTGTTGTCGTTCACTGCCGTGGTCCTTTCGTTCTATCCAGCATTGCCGACATCCCCGCCACAGCGCGCATCGCCGCGGCGATATCGGCGACTTCCCAGCCCAGGTCGATCAACTGCTGCATGACCTTGGCCATGGTTTCCTGGAGCACCGGGGTCGGATACGCCCCGCCGTCCGGCCGGCGATCGGGCTCACGCATCGCACGCTCGCCCATCGCCGTCAGATCACCAGCGTGCCGGTCAACCCAAGCGCCGCGAGGAAGGAATTGCCCATGACGATGAATGCCACGCCCAGGACGACGTAGAGCGCCTTCTTGGCGATGCCGCCCAGCTCCTCGCCGAACACCAGCGAGGCGCCGGCGGCCAGAAACGCGATCACGCTGATGCCGGTGGCGACCGGTCCCGTCAGATCGTTTTGCAGCGTGGAGATCGCGCCGTCCCACGGCAGGCCGCCCGCGCCCGTGGCGTGGGCTTCGTTCATCGCGGTTGCGGCAACCGCGGCCGCAAGCAGCATCCGGCGCGCCGCGGCTACGCGCGGGCGGCGGAAAATCGAGGGGATTCGAGCATCGTTTCGTCCCATGGCAGGTCCTCTCCGGAATGGTTCGGGCGCCGGACCGTCCGGCTCCCTGCTCCTACTCCGTGGGGTGGGCCCGCGTTCGGGGGAAACAGATTTCCGTGGGTACTGTCTGGTGTGGGATCCAACCTGCGCGAGCGCGTCGGCGCGGTTCTGTGCCGTGGCTCGACCTCCAACCGCATCGGTCCTTACAGGGGAAACGAGGAAGCCCCGTTCCACAGCACGATAGCCTGCTGTCACCAAGCTAATTCCGCTGGCCCGGTAGCGCTGCTGTTCGAACCTGCGGTTGCGGATCCTGCCAAAATCGGCGGTACAGTTCGACGCCTTTCAGCCAGTCCAGGATGAATAGCGTGCGCTTGATGCGGCCCAGCTCGCGCAGGGCCACGGCCAGACCGCTCTGACGTGGCTACGATTGGTTGCTCGTCGCCCGCACTTCCTCGATCGTCGTCAACCCTTGCAGCACTTTCTCGATGCCGTCCTGCCGCAGGGTTTGCATGCCGTTGCGCATGGCGCATTGCTGCACTTCCGCGGGTGTGGCGCGCGCCTGAATCAGATGACGCACTTCTGGGTTGCTGACCATCAGTTCGTGGATCGCGACCCGCCCCAGCAGGCCGGTTCCGCCGCAGCGGGAACAGCCCGCTCCGCCATGTCGCATCAGTACGCCTTCCCGGCCGTAGCGATGCTGCCATTCGGCCTGCGTCGTTTTGCGCAGGACCTTGGCGGTGCCGGCGTTGTGGATCGATCCGAGGTAGTCGGATAGCAGTTCCTCGATCTCTTCGGCCGTTGCCGGGCGTTCCGTCCGGCAGTGGGGGCAGATCCGGCGGACAAGGCGCTGTGCGAGCACGCCGAGCAGTGCGTCGGCGAAATTGAACGGATCGACGCCCAGATCGATGAGGCGCGTCACCGTTTCCGGCGCGGTGTTGGTGTGCAGGGTGGAGAAGACGAGGTGCCCGGTGAGGGACGCCTCGACCACCATGTGGGCGGTTTCGGCGTCGCGCGCTTCGCCCACCATGATCACGTCCGGGTCGGCGCGCAGGAAGGCGCGCAGGGCTTTGGCGAAGGTCCAGTCGATTTTCGGGTTGACTTGTACCTGGCGCAGCCCCGCCTGGGTGATTTCCACCGGATCCTCGGCGGTCCAGATCTTGCGGTCCGAGGTGTTGATATGGCCGAGCGCGGAGTGCAGGGTGGTCGTCTTTCCCGAGCCGGTGGGGCCGACGCACAGCACCAGACCGTAGGGGCGCTCGACCATCGATCGCAGCCGCAGCAGGTTGTCGGGGCTGAGGTCCATCCGGTCCAGCGGAATCGCCTTGGCGGCGGCGAGCAGCCGCATGACGACGTCTTCCTGGCCGTTGTTGGTGGGGATCGTCGCGACCCGCAGTTCGAGCTTGTGCTGCGGCGAAAAGCGCGCGAAGTTGATCTTGCCGTCCTGGGGCTTGCGCCGCTCCGAGATGTCCAGGTCGCACATGATCTTGATGCGCGACACCAGCGCGTTGGCGTAGCTGTTCGGCAATTCCAGGTATGGCCGCAGCCGCCCGTCCTTGCGGAAGCGGATCCGCACCTTCTCGCGGTCCCCCCAACATTCGATGTGGATGTCGGAGGCCGATTCGGTATGGGCCTCGATGATCATCTGGTTGATGAGGCGAACGAGCGAATTGTCGCTCTGTTCGATTGCCGGGGCATTGACCGGTGCTTCGGTCTCGACCTGCTCGAGTTCTTCGGCCAGCTTGCCGATATCGACAGGAGGCGGCGGCGGTTCCAGCCCCCGCCCGTTCGCGCGCGCCTTGTGGCGCAACCCCCCGCTGCTGCCGACCGGCTCGGGCTTCAGCGGCGCAAGCGGGATCTCGCAGAAGTCCAGTGCGCCCGCCGCCGGTTCGAGGTTCGCGCCGATCCGGGCATATACGGTGGGCAGCGCGTCGTCGATGTCCTGTCGGCTTGCCAGCGCGGCCACGACCTTGCACCCGGATACGAATTCGATTTCATCCAGAGCCGCCCGTTGCGTGACGTCCTCGATTCCGATGACCAGGCGTCCGTCGAGCATGGCGAGGGGAAGCGCATGCAGGCGCCGCGCGATGGCATAGGGAACATGCTTGAGCGCCTCGACCTCCACCGGGAACCGGTGCGCATCGACGACGGGGTATCCCATCTTCCGCGCGAGCGCCGATCGGAGGTCGTCGCGCGAAATCATTCCTTCGCGTACCAGCAACTCGCCGAGGGGAATGTTGCGATTCGCCTGTTGGATCGCCAGCGCCGCGTCGAGTTTGGCCTGGTCGATCAGATTGAGGGAAACCAGTACCTCGCCGAGCCGCGCCATCGGCATGCGCGATTGGGCGGCCAGCGCGTCGGATAGCTCCTCCGGCGCGACGATCTGCCGGTGGACCAGGATCTCCCCCAGCTTCTGTTCCCGCAGTGTTTCCTGCAACGCGATCGCCCGTTCGACCTGCTCGGTGGTGGCGGCGCGGTGTTCGACGAGGATCTGGCCGATCGGTTTTTCGCTGGGTGTGTCGTCGCGCAGCGCGGTGGCGTGAGGGGAGGAGCGGTCCATTTCCGACGGTCCAGGCACGGTTCGGGATGCCGGGATTTTCACCCGTTTGTGGTCATGGGAATGGCCGGATAAGCTCCGCCGGCACGGTCGCAATTCACTCGATCGGCGGCAAACGGGGCCGTCGGTGACGTCTTTTCCGGGGTCCGTTACGACGCGCAGAGCGCCATGTCGAATTCGACGTCCTGCTCCAGCGCGCGCGGTTTGAGGTCGCCGTCGGCGCGGGTGAAACGCACCCAGAGCGCATATTTGTTCGCACTGACCTCGGGGATTGCATCGCGGTCGCGCGCCACGCGCACTTGCATCAGCGCGTAACTCCTTCCCTGCAGCATCTGCTGGGCAGCCCGCCTGGGATTCCCTCGACACTTCATGATCTCAACTTCTCGGGTATCCGCTTGGTGCGGACCCGCATGTCGGGTGGCAATGCGGGAGGATGGCGCGGTTCACCGCCGCTCACTCTGCCCATCAATCAATCTCTATGACGGAGAAGGAGCGTGGGAAAGAAGCTCCTCCCTGACCAACGCCACCAGCTGTGCGGTCACGCATGCGCTGTTTTCCGCGACATCCACGCCCGCCTGGAACTGCGCATGTGCCTGCGCGAGCAGGCTGTCCTCCATACCGTTCCGGGTGAGAAATCCCCGAATCGGACAATCCTCCGGGTCGGGAATCCGGCCACGACAGGGATCGCTGTCGCGTGTGACCATTCTTTGGTAGGACAGCACACCCAGCGCGGTGTGCAGCGGAGTGCCGGCATGAAAGGTAAAACCCTTCACCCAGGCCGCCACATCCTGGGCGGGCATCGGCCGCGCCAAGCCATATCCCTGACCGTAATCCGCCCCGACCACGCGCGCCATTTCGATCAGGGCGTCGTCTTCCAGACCCTCCACCACCACTTCAAAATCCAGATCCTTGCCAAGGCGAACCATCGCACTGACCATCGATAGCACCCGCAGCGGGTCGCGGTGCAAACCCGACACCAGGCCCTGATCGATCTTCAAAACCGATATCGGCAAGTCCTTCATGCGCTGCAAGCTGCCGTAGCCCGCGCCCAAATCGTCGATGGCGATCTTGAACCCGAGCGACTTGAGTTCCAGCAGCAGACGTTCCTGCTCCGGACTGTCCAGTTCCTCGGATTCCAACAATTCCAAGGTCAGCCGCTTGGGCGAGATCCCGGCGTCGCGCAAGGCGGCCTGCAGGAGATCGGGTAGCGTGGAATCGTGCAGCAAACTCGGTGGCAAATTGAACGACACATCCAGAACAACCCCGTCTTCCTCCCACTGCCGCAGCGCCCGCAGACTTTGCTCCAGACCCATATCGAAAAGCCGCCGCTGCTCCCGCCGTCCCAATAGCGGCAGGAATTCCGCCGGTCCGAAAACCTTTCCGGATGGCATGCACAGCCGCGCCAAGGATTCGACCTTGACCACCTTGCCGCTGCGCAGATCGACCAGCGGTTGCATCCACATCTGCAGACCGCCGGAAAACAGCCTCCGAAGCCGACTCGCCGATTGGGTCTGCGACAAACTCAGCGCCATCCGTTCCGGCTTGCGTAGGCGCCAGATCTGGTTCCAGCGCACCTGGAGGATGCCCAACATGTTTCGTGCCCAGGAAGATTCGTACTGATTGGGATAGGCACCGTAGACCAACAACACCGCGCACACGACGTTGGCTTGATCGAAAATCGGGACTGCGACGGCACTGCGCATGTTCAACCGGACAAACAGGTCCCGCCAAGGCTCGGTGCCCTCGGTACGCTGCAGGGCGGCAGTGGTGATGATCCGTCGGTTGCGCCAGCACTGACCGACAAGACCCCGGTTCAGGGCGGAATTGCCGTCGACGACGGGGTAGCGATCGGCCGGCACGTCATCCACAAACGCCTGTGCTTGCGCACCGCCGCTGCAGAGGAAGTGAAAAACCCCGTGGATATTGGGCTCCACGATCGCCGCCATCTGCGTGCCGGGCTGCTGCGCCAACCGTTCGATCTCCTGACGGACCGTATCGATCCACATCTGATTGGCATCCGAAATCGGCTCACCGAGGTAGGAAAACATCGCACCGATGGTGTCGCCATGCGATTCCATCTGGGCGCGCAAGTCATCCGCGATCCGGACGTTGACGATCTCCGCCATGTGGACGCGATTTGCGGCTTCCGGCAGGAGCCGAATCCATTGATCTTTCAACATGGCGCGGTATCGGCTTGCCATGTGTGCCAGCATGCCTGCCTTCACGCCGCAGAGCGCATGAACACGGCCCAGTTGCGTAGCGGCCGCAACGACGTCCTGCGGAGTCTTTTCCGGAGCGAAGAGATTGCACAAGTGCTCCACCTGGCGCCGTTTGAGGTGGCCAAACTCGGCAGCATCCAGGGAGCGCAAAATGGCCGCCATCGAATGGTCGCCCAGCATGCTGTGATAAAACGTTTCCACGAAAGGAAACGTCGCTTTTTCCAGAGAGGGGAAATGGCGGCGCAGAATCTGGCCCGCCTGGACCCCGTAGGCGCCCACATCGGGACTGGATGAGGGCAAGGACGGAGGTTTCCCCGTATCCAGACTCCACCAGAGGGATCGATCCGCCTTGTTCGATTTCGCGAGATACATGGCGGCGTCGGCCTTCCGCAGCAAGGCGTCGGAATCCACACCGTCGGCAGGATAGAGTGCCACCCCCACGGTCATCCCCACGCTTGCATGTTTGCCGTCTCCCAGATCGAATGGCGCCTCCACCACGCCATGCAGACGATTCAAGGCGGTTTGGAGTTCGGTCATCGCCCGATCGGCATCCAGATCATTCAGAACGATGACGAACTCGTCGCCCCCCAGGCGGACGACGAGGTCCGCCCCACGCAACAAGGGTTTGAGTCGACCGGCCAGTTGGCGCAACAACTCGTCGCCGACGGCGTGACCGAATTCGTCGTTGACGAGTTTGAAACCGTCCAGATCGATGAATCCGACGGCGACCACGGTGCCCCCGAGGCGCTTGGCTCGGGCAATGGCCTGCGGCAGGAATTCCTCCAGAACGGATCGATTTGGCAAGCCGGTGAGCGGATCGTGCCGAGCGCGGTACGCTTCATCGCGTTGCTGCCTGGTCAGATGCTCGCGCAAATCAAACTGATCCAGACCGTGCCCCAGCAAGTCGGCGACCTGATCGCATAGACGGAGGGTTTCCGCGTCAAACACATCGCGTTCGGGGGATACGAACACCAGGACTGCCCAGATCTCGCCCCTGCGCCACACCGGGGCCGCCAGTGCGGCATACCAGCGATGCTTCTGCAGGAACTCCCGCCATGGAGCCAGCCGCGGATCGCCGAGGTGGTCGTTGTTGAACACGCGACTTCGCGTCTTCCAGGCACGTACGACCAACGGCCCGTGCTCTTCGTCGGTGAGCGGGATATCCAGGTTCGCAAGCCCTGCGGCACCCTCCCCCGCCTGCGCCAGCATCCGAATCCGCCCCTGTTTGTCGGGACGGCCGATCCACGCGGCATGAAAACAGGTCGCCGCGGTAAGCGCCCGGCATGTATCCCGCAGCATCGCATGCTCGCTGCGGGAACGCAGCAAGACGTTGCCCTCGAAAATGAGGGCGCGATACAGACGCTGCGCGCGCTGCAACTGACCGGCCTGGATCTCGCGGTCCGTTACGTCCAGGAACATCGCGATGACGGTCTGCCCATCCGCGGACGTACAGACTTGCATGTGGATGTCGGTCAGGACCAAGCGACCGGTTGCGTTCGCCACCCGTACGTTCCGCACATGGGCTTCGCCCTGCACCCGCAGTTCCCCATACGCTGCGCCGACACAAGCGTGGTCGTCCTCGGTCGCGTAGAGAATACGGGTGGACTGACCGATGATCTCCTGCGGCGGACGGTCCACCAACGTGGCCATTGCCGCATTGACATACAACACGCGGCGATCGCGGGCGACGGCGATGCCCACGGCGGCGTGATTGAGAAGCGCATCCAGCAGCGGGCGCTGCCCAATCGAGGCCGCAAGCTCATGGCCGGGCCACCCGAAACCGCCACTTCGACCAGCGCCAAAATGGGATTCGTCGGTTGTAGTCGCGATCGTCATGTGCGCCACTGTCTCCGTCTCTCCGTCTGGACCGCCTCCCTACGAGTCCCGCAAGCCCAGCCGGGGAACCCCACGGACGATCGAAATGGGAACTGGAGGTTTCTTCAACGGACATTCGGAAATCGGCCTTTGCCGTGTTCCGACCGTCCATCGACATCCCCCACGCAACGCGTTTTCGCAAATTGAGACTAGGCAGATGGTGTGCCAGTACCATACCATCGCCTGCTTCCATCGACCCGGCGGAAAAACCATTTCCCATACCGAATATTCATGCTACCGCTGCACGCTGCGGTTTACAAATCGCGCTTGGCCTGGGTGAGCAGGGTGCTCACCTCGGTCGAAACCTGCGCAAACCGCGAGCCCGATCCGATCAGGCGCTCCGCGTCGGCGTACTGACCGGCATTGATCTTGCGCGCGACGCTGCCGGCGACCTCATGGAATTCCGCGTGCTTGGTCTTCAAGGGCGGGAATCCCGGCCGCTGGCCCCATTGCGCTTCGCCGGGACCGTGGATCCATTTCCCGAGGGCGCACTGGTCGTCGCGGCAGAGGGTGTCGGCGTCCAGCGTTTCGTGGCTCGCGATCGCTTTGCGCAAACGGACCTTCCAGTCGCGGTGGGCGGCGATCGCCTTGTCGAAATCGAAATTTGCGACATGGTGGTGGTTGCCGGCAGTGGGTGCCGCTTTCGCGCTTGCCGGCAGGCGGAAGCGGGATACGGCCTTCTGCATCTCGAGCGCCTGTCCGCGCATCGTCGCCGCCGCCGCTGCGGTTTCTTCCACGAGGGCGGCATTTTGCTGGGTCATGCGGTCGAGATCCTGCACCGACTGACCGACCTGGGCGACCCCTGCCGACTGTTCCCGTGCTGCCGACGAGATTTCCTCGAGCAGGCCGTTGACGCGGCCCGACGAGGCAACGATGTCCTGGATGATCTCTCCGGCGTTGCGCACCACGGTGGCGCCTGCTTCGACCTTTTCCATGCTCGCGCCGATCAGCGCCTTGATCTCCCGCGCCGCCTCGGCACTGCGCTGCGCCAGCATTCGCACCTCGCCCGCAACGACGGCAAAGCCGCGACCCTGCTCGCCGGCGCGCGCCGCCTCGACCGCCGCATTGAGTGCGAGGATGTTGGTCTGAAAAGCGATGCCGTCGATGGCGCCGATGATCTCGCTGATTTTTGCCGACGCGGCATGGATCCCTTCCATCGTCGCCACGACGTCCTGCATGACCGCGCCGCCCCGGCTCGCCGCTTCGGCATTGTGGCGCGCGACCTGGGCTGCTTCGACCGTATGGTCCGAGGTGCTGCGCACGGTTGCGGCGATTTCTTCCATGGAAGACGCCGATTCCTCCAGGTTCGAGGCGGTCTGTTCGGTTCGCACCGACAAATCCTGGGCGCCCGAGGCGATCTCTGCGCTCGAATGCAGGATGTCCTCGCTCGCGCTGCGGACCTGCAGGACCATGGTGCGCAACGAGTCTTGCATCTGCCGCAGGTCGATCATGAGTTCGGCGGCGTCGTCCCGGCCCCAGGGTGCAGGCGAGGTCGTCAGATCGCCTTCCGTCATCGCGTGCAGATGGCGGCGGGTTTCCCGGAGACCGCCATCCATCACCTTGTAGAAGCTCAGGAAGAGATAGCCGGCGAGCAGCAGCGAGCCGGCCAGCAGCCCGCTCTTGATGGCGATGTTCCGCAGCGCGGCAGCGCGCAGGTCCGAAATGTCGACCGCCTCGTCGCGGGTCCACGACTCCGGCACCCGGGAGAGCAACTCTCGGCCGCTCGCCACCGGGATCCGGCCGGCGGCCTCTTGCGTCCGCACCCAGGACCGGATGTCGTGCGCGACGCGGGCATCGAGCGCTGCGGCGCGTTCGCGCGCTGCCACGGCATCGGCGTACTGGGCCTCGATGTCCCAGGCCACCATGCCGATGGTCGGCAGCACGAACGCGGCGCTGATGATCGCCGCCTTGACGCCGAAATGCATCTGGCGGAACAGGCGCACTCCGGGCGCCCAGACCCCGTGAAAACGGAAAAAGTCGTCATCGGTTTGCCGCGGCACCGGGGCGGATGCGGCATCAAACTGGAGGATGGCTGACATGCGGGATCCCGTTTTTTCTGGCTTCGACCCGCCCGCGACCCTTGCGCGGGTGGCAATGCCTCATCTTATGAGTCGTCGAAATCCCGGTAATCAGAAAAAAGGATGGCGTCGAATGCCAATTCGACGGTTTTCCCAATCGGACATCATATCCCCCATCTGAAACCGGTCACCCCCCCATGGCTGGACGGCAACCTTATGGGGTTAGTCGGACGAGGACAAATGAATGACACTTCGCCGGATTCGACGCCAAGGTCGTGGCAATGTACTCCCGCGGCATGACGGTGCGGGAGGTCCAGTCCTTCCTGCGGGAAGCCTATGCCACGGAAGTCAGCCCCGAACTCAACATCCTGCTACCGCGCGACCCGCCGGATATTCGCGCGGCGGACCGGCCCCCAATACCGGCTGTCGAAGCTCTGCGCGGCGAGCGCAGGCCGCGCGCCGCTGCCGTAGACCCAGTATTGCCCAAGCCCGAGCACGAACTCTCCGGCCTGGTGCGGCAGACGCACCCAGGGCCACTTCTCCGAATGCGTGAGCTGGGCGCTGAACGGGAGCACGGCGCCGTTCACCGCCACGCTCGCCATGCTCACCCGGATCCGGTCGCCGGGAATCGCGGCGATCTGCTTGAACATCGGCATGCCGCCGCCCGGGCAGTCCCCCGTCATGTAGAACGGATACCGCTGCGGCGTCACGGCGGCCGGCGGACAAAACTCCACCATGGCGCCGCGCGCGATCGGCGCTCCGGGACGGAGCGGCTCCAGCCGGTAGAACCCCAGCGGCTCGCTCTGCGTCAGATTGACCCGCCAGCCTATCCGCCCGAGGATGCCGGCGGCGGCCCGCATGCCAGCAAGCACCAACACTGCGGCGATCAGCCCCGCAGCGCGCCGGCGCCGCGAACCAAACGTGCATCGGCAGGCGGCCGGCATTTCAGGCCCCCCGCCCCGTCGAGAACGCTGCACTGAGCTTCACCCGCGCTGCGAAAGCCGAATCGGTGTAGTACCGGATCTTGCGACAGTAGAGCGGCGCGTAGCCGGCAACGAAGACCAGTTCGTCATCGGGCGGCAGCCGCATGCACTCGTCCGCGGTCAGCAGCGGCCGCTGCACGATCTGTTCGTTGGTGTTGACGTGCTGCAGCACCACCGCGAGGCGGTTGCCGGAATACTGCCGCTGGGTGTGGCTGACGGTTGCCTGCCCGGCCATCTTCGAGAGCAGCTCCGCGGTCTCGATCTTGTTGGGCGCATAGGCCACCCGGATGTGGCAGTTGCTGATGATCGACTCGTCCTTGCCGTAGGCGGCAAAAAGCTGGCTCAGGTCCTGCACGATGAGCAAAGCCTTGAGCCCATATCCGGCGATGAAGGCCAGGGCCTCCTGGAAGATGGCGAGCTTGCCCAGACTCGGAAACTCGTCGAGCAAAAGCAGCAGCCGGTGCGGATATCGGCTCTTGCCGGCGCCACCGGCCTCGAAGTCCATGCCTTCGGTGAGCCTGCGCACCACCTGGTTGATGATCAGCCGCAGCAGCGGCTTGAGGCGATCCTTGTCGCTGGGCGGAACGACCAAGTAGAGCGAGGTCTTCCCGCGCACCGGTTTGCCGTCAATTCCCGGCCCGCCCATGATGCTCTCCAGCGTGAAATCCGACACCCGGGTGTTGTCCGCGACGATCGGGTCGCGGTAGAGCGACAGGAAGGAAAGCGCCGTGGAGAGCACGCCGGACGCCTCGTTGGGCGCCTTGTTGAGGAAGGACTGGCTGGCCTGCGCGACCGCGGCCCAGCCGGTCCGGGCGTGCGGGTCATCGATGGTCGTCGACTTCTCGATCGCCTCGTCCCGGATGTAGGTCATCACCGCACCCGACCCCTCCAGTTCTTCGCCCTGCTCGCCTTTTCCCGGCTTTCCGGACTGGGCGTTTTTCTTCGCCGCCTCCTCCGCGATCTTGCGGATCGGCCCGCCGTCGGAGAGGATCGCCTGTACGGTGTGGAGGCAGCGCAAGCGAGCGTCCGGGCCGTTGGCATCCCAGTAGAGCAGGACGAACAGCACCACGCCCGTCATCAGGTCGAAACCGGTTTTGGTCCAATGGTCGTTCAACCCCTTGCCGTCGGGGTCGACGATCATCGTGGCGATGTTCTGCACGTCCTTGACCAGGTTGGCGTCCATGCGGATTTCCTGCAGGGGGTTGAACCGCGCCGAATCCGCCGAAGTCGGGTCGAACTTGATGACGCGCTGGCCAAGAACCTTCTGCCGGAACCCGCTCGTGAGCGCCCAGTTCTCGCCCTTGATGTCGTGCACCAGCACCGACTCGTCCCAGGACAGAAGGGTCGGGATCACGATCCCCACGCCCTTGCCCGAGCGCGTCGGGGCAAAGACCAGCATGTGCTCCGGCCCCTTGTGGCGCAGGTACCGGGTATGGCCCCGGTCCTCCCAGGCGCCGAAGAGCACTCCGCCCGTGTTCTTGGCGTCGGGGAGGATCCCCGCGCGCTCCACTTCGTCCCGGCCCGCCCAGTGCGCGGATCCATGCAGGTCGTTGCGCTCGGATTCGGCCTTGCGGGTGCGGCGGTAGGCCATCGCCACCGGCAGCGCCAGGGCAAGGAATCCGCCGATCATCATGATGATGTGGGCGCGCTCGAAGACCGTCATGACGGCCTGGCCGTTGTCGATGCGGTCGAACTTCCAGGTCCAGATCACCACATCGAACGGAAGATAGAGGTGCGGCGCCATCATCGGCGCGCCCAGCGCCGCGCCGTAGCCCAGGCCCCAGGCGGCGTACTGGGTCGCCGCCCAAGCCGAGAGCAGCACGATCAGGCCAAATAGCCCCAGCGACGGCCAGACCACGCGGGTGATGTCCCGCTGCGCCTTGGGGATGCAGTACAGCGCTTCGGATGGAGAGCTCATGGTACTTTGCGGATGTCGTAAGAAAGCGGCCCGTGACGTGGGCCAGTCGGCGCGCCCCCCGGCAAGGGGGAATCCGGTTGCGCGCTGCGGCGGTTACCGAGCCACCAACCGCTGGGCGTAAAAGCCGTCAGCGCTCCATGCCGCGGGACTTGCGGCGCCCCGGCCGCGGCGGGGCTTGCCGCTCGGGGGGGTTCGGCTTGTCGCCATCGCCCGGTTCGCCGGTGCCGATGGCCTTGTGATCGCTTTGCTGCGGCATTTCGAGCGCTCGATGCAGCGTCTGCTCCGGTTTGGCGACATCCGCCGCCAGCACAGCCGTCTTGGCCAGGGCCTCTCGAATCTGCGTGACCTGCAGGGCCTGTTCCTTGGCGAGCACGTAGTCCACCGCCTTGCTGGCCTCGGCCGCGGCGCGGAAGATCTCGTTCTTGTCCTGCTTGAGCGCCTCGGCCCAGGACTGGATGTACGCCTTGTGTTGCGTCTCATCGTGCGGGATCCCGGTCTGCGCCGCCATGAACACGCTGAAGAGCTCTGCGCGCAACTCCTCCTTCGCGTAGCCTTCGCTTCCAAAGCGGTGATTTCCGGTGATGCCTTCCCGATTCAGGCGCTTCTCGGCTCCCGTCGCGTGTCCGATCTCGTGCAGCAGCGTGCCGTAGTAGCTCTTCTCGTCCTGGAACTGCCCGCGCGGCGGAACCGACACCTCGTCGCGCTTGGGCGAGTAGAACGCAAACTTGGGGTGCTCACCGAACTTGATCCCATCGCGCTCCATCGCGGTCTTGATCGCTTCTCCGCGCTCGACGGCGTCGAACCGCTGCTCGGCCTTGGCCAGCGGCTCGATCTTCATGCCCTCGGTCTGCTCGACGTTGAACACGGTAAAGATCCGCCCGACCATGACATCGAGACGGTGCCCGTCCTTCCAGGGCATTCTCTGTTCGGTCTTGCCCGATGGATGGTGCACGACCAGCAGATCGTCCGGATTCAAGCGCAGCGTCGGCTCCTTGTCGGAATAGGCACCCCCGAGCACCGCGCCCCGCTCCTCCCCGAAGACTTTCACCCGCTGGCCGTAGGCCGCCGTCACCGTTACGTCGCGACGCTCCCAGAAGGGCTGCTCCTTCCAGAGCTCCACCGGGATGCCGCGCTCGCCCTTCTTGACCCGCCCGCCCAATTCGTTGATCTGCTTCATCGTGCCGAAGCGCGAATCGGCATAGCCCCGATCCATCTGTTCGAGCATCAGAATGAGCCGGTTTCCGCCGCGGTACTCCCGCCCCGATGCCACGTTGCGCGGCAGCCCGTGATCGAGCGACTGCCAGGGCTTTTCCCAAGGAATGCGCCCTTCCCCGAGCGCCGCCACCATGCGGTCGGTGATCTCCTGACGCAGATCCCGGGCCGCTTTGCCCGTCTCGCCTGCAGGCTGCGCCGATGCGACTTCGCGCCCGTCATCCATGGCGCACCTGCTCGTCTTCGAACTGCGCCCCGAATTCCTCCTGCGCCGTCTTGCGATCGGGCGCTTCGAGAACGCCGAACTCGTCATCCTGCGTTGCCAAGTTCTCCATGATCACGACCTCCAGAGTCTCGGAGCCGGACCGTCCGGCTCCTCTATATCCACTCTGCGAGGTGGGCCCCCTCAGCGATCGACTTCCGGATCCCGGCTCCGGGCGTGCATCGGGCTGCGCTGGGGCGATTCGATCCGGCGCTCTTCGATCCGCTGCTGCCGGGGCTCGGAGGCAGCCTCGGTCCCCTTCTCCTCGGCCTTGCCGTGCGCGGATTCCTCGCGCTTGCGCTGCTCCAGGTCCTCATCGATGTTGCGGCCGCGCAGCTGCTGCTGGAGCTGCTCGCGCTCGGCTTCGATCCGGGCCTGCATGCGGGCGTGGACCGCCTCGCCCAGCGGCGTCAGGCGATCCTCGCCGTCGACCAGATCGGCGTGGCAGTCGCGATGGAGCACCTCGCGCTCCTCAGCACGCAACGCCTGGCGCTTGGCCGCCTTCTCCAGCGCGCTCCAGGCTGCCGGTTGCATCCGCGCCAGCACCCCCTCGGCAAGGAAATGCTCCTGCGAGGCCTTGTCCAGATCCCGGGCGGGATTTCGCCCGGACTCGATGCCGGCCGGCGCGGGCGGTTCCTCGCCCTGCACCTCCTCCTGCATCGCCTGCTGCCGCCCGGCTCGCCAGGCCGCTTGCAGATCCTCGTTCCGGACCTTGATCCCGATGCGCCCGGCGATCTCGGCCGCCCGGCTCTGAAACTCCCGGCTTCCCGTCAGAACCAAGCCCGCTTCCATGTCGTACTTCTGCTCGGCAAGCCGCAGCGCAGCCTCGATCTCCCGGTCTTCGACCTGGTAGAGGTCGAGCCGCTCGCCCCGGTCGCTCATCACCCGCTCGCCATCGCGCAAGTAGTGCACCGCCTTCGCCTTCGGATCCGACGTATCGATCTCCCACGTCAGCCCTTCGAGCGTGACCGGTTCGTGCTCGCCCGTGCGCCGGCCGCGAATCGTTTCCGCCTGCCGTTCCCGGCGCACTTCTTCCTCGAGCATGCGGGCGGCAACGGGATCGGATCCGGCGCGCTCTTCGAGAAAGTTGCGCAGGCTCGGCACCGGCGGCATCTGCGCTGCGAGATCTTTGCGCTGCGCGGCCTGGGTCTTGTGCAAGGCCTCGACCCGCTTCGCGACTTCGAGGGCGATCAACGATTTGCGGTGCTCCTCGGCCATCGGCGCGAGCTCGCGCTCCTTCTCCGAGCGAAGCTGCGCCAGGGCATCGAACAGCGCTCCCTGCTCCTCCCGGTGCTTGGCTTCGAGTTCGCGCAGCGCCTTGGCGCGCGCTTCGCGCTGCGGCGCGGTCGCGTCCCGGTACTGCCGCAGAAGTCGCTCCTCCGCAGTCTCCTGCGCGGCAACGGGCGCAGCCTCCTGCGCCTCTTCGGCCGCGCGATTCATCTCGGCGAACGGGTCCGGTTGCGCCTCTCGCCGAGGCTCTGCAGGGGGCGGGTCAGCCGGCCCGTTGTCCGGAGATTGCGCCGCCGCGCGCTCGGCGGCCTGCGGCGTCCGCTCCTGAGCCTGCCTGCTCTGCGCGCGCAGCGCCTCGATGCGCTCCCGCAGTGCCCGCCGCTTCTGCGGATCGGTCTCGCGATTGAAGGCGGCTGTGGTACGGGCGAGTTCCTCGCCCGGGGTTTGCTGCGATGCTTCCATACGACGCTTCTCCTGGTCGGGGGTGGAGCCGGATGCGGCCATCGCCGCTTCGCGATGGGCGGCCGGCGGATTGCGGTTGAGATTTCGATTGCCATCTTCTAAACTTGCATTCGCCACTGTTGGATCAGGGTCGAAGATCACGGGGGTCATGCCCCGGAGCGCGATGGGCCCGTCGCGCTGAAGCAGTGGCGTTTTGTTTTTGAAAAAATCAACGCGGGACAACGTCGCGGTAGCGATGTCGTAGAAGTCCCCGCCCGCATTGGGTGTCAGCCGCATTACGGCGTAACGCCGCGGTTCCCCTGGAATAGCAACGCTAATTGCAAGCGCGCCATAACGCGCCGGATAGATTACGTTGTATCGTTGTGCAACCGATTCGACAAATGCAGCGGTACTCGCGTACCCAACGCTACGAATCTGGCCACCATGCCGCTCATCAATATGGGAAAGCGCGGCCTGCCTTAGTCGAATTTTTCCAGGCTGCCGCCCAATGGCAGCAGCGGCACCCGCCGGCAGTTCGCCAAAATCAAAATCTCCTCGCGATGAGCGAACAAAATCCCCCGGTTGCGATCGCTCTTTGCGTGTCCCCGTGCCGATCCGCTCGGCACGAAACCGCTCCGGAATCCTCCGCTCGAGCTGTTCTGCCCGCAGGGCTTTGGCGATCGTGTCGGTGATCGCTCCGTGGGCCTCGCGCAGTTGGTCGCGGGCGTCGTACCCGGGCGGCGTCACGTCCCCTGCCCGCTGCGGCAGCGCGATCCGCGTACGGGCGGACCCCAGGACCCGCGCCGCGCGCACCGCGTAGACCTGTCCCTTGTACTGGGCCCGCTCGCCGTCGTTGTCGGCATAGACGACGACACCGCCGCGCAGCTTGTCGTGCAGCGCCCGCGCCACCTCCGGCAGGTTCTGCGCCGACATCGCCGCAATCACCGGCAGGCCCGTCTCCTGGTGAATCGCGAGCGCCGTCCCCACGCCCTCGCAGAACACCACCCGCGGCGCGGTGCGAACCGCGTCGAAGCTATCGAGTGGAGACTCGACCCCGGAGCCGCGGATCGGGATCACCGCGAACGACCCCGATGTCACCGTGCCGGGGACGAACCGCTTCTCCGGCGACGTTCCCGGCGGCGCCGGCTCGATGCGCTGCATCCCGGCCCAGCCCAGTTCCCCGCTGGCGTCAAACCGCAGAAGCGGAACCAGAAGCCGTCCGCGGCACTGGCGCAGTCCGGCCGGATCCAGTCTGGGCTCGCACAGGTACGGAAAATCCTTTGCCTCGCGCGAGGACTCCCACTGCTCGACGCTATCCACCACCGCCAGGCGGTTGCGCTCGATCTGCTCGGCCTGTCTTGCTTCGCGCTGCGCGGCAAGCGCCGCCAGGGCCGAAGGAGTGAGGTCCTTGTGCGCTCCTCGCCGGAAATACTCGGGCTTGCCGCTCGCCTTGAAATTCGTCACCCAGCCGCTGCCGTCTTCGCGCAGCAGGTACGCCGCATCGTTCTTGCCCGCGCGGTCGCCCTCGACGTCGGCGCGCCGGATCCGGCCGTCGGCCACCAGTTGATCGGGGGCGATGTGCACGCCGAGACGGCGCGCGAATTCGAGGAATTCGTCGTGGTCCATGCCCGGACTCCGCCAAGTGGGCCCGGTCAGGCCATGCGCTCGATATGAAACCCTCCGCCTGCCGACCAACCGCGGACCGCGGCAACCTCTTCCACCCGGCGACCCGTCGTCGTGCGCTTGATCGACACGACCACGTTGACTGCCTCGGCGATGAGCTCCGGATTGGGCGGGACCCCCGCCTCCTGGATGAGCTGTCCCACCCGGATGAGCGCTGCGCTCGCATCATTGGCGTGCACGGTTCCCACCCCGCCCGGGTGACCGGTGTTCCACGCCTTGAGCAAAGCGAGCGCCGAGCCGTCGCGCACCTCCCCCACCACGATGCGGTCGGGCCGCAGGCGCATCGTGGCGCGCAATAGCCGCGTCATATCGGTGTTGTCCGACGTGCGCAGGAATACGACGTTCTCGGCATTGACCTGGAGCTCGCGGGTGTCCTCGATCACCACCACCCGGTGCTCAGAATCGACCCGCGAGACGCAATCGAGAATGGCGTTGGCGAGCGTGGTCTTGCCGGTGCCGGTGCCGCCGCAAACCAGAATGTTCTGCCGGCCGGCGACCGCTTCCTCGATCGCCTTGCGCTGGCCAGCGCTCATGATCCCCTTGGCGACGTAGTCCTCCAGGGTGAACACCAGGGTGGCCTTCTTGCGCAGCGCGAAGCCGGCGTGCTCCACGAGCGGGGGAATCAAGGCCTCGAAGCGCGATCCGTCCAGCGGCAGTTCGCACTCGAGGATCGGCCGCTCGGTGGTCACCACCGTATCGAGCATCGCCGCGACGGTATTGACGATCGTGAGCGCCCGGACCGGATCGATGCGGCCGGTGCAGGTCATGCCGGCGCCGAGCCGGTCCACCCACAGATTGCCGTCCGGGTTGAGCATGATCTCGACGACCTGCGGATCGTCCAGCGGCCCGAGGATCTCCGGGCCCATCGCCCGGCGCAGCGCTTCGGCCTGCCGGGCATGCGTTTGGGATTGTGGTCCAGACATTCCGGGTCTCCGTCACGACCCGGGATCGGGCCGCCTACGGACACTCCTCCGCGCGCTGGGCCCGCGGCGGGTGCGACGAAGGTCCGGCTTACAACCCCACCATGCAAACTTCCGCTCGGCCGATTCGTGACCAGGCAGATTTCCTTCGACTCCCGGCTTCCAGCGAGCGCATAGTTATCCTATGATGATAAGGTAAGCAATGGAAGAAGAACCCGCCGAGCACACGCTGGAATATCTGCTGGCCTTCGACGGCCAGATCCACATTTACCAGGGAGGCTATTGGCTGAAGTTCGAGATCGCGAAGAGGGAGCAAACCGAGGAAAGGCCGCATGGATTGAGCTACTCGTTCACGCTGCACGGACCGGACAACGAAAGGCTTGTTGGCTTCGACAACGCGCACAGCGTGCCGCCGCTGGGTTCCCGCTTCAAGAAGCGGCAGAAGGCAACGGACCATTGGCATCGGACGGCAACGGACGAAGGGCGTCCTTACGAGTTCAAGAACGCGGAAACGCTGATCATCGACTTTTTCGATGAGGTCGAACGCGTGCTCCAGGAGCGCGGAATTCCATTCGAGACCGTCGAGGTAAAGGAAGATAGACCATGAAGCACGTCAAAATTCAAAGCCACGCGTCGCTGCGGAAGGAAATGATCGCTGTCGCGCGGGGAAAGAAGGCGGCTCCGAAAGATGCCGGAGGGATTTCGTTTGAGTCCGTTGAGGCGCTGCTGCGCCTCCTGACGCCGCAGAACCGCGAGCTCCTGGCCATCATCCGGGACAAAAAACCGCAGTCGATCGCCGAACTGGCGGAACTGACGGGGCGCGCGCCGCCGAACCTGACGCGCACCCTCGGCAAGCTCGAAGCCGTTGGCTTCGTGCGGTTGGATCTCGTCGATCGTCGCAAGATTCCAATAGCGGCGGTTCACTCGCTCCAGATCAAAATCGATCCATTCTCCCAGAACGATCGCCTGGAAATGGCGTGAGGTAGGCGCAACTGAATCGGCGTCATGCCGGAACTCTGCGCGGCGGGTGCGACAAGGGAACCGCGGAGCAGCGCCGGGATGCGCGCAGGGTTCAGTTGGGTGTCGGGCGGAGCCTGACCAAGTGGGAATGGGGGCACGTTGGGGAAGCGAAGCGAAAACGTGACACGATTCCCATACCTTGCACGTTTTTTGTGCACGATCCCCGGACACCAGTCGGGCACCAACCGACCACTCCGGCTCACCAGCCGGACACCAAGCAGACACCACCGTCCGCCACCTGGACACCGGCTGGTTGCGGGAGCAGGGCCGCGGATGGGAGTGGGAAACGGCGGCGGTGCTTGCATTCGCTCTCACCCCCGCCATCTCCCGCAAGCGGGAGATGGGGTTGCGGCGCTCCGCGCCGCGAGCGTCCGCAATGGGGTCGGGAGTTCGCGTTGGCCCCCCTCGTCGTGCTGCGCCAGGAACTGCCATCCGGCGTAGGTCCGCATTGCGGTTGTCGAATTTCGAGGAACGATGAGGCCGCGCTCGGAAGGGGAATTCCAATTCGGCGCGAACGTCCAGGACAGAAAAGGGGGCAATTTCTCCCGGATTTACGGAATTTCCTTTTCTTAAGTTTCCATACAGTGAGCACCAACAAGCAAGAAGCCAAACCATCGTCCGGTGATCGAGAAGTTCCCGGAATCGTAGTTGAATGCCACCAGGTGTGACATGTTGGATGACTCTTCCGAAGACCTTGCGCTCAATACCGATCTGCTGAAGAAAACCATTCCGCTGATGACGCGGCATGCCGCAGGCTATTACCCGATCAGCTATGCGCTGTGGTACGAGTACGCGAAGGGCGATCGGTCGCAGTTGCGCGAGGCCGTCGATGCGGACCTGGCGCAGCGAGGCCGCTTGACGACGTCCGCTACGTATGCGCTGTACGTCCAGCATATCGTGGAACCCGCCGAGCGGATGATCTTTGCCGCACGAGCCAACCTCATGGAAATGCTGGGGGAGATCCAGCGCAATACCGCCCAAACCGGCCAGAACGCGTCGGAATTCGATCTCCAGTTGGCGCAGTTCCAGGAGAAACTCTCCTCCGCAACTTCGATGGATGATCTTGCGTCGGCAATCGTCGCCATGCAGGCAGGCGCCGGCAAGATGGGCGAGGATGTCCGGCAGTTGTCCGGTCAACTCGAGCAGGCGCGGAACAAGATCCGGTCTCTGACGGAAAAAGTCGACAAGCTACAAAGCGATGTGGTGACCGATGCCTTGTCGGGCTTGCTGAACCGGCGCGGCTTCAACCGCGAGTTGGAACTGGCGTCGAAACGGACCGGTGCCGATGCACCAGAATTGTCCTTGATCATGATCGACATCGATCACTTCAAACGCATCAACGATACGTACGGACATCCGTTCGGCGACCGCGTCATTGCCGCGATCGGGAATGCAATTCACTCTTGCGTCAACACCATGGGGGTGGCGGCCCGCTATGGGGGCGAGGAGTTCGCGGTACTCCTTCCATCCCAACCGGTTGCCGTTGCAGAGACCGTCGCCCAAGCCATCCGGGCTCGGGTTGAACAGGGGCGCATCCGCAGGCGGACGAGCGACGAGCCGGTTGCATCGATCACGATATCGGCGGGCGTTGCCAGTTGGGAGATCGGCGACAACGTCGAATCCCTGGTCGAGCGGGCCGATCAGGCACTCTACATTTCCAAGCGCGAAGGGCGAAATCGGGTCACGATCGCACGCGCCGCACAATAACGGCGAGAACGCGGAATGTCTCACCGCTCCAGATCGCGCTTGCGCGCCGTCCGGCGTTTCTCCCTCTGCGGCGTTCCGGGTTGCTGCGGTTCGCGCTCGCTCCGAACGACGGCCTGCAGGTCGGCATCGATGACCCGGATTCCCAGCCTGGCGGCTTCCCGCGCGGCCCGTTCCCGGAACTCTGCGCTTCCCGTGATCGTGATCGCGCCGCCATACTTCTGCGCCGCAAGACGCAGCGCCGCCTCCAGACTCTCGGCGCTTCGGTCCTTCATCTCGATGCGCGGCCCGGTGTCGACGAACTTCTCCTTCCCGTCGCTGCCTCGATATATGACCCGTTGCCGCTTGCGATCGACTTCCGCGTGCAGCGCGGCCACGGTGAGCTTGCGCAATGGGTCGAGTTCTTCCCCCTCGATGCCGTCGATCTCCTGATTCTTCTTGCGCTGCTCCCGGTACCGGGTTCCGCGCAGCGCCGCCTGGGCGGCTTCATCCCCCAGCTCGGACTGTCGCGCCAGCCACTTGCGCCAGACTTCGCTGCGCGGCAGCTTCGCCGACAATCCTTTGCGTTCCTGCGCTTGACGCTTCTGCAAGGCTTCGCGCTCCATGGCCGCCTGCCATGCCCACAGCGATTTCGCCACGGCAACCGGCTGTCCGGTCCGGCGCGCCGCGGCGTAGGCCTGCTCCCGGGACTGGCGATGGCGAGCCAGCAGCTCCAGGCGCTCCCGGCGGTGCCGCTCGCGTAACTCCTCGCGCTGCCGGGCCTTGTCCCGCCTGGCTTGCTCCTGCTCGGTCCGGAACCGCTGCGCCAGCGCATCGCGCGCGTCGGCGCGTTGCTGTCGGCGAATCGCCCGCTGATCGGGATCGCGCTTGCGCCCGCCGACGTCCCGCTCGGCGGGATCCGGGCCGGGATCCGTCCGGGGATCCGCTTGCCGGCCTTTCCCGTCCGCCCTCCCGCGCAGCGCTGCCTCGACGTGCTCGGCGTATACCCGCGGCAGCGCGCCCCCGGGCTCGGCGACAACGAAGACACCCAGGCGCTTCTCCAGTTCAGCCTTGCTCGCCCAGCGGCCGAGTTGAGAAGCCTTCGCTGCGAGCACCCGCCCATCCTCGAGCGTAGTGGTGACGACCAGCCCCGAGCCCTTGGCCTGGATCGCGACACCGTGCCGGGCCAGTGCCGCCTGCGCGTCGGCCCAGGTGCAGCCCGGCTTCTCCAGGGTTTCCTTCAGATCGTGCGCCGGCGCGCCCGCCACCCAGGATTGGAAGGACTGCTCGCTTCCGAGATTGATTTCCGCCCGCCGGGCGCGTTCGCTGATTCGTGGACCATCCTCTTTCAGCAACCCTCTGGCTCGGCGTTCCCCCCGGCTCATGCGGACGATCTTCGGGCCGTCCGGCGAATCCAGGGTGATGTACGGACCGTTCGCCCGCCCGTAACCGAACTCGAGCTCGAGCTCCCGCATGCACCGGTCCAGGATGAAGTAGTCCTTCTTGAACGGCGGGTCGATCGCAATGTGCTTCTTCGGGTGCACACGATTGACGACCAGGTGCACGTGGTCGTTGTCGGTGTCCCGGTGAATCGCCCAGGCCGCCTGGTGCTCGGCAAACCCCAGCTCGCGCATGATGGTCCGGCAGGCGTGCTCGGCCTGCTTGGCCGTCGGGTACTCCCCTTCCTGCCAGTTGATCGCGACGTGGTAGACCGGGTTGCTCTTGAAGCGGCCCTTGCGCCGGCAATCGTCGGCCGTGAAGTCGCACTCCGCCGCGAGATCGTCCGCGTAGGCCTCGCGATTCTCATCGATGGTCCAGAACAAGTCGTCGTCGTCGATGTTGATGTGGCCGCCTTCGAGCGTCTGCCCTTCGGGCAGCGCGTTCTCCGGGGATGCCCGCATGATGTAGCGCATCACCGGCCCGAACCCGAAGATCGCGCCCTTGGCGTTGCCCCCATGGCTGATGGTGATCACTTTGGCGAGCATTTCCCGTCCTGGTTTCCACGCAGCGCCTGGGCGGTGTGCTGCAGTTCCTCGATCGTTCGCCAAAACTTCCGCCGATCCTCGGCGCTGGCCCATGCCTTGTTCTTCGGATAGAAGTGTTTGAGCATCCGGCCGAGTTTCTCGATGCTCTTCGCGGTCTGGATGTCTGTGCGGCTGACGACCGGCTTGTGGATGCAGCGCATCCGCAGGAGTTCCGAGCGCGAAATGCCGGCCAGCTTTGCCTGTCCGGTGATGTCCCGGATGTCCGCCTTCGTGAGGCGAACGGATACCCAGTTGGTGCGTGGTGGAGTTTTTTTGCCCATGCCACCACTCTGCGCGGTGGGCTCCGAGTGGACCGCTGGTGTCCAGGTGGTGGACCGCTGGTGTCTGCTTGGTGTCCGGCTGGTGAGCCGGAAGGGTCGGTTGGTGCCCGGCTGGTGTCCGGGGATCGTGCATAAAAAACGTACAAGGTACGGGAATCGTGTCACGTTTTCGCTTCGCTTCCCCAACGTGCCCCCATTCCCACTTGGTCAGGCTCCGCCCGACACCCAACTGAACCCTGCGCGCATCCCGGCGCTGCTCCGCGGTTCCCTTGTCGCACCCGCCGTGGGCCCACCGCGCGGAGTACCGGTATCGGCTCCGCATCGCGAGCCGCAACCGGGATCGATATGAAAGACCACGACAAATCCGACGCGCCGCCATTTGTCGCGCCTGGCGCAGCCGCGCAGGCGGCCGCCGCCAAAGCGCTGTTCGCCGCACTCAAAGCCAAGCGCGCCGCCAATGCGGCCGCAACCGCCCGCGAGTTCGCGATAAAAAGTGTTCGTGGCCTGCGCCCGGTGATCCTCGACCTCTTTGACTCCGGCGCGACGACGGAAGAGGTGCTCGCAATCCTGCAGCAAGCCCTACCGACGATCGCACCGGAGGACATGCAGTTCGCGCTGTCAAAGACACGGGATCGCCACCGGCTCAACAAGCCCACCGCCGCGCCCCCGCGCGCGGCTCCGGGATCCGCGCCGACCATCCGACCTGCCCCGACGCAAGCCCCTGCGGCGAAGCGGCCCGCTCCGCCGGCATCCGGGGCGACGCAGCCAGGCGCCACAAACAGCGCATCGCCCGCAGGCTCCGCGATCGCCGCGCTCGGCCTCACCCTGCCGCCCTGGGCGGACGGCTCCGACAAGCTCCCGACCGAGTCCGATGAGGACTACGTCCTGCGCAAAAACCTCGAAACACCCCCAGACCACCGCCGCAAGTTCATCGGCGAACAAAACTCCTGATCAACCCGGCCGCAAAGGACCAGATCATGCTCAAGACCTTCGTCATCGACGGCGACAAAGGCGGCGTCGGCAAAAGCCTCGCCGCTCGCGCCCTCGTCCACCACTACCTATCCATGCCCGAGGCCGAGCGCCCCCGCATCGCCGTCTACGACGCCGACCTCTCTAACCCCGACGTCTGCGGCGAGGGCGGCCTCAAAACCGGCGACGGCATCATGAGCACCGCCATGCTCGACCTCTCCACCGAAGACGGCTGGATCACCTTCGGCGACCGCGTTTCCATGCTCGCCGCCCTGGCCCAGAACTCCGACGTGCGCCTCATCGTCAACATGCCCGCCCAGATCGGCACCCGCGCCTTCGACGGCTCCATCCATATCGTGGGCGAAGTCCTGCGCGAGGCCAATGCCATCCCCGTCTGGATGCTCAGCCGCACCCAGGAAAGCATCCGGGCGCTCCACTACCGCCTGCGCAGCATGGGCGCCCGCTACACCACCGGCATGGTCGTCAAGAACCTCTTCTTCGGCTCCCAGGACAAGTTCCTCCTCTGGGACGCCGACATGCTGCGCCAGACCCTGGTCATGGAGGGCTGCTGGATCGAAGCCGCCCTCCCCGAACTCAACGACCAGCTCGCCGTCATGATCGGGCGCCGCCCGTTCCACGACGTGCTCAAGTCCGGCATCGACGGCGTTGCGCTCGCCTTCGGGTTTCGCCTGGCGCTCAACTCCTGGCTGCAGCGTGCCGGCGCCGCGATGGCGCAGGTCGAATCGATCTCGGTCGCCGAAGTCTGCTGATGGCCTACTCCCACTCCGAGCAGATCTTTCTCGACATCCTCGGACGCTTGCCCGGCGAGGACGAGTGGGTCGAAATCCGCTCGCTGCTGCAGGTCATGGGAAAGACCGGATTCGCCGTCGACGATCCATCCAACGCCGCGCACGTGGCACTCTTCGCCTGGGGGTGGGCCCGCTCGACCGGGCGCGCCGATGCGCTTGCTGCGATCCGGGCGGCGGTGGAAGAGAACACCACCATGACGCCGGCCCTGGACCTCACCCCCCTGCGCGCCGATCTCGAGGCGCTGCGCAAAGCGCTGGAGAAGCCCCGGGAGGAACCGGTCAGCGTAAAGGTCGATCTCGGCGTGCTCCGCGGCGCGCTGCGCGATTCGTTCCGCATGGTCTGGCTCATCGCCGCGGGCGCCCTGCTCGCCCTGGCGTTCTGGGGCGGAACGAGCTGGGAAGCGTACCGGCTCGCTCCCGCCTTCACCGCCCAGCGGCAGGTCATCGATCGGCTCACGGCCTCGCAACACCACGACCCGCAGCGATGAGCGGCCGGTACCGGTACTGGGCGCTCGTGCCGGGGAGCGCGTTGGTGGGCAGCGCCTGGCTCTGGGGCGGAGACTCCCTGGCCGGCCCGGCGCTGTCGATCGGCTTGGCGCTCGTGGTCACCCTCGGCCAGGCCGCAACGCAGCGATTCCTGATCGCGGCGGCCTACTACCTCCCAGGATGCTGGCCGATTGTCGGAGCGGTAACGGGATACTGGGGGTCGAGCCACGCCGGCGCCGCGCTCGGCGCCTGGATCGGCGCATCGATCCTGCTCGCTCTGCCCTGGTCGCTTCCTCCGCGCCGCGGGGGTCTCCTTCTGGCGGCAGCACTCACCGCGCTGCCGCCGCTGGGCGTGATCGGCTGGCTCTCGCCCTGGAATGCGGCCGGGGTGCTATTCCCGTCCTGGGGTTGGGGTGGCGTTCTTGGCATCTTCGCGGCGCTCGCCGCGCTTCCCGCAGCGATGCGCGCAAGCCGGCCGGCCCAGGGGATGCTCGCCGCGGTTCTGGCGGTGTCGGTCTGCGCCAACATCGTCGCGGCCGCCAGTCCTCCGCCCCACGCGCCCCGTGGATGGGTGGGGGTGCAGACCCGCGTTCCGCCGGACCGCGGCGACGTCCTTGTCGAGATCCGCAACAGCCAGGCGCTCGTCGCCGACGGCTTGCGCCAGGGCGCTGGCGCGCGGGTCGTCGTCTTCCCCGAATCGGTCCTGCCGGACTGGTACCCCGGCACGCGCGCCCAATTCGCCGCGGCGGTGCCACCGAAGCAGATCTGGCTGCTTGGCGCGCAGACCGGCACCCGCGATGCCGTCGTGCGCGCGGGTCCCGGCGACGCGGATCCCGTGCCCGTCGCCACCGCCGCAGGCCTTCTGCTGGGCGGCGACTGGCTGCCGTGGAAGGCCGCATCCCTTCGGCCAGCCTGGTGGCAGAAGGTTTTTACCGTCGATGGACAGCGAGTTTGGGCGGCGCTTTGCATCGAGCAGTTGCAACCATGGACCTGGCTCGAGGCCATGGCGCAGCGTCCGAAACTGATCCTCGCGCAGTCCAACGCCTGGTGGGCCGGCGAGTCCAACGCCGGCCCCTCCATCCAGCGCGCCAGCACCCGCGGCTGGGCGCGGCTCATGGCGCTGCCGGTCGTGTGGGCGGGGAATCGGGTTTTGAGCAAAGATGCCGAGCCGTACAAGAGGGTTGGTAGGCCGATCTCGAAAACGGCTGCTCCAGGGTGACACAGGCCACCACCCGGCGCACGACAAGCGCAGGAACCCCCAACACCCGCCGACACCCACCCAATCAAGAATGATTCTCAAAAATAGGGTGGAAATACCTCTTCTTCTGATGCTTTAACGGGCACCGGCGTAGCGCATAGTTTCCGGATTCTCGTACGATGCCGAACGAGCTATGACCCCCCCCCCCCCCCCGTACCGATGCTCCGCAGGACTCCGGCCTCGGCGGCGGTACATGGGATCCCACAATCCGGGCCAAATGATGCAAGAGAACTGGCGCCGTACAGCGTCATTCCGGACAACCGCGTGGTCCGCCTACGCGGCGGTGGCGGTCGTTTCCACCTTCATGATGCTGCAGTTGCTCAGCCGCAATTTCGCGCAGCTTTCGCAATCGCAATTCATCGTCGCGTTGGTCGGCCTGTATCTCTTCTTGATCGTCGTCCTCGGAACGCTGCTGTCCTTGACGCTACAACACCGGGACGACGAGGAAGCGCTGCGCATCGCGGCCATCGCGTTCGAGTCGCAGGAGCCGATGTTGGTCACGGATGCGTCGGGCAACATTCTGCGGGTGAACCAAGCCTTCACCCGGACAACCGGCTACGCCGCGGACGAGGTAATCGGAAAAAACCCCCGCCTGCTGCAGTCCGGCCGGCATGACCCGGGGTTCTACGCGAAGATGTGGGAGCGCATCCACGATAGCGGCCACTGGCAGGGCGAAGTCTGGGACCGGCGCAAGGACGGGTCCGTCCATCCGACTTGGCTGGTGATTTCCAGCGTCCGGGGGCGCACGGGCCAGGTCACGCACTACGTCGGCAGCTTCTCCGATCTTTCGGAACGCAAGAAAGCGGCAGCGGCGATCTCGCGGCTCGCGTATTTCGACTCGCTCACCGACCTGCCCAACCGACGCATGCTCACCGACCGAGTGCGCCGCGCTCTGGCTGCGGCCAGCCGCAACCGCCAGTACGGCGCGATCCTGTTCCTGGATCTGGACAACTTCAAGACGGTCAACGACACGGTGGGCCATGAGGAGGGCGACCGGCTGCTGGAGGAGGCGGGCCGGCGCCTGCGCGGCGCGATCCGCGAGGAGGACATGGTTGCGCGCTTCGGCGGCGACGAGTTCGTGATCCTGCTCGAAAACCTCGGTCCGTCGCGGGAACAGGCAGCCGTCACCGTAAAAACGGTCGCCGACAAGCTGCTCGTGTTGATGGCTGCGCCCTATACCTTGCTGGGCCGGGAGTTTCCGTCCTCGGCGAGCATCGGCGCCACGCTCTGGCGCGAAGACTTCACAGGACACATGCACGACCTGCTCAAGCAGGCCGACATGGCGATGTACGAAGCGAAGAAATCGGGCCGGAACACGGTGCGGTTCTTCGACCCCGTCATGCAGGCCGCGATCGAGCACCGCTCCCGTTCGGAAGCGCGCCTGCGTAGCGCGCTTGCCCAAGATCAGTTCCACCTGTACTTCCAGCCCCAGGTAGCCGAGGACGGAACGGTGCGCGGTACCGAGGCGCTATTGCGCTGGAACGATCCGGAACGCGGCTGGATTTCGCCGGACAAGTTCATCCCGATTGCGGAGGAAACGGGTTTGATCATCCCGATCGGCCGCTGGGTCCTTCAGGCGGCGTGCGCGCAACTGCGCCAATGGAGCGATTCGCACCGGTCGGATCTGCGCGTCGCGGTGAACATCAGCGCCAAGCAGTTCGACGCGAGCTCGTTTGTCGACGAAGTGCGCGAAATCGTGCAAGCGAGCGGGGCGGATCCGCGCCTGCTGGAGCTCGAGCTCACCGAAACCATGCTGTTGAAAAACGTCGATGAGGCGATCGCCAAGATGGCGGCGCTGCGCAAGCTCGGCATCACGTTCGCGCTCGACGATTTCGGCACCGGGTATTCCTCGCTTGCCTATCTCCAGCAATTGCCGCTCGATGTGCTCAAGATCGACCGAACCTTCGTCCGCGAACTAGGAGAAAACGCCCGGAGCGAGGCGATCGTTCGCACCGTCATCCAGATGGCGCACAACCTGAACCTGCGCGTGCTTGCGGAAGGGGTCGAAACCGAGGAGCAGCGGCGCATGCTGGCCGAGCTCGGCTGCAATCTCTACCAGGGATACCTGTTTGGAAGACCGCTGCCAGCATCCCAATTCGAGCGCGATCTCATTCTTGGTAGGAAGGAATAATGGTCGCACCCAGCACAACGACTGCGCCGACCAACGTTACCGTCACTGACACTACGGAAGTTGCAACATGAACGATGGAGCTATTGAGGGCGTAATCGGCATGGCCAACGGCATGGCCAAAAAAATCCGGGAACTATCCAATCTGAATCAGCGCCAGCGTGATGAACTGCGCAGCGCGCAGGAAAGCGCGGAGACGCTCCTCTTGGGAATCGTGGATCTCTTTTTGCCCCATCTGGGTGGCCACAGCCGTCGTGTCGCGGCGCTGGTCGATGAGGTCGGAAAGCGTATGGGGATTTCAGAAAACGCCCGCAAGGTCAACCACAGCGCTGCCATTTTCCATGAAATCGGCATGTTGGGTATACGCCGGGAGGCCCTCTTCGCTCCTTGGAGTCATCTCTCCGACACGGAGCGCAACTTGATCCTTGCCCATCCGAACATGGGAGCCGCCCTGCTGAAACCCATGTCCTGGTATCAGGACGCGGCGGTTCTCGTCAGTGCCCACCATGAGCGCTGGGATGGTTCCGGGTTTCCGCGCCACCTCGTAGGGGAGAACATCCCTCTCGGCGCCAGAATTATCGCCGTTTGCGATGTCTACGACGAAATGTTGAACAAGCCGAAGGATGCACCCCAGACGTTTTCCGAGGACGAGGTGCTGGCCCACATCCAAAGGCAGCGGGGTGGGTACTTCGATCCCAAAATCGTCGACCTCATCCTGGAACCAGGCATCCGCGGACCAGGCACCGGGGCAGCATCCCTGCTAGCGACGGAAATCTCGCTCTCCGTCAGGCAATTACGTCCCGGCATGATGCTGGCGCGGGATTTGTACAACACGTCCGGTCTGATTATGCTGACGAAGGACACGATCCTCCAAGAGGCCGTCATCATTCGCCTGCAAGGTTTGCAGGATGGCCGCGCGGTGGTGGAGCCAATCTTCGTACGCGTTGATGCCAACGCGGGTGGAGACAGCGGAAAGCGCGCATAGGAAAGGTAAGGCAGGATCGGTTGGCGTGGTTCGGGAATAGACCGCCATTATTCGGGTCCGCGCGGCGAAACCCGTCATGACGCCAACCTTGGAAACGCTGCGGATACCCCCGGAAATGCTGCAAATTTCCGCGATCGGAATTTTCCCTGCCATTATGATTCCCTAACAGGCTGTTGAAAAACGGCTGAGTGTGTCAGCGAAGTGGCTTGTCGAACGTTGAATAGTCATTGTCGATTCTCCAGTAGGACGGGACCAATGCGCGGTAGCGACGGGATGCAAGAGGCGTTGTTCTTGATGGCAAAGCTCGACGATTTCGTTCCGTCCGATCATCCGCTTCGTCCAATTCAGGGCATTGTGAACACAGCACTCGCCGGACTGAACGACTTGTTCAATGAGATGTACGCTGGTACCGGCCGTGCCTCGATTGCCCCCGAGAAACTGATGCGTGCGTTGCTGCTCCAGTTGTTCTATTCGGTTCGCAGCGAACGGCAGCTCATGGAGCAGATCCGATACAACCTGCTGTTCCGGTGGTTCGTGGGTCTGGCTATCGACGATCCGGTCTGGGACCACTCCGTTTTCTCGAAGAACCGCGACCGGTTGATCGAGCACGAGGCCGTCGAGAAGTTCTTCACCGAGGTGATGTCGCTGGCCGACAAGAACGGATTGCTCTCGAAGGATCATTTCTCGGTTGATGGAACTCTGGTGCAAGCGTGGGCGAGCCACAAGAGTTTCCGACCCAAGGACGGAGGCGACGGGGGGCCAAGCGCGCCCGGACGCAACGCCGACACCGACTGGAAGGGACGTCCGCGCAGCAACGACACGCATGCCAGCACGACGGATCCCGATGCACGGCTGTTTCGCAAAAGCTCCAACACTGCCGCGATCCTTTGCTACCAGGGGCACGCGCTGATGGAGAACCGAAACGGGCTCATTGTCGGAGCGGTCGTCACACACGCAGGTGGCACTGCCGAACGAGATGCGGCGCTGACGATGATCGAAACCGTTCCCGGAACGCAGCGCAAGACCGTGGCGGCGGACAAGGCATACGACACGGCAGGGTTCGTCGAATCCTGCCGACTTGCCAACGTTACGCCGCATGTGGCGATGAATGTGGGACGTCCTGGTGGCAGCGCGATCGATGCGCGGACATCCCGTCACGCGGGGTACGAAGTCAGCCAACGGATTCGCAAGCGAATCGAAGAGCACTTCGGTTGGGCCAAGACAGTCGGCCGGATACGGCAGACCATGTTCCGCGGAATCCGGCGCGTCGACCACCAGTTCAAACTGAACATGTTGGCGAGCAACATCGTCCGGATGGGCCGAATACTGTCGGAGGTACCCGAATTTGCAGTTCAAGGAGCCCGGTGATGCAAGAAATCGAGCAACCTGGGCGCGACGATACCGGTTCCGGGGTCCAAAAACATGGACCGAACATGCGGAATCGTTGATCAGCGGCGCGTTCACGATGCAAAGTTCTCGCTCAGAGGGGCGAATTTCAACAGCCTGCTAATATGACACACAGACGATAAAGATTTCCCGAAAGGGATGGCTCCTTTGGGGAAGTGCCCAATTCCCGTGCGTGAACGTGAAGACAGACTTGATCGACTCCGTTGCAGAGATCACATCCCACCGGGACCGGGACGATGTCGATCACATGATCGCGCGCTTGTTCTTCGATCAAGTTCGGCCGGCGCGCGTCTGCGTGTTCCGGGTGCTGGGCGAGCCTGAAGACCGGCGGGTGCAACTGCGTATCTGTGTCGATGCGACAGGGGCTTCCTTTGTGGATCCGGTCTGCGATCCCGACCGTTGTCCCCCGGTGACCGAGCGCGCCCACTGGCACGAATGCGTCCTGCTCGGTGACGTCGTTCATTACCTATCTAAACCCCGGGACGGCAGCGAGGAACACATGAACAGCGTGTTTCCGATCTTGGCGGAGCGGGGCCTAGTCGGATTGGTCGAAATCGAGTTTTCGGGCCAGCGAACCTTGCAGCCGAAGGACGCGCGGGCGCTGCAGGGGGTGCTGCGCATCCTGCGAAACCACTTGAGTGTCCTCGACTACGGCGAGCGCGACACGCTGACCGGCCTGCTCAATCGGCGCAACTTCGAAACGTCGTTCGCAAAACGGCGCACGCCGCGGCGCCGTGGAACGGATCCGCAGGACGGGACGCGTACCAACTGGGTCGGAATCATCGACGTCGACCATTTCAAAAGCGTCAACGACACGTTCGGACACCTCTTCGGCGACGAGGTACTGCTGCTGGTTGCGCGCATGATGCAGGGCAGCTTTCGCCATACGGAGGCGCTATACCGCTTCGGTGGCGAGGAGTTTCTCGTCATTCTGGACGGCGCGGATGAGTCGGGCGCGATGATCGCCTTTGAACGATTCCGCAACGCCGTCGCCAGCCATCGCTTTCCGCAGATCGCGCAGGTTACGGTGAGCATCGGGATCACGCGCATCGAACCAGACGACATCCCCGCGACCGCGATCGACCGCGCCGACTCGGCGCTCTACTACGCAAAACAGAGCGGCCGCAACCGCACGCTCGCGCACGAAGCGCTGCTGCGCGAAGGCTTGCTGGTGAAGAAGCAGGTGCAGAGCCCGGACCTGGAGCTGTTCTAGGACGTGTAAGGAATGGCCGCAAAGCCTCCGCCCTCAATAGGGATGGTCTTGCGGATGTTCCTCAGCGAGCAGTGGAAGGCATGACCCGGGGTCTACGATGTAATGGCGCGGGCCTGCCGATGGCGAATCCCTGGAAAAGGTCCGCGCCCTGCCGTAACGCAAAATCCCGGATCGCCTCGTCTGCGACGTGTTCGGCGATCACCCGCGCTCCGAGCGTGTGGGCCGCGTCGATCATCCGGCGCAGATCCGATACATCCCCGTTCCTGTAACACTGGCGGAGAAACTCGCCATCGATCTTGATGAGCGTCGGGAACACGCGGCGCATGAATTCCTTCCGCCCGTACGGGTGGGACGGATGGCAATCGTCGAGCGCCAGGTGGTGGCCGGCGGCTCGGCACTCCGCCGCGAAGCGCAGCACCGAGGCCGCATCCGTGATCGGCGCAGTTTCCGTCATCTCCACGATGACCCGCTGCACAAGACCCGCCAGGGCGCCGAGCGCCGCGCGGTACCCGTCGCCGTCGGCCTCGATGGTCGCCACCGATACGTTGACGGCGATCCGCATCGGGCGATCGAAGCAGTCGATCCGCGCCAGCGCCTCCACGACGCTTGCGAGCATCGCGCGATCCACGGTGCGGATGAACCCCGTCTTCTCCCATCGGCGCAGGCTCTGCTCCTGGCTCTGGTCCGGATACCCCCGCAGGCGCAGCAGCGCCTCGAGCCCGAACGTCCGGCCATGCGCATCGGCAATCGGCTGGAAAGCCGGTTCGATGAACTGCCTCATGCAGCGCTACCGCGCTCTTGCGCTGTCCGAGCGCCGCGCGCCTCCAACGTCTTCCCGATCTTGTCCGCATCCTCGCGGTTTGGCCACCAGGCGCCCTTACAGGGTCCGCAGCGGAAATAGGTCTTTCCGGTCTTGGTTTCATTACGGAAGGTGGGCTTCTTGCACTTCGGGCACTTCGGCCCGGTTGCCGCCTGCTTCGCGGCGGCTTCGCCCGCCGGCTTGTCCTCGAACCGCTTGCCGGGCTTGCCGCCCTCGTCGGCAAACGCCGCCTCGCAATCCAGACACCGGTGGTACGGATTGCCCGCCTTGCTCGTGCGCGGCACACAGCGACTCCCCCGGCAAGCCGGGCAGGCCTGCATTGGTACGGGAGCGCAAAGTTGCGCGGCGAGCAGCCGCCGCGTGGTGCGGGTCACCGCCTCGCGCTGGGCGCGCAGGAAATCGGCGAACGTGCCCCGGCGCGCCGCGATGTCGGCAAGCGCGTCCTCCTGCAGCGCGGTGTAGCCCGGGTCCGCCAGCTCGGGCACGGCCTTCCGCAGCATGTCGATGAGCTGCTCGCCGCGCCCGGTCGGGTGGATCTCCTTGTCCTTGCGCTCGACGTACCCCCGGGCGAGCAGCGTCTCGATCATCGAAGCGCGGGTCGCCTCCGTCCCCAAGCCGGATGTCTCCTTCAGGCGCGCCCTGAGTTTCGGATCGGCAACGAGCTTGTGCACCCCGGTCATCGCGGCGATCAGCGTGCCGTCGGTATAGGGCTTGGGCGGCGCGGTGCGTCTGGCGACAACCTGCGCCGCTTCACAGGCGAGCGTCTGTCCCTCCGACAGTTCCGGCAGCGTGCGGACTTCTTCGGGATCCGCCTCGGCCTCCTCGTTCCCGCCCAGATCCGTCCAGCCCGGGTCGAGCACGATGCGCGCCGCCGCGCGGAATCGCTCCCCGCCCGGAAAGACGAAGATCGCCTCCCGGGCCTCGAACCTCTCTGGCGGCAGGAAGAGGCGAATGTAGGACTCGCGGATCAGCCCGAACACTCGCCCGGCGTTCCGGGACAGGCCCGCCGCGTCGGGATCGGCGCCGGTAGGCACGATGCCATGGTGCGCCTCGACCTTGGCCGTGTCCCAGGCCGCGTGCCGCCGAGCCGGATCGACGCCGCCTCCCCCGGCGCCGAGCACCTCGAGAATGCGTCCGGCATCGCGGTGCATCTCGTTGGGCAGGTACGGGCAATCGGTCCGCGGGTAGGTCGTGATCTTGGCTTCGTAGAGTTCCTGCGCTGCGGCCAGGGTGTCCTTGGCCGAGATCCCCAGCCGGCGGCTCGCCGCCTTCTGCAGCGCGCTCAGGGTGTAGGGGAGCGGCGCCGCCCGCTCTGCCATCTTGCGGGTGAACTTTTCCACCCGGGCCGGGCGGCCCCGCACGGCCGAGGCCGTCGCTTCGGCGGCCGCCTTCTCCAGCAGCAGCCCGTCGGTGAGCAGGTCATCGGGGATTTGCCAGAGCGCCCGGATTCCCCCCGCCAGCAGCGCCTCGGTCTGGTAATGGTCGCGCGGGGAGAATCCGCCGATCTCCCGCTTGCGGTCCACCAGCAGCGCCAGCGTCGGGGTCTGCACCCGACCGATGTTCCAGGAGCCTGGCACGCCCGCGGCCTGCAAGTTGCGGCTGATCGCGATCGAGCCGTTCATGCCCAGCAGCCAGTCGGCGCGCTGCCGCGCCAGAGCCGACTCGTAGAGCGGCGCCAGCGCGGCGTTGGGCTTGAGGGTCACCAGCGCCCGCTGCACGCTCTCGTCATCCAGACTCGAGAGCCACAGACGCGAGGTCTTGCCCGCCCAGCCCAGGTACAGCAGCACTTCGTCGACCAGCAACTGCCCTTCCCGATCGGCGTCGCCGGCGTGGACGACCTCGGTCGCGACTTTGAGCAGATCCCGGATCACGTTGATCTGCTTGCCCGCGGCGCCGTCGCGCGGCGAGAGCTTCCAGCGCTCCGGGATCACCGGCAGGTCCTCGGGCCGCACCCCCTCGCCCGGCACATACGCCTCGGGCGGAGCCTGCTCCAGCAGGTGCCCGAAGCACCAGGTCACGCGAGTGGCGAGGCTGCCGCATTCGATGTATCCGTCGGCCTTCTGGCCGCCGCCCAGCACGTCGGCGATGGCTTTGGCCACGGAAGGCTTCTCGGCGATGAAGATGCGCATGGACGGGCTCCGGAGACGGGCGCGCAACCTGCGCCCTCCCCGCTACTCTGCGCAGCGGGCCCGCCGCGCAGAGTTCCGGCATGACGCCGATTCAACTCCTCATGTCCTGCGCCCCAGCCGTCGCTCCGGTAACGATGGCCGCCCTCGTGCAGCAGGAAAGCGGCGGCAATCCGCTTGCCCTCCACGACAACACCACCGGAAGAACCTATCAGCCCCAATCCGCGCAGGCCGCCGCCGCGCTACTGCGCGGGCTCATCGGCCGGGGACATTCGGTGGACATCGGCCTGGCGCAGGTCAACAGCCGTAACCTGCCCTTGCTCGGGCTCGATCCGGCCGCCGCCCTCGATCCGTGCGAGAACCTGCGCGCCGCCCAGAAAATCCTGCTCCAGGCATGGCAGCGCTCCGGATCCCTAGCCGCGGCGCTGGCTGCGTACAACACCGGAACGAGCGCCGGCAGACGCGGCGCGGCCTATGCCGCTGCGGTCTACTCGCGCGCCGGCGCGGCGGTGCCGCCGATCGAGAACGGTCGCATGGCCAAGTGGGCGGTCGGCGCCAGCCTGCCCCCGGTGAGACCCATCATCATCTGGACCCCGCAGGCCAGCCCCCTGAAGCCAAACGCAGGAGACCTGGGCGGGCGCAGCCTACAACGGTAGGGTCTTGGTTCCGGGCACGTCACGTTCAAGCAGCATCGATCTAGTCGATGCGATGAACCGGATCATCGCCAAGCACTACCCTGGCGCACTGCCGGCGGCGAGGGTGGAGTGCTCCCATCCCCCAACTGGAGCGCGTACGCGTGACCGTGACCGGAAGGCGCGCAGCGATAGCTGCCGCGTGTTCCTCGCGCTTACTGCTCGATTCCGGTACCCCTAGTGGCGGAAATGAATTGTCCGCGGATGCACCGCCTTTCCTCTCCCGTAAGGCGCCGACCGGAGAGCGCAGCCGAAACCTTGGCGATGAGAGGCCTATCGTACTCCGGGGGAACCGTCGTATGGATCGAAAAATGCGCTGCCAGTTGTTTCCGCTGGTCCGGTTTGATGTCGGCGATCATCTCGGCAATCACGCCATCGGCTAGTGTCTCGATGCGAATTGGAGGTGTGGCGTCGGCAGAGGCGGCCACTTTGCCCGAGAACACGGCCGCCGGTTCAGCAGCAGGTATCGCTGCGGGTGCGCTCATCGCTGCGGGTGCGCTCAAGTCGAAGTAGTTGCCAAACCAGTCGCCATCAAGTGATTCAACGGAGTCCGCTTCCATCTGAAGGGACGGGCTGACATTGTGTGCCGGATCACCTGCGGCGAGAATGTGGACCCGCACACCGTATGACTGCGCAATCTGAACAGCAATGCGCAAATCTTCGTCTCCGCTCACTACAACGGCATCTGAGATCGCGCGGTTTCTTGCGAGGTCGATAACGTCGGTCACGATGAGCGAATCGACGCCTTTTTGCTCCCCCGCGCTGTTGAGCGCGCCGAGTCTGACTTTGACCCCTGGTAGCATGGCGATCGCATTTTGCTCAAGGGACATGCGTGGTCCGGGCATGGCGTCATACCAATACGCGCGAAGCGACGAGACACCTTTGCATATTCCACCCGCCTTATTGAACAGCGCTTCCATCATCGCCGGGGGCGACTTTATCGAAAGCTGCTTGCGGGAGATCTGGGGGGTGCGGCGGCCGAATGCAGCCTGAGCGCCAGCGGCATAGAAATAGCCGGCATCGACGAAAATTGCGAAGCGATCCATTACGGACCTACCTTTCGGCGTTATGAATAGGTAAAGCCCCTTTCGGGGCTTTGTAGTAGGCCGCCGCGCCAAATATCGTAGTGGACGTCGGCGACAAGGGGGAAGAATATCCAACTTGGAAGCGGAAGTCAACCGACCAGCGTTGCCATGGGTTCCTCTCTGCAACCAAAATCAGGTTCACGGAGCCAACGTGAGGGGAAATGCGAGCTGCGCGATCCTGGCACGCCGTCATGGATTACGCCATCGAGCAGCCGGCCGGCAGCCGTTTTGCCGACTTGACCTGTCAGCGGATTGCGATTCCCCCACTGCTTGAAGAAGAAATGCGTCCCGGCCGGCGCGCACTCGTCGCGCAGGCTGCGAACCCAATCCGGATCGATCCGCCGCGCCCGCGGACCGGACTCCCCGCCGACGATCACCCAGTCGAGCCCGCAAGTGACCGGGCCGCCGAGCCGCACCGGACCGAGCAGCGGTTCCATGCTCACGAACCGGATCCTCGCCGGCAGACGCAGCAACTTCGGAATGTCGCGGTCGGCCTCTTCCTGATTCACCGCGGTGACACCAAGCCAGACCTGCGCTGCGAACAACTGAGCAGCGGCCGGATGTTCCTTGAAAAACCGCTCGGCATTTCCGATGCGCTTGGTGAGCACGATCGGATCCAGGTGTTGCTGCAGCACGAGAAGCTGCAGGACCTCGAGGCGCAGCGCATCCGGCACTTCGTGGTCGAAAAAATCCCCCAGGGACTCGACGAACACGCGATACCGGACTCCGCGCCGGGCGGCATCGGCATTCCATGCCAACGGCAGTTTCCACGACGCCTGCCCGGTCCTCCGGCGGGGCGATCCGGCGCCCCACTGCGCCAGTCCGAACCGTCTTGCGTACCGCTCGGCGTAGCAGTGTTCGCAGCCAGGAGACACCCGGCTGCACCCGATCCAGGGATTCCATGTGTGGTCACACCATTCGATCTTCGAATTCGACCCCATCACGGCCTCCCGATGAACGCCATCGGACCTTCGTTTCTGCGCAGATCGCGCAGCCGCTGCCGCAGGCGGCTGCTTTTGCTGCCGACGAGCCGCACGGCGCCGCGCTCGGACACGGCGCCGACCGCGACCAACGCGGCGAGCGTCGGGAGGTGACGCAAATCACGCTGGCGTTGCCGGTCCGCTTGTTCGAGCCGCTCTTCGGCAGCCGCCCGCTCCTCTGCCTGAATCAGGGCGTCTTCGACGGACATCGAGCGCGGCGCATCCCAAAGGTCATCGCCTTCCGGGATGGTTTCCATCCGCTGCCAGCGCTCGATGAGCCCCCACAGCCGACCGAAGATGTAGCGGCGGGCATCGCCCCGTTCCGGGTCGAATCCGTCCTGGCCCATCGCGTGCTCCAGACACATCACGTAGAGCTCCTGGCGCACGTCCTCGACCGAGAGCGTGCTTGCCGAGGCGAACTTCGCAGCCTCGCCGCGCAACATGGCGAAGAGTTCCTCGGCGCGATCAGCAGACATTCGCTTCTCCCGCGAGCTCGCGGATGCGCGCAACCAGCGCCGCATCGAGCGCGGCGCGGTTTTGTGCATGCCGGCGAAGATCCTGGATCGGAAGCCGGAAATGCTCCTCGAACCCCTCACGCATCCCCGGCAGCAGCCGCAAGCACAAATCGAGCGGCAGATCGACCTCGAACACATCCGGCTTCCCGGCGCGCTGCGCGCGGGCCGCACGCTCGGCCCCCTCGCAAGGTTCTTCTGGGCTGTTGCGATCCCACGGCTCGCCGGGATACGGCCATTCCGCCTTGCTCACGACGATCGTCTCGGGCTTGTCCGCATCCGCCCGCGCTTGCGTTTCGCGCGCCCCGGCACCCGGCTCGCTGCGCACGGGGGCGAGCGGCATGGTTTGCTGGCGCGCCGCCGTCTCCCGCCTGCACTGCTCCAGGACTTGCCGGCAGCGCGGGCCCGTGACCGGATCCGTCGAATCCAGCACCAGGCGCCGCGCATCGGCATCGAGCGCACAGAACTGCTCCCAGGCGTCGGCGCTTTGCAGCCGGCCCGCATCGATGAGCCCGCGGGCAACCGGATCGCGCGCGATCTGCAGCATCGTGGCCGCCCACGCTTCCTTGCGCCCCAGCGCTCGCGCCGCGGCGGCAAGCGGCATTCCCGCTTCCACCAGCCGCAGCACGATCGTCGCGTACTCGTCGAGCGAGAGCTCCTCCCGGTGCATGTTCTCGATCGCCTGCAGCACAAGCTTGGCGGGTCCAAGCGACGCGAACTCCCGCGCCTGGATGCTCTTCCAGCCCAGCAGCCGCGCCGCGCGCCAGCGCCGCTCGCCGTAGACGATGTCCCAGAAGTCCGCGGTCTTGCGCACCCCGATGGCTTGCAGCTGCCCAACCATCGCCATGCTCTGCGCGAGCTCCTCGATCGTCTCGTCATCGAAGTGCCGCCGCGGCTGCTCCGGATCGGGCCGCAGGCGCTCGAGCGGCACCTCGATTACGCGCCGCCCCCCCATGCCGTCGCCAAGGTCAAGAACGCCGTCAGTTCCGGATTTGGTGTTGTCCATCGTTGACCTCTCAGGCATGTTCGGCAATTTCGGATTCGGCGACGATCGCGGCACGCTCTTCGGCCGCTTCCCGCTGCGCGTCGAGGAAGTCGTCGGCCGGGAGCCGCTCGTCGACTGCGGCCCGCCAGGCGGTGCTCTGGCAACGCAGGAGCCGCTTGCCGGCCAGCTCGCGGGCGCGAAGCTGGTAGGCCCACCCGCGATGCGATGCGGGCGTGCGCCCGCGCATCGCCGCCAGCCGCGCACGAAACTCGCGGTACGCCGGCGAATTCGGCGTGGCGGGCCGCAGCTGGTCCGGGGTGGGACTGCGGGCCGCGTCTTCGCGGGCGGTGCGCTCCATCTCCTCGCCGCGGCGGTTGCCGACCATCGCGCGAATGTCCGCCGGCGTCGGGATCTTGGACTTCGTGCGCAGCCAGTTGTCGAGCGCATCGACGACGTGATCGAGCCGGAGGTCACGCAAAGCGGCAAACCAGCCCTTCACGGCCGACTCGGTCGGGGGCTTGCCGGACATCGCCTCGAGGCATTCGCCTACGCGGCTGCGGAGGGTAGGGAGATCGGAGAGGTTCACGACGGGACGTCCTGGAAGCGTGGGTCGGATGCGATGGCGTCCATGAGACGCCGGGTAGACGCGGGATCGTCGACGCGAGAAGGGGGATATCGCTCGTTGCGACACCAGTTGCGCCATGTCGCGGCCCAGTCGAGCTTTCGGCCATCCTTGCCGGGTCTGGCCCGCCAGTAGTCCGCGAATCGATGGAACGTCTCGTCGGGGTCGAGGTCTGGCCGTTCGGATCGGCAAAAAGCCGCCCAATCGTCAGGGAGTTGGCCGAGCGCGAAGCGCGAGGCGCGCTTTTCGGCTGGAAGTTCGGCCTCTACCCTATGCGGTAGGTTTAACCTTAAACCTTGGGTAGTTCTCTTCTCTTCTCTTCTCTCCTCTTCTCTATCGTTATTCGTAACGTTATGCGTAACGTTACTTTTGGCGTTATGGTTTTCCCGGAATCGCCGCTGCCTTTCGGCGTTCTTTTCCTTCGCGCGATCCCTCCCGCAGGTGTTGTATTCGCTGAAGTTTGGGAGGGAAACCGACGAGGACTCGGGGTCGAATTTCGCCCACCCGACAGCAGCCATGGCGCTGCCGAATCCGGGGATCCCGACCATGTCGTCGAGGTCGGAAAGGTCGGCGTTTCGGAACACTCCGTCGTCGGTGTGCTCGTTCGCCGCCCCCCATATAACGAGGAGTGACGCGACCGTAACGTTACGCATAACGTTACGAGTTACGATCTCAGACATGGGGCCTCGAAAGCCGGTCGTGAGCGCGCAGCCCACGTCCAGGCTGTCCTCAAGGATGCGGGCGATACCGTTGACCTTGGGGCTCGTCAGAAGGGACGGGCGCATCTTGATCCAGTCGCCAGCCATCAGGTCGCTCCTTTCTATTTCCCCGCTAACGCACCGGTAACGCTCGGTGCGTTGCGCGTCGTTGTCGAAGTAGTAAAGTCGGCGGTTGAGAGACAGCCGCCCGCAGCCATTCGGCCAGGTAGGGCGAATCGCACAGGCTCCCCGCGTCGACGCGGGGCGGCAGGAAGAAAGACCCCGGGACCGGAGTCCCGGGAAGGTCGGGCGCCGGCACAGGAGGAGCGCACGAGGCTTGCCGCGACGAGGGAGACATTTACGCGGCCTCGTTGTGCTCGGTAGGTGCGTCGGGGCGCGAGGCGAGTTCTGGCCAGATTTCTCGCCAGTCGTCGCGGAGATCCCAGCGCATGACGGCGCCACCGGTCGCGCGCTCGATGGAGGCGGCCGTATGTGGCGCCGGCATTTTTGCCCCTGCCGCGTACTGCGAAATCATGGTCGGGGACACCCCGACCTCGCGTGCGATGCGACTTGCTTCGCCGCGATCGGTCGACTGAAGGTAGGCATGAAGGTTCATGGCGGTCATTTTAGCTACCGGCTAATGCTTGTCAATAGCTTAGGGCTATCTTGCTGAAAGTAGCCGTCGGCTATCAAATTGCGCGATGACCTACATGACGATCGAGGAAACACGCTGGGCGAGGCTCGAACAACTGGAGCGCGAATTCGGCTCCCAGGCCGCGTTGCTGCGAAGGCTCAACGAAGGGGAGGAGAGGCTTATCTCTCAGGCTCAGCTGAGCCAATGGAAAAACAGGACACGGAATAGCAGCGGCAAGAGGCGGTACCCAAATAGCGAATCTGCGCGACTCATTGAACGCAAGTGCGGAAAGCCGCGTGGGTGGATGGATTCACCGGACCCTCGAGAAGAGGAGAGCCGCGGCCTTTCGGGCGCCGCCCCCCAACCCCATCAACAACAGTCCCTACTCGACTCACTCATGGTCGTCCAGGGTTTTGTGGCGACCCTTGCTGACATCCTCCGGGAGCCGGCGCGCACGGCGATTGCCGATCTGCTCCGGGGGAACGGGACGCCGGATGACTGCGCTCGCAACCTGCTTCGCATGCGGGCGGCGTCGGACGTGATGGCCGAAGTCGCCGCCCCTTTCGTTGCCGGGGCAGGGATGGGCAGCCTCCTTGAAACGGCCGACTTCGCGGGGGGGACTCCAGCACAGCAGGAAGCAAAGCCGCGTAAACCATGATTTCCATCGCAGCCGTAATCCCGGGAAGCGAGACGCCCGTTGGCGTGGGCACGACAGGCGCCATGCGCTGCTCCCTGGTGCTTCCCGATGGCGCGCGCCGGGCAGCCATCCTTAAGCGCGGCCCACTTGCCCACGTCGCCGCGGAGGCCTTCAGCGCGATTTTGCTGCGCAGATGGGGACTTCCCGTGCCAGACCCATTCTTGATTCCAGAGAGTGACGGCGTAGCATTTGCGAGCGCAGACGCCGGGTATCCGAACCTGAAGCAGCGCCTCTGGGTCTCGGCCCTCATGGAAGGCGCGCAGCGCGCGACCGCTGAATTGGCAATCTTCCACATTGCAACGACGCTCCAATCGGCGCCCTTAGCAGCAGTAGTCGACCAGGCGATCGACAACCGCGACCGCAATCTGGAGAATATCTTGTGGGACGGTGCGCGCGAGGCATGGATCGACCACGCATACGCCATGGGAAACGGCCGCCAGATGAGGGACGTCAACAAACTGTGTGATATGTCTACCCAGGCCGGCACGCATGTCGAAATGTGCAAAAGTGCGGTCGCGAAGGCTCTCGCGCTCGATGCGCAGGCTATCCACCATGCGGCGCCCCAGATCCCCGGCGTCCTCGGCCCCGAGAGGATGGCTACCTTCGTCGCGGCGCGCATGACCTCCCTGGCATCCGCAGTCTTGGATCGATTCCCGCAACCGGATGATCTACTCTCGGCTGCACGATGAGCGAACTTGCCCAAACTCAAATTGAGGCCCTGCGTGCGCCGCGCCACCAGTGGCGCCCCCTCTACTGGGAGCCGGTCAGCGGCAGCGGCGAGCGCCTGATGGTGGGCGTCGTCCATGCCTACGACGAGAGGCCAGGGGCGGTGCGCACCATCCGAGAAGACGTCCTCGACTCCCTGTACGGCCAACAAGCCACCGGGGCACGGACCCTACTAGACACCGCTTTGCGTATTTTCGCCGAAACAGCGAGAGCTAGTCCGCTGGATGCCCTAAACGCCCCAATTCTTGGAGTGCATCCGGGTGAATTGCGCACGACCGCCGCGCGAAACCTGGGGGAGCTGCTCCACACGGCAGTTCTGCTCTACAGCAGCGTTGCCAATCTGGATGAGCTCGACGAGGAGCGCGAAGAAGGAGCTCCGCAGCAAGAAGAGGTCAATAAGCGGTTCGCGACCGAAGTGCGTGAAATCGTGGTGAGGCAGAGACCAGATCTCGCCCCAGGATTCAGCCGCGGCGGCGTTCTGGTTCCCGGCGGTCAGATGGTGCGCTTTGGATACTTCAGTGCCCGCGGTGTCGCGCACTTCACCGTGCTATCGCCGGTACGGCAGTGGGCGTCGATGCGCGACGCGCGCGCTCGTCTCTTCGAGTTGCAACGTGCCCAGCACGTCTCCAAAGTGGAGCGCGCCATTCTCATCGGGGCAGTCCCTCGCGACGACGACCCGGTTCTGGGCGAAAAACAACGGAAAGCTTTGCGCACCAACCGCGCCGAAATCGAAACCGAGGCCGCCGCAGTAAATGCCACTTGGTTTGCCGTCAACAGCGCCGATGAGGGTGCCGAGCGGCTCATTCAGGCGGTCGGCTGACATAAGCCATCCGGATTGCACAAACCACCAGCGTGCCACGGGACGCCGTCGCCCAACTCGCCGAAGCACTGGCAAGGACGGCCGTACTTCCGACCCGAACGCACTGCCTCATCAGATAAGGCGCTCACTGCCCCTCTTACTCCAACCGCCCATGGGCGGTTTTTTGTTGTTTAGCACCTACCAAATTTACGGGATCATAAACATTCATAGCTGTAGGCTATTGACAGGATATTAGCTTCCGGCTCATCATCTCTTCATCGCGCGCGCCCAGTTCGTGCGCACCACAGACGGAGACATGCATGCCATCCCTGAACCGCGTTCAACTTCTGGGCAATCTCGGGCGGGATCCCGAGTTGCGCTACACCGCGGACGGCGCCGCGATCGCGACGCTCTCCATCGCCACCTCGCACGCCTGGAAGGACAAGGACGGCGAGCGCCACGAGGAAACCGAGTGGACGCGCGTGGTGCTCTTCGGCCGCCAAGCCGAAGTCGCCGGCGACCACCTGCGCAAGGGCAGCCAGTGCCTCGTCGAAGGCCGCCTGCGCACCCGCAAGTGGCAGGACAAGGAAACCGGCCAGGACCGGTACACCACCGAAGTCGTCGCCGACAACCTTCTTCTCCTTGGATCCCGCGCGGATTCCGCCAAGCCGGCAGCGCAGGAGCCGGATTCCGAAGATGCGCCGCCTTCGGACGACGTCCCGCTCTAGGAGCCCAGCCATGCTCGAATCGGAAATTTGGGAGAGCGGTTCCCATCGCTCCGTTGACCGGCTGCTGCCCGACGGGCGCAGGCTTGCCTTCTGCGAGGTCTACAGCGGCGCGCTGGATAGCCTGGAGCAGGCCAATGCCGTCCAACACCTGATCGCCGCCGCCCCCGACCTGCTGGGCGCGCTACGGATCGTTGTCACGGACACCGCGGGAGAAGCGCGGGCGCAGGCCCTGCGCGCGATTGCCAAGGCGACGGGGGCGCGGCCATGATGATCCTCACCTTCCGCGGGCAGGAAGTGAACCCGGGCCGGCTGGATCCGTCCCAGGTTCGCATCGAGGACATCGCGCACGCCCTCTCCCTGCTCTGCCGCTTCGGCGGGCACACGGACGTGCACTACTCGGTGGCGCAGCACAGCCTGCTCGTCGTGCGGATCCTGGAGCGCATCGGCGCCCCCGTCGGCGCCCAGCTCGCGGGGCTGCTGCACGACGCGCACGAGGCCTACGTCGGTGACGTGCCCACGCCGCTCAAGACCCTGCTCGGCCCCGCTTGGCGAGATCTCGAAGTCTCGGCCAGCGCCGCAGTGCATCAGGCGCTCGGCGTCGCCGAGCTGATGCAGGAGTGGGATGGCCTCGTCAAGCACGCCGACCTCATGGCCCTGGCCACGGAACGGCGCGACCTGATGCGGTTCGATCCCGACCGCCATGCCCCATGGACGATCCTCGACGGCGTCCCGGAATTCGATGGTCCGGCAACCGAGGGCGGATGGTCCCCGCTGTGGTGGGAGGAGGCATTCCTCGACCGGTTCGCATCCCTGACGGGGCGCAACCGCGGACGGGCCCAGGCAACCGAGTCTGCAGCAGTCATCTGATCAACAAAACGGAGAATCTGATGAAGCGACACGTTCCTTTCGTCTGCGCCGCCGCAATCGCGGCGCTCGCCCTGACGGGCTGCGGCAATAGCGGAACCGGGAAGACGCCGGGACCCACCGCACAAGTCCGTGGCCCCAGCCCGTACACCGGTCACGACAAGGCTTGGTTCGACGCGCACGGCCCGGAGCGTACGGCCGAGATCCATTGGTGCAACGCCAATAGCGGCTACATCAACCCGCTCCAGCCGCCGCATCGCGCCAATCAGCTCAAGACCTGGGATCCGGCCTGCGACGCCGCATCGGACTCGTGGGATGCGGCGCAGCGCAACGCCAAACTCCGGCCCGGCGCGTTCTGATCCCCAACCCAACAACCGATCCCCGAAAAGGACATCCCCATGCGCCTGATCATCGCACTCTTCATCCCCTGGCTCACCTTCTTCACCATCGGGCGGCCCATCGCCGGCGTCTCCTGCCTGCTCCTCCAGCTGACCCTGATCGGCTGGCTGCCCGCGACCATTTGGGCGGTCTATGCGCTGAGCCAATACAAGACCGACAAGAAGATCAAGCAAGCCATCGAAGCCGTCGGCGTCGACGCCGCGCCGGTGAACTGACGACGGCAACAAAGGCCTTCCACCCATGAACCTTGCCCACATGATCGCGAGCTCGATCGTCCACGGCCTGATCTACGGAACGATCTACAAAGCAATCCGCCACCTGAGCCTCGCGCAAACCGCGATCGTCGCGGCGGCCGGAATCGCCATCGTGTGGGCTCTCTCCAGCCTGTTCTCCCGGCACCGGTAAGAAGAAACTGAAAGAGGAGAACCCAAAATGGGACGGCTGGAAACGAGTCTCGACGGAGTTGCGTGATGTTCTTGACCGCTGCCGATCTTGCCGCTCAACTACGGGTTAGCGAGCGCACCGTCGCCAGAATGGTCGTAGACGGCTGTCCGAGTATGCTCGTCGGCTCCCGTCGGCGTTTCGACCTCGCCGCTGTTACAGCCTGGACTCAGGAGCAAGCAACCAAATGCCAGTCCGCAAAGACAAAGATGGCCGCTGGCACGCCGAAGTTTGCGTCGGCCGTAGACGCCTTCACCGCCGCCTCCCGGAGGGTGCAACTGCGAGTGACGCCAAGCGCACCGAAGCAGAGCTAAGACGGGCGCTACACGCATCAGCAACCCGCGCCCCCGTCATCCCTGGCGACCCCATGTTGGTCGAAGTCATGGCCGATTATTGCGAGTATGCAAAAGGACTACGCTCCCCAGAATCAGCACAACAGCATGCCCATCGGATCGGTCGCTGGCTGGAAAGCAGACGTGCATCAGAAACGCGCGAGGTCGCCGCGAAAATTATCGATGACCTCCGAACTGCGTACAGGCCAGCAACGATCAATCGCAGCCTTGGGACGCTCAAAAAGGGACTGCGACGCGCCTTCGAGTATGGCCGCACACATACCGACTACTCGGTGCTCGTAAAGCGCCTACCAGAAAACAACCAGCGTACGGTTTACCTTACCATGGAGGAGGTCAAGAAGATCGCTGATCACGCCAGCGAAAACGTCCGTGCGGCAATTTGGATCTCGCTGCTCACCGGTTGCCGACGCGGAGAGGTCTGCAAGATCACCGCGGAGGACATAGGGCGCGACGCAATCCGCATCCAGGCCGGCAATACCAAAACGCTGCGCTACCGCGAGATGCCGATCGTCCCAGCCCTGCGCCCATGGCTCCGCTACCTGCCGATGCGCATCAACTTCGAGGGAGTGAAAAGCGGATTCCGGCGGGCGCGCGAGGCCGCAGGCATGGCGCATGTCCACTTCCATGATCTTCGCCACTCATGCGCAACAATCATGCTTGGCGTGGGCGTGCCGATGCACGTCGTAAGAGAGATCCTCGGCCATAGTTCCATCAGAACGACGGAGCGCTACGCCCACGTCCTGGTAGCACCGCAGCGGGCAGCGCTCAAAAAGCTGGGGGATTTACACCGAAATTTACACCGGACGCAAAAATCGAGGTCTCGGAGCGCCGCAACCCATTGATCTTGCTGGTGGACGGCACAGGGTTCGAACCTGTGACCCCTGCCGTGTGAAGGCAGTGCTCTACCGCTGAGCTAGCCGTCCGGATGCGGGAAAGAGGCGGGATTCTAGCGCAGACCCGGCGCCACTCCAATGTCCGGTCGCGGCACCGCCGTCCGGCTACCCGACGGCGGCCGGGTCCACGGCGCTGCGGCGCCACACGCAGCCGCCCTTGGCGTCCTTTTCGATCGAATCGAGGACCGACTCATGCGCGGCGATCTCCCCGGCATCGGCGCGCAGGACGATCAGGCGGCCGGCGTCCACCGGGCCGAGATCGGCCTGCTGCGCCGCGGGCGCCAGGTCCATGACCAGGCTGTCCTGACCGCGGGTCATCGCCAGATAGACGTCGGCGAGCAGCGCCGCATCGACCAGGGCGCCGTGCAGGGTGCGATGGCGATTGGAAATGCCATAGCGCTCGCACAAGGCATCGAGGGAATTGCGCTTGCCCGGATGCGCCTCCCGCGCCATGCGCAAGGTATCGGTGACTTTTTCGCAATGCTGCGCGAACGGAGGCCGGTTCAGCCGCGCGAGTTCGGCGTCGAGAAAGGAAACGTCGAAGGGCGCGTTGTGGATCAGCACCTCCGCACCCCGCACGAACTCCAGCAATTCGTCGACGATCTCCGCAAACCGCGGCTTGTCCGCAAGAAACTCGCTGTCCAGTCCGTGGACGTTGCGTGCGCCGGCATCGACTTCCCGGTCCGGGTTGACATAGTGATGCACCTGCCGCTCCGGTATCACCTGGCGGCCGAATATCTCGATCGCCCCGATTTCGATGATGCGATGGCCGTCCTTCGCCTCCAGGCCGGTGGTTTCCGTGTCGAGCACGATCTGCCGCATTTCCCGTCTCCGCACTAGCCTTGTCGAGCGGTCTCGACGCCGCGATTCGCCAACGCGTCGGCCCGCTCGTTGCCGGGATCGCCCGCGTGGCCGCGCACCCACTTCCACGCGACCGTGTGCCGCCGAACCTGGCGGTCCAACGCCTGCCACAGCTCCAGGTTCTTCACCGGCTTGCCGTCCGCGGTGCGCCAGCCGCGCCGCTCCCACTGGCGCATCCACTCGGTGATTCCGTTCTTGACGTACTGCGAGTCGGTGTGGATGGTCACCCGGCACGACCGCTTGAGCGCCGCCAGCGCCTCGATCACGGCAGTCAGTTCCATCCGGTTGTTGGTGGTCGGATCCTCGCCGCCGAACAGTTCGCGCTCGTGGGTGCCGCTACGCAGCAGCGCCCCCCACCCGCCGGGGCCCGGATTGCCCTTGCAGGCACCGTCCGTCCACACATCGACCACCGCCGCGTCGCCCCCCGCAGCGCTGGCAGGCGCCGTCGGGGACATGGTGTTGCCTTCCGAATCCATCAAACCAATCACCTCCAATGCACACCTCGAATGCGTTCACCCATTCGCCGCAGCGCGCGTTTCGTCGGTCGCCTCCGGACCATGGAATCGGGTCGCGACCGGGATGCCGGCCGGCGAGCGCTGCGCCACCGGCGCCAGGACCGGGCTCAGATCCAGTTCTTCGCGACGCTTCCGGACCAGGCCGACCAGGCGCATGCCGTGCACCCGCTTGACCGCCGCCAGCGCATACACGCTACCCAGCACCGGCCACCATCGATCGCCGGCCTTCTCCAGGAAGGCCCAGCGCCCGATCCACCGTTCCGTGCGCGCCCACGGCAGGTAGCAGCCGAACCGGCCTCGTTGCACCTCGAACGAAAGCAGCTTGAGCCAGTCCTTGATCCGGAGCAACGATATCAACTGGCCTCCCGGGGGCAGGAACGGGCAGACGCCGACTCGTCGCATCGCGTGATGCAAGCCCCACAGGCTGGCGGGATTGAAACCGGTCAGCACCACCTGCCCCTCCGGCAGCAACACCCGATCGACCTCCCGCAGCACCCGATGCGGCTCCTCCGCGAATTCCAGGACGTGCGGCAGCACCACCAAGTCGACCGATTGCGACGCGAACGGCAATTCGTCGAACCGGCTGACCACGGTGCGCAGGCCGCCGGGAACGCCGGAGCATCCCGCCGGCCACTCCGCCGATTCGACCACCGCGCAGCGGAACGGCATCCGGTTTTCCCGCAGCCCCGCAAGACTCGGGGTCCCCAGCTGCAGGGCGTAAAAACCAAAGATGTCCGCCACCATCTCGTCGAGCACGCGCTGTTCCCAATCCAGGACGTATCGACCGGGCGGCGAGTCCAGGAAGTCAGCGAACGATTCAACCGGCGCGGGGGTCATGGACACGGCTTGTTGGCGATGCGGCGAGGGGTGGTACCGCGACAGGATATCGCAACGCTGCGCCCCCTTCCGCCACGATCGGTCGCACCGCCGGGGCCGGCGACCGCCGTCGGCCATGGCCGATCGCCCGGTTTTCGGGCGAATCCGGTCGGATGAGGTGGTTTCGCCGCGGAGATCGCTAAGGTACACTTGCGCCCGCGCAAAAAATTCGAGATGGGTGGGGGAGCGTCTGGTGAATTATCCCTTCCGGGTCCGGTTCCTGGTGTGTGCCGTTGCGGCAGGTCTGGGCCTGCTGTCGGGCCTGCAATCGGCCTGGGCCACCGACATGCTAACCGTGACAGCCCAGGGGGGCGACGCGGGCTATGCCCGTCCCGTCCCGCTGTTCGACACGCCGGCGCAGACGTTTGCCGTCGTTCCCGCCACGTGGATGGAAGTGGCGCCGGTTCACACCGGCCCCGCCAGCCCCCCCGAAGCGCGCGTGCTGCGCAGCGTTTCGGAAACCATCGCAACGATTCAGCCGCCGGCGCGACCGGCGCCCCCGCCGCCGGTCGCGCCGGCCCCGCTGCGGCGCCCTCGGCTCCCGGCACCGTCCCCGCCACCGCCCCGGCAGTCGGCGCCGAACCGACGCCGACGATGGCGGTCATGCAGGCCGACGACGAGGACCTCTGGGCCCGCATCCGCCGTGGCTTCAAGATGCCGGACCTCGATACCTGGCGCGCGCGGCAAACCACGCGCTGGTATGCCGACAAGCCTCAATACATCGAACGGATCTCGACCCGGGCGAGCATGTACCTCTATCACATCGTGGCGGAGGTCGAGAAGCGCGGCATGCCCACCGAGATCGCCTTGCTGCCGTTCATCGAGAGCGGGATGCAGCCCAATGCCGTATCGATCGCCAAGGCGGCCGGTCTGTGGCAGTTCATTCCCTCGACGGGAACGAAATATGCCCTGGAACAGAACATGTGGAAGGACGAGCGCTTCGGCGTGATCGAGTCCACCCGGGCGGCGCTGGACTACCTGCAGAAGCTCTACGGCGAATTCGGCGACTGGCAACTGGCGCTTGCCGCCTACAACTATGGCGAACTCGGAGTCGAGCGGGCGATCGCCAACGCCCGCCGGCACCATCGCTCGACGGCATACAAAGATCTGCACCTGCCGCACGAAACGGAGTTCTACGTTCCCAAGCTGCAGGCAATCAAGAACATCATCGCCGATCCGCAGCGCTACGGCATCACGCTGCCGGAGATTCCCGATCGGCCGTACTTCGTTTCGGAGGACATTCCCGCCGACATGGACGTGGCCACGGCCGCCCGGCTCGCGGAAATTCCCATTGACGAATTCCAGGCGCTGAACCCGGCGTTCAATCGCCCGCTGATCATCGGCGCGTCATCGCCCACGATCCTGCTGCCCGCCGATCACGCGGAAGCCTTCGAAACCAATCTGGTCGCCGTCGAAGCGACCGGACAGCCCATGGCCAGCTGGACGGCACACGTCATGCGGCGCGGGGAAACGCTCGAAATCCTGGCGCAGAAGGCCAATCTTTCGGTCAATGAACTGCGCCGGGTCAACCGGATTCCCTCGCGCTACCGTCCTGCAGCCGGATCGGTGATTCTGGTTCCACGGGGCGAGGCCGTCACCGACGACATTTCCCCAAAACTGGTCGACGCGTCGTTTTCGCTCGTTCCGGTGGTGCCCCGGATGCGGCGCATCGCCTACCGCGTCCATCACGGCGACACCTTGAGTTCGATCGCGCATCACTGGCACGTCCGGACCCACGACATCATGGCGTGGAACCGGCTTCATTCGAGCCGCCTGCGTGTCGGCCAACGGCTGGCGCTGAACGTGTGGAACGGGGGCAATCCTCCGCACCAGCGCGTGCGGCACTCGCGGCATCACCCGCTTCACCATTACTCCCACCACCATCACCGCCGTCACCGGCGGGCTCGTCATCCATGCCGTTCCTGTCTGGCAAGCGCATCCTGATCACCGGGGTTCTTTCGAACCGTTCCATCGCCTACGGCATCGCGCGAGCCTGCCGCCGCGAGGGCGCGGAGTTGGCGTTCACCTACGTCGGGGATCGCTTCCGCGACCGCGTCACCGATATCGCGCGCGAATTCGACTCCGCCCTGGTATTCCCCTGCGACGTCGCGGACGACGCCCAGATCGCCGACCTGTTCGCGGGCCTGGGCAAGTCCTGGGACGGCCTCGACGGCTTGGTGCATTCGATCGGCTTCGCGCCGCGCGAGGCGATCGCGGGCGATTTCCTCGAAGGACTCTCCCGCGAGGCGTTCCGGGTCGCGCATGACATCTCGGCCTACAGCTTTCCGGCGTTGGCCAAGGCGGCGCTGCCCATGATGGACGGGCGCAACGGCTCCCTGCTCACCCTCACCTACCTGGGGGCCGAGCGCGTCGTGCCGAACTACAACACGATGGGCCTCGCCAAGGCTTCGCTCGAAGCGTCGGTGCGCTATCTGGCGGCCAACCTGGGGCCGAAAGGCATCCGCGCCAACGGCATTTCCGCCGGGCCGATCCGCACCCTCGCCGCCGCCGGCATCAAGGATTTCGGCAAGATCCTCGACTTCGTCGAGCAGACCGCCCCGCTGCGCCGCAACGTCACGATCGACGACGTGGGCAACGTCGCCGCCTTCCTGCTGTCGGACCTCGCGGCCGGCGTGACGGGGGAGATCACCTACGTCGACGCCGGCTTCAACCGCGTCGTGGCGGGGATGTCCGGCGTCGCCTGAGCACAGCGCGTCCGAACGCGGATCCACCCGGGCCCCGCTCCGGCACTACAGCTGATCGATCAGGCGCGCCGCCTGCGTGACGTACGATCCGCCGAACAGGTTGGCGTGGTTGAGGACATGATAGAGGCGATAGAGCGCATCGCGCTCCTGCCAGCCCGGCGCCGGCGTGTGGCGCACTTCGTACGCCCGGTAGAACTCCGCCGGAATGCCGCCGAAGAGCCGGGTCATCGCTAGGTCCGCTTCGGCGTCGCCGACATATACCGCCGGATCAAAGATCACCGGCGCTCCCTGAGCGTCGAACCCCATGTTGCCGGACCAGAGGTCGCCGTGCAGCAGCGAAGGGTGCGGCGCATGCGCCGACAGCAGTCGGTCGGATGCGGCAAGCGCCGCATTTTCGCGCGATGCGAGCAGGTCCAGCCCGGCCTCGCGGGCCATGCGAAATTGCGGACGCAGGCGACGCTCCCGCCAGAACTCGCGCCAATCATCGCTCCAGCCGTTGCGCTGCCGGCTCGCCCCCAGGTAGTTGTCGTGCTCCCACCCGAACCGCGCGATTGCCGGCGGCGCTGCATGCAGCATCGCCAGGCCCGCCCCGGCTGCGCGCCAGTCGCCGTCGTCGTGCAGGTCGATCCAGTCCAGGACGAGAAACCCACCCAGCAGGTCGCCGGACCGCCCGTCGTGCAGCGGTCCCATCGCCAGGACGCGCGGGGTCCGCAAGGTACAGGTGGCTGCGATCGCCTGCAGGCCGTCGGCTTCGGCCCGCAGAACCGACATGGAGGGCTCGAGTTTGACGAAGCAGCGGGTGCCGTCGCAATCGACCGCAAAGCGCTCGACGCCGTGAGCGCCTCCCAGGCTGCGCCGGATATGGACGCGGCGCCCCCCGAGCGATGCTTCGAGCGCATGCAGACGCGGATTCTGTTTCCAATCCCAGCGCATACGACAGCCCTTTATCCTGCACAGGCACCGTTATACTGCATCGAACGATCCGGGAACCCCGCATGCATCAATACGAGGACTTCATGCGCCATGTCCTGGAACATGGCGCCGACAAGAGTGACCGCACCGGCACCGGTACCCGCTCGGTATTCGGGTACCAGATGCGCTTCGACCTCGGCGCGGGATTCCCGCTGATCACGACGAAGAAGCTCCATCTCCGTTCGATCATCCACGAGTTGCTGTGGTTCCTGCAGGGATCGAGCAATATCGCGTACCTGCGCGAACACGGGGTCACCATCTGGGACGAGTGGGCCGACGAATCTGGCGAACTGGGTCCGGTTTATGGCGTGCAATGGCGGTCCTGGCCCGCGCCGGATGGCACCCACATCGATCAGATCACGCAGGTCGTCGACCAGATCCGGACCAACCCGGACTCGCGGCGGCTGATCGTCTCGGCCTGGAACGTTGCGGAAATTCCCCGGATGCGCCTGCCGCCCTGCCACGTGATGTTCCAGTTCTATGTCGCCGAGGGCAGGCTGAGCTGCCAGCTCTACCAGCGCAGCTGCGACATCTTCCTGGGAGTTCCCTTCAACATCGCCAGCTATGCCCTGCTGACCCACATGGTGGCGCAGCAATGCGATCTGCTGCCCGGCGATTTCGTCTGGACCGGCGGGGACTGCCACATCTACCGCAACCACTTCGATCAGGCCCGGGAGCAACTGGGCCGCACGCCGTTTCCGTACCCCCGGCTGGCGATCCACCGCCGGCCGGATTCGATCTTCGGGTACCGGTTCGAAGACTTCGAAATCCTCGACTATCAGGCGCATCCGCACATCAAGGCGCCGGTGGCGGTATGACGCGCGTCATCCTGATCGCCGCCCGGGCGCGCAACGGCGTCATCGGAAATCGGGGCGCGCTGCCCTGGCGCCTGCCGGAAGACCTGGCGCATTTCAAGCGGACCACCCTCGGCCATTGCATCGTCATGGGGCGCAAGACCTGGGATTCGCTGGGCCGCCCGCTACCCGGCCGCCGCAACGTCGTCATCACCCGCGATGCGCACTGGCAGGCGCCGGGAGCCGAGCGTGCCGTGGACCTGGAGGATGCGCTGGCGCACTGCCCGCCGGATCAAGACGCATTCATCATTGGCGGAGGCGAAATCTATGCGCAGGCGCTAGCGCGCGGATGCATCGACTCGATCCTGCTGACGGAGATCGACGCCGAATTCGAAGGCGACACCCATTTCCCGACGCTCGATCCGACCCGCTGGCGGGAAACGGCGCGCACGCAGGTTCCGCCTGAAGGGGCGCGTCGATTCGGATTCGACTTCGTCACCTATGAAGCCGTCGCGGCGGCATCCGCCGTGCCGCGCTAGCCACTCCACACTGCAATCGGGAGGAATGCAACGTGTCCGAAGACCAATTCCACGTTCACGGCGCCCACGACCATGCCGTCGAACATGCCGCGGGACATGGCGCCAGCCACGGCAGCAGCGATCCGCTCGCCAACCGCATCGCCGTCGCGTCCGCCGTGCTCGCCACCCTGGGCGCGCTGATGACGCTTGCCAGCGGCGATACGCAGGCCGATGCGCAGCTCTACAAGAACACCGCGTCGATCATGAAGACGCGCGCCAACGACCAGTGGAACTACTACCAGGCGAAAGGCCTGAAGGCCAACCTTGCGCAGGTCGCCGCGGCGGTGGTGGCCAAGCCCGAGGAAGTCGACCACTTCCGCACGGAAGTGGCGCGCTACAAGAAACAGCAGGTCGCAATCAAGGATCGGGCGGACGAGCTCGAGAAACAGGTCGAGGTGTGGGACGCCCGCAGCGAGGAGCAGATCCATCTGCACCATCGCTGGGCCGCGGGCGCGACCGCGATGCAGATCGCGATCGCGCTGTCCGCGATCACGCTGCTGGCGCGCAGCACCTGGCTGCTCTGGTGCGTCGGGTTCGTTGCCGCGGCCGGACTCGGATTCGGGGGCATGGCGCTGGCGGGGATATGAGCGGCACGATCGCCGTCCTGAACGCCGGTTCGTCGAGCATCAAGTTTTCGCTCTATCGAGCGGAATCCGAGGCTGCCGCCGAGGCGACCGCCGGGACGGACCGCGCGGGGCGCGCCGGCGCTGCGCTGGAAATCCTGGCCGAAGGCGCGATCGAGGAGCTCGACCGCGCACCGCGCTTCCTCGTCCGGGATCGCGAAGGCACGGTCCTGTCGTCCCGCCGATGGGACGACGGTCCCCGCCCCTCGCACGAAGAACTGCTCCGCCACCTCATCGGATGGATCGAATCCCATCATGGCCCCGGCGCGCTGCGCGCCATCGGCCATCGCGTGGTGTTCGGCGGGTCGATCGCCGAACCGGCGCTGCGCATCGACGCTGCCGCACTGGACCGGCTGGCCGCCCTGGTGCCGATGATGCCCCTGCATCTGCCGCAGAATCTCGCGCCGATCCGCGCACTTGCCGATACCCACCCCGCCCTGCCGCAGGTCGCCTGCTTCGATACCGCGTTCCACGCGAGCGTGCCGCACCGGGACCGCCTCTACGCCCTGCCGCGCGCGCTCGCCGACGCCGGCCTGATCCGATACGGCTTTCATGGCCTGTCCTACGAGTCGATCGCCCAGCGCCTGCCCGGGCTCGATCCGCGGGCCGCGGCCGGCCGGACGATCGTCGCCCACCTGGGAAATGGCGCCAGCTGCTGCGCCCTGGCCGCCGGCCGCAGCGTCGGCACGACGATGGGGTTCAGCGTGCTCGACGGCTTGGTCATGGGGACGCGCCCCGGCTGGATCGACCCGGGGATTCTGCTATACCTGCTGCGCCAGCCCGGCTGGGACGTCGACCGCATCGAGCGCCTGCTGTACCACGAATCGGGATTGCTGGGCGTTTCCGGCATCAGCAGCGACATGCGCGACCTCCTCGGTCGCGAGGAGCCGACTGCGCAGGAAGCGGTGGATCTCTTCTGCCGCCGGGCCGTCGCGGCGATCGGCAGCCTGGTCGCCCCCCTGGGCGGACTCGATGCCCTGGTGTTCACCGGCGGCATCGGCGAACATGCCGAACCCGTGCGCCGCCAGATCTGCGCCGCGTTGCGCTGGCTGGGGGTGGACCTCGACGAAGAGGCCAACCGGGGCGGCGGCCCGTCGCTGCACCGGGATGCAAGCCCGGTCCGCATCTGGGTGCTTCCTTGCGACGAGGATCGCGTCATCGCGCAACATGCGCTCGGGATCCTCGGCGCGCCCTGACGCAACCGGCCGGAATACCGGAATTGCGAAAGGCCATTGGCGAACCGCACCCATCCGCTTTATCGTTGCCGCTGTTGCCGTCGCCGACCGCCCGCAAGGATCCGCCATGCTCGACCCGCTCCACGCCGTTTCCATCGAACCCGAAGCGCTTGCCCCCAATCCGCCCGGCACCCACGGCGTTGTGACGCCCACGCAAGCGTGGGCGCTGGTATCGCACAAGAAGGCGGTGCTGGTCGACGTACGCACCGCCGAAGAGCGCAAGTTCGTGGGCCTCGTCCCCCGCAGCATCCATATCCCGTGGGCGCTCGGCATGGCGCTGACGCGCAACCCCCACTTCGTGCGCGACCTGGAAGCCCGGGTGGCGAAGACCGACACCGTGCTGCTGCTCTGCCGCAGCGGCAAGCGCTCCGCCCTGGCGGCGGAGGAGGCAACCAAGGCGGGGTTCACCCACGTCTACAACGTGCTCGAAGGGTTCGAGGGAGACCTCGACGACGAATCCCACCGCGGAACCCTCGAAGGATGGCGATTCCGCGGATTGCCGTGGGTACAGGAATAACCGCGTCGGGGGCATCGTGTTGCCCCGGCCGACGCGGCCGGGAGGTCACTTCAACGGCTTGAACCGCAGCCGATGCGGTTTGGCACCTTCCTCGCCGAGCCGCTTCTTCTTGTCCTCTTCATATTCCTGGTAGTTGCCGGCGAAGAACACCCACTGCGAATCGCCTTCGCAGGCAAGGATGTGGGTCGCGATGCGATCGAGGAACCAGCGGTCGTGCGAAATCACCAGCACGCAGCCGGCGAATTCCAGCAAGGCGTCCTCGAGGGCGCGCAGGGTCTCGACGTCCAGATCGTTCGACGGCTCGTCGAGCAGCAGCACATTGCCGCCCGAGATCAGCGTCTTGGCCAGGTGCAGACGACCGCGCTCGCCGCCCGATAGCTGGCCGACGATCTTCTGCTGGTCGGCGCCGCGGAAGTTGAAGCGGCCCACGTAGGCGCGCGACGGCATGGCGAACTTGCCGACCGTCAGGATGTCGGCCCCGCCCGAAACGTCCTCCCACACGGTCTTTTCCGCCGACAGCGCATCCCGCGACTGGTCGACGTAGGCCATCCGCACCGTCGGCCCGACCTTGATCGTTCCGTTGTCGGGCTGTTCACGTCCGGTGATCATCCGGAACAACGTCGACTTGCCGGCGCCGTTGGGACCGATGATGCCGACGATCGCCCCCGCAGGGATCCGGAACGACAGCTTGTCGATCAGCAGCCGGTCGCCGAAGGCCTTGCTCACGTCGGCGAACTCGATCACCTCGTTGCCCAGGCGCTCGGCTACCGGGATGAAGATTTCCTGGGTCTCGTTGCGGACCTGATGTTCATGGGAACTGAGTTCCTCGAACCGTGCGAGACGGGCCTTGCTCTTGGCCTGCCGCCCCTTGGGGTTCTGGCGTACCCACTCCAGTTCCTGCTTCATCGCCTTGATGCGCGCCGCCTCCTGCCTGGCCTCCGTCTCCAGGCGGGCTTCCTTCTGCTCGAGCCAGGAACTGTAGTTGCCCTGCCAGGGGATGCCGTGGCCGCGGTCGAGTTCGAGGATCCACTGACATGCGTTGTCGAGGAAGTAGCGGTCGTGGGTGATGCCGACCACGGTACCCGGGAAGCGCTGCAGGAACTGCTCGAGCCATTCGACGCTCTCCGCGTCGAGGTGGTTGGTCGGTTCGTCGAGCAGCAGCATGTCGGGCTTGGATAGCAGCAGCCGGCACAGCGCGACGCGCCGCTTCTCGCCGCCCGACAGATGCTCGATGCGGGCATCCCAGGGTGGCAGCCGCAGGGCGTCGGCGGCGATCTCCAGCTGATGCTCCAGATCGGAGCCGCTTGCCGCCAGGATGGCCTCGTAATGCGCCTGCTCGGCAGCGAGCTTGTCGAAATCGGCGTCCGGCTCCGCGTACGCGGCGTAGATGCGGTCGAGTTGCGCGCGCGCATCCACAACGTCGCCCAGACCCTGCTCGACCGCCTCGCGCACCGTCGTGGTCGGGTCGAGCTGCGGCTCCTGCGGCAGATAGCCGATCTTCATGTTCGGCATCGGCACCGCTTCGCCGTCGAAGTTCGGATCGACGCCGGCCATGATGCGCAGCAGCGTCGACTTTCCCGAACCGTTCAGGCCCAGCACGCCGATCTTCGCGCCCGGGAAGAACGACAGCGAGATGTCCTTCAGGATCTGGCGCTTGGGCGGCACGGTCTTGCTGACGTGCCGCATCGTGTAGACGTATTGCATCGGTAGAACCCTCACCCTGACCCTCTCCCGCATGCGGGAGAGCAAAAATTGTCATGTCCCTTCCGTACCGCGGGGAAGGGGCGTCTTCTCCTGCCCCGCCTGCCCGGCGGGGCGGAGGATCACTCCGCCCAGTCCTTCGTCGACGGGCACGAACAAACCAGATTCCGATCCCCGAAGACATTGTCGATGCGGGACACCGGCGGCCAATATTTGTCGTGTCGCAGTCCGGCAACGGGAAACGCCGCGGCCTCGCGGGAATATCCGTGCTCCCACCGATCCGCGCAAACCATCGCCGCGGTGTGCGGGGCGTTGCGCAACGGATTGTCGATGCGATCCCAGGCGCCCGACGCGACGGCATCGATCTCGGCACGGATCTGCACCATCGCCTCGACGAATCGGTCGAGCTCGGCGCGCGACTCCGACTCCGTCGGTTCGACCATCAGCGTTCCCGGCACCGGGAAGGACAGCGTGGGGGCATGGAAACCATAGTCCATCAGGCGCTTGGCGACGTCCTCCGCCGTGATGCCGCAGCGGTCCTTGATCGGCCGCAGATCGAGGATGCACTCGTGCGCGACGTAGCCGTTGCGCCCGGTGTACAGCACGGGATAGTGCGGTGCCAGCTTGCGCGCAAGGTAGTTCGCGTTGAGCAGCGCGACCTGGGTCGCGCGCGTCAGTCCTGCCGCGCCCATCATCGCGCAATACATCCACGAGATCGGCAGAATCGAGGCCGAGCCGAACGGCGCGGCACTCACCGGCCCGACCGTTCCCGCGCCATCACCGGTCCGCGGCAGGTAGGGCGCGAGATGCGCGCGCACCGCCACCGGGCCCACGCCCGGACCGCCGCCGCCGTGCGGGATCGCGAATGTCTTGTGGAGGTTGAGATGCGACACGTCGCTGCCGATTTCCGCCGGCTTCGCCAATCCGACCAGGGCATTGAGATTGGCGCCGTCCAGGTAGACCTGTCCTCCGTGCCGATGGACGATGTCGCAGACCTCGCGGATCGACTCCTCGAACACCCCGTGCGTCGATGGGTAGGTCACCATCAGGGCCGCCAGCCGCCCGGCGTGCAACTGCGCCTTGGTGGCGAGATCGGTCACATCGATATTGCCGTTGGCGTCGCAATCGACGACCACGACCTCCATCCCCGCCATCGCCGCCGAGGCCGGATTGGTGCCGTGCGCGCTTTCCGGGATGAGGCATACCGTGCGCTGCGCCTGACCCTGCGCGCGGTGGTAGGCGCGGATCGCGAGCAATCCGGCGAACTCGCCCTGCGCGCCGGAGTTGGGCTGCAGGCTCACGCGGTCGTAACCGGTGCAGGCCGCAAGCATCGCCTCCAGCGACGCGATCATCTCCCGATATCCCTCGGTCTGGTCGGCCGGAGCGAACGGATGCACGTTTGCGAACTGCGGCCAGCTCACCGGCAGCAGTTCGGACGTTGCATTGAGCTTCATCGTGCAGGAACCGAGCGGGATCATGGTGCGGTCGAGCGCCAGATCCCGGTCGGCCAATCCGCGCAGATAACGCAGCATCGCCGTTTCCGACCGATGGCGATGGAACACGGGGTGCGCGAGGTAATCCGCCTCCCGCCGCAGCGCGGCGGGGATCCGGGCGAAATCGTCGTGGGCACGATCGAGCGCGTCGAAGTCGGCACGGACCCCGAACGCGTCCCACAACGCCACGACGTCCTCGCGGCCGCAGGTCTCGTCGAAGGAGACCCCCACCGCGTCGGCGGCGATCCCCCGCAGGTTGTAGCCGCGCGCGACGGCGGCCGCCAGAACGGCCCGCGCGTCGACGCCGTCGACCCGCACGGTGTCGAAGAACGCCTCCGACACCGTCGTGCCGCCGGCTCGCAGGCCCGCCGCGAAGATCGCCGCCAGGCGATGGGTGCGCAATGCGATCCGCCGCAGCCCCTCGGGGCCATGGTAGACCGCGTACATCGATGCCAGCACGGCCAGCAGCACCTGCGCCGTGCAGATGTTGGAGGTCGCCTTCTCGCGGCGAATGTGCTGTTCCCGCGTCTGCAGCGCGAGGCGCAAGGCGCGCTTGCCCTGCGAATCGACGGAGATCCCGACGATGCGCCCCGGCATCGACCGCTTGAGCTCGTCGCGGCAGGAAAGGAACCCGGCGTGTGGACCACCGAAGCCCATCGGCACCCCGAAGCGCTGCGCGCTGCCGACCGCAATGTCGGCACCCCAGCGCCCCGGCGGGACGAGGAGGGTCAGCGCGAGCAGGTCGGTCGCGACCGCCAGCAGGGCGCCGCGCGCGTGCAGCGCCGCCGCCACCGCGCCGTGGTCGCGCAGTTTCCCGGTGCTCGCCGGAAACTGCAGCAGCGCGCCGAAGCATTCGCCGGCCGCGAGCGGATCGTCGCCCACGACGAGTTCGATCCCGAGCGGTTCGGCGCGCGTGTGGAGGACGGCGATGGTCTGGGGATGGCAATCCGCGGCAACGAAGAATCGATGCGACTTGCTGCGCGCGCTGCGCCGCGCCAGCATCATGGCTTCCGCCGCCGCCGTCGCCTCATCGAGCAGCGAGGCATTGGCGATCGGCAGTCCGGTCAGATCGGCCACGAGGGTCTGGAAGTTGAGCATGGCTTCCAGTCGACCCTGCGAAATCTCCGCCTGATAGGGCGTGTAGGCCGTGTACCAGGCGGGGTTCTCGAACACGTTGCGCGCGATCACCGGCGGCATGACGGTTCCGTGGTACCCCATGCCGATGAGGCTGCGCGCCACCTGGTTGCGCTGCGCGAACTCGGCCATCCGGCGCAGCGCTTGCGCCTCGCTCGCGGGTGCGCCCAGCGCCAGGGGCTCCCGCAGGCGGATCGCCGGCGGGACGATCGCGTCGCTCAGGTCGTCCAGGCTCGCGACCCCCAGTTCGGCGAGCATTCCGGCGATCTCCTCCCCGTCCGGGCCGATGTGCCGATCGATGAAATCTCCGGATCCCTCGCGATCCGGGGTCTGCAACCCGTCGTACATCACTTCTCCGAATCGAGTTGCTTCCGGTACGCCGCGGCGTCACGCAAGGCGCCGATGGCGGCCGCATCATCGGGTTTCAGGCGGAACAGCCAGGCGCCGTAGGGATCGCGATTGAGCGCTTCCGGCTGATCCCGCAGCGCATCGTTCACCGCCACGACCGTGCCGGCAATCGGAGAGTAGATGTCCGACGCCGCCTTCACCGACTCGACCACGGCGGCGACCGCGCCCACCGCAAAGGTGCTGCCCGGTTCCGGCAGTTCGAGGTACACGAGGTCGCCCAAGGCGTCCTGGGCGAAGTCGGTGATGCCCACGCTCACGGTGCCGTCGGCCTCGGCGCGAGCCCACTCATGGGATTCGGTATAGCGAAGTTCGGTCGGGACGTTCATTTCAGATCTCCAAAGAATCCATCGGACGGCAGCCCACGATCACCGGCAACTGCGCGCAGGAAACGGCACAGTCGAGGGGCTCCCGCGTCATGCATCGGAAACGCGCAAGCATCAGGAAAACGCGTCATGGGCCTTGCCGTTGCGCACGAACGGCAGGCGGCAGACGATGGCGGCGGCAGCGCCGCCGCGCAGCGCCACCGTGACGATGTCCCCGGGCTTCACGCCGGCCGGCAGGCGCGCCAGCGCAATCGAGTATCCGAGGGACGGCGAAAACGTGCCGCTGGTGACCTCCCCCGTCCCCAGGGCGGTCGCGACCGCCTGGTGCGAGCGCAGCACGCCGCGGCCCTCCAGCCGGAGTCCCAGCAGTTGCCGCAACCCGCCCGCGGCAGCCTGCCGCTCGAGGGCCGCGCGGCCGACGAACGCGCGATCGCCGCGCAGGTCCACCGTCCATGCCAGCCCGGACTCGAGAGGGGTGACCGTCGCATCCATGTCGCTGCCGTAGAGGTTCATGCCGGCCTCGAGGCGCAAGGTGTCGCGCGCGCCCAGACCGCAAGGCCGGACGCCGGCTGCCGCCAGCGCCTGCCAGAGACCGGCCGCCTGCGGCGCCGGCAACGCGATCTCGAAGCCGTCCTCCCCGGTGTACCCCGTGCGCGCGACGAACCAATCGTCCGCCGGCTCGGCGGTGAACGGCGCCATGCGCTCGACGACCGGGGCGAGCCGCGGCACCGCGCGGGTCAGCCGCTCCAGCGCCCGCGGCCCCTGCACCGCGATGAGCGCCAGATCCGTCCGCTCCACCACCTGGGCATCGCAGCCGGTCTCGGCAAGAACCTGCCGCATCCACGCGACGTCGCCGTCCGCCGTCCCGGCGTTCACCACGATGCGATAGGGCACCGGCGCTCCGTCCGGCATGCGGTAGACGATCAGGTCATCGATCACGCCCCCGTCCGCCCGCAGCATGCAGCTGTACAGCGCCTTGCCGGGAACGAGCCGGCCCGCGTCGTTGGCGAGCAGCCGTTGGAGAAACGCGAGGCTTGCCGCCCCGGCCACGTCGAGCACCCGCATGTGCGAGACGTCGAACATGCCGCAATCGACCCGCACCACAAGGTGCTCCTCGATCTGGGAACCGTAGTGCAGCGGCATCTCCCAGCCGCCGAAGTCGACCATCTTCGCGCCGGCAGCGCAGTGGATGTCGAACAAGGGGGTGCGTTTGAACGGCATGGCGCGGTTCCAAAAGGACGAAGGATACCCCCAATGGGGCAGGGTTTTGACCACCGAAGCTGACGTATTCTCCGGTCCTTTGCTTCGCCGATGCGGGAAAACAGCCATGGCAATCGACAACGACAAGGTCAATGAGGCGCTGAGCGCCGTGATCGACCCGAACACCGGCACCGACCTGGTGAAATCCCGGTCGGTGCGCAACATTCGCGTCGAGGGGGATGCCGTACACCTCGACATCGAACTCGGCTACCCCGCCGCCAGCCAGATCGAACCGCTGCGCGCCCGGGTCGCGGAGGCGCTGCAGGCTGCCGGGGCGCGGGAAGTCCGCGCCAACATCACCTCCCGGATCGTCGCGCACACGGTGCAACGCGGTCTGAAGGTGCTGCCCAACGTGCGCAACATCATCGCCGTAGCCTCCGGCAAGGGCGGCGTCGGCAAAAGCACGGTGGCGGCCAACCTCGCGCTGGCGCTCGCCGCGGAGGGGGCGCGGGTCGGGATGCTCGACGCCGACATCTACGGGCCGAGCCAGCCCACGATGCTGGGGATCACCGGCCGCCCCGAGAGCACGGACGGCAAGAGCTTCGACCCGATGGAGGGTCACGGCATTCAGGTCAGTTCCATCGGCTTCCTGGTCGACCCGGACCAGCCGATGATCTGGCGCGGCCCGATGGTCACCTCCGCGCTGCAACAACTCCTGATGCTCACCAACTGGCGCGACCTCGACTACCTCGTGATCGACATGCCGCCCGGAACCGGGGACATCCAGCTCACCCTGGCGCAGCAGGTGCCGGTGACCGGCGCGGTGATCGTCACCACGCCCCAGGATATCGCCCTCATCGATGCGATGCGCGGCTTGCGGATGTTCGAGAAGGTGGGCGTGCCCATCCTCGGCCTGGTCGAAAACATGGCCACCCACATCTGCTCGCAATGCGGTCACGAGGAACACATCTTCGGCGCCGGCGGCGCCGCCAGAATGGCGGAGCAGTTCGGCGTGGAGGTGCTGGGCGCGCTGCCCCTGGACATCCGCATCCGGGAGGACGCCGATGGCGGCAACCCGACCGTTTCCGCCCAGCCCGACAGCCCGATCGCCGAGACGTACAAGGCGATCGCCCGGCGTGTCGCGGTGCGGATCGCGGACCGCGCCAAGGATCTCTCCGGGAAGATGCCGGCGATCAAGATCGTCAATACCTGAAGCGGCGCCCCCGGGGCATCGCGGGCGGAAAGCCCGAAACAGACACGCGACCGGGCCCTTTTCCCCGGTTTCCGGCATGACAGCGCCTCCTAAGATGAGACGCTGCCCCCGCGCTTGGCGCGCGGTTAGGCCGAAACCAGGAAAACAGGGACCACCACATGTCAGCCGTTCTCGATATCGGCCAAGCCCCGGCCCCCGAGGATTCGAGGGCCGCGGGCGCCGACGCCAGCTTTTTCCGCTTCCATGGCATCTGGGCGCCGGGCGTCCGCGTGTTCCGTCAACTGCATTTCGGCGTCAAGGCGGTCATCATCAGCGCCGCGTTCGTACTGCCGACCATCGCGATGGTGGCCTGGGACATCGATGCCCAGTACGCCGACGCCGTGGCGACGCGCGAGAACACCGCGACGGTCGACGCCCGGGTTGCACATGACATCCAGTCCTGGCTCCAGACGGAACAGGCCGGTGGCCGGGTCACGGCCGCCAACGCCCAGGACCTGCTCTCCCGGGTGCCCGAGTCGTGGACCCGCGACGGGTCGGTCGACATTTCCGACCTGCGTGATGCCGCGCTGCGGAATATCGCCATCAAGAGCGGGCTCCTCGCCGCCTCGATGCTGCTCGCCGGCTACCTTTTCCTGAGCTTCTACAAGGTGATGGACGGCGGCCTCAAGGAGACCCGCCGCCACCTGCATGCCATGACGGCGGGTGACCTGACGACCTCCCCATCGCCCTGGGGAAAGGACGACGCGGCAGAACTCATGCTCGACCTGAAGGGCATGCAGGACTCGCTGCGCGCCATGGTCCTGCGGGTGCGCAGTTCGAGCGAGGACATCCTCCATTCGAGCGCGGAAATCGCCTCCGGCGCCCAGGACCTGTCGGCACGGACGGAACAGGCCGCCTCCAACCTCGAGGAATCGGCCGCCTCGATGGAGGAGATCGCGTCGACCGTGCGCAGCACCTCCGACCACACGCTGGAGGCGGCCCAGGTCGCGCGGCATAACGCCGAAGCGGCGAGCCGGGGCGGCGAGGTCATGCACAACGTCGTCGTGACGATGGAAGGCATCCATACCGCCTCGGTCCAGATCAGCGAGATCATCGGCACCATCGACGGCATCGCATTCCAGACCAACATCCTGGCGCTCAACGCCGCGGTCGAGGCGGCACGCGCCGGCGAGCAGGGCCGCGGCTTCGCGGTCGTCGCCGGCGAGGTGCGCATGCTGGCGCAGCGCAGCGCGGAGGCGGCGCGGGAAATCAAGGCGCTCATCGGCGCCAGCATGGAAAAGGTCGAGGCCGGCACCGCCGTGGTGCGCGACGCCGGCGACACCATCCGGGACATCGTCGCCTCGTCGGACCGGGTCAACGGTCTGCTGGAGGAAATTTCCTCGGCGGCCCGCGAACAGACCACGGGCGTAGCGCAGGTCGGCCAGTCGGTGCAGGACCTCGACCGCATGACCCAGCAGAACGCCGCGCTGGTGGAAGAGACGGCGGCCGCGGCGGCGACGATGCGCGGCCAGGCGCTCGACCTGCAGGACGCGGTGTCCCGCTTCCGCCTGCCGGCGACGGCCCGGCTCGCGACCGCGACCGCGACCGCAGCGAAGGTCGTGGGATTCGATTTCGACCAGGCCATCGCCGCGCACCGCGACTGGAAGGTGCGGCTGCGCAAGGCGATCGCCGGCCATGAGACGCTCGACGCCGACACCATCTGCCGCGACGACCGGTGTGCGCTCGGGAAGTGGATCCACGGTCCCGGCGCGGCACAGTGGGGGCAGCGGCCGGGATTCGCTCCCCTGCAGGCCAGGCACGCCGAATTCCATGAAGTCGCCGGCGGGGTCGCCCGCAAGATCAACGCGGGCCAGTATGCCGACGCGGAGCGGCTGATCGGCTCGGGATCGCGGTTCGCGACGGTCTCCACCGAGGTGGCCACGCTGCTGACCCAGGCCAAACGCGGGCTGTAAAAGGCGGCGCGGCGCGCAGCCCGCCAGCCGGGGCCCCACCTGCCGTAAAATCCCTCCCCTTGCAAGTCGGGGAGAGCGCGGCAATGACGATCAAGAGCGACCGGTGGATCCGGCGCATGGCGGCCCAGGGAATGATCGAACCCTTCGAGGCGGAACAGGTCCGCAGCGTCGAGGGTCGGCGCATCGTTTCCTATGGCACGTCGAGCTACGGGTACGACATCCGCTGCGCCCCCGAATTCAAGATCTTCACCAACATCAACAGCACCATCGTCGATCCGAAGGCGTTCGATCCGGACTCCTTCGTCGATTTCCACGGCGAGGTCTGCATCATCCCGCCGAACTCCTTCGCCCTCGCCCGCACGGTCGAGTATTTCCGCATTCCGCGCAACGTGCTGACGATCTGCCTCGGCAAGAGCACCTACGCGCGCTGCGGGATCATCGTCAACGTCACGCCGCTCGAGCCCGAGTGGGAGGGGCACGTGACGCTGGAGTTCTCCAACACCACGCCGCTGCCGGCGAAGATCTACGCCAACGAAGGCTGCGCGCAGGTCATATTCATCGAATCCGACGAAGTCTGCGAGACCTCCTATCGCGACCGGGGCGGGAAATACCAGGGGCAGCGCGGCGTGACGCTGCCGCGCACATAAGCCATCCATGACCCATCGAGAACTCTTCGTCACCACGGCGCTGCCGTACGCCAACGGGCCGCTGCACATCGGCCACGTCATGGAGTACATCCAGGCCGACATCTGGGTCCGGTACCAGCGGCTGCGGGGCGCGACCGTGCATTTCGTCGGCGCCGACGACGCACATGGCGCGCCGATCATGATCGCCGCGGAAAAAGCCGGCAAGACGCCACAGCAGTACGTCGCGGAGATCGCCGCATCGCGCCGCCAATACCTCGACGGGTTCTTTCTTTCCTTCGATCACTGGCATTCCACCGACTCGGCGGAGAACACGGAGTTGTCGCAGGAGATCTACCGCCGGTTGCGCGCCAAGGAGCTGATCGCCACCCGCATCATCGAGCAGTTCTACGACCCGGTGAAGGGCATGTTCCTGCCGGACCGCTACATCCGCGGCGAATGCCCGCGCTGCGGCGCGGCCGACCAGTACGGCGACTCCTGCGAAGTCTGCGGCGCGGTCTACGCCCCGACCGAACTCAAGCACCCCCGCTCGGCGCTCTCGGGCGCCACGCCCGAACTGCGGGCATCCGAGCATCATTTCTTCCGCCTCTCCGACATCCGCTGCCGCGAATTCCTGCGCGGCTGGATCCAGGGCGGCCGGCTGCAGCCGGAGGTGGCGAACAAGGCGCGGGAATGGCTCGACGGCGAACGGGAACTCGCCGACTGGGACATTTCGCGCGATGCGCCCTACTTCGGCATTCCGATCCCGGATGCGCCCGGCAAGTACTTCTACGTCTGGCTGGATGCGCCAATCGGATATCTCGCCTCGCTCAAGGCGTACTGCGCCCGCCGGGGGCTGGATTTCGAAGCCGTGCTGCGCAACCCGCGCACCGAGCAGATCCACTTCATCGGCAAGGACATCATCTATTTCCACACCCTGTTCTGGCCGGCAATGCTGGAATTCGCAGGGCCGCCGTTCAAGGTGCCGGATCGCGTGAACGTCCACGGATTCATCACCGTGAGCGGCGAAAAGATGTCGAAGAGCCGGGGTACCGGCATCGACCCGCTGCGCTATCTCGCGCTCGGCATGAATCCGGAATGGCTGCGCTACTACATCGCCGCCAAGTTGAACGCCCACGTCGAGGACGTCGACTTCAACCCCGACGATTTCCTCCAGCGGGTCAACAGCGACCTGATCGGCAAGTACGTCAACATCGCCAGCCGCGCGGCGACGTTCCTCACCCGGCACTTCGACGGTCAGGCCGCGAATTTGCAGAACGCGGCCGGCCCCCTCCTGCACATCCTCCGGCATCAACCGGAAACGCTCGGCCAGGAAATCGCCCAGGCGTACGAGGATCGCGAGTTCGGCCGGGCCATACGCCTCGCAATGGCCTACGCCGACGAGGTCAACGCGTACTTCGATGCGGCGAAGCCCTGGGAACTGGCGAAGAAGCTGGGCCAGGGAAGCGCCGACGACGACGATGCACAGCGGTTGCAGGAGATCTGCTCCGTCACCCTGCGCGGATTCCAGTACCTGACGCTCTGGCTCAAGCCGGTGCTGCCACGGCTGGCGGAAGAAGCCGAAGCCTTCCTCCGCTGCGGCGCGATGCGCTGGGAATCCGGATCGGCCCTGCCCCCGCTCGAACGAATCACCCCCTACCGGCACCTGATGGCGCGGGTGGAGGAAAAGCAGATCGATGCGCTGTTCGCGCTTCCCGCGCTCGCGGGCGGTGCCGGCGCGACCCCGACAACCGCAACCCCTACGAAGGAACCGAAGGTGTCTTCTTCCGAAAATTCACCGGCCCAGGCGCCCGCCAACGGCACTGCCGCGCAGCAACCGGCCGCCCCGGCGCCCATCTCCATCGACGATTTCGGCAAGATCGAGCTGCGCATCGCGCGCATCGTCAACGCCGAACCGGTCGAAGGTGCGGAGAAGCTGCTACGCCTGACGGTGGACATCGGCGAGGAGCGACCCCGCAATGTCTTTGCCGGCATCAAGTCCGCCTACCAGCCCGAGCAACTGATCGGCAAGCTGACCGTGGTCGTCGCCAATCTGGCGCCCCGCAAGATGAAGTTCGGTGTCAGCGAAGCGATGATTCTCGCGGCCAGTCACGAAAACCAGAAGGAGCATCCCGGACTCTTCCTGCTGGAGCCGCATGCCGGTGCCCAGCCGGGGATGCGGGTACGATAGGCTCGGCGCCGTACGAGGCATCGCGCACAGGAGGAAAGATGGCTGGCTACGTATCCGAACTGACGACGTTTCTGCGCGACCTGAAGACGCAGAACCCCGAACTCGACCGCAAGCAGTTCGAAGGGCGCGCAATCTGGTGGGACCACGCCCCCGACCCCGAGGATGCGGCGCGCTGGGCGGCGGTGCGCGAGCGCCAGCCCGGCTACGTCTACTTTCCCCTTCCGCAGAAGCCGGCATCGACCTGAACGCCGCGCCGTTCCCGACGCCGGCGGACTCGATTGTCGGCGGTCAAGGATTGCGCACAATGCGAGCGCACCCGGGGTTTCCGCGCTCCGGAAGCGTGTAGCCTACATTCCACGGTCCGCCGGGTGCCGCGTCTGCAGGCGGTCGGCCGCATGGGATGCACCAGTGGCCCGGGGCCGGCGGAGGAGGAGGCGCGATGTCCATGATCCGATCGCAGCGCACGTTCGCGTCCGCCGCGGAAATCCGCGAGACCCTCGGAACCGTCGATGAATCGCTGGTGACGGCCTTGCAGGATTTGGGAGCCACGATCGAGGAAATCCGCGAAGCCACGGCCTGGCTCTCGTCGGATGACTATCTGCACCGGAAACTCCATCACACCGCCCACGGGCGCGTGGCCCAGGTGATCGACCTGCTGGAAGACGAGCTTCGTTTTCCCGAACGGTAGTGCGGGCTACGATTCCTCGGCGATCCACCTGCGCGCTTCGTCGGTCTGTCCTGCTCCGAACACCCGCATCTTGCCGGGGATGAAGGGCCGGAATAGGTTGGCGCCGCAGCCCATCCACGATGCGTCGGTGACGGCGGCGATCCGCTCCCACGGCATGAGGTGTTCCACGCCCAGTTTGAAATCGTCCCAAGCCGCCCGGACGTCGATTACGGTCGGGTCAATCTCGCAGTAAAAACGGATCCTGCGATGACGCCGCGACGCACCGTCGATCGCCGGGACGAGGACACCGTCGTAATCGGCGCTCGTGATGTAGCCGCTCGCCACGATGGCAACGACGTTGTCCGGAAATCCCGTCAACAAGTGGACCATGGCGGCTCATTCTTCGGCGGGCCATTCGAACCCCACTCCCTTGTGCTCGCAGCCTTCAAGGATATGGTCCGCTCCTGCTCGTGGTCCGCCCGACGATGCCGCCCGGATCCCATGCACCGTTTTCATGTTCGCCTCCTCGCCCGACTCTCCGGGCAGTCGCCGCGCCAACGGCCGCAACGCGGCGACGCGCTAGCTCATCGCAATCCGCCGGGTCTTCTTGCGCAGGCGATCCATGTCGAGGATGCGCAGATGCCGTTGGTCGGTCTCGATGATCCCTTCCCGCGCAAGCTCGGAAAGCGAACGGCTCACCGTTTCGATCGTCATCCCCAGGAAGCTGCCGATCTCTGCCCGGCTCATGCGCAGCAGGAATTCGGACCGCGAGTATCCCCGCGACTCGAAATTGTTCGACATGCTGAGCAGGAACGAGGCGACGCGCGACAACGCCAGGGAATAGCTGAGCAGAACGATCATGCGCTGTTCCCGCGTGATCTCCTGGCTCATCGCCCGGGACAGGTTGCGTTGAACGAGTTGCGCCGCCGTGCCCCCCTCCGCCGCCCGCTTCAACGAAATCGCGCAGACCTTGCTGTCTTCGAGTGCCACTGCGTTGCACGTATGGGTTCTGGCGGCGATGGCGTCGAAGCCGACGATCTCCCCCGCCATATGGAATCCGATCACCTGCTCGCGACCGTCTTCCGAGATCTGGACGCTCTTCAGGGATCCCACCTTGATCGCATACAGAAACTCGCAAGGATCGCGGGTGCGGAACAGCACTTCCCCGCGATAGAGTCGCCGCCGATGGCCGATGATCCGCTCAACCTGCGCCAGGTCTTCCGGCGAACTCCCCGCCCCGACACAGCGGTCGCGCTGATTGCACCCCGGGCAACCCGGGTCGGACGTGATCAAACCGTTGCGCGGAATGGCATATTCCGCGCCGTGTTCCCGCATGGCGACCACGCCATGCAACCGCGGGCCGCCCGAACGGGTGCCACCGTCTTCCGATTGGGTCGAGATCATGGCTGCCTCTGCGGTGTGATGTTGATGGCATGCTTGCCGTTGACACCGTTCTTCACTTCGAACGAAACCCGTTGACCTTCCGTCAGCGCCCGAAACCCGTCCATGCGAATGGCGGTGTAGTGCGCGAAAAGCCCCTCCCCGCCGACATCCGAAAGAATGAATCCGTACCCCATTCCCCGATCGAACCACTTCACCGTTCCCAAGATCGCCATTCGATGTACCTCCAACTCCCATTTCTCATCTGCATTCCACGCCGCCATGGCACAAAAACCAAGCAAATCAGTTTGGGTTCGCCGAAAAGATTTGTTGCAGAAGATGGTTTCAATACCCAAGCACGGAAAGACGAGTGTGCGGCGCCGAGGGTGGGCCCACGTTGACAGCAATCAATTTTGTGGACGGGGATCCCTTACTCGCGCATCGCACAAGCAGGGAATGGGCTCGCCGCGTACGGGCGGCACAGAAGGCGGCGCATCCCGCGATGCGGGACACGCGCTACAGCAAGTCGGACGAGAGGGGATCGAGCAGGGATCGGACGATCAGAACCGGCGCCGCGGCGGCGCGGCGGGTCCCCGGGTCTCGAGGTGGCGGAAGGTGATGCGGCCTTTGCTCAGGTCGTACGGCGAGAGCTCCAGCGATACCTTGTCCCCCGCGAGAATGCGGATATGGTGCTTGCGCATCTTGCCGGCGGAATAGGCGATGATCTGGTGCCCGTTGTCCAGCGTGACGCGAAAACGGGCGTCCGGCAACACTTCGCTGACGACGCCGTTCATCTCGATGTGTTCTTCCCGCGCCATGGTGACCTTCCCCCGAACAATGCGAAAACCCAAACGCCGGCTCGCGCCGGGCCTACATGCGTGGCGGCGATGCGGGTCTTCGACCCGGGTCGGCAACCCTGGAGAACCACGGCGCCACGCAAGGCATGGCGCCGCAACCGCGATACGGTTGGCGCGGTTGGCGCGCGGCGCCAAGGCCGCGCGCCAACCGCGATGGGAGACGTCAGGCGGCCTGGATTTCGGTCGCCTGCGGGCCCTTGGCGCCCTGCTTGACGACGAACTGCACGCGCTGGCCTTCGCTCAGCGACTTGAAGCCGTTGCCCTTGATCTCGGAGAAGTGCGCAAACAGATCCTTGCTGCCGTCATCCGGCGTGATGAATCCGAAACCCTTCGCGTCATTGAACCACTTTACGATGCCACTAGCCATTTTCTCGTTCCTTGAATGTATTGATGAGAAAAATCCGTCGCGAGAACGCCTCGCGGCGTGCTGACGATTAAGAAACGTGAACCTGGGGAACCTAGGACGCACCGCCGCGATGGGCGACGGGTCAAAGCAAACCGGAGGAGAAACGAAACTCTAACGCAAGCGAGCGGAGGATATATCAGAACAACTCGCGTGTCCAGCAGAAGTCTTTTCCAACGAGGTGTGAGCCTGGAGCGGGGTCCGTGATTCCAGCGAGGTATGAGCCTGGAGGGGTTCTGTAGGAGGCGGTTGGCCGGCTGAGGGGCCGTCGCCCCCGGGAGGCGCGTCGATCATCGAGGGCATGGTGATCGACATGAACGAAACGCAGGTCCGTACCCTGGAGCAGGTGCGGCAGGTGCTCGATGGTACGGAGGCGCTGCAATTCGAGCGGCCCGAGGACGACGCCGGGCGCTACGCCTGGGTCGAATCGGTGTTGAAGCGGTTTGGCTATCGGCATCTCTCGCGGCCGGATCGGGGCACGGTACTGGCGTACCTCCAGCGCTTGAGCGGCTACAGCCGCGCGCAGGTCACGCGCTTGGTGTCCCGGGCGGTGGCGGGCAAGCCGCTGGTCAAGCAATACCGCGCGCCGGAGCACGCCTTCGCACGCCGTTATACGGCCGCCGACATCGCACTGCTGGCCGAGGTCGACCGCGCGACCGGGACGCTCTCCGGACCGGCCACGGTCTGCATGCTGCGGCGCCAGCGCGACGTGTTCGGCGATGCGCGCTTCGTGCGCCTGGGGTCGATCTCGGTGGCGCACCTCTACAACCTGCGCGCCACGGATCGCTATCGCGCGCAGCGCGTCGTCACGACCAAGACCCGGCCGACCTCGGCCGTGACCATCGGCGTGCGCAAGGCGCCGGCGCCGCAGGGCCGTCCGGGATTCATCCGCATCGACAGCGTCCACCAGGGCGATCAGGACGGCGTCAAGGGGCTCTACCACATCAATGCCGTCGACTGCGTCACGCAGTGGCAGGTGGTGGCCAGCGTACAGACGATCTCCGAGAGCCATCTGCTGCCGGTGATCGAGCAGATGCTCGCGCAGTTCCCCTTCGCGCTCCTGGGATTCCATGCCGACAACGGCAGCGAGTACGTCAATTACCAAGTGGCGAGAATGCTCGAGAAGTTGCGTATCGAATTTACGCGCTCGCGGCCCCGCCACAGCAACGACAATGGACTGGCCGAAACCAAGAACGGCGCCGTGGTGCGCAAGGTCTTCGGCTACGCGCACATCCCGCAGCGCTATGCGACCAAGTTCAACACATTCTGTGGCGAATACCTCAACCCGTACTTGAACTTCCACCGTCCGTGCCTGTTCGCCACGGAGGTGCTCGACCCCAAGAAGCCCGGGCGCATCAAGCGCATCTACCGTCCGCGCGACGCAATGACGCCCCTCGAAAAGCTCGCCAGCCTACCCAACGCGGAAAAGTGCCTACGCCCCGGAATCTCGTTGGAAGAACTGCACCAACTCGCCCGCGCGCTCAGCGACTTCGATGCCGCCCAGGAGCTTGCCCAGGCACGCCAGGCGCTCTTCAAGGGGGTCACTACCCGTGCTGCCTGAACCCTCCGGAGACGCGGGGGGCCTGCCGCCCCCCGCACCCCCCAGCCGGCAGAAAAAGAAACGGAGAAACCACTCCGGAACCCGCCGTCTACACTCCTAACTTCTTCAAAACGAATCGACGCGCCTTACCCCACCAAGTCCGGCCCCTCCAGGCTCATACCTGAATTGGAAACGACTGCAGAATTTGCGCGTCGCAGGCTTGGCCGTCGCGCAAGCCGGGACGCCTCAGGCTTCCTGGGCGGAAGTCAGCAGCGCGAGCAGGTCTGCACCGTAGTTCGCGAGTTTCTGCGCACCGACGCCCGAAATCGCGCGCAGCGCTTCCATGCTGTCGGGCCGCGCCTGTGCGATCGCGCGCAGCGTCTGATCGTGGAACACCACGTACGCCGGGACCGCGTGCTGGCGCGCCGCCTGGGCACGCCACGCGCGCAGCCGCTCGAACAACGCGCGTTCCTGCGGCGTTTCGTCGGCGGCCGCGGCCGCCGCGGCCCCACGGCCGGCACGCCGGGGCGCCGGGGCATCCGGCTCACGCAACTCCAGGCGACGCTCCCCGCGCAGCACGTCGCGCGCGGCGGCCGTCAACACCAGTACGTTGAATCGGTCGTGATCGACGCGCACCAGATCGAGGGCGATCAACTGGCGCAGCAGCAGGCGCCATTGCGCCTCCGTGCGATCGGCACCGATGCCGAACGTCGACAGCCCCTCATGGCCGAACCGGGCCACCTTCTCGCTGCGTTTGCCGCGCAGCACGTCGATGACATGCCCGGCGGCGAAGCCGAATCCCGATGCCTGGCGGCAGCGGAAGATGCACGACATCAGCTTGCGCGCATCCTCGGTCACGTCGCACCGCGCCGGCGGCTGCAGGCAATTGTCGCAATTGCCGCAGGGTTCCGAGGCCTCGTCGAAGTAGGCGAGCAGGCGCACGCGCCGGCAATCGACGGCCTCGGCGAGTCCGAGCATCGCATCGAGCTTGGCGGCGGAGAGGCGCTTATGGGCATCATCGGCGTCGGACAGTTCGATGAGCCGACGCTGCTGGACCACATCGGCAAGGCCGTAGCTCATCCAGGCGTCCGAAGGCAGGCCGTCGCGTCCCGCGCGCCCGGTCTCCTGGTAGTAACCCTCGATGCTGCGCGGCATGTCGAGATGCGCGACGAACCGCACGTTGGGCTTGTCGATCCCCATCCCGAATGCGATCGTCGCAACCATCACGCAGCCGTCCTCGCGCAGGAACTGCGCCTGGTGCCGCGCGCGGGTCGCCGCGTCGAGGCCGGCGTGATAGGGCAGCGCAGCCACGCCGTGGCCGGCAAGCCAAGCCGCCACCTCGTCGACGGTCTTGCGCGAGAGGCAGTAGACGATGCCCGTGTCGCCCGCATGCTCATCGCGGAGAAACGCGAGCAGCTGCGAACGCGCATCGCGCTTTTCGGCGATCCGGTAGCGGATGTTCGGGCGGTCGAAACTGGCGACGAATTCGCGCGGCGCCCGCAGCAGCCGCTGCGCGATCTCGGACCGCGTCGGCACGTCCGCGGTGGCGGTGAGCGCCACGCGCGGCACTGCGGGGAATCGGTCGCGCAGGACGCCGAGCTGGCCGTACTCCGGCCGGAAATCGTGGCCCCATTGCGACACGCAATGCGCCTCATCGATCGCGAACAGCGCCAGCGCGCACTCGTCGAGGAGACCCTGGAATCGCTCGCCGAGCAGGCGCTCCGGCGCAACGTAGACGAGGTCGAGGTCGCCGCGGCGCATCCGTTGTTCGACCTCGTACGCCTCGCGCGCGCTCAGCGTCGAATTCCAATATGCCGCGCGCACTCCGAGTTCCGCAAGCGCGTCGACCTGATCCTGCATCAGCGCGATGAGCGGCGACACGACCACGCCCAGACCGCCGCGCACCAGCGCAGGGATCTGATACACCAGCGACTTGCCGCCGCCGGTCGGCATCAACACGAGCGCGTCACCGCCGCCCATCAGGTGGTCGATCGCGTCCTTTTGCAACCCGCGAAAGGACGGGTAGCCGAAGACCTCGCGCAGCACGGACTCGGGAGTTCTCATGCGGGTTCCGCGCCGCGGCGCCCCTCCGATCGGCCGGTCAATCTCCGCCGAGCCGCGAGAGATCGCGCACGGCGCCCTTGTCGGCGCTGGTCGCGAGCATGGCGTAGGCCTTCAAGGCCGCGGAAACGCGGCGCGCGCGCGGCTTGGCCGGCTTCCATCCCAGGGCATCCTGCTCCGCGCGGCGATGCGCCAACCCGGCTTCATCGACCAGCAGGTCGATCCGTCGGGCCGGAATGTCGATCCGGATGCGGTCACCATCGCGAACCAGGCCGATGACCCCGCCCGCGGCCGCCTCGGGCGACACGTGCCCGATGGACAATCCGGAGGTTCCGCCGGAAAACCGGCCGTCCGTGATCAGCGCGCACGCCTTGCCCAGTCCTTTGGACTTGAGATACGAGGTCGGGTAGAGCATCTCCTGCATTCCCGGCCCCCCGCGCGGGCCTTCGTAGCGGATGACGACCACGTCGCCGGCCCGGACCTCATCGCCCAGGATGCCCTTGACCGCCGCGTCCTGGCTCTCGTAGACGCGCGCGGTGCCCTCGAAGACGAAGAGTGCCTCGTCGACTCCCGCGGTCTTGACCACGCAACCGTCGGCGGCGATGTTGCCGTGGAGCACCGCCAACCCCCCCTCCTTGTTGTAGGCGTGGGCGATGTTGCGGATGCATCCGCCCTCGCGATCGAGATCGAGGCTCTCCCAGCGGGTGTCCTGGCTGAACGCCTCCTGCGTCGGAATGCCCGCCGGTCCGGCGCGATACATGGTGCGGACGGCCTCATCCGACGACACGGTGACGTCGTACCGGGCCAGCGCGTCGGCCAGCGTCGGCGAATGCACGGTGACGGCATCGGTGTGCAGGAGCCCGGCGCGGGCCAGTTCCCCGAGGATCGCCATGACGCCACCGGCACGATGGACGTCCTCCATGTGATAGTGGCTCGACGGCGCGACTTTGCACAGATTGGGCACGCGCCGCGAAAGCGCATCGATCGCGCGCATGTCGAAGTCCAGCTCGGCTTCCTGGGCCGCGGCCAGCAAGTGCAGGATCGTGTTGGTCGATCCGCCCATGGCGATGTCGAGGGCCATGGCATTCTCGAACGCCGGCCGGCCCGCGATGTTGCGCGGCAGGACCGACGCATCGTCCTCCTGGTAGTAACGGCGGCAAAGATCGACGATGACCTGCCCGGCGCGCACGAACAGCTGCTTGCGATCGGCGTGGGTCGCGAGCAGGCTGCCGTTGCCCGGCAGCGACAGCCCCAGCGCCTCGGTGAGGCAGTTCATCGAGTTGGCGGTGAACATGCCCGAGCACGAACCGCAGGTCGGACAGGCGCTGCGCTCATAGTCCGCCACCTCGGCATCGCTCGCCTTCGGGTCGGCGGCGATGATCATCGCGTCGATCAGGTCGAGCTTGTGCGGCGCAAGCCGCGTCTTGCCGGCCTCCATCGGGCCGCCGGACACGAACACCGCGGGAATGTTCAGCCGCATCGCGGCCATCAGCATCCCGGGGGTGATCTTGTCGCAGTTCGAAATGCAGACCAGGGCATCGGCACAGTGGGCATTGGCCATGTACTCGACGGAATCGGCGATCAGATCCCGGCTCGGCAAGGAATACAGCATGCCGTCGTGGCCCATCGCGATGCCGTCATCGATCGCGATGGTGTTGAATTCCTTGGCAACGCCGCCGGCGGCCTCGATCGCACGCGCGACCAGCTGGCCGAGGTCCTTCAGGTGGACGTGCCCGGGAACGAACTGCGTGAACGAATTGGCGACCGCGATGATCGGCTTGTCGAAATCGGCGTCGCGCATCCCGGTGGCGCGCCACAGCGAGCGGGCCCCCGCCATGTTGCGGCCGGAGGTGGAGGTTTTGGAACGATAGGCGGGCATAGGATCACTCCTCCCAATGGTGGATCGATTTCCGGGGGTCCGGCGCGCGTTCGGAGGCGGTCAGTTCGCCGCCGCGTAGGCGAGCCGCACATACATCGGCGCGAACGGCGCGGCCTGCGTCAGCGCCACCAGCCCTTCGCGCGTCAACTCCAGCAGCGCGATGAAATGGACGACGACCACCGCCGTCCCCTTGGCCGGGTCGAACAGGTCCGCAAACTCGACGAACCGCGATGTCTGCAGACGGCGCAGGATGATGCTCATGTGCTCGCGCACGGACAGCTCCTCCCGCGCGACGCGGTGGTGCGAATGCAGCTTGGAGCGGCGCAGGATGTCGCGCCAGGCGCGCTGCAGATCGGCGATCTCGACATCGGGATAGCGCGGCGCGGCGGTCTGCTCGATCGTCACCAGCGCACGCAGGAAGTCGCGCCCGATCCGCGGATGCTCGTCGAGGTGCACCGCCGCCAGCTTGATGCGCTCGTATTCGATCAGGCGGCGGACGAGTTCGGCGCGCGGATCCTCCACCTCTTCGCCGGTGTCGGCCTTGCGCACGGGCAGCAGCATCCGCGACTTGATCTCGATGAGCATCGCCGCCATCAGCAGATATTCGGCAGCCAGCTCCAGGTTGTGCGCCCGGATCTGCTCGACGTAGAGCAGATACTGCTCGGTCAGGCGCGCCATCGGGATGTCCAGCACGTTGAAATGCTGGCGACGGATCAGGTACAGGAGCAGGTCGAGCGGTCCCTCGAAGGCTTCGAGGAACACCTCGAGTGCGTCGGGCGGGATGTAGAGATCCTGGGGCAGTTCGAACAACGGCTCGCCGTACAGGCGCGCGAACGCCAGGCCGTCGACGACCTGCGGATTGGTCGCGTCGACGGCCTCGTCGGGCGGCGGGTTTTCCAGCATGACGCCGATCGCGGCGCCGGCATCGGCGGCCGCGCCGGTGCTGGAGATAGGGGGTGTTTCCTGGCTCATCGCGGGATAGACTCTGGTGCGTAATGGCGATCTTACCTTTCCCGGAATCTTCCCTGCCCGCACTGCGCGCGCGGATCCGCGCCGCCGCCCTCCGCCCGGAGGCGGAATGCGTTGCCGAACTCCTGCAGCGCAACCCCCTGTCCGCCACCCAGATTGCGGCAGCGCGCGGACCGGCGCAGGCGCTGATCCGGGCCCTGCGCGCCCAGCGCAGCCATGCCCACGGCGTCGACGCCATGATGCGCGAGTTTTCCCTGTCCAGCCAGGAAGGCGTCGCGCTGCTGTGTCTGGCCGAGTCGCTGCTGCGCATTCCGGACGCCGCCACCGCCGACGCGCTGATCCGCGACAAGCTCGCCCGCGGCGACTGGCGTGCGCACATCGGGCCCAGCCGCTCGGTCTTTCTCAACGCCGCCGCCTGGGGCCTGCTGCTCACCGGCAAGCTTTCGGCCACCCATAGCGAAACCGGCCTGACCGCCGCCGTCACCCGGGCGATTGCGCGCGGAGGCGAACCCCTGGTCCGCGCCGCGATCGATACCGCGATGCGCATGCTGGGGGAACAGTTCGTTCTGGGGAAGACGATCGACCAGGCGCTGGCGCGGGCCCGCTCCGCCAGGGGACGCGGCTACCGCCATTCGTACGACATGCTCGGTGAGGCGGCGCTCACCGCCGCCGAGGCGAAGCGCTATTTCGACGCCTATGCCGGCGCGATCGCCGCCATCGCCGCCGCCGAACCGGTGGCTGATGCCGCAGCGGCACCGATGCACCCGGAAGATCGGCTTCGGCGTCGTGCCAGCGTCTCGGTCAAGCTTTCGGCACTCCACCCCCGGTTCGAATCCCTTCAGGAAGACCGGGTCCGGCGGGAGTTGCTGCCGCGGATCCGCGAACTCTGCCGGCTGGCCCGCAAGCACGGGCTTGCACTCGATCTCGACGCCGAGGAAGGCGAGCGGCTGGAACCGCTGCTCGACATCGTCGAAGCGCTCGCGTTCGATCCGGCCCTCGCGGACTGGAGCGGCCTCGGCATCGCGGTGCAGGCCTACCAGAAGCGCGCCCTGCCGGTGATCGACTGGCTGGCGGCACTGGCGCGGGAAAGCGGCCGGCGCATCGGCGTGCGGCTGGTCAAGGGTGCCTACTGGGACCGCGAGATCAAGCGCACGCAGGTGGAAGGGCTGGCGGACTACCCGGTCTATACGCGCAAGGCGCACACCGATGCCGCCTATCTGGTCTGCGCCCGACGTCTGCTCGACCATGGCGACCATCTGTTCCCCCAATTCGCCACGCACAACGCGCTGACCTTGTGCCTGATCCTGCAAATGACGGCGGCGGCGGGCATCGCCCCCGGTTCGGGTCGGTTCGAGTTCCAATGCCTGCACGGCATGGGAGAAGCCCTCTACGACCGCGTGCTCGCCGCCAAGGCGGCGGGACCGGTACCGTCCGGCCTCGTCTGCCGGATCTACGCGCCCGTGGGACGGCACGAGACCCTGCTGCCCTATCTCGTCCGGCGGCTGCTGGAAAACGGCGCCAACTCCTCCTTCGTGCGGCGGATCGTCGACGCCAGCGTCGAAATCGACCACCTGCTGGAGGACCCCTTCGCCACCGCGCGGCAGTCCGAAGGCGCCCCCCACCCGGCGATTCCCCTGCCGGCGCACATCACCGCGCCGCGGCGCAACGCCAGCGGCATCGATCTGCATGACCCCGGCGCCGCGGCGGCGCAGCGCGCGGCCATCGACCGGGCGGTCGAGCACACCGGAATCTACGAGGTCGAGGCGATCCTCGCGCGCGTTCCGGCGACCGCGGGCGCGGAAGCGCACGGCGAAGCGGCGGTTGCCGCCTCCGACGTGCCGGGGCGCCGGACGATCCGCAATCCGGCGCGGCACGACGAGATCGTCGGAACGGTGCGCGACGCGGACGCCACCGAGATCGATGCCGCGTTCGCTGCGGCAGTGGACAGCGTCTGGCTCAAGACCGAGCCCGGCGAACGTGCCGCCATCCTGGAGGCAGCAGCCGACGCGCTCGAGTCCTGCCGGGACGAGTTTCTGGCGCTCGCCATCCGGGAGGCCGGGAAGACGCTCGGTGCGGCGATCGCCGAAGTGCGCGAAGCGGTCGACGCCTGCCGCTACTACGCCCAGCAGCTCCATAGCACCGATGCTGGCTCGACGGGCTCGCCGGTCGGCACGGTGGTCGCGATCTCGCCATGGAATTTCCCGCTCGCCATCTTCGTCGGGCAGGTGGCCGCGGCCCTCGCGGCGGGCAACCCGGTCCTGGCCAAGCCGGCGGAACAGACCCCGCTGATCGCCGCGCGGGCGGTGCAGTGCCTGCATGCCGCCGGCGTGCCGCGAAGCGCGCTGCAGCTGCTGCCCGGGGACGGCGCGGTCGGCGCCATGCTGGTGCGGGACGTGCGGGTGCATGGGGTCCTGTTCACCGGCTCGACGGATACGGCACAGGACGTGGACCGCGCGGTCGCCACCCTGCCCACCCACCGGGACCGGATCCTCATCGCCGAAACCGGAGGGCTGAACGCGATGATCGTCGACGCCAGCGCGCAGTCGGAACAGGTTGTCCTGGACGCGCTGCGTTCGGCCTTCGACAGCGCAGGGCAGCGCTGTTCCGCCCTGCGCATCCTGTGCCTGCAGGAGGAGATCGCCGAGCCGATGCTCGAAATGCTGATCGGCGCCGCGGCCGAACTGCGCGTCGGCGATCCCGCCGCCCTCGCCACCGACATCGGTCCGGTGATCGACGGGTCGGCACGCGCGGCGCTCGACACCCACCTGGGGTCGTTCCCCGCCAACCGCGTTCTCGCGCGCATTCCGCTGTCGCCCGAGTGCGCCGAAGGAAGCTTTTTCTCGCCGGCCATCGTCGCGATCGAATCGGTCGACGAATTGGCGCGCGAGGCGTTCGGGCCGATCCTGCACGTGCTGCGATACCGGCGGGCGGATCTCGAGACCCTCGTCGACGCACTCAACGCCACCGGATACGCGCTGACCTGCGGCATCCAGAGCCGTGTCGATGAGACCGTGGCGGCGATCGCCGCCGGCATCGAGGCCGGCAACGTCTACGCCAACCGCAACATGATCGGCGCCGCGATCGGCATGCAGCCGTTCGGCGGCCATGGGTTGTCCGGAACCGGCCCCAAGATGGGCGGCCCGTGGATCGTCCGGCGCCTGCGGCGCGAAGCGGCCGCACCGGTCGACGCCGCGAATCCGCAATCCTGCATCGCGCGGTGGGGCGCGCATCGGGAGTCGGGGGCTCCGGCCGCGCTGCACGACTTTCAGCGCTGGCTGTCGACGGACGGGCGCCATGAACTGGCACAGATCTGCGCCGAATACGCTGCCTGCACACCGATCGGCTGCCGCGTCGACCTGCCTGCACCGACCGGGGAAAGCAACCTGCTGCGCTACCGTCCCCTGGGCCGCATCCTCTGCCTCGGCTCCGGGCATCGCCTCGCAGGCCGCGGCGTCCTGGCGCAACTCGCGGCCGTGCTGGCGACGGACAATCGCGCGCTGCTGCTCGCGGATGCGCGCTCCCGGGCCGTGCTCTCCGGAATTCCCGCGTCAGTCTGGATGAACATCGACTGGGTGGAGGACTGGGGGCGCGAACCGTTCGAGGCGGCCCTGTTCGAAGGCGACGACGGGCGCACCCACAACCTGCGCTGGCTGCTCGCGCGGCGCCCGGGCCGGCGGATCGCGCTGGTGCGACCGAGCGCCGAGGAACGCTACGCGCTCGATCGACTGGTGACGGAACAGACCATCACGGTGAACACCGCCGCGGCCGGAGGGAATGCCGCCCTGATGAGTCTTTCCGGGGATGGAACGTAGCGCCGCGAGCGACCGCGGCACCACGTTCCCCCATCGATCCGCGCCGAGGACGACAGGCGCCCCCGACGGAACCGGGCCTCAGCCGTTGCGGCAGGACGACGGAAATGCGCGACAGGCCGCAGCGGAAGGTTGCGGATCCGACTCGCCCACCGGTGCCGCGGGCACGGACGTGCGAACCACCGATCCCGGCGTCGTCGCACAGGTCGACGGAAACGCCCGGCAGCTCGCCGCGCTCGGACCGTAGACCAGACCTGCTTGCGCCTGCCCCGCCAACGGCGACGCGGACTCGGTCATCGCCCCGTTTCCGCAGGTGGACGGGAACGCCCGGCAACTCGCCGCGCTCGGCGAATCGCCCGCCGCCATCGCGGAAGCGCAGGACATTGCGAACACCACTGCGGCAGCCATCTGAAGACCCTTCATTTCCAATTCCTTTCCCATATTCCGGCGTCCGGACTCACCTTGCTGCATCTCCTCGGTCCTCCGCTTCCGGATGGCGCACTCGCGCGCGGCGGACGAGGTGTTCCGCGACGGGTTTCGCGGATCCTGGACGGGCGACTGGTTTTTCTTATCATGTTGTGATCATATCACGGCATGATATGTTTTATCGCCATTGCCCTGAAAACCCATATGGGAAAAGGGTGGAAATGGGAGGAAAATGGCGCCATGCGGCCGCGGGCACCCCACCGTCCGCGGCCTTTCCGGGGAAATTCGGATTGCCGATGGCTGACGACAGTGCTTCCGTGCGTGCCGACAAATGGCTATGGGCCGCACGGTTCTTCAAGACGCGATCGCTCGCATCCCACGCGATCGATCTGGGACGCGTCCGTATCGCCGGCGAACGCATCAAGCCGGCGCGCACCGTGAAGATCGGGGAACGGATGGAGATTCACGCGGGCGAGCAGACCCTGCTGGTCGTCGTCCGCGCGCTGTCGGCGCAACGCGGCCCGGCGAGCGCGGCGCGCACGCTCTATGAGGAAACCGCGGAAAGCATTGCGCGACGCGAGCGGATCCGGGTGCAGAACGCATCCGATCCGGCGCGATCGCTCAAGGGCCGGCCGACGAAACGCGACCGGCGACGGATCGGAGAGGCGCTGGGCGAATGACGGACGGATAACGCGCGAAGAACGGGCGGGCGCCGAACGGCGCGCCGCACCGCTCCCGGCGTCAGTCGGCCGTGAAGAAGCCCTTCATCTTGTCCATGAAGGATTTCGTCTGCGGCGAATGCTTGGTCCCGCCTTCGTTGAGCGCCTCGTCGAATTCCCGCAGCAATTTTTTCTGCTTCTCCGTCAGGCGCACCGGCGTTTCCACGCGCACGTGGCAGTAGAGATCCCCGGGATGGTGCGAACGCACACCCTTGATGCCTTTGCCCCGCAGCCGGAACGTCTTGCCGCTCTGGGTCCCTTCGGGAAGGCTGATGCTGACGTTGCCCTTGAGCGTCGCAAACTCGACTTCGCCGCCCAGCGTCGCGGTCGCGAACGAAACCGGCACCTCGCAGTGAAGATCGTCGCCGTCGCGCTGGAACACCTCGTGCGGCTTGATCCGGATCTCGACGTAGAGATCGCCCGGCGGGCCGCCGTTCATCCCCGGCTCGCCCTTGCCGCTCAAGCGGATGCGCTGGCCCTCGTCGATCCCCGCCGGGATCGCGACCTCGAGCACCTTGTTGCGCTTGATGCGGCCTTCCCCATGACACGAGGCGCACGGCTCCGCGATCACCTTGCCGCTGCCGTGGCAGGTGGGGCAGGCCTGCTGGATCGAGAAGAAGCCCTGCGACATGCGCACCGCCCCCGAGCCGTTGCAGGTCGTGCAGGTCTTGGGTTTGGTGCCGGGCTTGGCGCCGGTGCCGCCGCAGGTTTCGCAGGGATCCCAGGACGGCACGCGGATGTCGGTGGTGAAACCGTTGACCGCCTGCTCGAGCGTGATCTCCATGTTGTAGCGCAGATCGGCCCCGCGATAGGCGTTGCCGGCCCGGCCGCCGCCGCGCGCCGCCCCGCCGAAGATGTCGCCGAAGATGTCGCCGAACGCTTCGGCAAACCCGCCGTTGAATCCCGCGCCGCCGGCACCGAACCCGCCCGCCGCGGCGTTGGGATCGACGCCGGCATGGCCGAAGCGATCGTAGGCCGCGCGCTTCTGCGCGTCGGAGAGCATTTCGTAGGCTTCCTTGGCTTCCTTGAATTTCTCCTCGGACGCCTTGTCCCCCGGATTCCGGTCCGGGTGGTACTTCATCGCCATCTTGCGATAGGCTTTTTTGATTTCCTCGTCGGATGCGTTCTTGGCGACGCCGAGAATTTCGTAGAAATCGCGTTTGGACATGGTGATCGTTCAATCGTGGTGCCGAAGGGGGAAACCCCGGAAGGAACCCCGGAATTGCAAAACCGGACACCGCCGCAAAGGCGGGAATCCGGTCCGCGCGCTCCGCCGCGGCATCACCCGCGGCGCCCGATATCGCTCCGATCACGGGCGGACCGAACGTCCGCCCGCGATCCCGACCGATACGTCATCCGTTCCGCTTGACCTCCTTGAAATCGGCGTCGACGACGTCCTCGGCACCGGCCTTGGCGCCATCGGACGAAGCCCCGCCGCCCGCGGCGGCCGCCTGCTCCGCCGCACCCTGCGCCTGGGAATCGGCGTACATCTTTTCCCCGAGCTTCTGCGACGCGGTCAACAAGGCTGCCGCCTTCGCATCGATCGCCTCCTTGTCGCTGCCCTTGAGCGCCTCTTCGAGCTCCTGGATCGCCGCCTGGATCTTGGCCTTTTCGCCGTCATCGAGGCTCGCACCATGCTCGGCCAGGGCCTTGCTCACCTGATGCATCGAGGATTCGGCCGAATTGCGCGACTGCGCCAGTTCGAACCGCTTATGGTCTTCGGCGCGATTGAGTTCCGCGTCCTTGACCATGCGACCGATCTCGTCCTCGGTCAAGCCGGAGTTCGCCTTGATCGTGATCTTGTTTTCCTTGCCGGTCGCCTTGTCGCGGGCGCCCACGTGCAGGATGCCGTTGGCGTCGATGTCGAAGGTGACTTCGATCTGCGGCAACCCGCGCGCCGCCGGCGGAATCCCCTCCAGGTTGAATTCGCCCAGCAGCTTGTTGCCGGCCGCCATCTCGCGCTCGCCCTGGAACACCTTGATCGTGACCGCCGGCTGATTGTCGTCGGCGGTCGAGAAGACCTGCGCGTGCTTGGTCGGGATCGTCGTGTTCTTCTGGATCATCTTCGTCATGACCCCGCCCAGGGTCTCGATGCCCAGCGACAGCGGCGTGACGTCGAGCAGCAGCACGTCCTTGCGCTCGCCGGACAACACCGAACCCTGGATTGCCGCGCCGACCGCGACGGCCTCGTCCGGGTTGACGTCCTTGCGGGGTTCGCGCCCGAAGAACTCGCGCACCTTTTCCTGGACCTTGGGCATGCGGGTCATGCCGCCGACCAGGATCACGTCATCGATGCTCGATGCCGAGACGCCCGCATCCTTGATCGCAATGCGGCAGGGCTCGATCGTCTTTTCGATCAGATCCTCCACCAGCGCTTCGAGCTTGGCCCGGGTGATCTTCAGGTTCAGGTGCTTCGGTCCGCTCTGGTCGGCCGTGATGTAGGGAAGATTGACTTCCGTCTGCTGGCTCGACGACAGTTCGATCTTGGCCTTCTCCGCCGCTTCCTTCAGCCGCTGCAGCGCGAGGACGTCCTTGGCGAGATCGACGCCCTGCTCCTTCTTGAACTCGCCGATGATGTAATCGATGATGCGCTGATCGAAGTCCTCGCCGCCGAGGAAGGTGTCGCCGTTGGTCGAGAGCACCTCGAACTGCTTTTCGCCCTCGACATCGGCGATCTCGATGATCGAGATGTCGAAGGTGCCGCCGCCGAGGTCATAGACTGCGATCTTCCGGTCGCCGCGCTCCTCCTTCTTGTCCAGGCCGAAGGCGAGCGCTGCCGCGGTCGGCTCGTTGATGATGCGCTTGACGTCCAGGCCCGCGATCCGGCCGGCATCCTTGGTGGCCTGCCGCTGCGAATCGTTGAAATACGCCGGGACCGTGATGACGGCCTCGGTCACGGGCTCGCCGAGATAGTCCTCGGCGGTCTTCTTCATCTTGCGCAGCACCTCGGCGGAAACCTGCGGCGGCGCGATCTTGTTGTCGCGCACGTCCACCCAGGCATCGCCGTTGTCGGCCTTGACGATCTTGTAGGGCATCAGGCCGATGTCCTTCTGCACTTCCTTTTCCTCGAAACGGCGACCGATCAGGCGCTTGACCGCATAGAGCGTGTTGCGCGGATTGGTCACCGCCTGGCGCTTGGCCGGAGCACCGACGAGGACTTCGCCGTCCTCCATGTAGGCGACGATCGAAGGCGTCGTGCGCGCACCTTCGGCGTTCTCGATGACCTTGAGCTGCCCGCCTTCCATGACCGCGACACAGGAGTTGGTGGTGCCGAGGTCGATACCGATGATCTTGCCCATTTCCTTTTTCCCTTCTTGCTGCGCCGCCCGCGGCGCGATTGCGTAGATTTCCGGAAGCCCGGGATCTCGATGGGGCCCTCAGGCCCCGGACTGATCCAAACGTGCGGCCGATCGGCCCGGTTTCAAGTCCCCTGCGCGACGGTGACCAAAGCCGGCCGCAGCACCCGATCGGAAATCATCCAGCCCTTCTGCAGCACCGCCACGACGTGGTTGGGCGGCGGATCGCCCTGGGTCGGAACCGCGGAGATCGCCTGATGGCGGTGGGGATCGAACTTCTCGCCGATCGGATTGATTTCCGTGAGGCGGCCGCGCTCGAACGCAGCCCGCAGCTGCCGCAAGGTGAGATCCACCCCCTCGCGCAGGGTCGCCGCACTCCCGGACTCGTCCTGCAAGGCCTTCTCGAGGCTATCGAATACCGGAACGAGGGCCTCCGCAAACGACTCGACGGCGAATTTGTGCGCCTTCGCGACATCTTCCTGGGCGCGCCGCCGGACGTTTTCCGTCTCGGCGCGGGCGCGCAGGAACAGTTCGTGATTCTCTTCGGCCTGCGCCTGGGCTGCCGCCAGCGCGGCATTCAGATCCATCATCGGATCGGCGCTCGCGCCGATCTCCAGCGATTCGGCCGGTGCGCCGGCTTGGTCGTTCTTTTCGTTTTCCGGACGTTCGGTGCCGGTCATGCAGCCCCCCATCAGCTCGTTGGTTCCAGGATGGCGCCCACGCGGTTGCGTGGCCCAGACCCCCGATCTGGGGATGGTCAGCCGAAATTCAAGAGGTCTTGGCTTCCGGCCGCGGAACGGTCAGCCAGCGACGGACTCGGAGGAAGCTCCCGGCCAGCCCTGGAGGTGACGCTGCACCAGGTCGGCCAGCGCCGAGATGAACCGCGGCGCGGCATTGAGGCAGGGAATGGCATGGAATTCCCGGCCGCCGGCGGTGAGGAACTCCTTGCGGGCCTCGACGGCGATCTCTTCGAGGGTCTCGAGGCAGTCGGCGACGAATCCGGGACACAGCACATCGACGCGCCCCACTCCGGCGCGCCCCCACGTATGCAAGGTGTCGACCGTGTAGGGCTCGATCCAGCGGGCGCGGCCGAAACGGGACTGGAAGCTCACCGCCCACATCTCCGGAGGCAGCTGCAGAACCTCGGCCAGGCGTTGCGCCGTGCGCAGGCATTGCTCCTGGTACGGATCGCCGAGGGTGATGTTGCGCTGCGGCAGTCCGTGAAAGCTGAGCAGCAGCCGGTCGGGGCGACCGCGGACGTCCCAGACTGCCTGGACCGACTCCGCCAGGGCGTCGAGGTAGCCCGGGTCGTCATGGAAATCCCGCACCCAGCGCAACTCGGGCACATCGCGCTGGCCGAGCATCCAGTGCATCACCCCATCGAGCACCGAGGCCGTGGACGTTGCGGAGTACTGGGGATACATCGGCAGCACAAGGATCCGGCCGACGTGGGCGTGGCGCATGCGGTCGAATGCCGCCGCCAGGGACGGCTCGCCGTACCGCATGGCAAGCTCGACATCGACCGACAGTCCCCGGCTCGCCAGTTCCAGCGACAACTGGTGCTGCTGCCGGCGCGAGTAGACCAGCAGCGGCGAGCCCTCCGGCGTCCAGATGCCGGCATAGCGCGCCGCCGCATCGCGTCCGCGCCGCGGCAGGATGACGCCTTGCAGCACGGGACGCCAGACGATCTGCGGAATTTCGACCACCCGCGGATCGAGCAGGAATTCCTTCAAATAGGTCCGCACCGCCGCCGGCGTAGGCGCTTCCGGCGTGCCGAGATTGACGAGGAGCACCGCCGTGCGGGCCGGGACTTCGGTCGGGGAATCGGGCATCAGATCGGTTTCTCCTTGTTCTTGCGCCGGTCCGGGCGGCCGCTCAGTCCCGGGACAGCGCGCCGGACAGCAATTTTGCCGTGATATCGACGATCGGGATCACGCGTTCGTAGGCCATCCGCGTCGGCCCGATGACCCCCAGGGTGCCCACGACCTTGCCGTTGGCCTCGTAAGGGGCGGCGACCAGGCTCATTTCATCGAGCGGAACCAGTTCGGATTCGCCGCCGATGTAGATCTTCACGCCTTGCGACCGGCTCGACTCGTCGAGCAGGCCGGCCAGGCGCGTCTTGTGTTCGAAAAGATCGAACAAGGCGCGCAATTTCCCCATGTTTCCAGCAAGGTCTTCCACTTCCAGCAGCTTGCGCTCCCCGGAGATGACCACCGGCTCCGCCTCTTCCACCGCGTCGGCGCCGACCTCGACCGCGGCGTTCATCAGGGCCAGGATTTCCCCGCGCAACTGCAGCAGGTCGCCCTGCAGCCGGGTCCGCGCCTGCTCGAAGCTCATGCCGGCGAAGTGCTGGTTGAGCGCGTTGGCCGCCTCGACCAGCTCACCCTGACTGTACGGGTGCCGCGTCAGCAGGATGCGATTCTGGACGTCGCCATCGGGCGCGACCACGATCATCAGGATCCGCCGTTCCGACAGACCCAGGAACTCCACCTGGCGGAACGCCATCGCGCGACGGGGCGCCAGGACGATGCCGGCGAAGTGCGACAGGTTCGAGAGCAGCTGCGCCGCCGTCTGGATTGCCCGCTGCGGCTCGGCCACCTGCATCCGGTCCTGCAGGATTTCCTGGGCGGCGCTCTCCAGCGGCTGCACCGTGAGCAAGGTGTCGACGAACAACCGGTAGCCGCGCGGTGTCGGCACCCGCCCGGCGGAGGTGTGCGGGCTCGCCACGAACCCCATCTCCTCCAGGTCGGCCATCACGTTGCGGATCGTGGCCGGAGACAGGTCCAGCCCCGAAATCCGCGACAGCGCGCGCGACCCCACGGGCTGCCCCTCGGCGATGTACCGTTCCACCAGGGTCTTGAGCAGAAGACGAGCGCGCTGATCGAGCATGGCTACCGGAAATGAGACCCGGATCCTGCGGAAACCGCAACGAGGTCCGGGAGCGACGGCCAATTCTTGCATAATCGGCGCCACGATGAATGTCCCCTTCCCAACCGCCGCGCTTTTTGCGAAATCCCGCGGCGACGCCAATCGGCCGTCGCTGGCCGCGGCATTGGCCCGGATCGTCGACATGGTCGAGGGGGCAGGGTCGGCACTGCTGCTGCACACGGACGCGCACGACGCCCTGGGAAATGCCGCCGGGGAGCGGCAGGCGCACAGCCTGGCCTCGATCGGCGCCCAGGCCGATCTGGCGATCGTCCTCGGTGGCGACGGCACCATGCTCGGCATCGCGCGCGATCTCGCAGCCTACGACGTCCCCCTGATCGGCATCAACTTCGGCCGGCTCGGGTTCATCACCGACATCGCCCTCGACCGGATCCCGGACGTGCTCGGTCCCATGCTCGCCGGGAACTTCGAGGCCGACCGCCGCGCCATGCTGGCCGGCGAGGTGGTCCATGCGGGAGCCATCGCGCTGCACGCCCATGCCCTCAACGACGTCGTCGTGTCGCACGGCGCGGCGAGCGGCATGATCGCGTTCACGGTGCGCGTGAACGGCGTGAACATGTACAACCTGCGGGCCGACGGCATCATCCTGTCGACGCCGACGGGGTCGACCGCGTACGCGCTTTCCGCCAACGGCCCGATCCTGCACCCGGCCCTCGCCGGTCTGGTGCTCGTGCCGGTTGCGCCGCACTCGCTGTCGGCGCGACCGATCGCGATCCCGGACGGCATGGAGGTGGAGATCGAACTCACGGAAGGCCGGGCCGCCTGCGCCTATTTCGACATGCAGTCGTATCAGGCGCTCAAACCCGGCGACATCGTGCGCGTGCGGCGAAGCGAACACGCCGCGACCTTGCTGCACCCGCCCGGATACAACCATTTCGCGACCCTGCAGCGCAAACTGCACTGGAACGTAATGGCGAGCGACGACAGTGGACGCTAAGCAACCGGCATCCACACGACAGACGTCCACACGTGAAGAGCCGCCCATGCTGCGCTCCCTCGCCATCCGCGACTTCATCATCGTCGAGCACGCCGACCTCGAGTTCGAAGGCGGGTTCACGGCATTCACCGGCGAGACCGGTGCCGGCAAGTCCCTGTTGATCGACGCCCTCGAATTCGTGCTCGGCGGACGCGCCGAGGCGGACTGGGTGCGCGAGGGCGCGTCCCGCGCGGAAGTCGCGGCGGAATTCCAATGCACCGAAGCGGCCTGGGAGTGGCTTGCGGAACAGGACTTCCCGAGCGCGGCCGAAGGCGACCGGGCCCATCCCGGCACCGTGCTCGTACGCCGCACGCTCGACGCTTCGGGCCGCAGCCGCACATTCCTCGACGGCACCGCGGCAACCCTGGCCCAGTTGCGGGCATTCGGCGCCTTCGTTCTCGACGTGCATGGCCAGCATGCGCATCAGTCCCTGCTGCGCCCGGCGGCGCAACAGCACATGCTCGACGACCACGGCGGGCTGACCCGATGCGTTGCGGAAGTCGCCGCGTCCTTCGCGCGCTGGCGCGATGCCCGCCGCGCCGTGGAGGAGGCGGAATCGGGGATGCGCGCAGCGCAGGAACAACGCGAACGGCTCCGCCAGATCGTCACCGACCTGGAGCAGCTCGCTCCGGAGCCGGGCGAATGGGAGCGGATCGAAACCGAACAAAAGCGCCTCGCGCACGGCGCGGCCTTGATCGAAGGCGCACGGTCCGCGCTCGACGCGATCGCCGATGCCGACGACTCGCTGCAGTCCCGTCTGGCCCGCGTCGCCGGGCAACTCTCGGCGCTCCTCGGCTATGACGCCCGCTTGCAGGCCGCCTGCGATGCCATCGACGCCGCGACGATCCAACTGGACGAAGCGCAGCGCGAGCTTGCCCATTACCTGTCGCGCTCGGAGGTTGACGAAGGCCGGCTTGCCTACGTCGAAGGCCGCGTTGCCGCGCTCCACGCGGCGGCCCGGCGCTGGCGTTGTGGGCCGGCGCAACTGCACGACGAACTCGCCCAGGCGCAGGCGCAGTTGCGCAGCCTCGATCAGGCCGAAGACATGGAGACCTTGCGGGACGCGGCGCGGCGCGCGGAGGAGGACTACCGTACCCGCGCAGCCGGCCTTTCGGCGGCGCGTATGCGGGCAGCCAATGCGATGTCGGCCGAAGTCACGCGGGCGATGCAGGACCTTGCCATGGCGGGCGGGCGCTTCGAAGTGCGGCTGCAGGCCGGCGAACCGTCGGCGTACGGCACGGAACGGGTGGAATTCCTGGTCGCGGCCCACGCGGCCGGAACGGCGCGCCCGCTGGCCAAGGTCGCCTCAGGCGGCGAACTGTCGCGGATCGGGCTGGCGATCTCGGTCATCGCCGCCTCCGCGAATCCGGTTCCGACCTTGATCTTCGACGAGGTCGATGCCGGCATCGGAGGGCAGACCGCCGCGGTCGTCGGGCGCCTGCTGCGTCAACTGGGAGGGCTACGGCAGGTGTTCTGCGTGACCCACCTGCCGCAGGTCGCCGCAAGCGCCGAACATCACTTCACGGTGCGCAAATCGCAGCACCCCGACGGCCGCCCGCTCTCGCAGACCGAGCGCCTCGACGACGCGGCCCGCATCGAAGAGGTCGCGCGGATGTTGGGCGGAGCGGAGATCACGTCGCTCACGCGCCGGCACGCCCAAGAAATGATCGGCTCGCGTTGACTGCCGGCGGCCGGCCGGCGGAACGCCCCCGCAGGGGGACGACGTCCCGCGCGCGCGATGTCCGGCGACGATGCCCCGCTTACGCCAGATGACCCGGGTGCGCCGTGTCGGCCGCCCCCCGGTTCGGACAATTTTCCCGCTTGCAGGTGCCGTAGAGGGCCAGCGCGTGGTCCTGCAGCTCGAACCCCCGCTCCGCGGCAACGCGGCGCTGCCGCTCCTCGATCTCGGAATCGATGAATTCCTCGACATGCCCGCAGTTCAGGCAGACGAGGTGATCGTGGTGCGAGCCTTCGTTCAGTTCGAACACCGCCCGCCCGGCCTCGAAATGGCGCCGGGACAACAGCCCCGCATGCTCGAACTGGGTCAGCACCCGGTATACGGTCGCCAAGCCGACATCGACGCGATCCGCGCTCAACAGGCGATATACGTCTTCCGCGCTGAGGTGGCGGGATCCAGCCTCTCCGGCATGACGCTGAAAAATTTCGAGGATCTTCAAACGCGGGACCGTTGCCTTGAGTCCACTGACTTTCAATTCGGCCGAGTTGGGATTGCGGGACATGTCAACCTTTTTCGATGGAGGCTACCGGTATCATAGTGAGTTGGTGATCACCTTACTGTAGCGAGTTTTGTTCAAGTTTGTCCTGGATCATGAAAACACGACGTGCGGCACGGCCCTGTGTGAACCCCCAGCGAACGTCGGACCCGTCCGGTTTCCCGCCGCGCGCGCTGGCCAGGATGCCGCTCGCCGCGCTGCTCGCCGCGGCAGCGATCGGGGCCAGCGCCTGCTCGACGAACTGGATTCCCTATTTCGCCCGGCCTTATCGCCCCGACGTTCAGCAGGGCAACATCATCACCCAGGAAATGGTCGAACAATTGCGCCCGGGCATGACGGAGGACCAGGTCCGCTTCCTGCTCGGAACGCCGATGCTGCGCGATATTTTCCACCAGGATCGCTGGGATTACCCATACTACCTGCAGCGTGGCGACGGCAGGACGCAGCTGCGCAAGCTGACCGTCTTTTTCGACCGCTCGGGCCGGCTGGCGCGCTTCCATAGCGACAAGATGCCGACGGAAACCGAAGCGGACAAACTGATCATCGGGAAGAAAGCGAAGAAGTGAAGATCGCCATCGCAGGATGCACGGGCCGCATGGGCCGCGCCATCATCGAAGCGGCCCTGGCCGCTCCGGACGTCGAAATCGTCGCGGCGCTCGATCGTGCCGAAAGCCCGGACATCGGCCGCGACTGCGCGGAATTCCTCGGGCGCGCGATCGGCGTGCCGATCGCCGCGGAACTGCGGGAGATCGAGCGGGCGGAAGTGCTGATCGATTTCACGCGTCCGGACGCGACGCTGGCGCATCTGGACGTCTGCGCCGGGGCACGCGTCGGCGCGGTGATCGGCACCACGGGCTTCGATCCGGCCGGGAAAGCGGCGATCGCCGCGGCGGCGGAGCGGGCTCCGGTCGTCTTCGCCCCCAACATGAGCGTCGGCGTGAATGCGATGGTGCGCCTGGTCGAACTGGCCGCGAAGATGCTGGCCGAGGGATACGACATCGAGGTCATCGAGGCCCACCATCGCCTGAAGGTCGACGCGCCGTCGGGCACCGCGCTGCAGCTGGGCGAGGCGGCCGCCCGCGCCATGGGGCGGCAACTGGCGGACTGCGCCGTATACGAGCGCTACGGCAACATCGGCCCGCGGCCGGCGGGCAGCATCGGCTTCGCGACCATCCGCGGCGGTGACATCATCGGCGACCATACGGTGCTGTTCGCCGGAACCGGCGAGCGCATCGAGATCACCCACCGTTCCGCGAGCCGCATGACCTATGCGATGGGTGCGCTGCGCGCGGCCCGGTTCATCCACGGGCGCGGGCCGGGCCTGTTCGACATGCAGGATGTCCTCGCCGCGGCTTAGACGCCCGGTTTCGCTGCGCATCGGCGCCGCCGCGCTGGCCGCGATCGCGACGTCCGTCGCTGCGGCCACCCCCGCCCAAGGCGGGGTTGCCGCAATCGACGACACCGGGCGGGAGATCCGTCTTCCGCACGCGGCGCAACGCATCGTCAGCTTGTCGCCGGGAATCACGGAACTGCTGTTTTCCGCCGGCGCGGGAGCGCGCATCGTCGGAACCGCGGAGGATTCGGATTACCCGCCGGCCGCGCGCCGCATCCCGCGCATCGCGCGCAACGCGGGAATCGACATCGAGCGGGTCGCGGCGCTGCGTCCGGACCTGATCGTGGCGTGGGGCAGCGGATATTCTCCGGCGCGGCTGGATGCGCTGCGCAGTCTCGGCATTCCAGTCTACATCGTGGAGCCGCGGACGCTGTCCGGCATCGCCGTCGACGTCGAGCGCATGGGCATGCTCGCCGGATCCCCGGCGACGGCAATCGCCGCGGCAGCCCGGTATCGCCTGCGTCTGCAACGCCTGCGCAACCGCTACGCCGGGCGGAAGCCGCTGCGGGTGTTCGTCCAGATCTGGTCCGACCCGCTCATGACGCTCTCAGGCAAGCACGTCGTCAGCGAAATGCTGCGCGTCTGCGGGGCGCGCAACGTGTTCGCGCAACTGCCGGGCATCGCGCCTGCGGTGGATGCGGAAGCGGTGCTCGCGGCCGATCCGGATGCGATCGTCGCTGCGGAGCCGGGCGATCGGTCGGATGCGGATGATGGCGCGCTGGATTTCTGGAAGCGCTTTCCCCGGCTGCGCGCGACGGCCCACAATGGCTTCGTCTTTCTGGACGCCGACGAGCTGGATCGGGGAAGCCTGCGGGTGCTGGATGCGGCGCAGGCGCTCTGCACGCGGCTGGCGCGGATTCGCGAAGACTCGATCGTTTCTCGCGATCGCTGATGCGGGGATGCGGGGATGCGCAGGCACGCTGCGGCTGCACTCCGCCGGGGCCGGCTACGCGGTGGTCGCCCCTGCGGGTCGACTGTGCTGCGCTGCGCAGTCCGCGGGCGCACGGCCGAACTCGCGCAGCGTCCTGCGGACGCCGCGCTCAAACATGCGGCCGTAAGTCAGAAGAGGAGGCGCGCGGTCGCGCGCCGCCCGCGGCCTTGTGCTGCTTATATGGACGCCTCCCTTGTGTCAAGAGAAGTCTTGAAGTTCTGGTATGGCGGTTCAACTGCGGTCTTATATCCGGCCTGTTCGTGCGGTTCGGATGTAATTCCGCCGCTGGCCTTGATGGTCATTCGCGAGGTCGGATCCCATCTCACCACAGGGCTTTGCGTGAAGCTTGCCCGAGCAGCGCATCGGATTTTCCGACCCACGGTCTGGCCGCTTGCCATCACCTCGTCAACTTCTCTCGCACACTCGTTTTGGCATCTGCCATTGTTTGTTGGTTATTTACCCTTCGGGGAAGCCGTATTCAGGCCGCCACGGGTGCGCTCGCCTTCCAGCTCGCGTCATAAGCGCGCCCGTGCCGGATTAATGCCCAGGCTGTTCTTGCAGTCTTGTTGGCCCATGCAACCGCAGCGACGTTCGTCGGTCGGCGCTCCAGGATCTTGGTGAACCATTCGGTGCGACTCTTCGATATTGCCACCGCGTGCGCACCGCTGATGAGCAGCGTGCGCAGATACGGGTCGCCGCGCTTGGTGATGCCGCCCATGCGAACCTTGCCGCCGGTCCCCTGATGACCCGGGCTCAGCCCCAGGCTGGCGGCAAACTCCCGCCCGTTGCGCCAGGCCTTGCCATCGCCCAGAACGGCCGCCAGGGCGGTCGCCCCCAAGACACCCACGCCCGGGATCTGGCGCAGCGCCTTGGCCGTCTCTGAGCTCTTTTGTACGGCGGCAATCTCGCCTTCGGCCACCTCGATGTTGTGCGCGATCTCCTTGAGCGTTCGCTGCAACTCATCGACCAGACGCACCATCAGCTCCGGCAAGCTCTCGTTAAATTGGGCGCGGCGCTCGGCCAGCACACGCAAGCCCGCATGGCGCCCTTGCGGCAGCACCACCCCGAACTCATACATCAGTCCCCGGAGCATGTTGACGGTCGCTGTCTGCGTGGTGATCCAATGCGACCTGATCCGGTGCAGCGACTGGATGGCTTGCTGGTCACAGCTCTTGATCGGAACGCGCCGGATATCCTCGTGCGAGGCCGCGACCCAGATTGCTCGCGCATCGGCGGCATCATCCTTGTTGCCGCGCACGAACGCACGCACCTGCTTGGCGGGCAGCAACTCGGGCTCATGACCCATCGCGACAAGACGGCGGGCCCAATGGTGGGCACCCCCACAAGCCTCCATCACGATCCTGGCCGGCTGAAGCTGTGCGAAGAACTCCGAGAGCTTGGCGCGGCTGAGCTTCTTACGGTGGATCTCCCCGCTGGCGGGATCAACCCAATGAACCTGGAATACATGCTTGGCAAGATCCACTGCATAGGTTGTAGCATCCATCGTGGGGCCTCCGTCATCGAGTGGTTGCGAGAACCTCCACTTTGGCACTTGATGCCGTTGCACGCGAGGCCCCCCGATCAAGCAGCTTGGGAGCGCGGCGAAGGTGGGAGGCGTCCATACCATCTCGCCACCGCGTCTTATGCCGGCCCCGGCGGAGTGCAGCCGCAGCGTGCCGCCACGACCCGGAGCGGGCGAAGAAAACCGGGGAATTCGACTGCCGCGGACGACCGGACGCGGGAATATCCGCTTTCGAGGAGAACCGACCTTTCGGGCTTCGGTATGTCGAATGTTCCTGATAGACCCAGTGCGGACCGTCGCCATGGGAGGCGCGCCAACCCCCTCTCCCGCGACGGCGGGAGAGGGCGGGGGGTGAGGGCGGCTGCCATTGCTGCGGTCGACGGTAGTGCCACAACCCATCCGGCAACACAACCTTCGGCTGCTCTCCGACGCTGTTCCCCATTCCGTAGGCTACGACGCTTCGCGGGATGCATTCCTTGGCAAGCGCGGTTTCGTGGTGATGCGATTCCGGGACAACGAGGTCTTGACGCAGACCGTGGCAGTGCTCGAGCAAATTCGCACGACATCGCTCTTGCGACGACCCTCACCCCCGCCCTCTCCCGCCGTCGCGGGAGAGGGGGAGTCGTGACATCGCGGGACCGGACCTGGCCGAACCCGGCCGTTGATCGAACCAGGAACGCGGACGGTTCAATGGTTGCTGTCCAGACGCAGCGGCCCCTTCGCACATAGCCGCCGGCGCGGAGCGGCGCGAGGCCCGACCCGCCTATTCCGCGACGACGATCCGCCGGCCTTCGGCGCATGCTTCGATGAAACGGACTCCGAACAGCTGCGCGAGGTTTTCCGCCGTCAGTACGTCCTGCGCGGCACCCGCGTGCCATGCACCGTCGCCGGACAGCAGCAATGCATGCGTCGCGAAGCGCAGCGCGGCGTCGAGGTCGTGGAAGACGGCGATGATCGTCCGCGCGGCGTCGCCTTGCGCGGCGGCGGTCAGGCAGCGCAGCACGCTCCCGCGCTGGCGCGGATCCTGATGGGATACCGGCTCATCGAGAAACAGCAGGGGCGTCTCCTGGGCGAGCGCGGCGGCAAGCGCGACGCGCTGGCGTTCGCCGCGGGATAGTCCGCGGACGTCGCGATCGGCGAGATGCGCGCACGCCACCTGTTCCAGAAACCGCAGCGCCGCGGCTCCGGCGTCCGGATCGCCGCCGCGCAGGCGGAAGCGGCCGGCGAGCACCGTGTCCCGTGCGGTGAATCCGAAGGGATCGGCCCACCGGTCGGCAACGAACGCGCGGATCGCCGCCAGCGCGTCGGCGGTGGTCCGCTCCGCCGGCAGCCCCGCCAGCGCCACCGTGCCGGCAGCGGGCCGTTGCGCGCCGGCCAGCACGCGCAGCAGCGACGATTTGCCTGCGCCGTTGGGACCGACGACGGCCCAGCGTTCGCCGCGCCGCACATTCCATTGCAGGCCGCGGACGAGCATCCTCGCGCCATAGCGCAGGTCGAGATCGCGACACGCCAGCAAGGGCGCAGCCGGATCGCTCACGGTGCGCTCCCCGGACGCCGCAACTGCCATAGAAACACCGGCACGCCGACGAGCGCCGTCAACGCGCCAACCGGAAGCGACATCGGCGCAACCAAGGTCCGCGCCAAGGTGTCCGCGACGACCACGAGCGCCGCGCCCAGCAGGGAGGCAGCCGGCAGCACGATGCGCGCATCGGGCCCCCAAAATCGCCGGACGAGATGCGGCGCGACGAACCCGACGAACCCGACCGCACCGGCGAGCGAAACGGCGATTCCCGCGGCGGCGGCGGCCACCCCGATCAGGCGGCGGCGCAACGCAACCGGTTCGACGCCCTGCGTGAATGCCAGCAGGTCTCCTGCCGCAATGCGGTTCACGGCATCGGCGTCGCGCGTGGCCAGGAGCAGCAGGCCGATCCACACGCACACGGCCGCGGCGCCGACCCCGATCCGGTGCGCGCCGCCAAGATCGCCCATCAGCCAGAAGACCATCGTGCGCAGGCGTCCGTCGGGCGCGAACGCGAGCGCAACCGCGATCGCCGCCGAACACGCCGACGCCAGCATGGTGCCCGCGAGCAGGATGGTGTCGTCGCGTCCGGATTCGGCGTGCAGATCGATCGAGAACAGCGCGCGATGCGCCAGCACGAACAGGACGGCCAGGGCCGCCGTCGCGCCAGCGGCCGCGGCGAGCGCCGCCGCCATGCCGCCGAGTCCGAGCGCGAGCGCCCCCAGGGCGCCGCAGGAACCGCCGCCCGAGACGCCGAGCACGTAGGGGTCGGCCAGTGCGTTGCGCAGCAAGCCCTGCAGGATCGCTCCCGCTAGCGCCAGCAGCCCACCGACCGCCGCCCCCGCCAGCGCGCGCGCCAGGCGCAACCCGAGGATCGCGGACGCCAGCGACGAACCATCGGCCGCCTGCCCGCCGGAAATCATCCCCCGCAAGGCTGCGACCGGATTCAGGTACACGCTCCCGACCGCCAGCGCGCCGAGGACGGCGAGGGCGAGGCCGCAGCCCAGGATTCCAACGACGACGGCCGTACGAAAACGCATGCCCCCTCCGCCCCGCGGCCCCGAGGGACGCGGACGCATTTCACAGTTTCGCTTCGATGCCGGCGATGATCAGGCGGGGAAGCGTGTTGTACCCGTAGACGAGTTGATAATGCGCGTTGAACAGGTTCTCGACGCGCAACTGCAAGCGTACATTGGGCGTGAGAACCCGCTCGATGGCCAGCCGGGCCAGCGTGTAGGGCGCCAACTGCTCGGCGACCGAGGAATAGGTCGCCGGGTTCGTGTACGTATCGTTGCGGGCACCGGTGCGCCGGATGTCGAACTGTCCGTTCCAGAGCGGATCGGCATACGAGACGCCAAGGTTGCCGTAGTAGTCCGCACGGCGAAGCAGCGGCTGGCCGGTGATCTGATCGCGCGGCCGATCGGCGTTGAGGTTCGCCTCGAAGCGGAATCGCCACCACGACCAGGATCCCGCCAGTTCGGCGCCGTTGATCGCGGCGCGCCCGATGTTCGTCGCGACGAAGTTCGGCGCCAGGTAATCGATCAGGTTCGTGATGCGGGTGCGATAGACGGTCAGGCCCGCCGTCGTGCTCGCGCGTTGCCAATGCAGCCCGACTTCCTCGCTGCGCGCGCGCTCGGGCTGCAACGCGGAGTTTCCGCTATAGGGGTAATACAGGTCGTTGAAGCTGGGCGCGCGAAACGCGCTCGACGCCTGCGCGGTCAGCCGCCACTCCGGCAGGAACCGCCATCCCCAACCGAGGAGGCCGGTGGTCGCCCCGCCGAAATCGCTGTAATGGTCGTGGCGGACGTTCGCCTGCCATTGCTGCGTGCCGTGATGGCCGGAAAACCCGACCCAGGCGGAATCGATGTGGCGCTGGAACGCGGTGACCGCGGCATTGTTTCCCGTCGGGTCGTACTGGTTCGACGATCCGGTCTGCAATTCGTGTTCGAGCCCACCGTTGAAATCGATCCCGGCGGTGATCGGCGTGGTGTCCTGCACGCTGGCGAGTTGATTGCTGCTGTAGAACACGCCGTTGGAAAACGAGGTCGGGACGTTCGAGACATCCACGGAGTTGTCGCGCGTCTGCGCCACCTGCACCTGCACCACGGACGGGCCGAAACGATGGGCGTCGGACGCGCCGACCCCCTGCAGCGTGGCGTGTTCGAGGTGGATCGAGGTCGGGCCGTCGAAATAATTGTCGAAGTAGGTGTCGTTGCGATTGCCCCAGACCCAGACGTCATATTTGTCGCTGCCGGCATCGCCGGCAAGACGCAGGCTGCCGTCGCGGTGGTTGTTGCCGTCCAGGCCGGGATTTGCGCCGGGCAACTGCGCGGGGTTCTGCGCCGAGATCGCGTTCTGGCCGCTGGTGCCGGCGCTCGCCGTCAGCATGGCGGACCCGAGTTTGGTGCTTACGCTGGCGTTGGCGTCGCGGGTGCCGCCCTGCCCGGCATCGGCCTGCACCTGGGCACCGGGATGCGATGCGGCCCGCGTGAAGATCTGGATCACGCCGCCGATCGCCTCCGACCCGTACAGGCTCGACAGGTTGCCCCGCACGATCTCGATCCGCTGGATCGAATCCGTGGAGATGCCGCCCAGGCTCGGCGCGCCCGACAGGGAATTGTTCAAGGGCACCCCATCGACCAGCACCAGCACCTGATTCGAATTGGTGCCCCGCATGAACAGGGAAGTCTGCGAACCGAACCCACCCGAGCGCGCGACCTCGACCCCCGCCTGCTGCGCCAGCAACGTGGTGAGATCTTGCGCCTGCGACTGATCGATTTCCGAACGCGTGATCACAGTGGTATCGGGGATCGCGTCGCTCGTCGGCTGCGGGAGGCGGGATGCCGTGACGACGATCGTGTCGTCGACCGGCGGCGCCTCCTGCGCATACGCCGGCGGCCACCACGCCGCCATGGCAAACAAACTGCATGCAACGCCCGCGCGGCGCGCGGGCGACCCTTCCCGCGCCTGCGGGAATCGTTCGCTGAACATATTGTGACTCCAGTTCCGGCCCTCCGCCGGAAGGAAACGCGCGACGCATGCCGCGCACGAAAGCCGCGCGCACGGGCGGCGCGCGGGCCCGCCTCTCGGCCGGTCTCCGGGCTGGGAGCGGGCCCGATCGCCTTCCCGCGACGCCGGGAGGCGTCGCAGTGGCACTGGATCGGACTTTCGGCGGGCCGGGTGTCCGGACCGCCGATGCTCTCGTACCGTTGCGGGGGCAGCACAGGTTGGCGCACAGGGACGGCGGGCAAACCCATCGAGGGCCTGGCTCTCGTCGCCGCGCGCGGCTGTTTCCCGTTTCACCTTGGCCGGCAGGACCGGCCGAAGGCACCGAGGAGGCATGGTGCGAACGCGACGGTCGGAAAACCGTACGCGGATCGCGGCGAAATTCTACCAGCGAGCGCTCTGCTACCATCCGCGCCATGCTGGAGCCCCTTGACGCACTTACCAACCGGGTCAATGAACTCGTCGCGCTCGTGCGCCATCTGCGGGAGGAAAATCACCAGCTCCGCACCCAGGTTGCCAACGCGCAGGCGGAGGCGGGCGCGCTGCGGGAACGCATCGCCGTCGCCAGCCAGCGGCTGGACACCCTCCTCGAACAACTGCCGCAATCGGATGACGCCTGACGCATGGAACAGATCAGTCTCACCATCCTCGGCCGGGAGTATCGGGTTGCCTGCCGCCCGGAAGAGCGCAGCGAACTGCTGGCCTGCGCGCATTACGTCGACCAGAAGATGTCGGCGATCCGCGAAGGGGGGAAGGTGCTCGGGCTCGACCGGATCGCCGTGCTGGCAGCCCTGCAGATCGCGCAGGAACTGTTCAGCGCGAAGGGAACCGACGGCGCGTCGCTGGCGGACGTCCGGCAGCGCCTGCGCGAACTGACCGCGCTTGCGGATGAAGTGCTCGCGCCGCAGGAAAAACTGTTCTGAAGCACCGCCGCGGCCGCGGCAATCGGTACAATCGGATTTCCCTGCGGTGCGCGCGCAAAGGCTGTTATGTTCCTTGAACCAATGCGCTTTGCGCTCGGTCACCGGGCTCGCGTCGCGGTGCGATCGGCACGCGTTTGCTGAACCTAAACGGCGCGGACGGCGACCACCCTGGACCCTCGGTTCAGGATGAGCAGCCGGGCGGCACGCGCGGGGCCCTCTGATCATGCGGTACTGGTTGATGAAATCCGAACCCGGCGAGTGCTCGATCGATGATGCACTCGCGGCGCCCGGGGCAACGGTCCCCTGGACCGGCGTGCGCAACTACCAGGCTCGCAACTTCATGCGCGACGAGATGCGCCCCGGAGACGGGGTGCTCTTCTACCACTCGGGCTGCACCCCGCCGGGCATCGCCGGCATTGCGGAAATTGTCAGCCCGCCCTACGCCGACCCGACGCAGTTCGATCCGGCCAGCAAGTATTGCGATCCGGCCTCCCGGCCGGCATCGCCGCGCTGGATCCTGGTCGACGTGCGCGCCCTGCGCAAGACCCGGCTCATCCCGATCGGCGAATTGCGCTCCCACTCCGAACTGGCGCAGATGCGCCTGCTGCAACGCGGGAACCGGCTTTCCATCACCCCGGTCACCGCGGAGGAATGGCAGTTCGTGCAAGACCTGATCGACGGCAGCGCGCCGCCGACCGCCGGCAAAGGCGCCTGTCAGTCCTGACAGCGGCGGTTCCCCCCGTCCCGACGCATCGGTAACCTGATCGCCCGGCGCGAAACGCCCTGCGCAGCAGCCTGCCCGGCGCTCCCCGCCGGGACGATCGGAAGCCATGCCCTGCCCACCGGAACGCACACTCGATGCCCTCTCCGACCCCATCGTCCGGGATCTCGCCGCGCGAGGCCGCATCCGCGACTTTGCCGCCAGCGCGGTACTGCATCGCGAGGGCGACCCGGCCGAGTCGCTATTCCTGATCCTGCATGGAGAAATCCAGGGATACGTCTCCGATTCACAAGGGCGCGAGATGGTCCTGCATCGCTACGGTCCGGCGGAGGTCGTGGGCGAGATGGCGCTGGGCGCGGCCCTGGGGATGGCGGGCTGCGATCGCCACCGATACTCCGCCTGCGCGCGCACGGCCGCGGTCTGCGCGGTCATCGATCGCAATCCGCTCGACGCCGCGCTGCGCGCACACCCCGGGATCCTGCGCCGCATGATCGGCATCCTGACGCTGCGCCATGGCGACATCGTCGACAGCGTACGGCGGCTCGCCCTGGTGGACGTCTACGGTCGCGTGCGCCAGCTGCTGGTCAACCTCGAAGCAGCCGCCGATGCCGCCCACACCCCCCGCGAACGGTTGACGCATCAGGACATCGCCAACCAGGTCGGCGCGTCGCGCGACATGGTCGGACGGGTATTGCGGGATCTGCTGGCCGGCGGATATATCGCGGTCGAGGACCGGCAGTTCCGGATCCTGCGCCCGCTGCCTACGCGCTGGTGACGGCGCGTTCCTCTCCCGACAACGGCACGGGGGGCTCGTTGACGCGCAGCCGCCACACCAGCAGGAGCACGCCGACGGCGAACACCGGCAGCGACAGCCATTGCCCCATCGAAAGGTGGAATGCCAGGAATCCGAGGAAATCGTCGGGCTCCCGCGCGAATTCCGCCACGAACCGCAATACGGCGTAGCCGATCAGGAACGCGGCGGAAACGACGCCGGTCGGACGGGGCTTGCGCGAGAACAACCAGAGGAACACGAACAAGGTCATCCCTTCGAGCGCAAACTGGTAGAGCTGCGACGGATGGCGCGGAATGTTGTCGTGGGCCCGGGGGAACACCATCGCCCACGGCCAGACGTGCGGGTCGGCCGGCCGCCCCCACAACTCGCCGTTGATGAAGTTCCCGAGGCGCCCGAACGCCAGGCCCAACGGAATCATCGGCACCGCGAAATCGGCGATCTGGAACAGGCTCCTGCCCCGCGAGCGCGCGAACAGCCACAGCACCAGGGTGACGCCGAGAATGCCGCCGTGCGAGGCCATGCCGCCCTTCCATGGCTCGAAGATCTCGATCGGATTGGCGAAATAGTAGCTCGGCCGATAAAAGAGCACGTAACCCAGGCGGCCGCCGAGAATGACGCCGAACACGCCCCAGAACAGCAGATCCTCGACATCGCGCTCCGACATGCCCCGCCAGGCCTCGCGGGCACGCCGCCGCCCCAGCGTGAGAAACGCGATGAAGCCCAGCAGGTACATCAGCCCGTACCAGCGTACCGGAAGCGGGCCGATATGAAAGGCGACGGGATCGAATTGGGGGGCGACGAGCATGGCGGGGTGCCTGGGAAGTGGCGACGACGAAAGTGGCAACGGCAACCGGCGGATTGTAGTGGTTCGCCAGCGGCGCACCGGCGCGCCGCCGCACAGATCCCGGTCAATCCGGCATCACGCGACATCACGCCGCATCGCGCCGCCCGGAGTAAGGTTTCCTCTGTCGCGAATTTCCCCAATGGCCAACCGGAGTGCATGCCAAGATGAAACCATCCCGTATCGCGGTGCTGGGAGCCGGATTTGCCGGGCTTTCGGTGATCCGCGCCCTGCGGCGCCACGACCCGCAGGTCCCGATCACGCTGGTGGCGCCGCGCGCGGAACTGCACTACCTGCCCGGCACGATCTGGATCCCCAGCGGACTGCGGCGGCGCGAGGACCTCATCGTCCCACTCGCGCCCTTCCTGGAGCGCACGCGGGTCGATTTCGTCGCGGCCGAGGCGACCGGGCTGCGCGAGGGCGGCCGGATCGTCGAAACCACGGGCGGGGATGTGCCGAACGAGGCGCTCGTCATCGCCACCGGGGGACGCTTTCTCAAGAAACTTCCCGGGATCGAGCACGCGATCACCCCCTGCGAAGGCATCGCCGCAGCCGAGCGCATTCGTGATCGCCTGCGCGAGATGACCGGCGGCACGATCGCGGTCGGCTTCGCCGGGAACCCGAACGAGCCGAGCGCCGTGCGCGGCGGACCGATGTTCGAGTTTCTCTTCGGCATCGATCGCCAGCTCCGCCGCGAAGGACGACGGGATCGATTCGACCTCGTGTTCTTCAATCCGTCGAACGAGCCGGGGAACCGGCTCGGCCCCGCTGCCGTCCGCCGACTGCTTGCCGAAATGGCTCGGCGCGGCATCCGCACGCACCTCGGGAACAAGATGCTGCGCTTCGAGCCGGACCGCGTGGTGACCGAGAAGGAATCATTCGCCGCCGACCTGATTCTCTTCATGCCCGGCATGACCGGCAACGCGTGGTTCGACGCAACGGATCTGCCCCGCTCCCCGGGCGGCCTGATCCGGGCGGATGCGCACTGCCGGGTGCCGGGACACGAACGCGTGTACGTCGTCGGCGATTCCGGCAGCTACCCCGGGCCCGACTGGATGCCCAAGCAGGCCCATATGGCGGACCTCCAGGCCGCCGCGTGCGCGCAGAATCTGCTCGCCGATCGCAAGGGCACGCCCGCCAACGCCGGCTTCCGGGTGGAACTGATCTGCATCGTCGACGCGCTCGACCAGGGCATGCTGGTGTACCGCAGTCCGACGCGCAACATCCTGCTGCCGCCGATGCGCGCGCTCCATTGGGCCAAACGGGCCTTCGAACGCCGGTACCTGCGCCAGTATCGATAGGGGCAACCGGAATCACCGGAAAAGCGCCGGGAAAAATCCTGCGACCGGGTGTTGACGCATTCTCGTTTGCCCAATAAGATGCATACGTCATGCCTCTCTTGGAGGTGTGACCGGCAATGCGAAGGACTCGCAATTCGACATACCCCGGGAATTCCCCGGTTCCCAAAATCTCTCAACGAGGAGAACGGAATGAGCAGTCTGTACGAGCAGTTGGGCGGCGAAGCGGCGGTGAATGCGGCGGTCGATATTTTTTATCGCAAGGTTCTTAAAGATGACCGCATTAAGCAGTTTTTCGACGGCGTCGACATGGACCGTCAAGCGGCCAAGCAGAAGGCCTTCCTCACGATGGCGTTCGGCGGCCCCAACAACTACACCGGCGAAGACATGCGCAAGGGACATGCGCACTTGGTCGCCCGCGGCTTGAACGACTCGCACTTCGACGCCGTGGTCGAAGATCTCGGCGCGACCCTGAAGGAACTGAACGTTCCGGCCGAGCTGATCGCGAAGGTGGCGGCGATCGCCGAAACCACGCGCAACGACATCCTCGGTCGCTAAGCGGCAGTCCGCAACGATGCCTACGATCGTTGTCGGCGGGCGGGCATATGAGTGCCCGCCCGGAGCGACCCTCCTCGAGGGACTGGAGGCTCACGGCGTCCCGATGCGTTCCTCCTGCCGCGCCGGCAGTTGCCAGTCCTGCATGGTGCGCGCGGTATCGGGGGACGTTCCCGAAGCGGCGCAGGCGGGACTGAAGGCGACGCTGCGCGCGCGCAATTACCTGCTGGCCTGCGTCTGCCGGCCGACGGGCGACATGGAGATCGTGACCGATGACGACGCGATCACCCGCGTTCCGGCGGAAGTCATCGAAATCGGCGAACTGACACCCGACGTCATGTCGATCCGGCTGCGACCGGAAGCACCCTACGAATACCGGGCGGGGCAGTTCCTGCGCCTGTACCGCGACGACCAGACGTCGCGCTGCTACTCACTCGCCAGCGTATGCGAACTCGATCGCGATATCGAGCTGCACGTCACCCGCGTGCCGAAAGGGCAGGTCAGCAACTGGATCCACGAATCGGCCCACCTCGGCCAGACCATGACGATCTCCGAGGCCACCGGGAACTGTTTCTACGTTCCGGGAAAACCCGAACAGCCGATCCTGCTGGTCGGAACCGGTTCCGGGCTGGGCTCCCTGCTGGGCATCGTCCGCGATGCGCTGCGACAGGGACACACCGGGCCGATCCGGCTCTACCACGGCACCCTGCGCCGCGACGGCCTCTACGGCGCCGATCGCATCGCGCCGCTTGCGCACGAACACCCCAACCTGCGGTACGTTCCCTGCGTCTTGCGCGAAGAGGCACCGCCGGAAGGCGCCCAGGGCAGCGTGGTCCAGGTTGCGCTGACGCAAAACCAGGATCTCACCGGCTGGCGCGTGTTCCTCTGCGGCGACGCGAATCTCGTCGCCGGCGCCAAGCGGGAGGCGTTTCTGGCCGGCGCATCGATGGACGCGATCCACGCCGACCCGTTCCTGCCCTCCTGACATCTTCCCGCACCCTCACCCGCGCCCTCTCGCGCCTCCGCGGCAGAGGGGGCGCCTCTTCCCTGCCTCCGCGGCGCCCCGCCGCTCAGCGCCGCTCGACCCAGTAGAGCGCGCCCAGCGCGATCGTGAACGCAACCATGCCGGGCAGCGCCGCGACGATCACCGGCGGCCAGGTGTTGATGATCCCCAGGTTCGAGAAGATCTTGTTGATCGCATAGAACACGACACCGATCATGATGCCGGCGAAGATCTTCAGGCTGACCGTGCCCGCGCGCACGTGCAGATACGCGAACGGCAACGCCAGGGCCATCATCACGATGACGACCGGCGGGTAGAACACCTTCTGCCATAGCGCCAGCATGTAGCGCTCGGTGCGCTGGTGGTTCTCATCGAGATGCCGGATATAGCGGTACAGACTGTACCCGCTCAGCTTCTCCGGCTTCACCAGCAGGACGCCGAAAATGTCGGGCGTGAGGTCCGACTTCCACATCATCGACGGCTCGCGCAGGATGCGGGTCTGCGTCAGAACGCCGGGCGCCGCGGCGCCATCCGGTTCCGGTGGACTCGGCGGCGCCGACCCCACCGGCTGCAGCGCCGCTACCGCCGGGTACTGCGTCTCGACCACATCGGTGAGCATCCATCCCTGGCCACGCAGGTACTGCCCGCGCCTGGCGGTGGTGATCGACCGCAGGCGCAATGCGCGGTCGAATGAAAAAATCCGCCAGCCGTCGACCTCGCTGTCGTTGTGCACGGCCTGCACGTTGACGAAGCGCATCCGTTGCCCGGCCGGCGCACCGGGAACGACGTCGCGCACCCAGATCCCCGAGCGCGATCCCTGAAACAGGTGGGCGCCGACGGCGTGCGATTTCAACCGCTGCGCCAATTCCTCGGCGGGCGGAGCCACCACCTCGCCGAACACGTAGGTGAGCACCGCGAATCCGACCCCGACCCAGAACACGGCGTCGACCAGGCGCCGGGTGCTCATGCCCGAAACCCGCATGATCGTGAACTCCGAATTCGACGCCAGCTTGGACAGCGCGTAGATCGTCCCGATGAGCGCGGCGATCGGCATGAGATCGTATGCGTGGGCGGGCACCAGCAGCACGACGTGCAGGACGGCCGCCCCGAACCGGTACGCCGAACGCCCGAGGTCGCCGAGTTCGTTGATCAGATCGAACAACGAAAAGATGCCGACCAGCGCCGCGAGGACAAACAGCGTGGCGTTGGCGATCTCCCGCCCCAGATACCGGCGCAGCGTGCGCACTACTCCCCCCCTGACCCGCGTCGCAAGGCCGACCACAACATGCGCGGCGAATAGACCCGGCGCACGAACAGGATCGCCGCCAGCGATGCCGCGACGCCGTGGGCCAGCCATACGGCGATCCAGAACCGCATCCGTTCGCGATCGACCCATGCCTGCATGATCTGCACGGAATTCAGATAGATCAGCGCGAGCAGCGTCGCGGCGATCAGGTTCGCCGACCGGCCGACCCGCGGATTGACGTAGGCCAGCGGGATCGCCAGCAAGGCCAGCACCACGCCGACGACCGGCAGCGCGATGCGGCTGAGCAACTCCCCCTGGTTGCGCGGCGTGAAATCGGTCAGCAGCAGCCGGGTCGGAATGGTCCGCGTCTGCGCGTTGGTCAGCGGCGCCTCGGGCTGGGCATCCAGGCGGATCGCATAGCGGTCGAATTCCAGCACCCGGTACTTGGGCACGCCCGCGTCCCCCTCGTAGCGTCGTCCGTTGCGCAGGACCAGGAAGCGCGCGCCGTCGGCATGGGTTTCCATCACGCCGCTCGAGGCGACGATCACGCTCTCCCGGTCGCCGCGCCGCTGCGCTGCGAACACGCTCTGCACCCGCCCGCCTTCCGGATCGAGGTTTTCGACGAAGAAGACGCGATTCGACCCCGCGGATTCGATGAACTGCCCCGGCGTGACCTTGCTGACGTCGTCCCGATGCTGAAACCGGGTGCGGGCTTCGGCGATCAGGCGCTCGGCCCACGGCGAAACGAAAAACGCCAGCATCGCGATCACGGCCGCCACCGGCAGCGTGAAACGCAGCACCGGCCGCACCCAGGTGAACAGGCTCTGGCCGGCGGCAAACCAGACGACCATCTCCGAATCGCGGAATGCCCGGGACAAGGCGATGAGCACCGCGATGAATACCGTGAGAACCAGAATCAGCGGGATGTTGGTCAGCGTCTCGAGCGCGACGATCGACACCAGGTCCTTCGGGTCGACCTTGCCGTTGGACGCGTCGCCCAGCAGATGGACGAGGACCTGCGTGAAGACGATGAAGAACAGTACGGAAAACACCGCCCCCGCGTTATTCGAAATCTCGGAGACGATGGCGCGGCGGAAGATCACGTTGGGAAAACCCCGGCGACGGGCGGCGATAAGTTCCGGCTTTTTCCGGGCTTTATACTCGGGGCCTTTCGAGCGCGGAAGAGCCCGATGGACTGTACCACGAAGACCGCAAGCCCCGAGTCGTGCAAGGCCGACTGCATCGCCGTCGGCGTATTCGAAGATCTCGGCCCCACCGACAGCGCGAAACGCATCGACGAGGCATCCGGCGGCGCCGTGCGCGCGGCCCTGCGCAGCGGCGACATGACCGGCAAGCGCGGCACGCTGATCGTGCTGCGTTCGCTGACGAACGTCGCAAGCCCGCGAGTTGCCCTGGTCGGACTCGGCAAGTCGGCCGATTTCGGCGACAAGGCGTACGCCGAAGCCATCGCCGCCACCGTACGCGGCTGCGGCGCAGGCGTCGCAACGCTGGCGATCGCGGCGTCCGAGTGGGCAGTCCGCGACCGCGGACTGCCGTGGGCGGCGCGCGCGCTGGTGCTTGCCGCCCGCGCCGCGCGCTTCCGCACCGACGAACTCAAGTCGCGCGCCGCCGGCGACGGCAAGGGCAAGGGCGACGACGCCAAGAATCCGGCGCGGATCCATTGGCTGCACGCCAAGGCCGACCGCGCCATCGATCGCGCCCTGCGCGAGGGCGCGGCGATCGCCGACGGCATGGAGCTCGCCAAGCGCCTGGGCAACCTGCCCGGCAACGTCTGCACGCCGGACTACCTGGCCGGCGAAGCGCGCAAGATCGCGCGCCAGGGCGGGTTGACGGCGCAGATCCTCGACCGCCGGGGCATCGAACGCCTGGGCATGGGTTCGTTCCTGTCCGTGACCCGCGGCTCCGAGCAACCGCCCCGCCTGATCGTCCTGCGCTACCACGGCGACGGCAAGCCGGGCTTCGCCAATCCCATCGCCCTGGTCGGCAAGGGCATCACCTTCGATTCGGGCGGCATTTCGCTCAAGCCCGGCGCCGCCATGGACGAAATGAAGTTCGACATGTGCGGCGCGGCGTCCGTCCTGGGCACGATGCGTGCGATCGCCGAGCTCAAGCCGAAGATCAACGTGGTGGCGATCGTTCCGGCCTGCGAGAACCTGCCCTCGGGCAATGCCAGCAAGCCCGGCGACATCGTGACTTCGATGTCGGGGCAGACGATCGAGATCCTCAACACCGACGCCGAGGGACGGCTGATCCTGTGCGATGCGCTCACCTATGCGCAACGCTTCAAGCCGGCGGCGATCGTCGACGTCGCGACGCTCACCGGCGCCTGCGTGGTCGCCCTGGGCAATGTCCACTCGGGCCTGTTCAGCAAGGATGAGGCGCTTGCCGGGGAACTCCTCGCCGCCGGCCGCGAGGCCGGCGATTCGGCGTGGCGCATGCCGTTGGACGACGACTACCAGGAACAGTTGAAGTCGAATTTCGCGGACATCGCCAACATCGGCCAGCCCGGCAACGCCGGCTCGGTCACCGCCGCCTGCTTCCTGGCACGGTTCACCAAGGGACAGCGCTGGGCCCACCTGGACATCGCCGGCACGGCCTATCGGGGCGGTGCAGCGAAAGGCGCAACCGGTCGGCCGGTGCCGTTGCTGACCCAATTCCTGCTCGCCCGCGCGGGCTGAGGACAGGCTTGGCTGGCACGCAGACTCCCCGCGTTCCGGCCCCGGCTCCGGCAGCGCCGGAGCCGGCGGCCTCGCGCACCATCGACTTTCATTTCAACGTCGACCACCGGATCGGGTACGCCTGCCGTGTGGTGCGCAAGGCCCTCGGTGCCGGCAAGACCGTGCTCGTATTCAGCCGGGATGCCGCGCGCCTCGCCCGCTTCGACCTCGCGCTGTGGACGTTTTCCGCGCTCGATTTCCTGCCGCACGTCGATGCCGACTCGCCGCTGGCCGATCAGACGCCGGTGTGGCTGGCGCACACGCCGATCGAATCGGCGCGCGACGTGCTGATCCTGCTCGACGACGCGCCCGCGCCGCAGTTCGATACCTGGTTCCCGCGGTTTGCGCGGGTGATCGACATCGTTTCCGGTGACGCCGAAGATCGCGCCCAGGCCCGCGTGCGATTCAAAACCTACCGCGATGCGGGGTGGTCCCCGGTCGCGCACGAGGTCGGTACCCCATGATTCCTCGTCCCTCCCCCGGCAGCGCCGCGGCAACCGCCGTCCAGGATGATCCCTCGATCCCGGTCCTGACGGAGCACCTCGAATTCCCGCCGCTCGAACTCGACACCACGCTGCCGAGTCTCGTTCCGCCGGACGATCCGTTTCTGCGCGTCCCGCCCGCGCCATCGGGGCCGGGACGCCGCGAGCCGGTGCTGCATTGGCCCGATTCCGCTGCGGTGCCGGCAATGCCACCACCGCAGATTCCGGCACCGCAAATCGCGGCGATGCAACCCGCGCCCGCGGTGACGGTTGCGCCCCCGGAACCGGCCGCCCCGGCCCCGGCTGCATTGCTCGACGACGCGGCCTGGGCGCAGATCGAACACACGCTGCGCGATACGATCCTGCAGGAGGTCGCGCAGCGGCTGCCGCACGAAATCGAGACGACCGTACGCAGCCGCGCGCAGGCTGCGATCGACCGCGCGCTCGAAAGCCTGGTTGCCGAAGCCCAGCTTGCCATCGCCACGACGCTGCGCGACATCATCGAACATGCCGTCCGCGCAAGCCTGGAGCAGGAGCGTGAAACGCTGCGCAGCGCTGGGCGTTCCCACTGACACGCCATCAACCGGATCTCAAGACCATGACCGCCGCACAACGCCCCGGATCCGCTCCGGACATCGCCCTCTCCAAGAGCTTCGAGCCGGCCGAGATCGAACGACGCTGGTATCCGATCTGGGAGTCGCAAGGGGTTTTCGATGCAGGCATGCAGGATGGCAAGGCCGCGTTCGGCATCCAGCTGCCGCCGCCCAACGTCACCGGCATCCTGCACATGGGGCACGCCTTCAACCAGACCATCATGGATGCGCTGGTCCGCTATCACCGGATGCGGGGATTCAACACGATGTGGCTGCCCGGCATCGATCATGCCGGCATCGCCACCCAGATCGTGGTCGAGCGTCAGCTCGAGCAGCAGGGCGTGCACCGCAAGGAGATCGGGCGCGATGCCTTCGTCTCCAAGGTCTGGGAGTGGAAGCAATACTCCGGCGACACCATCCTGCAGCAGATGCGCCGCCTGGGAGACTCCTGCGACTGGAAACGGACCTACTTCACGATGGATGCGCCGCGCTCGGAAGCGGTGATCGAAGCCTTCGTCCGCCTCTACGAGCAAGGACTGATCTACCGCGGCCAGCGCCTCGTCAATTGGGATCCCAAGCTCCAGACCGCGGTGTCCGACCTGGAAGTCGAATCCCAGGAAGAGGAAGGCCGCATCTGGGAAATCCGCTACCCCGCCGCCGACGGCGGCCCCGACTGCATCGTCGCCACGACCCGCCCCGAAACCCTGCTGGGAGACGTGGCCGTGGCGGTGAATCCGAACGATCCGCGCTACCGCGACGCCATCGGACGCCGATTGCGCCTTCCGCTGACCGATCGGACCATTCCGGTGATCGCCGACGACTATGTCGATCCCGAATTCGGCACCGGCTGCGTCAAGATCACGCCGGCGCACGATTTCAACGACTTCGCCGTCGGCCAACGGCACGCCCTCGTGCCGATCGCGATCTTCACACCCACGGCGACGGTCAATGACAACGCGCCGACCCGGTTCCGCGGCCTGGACCGCTACGTGGCGCGCAAGGCGGTGCTCGCAGAGTTGCGGGATTCCGGCCTGCTGGTGTCGGAGCGGCCCCATCGCATGATGGTGCCCCGCTGCGCGCGCACCGGCGAAGTGGTCGAACCGATGCTCTCCGACCAATGGTATGTGGCGATGAGCAAACCCGTTCCCGCACCGCATGCCGACGCCGGCAAGTCGCTGGCGCAGGTCGCGCTCGATGCGGTCGAGGGCGGCGAAATCCGGATCTTTCCCGAACAGTGGCGCGGCGTCTACCGCCAGTGGCTCACCAACATCCAGGATTGGTGCATTTCCCGCCAGCTCTGGTGGGGTCACCAGATTCCGGCCTGGCACGCCGAGGATGGCCGCATCTTCGTCGCCCGCACTGCCGAGCAGGCACAGGAACAGGCGCGTGCGGCGGGCTACACGGGGCCGCTGGAGCGCGACCCGGATGTGCTCGACACCTGGTTTTCGTCGGCACTGGTGCCGTTTTCGACCTTGGGATGGCCGGGCGGCGCAGACGCGGCCTTTGACCGCTACCTGCCCTCGTCGGTCCTCGTCACCGGCCACGAGATCCTGTTCTTCTGGGTCGCCCGCATGGTCGTGATGACGACCCATTTCACCGGGCGCGTTCCGTTCCGCGACGTCTACATCCACGGCATCGTGCGCGATGCCGAAGGCAAGAAGATGAGCAAGTCGGAAGGCAACACCATCGACCCGGTGGACCTGCTCGACGGCATCGACCTCGAAGCGCTGATCCGCAAGAACACCATGGGCCTGCGCCGGCCCGAGGATGCGCCCAAGGTCGCCAAGCGGCTGCGGCACGAATTCCCGAATGGCATGCCGGCCTACGGCGCCGACGCCCTGCGCTTCACGATGGCGGCGTACGCAACCCTGGGCCGCAACGTCAACTTCGATTTCAAGCGCTGCGAAGGGTATCGCAACTTCTGCAACAAGCTCTGGAACGCGACACGCTTCGTGATGATGAACACCGAGGGCCAGGATTGCGGGATCGACGCACCGGAATCCGCGCTCTCCCACTCCTTCGTCGACCGGTGGATCATCGGCGAATTGCAGCGCACCGAAGCGGAGGTCGAAAAGGGCTACGCCGACTACCGGCTGGACAACGTCGCCAACGCCATCTACCAATTCGCCTGGAACGAGTACTGCGACTGGTATCTGGAACTGGCCAAGGTCCAGCTTGCCGTCGGCGACGACGCGCAGCAGCGCGCCACCCGCCGCACCCTCGTGCGCGTGCTCGAAGCCTTGTTGCGGCTCGCGCATCCGCTGCTGCCGTTCATCACCGAAGAGCTCTGGCAGCCGGTCGCGGTGCTGGCGGGCAAGCGCGCCGCGGATGAAACGACGTCGATCATGGTCCAGCCGTTTCCGCGCAGCCAGGCGGAGCGCATCGACGAAGCGGCCGACGCGCAGGTGCGCCTGCTGAAACAAGTGATCGATGCCACACGCAACCTGCGCGGCGAGATGAACCTCCCGCCCTCGCGCAAGGTGCCGCTCATGGTGTCCCCGGCCGACGATCGGATCCGGGAATTCGCGCCCTATCTCGCGACGGTGGCACGACTGGAGGCCGTGCGGCCCGTGGCCGATCTCGCCGCGGCCGCACAGGCCGCCGGTCCCGCCCCGGTGGCGGTGGTGGAACCCTATCGCATCATGCTGCAGGTCGAGGTCGACGTCGCCCAGGAACGGGAACGGCTGGGCAAGGAAATCGCCCGGCTCGAAGCGGAAATCGCCAAGGCCGGCACCCGCCTCTCGACGCCCAGTTTCGTCGAGCGGGCGCCGGCGCACATCGTCGAACAGGAACGGAGCCGGCTCGCCGATTTCAGCGCGACGCTGGAAAAGCTGCGCGAACAATTCGCCAAGCTGCCGCCGGGGTAACCCGATTCCGGGAAATCGGGTCCGGAGCCGACCCCGATCCGTTTCCCACGTCACCCGATGTGTGACAGGTCAACCAGCGCCGGCCACCATGGGACTAAACTTGGGGTTATGAAGCGTTCAGGCCTCATCCGTCGAGCAATCGGCATGCTGTCGATCCTGGCCGTGCTGTGGGCGCAATCCGCAGCGGCGGCCTGCGTCTGCGCGGTCACGCACATGGCCATGCCGACCTACTGTGCCCAGCACGTCGGCGATATGAGCGCGATGGCCATGGCGACGGCCCCGGCGGCGCACGGCGCGACGACGGCCCATCCCATGCGCCACGACATGGGGACCGGTTGTCTTTGCCCGGGCCACGATGCGAGCCGCACGACGGTGGGGGACCTTCCCATCCCGCGCTGACCCATGCGGTCGCTGCGGTGGGGCTCTACGTCGTAGCCGACGTGCAGACGCTCCCAGTGCGGAGGGCGATCCCGCCCGGTGTCCACGGCGCGCACCCCCGCGGTGATCCGCTGCCGCCGGCACCCGAGCGATCGGGCTCGCCCGGCGAGCCGCGGCTCGTTCCATTCCGTCGGAGATCCACATGAAACGCATCACCCAGACAATTCCGCTCGTACTCCTCGCCGCCGCGCTGGGCGTGGTCATCGGGGCACGGTATTTCTCCGACAGCAGAGAGCCCGTCCGCGAAATGGGCCGGCAAGCAGGGCAGCCAGCGGGGCAGCAAGCGAGTCAGAAAGCGGGCGAACGAGCGGCTCCCGCAACCGCCGCGGCGGGCAAGCCGGCGCGCAAGGTTCTCTACTGGTGGGATCCGATGGTGGGGCCGGCGTCGATTTCGCCGAAGCCGGGAATGAGCGCCATGGGCATGGCACTCATTCCCGTATATGCCTCGGGAACCGGGTCCGGCAATCCCGGCGAAGTGACGATCGACCCCGCAATTTTGCAGAACCTGGCAGTGCAGACCAGCGCGGTTCATTTCGGCGCGCTGCGCAAGACCGTGCGGACGGTCGGCTATTTCCGCCAGGCCGCGCCGGTCGTCTATACCGTGGCGCTGCGTACGAGCGGATGGATCGGAACGCTCTACGCCGCCACCGACGGCACCGCGATCCGCAAGGGCGATCCGCTCTTCACCCTGTACAGCCCGCAACTCCTGGCGGCGGAAGGGGAGATGCTCGCGGCCGCGCGCAACGTCGCGCTCGCGGAACGTGCCGATGACGAACGAGGCCGTGCCGAAGCGCGGCGGATCCTCGATTCCATTCGCATGCGCCTGATCTACCTCGGCGTCAGCGCCGCGCAACTCGACCGCATCGCGGGAAGCGGCAAGCCGCAGGAATACCTGACGTTCCTCAGTCCGGCTTCGGGCTACCTGACAGGGATTGGCGTTCGGCAGCGGTCGTTCATCCAACGCGGCGAGGCGGTGATGCGAATCGACCAGTTACGCCACGTCTGGCTGGACGCGCAGGTCTACGACAATCAGTTGCCGTGGCTGCGACTTGGACAAACCATGCGGGCACATCCCGCGGCGGATCCGGGCGCGACCCTGGAAGGCAGGATCTTCTTCATCGACCCCAACGAGGATCCGCAGACCCATACCGTTACGGTCCGCGCCGAGTTTCCCAATCCCTCCGGCTTGCTCCGCCCCGGGATGTACGCCCTCGTCGACATCCCCACCACGCCCATCCCGCGCAGCCTGCTGGCACCGGCATCGGCAATCATCCACACCGGCACGAGCGAGGTCGCACTGGTCGCCGAAGGGCATGGGCGATTCAACCCTCGGCGCGTCACCACGGGACTCTCCGGCAGCGACGGCACGGTGCAAGTGCTCTCGGGGTTGCAAGCCGGGGAGCAGGTCGTCACCAGCGGCCAGTTCCTGATCGACGTCGAATCGGACATGCGTGAGGTCACGGCCAAGTTCACTGCCAAGGCGCCGTCGGCGGGCCCCGACGGAACCGGAATGACGATGCCGATGCCCGCGAAGGCGAAGCCGAATCTGTCGCAGGCGGGCCACTGATCGCCTGCCGCCGGGGTACGCCATGATCCGAAACATCCTCTCGCTTTCCATCAAGAACCGCGGGCTGGTCCTGCTTTTCGCCGCAACGATCATCGCGGTCTCCGCCTGGTTGACGTTTCACGGCAAGCTCGATGCCGTGCCGGACCTTTCCGACACGCAGGTTCTGGTCCTGACCGACTACATGGGCGAACCGCCCGACGTAGTGCAGGATCAGGTCACCTATCCCCTCGAAACGGCCCTGCTGGACGTGCCGAAGGTGCAGTCGATCCGCGGCGAGAGCATGTTCGACTACTCGCTCATCCACGTGACCTTCCAGCCGGGAACGAACCTCTATTGGGCGCGCAGCCGCGTCCTGGAATACCTCGACCATGCGAGCACGCAGTTGCCGCGGGGCGTCACGCCACAGCTCGGTCCGGACGCGACCGGCGTCGGTTGGGCCTATCAATATGCGCTGATCGCGGGCTGGTATTGCGCCGATCACCCCCGCGGCATCTGGCACGATCCCACCACCGGGAAATGGTACGCGTCGGCCGATGCCGCGGACGAATCGGTCCGCCCGCGGCTGAAGCGGGTGCGAGGATTCCCGCACCCCGGAAGCTGTCCGATCGGCGGAAGACCGCTGGCCAAGGCCGACATCGACCTTGGCGGACTGCGGACCCTGGAGGACTGGTTCGTGCGGTTCGAACTCGAAGCCGTACCGGGCGTATCCGAAGTTGCGCCACTGGGCGGCTTCGTCCGCGAATACCAGGTGATCATCGACCCAAATCGGATCCGCGCCAATCACCTTTCGGTCGAGCAGATTCGCACGGCGATCGCCGATTCCAACAACGACGTCGGCGGATCGGTGATCGAGCGGAGCGAACTGAGCTACATGGTGCGTAGCCGCGGCTACCTGCGGAATCTCCGGGAGCTTGGGGCCGTTCCGGTCGGCCGCGAACGGAACGGAACGCCGATTCTGCTGCGCGACGTCGCGACCCTGCAGCGCGGCGGCGAGCAACGCCAGGGGATCTGCGAATGGAGCGGCCTGGGCGAAGCGGCCTGCGGCATCGTCGTCGTCCGCTTCCAGGGCAACACCTACCAGGTCGTGCAGGCCATCAAGAAGAAGATTGCCCGGATCGAATCCAGCCTTCCGGCGGGGGTGCTCGTCGAAACCGGATATGACCGCACGCTCCTGATCGACCGGGCGATCTCGACACTCTCCGACACCCTGACGGAGGAAATGATCGTGGTGGCGCTGGTCTGCCTCGCGTTTCTGCTGCACGGCCGCAGCGCCCTCATCGCCATCATCGTCATTCCGACGAGCATGCTGATCAGCCTTGCGCTGCTGAAACTGCTGGGGGTGAGCGCCAACATCATGAGCTTGAGCGGCATTGCCATCGCGATCGGCGTGGTGGTCGACTCGGCGATCATCTCGGTGGAAAACGCCCATCAGTATCTCAACGCGGAGGCGCTACGCGTGCAGAACGGCGAGAAGCCGCAGGACCGCGGCAGCCTCATCCTGCAGGCCGCGGCCGAAGTCGTTCCGAGCCTCTTCTTCAGCCTCTTGATCCTCACGCTCAGCTTCCTGCCGATCTTCGTGCTGCCGGGAGAAAGCGGCAGGATGTTCAGCCCGCTTGCGCTGACCAGCACCTTCGCCATGGCGGCCGCGGCCCTGGTGTCCATCACCCTGATCCCGGTGCTGATGATGAACTTCATCAGCCCCAGCCTGTTCCCCGCGCAATGGCCGCGCCGATTGCAGGTCGCGCTGGCCGCGGCGCTCGCGGCGCTGGCCGCCGCGGCGGTCTTCGTGCTGGTCGGACATTCCGCGTTGCTGGCCCGGCATCGCTGGGCGGCCGCGATCGGCACCGCCGTACTGACGCTGATGCTCGCGGTTCCACAAGGCATCGTTCCGGAAGAGCGCAACCCGATCAACCGCGCGCTCCAGGCAGTGTTCGCCCCGGCCTTCCGATTCGCAATCGCCCACCGGTGGTCGACGATCGCCATCGCCGCCGCGCTGACCCTGTCGATCATCTGGCCGCTGTCGCACCTGGGCACGCAGTTCACCCCGCCGCTCTGGGAGGGCGATCTCGAATACATGCCGACGACCTATCCCGGGTTGGGCATCACCGAGGCGCGCGCCATCGTGCAGCAAACCGACCGGATCATCCAGCGGTTTCCCGAAGTGGCCAGCGTGTTCGGCCAGGCCGGCCGGGCGGACACGGCAACGGACGATGCCGGCCTCGGCATGCTCGACACCATCATCCACCTGAAGCCACGCGACCAATGGCCCGCCGTGGCGATCCCACGCTTCTATGCGCGCTGGCCCCATTGGGCGCAATGGCCGTTCCGCAACACCTTCTGGCCGGATACGCGCCGGATCGGCGTCGCCGACCTCGAAAACGGCTACGTCGACGCCTCCGGCGCCCACCACGAGGGCTTGAGCGAGGCGCTGAACCTTCCCGGCCTGCCGGCGTACTGGACCATGCCCATCGCCAATCGGACCAACATGGTCAACAGCGGCAGCAAGACGCTGATCGGCATTCGCGTGACCGGGCCTCGCCTGTCGGTGCTGGGCTCGCTCTCCAACGAGATCGCCGCCGCCATCACCCCGGTACGCGGCACCCTGAGCGCGATCGCCAACCAGACCCTCGGCGGCCACTATCTCGACATCACGGTGCACCGCGAAGTGGCCGGACGCTATGGCTTGACCGTCGGCGCGGTGCAGCGCGTGATCGAAACCGCCATCGGCGGCAGCCGGATCGGAACGATGGTGCTCGGCGTGGAGCGCTATCCGATCGACCTCCGTTACCCGGTCGATCTGCGCGACCACCCCGATGCCCTGCGGCAGATTCCGATCACCTTGCCCGACGGCAACAGCATTCCGCTGGGCATGGTCGCCGACATCCGCTATAGCCCCGGCCCGCCGGAGATCGACAGTTACGACACGCGCACGGTCAACTACATCAACGTCACCACGCAGGTTCCGGACCTGGTCGGTTACGTCCGCCGCGCCAACGCCGCGATCGAAAGGACGGTTGCGCTGCCGGCCGGGTACACCTACGAATGGATCGGCCAGTTCGAGCAGATCCGCGCCGCCAATGCACGCCTTCTGATGGCGGTGCCGCTCGTGCTGCTGGGGATCGTGGTTCTGCTGGTTCTGGCGACGGGAAATTTCGCCAGTACGCTCGGGGTCCTGCTGGCGGTGCCGTTCGGACTCGTCGGTGCGTTCTGGGGATTGTGGTTCATGCACTACGAACTGTCGGTGGCGGTCTGGGTCGGCATCGTCGCGGTCGCCGGTCTGAGCGCCGAGATGGGTCTCGTGCTCCTCGTGTACCTGGATGTGAGCCTGCGGCAGGCGCAAGAAGGCGGTCGCCTGAACAGCCGCGCGGATCTGCTCGAAGCAGTGCATACCGGCACGGTTCGCCGCATCCGCCCCAAGACCATGACGGTGTCTGCAGCGCTGATGGGCCTGGCGCCGCTGCTCTGGGTCCAGGGATCCGGCGCGGACGTGATGCGCCACCTCGCTCTCCCCATGATCTGCGGGCTGATCACCAGCTTCCTGCTGGAGTTGCTGGTCCTGCCGACGCTCTACTACATGGTGAAGGGCTACACGCTGCGCGACCGGTTTGCATCGGCCACGGTCCTCGCGAAGCCCCCCGTCGACCCGCACTCGGAGGACGACCTATGACCGGCGAATCGGGGCAACGGAAACGGGTCCGGCACATCCTGCTCGCACTCGCCGCATCCGTCATGATTGCGGCTTGCACGTTCCTGCCGCACGGCGAAGCGGCATTGCGGCAGGAGGCGGACCGTGCGGGCCGGCAGTTCGCCGAGCCGCCCCAGCGGCGCCATCCCCAGTCCTTGCCGGCCGTGCCGACACGACAGCAGCTGGTCTCCCGGGCCCTGCTCGAAAGTCCCGAGGTCGAGGCGGCATATTGGCAATGGCGTGCCGCCATCGAGGAGATTCCGCAGCGGGGCACCGAACCGACCGTGCCCATGCTGGGAGCGACCGTCGGCCTCGAAAACGGCACGGCGAGCGCCGCCAACACGATGCTCCAGTTGGCCAACATGTCCAGCGCACCGATCGAGTGGCCGATCAAGCCGCTCACGGCGGCGCGCGCTGCGCTGCAACGAGCGTACGCGGCGGGATGGGACTACCGCCGGGCGCAATTCGCCGTGCGCCGGGACACGCTCGATGCCTGGTACACGCTAACCGCAGACACCGAGATGCTTCGCCTCCTGCAGCAGGACGAGCGCCTGCTCGACGAACTCAATGCCTTCGCCCGGGTGCGCATCGAGACCGGGACGACACCGGCGACGACCGCGCTGTCGATCGAGGATGAGCGCACCGCGCTGCGTGCCCGGATCGTTGCCGTATCCGCCCGGCTGCCCGCCGATCGCGCGAACCTCAACCGGATTCTCGGCCGCCCGGCACGGCGCGCGCTGGGCGTACCCGAGCGGTTTCCGCGCCACCTTGCGCCGCAGGCGAGCATGGATCGCCTGCTGGCGCAGGCGGTGCGGCGCAACCCGGAACTCGCCGGGTTGCGCCGCGAAATCCGTGCCGACCGGTTCGATATCGAACGCGCCCGACTCGAATATCTCCCGGACTTCACCCTTTCCGTCGCTGCCGGTCTCGACGGTGCCACGCAAAGCCCGGGGGCGGGAATCATGTTTCCGATCGCGGCATACCAGGGAATCGATGCGGCCATCCGCCAGAGCCGCGACCGGCTGCGCAAGACGCGGGCGCAGTTGCGCAGTCGGCGCCTCGGCATCGCCGCCGATCTCGTCGCCGACCTGGTTCGACTCGACGCCGACACCCGCGAGATCGACCTCTATGAAAAGGACCTGCTTCCCCGCCTGCGGGGCATGGCCGACTTCGCCCGCGCGGACATCGCACAAGACGAGGCGGAGAGCGACGAACCGGTGCGGATCGAACGGCTGCGAATCAAGGCCCTGGAGACGCTCCTCGATCTGCGCCTCGACGCCGCCACGCGGGCTGCCGACGTCGACGCGATCGCCGCGACACGGCTTTGACGCCGTGCCGGGCCACGGCGCGAATTCAGCGGCGCCGCAGAAAATGGACGAACTCTTTGCCGTCCGACGTCTGCGCCACCAGCGCATTGCCGGTCTGGCGCGCGAACGCCTGGAAATCACGCGTCGAACCGGGATCGGTGGAAATGAGCTTGAGGGTCTCCCCGCTCTGCATTTCGGAGAGCGCCTTCTTGGCACGCAGGATCGGCAGGGGACAACTCAGACCGCGGGCATCGACTTCGCGATCGAAGTGCTGCGGGATCGGTTCGGCGAGATCGTTCATGAGGATTGCTCCCGGTGATGCTCAGGTGAGCTGCTTCCGAACCCAGTCCGGTACCTGCGCCAGCGCCTGCGGCAGCGCCTGGGCGTTGGTGCCTCCCGCCATCGCCAGATCGGGACGGCCGCCACCTTTGCCGCCGACCTGGACGGCGACGAAGTTGACCAGTTCACCGGCCTTGATCCTGCCCGTCGCGGTCGCGGTGACGCCGGCCACGAGTTGCACCTTGCCATCGCCGACCGCGGCCAGCACGATGGCCGCGCGCTCGAACTTGGACTTTAGCTGATCGACGGTGTCGCGCAACTGGCGGGCGTCGACCCCTTCGATCGTGGCCGCGAGCACCTGGACGCCGTCGATCTCGACCGCCTGGGAAACCAGATCCGCTCCCTGGCCGGCCGCCATCTTCTGCTTCAGGCGCGCGACTTCCTTCTCCAGCGCCTTGACCTGCTCGAGAACCTGCCCAATGCGCTGCACCGCTTCCGGCACCGGGCTGCGAACGGCGGCGGCGATCTCGTTCAAGCGCGCGTCCATCTCCTGGACCGCCTCCAGCGCACCAGCGCCGGTCACCGCCTCGACACGGCGCACCCCGGCGGCGACGCCGCTCTCGGAGACGATCTTGAAGAAGCCGATCTCGCCGGTGCGCCGGACGTGGGTGCCGCCGCACAGCTCGGTGGAGCGGCTCTCGGACCCGTCACCCATGGCGATCACGCGCACGCGGTCGCCGTACTTATCGCCGAAGAAAGCCAGGGCGCCGGCGCGGATCGCGTCGTCGTAGGCCATCTCGCGCGCGGACACGGCGACGTCGGCACGGATCGCATCGTTGACGATCCGCTCGACCTGCGCGATTTCGTCCTGGGTCAGCGGCTTGTCGTGGGAAAAATCGAAACGCGTGCGCGCGGCATCGACGTGCGAGCCCTTCTGCTGCACGTGGGCACCCAGGACCTTGCGCAAGGCGGCGTGCATCAGATGGGTCGCCGAATGATTGCCGCGCGTGCGTGCGCGGCGATCGCCGTCGATCCGCACCCGCACGCGGTCGCCGACCCGCAGCGCGCCGCCGCGGACCGCACCATGATGCCCGAACACGCCGGGCTGGATGCGCTGGGTGTCCTCGATCGCCATCTGCGCCGCGTCGGCCTCGATCCAGCCCCGGTCGCCGACCTGGCCGCCCGACTCCGCATAGAAGGGCGTCGTGTCGAGCACCGCGATCGCATGCTCGCCATCGCCCACCTCCGGCACCGCCGCGCCGTCGCGGAAGAGCGCGAGCACCTGCGCCTCGGCGGCCGCCGCGTCGTACCCGACGAATGCCGTAGGCCGGCCTTCGAAGTGCAGTTCCTGCGCCGACTTGAACTTGCCGTGCGCGCGCGCCTGGGCACGCTGGCGCTCCATCGCCGCCTCGAAGCCTTCGGTATCGACGCCGACGCCACGCTCCCTTGCCACGTCGGCCGTGAGATCGAGCGGGAAGCCGTAGGTGTCGTAGAGCAGGAAGGCCGTCTCGCCGTCGAGTTGCGCACCCGACGCCGGCAGGCGGGTGAAGGCTTCCTGGAGGATCTTCATGCCGTGTTCGAGGGTCTCGCCGAAACGCTCCTCTTCGAGGCGCAGCACGGATTCGATGCGTTCTCGCTGCTCGCCGAGTTCCGGGTAGGCCTCGCCCATTTCCTTCTCGAGATCCGCGACCAGCGTCGCGAAAAAGGGCTGCCGGCAGCCCAGGCGATAGCCGTGCCGCAGCGCGCGCCGGATGATGCGGCGCAGGACGTAGCCGCGCCCCTCGTTGCCGGGAATCACGCCGTCCGCGACCAGGAAGGCGCATGCGCGGATATGGTCGGCAATGACCTTGAGCGAGTTGTCGGCGAGGTCTTTGGTGCCGGTCGCACGCGCCGCCGCCGCGATCAGGCTGCGGAACAGGTCCGTCTCATAGTTGCTGTGCACGCCCTGCAGCACCGCGGAAAGGCGCTCCAGCCCCATCCCGGTATCGACGCAGGGACGCGGCAAGGGTGTGAGCGTGCCCTCGGCATCCCGGTCGAACTGCATGAACACCAGGTTCCAGATCTCGATGTAGCGATCGCCGTCGGCATCGGCCGATCCCGGCAGACCGCCCGCGACCCCGGGGCCATGGTCATAGAAAATCTCGGAACAGGGACCGCAGGGGCCGGTGTCGGCCATCTGCCAGAAGTTGTCCGAGACGTAGCGCCCGGCGCCGGGTTTGTCGCCGATCCGGATGCAGCGCTCCGGCGCCACGCCGATCTCCTTCGTCCAGATGTCGAAGGCCTCGTCGTCATCCTGATAGACCGTGACCCACAACCGATCCACCGGCAGCTTGTAGACGGTCGTCAGCAACTCCCAGGCGTAGGCGATGGCGTCGCGCTTGAAATAATCGCCAAAGCTGAAGTTGCCCAGCATCTCGAAGAATGTGTGATGGCGCGCGGTGTAGCCGACGTTCTCCAGATCATTGTGCTTGCCGCCCGCCCGCAGCGACTTCTGCGAGGAGGTCGCGCGGGTGTAGGGACGGGTTTCCCGACCGGTGAAGACGTCCTTGAACTGCACCATGCCGGAGTTGGTGAACAACAGCGTGGGGTCGTTGGCGGGGATCAGCGAGGCGGCACGAACGCGGGTATGCCCCTTCGAGACGAAGAATTGCAGGAAGCGTTCGCGGATTTCGGAGCTTTTCATCGCAGGTGCGGCCGGATGGGTCGGAAATTGCTGCGGATGATAGCGGGAATACGTGCGGACCCGGAGGGGGACATGCAAGGCATCGGCCCCGTCCCCGCGGGCCGACGCCCGGTCCGCCCGCGGCACCGCCTTGGCGCTGCTACACGATCTTCGAGTACGGCCGGGCGCGCTGGTCGTGGCGAAGGTATTTGTCGAACACCATCGCCAGCGCACGTACGAGCAGCTTGCCCTTGGGGGTGACGCTCACCCATTCCTTCGTGTTCTCGACCAGCCCGGCATCCTGATAGGGGGCGAGATCCCGCAGCTCGTCGGCGAAATAGTCGTTGAAATCGATCAGGTGCGCGGCCGCGATCGCCTCCTTGGAGACCTCGAACTGGCACATCAGCGCCATGATCACGGCCCGTCGCACCAGGTCGTCCGAGTCGAGCTGGATACCACGCTGCACCGGCAGCACCCCCGCACGCAGGGACTCGTAGTATTCGTCGAGCGTCCGGACGTTCTGGACGTAGGTCGGGCCCACCTTGCCGATCGCCGACACCCCGAAGCCGATCAGGTCGCAATCCGGGCGGGTGCTGTAGCCCTGGAAATTGCGATGCAGGCAGCCGTGGCGCTGCGCACGGGCGAGATCGTCATCCGCGCGCGCGAAATGGTCCATGCCGATGTATTCGTATCCGGCGGCGCCGAGCCGGCGGATCGCGTCGATCATGATCGTGAGCTTCTCCTGCGACGACGGCAGGTCCTCGGCCGCGATGCGCCGCTGCGGCTTGAAGCGGGTCGGAAGGTGTGCGTAGTGGTAGAGCGCAATGCGGTCGGGGCCGACCTCGAGGATCCGGTCCAGGGTCTTCGAGAACCGCGCGTTCGACTGGTGGGGCAGGCCGTAGATCAGGTCGAGATTGACCGATTTGAACCCCGAGGCGCGCGCCGCATCGACGCTCTCCTTCGTGATCTCGAAGCTCTGCTCCCGGTTCACCGCCTGCTGTACGACCGGATCGAAATCCTGGACCCCGACCGACATGCGGTTGAATCCGAGTCCGGCCAGCGTGCGGATCTTGTCGCCGGGCGCGCTGCGCGGATCGATCTCGATGCTGAATTCGCCGCGGTCGGCGAGATCGAAGCGGGCGCGCAGCATGTCGCGCACCTGCTCCAGTTGCTCGTTGCTCAGAAAAGTCGGCGTCCCGCCGCCGAGATGCAGTTGCTCGATGCGCGCCCGCCCCTTGATCTCGGATGCGACCAGGTCGATTTCCCGCTCGAGGAACCCGAGGTACTCGGCCGCCTTGGCGCGATCCTTGGTGGCGATCTTGTTGCAGGCGCAGTAATAGCAGACCGTATCGCAGAACGGGATGTGGATGTAGACGGAGATCGGCCGCTGCACGCCGGCCGTGCGCACGCCGAGCCAGTGCCGGTACGTATCGGCATCGAACGACTCGACGAACCGGTCCGCCGTCGGGTATGAGGTGTACCGCGGACCCGGCTGGTCGAAACGGCTTATCGTGGCCCGGTCCGGGAGGTCCACCCGCTTGGGACGCCCCGACCGGCCTGCCCCGCAGGCGTCCGCATCTATGACTCGATCATCCACTTTCTGCTTCCCATTTTCCATGTCGATGACATGGATTATTTGTTCTCGTTCAGGACGGGTAATATGTCAGCCATGCGGCGATGCGTTTTGATCGCCGTCAACCGTCCCCAATGTTGGATGCGAGGCTTGGGGACGCGGTTGCACAGGATGCAAGTCCTCCATCAAGGAATCCGAAAAGATGGCTGTCCCATCCACGTGTCTGGCGAGCCTGCGCGTCGCATGCTCGAACTGCAACCTGCGCGAACTCTGCCTTCCGGTCGGGCTCTCCGGAACCGAACTGGGGCAGGTCGAGCAGATCGTGGCCACGCGCCGCAAGATCCGCCGCGGCGAGTCCCTCTTCCGCGCCGGCGATCGGTTCGAATCGCTGTATGCGGTGCGACTGGGATTTCTCAAGAGCACGCTCATGTCGCCCGACGGCCACGAACAGGTGACCGGGTTTCACATGGCGGGCGAAGTGGTCGGTCTCGACGGGATCTCCGCCGAGGCCCACACCTGCGACACCGTTGCGCTCGAGGACACGGAAGTCTGCGTCCTCCCGTACGAGCGGCTCGAAGAAATCGCGGCCGCGGTGCCTTCCCTGCAGAACAATCTGCGCAAGGTGATGAGCCGCGAGATCGTGCGCGAGCACGGCGTCATGCTGCTGTTGGGCAGCATGCGGGCGGAAGAGCGGCTGGCCGCGTTCCTGCTCAACCTATCGCAACGTTTCGAAGCCCGCGGCTATTCCCGCACGGAGTTCGTGCTGCGCATGACGCGGGCGGAAATCGGCAGCTTCCTCGGGTTGAAACTCGAGACCGTCAGCCGGGCACTCTCCCACTTCGCGCAGGATGGCCTCATCGAGGTAGAACAGAAACACCTGCGGATTCTCGATTCGGATCGTCTGCGGGCGGTTCTCGGGTCGAGCGTGTCCAAAGAGGCTCACTGACCGGCGGCGCACTGACCGCCGGCTCCAGGGCAGCGGCATTCCCGCGCGCCGCCTCGTCGGGGGGAATCAGATCGATGCGGTCCACGACCACCGCGTCCACCCCCCAGGATTCCAGGGTTCGCACCCGCGCCGGATCGTCGACGGTATAGCAAAGCAGGCCGAAGCCGGCATCCTTCACCGCGTGCGCGGTGGCCTCGTCGAGCGCATGGTATTCGCAGTGCAGGCTCGCGCAGCCGCAATGCTCCAGCGTCCGGCGCCATTTCGGCCCGATGCGGGAAACCAGATATCCGCGCGGCAGATGCGGCGCCGCCCGCCGGGCCGCCTCGAGTGCGACGACGGAAAACGACGACAGCAGCGGGACACGATCGCCGGCAATGGCGTTCTTTGCGCAAAACCGGGCAACGGTCCGCGCGACCGCCGTTCCGGTCTGCTTTTCGAATCCCGGGACCGGCTTGATCTCGACATTGAGCCAGATCCCCCAATGCGCACAGGCGCGCAGGGCCTGCTCCAGCGTGGGAATCGGCTCGCCCAGGAACTCGGGCGCAAACCGCTCTCCCGCATCGAACCAAGTCAATTCGTCGACGCTGTAATCGCACACGCAGCCGTTGCCGTCGGTCGTCCGCTCAAGGGATGCGTCGTGCAGCAGCACCGGCACTTCGTCGCGCGACAGCGCGGCATCGACTTCCGCCGCGTGGTAGCCGTACCCGAGGGCGGCATTCAAGGCCGCGATCGTGTTTTCGGGTGCCAAAACGCCGCCGCCGCGGTGTGCGATTCGATTGGGATAGGGCCACATTCCGGATACCCTCCCGCGGCAAGGCGTACGCGGGCAGAACCGCTGCCCGATCGATTCCAGAGTAATCGCACGCCAACCGCCCCGTCAAGAGCCGGCGCGCGAAGTAAGATGCGTGGGATCAACGACGGATGACGGCGCATGGTGCCGCAACCGGCGCGCGATGCCGGAGGATCCGAAATGGAAAAACACGACCGCAACACCACTCCCGCCCCTGCCACGAACTTCCTGCGCAACCTCGTCGCCGCCGATCTGGCGGCCAACCGGTTCGTCCGTCGGCGCTGGAACGGCGCCCCCGGCGACGGCGATTTCCAGCACCTCGGGGGCCTCGATTCCGCGCGGATCCGCACCCGGTTCCCGCCGGAACCGAACGGCTACCTGCATGTCGGCCATGCCAAGTCGATCTTCCTCAACTTCGGCCTGGCACGCGACTTCCACGGGCGCTGCCACATGCGCTTCGACGACACCAACCCGACGAAGGAAGAGCAGGAGTACGTCGACAGCATCGCCGACAGCGTGCGCTGGCTCGGCTTCGACTGGCAGGACGGCGCCGAGGACAACCGCTATTTCGCCTCCGACTACTTCGATTCCTTGTTCCGCTGCGCCGAATTCCTGATCGAAAGCGGCCACGCCTACGTCGATGAGTCCAGCGCCAAGGAACTGCGTCTGGCGCGCGGCACGCTCACCGAACCCGGCCGCGCCTCGCGTTATCGCGACCGGCCGGCGGCGGAGAGCGTGGCACGGTTCCGCGAAATGCGCGCCGGCGCGCACCCGGAGGGATCGATGGTGCTGCGGGCGCGCATCGACATGGCCTCGCCCAACATCAACCTGCGCGACCCCACCCTCTACCGCATCCGTTTCGCGCACCATCACCGGACCGGCGACCGCTGGTGCATCTACCCGATGTACGACTTCGCGCACGCGCTGTCCGATGCCCTGGAAAGCATCACGCACAGCATCTGCACGCTCGAGTTCGAGGACCATCGTCCGCTCTACGACTGGTGCCTGGAACGCTGCGCGCCGGTGCTGCGCGGACCGCAATGGCGCGCCGCCCTCGAAATCGTGCGCGGCATCCGCGAACAAGGCGGCGAAGCGGCGCGCGAGTTCGCGCTGCATTGCCACAACTTCGCCGGGAAGCTCTTCGCGAGCGCCGCAGAGGAGCGCATGCGGGCCCTGTTCGCGGGCTGGGAGCGCGACCGCGGCGCCGTGGTGCGCGAGGTCGAGTCGTTCTTCGATCTGTTGCTGGGCGCGCCGGAGTCGTTCGCGCCGCTGCTCGCGCATGCGCTGGAAGAGCGGCTGCCCGACCCGTTCGACCTGCCGCGGCAAACCGAATTCGCCCGGCTCAACCTCGATTCCGTCGTACTGAGCAAGCGCAAGCTGATCCAGCTGGTCGATGAAGGCCTCGTCGACGGTTGGGATGACCCCCGCATGCCGACCCTCGTCGGCCTGCGCCGCCGGGGATACACCCCCCGCAGCCTGGCGCTCTTCGCGGAACGCATCGGCGTGAGCAAGGCAGACTCCCGGATCGAGTACGCCGTGCTCGAGCAGGCGCTGCGGGACGACCTCGAGGACCATGCGCCGCGCGCGATGGCGGTGCTCGATCCCCTGCGCCTCGTCCTGACCAACGTCTCCGAAACCGCCCGGGAGGAATGTTCGGCGCCCGTGCACCCGCACCGGCCGGACCTCGGCACGCGCACGATCCCGCTGCGGCGCGAACTGTGGATCGAGCGCGAGGACTTCCGCGAGCAGGCGTCGCCCGACTTCTTCCGCCTGACGCCGGGAGGCATGGTGCGGCTGCGCTATGCCTACGTCATCCGCTGCACGGGGGTCGACAAGGATGCCGACGGACGGATCACCACCGTGCAGGCCGAGATCCTGCCGGACACGAAGAGCGGCACGCCCGGAGCCAGCGCCGTCAAGGTCAAGGGGGCGATCCACTGGCTGCCGGCGGCGGATTCCCCGGCGGCGGAAGTGCGGCTCTACGATCGCCTGTTCTCCTGCGACGACCCCGATGCGGGTGCGGAGGACTACCGCTCGCGGCTCAACCCGGAAAGCCGCCGCAGCGTTTCCGCATACGTCGAGCCCGCACTGGCCTCGGCGGCGGCGGATGAGCGCTTCCAGTTCGAACGCCATGGCTACTTCGTCGCCGACCGCGTCGACCACCGCAGCGACCGGCCGGTGTTCAATCGCATCGTCACCCTGAAGGATTCGAGATCGCGGTGATGCAATCCCAAGACACCATCCCCGCGCGGATCGACGCGCTCCGCGCCCGATTGCGCGCCCATGGCCTGTCGGCCTGGATCGTCCTGTCGTCCGACCCGCACCTGTCCGAGTACCTGCCCGCACATTGGCAGACGCGACAATGGCTCAGCGGGTTCACCGGTTCGGCCGGCACCCTGGTGGTCACGGAGGATCATGCCGCCCTGCTGGTCGACAGCCGGTACTGGGTCGACGCCGAACGCCAGCTTGCCGGCACCGGCATCGAGACCGTCAAGGCGGCGGGCAGCACCGGCGCCCCGCTGACGGACTGGCTCTGCGCGCACGTGGCCGAGGGCTCCGCGGTCGGCGTCGACGGCATGACCATCGGCCTCGCGCTCGCCCGTGCGATCGAGACGGCGCTGCAGACACGCAATGCGCGGTTGCGCACCGACCTCGATCTGGCCGACGAAATCTGGCCCGACCGTCCGCCGCTTCCTCCCGACGGAGTGCACGAGCGCGATGCGCGATTCGAGTCGCGCAGCCGCGCGCACAAGCTCGCGCTGATCCGCGAACGGATGCAGTCCTGCGGCGCCGACCGCCACTGGATTTCCAGTCTGGACGACATCGCCTGGCTGTTCAACCTCCGCGGATCGGACATCCCGTTCAATCCGGTGTTCCTCGCCCACGCCCTCATCGAGCGCGATGGCGCGACCCTGTTTCTCGGCCCCGGCAAGATCGATGCCGCCCTGGAACAGCGGCTGCGGGCCGACGGCGTCGAACTCGCCGAATACGCCCGGGCGCGGTCGGCGCTTGCCGCCGTCGGTCCCGGCGAAGCGGTGCTCCTCGATCCCCGCCGGGTGACGGCGGCGATGGCGCGCGCGCTTCCCCAGGGCGCGCGCATCATCGAGCAGATCAACCCGTCGGTGCTGCTCAAGTCGCGCAAGTCGACGGAAGAACTGTGGCACGTGCGCGCCGCCATGGAGCAGGACGGCGCGGCGCTCTGCGAATTCTTCGCCTGGCTGGACGCTGCCCTCGCGCGGCGCGAACGCATCACCGAATGCACGATCGATGAACGGCTTTCGGCGGAACGCGCGCGCCGGCCCGGCTTCGTATCGCTCAGTTTCGAAACCATCGCCGGATTCAACGCCAACGGCGCCTCGCCCCACTATCGGGCGACCGCGCAGACCCATGCCGTGATCTGTGACGGCACCGTCTGCGGCGAAGGCCTGCTGCTCATCGACTCCGGTGGACAGTACGAAGGCGGAACGACCGACATCACCCGGGTCGTCGCCATCGGCCGGCCGACGCCGGAACAGCGGCGCGATTTCACGCTGGTGCTCAAGGGGATGATCCAGCTCTCGACTGCGCGCTTCCCGCACGGGCACCGCGCCCCCCTGCTCGACAGTCTCGCGCGCGCGCCGCTATGGGCGCATGGGCTGGATTACGGCCACGGCACCGGCCACGGCGTGGGCTACTTCCTCAACGTCCACGAGGGGCCGCAGTCGATCTCCCCGAGCGCCCCGCCCGAGCCGCACACGGCGATGGAGATCGGGATGATCACCTCCAACGAGCCCGCGGTCTACCGGCCCGGCAAATGGGGGGTGCGGATCGAGAACCTGCTGGCGACGATCCCCGCACCGCAACGCGAAGACGGGGCCTTCGGCGAATTCCTGCAGTTCGAAACGCTCACGCTCTGCCCGATCGACCGGCGCTGCATCGACCGCGGCCTGCTGCGGGCCGACGAGATCGCGTGGCTCGACACCTACCACGCCACCGTGCGCCGGCGCCTCGAACCGCTGGTGGGCGGTGCGGCACGGCGGTGGCTGATCGCCGCGACCCGGCCGATCTAGTGTAGTGCTTCGCTCTGTTTCGAACTGAAGTGGGGATTGGTGCGGATGATCTTCTGCAGGATCTGTGGCGCAACGTCTGCCGATTGAAGCGGCGCAGACAGGTCAGTTTTTGGCGTTCTCTTGGGGATGCGCATTGGACCGGGAATGGTGTCGCGCACGAGGTCATGAACGAGATCCGGGCGCCCTGCACCGGGCCGTAGAATCGGCAACCGACGAAGTGTTTGCCCGGTCGAGGTGCTGGCTGCGAGCGGTGGCTGCACTCCGCCAGGGCCGCCATACGACGCGGTGGCGAGCAGCACAAGGCCGCGGGCGGCGCGCAATCGCGCGCCTCCACTTCTGACATACGGCCGCATGTTTGAGCAGAGCGGCCGCAGGCCGCGCCGCGAGTTCGGCCGTGCGCCCGCGGACTGCGCAGCGCAGCGCAGTCGCCCCGTAGGAGCGACCACCGCGTAGGCGGCCCTGGCGGAGTGCAGCCACCGCTCGCCTGCGTGGTGCCGGCGTCATCGCCGCAATCGCACGCCCACGCCTGCGCCGCGCCTCAGGTCGCGGCGCAGGCGTGGGCGGCGGCCGAACTCCCGCCCCCCGTGCGCAGGTACTCCGCCAGACCCGCATCCATCGCCGCGGCATGGACCGCAAACCATTGCGGCAGTTCCTCCGCCAGGCGATCAGCGATCTCGGCGTCGCCGGCATCGTGCCGCCGACGAACCTCCGCCACCACGTCGAGCGCCATCTCATGTTCCCGGGTATGGCAGGCGCAGGCCGGAAAGGCGGTCTCGCGCATCCAGTGCTCCTCCTGCGCGAAGTGGCGCAGCAGATGCTCATGCAGGGCGAGCAGGGACTGCGCACGATCGCCCGGCCCGCGCAGCGCATCCATGCAGTCGTAAAACTCGCGGTGGATCGCGTCCATCGGCGCATGGCCGAGTTCGATCCGGGCGCCCGATGATTCCGGGCCGGCTGCGGCAATCGCTGTCGCTTCGGTCATCAGCGGTACACGATCACCGGGATCTGGCTGTGCGTGAGCACCTTCTGGGTCTCGCTGCCGAGCAACACCGCACTCAGGCCGCGGCGCCCATGCGACGCCATGAAGATCGCGTCGCAACCGCGCTCCTTGGCGGTCTCGATGATCGCCTCGAACGGCGAAAAGCTGCGCGCCACCACCGTCTCGACCGGCACGCCGCCCTTGCGCGCCGCCGCCTCCAGCACGTCGAGACGCTCGCGCGCAGCCAGATTGGCGCGCTCCTCATACTCGACGATGGTTTCGGGACGGTACTCGGACAGGGTGGCGTAGGCGTAGGGCTCGACCGCCGTCACGCCGACGATCGACGCGCCCAGCTTGGCCGCCAGTTCGACCGCTCCGGCGATGGCGCGCGCGGACAGTTCGGAGCCGTCGGTGGGAACCAGGATTTTCTGAAACATCGCATGGTCCTTTCTTGGTTGAGTTCGGCCTGTTCCCGAACAGCGTAGCAAAAACCGCCCCGACGGACATGGATCCTGCGCAGGATGAGTCCATTCCCCGTCAATCGCCGGCAATGCCTTCCAGCACCCGCGCCGCCGCCAGCAGCCCCATCGCCGCGGTCACCGTCACCACCGAACCGTAGCCGCCGCAGGCCAGCGGACTCCCCGGCTGGGCGCCGCCCGGGGCGCAGGACGCGTCCGGGTACCGCACCGGCTCGTCGGAATACACCGCGGCGACCCCGAAGCGCCCGGCGCGGCCCCGCAATCCCGCCGCCGGATACCCATGTTCGCGACGCAGGCGATGGCGCAGCTTGGCCAGCAAGGGGTCGCCGGCCGCGGCCGACAGATCGGCGACCCGGAGGCGTCCCGGATCGCGCCGCCCGCCGGCCGCGCCGCAGGAGACGGCGCCGATCCCGCGGTCGCGCGCGCAGGCGATCAAGGCCGCCTTGGCGCGGACCGCATCGGTGCAATCGATCACCCAATCGACGCCGCGCAGCAGGGCATCGGCATTGCCGGCATCGAGAAACTCCTCGATCGCGACCGTCTCCGCCGCCGGATCGATGGCGCGGATCCGGTCGGCCATCGCCTGCACCTTGGGTTTGCCGTACGTCCCGTCGAGGGCGTGGATCTGCCGGTTGGTGTTGCTCTCCGCGACATGGTCGAGGTCGATCAACGTCAGCCGCCGCACCCCGGAGCGCGCCAGCGCTTCCGCGGCCCAGCTCCCCACGCCGCCGATGCCCACCACCGCCACCCGTACCCCGGCGAACCGCAGGCACGCCTCGTCGCCATAGAGACGCGCGATCCCGCCAAACCGCCGTTCGGATGATGCCGACGACTCCCCCCCGGACGAATCGGACTCGTACAATGGCGATTCCGACGCAATGTCACCCATTTTTCAAAACGCTCCGCATGACGAATGCCAATCTTCGCACCGAATACGAGCGTTTTTCCCTGACCGAAGACGAAGCGGGGATGGACCCGCTCGCGCTGTTCGCGCGCTGGTTCCGCGAAGCCGTCGACTCCGGCGGCCGCGAGCCCAATGCGATGGCGCTGGCGACGGCCGACGCGCAGGGGCGTCCGGCGGTGCGCATCGTGCTGTGCAAGGACTTCGCAGAACAAGGGTTCACCTTTTTCACCAATTTCGAGAGCCGCAAGGGCCGCGAACTGCGCGCGAACCGGCAGGCCAGCGCCCTCTTCTTCTGGGCGGCGCTGGAACGGCAGGTGCGGATCGACGGCGTCGTGGAAGAGCTGCCGGCGGCAGCGTCCGACGAATATTTCGCCCAGCGCCCGCTCGATGCGCGGATCGGCGCCTGGGTATCGCAGCAAAGCAGCCCGATTCCCGACCGAACCTGTCTGGAAGCCCAGTTCGCGCAACTGCGCGAACGCTTCACCGAACAATCGCCGCCGCCGCGCCCGCCGCACTGGGGCGGCTACCGGCTGGTTCCGGACGCGATCGAGTTCTGGCAGGGCCGGCCGTCCCGCCTCCATGACCGGCTGCTCTTTGCCCGCGCCGGGTCCGATTGGACGCGAACGCGTCTTGCGCCATAGACAACCCGGCCGGATATGAGGAAAATTTCCCGCTTGACCATCGCCGGAATCCGTCGATCCCCATGAGCACCGATCCCATCTCGATCATCATCATCGAAGACGAACCGGAGTTCCGTCGGCGGTTCGCCCAGATCATCGAAAGCGAGCCCACGATGCGGCTCGCCGGGGTGGCCGCGAACAAGCGCGACGCCCAGGCGCTCATCGACCGCGAACACTTCGACGTCATGCTGATCGACCTGGGGCTGCCGGACGGCACCGGAATCGACCTGATCCGCAACGTGAGCCAGAAGAAGCCCGACGTCGACATCATGGTCGTCACGGTGTTCGGGGACGAGCAGCACGTCGTCTCGTCGATCGAAGCGGGTGCGACCGGATACATCCTCAAGGACTCCACGCCGGCAGACGTGATCTCTTGCATCCGCCTGCTGCGCGCCGGCGGATCTCCGGTCAGCCCCGTCGTGGCCCGCAGCGTGCTGCGGGCGATCCGCTCGCGCATGGGCGCGGCCGGCAGCGTCGGCGCCGTCGGCACCGTGTCCCGCGCGTCCAACACCGAAAGCAACCCGCTCTCCGGGCGCGAAACCGAAATCCTGCAGTTGCTGGCCAAGGGCATGAGCTTCAACGAGATCGGCGAGATCCTCGGCATCTCGCCCCATACCGTGACGGCCCACATCAAGAAGATCTACCGCAAGCTCGCGGTGCATTCGCGGGGCGAAGCCGTGTACGAAGCGAGCCAGATGGGGCTGCTGCGCTCTTGATTCCGTCCCCGTCGTCCCGGCCCGCGCGCTTGCGGCGGATCGCGATTGCATTCGTCGCGCTGCTTGCCGCGGCGGGCTGGCTCCCGACCGCATCGGCGGAACCGCAGGCGATACACCGCATACGCTGGTTCTTCTCCGATGCGGCCGCGGGCCGCGCCGCACCCGGGAGCGGGATTCCCTTCACCCTGCCCATGCACTGGACTTCGGGCGCACAGAGCGGGCTGCGCGCGGTGTCCATGCAGGGGGGGTTCATCCTGACGCAGGTGCCCACCGGAACCTGGGCCGTCCTGATTTCCGGGTCGAGCGAAGGCGGAACGGTCTTCGTGAATGGCCATTTCGTCGGCGCGGTGCCGGCCGAGACCGCGATGCGCCACGTCGCATGGCACCGCCCCTGGCTCTTCGCGGTGGCGCCGTCCGACCTGATCGCCGGCGACAACCAGTTGCAGATCCGCACCCGGTACGGACCGGGCGCGCACGCCCTCGCCGGCATCACCGTCGGGCCGCTGGACCCGCTCTGGGACCGCTACACCCGCGCCGAATTTTTCGCCACGACGTGGAACTGGATCGGCGCCGCGACGGCGCTGTTCGCGGCGGTCGTCGCGTTCACGATCTGGACGCAACGACGCGACAAGGTATCGCCCCTGCTCGCGCTGGCCAGCGGATTCTGGCTCGTGCATGCCGCGGCCCGCGTGATCGAAGTGATGCCGGCGAGCGCCCAGGCCGCGGCCGAAGCCGCCTATGCGGGCGGCTATGCAGGGTTTGTCGCCGTCGCGGCGATCGCGCTGCTGCGCTGGCGGCATCCGGTTCCGCGACGGATCGAATGGGAACTGGCGGCAGCGATCGCCGCCGGAACCGGCCTGCTGTGGTTCGAGAATCTGCTCGACTTCCCGTCGATCGGCGATGCGGCGCTCGTCAACCTCGCGGCGCCGATCGCGCTCGGCGCCTGGGCGGCCGTGGCGATCCGCAGCTTCGTCCAGTCCGCCCACGACGCGGAATCGGCAAAGGAGGATCTCGAGAACCGGGTCCGCGAACGGGAACAACTGCTCAAGCGCAACTACGAACGCCTGCGGGAGAGCGAACGCCTGCAGGCCCAGTCGCACGAGCGGCAGCGCATCATGCAGGACATGCACGACGGCCTCGGTTCGCAGTTGATGTCCTCGCTCATGCTGGTCGAGCGCGGCGGCGTCAGCCCGGAGCAGTTCGCGCAGATCCTGCGCGAGTCGATCGACGATATGCGGCTGGCCATCGACGCCCTCGCGGCCGAGGACGTCGACATGGCGGCGGCCCTGGGCAATCTGCGCTTCCGCATGGAGCCGCGCTTCCGCGCCGCAGGAGTGGCGCTCTCCTGGGATGCGCGGACGCTCCCCGCCGAAATCCCGCTTCACCCGGACATGGTACTGCCCTTGCTGCGCATCGTGCAGGAGGCGCTCACCAATGCGCTCAAGCACAGCCATGCGCGGGCAGTCCGGGTGACGCTGGCCGCAACCCCCGGCGAGAAGCCCGACACCGGCTGGCTCGACATCCGGGTCACCGACAACGGACAAGGCATCGCCCCCGACCGCAATGCCGGGCGCGGCCTGCTCAACATGCGCAACCGTGCCCAGAAGATCGGCGCCCAGTTGCGGATCGACACCGAGCCCGGGCGCGGAACGACGATCGCGCTGCGGATGCGCTTCGAGAAGGACGCGACCGCGGGACTGCGGATGCGGACCACTGCGCCGCTCAACACGCAGGCGATCATCGAACAGGTGCGGCGGGCGAACCCGCCGACGGGGTCGGGCGCCTCCTGACCCGGGGCCGGGGCTTCGAACGGAAAACGCGCGTTTAGGCCGTTTCGGCCCCGGTATTTCGCACTTCACCCCGACGGCCCGGCAGAGACAATCGGCGCAAGACCAATCCCCCGACGGGGCGCGCCATGACGTTCATCAAGCCATACCTGATCCGGTTGACCCACTGCGATCCGACGGGACAGGTGTTCTATCCGAACTACTTTCACCTATTCAACGCGCTGGTGGAAGACTGGTTCTACGAAGCGATCGAAGTCCGCTACGACCAGTTCCTGATGGAGCGGCGCATGGCCCTGCCGACGGTCCGTCTGGAGACGACGTTCACCAAGCCCTGCCGGATGGGCGAAACGGTCGACTTCTGGCTGACCCTTTCCCACGTCGGACGCAGTTCGGTGCGGTTCACGATGGGCGTCGAGAAGGACGGCGAGCAGCGCGCGCGCATGAACCGCATCGCCGTCTGTGTCGACCAGAACACCCACAAATCCACGCCCATTCCCGACGACATCCGCGAAAAGATGCTCGAATTCATGCGGGAGTGACCCCCCGGCCGGATGGGGCGCCGACCCGGTATCCTTTCCGGCAATGCAAATCCCCGACCTGCTCGGAACCGTGGCGGCGACCCTGACCACGGTGTCCTTCGTCCCGCAAGCGCACCTGACCTGGAAGACGCGCCGGGCGAACGGCGTGTCGCTCGGGATGTACACCCTGTTCACCGTCGGCATCGCCTTCTGGCTGATCTACGGCATCGCCATCGGCGCATGGCCGGTGATCGTCGCCAACGCGATCACGCTGAGCCTGGCGGTCTTCATCCTCTGGATGCGGCTGCGGTTCGGGCCATAAGCCGGCATTCCGGCGTGCGACAAGCGCGTCGGGGTCGCGATGCCCTCGCCGGTGGAGACCGGTTTCCCCGTCGGATGGAAAGTCCGGTTTGTGGCAGCGGATTGGGAATCGGGAGGGGCTGGTGACGACCCATAGCGGCATTTCGCATTCGATTTTCCAATGCCGAAAAGCGGTCGCCGCGATCATACTCACCAAGCGACCGTTACAAAGACTCGGCGGGGGGTGAAATCTTATCGCCTCCGTCCGCTGCGACGACGTCGCACTCACCGTTCTATCCCTCTCGCGAAAAAATCGAGTTGCCTTAACATTAGTGCTGAGGCATCCAATCCTCGGGCCCTCGGGCGACAAAATGTCTCTGCTCACTGCTATCAAATAGTAGAAGCGGGAAACGCGAAGATTACTTCCTCTTCAAACCATTATCTAGCGGCCCCTGCGTGCAGGCGATCGGATCGCGAAAGCTACCAATCTTTGCATTAACTGTAGTGCCGCTAGCATAGAGCGCGGCTACGCTCACATTGTAGAATTGCTTGGCGGAACACTTAAGAGTAATTTCCTCATCAGCCGATTGCCCCATGTTGCTTATCGGTTTTTCCGTGCTTTTCGCGTCCGCGTTCGTTGCGGTTGCGACATAGCCTATAACCCCGGCTGTCTTCGGCGCCAGAAACGATACAGCTAAAGTATCGCCTTTAGAAGTCACCTGAATTTTCGATGGTGGATCCCCTGCTGTGATTTTAGGATCGGATGAAATCGTTGGCACCAGATTCTGCGCCTGCGCAATCTCAACAGAGGCTGCGTATGCACTTTGAATTAGCGTTTCTAACTGCTCTGAGGTAAACCCGCTGTCCTTCACCTTGTTATGTGTCTGATTCAATACGATAAGGCAGAGGTCTGACAGTGCTAGGTCAATAAATGTGGAAGCAGAGTCCTTGTTGCCTATCAGTTGCGCGGTGGTCGAATTTGCATTCGAAGCACCGACACTGCCGCCGGTGCCAGTGCTAGTGCCGATGGGATTCGGCTCAGCCATGGATACCTGCGTATTGTTTTGTCGATTCGCATATACAGCCGCGGAAGAGAGGCAAGTCTGTCCTCTCTGGTCGACGATCGCCATGCTCGAGTCAGCCGTCCAAGCAACCACCTTGACCGTTGGTGTAGCGGTGTCTTGCGACTTATCTGGTTCCTCGTACATGGGAATTTCCACTTCCTTGACTCCTGGCTGATTAAACACGCCACATCCTGTGACAAAAAGCGCCCCGCACGCCGCAGCAATTATTTTTCGAGTCACTTCAATTCTCCATTTGTCGGTCACTTCAGCCGTAGACCATGGCCAAAATCTGGCTCGCCGAAAATCAAAGGAAAAAGCCGACAGCGGGGTGCGGTAAGTTAATCGCAACTTGCCGTGCAGGCGCCAAAGCCGCTTGCGCATTGCGACTTTCCCGCACTCTCATTGGACATCCCGTTGGCCATGTTTTGCAACGCACCGTTATAATTTCCACTGATTGCAGCACCGAACATCGAAATCTGCGCACTGTTGCTCTGTGCTCCGACTTGAGATAGACACTGTTCCTGCATCGCAGAACACGCTTGCAAACACCGATTGCGGTTCGCGGCGACCTGCTGGGCTTGGGCCTGCGCCATGGCCTGAGCTTGGGTCTGCGCCTGAGCTTCTGCCTGCGCACGCGCCTGTTCCTGGGCTTGCTCCTGAGCCTGTTGTTCTTCGCGCTGCCGCGCCGCCTGACGCGCCGCATTCCGGTCGTCGATTGCCCGCAATGTGTACGGGCTGTCCGGATACTTGTCGATCAATACTTTGTATAGTTTTTCCGCAACGTCCGTTTTTCCCGCAGACACGAAATCCATGGCGGCAATGTAAATCTGCGCCGGTTTCCCCTTGGCGATCAAGTTGTTGATTCGCTCCTGCTCTGCGGCCTTGGCAGCTTCCGACACTTCTTTTTCTTGTTCTTCTTCTGCTCGTGCTGCTTGCGTCGTGACCTTATTTCTCGCGTCATGCGTAGCCGTTTCTTCTAGTTGTTCGCCGTCTTTCCACTCGCTTTCGTAGAATCCGCCGTTGGCAAAGTGCATAGTCCCCCGCCCGTCCCATTGTCCGTCGTTCCAGTCGCCGCTATAGGAATCACCGTTGGAATAGTGCATCGTCCCTCGTCCATCCGGGCTGCCGTCCTTCCACTCGCCGTCATAGGAACAACCGTCGGCATAGTTGTATGTCCCCCACCCCTCTTGCTTGCCGTTTTTCATTTCTCCTTCGTATTTTTCTTCAGCGCTTCCATCCTTGAACCGTCGAAGAACTCCGTTCCCCGTTGCGAGGTGTTTCTCGTTGCAGCTTCCGGTCCATTGGATGGTCAGTCGCAAATTTGGAGAGTCGTTCCACACCTTGCAACCGGTTCGCGTGTCGGCAATCCATTTGGACGTTTCCTGGGCGTGCGCGATCGTCGACGTGTTGACCAGGAGAGCAAGCGGAATCCACCACCGCATAAAGACGCTCTCGAAACTGCGATTGACTTTCATGGCTCCCTCCTTTTTTATGCTTGTCCGGCACCACTATTTAAGTGAAGCTTTGATGGGGAACCGGCTTCCGTTCCGGGGATTTACCGCACGCCCCCGCAGCAAGGGCCGCTGACCGGTGGGGAAGATGGATATTCCCGGCGAATTTGCTCGCTGCTGAGCGTTTGCGGATTCGGCAGTGAGTGCAGCTGATTTCGATATGCGGATGTTTGCGGGCTAGGCACGTAGGTCGGCGGCAGCGGCTTGTATGTCATTCCGGGATTGAGTGCGCACACACCCTGCGGGTTGCTGAGATATCCCTGCTGCGACTGTTCCTGCTGTCGCACGCTATTCACCACCACCGGCGAACAGACGCCACCGATCTGGTTCAACAGGTTCAGGGTAATGTTGTGCTGTTGTTGCAGGGCCCTGCACGCGCCCATTCCCGTTAGGTTGGCCGCTTGCGCGGTAAGCCCTGTGAATGGCTGCGAGAAACCGCGACTATTTGCCGCGGAGTTTTGTCGAGGTATTGCCCTGGGTTCCCGGATGCAGTAGGCGGGAGGGGGTTTTCGGTTTTTTCTTTTCCGGTTTTGGCGCCCGCAGGGCGCCTCCCCGATGCCTGCTTCGCAAGCGGGGTGCGTAACGAAGACGCGTTGTGAACGACCGGCGGGATGGCGAAGCCGGCGTTTGCTTGAGAACGGGGGATTCCGGGCGATGCTCGGATAATCGGCACACCGAAGAAACGCAAGCGCGGCGACGGTTCATACCGCCAAGCACGCTCCGCCGCCGCGCCCGACACTGCGTACCGGAAGCACGCGTGCGAGCACAGTATTGCACTGGCTGCGCGCGGCGTCTACCGCGCTTCGGTTGGGGAGCCGAAGCGCCGATGCCGGAACAGGAAACTGGTCGGATGTTTCTTTGCGCCCGCTGCCGCGCGCAGGTGGTGGTCTGCCGGCGCTGCGACCGCGGGCAGATTTACTGCGGTCGGGAGTGTTCACGACAGGCCAGGCAGGCATCGCTGCGCGCGGCGGGTCGCCGGTACCAGACGAGCCGTGCCGGGCGGTTCCGGCACGCGGCCCGGTCGCAGCGGTACCGGCTGCGGCGCAAGGAAGTGACGCATCAGGGTTTCGCCGCCACCGCCTCGGATGATCTACTGCCCGCCGTTGCGCCGGAAGTCGCGGCCGACGGGGTTCGATGTTGCTTCTGCGGCGCGCGCTGCGCGCCGTGGGTGCGGCAGGACTTCGTGGGCCGAGGCCGTCCGGCGGGTTCCTGGATACCGGGCGGCTTGCATGGGCATCGATCGCGAACTTGAGGCGCAGATTCTGCGCTACTACCACGTCGAGAAGTGGCGGATCAACACGATCGCGGAGCAGTTGCACGTGCATCACAGCACGGTGGAGCGCGTGTTGACGCAGGCGGGCGTGCCGCGGATCAACCGGAGGCCACGCGTTTCGCAAGTCGATGCGTTCGTGCCATTCATCGCCGATACCCTGACGCGCTTCCCGACGCTCACTGCGGCACGGCTCTTCCAGATGGTTCGGGAGCGCGGCTACCGCGGAAGCTCGAGCCACTTCCGGCACCGTGTCGCGCTGCTTCGGCCGAGGAAAGCGGCCGAGGCGTACCTGCGTCTTCGCACCCTGCAGGGCGAACAAGGACAAGTCGACTGGGCACACTTCGGGCACCTCCAGGTGGGCCAGGCGCAGCGGCCGCTGATGGGCTTCGTGATGGTGCTGTCCTACTCGCGCCGGATCTTCCTGCGGTTCTATCTCGACGCGCGGCAAGCCATCTTCCTCGACGGGCACCTGCAGGCGTTCCATGCTTGGAACGGTTGCCCCAGGGTGCTGCTCTACGACAACCTCAAGAGCGCGGTGCTGGAGCGCCACGGCGACGCGATCCGCTTCCACCCGACGTTGCTTGCGTTCGCGGCCCATTACCGCTTCGAGCCCCGCCCGGTGGCGGTGGCCCGCGGCAACGAGAAGGGGCGCGTGGAGCGCGCGATCCGCTACGTACGGGAGGCCTTCTTCGCCGCGCGGCAGTTCGCCGACATCGACGATCTCAACGCCCAAGCCCAAGCCTGGTGCGACGGCCAAGCCATGGAGCGGCCCTGTCCCGAGGACCGAACGGTCCGCGTGCGCGACGCCTTCGCTCAGGAGCAACCCTTGCTTGTGCCGCTGCCCGAGGACGACTTCCCGGTGGCCGAGCGCATCGAAGTCAACATCGGCAAGACTCCCTACGCCCGGTTCGACACCAACGACTACTCGGTCCCGGCCGAGTACGTGCGCCGCAGTCTGACCGTCTTGGCCACAACATCCGTGGTGCGCATCATGGACGGCGCCAAGGTCATCGCCTCCCACCCGCGCAGCTACGACCGCGGCCAGCAAATCGAGGATCCTGGCCATATCCGGGCGCTGGAGAACGCCAAGCGCAGCGCCCGCCAGCACCGTACGACCGACGCGCTCGTTGCCTGCGTTCCGGCGGTGAAGGACCTGCTCGTGCAGGCCGCCGCCCACGGCTACAACCTCGGAGCGGTGACCCGCGGGCTCATGGCCCTGCTGCAGCGCTACCCGGCGCAGGAGCTCGACCAGGCCGTCTGCGACGCGCTCGCGCGCGGCGTTCCGCACCCCAATGCGGTGCGTCTGGCGCTCGACGCCCGGCGCCACGCCCGCGGCGAGCCGCCGCCCACCCCCGTTCACCTGCCCGAGCACCTGCGCAGCCGCGACGTCGCCGTGCGGCCGCACCGGCTCGATTCCTACGACCAACTCACGGAACGCCCCGATGACGACGAACCCGAATGCGAACCTGCGTGAGCGCGCCGCTCAGCTGCGCTTGAACGGAATCCTCGCCCACTGGTCCGAGATCGGCGCTGCGGAGTGGGTGGCGCAATTCATCGAATGGGAGGAAACCGAGCGCGCCCGCCGCAGCATGGAGCGCCGGCTTCGCCGCGCCAGCATCGGCGCCTTCAAACCCCTGGCCGACTTCGACTGGGCCTGGCCCACCCGCTGCGACCGCGCCGCCGTCGCGGAACTCATGGATCTGCAGTTCATGGCCGAGGCGACCAACGCTGTGCTGGTCGGACCCAACGGAATCGGCAAGTCCACCATCGCCCAGAACATCGCCCACCAGGCCCTGCTCGCCGGCCACACGGTCCTGTTCATCACCGCCGGGCAACTGCTCGGTGAACTCGCCGGCATCGACAGCGACTCGGCCCTCCAGCGCAGGCTGCGCTACTACGCTGGATTCGATCTGCTGGTCATCGACGAGGTCGGCTATCTGTCCTACTCCAACCGCCACGCCGATCTGCTCTTCGAGTTGACCAACCGCCGTTACAAGAAAAAGAGCACCGTCATCACGACGAACAAACCGTTCTCCCAGTGGCACGAGGTCTTCCCCAACGCCGCCTGCGTCGTCTCCCTGATCGACCGGCTCATCCACAACGCCGAGATCATCGCCCTCGAAGGCGAGTCCTACCGCCTCAAGGAAGCCCAGGAACGAAACGAACGACGCGCCGCCGCGCGGCGCAAGCGCAAATCGTGACCGGCCCCCGATTCGACCAACTCCCCTGGCCGTCGCCAGACTCCGGCGACGAACCCAGCAGCGAAGCCTGCGCGCAACTCGTCGATCTGCTCTACGCCCTGGGTGACCTCGTCGCCGAGCGCTACCACCGCAAGATCAAGCGGTACTACCGGCGCCGCCATCGCAAGGACCAACCCGCCGCCGTCGCCAAACCCGACGGCGTGCAACTCGATCTGTTCCCCGCCGACCTGCTCGAACCCTTCTGAATCCGCCGCGGATCGCCGTGGTGGCACCACCCCGGGATCGGCGTTATAGAGCCAGCGCTCCACCGGCCGTTCAGCGATACCGACCAACCGCGCCCGGCGCAAACCAGCCCCAGCAGCAAACCGCGGCAAATATCCGCGGTTCTACGCAGCCGCTAACAAGCCCGGACATCTGCATTGCTGCCGCATTCATGTATGCATTGCACGCCGCGCTCGAATCCGCAAAGGCGTTATCGGTATACGAGAACGCGATCGTTGCGAACAGAACAATCGTTGCTTGTCTTTTCATTTTCTCCCTCCTTCGCCGCCCCTCCGCGTTTTGATCTTATGGGGCGGGGGTGGCAGGGCGCAATGATGCAAATGCATCTAATCGGAGGCGGATGCGGACGGTGCTCCGACGGTTCACGCCCCCGATTGGGAAACACCATCTTCCGACATACGCCGGTCATGCTGGGACGGACAGCCTGGGAAGTTTGTAGCGAACTCGACACTTTGGTTCGCACTTGGTGTGTAATTGACTAAAAGCATCTTCATCGACATTTCGCGTCGCTGCCCTCAGAATGGCGAGGTTCCTAAAGAAAGAGAAGTACTAGGCCGTGGCCATGGACGGAACAGGGGAGGGGGCGCTTGCATTGGGCGGCGGTCGTGGCGACTGCCATAGTGCGCTATTCCTGCACGGCGGTCCCGGCCTGACTGCGGCCATGGAACGCCACTGGTATCAGGACCGCCTGCCGATCTATTGGTGGGACCAGCCTGCGGCACAGCGCTTTTCCGAACTGGTCGACGCCGCCGCAGCTGAGTTGGAATCCTTTGCTCGGCCGGTGCATCTGGTCGCCCATTCCTTCGCGGGATCGATCGCCCGTGCCCTGGCCGATGCCTGTCCCGAACGGATTTCCCGTCTTACCCTCCTGAGCTGTCCGTTCGACACGGCGCTGGGAGCCGTTCGCGTTTGCCGAAGCGCGGCGGCGCTCCGAAACGGCGAATTGGCGCTGGCCACGGATCGCGCCGAGCGAAGCGCAGACCCGGATGCGTTTCGGGCAATGGTCCAGGCCGCCGTAGCGGACCCCTTGTTTGCCACGGTCTACTTCGGACCCGGTTCGCAGGCCGCGCGCGAGCGCTTTCTGGAGGCGGCGCCGCAGCATTTCTCCTTCGACTTCGACACGTATTGCTTCGTCATGGCGGAATTCGTCGGCAAGTCGCCCCGGGTGGATCCGTCTGCCTATCGCGGAAGCGTGCGCTTGGTGTTGGGCCGGCATGACGTTGCACTGGCTCCCGAAGAAGACCTCGACCGATGGCGGCGGGTCTTTCCGCAGTTGTCGGTGCGTTGGGTCGATACAGGCCATTTCGTGCAGTTCGAGGCCGAACCCGGGCTCTGGTTCGGTGATGCCCGCGAAGCCGGGCAGGAACCATGAGCGCCGCGAATCTCGCGCAGGGTTCCGGATCTGCAGTCAATGCGCTGGATGCACTCTTTCTGCGCGGGCTCGGCCGCGGTTCCGCGCTCGAGCGCCTTTGGTACCGGGACTCCTTGCCCGTGCACTGGTGGGACCAGCCGCGGGTGGGCAGCCTGAATGCCTTGGCTGATGCAGCCGCCGCGGAGTTGGAACGAATGGCTTCCGACGGTCCGGTGCACGTCATCGGGCATTCGTTCGGCGCGCAAGCGGCCCGCGTGCTTGCCGATTCTTTTCCCGAACGGATTTCCCGCCTCACGCTGCTTGGCTGCCCGTTCGACCCGGTGGAGGGAGCGATCCGTCTCGGCGAGACCATCGCGAGGACGAGTCGCAATGCAGCCCTGGAAGACTCGATTCGACGCGCGCGAGAAATGCGCAACCTGGTTGCGTTGCGGGAAATGATCCTGGCGGCTGCCGCCGACCCGTCGTTTCCCGCAATCTACTTCGGCCCGAATTCCTTCGAGGTCCGGGAATGGTTCCTGCGCGTGCAGCAATCCGTTCCCGTGGATTTTGAGATGTTTCTTGCCCTGATGGACGAATCCTTGCGCAACCCGCCCAAGGCGGCGGAGTCCCGTTACCGCGGCGAAGTGCGCCTGATCCTGGGAACGCACGATCCGGTGCTGTCCCTCGAGGGGGACACCCGCAATTGGTGCTCGGTGTTTCCCGCTGCGTCTTCGGAACGGGTCGACACCGGCCACTACGTCCACCTCGAGGCCGGACCGGAATGCTGGCTCTTTTGGCCAGCCGATCCGCTGGTGAACAGCGAATCGGCAACGCGCCGGAGCCGATAGAGGATGCCATGGAGTTCACCGATCGCCTGTCGCGGACGCTGATCGAGATCTACCGTGCTTCGCGCGAGATGAAGCCCCGGGACTTCGAGGATTTCGCAATGGGGCTCCTGCGGTCCTTCATTCCCTTCGACTCCAGCCGCTGGGCGATGGTGGAGCTCGTCGGGAAAGGAGCAATCACCCACAGCGTGCATCTCATCAACGAGCCGGCTGACATTGTTCTCGACTGGGAATCCGTCAATCGCCTGGACAAGATGATGCACGCCGTGGTGGGCCACCCGGGCCGGGCGCATACGATCGATACCGAGGAGGTGTTCGCGGAACGCAAATTCGGCGAAATCCGCGACTACACCCGACGGTACCGGCATGCGAACACGCTGGGCATCCTGGTTCCGACAACAGCACCTCCCTTGCAATCGGCAATCAGCCTGTTCCGCGCGAAGCGGGAGAACCATTTCGACCAATGTGAGCTGGCGCTCCTGGAGCGCTTGATGCCGCATCTCGTCGAAGCGCTCGCGGTCAACCGCGCGATCCACGTCGAACGTGCGGGGGACCCGGCCGCGGAGCGTTCCGCCCGGGCGATCGCATCGACGAATGGCGTTTTGCATTACGCGGGGCGCTATTTCGGAGTACTGCTGGCGGAAGAGTGGCCTGGCTGGAATGGGGCGGTACTGCCGGAACCCCTGCTTGCATCGCTTTCCGTACCGGGCGCTTCCGGATACGTGGGGAGGGCGATCCGGGTATGCGCCGAACGTTTGGGAGAGCAACTCTTCCTGCAGGCAAGCCGGAAATGCTGCCTCGCGCAACTTAGCAAACGCGAAATGGATGTCGCCCGACGCTATGGGCTAGGAAAGTCGTACAAGGACATTGCTCATGATCTCGGGATCTCTCCCGTCACTTGCCGGAACTACATCCAGAACATTTTCAAGAAACTTGCTATCCGCGACAAATCGGAGCTCGGTGCGCTGCTGTTTCGGGAGAATGGGCTGATTTGACGAAGCCATTGCACACGGCGAAGAGCGCAAGGCGCTTCGTTTCCGCAAGGCGGCTGTTGGCGAGGGACCGGAAGTGGCCGGTCGGTAGCGCTCGTCAGCGACCGGATTCTGGTAGTCTAATTTTCGTTGATAAATCAAGAAATTGGGATCCGTCTGCAACCGACATCCCGCATCAACCGTGCCCTGACCATATCAAATGTTCGGACCCATAGCGCTGCCATTTCAAAATGTGGATGAGAGCCCAGCGCATGGAGCCGGCTGGCCTCTTTCCTCAAGCGGTCTCGAGCCCGATGACCAACCGATGTCCAAGTGCATCGATGGCTTGGGCGATTCGCGGCAACTTCGAGCCGTAGTGAGGATCGAGCAGGCGCCGAACTTCCTTCTCGTCCACGCCCAGCTTCTTTGCGAGCTGTACCTTGGTAATGCCCGCTTCGCGCATCGCCACATACAAGGCAGCTTTGGCAACAGTTTCCGCTGGAGGGGCAACCAGACGTTCCCCGCGTTTTGCCTTGGTTGGTGCCGGGAACGTCATGCCTTGCAGCATATAGGCAGCAAAAACCTCGTCCATTGCGTCCACCGCTTCCTTTAGCGCGTCCGCTTCGTCTTCACCCTGGGTCACCAATTGGGGGAGGTCGCGACAGGTGACCACGAACCCGCCTTCTTCGGCTGTCGCCAACTTCACCGCGTATTCGAACCGTTCCATAAAATCCTCCTTACAAATCGGATGCCTTGATTCCGAGCTGCGTGCACATCGCGTGCAGCGTGCCGGTTTTCAACTCGTCCTTCGGGTTCCGCACGATTGTGAAGGCGGTACCGAAGTAAAGCGTTTGGTGACTTCCCTTCCCACGGGAAGCATCAAGCGCCACTGGCAGACCTCGCTGCTTTCCCAGGGCCTTTATCTTCCGGATGAATTCGTTTCCCGTCATGCCGTGATTATCGGGCGAAAACGTCCGGTGCGCAAGTTTCGTCGAAACGAACCACCCGTCTCCCATCTCGAAGGACTTCGACGCCTCTGCAGAGGTATGCTGGCTCCGGTTCCATGAAATAAACCGTGTAGCAAGCCGAGGAGGGTCCTTGGCCAAACACACGGGTGGCGGCGTGTTGCTGCCACTCCTCCACGTCATGAAGGAGATCAACATGGAATCGAAAAACGAAGGCAAGCGTCGCGAACCCTGGAACAAGGGAAAACTCGTCGGCCAGAAGGCGCCGTTCAAGCCCAAGGAAATCTGGGGAATCCGCGAGCATTTGCAGATGGAGCATCGCGCTCGCGATCTCGCACTTTTCGATCTCGGGATCGACAGCAAGCTGAGGGCCTGCGACTTGACCGCCCTTCGGGTTCGGGACGTCCAGCAGGGAGATCGGATTGCATCCCGTGCAATTGTCTTGCAGCGGAAAACGCAAAGGCCCGTGCAATTCGAGATCACCGCCGCGACTCGTGACGAAGTGCAAACGTGGATTCGCCATGCGGGACTGGAGACTGGCGATTATCTCTTCCCGAGCCGGAACCATGACTCGCCTCATATCGGCACCCGACAGTACGGCCGCATGCTGCATAGTTGGGTGCGCGCTATCGGCCTTGATGCGACGGGTTACGGTACGCATTCGATGCGGCGGACCAAGGCTTCGTTGATATACCGGCGCACGAAAAACCTGCGGGCCGTTCAATTACTTCTCGGGCACTCCAAGATCGAGTCGACAGTTCGGTACCTCGGCATCGACGTCGACGACGCGCTGGAATTGGCGGAGCAAACGGAGATTTGATTGGTCCGAAGTTCGGCATTGTCGCGCTCGGTTCCGGGCGCGACAACAGCACAATTTCCATCTCCGCAAAGCCGACGCCCACCAGATCACGCAGTCGACCCAAAACCGCCTGCCGGGGATGTCCGGTTCATGGTTTACCTCGACGGCAGGCCGATCAGATTGTTTCACGCAACTCTTCACGCAGAATTCGACGCAACACCGATGCGGTCACTGGAGCTTCCGTCTTTTTTGCCGGAGCCTCGGCTGCCATGGCATGGCGCAACGCCGTGTTGATCATGGTTTGGTAGCCGGTCCCTTTGAGGTCCGCGAGCCGCCGAAAATGTTCGATGATGTCGTCGTCGAGCATGATCGTGATGCGGGTCTTTCCTGCCGAGGCCAGAACGGCGCCCCGCTTGGCTTTCGAGAAATCGTATTCCTTACGCATGATATTGCTCCGATTCGCTACGGCTTGCTTTCCGAGCAGAAATGACGCGAGTCTTTGCGCCCCGTGGGGTGTGGACGACAACCAGCAACCGACCGAGCGCGTCCAGTCCCAACGTTACGAATCGCTGCTCGCCCTCTGCATCGGGATCTTCGATCGTCATTGCGTTGGGGTCGCGCAGCACCTGTTCCGCATGAGCGAATGAAACCCTATGCTTCCGTAGGTTCGCGGCCGCTTTCTCGGGGTCGAACTCGATCTCGCTCATTGGGTGTCATTATGCATATATGATATGCATCACGTCAATCGCGCCCCGATGACCGGTTTGTTGCTCTTCACCTCGAAGGGCAAATGACCGCAGTTGGCCGATCGGATGAACCCACGGGCGACCGGTTCAGAGTGCCGAAATTTTGGGCAATCGGCGACGGCCGGCATCGGTAGCTCGTCGGGGCTGCGGGATCCCTTGCACGCAGACCTTCGCAAGGGCCATGTGGCGCCGCATGGTTTGTCCATGCGCCATTCCTTCGTGACGTCGACTCAGCGACGTGCCGCCGTCAGAAACTGGTCGAGCCGGTTTGCGAAGGCCTGGCGATCCGCTTGCGACAGCGGTGCGGGGCCGCCGCTCGCCTGACCCAAATCGCGCAGTTCCGCAAGCAGGTCGCGCGTGGCGAGCCGATCGCCGATCGTGTTGTCGTCGACCCAGGAACCGCGCATGTCGAGCACCCTGGCCCCGCGCGCGATCGCCTGCGCGGCGAGCGGAATGTCGTTGGTGACGACTAGGTCGCCTGGGGCGAGCGCGGCAACGATCGCATCGTCGGCGACATCGAAGCCGCGCGCCACCTGTAAGGCGCGAACGAACTGCGAGGGCGGCGTGCGCAAGGCCTTGTTGGCCACCATCGTCAGGCGGGTCCGGGTCCGCTCGGCGGCACGGAACAGTACATCGCGCAGCAGCCCGGGGCAGGCATCGGCATCGACCCAGATGGAAGGGCCGTCCTTGGAGAGCGCTGCGGCGGCTTCGCTCATCATCGACACTGGGTCACTTCATCCGGTTCGAGATCGGTGCCGCGACGATCCCACCCCCTGAGGAAGGCAAGTCCGTGGCCGCTCGCACACTCCTGAGGGTGTCGGATGATCAGATGATCTCGATTTCGGTTGCTTGCGGGCCCTTTGCGCCCTGCTTGACGACGAACTGCACGCGCTGCCCCTCGCTCAGCGACTTGAAGCCGCCGCCTTTGATCTCGGAGAAGTGCGCGAACAGATCCTTGCTGCCATCGTCAGGCGTAATGAATCCAAACCCCTTTGCGTCGTTGAACCACTTGACGGTACCAGTAGCCATCTTCTCGTTCCTTGAACAGTTGGTGAGATGTTATTAGCCGCGAGCACCCCCCGCGGCGCGCCAATGTCGGTTTGACCATGGAATTAGACCGCGGCGGACCCGACGCACGCAAGCTCAACCGATCGACCCGGTGCCGACGCTCATGGCTTACCGGGACCGGAATCTCGCGTCGCGAAGGGGACTTTCGGCCTCCACCGCGAATCGCCGCGACCAGGATCCGTCAAAACTCCCGGTCTCCGGAAAAATCGGGGCGGTTCATCCCTCCTTCAATGCCCGTGTCTGTTGGCACCGGGGGAAACGAGATCAAGCGTCGAGACGGTGACCAAATCAGCGCCGGAAAATGTGCACCCGATCCCCTGCAACGCCGGCACGCGCCAGCTCCGTCTTGGTGTAGTCCGCGAATTCATCCGACCCGGCGATGAAGTACTCCGACGATTGCCGCCACGCCTCCGCCAGCAGCGGCGCGAGCAGCCTTGCTGCTCCCGGCGCAGGGTCGGGGTCGACCGCCTCGAAATACCGGAATTGTTCGAAGGCATCCTGCCAGGCAAGGACCAGGTTTTCGGCATAGTGGCCCGAAGCACGCGTTGCCAGCCAGGCCAATGTCAGTTTCGGGACGTCCAAGGCCAGCGCTTGCTCGATCATCCCGCGGACCAGCGCAAACCCGGTATCGTGTGCGATGAATACGAGGTCCGGCGACGGCGGATCGCCAAGCACGAAGTCTCCGTACGGGCCCCGAACGCCAACCTCGGCATTGACGCGCATCGCGCCTCCGAACGCGTATTGGGCGAACGGATCCGCCGCATCGCGCGCGAGGTGAAAGCGCAGATTGCGTTCGTCACACGGACAGCTTGCGATCGGATACCGTCCCTGCAAATCGCCGCCTGGCGCCGCGATACCCAGTGCGGCCTGCTGCCCGGCAAGAAAGCGCAGGCGGCTGGAGCGCGGAAACTGCAGGTGCACTTCGAGCACGTCACTGCCCAGCGGCCGCAACGCCTTGATCCGGGCAACCAGCTGCTGTTCGGGAATGTCGGAAGCACCAGTGCCCTCGATCGTCTCGATTACCAGGTCGCTTGCGGCGGTGTGGCAGCAGGTCAGCAGGTACCCCTGGGATCGCTCTGCAGCCGACATCGGATAGTCTGAATGCCGGATCCGCAGTGGCTCGCCCGAAACCAGCCGCGCCCGACACAAACCGCAGCTGCCGTTGCCGCAGCCGTAATTCAAAGCCAGTCCCGCTCTCAGGCCGGATTCCAGGATCGTGTCGTTTCCTTCCACCACGAACTGGTGCCCGCTCGGATGCATTGTGACTTGGGAGGCCATGAAACCCAGGATTCCGTCCCGGCAGGAAAACGAGGCCGCCGCTCGATCCGCGCCGCCGACCGCAGCGAGCCCCTGCTGCAACTGCTGGCGCAATGCACGGGACCCAGGATCCGCGGCGAGCCGCTGCAAGCCGCCGTCGAGCGTGGTTACGAGTTGCTCGTAGCCGGCTACCGTCCGGCGCAGACCTGCAAGCTCTTCCTCGAGCGCTACGGCACGTTGTGCCAGCACCTCCTGCGAGGGTAGCACGTACTCGCGCACGCGACGGCCGAACGCGTTGCGCTTGATCTGTTCGACGTGTTCGAGCGCGCCGCTTGCGACCGGGTCGAACTGCGGAAACAGCCGCTGCAAATCTTCGATATCCACCATGCCGTCCTGCGAACGCAGCAAACCTTCGCGCGTGAGATGCTGCAGGTGCCCACGGGAAACCGCGAGCATCTGCGCGACACGGGACAAGGGCAGGGTACGCATCGATTCGGAACCCGACGTTCTCGCTTGGTAGGGGCTTCGCGTTTGCGCTATGCGCTGCAAGGCAGCGTTGGACGATCGCCGGACGGGGTGTCCGGACTTGGCCGATGGGTCATGTCCATGGGAGTCCGTTGTCCGACGGTGCAATTTTCATGGCAGATGCGGCATCCCGGTTCTCGGCGGCGGACGCTCAGCCGAGCGGGATGAGGTCGATCTTCGCGGCGCAGATGAAATCGTTCTCGGACAGACCCCGGATGGCGTGCGTCGTGTAGCGCACGCGGCAATAGTTGTAGCCGATCTCGAGATCCGGATGATGGTCCTCGATGTTGGCGATGTGCGCGAGGGCGTTGACGAAGCTCATGGTGCGGTAGAAGTCCCGGAAGCGGAATTCGCGCCGCAGGGAAATCCCGTCTTCCGAGAGGCCCCAGCCGGGCGCAAGGCCACGGGTCAGCGCCTCGGCCGCCTCGCGCTCCATCGGTACGACGCCGCCCTCGCAGGGCTTGCATTTGCGTTCCGTCAGTTCACTCATCGCAGCACCTCGTTCGTTTTGCCGGATGCGGGCTCGTGCCCGGCGGGCGCGCCGCCGTACCGGGATTGCCGATCATGCTAGTCCATTTTTTCGCGACGTTCGGGTGCTCGCCAACCGGCGATTGATCGGCCAACCAGCCCCGGTCGTTGACATCGACTGCCAGCGGCGACTACTGTCACGATGGAGGTCAGGTCGCGCGGTCGCAAGCCGAAACCATGCCGGATGGGCGGGATGGGACAACCAGAACTATACGTAGCCGTAATGGCCGGGGTCGTGTTGTCGCTGTTCCTTGGCGTCAGCGAGGTCGTGGCGTTGCGCAAACCGGCTTTCCGGCTTTATGGCCGATGGACACGATTGTCCCGATCCGGAAAGACGTTGCGCGTTGCCGCGGAACTGTGCGGGATTGCCGTCGTCTTCGCGCTGCAAACGGTCATCGTCGCGATCCTGGTGGCCCTGGCCTTGGGCGTGCTGAATCCACGCTTCCCGCACAATGTTTCCCGGCAGATCCGCTTGGACACGATGCGGAACCGGCACACCGGAACGCCGTTGGCGGCTGCACCCCGCAAGGACCACCGGGAACCGGCGGCGGCAACGTGGTCTTGACGCCGGCACCTTGACGGCCGGGACGGCGCGGCCTATACCTGCGGGAGCATGCTTCATCCACTCCGACCGATGGAGGATCGAACATGATGCCCACCACTGCAGAGATCATGGGCGCAACCCGGGATCGCGATGTTGCCGCGGCATTCCCCCATGCGCCCTTCCACTGGTCGCCAAGCCAGGCCGAGGCGCTGGCCAAGGCGGAAGGATTGGCGCTCACCGACGACCACTGGAAGGCGATCCGGAGTTTGCAATCCTATTTCGCCCGGCATGAAGACCAGCCCGTCAACATGCGTGAACTGCACGACGCGCTCGACGAGCAATTTCACCCCAACGGCGGAATCCGGATGCTGTACCAGCTCTTCCCGGGCGGTCCCGTCGCCCAAGGCTGCCGCCTCGCCGGCCTCAAGGCGCCGTATCTCGCGACGGACCCGAGCTTCGGAAGCGTTTCCTGAGCACCGGACGGGGGCGGAGCGGCACAGCCATGCGCCGTTCCGCACGCGCCATTCCGGCAGGCCGGGACCGATTCAGGCGCTGGAGCCGGGCATCGACGCGCGCTGCGCGCGCGCCTCCAGATCCGACCAGCGCTCGAACCACCGGGCGAGTTCGCGCTCGATCTGCTCGCAACGCTCGCGGTCGGCACGCATCTGTTCCGCGCCGGTCCGGTAGTACTCCGGGCTGCCGCTGCGCGCGTGGATCTCGGCCAGCTCCGCTTCCAGGGTTTCGATCTTCTCCGGCGCCGCCTCCAGTTCCCGCTGCTCCTTGAAGCTCAGCTTGTCCTGCGGCTCCCGTCGGGTCGCGCGCGCGGGCTTGCCCGGCCGGGGCGGGGCCGGGGCGGGAGCGACATCCGGCGCCGCAGGCTGCCCGGACGCCCGGAATGCCCCTTGCGCGGCAGCGTCCGAATACCCGCCGGGAAATTCCCGCCAGGTGCCGTCGCCCATCGCCACCAGGGTCTGGGTCGCGACGTTGTCGACGAACGCGCGATCGTGGGATACGAACAGCAGCGTCCCGGCGTACTCCGCCAGGGTGGACTCGAGCAGTTCCAGCGACTCCATGTCCAGATCGTTGGTGGGTTCGTCGAGCACCAGCAGATTGGCGGGCCGCGCGAACAGGCGCGCCAGCAGCAGACGATTGCGTTCGCCGCCGGAGAGCGTGCGAACCGGCGCATCGGCCCGGCGCGGCGAGAACAGGAAGTCGCCCAGGTAGCTCATGACGTGCTTGCGCGTCGCGCCGATCTCGATCCATTCCGACCCCGGCGAAATCGTCTCGACGACCGTGCGCTCGGGATCGAGCTGCTCGCGCAGCTGATCGAAATAGGCGATCTCCAGCTGGGTGCCTAGGCGTACCGTGCCGCGGTCGGGCGCCAGTTTGCCCAGCAGCATCTGGATCAAGGTGCTCTTGCCCGCGCCGTTGGGGCCGACGAGGGCCAGGCGATCGCCGCGCATCACCCGCAGGGTCAGGTCGTCGACGATCCGCCGGCCATCGAAATCCTTTCCTGCCCGCTCGAGCTCCGCCACCAGCTTGCCCGAACGGTTGCCGGCGTCGATCTGCAGGCGCACCGAGCCCAGGCGCTCGCGCCGCTCGCTGCGCTCGACGCGGAGACGCTCCAGTCGCCGTACGCGGCCCTCGTTGCGCGTGCGGCGGGCCTCGACGCCTTTGCGGATCCACACCTCTTCCTGCGCCCAGAAGCGGTCGAATTTGCGCCGCACGACGTCTTCGGCCGCGAGTTGTTCGGCCTTGCGTTCCTCGTAGGCGGAAAAGTTCCCGGGGAACGACCGCAACTGGCCGCGATCGAGTTCGACGATGCGCGTAGCGACGCGATCGAGAAAGCGTCGGTCATGGGTGATGACGATGGCCGCCCGGCTTGCCCGCTGTTCTTCGATGAGGAAGTCTTCGAGCTGCTCGATCGCGCTCACGTCGAGATGGTTGGTCGGCTCGTCGAGCATCAGCAGCTCGGGTTCGAGCGCGAAGGCCAGCGCCAGCGCGGCGCGCTTGCGTTCACCGCCCGAGGCCCGCGCCGGATCGGCACTCTCGTCGAGCCCGAAGCGATGCAGGGCCTCGGTCAGGCGCGCGCGCAGTCGCCACCCTTCGCGTTCGTCCTGCATGGCATCCCAGCCGGCCCGCTGGGACAAGGATTCCAGGAAGGTCGACGCCGGCGGCAGCACCGGCTCCTGCTCGACGTACACCACGCGCAGGCCTTCGCGCCGGCGCACCTCGCCGTCATCGAGGGCAAGGCGGCCGTCGAACGCCGCCAGAAGAGAGGACTTGCCGGTGCCGTTGCGGCCGATCAGCCCGACCCGCTCGCCCTCCTGCAAAACAAAGTGCGCGCGGTCCAGCAAAGGAGTCATGCCGAAGGCAAGTTCGCCTTCCAGCAGGGTCAGCAGGGTCATGCCGTACTGTAGCAGGGCGGCGCCAGGGCGCGCCGCGGCGGGGATTGGATCATGACACCTCGCGATGCCGCACCGCGTGCGTCGAAGCGTTGATCGCGGGAGCTTGCGCGCACCCACCGCACGAAGTATCTTGAGCGTGCAGTCTCGGGAAGGCGCCCTCTGCTCCGGCGGTACGATCTTTGCGGGACGGCGTTTCCCGGTGCGGAACCGCGGTTGAACTGGAACAAATGGAGATCACCATGGCCATCGATGCCGGCACACAAAGTTCGGCGAAAGCCGCCGAAGCGCTTGCGCAGGACTTCCGCAACGTCGTCGCGGATGCCGAGGAACTGCTTGCAGCACTGGGCAGCGACGGGGACGCCAGGATCAAGGAAATGAAGGGCCGCGTGCAGGAATCGCTGAACCAGGCGCGCGGGCGGCTGAACGAGTTTCAGGCGAGCGCGGTCGGCAGCGCAAAGGCGGCGGCCAGCGCGACGGACGAATACGTTCACCAGAATCCATGGCAGGCGGTCGGGGTCAGCGCGGTGATCGGCGGCCTGCTCGGCTATCTGATCGGCCGCCGCTAGAGCGCCCGCGATGGCGGGCGATCCGGGCAAGCTGGTGGGCCGGGCGCGCGGTATCGTGGCGACGTCCATCCGGGCCGTACGGACCCGGATGGAGCTTCTCGCCGTCGAAATCCAGGAGACCGGCACCCGCGCGATCCGCGATCTGCTGATCGCGGGAATGGCGCTGAATTTCGTGCTCTTTGGTCTGTTGCTGGGGGCGGTCTGGATCGTGCTCGCGGTGCCGGCAGAACTGCGCAGATTCCTGCTGGGCTTCTTTTCTCTCGCATTCCTGATTTGCGGCGCAGGGGCACTGTTGTGGCTGCGTTCGGACAGCGCCGGGCGCAAGCCGTTCCTGCACGCGACGCTCACCATTCTCAAGGGCGACGAACAGGCGCTGGACAAGAAGCACCCTGATGAGCAAACTTGAGCTGCTGGAGCGGCGTCGCGATTTGCTGGTTCTGTCGGCACGATTGCAACGCGCCAACATCGAAACGCGCCTCGACCGATTGGAGGCGCATCCGGAGCGGGCGCTGTTCGATTGCGCGATGCATCAGCTATCCCGCCAAGCGATGCGCGGCGCATTGCTGACCGGGATGATCAAGCTCCTGGTGAAGCGCTGGCGCGGCGCGCAAAACCACGACCGATGATTCCGATGCGGCCTGCGCGTCGGGTCCATCGGAGCCCCGGAGAAGTCTTTTGCTGCAGGCCTTTCTCGTCTCGACCAGCGTCGTCGCCCTGGCGGAAATCGGCGACAAGACCCAGTTGCTTTCCCTGATCCTGGCGGCGCGCTACCGCAAGCCGACGCCGATCGTCCTGGGCGTGCTCGCGGCGACCCTTGCCAATCACACCGGAGCGGGGGCGATCGGCCTCTGGCTGTCGCGGATGTTGAACCCGGCCATCCTCGACTGGGCCATCGTTGCGTCCTTCCTTTTCATGGCCGGGTGGATCCTCGTTCCCGACCGGCTCGAGGAAGACGAGGTCGCGACGCCCCGGAGCGGTTTCGGCGTCTTCGGGACGACCGCCATGGCATTCTTTCTCGCCGAGATGGGAGACAAGACCCAGGTTGCGACGATCGCACTCGCAGCCCGTTTCCATGCGCTGTTTGCCGTCGTCGGGGGAACGACCCTCGGCATGCTGCTCGCCAACGTGCCGGTCATCACCCTCGGGCATCGGTTTGCGGACCGGCTGCCCGCCAAGGCGGTGCATGCCGTCGCCTGTCTGCTCTTCGTGATCCTCGGCGGACTGGCACTGCGCAACGCGCTGACGCAGACGCCGCTCTGAGGCGCGCGCCGGACCTGCAGGAGAACCGCCGCCCTGCGGGGGCGCCCCTCAGTCGGCGCCGGCGTCGCTTCCGGCCTGCGCGCGGCGCAGCCGGTCGTGGATCGCATCCCACTGCGCGCCGGACGGCGGCACGGCGACGAGCAGGCGGTCGGCACCGCTGGCGTCCATCTCCCGGAGGTGGTCGTACAACGTGCGCGCGTAGGCATCGGCGTCATCGGACGCCGGCAGGCGCATCGCCAGGTCGGGCGCGAGCGCGGGGCCGGTGCCGGCCATGGCCGCTTCGGGCGCCAGCACGGCGAGGCGGGTCGGGCGCAGCGCGGCGATGCGCCGGCCGAGATCCTCGGGCGCGACGAGTTCGAGCGGCTTGCGCGGGGCGTAGTGGCCCTTCAGGCGGCCGGAGGCGCGGGGCGCCTCCTCGTCGTCGGATGCCACGGTGACCGCCACGCCGGTCGCCGCGACCGCGGCGGCGATCTCGTCGGCGCGGAGGAACCCGGGGCGCAGCACGCGCAGGGTCCCGCCGGTGCAATCGACGATGGTCGATTCGATGCCCACGGTGCTGGCGCCGCCGTCGAGGATGACGTCGACCGCGCCCAGAGGTTTTTCGCCGAGGTCGGCGCGCACGTGCGCGGCGCGGGTGGGGCTGATCCGGCCGAAGCGATTGGCGCTGGGCGCGGCGATCGCCGCCGCCGGATCGTTCCTGCCGGCGCACAGGCCGTGAATCAACGCCAGGGCCCAAGGGTTCGCGGGCACCCGCAGGCCGACGCTGTCCTGCCCCCCGGTGACCGCATCCGAAGCGCGCGCCGACCGCGGCAGGATCAGCGTGAGGGGGCCCGGCCAGAACCGTTCCATGAGAACGCGTGCATGCTGCGGGACATCGCGGGCCCAGGCCTGGGCCGCTGCGATGCCGGCGACATGGACGATCAGCGGATGGCCGCGGGGCCGGCCCTTGACGTCGAAGATCCGCGCCACGGCATCGGCTTGCGCGGCATCGGCGCCAAGGCCGTAGACGGTTTCGGTCGGGAACGCGACCAGGCCGCCGTGCAGCAAGGCATCGACCGCGCGGGCGATCTGCGCGCCGTCGATGGGCGCGGGTTCGTCCAGGATGCCCTGCACGCCGGGCAATCCGACGGGCTCTCCGGTCAACGCGGCGCTTCCAGGCCGAGGATCTCGGCAACCAGGCGCGCGCGAGCGAGGGCCTCGTCGACGCTCGCGCCCAGCACCGTGACGTGTCCCATCTTGCGGCCGGGCCGCGCTTCGGTCTTGCCGTAGAGATGCAGGCGCGCGCCGGGAATCGCGAGCACGGCGTCGAACGGTGGCGTGCGCGGGGCGCCGTCGGGGCCGAACCAGACGTCACCGAGCAGGTTGCACATCACGGACGGCCGCATCGCCGTCGGATCCCCCAGGGGCAAACCGGCCAGGCTGCGCACCTGCTGGTCGAACTGGCTGTTGATGCAGGCGTCGATGGTGGCGTGGCCGCTGTTGTGCGGGCGGGGTGCGATTTCGTTGACGAGCAGGGTGCCGTCCGTCCGCTCGAAGAGTTCGACGCAGAGCACACCGGTGTATTGCAGGCCTTCGGCAACCTGGGTCGCGATCTCGCGGGCGCGGTCCGCCGTTTCGGCCGGGATGCGCGCCGGCGCGATCGACACGGCGAGAATGCCGCCGCGATGCTCGTTTTCCTGGACCGCGAAGACCGCGACGGCGCCGTCGTGGCCGCGCGCCAGGACGACGGAAAGTTCACGCCGCAGATCGATCCGCTGCTCGACGACGCAGGGCACTCCGCCCAGCGCCCGCCAGGCCTGCGGCAAGTCCTGCGGCGCAGCGACGGTGATCTGCCCCTTGCCGTCGTAGCCCATGCGTGCGGTCTTGCAGATCGCCGGAAAGAGTTCCGGAGCCGGCGCCGCCGCATCCGAGGCCGTGGCGATCGCCGCATAGGCTCCCACCGGCACGCCGCAGGATTGCAGAAACGCCTTTTCGGCGATCCGGTCCTGCGCAACGGATACCGCGGAGGCGGCGGGACGCACGATGCAGCGCCGCGCCAAGCGCTCCAGGCTTTGGGCGGGAACGTTCTCGAATTCGGTGGTGACGGCGGCGCACAGGGACGCGAGCGCATCGAGCGCCTGGGGGTCGTCGTACGCAGCGACGATCTGGCGGTCCGCGACCGATCCCGCCGGCCCGTCCGGCATGGGATCGAGCACGCAGACGCGATACCCCATCGCCTGCGCGGCCATGCAGAACATGCGGCCCAACTGGCCGCCGCCCAGCACGCCGAGCCAGGACCCCGGAGGGCAGTGCTGCACCCGGCCCCCCGCTTGGCGCTCCCGCCCCGCGGGAGAGAGAGGGGAAAACAGACCGCTCACACCCGCTACTCCGGCGGCAGCGTCATGTCCCGCGCCTTTTGCGTCTGGGCGGAGCGGAAGGCCGCCAGGCGCGCGGCGAGATCGGCATCGTCGAGCGCCAGCATGGCGATGGCGAACAAGGCCGCATTGGCGGCGCCGGCTTCGCCGATGGCGAAGGTGGCCACGGGAATGCCGCGCGGCATCTGCACGATCGAGAGCAGGCTGTCCTTGCCGCCGAGGTGACGGGTGGCAACCGGTACGCCCAGCACGGGAACCGTGGTCTTGGCGGCGAGCATGCCCGGCAGATGCGCTGCCCCGCCGGCGCCGGCGATGATCGCGCGCAGGCCCCGTCCGGCCGCCGCGTCGGCGTAGGCGAACAGGTCGTCGGGCATCCGGTGCGCCGACACCACGCGCGCCTCGTACGGCACGGCGAACTCGCCGAGCAGCGCGCAGGCGTGCTTCATCGTTTCCCAGTCGGACTGCGATCCCATGACGACGCCGACGCGGGCGATGCGCGGTGCGTGATCCATCATGCGAGTTCTCCCGTCAGGCGATCCAGCGCCTCGCGATAGCGCGCTGCAGTCTTTTCCACGATTTCCCGCGGCAAGGCGGGCGGCGGCGGCGTCTTGCTCCACGGCTGCGTCTGCAGCCAGTCGCGCAGGAACTGCTTGTCGAAGCTGGGCGGCGAGATTCCGGTGCGGTACTGGTCGGCAGGCCAGAATCGCGACGAGTCCGGCGTCAGCACCTCGTCCATCAGCCGCAGGGTACCGTCATGGTCCAGCCCGAACTCGAACTTCGTGTCGGCGATGATGATTCCCCGCGCCGCCGCATGTTCGGTGGCGCGACGGTACAACTGCAGAGAGAAATCGCGCATGCGCTCGGCGAGCGGCGCGCCGATCCGCTCGCAGACCTGTGCGAACGAGATATTTTCGTCGTGCTCGCCGACGGGCGCCTTGTGCGCGGGAGTAAAGATCGGCTCGGGAAGCTGCTGCGCCTGCTGCAGGCCGGCGGGCAGCGCGATGCCGCACACCGCGCCGGAGTCGCAGTAATCATTCCATCCCGAGCCGATGAGGTAGCCGCGAACGACCGCTTCCACCGGCAGCGGAATCAGCCGGCGTGCGACGACGGCGCGTCCGGCGACCTGGTCCCGTTCCTCGGGCCGCACGACGCTCTCGGGCGCAATGTCGAGGAGGTGATTGGGGCCGAGGTCTGCCAGGAGCGCGAACCAGAAATTCGACATCGCGTTGAGGACCGCGCCCTTGCCCGGTATGGGTTCGTCCATCACGACGTCGAACGCGGAAATGCGGTCGGTCGTCACGATCAGGAGCCGGTCTTCGCCGACGGCGTAGGTGTCGCGCACCTTCCCCCGATGCAACAGCGGCAGGGAACGGATGCGTGATTCCAGCATCGGGGTTTGGGGGTCGGGATGCATCACAGCTTGCCTCCGAATCGGTGCCACAGGACCGCAGCCCAGGTTCCGCCGCTCAGCAACAAGGCAAGGAGCACCGCGGAACTGCCGAGGTCCTTGGCGCGCTTTGCAAGCGGATTGATTTCATAGCCTTGGCGGTCGATGGCCGCCTCGATCGCCGAGTTCAGGATCTCGACGATGAGCACGAGGACCACCGATGCAACGAGGAGAATGCGTTCCACGAAGGATACCGGCAGAAGGACCGCGACCGGAACCAGAAACGCCGCGAGGATGCATTCCTGGCGGAACGCATCCTCGCCATGCCAGGCAAAACGCAGGCCCTCGATCGAGTAACCGATGGCGTTCCATACCCGCCGCAGCCCGCGCTTGCCCTTCAACGCCCGGCCATCTCCGCCGGGCAGCGGGGTCTCTCCCGTCACAGGAAACCCCGGCCGCTTCCGCGTTTCCTTAGCGCACCTGTTGCGCCAGGTCTCCGGCGCGATAGCGCAGGGCCATCTTTTCGAGCGGCACCGGAACGATCTTCGAGGCCATTCCGGCGCAGCCGAATTCGATGTAGCGCTGCTTGCACAGGTTCTTGGCGGCTTCGCGCGAGGGCTTCAGGAACTCGCGGGGGTCGAACTTCGAGGGGTTTTCGGCCAGGAACTTGCGCGTCGCGGCAGTCATCGCCAGGCGGATGTCGGTGTCGATGTTGACCTTGCGCACGCCATGCTTGATCGCCTCCTGGATCTCTTCGACCGGGACGCCGTAGGTTTCCTTCATCTGTCCGCCGAACTGGCGGATGATTTCCAGCAGGTCCTGCGGAACGCTCGACGAGCCGTGCATCACCAGGTGCGTATTGGGAATGCGGGCGTGGATTTCCTTGATGCGGCTGATCGCCAGGATGTCGCCGGTCGGCTTGCGCGAGAACTTGTAGGCGCCGTGCGAGGTGCCGATGGCGATCGCCAGGGCGTCGAGCTGGGTGCGCTGCACGAAATCGGCCGCCTGATTCGGGTCGGTCAGCAGCATGTCGCGGGTCATCTTGCCTTCCGCGCCGTGGCCGTCTTCCTTGTCGCCTTCCATGGTCTCCAGCGACCCCAGGCAGCCGAGTTCGCCTTCGACGCTCACGCCCTTGGCGTGCGCTTCGTCGACGACCTTCTTCGTGACCTGCCAGTTGTATTCGTAATCGGCGACGGTCTTGCCGTCTTCCTTGAGCGAGCCGTCCATCATCACCGACGAGAAGCCCAGGCTCATCGCGCCTTCACAGACCGCCGGCGATTGGCCGTGGTCCTGGTGCATCACGATCGGGATGTTCGGGTACGACTCGACCGCCGCCTCGATCAGGTGGCGCAGGAAGTGCTCGCCCGCGTATTTCCGCGCACCGGCGGAGGCTTGCATGATGACCGGCGCGTCGACTTCGGCGGCGGCTTCCATGATCGCCTGGACCTGCTCCAGGTTGTTGACGTTGAACGCCGGCACCCCGTAGGTGTGCTCCGCAGCGTGGTCGAGCATCTGACGCAAAGAAATCAAGGCCATTTGATGTCTCCTATCGACTTTTTTGGGAAATCAGCCTGCCGCGCGCTCTTGCAGCACGGCCACCGCCGGCAGAGGCTTTCCTTCCAGGAATTCCAGGAATGCCCCGCCTCCGGTGGAGATGTAGCTCACCTTGTCCGCAATCCGGTATTTGGCGATCGCCGCCAGCGTATCCCCTCCGCCGGCAATCGAAAAGGCTCCCGCGGACGTCGCCGCGGCGATTGCCTTGGCCAATTCTTCCGTTCCTTGCGCAAACGCATCGAACTCGAACACGCCCAGCGGGCCGTTCCAGATGATCGTTCCGGCTTCCTGCACGATCTTCGTCAACTGGGCCGAGGTCTGCGGGCCGACGTCCAGGATCAGGTCATCGGCTCCGACCGCGCTCGCGGCCCGCACCTGCGCCGGCGCATCTGCCGCAAAGCGCTGGGCGACCGTGACGTCGACCGGCAGTGGCAGGGTCGCGCCCTTGCGCTGCAGGGTTTCGATGACCTTGCGGCACTCGGGGACGAGATCGGGCTCGGCCAGCGACTTGCCGATCGGCAGGCCTGCGGCCAGCAGAAAGGTGTTGGCGATGCCGCCGCCGACGATGAGCCGGTCGACCTTCTGCGCCAGGTTGTTCAGGATGGTGAGCTTGGTGGAAACCTTCGAGCCGGCGACGATCGCCACCAGCGGCCGCTTGGGCTCGCCCAGCGCACGTCCCAAAGCCTCGATTTCCGCGGCAAGCAGCGGGCCGGCGCAGGCGACCGGCGCGAAGCGTGCGATGCCGTGGGTCGTGGCCTCGGCGCGGTGGGCGGTGCCGAACGCGTCGTTGACATACACGTCGCACAGCGCCGCCATCTTGCGGGCCAGCTCTTCGCTGTCCTTCTTTTCGCCCTTGTTGACGCGGCAGTTCTCCAGCAGCACGACCTCACCCGGAGCGACCGTCACGCCGTCGACCCAATTCGCGACCAGGCGCACCGGGCGGCCGAGCAGCTCCGCCATGCGCACGGCGATCGGCGCCAGCGAGTCGGCGGGGGTCAGCGTGCCTTCCGTCGGGCGGCCGAGGTGGGACGTGACCATCACGGCCGCGCCGGCGTCCAGGGCCATCCGCACCGCGGGGATCGACGCACGGACGCGCGTGTCCTCGGTGATGTTTCCGGCGTCATCCTGCGGGACATTGAGGTCCGAGCGGATGAACACCCGTTTGCCGTTCAGTGCACCCTGCTTGCAGAGCGATTCGAGAGTCAAGACGTTCATGGCGGAAAAGAAGGATCCTTTTGACGTTTCGGTGAACGTGCAGCAACGGTCCCACCGCACGTTCCCGCACCCTTCCGGGCGCGGGAATGCGGGGCATGGGACGTGGGCGTCAGGCCGAGGCCTTCATCAGCGCGACGGTGGTGTCGAGCATGCGGTTGCTGAAGCCCCACTCGTTGTCGTACCAGCTGCTCACCTTGACCAGGCGTCCCGAGACCTTGGTGAGCGTGGCATCGAAGATCGACGAGTGCGCATTGTGGTTGAAGTCGACCGACACGAGCGGTTCCTCGTTGTATCCGAGAATGCCGCGCAGGGCCCCTTCCGAGGCGTCCTTGAGGATCTTGTTGACTTCCTCGACCGTGGTGTCGCGCGCCGCGATGAACGACAGGTCGACGATCGACACGTTGATGGTCGGGACGCGGATCGCGAAACCGTCCAGGCGGCCGTTGAGTTCCGGCAGCACGAGGCCGACCGCAGCGGCGGCGCCCGTCTTGGTCGGGATCATCGACTGGGTGGCGGACCGGGCACGGCGCAGATCCTCGTGGTACACGTCGGTGAGAACCTGATCGTTGGTGTACGAGTGGATCGTCGTCATCAGGCCGTTGACCAGGCCGATCTTCTCGTGCAGCGGCTTGACCAGCGGAGCCAGGCAGTTGGTGGTGCACGAGGCGTTGGAGATCACGGTGTCCGACGCCTTGAGCGTCTGATGGTTGACGCCATAGACGATCGTGGCATCGACGTCGCTGCCGCCGGGCGCGGAGATGACGACCTTCTTCGCGCCGCCGCGCAGGTGCGAAGAGGCCTTTTCCTTGGTGCAGAAGAAGCCGGTGCACTCGAGCACGACGTCGACGCCCAGTTCGCCCCACGGCAGCTGGGCCGGATCGCGGCTGGAAAGCACCTTGATGCGATCGCCGTTGACGACGAGCGAGTCGCCATCGACAGCCACGGTTCCCGGGAACGCGCCGTGCGCGGTGTCGTGGCGGGTCAGATGCGCATTGATCTTCGCATTGCCGAGATCGTTGATCGCAACGATGCGCACGTCATGCTTCTTGCCACTTTCGTAGAAGGCGCGCAGAACGTTGCGCCCGATGCGGCCGTATCCGTTGATGGCGATATTGATGGTCATAGCTCCTGTCCCCCCCCATATCCTGCGCGTGGTTTCCGCGATTGGGAATCGAAAAGAAAGGCGGGGAGTTTACCAGCAGAAGCGTCGACCGCCGGGCCGTCCGACACGGAACTCCGCGGGATACGGGAGGTTTTGCGGTCCGCGCAACAGTGCGACGGGGAGCGGGTAGGCTATGCGCCATGCTCCGCCCCCACCGACTCCCGATCGCACCCGGCACCTACGTGCCGGGTGATGTCGTCACGTTGTCCGACGGCGCCTCCCGCCATGCACGGGTCCTGCGCCTCGGGACCGATGAGCCCTTCGTCCTGTTCGACGGGGCCGGGCAGGAGTACGGCGCCCGCCTCGAGGCGGTGGTCGAGAGCAGACGGCATTCGGGCCCGCTGGCCGTCCGCATCCTGAGCGCCGGAGCGGTCGACCGGGAGGCGCGCGTCGAGATCACGCTGATCCAGGCGCTCGCCGCGCAGGAAAAGCTCGAGTGGACGATCGAAAAGGCGGTGGAACTGGGCGTCCGGCGCATCCTGCTCGCCCCCGCGCAGCGATCGGTGGTCCGGCTCGACGGCGCACGGCAGGAGCGACGCGCCGAGCGGTGGCGCGAAATCGCCTGGGCGGCCTGCGCGCAGTGCGGGCGCAACCGCATCCCGGAAGTCGCCCCGGCCGCAAGCCTGGAGGCGGCTCTGCGGGCCGCGGCGGACGCGCAATGCCGCTGGATCCTCGACCCCGACGGCACGGCGGGACTGGGCGCGGCGCCGATCGCGACGGTCAGCTGCGCGATCGGCCCCGAAGGCGGTTTCACGGAGGAAGAGACCGCGCTTGCCGAACGCCTGGGATACCGGCGCCTGCGGCTCGGACCGCGCGTGCTGCGGACGGAGACGGCGGGAATCGCGGTCGTGTCGGCGCTGCTGGCGCTGGGAGGGGAATATTCGTAACCCTTCCCCGCGCCCGTTGCGGGGGAACCGCGAAGATCAGCCGGGCACCCGCTCGGTGAAGAACGCCATCAGCGCGTCCTTCTTCGCCATCGCGTCGCGCAGCCCGAGGTCGATCAGCGCCCGGGTATACGGCGCCTCGAACAACAGGTAGCTCGCCAGCGCCGCGCCGTCGGCGCGGTCCGCGCCGATCGACTCGAGCAGGCTCCGTACCGGCTTGGGCAGGTGGCGGATCGAGTTCATCGCAATCTCGTCGATCGGGACGCTGGGCGCGATCATCAACATTTCCACCGGCCGCAGTCCGGCCGCGCGACGCTGATTCGGACTCATCGTCTCCACCAGTTCGTTCATGCGGTCGAGCTGTTCGACGTCGTACGCGAGGGCGTCGAAAAAGATCGTCGACAAGGCATGTCCGGCGACCTGCGCCAGCGACGGGTAGGAACGGGTCGGTGCCGGCTCGGCGCCCCACCCGGACCCGCCGTTCTGGCCGACCCCGATCACGAGCAGCCGCTCGGCGCCGAAATGGATCGCCGGACTGGTCGGCGAAATCTGCTGCATCGAGCCGTCGCCGAAATATTCGATACCGCCGCCCAGCGCGCCGTCGATGTCCAGGGGCACCGCCGGAAACACGATGGGAATCGCCGCCGACGCCAGCAGGTGCGAGATGCCGATCCGCGTGCGGACCGAGATCCGATGCAGGCTCCGCGGCAGTTCCTGCTCCGCCAGCGCCTGATAGAACGTCACGTGGCGACCCGAGCTGTAGCTCGACGCGCCGACCGCGAGTGCGCGCAGATGCCCGCTCTGCAAGGCCCGTTCGATGCCGCCGATGTCGAGCATCTCCCGCAGCAGCTTGCGCAACGGCTCATTGTCGAGGAGCGAGCGCGGGCGCGCGCGCCAGTACTTGCCGACGAGCCATCCCACCGAGAGCAGGGACATCCACGGCGCACCGGTGCGCGCGACGCCGACGAGGTCGGAGCGATACACCTGGCCGGCATGGAAGTTTTCCCAGACGCGCCCGAGTCGTGCGACGGAATCGTGGAAATCGTGGGCGCCGGACGCCAGGGCCGCGGCATTGATCGCGCCCGCCGACGCGCCGCACAGGATCGGGAACGGGTTGCCGTTCCGGACCCCGCGCAGGAGCGCGGCAACGCCCCGCAGCACGCCGACCTGATAGGCGGCGCGCGCGCCGCCGCCCATCAGGACGAGCGCGGCGGGCGACGTGCGTTGCCGAAGACGGGCGGGAGTGGCGTCCAAAACGCGGGTTCAGGCTTCCCCGGATGGTGGCGAACCCGAACCGGCTTCGCACGGCGCCTTCGCGTCCACCACCGCCAGCGCCGTCATGTTGACGATGCGCCGCACCGTCGCCGAAGGCGTCAGGATGTGGACCGGGCGCGCCGCGCCCAGCAGGATCGGACCAATGGCGACATTATTGCCCGAAATCGTCTTGAGCAAGTTGTAGCCGATGTTCGCCGCGTCGATGCCCGGACACACGAGCAGGTTCGCATCCCCCTTCAGCGTCGACGTCGCAAGAATGCTCCGGCGCATGGCGCCGTCGACCGCGCAGTCCGCATGCATCTCGCCGTCGACGTCCAGTTCGGGCGCACGCTCCCGGATCCGGGCCAGCGCCTCGCGCATCTTGATCGCGGTGGGCGCATCGCTGCTGCCGAAGTTGGAGTGCGACAGCAGCGCAGCGCGCGGGATGATGCCCAGGCGCCGCAAGGCCGCGGCGGCGGCGACGGTGAGTTCGGCGATCTCCTCCGCGCTCGGATCGACGTTGACGTGCGTGTCCACCAGGGCGACCTGTCGCCCGGGCAGCACCAGGATGTTCATGGCGCCGTAGACCCGCGCCCCCGGTCGCAGGCCGAGCACCTGATCGATGTAGCGCAGGTGCTGGCGGTACGTCCCGGCGGTACCGCAGATCATCGCGTCGGCCGCCCCCTGATGGATCAGCATCGTGCCGATCAGGGTCTGCGCGCGACGCATCTCGATCCGCGCAGTCTGCAGCGTCACCCCGCGACGCCCCGCGATGCGGTGGTATTCCTCGCTGTACTGCCGATACCGCGGATCCGACTCCGGATTGACGAGTTCGAAGTCGACGCCCGCGCGCATCCGCAGGCCGTACCGTTCCAGTCGCTGCGCCACGACCGCCGGCCGGCCGATCAGCACGGGCTGCGCGATGCCTTCGTCGACCACGACCTGCACCGCGCGCAGGACGCGCTCGTCCTCCCCTTCGGCGAATACCACCCGATTCGCGGCCCCGTCGGCATGGGCCTGCTTCGCGATCGCGAAGATGGGCTTCATGAACGTGCCGGAGTGATAGACGAACTGCTGCAGCCGCGCGCGGTATGCCGCGAGATCGGCCAGCGGCCGCGTCGCCACGCCGCCTCGCATCGCCGCCAGCGCGACCGCCGGGGCGACCCGCAACATCAGGCGTGGGTCGAACGGCTTCGGAATGATGCATTCGCGGCCGAAGCGCAGATCGGCGTCGCCGTATGCCGTGACCACCTCGTCGCTCGGCTCCTCCTGCGCAAGGCCGGCGATGGCATGCACTGCCGCGATTTCCATCTCGCGCGTGATCGCCGTCGCCCCGACGTCGAGCGCGCCGCGGAACATGAACGGGAAGCAGAGGACATTGTTGACCTGATTCGGATAGTCGGAGCGGCCCGTCGCGATGATCGCGTCGCTGCGCACGGCACGCACCTGATCCGGCAGGATTTCCGGCACCGGATTGGCCAACGCCAGGATGAGCGGGTCCGGCGCCATCGTGGAGACCATCTCCCCGGTGCATACCCCGCCCGCGGACAGGCCGAGGAATACATCGGCGTCGGGCATGCAGTCCGCCAGGCGACGGGCATCCGTCACCTGGGCGAATCGCACCTTCTCTTCGTCCATCAGCACGGTCCGGCCGGCGTACACCACGCCTTCGATGTCCGCGACCCAAATGTTTTCCCGGGGCAGGCCGAGTTCCACCAACAGGTCGAGGCAGGCCAGCGCCGCCGCGCCCGCGCCGCTGCAGACCAGTTTCACCTGCGCCAGCGATTTCCCCACCAGTTTCAGGCCGTTGAGTACCGCCGCGCCGACGATGATCGCCGTACCGTGCTGGTCGTCGTGAAACACGGGGATGTGCAGGCGTTCGCGCAATTTCCGCTCGATGCGGAAGCACTCGGGCGCCTTGATGTCCTCGAGATTGAGCGCGCCGAACGTGGGTTCGAGCGCGGCGATGATGTCGACCAGCCGATCCGGATCGCGCTCATCGATTTCGATGTCGAACACGTCGATGCCCGCGAACTTCTTGAACAGGACCGCCTTGCCCTCCATCACCGGCTTGGCGGCCAATGGACCGATCGGGCCCAGCCCCAGGACGGCGGTGCCATTGGTGATCACGCCGACCAGGTTGGACCGGGCGGTGTAGCGCGCGGCAGCGCCGGCATCCGCGACGATGGCCTCGCAGGCCGCCGCGACGCCGGGGGAATAGGCCAGCGCCAGATCGCGCTGGGTCGTCAACTGCTTGGTGGGCGTGATGGCGATTTTTCCCGGCTGGGGGAATTCATGGTATTCGAGCGCCGCGCTGCGGAGGTCTGGATTCGGAGTGGTCGACATGAAAAATGGGGCGCAAACCCGATGTAATTTGAAGCACTTCCGTCCAGGACAAAAAGTTGACTTGGACGAAGGCTGGACGATATAGTAAAGGCGTTTCGTGTGAGCCTGTCCTGCAGCATGAGCTCGCGGCCCCCGTCTCGGTACCTCTCCTCCCTCCTCAACCGAATCCGGGCCCCCGCTTGATGGACGGGCTCTTTTTTTTGTCCTGCCCGGCAGCCTGCCCGCAACGCCCTCAAGCGCCCCGATCGGCGTGCTGCGCCTCGCTCAAGGCCGCGCCGATCCGCCCCTGCGCGGCAAGCTTCAATCGCGCCATCTCGGCCAGAACGTGGCTCGCATACCCGCCATCGTCAGGCAGGTTCCCCGCCCCGACATACAGCTGCAGGCCACGCTGCACCGAGCCGCCACGACGGATGTAATCGGCGAGGATCGCCGTTCCCGCCCGCACGTTCTGGATCGGGTCGAGCGCGGCGCGGCGGGCGTTTTGCGAAGGGAACTCGGCCAGGTGCGCGCCCGGCATGACCTGCATGAGCCCGGTGGCGCCGACCGCGCTCTGCGCGTACGGGTTCAGACTGGACTCCACCGCCATCACCGACAGGATCAGCAGCGGATCGACCTGATGCCGCAGCCCCGCCGACCGCGCCGCGGCGACCAGCACCCGCACCGCCCCGTCGGCGATGTGATAGCGCCGCGCCAGGTATTGCGCGACACGCTCGTCGGCCGTCGCCAGGGAAACCGGCTCGCCGATCTTCAGGCTCGCCGATGCCGCCGGCGGCGCAACCGGTTCCGCGGCGTGCGCCTCGCCCTCGAGTTTCGCCACCACGGGCGCCGCGGCTTGCGCGACCACCGGCGCGACCGCACTGCGCAGCGCCGGCACCGCAAACAGGATGAACAGGATCGTCAGCGCGGCAACGGACAGCAACCCCGTCCCCTGCAACACCATGGCAAGCGATTTGCGCACCAACGCCGACTTGGCCGTCGGGATCCCCGCTTTCCCCTGGGGACGCGGGAGCGCCTCGGGGAACGCAACTTCCTCGGCAAGGCTGGTTTCCAGCATGATCAACCTCTCTCTCGAAAATGCGCGCCCCCTTGCCTCCGACCACCGGTCGACACAGGCTGAAGCAACGCTCCATTCGATACCCATCGCGGCCCGACACAAGATCAAGATCGCGGGCCGACCGCGGAACCGGACCGCGCTTCCTGCGCCGCGTCCGGTAACAACTCAGGCGGAACCCCGACAACGATGTCGGGTGCCTTGTTTCTTCGCTGCCGGGACGCGCCCCTCAACGCCCCGGGGGCGGATCTGCCGTCCGCCGCCCAACGAAAAAACTTGAATGGACCGGATTGTATGGCATAACGCGTTTGCGTCAATACCGAAGATGGAGATCCGCGGCGCCGACGATCGCGTCAAGCCGTTAGGATTGGGCCTCCGCCCCGCACGGTGCGAGGACGATCTTCCGAGGCCCAGAACGCGATGCAATACTCCGACCTTCGTGATTTTCTTGCAAAATTGGAGAAGATCGGCGATCTTATTCGAATCAAAGAGGAGATATCGCCGGCCCTCGAGATCACCGAAATCTGTCAGCGCCTCCTCGAATCGCAAGGACCGGCGGTGATTTTCGAGCGTCCGGCCGGCGCCGCCATGCCGGTCGTCGCCAACCTCTTCGGCACCACCGCGCGCGTCGCCCGAGCCATGGGCGTCGACGGGATCGGCGAACTGCGCCACATCGGCGAACTGCTGGCGACGCTCAAGGAGCCGGAAGCGCCGCAAGGCCTGCGCGACGCCATCTCGAAGGTCTCCATGCTGAAATCGGCCCTCTGGGACATGGCGCCGCACCGTGTGCGCAGCCCGGCCTGCCAGGAGGTCGTCTGGGAAGGCGCCGACGTCGACCTCGCCCGGCTCCCGATCCAGACCTGCTGGCCCGACGACGCCGGCCCGCTCATCACCTGGGGGATGACGATCACCCGGGGGCCGCACAAGAAGCGGCAGAACCTCGGCATCTACCGTCAGCAACGCATCGGCCGCAACAAGCTCATCATGCGCTGGCTCTCGCACCGGGGCGGTGCGCTGGATTTCCGCGACCATCGGCTCGCGCACGGCACCGAGCCATTCCCGATCGCCGTTGCCCTGGGCGCCGACCCCGCCACCATCCTCGGCGCCGTCACCCCGGTTCCCGACACCCTTTCCGAATATCAGTTCGCCGGCCTGCTGCGCGGCGCGCGCACGGACATCGCACCCGCCCTGGGCGTGCCGCTGGACGTCCCGGCGCGCGCGGAGATCGTCCTCGAAGGCCACATCCTGCCCGACCCCGCCAACGCCGACGGCGGGATCAGCGCCGACAACCGCGGGTTCGAAACCGCGGTGGAGGGGCCGTTCGGCGACCACACCGGCTATTACAACGAAACCGAGCGATTTCCCGTATTCACGGTGCAGCGCATCACCATGCGGCGCAATCCGTTGTACCTCTCGACCCACACCGGACGCCCGCCCGACGAACCGGCCATCCTGGGGGCGGCATTCAACGAGGTGTTCGTCCCCATCCTCCAGCGCAGCTATCCGGAGATCGTCGACTTCTACCTGCCGCCCGAGGGCTGCAGCTACCGCATGGCCATCGTATCGATCCGAAAGCAATACCCCGGCCACGCACGGCGCGTGATGTTCGGCGTGTGGGGCTTCCTGCGCCAGTTCATGTACACCAAGTTCGTCATCGTCGTCGACGACGACATCGACGCGCGCAACTGGACGGACGTCATCTGGGCCATCACGACCCGAGCCGATCCGGTGCGCGACACCCTGCTGATCGACAACACGCCGATCGACTACCTCGACTTCGCCAGCCCGGTTTCGGGGCTTGGCGGCAAGATGGGGCTTGATGCCACCAACAAGATGCCCGGCGAGACCGCCCGGCCCTGGGGCCGCAAAATCGAAATGCGGGAAGACGTCCGGCAGCGCGTCGATGCGCTGTGGGACCGCCTGGGATTGGGAAAGCGATGACGATGGAACGCCGGCAGATCCGTCGCGGCGGCATCCGCTCCGCCGGCTATGACCGCGCGAGCCGGGAACTCGAGGTCGAATTCGACTCCGGCGCGATCATCCGGCACCGGAACGTCGGCGAGGAGATCGCCCGGCGCTTTCTTTCCAGTTCAGCGCCGGCGAGCTATTACCGGGACAACATCGAGGAAGAATATCCGGGGCGACGGGAGCGATAACGAAGCCCAACGCCGCGGGAGCGGCGCATACCCAGCCGGACGAACCGCGGCACACCGCGCGAACGATCACCGAACCGCCGCGACCCCTTTCAACGCCAGCCGGAAATCGATCTCGACCGGATTCGCCACGACGGACGTGTCCGCCCAGTCGCCGATGCCGATGCCGTAGTCGAGCCGCTGGATCGTGAGATCACCCGAGGCCATGGTGACGCGGTCCGCTCCGCCGCCCGTCTGCGTCAAGGTCACCGGCACGGTCACCGTCCGCACCGCCCCCTTGATCGTCAGGCGGCCATCGATGGCGTAGTGTCCGTTGCCCTCGGCGCGGACCGCGGTGGACGTGAAACGGGCAACCGGGTGCTGCGCAGTGTCGAGCCAGTCCGGTTTCGCCGCCTCGGTCGTGCCGTCATCGGTCGGCAACTGCACGCTGGCCAGGTCCACCGCGACTGCGAACCGGCTGTCGCCGGGGTGCCCGGCATCGATATGGATCTCGGCGGTGAAGCGCCGGAACGACCCGTGCACCGGAACGCCCATTTCATGGGATACGAAGCCGATCGCACTTTCCCCGGGAATGAGCCGCACCGGCGCAGCATCGGGTGCCGCACCGGCTTCCGCGGCGGCGACTGCCGCCGGATTCGCCGCCGCGCAGCAGCCCGCGCAGAGCAGGGCCGCAAGCGCCCGCCGCCGCAACATCACGAACCCCGGCGGCGCCCGTGCGCCGGCAGCATGCGCTCCATGATTCCATCACGCAGCATGAACCGGTGGTGCAGCGCCGCCACGATGTGCAGGCCGGCCAGGCTCGCCAGCGTGTAGGCAAAAAATGCGTGGACATCTTCCAGGGTCTTCCCCAACGCCTTGTCGACCGGCACGAAGTCGGGCAGCGGAATCTTGCCGAACAGCACGACCGGAAACCCCTTTGCCGAACTCATCGCCCAGCCCAGCAGCGGGACGATGAAGAACAGCGCGTACAGCAAACCATGGGTTGCGCCCGTCACCTTGCGCTGCCAGTCCGCGATCGATGCCGGCAACGCGGGCGCGCGGTGCGTCGCGCGCCAGAGCAGGCGGATCGATGCCAATGCCAGCACGACGATTCCGATCCACTTGTGCCAGTTGAACACGCGCACCCGGGTCGGGGAGATCTTCAGATCGCCCATGAACACGCCGACCAGGAACACCACCAGCAGCACCGCCGCCATCAGCCAGTGCAGGTGGATTGCGACGCCGGAGTACCGCTCCGTCGGGGCCGGCGCGGACACGGAGGAGGAGGGATTGGTTGCCATCGAGGAAAACTCCTGCAGCGATTCGGCCCGAAACCCGGACCGCAAAGTCCGAATTGTAGGAAGGCGGGCCTTTCCTTCCGTTCAGGATTTCCGTATACAGTCTTTGGCCCGCCACGCCGGCGGCGGGGGCCGCGGGAGAACCCGGCGCGGCACGCGCGCCGGCGCGAGGGCGCTCAGGCCCCGCGATCGAGTTGCTTGCGGATCTCGCGATACACGCTTTCCGTGCGCGGCCGCACGCCGCGCCAGATTGCAAACGACTCCGCCGCCTGTTCGATCAGCATGCCGAGTCCGTCGCTCACCTGCCGCGCCCCGCCGGAGCGGGCCAGTTCCAGGAACGGCGTCGGCGCCGCGGCGTAGACGAGGTCGTAGGCAAGCGTGCAGTCGTCGAAGGTCTCGGGATCGATCGGCGGGGCCTCGTGGTTCAGGCTGGTGGACGTCCCGTTGACGATCAGATCGAAATGTTCCGCCGGCGCTTCGTCGTAGTGGATGGCCTCGATGCCGAACTCCTCCGCCAGTTCCTGTGCCCGTCCGTGCGTGCGGTTGGCCACGGAAATCCCTTTCGGGCGTTCTTCGAGCAGGGAGGCAACCAGTCCGCGCACGCCGCCGCCGGCACCGAGAATCAGGATCTCCGCGCCCGCAATCGAAAAGCCGAGGCGCTCCCGCACATCCCGCACGAAACCGATGCCGTCGGTGTTGTCGCCCAAGATCCGGTCGTCGTCAAACTTCAGCGTGTTCACCGCCCCCGCCAACCGCGCCCGCGCGCTCAGATCGTCGGCCAGCTTGGCGGCATCGAGCTTGAACGGAATGGTCACGTTCAGGCCGCGGTAGCCCTGATCGCGCAAGCCCAGCGCGATTTCCTCGAAGCGGTCCATCGGGGCCTCGATCCGCTCGTAGCGCATATGCTGGCCCGTCTGCTCCGCGAACAAACGATGGATTTCCGGCGAGCGGCTGTGCACAACCGGGTTGCCGACGACGGCATAGCGATCTTCGATGTTCATGGCTCAATGGCGCATTCCACCGGCACCACCCACTTGCAGTGCGGCTGCGGAATTTTCGCGCGGGGTTTGGGTTTGCAATTGATCATGGGTAAAAATCCAGCTCCGCGTAATCTCCAGTCGGTCCGCGTTCCGGGCAATGCCGGGAGGCAGGGGCGGGAACGGCGCCGCCAGCATAACGATACGCCTCGCTGCATTGTCCAGGACCGGCGAACCGGACGACCGGTCGATCACCGCATCGAGCAGTCGTCCGCTGCGATCGATGATCACCGTCATTTGCAGGGTACCGTAGATTTTGCCGCGTGCGGCAGCAGGGTAATGGGCGTTGCCGACCTTTTCCACCCGCGCCCGCCACTGCGCGAAGTACAGCGCGTCCGGAGACCCGCGCGTGCTCGGCATCAGATAATGCACCCGCGGTCTCGCCTGGTAATCGGAGATCTCCTTGTCGATCGCCGCCTCCATGCGCGCCAACCGGGTCTGGGTCCGGCGCGCCGCCGGCGCGTGGTGGCGCGCGGCCCGATGCAGGCGCACCAGGGCGCGACGTTCGTTCTTCTTGTATGTGGCGAGCAGCGCGCGCTGCTCGGCCTCGAGGCGGGCGATCGTCTGCCGGGCCGCCTGCAGGGCATCGCCCTCGGAATTGTCGGCGGACGCCGGCAGCGGCGACGTCCGCCGACCGCGGGCATTGGTGCCGCCGCCGTTCAGGTCGACCTGCGCCAGCACCTGCGCATGCTCGGGCCGGCGCTGGCTGCGCGCGTTGACCAGCACGACCTCCAGCGGCGGCATCGCCACGGGGTGGCGCAGCAGTTCGGGCTTGACGAAGCGCACCGCGAGCACGACCAGATGCACGCCGACGGAGATCGTCAGGGCGGCCAGCAGCACGCGGTTTTCGATGCGGGGAAGAGTCAGCACGCAGCGATTGTAGTGGGCACGGCGGAGCACGCGGACGGGGTGGTCGCCCGCGACCGAACGAAGCAACCGCCGCCTACGACGGCGCGTCCGCCGCGGGCGGAACGCGCTGCGCCTCGACGACTTCCTCTTCGACGACCTCCTCTTCCTCGGCAGCGGCTTGTGCCGGCTCTTCCGCCAGCACCTGCACGACCCGCAGCTCGGGCACCAGTTCGACGAAGTCGATCGCCCCGACCTCGAGCGCCAGGCGCTGCCCGCGCCCGTACTGGGCCGCCGCGGCGAGCTTCAGCGTGAGCGGCAGCCCCTGCACCCGCAGCACCTCTTCGCGCGCCACGCGGGCTTCGATGCGATGGACGCCTTCCTGCTGCAACCAGCGCAGGCTCCAGTAGCGCTCCATCCGCTCCTGGAAATCTGCGTATGCGCCATACGCGGCATCGAACGCGGACACGGCGGAAAACAGATCGGAATCGCCGCGCCCATAGGGCGCCGCACGCCCGAGGGCTGCAGCGACCAGCTGCCGCTGGTTGAGCATGTCGACATAGCGCCGCAGCGGCGACGTACACCACGCGTACCGCGCCACGCCGAGCCCTTCGTGGGGCGCCGGGCTCGTGGACATCCGCACGCGGCCCAGCGACTGCGAACGGTATACCCCGACCCAACGAAGCTGCTCCAGCCAAGCGCCCCATTGCGAATTGGCGACGATCATCAGTTCGGCAACGATCCGATCCAGCGGCGCATCCCGGCGCCGGGTCTGCAAGCGCACGCGCGCGGCCTCGCCCTCGCCATCGAGCTGGATCGATACCTCCTCGCGCCCTTTCGGCTCCGGCCGGCCGCGGACCGCCTCCCGTCCGGCCTTCAAGCGGCTGGCGAGTTGCCACAGCAGCGCCAGATCGGCGCCGAAAGGCCCCGGCACATCCCCCGCGGCCACCTGCGCCTCGTCCCACGCCAGCTCCGGATGGTCGTGGCGCAGATTGGCCGCCACGGTGATCCGATCGACGACCGTGTTCGCCGCCGTGATCGCATAGGTCTCGGGATCGACGTCGAGGTAGAGCGAAAGCGCCGGCACGGTCCGACCCTCCGCGAGAGAGTATGCATCGACCCACGCCTCGGGCAGCATGGTGATCTTCATCCCCGGGGCATACACCGTGGACATCCGGGCGCGCGCAACCACGTCGAGCGGATGGTCGCGCGCAATCTCCAGCGCGGGCGCGGCGATGTGGATGCCGATGCGCCACCCCGCCTCGGTACGCCGGACCGAGAACGCGTCGTCGATCTCGGTGGTGGAACTGTCGTCGATCGAAAACGCCGGCACCGGCGATTGCGGAAGATCCTCGAACCGCATCGACGGCGCCGGCAGGTCGGCGGAGAACCCCGTGCCGCCGGGGAATGTCCGCGCCAGGAACGACTGCACATGCCACTGGTATGGCGAAGCGATGGCGCCGCGCGCCAGCAGCAGGCGCAGCGGGCTCATCTGCAGAACGTGGGCCGCCTCCTCGAGCGCCTTGTACTCGATGCCGTTGCGGTCCGGGCGGCACAGAAGGTTCATCGCCGAGGCGGCGATTTCCTCGGGCAGTTCCCCGCGGCGCAACTGCTCGATCATCTGCTCCCGTCGCAGTTCCTGCTGGCGTCGGCGCTCCACCGCCGCCAGCGCCGCGCGCAGGGTTTCGGGCGGCGCTGGCCGGAAGACGCCGCGCCCCTTCCGATAGAAATACATCGGTGCGGCATGCAGGCGCATCAGGACCGCCGCCGCTTCCACCGCCGCCGGATCATGGCCGTAATAGTCCCGCGCGAGACGCTCGAAGCCGAACTCTTCCTGCGGCGCGCACTCCCAGAGAAAATCGACGTCGATGCCTTCGGCTTCCGCGCGCGCGGACCGCAGCAGTTCGTCCGCCGCCGGGCGGTCGAAGCGCAGCAGCACGGCATTTGCCTTGACCTTCACGCGCTTGCCGGTGGTCGTGTCGACCTGGAGCGAGGAGTCGGTCGCCGCGCGCACCGTACCGGCCTTCAGTTCGCCGCTTTCCTCGAAGACTACGTGAGAGGTCGTCACGGCCGGCACCCCGCCTTGACGCCGTTGTCGCCACCCGCGCCGTGGGCGACGGCCAGCGCCGCGAGGAGCTTGCCATGGACGCCCCCGAAGCCGCCGTTGCTCATCGCGATCACCTGATCGCCCGGATGCGCCGCCCGCACCACCGCCTCGACCAGCCGGTCGAGGTCGGAGAACACCAGCGCCCGTTCCCCCAACGGCGCCAGCGCCGTGCGCGGATCCCAGCCGAGTTGCGGCGGCTCGAAGCAGAAGATGAGGTCGGCATCCCGCAAGCTCGCGGCCAGACGGTCGCGCATGGTCCCCAGCCGCATGGTGTTGGAACGCGGCTCGAGCAAGGCCAGGATCCGGTTCGCGCCGGCCCGCCGCCGCACCCCCGCGAGCGTCGCTTCGATCGCCGTAGGATGGTGGGCGAAGTCGTCGTACACCGAAACCCCGTCGGTCACGCCGCGCAGTTCCAGCCGCCGCCGGACGCCCGGGAAGCCGCTCAGCGCCCGGCAGGCCGCCTCGGGCGCCACCCCGAGATGGGCACATGCCGCGACCGCCGCCACCGCATTGTCGCGATTGTGGTCACCCGCGAGCGTCCACGCGATCGTGCCCACGCTGCGGCCGCTGCGGAGAATTTCGAACGCTTCGGCCTCGCCGTCCCCGCGCCCCGCGCCGGCATCCGCCGCCCGCCAGTCCCAGTCCGCCGCGGGACCGAAGCGCTCCACCTCGCACCACGCACCGCGCGCGAGGACCCGGGCCAACGCCGCATCGCGGCCATTGACGATCGCCCGCCCGCCGCGCGGCACGCAACGCATCAGGTGGTGGAATTGGGTCTCGATGGCCGCAAGATCGGGAAAGATGTCGGCGTGGTCGTACTCGAGGTTGTTGGCAATCACCGTACGGGGAAAGTAATGGACGAACTTGCTGCGCTTGTCGAATAGCGCGCTGTCATATTCGTCCGCCTCGATCACGAACGGCGCATCGATTCGCCCGAGGCGCGCGGAGATGCCGAACCCGCCCGGAACCCCGCCGATCAGGAATCCCGGCTCCCGTCCCGCCTGATCCAGAATCCAGGCGCACAGCGAGGACGTGGTCGTCTTGCCGTGGGTGCCGGCGACGGCGAGCACATGCCGGCCGCGCAGGATGTTCTCCCGGACCCATGCCGGACCGGAGACGAACGGCGCATCGGCCTCCAGGATCGCCTCGAACAGCGGATTGCCCCGGGCCACGACGTTGCCGATGACGAACACGTCCGGCGCGATTGCCATCTGCTCGGCGCCGAACCCTTCGATCACGTCCACGCCCGCATCGCGCAACTGGTCGCTCATCGGCGGATACACCGCGTGGTCGCAACCAGTGACCCGATGTCCGGCAGCCAAGGCCAGACGCGCGACGCCGCCCATGAACGTACCGCAGATTCCCAGGATGTGCAGATGCACGGCGACCGCCAGTCGGTTCGATGAAAAGGGAAATTCTATCCGGTCAGTCGTTTCCAATTCAGGTATGAGCCTGGAGGGGCCGGACTTGGTGGGGTAAGGCGCGTCGATTCGTTTTGAAGAAGTTAGGAGTGTAGACGGCGGGTTCCGGAGTGGTTTCTCCGTTTCTTTTTCTGCCGGCTGGGGGGTGCGGGGGGCGGCAGGCCCCCCGCGTCTCCGGAGGGTTCAGGCAGCACGGGTAGTGACCCCCTTGAAGAGCGCCTGGCGTGCCTGGGCAAGCTCCTGGGCGGCATCGAAGTCGCTGAGCGCGCGGGCGAGTTGGTGCAGTTCTTCCAACGAGATTCCGGGGCGTAGGCACTTTTCCGCGTTGGGTAGGCTGGCGAGCTTTTCGAGGGGCGTCATTGCGTCGCGCGGACGGTAGATGCGCTTGATGCGCCCGGGCTTCTTGGGGTCGAGCACCTCCGTGGCGAACAGGCACGGACGGTGGAAGTTCAAGTACGGGTTGAGGTATTCGCCACAGAATGTGTTGAACTTGGTCGCATAGCGCTGCGGGATGTGCGCGTAGCCGAAGACCTTGCGCACCACGGCGCCGTTCTTGGTTTCGGCCAGTCCATTGTCGTTGCTGTGGCGGGGCCGCGAGCGCGTAAATTCGATACGCAACTTCTCGAGCATTCTCGCCACTTGGTAATTGACGTACTCGCTGCCGTTGTCGGCATGGAATCCCAGGAGCGCGAAGGGGAACTGCGCGAGCATCTGCTCGATCACCGGCAGCAGATGGCTCTCGGAGATCGTCTGTACGCTGGCCACCACCTGCCACTGCGTGACGCAGTCGACGGCATTGATGTGGTAGAGCCCCTTGACGCCGTCCTGATCGCCCTGGTGGACGCTGTCGATGCGGATGAATCCCGGACGGCCCTGCGGCGCCGGCGCCTTGCGCACGCCGATGGTCACGGCCGAGGTCGGCCGGGTCTTGGTCGTGACGACGCGCTGCGCGCGATAGCGATCCGTGGCGCGCAGGTTGTAGAGGTGCGCCACCGAGATCGACCCCAGGCGCACGAAGCGCGCATCGCCGAACACGTCGCGCTGGCGCCGCAGCATGCAGACCGTGGCCGGTCCGGAGAGCGTCCCGGTCGCGCGGTCGACCTCGGCCAGCAGTGCGATGTCGGCGGCCGTATAACGGCGTGCGAAGGCGTGCTCCGGCGCGCGGTATTGCTTGACCAGCGGCTTGCCCGCCACCGCCCGGGACACCAAGCGCGTGACCTGCGCGCGGCTGTAGCCGCTCAAGCGCTGGAGGTACGCCAGTACCGTGCCCCGATCCGGCCGCGAGAGATGCCGATAGCCAAACCGCTTCAACACCGATTCGACCCAGGCGTAGCGCCCGGCGTCGTCCTCGGGCCGCTCGAATTGCAGCGCCTCCGTACCATCGAGCACCTGCCGCACCTGCTCCAGGGTACGGACCTGCGTTTCGTTCATGTCGATCACCATGCCCTCGATGATCGACGCGCCTCCCGGGGGCGACGGCCCCTCAGCCGGCCAACCGCCTCCTACAGAACCCCTCCAGGCTCATACCTCGCTGGAATCACGGACCCCGCTCCAGGCTCACACCTCGTTGGAAAAGACTCGGTCTGGACAAAACCCCGGATTCTGTCGACAATGTCGCCCATTTTCCGCGTTCTGCTCAAAATTCAATGGCAAGCCACCTTCTCGTGATCAACGGACCGAACCTGAATCTGCTCGGTTCCCGCGAAACGGCCATCTACGGCGAGACCACGCTTGCGGACATCGAGCACGAACTGCAGGCGCAGGCGCGGCAACGAGGCCTTGCCCTGCAATGCTTTCAGAGCAACCACGAGGGTGCGCTGATCGACCGGATCCACGCTGCGCGCGGCGAAGGCGTGGATTTCATCGTCATCAACGCGGGCGCCTATACCCACACCAGCATCGCCCTGCGGGATGCGCTGGCGGCGACGGCGATCCCGTTCCTCGAGGTGCACCTTTCCAACATCCACCGCCGCGAGCCCTTTCGCCACGTTTCCCTGCTGTCGGACAAGGCAATCGGCACCATCGTCGGCCTTGGCCCGGCAGGATACCGGCTGGCTCTGGAATTCGCGGCGGACCATCGCGTCGGCGGCGCATAGTCGCGGACGCCGACCGCCTGCACATATATATGTACCCGATCCTCGAACCTAGCACCGCTACGCCGGACCTGCAGTCCGACGGGCGGCGCCACTCGTGAGGCACCATGGACCTGCGCAAACTGAAGACCCTGATCGACCTCGTATCCGAATCCGGCATTGCGGAAATCGAGGTCACCGAGGGAGAGGACAAAGTACGGATCGTCAATAAATATGCGGGCGCACCGATGCATGCCGCCGCGCCGCTGGCGATGCCGGCGGCGCCGGCCGCGCCGGTGGCCGTGGCCGCCCCGGCGGCGGTGGAACCGCCGGCGGCTCCGTCGGGACATGTCGTCAAATCGCCGATGGTCGGCACCTTCTACCGCTCGCCCAACCCCGAATCCAAGGCGTTCGTCGAGATCGGGCAGACGGTGAAGGCGGGCGACACCCTGTGCATCATCGAGGCGATGAAACTGCTCAACGAGATCGAGGCGGACGTGGCCGGCACGGTCCGGGAGATCCTGGTGGACAACGGACAGGCAGTCGAATACGGCCAGCCGCTCTTCATCATCGCGTAGCACCCTCATGTTCGGAAAAATCCTGATCGCGAACCGCGGCGAGATTGCGCTGCGGATTCAACGTGCCTGCCGCGAGCTGGGCATCCGTACCGTCGTCGTGCATTCGGAGGTCGATGCCGACGCCAAGTACGTCAAGCTCGCCGACGAGTCGGTCTGCATCGGCCCCGCGCCTTCGAAGGAAAGCTATCTCAATGTGCCGGCGATCATCGCCGCCGCCGAGGTCACCGACGCGGAAGCCATCCATCCCGGATACGGTTTCCTGTCCGAAAACGCGGATTTCGCCGAGCGCGTGGAGCGCAGCGGCTTCGTGTTCATCGGCCCGCGCCCGGAATCGATCCGGCTGATGGGCGACAAGGTTTCGGCCAAGCACGCGATGATCTCCGCCGCCGTGCCGACCGTACCGGGGTCCGAGGGCGTCCTGCCGGAAGATCCGCGGGAGATCGTCCGCGTCGCCCGCGCCGTCGGCTATCCGGTCATCATCAAGGCTGCGGGAGGCGGCGGCGGGCGCGGCATGCGCGTCGTGCATACGGAGGCCGCCCTGCTCAGCGCGGTGACCATGACCCGGCAGGAGGCGCAGACGGCATTCGGCAATCCGAATGTCTATATGGAGAAGTTCCTCGAGAACCCGCGCCACATCGAAATCCAGGTGCTCGCCGACCAGCACCGCAATGCGATCTGGCTGGGCGAGCGCGACTGTTCGATGCAGCGCCGCCATCAGAAGATCCTGGAGGAGGCGCCGGCCCCCGGCATTCCGCGCAAGCTCATCGAGCGCATCGGCGATCGTTGCGCCGAGGCCTGCCGCAAGATCGACTACCGTGGCGCCGGCACCTTCGAGTTCCTCTATGAGAACGGCGAGTTCTACTTCATCGAGATGAACACCCGGGTCCAGGTCGAACATCCGGTGACCGAACTCGTCACCGGCATCGACATCGTGCAGCAGCAGATCCGGGTCGCGGCGGGAGAGCGCCTGACGATCCGGCAGCGCGACGTAGTTCTACGCGGTCATGCCATCGAATGCCGCATCAACGCCGAGGATCCGTACCGATTCACGCCCAGCCCCGGACGGATCACCGCCTGGCATACGCCGGGCGGGCCGGGGGTACGGGTGGACTCGCATGCATACGCGGGGTACGTCGTGCCGCCCAATTACGATTCGATGATCGGAAAACTGCTGTGCTATGGCGACACCCGCGACCAGGCGATCGCCCGCATGCGGATCGCCCTGTCGGAGGCCGTCGTCGAAGGCATCAGCACGAACATTCCCCTGCACCGGGAATTGATGATGGACGAAAAATTCGTGCAGGGCGGAACCAGCATCCACTACCTGGAAAAGCGCCTGGCGGAAAAGAAGGCCAACCAGGGATAGGCCGACCGAGGTCGGGATCACCACCATGTTCGCGGAATTCCAGATTCTCCTGCCGGCCGATGCGCTGGACGCCTGGACGGATGCCCTGCTTGCCGCCGGTGCGCTGTCGGTGTCGGTGGAGGATGACGATCGCGATACGCCGGACGAATCGGCGCTGTACGGCGAACCCGGCGAGGAGCCGCCCGATTCGGCCTGGCGCAACAACCGGGTGAGCGTGCTCGTCGACCGCGATGCCGATATCGGGGACCTGCTCGCCATCGCGGCGCGGGACCTCGATGCCGCCCCGCCCGCGACGATCGCATGCAAGACGGTCGACGACTGTGACTGGGTCCGGCAAACGCAGGCTCAGTTCGCCCCGATCGCCGTCGGACGGATCTGGATCGTCCCGAGCTGGCACACCCCGCCCGACCCGCAGGCGATCAACATCCGCATCGACCCCGGCGCCGCATTCGGCACCGGAGCGCATCCAACGACGCGCCTGTGCCTGCAGTGGATGGAACGGAATCCGCCGACCGGCCGGTCCGTCCTCGACTATGGCTGCGGATCCGGCATCCTGTCGATCTGCGCCGCCGCGCTGGGGGCGGCCGAGGTGGTCGGCGTCGACATCGACCCGGCGGCGATCGCCACCGCCCGCCACAACGCGCAGGAAAACCGGGTCACGGTCCGTTACACCGCCCCGGAAGCGTTTGCCGAAGAACCGGAGCGCCGCTTCGATCTCGTGATCGCGAACATCCTCGCCAATCCGATCATGGTGCTCGCGCCGATGCTGGCCCACCGGGTCCGCCCGGGCGGAACGATCCTGCTCTCGGGAATCCTGGAACGCCAGGCCCAGGCGATCATCGACACCTTCCTGCGGGCGGACCCCCGCATGACGCTTGCGGTCGTTGCGCAGGATGAAGGCTGGGTTGCGATCGCAGGAACCAAGCCGTCCGACGACCCTCTCCGGAACCCCAACCCGTGAACGCTGCGGGTGCCGCGCCGAAATGAGCTTTGCCACCCGCTGCCCGAACTGCAATGCGCTCTTCCGCGTCAGCGAAGAGCAGTTGCGCTCGCACGACGGTCTGGTCCGCTGCGGCGATTGTCGCCACGTCTTCGATGCCCGCTCCCGGCTCGAGGCCCTCGCGGATGACCACCCGGACACCCCCGCGCCACCGCCGCGGGATGCGTCGATCGACCGCGAGCCGCGACTTCCTCCGTCGACCGAGGCGCCGGTTGCCATGCCGCGCGACATCGCCACCGATATCCCGGCCGACCGCACCGGGGAACCCGACTTCCCCGAACCCGAGCAACCGGATTTCCTGCGCGCCGACAAGCGGCGTACCGGCGGGGCCGTGCGCGCGACGCTCGCCACGGCCTGCACCCTGCTCGCCCTCACGCTTCTCGCGCAACTCGCGATCCAGTTCCGCGCCGATCTGCTGGCGAATCTGCCGTCGCTGCGACCGGCGCTGGATGCGCTGTGCGCACCGCTCGCGTGCCGCGCAACCCTGCCGATGCGGCCGGACCTGCTCGCGATCGTCAGCAGCGACCTGCAGGCGATCCCGAACACCAGCGCGATGGAGTTCGACGCGGTGATCCGCAACCGGGCGCCGTTCGCGATGGCGCTGCCGTCGATCGAACTCACCCTGACGAACGCGCAGGATCACGCCATCGCGCGCAAGGTGTTCTCGCCGAGCGACTACGGCCCGACGTCCAATTCCCTCGTGCCGCCCGATAACCTGCCTCCCGGGGCGGACCGGTCGATCCGCATCCTTTTCGTGCCCCCGGCCCGGCGCCACGGGATTCGTCGCCTATCCGTTTTTTCCCTGAAATCTCCCGTCTGTCATGAAAAAAACCCTCATCTGCGCGTCGATCGCGTACGACTCGATCATGGTGTTCTCGGGGCGGTTCAAAGACCACATCCTCCCCGATCAGGTCCACATCCTGAACGTCTCCTTCCTGGTCCCGACGCTGCGCCGCGAATTCGGCGGCGTCGCCGGAAACATCGCCTACAGCCTCGCGCAGCTCGGCGGCAACCCGGCGCCGCTGGGAACGATCGGAGAGGACGGAGCCGACTACCTGCGCCGGCTCGACACCCTCGGGATCGACCGCAGCCGCGTGCTGCAGATCGACGGCACCCATACCGCGCAGGCGTTCATCACGACCGACCTGGACGACAACCAGATCACCGCGTTCCATCCGGGCGCAATGTCGCACTCCCACCGCAACCCGATTCCCGATGACGACGCCGTCGATCTTGCGCTGGTGGGACCGGACGGACGGGACGGCATGCTGGCGCACGCCCAGGCCCTGGCGGAGCGCGGCATCCCGTTCCTGTTCGATCCGGGACAGGCGATGCCGTTGTTCGACGGCCCGGACCTGCTGCGTTTCGTCGAGCAGGCGCGCTATGTCGCCGTCAACGACTATGAAGGAAAGCTGCTGGAGACCAAAACCGGGGTTCCGCTGGCCTCGCTCGCGCGCAACCTGGACGCCCTGATCGTGACCCGCGGCGCGGCGGGTTCCGAGATCCACAGCGGCGGCAAGATCGTGCAGGTTCCGGCGGCGCCGGTCCGCACCATCGCCGATCCGACCGGCTGCGGGGATGCCTATCGGGCCGGCATTCTGTACGGCATAGCCCAGCGTTTCGATTGGGAGACAACCGGACGGCTCGCCTCGGTCATGGGAGCGATCAAGATCGAGCACCACGGCGCGCAGCGGCACGAAGCAAGCCGCGCGCAGATCGAGGAACGGTTCGTCGAGGCGTTCGGGTACCGCCCCTGGTAAAAAAAACGCCCCACGACCGGTGGGGCGTTTGTACGGAACAACGACTGCGTCGGATTACGGCCGGCTCCCGGACGGGAACGGCCACGCCGCGCCGGCGTCGGCTTCGATGGCGGCCTCCGCGGCCGCGCCCGGGAGCGACTCCATCGGGGCAATCGCTTCCTTGACCGCCGCCTTGCGCTTGGCGGGAGCCCGCTTCTTCGCAGCGGCCGGTTTGACGGCTTCCTTCTTAGTCGTTACTTTTTTTTTAGCGGCCTTCTTTTCCTTCTTGCCGCCCTTTTTTTCGGCCTTCTTGGTGGTGGTCTTCACCGCCTTCTTGGCCGTGACCTTCTTTGCGGTGACTTTCTTGGCCGTGGCTTTCTTGGCGACGGTCTTCTTGGCCGCCTTCTTCGCGACCTTCTTCGCCGCCGTCTTCTTGGCGACAACCTTCTTCGCCGCCTTCTTCGCGACGACCCGCTTTGCCGCCTTCTTCGCCGCCGTCTTCTTGGCGACAACCTTCTTCGCGACGGCCTTCTTGGCCACGACCTTCTTGGCGACCTTCTTCGCCGCCGTCTTCTTCGCGGCCTTCTTCGCAGCTTTCTTCGTTGCCATGGACATCTCTCCTATCAGAACAGATCGATTTGACGAGCTTGGGAAACCCGGCCGCGATCGCGGGCCGGGCTATTCATCGGCGCATGCGGAGGCACGGTCGCCGCGGCAAGCCCAGAAATGCGTTTTGCAGGGCGCATATCCGAGACAGGCGCGGAACGGAACGGGCGCAAGCCGTTGACGCTGATGAATCCGGCACAACGCGTGCGGCACTGCGCACGCGCGAAATGCGCAGCGCCGAAAGCGGCGTGCGCGAAAAATGAGGAGGATCTGATGTGGGAACGAAACGAAGAGGGCGGGGAAACGCAGGAAACGTCGCAGGAAACGTCGGGGGGAGCAATGCCGCGAGACGGCGAGGTCTCGGGTCGTGTCACGAAATGCCGACGATGGC